>NZ_JBNPVY010000002.1:0-3058382 GCF_050434105.1 Paraburkholderia sp. 40 | reverse complement strand
GCGGCGAACTTCATCCAGTCGCGCAACTTCCGCTCGTTCGAGAGCTACCTGATCATCACGGCGACCTATCTGCTGATGTCGATCGCGTTGCGGCAGCTGTTGAACCGCTTCGGCCGCGGGCTGTTCGCGGGCCGCGCGACACGTGGTCACAACAGCAGTAGCGGCAACGACGGCTTGCCGCGCAACTGGCGCAGCCGCCTGATGTGGCGCGGCGCGCGCACCCTGCCGACGGAGCGCTGATCATGGTCGAATTCACGCTGTGGGACATCGCCCGCAACCTGCTGCTCGCCGCGCGCTGGACCGTGCTGCTGTCGCTGATCGCGTTCGTCGGCGGCGGGATCGTCGGGCTCGTGCTGCTCGCGATGCGCGTGTCACCGATCGCGTGGCTGCGCCGCATCGTCGTGCTGTACGTCGAGGTGTTTCAGGGCACGCCGCTCCTGATGCAGCTTTTTCTCGCGTTCTTCGGCTTGCCGCTCATCGGCATCGACGTGTCGCCGTGGGCCGCCGCGACCGTCACGCTGACGCTCTATACGAGCGCGTATCTGGTCGACATCTGGCGCGGCTGCGTCGAAGCGGTGCCGCGCGGTCAGTGGGCCGCGGGTGCGAGCCTCGGTATGACGTTCGGCCAGCAGTTGCGCTATATCGTGTGGCCGCAGGCGCTGAAGATCGCGGTCGCGCCGAGCGTCGGTTTTCTCGTGCAGGTGGTCAAGAGCACCGCGCTCGCGTCGATCATCGGCTTCGCCGAACTGACGAAGACCGGCACGATGATCACGAATGCCGCGTTCCGGCCGTTTCCGATCTACGGCATGGTCGCGATGATCTACTTCGCGATGTGTTTTCCGCTGACCTGGTATGCTCGCGTGCTCGAAAAGCGGCAGAAGGTGGGACAGCATCGGTGAGGTGAGGTGATTCGCGGTCTGTAGTTCAAGTCATGGATACGTGCTGCCGGGAAGCAATCTTGATGCGCGAGACGAACCACGCCGCGAGCACGAACCACCCCGCTGCGACGACGAACGCGACGACATAGGCGGGTCCGGCACCGGCAAACGCCTTGACCCATGACAGCATCCACCCGGTGACGGCAGGGCCGAGGATCTGCGGTAGCACCATCGACACTTGCCAGATGCCCATGTCCTTGCCGCTGGACGCATCGTCTGGCAACACTTGCAGCGCGAGTGCCCAGTCGACGGCTTGATAGGTTCCGTAAGCGGCGCAGAAAACCAGCCCGACTGTTACCACCAGCAACAGGTTTGGATGCAACGCCAGCAGGACAAAGCCGATCGCAGCTCCGGCCATGATCCAGCTGGTCAGGCGGACGACGGGAACGACGCCGTGCCGGTCGGCGAGCCGTGCGCCCAGCAGGCTGGCCGGGATCGCAAGCACCACGCCGACGCCAAGCAGCCCATTCAGGAGACTGGTCGGATGACGAATGCCGATCACGTCCTGCAGGTAGTACAACATGAAGGTGAAGATCGACCAGATTCCCATGTTGCCGAACAGACGGGTTACCAGCACCCAGTAAAAGTTTCGGTGCAGACGTGGATCGAGATAGAACGAGCGCATGAACTTGACGAGCTCGAACCGTTCTCGGGATCTGACAGGTGTCGGCTCGCGCGAGCCGCGAATCGTCAGCCAAAGGCAGAGCAACATGATCGCAATGAACGCGGCAACCGTAGGATACAGGTGGCCCGGCGAATAGAGGACAACGAGCACCACGTTGCCAATGATCGTGCCGAGCACGGTCATCACGTTGAGCCACGCGCTCGCGCGGTTGGTTTCCTGTTTTGGCACGACATCGGGCACCAGCCCGGCGTACGGCCCCGCCGCCCAGTTCCACCAGAACTGGAGATGCAGGAACGCGAGTGTATACATCCCTACGCTCCCCCCGCCGTTGAATGAGCCAAGCCATACCAGTGCAACCGCAATGCCGAACACGCCGGTGACGAGAAACGGTCGCCGACGTCCATGTTTTGCAGAGCAGCGATCTGAAAGCGCGCCGGCCAGCGGCGCCACGATCATCGCAATGAATGCGCCGGACGCAATGACGGAGCCGGCCACGCCTTCCTTCAACGCGGCATCGCGTCCGAGCATATCGGCGACTTGTGCCGGCACGAGCACCGGAACGACCGTCATCCATTGGGTAAAGAGCGCAAACCACAGCGACGCGATCTGTATGTGACTGAGCGTCGACAAGCGAGAAGCCGACGGTGTGACCGACACGTTCCGGGCTTGACTGGGTAGGGTCATGTCGGAAGTCCATGAGCTTCGCGCAGAGACTTCGACGCCGCACGGCGAACGAAGGTCGTGGCCAATTCTGAGAGCCGTTCGAACACGACGGGGACTCCCATAGGACCAATGCGCCTGTATCGGTCGTGATGCAAATGTCGGCATTGGCCGACGGCGAGTCCATCGACGAAGGCGCGGTGTGGCCGCCCCATTATGATAGCTGCCGTCGGTTGGCCCACAACCTGAAACGGCGCGAGGTCGGCAAGCGCGCTTCTGCGCCGCACTTAGCGACCGATCAACGCCCCGCCTGCGTCGACTGCCGCAACTTCGCCACCTCCGCCGCACCGACCGCCGGCGCGCCGTTGTTCCAGCCAGCCCGCACGAAGCTCAGCACGTCGGCGATCTGCTGATCGTCGAGCACCGCGGCGAAGCCGGGCATCGGAAACGGCGACGGCACGCCGTCGATCACGAGATCGCCGGTGCCGTTCAACGTGACGTTGATCAGCGACGACGCGTCCTTCGCGAGCACGTTCGGATTGCCGGCGAGTGGCGCGAGCATCGGCGCGAAACCGTGCCCGTCGACGCCATGGCAATGCATGCAATACGCCGTATAGACGCGTGCGCCAGCATCGTTCGCGGGGCGATCGAGCGACACCTTCGTCGCCTGCGGATCGTACGTATAGGCCGCCGCGCCGGTGCCGCCGGCCGGCGGCAGCGACTTCAGATACGTCGAGACTGCCGCGACGTCCTGATCGCTCATTGCTTGCGTGCTGTTGTTGATCACGCTCGTCATCGCGCCGAACGCCGATGCATGGCGATTCGCGCCGGTCTTCAGGAACGTGCGCAGATCCTCGTCGCTCCAGCGGCCGAGCCCGGTGTTGTGCTCGCCCGTGAGGTTCGACGCGAACCAGCCGTCGAGCAGCGCGCCGCTCAGGAATGCGCTGCCGCTTTCGTCGAGCGCACTTTCCTGGAACGCAACACCGCGCGGCGTGTGACACGACCCGCAATGTCCGAGCCCTTGCACCAGATAGGCGCCGCGATTCCACGCGACGTCCTTGCCTGGCTTGTCGCGATACGCACCCTTCTCGAGAAACGCCATGTTCCAGAACATCAGCGGCCAGCGCATGTTCAACGGCCACTTGATGTCGGACTCGCGATTCGCCTGCTGCACCGGCGCGACGCCGTGCATGAAGAACGCGTACAGTGCCTTCACGTCGTCGTCGTCGACCTTCGCGTAGGACGGATACGGCATCGCCGGATACAGGTTGTGGCCGTCTTTCGCGACGCCCTCACGCAGCGCCCGCGCGAAGGCGGCTTCAGTGTAGCCGCCGATGCCGGTCTGTGAGTCGGGCGTGATATTGGTCACGTAGATGCGGCCCATCGGGGTGTTCATCGGCAGGCCGCCGGCGAACGGCTTGCCTTTCGGCGCGGTGTGGCAGGCGGCGCAATCGCCGAGTTGAGCGAGGTAAGCGCCGCGTTGCACGAGCGTTTGATCGGCTGCGCCGGTGGCTGCCGGAGTTGCGGCATCAGCAGGTGCCTGGGCGATAAACGGCAATGCGACGCATAGCGCCGCGCCAAGACCCTTCAGCATTTTTTTCATGTCGGGCTCCTTTCGCGTCAGGCGCTGTGCAGTTGGCGGCCAACCGGCAATTGCCGCAGCCGCGTGCCGGTGGCCGCATAGATCGCGTTGGTCAGCGCGGGCGCGAGCGCCGCGGTGCCGGGTTCGCCGATGCCGCCGGGCGCCTCGCCGCTCTTCACGATATGCACGTCGATCGGCGGCGTCTGGTTGATGCGCAGCATCCGGTAGTCGGTGAAGTTGTTCTGCTCGACCCGACCGTCCTTGATCGTGATCTCGCTATAAAGCGCCGCCGTGATGCCGAAGATGATGCCGCCCTGCACCTGCGCTTCGATCGTGTTCGGGTTGACGAACATCCCGCAATCGACCGCGCAGTTGACGCGCTTGACCGTCACTTCGCCCTGCTCGACCGCGACCTCGACGACGATCGCGAAGAAGCTGCCGAACGCGTGCATCACCGAGATGCCGCGCCCTTGCCCCTTGGGCAGCGCGCTGCCCCAGTTGCCCGCTTGCGCGGCCAGGTTGAGTACGTTCAACGCGCGCGGCGATTTGCCGAGCAGATCGCGCCGGTACTGCACCGGATCGATCTTCGCGTGCGCGGCGAGTTCGTCGATGAAACTCTCGACGACGAACGTGCCGCGCGTCGGCCCGACGCCGCGCCAGAACGCGGTGGGCACCGCGTGCGGCTCCACGCGCACGTAGTCGACCAGCTGGTTCGGCAGGTCGTACGGCAGATCGGCGGCGACCTCCACCGCGTCGGGGTCGAGCCCGTTCTTGAACGCGGGCGGCGCGAAGCGCGCCATGATCGACGACCCGGCGATGCGATGCTGCCACGCTATCGGCTTGCCGTTCCCGTCGAGCCCGGCCGAGATCGTGTCGTAGTAGTACGGTCGGTACATGTCGTGCTGGATGTCCTCCTCGCGCGTCCACAGCACCTTGACCGGCGTCGACACCTGTTTGCCGACCTTCACGGCCTGCGTGACCATGTCGGTTTCGAGCCGCCGTCCGAAGCCGCCGCCGATCAGATGGTTGTGCACGATGATCTTGTCGGCGGGGCAAGCCCGTGACCGCGACCGCCGCATCGACGACACGCGTCGGCACCTGCGAGCCGAGCCAGATTTCGCAGGCGTCGCCGCGCACGTGGACCGTGGCGTTGACCGGCTCCATCGTCGCGTGCGCGAGGAACGGCTGCTGGTAGACCGCGTCGACGCGCGACTTCGCATCGCCGAACGCGCGGCCGACGTCGCCGTCCTTGCGCGCCACCGCGCCGCCATGTTGCGAGGCCGCCGCGAGATCGTCGACGATGCGCTTCATCGATAACTGCGCGCCCGCGCCCTCGTTCCACTTGATGTCGAGCGCCTGCAGGCCGCGCTTCGCGGCCCACGTGTGAGCGCCGATCACCGCGACCGCGTTGTCGAGCTTGATGACCTCGCGTACGCCGGGGATCGTCTTCGCATGCGTATCGTCGACGCTCGCGAGCGTGCCGCCGAACACCGGACAGTTCGCGATCGCCGCGTAAACCATGTCGGGCAAGCGCACGTCGAGGCCGAACTGCGCGGTACCGTCGACTTTCTCCGGCGAATCGAGACGCTTCGCCGGCGTGCCGATCAGCTTGAAGTCCTTCGGGTCTTTCAACGGCACGTTCTGCGGCGCGGGCAGCGCGGAGGCGGCCTGCGCGAGCTGACCATAGCTCGCGCTGCGATTACTGGCCGGGTGGATCACCTGACCGGCCTGCGCATGACAACTCGCCGGATCGACCTGCCACTGCTGCGCGGCCGCGTTGATCAGCATCACGCGCGCAGTCGCGCCCGCGCGGCGCATCGGCTCCCACGCGAAGCGGATCGACGTCGAGCCGCCGGTCAACTGGCCGCCGAGCAGCGGGTCCATGAAGAGCTTTTCGTTGGGCGGCGCGTGATCGAGCGTGACCGTGCCGAGCGGCACTTCGAGTTCCTCGGCGATCAGCATCGGAATCGACGTATAGACGCCTTGGCCCATCTCGACCTTCGGTATCACGAGCGTTACCTTGCCGGCGTTGTCGATCTGGATGAACGCGTTCGGCGCGAACACGCCGCTTTGCGGCGCCTCGTTCGCATCGCCGCCGATCACGCTCTTGCCCGCCTTCTGATCCTGGCTCGCGGCCGGCATGCTGAAGCCGAGCAGCAGACCGCCGCCGGCCGCGGCGCCGACCGTCACGCCGAATTTGAGGAAGCCGCGCCGCGAGATGCCGCGTGCATGCCGCGTGTCGGTGTCAGCCGGCTGCGCGCCGTTCTGTGCATCGAGCAACCCCTGGGACATGTCAGGCCCCCTTCGCGGCGTGCTTGATCGCCGCGCGCACGCGGTGATAGGTTCCGCAGCGGCAGATGTTGCCCGCCATCGCGGCGTCGATGTCGGCGTCGCTCGGATTGGGATTGCGCGCGAGCAGCGACGCCGCCGACATCACCTGCCCCGACTGACAGTAGCCGCATTGCACGACGTCGAGCTCACGCCAGGCCTGCTGCACTTTCTGGCCCGTGGGCGTGGCGCCGAGCGCTTCGATCGTGACGATCTTGCGGTCGCCGACCGCCGCCGCCGGGAACACGCACGAACGCACCGCGACGCCATCGAGATGCACGGTGCATGCGCCGCATTGCGCGATGCCGCAGCCGAACTTGGTGCCGGTCAGCCCGACGAGATCACGCAGCACCCACAGCAGGGGCATGTCTGGCGGGGCATCGACGGTATGGGTTTCGCCGTTGATATTGAGCGTTGTCATGAGCGGCTCCGGATGGGGATGTTGTTGTGGTCGCGCGGTTTAGATCGCGACACCGCACCAGACCGCGCACATGCACCGGCTTTGTTCGGCGCGTCGCGCTAATAAGCCATGAAATGCGGCCTGTGAGCGAGCGGGTGTCGCAAGAAAACCGGCCGATTGTAGTCGTGTCGAAAGAAGTTCGCTTTGGCGGTGTCAGGCGGCACGTCGCATGCTGTGCGCGGTGGATCGCATGTGTCGGCTGGAGCGATGCGTTACCATCGACGAATCGATCCGTTAGCGTGATCGCGCGACCCGCTGCATCGCACTGAGTGGTGTTGCGACGCACGATTCCGTCGAATCACCTCAGCCGCTGGAGCCGCCGATGAACGACCCGCAATGCATTCAATTCCTCACGGACATTCGCCGACCATTGCTTGCGCTGCACAAGGCGATTCTCGATCACGAACGCGCCGCGTACGAAAAGGAATTCGGCCCGGTAACGCCGGCGGCGTTCCTGCAGGTGCTGATCAACGGCTCGGGGTTTCGTTGGCTGACGCCGCTGTCGACGGTGATCGCGAGCGTCGACGAAGTTCTCGACGACGCGGAAGCCGAGGCCGGCGACCGTCTCGCGACCGCCGAGGCCGTGGTCGGCCTGTTCTCGCCCGATCAACCGCACAATCACTTCCTGCCGCGTTATCTGCCGCTCTTGCAGGCCGATCCCGCGATCCTGCATTACCACGGCGAGGTATCGCGGCTGCTGCGCGGAGTGCAAACGACGTAACGGCGATTCACACCAGGCACGGCGGCGGCGCGTGCGCTGCCTGCCGGCTCCTGCATTGCCTCACCGTTCATAAACGGCTGCGGGTCGAGGCCGCATGGTTGATCGTCGGTATTCTTGCGCAGATCGAGCGGAATGCTCTTACGTGAAGGTACTTTTGCAACGATTCGTCGACCGCCGGAATGCGCGGTCGATCAAATTACCTGGTTTAGCTGAATAAATTCGAGGTGAGCATTTCCGGGAACGTGGAAGCTCAGCCGCGCCCCTGCGGCAGATAAGGCAGCGGATCGACCGGCTTGCCGTCGCGCCGCACTTCGAACCCCACCGACACACGCGAGTTGTTCTCGTCGCCCATCTCCGCGATCTGCTGTCCCTTGCGGACGATGTCGCCCATCTTGACCATCAGCTTGCGGTTGTGCGAATACGCGGTCAGAAAATCCTTGTTGTGCTGAACGATGATCAGACTGCCGTAGCTGTTCAGTCCGGTGCCCGCGTACATCACCTTGCCGTCGGCGGCGGCTCGCACCGGATCGCCCGCGTTGCCGCCAATTTCGATGCCGCGTGTTTCGCCGGGCTGGAACGCTTCGACGACGCTGCCCGCGGCAGGCCACGCGAGCGTCACGCTGCTCGCGTGCCGGCGGGTTTCCTGCGTGACTTCGCGGACTGCGGTGGCATCCGGCGCCGGCGCGGCGGACTGTGTCGAAGCTTGCGCCGAGGTTTGCGCTGTCGCTTGTGACGCACGCTGCGCCGCGGATTGCGCCGCCGCCTTCGCCGCGCGCACCGTTTCCGGCGACGCAACGTGCAGTACCTGCCCCGGCTTCAGCCGCGCCGACGCCTTCAACCCGTTCCATGCCTGCAACTGCTTGACGCTGATGTGATGATGCTGCGCAACCCGCGCGAGCGTGTCGCCGCGCCTGACCCGATACACGAGGGGCGGCGCCTTTTTCAGCGGCGCGTTATCGCTGGCGTCGATCGACAGCGGCGCGGCTGCCGCCGGGTCGCCAGACGCCGCTCCCGTCGCATTCGCCGCCGGCACGCCGGACGCCGCGTTGGCGCTGGTTGCCGCACCGTTCTGCGCATTGGGTTGCCCGACGTTCGCACAACCGCTGACGGCCAGCGCGACCCACGCGCCGGCGAGACTGGCCAATAACGTTCTGTCGAAACGCTTTCTCATCCTGTTCGACTCCTGCTGTATGAATGCGCAAGCCGGATAGCCAGATGCCGCGGACGAGGTGCGCGATCTTCGGCCGCGCGGCCTTCCCGACGGCACGGCGAAGCCGCCTCGTACGGCGCTCATTTCCTGCCTGCTTGCCGATCAAATTTCTCGCGGAATTCTAAAGTGTCGTTTAATAAAAACGCCTGCCCCACACACTCTGATACAGACGTTACGAGCCGTATTTCCGCGTTACGACCGCACGTGTATTGGGACGCCAACGACGCACACACATCACCGCTTCGCCGCGGCGCGTTCAGACTTGTTGACATTCGACTTATCGGCAGGCGCGAGGGGAACTTGAATAGACATGCGTCGCGTCGGAGGGCGAAAAAAAGGCCAGCCTTCGAAATCCGAAGGCTGGCCGATCTGCGTTTGAAGGGCAGCCAACTAGAACTTATGCCGGATCGCCGCGCGTACGACGACCTGCTTCGACGTCGACGACGGCGACTGCGTGCCGGGGATGAATGCGTAATCGAGGATCGATAGCGTGGAATCGCCGGTGACCTGTTGATAGGCGCCCTGCAGATAGAGGTCGGTGCGCTTGGACAGGTTGTAGTCGGCCATCAGGCCGAACGTATGGATGCGCGGCTTCACGCCGCCGTTCGATGCGTCGTAGGTTTCCATCGTGTACACGTACTGCGCGCCGACGAACAGCACCGGCGAAATCTGATATTTGCCGTTGATCTCGAAGTTCTGATACTTGAGCGAATTCAGCAGCACGCCCGGCGGTGTGACGGGCACGAGCGGCACCGGCGGCTCGATGCCGAGATAGCCGTTTGCGGTCGGCTCCAGGTAGTTCGAGTTGCTATAGACGAAGCCCGCCGTCGCCGGTCCGAACGTATAGGTGATGCCGCCGCCGAACACGCGCAGGCGCGTCGCGACGAAGCCGGCGTCGTTCGCGGTGATCGCCCCGTTCGAGCCGTTGCCCGGATTGTCGGCCTGCAGATAGGCGGCCGCGACCAGCAGCCCGCCGTACGTGTACTGGCCGCCGAAGCTGTAGGCGCGATTGTTGGCGAAGTTCGTGTCGTTGCTGAAGCTGTAGGTGCCGCCGAACTGGAAGCCCGAGATCGACGGGCTCGTGTACTTGACGGTGTTGTCGAGGCGGAACGTGTTGTCGGTGTTGTCGTTGTCGTACGGATGCGAGAACAGCTCGCCGCCCCAATTGCCATTGGCCGTGGTCTGCGCGAGATAATCGACGACCGAGTCGTATTGCCGGCCGAACGTCAGCGTGCCGTACGCCTGTGAACTGAGTCCGACGAAAGCCTGCCGGCCGAACAGGCGGCCGCCCTGCCCGAGCCGCCCGGAATTCAGATCGAAACCATTCTCGAGCTGGAAGATCGCCTTCAGGCCGCCGCCGAGATCTTCGGAACCCTTCAGGCCCCAGCGGCTTCCCTGCGCAAGACCGCTGGCGAGTTCATAAACATGGCCGTGGCCGACATTGTTCGTGTAGTTGATGCCTTCGTCGATCACGCCGTACAGTGTGACGCTAGTCTGCGCGGCGGCAGGTGCGGCAAGAACGACAGACGCAGCAATGGAGACAGCCAGCGCGAACACTTGCTTGTTCATGATGATCTCCCTGCACCTCGAGTGATAGGACAACTCGATCCGGCCGCTTTTTTCTCTTTGCTCTTTATTCTCGTCACTTTTCCAGCAGTTCTGAAGACTGCTCCAATAGCTGCGCTTTTCCGGAAATCCTCACACGACATAGTCTGGCCGTCCATGAGTGGATGCGCCAAGCATCGAGAATGTTGCTAATTCTCCACTGCGCGTTGCTGCCTCTTTTTTCATAACGTCGCTTCAGGTAAACAGCAGCCGCCGCTGCGGCCTCGCTGCGTCATTGTCATGAAAAGAAATATAATCTGCGCCTTTGCTGCGATGCAACGGAACTCGGCGTCACCGCAAAGGTCATCTTCACAGCCCGCTGACACGGCCGCCTTGCGATACCGGTCGAGCGTGGCGAGATGGGCCACAGGCGACGCCAGCACGGATCACCTCACCGCCGCAGCACCCAATCCCATATTAAAAAGCCTTGTGAGACGCCCGCCGCGCTGGATCAGCGCGCCGTCGCACGGGGCTACTTTTGACGCAAACAATGGCCAAGTCATCTTCCCGCATGATCGAGCTCGACTTTTTCCGCGGACTGGTTCTGCTGATCATCGTCGTCGATCACATCGGCGGCAGCATTCTGTCGCGCGTGACGCTGCATGCGTACGCGCTGTGCGATGCCGCCGAAGTATTCGTGTTCCTCGGCGGCTTCGCGACCGCCACCGCCTATGCGACGCTCGCCGAGCGGCGCAATGAGACGATCGCGCGCGGCCGCTTCCTGCGCCGCTCGTTCGAGATCTATCGCGCGTTTCTCGTCACCGCCGGGCTGATGCTGCTGGTCAGCGCGGTGCTAACCGCATTCAGCATCGACGGGCCGAATCTCGCCACGACCGATCTCGACGACCTGATCGACACGCCGCTTGCCGCGCTGCGCGACATCGTGCTGCTACGCCGCCAGCCGTACCTCGCGTCCGTGCTGCCGATGTACGCGTTCTTCGCGCTGCTGGTGCCCGCGATCCTGCCGCTCGCGCGCAGCAAGCCTTGGCTCCTGGTCGCCGGCAGCGTCGCGCTGTGGGTCGGCGCACCGGCGATCAGTCAGTACCTTCCCGCCGCGCCCGACATGCAGTGGAACTTCAACCCGTTCGCGTGGCAACTGATGTTCGTGCTCGGCGTGCTCGCGCGCTGCCAGCCGGTGTATCAGCGCACCAGCGCGCATCGATCCGGATGGCTCGTCAGTGTGCTGGCGTTCGCGGTGGTCGTGGGCGCCGCGTACTACAAGCTCGTTCTGCTGGATGCGCCACTTGCCGGGAGCCTCAAGCAGAACCTGTCCTACCTGCGCGCTGGGAACTTCCTCGCGATCGCGTGGCTCGTCGCCAATCTGGTCGAGCTCGGCTGGGCGAAGAAGGTCGCGCGGCGGCTGCCGTGGGTCGGCGTGATCGGGCGTCAGGGTTTGCTGTGCTTCATTGCCGGCGCGGTGATTTCGCTGGTGATCGACTCGGTGCTCTACGCGGCGACCGATGGTTACCTGAACTATCCGCTCGGACTGCTCGCCGATGCGGCCGCGGTCGGCGCGCTGTTTGCCGTCGCGTTGGCCGTGGAACCGCTGAAGCGGGTCGTCAGGCGGCTCGTGGACGGGCGGCTGCGGACGTCGGGCTGAAGAACTTTTCGGCTACGCTTCGAGCGCCCTTCGAGCGCGTCCCTGACGCGTCGCGATTTTCGGGGCACTTGACGTACCCTTGGCGCCCGAAGAACTTTGCGCGCATAAAGCGCCGTCCTTCTCTGCGCCACTTTCCATCTCAAATCTGGCGCCAATGCTGATAGCATGACGGCCGCGCGCGAGTCCCGCGCCCGCCGTCCTTCCCTACTGACATGCGTCGATTCCTCAGTTACGCCCTCGCACTGCTTGCCTTCGCCGTCGGCGCGCCCGCGTTCGCGAGCACGGTCGCGAGCCGCAGCTTCCATTCCGATGCGCTCGGCCGCGACTTGAACTACACGATCTACCTGCCGGGCGGCTATCGCGCGGACGGTCCGCGCCTGCCGGTGCTCTACCTGCTGCACGGCAATAACGGCGACGCCAAAGACTGGCTCACGCAAGGTCATTTGCAGAACGCCGCGGACACGCTGATCGAGCGCAAGGAGATTGCCCCGGTCGTCATCGTGATGCCGCAAGGCGGCACGGACTGGTACGTCGACCGCAAGGAAAAGATGGAGAGCGCGTTCTTCGACGATCTGCTGCCCGAGATCGAAACGCACTACGCGGTCGCGACGCAGCGCGGAGGCCGGATGATCGGCGGCGTGTCGATGGGCGGCTTCGGCGCGCTGCGCTACGCGCTGACGCGGCCCGAGATGTTTTGGGGCGCGCTGCTGCTCAGTCCGGCGATCTACACGAGCGAGCCGCCGCGCGCGTCGGCGGCACGGCGGGTCGGCGTGTTCGGCGAGCGCCAGTTCGATCCGCGCGTGTGGCACGAGCTCAACTATCCGGCGCAGTGGGACCGCTACATGAGCCAGGCATATCGCCTGCCGATGTTCATCGCATCCGGCGACGACGACCTCGACATCCAGGCCGACGCGTCGCTGCTGTACACGCATCTGCGGCTCGCGGGCAATCCGGCGGCGTTGCGCATCATCGACGGCGGCCACACGTGGGACGTGTGGAGCGCGCTGTTGCCCGCCGCGCTCAAATACACGCTCGGCTGCGTGAAGCCGCCGGCGCAGGAGCATCCGTCGAATCAGCGCCCTTGAGCCGGCGCGGCACGCGAGGCGCACGGCCGCCCAGCCCCGCGTCCCTCGACACTTGCGCTACTCCACGAGATCGGTCCACAGCACCATCAGCACCGTCATCAACGCGGGGCCGATGAAAATCCCCAGCAGCCCGAACGTCTCCGCGCCGCCGAGAATGCCGAATAGCACGAGCAGAAACGGCAGGCGCGTCGAGTTGCCGATCAGCACCGGCCGCACGAAGTGCTCGGCGACGAACACGACGACCGCGCCGAATACCAGCAGCCCGGCCGCCGCGACCATCGAGCCCTGCACGAGCAGCCACAGCGCCGCAAGACCGAACACGATCGGCGCGCAGAACGGCAGCATCGCGGCGATCGCCGTGACCAAGCCGAGCAGCGCCGCATGCGGCACCCCGGTCACGAAGTAGGCGACGCCAAGCAACAGGCCTTCGCCGACGCCGACCACGATCAACCCCGACACGGTGCCGCGCACCGCGGTACCCATATGCGCGACGAGGTCCGCGCCGCTATCGCCGAAACCGCGTCGCGCGGCCTTCAGCAGCGAGCCGGACAGCCGCGGCCCCGCCTGAAAAATCACGAACAGCGTGACCAGCATGAACGCGAACACCATTGCCGCATGCACGGCGCGCGCGCCGAAATGCCGGCCGAGCGTCATCACCGTATTGCTGTGCAAGCCTTTCATCGCGGCCGAGTCGCGCAGCGGCTGAGCAAGATTGGCCTGCCACCAGGAAGTGATCTGCTGCACGCCGAACGGCAGACGGTTGATGAAGTCCGGCAGCGCGATGCCGTTCTCCTGCGCGCTGCGGAACCAGTCGTTCAGCTCGTGCGCCTCGCGCAGCGCCTGGCCGATGCCGAGCCCGACCGGCAGCAGCACGAGCACGGCGATCACCAGCGTGAAGACCGTCGCGAGCAAGGTCGCGCGCCCCTTGAACCAGTGGCTGCCCGCCACCTTGTGCAGCAGCGGCCACAGCGCGATCGCGACGACCCCGGCCCACGCCACCACCACGATGAAATCGCGCACCACCCACAATGCGAGCAGCGCGAGACCGATATAGAGCACGACCGATGCGGCCTTCTGCTTTTTCAGGCGCTCGGCGGCAACGGACGACGCTTCGGGAGAGTTGGGGGGGACGGCGGGAGGGCGTGGAATCATGTGAACTCTTGTGTTGAACGGTGTGCGCGCGAGCCGACCTGAAAAATTCAAACCCGCTACACTGACGGCTCAGTTCGCCGCCCGACATTCGACATCTTAAAGGAAGCGTTGCCGCTTCTTTCCCGGCCACTGTCCTCGTCGCGCCACAGACAACACAGCGTTGCAAAACTATGCATTATTAAAAAATCACATAAAAATGCTTGCAACGCCTGTCATTTCGGCGAATCGCTATGTCAAGTCTGATTATTGCTAATTCCGGAACGGTGTTTCAACGGTGACACAATGGCTATCCGGCGCGCGTGGGACTAAATTCGGCACTCCACAATACGGAGCCGATGATGACCCTGGAGTCCATCCCCCTCGACGGTAGCAATGGCGTACGCATCGAAATTCTCGAGAGCTCCGACACGACGCTGGTGATCCGCTGGGTCGAGCCGGGCCGCTGCCACTACGGTGAGCAGCGCTGGCGCCGTCGCTCGGCGCATTCTTCCGGCACCTGCGCGGTGTCGCGCCGCAAGATCCGGCGCGGTGACCCGGTGTTCAAGCCGGCCGAGCGCCCGGCGCCGTCGAATGCGTCCGCGATGATCTGCGCGGAAATCCTCGAACCGCTGCTTGAAGCGGCCTGACGCACGGAACATTCCTGAGTCCCGCGCACGAAGCGCGGGTTTCAACCCGTTGTTCCGGGGTCGATCTCCCTACCGCCCACGTGCCCTTAGCGACCACGCGCCCGGCGGCTGCGGCATCGCAAGATGCGGCGCCGCGCCGGCCCCGCTGCCGGTTGCCGCCCCACGCCTCATGCGTTAAGGTGGACTCGTTGCGCCCGCCCGACCGCCGGCTCGCTATCCGGTGCCGGCCGCGCGCCTTCCACCACCGCGCCGCGTCCGCCGCGACGCCGTTTGAGGGCCGATCATGGCAGAAGACACGCCGCAAACCCGCGCGGCCAACGCCGCTTCCACGTCTCCCGCCTCCTCCGCTCCTCCCGCTTTGCTGATCCCGCCGCAGCAGTTCTCTCTCGACGTGCTGCTCGAAAAGTATGCGAAAGGCGACGAGCAATCGGCCGACGATGTATATCGCCGCGTCGCGCGCGGCGTCGCCGAGGCCGAGCCGCCCGAGTTGCGCGCGTCGGTCGAGGAACAGTTCGTCGACAACATGCGCCACGGCGCGCTCGGCGCGGGCCGCATCATGAGCGCGGCGGGCAGCGGCATCGCCGCGACGCTGATCAACTGCTTCGTGCAGCCGGTTGGCGATTCGATCCAGGGCGTCGATGAACAGGGCTTGCCCGGCATCTACGTGGCGCTGCTACAGGCGGCCGAAACGATGCGGCGCGGCGGCGGCGTCGGCTACAACTTCTCCGCGATCCGGCCGAAGGGCGCGCGCGTTCACACCACGAGTTCGGCCGCCTCGGGTCCGTGCAGCTACATGGACGTGTTCGACGCGTCGTGCCGTACCGTCGAAAGCGCGGGCTCGCGGCGCGGCGCGCAGATGGCGGTGCTCGACTGCAACCACCCCGACCTGCTCGAATTCATCGAGGCCAAGCATTCGAAGGGACGCTGGAACAACTTCAACGTGTCGGTCAGCGTCACCGACGAGTTCATGCGCGCGGTCGAAAACGACGAACCGTGGCAACTGGTCCATCGCGCCGAGCCGTCGCCGGCGCTGCGCGCGGCCGGCGACGTGCGGCAGCGCGAAGACGGCCTGTGGGTCTACAGCGAACACCCGGCGCGCGCGATCTGGGACCGCATCATGCGCTCGACGTACGACGTCGCCGAGCCCGGCATCGTGTTCATCTCGCGGATGAACGAGGACAACAATCTGCGCGCCGTCGAAACGATCCGCGCGACCAATCCGTGCGGCGAGCAGCCGCTGCCCGCGTACGGCTGCTGCAATCTGGGGCCGCTCAATCTGACGCGCTTCGTCGTCGATCCGTTTGCGCAGTTGCAGGGCCGCCAGCCCTCGTTCGACTGGGACGGCCTCGCGCGGCGCACCCGCACGCAGGTGCGTTTTCTCGATGACGTGCTCGACGTCACGCTGTGGCCGCTGCCGCAGCAATACGACGAATCGCGCGCGAAGCGGCGCATCGGCGTCGGCTTCACCGGCCTCGGCGATACGCTCGTAATGATGGGCCTGCGCTACAACTCGCAGGAAGGCCGCGATTTCGCGGTGCGCGTCGCGCGGCTGATGCGTGACGAGGCGTATCGCGCATCGGTCGAACTCGCGAAGGAGCGCGGCGCGTTCGAGCTGTTCGACGCCGCGCGCTATCTGGAAGCCGGCACGTTCGCGTCGCGCCTGCCCGATGACATTCAGCAGGCGATTCGCCGCGACGGCATTCGCAACAGCCACCTGCTGTCGATCGCGCCGACCGGCACCGTGAGCCTCGCGTTCGCCGACAACGCGTCGAACGGCATCGAGCCGGCGTTCTCGTGGACTTATACGCGCGTGAAAGTGATGGCCGACGGCGGCCGCGAATCGTTCGACGTCGAGGACTACGCGTACCGGCTCTATCGCGAGCTCGGCGGTGACGTGAGCCGGCTACCCGACTATTTCGTCAGCGCGCTGCAGATGTCGGCGCGCGACCATCTCGACATGATGGCGGCCGTCCAGCCATACGTCGACACGTCGATCTCGAAGACCGTCAACGTGCCAGCCGACTATCCGTTCGACGCGTTCGAAAGCCTCTACTTCGATGCATGGAAAAGCGGGCTGAAGGGCCTTGCCACCTATCGCCCCAACGACACGCTCGGCGCGGTGCTGAGCGTGACGCCCGCGCAGGCCGACGACACGCTCGCCGAGATGGATCAGGACCCGCTGCGTATCGCGATCGATCATCGGCCCAGAGGCGAGTTGCCGGCGATCATCGAGAAGGTCGAGTATCTGACCCAGGCGGGCAAGAAGTCGCTGTATGTCGCGGCGTCCTTCATCGAGGTGACGGGGCGGCTCGGCGGCGAGGACGTGACGATCGAGCGGCCGATCGAGTTCTTCATTCCGACCGGTCAGCGCGATGAGTCGCAGCAGTGGATCACCGCGACGATGCGTTCGCTGTCGCTGGCCGCGCGCGGCGGCTTCGTTGCGCGCAATCTGCAGGATATGCGCAAGGTGTCATGGGATCGCGGACAGGTGCGGCTTGGCGACGTGCAGCGTCTCGACGGTCATCGCGCGCCGCGCTGGCACGATTCCGAAGTGGCGGCGCTCGCGTTCGCGATCCAGCAAATCCTGTATCGACGCGGCTTTCTCGACGCCGAGGGCAATCAGGTCGCGTCGCGGATGCTCGCGCGTTTGCCGCGCGGCCACATGAAAACCGACATGGCGCTGTCCGCCGATTTCGGCATCCGTCCGAATCCAGCGGATAGCGCCGACACCTTGCTGCAGCCGAACGGCACGCAAGGACTGCACACGATGCTCGGACGCAAATGCGCTTCGTGCGGCGCGAATGCGGTGATTCGCAAGGACGGCTGCGATTTTTGTACCGCGTGTGGGGAGGTGGGGGCGTGCGGGTAGTGTGAGACGAGGTGCGTGCCGGGCCGGTGTACGTGTGGGCATTACCTCGGCTTAGCGTGGAGTATCACTGTAAACAGATGCGCTCAAGTGTGATCCTGTCGTGTCGGCGAAGCCGCTCTGAACGGAGGGGGAGGCAGCCGCCAGGCGAGCAGCAGCGATATCACGAGCGAAAGGATCAGCACGTTCGATGGCGTCACGAGGCGATGTTCGGTAGCAGACATGACGAGCAGGCAAATCGAAGATAGCTCGACAAAACGATAAGCGGCGAAGTTCCTGCCGCCATTGCGCAGCGCCGACACGGCTGCGCCTCTCTGGCTCCAGGCGATCAGCTTCCAATAGAAGCTCAGCATTAGCGCGAGCCCTACGATGCCGAGTTCCGCCAGGATATTAAGGTATGAATTGTGGGCGTGTGAATCGCTGTGTTCAATGATTACATCGGAAGGAATGCCGAACAGGCCGAAGTACGAAGCGACCGAACCTATGTGATCATCGAACGATCCAAATCCAAGTCCGACGATGGGGCTTTGCTCGAAGTAAGCAAGGGCTCGCGGCCACAACCATTCGTAGCGAATGCTTAGATTGGCGGCTTTGGGGTCCGAGTCGTGAAACGCAAATGTGTACCCCATATAGTCGACGTGCGGAAGGACGTTATAGATGGCAAAAGCAATCGAGGCAGTGACAAGGATGACAAGCAAGCTAGCCAGCGCCCAGCGCTTACGGCCCAGATACAGGTACGCAAGCATCCCGGCGACACCCAACAAAGAGCCTCTGCTGTAGGTGGAAAACAGCATCAGCGCATTCAGACCGAGTAACGCCAGAAACAGCTTGCTCCGTCGTTGCAGGCGGCACGCCACCCCGAGGCAGAACAGCATGGCGAAAAATCCGCCGGCCGCGTTGCGGGCAATGAAGTAACTGCCAAAGCTGTCGAACTGATTGGCGAACATGCCCAGCAAACCGTTCTGCCCAATGTAATATAAGTAAGGCGGTAGATTGACTGCCACAGCGAACCCGAAGAATGTTCGAAGAACTCTATTCAAGTCCAGGCGGTGCGTGTAGAGGCAACCTGCGAAGATCGGCGCATACGAGATGAAAAAGTTGCCGTCGCGTCGATAAAAGTCAAAGTTGATAAAAGACTGCGGGTCATAGAACAACGTCGACAACCCAGCGAACAAGGCGAACGCGGTTAGCGGTGTCATGAAGTCCGGATACCTGCGTCCAAAGAAACGCCACGACAACAAAACGATCGGCAGAAACCCGGCCGCACTGACGGGTATCAGATTGGTCACGGTCAGGAATAGCGCAAGTAACGTTATGAAGGCCATTGCGACTCCCTCGACAGGCCAGGACTCCCCAACTTTGACTCGGTGCACCTCTAATGCTCACGAGGTGACGCCCGCTTGGGCCGGCCGTCACCTCGTCAATACGGAGTATGGCCAGAGGTCGGCGAACTACCCAATGAAACGTGCAACGCTTCGCGTTGTCGCCCAACGGAGGTAAGCAGCGCAGTATAACCACGCTCGCGTTCGCTGCACCGCAACCTTCTATCGGTGTACGACGATGTAACTCAAATGCATCGGTTGCCTGCCCTTTTCGCCATTCATCGGTTGCCTGCCCTTTTCGCCATTCACCAGAGCGGGTATTTTGAACCGAATCTTCATGCTGTCGCCGTCCCGTGTCAACGCTACCGCGTCGCGTGCACTGACGACTCCTCCGACGGCGTCGATCAACCGCACACCCGGAGTCGGAGACGTCGACGGATCGATTCCCGCAACCGTGACATCTCTCCAGCCGGGCGCGCCGCGCACCTGAAGCACGATGTCGTTGCCCGACCGAAGCGCATAGCCGCTGGCGCCATCGCTGAATTGCAGCGCCCCCGCGAATGTCGAGAGCGGCCCACTCAGCGTTTCCCGAAGGACGATCAGGCTCCGTCCAGACGGATTGTAAGTTCGCCTGGGAGGGCCAGGATGCGTGAGAACAAAAGGCTGTAGACCGTCCCAGTGATAGATCATCGATACGTACTTGTCCGCATCGTCCCAATTGCGCTTGAGCGCCCATACTGCGAAGTCGAAGTAGTAACGCGGCAAGTAGTGCGGATCTTCCATGTACTCGAAACCGATCTCGGTTTGCCACAGTCCGCGGGCTGGACCGTGACTCACGTACTTCTCATATAGCGAATCGAGATCTTTGACAGGCAGGTAGTGTGTATCGATGTAATCCACCCAGTCGAGCATTCTCTCGTTATTAAACACAGGGCTTCTGTATTCGAGCCATTTGCTGTAGTTATCGAGCCCCCCTTGGTCCGGCCAGCCGCCATAGACAACGTACGCGTGATAGCTGCGAATGACACGCGCGGCTGGAATATGGATACGTTCGACATAGTCTTGCATTGCGCGGCCGTACGTTCCGGACCCCTTGCCATCAGCCGTTGAACTGGGCCCGTGCCAGAACGGCGATTGTGGCAAGCCGCCGGACAGCCGGCCACACGCCTCATTCCATATCTGGAAATGACGAAGGTTGTAAGGCGGGGCCGAATATTTGCGGACCACCGCATCCACGTAATGCTTCCACGCGTCGACATCGACAGGCGCTGACTTTGAATCTCCCGGAATCTCTCCATTCCATTCGGGTGTGAACGCGAGCAGAAGCAATGAGCGAATGCCATTCTTTTTGTTGCGGATCAGGATCGGCGGCAAGTCAGCGTTGGACATTGTTCTATCGACACGCATAGGGTCCATCGCCGAATTTGGCTGTCCCGGTCCCACCACATCGCGTCCCCATGTGATGCCCATTTCATGCCACATCGCTATGTCCGACGGCGATCCCGGCCAGCCGTTCGCCCCGATCATGTCAGTGATCTTGCGGCCGACCGTTCCGCCTGGACCCGCGCCTGACCCGGCGCTCAGGCTGGGGCCCGTGGAAACCGCCAGCGCCGGGTCCAACGCGGCGCACACGATGCCGCCAAGCAGGCACAGCGCACGCCGCCGCCCGGCGCCGACATCGTCCAAGCAAGGAGCTCGAGCCGCAAGGTGGCCACTCGCGCAGGAGGATCGCGTCTGCGCTAGCACTCGCCGTGACCACTGCCACTGATATCTGCGCGAATCCATCAAAGCCCTCCGGGCGGTAACGCTTACTGAAACGCGTATCGGAAACGATGGGCAGTGCCTTTGCGATCGTAGATCGATGTTCGCCAACGCCTGGCGGACAAGACTTTCGCCATTTCAACAGGCAGGCGGACCTGCTGCGCCCGTGCAGGGAAACCGCGGACCCGTTCTCGTGGAAGACTTACTTAGGCCAACATGGGAATGGACGAATCCATATGTAGTGCCTGAATGGTTCGAATCGCTAACAATGTATGAGGTCCGTTCAAAACAATGCCGAAGCGAATCATAGCGTGCGGTACACATTTTTGCTGCCGCCGGCCGAAATTCGATTGTTATTGGCTGATCGAGCGAGGCTGAAGCTCGCCTCGGCACCATCAGGATCCAATTCGGAAAGATCCGCCATTACGTCGTAAGTAATCGGCCAATTTTCGGATGCTGCTGCGCAGGAGGCTATTCTGCATCTCATCGTGCTTAACATGGATTCGGATAACTGATAATCGTCCGATTAAAGGATTGCCTTTTCTACGCTACTGAATCAGCACGACGCCATTGTTTGATTCGCATCACAAGTGCCGTTCACTGCACGCTAGCCAGAACCGGTGCGGCGCACTCCCATGAACCGCTGTTTTCTTGTACGCCCACTTAACGCAAGGGGTCAAAGCTTGATCCCGAACGCAACTGCGAGGGTGACTCCACATGATGAACAACAGAATTCGACAGCAATGGGAAGCGCTTGGGTCTGATGATCCCTATTGGGCCGTCCTTTCGCACCCCGAGAAGCAGCACGGTGGATGGAATAAAGATGAATTTTTCCGGACCGGAACGGATGAGATAGCTGATGCCCTTGCTAAAGCTTCGTCTTTAGAGGTGCGACTCAGATTTGACGTCGCACTGGATTATGGATGCGGTGTAGGACGTCTGAGCAGGGCACTTTCACCTTCGTTCCAGCGTGTTATTGGTATCGATATTTCGGATGCCATGCTGGCCGAGGCGCGGTCTGCCAATACGAGTTTCGACAACATCCAGTTTGTACGTAATAGCGGCAACGCTCTGCCATCGATAGGGGATGGAGAAATCGATTTCATTTATTGCAACATCGTTCTTCAGCACTCTCCGCGAAAAACCCAGCGTTCATTGCTCGGCGAATTTTCCCGAGTGCTACGCCCGGGAGGACTGTTGATCTTCCAAACGCCTGCGCATCAGAATTTGATGACATTGAAAGGCCTGCTCCATTTTTTGTTGGGTAATCACGTACTGAACATTGGAAGAACATTGAAGTATGGAAAAGCGCGCGTAATGGAAATGCATACTTTCCCGAAAAGCGATGTATTGAAGACGCTCGATGAGGCTGGAGCGTCGGTTCTTAAGGTGGAACGGTTCGATTGCGCCGGACGGTCTTTTATCAGCTATGTTTACTTCGTCACCAAGCATTAGTGGATGAGACCGGTTACAAGCCATCGGTGACCTGTACATCTTCAAAAGCCTCTTACCCTTTCCCGTGCCGTGGTGGGATGCGGTTTCAGCATTCAGGGCTATGTTATGCCTCACCCCACCCTCGCGTAGTAAAGATTCTGCGGATGCTTCGCCTCCGCGAAGAAAAACCAGCGCTCCGCCACGAGCCCCGCATACTGCACGAGACAAGCCGCGGCCAGCAAGCCGAACGACCCGCCAGGCGAACGCAGCCCCGCCCCCAGCACGATCAACACGACCGGCACGACGAACGCACCCACGAGAAAGCCCCATTTGACGCCACGCAACGTCCGCGCCGATTTGCCGTGAAAGAACTCGCGCAAATTGAACGCACCGGCGGTGAAGCCTCGTGACACCTGCACGAGCTTTCGATTGCGAATGCCCGTCGCGCTCTGCACCGTCGATTTCGGTCGCAAGCGCGCATTGCGCATGAGCGACGCGTAGCGGCTCGCGCATCCGGCGAGCGTCAGCAGGCACGCCCAGACCGCCAGTCCCGCCGTCAGCGCGGGCGCGAACCATGCGCTCAGTGCGGTCGCGAGCGTCAAGCCCGATGCGCAGCCGAGCAGCACGAAGTTCACCAGCGTCAGCGGCGTCGCCCACTCCTGCAGAAAGCGCAGGCACGCATAGATCATCGCGGTGCAGACGAACAGCGCGGCGCTCGCGAGCACGCCGAGCCAGCCGAGCGCGAGCGACCACGGCGAGCCGAGCCAGTGCGCGACGCCATACAGGCACGCGCACGCGAGAAACGCCGGCAGGCACAGACATTCGCGCGACAGCCAAGAGGTGCGCCACATCGCGATCGCGCGCCACGCGCGTTCCGGATGGCCCAGATGGAAGAACGACGCGATCAGACCAAGACCGCCCAGCAGCACCGCGAGCGCCGCGCCGCTCACGTAGAACGCGGTGGCGGCGGGTTGCGCAACGACGCCCAGGCATGCCGCACTTTCGACGCCGACGAGCGCGATCAACAGCCCCTGCGCCGCGCCGCTCAGCGTGGTCAGGAAGACTACGGAAAAAGCCGGATTCATCGTGCGGCCTCGTTGTCGTTCAAATGCGCTTCGCGATCGACGCCAGATGCACTTGGCCATGCGCGAGCTGCCCCTCGAGCTGCGAGTCGGGCGAGCCCGACGTGTGCATGGCATCGCCGGTGGTCGTTCCTGACGATTTGCACGAGCACCCGTCGCCGCCGCAACTCGCGGACGTGATCGGCACGCGCGGCAAATAGTGATTCGCGGGACGCGTGCCCCACTCCGGCATCAACTGATAGCCGCCGCGCTCGCGGATCGCTTGCGACACCACCGACTCCGGATCGTGAATATCGCCGAACAGCCGCGCGGATGTCGGACATGCGAGCACGCAGGCCGGCTTGCGATCGCGCTCGGACAGATGCTCGTCATGAATGCGATCGACGCACAGCGTGCACTTGGTCATCTCCTTGCGCGCTTCGTCGAGTTCGCGCGCGCCGTACGGGCACGCCCACGCGCAATACTTGCAGCCGATGCAGCGATCGAAATCGACCAGCACGAGACCGTCTTCCTTGCGCTTGTAGCTCGCGCCCGTGGGACACACCGGCACGCACGGCGGGTCCTCGCAATGCAGGCACGACTTCGGGAAATGGATCATCTCCGTGTCGGGGAAGCTGCCCGCTTCGAAACTCTGCACACGGTTGAAGAACGTGCCGGACGGGTCCGCGTCGTAAGGATTGAAATCGGCGAGGCTGCCCGATTCGCCTGACGTGTTCCATTCCTTGCAGCTCGTCACGCACGCCTGGCATCCCACGCATACGTTCAGATCGATCACCAGCGCCATCTGGGTCATTGCAAGCTCCTTGCTGTGGCTTTAGCGGTCGTCGCCGTTAGTTTCGGCGCGGCGCAACGTCCCGCGCAGGCGAGCCGCGAATTCTCCGCGTCCCGCGAAATAGGTCTGGACGATGCGCGACACCACACTCTTCTGTGCAACCGCGCCGGGCAATTCGGGCATCGCCTCGAACTGCGGCAGCGTGTGCCGCGCGTCGGCTTCGGCCGGATAGATGCGCACGCGCACGTCGTACCAGGCGGCCTGGCCCGTCACCGGGTCGGAGTTCGACATGCGCGCGGGTGCCTCGTCGCGGCCCGGCAACTCGTCGGTGATCAGGTGATTGAGCAGGAAGCCGCGCTGCGATTCGTTCGCGTCGGGACCGAGATTCCATGCGCCCGCCGCTTTGCCGATCGCGTTCCACGTCCATACGGTGCCCGGTTCGACGGTCTCGCTGTAGCGCGCCATACAGCGCACGCGGCCCCATTGCGATTCGACGTAGATCCAGCTGCCGTCGGCGATGCCGTTCCCGCTCGCCGTTTTCGGATTCACATAAAGGTAATTCTCCCCATGAATCTGCCGCAGCCACGCGTTCTGCGAATCCCACGAGTGATACATCGCCATCGGCCGCTGGGTGACCGCGGCGAGCGGGAATCGCGCGAGATCCGTCGCCGCGCTTTCGAGCGGCGCGTACCAGAACGGCAGCGGATCGAAATACCTGTCGACGCGCGCGCGCAGATGGTCGGGCGGCTGCCGGCCGCTCGTGCGTCCTTGCGCGGCGAGCCTGAACTTCTGCATCACGTCCGAGTAAAGCTGGATCAGAATCGGTTCGCTGAATTTGCGGAAGCCATTTTTGACCGCCCAGTCTAGATACGGTCCGTTGCAGTTGCGCGTGTACTGCAAGGTCTCGGGCAAGCGGTAATGGAATACGCAGTTGTTCTTCGCGTACTGCTCCCATTGATTCGGATTCGGCTCGCCGACGAGCGCCTTGTCGCCATCCTTGCCGCGCCAGCCGATCAGAAAGCCGACGCCGGAACCGGGCGACGTCGTGTGATTGACGATGAAGTCCGGATAGTCGCGAAAGCGCCGGCCGCCATCCGCATTGGTGAACGCCGGAAACCTCAGGCGCGACGCCAGTTCGATCAGCACTTCCTGGAACGGCTTGCATTCGCCGGTCGGCGGCACGACCGGTACACGCACCGAATCGACGGGGCCGTCGAACTCGGAGATCGGCCGGTCGAGCATCGACATCGCGTCGTAACGTTCGAGGTAAGTCGTGTCCGGCAGGATCAGATCGGCGAACGCGGTCATCTCCGACTGGAACGCGTCGCACACGACGAGAAACGGAATCTTGTAGTCGCCGTTGGCGTGTTTGTCGGCGAGCATCTCGCGCACCTTCATCGTGTTCATCGACGAATTCCACGCCATGTTGGCCATGAAAATCATCAGCGTGTCGATGGGATACGGATCGCCGCGCCACGCGTTGGTGATCACGCTGTGCATGACGCCGTGCACCGCGAGCGGATATTCCCACGAGAACGCCCGGTCGATGCGCACCGGACCGCCGTGTTCGTCGATGAACAGATCCTCGGGCGCGGCGGGCCAGCCTAGCGGGCCCGCCGCAAGCGGTGTATTGGGCTTCACCGCGGCGGGGTCGTTCGGTGGTTTCGCCGATGGCGGCACCGCGCGCGGAAACGGCGACTTGTGACGAAAGCCGCCGGGCCGGTCGATCGTGCCCAGCAGCGACATCAGCACGGCGAGCGCGCGGATCGACTGAAAGCCGTTCGAATGCGCGGCGAGCCCGCGCATCGCATGAAAAGCGACCGGGTTGCCCGTGACCGTCTCGTGCGTTTCGCCCCACGCGTCGGTCCAGCGGATCGGCAGCGTGATGCGGTGCCGGCGGCCCGTCTCGATCATCTCGCCGGCGAGCCGCCGGATTGTCTCGGCCGCGATGCCGGTGATCGCCGCCGCCCATTCGGGCGTGCACTCGGCGACGCGCTCGCGCAACAATGCAAACGACGGCGTCACCGGCTTGCCGTTGTCGAGCGTGTAACGGCCGTCGAGCGCGGGCGTCACGCCGCTCGCATGATGCGGCACCGCGCGCTGGGTGGCCGGGTCCCACCACAGATGATTCTGCGGAAACAGCGGATTGCCTTCGGCCCGTTCGGGATCGCGCACGAACAAACCGAAGTTTTCGCTCGCTTCGTCGAGATCGATCAGCTCCGCCGCGTTCGTGTAGCGCTGCACGAACTCGTGATCCCACGCATCGGCGGCGATCAGTTCGTGCAGGAACGCCATGAACAGCGCGCCGTCGGTGCCAGGCTTGATCGGCACCCATTCGTCCGCGATCGCCGCATAGCCGGTGCGGATCGGATTGATCGCGATGAAGCGGCCACCCGCGCGCTTGAACTTCGCAATCGCGATCTTCAGCGGATTCGAATGATGATCTTCCGCGGTGCCGATCATGAAGAACAGCTTCGCGCTGTCGAGATCCGGTCCGCCGAATTCCCAGAACGAACCGCCGATCGTATAGATCATGCCGGCCGCCATGTTCGACGAGCAAAAGCCGCCGTGCGCCGCATAGTTAGGCGTACCGAACTGCCTGGCGAACAGGCCGGTCAGCGCCTGCATCTGGTCGCGGCCCGTGAACAGCGCGAACTTCTTCGGATCGCTCGAGCGAATCGCGGCGAGACGCTTTTCGAGCACGTCGAACGCGGTGTCCCACGAGACCGGCTCGAACTGCGCGCTGCCGCGCTGCGCGCCGGCCTTGCGCATCAAAGGCTGTGTAAGGCGCGCGGGCGAGTACTGCTTCATGATGCCGGAGGCACCCTTCGCGCAGATGACGCCCTGATTGAGCGGATGCTCCGGATTGCCGTCGATATAGCGCACCTCGCCGTCGCGCAGATGCACGCGGATGCCGCAGCGGCACGCGCACATGTAGCAGGTGGTGGTCTTGACATCGAGCCGTTCGTTCTGCGTGCGGGCGTGGTGCTCCATGGCCATCTCCGTCGTTGCTTCTGGTGGGCCGAAGCGCGCGTCATACGCGCTGCTCATACGATACCGACCATCGTATTCGCACCTGCCTCACAAGGGAAATCGCGATTTGCGAGCAAAACTATCTGGCGCACCGATAGTTTCGGTTTCGCTTTCAGCTATGCGCTTTTTTCGACGGCGTGTCCAGTCGGGTGAGATCGGTTAGGTGCGCTGGGACGCTCGTTTGAGCGCGGCCCTCCAGTTGCGCGATCAGCGCATCCGGAATTTCGACGCCCTCCTCGTATGCCGCCTGCGCAAGCTGCTCCCGGCGATAACCGGGCAGGCGCACGTCGAGGCTGGATACGCGAGGCCGTCCGCGCCGTCGAGCAACACGGCCGCGCCGCGATCCGCGACGATGACGGCTTGCGCTGCCGGATCGACGCGACCGTTGCGCAACTGTGCGCAGTACATCGGCAGACGCGATACGCCGTGCGAAGACAGGCCGCGCACGTCGGCATAGACGAGTGCGCGCGCCGTCCATCCGGCCGTCGCCGGCGACGCGTCCGCGCGGCGCAACGCGCCAATCGCAAGCGCGGTGAGCGCGTCGGGAAACAGTCGGGCCATCGGGTCTTCCTTGGTTTGGTTGCCATCAGCGCAACACTTTGTCATTGCGGCAGTGAAGCATCAAGTCCGGCACTACCGTTCGATGCCGGCGCGCCGCGATCCTCACTTCGCCGCCTTCTCGAACAGCGCCGTTGCGCGCGGATGGTTGGGTTCTTCCTCGCGCGCCTGAGCCGCCTGCCCGGCAGGGCCCGCTTGCGTCGCCTGCGGTTTGCGCACCGGCTGCGTCAATGCCTGCGCTTGCACCTCGCGCGGCGCGGCAAGGAATTCGCGCGCGGCGCGCGCATCGAATGCGCGTTCCCAGCGCGCGACCACCAGCGTCGCGACGACGTTGCCGATCATATTGGTCAGCGCGCGGATCTCGTTGAGCACGCGGTCGACGCCGAGAATCAGCGTGATGCCCGCGACCGGAATGATGTTGTGCGTCGACAGCGTCGCGGTCAACGCGACGAGCGCCGCGCCCGCCACACCCGCTCCGCCTTTCGAGGTCAGCATCAGGATCGCCAGCAATCCGATCTGCTGCATCAGCGTCAGATGCGTGTTGGTGGCCTGCGCGATGAATAGCGACGTCATCGTCAGATAGATCGCGGCGCCGTCGAGATTGAACGAGTAGCCGGTCGGCAGCACGAGCCCGACGACCGCGCGCGGACACCCCATGCGCTCGAGCTTTTCCATCAAGCGAGGCAGCACCGACTCCGTGGTCGACGTGCCGAGCACGATCAACAGCTCCTCGCGGAAGTATTTCAGCAGCGGCCATAAGCCCACGCCGGCCCAGCGCGCGGCCGCGCCGAGCACGATCACGATGAACAGGATGCTCGTGATGTAGAAGCACAGAATCAGCAGCCCAAGTTGCTGCAACGTGGCGATGCCGTATTTGCCGACCGTGAACGCAATCGCGCCGAACGCGCCGAGCGGCGCAAGCCGCATGATCATTTCGACGATGCGCATCAGCGTGTCGCCGAACTGCTCGATACCGCGCATCAGCAGCCGGCTGCGCTGCGACATGATCGACAGCGCAATGCCGAACAGCACCGAGAACAGCAGGACCTGCAGCAGATCGCCGCGCGCGAACGCGCCGACCACCGAGTTCGGCACGATCATGTCGATGAAGCTCGACGATGCCGCGTGCGCATCGGCGACGTAATGCGTGAGCGCATGAGGATCGAGCGAAATGGGATCGATATTGAGCCCCGCGCCCGGACGCAGCACGTTCGCGACGACGAGGCCGAGCACGAGCGCGATGCTGGTGACGACCTCGAAGTACAGCAGCGTCTTGAAGCCGACGCGGCCCACCTGCTTCAGGCTTTCCATGCGCGCGATGCCCACGGAAACCGTGCAGAAGATCACCAGCGTGATCAGCATCTTGATGAGGCGAATGAAGGTATCGCCGAACGGTTTCATCTGCACGCCGAACGCGGGCGCGAAATGACCGACGAGAATGCCAGCCGCAAGTCCGATCAGGACCTGCACGTAGAGATGTTTGAGCACGCGCAAGATGGTGTCTCCTCCACTCGCTGCTGCCAGATGTCGAGCCGGCGCTACTGCCGCATGAGCTGCCGGTCACGGGGGCGTCGCCGGCCACTTCTGCGTGCCGGCATACGCCGGGAAGATGAGGACCGCGGCGCGCGAGCCGTGCGGCTCGCCGCGACGGTCGGGGCCGCCCGCGTCAGGCGCTTTCGAACAGACGCGTCAGGACGAACTCGCGATGACCGAGCGCTTCGGCCGCGGTGAAACGGCCGTTGATCGTCGCCATCATGCATTGGAGCAGTTTGTCGCCGCTCTGGTCGAGATTCTGCTCACGCTGCAGAATGCCGGTCACGTCCACGTCGATATGCTCGCCCATCGTGCGGACGGTGCGCGGATTCGCGCAGATCTTGATGACCGGCACGATCGGATTGCCGATCACGTTGCCCTGCCCGGTCGGGAAGAAATGCACGACGAAGCCCGATGCCGCGCACAACGTCACCATCTCGGCCGCCGCGGACGACGAGTCCATGAACCACAAGCCCGAATGCGTCGGCTGCTCGGCTTTGTCCAGCACGCCGTCGACCATGCACTTCTTGCCGATCTTCTGGATGTTGCCGAGTGCCTTTTCCTCGATCGTCGTCAGGCCGCCCGCGATATTGCCCTTGGTCGGCTGCGACTCGGACAGGTCGTCGGTTTTCCAGCGGTTGATCATGTCCTGATAGCGGTCGAACATGAACTGAAAGCGCTCGCGCACGCCGTCGTTCGCGCAGCGCGCGGCCACGATCTGCTCGCCGCCGGTCAGCTCCGAGGTTTCGCCGAACACGAGCGTGGTGCCGAGGCCGTAGAGTTTGTCGAACGCGTTGCCGACGGTCGGATTCGCGCCGCAACCTGACGTGGTGTCCGACTCGCCGCATTTGGTCGACACCCACAACTCGGAGATCGGGCACGCTTCGCGATCGAGCGACGTCGCGTACTGCACCATTTCCTTCGCGGCTTTCGACGCGCGCATGACCGTGTCGTGATCGCCATGCAGTTCGATGCCGAAGCCCATCACCGGCTTGCCGGTTTTCGCAATGCCGTCGACGACACGCTTGGTCCAGCCCTCCTCGATACCGATCACGACCACCGCCGCGACGTTCGGATTGCTGCCCGCGCCGATCAGCGTGCGGAAATGCAGTTCGAGGTCGGCGCCGAATTGCAGCCGCCCATACGGATGCGGCAGCGCCATGGTCCCCTTGATGTTGTGTTCGACCGCCTGCGCCGCGGCATTGGACAGATCGTCGACCGGCAGGATGATCACGTGGTTGCGTACGCCCACGCGGCCGTTGTCGCGACGATAGCCGCGGAAAGTCGTATCCAGGTCAATCACGCTCATGGTGTCTCTCTCGTTCGGGTTGATGCCAGTGAGGGGCGGCTCGATGCCGCGAAGCGGGAATCCAGCAAAACAGCCGGGCGGCAAAAGCGCGCGCAGCGACGCGCGGCGCTGCTCGGCCTACCAGCGCTTCGTCTTGATGTTGTGCACGTGGGCGTGCTCGCCGGCCTTGATCGGTGCGACCACCTTGCCGATGTCGACGCCGTACTTGAACACCGTGTCGCCAACGGCCATGTCCTTCAGCGCGACCTTGTGACCGATCGGAATGTCCTGCTTCGCCGGCACGGTGACGATTTCGTCGTCGTCCATGATCCATGCGTTGAGCAGCGTGCCCGCCTTGATGCCCTCGACCACCGCCACGCCGACCGTGTCTTTCGCCTCGTGCAGCACGATGTGGATCGTTCTGCGCGGCGCCGACGCGCCCGCTGCGGTGTCGTTGATGTCTGCCGTGGGATTGCTCATGAGCGTCTCCGTTCGTAGTTTGAATGCGGTGAGGGTGCCGCCGGGGGCAGCGCAGCCAGGTGCGCCGCGGTGAATCGATATTAGGCGGCGATTTACCCAATGTCAACTAGGTCATATATATGTGTTAGACGACCGGGCGAGAACCGGGCTGTTGTCGCGATTCACCGACAACATACGATTCATCCAGATGTATTAGATGACCTGGTCGTTTAGAATCAGGGCAGGTTCAACCCCCGCGAGCGGCACGACTCGCGTATCCCAGAGGTTTTCATGAGCACGCTCGCGATCAATGCGCCCGCAGTGGGAGGCACACGGTACAAGGAGGTCAAGAGCGCAATTCTCGCGGCGCTCGCGGCCGGCGAATGGAAAGGCGGCGAATGCATTCCTTCGGAAAAGCGCCTCGCCGAACGCTTCGGCGTGTCGATCGGCACGCTGCGCAAAGCCATCGACGAACTGTGCGCCGAGAACATTCTGATCCGTCATCAGGGGCTCGGCACGTTCGTGGCGATGCATCAGCGCGACCGGCACTTCTTCCGCTTCTTTCGCATCGTGCGACGCGACGGCGACAAGGCCTACCCGGTCGTCACGCTGATCGGGTTCAGGAAGGCGCGTGCCTCGCGCGAGGCAGCCGCCGCGCTCGGCATCGACACCGGCGCGCGCGTTCTGCAGTTCGTCAACGGGCTCGCGCTGCACGGCAAGACCGTGCTGATCGAACATATCACCGTGCCCGAAGCGCTGTTTCCCGGCTTGACGGAAAGCAAGCTGCGCAACCGGCCGAACACGCTGTACAACTTCTATCAGGACGGTTTCGGCATCAACGTGGTTGAGACCGATGAGCATGTGAGCGTTGCGCTCGCCAATGAGCTCGAAAGCACACAACTAGGCGTCGAAGTCGGCGCGCCGCTGCTCGAGATCCGGCGCATCGCGTACTCGTATCACCGCAGCGCGGTCGAACTGCGCATTTCGCGGCTCAATACCGAGGAGTACGAGTACATCGGCACGCGCGCGGCGCGCGACGATCAGAAATAGCGGACCTCGGTCGCTGCCTGCGCTTCATATCACATCTGCGCAAAAACGACAGGCCAATCGTCTTTCATTTTCGGCCGGCGCCAACCTGTCTAAAATAGCCGCACTTCCGCCCCCGAGAACCTCATGCTGGATACCCTCACGAGCGGCTCCGCGCCCATCAACGACGACTCCGGGATGTTCGAACTCGCGCCCGTGTCTCTGTGGCTCGAAGATTTCAGCGGCGTGCGCGCATTGTTCGACGCGTGGCGAGCCGCCGGCGTGACCGATCTGCGCGCCCATTTCGCCGAAGACCCGCGCCGCGTCACCGAATGCGCTCATCGCATCCGCGTGATCAAGGTCAATCGCCAGACGCTCACGCAATTCGAGGCCGCCGATTTCGACACGCTGACGAGCAATCTCGCCTCGGTGTTCCGCGACGACATGCTGAAAACGCACCTCGAAGAACTGTGCCAGCTGTGGGCCGGACAGTCGAACTTCACGAGCCACACGGTCAACTACACGCTCGGTGGACGGCGCCTCGACGTGCTGCTGAAAGGCGCGGTGCTGCCCGGTCACGAGGAACGCTGGGACCGCGTGCTGGTGTCGACCGAAGACATCACCGAGCTCGAAGGCGCGCGGCGCCGCGTCGCGCAAGCGGAGGAATACGCGCGCGGGCTCTTCGAGCATTCGCCGGTATCGCTGTGGGTCGAGGATTTCAGCGCCGTCAAACGCCTGCTCGACGGCGCGCGCGCGGCCGGCATCAACGATTTCCGCGTGTTTACCGACGTCCATCCCGAGTTCGTCGAACGCTGCATGGCTGAAATCCATGTGCTCGACGTCAACCATCACACGCTCGGGATATTCGGCGCGAAGGACAAGAAAACGCTGCTCGCGCGCCTCGCCGACGTGTTCCGCGACGACATGCGTCCGCATTTCCGCGAGCAGTTGATCGACCTGTGGGACAACAAGCTGTTCCAGCAGCGCGAGGTGCTCAACTATTCACTCGACGGCAACGAGGTGCACGTACACCTGCAATTCTCGGTGCTGCCAGGCCACGAACAGGACTGGGACCTCGTACTCGTCGCGCTGACCGACATCACCGCGCGCAAGAAGGCCGAGGCGTACCTCGAATTCCTCGGCAAGCACGACGTGCTGACCAAGCTGCGCAACCGCTCGTTCTACGTCGACGAGCTGAACCGGCTCGAACGCAAGGGACCGTGGCCCGTGACGATCATCATGGCCGACCTGAACGGCCTGAAGCGCGTGAACGATCAGCTCGGTCACGCGGCCGGCGACGCGCTGCTGCGGCGTGCCGGCGAAGTGCTCGCGAAGGCGATGGAATCGCCGTTCCACGCGGCCCGCATCGGCGGCGACGAGTTCGCGATCCTGATGCCAGATACCGACGAGCGCGGCGGCGCGGCGATGATCGACGCGATCCGCCAGCTCGTCGAGATGAACAACCAGTTCTATCCGGGCTCGCCGCTGAGCTTCTCGATGGGCGCGGCAACCTGCCAGCGCGGCGATCGGCTGGAAGCGGGCGTGCAGCACGCCGACCTGCTGATGTACGAGGAAAAGCGCGCGCACTACGAGGCGCAGCCGGCGACGGACGCGACGGCGAAGTAACGCTCGCCGGCGTCAGGCGTTCACCACGCCAACGCAACGCTCAACCTCAGCCCGGCAGCCTGGCCGCGAGCACATCCACCTTGACGATGCTCGGTGGCGACGCGAACAGCTCGCCCGCCTTCTCCATCAACGCGGCCGCGACCTTGCCGTTCAGATGCGCGTCGCGGCCGGCTTCGTCTTCGAACGCATCGAAAATGGCGTACGTCGACGGACCGAGCTTCAGACCGAACCACGCGGCGGTGGCCGGCTCCTGCTCGACGAGCGGCAGGCCGCCGAGCAGAAACGCCTCGACTTCCTTTTCCTTACCGGGCTTGGCTTCCAGACGGACATACAAAGCGAGCTTGACCATGATGCGACTCCTGGTGAGTTCGGCAGCGAACGGTCCTTTCAAAGCGCTTTGAAAAGTATAGGCGGCGTCGGCTGAGGCTGCGCCGGACCTACCCCGCTAGCAAGTCACGCACCCGGAAAGCGCAGCTCGAAGCGCACGACGCCTGGCAGCGGACACACCACGCGCGCACTGCCGCCATGCAGATGCATGATCGCCTTCACGATCGCGAGCCCGAGTCCGTTCGATTCGGTGAACGCGCTGCGCGCCGCGTCGCCGCGATAGAAGCGGTCGAACAGCCGGTCGAGTTGCACGGCGGGAATCGGCTCGCCCTCGTTTTCGACCGTCACCAGCGCGCCTGCTTCGTCCTGCGCGCCGCGCAGGCGCACGATCGTGTCGCCCGCGCCGTAACGCACCGCGTTGACGACCAGATTGTTGATGGCGCGGCGGCACAGCATCGGATTGGCAGACGCGACGCCCGCCGCGTCGACTTCGAAACGCATCCCGCGTTCGTCGGCCAGGCCTTCGAAATAGTCGGCGATCCTGATGAGCTCGCCATGCAGATCGACCGGCTGCCGCTCGATCGACAACGCCGCATGATCCGCATGCGCGAGAAACAGGATGTTCTCCGCGATATGGCTCAGGCGATTCAACTCCTCGAGATTCGATTCGAGCAGTTGCTGATATTCGTCGGCTTCGCGCGGCTGGGCGAGCGCCACCTGGGTTTGGCCGACCAGCGCGCCGACCGGCGTGCGAATCTCGTGCGCGAGATCGGCGGAAAACTGCTGCAGGCGTTGATAGCCGTCGGCGAGACGATCGAGCATCGCGTTGAACGCGTGCGTGAGTTGACGCAGTTCCACTGGCGCCGCTTCGTCGTCGAGCCGCACCGCCAGGTTCGTCGGACTGATTTGCGCGGCCCGCGTGGCGATCTCGCGAACCGGTCGCAGCGCGCGGCGCAGCACGCCGTAAGCGAGCAGCGTCGCGGCCAGCATGCCGGTCAGCGTCGCCAGCACGATGCGGTTGCGGTATTCGGCCAGCATGCGCATTTCGTGCGTCATCGGATGGCCTGCGATCACCTCGACTTCGGCGCCATCCTCGCGCGCTGTCGCGCTCGCAATCGCCCAATGCACCGGCACGCCGTCGGGCGTGCGCGTCTGACGCATGTCGGCGGCACGCGGCGGATTGCCCGCCGGGCCGGCCGGTAGCTCAGGCACCGCGAGCCTGCCCGGATTCACGTCGACGAACGGCGCTTCGCCCGGCCGCCGGAAGATCAGCACGTCCTCTTCCGCGCCGAGCATCGTCTCGAACAGCAGCGGGCGCTTTTTTAATTCGCTAACCGAATAAAGGTCGTGCACGATGCGGCTGAAATGCTCGACACGGCCGCTCAGCACGACGTCGGCGCGGCGTTGCAGCGAGACTTCGGCGGAATGATAGAAATACGCGCCGAGCGAGCCGATCACCGCGCAGGCGATCAGCGCGAACAGCACCGTGGTGCGCGCAATCAGCGAGCGTTCGCTCCAGAGTTTCATGCGCCGTCGCCGAACGTGTAGCCGATGCTGCGCACCGTGTGAATCAGCTTCTTCCCGAACGGGTGATCGACCTTTGCGCGCAAGCGCTTGATCGCCACGTCGACCACGTTGGTGTCGCTATCGAAGTTCATGTCCCACACTTCCGACGCGATCTGCGAGCGTGACAGCGCTTCGCCCTCGCGGCGCGCCAGCAGATGCAGCAGCATGAACTCCTTGTTGGTCAGCGGAATGTCGACGCCCTCGCGCGTGACCCGGCGGCGCAATACGTCGAGCTTGAGGTCGGCGACTTCGAACACGTCGCTCTCGCGGATTACGCCACGGCGCAACAGCGTGCGAACGCGCAGCACCAGCTCGGTAAACGAAAACGGTTTGACCAGGTAGTCGTCGGCGCCGAGTTCGAGACCGCGAATGCGGTCGCTGACCTGATCGCGCGCGGTCAGGAAAATCACCCGCAGATCGCGCCGCGCACGCAACGCCCGCATGATTTCCCAACCGTCGATGCCGGGCAGCATCACGTCGAGAACGATCAGTTCGTATTCATGCTCGAGCGCCAGATGCAGGCCGTCCGTGCCGGTGCGCGCGAGGTCGACCGCGTAGCCATTCTCGCGCAGGCCCTTCTTCAGATAGTCGCCGGTTTTCGGATCGTCTTCGATGACCAGAATGCTCATGATGCTCGCTGCTCCTCTCGCGCGATGCGACCGTAAAGGCCGCGCTCGCACGCGCAAAAAGCCTGATGACAGCGCTCGAGAACAACCGCAGCGCTCCCGGCGGCCATTCTACGTGGCCACCATCGACCATTGATGACGTTTTTGTCATCCTCCCGTCACTCTGATGAGCCGATGCGACGGCTAGTGTGAACGCACCATCCACCACGCTGCATCCCTTCCTGGAGTTGCCTCATGAAGACCCGCATGAAGATCGCCCGCGCACGAACGCTGCGCGCCCTCGCCGTCCCTGCACTCGCCGCCGTGCTGCTCGCGACGACGTTCGCGGCTTCGGCCCAGACCGCCGCGCCGACCGGCGTGCGCGGCACAGTGACGTCGCTGTCGGGCGATCTGCTCAAAGTCCACACGCGCGATGGTCAGGACGTCGACGTGAAGCTCGCCGCCGACACGCCGATTCGCGGCGTCACGCTCGCCAACGTCAGCGACATCAAGCCGGACAGCTACGTCGGCACCGCCGCGATTCCGCAGCCCGACGGCACGTTGAAGGCGCTCGAAGTGCATGTATTCCCGCCGAGCATGCGCGGTTCGGGCGAAGGTCATCGGCCGTGGGATCTCGGCGCGAACAGCACGATGACGAACGGCACGGTCGGCTCGCTCGTGGTCAGCAACGGCCGCACGATCACCGTCAAGTACAAGGATGGCGAGAAGAAGATCGTGATTCCGCAGGACGTGCCCATCGTCAGTCTGGAGCCGGGCAGCCGCGCGTTGCTCACGCCCGGCACGAAGGTCGTGCTGTTCGCGCACAAGGAAGCGGATGGCGCAATGGCGGCGAATTTCATTTCGGCCGGCGAGCATGGCGTGACGCCGCCGATGTAAAGCGGCGCGTCGTTCGTCTTCATCCCTCTCGTCTTTGAAGCCAATGCCCGACTCGCAAGCATTTCTTGTCGTTCATCCCCTGGTCGTTCGCGTGACGCACTGGATCAACGCGTTCGCGATGGCCTGCATGGTGATGAGCGGCTGGGCGATCTATAACGCGTCGCCGATCTTTCCGTTCCGGTTCCCCGTGTGGGCGACGGTCGGCGGATGGCTCGGCGGCTCGATCGCATGGCACTTCGCGGCGATGTGGCTGCTGTGCGCGAACGGGCTGCTGTATCTCGCGTATGGCGTCGCGAGCGGCCATTTGCGTCGCAAGCTGCTGCCGGTGCGTGCCCGCGAGCTGGCGCGCGATGCGGCGCTTGCGTTGCGCCTCAGACTGCCGCACGAAACCGGCAGGTACAACGCCGTGCAGCGCGCGTTGTATCTGCTGGTACTGCTGCTCGGCGTGCTGCTGGTCGCATCGGGACTGTCGATCTGGAAGCCGGTGCAATTGTCGTGGCTAACCGCGCTGTTCGGCGGCTTCGATTTCGCGCGCCGCGTGCATTTCGTCGCGATGGCCGGCGTGGTCGGCTTTGTCGTCGTGCATCTGCTGCTGGTGCTGCTGGTGCCGCGCACGTTGCCGCCGATGTTCACCGGACGCGCCCGGCGCAGCGCGCAGCGCATCGATCAAGCCCCCCAGAGGACTCGCGCATGAGCGCCCCGCAACGAACCGACACGGCGAACGATACGCACGCCAATACAGAAGACGCGCGCCGCTCACGCATCGTGCTTGCCGAGCACCGGCCGCGGATCGAGCAGTTGCAACGCCGCTTGTTTCTGCGCTCCTCGCTATCGATCGGCGCGCTCGCGATGCTGTCCGGCTGCAACCTGCAGGACAACGATTCCGTCGACAAGGTGCTATGGGCGATGTCGCGCTGGAACGACCGCGTGCAGGCGTGGCTGTTCAGTCGCAACAAACTCGCGCCGACCTATTCGGCGCGCGATATCACCGATCCGTTTCCGTTCAACGCGTTCTATCCCGAGTTCGACGCGCCCGATATCGACGGCTCGACCTATCGGCTCGAAGTATCGGGGCTCGTCGCGGACAAACGCGGCTGGAGTCTCGCGCAGTTGCGCAGGTTGCCGCAGGTCTCGCAGATCACGCGTCACGTGTGCATCGAAGGATGGAGCGCGATCGGACAATGGAGCGGCGTGCCGTTTCGCACGTTTCTCGAACGGATCGGCGCCGATCTGAGCGCGCGTTATGTGGGCTTCAAATGCGCGGACCGCTACTACTCCAGCCTCGACATGGCGACCGCGCTGCATCCGCAAACGCAATTGACGCTCGATTTCCGCAACGCGCCGCTGCCGGCCAGATACGGCTATCCGCTGAAGCTGCGCGTGCCGACCAAGCTCGGCTTCAAGAACCCGAAGCACATCGCCGCGATCTTCGTGACCAACACGAACCCGGGCGGCTACTGGGAAGATCAGGGCTACAACTGGTTCAGCGGGCTTTAGACCGCGGTCACATAACGCGGCACCGGCTTGTGCGCGCGCGGCGGCGGCGCATCGTGAGCGACGCGCATGCGCTTGACCTCGTCGACGGGACTCAGGCCGAACAGCCGCTTGAACTCGCGGCTGAACTGCGACGCGCTTTCGTAACCGACCCGCACGGCGGCCGCGCCCGCATTCAAGCCATCCTGCACCATCAACAGACGCGCGTGATGCAGACGCGTGGTCTTCACGTACTGCATCGGCGAGGTCGCGGTGACCGCCTTGAATTGCGCATGAAACACCGCGAGACTCATGCCGGCCTCGGCCGCGAGCGTATCGACATCGAGCGACGCGTGGTAGTCCGCATGAATGCGCCGCAGTGCTTTCGCGATGCGGCCAAAGTGATTCTGATGCGTGAGCGCCGCGCGAATCGCGCCGCCCTGCTCGCCGGTCAACACGCGATAACAGATTTCCCGGACGATGCCTGGCGCCAGGATTTGCGCGTCGAGCGGCGACGCGAGCGCCTCCAGCAGACGCTGCACCGCGCTGCTCAGTGCGGCATCGAGCGGCGTCGAATACATGCCGGCCGGTTCGTATTGCGCGAGGCCCTGGGTTTCGTTGAGCGCCATCAGCAGTTCGGCGACCATCGTCAGATCGACACGCACCGACATGCCGAGAAACGGCTCCTGTTCGCTTGCCTCGGTCTCGCATTCGAACGGCAACGGCACCGACAGCACCAGGTACTGCTGTGCGTCGTACTGGAACACCTGATCGCCGAGATAGCCGCGCTTGCGCCCCTGACAGACGATCACGATGCTCGGCTCGTACATGACCGGCATGCGCGGCATCGGACGATTCGCGCGCAGCAGGCTGACGCCTTCGAGGCTCGAGCGCGTCATGCCGGCATTCGGCGCGAGCAGGTTGAACAGTTCGAGCAAGCGGCGTTGCGCGGGGTCTTCCGGAATGGAACCGACAGCTTGAGTGGACATGACGATATGGTGACGGCCAAGAGAATAATGCTTGAAATTTAGCATCAAACAGCCTGTCGCGCTGCCCGTCCAGAGTTTTAGGCAAACCTTCAAGACGATCAGGTATTCCCCGGGCGGCGCCGGGCTCCTAACATGGGAACCCTGCCGGATCGCCTTTTTCGACGCGCGCAGCGTGCGCGGTCATCGACCGCCATGCGCCGACAGCTTGCCAACGGTGGCCCCCAACGCTCGCGCCCCGATCCCGGATCATGCTGCGGCCCGCCGCATCCGCAACCCAGTGTTGCGCATCGTCGGCGCGTCGCATGTTGCGCCATCACCCTCTTTGCTGGAGCCATCCATGAGCACGACGTATGCCTATGCAGCGACCGACGCCACCGCGCCGCTCGCCCCATTTGAAATCCAGCGCCGCGCACCCCGCGCCGATGACGTGCAGATGGAAGTGCTGTACTGCGGCGTGTGCCATTCCGACCTGCATCAGGCGCGCAACGAATGGAAGAACACGATCTACCCGGTCGTGCCGGGCCACGAGATCGTAGGCCGTGTGACCGCGGTTGGTCCGAACGTGACGAAGTACAAGGTCGGTGAACTGGTCGCGGTCGGCTGTCTGGTCGATTCGTGCCGCACCTGTTCAAGCTGCGCGGAAGGTCTCGAGCAGTATTGCGAGAACGGTTGGGTGGGCACGTATAACGGTGTCGATCGCGTCGACGGACAGGTCACTTACGGTGGCTATTCGACGCAACTGGTCGTCGATGAGGCTTTCACGCTGCGCGTGCCGCAGAATCTCGACCCCGCGGGTGTCGCGCCCCTGCTGTGCGCGGGCATCACCACGTATTCGCCGCTACGCACGTGGGGCGTGGGCCCGGGCAAGAAGGTCGGGATTGTCGGCCTCGGTGGACTCGGCCATATGGGTGTGAAGCTGGCTCGGGCGATGGGTGCGCATGTCGTGCTGTTTACGACCTCCCCGTCGAAGATCGAGGATGCGAAGCGGCTTGGCGCGCATGAAGTCGTGGTTTCGAAGAATCCGCAGGAGATGGAAGCGCATGTGAATAGCTTCGATTTCATTCTCAATACGGTGGCTGCGCAGCATGATCTGAATCCGTTTTTGAATCTGCTCAAGCGTGATGCGACGATGACGTTGGTGGGCGCTCCGGAGCACGATCATCCGTCGCCGCAGGTGTTCAATCTGATCTTCAAGCGGCGGCGCCTTGCTGGTTCGCTGATTGGCGGTATTGCCGAGACGCAGGAGATGCTCGATTTCTGTGGCGAGCATGGCATTACTTCTGATATTGAAATGATTCCGATGCAGAAGATCAATGAAGCGTATGAGCGCATGCTCAAGAGCGATGTGAAGTATCGGTTTGTGATTGATATGGATTCGATGCGGAAGTAATAGCAACTTTTTGGCCGCGCAGCGGGTGGTTTTTTTGCGCCCGCGGCGCGGGGTTCTGTTTTGTTGTTGTGTTTTTTTTGCCTTCGCCCGTTTTTTCTGTGTTCTTAGGGCGTTGGCCTTTCCTTGATTTCTTGTCGGTCTATTGGCGTTGCCCCTGTGCGGGGCGGCACCTACTTTCTTTGCTGCTGCAAAGAAAGTAGGCAAAGAAGACAGCTTTAAACCGCTAACTCTTAAGCGGGTCCCTTTGTCCACCGCGGGTAGTGGTGCATCTGGAATCTGTGTTCCCGCACACTCCGCGTTAGTGACAAGGCCGTCATTCTTCCGGCGGCGCTGCGCGCGCCGAAGCGCTGTTCTCAGACCATTGGTCGTTTCGGCGCGTCGCCGAGGCGCAGCCGATGGCCCCACTAACCTAAAAAAACACTCTGGTTTCCCTTGCATACCCGTCCGCGACGCACGTAGTGCGCAGTGGGATGGATGACGGCTTTGTCACTGCCGTGGAATGTGCGGAGGCACGGATTCCAGATGCACCACTGCCATTTGTGGAGCACGGTGCCCGCTTAAGAATTAGCGGTTTGAGCTGTCTTCTTTGCCTACTTTCTTTGCAGCAGCAAAGAAAGTAGGTGCCGCCCCGCACAGGGGCAACGCTAATAGACCGACAAGAAATCAAGGAAAGGCCAACACCACAAGAACAAAGACAAATCCGCCGCAGGCAAAAAAATAGAAAACCATTTGGAGCATCCCAGTGATCGACAGAATAACTGCAATGCGCACATTCATCCGAATTGTGGACACCAACAGCTTCACCCGCGCAGCGGAGTCATTAAACATTCCGCGTGCAACGGCGACGACGATCGTCCAGAACCTGGAAGCCCTGCTGGGCACAGCGCTGTTAGTCCGCACGACGCGCCGCCTGAGCATCACGCCGGAGGGCGCCGCCTACTACGAACGCTGCGCGCAAATCCTGGCCGACATCGACGAACTGGAAGCCAGCCTCCGCAATTCGACCGACAACCTCACCGGCCGCCTCCGCATCGAAATGCCCAGCGCGGTAGCGAGTGCAATCGTGCTGCCGTCGCTAGACGAGTTCCACACCCGTTACCCGGACCTCGACCTCGCGATCGGCGTCAGCAACCGCACCGTCGATCTGGTCTCCGAAGCAATCGACTGCAGCATCCAGCTCGGTGAATTGCCCGATTCCAATCTCGTCGCGCGGCAACTCGGCACGCTCGATCAGGTCACCTGCGCGAGTCCGGCCTACCTGGCCCGTCACGGCACGCCCGCCGATCTCGACGATCTGCGCGCGCACGTCGCGGTCAACTGCGTGTCGCCGCATAGCGGCCGCGAATGCGACTTCGATTTCGAAGTGGGCGGCGAAGCGCGCAAGGTCAAGCTCAACGGCTTCGTACAAGTCAGCGACGAACAGGCGTACCTGACCTGCGGACTGCAAGGCCTCGGCATGATCCAGCCCGCGCGCATCGCCGCGCAGCCTTACCTCGATTCGGGCTTGCTGCATGAAGTGCTGCCGCAATGGAAACCCGTGCCGATGCCGGTCTCGGTCGCGTATGTGAAGAACCGCCGCGTGTCGCCGCGCGTGCGCGCGTTCGTCGATTGGCTCGCGGAGCTGTTCGACAAAGCCGGGCACGTCGAGCAGGATCTGTCGCGCGTGCGTCAGTTGCTGCGCGGCCTGCATCCCGCGTGAAGCGGGTCCGGGCGCGCGGCGCTCGCGCGTTGACTAGTCCAACGGCCGCACCGGCACCGGCCGCGTCAACAGATCGACATAGAAATTAAAAAACGCCGGATTATCAAATCGTTTGACGACCGTCATCTTCTGCAAACCCGGCGGCGGTGAACTCGTGTAGCCCCTTGCCTTGCCATCGTTGGCGCCGAAGCCCGTATCCACATCCACCCACTCCTCGACGGTCTGCGTCGCGAACGACGGATGCATCAGATAGGCGAGCGTCAGCGTGTCCCAGATGTTCGTCGTGTAGTTCGGATTGGTCTCGAAGCCGTTCTTGCCGTCGTATCCGTAGCCGTTCAGCGTCCTGAACAGTTGCGTGATGATGGTCTGCTTCGCCGGATCGTGCGCGACGCGATCGTACAGTGCCTTGTCCATTTTCACGGTATCCGTCACGTCGAGCGGAATCACCGTCTGTTTGATCGGCAGACGCAGCACCGCTTTCGCCGCTGCGGGATCGAACCACCAGTTGAATTCGGCGGCGGGCGTGGTATTGCCCCGCACGTCGATCGCGCCGCCCATGTAAATGATCTGCTTGATCAGCGGCACGATCTCGGGATGCTCGCGCGTGGCCAATGCGATGTTGGTCAGCGGGCCGATCGCGAGGATCGTCACCTCGCCCGGGTACCGCTTGACCGATTCGGCGATGAAGTCGATCGCGCTCTGGCTCTGCACCTTCGTGTGCGTCGCGAAGCCGTCCGGCGGCGCGACGAGGTCGCTAGCCGATTTCGGCTCGGGCCTGCTCCATGCGCCAACATAGCCATCGCCGCCGGGGAATTCCTTCAGTTCCCGCTGGATCGTTTTGAAGTCGTGCGTCAGTGCGTAGTTGGCGCCCGCATAGACGCCGATCTGTTGTTCGACGCCGAGTCGTTCGACCGATTTCAGCGCATCGGCAACACCTTGCTTCAGCCACTGATTGCCCGACACCACGGTAATGCCGAGCACTTTCAGCGAGCCCTGCGCCTGCAATTGCGCGGCCATCACCCCGAGCTGACCGTCGTCGCCGAGCGTGTTGTAGTCGCTGTCGATGATCACCTTCGGCGGATCGCTCCGGGCATCGAGACTGCTGCTGGCGCAAGCCGTGAGATCGAGTGTGATTGCCACGCTTGCCGCCCAGATCAATGCCACGAGAATTCGCCCCATCGATGCCCCGTTTGGAATGCCGCTGAGTGACGCGGCCAAGGAAACCGTCATAGGCGCAAGCCGTATGAATGGCGAATAATCAGCGCGGCAACGACAGCACACGCAAAAGCGGCTCGCGACGCCATTGCAACGTCGCGAGCCGCTTCGAATAGCGCGCTGTCAAAAGCCCGTTACTGCGATTCCTCCGCCCACACGGCGTTCTCCCGCGTCATCAACGCGGTCGATGCCGCCGGTCCGAACGTGCCCGCCGAATATGAGCGCGGCCGCTCGCCCGACTTCGCCCAGCCTTCGAGAATCGGCTCGGCCCACGCCCATGCCGCTTCGAGTTCGTCGCGGCGCATGAAGTGCGTCAGACGTCCGCGGATCACGTCGATCAGAAGTCGCTCATAGGCTTCCGCGCGACGCTCGGTGAACGCCTGCTGCAGGTCGAGGTTCAGGCTCACCGGCAGCATGTGCATGCCGCTGCCCGGCTCTTTCGCAAGCACCTGCAACTGGATCGACTCTTCGGGTTGCAACTGGATCACCAGACGATTGCCGTAGGTTCGCCCACCGCTCGGGATGATCGAGAACGGCAGATCGGAGAATTCGATGACGATCTCCGACAGCTTCTTCTGCATCCGCTTGCCGGTGCGCAGGAAGAACGGCACGTTGGCCCAGCGCCAGTTGTTGATCCGCGCGCGCAACGCGACAAAGGTTTCGGCGCGGCTGCCCGCCGGCACGTTGTCTTCCTCGAGGTAGCCCTTGACCGCCTCGCCATCCACCGCGCCCGCCGTGTACTGGCCGCGCACCGTGTCGCGCGCGATGTCCTCGGGCGTCATCGGCCGCAGCGAGCGCAGCACCTTCAGCTTTTCGTCGCGCACCGCGTCGGGATCGAGCGACACCGGCGGCTCCATCGCGACGATGCACAGCAGTTGCAGCAGGTGGTTCTGCACCATGTCGCGCAGCGCGCCGGTCTTGTCGTAGAACCCCGCGCGGCTGCCCACGCCGACCGTTTCGGCCACCGTGATCTGCACGCTCTTGATGTATGGCGCCTGCCACAGCGGCCCAAAAATCGGATTGCCGAAGCGCAGCACCATCAGGTTCTGCACGGTTTCCTTGCCGAGGTAGTGGTCGATCCGGTAGATCTGCGCTTCTTCGAAATGCTTGCCGACCGCGTTGTTGATCTCCTGCGCGGACGCGAGATCGTGGCCGAGCGGCTTTTCGAGCACCACCCGCGAATTGCCGTCGACGAGCCCGGCCGACGACAGGTTGTCGCAGATATGGGTGAACAGATCCGGCGACGTCGCCAGATAGAACACGCGGTTCACGCCGTCGCGCGACGCTTCCTTCAGGCGCAGGTAGTCCTCGGCCGCATCGACGTCCATCCGCACGTATTCGAAAATCGCGAGGAATTTGTCCCACGCCGACGCGTCGAACGCTTTTTTGTCGATGAAGGGCTTCGCCTTCTCCTCCATGAATTCGCTGATGTATTCCTCGCGCGACCAGGGCTTGCGCCCGATCGTCAGAATGCGGGTGTCGGGCGGCAGGTTGCAGTGCAGATGCGCCATGTACAGCGCGGGCAGCAGCTTGCGGAACGACAGGTCGCCGGTGCCGCCGAAGATGATCATGTCGAGCGGCAGGTCGGGTGTGGCAGGAGCTTGTTGGGTCGTCATGGCACGGTCGCAGCGTCTAGGGGGAAGGCGTCGATCAGGAATCGGCGGCGGGCGGACGGGCTACGGCTCACGTCCGCTATGGCGCTTTTTCCGGCAAACATCTATGGTGCAACGTTTTGAGATAGTTTGCACGGCAACATCTGCCGCAGGTTAGCGCAAGTTGCCAACCTTGCGCGCCCAGACAGTTGTTTTTTCGGGATATTTTGCGCGATTATTTGCCGGTTGGGCCGCTGACGGTCAGCCGCGCGCCAGCGCGTCACGCGCGACCCGGCACGCGGCCAGATCCCACGCCGCGCAGCCTACGCTCTTGAACACCACCGGCCCCGCCGGCAAGGGCTGCGTCTGCTCGAGCACCGCGGCGATCCCGCCCACCCGCGCCCAATCCACACCGGCCTGGATGAAATCGCCGGCCTCGTGCATTGCGCCAGCCTGATCGTCGACGAACAGCGCGCTGCCCGCGATCGTAGTCGCGCCGATCTCGACCATCTGCGGCGTGAAAGCGCCGACCCCGATCACGAGCCGCTCGGCGCGTGCCGTCTCGTCGTAGACCGGCTGTTTGCTCGTGGTCAACGCGATCACGACGTCGACCGAAGCGGGAATCGTCGCGCCCGCATCCGCAGCGGCCGCAGCTCACGCACCTTGCCGCGCTGCGCCGCGCAGAACGCTTCGGCGCGCACGGGCGCGCTGCCCTTGACCCACACGCGCGCGTCGGCAAACAGTTCGCCGATCGCCTCCAGATGATTGAGCGCCTGCGTGCCGGTGCCGATCAGCAGGAACTCACGCGGCGTGCGCGCGGCGAACGTCGCGATGCCGAGCATCGACATCGCCGCGGTCCGGCGCCCCGTCACTGTCGGACCATCGAGGATGAACAGCATCTCGCCGGTATCGGCATCGAAGGCCATGACCTGACCGTGGATCGTCGGCAGACGGCGCGCGCCGTTGCTCGCGCACACGTTGACGAGCTTGTGGATCGCGAGATCGGGCGCGGTGGCGGGCATCGACAGCATGACGCCGCCGGCGTTCAGCGGCACGACGAGCCGCTCGGGGCTCACGATGCGTCGTTGCGCGTAGTCGATGCTAGCGCGCCTCAACGCGTCGACAAGCGCTGCGTAAGGCATCAGCCGCGCGGTGGCGGCGGCGTCGAAGATCTGCGTGGTCGGGCGGGTCATGGGCGGAGCGATCCAATGGGGATGGAGTGGGCATGACGTCACCGTAACCGAGCGCGAAAAAATTGACCAGTCGTGTGGACGTCTACTGCCCGCCGAATCGCGAACTCCGCTTCATGCCCAGCGCGCCGGCTAGCTCGTGCCGCGGCTGAGCGTCATCCCCCGCCCTGCATAGAAACGCGACATCGTCGCGAACGGCAGGTACACGTCGGACTGATGCGGCGCGACGCCCGACGGGTTGTGAAACCACACGCCGCCGCGATCCCGCCCGTGCAGCAGGATCAGATGACCGCCCCGCCGCTGGTTCGTCCGCTCCGGATAGCGGATCTCGGGACTCACCGACACGATCGCGAGCGTATCGTCGTCGAGCCGCGCCGCGATCTCCTCGAGCGACGCCTGCGGCAGCACGTCGATATCGAGGCCGAACGCCGGGCCCGCCCAGTCGGCGAACGGCCGGTAGATCAGACCGTCGACGCCGCCATCGTCGCGCAACCGGTATACGCCATGCCGCAGCGCGTCGTCGAGCAGTGCGGCGCGCGGCGCGTGATCGATGCTCCAGTAGTCAAGAGCCGACTCGAGGCACGTCAGCCCGCACAGGCGTTGCGCCCAGAAGCGATAGCGCTCGGGGTCGGCGAAACCGCTGCGCTGCCAGTGCGGATCGTCGCACGGGTCGCGCTGCTGTTCGACGATGGCGCGCACCCACTCGGGGCTGCCCCATTGCGTGTAGTACGGGACGTCGGCGTGACGGAGGACGGGTTCGGTCATCGGTGGTATCGGTTGGATTGGGTTGTATCGGGCTGGGTTGCGCGGGGTTACAGCATGCTGCGCGGCCGCTTCATCGTGCCGTCGAAGAAACGCTGCAAACGGAACGCCGACAGATCGAGCGACGCCTTGCCGCCATCGTTGAGTTCAGCCAGCAGCTTGCCGACAATCGGCCCCATCGCGAAACCGTGACCGCAGAAGCCGGTCGCGATCGTCAGGCCCGGAACCTGCGGCGCCGCATCGATCACCGGAATGCCGTCGGGCAACACGTCGATCAGCCCCGCCCACGCCTCGACCACCTGGGCGTCGCGCAACGCCGGAAACAGTGCGCGCAGCTTTTTCAGCGCGCGCGGCGCGTGGCTCGCGTTCGGCTGCGGATGAGGGTCGCGCGGATAGAGCACGCGTTCGGCGTCGGGCACGCCGCCCGGCAGACGTTCGCGCAGATCGCGCAAACAGGCGCCGTTCAGATGGAAGCTGAACTTCTCGCGCTGCGTCCACAGTTCGGGCAAAAACCATTTCAGCGCGCGGAAATGACCGAGCGTCATGTCGATGTCGACCTGCATGTCGTCGGCGAGATTGATCGCGCCGTTCGCGCGCTGCCGGATGCCGAGACCGTGGCCCCAGAAGGTCGACGCCGTGATCGGCGGCAACGGATTGGTGCGCATGCAGGTACCGCGCACGGCCTGCTGCGGGAGTTCGAGACCGAGCGTTCCGAGCAGCCGCCAGCTGCTCGCGCCGGCCACGCAAATCAGACGCGAGGTACGAATCGTGCCGCGCTCGGTGACCACACCAGCGATCGCACCGCCCGCGCGTTCGACGCCGACCACGCCGCAGCCCTCGAAAAACAGCGCGCCGGCTTCGGCCGCCCGTGCCGCGAAGGCCGCGGCGACGCGGCGCGGTTCGGCCTGGCCGTCGCCTGGCGTGTACAGGCCGCCGAGCGCGGGGCCCTGCATGCCGGTCACCACGGCGTCGATCTGCCTGCGGTCGAGCGTGCGGGTATCGAGGCCATACTGACGCGCGACCTCGGTCCATTGCTGAAACGATGTCCAGTCTTCGTCATGGGTGGCGACATACAGGCAACCGCCCTGGCGCCATTCGAGATCGAAATTCAGCTCACGTTCGAGTTCTTTCCACAATGGAATGCTGGCGATCATCAGCGGCACCTCCGCGGCTTCGCGACCCTGCTGACGCACGAAACCCCACGCGCGCGATGACTGTTGCCCGGCGATCCGCGACTTGTCGAGCACCGCCACCGACAGGCCGCGCCGCGCCAGGTAATAAGCGGCCGCGCAGCCCATGATGCCGGCACCGGCGATCACGACGTCGGCGTGGCCGGGAAACGGTTGGTCGGCGGGCGTGAAGGTCGAGTGCAGCGGGTAAGTCGTGGTCATCGGTGGGCGGATTGGAGATGTGGGCGTCATCTTCGCAGTGGGAGCCATTGTCCGCAATGACGAGCGACGTCGGTACCGCGGCTGGTCGCAGCCGGGACGGCGCGGCCGGCGCCCGCCGAAATGCCCGATTATCCGTCACACGAATATTTGTCGATTATGCGTCACACAAATATTTGACAAATATTCGTCTCACGCATAAATTGCATTTATTCGTCTCGCAGATAATCCGCCATGCTCCACCTGATCGCCACGTCGGACCAGCTCGCGCAGTTGCTAGCGGCCAGCCGCCGCCAGGCCGGCCTCACGCAGACCGAGGCCGCCGCGCGCGTCGGCGTGAGCCAAAGCCGCATTTCCACGCTCGAAACCGATGCGAGCGGGCTCACGCTCACCCAGCTGCTCGCGCTGTGCGGCGCCTACGGCCTGCAACTGCAGTTGCGCGACAAAAATCAGCCGAGCTCCGAGCCGGCACCGAACGTCGAGTGGTGAGATGGCCCGGCAAACCGCTTCGAAGGCATTGTCGGTGTGGGCCAACGGCGAGCGCGTCGGGCTCTGGCGGCTGCCCGCGCGCGGCCCGATGGAGTTCGCCTACGACGCCGCCTGGATCGCGTCGCCCGCGGGTCGTCCGCTGTCGCTGTCGCTGCCGTTCACGCCCGGCAACATGACGCACAAAGGGCCGCGGGTGCTCAACTACTTCGACAACCTGCTGCCCGACAGCGACGTCATCCGCAAACGCATCGCGCAGCGCTACCGCACCGAAACGCTCGACGCGTTCGATCTGCTGCAGGCCATCGGCCGCGACTGCGTCGGCGCGGTCCAGCTGCTCGCCGAAGACGACGCGCCGGCCGGGGTCCAGCGCATCGAAGGCACGCCGCTTTCCGACGACGACATCGAGGCGCTGCTCGCGCAGACGGTCGGCAAACCGACGCTCGGCGCGCCCGACGAATCCGACGACTTCCGCATCTCGCTCGCCGGCGCGCAGGAGAAAACCGCGCTGCTGTGGCACGACGGTCAATGGCAACGGCCGCACGGCGCGACGCCGACCACGCATATCTTCAAGCTGCCGCTCGGGCTGGTCGGCAACCGGCTCGCCGATCTCAGCACGTCGGTCGAAAACGAGTGGCTGTGTCTGCGGATTCTGCGCGCGTTCGGCCTGCCGGTCGCGAACACCGAGGTGCTCAGGTTCGGCAAGCAGCGCGTGCTCGCCGTCGAACGCTTCGACCGGCAGATGCATTCGAGCGGCAGCTGGCTGCTGCGTCTGCCGCAGGAAGATTTCTGCCAGGTCTACGGCGTGCCGTCGCATCGCAAGTACGAAAACGAGGGCGGCCCCGGCGTGCTCGACCTCGCGCGGATTCTGCAGCAATCGGTCGAGGCGCGGCAGGACATCGAGACCCTGCTCGCGAGCCAGATCCTGTTCTGGATGCTGGCCGCGCCGGACGGCCACGCGAAGAACTTCAGCATCCGCCTGCTCGTCGGTGGCCAGTACCGTCTGACGCCGCTTTACGACGTGATGTCGATCTGGCCGGTCGAGGGCAACGGCCCGAACCAGTGGTCGTGGTACAAGGCGCGGCTTGCGATGGGTCTATGGTCGCGCAGCAAGCACGATGCGTTTCGCGACGTGCAGCGGCGACACTTCAACGCGATGGCGTTGAAGTGCTCGTACGGCGCCGACGCCGAGCCGCTGCTCCAGCGTCTGATCGAGCAGACACCTGGCGTGATCGAGCGGGTGTCGGCGGAGTTGCCCGAGCGCTTTCCGGGCAAGGTCGCCGAGCGGATTTTCAAAGAACTTCAAAATTCGGCGGCCCGGCTCGACACGATGCCGGCAAGCTGAACGCGGACCGCGCGTGCCGGCGCAAACCCGATCCCTCCGGACACACTTTTCATTGCGCCTCTCGCCTGGCTTTTCCGCAAGAGCGGACCTGCCGGGCTTTGCGGCAAGCGGCCGGATCCGTCGCCTTGCGCACTACTCATTCGTGGATTCCCTACGGTTTCGTCATCGTTTCACCGGTAGAATGCCTTGTGATGCTCAATGCATCAAAAGTCACCGGCACGGCCATGGCGTCGCTTGCATCAGCGGACTCGGCGGCCGGTCTGACAAAATCATAAATGGTGAATTTTTTTACGGTACATTTGCTGTCCCCGCGTGGCCGATTCATGCGCATAGCATGCGCAGGGTCGGCTTGCGCCTGCCGACCGCGCTCCAGATGTACCTTTTAACCCAGCGGATTTTCACGCAGCATGGCCAACGAAACACACTCACCCGACTCCATCGCGGTTGCCGAGCGCGTGCGCGAGTTGATGAGCAGGCATGGAATCGGCAAGCGACAGCAAACCACGGAGCTATGCCGCATCCTCGATCTGAGTTTTTCTCAGGGGCACCGCAAACTGCGCGGCAATAGTCCGTGGACGCTGTCGCAGATCAAGAAAGTCGCCGAGGTATTCGACGAACCCGCGGCGCAGCTGTTCGGCGCGCAGTCGCTCGATCCGGGCGTCGTCGGCGCGATCGCCCAGGAGGCGGTGTTCTGCATCGGCGCGACCGAAATCGCCTGCACCGCGTGGGTCGGCGCGGCGCTCGAACCGGGTAGCCGCCCGGAATTCGTCGCCTATTCGCGGCTCGGTCAATGGCGCGTCTCGCGTCATGATGGCGCGCTGTATCAGAGCGCGTACGAAGTTCACAAGATCGAGATCTATCCGCGCCGCGCCGAGACCGACAAGCCGGCCATCGCGGTGGTCGACGACGATCGTGCAAGCGCCGATAACCTGCGCGATTATCTGGAGCGCAGCGGCTTCACTGCGGTCGCGATCTATGGGCTCGCGGCCTTCAGCGAGCAGTTGCAGACGCAGGTGTTCGACGGCGTGATCATCGACTGGCTGTTCGGCTCGCAGACCTCGGCGGCCGCGATTCGCGCGGTGCGCGCGTCGGAGAACCCGGACGCGCCGATCTTCGTACTGACCGGAGAACTGCTGACCGGCAAGGCCAGCGAATCGGAGATCAGCGAGGTGATCCGCGATTTCGACGTCGCGTGCTACGAGAAGCCCGCGCGCATGGCGATCCTCGTCGCCGATCTGTCGAAGCGGCTGAACCGCCCCTGAAGCGCGGGCGCCGATGCGCGCCCCGTTCGCGGCAGCGCCACCTTCACGCGCTCACGCGCTCACGCCTGATGCCGCGCCGCCAGCGCCCGCTGCAGGGCGTGCTTCAGATCCTCGTAATGGACTGGCTTTAACAGCGCCTCGAACACCGACAGCGCGCCAGTCGCGCCACTTTCGCCATTCCGCACGACCTCCGGCGCGTACGCGCTGACCACGATCACCGGCACGCCCGCCGACGGTCCGCCGCGCATCGCGAAGTCTTCGAGAAACGTGTAGCCATCGCGCTCCGGCATGTGCAGATCGAGCAGCACCACTTCGCAGCGGTGGGTGTCGAGCCACGCGAGCGCGTCGTTGACATTGCCGAGTGCGAGCGAGTCGTAGCCCATGTGCGCGACCATTTCGCTGAGCGACTCGCGGATCAGCCGGTTATCGTCGATGATCAGCACGCACGGCTGCGCGCCGTCCGGCTCGGCTTGCTCCGCGACGTCGGCCGGCTCGACGGTTGCGACCGGCACGACCGGGATCCTCACCGTGAAGCGGGTGCCCTCGCCGACCGTGCTCGCAACATCCACCGTGCCGCCGAACAGCTTCACGAGCCCTTGCACGATCGTGAGCCCCATCCCCGCGCCTTCGAAGCGGCGCGTGCGCGACGCGTCGAGCTGCGTGAACTCCTCGAAGATCAGCGGGATCTGTTCGGACGGCACGCCCGGCCCCGTGTCGCTGACGACGAAAACCAGCAGCGCCGGCTCTTGCCGCAGTTCGACGCGCACCGTGCCGGTCTCGGTGTAGCGGATCGCGTTGGTGACGAGGTTGTTGACGATCTGCCGGATGCGGTGCGGGTCCGACTCGACGAGCCCGCTCGCGCCGCTCGCCTCGCTTTCGAGCTCGAGCCCGCGCGTCCTGGCGGACATCGTGTGTTCATCGACGATCGACGCCAGCAGCTCGCGCGGCTCGAAATGCTGGTGCCGCAGTTCGAGCTTGCCGGCGCCAAGGCGCGCGTAGTCGGTCAGGTCCTTCATCTGCGCCTCGAGATGGCGCGCCGCGGTTTCGAGCCGCTGGATCACCTTGCGGTCGGCCTCCGAGTGATAGTTGAAGCCGAGCAATTCCACCGACGAGACGATCGCATGCAACGGCGTGCGCAGCTCATGGCCGATCATGCCGAGAAACGCATCCTTCGCGAGGCTCGCCTCGCGCGCCGCGCGGCTCGCCTGATGCTCGGCTTCCAGCGCCGCGCGCTGCTGGCGCATCAGCCGCGTGCGGCGCCGGCCGTTGAGCACGAGCAGCAGCGTCGCCGCCGCCGACAGCAATAGCAGCACCAGACCGCCCGCGAACAGAATGCGGCGCTTGTCGATGAAATCGCGGTTCATCGCCTCGCGGTCGGCGACATCGGCGAAACGGCGCGACAGCGCGAGATCGTTGACCTCGCTCCAGTGCTGGCGCAGCTGCGCGTCGATCTTCGCGGCACGCGCACGGTCGCGCTGCAGTACGTCGATCTCGGGCTGGATGTCGCCGAGCACAGTCTCGAGCGTCTTGATTTCGTCGAGCTGCTGTTGCAACAGAGCGAGCTGCGCGGAGAGCCGATGCGTCGAGCCGGCCATCACGCGCAGCTTCGATTGCAGCAGCTGGAAGCGCAGCTGCAACTGCTGATAATCGTCGTCGGCACCGGACTGATACAGCAGCAGCTGGTTCTCGAAGCGCGCGTACGCGATCTGCAGTTGCGCGGCGTCCCAGTAGAAACCGTCGTAGGTACCGGTCAGCTGCTCGGTTGCGCGCGGGTTCAACAGGTTCGCATAGAGCAGATAGCCGATCGCGCCGGCGGGCGCCGCGAGCGCCATCAGCCAGATCAGCACGTACAACACGCGCCGCCACGGACGGCGCGCTATTTGACGATGAGGGCCTTGATCTGCCATACGAATTTCGAGTCGCCGACCGCGCCAGTCAGTTCATCTGGAAAAGCGTCGCGCGGATAGATCAGAAACAGCGGCCCGAAGTCGCTGAGTTTCAGGCGCTGGCCGTTCATGCTGTACGCGACGATCACGCCGTAGCGTTCGCAGTCCGACACCGGCACGGTGTAGGTGTAGTCGTCGAACGTGTGGAGCTCGATCTGGGTGCCGTGCGCGCCGACGGCCTTCAGGATGTCGGCGAGCCGGGGCCCGGTGAACGTCGAGCGCGGCGTCCAGGTGGTCGAGGTCGTGATCGTATGCACGGGCAGCGCGAGCAGTTGAGCCTCGTTGAAGTGATAGGTGCGATGCGCGGCGTCGTTGGTATTGGCGATCTTGCCCTGCACGTCGAGCGCCAGCGCCGGCGACTGCCGCGCGCCCGACTGCGCATGCGCGCAACAGACGGAAAGCCCGACGATCAGTCCCGCCAGCCCCGTCAGCCAGCGCATCCGCCAGGGCACACCGGTTCCGCTGGCTGCGTTGGGCAGCGTTGCAATCAGATTGGCCATTTGCTTTTTTTATCCGTTTTCGTTGATTCGCCGGACCGCGGGCGGCGCCACGGTCAGCCGATCTCATGCCACGCGAAATTGCGCCGTGCCGTGCCGTCAAACGCGTGCGACCCCGACACGCGACCTTTGACCCGCATGCATAATATCGCCAAAATGCGCTGACTCAAAAACGGGGACCCGCGATGTCGCGCCAGTGCGTCAGCGCGCGCCGGGCGCGCATCCCCGCGGACCATTGCCTTCCATCGCGCCACGCGGCGCCTCGATAGTCATGAACAAGCCGGTCCTGCCTCTGACGTACGAACAGCTCGATCACTGGATCGAATCACTGCAACCCGCGTTGCTGGCCGAGCGTTTCGCGATGGCGCTCGGGATTCTGCGCGGCGGCGCGCCGCTCGCGCTGATGGTGTCGCACGCGGTCGGCGCGCCGGTCGCGTTCCTGCGCTACGACCGCCAGACGCGCGCGGTCGCATGGGATTCGACGCTGCCGATCCCGCCCGCCGGATCGAAAGTGCTGTTGTGCGAGGACATCGCGGGACGCGGTTTTACGCTCGTCGATTGCATCGCGTTTCTGCAGGCGCACGGGCTCGAAGTCAAAACCCTGACCGCCGCGGTCGATGATCTGAGCCGCGCGCAGCCCGACTACGCGATCGATGCGCGCGGCTACTTCGCCCTCTTTCCATGGGAGCGCCAGGCGTACACCGAGCGCTACCGCGACGACTGGGCGCGCGTCGAAGCCGGCGCCGCGCCCGCAATGGCGAACGACCACGAGTACGCGGTCTACGCGATCGACCTCGACGGCATCCTGCTGCCCGACGTACCGCTCGCGCGCTACGACGAGGACCTCGCCGCCGCGCTCGCCGAGCGCGACGCGCTGCTGCCGTTCGAGGTGCTGCCCGGCATCGACCTGCAGCAGGTGCGCACGATCATCACGGGCCGCCCGGAGATGGATCGCGCGCGCACCGAAGCGTGGCTGGCGCGACACGGCTTCGCTCACATGCAGTTGGCGATGCGCACGCCCGGCCTGCACGACGACAGCCTCGCCGGCGCGGCCGCGCACAAGGCGAGCGCGGCGCTGCGGGCGGGTGTCACGCACTTCGTCGAAAGCGATCCGGTGCAGGCGCTGCTGATCGCGCAGCAAGCGCCGCTGCTGCGCGTGATCTGGTGGGATGCGCTGACGCGCACGGGGATGCTGGTGAGCGCAAGGGCGTGGAGTTGAGCGCAACGTTCCGAGTGGGCGCAGCGCCCGAACGCCGCCGCTACCTGTCCTTCGCCTCGCGCAACTGCAAATGCCGCGCGGCCCGCTGCGACGCGACGACGATCAGCTTCATCGTCGCGCGCGTCGCGCCGACGAACAGCTTGCGCGCGCTGCGTTCGTCGAACGCGTCGAAGTCGATCTCGGTGAAGATCACGCACGGCGCCGCCTGCCCCTTGAAGCGGTAGATCGACTCGAACAGCACGTCGCCTTCACGATACTCCGGGTTGCCGAACAGATCGTATTTGCCGGTGAAACTGCGCAGCCGATGCGGTCCGAGATGATCGAGCGCGCTCATCGCCGAGCCCTCGCGGCCGCGGAACGACAGCACCGCGATGTCCTGCTTGCGAAAACCGAGCGATAGCGCCTGGGTGATGGCGCGCTTGGTTGCGTCGATACTGCTTTCGGCGCCCTGCGCTTCGTCGTAGACCGACACCGAAACCTCGGAGCCGTCGAACGGACTGCCCGACGTAAGTGCCGCGGCCAGCGGCACGGACGCGCCCAGCACGTCGCGCAGATAATCGAGGATGTCGCGAGGACTGCGGTAATTGGTGGTTTCTTTCAGCGTGGTCCAGCCGGGCAACGAGACCGGCTCACGCATGTACAGATTCTGCAGTGGGTCTTCGAGCCACCACCACGCGGCGCCCGGCCGCAGCAGCCGCTCGAGCGCGGCAAACCATGGCTGCTGGAAATCCTGCCCTTCGTCGACGATCAGTACGTCGAATTGCCAGCGCGGTTCGATCGGCGTGTCGGCGAATACGGCCTCCAGTTGATCGAACACCTGCGCCGACCGGAAATCGGGCGCGCGGCCCGCGTCGCGCGCGATCCAGTCGCAAAGCTGATGATAGTTCGCGACTTTCGCCTCCGGCGGCGCGACCCGCGCGATGTGATCGGCGAGCGGCCGGTTGAAGCACACGTACAACGGCCGCTCGCCGCGCGCGACCGCGTCCTTCATCACCTGCACCGCGAGTTGCGTCTTGCCGGAGCCCGCCGTGCCAATCACGCGCAAACGGAACGGCGCGAATTCGAGCCGCCGGGCCCATGTCGCAAGTCCGCCCGCGAGGCGCGTGACGAGCGTGCCCGCCTGCCCGACGAGCGCGCTCGTGTCGGGCGTCAACGCGAGTTCGTCGGCGAGAAAGTGGTGGATTTTCGCCGCGCAGGGAAGCCGCGGTTCATCGGCCGGCAGCGCTTCGCGGATGATCGCCGCGAGACGCTCGCGCCGCGTAGCGTCGACGATGCGCGCGGGATTCACGCCGGCGATCGCCGCATCCTTGACGATGTGATCGGGACAGTACAGCAGTTCCTCGATGAAATAGGCGCCCGCGCCGAACGCCGCGGTAAAACGCCGGTGCAGACTCTCGATCGTATGCGCGAGCGCGATCGCGACGTTTCGCTCGGTTTGCAGATACACCTTGACGAGCCCCTTCGGCGTTTCGCGCAGAAAGCCGGTCTTCTGCTCGATGATCAGCAGGCGCCCGGCGGGACTCACGATCACGAAATCGGCCTCGCCGAACACGGAGAAGTTCTGGTTCAGGCGCGTCCAATGCACGCCGTGGTAGACGGTGTAGTCGGCGGGCAGTGGCTTTTCGAGCAGCGCGAGCGTTTCACGTTCGCGCGCCGCCGCGCCGGTCGCTTCGAGGCTTTTCCAGTCGTCGGGAACAATGCGGGCCATGCGATGCCTCAATGAGTTGGGATGCGTGTTTTCAGCGGGCGATCCGGAGTGCGGTCATTGTACGCAACGCAATGTCGGCCGGGCGGCCCGTCGCGCAAAGGCGCGCGCATCGTGTATCGTTACTGGCTGAACGCCGCGCACGCCGCGCGGCTTGCCAACCGTAAGAGAAAAGGATTTACCGGATGATTACGATCTGGGGACGCGCCAACTCGGTCAACGTCCAGAAGGTCTTGTGGTGCTGCGACGAACTCGTGCTGCCGTTCGATCGCATCGACGCGGGCCTGCAATTCGGCCGCAACAACGAACCCGACTATCTCGCGATGAACCCGACCGGCAAGATTCCGACGCTGGTCGACGACGACTTCGTGCTGTGGGAATCCAACTCGATCCTGCGCTATCTGGCGATGCAATACGGCGAATCGAGCCTGCTGTATCCGGCCGACCCGAAACTGCGCGCGAGCATCGACCGCTGGCTGGACTGGTCGCTGTCGACGCTGCAGCCAATGGAACGTCCCGTGTTCTGGACCCTCGTGCGCACGCCCGAGGCCGAGCGCGACGCCGCCAAACTCGCCGCCGACGTGAAGGCGGTCACCGTGCTGTGGCGTTTGCTCGACACGCATCTGCAGGGCCGCTTCTTTCTCGAAGGCGACAAGTTCACGCTCGCCGATATCGTGATCGGCGCGTACGCGAAGCGCTGGTTCGGCCTCGACGGTTTGCAGCGGCCGCCGCTGCCGAATCTGGAGCGCTGGTATTCGCGTCTGTCGACGCGCTCGGGGTTCAAGAAGTATGTGGATTTCCCGTTGACCTGAGCATGGCGCGGGTCGGCGCAAACGGTTCAGGTATTCGCGTGACCCGCAAACTCTTCAACCCTGCTCGCGGGGCCCGATACGATCAGCAGATCCCCCGGCACAACAACTGTGTCAGGCCCCGCGTGCTGGAACTCTCCGCCAGCGCGCCTGACGGCCACGACCATGACACCGAACGCCTCCAGAAGGCCGCAATCTGCGAGCGGACAGTTGTGTGTCGGCGCCGGGGCATGAATCGTGGCGACGGCAAATCCTTCGCCGAATTCAATGTAGTCCAAGATTCGGCCTGTGATCAGGTGAGCGATCCGTTCACCCATTTCCGCTTCCGGATAAACCACGTGATGCGCGCCGATGCGCTGGGCAATCTGGCCGTGTTCCGTGGTCACCGCCTTCAGCCAGATGTCCTTGATCTGAAGTTCCGTTAGGGCCATCAAGGTCATCAGGCTCGCCGACAGGTCGCTTCCAACGCCCACGATCGCATGAGGGAAGTCGGCAACGCCCAATTGGCGCAGGGTATTCACGTTGGTCGAATCGGCCTGGACGGCATGCGTCAACCGGTCCGCCCATAACTGCACCTGCTGCTCGTCCCGGTCGATTCCCATCACGTCATGGCCAAGCCGAAGCAGCGACTGGGCCACGGCACAGCCAAACCGCCCCAAACCGATGACGACCACACTGTCGCTTTTCGAAAAAGAGAGCGAAATCTTGAACAGGTCAGCCAACAATTGGATGCTCCTCGGGGTAGCTATATTGCGCACGCCGCTCAACCAGCATCAACGACGTCGCAAAGGTAATGGTTCCAACCCGGCCGACGTACATCAGCGCGATGATCACGAACTGTGCCGGCGCAGGCAAATCACCGGTGATACCCGTTGACAGACCGACCGTACTGAACGCCGAAATGACTTCGAAGATGACCTGATCGGTAGGGAAATCGGTGATGTGCAAAACGATCAGTGTGCCGACCGTGATCATCACGGCACCCAGCGCCACCACGGTAATCGCTTGCCGCTGCGCCGACGCGCTGACACGGCGCCCAAACGCTTCGATATCGCCACGCCCGCGGATCTCTGCGATCACCAGCAAGGCCAGAATGGCGATGGTGCCGATCTTGACACCCCCTGCCGTCCCCGCGCTGCCCCCGCCAACGAACATCAGGAAGAAATGCAGGGCCCAGCTGTCATGACTCATTGCGCCGACGTCGAGCGAGTTGAAACCCGCCGTGCGCGCGGATACCGAGGCGAAAGCTGCCGAAAGGAGCTTCTCTCCGAACGGCATCGGACCGAGGGTTTTCGGATTGGTCCATTCGAACAGCAGCAACGCAAGAAATCCGCCGAGCAGCAGCGCCCCCGTGACCACTAAAGTGAGCCTGGTGTGCAACGAAAGCCGACGGGCACCCCGAAGTTTTTCCCGCAGATCGTACAGAACCGGAAACCCGATTCCGCCGACGACAATCGCGACCATCACCGGAACCAGCATCGACGCGTCGGCGGCATAGCGCATCAGACTGTCCGGGTGAATTGAAAAGCCCGCGTTGTTGAACGCGGAGACCGCATGGAACCATCCACTCCATGCGGCCTCGTCCCATTGGAAGTTGTACCCGAGATGAAGCCTGACCGTCAGCCAGAGTGCCGTGGTCAGTTCAGTGACGAGCGTCACGACGAGCACCAGGCGCGCCACGCTGCCGATGTCCCCGAGACGGAGCGTGTGCGTCTCGACCTGGGTGATCAGCTTCGCTCGCAGCGGCAAGGACCGGTTGACCATGAGTCCCAGCAAGGTGGCTGCGGTCATCATGCCGAAACCGCCAATCTGAAACAGCCCCAGGATGACCCACTGTCCAAAGCTTGACCAGTAGGTGCCCGTATCGACAACGACGAGTCCAGTCACGCAGACCGCGGAGGTAGCGGTAAAAAAAGCGCTCAGCCACGGCGCTGCCTCACCTTTGGCCTGCGACAAGGGCAACCGCAAAAGGAGGGTCCCTGCGGCAATCGCAAAGAGAAAGGCTAAGGCTACTGCCCGAGATGGGTGAAGCAGTTGTCTCATCGAGGTCCCATCAAACACATTCAGCGACTGACTGACAAAGAATAGGCATTTTTTGCCAGTAAAGACCCTATTTTTCGTTTGTTGTCAGTTGTAAGCCAAATCTGGGGAATCCCGGTTCTCTCGACGCTTCGACCGGCGCGGCACTTGCATCCCCCTGCCTCTATAATCGACGCATGAAAACCGCCAAGCCCGCCGCGACCGGCCGTCCGGTCGCTCCCACACCTGCCGCCCCCGCCGCCCCCGCCGCCGATGCACACGATCATCAAGCGCATCACGACGTGCACGAGTCGTCGCACGCACATGGCCCGTCGCAGGAAGCGGCTCTCGCACTCGCCGAGGAATATTGCCGCGAACGCGGCGAAAAACTCACGCCGATCCGGCGCAAGGTGCTCGAACTGCTGCTGAACTCGGGACGCGCGACCAAGGCCTATTCGCTGCTCGACGAAATGCGCCAGATCCACGCCGGGTCGGCGCCGCCGACCGTCTATCGCGCGTTGGATTTTTTACTGTCGGTGGGGCTCGTGCATCGGATCGAATCAATCAATGCGTTCACTGTCTGCCATGATCTGACGCAATGCCAGCACGGCATTCTCGTCGTATGCCAGCAATGTGGCAGCGTCACCGAATTGCATCAACCGAAGCTGCGTCAGGCCCTCGTCGCGCAGATCGAGGACGCGGGCTATCGGCTCGCGAGCGACGAAATCGAATTGAAGGGATTGTGTGCCGCCTGTCAGGCGGCCAAAGCGGCCAGCGCGGCCGCGCCGGTGGCCGCGGCGAAATAGCGGCGCGCCACATTGGGTGCGCAACGCTGCGTGACGCGCTGCAAGGCGTCGATGGCCGTGCGCTGCTTCGAGAAACGACATCTCCCCGCCGCGCGCCGGCCTGCTCTGTCTAAAACCCGTTCCCACGAGAGCCGCTGCTAAGCGTCGATCAACCCGCCGCGCGGGCGTCGATCGCGTCGTGCAGCAGCGTCACGAGCGCTTCGGGTAACGCGGGCTTGGTCATGAAATGCTGGAAGCCTTCGCCGATGCTGCGCAGGCGATATGCGTCGTCGGTATGGCCGGTGAGGGCCACCGCCACCGAGGGGGAATGACCGCCGCAAATCTCGTGGTCGCGCAGCCGCTGGATCAGATAGAAGCCATCCATGGCCGGCAAGTCGAGGTCGCAGACGACCGCGTCGGGAAGCAACCGCATCGCCGCCACGACGCCCTCTTCCGCATCGGCGACCGCGCAAACCTTCGCGCCTTCCGCCTCGAGTAACAAGGTCAACGATTCCCGGCTGTCCGGGTCGTCCTCCACCAGCACGATCGTGGCCTGATCGAGCCTCATTGCTGCGTTCATCGTATGTTGTTGCTCTGAAAAACCGGTTAGGCCGTCCGAGGGGGCCGAGGTTTCACTTCGTATTTCACTTTGCTGATTGCCGCCGATTCGCGCGGCCAGGGTGTTGCTGTCCATGATTCCGACTCGATTTCGCACGCCGAGTTGCAGACAGGTCCGCGCCTGTAAAACATTGCGCAACATCTTCCCGAGTACAACCCTTGCGCACGGTAACGCGCCAAAATTGCACGTCGATGAAAAAACGGCGCTCGACGCACACCGCGATTTAGCTGCTCAGTGTCCGCAGTTTTTCCGCGGCTCGCCGATCGCCGGCACCCGATGTTCCGGCGCGGTTCGTACGAACCCCGTTCGTACGGCCTTCCCCGCCCGGTATCGATTCTGCCCTTCGTATTGTTTGCACAACGCGGCGCTGCCGTTCGTTTTGCGTCGCTCGCATCCGACGACACTGCAAGCACGTCGCGTGCCTCGTTGCAGCGGTTCGCGTCACGTAAAGAAGGGCTCGGTCGCGGTTGCCGATGTCGCGGCGATGAATGGCGCTGGTCTGCTAACCGGTGGTGTCGTGGCGCTATCATCGTGGGCGCGCACGCGTGCCTACCGATGTCCCCTCATCTCAACCCGAGGTCAACCGACACCATGTCCGCCACATCGCCCGCGCTTTCCGCCGCGACGCTCGACATCCTTCGTCACGTCAGCACTGCCACGCTGACCACGCAGCTATTCAAGCGCGGTCTGCGCAACACCTTCATGCAGGGCGTCGCGCCGCTCGGTCCGCGGCGCGGCGCGAATCTGGTCGGGCCGGCGTTCACGCTGCGCAACATCCCATCGCGCGAAGACATCGACGTACTGGAGCTATTCGCGGACCCTGAGTACGCGCAACGCAAATGCGTCGAGACCATTCCGCCGGGCCACGTGCTCGTGCAGGATTGCCGCGGCAAGCGCGGCAGCGCGTCGTTCGGTTCGATTCTGTCGCTTCGTTTGCAGGTGCGCGGTGTTGCCGGCATGGTGTCCGACGGCCCGGTACGCGACAGCGCGACGATCGCCGCGCTCGACATGCCGGTGTTTTGCGCCGGCGCGAGCGCGCCGCCCAATCTGATCCGCCATCACGCGGTCGATATCAACGTGCCGATCGGCTGTGGTGGAGTCGCGGTGTTTCCGGGCGACGTGATCGTCGGCGATGTGGATGGAGTTGTGGTAATTCCGCTGAAGATGGCCGACGACGTCGCGCAAGCCGCCGCCGGACAGGAACAGCTCGAGGCGTTCCTCACCGAAAGGATTCGTGCCGGCGCCGCGCTGCCCGGCACCTATCCGCCGAACGACGAGACGAAGGCGGCGTTCGACGAGTGGAAGAAAAATCGCAAAGTCTAGGGCCTTTTCAAAGGACGCGGCGACCGGTGCGCCACCGGGCGCCAGTTCAATCGCCCTTGCCGGGCCCGATGCCCTGCACCAGCAACGCCACCGCGTGCCGCGCAATCTCCGCGCCGCCGATACTGCGGCGCAATGGATCGTTGCGCCACAGCTTCGAGGTGGCAAGCGGCAGAATCGTCATGCCGAGCAGCGTGACGAACACGAGCGCGGGTTCGAGCGATGCATTCAGGCGCCCCTCCTTCTGCCAGCGCGCGATCGCCAGCAGCGACGCGTTCTGATGCGCGAAACCAAAGCGCTCATGCATGCGCTGGCGCAGCAGCCCGCCGTCGCTGATCACTTCGCGCACCCACAGCGACGCGAACCATGGGTTGTCGCTCGCGATCTGCACGAGCCGCGCTCCGTGAGTTGCGTGATTGCCGCGACCGGATCGTCGGGATTCTCCTGAAACGGCAGCCCGAGGCTCGCGCGCAACGGTGCGAAACACTCGTCGATCAGCACGTCGAGCAGTTGATCGCGCGTCTTGAAGTAGTAGTGCACCATCGCGGGCGTGAAGCCGGCCTCGCGGGCGATCTCGCCCAGCGATGTCTCGACGATGCCCTGCCTAGCGAACAGCGTCAGCGCGACGTCGAGCAAGCGCGCACGCTGCGCGGGACCGCGCGCGGCGCCCGACGGCCGGCCAGGGCGGCGGGCGGCCGATCCAGCCGGTGCGCTGCTTCCGATATTCGCGGCATGAATATCCGTTGGCGCTGCCGTGAGTTTGGGCTTCGACGCGTCGCGCTCTTTCGCGGCAATTCGCGCGGGCGGCCCCGTATCTGCCGCGGCATTATGCGCCGCGGCGTCGTCAGGCGAGATCCTTGTCATTGCATTGAATTTGACGTGAGAGGCGATGTCACATATATTAATCTCTCAGTTAATTAATTTCAACGCGTTGCCGCCATGGAACAACCCGCTACGACCCTGTCAGTCGACCCCACGCCCGCGGCCGACCATCCGCCGATCCGGCTGCTGTTTCCGGCGCTGCTGCTGGTCATGCTGCTCGCCGCCCTGGACCAGACGATTGTCTCGACCGCGCTCCCGACCATCGTCGGCGAACTGGGCGGGCTCAATAACCTGTCGTGGGTCGTGACCGCCTACCTGCTCAGTTCGACCATCGTCGTGCCGCTGTACGGCAAGTTCGGCGACCTGTTCGGCCGCAAGATCGTGCTGCAGACGGCGATCGTCATCTTTCTCGTCGGCTCGGCGCTGTGTGGCATCGCGCAGAACATGAGCCAGCTGATCGTGCTGCGCGCGCTGCAAGGGCTCGGTGGCGGCGGCCTGCTCGTCGTGACGATGGCAGCGATCGCCGACGTGATTCCGCCCGCTGAGCGTGGCCGCTACCAGGGCGTGTTCGGCGGCATCTTCGGTCTCGCCACCGTCATCGGTCCGCTGCTCGGCGGCTTTCTGGTCGAGCATCTGACGTGGCGCTGGATCTTCTACATCAACCTGCCGCTCGGCATCCTGTCGCTCATCGTGATCGGCGCGGTGTTCAAGCCGCACGTGCGCCACGTGAAGCACACGATCGATTACATGGGTGCCGCGTTTCTCGCCGGCGCGCTGACCTGCATCATCCTGTTCACGAGTCAGGGCGGCACGATCCTGCCGTGGTCGTCGCCGCAACTGTGGTTCACGCTCGGCATGGGCCTCGCAGCGATCTGGGGATTCATTCACGAAGAACGCAGCGCGGTCGAACCGATCATGCCGCTCGGACTGTTCAAACAGCGCACGTTTCTGATCAGCAGCCTCGTGAGCTTCATCATCGGCGTATCGCTGTTCGGCTCCGTGACGTTCATTCCGCTCTATCTGCAGGTCGTGAAGGGCTCCACGCCGTCGCATGCCGGCATGCAGATGCTGCCGATGATGGGCGGCCTGTTCATCCTGTCGATGGTGACGGGCCGCGTGATCAGCAAGATCGGCAAGTACCGGCTGTTCCCGATCATGGGCACGTTCCTCGTCTCCGTGGCGATGCTGCTGCTCGCGCGCCTGCAGATCGATACGCCGATTCATGTGATGTATCTGTACATGGGTCTGCTCGGCTGCGGCCTCGGCATGGTGATGCAGGTGCTGGTCCTCGCGGCCCAGAACACCGTAGAGTTCAAGCATATGGGTGTGGCGACGTCGGGCGTCACGCTGTTTCGCTCGATCGGCGGCTCGATCGGCGTGGCCGGTTTCGGTGCGGTGTTCTCGAACGGCCTCGCCGGACGCCTCGAAAAGCTGATCCCGCCCGACACCGAACTTCCGCACGCATTGGGTCCCGCAGCGATTCATCAGCTGCCCGAAGCATTGCGCAACGACTATCTGCATGCGTTCGCGGGTGCGTTGCACACCGTGTATCTGTCGGCCGCATGCGTCGTGGTGCTCGCCTTCGTGCTCGCATGGCTGCTGAAGGATCATCCGTTGCGCAAGCACTGAGCGTACTTCGACGCCTGATCGGGAAGCTGATGCAAACGCGTACCGGCAAGCGCCAGATAGAAGGTCGATCACGAGGTCGCACGCACGACGCGTCGGCCTCGTTGTTTTTTTGTCGCGCTCGCTTCATGCAGCGCGATGCTTCCGGTTACCTTCCATTTGTCGTGAAACAACAGACACATACACTCGTTTCGAATGCATGGCCAGGGTTTCTTCATACCTCCAAATGAGCGGTAGCGCACACAATCCAGGGGCCAACCGCGTTGACGTCCCCCGTGAAACGCCACATATTGGAACCCGTGGAAACGCGGCCGCTGCCTACGTCTCCACGACTTCCGGCGCATGTGGATCGTGATTCCGCGGACAAGGCTCCTGCCTCAACCCGATCCGAAGCATGCCTTTACGGCATCGTTTTCCAAAGGTGGGTCCACGGCATGTCCACCCAGACAGCAACCGGCCAAAGTTTCCCCACGCCCTGCAAACGCTGCGGTGGCGCACTGTACCGACAAGTCGACGCCTGCCCCTACTGTGGCGCTGCGCATCCGTTCGACCAGGACGATCGGCACATCCGCACCGGTATTCCAGGCAGCCGTGCGAGCGCCACGCACAAGCCCCTGCCCCGTTTCGACGACGATCTCGGCACACGGGACGAGTCCGCCATCGCCGCTGCCGCGATGGCGTCCGAACCCCTGTTGCAGACCGAGCCGGTCATGCACACGGCGCTCGTGTCGACCGACACCACTATCCCACCTTACGAAGATCCGATGTATGCGCCGCCCAACACTGCGCAGACTATCTGGCGCGTGCTGTACGTGATCGGCGCGGTTGTCGCAATCGGCCTGGCGTATGTCGCTTATACGCTATTCAGCGACGGCGGCGAATCGGAAGATAAAGGCGTGGAGCAGATTACGCCGGATACCAGAACAACGACCGGCATGATCGCGCCGCTTGTGTCCGCCCCGGTGATTGCTCAAGCACAGACCACGCACGCGCCGGCCGCGGCCAAGCCTGCGCCACCGCCCGTGACCGCACTGGCGGCGAAGCCCGCGCCCGTCGTGCCCGCGGCTCCCGTCATTCCAGCGACACCAGCTGCGCCGCCTGCCGCGCCGCCGATGGCCGCGACGCCCATGCGGCCCGCGCCGCAATCCCACGACGCCGGACAAGCATTGCAGGTCGCGAGGACAGCGTTCCGCGCGAACGATCTGTCCGCCGCGCAAGCCGCTCTCGCCGCCGCGCAAACGTTACAACCCGGAAACAGCGACGCGCAGGGTCTGGCCGATCAGATGCGGCCGCTCGTCCAGCGTCGCGATACTGCGCTACAGGCCGCGCAGGCCTGCGTCGCGCAGCAGTCGTGGCCGTGCGCGCGTCTGCACGCGAACGAGGCGCTCGCGATCGACAGCGGCAACGACGCGGCGAAAGTGATCCTCGAGCGCGTCATTCGCGAGACCGGCTGGGCGCCGCTGACTCCGCCGCATGCGGCGACGACGGATGCCGCGCCGGGCGTGCCGCTCGCGCAAGCGCAAGCGCAGGCACCGCTGTCCGTCGGCATGCAAGCGCACGGCGAACTGGGCGTGACTGCAACGAACGTCGGCGTCGTGAGAACCGCGACGCCGCGGAGCAACTAGCGCTCACCCGCGACGCGACGGTCCGAACAGGGTCCCGGAGACGCAAACTGCTGCGCCGTCGCGCAAAAACATTGCTTCGCATACCAGATCAAATGGCCGCCGTCTGTGCCGATTCGCACATTATCGTGCGTCCTCTGAGCGGAAACAGACGGAGCGACCCTGGCAGCAGTTTGAACATGACAGGGCAACCGGATCACTGGTGCTTCCACGCGCCACGCGTGAAGCGGGATCAACCTGACCGATAGGTAGAAAGATCATGCTGAAGAGACTTCTCGCGGGCTGGCTGGGCCTGGTGGTACTGGTCGCATGTTCGCTGGCCGGCGCGGCAACCGGCGCACTACAAGATCGTCACCGGGCCGGAGCGCGGCACGTATATCCAGATCGGCAATGACCTGTCGAAATGGGTGGCCCAGCCGGTTGGCATCGACCTCGAAGTGGTGGCGTCGAAAGGCTCGGCGGAAAACGTGCAGCGCATGCGTTTCGAGCCCGGCGTGAAGCTCGCGCTCGTGCAGTCCGACGTGTACCAGGCGTTCATCGACATGGCCAACTCGGGCAACCCCGATGCGGGCACGACGATCCGGCCGCTGCGGCTGATCATGCCGCTCTACGACGAGGAAATTAACGTCGTCGTACGGGCGGATTCGCCGCTGAAAACGCTCGCCGACATCAAGGACAAGACCATCAGCGTCGGCCTGCTAGGCAGCGGCACCGCGCAGTCGGCGACGACGCTCTACCGCCTGATGTTCGGCCAGCCGATTCCGCAGCAGAACGTCGTGCATCTGAGCAACGAGGACGCGCTCGCCGCGCTGATCGTGAAGAAGATCGACGTCGCGATCATCGTGGTCGGGCAGCCGGCAAAGCTGTTCAACGACATGAAACCCGACCTGCTGTCACAGTTGCGTCTGTTGCCCGTCGATCCCAACGCGCCGGAGACGAACCGCGCGAAGCAGACCTACTTTCCGACTACGATCCACCAAAGCAGCTACCCAGGCTGGTTGAAGGAAGACGTGCCGGGTCTGACCGTCAAAGCGTTTCTGGTCACCTACGACTACGGCTTGCGCGACACAGTCAGCAATCTGAATCATTTCGCCGACTCGTTGTGCGCGAACTTCGACAATCTGCAGGAGCATGGCCATCCGAAATGGAAACAGGTGAAGCTCGAATTGCCGACGCTCGTTCATGGGTGGAAGTACTACGGTCCGGTCGAGAAGCATCTGCGCGCGTGTCTCGCGAACCGCAGCGCGGCGATGAGCGCGGCGGCCGCGCAACCCGCGCCGAAACCGCACACGCCTTGCTCGGAAGAAGAACGGATGCTTCTGCTGTGCAAATAGCGCTGTAGCGGCGGACCGCGAACGCCTGTTTCGCCTGAGTTCGTCTCAGACCCGCTCGCGCCCCGCGTCGGCCGACACCGTGCACGCTTCCATCGCCCGTTGCAATGCCTCGTACACCTTCGGGCGATTGCATTGCGACACGTTGAAACGCAGAAAGCCCGCCGCCGCTTGCGACGCGCTGAACACGTTGCCCGGCGCGAACACGACGCCCGCCGTCAGCGCGTGACGGGCGATGTCGGCGGCATCGAGCGCCCCGGGCAAGCGCGCCCATACGAACAGGCCCGCGCGCGGCCGTGTCCAGATATCGAGGCCCGCATAGCCGAGACGCCTGATGGTCTCTCCCATCGCATCGGCCAGCTTCGCGCGCATCGCCTCTAGATGACGCCGATAGGTGCCGTCGACGAGCATCCGATGCACGACGCTCGCCGCGAGCTGACCATTGCCGAACGATGTCGCGAGCTTCAGATCGATCAACGGGTCGACCCATTCGGCGCGTGCCGCAATATAGCCGCAGCGCACCGCCGCCGACAGCGTCTTCGAAAAGCTGCCGATCGACACGACGCGCGCGAGGCCGTCGAATGCGGCAAGGCGCGGCGCGGCTTCGTCTTCGAAGTCCGCGAAGATGTCGTCCTCGACGATCAGCAGATCGTGCTCGCCGGCGAGCTTCAGCAGCCGGTGCGCGACGGCCGGCGCGAGCGTCGCGCCGGTCGGATTGTGGATCGCCGAGTTCGTCACGTAGAGCCGCGGACGCTGCTCGACCAGAACGCGCTCGAACGCCGCGAGATCCGGTCCCTGCGACGTGTACGGCACGCTCGCGATCCGCACGCGATGCGCGCGCAACAACGCCTGAAAATTGAAATAGCAAGGATCGTCGATCAGCACCGTGTCGCCGGGTTCGAGCAGGAAGCGGCACACGAGATCGAGCGCATGGGTGCCGCCGTCGGTCAGCAGGATCTGCTCGGGCGGTGCATCGACCCCGTGCGCGGAAAGCCGCCACGCAAGCTGCTGACGCAGCGCGGGCAAGCCCGCCGGGCTCGCGTAATCCGCGAGCAGCGATTGCGGATCACGGGCGACCGCGCGCAGCGCGCGCCGCACGCCATCTTCCGGCAACCACGAAGCCGGCATCCAGCCGCAGCCGGGCTTCAGCGCTTTCGAGCCGGTCTCCAGCGACTGCCGCGTGAGCCACAGCGGATCGACCTCGCGATCGAGCCGCGGCCCGAGATCGGCGAGCGCGAGCGGCGGCGCATGGCCCGACACGAAGAAGCCCGAGCCGCGCCGCGCGATGATCACCCCTTCCGCAACGAGACGGTCATAGCCTTCCACCACGGTCGACTTGGACACGCCGAGCGTGTCGGTCATCGCGCGAATCGACGGCACGCGGGCGCCCGGCATCAGCGAGCGGCTCGCGATACGCTCCCGTAGATTGTTCATCACGAGGCCGACACGCGTGCCCGGCACCGTCTCGTTGCTCTCGCTTTCCGCCATCTGTACTGCTCCCATGTTCGGTACAGTTTGTACGAACTGTACTGATCTGTAGCTTAACGTTTACGGCCGCGGCGCGCATCATGAGACTCTTTCAGCGCAGGGATGTTTGCCATGGACAAAACCACCAACGGCTGGCTCAGCGGTTTCGCGGGCGTGCTGATTTTCAGCGGCTCGCTGCCGGCCACGCGGCTTGCCGTGCAGGGCCTCGATCCGGTGTTTCTGACCGTGGCGCGCGCGACGATCGCGGGCATCCTTGGTCTACTGCTGTTGCTGGTGTTCCGCGAGACCCGCCCGGAGCGGCGCGATCTGCTGCCGCTCGTCGTGGTCGCGCTCGGCGTCGTGGTCGGCTTTCCTTTGCTGACCGCGCTCGCGCTGCGTCATGTGAGCGCCGCGCATGCGGTCGTGTTCATCGGCCTGCTGCCGCTCGCCACCGCGATCTTCGGCGTGTTGCGCGGCGGCGAGCGGCCGCGGCCGGCGTTCTGGCTGTTCTCGACGCTCGGCAGCGCGGCGGTGGCCGCGTTCGCGCTGCGTCACGGCATCGACGCCTCGCCGCTCGGCGACGCGCTGATGCTCGCGGCGATCGTCGTGTGCGGGCTGGGCTACGCGGAAGGCGCGCGGTTGTCGCGTCATCTCGGCGGCTGGCAGGTGATTTCGTGGGCGCTCGTGCTGTCGCTGCCGTTGATGCTGCCGCTCGCATGGTGGACGCGGCCCGTGTCGTTCGACGGTGTCGGCGCCGCCGCGCTGTGGGGACTCGCGTACGTGTCGCTGTTCAGCATGCTGATCGGCTTCGTGTTCTGGTATCGCGGGCTCGCGCTCGGCGGCATCGCGGCGGTCGGCCAACTGCAGCTGCTGCAGCCGTTTTTCGGGCTGCTGCTCGCCGGCGTGCTGCTGCACGAGCAGGTACCGCCATCGATGATCATCGTCACCGTGATCGTGGTCGCCTGCGTGGCTGGCGCACGGCATTTTTCGCGCGCCGCGCCGGTGCGGCGGCCGGTCTGACGCGGCTCGACCGTCGCACGGCGAACAGGCTTTTTCAGGATCGAATTGCGCGAGCCGTCGATCGATATGTCATCATTTCGCAGACTGGCACAACCAGCGCCCCGCGCCGCGACTGACGATGACGACTGCTTTTGCCCAAACCGTCGAAGCCCGTTTTGCCGAACTCACGCCGACGTCGAAACGCGTCGCCAGCTACATGCTCGCGAATCTCGACCGGCTCGGCCTCGAGACCGCCGATCAGATCGCGCAGCGAGCCGGCACCAGCGGTATTTCGGTCGGCCGCTTTCTGCGTAGCGTCGGCTATCGCAATCTCGACGATCTGAAACGCGAGCTGCGCGGCACGCAGCAGCGGCCCTGGCTGATCACGGACCGGCTCGACGCGTTCCGCCGTGGCCCGAGCGACTGCGCGCAAACCGGTGAGCCTCATGAACCGAGCGTCGCTGACGGCTCCTCGCCGCGCGACGCCTCGCTCGCCCAGTCGCTCGAACTCGAGATCGGCGCGATCCGGCACGTGTATGAACTCGCGCGCTCGCCGGCCTTCGCGCGCGTCGCCGAGCGCATTGCGAACGCCGATGCGGTCTACATCCTCGGCATCCAATCGACGCGCGGCATCAGCAACGCGTTCTACAGCTATCTCGAATACATCCGCCCGCGCGTGTTCTATTCGGACGGCATGTCGGGTTCCTACGTCGATTCGCTGAACTCGGAATTCAGCACGCCCTATCTGATCGTCACCGACACGCGCGCCTATTCGACGATCGCGCGACGCTATTGCCAGGCGGCCTCGCGCCGCGGCGTGCCGTTCGCGCTCGTCACCGATATCTACTGTCCGTGGGCGCGCGATTTTGACGGCGATCTGCTGCAGGTGACGACCGACGTCGGTCAGTTCTGGGATTCGCTCGCGCCGCTGACATGCCTGTTCAATCTGCTGATCTCGGCGGTCGTCGAACGGCGTGGACCGGCTATCGACGAACGCGTGGCGCGTAATCGCGAGCTGCAGAGTGAGTTCGATCAATTCGATCTTTGACCCGCTTCAAATCCGCCCCGGCGACAGGCATAGTGAAGACGTCCGCTAAACTGCGCCCGCCAAGACAGGACCCCGCATGACTTCACCCAGCCCTCCGCTCGACGCCCCGCTGATCCGCGACGCCAGCGAAGCCGACCTCCCCGCGATCCAGGCGATCTACGCGCATCACGTGCTGACCGGTGTCGCGTCGTTCGAGGAAACCCCGCCGTCCGTCGACGATCTGCGCGCGCGGCTCGCAAGCGTGCGCAGCCACGGACTGCCATATATGGTCGCGGAGATCGAAGGCGACGTGGCCGGCTATTGCTATGCGACGCCGTATCGCCCGCGCGCCGCCTATCGCAACACGATCGAAGACTCGATCTACGTCAACGACGCGTATCGCGGACGCGGCCTCGGACGCGTGCTGCTGCAGGCGCTGATCGAACGTTGCGAGACCGGACCGTGGCGTCAGATGATCGCAGTGATCGCCGATGGCGGCAGCGGCGGCTCACTGTCGTTGCACGCGCAACTCGGCTTCGAGCTGACCGGCACGTTGAAGGCTGTCGGCTACAAGCACGGCCGCTGGCTCGACACGACGCTGATGCAACGCCCGCTCGGCCGCGGCGCATCGACTGGGCCCGACGACGACTCAAACGCAGCGGGCGACGCCGAACGCAAAACCTAACGCGCGCGCGGCAAACGCGTGAACAAGGTCGGATAGTCGATCACGAGACCATCGCTATCCACGCGCAAATTGGCGGTGAACTCGCGAAAAATGCCTTCGTAGCGGTACTCGCCATTCAACTCGATGCACGTGTATGCCTGCTCGGCGCGCGTGACCTGCAAGTCCGGCGTCGAGATATACGCGACTTCGATCGGCTGACGTTCGCCTTGCGCCAATTGCAGCCGACGGATCGGCAACGTATTGGTGTACGGCGTCGCCGCGATATCGATGTCGATACAGCCTTCGATCGCGCTGAGCGCGAGGCCGTGCCCGTCGTGCCAGTGGCCGTCGCCATCGCCATGCAGCTCCAGCTCGCCGCCGCCGACGATCTTCAGCCGCGCGTAGCGCGTGCGCCAGCGCGCGTCGCAGCGCACCGCGTAATGCAGCCCGTACGCCTTGCCATAGCGCTGCCCGACCACGACGCTTTCAACGGCGAAGCCATCGTCGCGCGCATCGAATACCAGATGTTCGATGCCATCGCCCTCTTCCGAAGCCCATCGTAATTCACGCATCGGCGTCTCCTCGCGAAACGGCGCAGGAAAGCGCGCCGGGCTCTCATCGTAACGCGAAAGCCCGCGCGCGAGGCAATCCCAACCCAGATCTGGCACCGCTGGCGAGACCAGCGCCGGCGATGCATCAAAATGAAGCATCGAAAAAAAAAGCTGCGCACGTAATGTGCGCAGCTTTGCGAGACTGACGATGCGAAAAAAACGCGTCGATGTGGCGGCAAAACAACGCGCCGCCACGTCTTCAGTAACTGTTTAGAACTTGTGGATGATACCCACGCCAACCGCGGTCTGGCTGCGCGACGAGGACGGCGAACCGTTCTGGCCGTCACCGATGCTTGCCACTGCGTTGATGATGGACTTGCCGTTGCCCGACAGCGTCTGGCCGCTAGCGCGCTGATACGCTTCGAGTGCGTACAGGCCGGTGCGCTTGGACAGCGAGTAGTACTGCGACAGGTTGAACTGGCTGTAGCTAGCGGTGCTCTGAATGCCGTTCGACGACGTTGCACGGGTGTAGCTATAGCCAGCGGCCACGTCCAGCACCGTGATCGGCTTCCAGTGCAGCACTGCGCCACCGGTATTCCAGATCTGCGTGTCGTGGAACAGCGAAGCCTCGCCCGCAGCGTATTTAACGTTCGAGTATGCGAACGAAACGTCCCACTGCGAGTTGAACGCGTAGCCACCCGTCACCGCAATGCGCTGCTGCTTCGCTGCGGTCTGGAAGCCGTTGTTGATTGCCGAGACGGACGGCTGAGCGCCGTTGTTCGTCGCCGTGGAATTCCACGCGGGGGTGGCAACGGATGCCGCGTTGTCAATGCGCTGGATACCTGCCGCGACACCGATCGGGCCGTTCAGGTACTGTGCCGCCACGCTCCAGGTTTGGCCGGCTGCGAAGCTGCCCGCATTGCCGCCCAGTGCGTACGAACCGCTAACCGTCAGACCGGCAAAGCTCGGCGACGTATAAACCAGTTGGTTGTTCACCCGGAACGTCGTATCCAGCGAGTCGATATCGCCCGGATGCGCACCGTATGCACCGGTCAGCCACGTGGTCGGGCTATACGGCGAGAGCAGCGTGTAGTACGAGGTGTACCCGCGGCCTGCCGTCAGCGTACCGAACTGCGCGTTCGTCAGACCGACCCATGCCTGGCGGTTGAATGCCAGACCCGACACACTTTGCGCGCCAGTTGCGCTGTTAAAGCCTTCTTCCAACTGGAAAATCGTCTTAGTGCCGCCACCCAGATCTTCCGAGCCCTTCAAACCGAAACGGCTGCCTGCCCAGATGCCGTTGATCATCTTGACCTGCGAGCTGCCAGGGATGGTCTGCGGTTTCGCCGCGGTGGTCAGCGACGCCGAGCTGTTCTGCCAACCCAGGCCCGTATCGACGATACCGTAAAGCGTCACGCTGCTTTGCGCATGAGCGCCCAGGGCGACCAACCCCAAGGCCGAAGCTAAGAGAGTCTTTTTCATTTTTACTCCTCTGTTAAAAACTTTCTAATGCGGCCTATGCGAGCGCCGCTGAGTGTGGGTAAGACGTTTTATTTGGATCAGAACACCGGATGGCCGTTGATGATGCTCGGTAACCAAGTCGAGAACCACGGGACGTAGGTGACAATATTGATGGCCGAGAAGATAGCGAGGTAATACGGCCAAGCCACCTTAGTAGTTTCCCCTATCGACACATTGCCAATTGCGCAACCAATGAACTGCACCGAGCCAATCGGCGGATGCACGAGACCCAATGCACAGTTCAGCAGAATCATGATGCCGAACTGAACCGGGCCCACCCCGTTGTGCATGGCCATCGGCAGGAACAGCGGGGTTGTGATCAGGATGTGCGCCGCCATGTCGACGAACGTACCGAGGAACACCTGAATCACGTTGATGTACAACAACATCAGCCACGGCAGCGAGGTCGCGCCGTCGAGCATGCGTTCGATTGCCTCCGGGATCTCCAGATAGGCCATCTGGTAGCGCAGCATGTTCGACACACCGATCAGCAGCAGCACCACGCCGGTCGTTTTCGCGGCCTTGCCGAGCGCATGGCCGAGCTTCTTCATCGACAGCGAGCGATACACGACGATGGTCAATATCAGCGAATAACCGACGGCGATTGCGGCCGCCTCCGTCGCGGTGGCGATACCGCGCGCCACGCAGAACAGAATGATCGCGATGACCATCAGACCCGGCACCGCGCCGATGAACGTGCGCAGCACCGCCATCCAGCCCGGGAAACGCTGCAGTTCGGTCGAGCCGTCGGGACGGCGCGGATAGCCGAACTTGACGGCCTGCCAGTAAGCGGCGATCAGCACGAGGCCCATCACCCACAGCACCGGCAGCAGACCCGAGAACAGCAGATCGCCGATCGACACGCCGCTCATCTGCTTGCCGTTCAGCACGCCGCTCACGCCTTGCGCGGCGAACGCGTAGATGATCATGTTGGTCGATGTCGGCATCAGCGCGCCGGCGAGCGACGAGTGCGTGGTCACGTTGACCGCGTATGCGGCGCTATAACCTTCGCGCTTCATCAGCGGGATCACGACGCCGCCCATGGCCGACGTATCCGCGGTCGGCGAACCCGACACGCCGCCGAACAGCGTACAGGCGACCACGTTGGCCATGCCGAGGCCACCACGGAAATGGCCGACCGTGGCCTGCGCGAAACGCAGGATGCGGTCAGCGATGCCGCCGTGGAGCATCAGCTCGCCGGAGAAGATGAAGAACGGGACCGCGAGGAACGAGAAACCGTTCATGCCCGAGATCATCGACTGCATCGCGGTCGCGGTCGGCAAGCCTTCGAACAGGTACGTCAGAACGCAGGACAGGCCCAACGCGAATGAAACCGGAACCCCGAGGAAGAGGAAGATTAGAAAACTGGCGGTAAGAAGGGCAAGTTCCATGATGGTTCTACTTTTATTCCGTGGCGGAGAGTTCGAGCGCCGGCTCTTCCCGTTTCCCCGCGAAGAGCTCGAGCAGATGCTCGATCGAGAACAACGCGATGCACACACTCGCGAAGATCGGGATGCAGTAGCGCACGCCTTCCGGCACGCCGATGATCGGAATGCGGTCGCCCATCGTGGTTTCCGCCATCTCGAGGCAACCGACGAAGACCGCCACCGCGAAAGCGACCAGACACAGGTGCTGAATCCCTTTCGCGATCACCTGGCCTTTCTCGGGCAATTTCTTGACGAGCGAGTCGAGTCCGATGTGACCGCCCTCGCGAACCTTCAGCGCGGCGCCGAACATCGCGATCAGGATCACCAGCAGCAATGCGATGGGCTCAACGAAATCGGGCGCGTCGCTAAACACGTAGCGCATCACCACGCTATAAATCACGAGCAGGCAAAGTACGGCGAGGCTAAGCGACGCCACGACCAGCAGCACGCGAAAAAGAAAATCATTTGGGCGTTTCAGGAAACTCATGACCCTGTCCTTGCTTACGACCGACCTGTGCTTGAAATTCAGCCGTCCCGATGCGACGCGATCCGCACGCGCGCGAAATCGCGCGGCGGAAGGTCTCGCGAATTTCCTCGCGGTACCATTCACGCCGCTGTTGCGACAAGCGTTGCAATTGCTGATTGCGTCCGGGACGCGAGACTTACTTGATTGCTTCGATCTCGTCGACGATCTGCTTCATTTGCGGGGTCTTTTCGTACTTCGCCCACACAGGCTGCATCACCTTCACGAAAGCCGCGCGGTCGATCTGCGAAGCCGCGATGACCGTTGCGCCACCCTTCGTGACGGCCTTCTGTGCGTCGGCTTCGCGCGCGGTCCACAGCTTCTGGTAGTACGGCACCGAGTCAGCCGCGGCCTTCTTGATGATCTGCTGCTCTTGCGGCGACAGCGTGTCCCACACCTTCTTCGAGAACACCAGCACTTCAGGCGTCATCGAATGCTGGGTTTCCGAGTAGACCTGAGCGACTTCGAAGTGCTTGGTTTCTTCGTACGACGGCAGGTTGTTTTCGGCACCGTCGACGAGGCCGGTCTTCAGGCCCGTATAGACTTCCGAGAACGGCATCGGGGTCGGCGTGCCGCCCATTGCCTTGATTTCGTCGACCATCAGGTCGGACGGCTGCACGCGGACCTTCAGCCCCTTCATGTCAGCCGGCGATTTGATCGCCTTCTTCGCGTACATCGAGCGTGCGCCGCTCTCGTAGAACGTCAGTGCGATCATGCCCTTCGCGGTGAAGGCGTCGAGGATCTTCTGGCCTTCCGGACCGTACATGACCTTGCGGAAATGGTCGACGTCGCGGAACAGGAACGGCAGCGACGGGATCATCGATTCCGGCACGATTTCGTTGAACGCAGCACCGTTGGCACGGGCCATGTCGAGCGCGCCGATACGGACCTGGTCGATCGTGTCGTTTTCCGAACCGAGCGCGCTGTTGCCGAACACCTTCACGGAGTCCTTGCCGTCGGTCGCCTTGTTGATCTCCTCGCCCATGTGCTTCACGGCCATGTTGGTCGGGAAGGTGTCGCCGTGCACATCGGCAACGCGGAACACACGCGCTTCAGCCGACATCGTGCTGAACGCCAACGCCGCGGCCGCGACGATCATCGAAACATGGGAAGAGGCAAACTTCTTGTTCATCGTGACATTCCTTGAAAAATAGACCATCCCAGCAACAGCGGATGTGACATGGTTTTGACGCGTCTCCGGCTTCACGCTCACTGCCTTCGCAGGCGCGGGCGTTGGCCGTACTGGCTGCGCGACTTCCCCGGCACAGTTGACCCAGCACTCCAGTCGACAACTCGACTACTTACTTCAATCACGCCGGCCGGCTTCGGACATGCATGCCGCATCGACCGCAGCGGCACGAATGCCCTGCAAACCCACCGAATTGCACTGGCACACCAACACAGAAAGCCATTTGTTTGGGCTTATATGTTGTACGACAACATACGAAGTCTATAAAAGGGGTTTTATCTTGTACAGACGGTATTTACCCGCATCAAGAAAAGCGCCGGCACGGATGACCGGCGTGGCATGCCACAAGGCCCTGCGCCGTCTGGCATTGGATGGGGCGGAATCGGTATAGTCTGCGGAGCTGTTGTATTTTTGCTGAAGAAATACGTGGTGTCGTGGTCTTCACGCAACATGTTGTACGACGAGTGACGAATAAAGGGCCACACGAGTGGTCCTGAAAAATGAAAACGCCGGGAGAAAGCTTCGTCCCGGCGCATGCTTCATGCAAGCAACGTTACAGTTGCCCTGCGAATTCGGGCTCAGGCAGCCCGCTCACGCCGGGCCGCAGCGCGAACACGTGGCCGTCGTGCTCGCTCGCGCCGTTGGCGGGACGAATCGAGGTGACGAACAGTGTATCGAGATCACGGCCGCCGAACGCGCACATGGCAGGCTTGATGGCCGGCACCGGAACCTGCCGGTCAAGCTTGCCCTGCGGCGTAAAACGCAGCAGCAGACCGGCGTCGTTCGCGCAGATCCAGTAGCAGCCGTCCGCATCGACCGCCGCGCCGTCCGGACGGCCCGAATAGTGATGCAGGTCGGCGAACACGCGGCGGTTGCGCGGCTCACCGGTGTCGACGTCGTAGTCGAACGCCCAGATCAGCCGGCGCAGCGGATGCGAGTCGGACAGATACATCGTCGTGCCGTCCGGCGACCAGCCGAGGCCGTTCTGCGTGATCAGCGAATCGACGACCGGCGCGGACAGCATGCCCTTCTCGTCGAAGCGGTACAGCGCGCCGCCCGGGATCGCCGCGGCCATGTCCATCACCATCGTGCCGGCCCAGAAACGCCCTTGCCGGTCGCAGCGGCCGTCGTTGAAACGCATTCCGCCGTGCGGGAATTCAGGCGCCGCGAGCTTGCGCAGCGACGCTGTCAGCGGCTCGCCGCTCGCCGCCTTCGACGCGTCCGCGAGCGTGAGCGCGAACAAGCCGGTCTCGCAGCCGGCGAGCACGGTGCCGGCGTGATCGAACGCGATGCAGGCAACCTGCTCCGGCAGCAGCCATTCGGTGCGCTTGCCTGTCTCGAGCGAACCGCGCACGATCTTCTTCGCCGGAATGTCGACCCAATACAGCGCCTGCTCGGCCGCGCGCCAGACCGGGCTTTCACCGGTGGCCGCGGGCAACGGACCGGCCGCTTCGAAGCGCTCCACTTGCGGATTCGCGCTCATTGTTTAGGCTCCCGCTTCGGCTCCATCGGACCGGCTAGCACGAACGGGCCGCCCTGGTACAGTTGGGTCGGGTCGTCGAAGCGCGTGTCGGGGGCGCTCGGCGGGAACAGGTGTTCGAACTGCGCCGAGCTGTCTTGCGGACGGTAGCCGAGAAACGCGGCGTTCGTGTTGTCGACCCACGAGATGCGGTTGTTCGACACGCCGTAGACGATCGCGTGACCGACGCGGTTCGTGAACAGCGAGCAGCGCACGAGCTCGATGAAATCGCGGTAGCTCAGATACGTGACGAGCATGCGCGCGGTCTTCGGCTGCTCGAACGACGAGCCGATCCGCAAACACACGGTCTCGAGGCCGAAGCGGTCGAAGTAGTAGCGCGACAGCGATTCGCCGAAACACTTCGTCACGCCGTACATGCCGTCCGGACGCAGCGGCACTTCGGTATCGAGAACCGACGTCACCGGATGGAAACCCACCGCGTGATTCGAGCTCGCGTAGATGATGCGCTTCACGCCATGCTTTTGCGCCGACGAGTACACGTTGTAGAGGCCGCGGATGTTCGCTTCGAGCAGGTCTTCGAACGGCGCTTCGACGGAGATGCCGCCGAGATGCACCACCGCGTCCACGCCTTCGAGCAGCGCGTGCACGGCTGCTTCATCGGCGAGATTGACGACGGCCGCTTCCTCGTGCGCGGCGACTTCGCCGAGCGCAGCGATATCGGACACGCGCACGATGTCGGCCCATTGCGCGAGCGCGGGACGCAGTTGCTTGCCGAGGTTGCCGGCGGCGCCGGTGAGCAGCAGACGGCGGAAGGGTTTCTTTGCCGCGGAGCGGTCAACGTTCAAATCGGTCATGTCTCTTTGCTGTTGTGATTGCGATCGGGTCTTCTGAACGGAAAGGCGAGCGCCGGCTGGACCGGCGCTCGCCTGAGTATTGACGGGGCAAGGTGCCTGCTCAGGTCACCGGCGCCGGGTTGAACAGCGTCAACGCATTGTGCAGTCCGAGCTTCTCCGCGCAGGTTTCCTTGCGGCCGCTCGCGACTTCGAGCATCAGGCGGAACAGTTCCCAGCCCACCTCCTGGATGCTGGACTGGCCGGTCGCGATCGTGCCGGCGTCGAGGTCCATCAGATCGTGCCAGCGACGCGCGAGGTCCGAACGCGTCGCGACCTTGATGACCGGTACTTCGGCGAGGCTGTACGGCGTGCCGCGGCCGGTCGTGAATACGTGCAGCGTGATGCCCGAGGCGACCTGCAGCGTGCCGCAGATGAAGTCGCTGGCCGGCGTCGCCGCGTAGATCAGGCCCTTCTGATTGACCTTCTCACCCGGCGACAGCACGCCGGAGATCGCCGAGTTGCCCGACTTGATGATCGAGCCCATCGCCTTTTCGACGATGTTCGACAGGCCGCCCTTTTTGTTGCCGGGCGTCGTGTTCGCGCTGCGGTCCGCGCCGCCGCGCTTCAGGTAATCGTCGTACCACTGCATCTCGCGGATGATCGCCTGTGCGACGTCCGCATTGGCCGCGCGCGCGGTCAGCTGATCGACGCCGTCGCGCACTTCGGTGACTTCCGAGAACATCACGGTCGCGCCGGCGCGCACCAGCAGATCCGTTGCAAACCCGACGGCCGGGTTCGCGGTCAGGCCCGAGAACGCGTCGCTACCACCGCACTGCACGCCGATCACCAGATCCGACGCCGGACAGGTTTCGCGACGGCGGTTGTTCAGGCGCTTCAGATGCCCTTCGGCCATCCTCATGATCGACGTGATCATCGACTGGAAGCCGACGTGCGATTCGTCCTGCAGCACCACGACGTCGCCGTTCTGGTCTAGCGCGACATCACCGATGTCCGCAACGTCGTCGACGACCGCTGCCGCCGCGATCGGAATCGTTCCCGGCGGCATCAGACGCTCGGGCTGCAGCTTTTCGCAGCCGAGGCTCACCATCATCACTTCGCCGCCGAAGTTCGGGTTCAACGCGATGTTGCGCACGGTCCGGATCGGCACCATCGCGTCGGGCGCGTCGATCGCGACGCCGCAGCCGTAGGTGTGACCGAGGCTGACGACGTCGTCGACATTCGGATATTTCGGCAGCAGCTCGGCCTTGATGCGCGTGACCGCGTGTTGCACGACGGCGGCGACGCACTGCACGGTGGTGGTGATCGCGAGGATGTTGCGCGTGCCCACCGAACCGTCCGAGTTACGGTAGCCCTCGAACGTGTAGCCTTCGAGCGGCGGCATGTCCGGCGCTTTGGTGGTGGCGATCGGCAGGTCTTCGAGTCCCGGCGGGCTCGGCATGCGGATCACGTGCTCGTTGATCCAGCTGCCCTTCGGCAGCGGCTTCAGCGCATAACCGATCACGACGTTATAGCGGATGACCTCGTCGCCCTCGGCGAGATCGGCCAGCGCGACCTTGTGGCCCTGCGGCACACGCTCGCGCAGCCTGAGGCCATCGGCAAATACCGCGCCCTCGCCCAGACCGCCGTCGTTGACGACGATCGCGACATTGTCATTGGGATGAACGCGGATGTAGAGCGGAGTTTGTTCCATTGATCGATCCTTGAGGCGTGATAGACCTGCTTCGCCAGAAATCATACGTCATCCTACAACATGAAGTTTTGCCCGGATGTTCCGTATTTACCCTATAGGGTGAATTATGCCGTGAAAACCCCGTTGAGTTACCGGATATGTTGTTGTACGATGACGTATAAGAAATCTGATTTCCAAAGATTTTCTACTAGTACGACGTCCGTTGTACTGGTTGGAACCAACAACGACCCAATCCGACGCCTGGATATTTTGATCATGACGACACCGCAGGAACTCAAGCAGATCGTTTCGGAAGGCCTCCTGTCCTTCCCCGTCACCGACTTCGACGCTAAAGGCGACTTCCGCGCCGACACCTACGCAGAGCGTCTCGAATGGCTCGCTCCGTACGGCGCTTCGGCGCTGTTCGTCGCCGGCGGCACGGGCGAATTCTTCTCGCTGACGCATGACGACTACACGCAAGTCGTGCGCACCGCCGTCGAGGTCTGCAAGGGCAAGGTACCGATCCTCGCCGGCGCCGGCGGCCCGACCCGCGTGGCGATCGCCTACGCGAAGGAAGCGCAGCGCCTCGGCGCGCACGGCATCCTGCTGATGCCGCACTACCTGACCGAAGCAAGCCAGGACGGTATCGCCGAGCACGCCGAAGAGGTCTGCAAGGCTGTTCCGGGCATGGGCGTGATCATCTACAACCGCGCGAACTCGAAGCTCAACGCCGACATGCTCGAGCGTCTGGCAGACCGTTGCCCGAACCTGATCGGCTTCAAGGACGGCGTGGGCGAGATCGAAAACATGGTGACGATCCGCCGCCGCCTCGGCGAGCGCTTCTCGTACCTCGGCGGCCTGCCGACCGCGGAAGTCTACGCTGCAGCCTACAAGGCGCTGGGCGTGCCGGTGTACTCGTCGGCGGTGTTCAACTTCATTCCGAAGACCGCGATGGACTTCTACCGCGCGATCGCCGCTGACGACCACGCGACGGTCGGCAAGCTGATCGACGAATTCTTCCTGCCGTATCTGAAGATCCGCAACCGCCGCGCCGGCTACGCGGTCAGCATCGTCAAGGCTGGCGCGAAGCTGGTCGGCCACGACGCAGGTCCGGTGCGTGCACCGCTGACCGACCTGACGCCGGAAGAAATGGAGCAGCTCGACGCGCTGATCAAGAAGCTCGGACCGCAGTAAGGCACCGGCGCCGGGGTCTCGAGCGAGAAAGCTCGCCAGCCTCATCGATGAGGGCCGCCTAGACGGCCGCGTGGCGAACGCCCGGCACAGCAACGTCGCCGGGCGTTCGTGTGTTTGCCCGACAGGCAGGTGGTCTGCGGGCCACCCGGTGTGCAGACTACACCTCGCCAGACAATACAGGAGATGACCATGGACTTGAGCCGCTCGGCCAGTTCCACCGACGCCGCTTCTAGCGCGGCACGCACCAAGGTCCGCTACGGGATCCTGCTGCTGATCTTTGTGATCACCACCCTCAACTACGCCGACCGCGCGACGCTGTCCGTCACCGGTTCCGCAATGCGCACCGCGTTCAGCCTCGACGCGATCCGCATGGGCTATATCTTTTCCGCATTCAGCTGGGCTTACGTGCTGTCGCAACTGCCGGCCGGCTGGCTGCTCGACCGTTTCGGCGCGCGCCGCGTGTACGCGGCGAGCATCTTCTTTTGGTCGATATTCACGCTGCTGCAGAGCTCGGTCGGCCTGCTCGGCAGCGCCGGTGCGGCGATTACCGGCCTGTTCGCGCTGCGCTTCGTGATGGGCGCGGCCGAGTCGCCGGCGTTCCCGGCGAACGCGAAGGTCGTCGCGAGCTGGTTCCCGACCAACGAGCGCGGCACCGCGTCGGCGATCTTCAACGCCGCGCAATACTTCGCCGCGGTCGTGTTCACGCCGCTGATGGCGTGGCTCACTCACGCATTCGGGTGGGAAATGGTCTACGTCGTAATGGGCGTGGCCGGGCTGCTGCTCGCGCTGACGTGGCTGAAGGTCATGAAGAATCCCGCCGACCACCCGCGCGTGTCGCGCGCCGAGCTCGAGTACATCGAGCAAGGCGGCGGCCTCGTCAGCGGTGCGCGCAAGACGCACCCGGACGATGTTTCGAAGGCCGGCGGCTGGACGCTCGTGCGTCAGTTGCTCGGCAACCGCATGCTGCTCGGCGTCTATCTCGCGCAGTACTGCATCAACGTGCTGACCTACTTCTTCCTGACGTGGTTTCCGATCTACCTCGTGCAGGCGCGCGGCATGACGATCCTGCATGCGGGCCTCGTGGCCTCGCTGCCGGCGATCTGCGGCTTTCTCGGCGGGGTGCTCGGCGGCGTGCTGTCGGACGGAATGATCCGCCGCGGCTGTTCGCTGACCGTCGCGCGCAAGGTGCCGATCGTCGGCGGCATGCTGCTGTCGACCTGCATCATCGGCTGCAACTACGTGTCGACCGACTGGGTCGTCGTCGCGCTGATGTCGCTCGCGTTCTTCGGCAAGGGCATCGGCGCGCTCGGCTGGGCGGTCGTCGCTGATACGTCGCCGAAGGAAGCGCTCGGCTTGTCCGGCGGGATCTTCAACATGTTCGGCAACATCGCCGGCATCGTGACGCCGATCGTGATCGGTTATCTCGTCGCGCGCACGGGCTCCTTCAATGGCGCGCTGGTGTTCGTCGGCGCGAACGCGCTGCTGACCGTGATCAGCTATCTGGTGATCGTCAAGGACATCCGGCGGGTCGAGTTGCGTCCGGCGTGAGCCCGTTATAGGCTTGGTTATCGTCGCGGTTATCGTATTTCCGGCCGACCGACCCGGCGCCTCGCGCGATCTATCCGCGCCGAGGCGCCAAACTTCGGGCCTACGCCGATATACGTGACATTTGCGCCGGAAACGATCAGGCCTTATATAATCAGTCGTCAGACGACGATATAATAAAAATGCACGATTCCCAGCGATCTTTCAAACAAGGAGCGTTTTCGATGGCTACACCACTAGCATCCGCGGCACCGCCACGACGCGCTCGCAATCTTGCCGAATTCGTCGTCAACTACGTCACCGAGCAGATCACGGCCAACCTGCTGAAGCCGGGCGACAAACTCCCCACCGAATCGCAGCTGATGAGCACACTCAGCGTGAGCCGCACGGTGATTCGCGAGGCAATCTCGCGGCTGCAGGCAGGCAAGGTCATCGAGACGCGGCACGGCATCGGCAGCTTCGTGCTCGAGCCGCAACGCGAAAAGCTCGGCATCGACATGGTGCCCGCCACCACGCTGCGCGACGTACTGTGCATTCTGGAGCTGCGCATCAGCCTCGAAACCGAATGCGCCGGTCTCGCCGCGCAACGCGCGAAACCGGACGACCTCGCGCGCATGCGCACCGCGCTCGACGCGATCGAGGCCACGCGCCACAACGGGCTCGACAGCGTGGAGGCCGACCTGCAGTTCCACATCTCGGTCGCACGCGCAACCGGCAACCGCTATTTCGTCGACATCCTGTCGCAAATGGGCAGCGCGCTGATTCCGCGCAACCGGCTCGACTCGGCCGGCATCGCGCGCGCCGATCCTGATGCGTATCTGTCGCTCGTGAACCTCGAGCATGAAAGCATCCTCGAGGCGATCAGCCGGCACGACGCCGAAGGCGCACGCGCGGCGATGCGCATGCATCTGTCGAATAGCCGCGAGCGGCTGCGTCGCGCGAATGAAGTGAGCGAAGCGAACAGCTGATTCTCACGAAGCTCGCGGGCGAAAAAAATGGCCGGGAATCTCCCGGCCATTTTTTTATCTTGCGATTGCATCCGCCCTTCCCTTCGATCCGCGCCCGGCCGACCGGGCCCGGGCACGCATCCGTTCAGGACGGCGTCACGCGATTAACCGCGCGTGAGTTCGCCATCGCGACGACGCCACAGTTCCAGCGGATTGCCGTCAGCCAGCGTTTCCGGCAGCAGCTCGGCCGGGAAGTCCTGGTAGCAGACCGGGCGCAGGAAGCGGTCGATCGACGTGGTGCCGACCGAGGTCGCTCGGCTATCCGACGTTGCCGGGAACGGGCCGCCGTGGACCATCGCGTGGCACACTTCGACGCCGGTCGGGAAGCCGTTGACCAGAATCCGGCCGGCCTTGCGCTCGAGAATCGGCACCAGCTTCTTCGCAGCCGCCACGTCGGCGCTGTCCATCTGCAGCGTCGCGGTCAGCTGGCCGGCGAAGTGTTCGGCGACCTTCAGCATTTCCTGCTCGTCCTTGCAGCGGATGATCGTCGACACCGGGCCGAACACTTCGTCTTCGAGCGCCGGGTTCGCGAGGAACGTCTGCGCGTCGGTCACGAACAGCGCCGCGCAAGCCTGGGTCGGGCCGGTTGCGGCGACGCCGCGTGCCACGACTTCGACGCCCTTCGTTGCGGCCAGTTTGCCTTCGCCGTCCTCATACGCGGCGTGAATGCCCGAGGTCAGCATGGTCTGCGCCGGCTTCGCCGCGAGCGCTTCCGATGCCGTCGCGACGAAGCCCTTCAGCGCGTCGCTGTCGATCGCGATGGCGAGGCCCGGGTTGGTGCAGAACTGGCCCGCGCCGAGCACGAGCGAGTCGACGAAACCGCGCGCGATGCTGTCGCCGCGTGCCGCAAGAGCGTTGGGCAGCAGGAACACCGGGTTGATGCTGCTCATTTCAGCGTACACCGGGATCGGCTCCGGACGCGCCGCCGCGACGCGCATCAGCGAAGTGCCGCCCGCGCGCGAACCGGTGAAGCCGACCGCCTTGATGGCCGGGTGCGCAACCAACGCCTCGCCGACCGAGTTACCCGCGCCGACGATCATCGAGAACACGCCTTCGGGCAGATCCATTTCCTGCGCGACACGCTGGATCACGCGACCGACCAGCTCCGACGTGCCGAGGTGAGCGCGATGCGCCTTCACGACGACCGGGCAGCCAGCAGCCAGCGCCGCGGCGGTGTCGCCACCCGCCACCGAGAACGCGAGCGGGAAGTTGCTCGCGCCGAACACCGCGACTGGGCCGAGCGCGATCTTCTGCATGCGCAGATCCGAGCGCGGCAGCGGCTTGCGCTCTGGCAGCGGCGAATCGAGCGTAGCGTTGAGCCACTGGCCCGCGCGCACGGTCTGCGCGAACAGCTTCAACTGGCCGGTGGTGCGGCCGCGCTCGCCTTCCAGACGCGCCTTCGGCAGGCCCGATTCAGCCTGCGCGCGCTCGATCAGTTCGTCGCCGAGCGCGGTGATGCCGTCGGCGATACGGTCCAGGAACTCGGCGCGCACTGCGAGCGGCAGTTGACGGTAGGCGTCGAACGCCCGTTGCGCGAGCGCGCAGGCCTGCTCGACGTTCTCGACGGTGCCGCTGCCGAACACCGGCTCGGCAATCTCGGAACCCGTGGCAGGATTGAACGCGCGCAGCGGTTTTTCTTCGCCGCGCACGGCTTTGCGACCGATCAGCATTTCGCCGGTAATAGGCATTTTTGGCTTTCCTTTAATGAAGGCTAAAGATATAGGTCATCCTACAACATCGCGGGGACCTTATGCAACCCAAAACGCTTGTCTGACAGGGGCATACGGGTATACTCGCCCGTTACAACCGGGCCGTGCGGTGCTAATCTGCGCTAGTCATACGACGACTTATAACTCGCATTTCGCGGGGTTTAGCATTGTCGCAGCTTTTCCCGATCCATCGCCGTTCGAGGAGACACCGCATGCCCGCCGTCACGCCTTACGAATCCTGGCCCAACCGCTTCCGGCGCGCGGTGCGCGAGGGAAAAACCCAGATCGGCTGCTGGGCGTCGCTCGCCAGCCCGATCGCCACTGAACTGCTGGGCACGGTCGGCTTCGACTGGATGCTGCTGGACGCCGAACACGCGCCCAACGACGTGCTCACGCTGATCCCGCAGTTGATGGCGCTCAAGGACAGCGGCAGCGCACCGGTCGTCCGACCACCGGCCAACGACAGCGTCGTGATCAAACGTTTTCTCGACAGCGGCTTTTCGAACTTCCTCGTGCCCTTCGTCGACAGCGCCGACGACGCCGCCCGCGCGGTCGCGTCGACACGCTATCCGCCGCAGGGCATTCGTGGCGTGTCGGTCGGCCATCGCGGCAATCGCTACGGCACCGTGTCCGACTACTTTGCAATCGCCAACGACAACGTCTGCGTGATCCCGCAGATCGAAAGCCGCAAGGCGGTCGAGAATATCGACAGCATCCTCGCGGTGGACGGCATCGACGCGGTCTTCATCGGTCCGTCCGACCTCGCAGCCTCGTATGGCCACCTCGGCAATACGAGCCATCCGGACGTGCAGCAGGCGATCGCGCATGTGTTCGCGCGCGCGCAGGCGGCCGGCAAGTCGAGCGGCATTCTCGCGCCGGTGCAGGCCGACGCGGAACGATATCTGTCGATGGGCGCGCGCGTCGTCGCCGTCTGTGCGGATCTCGGGTTGCTCAAGGGCGCCGCGCAGGCGGCACAGAAACACTTCATGCAGAAACCGGCGGGTGAGGCTTGAACGCGGCCGCCACGACATCTTCGGAGCATTCCATGCAAAAAGCAGGCTTTATCGGACTCGGCATCATGGGCAAGCCCATGGCCGCCAACCTTCTGAAAAACGGCGTGTCGCTCGCCGCCTTTACGCGTAGCGGCGTGCCCGCCGAGCTCACGCAGGCCGGCACCCTCGCATGCGACAACCCCGCCGCGGTCGCCGCCAACGCGGACGTGATCTTCATCATGGTGCCTGACACGCCGGACGTCGAACGCGTGCTGTTCGGCGAGAACGGCCTCGCGAGCGCGCTGCGCGCCGGCCAGACCGTCGTCGACATGAGTTCGATCTCGCCGATGGCAACCCGCGATTTCGCGGCGCGCGTGCGCGCAACCGGTGCCGATTATCTCGACGCGCCGGTGTCCGGTGGCGAAGTCGGCGCGAAGGCCGGCTCGCTGACCATCATGGTCGGGGGCGAACAGGCCACGTTCGACAGCGTGAAGCCCCTGTTCGACATGATGGGCAAGAACGTCACGCTGATCGGCGCGGTCGGCGCGGGCCAGGTGTGCAAGGTCGCCAACCAGGTGATCGTCGCGGCGACCATCGAGGCGGTCGGCGAAGCGCTGCTGCTCGCGTCGAAGGCCGGTGTCGATGCGGCGCGCGTGCGTGAGGCGCTAATGGGCGGCTTCGCATCGTCGCGCATTCTCGAAGTGCACGGCGAGCGCATGACCAGGCGCACGTTCGATCCGGGCTTCCGCATCGAACTGCACCAGAAGGACCTGAACCTCGCGCTGTCGACCGCGCAGGCGCTCGGCGTGTCGCTGCCGAACACCGCCACCTGCCAGGCGCTGTTCAACGCGTGCGTCGCGCACGGCGGCAAGGCGTGGGACCACTCGGCGATGGTGCGCGCGCTCGAAGTGCTCGCGAATCACGAGATCGGTCAGAAGACCGCGTAAGCACGCAGTCGCACGGCGCCACTTCACAGTTGCGATCGGGTTTTCCGTCTGTCCCCATGTGACCGATGGCCGACTCGATCGCAATTCGTCGTCTGATCGAGAGCGATCCTCCTCACGGTCGACCATCACGGCTTCCGCCGCGGCATCGCTCTGAATTGCCGCCTGATCCAGCGTTTGTCACCAGCGTATGACTATCAACGCGTGAGCATATCTCGCGACCTTCAGTTCTCCCCTCAGTAACGGCAGCAGCCTGATGTTCGAACAGGCGCAGTGCGTCGTCGACGCTCGCCGCCGTATCGCTGCTGCTTTCGCATTTTCATTACGAGCTATTCGCCCATCTTGCGCCTGTTCACAGCACACGGCGTGGGTGGTGGCCGCGCTGTCGCGACATTCGCCGCCATGCCCTTGCGCCATGCAATCCGACTAACGTCCGATCGAGCGAACCATTGGGGAGCACGGACGGGCGCAAGAATCATCCTTCGCCCATTCCCTATCCCTGTAGTCGGCTGCTAGCTTGGCAGCCCCAACAACTACAGAGGAGTCCACAGTGTCGTATGACCAGGATTCGGACGGCGTGCGCCTCGTACTCAGTGCGCCACAACTGGTGGCGGTGCTGACCCGCCAGTCGATTAGCCACAGCGAAATGCTTTCCAACCGGCTATGGGGCGGGTTGCAACTCGTCGGCGGTCTGCTGGAAATGGTCGGAGCCGGAGCGCTCTGTGTGATGCCGGAACCGACAATGGCAAGCAAGGCCGGATGCGTCGTGTTCGGCGTACATGGCTCCGACGCAGCGGCCGCCGGCTTGCGTCAGATCTGGACGGCGCGAGATACGGCGACGCTCACCCAGCAGGGCACGACGAAACTCGCCGAAGCGATTAAGGCCAGTCCCGATATGGCGAACAATATCGGTCTGTCGCTCGATATGGTCGTGCCGTTTGGCTTTGCTGGTTCGATCAAGGCTGTACGGGCTTCGCGGATCGTGATGGGCCGGATCAGTCTGGACATGCACGAAGCGAAGGCGGGGAGCCGGATTGGCGGACATACGCTGTTGAAGCACGTCGGACGGACCGAAGCGCAGTTGCGGGAAAGGTTGCGCCTGGAACCGAAAAGAGACGTGGTATCGTCGTTTAGGGATTTAGCGGCGGCCGAATGGTCGATCTCTAGAGTGATGGAGTCCAACGCGTCTGAGATCAGGAATTGGGCTCAATCAAATCCGAGGCGATTTCTGACTTTATCTCAGGACGTCGGAAAAAAGGTAGGCTATGGAGTTATTCGGGAAACCGGAGAATTCAAGGACATGAGCACCGTTCATATCGTCATTAAATTTCAAGAATTCAATGGGATGCCATATTACATTTTTACGTCTTATCTACTGAAATGATGAACAAGGAGTCATATCCTCAGTTCTATGTCTTGTTTGGCGGATATCTCAACCAGGATAGTGATCTGTTAGGCGATAGCCTGGCGGAGGTTGTATCGTGCTTCAAGGGAGACAGTTCTACTGAAGAAATTGCCGAAACGCTGCGCGAAATAGACAAATATAAAAAAGAAGCAGGCGAGAGTCTTGACCAAAAGTTTTACGAAGATTATGGATTTAATTTCTATCCGAAATTGTGGGGATACACGACCGAGTCCTTCTTTGACGAATTAAAACGTCTGCTGGGCGACTAATCTGCTTGCCGGCTGCAACGCTCACGGCGCAACACCGCCATGTTGCATATGGCCGCAAAGCCCGACCACAAAAAAACGGCGCCCACTCATGGGCGCCGCTTCTTTCACAACATTGGCCCGCTAAAGCCAACCGCACTTCGCCCTACTTCGCCGTCACCGCACCGGCCGACGCCCACTTCGGCTCCGGCATCTTGTCCGAACTCCTGGCCATCAGGCAGACCACGACCGCGGCAATCAGATCGAACACCGCCAGCACGACGAACAGCGGGCTATAGCCGATCTGCGTGACGAGCACACCGAACAGCGCGGTGAACGCCGCGGCGCCCAGATATCCAGCCATGCCGCCCATGCCCGTCGCGGTCGCGACCTCGTGCTTGCCGAACATGTCCGACGTGATCGCGTACAGTGCACCCGACAACGTCTGGTGCGCGAAGCCGCCGACGCACAGCAGCGCCACCGCCATGTAAGGGCTCTCGACGAGACCGACGCACGCAGGCCCGATCATGAACAGCGCACCGACCACGAACACCATCTTGCGCGACGTGAACAGCGACACCTTCGCGTACTTGTGGAACAGCGGGCTCAGATAACCGCCGAGCACGCAGCCGATGTCGGCGGCGAGGAACGGCATCCACGCGAACATCGCGACTTCCTTCAGGTTCATGTGACGCTCGGTCATCATGTACAACGGAATCCACGCGTTGAACGTTTGCCAGGCCGGCTCGGACAGAATTCGCGCAATACCGATCGCCCAGAAATCGCGGCTCGCCAGCATCGCGCGCCAGTTGCGCTTCGGCGTGTTGATGTCATCGTGATGCTTCGCTTCCTGTCCGCTCAGAATGTAGTCGCGCTCCGCGTTGCCCAGCAGCTTCTGGTTGCGCGGATGCTTGTAGATGATCATCCACAGCACGCTCCATACGATACCCGCCACGCCGACGATCACGAATGCGAGTTGCCAGCGGCCGTGAAACAGTGCCCACACGACGAGCGGCGGCGCAAGCAGCGCGCCAATCGACGAGCCTATGTTGAACCAGCCGATCGCAACCGACCGCTCTTTCGCCGGGAACCACTCGCTGGTCGCCTTCACGCCAGCCGGAATCCCGGCCGATTCGGCGAGACCCAGGATACCGCGGAACACTGCGAGGCTGCGCCAGCCCGTCGCCCATGCCGCCGCCGCGCAAGCCACCGACCACGCCAGCGCGAACACCGCGAAGCCGACCTTGGTGCCGATCGTGTCGAGCACGAAACCGGCGACCGGCTGCATGAACGCATAGCAGAGCTGCCACGCCACGACCACGTGCGAATACTGCTCGGTCGTGATGTTCAGCTCCTTCATCATCGTCGGAGCCGCAACCGACAACGTGTTACGCGCCAGGTAATTGATGATCAGGCCGGCCGCGACCAGCGCGACCATCCACCAGCGAATACCCTTGATCTTCATTGCTGCTACTCCTCGTGATGCAATGCCCGTCAAACCGAACGGGACTTAAGCCTTGCGCGAATAGTCGATGCCGACGAAGCTACCGCCCTGGTAGCGCTGGCATAGCTCATCGAGCGGATTCGGGCGCGACAGGATGTCTTGCGCGTAGTCCTCGGCGTTCTGCTTCGGCTCGTAGCCGAGACGCGCGGCGCCGCTGTTGTCCCACCAGCTGCGCGTATTGGCCGACACGCCCCAGATGGTCAGGAAGCCGACGTCTTCCGCTTCGATGCAGCGCTCGAGGAAATGCATCAGGTCCTTGTGGCCGAACCAGGTGCTCAGATGGCGCTGCTCGGTCGGACGCTCGAGGCAGCTGCCGATCCGCACGCACACGCTTTCGATGCCGTGCTTGTCCCAGTACATGCGCGCGAGCGCTTCGCCCCACACCTTCGACAGGCCGTAGAAGCCGTCCGGGCGCAGTTCGCAGTCGAGGCTCAGATGCTCGGTGACCGGGTACATGCCGATCGCGTGGTTCGAGCTCGCGAACACGATGCGCTTCACGCCGTTGCGGCGCGCGCCTTCGTAGACTTCGACGAGGCCGCGCAGGTTGTTCTCGATGATCTCGGGCAGCGGACGCTCGACGCTCGTGCCGGCGAAATGGATCAGCACGTCCACGCCGTTCAGCAGACGGTCGACCACCGCCGGATCGCGCAGGTCGCCGTTCATCACGTCTTCGCCGTCGACGAGGGGCGTCAGTACTTTTGAGCCCGCGGCCGAGCGCAACGGCACGCCACGCGCGACGAATTCAGCACGTACCACGGAGCCGAGCTGGCCGCCGGCGCCACTCAGGGCAATCTTCTTCATAGGGGTTCCTTTTACTGCGCCGCGCGCGAGGTCTTCAGAGAACAGACAGAGAATCTGAGCGGCCGGCGAAATCGCGCTGCGCGCGTCGCATAACACACTCAAGTTGTACGATAACGTACTATCGATGATGGACAAGCGGATTTCAACTCCGCATTTACCCTTAAATTACTGCGCGGCAGTTTCATAGCTCCTTAAAAAACAAAGGCATAGGAACGTCGCGTTCGTGCGACATCGTATAACTAGAATTGGATTTTTGTTCCAGGAGCGGATTTACCCGACGCCAGCGGGCGCGTGGCGTCCGACGCGAGCGGCGTCCGTATGCCGCCCGCGCCCTCAACAGATCACATCGTTACGTTCGCTCAGGCGCCGATGAATTCGAGCAGATCAGCATTGACCTTGTCGGCCTCCACCGTGCACATGCCGTGCTGGCCGCCCGGATAAACCTTCAGCGTTGCGTTCTTGACGATCTCCGCGGTGCGTCGGCCGGCTGCGTCGATCGGCACGATCTGGTCGTCGTCGCCGTGCAGCACCAGGGTCGGCACGTCGATCTTCTTCAGATCTTCGGTGTAGTCGACTTCGGAGAACTGCTCGATGCAGTCATATAGCCCCTTGATCGAACCGGCCATGCCCTGGCGCCAGAATGAATCGATCACGCCCTGCGACACCTTCGCGCCCTCCCGGTTGTAGCCGTAGAACGGCACGGCCAGATCCTTGAAGAACTGCGAGCGATCGTCCGCGACGCCCTTGCGGATGCCGTCGAACACGTCGATCGGCAGGCCGAGCGGATTATCGGCGGTCTTCAGCATCAGCGGCGGCACCGCGCCGATCAGCACAGCCTTCGCGACGCGCCCCGTGCCATGCCGGCCGATGTAATGCGCAACTTCGCCACCGCCTGTCGAATGGCCGACCAGCGTCGCGTCCTGCAGATCGAGATGTTCGATCAGTGCGGCGAGATCGTCGGCGTAGGTGTCCATCTCGTTGCCGTCCCACGGCTGCTCCGAGCGGCCGTGACCGCGCCGGTCGTGCGCGATCACGCGGAAGCCTTTGCTGCCGAGAAACAGCATCTGCGCATCCCACGCATCGGCGGTCAGCGGCCAGCCGTGCGAAAACACGACCGGGCGGCCATGGCCCCAGTCCTTGTAGAAAATCGAGGTACCGTCTTTCGTCCTGATCGTGCTCATCTGCTGACTCCTTGTCGATGAAGTCTGCCGTCGCCGGCAGGTGGATGAAGCGGAAGCTGCTCACGAAGCATGCGCGCGACGCATGACAGAACGCCGTGCGAATGCGGCAATGAGTAATGACCTATTGAGAAATTCCGCCGCGAAATAACATCAACACCAAACGAATGGCGAACGGATAATGCGCAACGGATACTGAAGAGAAAAAGCGGAAACGGCCACGCGGCAGCGTGCATCGTAGAAGTAAAAAAATCGCCTGACCAGCACGCCCACCGACGAAGTCGGTTTGGATGGATCGATTGTCGGCTGGCGACAGACACCGCCCGCGACCTTGCCGCGCAAGGCTGCGCGAAACGCATTGCTGCAGCGCGGTCGATTGACGCAGTTCGCGCGACGAGGCACACACGGCGACGTATCAGCCGCCAGAAGAAACTTGATACTCAACAATGGTTTGCCTCATCGATAAGCGTATTTCGCATAAAACAAGGCGGTTTTTTGACGCACATCGCATCGCAACACTTTTTGTTTCGATCCCCTACTCTTGCGCCATCTGCCCAGCGCAGTGCGCACCGACATCGGTCGACGCGCGTAAGTCCGCTCACGCGGCCATCACGCACAACAGGATCATGAACTCCGCACTATCGGCATTCGATCTCGCGCGCATTCAATTCGCGTTCACCGTTTCTTTTCACATCGTTTTCCCCGCGCTCAGCATCGGTCTCGCCAGTTTCATCGCCGTTCTCGAATGGCGTTGGCTGAAAACCGGCAAGGCCTACTACAAAGATCTTTGTCTGTTCTGGTCGAAGATCTTCGCGGTGGCCTTCGGCATGGGCGTCGTCTCCGGCGTCGTGATGAGCTATCAGTTCGGCACCAACTGGTCGGGCTTCTCGAGTTTCGCCGGGCCGATCACCGGTCCGCTGCTGATGTACGAAGTGATGACCGCATTCTTTCTCGAAGCGGGCTTCCTCGGCATCATGCTGTTCGGCTGGCAGCGCGTGAGTCCGCGCGCGCACTTCGGCGCGACGCTGATGGTCGCGATCGGCACGCTGATCTCGACCTTCTGGATTCTCGCGTCCAATAGCTGGATGCAAACGCCGCAGGGCTTCGAGGTCGTCGACGGTCATGTCGTGCCGCTCGACTGGTTCAAGATCATCTTCAATCCGTCGTTCCCCTACCGGCTCGCGCATATGGCGCTCGCGGCGTTCATCGTCGCGGGGCTGGTGGTCGCGGCGGTCGGCGCGTGGCATCTGCTGCGCGGCCGGCGCGATCCCGCCGTCAAGAAGATGTTCTCGATGGCGCTGTGGCTGCTGCTGATTCTGACGCCGATCCAGGCATTCGTGGGCGATCAGCACGGCCTCAATACGCGCAAGTATCAGCCGGCGAAAATCGCGGCGATCGAAGGCTTGTGGGACACCGAAAAAGGCGGTACCGCGCTGAACCTGTTCGGCATCCCCGACATGAAGGCGGAAACCACGCGCTACGCGGTGTCGGTGCCGCACCTCGGCAGCCTGATCCTCACGCATAGCTGGGACGGCGAAATCCGCGGCCTGAAGGAATTCCCGCCGCAGGACCGGCCGGATTCGACCGTCGTGTTCTGGAGCTTCCGCATCATGGCCGGCCTCGGCGTGCTGATGATCGCGATGTCGATCGCGGCCTGGTTGCTGCGCCGGCGCGGGCGTCTGTTCGAAGCGAAGTGGTTCCAGCGGCTGTGCGTCGCGATGGGGCCGAGCGGCTTCATCACGCTGCTGGCCGGCTGGGTCACCACCGAAGCGGGCCGTCAACCGTGGGTCGTGTACGGCGTGATGCGCACGTCGCAGGCGGTGTCGCCGCTGACCACGCAGCAAGTCGGTCTGTCGTTGATGACGTTCGTGGCCGTCTACTTCCTCGTGTTCGGCACCGGCATCTACTACATGCTGAAGCTGATGCGCTCCGGTCCCGCGCTGCCTGGCGGCAAGTCGCACGACATGCCCCACGGCCTGCCGCAGCCGACGCCCGCGCAGACCGCGCGCCGCCCGCTGTCCGCCGCCGATCAGATGATCGACGCCGTCTAACCTACGCTTCGAGAGAAAGAAAAAATGGACGTAACCGTCGTATGGGCCGCGATCATCGCGCTGGGCCTTTTCATGTACGTCGTGCTGGACGGCTTCGACCTCGGCATCGGCATTGTCTTTCCGTTCTTCCCCGACGAAAAGGAACGCGACCTGATGATGAACACGGTCGCGCCGGTGTGGGACGGCAACGAAACCTGGCTCGTGCTCGGCGGCGCCGCGCTGTTCGCGGTGTTTCCGGTCGTCTACTCGACCGTGCTGTCGGCGCTCTATCTGCCGCTCGTGTTCATGCTCGTGTGCCTGATCTTTCGCGGCGTGTCGTTCGAGATCCGCGCGAAGTCGCGGCGCACGAAGCATCTGTGGGACCTCGCATTCATTGGCGGCTCGGCGGGCGCGGCGTTCTTCCAGGGGATCGTGCTCGGCGCGTTCCTGCAAGGCATTCCGGTCGCCGATGGCGCCTATACCGGCGACGCGTTCGGCTGGCTCACGCCGTTCAGCCTGCTGACGGGCCTCGGACTCGTCGCGACCTACGCGCTGCTCGGCTGCTGCTGGCTCGTCGCGAAGACCGAGGGCGATCTGCAGCGACGGCTGCATCGCGTGGTCTGGCCGCTGACGCTGGTGCTGCTCGGCTTCATCGCGCTCGTGAGCCTGTGGACACCGCTGATGGATGCGGGCATCGCGCAACGCTGGTTCCATGACGGGATCTTCGACCGTCTGCTGCCGGTGCCGTTCCTCGTCGCGATCTGCGCGTTCTTCATGCATCGCGCGGCGCGCGCGCGCCATCACAACACGCCGTTCGTGCTCGCGCTGGCGCTCGTGCTGCTCGGCTATCTCGGGCTGCTCGTGAGTCTGTGGCCGTATGCGATTCCGGCGAGCATCACGCTATGGGAAGCCGCCGCGCCACGCACGAGCCAGACGTTCACGCTGGCCGGCGCGGCGGTGATCCTCCCGATCATCGTCGCCTATACGACGATGGGTTACTGGGTCTTTCGAGGCAAGGTGCGTCATGGCGACCAACATCACTATCACTGAAACGCGGGGTGCCAGTGCGTCGGCTCCCACCGCCACTGCCGCAACGCCCAGCCGCAAACTGCCGGGCTGGCTCTGGTTCATCGCGCTATGGTGCTTCGGCGTGAGCGCGGCGATGTCGCTCGGCTTCGCCTTCAAGCTTCTGATGAATGCGACGCTGTTCGCGGTCAGATAGCGGCGCGCGAACCCGTGTCGATCCGGCGGGCATAAGCTTCCGGATCGTGCGCGTCAGCGCTTCAAAAACGGGGCGCGCGGCTCGTCTACGTAGCAAGCCGGAACCTATGCGCGGGAGACCTGCCTTAACATCACGAAGCGCATCGAACGATGCCGGCAGCCGGCCACGCGCGGCACGGCAAGGGAGCGGGACCCTGGCGAGTTGGAACGATGCCGGATGCGGCGGTAAGTGCGACACTCCACGCGGCGAGAACCGAGGCAACGATTTCGGCGACGACCGCGGCATCAAAAGCAGCACGAATCGCAGCGTCAATGAACGGCAATCGGATCGACTCGTCCTGGGAGCCGAGGATCGACCAGGAAGCGCGGACGACCAGCCATGATGCGTGTCACGAGTACAGCAGTTAGTCATACTGCAACTGCGCAGCCTGCAACTGCGCAGCCTGCAACTGCGGCATGCGCAACGGCGGCAGCCCTCAACGGACAGGCTCGACTCGCGGAGACATCATGAAGTTTCTTGTAGCCGACGACCATGAACTGATCCGGCAAGGCGTCAAAGGCATGCTGCGCGGCTTCGATCCCGACGCCCAGTTCGACGAAGCCGACAGTTGGGAAACCCTTGCGAGCGCCGCGCGACCCGACGCGAATCACGATCTGGCGATCGTCGATCTGCATATGCCGGGCATGAGCGGCGCGACGTCGCTCGAAACGCTGCTGAAGGCGAATCCGGCGCTGCCGGTCGTGGTGCTGTCCGCGGAGGAATCGCCCGACGAGATGCGCGCGGTGCTCGCGGCCGGCGCGCTCGGCTTCGTGCCCAAGCGCCAGCCCGCCAGCGTGATGCTGAAGGCGATCGAACTGGTGCTGTCCGGCGGTGCCTATGTGCCGATCGAGGCGCTGAGTCTGCTCGGCTCGCGCGAGACGCAGGCGGGCACCGGTGCGGATGGATCGGCACGGGTGCCGGCCCCGGGCGCCGCCGCGCAAGCCGTCCGCGGGCCGGGCCCCGGCACCGTCCCGCAGATCGAACCGGTCACGCAGGTACCGTCGCTGCAGCCGCATCAGCAGCATCTGCTGGAGAACCTGTCACCACGTCAGCAGGACATCATGCGGCTCGTGCATCGCGGCTGGACCAACAAGATGATCGCGCGCGATCTCGGCGTCGCCGAAGGCACGGTGAAGGTGCATCTGTCGGTGATCTTTCGGGCGCTTGGTGTGCATAACCGGTCGACGGCGATCGCCGTAATCAATGGATGGCTGGAGGCCGGGAAGACGTTGTAGCGCATTGTGCTGCGCCGCAAGCCCAACCCGTCTTTGTTTCCCGCCTCTAAGGCTGCGTTTCGCTTTGCGCGCCTGAGCCCGCTTCGGCTTGCGGCGAGCCAGCCGCGGCGGGTGGCGGCGGTGGGTCGTCCACCGCTCCGCCCCCCAACACCACCGCACCCGCCGGCCGCCCCTGATCAAGCTCCGCCTGCTGCCACAGCATTTCCAGCGTGCGCCGCAACCGCGCCGGCGTCACCGGCTTGTGCAGCACCGGAATCCCCTGCAACGCGAGCGCCGTCAGCTCCGCCGACGCCATATCGCCGGTGATCAGCAGCGTCACCACATTGCCGTGCCCCTCCTCCCGCGCAAGCACGCCCCGTATCGCGCTCAGCGCCTGCGCGCCGGTGCGGTGATTGGCGAGCTGGTAGTCGCACAGCACCGCATCGGGCACGAAGCCGTCCGCGAGCGCGGCGAGCGCGCCGGCTTCGTCGCGCGCGCCGCGCACGTCGCAGCCCCAGCGCTCGAGCAGACTCGCGAGGCCTTCGAGTATCGACGGCTCGTCGTCGATGCACAGCACGCGCCGCCCCTGCGCGGCCGGGCCGCCCGCGACCGAATCATTCAGACTCGCGACGATGCCGCTCGCGTCACCCGCCTGCACCGCAAAGCGGAACACCGAGCCGCGCCCCGGCGCCGAGCGCAGCTGCAACTCGCCGCCGAGCAGGCCGACGAGCCGCCTGACGGTCGGCAGCCCGAGCCCATGCCCCTGACGCGCGTCGCGCTGTGGATTCTCGACCTGGTAAAACTCCTCGAAAACGCGCTCGTGCTCCTGCGGCGCAATGCCGACGCCCGAATCGCGCACCTCGATATAGCCGCCCTTCTGTCGCCCAGCGCGCCGGAAGCCGAGCCAGATCGCGCCTTGCTCCGTATAACGCACCGCGTTCGACAGCAGATTGCTCAACACGCGTTCGAGCAGCACCGGATCGTCGTAGACGACCATCGTCGTAGGCGCGATGCGTAGCGCGAGCCCCTTCGCCGCGGCCTGCGGACGATACTGGCTACCAACCCGTTCGAACAGCTCGGAGAGCCGGAAGTGCAACCGGATCACCTGGGTCACGCCGCTTTCGAGCCGCGCGAGATCGAGCACCTGGTTGAACAGCTGATTGAGCGCCTCGACGTTATAGACGATGTGCCCGGCCGTCTTCGCGTGCTGCGCGGGCGTCGCCGCCGGATCGTTCAGAGATGCCGCAAGCAGGCCGATCGCATGCAGCGGCTGACGCAGATCGTGGCTTGCCGCCGCGAAAAAGCGCGTCTTCGCGAGGCTCGCTTCTTCGGCGACGCGCTTTTGCGCGGCCAGCGATTCCGCGAGGTATTGCTGATCGACTCGCGCCTGCACGACCTGGCGAAACAGCTTGCGATAGCTCATCGCGTAGACGTTGATCGCGCAGAAGAAGAACGCGAGCACGATCGCGAGAATCGTGCGATCGAACGTATGCGAGCCGAAATGCAGCACGATCGACGGCAGCAGCAGAAATGGAATCGACGTCGAAAAATTGAGGAGATCGAATCCATTCGACATGAACACGCCGGCCGCGAGCGTCACCAGCATCACGGTATGCAATAACGGCAGATCGGTTTGCGGACTCTGGAACGCGAACCACACTGCGAAGCCCGGCCCGCTATAGAGGAGCACGCCGCGCAGCGCGTGCAGATAGATCCAGTCGCGCGGCGAGACGAGCTGCGGATAGCGGCGATTGCAAATCCACAGCGCCAAGCCCGCGCAATTGGCGAGCGCATAAAAAACGAAGCACGCGATAAACAGCGGCGGCGCCGGCACATGCGGCCAGTAGATCGCCACCAGGACCGCGATCGAAAACCAGTGCGAAAAGAACGCGATCGGATCCTGCGCGTAGAGCACGCGCACGAGGTCTTCGTCGATGGCACGCTGGATCGGGTCGGCCCGCATGGGGCGGTCTCCTCTGTCGATCGGCGTGAGCGCTTTAGCGCTTACGCCGATCCCACGCAGCTTTATCGCAGGGGCATGGCAACTTCGTTGAGACGAAACACTGACGAAGCGGCGGCGCTCCGGCGCTTCGTGGCAATCGCGGGTCGAACCGGGCGACCGAGCGCGCCCGCCCGCGCGGTCTATTCTACGGCGAATGTCCGCTCCTCAGATGAATCGTCAGCAATCCATCAGAAGGTTTACCCGGCAGTTTACCCATCGGCTAACACTTAATCCATATAGGCGAAGGCCTTGCCGCGAACCATACTGCATTCACGTTTCAGCGCGGCATTTCAGCCACCTTCCCTCGACTCGCGGCCCACGCGCCGCGGCTCGCCGCGCTCCCTGCCAACCGTGACGGAGGTTTTCCATGGGCGCAGTCCCGAGCTACGAGTTCGCCCGCCAACTCGACGACGCGATCCTCCCCGATCTGTGGCGCAGGCGCACCCGGCTCTCAGCGGACGAAATGGTGTCGATGGTCGAACTGGTCAAGCGCGCGTTGCGGACCTACCACCCGCTCGAACTGCAGGCGCTCGGCGAGGACAAGGAAGAACTGGTCGCTCAGTTCATCTACGCGAAGGTGTTGCGCCTCGCGCCCGGCCACACCGAAACGAACGCGCGCGCCGACAGCGCACCGTCCAACGGCTACGCGGTATGCGCGTATTTCCGCCGCTATCTGATCGACTGCCTGCGCAGCGCGTGCCATCAGCGCAATGTGTCGATGGAGACCGAGGGCGTCGCGCAGGAAATCGATCTGCACGCGCACGCGCTCGAAGACCCGGTGGAAAGCGTGCTGCTGCAATACGGCCTCGACGAACAGCGTGTGCGGCGCGCGGCGCGCGAGTTCATCGAAGGGCTCGACGAACCCGAGCGGATCGTGCTGGCCGGCAGCCTCGGCTGGTGCTCGGAAGGCAAAGGCGGGCTTTCGGCGGTCGCGGCTCAGCATCGGGTGCCCTCTTATCACTATCGCGCCGTCAAACTCGGCGTCACCACGAAAAAGACGGCCGGCGCCGAGGAATTTTCCAACACCAAGCTCGGCCGCTGGCTCACCGACGCGCTCGGCATCGAGATCGACGTCGACAATCGCGCGGCGATTCTGGTTGCGCTGAATCTGCTCGCGGTGGAATCGAGCGATAGCGAATTCTATGAAGTGGCCGCGTAATAGTTCGGATAACCAACAAGCCACATAAGAAGCGCGATAAGTGCGCATGCCCGTACGGCCGGGTACGCCCGGCAACGGCCGGCCGGGCGTGCCGCCCTGAACGTCGCACGCTACGACTTCGGCGCGCCCTCCACGGCGCGCTTTTTTTGCGTCGATATTCCGCCTACGATAAAAAAGCTCCCGCAGCACGCCGTCTTTGTTCCGAAGTCGAGCTTCCGTTCCCCGCATCCGATTCCAGACGAGGTGGTCCTGATGAACCGCTTATCGAGCGCGCCGACGGCGCTGCAACGGCATTACGAAGTGGTCGTGATCGGCTCGGGCTACGGCGGCGCGATCGCCGCGAGCCGCATGGCGCGCGCGGGCCGTCGCGTGTGCGTGCTCGAGCGCGGCCGCGAATTCATGGCCGGCGAGTATCCGCGCACGCCCGTGCAGGGCATCGATCAGATCCAGTACAACACGGCCGAGGCGCAGATCGGTTCGCCGCTCGCGCTGATCGAAGTGCACGTGAACGAAGACGTCAACGCGGTGGTGGGCTGTGGGCTCGGCGGGACGTCGCTGATCAATGCGAACGTAGCGCTGGAAGCCGATCCGCGCCTGTGGGACGACCCGCGCTGGCCGGCCGCGCTGCGCGCCGACCAAGCCGGACGCGACGACGGCTATGCGCTCGCCTGGAAAATGCTGTCACCGTCGCCGGTGCCCGACGATTTCCCGCCGCTGCCGAAGCTCCAGGCGCTCGAAAAATCGGCGCAGGCGCTCGGCATGGCCGACCGCTTCAGCCGTCCGCCGATCACGGTCACGTTCAAGGACGGCCCGAACGCGGCGGGCGTCGAGCAGCAGCGCTGCGTCGGTTGCGGCGATTGCAACTCCGGTTGCAACTACGACGCGAAGAATTCGACCCACATGAACTATCTGCCCGACGCGGTCGCCCACGGCGCGCAGATTTTCACCGGCACGGCCGTGCATTCGGTGCTGCGCGATCCCGACACGCAGCAATGGAAGGTCAACTTCCAGCTCGTGAAGCTCGGCCGCGAAAGCTACGACGCGCCCGATCTGTTCGTGCTGGCCGATATCGTCATCGTCGCGGCGGGCACGATCGGCTCGACCGCGCTGCTGCTGCGCTCGCGCGACGCGGGCTTGAGCACGTCGGAGATGCTCGGCCAGCATTTCACCGGCAACGGCGACGTGCTCGCCTTCGCGTACAACACCAGGGACACGATCAACGGCGTCGGCTGGGGCGAGCACAAGCCGGGGCAGATTCCGCCGGTCGGGCCGACCATCACCGGCCTGATCGACAATCGCGCCGACGAGAAAAACGTCAGGGATGGCTATGTGATCGAGGAAGGCTCGCTGGCCGGTGCGGTCGGCGAGGCGCTCGTCGGCATGCTCGGCGCGGTCGCGCCGCTCGAAGGCGTGGATGCGGCTGGGGCCCCGTCGCTGCTCGAGCGCATGAGTTATGACGCGCGTGCGCTCGAAAGCCTGATCCGCGGCCCGTACCACGGTGCGCTGAATCACACGCAAAGCTACCTCGTGATGGCGCACGACGACGAAAGCGGCCGCATCACGGTCGGCGACAAAGGCCGTGCGCGCATCGAATGGAAAAACGCGGGACGCCAGCCGATCTTCCAGAGCATCGAGAACGTGCTGATCGAGGCGACCAAACCGCTCGGCGGCAAATATCTGCGCAACCCGATTTCGACGAAGATCGCCGGCCGGCACACCGTCACCGTGCATCCGCTCGGCGGCTGCGGCATGGGCGAGGACGCCGCGCATGGCGTGGTCGATCATCTGGGCCGCGTGTTCAGCGGCACGGCCGGCGTCGCGGTGCACGACGGCCTCTACGTGATGGACGGCGCGGTGATGCCGATGTCGCTCGGCGTCAATCCGCTCCTGACCATCTCCGCGCTCGCAGAGCGCAATTGCGCGCTGCTGGCCAAAGCGTACGACTGGTCGATCGACTACATGTCGAAGGGCACCGTCGCCGCGCCGCCCGCACAGAAGATCGGCCTGCGCTTCACCGAGACGATGGTCGGCACCTACACGCCCAGCGTGGCGGGCGAAGCCGCGAAGAGCGCGATCGAATTCACGCTGACGGTCGAGTCCGACGATCTCGCCGACATGCTGAGCAACCCGAATCACCTCGCGCGCACCGCCGGCACACTGACCTGCCCCGCCCTGTCCGCCCAACCGCTGACGATCAGCGACGGCACGTTCAACCTGTTCGTCGTCGACGAATCCGACGTCGACGAACGCAACATGAACTACCGGATGACGCTCGACGCGGTCGAAGGCAACACCTGGTATCTGACCGGCAAGAAGATCGTCACGCGCACGTCGCCGATCAACCTGTGGGAGCAGACCAACACGCTGTATGCGGAGATTCGCGCCGCGGCGCAGGACGATGCGCCCGTCGTCGGCACCGCGACGCTGATCATCACGCCCGAAAACTTCCTGAAGCAGCAGCGCACGCTCGAAGTCACCCACGCGCCCGACCTGAAGACGCGCCTCGAATGGACGCTGAAGTTCGGCAAGTTCTTCGCGGGCGTGCTGTTCACCGAATACGGCGGCGTGGCCGCGCCGCTGCAGTTCTACGATCCATACATACCGCCGCGCGCGAAACGCACGCTGCGCGCGCCGGCGCCGCAGATCACGTACTTCGACACACCCGACCGCACGCGGCTCAAGCTCACGCGCTACTGCGATCCGGCCGCGGGCAAAGCCGCGAAGCCGATCCTGCTGATCCACGGCTCGGGCGTATCGAGCCGCATCTTCTCGACCGATCTGATACCGACCAATCTCGTCGAATATCTGTACGCGTCGGGCTACGATGTGTGGCTCGTCGATCTGCGCGTCAGCATCGAACTGCCGAGCGTGCTCGTGCCGACCAACGTCGACAAAGTCGCGCGCGAGGACATTCCCGCCGCCGTCGCGAAGATTCGCGAAGTGACCGGCGCGCCGAACATTCAGGTACTCGGCCACTGCCTGGGCGGCCTCGCGCTCAGCATGTCGCTTCTCCATGGACTCGACGGCGTGCGCTCGGCGGTGATTTCGCAGGTGTCCGCGCATCCGGTGCCGGGCACGTTGCAACGGATCAAGGCCGGCTTGCATATTCCCGACCTGATGCAGCATCTGCGCATACGCGACCTCACCGCCTATACGCAGGAAGATTCGTGGCCCGCGAACCTGTTCGACGAAGCGCTGCGTCTCTATCCGCTCGATCACGGCGAGGGCTGCGGCAATCCGATCTGTCATCGCGCGACGTTCCTGTATGGCCTGCTCTACGAGCACGACAAGCTGAACGAGGCGCTGCATGCGAATCTGCAGGAACTGTTCGGCATTCACGACATGGCCGTGTTCCAGCATCTGGCCACGATGGTGCGCGCGGGCCAGGTCGTCGATGCGCGCGGCGACGACGTGTATCTGACCGGCGCGGACGGCATGAAAGGACTCGAGGGCATGCGTTTGCCGATCGGCTTCATTCACGGCGAGAAGAACGAAACCTATCTGCCGGTCAGCACGGCGCGCACTTACGACCTGCTGCGCGAGCGCTTCCCCGAGCAGCCGTACGAGCGGCATCTGATTCCAGGCTATGGGCATATCGACTGCATCTTCGGCAAGAACGCGGCGGTCGATGTTTATCCGTTGATCGTCAGCTATCTGAACGCGCATTGACGGCAGAGCATGTAAAACAAGAGATTTTGATAGAAGCCGGCGTGTCGCAATATTGCGTGGATTTGTTCGACCACTATCTCAAAATCACGAGGCGCGATTAATACGTTAGCATCGACCCTGTCGTAAAGGCGAGGCGCAAAGCTTCCGATTGCATCCGGTTGGCGGCGACGGTGTTTCATTCGGATGTATCACGCTGAAAAGCGTCGCCGACTTTAGCAAGCTTCGACATGCGCTCCTGCATACGCCGACTGTTCAGGCCGGTAGTTCAGGGCTACACGCTTACGGATGGATCGAGGTAACGACAATTGGCGACACTTGCCCGTAGACTTTGCAAGCTGTTTCTTTTTTTGGCTTTGTTTTTGTTATCGGTGCGATATGTCCACACGTACCCATCACCCATGACGCTGGAGCAGCAGCAAATATTGATCGAAATCTCCGATAAGCTCGGAGTGGCCGATTATGAACTGCTTTACATCGGCGCAATGACGGCTATAGATCTGATTGCGGCGATCGTTATTTACGTGCTGACCGTGAAAATATGGCGGACTTGCACGCGAGGGAGAAGTCGTTGATTTGCTTCTCATCGAAACTCAGAACAGCTTGCCCGGATTCAAAATGCCGTTCGGATCGAGCGCACGCTTGATCGCGACCATCGCGGCAAGCTCGGCCGGCGAGCGCGAAATCGGCAGGAACTCGCGCTTCAGCGAACCGATGCCATGTTCCGCCGACACCGACCCGCGCAACGGTCCGAGCATCTCGTAGACGAACGTATAGACCGCGTGATGATCGACGCCCCGAATCGAATGGCCATCGACAGTCAAATGCAGATTCGAATCGCCGATATGCCCGAAGAAATACGCTTCGTTGCCGGGCCAGCGCTGATCGAGCGCCGCGCGGCAACGGTCGACGAACGTGCCGATCTCGCCGATCGGCAGACTCACGTCGAAGTTGATCGGATCGAGCTTGATCGGAAACTCCGCGGTGCACTCGCGGATCGCCCATAGCGCGCGCGCATCGGCGACCGATTGCGCGATCACCGCGTCGCGCAGCGCGCCCGCTTGCAGCGCATCGGTCAGCGCCTGGGCGAAACGTTCCCCAGCGTCGTCGGCATCGAAGCCCGCGTGTTCAATCAGCGCATAGAGCGGATGCGCGGCGTCGAACGGCGAGCGCGCGCCGGTCAGCTTCACGCCGAAATCGTAGAAGTCCGGCCACATGATCTCGAACGCGCCGATGTCGTTGCCGAAGCGCGTCGCGAGACGGCGCAACAGGCTCACCGCGGCATCGTAATCGTCGAGCGCGACGAGCGCCGTATGGCGCGCCGCACGTCGCGGATGCAGCCGCAGCACCGCGCGCGTGATCACGCCGAGCGTGCCCTCCGAACCGATGAACCAGTGCTTCAGGTCATAGCCGGTGTTGTTCTTGACCATCTTGCCGAGCGAACTGAGCACGTCGCCATTGGCGAGTACCACTTCGAGCCCGAGCACCTGGTCGCGCGCGGTGCCGGACTGGATCACGCGATTGCCGCCCGCGTTGGTCGCGAGATTGCCGCCGATCTGGCATGAGCCGCGCGCGCCGAGGTCGAGCGCGAGTTCGAAGCCCGCTGCTTCGGCGGCTTCCTGCGCGGCCTGTAACGTGGTGCCGGCACATACGGTCAGCGTGGCCGACGCCGCGTCGAGTTCTTCGACGCCGCTCAGGCGTTCCAGCGACAACGCGATATCGTTGGCGCGCGCGATCGCGCCGCCCGCGAGTCCGGTCATACCGCCTTGCGGTACCACCGGCTGATGCGCGGCGTGGCAGATCGCGAGCGCACGCGATACTTCGTCGGTCGTGCGCGGCATCAGCAGCGCCGCCGGACGCGTCGGCTCGTGGCGCGTCCAGTCCGTCAGCGCGCGTTCGCCGATCTGCTCGCCGACGCGCACCGCGTCGAGGCCGAGCGCGGCGCGCAAGGCCTCGAGTGTCGTCGCGAGCGGTGCGGTTGCGGTCGGGGTTGCGGTCTGGGTCGTCTTGTCGTCGGTGATGCTCGGTTCTGTCATGCAGGAGGTCCTTACTGTGCGGTAGCGGCGAGTTTCTTGCGGTAGCCCATCGAATCGTTGATGCGGCCGAGGATATAGTCGCCCGCGGCGACCGGCTGATATTTGCTTTGCGCGTCGCTCGCGCCGAGCTCACGCGGATCGACGAGCGCGCCGTAGGTCGGATCGTAGAACGTCGCGATCGAATAGCGTTCGCGCCCCGATGCGTTGATCACGCGATGCAGCGTCGAGCGGAAGCGGTCGTTGGTCCAGCGCGCGAGCAGATCGCCGACGTTCACGACGAAGCTGCCTTCGACGGGCGGCGCCTCGACCCACGTATCGTTGGCGATTTCGCGCACCTGCAGGCCGCCGACCTGATCCTGCCACAGCAATGTGATGCAGCCGTAGTCGGTGTGCGGCGCGACGCCGAACAGATCTTCGTCCGACTGCTGCGGCTGCGGCGGGTAGTAGACCATTTGCGTGCGCTGCATGCGCTTCGTGTAGCGCGGCGCGAAGAAATTTTCTTCGATGCCGAGACTCACCGCGACCGCGCGCAGCAGATCGGCCCCGCACGCGCCGAGCGCCTCGTAATAGTCATACAGCACCGGCCGCAACCCGGGCATGAAGTCCGGCCAATTGTTCGGCCCGCGTAGTGCCTGGCCCGCCAGCACGTCGGGATCGTCTTCCGGCAGTTCGAGGCCGATGCTGAAGAACTCCTTATAATCGGGCCGCTTCGCCTGATACATCGTCGCGTCGCCAAGCGCATTGAAGCCGCGATGCCGATGATTGACCGCCGCGCGTCGTTTCGTGTCGACCGGAAACGCGAAGAAAGTGCGCGCGGCCTGCGCGGCGGCATCGATCTTCGCTTGCGGCACGCCGTGATTGACGATGTAGAAAAAACCGATCGTCGTACACGCTTCATGAATTTCCTTCGCGATGCGTCGGAGCGCCTGCTGATCGCCCGCGCGCACGCCGGCGACATCGATGATCGGAATGCGGGTCACGGGCATCGCGCGGCTCCTTCGAGGATCGGTATTGCAGTGGTATATACCGGCAAAAACAGAGCCGCAAGTTGCTTCGCTCGCCTCGATATCAGGGCTTTCTCTACTCGAGCGAGCATTTATTTTTCGCTGGAAACGCGGTATATACTGCCCAGCGAGGCCCGCATCGCGCCGCCGGCGCGGCGGGTCCTAACGAAGACTTCGACACGCCGGCGACCCAACACCAATTCGCCCCGGAGAACCCCATGCGTATCCTTGCAGGCTGGAAATGTCGTCTCGTCATGCTGGCGCTGTGCGCCGCAAGCGCCGCCGCGCACGCCGAAGACCAGCTCGCCAAAGTGAAGAAAGCCGGCGAACTGGTGGTCGGCACCGAAATGCAGTTCGCGCCATTCGACTTTCTCGAGAACGGTCAGCAAGCCGGCTTCAACAAGGAGCTGTTCGCGGAGATCGGCAAGGAAATCGGCGTCAAGGTGCGCTTCATCGATCTGCCGTGGCCGAGCGTGCTGCCCGGTCTCGAAGCGGGCAAATTCGATATGGTCGGTGGCCCGCTGACGGTCACGAAGGCGCGCATGGAACGCTACACGTACACGCTGCCCGTCGCCGATGCGACCGACGCGCTGCTCAAGCGCGCGAACGATGCGTCGATCAAGCAATCGTCGGATATCGCGGGCAAGACGGTCGGCGCGGGCAAAGGCACCGCGCAGCTGGACCAGCTGAAGAGCTACGCGGCCACGCTGCCGAAGCAGCCTGAAATCCGCGAGTACGTCGACAACAATCAGGCTTACGCGGACCTCGCGGCGGGCCGCATCGCCGCGGCAGCGAACTCGATGACCAACATCGCGTATGTCGCGAAGCAGCGCCCCGAGATGTTCGCGGTCGTGCAGCCGCCGTTCGGCGCGAAGGTGTACTTCGCGTATGCATTGCGTAAGGACGCCGACAGCAAACCGCTCGCCGACGCGTTCAACGCAGCGCTCGTGAAGATGCAGAAGGATGGCCGCCTCGCCGCGTTGCAGAAAAAGTGGTTCGGTGTCGCGATGGAGATGCCGTCCACGATGCCCACGCCGAACTACTGAGCGTCTTCAACGTGGGCGTCCCGCGTCGTGCAATAGTTTCGCCGTAGCGCGGCGCGCGGCGCCCTTCCCGTTTCCACCGGCCGCGACCCATGTTCAACACGACCGTCTTCGTTCAGGGCCTGCCGCTGCTGCTGCATGCGGCGCTCGCCACCGTCGGCATTTCTCTGACGGGGCTCGTGATCGGATTCTTCGTCGGCATCGGCGTGTGCACCGCGCGGCTGTCGCAGCATCGCGCCGCGCGCCTCGCGGGCGGCGCCTACGTGTTTTTCTTTCGCGGCGTGCCGATGCTCGTGCAGCTGCTGCTCGTGTACTACCTGCTGCCGTTCGCCGGCATCAACGTGTCGCCGATCGTCGCCGCGATCAGCGCGGTGTCCTTGTGCTCGGCCTCGTACATCGCCGAGATTCTGCGCGGCGGTTTTCTGAGCATTCCGCCCGGACATCTCGAAGCCGCGCGCATGCTCGGGCTTTCCCCGCTCGATACGCTGCGGCGCATTCTGGTGCCGCAAGCATTCCGTTTGACGCTGCCGTCGCTCGTCAACGAAATGGTGCTGCTGATCAAGGCTTCTTCGCTGATCTCGGTGGTCGGCGTCGCCGAGTTGACGCGCACCGCGCAGAACATCGCCGCGAGCACTTACCGGCCGCTCGAAGCGTATGTCGCGGCCGGGCTCATCTACTTCGTGATCTGCGGTTCGCTCGCGCTGGTCGCGCATGCGGCCGAACACCGTTTGCAGCACGCCTGAATCGACTCACGTTTAAGCGAACCTCGCCATGCAAACGTTCGACCCGACCGTCATCACGCACAACCTGCAGCCGATCGCCGCCGGCCTGGCGACGACGCTCGGCAGCTGGGCCGCGGGCGTCGCAATCGGTCTCGCGATCGGCTTCCTGATCGCGGTGCTGCAACTGTTCTGCGGACGCTGGCTGCGCGCCGTGTTGCGTGTCTACATCGAGTTGCTGCGCGGCACGCCGTTTCTCGTGCAGCTGTTTCTGCTGTATTACGCTGGCCCGTCCATCGGCCTCACGCTCGAACCGATGACGGCTGGCATCGTCGGCCTCGGCCTCTACGGCAGCGCGTATTTCGCCGAGGCGTTTCGCTCCGGCTTCCAGTCGGTGCCCAAAGGCCATCTCGAAGCGGCGGCGTGTCTCGGACTCACGCGCTGGCAGGCGATCCTGCGCATCCAGGCGCCGCAGATGCTGGTGCTGATCGTGCCCGCGCTGACCAATCTGATCATCGTGTTGAGCAAGGAAACGGCAGTGCTGTCGATCGTCACGGTGCCCGAACTGACGTTCGTGCTGACCGGCATCGGCTCGGCCACCTTCGCTTTCGTCGAAACCCTGCTGGTGCTGTGCGTGTGCTATCTCGCTCTAGTCGAGCTGACCTCGCGCGCGGGCATGTGGGCCGAAGCCCGCCTCGCACGCTTCATGGCATGATTCCGGAACACCTATGAACGCCATCGCCGACATGTCCTCCCCCGCGCAATCTTCCGCGCCGTCCGCCAGCGCAACGGCGAACGCGTCGAATGCCGCGCCGCTGATCGAGGTGCGCGATCTGCGCAAACGCTTCGGCGATGTCGAGGTGCTGCGCGGCGTCGATCTCGAGATCGCGCGCTCGGAAGTGGTCTGCATCATCGGGCCGTCGGGCTCGGGCAAGAGCACGCTGCTGCGCTGCCTCGCCGCGCTCGAAACCTACGATCACGGCGACGTGCGCATCGAAGGCGAACTGCTCGGCTATACCGAGCGCAACGGCAAACGCGTGCGCGCCTCGCAGGGCGAGATCAACCGCGTGCGCCGCAACGTCGGCATGGTGTTCCAGCACTTCAACCTGTGGCCGCACATGACCGCGCTCGGCAACGTGATGGAAGCGCTGCTGCGCGTGCAGCGCCTGTCGCACGACGAAGCGCGCCGCCGCGCGAGCGCGATGCTGGAGACGGTCGGCCTCTCGCACAAGGGCGACGCGTATCCGGCGAAACTGTCGGGCGGTCAACAGCAACGCGTCGCGATTGCGCGCGCACTCGCGATGGAGCCGCACATCATGCTGTTCGACGAACCGACGTCGGCGCTCGATCCGGAGCTGGTCGGCGAGGTGCTGCAGGTGATGAAGCAGCTCGCGCGCGACGGCATGACGATGGCCGTGGTCACCCACGAAATGGGTTTTGCCGCGCAGGTCGCCGACAAGGTCGTGTTCATCGATCAAGGCCGCATCGCCGTGCAGGGCAAACCGCGCGACGTGTTTCACGATGCCGCGCAGCCGCGTCTGCGGCAGTTTCTGCAAAACTACTTCGACCGCAATGCGTTCTGGACGCGCGGCCCCGACGACACCCCGCCCCTATGAGCGCCACCGTTCGCAACAAGCCTCATGGCAAATCGTCCGCCAGCGCGGCCAGCGCCGCGGCCAAAATCGCGCGCGGCAGCGACGAAGCGCCGGCCGCGCGCTACGAGCAGGTCAAACAGCACATTCGCCAGATCATCGGCTCGGGCGAACGCCAGGCGGGCGACCGTCTGCCTTCGGAGCTCGACCTCGTCGCGACGCTCGGCGTTTCGCGCATGACGGTCAACCGCGCGCTGCGCGAACTCGCCGACGCGGGGCTCGTCACGCGCCTATCGGGCGTCGGTACTTTCGTCGCGCCGAACAAGCCGCAGTCCACGCTATTGATGATCGCCCATATCGGCGACGAGATCCGCTCGCGCGGCCACGCTTATCGTTGCGATATGGTGCTGTTGCAGCGCGAGACCGCGTCGGTCACGGTGTCGAACGCCTTGGGGCTGGCGCCGGGCGCTTCGGTGTTTCATGTGATCTGCGTGCATCGCGAGAACGGTCTGCCGGTGCAGCTCGAAGATCGCTATGTGAATCCGGCCGTCGCGCCGGATTTTCTGCAGCACGATTTCTCGGCGCTGAAGCCGTCCGAGTATCTGCTGACGGTCGTGCCGATGCACGATCTCGAACACGTGGTCGACGCGGCGCTGCCGACGCCTGCCGAAGCAGAGCTGCTCGAAATTCACGCCGAAGAACCGTGCCTGACGCTGACGCGCCGCACGTGGACGGGCGGCGTCGCCGTGACGTTCGCGCGTTTCGTGCATCCAGGTTCGCGCTACCGGCTCGGCTGCCGCTTTTCGCCGAATACCTCGCAGCGCCAGGGATAACGCGCGCTTCAGAAACCGTACCAGGGCCTGTTCACGCTAATAACGGGCTTGCGCTGGCCGCCAGAAGGTTTTTTAAAACAGGGGAACGTGCCTTTCCGCCCGTATTGCTGCGTGAACAGGCCCTAGACGGTCCCCGCCAGATGAAAACGCGACGCCGGATGCCATAGCCGCACCGACGTCGCGACGTTCTCGCCGACCCACGTGCGCCGCCACAGCAGCAGACACGGCTCGCCGATATCCATCATCAGATGACGCCGCACATAGGCCTCGGGCTTTTGCGCGTAGATGCGAAACTCGGCGCGCTGCACGGGCGCGAGCCGCACCATGTAGTGATTCGGCGTTTCGACCGAGAAGTCCTGCTGCAGATATTCAGGGAACACCTTCGGATTGACGAAGCGGTCCTCGTACTGGATCGGCTCGCCCTCCTCGCTGTGCACGATGCACGAATGAAACGCGGGACCGTTCGCGAGACCGAGCGCTTCGAGCGCATCGGCGTCATCGCTCGGTTCGAGCGTCAGCACGCGCGCCGAATGACGATGACCGCGCGCGGCGATTTCATCGGCGATATTGCGGATCTCCAGCACCGTAGATTCATACCGCTGCGGCGCGACGAAGGTGCCCGAGCCTTGCACGCGCGTGAGCACGCGCTCGGCGGTCAGCTCGCGCAGCGCGCGCGACACCGTCATGCGCGCGACGCCGAACTCCTTGACCAGTTCCGTTTCGGAAGGGATCAGCCCGCCCGGCTTCCATGCGCCTTCGCTGATGCGCTGAAGCACGTAGCGTTTGATCTGCTCGTAGGCGGGCATCGCCTTGACCGGCGTGTCGCGATCGCGATCGCGATCGCGTTCGGCGGAATGCTGTTTCTGCTCGGCCTGTGCGGCGGGCGCTATACGCGCCTGTGTCGTTGTTTTCACTCCAAACCTCATCGGTGGTTCGCCGGTGGTACATGAGGTACACCGTGGCCGGTTCTCCGACGGCCGGGCCCAATCTTACCCGGTTCGACGCTGGCAGACGGCTGGAACGCGCTACCAGATAAACGGCACGAAACGGTAACGCACACGAGCCATGTATTGGGTGTAGCCATCGAGCTGCCCGGCGAGCAGCCGCTCCTCGCGCACCGCGCGCCAGCCCATCCCGTACGCCATCACGGGCAGCGCCACCAGCCCCCACCACGAGCCGAGCATCAGCGGCGTGCCGACGAAGAACACCAGCGCGGCCGCGTACATCGGATGACGGACGTACGCGTAGGGCCCGGTGTCGGCGACCTTGTGCCCGCGACTCGACTGAATCTTGACCACCGGTGCGGCATAGCTGTTCGCGCGAAACACGAACCGGCACATGAAGATGCACAGGAACACGCACAACGCGCCGAGGCCCATGAGCCACGACGGCAGAGGCGCGGACCAGCGAAACCGCATCGCGTCGAAACCCATCAGGATCAGCCAGCCGCACCACGCGGCCCCGATCGCGGCCATGAACACACGATCCCAGCGGCTCTGCTGCGCCTGCACGAACGGCGCGAGCCGCTCCGCGAGCAGCGCGGGATCATGACGCGCGAGCCACAAGCCGAGCCACAGGCTCAATACCGCCAGCTCGAACAGATACCACCACGCTGCCGGCCACGCGAGCGTGCCGGCCGCGCCGAACAGCAGCACGCCCATGAAAACCAGCCACGCCAGCGATTGCAGGATCAGACGTGCGACCATCGCGGCTCCCTTGAGCGGTCGGCTCATGCGGCCTCATCGCGCGTGCGCACGCGCTCGAACACGTCGGCGATATCGATGTCCTCCAGATTCAAGCCGAAACGCTCACGCAGACAGTCGGCGAGTTCGGCGGCGCTCGCAAGGCGCCGTTCGTTGACGATCTGCCCTCGTGCGTCGCGCTCGTTGAACTGATCGTTGAATAGCGCCAGGCGCAGTTCGGGCAACACGCGGCACGCCAGCAGGTTATGAACGAACTTCGAATCCGGTGACGTCGACGTGTACCAGTTCGAGGTTTCATAGTCGATCCACTCGACTGCGCGCAGATCGACGTGATAAACGCGGGTCCAGCTCTCGTCCGGCGCCAGCACCTCGAGATAGACGGTGTCGCGCCCCGCGTCGGCGAGACGGAACGTGCCGAGCGGAATCGGCTGCGCGAGGCCGGCGGTCAGCCGCAGCGGCGCGGTCAGCGTCACGGCGCCGAAGCCGACGTCGGCGATCCATTCGTCGCCGTCGATATCGACGCGCAGCACCATATGCGTGCGCGGCGAGATCGTGCCGGGGTCGCGGCCCCACACGACGCGCGCAAGCATCGGCGTGACCTTGAAGCCGAGTTGCATCAGCACGTTCGCGAACAGAATGTTCTGCTCGAAGCAGTAGCCACCGCGCTTTTCGGTCACGAGCTTGCGTTCCACGGCTTCGAGCTCGAGCCTGACGGGCCGGCGCGTCAACGGGTTCAGGTTCTCGAACGGGATCGCGGCGGGATGGAGCCGGTGAATCGCCCGCAGCACGTCGAGCGTGGCCGCGCGCGGGCCCTGATAGCCGATCCGGGCGAAGTAGTTTTCCAGATTGATGGTGTGGGACATCGGCGGAATTCCGGTTGGGTTGCGGGTTCGACGCGATCATAGCGGCTTTCGGCGCTGAATCGACCGCGCGCGGGACGAAGCGAAAACGCGCCTACAACCCCTTCAACGCCGACGTCGCGATCGACGGCACCGTAATGCCGTGGCTCGATGCGAACTGCACGGCCGAGCTCAGCGTCGACATCAGCGACTGCAACTGACCCGGCGCCGATTGCGCGATATACGAAGCGCTTTGCGCGGTCTGCGGATTGAGGCCCGATTGCAGCAGCGACGACGGACTCATCTGACCGAGGCTGCCGAGCCCCGACTGCAAGCTCGAATACTGGCTCACACCCTTGCCGAGCGACGACAGACCCTGCGTGAACGCTTCCTTGTTGACCGGCGTCGCAGACGCGCCGCCACTTGCATGATTCGCGAACGCATCGGTCAGCTTCTGCGACAGCGACTGCTGGGTGCTGCCGACCTGCGTCAACTGACTGACCGACGGCGCGCCGCCGCTGAGCAGCCCCGCCGCCTGCTGCGCCTGGCCGGCGGCACTCGTCATGCCCATCGCCGACGCGAGGCTCGACTGTCCGCTCAGCACCTGCTGGTTCGCGCCCACGTAACTCTGCAGCAACTGCGACACGCCGCCCGACGACGCCCCGGCACCCGCCGCGCTATCACCGCCCCCGCCGATGCCGAACTGCTTCAGATTCAACTGCGCGTGCGCTGCGCCGCCCAGCAACAGACCACCACTCACCAGCAACGAAACCAGAAGAATGCGCTTGCCCATTTCTACCTCCTTACTTTGACTTTCGGGGTGACTCGTGCGCTTCGACACCTCGCCGTTTCACACGTTCGGCCTGACTACATCAATACGTTTTCATTACGCGCTAATGAATGCCTGCTTACGTCCTCATAAAGTTTAGGCACAGTCCGTAAATCCGGGAATTACATGCCAGCAATCTTGTTGCGAATCGTTCTCATTTGTGTTGACTACCGCAATCCGCCTGCGTACGATCACGCCATCAGCCGCTTTGGCAGCCTGGGACAACACGCGATGTCGCGCAAGGCAGTCGCAGATTGATCACATCGGTCGAAACAACACTCATAAGGATTTCGATGAAGTTCGCTCAACTCAATGGATCGCGTGCCAATGCGCGTCCGGTTTGCGACTCTTCCGCAGGTCCCGGCGCAACTCATCGTACGCGTTTGCCTTCGATGCGGCGCGTCGCACTGTGCACGGCCTTCGCGTGTGCCTCGTTGACCGCCCACGCGGCGCTGGCCGAAGCCAATCCCGATGCGAACCCCGAAGCGCCCGAGGCCGACCTGAACATTCAGGCGACGCAGACCAACCAGTGGACGGGCCTCTGGAACCGCCAGCAATTGCTCGGCGACATGGGCGGCCTGCGTCCGTGGCTCGGCAAGTACGGCATGACCTTCACGCTGACCGAAACCAGCGAAGTGCTGGCCAATCTGCGCGGCGGTCTCGCGCGCGGCGTCAACTACGACGGCCTGACCACCGCGACCTTGCAGATGGATACGCAAAAGGCGTTCGGCCTGCCGGGCGGCCTCTTCAACGTCAGCGCACTGCAAATTCACGGCGCGAACCTGAGCGCGAACAAGCTCGGCACGTTGAATACCGCGAGCGGCATCGAGGCCGACGACGCGACGCGTCTGTGGGAGCTCTGGTATCAGCAGTCGTTCCTGAACAAACGCGTGGACGTGAAGATCGGTCAGCAGAGTCTCGACCAGGAATTCATCACGAGCACGTATGCGGCCCTGTTCCTCAACACGATGTTCGGCTGGCCCGCGCTGCCCTCGTACGACATGCCGTCGGGCGGTCCCGCCTATCCGCTCGCGGGTCTCGGCGTGCGCGTGCGCGGCCAGATCACCCCTTCGTTGACCGCGCTTGCCGGCGTGTATTCGGGCGACCCGCTCGGCAACGACCCGGACAACATGAGCGGCACGAACTTCAACCTGCATAACGGCGCGTTGTGGATCGGCGAGTTGCAGTACTCGATCAACCAGCCGGCCGAAGGCGAAATGGTCGGCATGGGCGGCCGCGGTCTGCCGGGCACCTACAAGCTCGGCGTCTGGTACAACACCAACAAGTTCGCCGATCAGCGCTACGACAACATGGGGCTGTCGCTCGCGAATCCGGCGTCGACCGGCATTCCGGTGAATCACAGCGGCAACTACAGCTTCTATGCGGTCGCCGATCAGATGGTGTGGCGCCCCGATTCCGACGCACCACGCAGTCTCGGCGTGTTCGCGCGCGTGATGGGCGCGCCGGGCGACCGCAACCTCGTGCAAGTCGCGGCCAACCTCGGCGTCGTGCTGAAGGCGCCGTTCAAGGGCCGTGACAACGACAGCGCCGGTCTCGCGCTGACCTACATCAAGGTCGGCAGTCACGTGAACGGACTCGACAAGGACTTCCTGGCATTCAACGGCAGCCCCTACGGCGTGCGCACCAGCGAAACCACGCTCGAGGCGACCTACCAATATCAGGTCAATCCGTGGTGGCAGTTGCAGGCCGACGCGCAATACACGTTCAACGCCGGTGCGGGCCAGAACCCGAACGACCCGACGCAGCCGCTGCGCAACACCTTCGTCGTCGGCGTGCGGACCAATATCAACTTCTGACGCCGCCCGCCGCGCGCTTTCATCCTCGCAGGCACATGCCACCCCACGCAACCGGACCAGCACTTCCCATGCTTTCTATCGTCGCCGCCACTCCCGCTTTGTGCACCCGCACGGAGGCCCAATCGTGAATCAACTTACGCGCAAGCTTGCGGCGCGCGCCGCGCGAGCCCTGCTCGCCGCGATGGCCGGCGCCGCCGCTCTCACGATGGCCGCCAGCGCGCAGGCCGAGCCGCAAGGCTTCCTTGAAACGATCAAGCATCACACGACGCTGATCAACACCGTGCCGGATAACGGCGACCAGAATCCGTACGCGCTCGTGGTCGCGCCGGTCAGCGCGGGCACCGTGAAGAAAGGCGACGTGCTGGTCGGCAACTTCAACAACTCGACGAACCTGCAGGGCACCGGCAGCACGATCATCGACTATCACCCGGACACCAGACAGATGACGGTGTTCGCGACCGTGCCGCGCGATCTGAAGGAATGCCCGGGCGGCATCGGCCTGTCGACCGCGATGACGATGCTGAAGTCGGGCTGGGTGATCGTCGGCAGCACGCCGAGCAACGACGGCACGACCGGCACCAAGGGCGCTGGCTGCCTGATCGTGATCGACCCGCAGGGCAAGATCGCGTCGACGATCTCGACGCCGAACATCAACGATCCGTGGGGCAACATGGCGGTCGTCGACAACGGCACGAGCGCAACGCTGTTCGTCAGCAACGCGGGCTTCGGCGTCGGCGGCGCGCAAGGCAATCCGCCCGTGTTCAAGCAGGCCACCGTGCTGCGCCTCGATCTCGACGTGCCGGAAGGCAAGCCGCCCGTCGTGAAGCAGGAAACCGTGATCGGCAGCGGCTTCGGCGCGCAGGCCGACAAGGGCGTGTTCCTCGTCGGGCCGACCGGCCTTGCGCTATCGGACGATCAGAAGCTGCTGTACGTGTCCGACGCGATTGGCAACCGCATCACCGAGATCGACGATCCGCTCACGCGCGACAGCAGCGCGGGCGTCGGCCGCCAGTTGACCGCCGACGGCCTGCTGCATCGTCCGCTCGCGATGGTCACCGCGCCCAATGGCCACCTGCTGGTGACCAACGCGTTGAACGGCCAGGTCGTCGAGATCGATCCGGCGACCGGCAAGCAGCTGTACGCACGCTGGATCGATACCGACAAGGCGCAATCGCCCCCCGGCAACGGCGACCTGTTCGGTATCGCGATGACGCCGGAAGGCGACGGCTTCTACTACGTCGAAGACGACGTGAACACGCTGGTGCTCGCGAAGTAGGCGGCACCCAGGTTTCAGGAAGATGAACTGACCATGACAAACGATCACCCCCCACGGCCGTCACGACGCGGCTTCCTGAAGGCGGGGGGCGCGGCGGTCGCCGCCGGCGCGAGTCTCGGCGCTGGCCTCGCGACCTCGCCGCCCGCGCTCGCGAAGGCGCCCGCGCATAGCGCCCAGAACGCCGATCCGCAGTTCGCGGCCGAGCCGTTCTACGGTCCGCATCAAGGCGGCATCGTCACGCCGCAGCAGAGCCACACCTACGTCGCCGCGCTCGATCTGACCACCGACAAGCGCGACGAAGTGATCGCCCTGCTGCGCACGTGGACCGAAGCAGCCGCGCGCCTGACGCAAGGCGGCACGGCCTTCGCGCTGGCCGCCGGCGACGGCGGCGGCGACCAGGCCGCCCCCGATTCCGGCGACGTGCTGGGCCTCGGCCCGAACGGTCTGACGATCACGTTCGGCTTCGGCCCCGGCCTCTTCACCAAGGACGGCAAGGACCGCTACGGGCTTGCGTCGCGCCGCCCCGCCGCGCTCGTCGATTTGCCGCGCTTCAACGGCGATCAGTTGATCAAGGAGAAGACCGGCGGCGACCTGTTCATCCAGGCGTGCGCGAACGACGCGCAGGTTGCGTTTCACGCGGTACGCCAACTGACGCGCCGTGCCTACGGCGTCGCCGCGATGCGCTGGGGCCAGGCCGGTTTTCTGTCCGGTCCGCGCGCTCAGACGCCGCGCAACCTGATGGGCTTCAAGGACGGCACCAACAATCCGTCGACCGCGAAGCCTGAGCCGATGAACCAGTTCGTGTGGGCTCGCGCCACCGACGACGCGCCGTGGATGGAAGGCGGCACCTACACGGTCGTGCGCCGCATCCGCATCACGCTCGAACACTGGGACAACACCGAGCTCGGTTTCCAGGAACAGGTGTTCGGCCGCCACAAGTACAGCGGCGCGCCGATCGGCAGCAAGAATGAATTCGACGCGGTGGATCTGAAGGCCGAGGACAAGGACGGTAACCCGGTGATCCCCGAGAACTCGCACGTGCGTCTGTCGAATCCGGCGAGCAACAACGGCGCGCAGATTCTGCGCCGCTCGTATTCGTACAACGAAGGCACGAACTTCTATATCGAGCGCTGGCCGCCGTGGCGCCAGGAAACCGAGTACGACGCGGGGCTGATTTTCATCGCGCACCAGAGCGACCCGCGCACCGGCTTCATCCCGATCAACGACCGGCTCGCGAAGTTCGACATGATGAACCAGTTCACAACCCACGTCGGCAGCGCGATTTTCGTCGTGCCGCCGGGCGCGAAGCCGGGTTCGTATGTCGGCGCGGGGCTGTTCGAGACGTGATGCAGCAAATGAAGCACGCCGGGCGTGCAGCGCCTGGCTCACTCAACACAATCAAAACGGACTTCTGCAACATGGCTCATTCCTGGTTTGCCACCCGTCTGCGCGCGCTCGGCAGCATGGCCGCGCTGTCGCTCACCGCGCTCGCGACGATGCCGTCGGCGGCTCACTCGGCGTCGATCACGCTGTACAACGCGCAGCACGAGCAGGTCGTCAATCTGCTCGCAAAGGAGTTCGAAAAGGAGTCGGGCATCTCGGTAAAAATCCGCAACGGCGAAGGCCCGGCGCTCGCCGCGCAGATCGTCGCGGAAGGCGCGGCGTCGCCCGCCGACGTGTACTTCACGGAGAACTCGCCGGAGCTGATGCTGCTCGAGGAAAAAGGTCTGCTCGCGAAGGTCGACGAAGCGACGCTCGGCACGGTGCCGGCACGTTTCAATTCGCCGAGCGGTGTATGGGTCGCCGTGACCGCGCGCGAGAGCGTGCTCGCATACAACACGACGAAGCTGCAGCCGTCGCAACTGCCGCAATCGGTGTTCGACCTCGCGAAGCCTGAATGGAAAGGCAAGGTCGGCATCGCGCCGAGCGACGCCGACTTCCTGCCACTCGTGAGCGCGGTGCTGGCCCTGAAGGGTGAAGAGCAGACGCTCGCGTGGCTGAAGGGTCTCAAAGCCAACTCGCAGATCTTCGACGATGACGAAGGCGTGGTCGCCGCGGTCAATCGCGGCGGGGTCGCGACCGGTCTGATCAACAACTACTACTGGTCGCGTCTGCATGCGGAAATCGGTGATGCGAAAACCCGCAGCGCGATCTATCACTTCGGCCACGGCGACGCCGGCGCGCTCGTCAACGTATCGGGCGCGGGCGTGCTGAAGTCCGCGCATAACGCGGACGGCGCGCAGAAGTTTCTCGCCTATCTGGTCAGCGAACGCGCACAGCAGCTGATGGCCAACAGCCACGTGATGTTCGAATATCCGCTGCACGCGGGTGTCGCGCCGGACCCGATCCTCAAGCCGTTTGCCGAACTGACTCCGCCCACGCTGACGATCCAGCAGCTCGGCGACGATAGTCACGCCGGCAAGCTGCTACGTCAGGCAGGCCTGCTGTAAATGAGCGAAGCACTGTCAGCCGGTCCGCCGGCTGTCCCCCCAGCCCCGGCGCGCGGGCGGACGCGCGCGCCGCGCGGCCTTTTTGCGGCGGCAGCACTCAGCGCTTTGCTGGTGCTGCTGCCGATTGCGTTTACCTTCTGGCGCGCGGCGAGCTTCGGGATCGGCGACGCGCTCGATCTGATCTGGCGGCCGCTCGTCGGCGAGTTGCTCGTCAATACGGTGTTGATCACCGTCACGACTACCTTCGTTTGCGCGGTGATCGGCACGGCCGCCGCGTGGTTCGTCGAGCGCACGCATCTTCCCGGACGGCGCGCGTGGGCCGTGCTGTGCGCCGCGCCGCTCGCGATGCCGGCCTTCATTTCGAGCTATGCGTGGGTGTCGTTGAGCGAGGACTTGCAGGACTTCAACGGCGCGTTGCTGGTCTTGACCTGCGCGTATTTTCCGCTCGTCTATCTGCCGGTCGCCGCCGCGCTGCGCGGCATGGACCCGGCTCTCGAAGAAAGCGCACGCGCGCTCGGCTGCAACCGCTGGACGAGTTTCGCGCGCGTCGTGCTGCCGCAACTGCGGCCGGCGCTGCTCGGCGGCATGCTGCTCGTCGCGCTAGGCGTGCTATCGGAATTCGGCGCGTTCACGCTGCTGCGCTTTCATACGTTCACCACGCAGATCTACGCGGAATTTCGCACCAGCTTCGACGGCGGCGGTGCATCGTTGCTCGCGTGTCTGCTGATCGTGATCTGCCTCGTCGTGCTTGCGTTCGAGTTTCGCGTGCGCGGTGCAGCGCGCTATGAGCGCGTCGATCGCGGCACGCGCCGCGCGGTGTTGCGCTACGAACTCGGCGGGTGGCGCTGGCTCGTCATCGCGGGCTTTGCGCTGCTGACGCTTGCGACGCTCGGCGTACCGCTCGGCATGATCGGCTTCTGGCTCACGCAGCCGGGCGCGGCCGCCGTGACACCCGCCGACGTATCGCCCGAACTGCTGTGGAACGCGACGTGTTCGTCGCTGGGTTTCGGCCTCGCGGCCGCCGCGCTGACCACGTTGCTCGTGGTGCCGCTCGCGTTTCTGCTGGTGCGTTATCCGACGCGTTTCGCGACGCTGTTCGAGCGCACCGTGTTTCTCGCGCAGGGCGTGCCTGGGCTCGTGATTGCGCTCGCGATCGTCTCGCTCGCCGTGCATGCGCTGCAGCCGCTCTATCAAAGCGCGACGCTGCTGATCGTCGCCTACGCGATCCTGTTCATGCCGGTCGCGCTCGTCAGCGTGCGCGCGGCATTCATGCAGGCGCAGCCGCGCCTCGAGGAAACCGCGCGCGCGCTCGGCCTTGACTGGACGCAGACGCTCGTGCGCGTCGTGCTGCCGCTCGCGAGCCCCGGGCTCGGCGCTGCCGCGGCGATGGTGTTCATCTCGGTCGTCACCGAACTGAACGCGACGCTGCTGCTGTCGCCGCTCGACACGCAAACGCTGGCGACCCAGGTGTGGGCCGACACGTCGACGATGGCGTTCGCCGCGGCCGCCCCGTATGCGGCGCTGCTGACCGGCATCTCGCTGTGCGCGTCGGGGCTGCTGTTCGCGCTGCTCGGCCGCTCGGCGCTGCCCGGTGAGCACGGCTGACACGCGCCGGCTTTTTCATCGCTGCTTTTGTTCGACTACTTCGGATTTTCATGAGCGAACTTCGTATCCGCGGACTGCAGAAATCGTTCGACGGTCACCCGGTGCTGCACGGCCTCGATCTCTCGGTCGAGCGCGGCACGCTGCTCGCGCTGCTTGGGCCCTCGGGCAGCGGCAAGACCACACTGCTGCGCCTGTTGTGCGGCTTCGAGCGCGCGGACGGCGGCAGTGTCGAGATCGATGACCGGCGCGTCGTCGGCGACAACCTGCACGTACCGTCGGAGCAACGCCGCATCGGCTACGTGCCGCAGGAAGGCGCGCTGTTTCCGCATCTGTCGGTCGCGGACAACATCGTGTTCGGTCTGCCACGCACGCAACGCCGCGCGCGCCATCGCGTCGCTGAGTTGCTGGAGCTGGTCGGCCTGCCCGCGCATTTTGGCGAGCGCGCGCCGCAGCAACTGTCGGGCGGTCAACAGCAACGTGTCGCGCTCGCCCGTGCGCTCGCACCCACGCCGACGCTGATCATGCTCGACGAGCCGTTCTCCTCGCTCGACGCCGCGCTGCGCGTCGAAACGCGCCTGGCGGTCGCAAGTGCGCTTGCCGCGGCCGGCGCGACTGCCGTGCTGGTCACGCACGATCAGTCCGAGGCGTTGTCGCTCGGGCATGAGGTCGCGGTGCTGTGGAATGGGAGGCTGATCCAGACCGCGACGCCCGAAGTGCTATACCGCCGGCCGGTGACGCGCGAGCTTGCGTCGTTCATTGGCGAGGCGGTGTTGTTGCCGGGCATCGCGCAACATGATCGCGCGAGTTGCGAGCTCGGCGAACTCCCACTGGTCGCGCCCGTCGGCCACGGTGCGGTCGACGTGATGGTGCGTCCCGAGCAGATCCGCCTGCTGCGCGCCGATGAAACCGCGCGCACAGGCGCCGCGCACGACGCGCTCGTCACTGACGTGATCTTCCAGGGGCAGGACGCAAGCGTCGCGCTGCAATTGCAGTCCGCGACGCGGACGATGGTGCGCGCGCGCGTGCCCGGATATCTGTGCCCGCGTCCGGGTGAGCGCGTGCGGCTCGCGGTCGAGGGTGAAGTGACCGCCTATTCGCGCGCCTGAACGGCCAAGGCTGGCACGCTCGGCTACCGCAGCGACAGATCCTGCACCATCTGCTGCGCCAGATAATCGCAGGTCGGCCGATCCGATTTCGCGCTGCGCGCGACCACGATTTCGAGCGGCGCGATTCTCGGCAGGCCTTGCGCATCGCCGAGTATCGCGAGCCGCGGCGGCACACTGCACCGCGTCAGCGCAATCACCGACAAACCGGCATCCACGGTCGCGACGAGCCCCATCAGGCTCGCGCTGCTGAACGCCGCGCGATAACGGATGCGCGCGCCATCCAGCGCAGCCAGCGTGTGCTGACGCGCGACGCAGCCCGGCTCGTACAACCCCACCGGCAACGGCGAGGCCTTCAGCACCGGGGTATCGACAGACGCCCCCACCCACACCATCGGTTCGCTGCGCACGAATTCGCCGCGCATCCTGCGGTCGCGCGTGACGAATGCGAGGTCGATCTTGTTGTCCGCGAGCATTGGCGCGAGTGCCGTGCTCTGCGCGCAGACGATCTCGATCTCGACGCGCGGATACAGCGTCGCGAAACGCCGCAACACCGGCGATAGCAGCGACGACACATAGTCGTCCGGCGCGCCGAGCACCACCCGCCCGGTCACCTCGGGCCGCACGATCGCCGACCACGCCTCCTCCTGCAACGCAAGCGCGCGCCGCGCGTATTCGAGCAGCGTATTGCCGGGCCGCGTCAGCGACAGGTTGCGCGTGTTGCGTGCGAACAGCGTCGTGCCGAGCATCGTTTCGAGCCGCTTGATCTGCATGCTGACCGCCGCCTGCGAGCGATGCACGCTCGCCGCCGCCTTCGTGAAGCTGCCCGCCTCCACGACCGCGACGAAGCTGCGCAACAGATCGACGTCGAATTCAGGGTTCACGATTTATCAACCCGGCTTATGGAATTGCTCAATTTAATTCGTTTGTGAACAGGCCACAAGCGGCGCAATACTCGCAGGCATCATGTTACGGAGTCGTTGCGCATGTCCCTCACCTCACGTCAACAAGGCGCGATCACGCTGGCGAGCGGTGGCCTGCTGATGGGCACGATCGGTGTTTTCGTCGAAGAGGCGCGGCTCGATGCGCTGACGCTCGTGTTCTTCCGCTGCCTGTTCGGCTTTCTCTCGCTCGCCGCCTATTGCGCGTGGAAGGGCTTTTTCACGCGCGCGCAGTTCACGCGCCGCACGGTCGCGCTCGCGCTGATTTCCGGCGTGCTGATGGTCACGCAATGGGTCGGCTTTTTCGATGCGATTCATCGCACCAGCATCGCGGTCGCGACCGTCGTGTTTCATGTGCAGCCGTTCTGGGTCGTGCTGATCGGCGCGGCGCTCTTTAACGAGCGGCTCGGCGCGGACCGGCTCGGCTGGATCGCGACGGCGTTCGTCGGGCTCGTGCTCGCATCGGGCGTGATCGCGGCCGGAAACCTGCAAGGCCACAGCAGCTATCTGATCGGCTTGAGCGAAGCGCTGCTCGGCTCGCTGCTGTATGCGAGCGTCACGCTGATCGCGAAGAGCCTCGGCGAAATGCGCCCGGATCTGCTGACGCTCACGCAATGCGCGGTCGGCGTGATCTGCCTGCCGCTGATCGCGCCGCTCATCGCGCCTTTGACGCTCACGCATATCGGTCCGATGCAGTGGTTCTGGCTGATCGGCATGGGCGTGCTGCACACGGGATTGTCGTATGTGCTGATTTACGGCGCGCTGCCCAAGCTCAGCACGCCAGTGATCGCGGTGCTGTTGTTCGTTTATCCGCTGACCGCGATCGTCGTGGATGCGCTCGTGTATGGCCGTGCGCTATCGCTCTCGCAACTGGCGGGCATGGCGCTGATCGTCGCCGCGAGTCTCGGCGTCAATCTCGGCTGGCCGTTGCTGACGCTGCTCCATCCGGGTGGGCGGGCACGCAGTCACGCGAAGTAAAGCGCGCCGCCCGCCCGGTTCTTACTGCGGCAGCGTTTCGCCCTTCGTCTCCGGCGCGAATGGAATCACGAACAGGCCTAGCACGAACACGAGCGCGGTCAACGCGATCGGCACGCCGAGCGTCTGCATATGCAGCACCGCCGCGCCGAGCAGAAAGTTGACGCCGGCGCCGACGAAGCGTCCAAACGACGTGCAGAACGCAAACGCCGTCGCGCGTACGCGGGTTTCGAACTGCTCGGGCAGCCACAGGCTGAACAACGCGAAGTTGCCGCCGAAAAAGCCCAGCACGAACAGCCACGCGATGAACGGCGCGAGCCCGTTCGGCAGATAGAACGCCCAACCGAAACTCGCCGCGATCGACACCGCCATCCCCGCGAAGTACACCGCGAGCGTCATCTTGCGGCCGATGCGCTCGGCCAGTGGCGGCAGCGCGAGACAGCCGAGGATCGTGCCGATCGACAGCAAGCCGGTCGCGAGCGACGCGGTACGAATCGAATCGCCCTTGGACATGCCGGCGCGCGCCGCCAATTGGATCACCGCGGACGGCTCGTAGACGGCGCCCGCCCACAACCCGATGATCGCGATGGTTAGCAGAATGCACGCGACCCATGTGCGACGCCGGTAAGCCGGCCCCATGATCTCGCGCAACGGCTTCACGCGCACCGTCTTTGCGTCTGCTTTCTGCCACTTCTCCGGCTCCTTCACGCGCAGCAGAATCAGAATCGCGACGACGACCGGTACCGCGCCGGTCAGGAACATCGCGCGCCAGCCGAAATGCACGCCGACCGTGTAATTGAGCGCAGCCGCGAGAAAGAAGCCCGCGTAGTAGCCGGTCTGCAGATAACCGGCGCCCATTTTGCGACGATCCTCCGGCCAGGCCTCGGCAACGTAGGTGCCCGCGAGCGCCCATTCCCCGCCGATCCCGACGCCCGCGATGAAGCGATAAATACCGAGCTGCCACACATTGGTCGAGGTCGCGGCGAGCCCGGTGAAAATCGCGAACGTGAAGATGGTGGCGGCGAGCACCTTGGTGCGGCCGAAGCGATCGGCGAGCGGTCCCCAGATGAACGACAGTCCCCAACCGACCAGAAACAGCGCGAACAGGATCGATCCCGCGAGGCCGACATTCGACGGCGTCGCCGCCAAGCCCGAACGCGGCAACAGCTCGGTCAGCGCGGGCGTGAGCACCAGCGCGTAAATGAACGAGTCCATGCCGTCGAGCGTCCAGCCGGCCCACGCTCCCCAGAACCCTGCGATCTGCGAACGATTGAGCGGTGTGCGCTGACGCGCGACCGCTCGTCGGTCGGTTACTGTATTCATCATGCTCCTCCGGCCTACGATAGTTGAACGTAACGAAGAAAGGGACGGGCGCGCTTGGAGATGGCTCGACGACGTTGATTGATCGGCGATGTCCTCGTACAACTCATTCAGAGGACGGCGCGAGCACCTGCCTGGAATGTGGGTCAAGACTTCCGGGTTTGCCCGCGCTGAAATGCGCGTCTTTTTATATATAATATTTGATACTATGACCGACGCAACTGAAGGTTTTCCCCTGGACGCCGCCATGTCCGGTTCGTTTCTTCCGGCCGCCGCGCCGCGCGAAAGCACCTCGCACATGATTGCTGAGGCGCTGCGCGCGGCGATCGTCGACGGCACGCTCGCGCCCGGCGCCCCGCTGCGCCAGGACGCGATTGCCCGGCATTTCTCGGTCAGTGCGATTCCCGTGCGTGAGGCGCTGCGCCAGCTCGAAAGCGAGGGCTGGGCACGCGCGGCGGTCCATAAAGGCGCGACCGTCGCGCCGCTGTCCGCCAACGAAGCGCGCGAGATCTACGAGATCCGCTCGGCGCTCGAAAGTCTCGCGCTCGGCCTTGCGATTCCGCATCACACCGCCGCGACGCTGCGCGAAGCCAGGGACTTGTGCCGCGCCGCCGAGCGCGAAGAGGATCCGTCGCTATACGTCACGCGCAATGCCGCGTTCCATATGTGTCTCTACGCGCCCGCCGGCCGGCCGCAGCTCGAGGACATGATCGGCTTGCTGCACCGGCGCGGCGAACGCTATCTGCGCCTGAAGTTCGGCTTGCCGTCGTACAAGGGCGAGTCCGACAGTGAGCACGCCGCGCTGCTCGATGCCGTCGAGCGCCGCGATATCGCGACCGCGCAGTCGCTGGTGGTCGCGCATCTGCTCGGCACCGGCGAGCTTCTGCATCGTTTCCTGACCGAGCGCGCGCGCGAAGAAGCGCTTGCGCATCAACCGAAGCCGCGCGGCCGACGCCCGCGCGTCACCACCGGGAGCTGATCGAACCGATGACCGAGCCGATGAACCACCCCGCCGAAGCCGCCGCATCGCGGTCCACTGCCCGCTCGTGGACGACCCGGCGCGACGAAAAGAACCGCCGCCTCGCGGCCATCGCGCCGTGGCTCGAAGACGGCATGCTGCCCACGCATCGCATCGTCGATGCGCTCGAAACGTTGATCCAGCCCGGCGAGCGCGTCGCGCTCGAAGGCGACAACCAGAAGCAGGCCGACTTCCTGTCGCGCTCGCTCGCCACGGTCGATCCTCACAAGCTGCACGACGTGCATCTGCTGATTTCGAGCATCAGTCGTCCTGAGCATCTGACGCTGTTCGAGCGCGGCATCGCGCACAAGGTCGATTTCTCGTTCGCGGGGCCGCAGAGTCTGCGCGTCGCGCAACTGCTCGAAGACGGCCAGCTCGAAATCGGCGCGATCTATACGTATGTCGAGCTGTATGCGCGCATGTTCGTCGACCTGACGCCGCACGTTGCACTGCTATGCGCGGACAAGGCCGACCGTCACGGCAATCTGTACACCGGCCCGAATACCGAGGACACGCCGACGATCGCCGAGGCCGCCGCGTTCCGTCACGGCATCGTGATCGTGCAGGTCAACGAGATCGTCGACGAATTGCCGCGCGTCGACATTCCGGGCTCGTGGGTCGACGTGGTCGTGCAGGCGGACCGGCCGTTCGCGGTCGAGCCGCTGTTCACGCGCGATCCGCGTCATATCGGCGACTTGCAGGTGCTGACCGCGATGATGGTGATACGCGGCATCTACGAGCCGTATGGCGTCACGTCGCTGAATCACGGCATAGGCTTCGATACCGCGGCGATCGAACTGCTGCTGCCCACCTACGGCGAATCGCTCGGTCTCAAGGGCAAGATCTGCCGCAACTGGACACTCAATCCGCACCCGACGATGATCCCCGCGATCGAATCGGGCTGGGTCGACAGCATCCATTGCTTCGGCAGCGAGGTCGGCATGGAGGCGTATATCGAGGCGCGCCCCGATGTGTTCTTCACCGGCAACGACGGCAGCCTGCGCTCGAACCGCGTGCTGTGTCAGTTGGCCGGGCAATACGGCGTCGACCTGTTCATCGGCTCGACGCTGCAGATCGATGCGGACGCGAATTCGTCGACGGTCACGCGCGGACGGCTCGCCGGTTTTGGCGGCGCGCCGAACATGGGCCACGATCCGCGCGGCCGGCGTCATTCGAGCGAGGCGTGGCTGAAGCTGTTGAAGGGCGACGGTGCGGTGTCGCGCGGTCAGAAGCTCGTCGTGCAACTCGCGGAAACGTACAAGAAAGGCGGCGAGCCGACCTTCGTCGATGAACTCGACGCGGTCGCGGTCGGCGCGAAAAACGGCATGCCGATCGCGCCGGTGATGATCTACGGCGACGACGTGAGCCATGTGGTCACCGAGGAAGGCATCGCGCATCTGCACAAGGCCGAAGGCATCGACGAGCGGCGCGCGGCGGTCGCGGCGGTGGCCGGTGTCACGCCGATCGGTCTGCGCGCGAAGCCCGAGAAAACCGCGGAATTGCGCCGGCGCGGCATCGTCGCGTATCCGGAAGATCTCGGCATCCGGCGCGGCGACGCGAAGCGTTCGCTGCTCGCGGCGCGCAGCATCGACGATCTGGTCACGTGGTCGGGCGGACTGTACGCGCCGCCCGCGCGCTTCCGGAGCTGGTGACGATGGCGTCCGCTGCTGTTCTTCCTGAACGGTTGGACGCGCCGCATGCTTCGGTCCTACACGATGCATGTGGCAGGTCGCCGGTCGCGCCGTTTTCCGACGCCCAACTCGCGCGCGACGCGATCATCGCGCTGATCGACGAGGCGGAGCTCACGCCGAAGCCCGCGCTCGTCGATCGGCGCGGCAGCGGCGCGCATCGCGACCTCGATCTCGCGATCATGCGGCGCTCCGCGCACGCGCTCGAACCGACCTTCGCGGCACTGGCGCGCACGGCGCGCCGCCGCGGCGAACCCTCGGCGCTGCTGCGCGCCGAGCTCGCGCAGATCGGCCGCGCGGGCGAACAGGAGATGATGCAGGCGACGGGAGGGAGCAATGCGCATCGCGGGGCGATCTGGATCATCGGCTTGCTTGTTGCGGGCGTCGCGCTCGAAACGGCTTCGAGATCCTCCATGCGTGCGCACAGACCTGGCGATCCCAACCGTGTCGATACCTCGCGCGTCTGCACGCTGGCCGCGCAGATCGCCTGCTTCCCGGATCGCTTCGCCGCTTCGTCCGATAGCCACGGCGAACGCGCGCGTCGACGCTATCAGGTCGGCGGCGCGCGACGCGAAGCGCAGGACGGCTTTCCGCACGCGCTCGACGTCGGTCTGCCGGCATTGCACGCGGCCCGCGCACGCGGTCTCGACGAAAACGCCGCGCGTATCGATGCGCTGCTCGCGATCATGAGCACGCTCGACGATACCTGCCTGCTGCATCGCGCGGGACTCGCCGGCTTGCATGCGGGGCAGCGCGGCGCGCGGCGCGTGCTCGACGCGGGCGGCAGTTCGACAGCCGCGGGCCGCGTCGCGCTCGACGCGCTCGAACGCGAACTGCTGTCGCTGAACGCATCGCCGGGCGGCGCGGCCGATCTGCTCGCCGCCACCCTCTTTCTCGACATGCTGGCGCATCGCGACGCCAGCCGGAGCTGAGCCTCATGGAACATCTGACCTTCGACTATCCGGCGCAACGCGCCGTCACGACCCGCGCGCACGTCGGCGTGGTCGGCTCGGGCGATCTGGAAGTGCTGCTGTCGCCTGCCGCCGCCGATCCAGGCGGTTCGGCGCTCGCCGCGCACGTGGTGGTGCGCACCAGCGTCGACGGCTATAGCCACATCTGGAAGAGCGTGTTCGACCGCTTCTTCACGCGCTACGACGGCGCCGCACACATCGAGATCAACGACTTCGGCGCGACGCCGGGCGTGGTCGCGTTGCGGCTCGCCGAAGCGGTCGAAGCGGCCGAGGAAGGAGACAGCGTATGAGCACGAGCGCCAGCGTACGTAGCGCACCGCTGCTGCGCGAAAGCTTCATCGAACTGCCCGCGCGCGAGCGCGCCCGCTCGCTGCTCGACGCGGGCAGCTTCCGCGAACTGCTCGGACCATTCGATCGCATCGGGTCGCCGTGGCTGCCCTTGCAGGGCATCGTCTGCCAGGCCGACGACGGCTGCGTGATCGCGCGCGGCACGATCGACGGCGAACCGGCCGTAGTCGCCGCGATCGAATCGGCGTTCCAGGGCGGCAGCATCGGCGAAGTGTCGGGCAGCAAGATCGCCGCGGCGCTCGAGATGGCGCTGCGCGACTGCGAGCGTGGCAAGCGCGTGCGCCCGGTCGTGCTGTTCGAGACTGGCGGCGTGCGGTTGCAGGAAGCGAACCTTGGGCTTGCGGTCATCGCCGAGATTCAGGCGGCGATCGTCGCGCTGCGCCGGCGCGTGCCGGTGGTCGGCGTGATCGCGGGCATGGTCGGCTGCTTTGGCGGCATGTCGCTCGCGGCCGCGCTGTGCTCGTATCTGATCGTGACGAAGCAGGGACGGCTCGGCATGAACGGACCTGAAGTGATCGAGCAGGAAGCCGGTATCGAAGAACTCGATGCGAGCGATCGCCGCCGCGTATGGCAACTGATCGGCGGCGAGCAGCGCGTCGCGAGCGCGCTCGCCGACACGCTCGTCGACGACGATGCCGAGGCCGTGCGCGCCGCCGTACGCGCCGCGTTCGCGCAAGGCGTGCCGGCCACGCATCGCAGCGAGCAGGTCGACATGTTCTTGCAGAGGCTCGCGCGGATCGATCCGGCGAGCGTCACGCCCGAGACGCTGCGTGATGTGTACAACCCGCAAGGGCGCGATGCGTCGAACAGGGAGCTGGCATGAACGACACGACACTCACGCGCGGCGCGCGCTGGTTCAATGCACTTGCTGGTGAACCGTCGAGCGCGGCGCCCGTCTGGAGCGGCGATGCGCCGCTCGGCGGCGACACCGCGCGCTTCATCACGGTCGTGCCCGATCCCGCGAACCGTTTTCCGCGCGCGACCACCAACGTAGTCGGGCTCGAACAAGGCTGGCAACTCGCGCGCGCGGTGCGTGAAGCAATCGAAGCGGATAAAAGCGCTAGCACGCGCCGCCCGATCGTCGCGATCGTCGACGTGAAGAGCCAGGCGTACGGCTATCGCGAGGAAATGCTCGGCATCCACCTCGCCTGCGCGGCCGCCGTCGACGCCTATGCGAGCGCGCGCGACGCCGGCCATCCGGTGATCGCGCTGATCGTCGGTCCGGCGATGTCCGGCGCGTTCCTCGCGCACGGCTATCAGGCGAACCGCATCGTCGCGCTCGACGCGCCCGGCACGATGGTCCACGCGATGGGCAAGGAAGCGGCCGCGCGCGTCACGCGCCGCACGGTCGAAGAACTCGACGAACTCGGCGACACGATCGTGCCGATGTCGTATTCGATGGCGTCGTTCGCGAAGTTGGGGTTGCTCGATCAGTTGATCGAAGGCATAGACGCGGACGCGCCCGACGCGGCACAGATCGAGCGCGTGCGCACGGTGCTGGTCGAGCAGATTCGCAGCGCGCGCGAGGGGGATCGTACGCTCGCGCGTCGGCTGGAATCGGCGGCGGCGCGGCAGACTCGCGCGGCGTCGATCGAGGTGCGGCGGCGTCTTGCCGAACAATGGGATGCCGTGTGATGCGCGTGTGTGCGGCTGCGCCCTTCTCCACCGTGCACGCCACGTCGTGCGACGCGCGGTGGCGGCCGCATGATCTGCTGCGCTTGCGGCGGCTGGACTCGCCCGATGACGAACCAGCGTGGGTTCGCGACGCGTTCGAACGCGCGCCGTATGCGGTCGTTCGACGCGCGCTCGCCGCTGATGGTTTCGTCGCGATCGGCGTACGCGGTGCGAAGCGAGCGCAACGCTACGGCACATGGGTGCATGCGGACGATATCGTCGGTGCCGTGCCGCCGGAATCGCTCGCGCAGACGCAAGCCGATGCCGGACGTGATGCATTGCCCTCGTTCGTTGCATTGCTTTCGTTGCAACGTGATTCGGGCGGTCCGCTTGGTGGATTCGCTTGGGGACCTATTGGCAGCACCGGCTTTGAACTGGCGACGCACGTGCCGACTGTCAACGAAACGAGCGACCTCGATCTGTTGATCCGCGTGCCGCAACCGCTGGCGCTGAATGTCGCGAGTGCTTTGCTGGAGCAACTGCAAACGCTCGCGGCGCATATCGGTATCCGCATCGATGCGCAACTCGAAACGCCCGCGGGTGGCGTGGCGCTCGCGGAATGGGCCGCGGGCAAGGCGCGCGTGCTTGCCCGCGATGCGACCGGCCCCCGCTTGATCGCCGATCCGTGGGCGGCGGTTGCTCACAATGGCATTGCCTGATGCTCGCGCTTCTGTTCCCCGGCCAGGGTGCGCAGAGCGAAGGCTTTCTGCATCAACTGCCGCAGCATCGCGCGGTACAGGACACGCTCGCTGAAGCCTCCGACACACTTGGCATCGACGTGCTGACGCTCGACTCATCCGACGCTTTCGATTCGACGGTCGCGGTGCAACTGGGCTTGACCGTCGCGGGCGTCGCGATCATGCGCGCGCTCGCCGATGAAGGATTGGCGGCGGAGATCAGCGCGGGACTGTCGATCGGCGCGTATGCGGCGGCGGTCAGTTGTGGCGCGGTGGCGTTCCGCGACGCGCTGAAGATGGTGCAGCGACGCGCCGAGCTGATGGAAACCGCTTATCCGGCGGGCTATGGTCTCGCGGCCGTCTCCGGCTTGAGCGAGCAGCAGGCGGAAACGCTCGTTGCACAGCAGGCCGCGGAGCAACGGCAACGCGTGTATATCGGCAACGTCAATGCACCGCGCCAGATCGTGATGGCCGGCGCGGACGATGCGCTCGACGGGTTCATCGAACGCGCGCTCGCGGCCGGCGCGCGCAAGGCCACGCGGCTCGCGGTCAGCGTGCCCTCGCATTGCGAATTGCTCGCGCGTGCGAGCGACGAACTGCTGGCGTACTCGCGCACGTTGCATTTTGAAAGACCGCGCGGTGTTTATATCGGCAATCGCGGTGGACGCCCGTTATATACGGCCGATGCGATTCGCGAGGATCTTGCGACCAATATGCGCTACACCGTGCGCTGGTTCGATGCGCTGACCGTGATGCAGGAAATGGGCGCGCAGGTGCTGGTCGAGGCGCCGCCGGGGCAGGTGTTGACAGATATCGTGAGGGAGAATTTTTCTGCGGTCAGTGCGCTGGCTGCGAGTACATTGCCGTTTGACAGGTTGGTGGGGACGGTACGCAGGCGGTTGGAGCGTGGCTGACGGGGTGTGCTTTGCGGTGTACTAATGCGGCTGGGCCAGGGGCGTCTGGGAGCTTCGGCCAGACGCCGCTCGCAAGCCGGCGTCGGTGAATGGTAATCCGTGGCTGCGCAAAGCGGTCATTCCGACGCCGAGTCGCAGCCTGTGTTGCACCTTGCGCCTCGGCAGCGCATGACTGATCCTGGCCGTCCCGGGCTGGAGCGTTGTCTGCGGTGCCACGGAATTGAACGTGCGACACCTGGCGCGTGAAGCGAGCGAAATAGACTTGAGACGCTGTGTTTCAGCTGAGGCAACTGACGCCGATACCGTACCTGGAAAGACCAGCATGGAGCCTGCGATACGGCGTGACCGGCTCAAAGGGGCACCGGACAACGGTCTGGTGTCCGGGGCATAGCAGCCGTTGGAGCGTCAGCGCCGGCGCGTAGCCGAACGGCAGAAAATGGCCTTCCGCTGCCCGAGGCAGTCCGCGCTGGTCTGCCCGATCAGGTCGTTCGATGGCGACCACCGTCATGACTGTTTTCAATCCAGCTACGACTTGAGCTCGAGTTCAGCTAACGGTTGCATAAAAGGCCGTGCGAAGCTGCTGATTCGCGGAAGCTACCTCGACGGCTCGGACCCGCTGCCGGGCAGTTGCCGCACCAGTTCGATGAATGCCCGCAACCCGGCGGGAATATGTCGGCTTCCGGGAAAATAGAGAAACAGTCCGGGAATGAGCGGGCACCAATCACTCAGCACCGCAACGAGCCGCTTGCGTGCCATCGCGTCGCGCGCATACGGCTCGGGTACGTATGCAATACCGAGTCCCCCCAGTGCCGCTTCGATCATCAACGTATTGCTGTCCATCGTGAGCGCGCCGGGCGGATCTATCGTGAAGGCCTGACCGTGACGCGCAAACTCCCATCGATAGCGTTTGCCACTGGGCAGACGTTGCCGGACGCAGCGATGGGCCTGCAATTCGTCCGGCACGGCAGGCCGGCCATGCTTGCGCAGATAACGCGGCGACGCCACTGCAACAAAGCGTAAATCCTCGCTGACCCGTACCGCGATCATGTCCTTGGGTACCGCTTCACCGAGCCTTACGCCTGCATCAAAGCCTTCCGCGACGATATCGACGAAACGTCCGTCCGAGACGAGATCCAGCTCCATCTGCGGATACGTCGCCAGAAAGCGCGGCACGACAGTCTGGAGCAGTTGACGGATCGCCCCGTCGCTTCCATTGATGCGCAGCGTGCCGCGAAGCGCCTCATCTTCCCGCGCGACATCGTCGAGCACGTGATCGAGATCGCCCAGCACAGGGCGCAGACGTGCAAGCAGACGCTCCCCCGCTTCTGTCAGGGATACGCTGCGCGTGGTCCGGTGCAGCAAGCGCACATCCAGATCGTTCTCGAGTCCGCGCATCGCATGGCTCAGCGCCGAACGCGACACGCCCAGTTCGCCTGCGGCCTGCACGAAGCTCCGCCGCGCGGCGACGACCATGAACGCCTGCAAATCGTTGAGAGTCGGTTTGCCCATTGGTGAATTTCCTTCAACACGTCATGCCGATCGGCCTGGCTTCTCCGACGAATTCCATTGTTCTAGCATGAACTCCTGATCCTTCCAACGGAGCATGAGCATGACGAAGAACTGGCTGATCACGGGCGCATCGAGCGGGCTGGGGCGTGGGCTGACGGAGAAGCTGCTGGCACGCGGCGACGGCGTTGTCGCGACGCTGCGCAGGCCCGGCGCATTGGACGATCTGCGCAAGCAACACGGCGATCGACTGGAGGTCGTCACTTGCGACCTGACGAACGTCGATGCAATCAGAGCCGCTGTAGCGCAGGCATTTGCTGCGCTCGCGCGCATCGACGTCGTCGTCAGCAACGCGGGCTACGGGCTGTTCGGCGCGGCCGAAGAGCTCGACGACGCCCAAATTGCACGGCAGATCGAGACGAATCTGACCGGGTCGATCCAGTTGATACGCGCGGTCATTCCGCGTCTGCGGGAACAGGGCGGCGGACGGATCGTGCAGGTGTCGTCGGAGGGCGGCCGAATCGGCTATCCGGCTTTTAGCATTTATCACGCGACGAAATGGGGAATCGAGGGTTTCGTCGAAGCTGCCGCGCAAGAAGTCGGACCGTTCGGCATCGACTTCGTGATCATGGAGCCCGGTCCTACGCGCACCAACTTTGGCGCGGGTCTCGACCGCGCGGCGCCGATGCGCGTGTACGACGACACGCCCGTCGGTGAAATCCGGTGCGCGCTCGACGCTGGCAATTTCGATTTTGCGGATGCGGCGAAAACTGTCGACGCAATGATCACCGCGATCGACAGCCCGTCCCCTCCGCTACGGCTTGCGCTGGGCAAATCCGCGTACGAATCGATACGTGCGTCGCTGACAAAGCAACTCGCGAGTCTCGAGGCGCAGAAGGAGATCGCATTGTCGGTGATGGAGCGTGGATAGCCAGATGGCGAGCCACTCGGTGGCCCCGGAACGTAGCGCAAGCGACGTTTCTGAAGGATGACTTCCAAGGGATGAAGAGATTCGAACAGCCGAACACTTCGTCAACCAAGGGAGCAGATGTGACCGGTCCGTAGTTGACGCGATCGCCCCAGATCGACACGCAAGTGCCCTCCGAATCCCGCGTGCTCTTTACGCCGGCTTCCGACCCTTTACTGCCGGTCGAGCCGTGGCGTTTCCAAGGACGGGCATCAGAGCGGAACGGTCATTTCGTGCCGTCACTCAAGGACAAGTCATCGGCCATAGCCGACGGGCGGTGATTAGGAGCCCTGCGGCGGCCGCACCTTGCTTTGCGGACATTCACAAACCGGCGTCGACGAATGGCAGCTCTCACAGCCGGTGAATGAGCCGTCACGACCCAAGTCGGTCGGCCCCCATGCCCGGTACCAAATGAGCGTTTTCGAAGTACAGCGGCCATTGACTGTGCAGAGGGCTGACACACGCTGCGCGAATATGCCCGGTCTGCGATCCGTCGTGATCGTCCCTCACCCGGGGCGTTAGCGACATGTGTTCACCGCGTCGGCATGCGAGGCGGGAATCGTGTATCGATTAGCCGCTCTCGCACTCCGGTTTTTATTTGAGGTCGACCGTGACGAAGCTTCGTGCGTGATTGCGCTGGATCAGCAACGCTGCCTTCTTGCCAGCCCTTGCCGCAAGCGACGCCAGTTCATCCTGGGACGCGACCAGCGTGCCGTTCAACGACAGCACGACATCGCCCGGCTTGATGCCGGCAGCGGCCGCTGTCCCCGACACGTCATCGACCATCAGACCTTGAGGAAGGTCCATGCTGCGCCGCTCCTGGTCGGTCAAAGAATGCATCGTGAGGCCAAGATGATCAAGCGCGTGAAACTGCCGCGAGCCGGCGTCAGAGCTTGGGCCTGCAACCCCGCCCGCACCTGCGTTCGCCTGTTGCGACGCTGGCCCGATATTCACCATCACCGTCATCGGCTTGTGATCGCGGATCAGCTTCAGCGGGACTTTCGTTCCGGTCTGCAACGCCGGGTTCTGTCCGGTTAGATCGGCCGCGTGGTCGATAGGCTTGTCGGCGAGTTGCACGATCACGTCGCCCGTTTTCAGATTGCTCGCCGCCGCCGGACTGCCCGGGTCGACCGACGTCACCAGCGCGCCCGCCGCGCGCGGCAGGCCGAACGCGCTCGCCAGATTCGTATCGACGTCCTCTACCTGAATGCCCAGATTGCTGCGCGCATTGTCTTGCGCGCTTAGCTGGCCCTGCTGGGCTTGCTCAGCCTGCAACTGCGAGCGCACCTTGTTCGCCATATTGATCGGGATTGCGAACGTCAGGCTCTGCAGGCGATCGCTATCGGCATACACCTGGACGTCGATGCCGACCACTTCGCCCGCGCGGTTGAACACGGGACCGCCCGAGTTGTCGGGGTTCAGCGACACGTCCGTCTGGAAGAACGGAAAGGTGCTGCCATCGGCGAGCGTGCGCGACGTCGCGCTGACGATGCCCGCCGTGACCGTGTTCTGATAGCTGTCTGGCGAACCGATCGTCAGCACCTGCTCGCCGACGCGCACGCGCGCCGAATCGCCGAGCTTGACGGTAGGCAGCTTCGTCGCGTCGATCTGGATCACGGCGATGTCACTTTGCGTATCGACGGCCACGATTTTTGCCTTGAACTCGCGCCGGTCGGTCAGACGCACGGTCACGTCACCCGACTGATCGACGACATGCGCGGTCGTCAGAATGAGACCGTTCGGGCTCACGATGAAGCCCGATCCGACGCCCGACATCGCGCGCGGCGTAGCGCCCTGGCCGTCTGGCGATTGTGGCAAGGCCTGCTTGAAGAACGCGAAGATGGGGTCGTCACCGTCGACCGCTTCGGCTCTGGGACCGAAAGCAGGCGTCGCGCTCGCGGGCGCATTCACCGGCACTGTCACGCGGATATTCACAACCGCTGGCCCATAGCGCTCGACAACCGCCGGAAAGTCGATTGGTGCCGCCGTGCTGGCGGTTGCAGCGCTCTTTTCCCTCGCTGGCGCGGTGGCGGGCGCCGAAGGTGGCGCTGATGCAGGAGCAACCGCGGAAGCAGCTGCCGGAGAAGTGGCGACTGCGGCTGCGTCCGCGCAGGAACAACCGGTCAGACATGCCGTTGTTACGGCGATGTAAAACCCGATGCGAGACAGGGTTGAGTGGGTCGATTGGCTAAGGTTAAGCACAGCGCACCTCCCATGGTGCCTTGCACTGTGAAGAAATTATTTCGCGCGTGTGATAGCGCCGAGCGTTCCAGTGCGCTCGCGCGCAGGGATGCGATCGACCCGATACATGATCTTCGATGGATCAAAGTCGACTTGAGATTCGGCTGCAGCATGTTTGCCAGAAATGGGCCATCAGGACGCGAACGGTTTGCTCGCTCGTCCTCTTTTATTTATAGGGAAGCAGCGGGCAAATTGCAGCGAGTACAAATCCTGGCGTGCGTCAAAGGGTTGTCGTCGGGGGCGTTTCATGCGGCGGTGCAAAAAGCGCCGACGATCCGTTCCTGCGCATAGGTAGGCGCGTCGTCGCCGGCCGCTTCTGACTGGTCGGCCCCGCGCTCGCCGCTGATGCTCAGTAGCCTTTTGTCGATGACAAGGCGCTGAGCGCGCGCGTTTCAAATGTCCCTGATCGACCCTCTACGGCTCTTCGACCCAGCGAGAAAGCAAGGGCCGCTTCAGGAGAGTGCAACGGCCATTCGCTTGGAGCGGCTAACGCAATAGGACCGTTGGCTCTTGATGCGGTACGTTTGCGGGCATGGCGAGAAGAACAGTAAGCAAAGAATTATGGTTGGCGCTGAGCCGCTGGTTCCGGAATTCAAGCCGTCCATCGAGGTGGACGGCGCCGTTCGGTCGATGACCGGGCGGCGCTCAACGGCATCCTGTATGTGCTGAACGATTGCGCCTGGCGATGCTCAGCCGGCTGCGGGAGGACGGTCAAATCGACTGGAGTCGCGCAAGCGTTGATGGCTCTAGCGTGGTCAGCCGTCCGGACAAGCTTCATGCTGATAAGGCTTGCGATTATAGGCGCTGCAGGAGCGATTTTTGCTGATCTGCCGAGTATCGCCGCGCGCATTGCACGCCGCAATCGTCTGTTCGCGCTTTGTCGATGACTTGCCTTAGCGAGTCTTAGGCGGAAGCTGAAACGGCCGGTAATTCGACGGGCGCAGCGACGTCACTAATTTTATTCCGCTCCGACGAGGAGACGACAATGATGACGATGGCGTTAGGCCTACGGTTAGCGTCGGCGGCTGTGTTAGCGATCGGCCTCGCCGGGTGCGGCGGTGGTGGCGATTCCGCCAGTACGGATGCCGGTGCATCGGCAAAGGCGTTAGCCGCCACCGGCAGCCCCACCGCGGACGGTGGATCGGTCGCGTCCACGATCGTTAAACTTCAGCGCTATCGGATCGACCCGACGAAGGTCTTCGTCGCCGGTATTTCGTCTGGCGGTTTCGCGGCGGTGCAGATGCATGTTGCCCACTCTTCGACCTTCAAAGGGGCCGCTGTCTACGCGGGCGGGGTGTACTGGTGTGCCGGCGCCGGGGGAGCCGCGACAGCTTTGGCAAACTGTGGCGGTTTGACGCTTCCGTCGAATCAGGCGTCGTACAAGAGCACGCTTACGGAATCCGAGGCGTATCTGGACGCGCAATCGTCCCTCGGTACCATCGACCCGGCGACGAATCTGCGTGAACAGCCCGTCTACCTCTGGTCCGGCACGCAAGACCAGGTCGTCAATCCGCTCGAAATGGCCGACCTCAACTCGGAATACCGACGTTATGGGGCCAATGTTCACTTTGACAATGCCTATCCCGCCGAGCACGGCTGGGAATCGCCTGACGGCGAACTTGCATGCGGCACGCTCGGGAGTCCCTACATGGTGCGCTGCTTGGCAAATGGCGCAGTCTACGATTCAGTAGAAACGTGGCTGACGATGTTCCTCGGTCCATTGAAACCGCGCAACAACGGAAAGCTGTCGGGTACGCTGTCTTCATTCGATCAGACGGAGTTCGGAGCGTCGCCAAACCTTTCGATGAGCTCGACAGGCAGCGTTTTTGTTCCCAAAGCCTGCGCGCAAGGGGACAAGTGCGGATTCGTGCTCGCTCTCCACGGCTGTCTGCAGGAGGCATCACTTATCGGAAACCGCTGGGTCACCGAGGCCGGCCTCAACGAATGGGCCGACACTAACAAACTGGTGGTCGTGTATCCCGACACGATTGCGTCGTCTGCGCCGGGGCCAACCAACCCGAATGCATGCTTCGACTGGTGGGGCTACTCCAATCAATACGACCCGAACTACGCACTCAAGAGCGGCTTGCAAATGTCGGTGCTCTACGCGATGGTGCAGCGCGTGACTGGCCGACCGTAGGGCCGTCGGGGCACGGTTCGAATCGGGCGGCCGGTCGCCGCTGGCAGCAGGGCTTATTGGGTGCCAAATGATCAAGGTGGGGCCGTCGAGGGCCGGCTTTTGACGTTCAACCGGCGGAGTTTTTGGGGCATTCCAGTATTCACCCCCGGGAATCGTTGAGGCTGTCTGGTTCAAGGTGATGCCGATGCGACAGCGCTGTTGCTGGGTTGCCGGTAATAGTTTGCCTCAGCTTCGACAGGCAAGATGAGCCCAAAAGGGTTCCATCGATCGATGGTGATTGAACCAGGCCACCCATTCGAGCCTGGCCAGCTCGACGGATTCGCGAGTTTTCCATGGGGTACGGCGATGAATCAATTCCGCTTGGTGCAGACCATTGATCGTCTCTCCGAGCGCGTCGTCATGACTGTCGCCGGGACCACCACGATCATCCGCAAAGACTGATGAAGCAACGTTCATCTGCGCCCAACGAACGACCGTTTGCCGGGCGGATTCGACATTTGAACGTCCGAAGGCCCTGACCGCCGGATGACGCTTAATGGCCGATGACTGCCTCATGCAATGGGCGCACATCGCTCGAACTTCGCAAGGCCGCGATCGGCGACACGCGACCCGTTGTTGACGATGGACGAACACGCGTGGATGTCTCCAATTGAATGGCAACCCGCCGTACGTTGATTGCGGCGCAAATCCGGGCTTCGCCGACCTGCCGCCGAGGATTCGCTCCGGAAGTGATTCATCGGGCAGCCTTTATGCAATTGAGCAAGCGGACTTGCTCTACATGCACAGCGGACGCCACTCCGTCGCAATCATAGTAACCACAAGAGAGGCCTGCACTATTGTCGTTGCGGATGATCAAGAAAGAAGCGCAGCATTTCGGCACTCGCATCCGGACCAGTAGCGTCCGTATAACTGCCTCGTGCATTGCCGCCTGCCCAAGCGTGCCCTGCGCCATGAATGGTCCACAACTCGGCGTCGATACCGTCGTCGGAAACCAGCCGCGAGACGGTACAGGCGCGTCGGCCCGCGTCGACCCGACGCCGTTCGCTGCCGGCGTCCGGCCGTGCGTCGAACCTCTGCACGAGCCGCGTGGCATTCGCTACGTGAACGGTGGCATCCGCGTCACCATGAAAGACGATCATGGGCCGTCTCGGTGACAAGTCTGTATCGCCTTGCACGCGCCGTGCGTTTCGGGGGTGCTTGCCGCCTTTCATCGCCGCGAGCGCGGAGGGTAAATTGTGCGCGCACCGTGCCGGAAGACCGGAATGCACGCCGACCGCGGCATACAGCTCGGGATACTCGGCGATCATGATCGCCGCCATTGCGCCCCCGGCGGACATCCCCGCGATGTACACGCGCGCAGGATCGACGTTGTGGGCCGAGATGATTTCGCGCGTGATGCCTGCGATCAGCGACGGCTCGCCGCGCTCGCGATGCTGATCGTCAGGTTTGAACCAGTTCCAGCACTTCGACGGATTCGCCTGCCGCGGTTGCACCGGATAAGCTACGAGACATCGATGCCGCTCGGCAAGCGCGTTCATCTGCGTGCCTGCTGCGAAATCGTCGGCGTCCTGCGTGCAGCCGTGCAGCATCACAATCAGTGGCAGCGGCTCGCCGGCGCCCCCCGCCGGCACATACAGCCGATATTGACGGCGACCGGCGGCATTCGCATACGCAAGCGTGATGAAATGTCCTCGTTCCTCCACGTCAACGCAGTCTTCTCGGGCCTTGTGCGCGGTCGCTTCCTTGGTCTTTGCAAACGGGAAGACAACGGGCTCTGGCGTCTTGTCCCGCGACGCAGTTTCGTTCACTACACCGACGCTTTCCCCTCGCAGTGCGCGTTGTATCGCTTCTGTCGCTTCGGCAACGCCGCGGGTACGCAGCAAAGTCATCGCTTCGTGCATTGAGTTCAGAAAGCCTTCGTTGAGTTTCATCACATTTGTCCGATTACCGGTGTTGAGGGGGTGGGCCTCGCGCGGCTAGTGGATTCTGCCGGCAAGCGCCGTCTTGACTGCGGGCGAAGCGTGAAAGGCTCCCAGCACCACGACGCTTTCGATAGTCGCGAGCGCGAGTTCCGGGGAGACATCGGCGGCAATGCTGGCCAATCCCAGGACCTGGATGTTGAGACGCTCGCGCGCGGCTCGAATCGCCTCGAGATCCTGCCTGGAGAAATGCTGCAGCCCGAGCACGAGCGAACGACGCGCAACCGTTTCCTGGACGACCCGCGCATGTAGCGCGAGCTGGTTGCGAATCGCCGTTCGGATCAGGTCGGTCCGGTTCGCATAGAAGCCTTCTTCAACCAGGAGATCGATCTGCCCGAGGTCGACGGGTCCGAGGTTGATCGTGATTTTTTCCGAGTCGCCGCCTTTCGAGCGGGGGGTGTCCAATACCGCGGGTTTCTTCATCGCACCATCCTTTCGCCATCTATATGGATGGTTATAGGATGGTTTTAGATGCGGCGCAACATAAAATTTGGGGCGAGACGCCTTCTGGGCTCGCCGCATCGCTGGTCGTGGGGGCTAGATAGAGCGCGGATATCGCTCAGTGGTTGTCGCGTGACTTTCCCAAGCGCTATCGCCGGTCGGTGCGCACATGCATAGCTACGAGGTACTGGCCGGTTTGAGGACGCGGCAGCGGTTGAATACTGCGCTGAGCCTCCTCGGCTTCGCGGAACAAATCGCCCGCCGGTCTCATCGTTGTAAAGGCCGGTTACAGCGCTGGGTTTGCGACACGCGCCTTCCTCGATCTGGTGGCTCAATACTATTCGTTTAACAATAGCCGAGGCCCTACTCGCTGAGCAGAACCTTCCGCACGTCGGACTCGGGGGCAATGCGCTCATCCTGCCCCGCTTGACCGGGCACTGGGCATCCAGTGATGTCGCGCCTGCAAGGTCCGACTCGATCGTGCCGCCAGGGTAGGCCGTACTGGATTCGAACCAGTGACCAACGGATTAAAAGTCCGCTGCTCTACCAGCTGAGCTAACGGCCCGACTCGCCCGAGGTTCCCCGCGACCGGGGCACTTCTTGCCTGTTTGGCCTAGCCGATGATCGTGCGACTCGTGGATCGCGCCGGCTCCGATTTTGGCACGGTCAACGTGAGCACTCCATTGTCAAACTTTGCCAGGGCGTGATCGGGGTCGGCGTTTTCCGGCATCGGGATTGTGCGCATGAAGCTTCCATAGGCGCGCTCGAGCCGGTAGCAGCCGTCTTCCTCGCTGCGTACGTCCTGTTTCTTTTCGCCGCGCAACACGATCGCCCCGTCCTCGACGCTAACACTCAGGTCTTCCCGCTCCATCCCGGGCAGTTCGGCGGTCACGCGCAGTACCTTCCCTTCGTCGACCACGTCGATGCGCGGCTGGAAGCGCGATGAACTGAAGTCGCCAACCATCGTTCGAGCGCGCCGCGACCTGCAAACGGGTCATGGAAGAACTCTTCCAAAGCACGCCACGGTTCGCGTGCGAACAGCCGCGGAATGTCAGGCCACGGGGCACGCCACTGTTCGTTCGCCGGGGGGCTTTCCGGGCTGTCCGCATCGGACTTGCGGGCCGCCCCGCGTAGGAACTTGAAGGGATTCCACTTTTTCGGATCCGTATTCATCGTATCCTCTTCTACAGTCTGGCCGGAGAACCGGATTCCTGTCATTGCGCTGAAGTCGCGACTCTGCCCTCGACATTCCGGACTGCATCTGCGGAACGCCGCCACGGCCGCCTCGCGATCCGCGGTGCGTCCTGTCACGTACCGGCACCGCGCCGTATGCTGAGCGTGCGTCCGCGCCAGCATTCATGTATGACGTCCGCATCCAGGCCTCCGCAGTCAGTAGGTGGCGGCCAGACGACCGCCACCGGTTTTCTCCCTGTCGTTGTTGCCCACCTGCCGACTTCAGTCCGTCCGCACCTCGATCCGGCGCGGCCGGGCTTCGTCGCGGCGCGGTATCGTCAGTTTCAGCACGCCGTCCTTCAGGTTCGCATCGATTTTCGTTGCGTCAAAGTCAGCCCCAAGAGCGAACGCCCGCGCGAAATGCGGCTGGCGGATCTCCGCATGTTGCAGGCGCAGCCCCGCCGGCGTGGGCACCACCGCCTCGGCCTCGACGTACAGGTTGCCATCGTGTACCTTCACATCAAGGCGGTCCTTTGTAACGCCGGGCAGATCAGCCCACAGGGTGACGCCCTGGCTATCCTCGAAGATGTCTACGGGCGGCGTTAGCGTGATCGGGCGTTGCGACTGCTCGTCTTCGCGACGGGCCACCGCCGTTTCGTCTTTCCTGGCAAGTTCTGTCGTGTCGTTCATGATGTCCTCCTCAGTTCTGCGACCGGTTTCATTGAACAGTGATGGCCCGCGGCTTCGACGTCTCCCGCTTGCCGATGCTCACGGTCAGGCAACCATTGGTGTACTGCGCCGTCACCTTGTCGGGGTCCGCATGCTGCGGCAGTTCAATGACGCGCCGGAAGGTGCCGACGAATCGCTCCTGCGCATAGGTACGCACGTCGTCGCCGGCCGCTTCCGGCTGTCCCGTCTGGCGCTCGCCGCTGATGGTCAGCAGCCCCTTGTCAATCGACACATCGAGCTTCGCCGGATCGACGCCTGGGGCGAACGCGACGATCTCGATAGAGTCGTCGGTCGAGCCGATGTTGACCTGCGGGAAGGCGCCGAAGCGCCCGGAACGGATGCTGGAGGGGAAGCCGCCGAAGAGGCTCGCCATCTGCCGTTGCAGACGGTCGAACTCGCTGAAAAGGTCGGTCCCGAAGTAGAGACCACTCATGATCGTTTCCTCCTTCGATGCAGCAGGGAAACGAACCGGCCTACGCGCTCCAGTCCGTCCGCCATGCTGCCGGCAAACAAATCGAAACACGCAGCGCGCCGGAATGCCGGCGCGACTGCCTGAGCGGAATTCAGAATAGAATCCCAAACGAAAATTTCAAGGGGATTTTGCGGCTTTCTGTTCCTGAAGCCGGGAGGTCACATCCCTATCTTCACGAGGTCCTGACGACCATGCGAGGACACCATGGAATTCGCATACGATTGGCTGCCCCTTGGCCAGCACCGAATCAGGTTGCGCTCAACAAAGGGGTTCCCGACTGAGACGATGCGCACGGCGGTCGAAGTCATCCGGCTGGCGATCGACAGCAACATGAGCGCGCGTGCGCGGCTGGTTGAAGTGATATTCCTGCAGGAAACCGCCTACGAGATTGCGGTCGGCACCACGTTCGCCGACGACCGGCTTTGCGCGGCGCAGCTGGAAGCGGCGATAGCGACCGTCCTGGGCCTGCAGCCCGCGCAGGTCAATATTTCAGTGACCGTAGTCACCCAGGAAGAGGTCGATCTGCACTTTGGTGTCTACGAAAGGATGCTCGCCGAAAAGCTCGGCGTGGTACCGCCGATCCAGTGATGCGTCGTGGCAGGCAGCGGGCGGACGATCGGCATGGGCACAACTCCGCGCTTGCCGCGCAGTCGCCCGGCTGCGGCTGCTGACGGCGGCGCCGCCTTTGCTGCAATACAGTTAGCAGCGTCCAACCGGATTGCGTACTGCAGAGTCACGCCCTGAGGTGGTCCGTCAAGTTTTTTTGAACGGGAGCCTGTTCTTCCGAAGCCCTCCCGGTTTGACCTGCACGTTGCTGGCCGGGCGAGTTACCCACCGCCGCCCTGTCATGTTCGCTTTGTTGCTCGGCTCCCGCGTCAAGGGATCGAAAATGCGCGCCAAGGTTTCATGCTCGATGGCGGGTCCGCTGTTTCTGACATCGATATAAACCTGGGTTGCGTCTCCGGTCACCTCCACGCGCACCGGCGTATCCTGTGCCCCATACTTGATGGCATTGAGTACCAGGTTCTGAAGCAATTGCTGCAGGCGCCGGCCATCCCACACTCCGTGTAAATTGCCCCTCACCTGAAGCTCGATCTGCCGGTCAGAGTGAACCGCACGCAGTTCATCGATTTCGTCGGCAAGCACGCCCGCCAGATCGATACTCGTTGGCATGACGTTGATGCCCAGGCCCAGCCGCGTCCGGCGGTAGTCACGACCTGCAGCGCGAGTTGGCTCCCGCTGTCATGGCTCGGGGCAGTAGTCGCGCGAAGGAGCTTTGTTCGTTGTGCGCGTCGATCTGCGACGCTTGCGCCGCTGAGTGCGAAAAGCACCAGCACGAACGCTGCGAGCAATGCGCGGAAGCCTGTCGGCGCTGAAGGAATGCACAGCTATGAGGCAGTAAGCAGGGGCTCGCGTTGAGGTCGCATATGCATCGACGTGCCGCAGACGACGACGCGAAATAGCGACGTTCACGGCCGCCGCGCGGCAGGCCAGCAGTAAGCGGGCATATCGACATCGGCACACGGACGTCGGCAATGGCCAATGACGTGTCGCACCGTTACGAGCTGACGACCGTTGCTCCCGGGGAACTGCCGCTGACTTCGTGCGAACTTCCCGGAGCTCCGTACCCCAGCGGGTCCATCCCGCTGCCGGGAAAACATTACTGCTTCTGTAACGGTTGGCCGTGCAGCCAGCCATGAATATTCGCTAGCACCTCAGTCTCGATCCCAAGAAACCCATGCGGCGAGTGCCCACCGCACCTTGTTGACGTATCGCCTTCTCCTTCCGTCGAACCGACTTCGTCATACGCAAAGTGGTTGCTCTCGGCCAGCCGCTTACCCGCATATGCCGGCGACGACACGCATTGGTCGTTCCGGTTGGAGACAACGAGCACCCGATATGTAGTGCCATCCACGTCAAGATCGGAGATAGTCGCGCCGCCCCCCTTGTGGGAAACCGTGACCGGTGAAGTCAGGACAAAGGCATCCGCGATGTTTGGATCGCGTTCCAGCGCGTTGCCGACCGACACCGTGCCTGCGCTCGTCCCGATCAGCGCAATCTTCGACTTTGGGAACCGCTCGCGCAACTTTGCCACGATGGCCTGCGTGTCGGCGAACGACTCCTTGCTGCGACGGAACAGGTCATCGACGCCCGGCGCACGGTCGGACGGCGTATCGACCAGCACCACGGCGTCTCCTCGATCGATCCAATGGTGAGCTGAGCGGATCAGGAAATTGCCCTTGAGCGTCGTCGCGCCGGTAGTGTCCAGATGCAGGGCGCCCGGCGTGCCTCCGAACAGAACGACGACCCACGCCGGGCTCGACGAAGGCGACTCGACAAAAATGCTTTGCGTGGCTCCTTCGCGCGACGCAAACGTCACGAGTTCGCCGTGGTCGAGCGGATCGGCATAGATATGGGCGGATAGCATGAGAACAGCCAGCGTGCAGCAAAAACGTTTCATACAAGAGTCCTCGAGCTATCGATGACGGAGTCGAATGCCATGCAGGTCGTTCGCTCTCCACATGCTCGCGCATCATTAGATACCTTGAACGCAGGCTTCTGTCGGTCACGATCTACCTGACGGACATCGCGCTGTTCGACCGCATTGTTAAGTTAACGCTGAATAAGACGGCCGAGCAACGGGAGGTTGGCACTGATGTTCGCTCGAACACAACGGATGAGCGTCAAGGCGCAAAACCATCAGAATAAGGCGCGAAATGGAGAGGTTCCCCGACCAGTTTTGACAAATTCAACTGCTATCCTTCAAAACTTGAACCCGTTCACTATCGCGGCTTTATCCAGGTAGTTGCTGCCGCAGGTCTCGCCAAACGCAGTCCATCAGCGCTCAAAATCGGAGTAGTCAACATCCCGCGAACCTCTCAACCCCGATGTCACTCGGGCAGCGAAAGCCGGTACTGCGGAAGCGGATTGCGCAGACCTCAACATGGACCAAGGATTACCAGCATACTGGCCCGGTAGAGCCTGAAATTCGTCGTATCGTTCGCACCGCCATGAGGGATATATGCATAAACCCACCGACACTGAAACGATCCGGAGCAATGAATTGCAGCAGGTCAAGGCGACTTATGCCAAGCTTTGCGAGGACTACATTGCACATCGTAGCGATGGTGAATACCGGGACTATGTGCAATCGGTCATTGCCAACAACGCGAGTCTCGATCGCCACGTGCGCGCGTTCGAAATTTACGCACCGTATATCAAGCGTGGCATGAAAGTGCTCGACTGGGGATGCCGGCACGCCCCAGATTCGTGCATGCTTCGCACGCTCTACCATGACATCGATATATATGGCTGCGACATCTGCAAGGATGGGGAATTCGCGGAATTCCATGAGTACGCCGGGTTATCTTTCGCATCGCTCGATCATGAATTTCTGCTGCCCTACGAAGACAATCAATTCGACGTGGTGATCGGAAGCGGTGTACTCGAGCACGTTGCCCGCGAGCAAAAGAGCCTCGATGAGCTATGGCGCGTGCTGAAAGACGACGGTTTGCTGATAATCACATTTTTACCTAACCGCTTATCGGTGACGGAAAACGCGTGCAGAGTCATGAAGAAGTACACGGGCCATAATCGGCTGTACAGTCTCAGCGACTCGAGGCGCCTGTTTCTCAGGTCGGGATTCGTACTGGAAGAATGCGGCTATCATCAGGTCTTTCCCACCTTCGCAAAAGGCATAAAGGGCGGCGGAGCGCTCAACGCCCTGGCCAATATCGGCATGAAGCTGAACCGGCCTTTCGAGCGGATACCGATCGTGAATGCAGTCTCGGCTAATCTGTTTTTCATCCTCCGCCGCGTGCATGAGATGTAGCAGGCGGCCGCCAAGGCGGCCTACCTCGCGGGATCATTGCGCAAGGCCGCGCCCTCCTGTTGCGACGTCACAAATCCTCTCAATGCAGGGGTAAGCCGGAAAACGAGCTTCTCGATCTCCACCACGAGGAAAAACAGGACGCCACCACCGACGAGCCACCCCCACGCCGACAAGGGCAGAGCCTCGGTGTGGAACACGGCATGGAACGGGAACGTATAGGTGAACAGAAGCTGCAAGACCACGACGCCGGCTATTCCGTACCAGAGATAGCGATTGCCTATATGGGCGCGCACGGACAGCGACGAATCGAGCAGATACCGGATGTTGAGCAGATAGAACACCTGGCCCAGCGTAATGGCGTTGACCGCGGCCGTGCGCGCCATCTGATCCGACGCCCCTTGCGACTTCATCCAGAAGAAGGTGGACAGCGTATAGATCACGAGCGCCGCGCCGACGAACAGGATGCGCCAGATGCCGAAGCGCGTGACGATCGGCCGGTCGATTGCGCGTGGCGAGCGGCGCATCACGTCTGCCTCGTGTGGCTCGAACGAAATGGTCAGGCCGAGCGCGACGGAAGTAACCATGTTGACCCACAGGATCTGCGGCGCCGTGATCGGCAGCGTGAAGGCGAACAGGATCGCCACCGCGATCACCGCGCCTTGCGCGACATTGGTCGGCAGCATGAACAGCATCGCTTTCTCGATGTTGTTGTAGACCGTGCGCCCTTCCTTCACCGCCGCGGAGATCGACGCGAAATTGTCGTCGGCGAGGATCATGCCCGCCGCCTCCTTCGTCACCTCGGTGCCCTTGATCCCCATCGCGACACCGATGTCGGCTTTCTTGAGCGCCGGCGCATCGTTGACGCCGTCGCCCGTCATCGCGACGATCTGCCGATTCGCCTGGATCGCCTTGACGAGCCGCAGTTTGTGCTCGGGACTCGCGCGCGCGAACACGTCGACGCCGCGCACGCATTCCTGCAGCGCCGCATCGTTCATCGCCTCGATCTCGGTGCCGGACACGGCGGTCTTGCCGTCGCCGATGCCCAGCATTCTTGCGATTGCCGCCGCCGTGATCTTGTGGTCGCCCGTGATCATCGTCACGCGAATGCCGCCACCGTGGCATTCGCGCACGGCGTCGATCGCTTCTTTGCGCGGCGGGTCCATCAGGCCCACGAGGCCGAGCAGTACGAGGGTACGCGGCAGGTCCTGCGGCCCGAGGCCGCCCGTACGCAGGCCCGGGTCCGACAGCCACGCGAGCCCGAGCACGCGCTCACCTTGCGCGGCGAGCCGGTCGCCCTCCCTCGCGAAGTGCTCGCGATCGAGCGGCGCCGGGCCTTGCGCCGTCTGCTGCCGGTCGCAGTGGTCGAGGATCACCTCTGGCGCGCCTTTGACCAGCAGCATTTCGCCGTCCGTCGAACGGTTCAGCGTCGCCATGAACTTGTGCTCGGACTCGAAGGGGATCGCGTCGATCCTCGGCGCGGCGGCCGTCTCGGCGGCGCGGTCCATGCCCAGCTTGGAAGCGAACGGATAGAGCGCGCCCTCGGTCGGGTCACCTTCCACTTTCCATTTTCCGTCTTCCTCGAAGAGCTCGGCGTCGTTGCACAATAGCGACACGCGGCCCATCAGCTTGAGCACGTCCGGCGCGGCGCCGAGCGGCTTGCCATCCGCGCTGACCTCTCCTTCGCTGGCGTAGCCGTCGCCCGTAACGGCATAGGCCGCTTCGGCCGTTACGACGGAGGTCACCATCATCTCCATCAGGGTCAGCGTGCCCGTTTTATCCGAGCAGATGCGCGAGACGGCGCCCAGCGTTTCGACCGCCGGCAGGCGGCGAATAATGGCGTTGCGCTGGGCCATGCGCTGCACGCCGATGGCGAGCGTGATGGTGATGAGCGCCGGCAGGCCTTCCGGGATGACCGATACCGCAATCCCCACGATGGCCTGGAACAGCTCGACGAAGGTCATGTGTCCGAGCCAGTGCCCCCAGGAGAAGAGCAGCACGCTGACAACGGCGATCACTGCCGTGATGACGTAGCCGAACTTCTTGATCTGGCGCAGGAGCGGCGTCTCGAGCGCGCTGACCTCGGCGAGCATCTGGTTGATCCGGCCGAGTTCCGTCTGGCTCCCGGTCGTCACCACGACGCCGGTTGCCCGGCCCGACAAGACCATCGTGCCGCAGAACGCCATGTTCTCGCGGTCGCCGACCGTGGCTTTGGCGGGTACCGGCGCGGTGCCCTTCTCGGCCGGGAGGGATTCCCCCGTGAGAGCCGCTTCTTCCGTGCGCAGGTTCCTGGCGTCGACGAGACGCATGTCCGCCGGGATTTTGTCGCCCGATTCCAGTAGCACGATGTCGCCAGGAACGAGTTCCTCGGCGGGGATCAAGCGAACCGCTCCGCCACGCATAACGCGCGCTTCCGCGGACAGCATGTTGCGAATCGAGTCGAGCGCCTTCTCGGCGCGTCCTTCCTGCAGGAAGCCGAGCAGCGAGTTGAGGATGACGACGGCCAGAATGACCGAGCCATCGAGCCACAGGCCCAGCATGAATTTGACGAAACCGGCCGCGACCAGCACGTAGATCAGAACGTTGTGAAGCTGCATCAGGAAGCGTACGACTGGCCCCCTCTTCTTGCCCTGCGGGAGGCGGTTCGGCCCATAGGTGGACAGCCGCCCGCTCGCTTCCGTTACATCGAGGCCCTGCGCGGGATCGACGTTGAACTGCCGTTCGATGTCACCGGCCGGCATCGCATGCCACGGCGTCGCACTCTCAACTGAGCTCATCCTCGTGTCTCCCGGTTCCAGTGATTTCGGGTCAGGGGCCGCTCTCAATGGTCTGGATCGTCCCCGGGTTGATCGGGTCTCGTCTCGTCCAACGCTTCAGCGTCGAATTCCTCCCTCGCGGCGGCGAGATCCTTCATCTGCTCTTGCGTGGCTTTCGGATATTCGAGGTCGAGCTTCTCGACGGCCTCGACGATCGCGGCCGCGACGATGAGGCGCGTGAAAGGTTTGTTGTCGGCGGGCACGACGAACCACGGAGCCGCTTCGGAGGCCGTCGCGCGGATCGCCTCTTCATAGGCGTGCATATAGTCGTTCCAGTAGCGACGCTCGCGAACGTCGGCTGCGGAAAACTTCCAGTGCTTGTCGGGATTGTCGAGGCGATCCATGAATCGCCTCTTCTGCTCCCCGTACGACAGGTTCAGATAGAACTTGAGAATGACCACGCCCTGGCGCGTCAGATAGTCCTCGAAGCGCGCGATGTCGGCGAGCCGCTCGTCCCATATGTTGTTGCCGACCCGTGCCGCTGGGATCTTCTGCGCATGGAGCAGATGCTGATGCACGCGCACCACCAGCACCTCCTCATAGTACGAGCGGTTGAAAATGCCGATGTGCCCGCGCTCGGGCACTTTCCTGGAATAGCGCCAAAGGAAGTCGTGGGAGAGCTCCTCATCCGACGGCTGCTTGAACGAGATGACATCGCACCCCTGCGGATTGACGCGCGACATCACGTGCTTGATCGTCCCATCCTTTCCCGCGGCGTCCATGGCCTGGAACACCAGCAGCACAGACCAGGAATCCTGCGCGTAGAGGATCTCCTGCTCCATCGCGAGCCATTTCGACCCGCGCTGGAGTAGTTGCTGCGCCTCTTCCTTATGCATTCTGAGTCCCACCGTCTCGCCGGGATCGAAATTCTTCAGGAAGAAATCTTTGCCGCTCGTGACGCGGAACGGATCGGTGTATGCCCGCAGCGCGTCGAGTATTTCCGTGCGAACCATCGCTCTTTCTCCACGGCATCTGCATTCAGTTGCACGATTCGCGGATTGCATTGCAACCGCAGTCGTACTGTTCACAACTCTTTCTGATAATAGGTCACGCAAACGGAAACGTGCTCATCGGCAACGACGCTGCGCACCCGCGTAGCGACGGGAAACACACGTCTCAACGCTGCAACGTTCCGGACAGCCGAGCCGGTCGATTACAGCCTGTCGGCCCCCTCGACCTAGTCGCGACAAGGCCGTCAGACGATAGGCATTACCTGTGCTTATCCTTCACCAGACAGCGCCAACAAAAATTGCCGAGCACAATGTCGAGCCACGAACACGAGCACGGGGAACAGCGGAGCAGTGGGCGTTACCTGATCCGATACCTGAGCGGCTGGGCCGTCGTGGCCCTCGTCACCGCGCTCGACTGGTTCTGGGTCGCCGGCAAGGGCTACACCGTGCCCGGCGACGGCGTCGCCAATCTCGCGCAAGCCGACGCAAGGCGTGGTGTCGATGCCTTCATTTCACACGACGCTCGCTATTGTCTTTATCTATGCGCTGCGTCGCATGCCACGGCTTTTGCTGTTTGCGATTCCTCTCAACGTGACGATGATCCTGTCGACGCCGACGCAAGGCGGTCATCTCTCGCCGGTGTGTTTGCGGGTCTGCTGCTCAGTGCGCTGACGATTGCAGCGCTCAAGCGCTGCATGCACCTGCTGGCGACGCGCGAATCCGCGAATGCGCCGAGTTCGCGGTCTATGCCGGTGCGAACGGCATGAACTGGACGCTCGGAAGCGGCCGCGCGGACTAACGTGAACGCAGCGCGGCTTGCGCCGCGCCGCCGTGGTTCGAAGCGACTGGAAGACCGCGCGCTAGCCCGGCGCCCGCCCCAACACCTGCGAATCCGACGACGCCGTCGTCGACGTCTCGTCACGCCCGTGCCCATGCCCCGTCGTCGTGACCGCATTGGTGCCGCCGGGCCGACGGACCGATTTCGCGTGCCGCTCGATCAATCGCTGCAGCAAACAGAACGCGCACAGCAGCGCGCCGATCACGATCCGCGTCCACCACGAACTGAGCGTGCCGTCGAACGTAATCAGCGTCTGAATCGTGCCCAGAATGCCGACGCCGAACAGCGAGCCGACCACATAACCGACGCCGCCCGTCAGCAGCGTGCCGCCGATCACCGTGGCCGCAATCGCATCGAGTTCCATGCCCTGCCCTTGCAGCCCATAGCCCGACAGCACGTAGAACGTGAACACCGCGCCGCCGAGCGCCGAACAGAAGCCGCTCAGCGCATACACGCCGACCCGCGTGCGCGCGACCGGCAGGCCCATCAGCAGCGCCGAGCGCGGATTGCCGCCGACCGCATACACGTTGCGTCCGAAGCGCGTGAAATGGGCGACATAGATCGCGGCCGCGAGCGTCACGGCCGCGATCAGCACGTTCGCCGATACCGAACCGACGCCGACGCTGAGACGAAACGCGGAGATCGCCTTGAACGTCGGATCGGTGATCGTGATCGACTGCGTCGTGATCAGAAAGCACAGGCCACGCGCGAAGAACATCCCCGCCAGCGTCACGATGAACGCCTGCAGGCGGAAGTAGTGAATCAGCGCGCCCTGCACCGCGCCGAACACCGTGCCCATCAACAGCACGATCGGAATGATGAGCCACACCGACACATGCATATGCTCGGACAGCACGGCTTCGACGATCGTCGTCAGCGCGACGATCGAGCCCACCGACAGATCGATGCCGCCCGACACGATCACGAACGTCATGCCGATCGCGACGATCAGCAGGAACGCGTTGTCGACGAGCAGATCGAGCAACACCTGCCACGAGAAGAAACCGGTGTACATCACCGAACCAAAGCCGAACAGCGCGCAGAACAGCAGGACCGTCACCGCGATCGGCAGCGTGCGCGGATCGACCACGCGGGCGAGTGCTTCGAGAACGCGCGTCATCGTGCCACCCCGCGCGATTTGACGAGCGACGCGCCGAACGACACCGCGAGCGCGCGTGCCACAGGCGACTGGATCACGCTGACCGCGAGCACGACGGCCGCCTTCACGACGAGCGTCGCTTCCGGCGGCACGCCGATCGAATACGTGGTGTACGTGAGCGTCTGGATGATCAGCGCGCCGAGAACCGTGCCCGCGAAACTGAAGCGGCCGCCGAGCAGCGACGTGCCGCCGAGCGTCACGGCGAGAATCGCGTCGAGTTCGAGCAGCAAGCCCGCGTTGTTGCCGTCCGCGCTACGCACGTTCGAGCTGATCAGGATGCCGGCCAGCGCCGCGGTCAGGCCCGAGAAGCCGTACACCGCGAATACGATCGCCTTCGAGCGCAAGCCGACGAGCCGTGTCGCAACCGGGTTCACGCCGATCGCGCGAATGAACAGACCGAGCGCCGTGCCCTCCACCAGGGCGGCGGTCGCCAGCACGGCTACGGTCGCGATCCATACCGAGCACGGCACGCCGAGCCAGTAGCCGCCACCGACGAACAGATAGCCGGGCGCGCCGATCGGGATGATCTGCCCAGCGGTCAGCAGTTGCGCGATGCCACGGCCCGCGACCATCAGAATCAGCGTCGCGATGATCGGCTGCATGCCGACGAACGCCACGAGCAGGCCGTTCCACATGCCGCTCAAGATGCCGACGACGAGCGCGGCCAGCAGCGCCTGCGCGATCAGCGCACCGCTCGGCACGGCCTGGGTCGCGAGTATCGTCGCGGCCGCGGCGCCCGCGATCGCGACCACCGCGCCGACCGAAATATCGATGCCGCGTGTCGCAATCACGAGCGTCATGCCGATCGCGACCAGCACGAGCGGCGCCGCGCGATTCAGGATATCGATCGGCGCGCCGAACAGGTGGCCGTCGAGCGTGCGCAGCGCGAGAAAATGCGGATTGGCCAGCAGGTTCAGTCCGCCCAGCAACACGAGCGTCACGCATGGCCACAGCAGCGGACGCTCCACCCCGTCGCGCGCGAACCAGTTCGATAGCTTCATTCGCCGCTCCCTGCGATGAGTCGGTAGATGTTGTCCTCGTTCGACGACTTACCGGCCACCTCGGCGATCTTGCGGCGATCGCGCAGCACCGCGACGCGATGGCTCACGCGCAGCACCTCGCTGATCTCCGACGAGATGAACAGGATGGACAGGCCGTTCGCGCACAGCGCGAGCAGCCGGTCCATGATGTCGAACTTCGCGGCGACGTCGATGCCGCGGGTCGGCTCGTCGAGGATCAGCAGTTTGGGATCGGTTGCCAGCCAGCGTGCGAGCAGCGCCTTCTGCTGGTTGCCGCCGGACAGCAGCGCGATCGGCTGTTCGGCGTCGGACGCCTTGATGCCGAGCCGCTCGATCCACATATCGGCGAGCTCGCGTGCGCGTTGCCGGCTGATCTTGCGCCACCAGCCGCGCCGCGCCTGCAACGCGAGCATGATGTTTTCGCGGATCGACAGTTCGGCGACGATGCCTTCCTTCTTGCGGTCTTCCGCGCAATAGCCGATGCCGTGGCGCACCGCGTCGTGCGGCGTGCGCAGCCGCACGGCGCGCCCTTCGACGAGGATCGTGCCGCTGTCCGCGCGATCCGCGCCGAACAGAAGCCGCGCGGTTTCGGTGCGGCCCGAGCCGAGCAGACCCGCGAGGCCGAGAATCTTGCCGGCCTGCATCTCGAGATCGATCGGCTGCAAGGTGCCGCGACGGCCGACGCCGCGCAGCTCGATGAACGGCTGCGTGGCCGTTGCTTCCGTGTGGTCTTGCGCGACCTCCTGCAGATCGTCGGCGGCCTGTCCTTCGTGCGCCGCTTCGCGCAGACGCGCGCTCATGCGCTCGTGGCCGACCATCTTCGCGACCAGCTGATCCGCGGACAGATCGCGCGCGAGATATTCGCCTTCGCGCTCGCCGTTGCGCATCACCGTGATGCGATCGGAGATCGCATAAGTCTGCTCGATGAAATGCGTGACGAACAGGATCGCAATGCCCGATCGCTTAAGATGCCGAAGTATTTTGAATAGCTGCGCGACTTCGCTGTCGTCGAGGCTCGAAGTCGGTTCGTCGAGAATCAGCACGCGCGCATCGACGGACAACGCTCGCGCGATCGCGACCATCTGCTGCACGGCGATCGGATAGGCGTCGAGCGAGCGCGTGACGTCGAGCGACACGTCGAGGCGGGCGAGCGCTTTCTGCGCGCGCCGCTTGATGTCGGGCCAGTCGATCGCGCCGAAGCGGCGCGGCTGCCGGCCCGCGAAGATGTTCTCCGCCACCGACAGATTCGGGCACAGGTTCACTTCCTGGTACAGCGTGCGCACGCCGGCCGCCTCGGCTTCCTGCGGCGACGCGAACGCGACCACCTCGCCGCCGAGGCGGATCGTGCCGGCATCGGGTGCGAGCACGCCGGTGAGCACGTTGATCAACGTGGATTTGCCGGCGCCGTTCTGGCCCATCAGCGTATGGACCTCGCCGGGAAACAGGCGGAACTCGACGTGTTGCAACGCCTTCACGCCCGGAAATGTCTTGCTGACGCCGGAGGTCGCCAGAATCGGTTCGCGCACGCTCATGTCATTCTGTTGGCTTGGCGCGCCCGGCGGCGTGCCGCGCTGCGGCTGGTCCGGCTGATTCGGTTCGGTAGCGGAATGGGTCATGGACCTCGCTCGATCGGCTATGCATGGTTCGGCAGGCCCCAGTGACATGCTCCCGCGGGCGCATGCTCCTGAAAAGAGACCGCCCGCTGCAGAAGAAAGCAGCCCGGGCGGTCAGGCACCACTGGAGAAACCTGTTCGATGCGTCCGTACTGCACATCTCCTTCGCGCCGTGAGCCCGTTGGCCCCGGCGCCTGAACACCGCGCACGCCGCGGCGCTCGCGCGAGCGCGGCCGCGGCGACGTTGCGCGCCGCGTCAGTACTTACGCGACGGCAGAGTTTGCGCGGCCACGCTCATCGGGAAGACAGTCTCCTGAGTCAGGATGCGCTTCGGCAGCGGCTTGCCAGCCACGACGTCTTTCACCGCCGACATCAGCTGCGGTCCGAGCAGCGGGCTGCACTCGACGTCGACATTCATCTTGCCGGCGGCCATCGCCTGGAAGCCGCCCTTGGTTGCGTCGAACGAAACCACCACGACGTCCTTGCCCGGATGCATGCCGGCTTCTTCCATCGCCTGGATCGCGCCGAGCGCCATGTCGTCGTTATGAGCATAGACGACGTTGATCTTGTTGCCGTAGGTCTTGATGAACGCTTCCATCACCTGCTTGCCGCCGGCGAGCGTGAAGTCGCCGCTTTGCGACGCGATGATCTTGAACTTCGGATCGCTCTTGATCACTTCGATCAAACCCGCATGGCGGTCGTTGGCCGGCGCGGAGCCGACCGTGCCTTGCAGCTCGGCGATGTTGACTGGACCTTTATCGTCCTTGTAGTGATCCGCGAGCCAGTGGCCCCCGCGCCGTCCTTCTTCGAGGAAGTCCGAGCCGATCATCGTCACGTACAGCGACGTGTCCTTCACGTCGATGTTGCGGTCGGTCAGGATCACCGGAATCTTCGCGGCCTTGGCTTCGAGCAGCACGGGTTCCCAGCCCGATTCGACGACCGGCGAGAACGCGATCACGTCGACCTTCTGCGCGATATACGAGCGGATCGCCTTGATCTGGTTTTCCTGCTTCTGCTGCGCGTCGGAGAATTTGAGGTTGATGCCGGCGTCCGTCGCCGCCGACTTCACCGATTCGGTATTCGCGGTGCGCCATGCGCTTTCCGCACCGACCTGCGCAAAACCGAGCGTAATTTTCTTGTCCTCGGCATGCGCGCCGGGCGTGGCCAGCGTCAGCGCTCCGAGACTCGCGGAAAGCGCGAGCGCGCCCAGAGCGCGACACGCGGCACGTCGTGTATTCGCCATGACAGTCTCCAATCGTTGTTGTGTAGACGACCCAGCGGTCTGCCCGGCCCTCGTGGCCCTCACGGCGCATGGATCGTGATGTAGCGTACTGTGCGACACGTTAACCGTCCAATCATATGATTCGCGCCCTCGATATCAATTTTGGTATAGCGCGCCGGTCAGAGCATTGCCGCTCGCTGCCTCAGGTCGGCGTCATTCTCGGAGTGACCCAGCGAAACGTCAGATTGATGCGCTCGCCGCTCACGCGCGGCTCCTTCGGCACCCGATGACGCCACTGCGCCTGGGTGTCGCCCTTCATCACGAGCAGGCTGCCGCCCTTCAGCGAGAACGATTGCACGACGCCGCTGCGGTTGTGCTGCAGATCGAACCTGCGCGCGACGCCGAGGCTCACCGACGCGATCACCGGTTGCTTGCCGAGTTCGGGCTCGCGGTCCGCGTGCCAGCCCATGCTGTCGGCGCCACTGCGGTAACGATTCAGCAGCACGCTGTTAAAACGCGCGCCGCTGGTCGCCTCGACGGCCGCCTTCAGTTCGGCGACGGCGGGCGTCCATGCTTGCGGCACGTTGCGGATGCCCGAGTACACGTACACCGCGTCCGGTTCGCCCTGCCAGGCGGTCAGACGCGGCAGTGCAACCCGGCCAGCGGGCGTGCCCATCATGTCCTGGCGCCATTGCACTTCGTCGATCAGTCGGGCCAACAGGCGTTCGGCGTCGGCCGCCGCGAGCCAGTCTGGATACCAGTCGACGTCGGGCGTCGGCAGGTCGTTGAATAAATCGGTGCTCATCGGAATGTCTGGGTGCAAGCGGACAAGTCAAAACCCTGACTATTATGGCGACACTGGCCCACCCGCTGATTCACGCGCGTTGCTCTTTCATTCGACGCGGCTCTCCGCGTTCCCTCTGTTCTTTCGCACGGACTACTTCCATGACACTTTCCGATCAGGCGCTCGCGCAGCTCTTTCGCGACGCGCGTACGCACAATGGCTGGCAGAACAAGCCGATCGACGACGCCGTGCTGCGCGAGCTGATGGAGCTCGTACTGCTCGGCCCGACCTCGGCCAATTCGAGTCCGGGCCGCTTCGTGTTCGTCAGGACGCCGGAGGGCAAGGAGAAACTGCGCCCGGCGTTGTCGGCTGGCAATCTCGAGAAAACGATGGCCGCGCCCGTCACGGTGATCGTCGCCATGGACATGGCCTTCTACCAGTATCTGCCGAAACTGTTTCCCCATGCGGATGCGCGCAGCTGGTTCGCCGGCAACGAGCGGTTGGTTGCGGACACGGCCTTTCGCAATTCGACGCTGCAAGGCGGGTATCTGATTCTCGCGGCGCGTGCGCTCGGTCTCGACACTGGGCCGATGTCGGGCTTCGATCAGGCCAAGGTCGACGAAGCGTTTTTTGCGGGCACGACGGTGAAGTCGAACTTCCTGATCAATCTTGGCCACGGCGATCCGTCAAAGCTGTTAGCGCGCAGCCCGCGTTTTTCGTTCGACGAAGCGGCGCGCATAGTGTGACGGGGCGTTGATGATGGATGGCGCTGCGGGTGCGCGCCACGCGCTGGATCGGATCGCGTCAGGTCAGCACCGCGATATAAAAGACCACCGTGCCGATCAGCGCGCCGATGAAGCAGAAGCCCTCTTCGGCATCGTCGCCATTCGAGCGCAGCCACGCGCCGACCGCACCGAACAGGCCCGCGATGCCGAGCGCGACGCACACCATCACGACGTCGAACAGCGCGCTTTTGCCGAGTTCGGAGAAATCGATGTTGCGTACGCCGACGTAAAGCGCAATCGCCATCAGCGAGATGCCGACGAGCGGCAGCATCACGTGGCTGCCCTCGCGCCCGACATGATGCTCATGATGCACATGATGCACGTCGTGCGCGTGATGCCACAGGTGGCCCGATTTGAGTAGCTTCATGATGTGCCTCCCCCCGCCCGATCTTTCCCGGCGACAGAACCAGTCATGGCCGAAGCGCCCTACGCTGCCCCGGCAACAAGCTGGCTGGTTTCAAGCATACTCCACACATGAATACAATTCAAAGCCCATTTAATTCGCTTGCATAGGCATTGAATGCGTGGCGCGCGGCCCTGTAAGTATGTGCTGAGCAGGAATGCGCCTGCCCCAACGCCCCCCCGTCGTGGCTCGCGCCGGCGCCTTCCGGCCCGCGTATCGTGCGGTGCGGGAGCACGAATTTTGCGGCTACGGCAAGGTACCGAACATGTCGGTAGAATGATTCGCCGCGTTCGTCAACCGATCGCTGCCGCGCTGTCGCTGCCCTTAGGCCCCTTCCCGCCCTGATCCTCTTCTTTATGCGACGTTCATCGTTTCTTGTCCGCATCATCCTGATTGGCATCCTGCTGCATATCTACGTCGGCTTGCGCCTGATTCCCGACATGCCGATCGACGCGGCCGGCCGCGGGCTGTGCGTGCTGTGGCTCGTGCTGTCGATCTACCTGATCCCGGTCGGCATGATGGCGCGCGGCTTCAAGCGCCAGCCGCTCGGCGACCGTCTCGCGTGGGTGGGCCTGCTCGCGATGGGCTTCTTCTCGTCGCTGCTGGTACTGACGTTCGCGCGCGACCTCGTGCTGGCGTCGCTGCTGACGATCGACGCGATCTGGCCGAACACGCTCACGATCGCGCATTGGCGCACCGGCTCGGCGGCGGCGGTGCCGCTGCTCGCGCTGCTGTCGACGCTGATCGGCCTGTTCAACGCGCGCCGTCGCGCGCGCGTCGTCACGATCGAAGTGCCGATCGACGATCTGCCTGCCGCGCTCGACGGCTTCACGATCGTGCAGATCAGTGACATCCACGTCGGCCCGACGATCAAGGGCCGTTATGTCGATGCGATCGTCGACGCGGTGAACCGGCTCAAGCCGGATCTGATCGCGGTGACGGGCGACGTCGTCGACGGCAGCGTGCCGCAGCTGAGCCGGCATACGCAGCCACTGTCGCGGCTCGCCGCGCGGCACGGTGCGTTTCTCGTGACCGGCAATCACGAGTACTACTCCGGAGCGAACTCGTGGATCGCCGAATTCCGCCGGCTCGGCTTGCGGGTGCTGCTGAACGAACACGTGATCGTCGACCATGACGGCGCGCGCGCCGTGATCGCCGGCGTCACCGATTACTCGGCGGGTCATCACGACCCCGCGCATCGCAGCGACCCGGTCGCGGCGCTCGCCGGCGCGCCGGGCGACGTGCTGATCAGGGTGCTGCTCGCGCATCAGCCGCGTTCGGCCGAAGCGGCCGCGGCGGCCGGCTTTACGCTGCAGTTGTCGGGTCATACGCACGGCGGTCAGTTCTTTCCGTGGAATTTCTTTGTGCGCCTGCAACAGCCGTTCACGGCAGGCCTCGCGCGCCTGAACGGACTCTGGGTTTATACGAGTCGCGGTACGGGCTATTGGGGTCCGCCGAAACGACTCGGTGCGCCTTCGGAAATCACGCGCTTGAGACTCGTGCCGGGCGAACCGGATTGAACTCAACATTCGCAGTCCGGAGCAATTAATTACGGCCTGTCTACGATACGGCTGTAGCAAACCCACATGCGCACTCTCCGCCGATCGCGGCTTGACTGAACTTTGCGGCGCCCTCTAAAATCCGCACAATTCTTTTAACCGGAATCACGATCTTGGACAGTAGCAGTTGTACCAGCCGAGTATCGATTTGCCCGCTCGCCTGAGCGGCAGGATTTCCGCGTCAGGTGTCCCTGTCGCCGTCCTGCCCTCGGGCTCGATGGCGCACGTCGCTCTCATTTCATTGTCATTCGCGTACTGTCGGTGAAGCGCAGCGTGGCTCGATGCCATGCCGATGCCGCACGCTTCCGGCCGCCGCACGCGTGTGCGCGCGTATTTCGTTCCACCCTCATGCGTTTACCGTGCACGAGGTAGACGACCTGACGTTCCCACGCGTAGGCTTCACCCTGCGGCAGCACGCACGCCAACCTTTCTGAACGATGACACTCGAATTCTTCCTGCGGCTTCTGACCGCTTTTGCTTGCGGCGTCGCGATTGGCCTCGAACGACAGATGCGCCAGCGCACTGCCGGCCTGCGCACGATCACGCTCGTGGCGAGCGGCGCGTGCCTGTTCGTCACGCTCGGCGTGCTGACCGGCAACGGCGTCAGCGGCGTCACGCAGATTGCCGCCTATGTGGTGTCCGGCGTCGGCTTTCTTGGCGGCGGCGTCATCATGCGCGACAAAGGCTCGATCCAGGGGATCAACACCGCGGCGACGCTGTGGTGCTCGGCGGCCGTCGGCGTGTTGAGCGGCGCGGGACATTACGGACCGGCGCTCGCGGGCACCGCGGTCGTGCTGCTGGCCAACACCGCGCTGCGTGAAGTGAGCCGGATGATCAACTCGACGCCGGTTTCAAACGCCGACCTCGTGCGCGAGTACGTGCTGACGATCGTCTGCCGCGAAGCCGACGAGATCAACATTCGCGCCGCGATTTCCAACTCGATGTACTCGGCGCCGCTGTCGTTCCAGAGCCTCACGAGCGAGGATGTCGAGGACGAACCGGCGCGCATTCGCGTGACGGCGACGCTGACGATGCATCCGAAGGATCAATCGAAGCTCGAACAGATGGCGAGCCGCCTGAGCATGGAAAAGAGCGTGTCCAGCGTCAGTTGGACCGCGCGGGAAGCGGAACCGACGCCCGAGTGAAGCGCAGCGCGTAAGTCTCCTTTGTTCGCGCGCATCGTCTACACTTAGCTGGCAGCAGATTCAGATAATGTTAATTCCGCGTCGTGAACGTGGACGGTCCCATAACCTTCGACTAAGCTCTGTCACCGTGAATTGTTCACACTCAACCAGGGAGTCTCGAATATGGAACACGGCATCATCGCATGGATCATCATCGGCGCGATCGCGGGCTGGCTCGCGGGTGTGCTGGTCAGGGGCGGCGGCTTCGGCCTGATCGTCGACATCATCGTCGGGATCATCGGCGCGTTCATCGGCGGGTGGCTCGCCGGCGTGCTGCATATCTCGCTTGGCGGCGGCTGGATCGGCTCGATCATCACCGCGTTGATCGGCGCGGTCATTCTGCTGTTTATTATCCGGCTCGTGCGACGAGGGTCCTGAGCACCGCATCCGACGTCATCAAGCGCCAGCGGGTTCGAATCGCTGGCGCTTTTTTATGGCCTGTTGCTTCTGCTTTTATCGCCGCGGTTGTGGCCGCCGCAGAATCAGGCCGGCAGCATCGACCCCGTATCGCGCAGCCGCGTATGCCATGCAAACACCTGATCGAGGCAATGCGGCGTCTGACCTCCCCAAAGCAACGCATCGCGGTAGTAGTCGCGCAACAGCTCGCGATACCGCGGATGTACGCAATGCTCGATGATCAGCGTCGCACGTTCGCGCGGCGCGAGGCCGCGCAGATCGGCGAGACCCTGCTCGGTGACGACGACGTCGACGTCGTGTTCGTTGTGATCGCAATGCGGCACCATCGGCACGATGCTCGAAATGCGGCCGTCCTTCGCGGTCGACTTGCTCGCGAACACCGCGCACGACGCATTGCGCGCAAAGTCGCCCGAGCCGCCGATGCCGTTCATCATATGCGTGCCGCCGACATGCGTCGAATTGACGTTGCCGTAGATATCGAATTCGAGCGCGGTATTGAGCGCGATCAGACCGAGCCGCCGAATCACCTCGGGATGATTGCTGACTTCCTGCGGACGCAGCACGAGCCGGTCGCGATAGCGCTCGATATCGCCGAATACCTGCGCCTGCCGCGTGGCCGACAACGTGATCGACGCGCCGGACGCGAACGCGACCTTACCAGCGTCCATCAGATCGAACGTCGAATCCTGAAGGACTTCCGAATAAATTTCGAACACCTCGAAAGGCGAATCGACGAATCCCGCCAGCACCGCGTTGGCGATCGTACCGATGCCCGCCTGCAGCGGCGGCAACTGCTTCGGCATGCGGCCACGCGTGACTTCGTACTGGAAAAATTCGATCAAATGACCGGCGATCAACGCGGTTTCCCGATCCGCGGGCAAGACCGTGGACGGGCTGTCGGCCATGTCCGTCATCACGATCGCCGCGATTTTCTCGGGCGGAATCTCGATAGCGGGTGTGCCGACGCGATCCCGCGCGCGCACGATCGGCAGCGGCTCGCGATGCGGCCGGCGCCCCGGAATCCAGATGTCGTGCAAGCCTTCGAGCCCGAGCGGCTGCGCAAGATTGATCTCGACGATGACCTTGTCCGCGAGAATCGCGAAGCTCGCCGAATTGCCGACCGACGTCGTCGGCACGATACCGCCGCTCTCCGTGATCGCGGCGGCTTCGATGATCGCGACATCGAGCTTGCCGAGCTGGTTCGCGCGCAGCATCTCGACGGTCTCGGACAGATGCTGATCGACGAACATCACTTCGCCGCGATTGATGGCGTCGCGCAGCGTCTTGTCTGCCTGAAACGGCAGACGGCGCGCGAGCACATGCGCTTCGGTCAGCATGCGGTCAACGTCATGACCGAGCGAGGCGCCCGTCATCAACGTGATGCGCAGCGGCTCGCCCAGCTGGCGCGCACGCTCGGCGAGCGCGACCGGCACGGCCTTCGCGTCGCCCGCGCGCGTGAAGCCGCTTGCACCAACCCGCATGCCGTCGTGAATCAGAAGCGCCGCGTCGGCGGCCGTGGTGATTTTTCCGCGCAGCGCGGTGCAGCGAATTCGGTCTTCGTACATGAAAGGGAGTCTCTCCATAGTCGCCAGCTCCGTCTACTGGTGCGCACGTCTGCGGTGTGCTTCGCTCGATAGGCGGTTGCCGCACCCGCCGCGGCGTCTCGATCGGACGGCGTCGCGAGCAGGTGTTGGGTCGCGCGATAGGATCCGCGACAGGTGTTGCGCGTGAGCCAGCCGGACTTAGCTGCCGAAGTAGATGTTGCAGAAGCTCATCGGGCCGACACATTCATCAGCTTTCGCTTTCGGCGCTTCCACATGCTTGCGCGGGGCAACCTTATCGGCGCGCTGGCCATCCGCTTGCGCAACCTGCTGCTCCGGCGCGGCCGGCGCCGTCTGTGCATAGGCGGCGGCAGCGGTGGACAAAGAACAGGCAATCAGGACCGTCTTCAACACTTTCATCTCGTTCTCCAGGACTTACGACTACTGCGACGAATACTGCGAGGCAGTGACGAAACTATATGACCGGCACCTACGCGAATAAACGGGGCTGCCCGGAAGGGATCTTTCCATCTGGCAGAAAGATCCACGCAGCATTGCTCAGCGACGATTGAAGGGCGCGTCCTTGTCGAGCAACGCGCTGCGAATGAAGTGCAGACAGCTCAAGATACGTTGCAGATCTTGATGCCGGGCGCGCTCGGCGTGCACTGCCTGCAGCATGTCTTGCGCGAGCCAGGTGGCCGAGCGCACGGCGACGAGTGCGCGTTCGAGCGAACGTGGACCTGGGCGTTCGAAGAGCCGGGCGAGATCGTCGCACGTGTGTTCGATCACGCTGCGCCAACGCGGCTGAAGGATGTCGGCATAATCGGCGCGTGCGGCTTCGTTGCGCAGATCGATCACGGCGTGACCTACTTCGATCGTCGCGAGCATCCAGCGAAGTGCGTCGCGCCGTCGTCGTGAACGGTGCGTCAACAGCACGCGCAGTTGCGAAGTCAGATCATGCGTGCCCGACTGGAAACGTTGGCTCAGACCCGGCAGCGCGTCCTTGCATGCCGACACCGTTTGCGCTCGCAGGTCGCCCATGATCCGGTCGATGAGCCAGCGCATATCGGCGGGAAAGACCACCGCGAAAACAACCGCTGCGAGCAGCATCGACGCGGTCAGCGCGATGCCGTTGTTGATCAGCAGATCGGGCACGTAGCTGACGACGTTGTCCGGCCCGGCCAGCAGACAGAAGAACACCGAAAAGCCGATGCCAAGCCCTGCCGCGCCGCGACGCGTCGCGATGAATGCGCCGAGCGCGAGCACCGGCACGAGTACCGCGCAAAGCAGCGGGAAACCATCGATGTTCGGATACACGTAGCACATGAACACATAGCCGGCCAGTGTCGCGAGCACCGCGCCGATCGCCATCTGGACGGCCATTCTGGTGGCGCTTGGCGCGGTGGACGTCAACGCGCAGACCAGTGTTGCGCCTATTACGGCGAGACCGCCGCTCGGCCAGTTGGTCGCGATCCAGAACGCACCGGCGATTCCGATGACGACAGCCGAGCGCAGGAACGTGAACAGTACGGCGAAGTGGTTTGTGCGGCTTATAGGTCTGCTTGTGCGATGACTCTTGGTTGGGCTTGAGCTGCATCGTAGGCGGTGCTGCCGGCTTGCTGTTTTGCGCCACAAGCATGCATAGGTTTGCGAATAGTTTATCCATTCGCCCACGAATCGATACAGCAATTCGGCTGCCGTGTCGAAGTCCGCAAGCAATTGCGCGGACGCGGCTTCGAGTGGCCGCCTGGTTTCGCGTACCCGGCGTGGCAAGCTCGTTCGAAAGGGACGCAGATCGGCTGCTGCGTGCGATGCTTCGACGCCGGCTTCAACTTGTGCTTCGAACAAGGCTCCCAGTTCGTCGAGGTACGGACCGATGGCCGCGAGTATCGACACAGCGCGGCTGGCGCGCAACCGTTTGAGCAACTGATTCAGCGCATGCAGACGCGCGCACGCATCCATGAATTCGCGATTCAGACGCGCCAGATGCGCGCTGCGCGAGCGCATCGCCGGATCTTCGAATGCGACGAACGTGCGGGTTGCTTCGAAGCCGGCGATTTCGTCGACGAAATCCGCGAAACGCCGTTCGAACTGATTGCGCTCGAGCCCGCGTGCGAGCACGTCGACAGCAAACGCAGTAAAATTCGCGTACCTGATCTGAAGGTTACGTCGCAGCGCAAGGATCGAGCGCTGAGGCAGCAGCAACGCGCTGACCGCGCTCGAACACACGATGCCGACCGCCACTTGCGCCGCACGCGTGAGTGCGGCGAGGAACAGTCCCTGAGGCGTCGTCACGTTTGGAATGCCGATCAGCGCGGCGGTGTAACCCGCGAGCACAAAACCGTACCATCTGAAATGCCGATACCGGACCGCCGCAGCAATACAGGCGCTCACCCACGCGATCATGCCGAGCATGTACAGTTCGGGCTGCTGAACGAACAGCCCGCCGAGCACGAGCGCGGCCACGGTCCCTACTGCCGTTCCGAGAATCCGGTAGAAGCTCTTCGCGAGCACCATGCCGCTGAACGGTTGCATCAACACAAAAACAGTGGTCATCGCAATGCGCGGCTGCGGCAGATCGAGCAGCATCGCGATGCCCAGCGCCAGCAGTCCGGCGGTGACCGTCTTCAGCAGATGCAGCCAGGTCAGTCCGTCGCTGCTGGCCCAGTCGCGCGCGGCGCGATTGAGTTTGGCTCGGCTGAGTCGTCGCCGCATGACGCCGCGCGGACCGAAGAAATCCGCCGACGGTTCGATCGCATGATCGGGTTTCATCTGGAAACAGTGCACCCCACGTGGTCGCTGAGAGAGCCTCCGGACAGAATGGCTGACACCGGCAGGCGAGGCGCCGATTGTATGAGTCCGCGATGTGTACATTAAGCCGACGGGTGCAGAACATCTGTTCCAGAACGGACAACAATAGGGTTCTGAGACTGACGGAAAATATGATCTTGATCATGAAACAGAAGGTTTGATGGACACGCTACAAAATATGCGAGTGTTTGTGCGCGTGGTTGAAGCCGGTAGCTTCACCGCGGCCGCGCAATCGCTCAATTCAACGACCGGCGCGATGTCTCGCGCGGTCTCGGAGCTTGAAGCACATCTGCGCACGCGCCTGCTGAATCGCTCGACGCGTCGGCTTGCGCTGACCACCGCCGGCGAGCGCTATCTGAAACGATCGCAGCAGATCCTCGCGGATGTCGATGTTGCGGAAGAAGAAGCCAGTTGCGCACACGAGCGACCAACCGGCGCGCTGCGCATGCATAGCTTTGCGAGCATCGGCCAGCATTACGTCCTGCCGGCCATTTCGCGCTACCGCGAGCTTTATCCTGATGTGACCGTCGAGTTGACGCTATCGCAGCGCATGCCCGATCTGTTCGAGGGCAGCGCCGACGTGGCCGTGATCGGCGCATCGACGCTGCCGAATTCGGACCTCGTATCGTTTCCGCTGGGGACGACGTTCAGCATCCTGTGCGCATCGCCGGCCTACGTGCGGGCGCACGGCGCGCCGCAAGAACCGGCTGACCTTGCGCATCACGAATGTCTGATCCTGCATACGCCGGCGTTCCCGCCACATGAATGGACGCTCGACGGCCCGAACGGCAGTGAGTTGATGGAAGTCGACGGCCCCGTGCATGTGAACATCGCCGAATCATTGATCGTGGCGATCCGCGAAGGCATGGGCATCGGCATGGTGCCGCTCTACGCGGCCATTTCCGGATTGCGCGATGGCACGCTGGTGCGCGTGTTGCCGGAATATACGCTGCAGAAGACGACTGTTTATGCGCTCTATCCGTCGCGCAAATTCATCGATGCAAAGACGCGCACGTGGGTCGAATTCTTGCGCTCGCATCTGCCAAAGGTGATTGCGCGCGACGAAGCATTGCTTGCTGAGGTCGGGCAGCTGGGGGGCGGAGATGACCCAGTGCAGCTGGTTGGAGTTGCCCCTGTAACTCAGGACACGCGGACACCGTTAGGTCAATGAAGTCGCGGCAGCACGCCTGAACTCACGCGGCGAGCGGTATTCCAGGGCTTTGTGCGGATGGCGCTCATTGTAGTGTTCAAATGCAACAGCCAGACACGAGAGCGCCGCTGGCGCGTCAGGCTCGTCCATACAGGCGACGTAATTGTGGCTTCATGATCTTCACGAACGATTCGACCATGCCATTGCTCTGCGAAGAACGTGCCGGCGTTGTCAATGACTCCAGGGCCAATTCGCGAGCGAAGCTGCGAATGCGGTGGTCGACATAAGCCGAGCCGTTGTCCGTCAATCATTCGATGGACGGCGCGACCTGCCCGGTGCCGAATTGCTGCGCGACGGCGGCCAGCATCGCGTCGCGCACTACATCACCGCTATGCCCGCCGGTCCCCGCCGCCCAGCCAATCGCCTCTCCGATCGCGGCAGTCGAGTGCGAACGTTACGCGCAACGGCGTGCCATCGTCGCACCGGAACTCACTGCCATCGGAGCACCAGCGCGAGCTGGCCGGGCAACTGTAAGCGGCTCGTGCCGGCCGTTATAGACGGTGACTGAGGGAGACATCAAAGTGGTGCCCATCATTTCCGATCTGATGGGCAGCACTTTGACACAGTCTGCAGAGAAGAAGCCGGGTTCCCGTACGGGGCGCCCTAACTATCCCCGGGAGCTTCGCGAGCGACTGGCTGCAGCAGCTTGCGAGCCCGGCGTATCGGTCGCGAAGCTGGCCCGGGAGAATGGCATCAACGCAAACATGCTGTTCACCTGGCGACGGCGATATCTGGCCGATCAGCAAGCTCAGTCTGCCGGGCTCGTTCCGGTCGTACTGCCAAGCGACGCGCCAACGGAGGCTGTCGCGTCAGCTCCGGGAACACCGCAAGCGCAGGGCGCAAACCCTGTATCACCTGTCGGCACGATCGAGATCCGGATCGGTCGTGCGGTGGTTAAAGTGGATGGCCTGGTCGATGCCGATATGCTGCGAATCGTGCTGGGCAGTCTGCGCTCATGATTTCCCTCCCGGCAGGCACGCGCATCTGGATCGCAGCGGGCGTCACGGATATGCGCTGTTATGCGGAATTGCCGGTTATGCGCAGTTGGCCGGCAGTACACGGGGCGGTAGGGGCCGTGGGCCTGATGACGCTGCGCATAAAGGGCTAGTGCCTCGTTGATCTCAGCATCTCGATCAGAGCGTCAGGCGGCCGGAAACGGCCTCGCCGAAGGTTCGGAATTCCGGTCGCGGCGAGCGCGTCCAGTTTCTCTGTCGGGTCTGCGCGTAGATAAAACTCCGCGCTCTGAACTCTGGCGTGACCGAACCACAGAGCGACCCTTCGGACATCGTGTGTTGCCTGCAGGGTATGCATCGCGCAGGAATGCCGCCTATGTCGCTGGGTAGATAGAGCAGAGATTTTTTTGATTGCCGATCGCGGAATGGCCCCGACTCGACTGTTCACCCGTCAGTAGCCGCGATCGCCAACCAAAAAAATCTCTGCTTTATGTGGTGCACCACATAAGCGATGCGGGTTTCAGGGGCTTGCCGCAAAGGTACAAACGGCGCTTCAGGAGAATCAGCTGGGAGGCAACGTCTACATCTTCCGGGGCCGTCGTGGCGATCTGGCAAAAATCCTTTGGGCTACAGAGGACGAAATCTGGCTGCTCGCGAACTATCTGGCTTGATACTACAACTCCTTCCATTGGATTAGAGAGTTTTGGATCCCACGGCCGCTCGCGTTGCTACTACGCGGTCAGTGAGTCGGTCCCATCGGCTGCTATGCTTAACCGGCGGGTTCGAATCTGGGACGTCGTAGAGGAACGCATAATCGTTGTAGGCATGTCTTGTAACAAGACCATGCTCAACCCACCTGGTGAGTGTTGCTTCGTGGATGCCGAGTCGAGCTGCAGCCTCCGGTTTTGTGAGCATGCCGCAATCGCGCAGTCTGTCGCGACGAGAGCGGAGCCCGTTTCATTGAGCCAGATATGAGACGTGCAGCGCATCAAACCGGATATTCGCCTTACCTGGGCGGACGCAACCGCCAGGGCGAATTGAACCGCCCCGGATTTGGTGCAGGCTCCAACTCTTGAGAGAATGGAGCCATGAACAAGTCGAACAAATTTTCTGCTGAAGTCCGGGAACGTACAGTGCGCATGGTGCAGGAGCATCGGGGCGAGTATCCGTCACAATGGGCAGCGATCGAATCCATTGCCCCCAAGATCGGCTGCACGAGCCAGACATTGCTGGGGTGGGTCAAACCAGATGAAGTCGATAGCGGTGAGCGCGCTCCCCCCTCCGATTCGGGCTCGGGTAATTGACGCCGCCGCGCGCGCTTGTTGTTGTCGGCGCTGCGACGCCGGTAGCTTTCGACGTTCAGCTCGAAGATCGTCGAGTGATGGACCAGGCGATCGATGGCGGCCACCGTCATCGACGGATCGGGGAACACGTCGCTCCAGCCAGAGAACGGCTGATTGGCCGTGATCAGCAGACTGCGCCGCTCATATCGTTCGGCAATGAGTTCGAACAGCACGCTCGTTTCCGGTTGATCCTTGCGCACGTATGACAGGTCGTCGAGGATGATCAGGTCGAAGTGATCGAGCTTGGCAAGCATCGATGGCAATTGCAGGCTCTGGCGGGCCGCCTGCAGCTTCTGCACGATTTCGCCGGTGCGTGTGAACAGCACCCGGTATCCGGCGTCGATCAACGCATGGCCGATGCCACAGCCTAAATGGCTCTTCCCGGCACCCGGTGGCCCGAACAGTAAAATCGTGGCGCCTTTCTCGAGCCACGAGTCACCGCTGGCAAGCGCCATCACATGCGCCTTGGAGATCATCGGCACCAAGCCGAAGTCGAACGTCTCGAGCGTCTTGCCCGGGTCCAGATGCGATTCGACGCGATGCCGCTCGATACGCCGTTTCGCACGCTCGGCCAGTTCATGCTCGAGCAGCGCGCCGAGCAGACGCGTCGATGGCCAGCCCTCCTTGTCGGAGCGCTGCGTGAACTCTGGCCATAGCCGCGCGATCGTCGGCAAGCGCAACTCGGTGAGCATCAGCCCCATACGGGCGGCGTCGTAGGTTGCGGGCGCGTTCATACCGATACCTCCTCGCCGATCAGCGTGTCGTAGAGCGCCGCCGGCGGCATGTCCACCGCCACGTCCGGACACTGCGCCTGGCGCGGCGCAAATTCATGCTGCAGCTGCTTCAGATCGGGCAATTCACCGGCGATGAGCAACGCCTCGAGCCGCTCGGCAAGAACCGCCTCAACTCCGTGATTGGCGGCCAGTTCAAGCAGTCCGACCATGGTCTTGCAGGCTTCGCGCTGCGTGAGTTGCGCCTCGAGCCGCTCCCACGTGCCGCGGTATGCCTCGCGCGGGAACAAGTCGTCGCGAAACGCCAGCCCTTTGAACGCCTGGGGCTTGCGCTTGAGCGCCTCGATGAAGTGCCGGTAGTCGAGCTTGCGACGGCGGCTATTGGCAGCATGGGAACCCCGAGCGGTGCTATGCACGAGTGCGCCGGACAGATAGCAGTCGAGGTGATCGGCGTAGACACGGACCTTCAGACGGTGGCTGATCAGGCGTGACGGCGCGCTGTAGAGAATGCCGCGCACGGTGAAGGTGCCGCAGCGTGTCACGCGTGCTTCCTCCTCGATGAAGTCGGTCGTGCGATGCGCGGGGAGATCCTGCAAATGCTCGCGTTCGGCATTGAACGCAGCCGCGTTGCGGCGGTTGCGTCGCATGACGACCTCGCGCACAAACGCCTCATAGCCAGCACGATCGTCGAAATCGCGATGGCCACGCAGCATCAGCGCCTGATCGACCGCCTCCTTTAAATGGCGGTGCGAGGATTCCACACTGCCGTTCTCGTGGGCCACGCCAACGTTGTTGCGTGTGCCGGCCATGCCGTAATGCACCAGCAACGCGTCATAGCGCGCCGTGAAGTCCTCTTCGGTCTGCAGATTCTTGAACGCTGCCGATAAGCTGTCGGTGCGATGCTCGTGCGGGCAACCGCCGGCCTGCCATAGCGCTTTCTGCAAGCCCGTGGAGAGGGCCTCGAAGCTCTCGCCGCCTTCGACGACATAGGCGTATTCCCAGTGCGAGAACGCGAGCACGAAGTGATAGAGCCGATGATCCAGGGGCGCGCCGGCGATCGTCACATGCAGGTCCCGCATGTCGGTAAAGTCCGACAGTCCCTGAGAGATGGCCGCGCAAATTCGGACAGTCGGATAAGTGGAACGCTCGGGGCCTGAGCCGGCGATAATGCCGAAAAAGGAACCAGGAAGATGACGAAGAGAACCCGACGGACGCACTCAGCCGCGTTCAAAGCGAAAGTGGCGATGGCGGCGGTCAAGGGCGAGCGGACGCTAGCCGAACTGGCGCAGCAGTTCGATGTGCACCCGAACCAGATCACCGAATGGAAGCGGCAGTTGCAGGAACGTGCCGCCGACGTGTTTGGCGCAGGCGGCACGGCGTCGAGCGAGCCGCAAGTCGATTTGAAGGAGCTACATGCGAAGATCGGCCAGCTCACGCTGGAGAACGATTTTTTAAGCGGCGCGCTCAACAAGGCGGGATTGCTGAGCGCAAAGCGATGATCGATCGTACGCACGCATTGCCGGTCTCGCAGCAGGCGCGACTCGTTGGTATCGCAAGATCGAGCGTGTATTACCGGGCGCAACCGGTGAGCGAGGCAGACCTGTTGCTGATGCGCCGGATCGATGAACTGCACATGGAGTTTCCGTTTGCCGGAGCGCGGATGCTGGCGCGACTGCTGCGTCGCGAGGCACACGAGATTGGCCGCCGGCGCGTGCGCACGCTGATGAAGCGCATGGGTATCGAGGCGCTGTACTGCAAGCCGAACACGAGCCGACGCAATGCTCAGCACAAGATCTGGCCGTATCTGCTGCGGGGCATGACGATCACTCGGGCAAACCAGGTCTGGGCACTGGATACGAGTTATATCCCGATGGCGCGCGGCTTCGTGTATCTGACCGCCGTGGTGGACTGGGCCAGCAGGAAGGTACTGGCCCACCGCGTAGCGATCACGATGGAGGCGATGCACGCTGTCGAGGCGTTGGAAGAAGCGTTCGCAAAGTACGGGCAACCTGAGATCGTCAATACCGACCAGGGCAGCCAGTTCACCGCGACAGTGTTCACCGGGGCCGTGCTCGGCAGGGGCATCCGCCTGTCCATGGATGGCAAAGGCGCCTGGCGCGACAACGTGTTCGTCGAACGCGTGTGGCGCAGCGTGAAATATGAAGAGGTGTATCTGAAAGCCTATGAATCGGTCGGCCACGCCCGGCGCTCAATCGGCGACTACATCAATCTGTACAAGTGCGTTTCATACTGCCCAACCTCGCTATGTTGTTGATAAATCTAGAGAGCCCTGTTGTGTCGTTGGTATTGTGGGGTGTCCACGCCGTGCGCGAGCCCGTCCGACGAGTTCGGTAACTGCGTCCCCGGTCCGCGAATTGCGATTGAAGATCCATGGCCCGTTGGGTAACGGATGTTCGGCTGGGATCTTGTTGCGCTCAACTGCGAGCCTGAGCGTTCCGGGGCTCACACCGATGAACGCCGATGCCTCGGTCAACGTCATCCATCCTTCAGCAGCACGTCGTTCGCTCGAATGGACCGGGATCTGATGGTGGCTGCGCAACGCGGTGACTCGCTCCTGGGTCCAGAAGTTACCCCGGCCGGTTCGCAGGTCATTGCGATTGAGTACGCCGGCGATCACCAGATCCGGACAGATACGGACAAGCTGGCGCACGGCATCAATTGCTTCACGTGACGTATGCGTAGTGTTCTCTCCGCGGCGCCGCCGCGGCACGCGAATCTCGGTATGTACTCCGCCCTTCCAGTGAATGACGAGCACGATTTCGCTCGTTGCGTCGTCAACGTCAACGACGACTTCGTGGATCAGGGTGCGCACTATGCGCTTCTTCAGGCGGGCGTCGGCCTGCGGCCAGATCGATTCCAATGCAGTGGCAAGATCGGCAAACTCCTCTGGCTGGGTAGGCGGTATCTGGCCGGATGTGCGCGACTGTTGCTCGATACGCGATTCCAGTTCCTCTACGCGTAGTAGCGCATGATTCCAGCGCCGCTCCAGTTCGTCGGCGACGAGCCGGTTCTCGGGGTCAGCAGCATCGTACTGTTTCTGCGCGCGTTGCGCGGCGTAGCGTGCAGCCTGAAGATCCCGCTGCAACGCGGCCAGCACTTCGTCCTGCTTCAGGGTCTCTTCTTCGCGCGCCACGATTGCTGCCTCAATTGCCGCCGGTTGAACGACCTGCAAGACCGCCTCGGCGATGGCCGCGTCCGCGCGTGTGCCACCGAACGCAATACAACGCGGTTGCCCCTTGTCCATCCAGCCGCGATGACAGCTATAGCGCAAGGCGTCGTGCCTGTTACCCGTGTAGTGTAGCGTCAGCTTGCTCGCGCAGCGCCTGCAGCGCAATAGTCCCGCCAGCAGGGCCTCACCGTTCTTCGGGGCGCCAGCGTGTCCGGCCAGACGCAGGTTGCCGCTAATGGCACACTGGATCCGTTCGAATTCGTCCCAGTCAACGTACCCTTCGTGGGCATTCGGAATGAGCGCAAGCCACTGATCCCGTGGTTTGCGGCGATCACGTTTGCGTGGTTCCCCAGCCTCGTAATGGATCGCGCATTCGGTTTTGCCATAGGCATACGTGCCACCGTAGATCGGGTTGGTCAGGATCCGGTACACCGTGCCGTAGCTCGGCCGTTTCCATTGGATTTCGCCGCGCGGCATGCATGCCGGCAACTGCAGGCCGTGCTCCAGGAACCATAACAACGTCTGACGCACCGAACCAATCGCGCCGAACTGGCGGAATACTGAGCGGATGGCGTCCTGCACGCGCAAATCCGGATCCTTCTCCAGGCGCTGGTCTTCGGTCTTGCAGTAACCCACCGGCGCCGCGACAATGAGTTCGCCGCGTTTGGCCTTCTCCCGACGAGCTTCGAGCGAACGCTGACGCAACAGATCCAGCTCGTATTCGTTCAGGCTGCCCTTCAAGCCGAGCAGCAAACGATCGTTGCTCTGCCGCGGTGAGTAGACGGTCTCCTGATCGACGAGCACCGTGTCGACGACGCGGCACACCTCAACCAGTTGCTGCCACTCGCGACTGTTGCGCGCGAATCGTGAAACCTCGCGAGCGGCAACTGCGCCGACGTGCCCAAGACAGACCTCTGCGACCATCCGTTCGAAGCCCGTGCGCGTTTGCGTTCCGGCCGCAGAGCGTCCCAGATCCTCGTCGATCACCTCGATCTCGTTCCAGCCCAACTGATGCAGACGATCCTGCATCGCATACTGCAGCTTCTGGCTCTCCAGATTGTGGCTGACCTGGTAGGCCGACGACTGGCGCACGTACAGCATGGCCTTGCGCGCCAGATGCTGCGCCCGAATCTTGTCACTCATCGCGCACCTCCGGCTCGTGTACGGCGGCGAGCAGCCCGCGACGGTGTTGCCGCAGCAGCTGCGCCAGGAAACGCACCGTCTGCTGCCGGACCTCTTGCGGCAGGTGCTCCCATTGTGGTGTCTTCGGAAAGAGACGGAACAGGTCGAGTTGACCGCCCGGTTGGGGGTTTGTCTGGCGTCGCATCAGCACCTCCTGTACGGAGCAAAGGATGGTGCTCGGCTTGTACCATACCGCGCGGCGTGGCAGCAGGCGCCTGCGCCAACAGGTACTTCAGTTCCCTCAATGCTTCACAGCTGACGGCGGGAGACGTTGCCGAGGTAATGCGACAGCAGGCAACGGGATCGAACATCCATTGCGGCACCTCCAGCAAGCCCGCCGTGTCGAACGGCTCTCGCCCACAGCGCAGCACTGACCCGGCGTTCTTCCTCTCTATCGTGGTGAAAATCCATACCGTGTGCCCGTACCACGGGTGCCAGCGGTAGAGAACCTCCTTTGATTCGCCGATATGGGCGTTGTGTTGACGGCTTGTACAACCAGAGACGACCTCATTCGAGTCTGGAAGACCGCACGCCGGATGAGGCATACTTCGCGACGCTGCCTGCGATCAAATTGGCAGCATGACTGCCCCGGACGTTCCACTTAAAAATCTCAGAAGACTGTCCGAACGAGTGAGGCCATCTCTCAGCACGCCGGGCAAATGCTGCTGCGGGAAGAAGATTTCCTTGCCGGGACCCTCGAGTGCGCGCCATTGGTTGACGCGCCGCTCGAGCGTGCGCCGCATGCTGTCAGGAAAGCGGTCGGGATGCGCCTCCTGCAGCTTACCCAGCAGCGTGATGGCCTTGAGCCGAGGCGCGTGGCGCAGCATTGGCACGACCTCGCTCCCCCATACGTCGGCGAAAGGATCAGATCGAGTGCGCCATGTGCGCGGCGGCCTCTGCGACGGCAGACGCCCGTCATGCTCGATGCGCCGGGCCGTGCGAACGCTCATGCCCGCCATAGCCGCGGCGACTTCTTGAGTGTGATGTTTGCGCTTGCTCATAAAGAGTCGGACCTGCCGGTCCGTCACGTAGGTTCCGGGCATGGCTGTTCGCTTCTTGTTCGACGCGATCAGCCATCGTAAAACCCCGCTACTCCGGCACCGCCGGTAGTTCGTCGTCTCCGGCGGCTACGCCGCCTTCGACTCCTCACCACCGGCCAAGGTAATTGTCAAAGGACCGGCGCATTGACTCATCAGAAATGCAACTCGCGCTGACCTGTTGCCTCACGTAGTTTGCTACCCGCCGGATTGTCCGGCGGGAGCGACACGAGGTGACGAGGCAAATCAGCATGACGACACGCAAGGAGTTGGTCGCAGCATTGCAGTTGCGGTATAGCAGCGCGGCGTTTGGTGACCGGATCAGGATTCTCGACGAGTTCGTGGCTCTGACCGGATATCACCGCAAGCACGCCATCCGGCTGCTGCGGGAGCAGCCCGGCGCGGCAAAGGGGACGCGCGAGCGCAACCGGGGGTACGACGAAGCGGTACGCCAAGCGCTGACGGTGTTGTGGGAAGCGGCCGACCGGGTCTGCGGCAAGCGCCTGAAGGCGTTGATCCCGAAGCTGGTTGATGCCATGGAGCGGCACGGCCGTCTCGACCTGGATCCGGTCATCAAGGCCAAACTCCTTGAGGTCAGCGCGGCGACCATCGATCGCATGCTGGCCAATGCACGTTTGCAGATCGACGGGCAGCGCAAACGCCGCAAGGGTGTGGGCTCGGCCATCCGGCGCAGCATCCCGGTGCGCACCTTCGCCGACTGGCGCGATCCGCCGCCAGGCTTCTTCGAGATCGACATGGTCGAACACTGTGGCGGTCCGAAGACCGACGGTGACTTCGTCCACACGCTGACGCTGACCGATATCGCCAGCGGCTGGACAGAATGCGTGGCCATGCGAGTACGCAACCAGATGCTGGTTATAGAGGCGTTTGACAAGGTGGCCGCCGATCTGCCATTCGCGATGCTTGGAGTGGACTCGGATAACGACACCGCATTCATGAACCAGAGCGTCTTCGACTACTGCAAGGAACATGGTCTTGAGCAGACCCGCTCGCGGGCCCACAAGAAGAACGATCAGGCCTGGGTGGAGCAGAAGAACGGCTCCGTCGTTCGGCGACTGGTCGGTTATGGCCGCCTGAGCGGCGCCGATGCGAGGAACGCGCTGGCGCAGCTGTACGCGTCATCGCGGCTATACATCAACTTCTTCCAGCCTTCGTTCAAGCTGAAGTCCAAGACGCGCGATGGCGCGCGCGTGCATAAGGTCTACTTTGCGCCGGCGACGCCGTGCGATCGGCTTCTGGCACACGACAGCGTCGAACCAGCTATCAAGGAAAAGCTGAAGGCGCAGTTCAACAGCCTCGATCCTGTGCGCCTGCTGCAGGAGATGCGAACGGCTCAGCAGACATTGAGCGAGTTCGCGGCCCACGGCGTGCGCGCTGACGCAGCGCCAGCAGACGAATCAGACGTTGCCGTCTTCCTCGCGAGCCTCTCTTCGGCGTGGAAGGAAGGGGAAGCACGTCCAACGCACCGAAAGCAACCCAAGGCAAAGCACTGGTGGAAAACCCGGGTGGATCCTTTCGCCGACGCGTGGCCGGTTATCGAAGGGTGGCTGATCGCCGAACCCGCTGTGTCGGCGAATGAATTGATGGACCGGTTGGCGACGATGGTTCCGGACGCCTATGCGAGCAAGGCACAGCTTCGAACGCTACAGCGCCGGGTCAAGGCATGGCGCGCCGAGCGCGTGAAAGAAATGGTCCTGGGCTGCCTGCACAAGTCCGCCGAGACGCCCGCTCAAGTGTGAGCTGCGGAAAAGTTGAAAGCCGGCGGGGGCCGGGCGCTTCGCGCCCGGCAAACCCCCGAAAGAAAAGAAGAAAGAAACCGAAACGACAACAATCCGTCGGGTAACATTCCTTCGTGAGGCAACACGTGAGGCAACACGACCGGCCAAGGTAATTGTCGTTCTCTACTGCACGGTCGAACGGCTGATGAAGCAACCGGGCTTGCGCGGCGTAATGCGAGGCAAACGTGTTCGCACGACGATTGCCGATGCGGCGGCCGCGCGCCCGCTGGATCGGGTCAACCGTCAGTTCAAGGCAGACCGGCCGAACCAGCTCTGGGTTTCTGATTTCACGTACGTTTCGACGTGGCAGGGCTGGCTGTATGTGACCTTTGTGATCGACGTGTTCGCCCGCCGTATCGTCGGCTGGCGCGTCAGTTCATCGATGACCACGGACTTTGTTCTGGATGCACTTGAACAGGCACTTTATGCGCGGCGCCCACTCGGCGACGGAACGTTGACACATCACTCCGACAGAGGCTCGCAAGGCGGATTCAACCGGTCGATGCAACATCTCCTAACGGAGGTGTCACATGGGACGACCACAGGGTTGGGGTTCGGAACAGACGGGAAGACCAATAATGCGATCGCCTGGCAGGCCAAGTGTCAATCAACTAGAGACCAAGCGAGCCTTCTGGAACTGTATCGCGCAGGGCATGGAGACTGAAGCTGCCGCACTGGCATGTGGCGTGTCACAACCTTTGGGACCAAGATGGTTTCGTGAGGCGGGTGGAATGCGGCCGATCGAACTGGCGCCGGGCGCGGGGCCCTATCTGTCTTTTTCTGAAGGCGAAGAAATCGCGCTGCTGCGGGCACAGGATTGCGGGGTTCGTGAGATCGCGCGAAGACTGCAGCGCTCGCCTTCGACGATCTCACGCGAGTTGCGCCGTAACGCTGCGACCCGTGGCGGTACTTTGATATACAGGGCGACAGTTGCTCAGTGGAAAGCTGAGCGTGCAGCGGAACGTCCGAAAGCTTCCAGGCTGGCAGAGAACGAGAGATTAAAGAAATATGTGCAGAGTCGATTGGCGGGAGCAGTCACCGACTCAGAAGGCAGGCCAATTGCCGGACCTGACGTACCGTGGAAAGGACGACGGCAAGGTCGCCGCGCGGACCGGCGTTGGGGCATCTGCTGGAGTCCGGAACAGATCAGTCGGCGATTACAGGTCGACTATCCCGAAGACCAATCCATGAGAATCTCTCACGAAGCCATCTATCAGGCGCTTTACATTCAGGGTCGTGGCGCTCTGCGACGAGAGCTTACTGCCTCGCTGCGTACAGGCCGTGCACTTTGTGTGCCTCGAGCCAGAACGCAACAGCGTGGAAAGCATTTCATCACTCCGGAGGTCATGATCAGTGAGCGCCCGGCTGAGGTTGATGATCGTGCCGTGCCGGGTCACTGGGAAGGCGACCTGATCATCGGTCTTAACCGGTCCGCAGTAGGTACGCTAGTCGAGCGCACCACCCGCTTTACAATGTTGCTCCACCTTCCACCTATGGAGGGCCATGGCACCGGCGTCCGCGTCAAGAACGGGCCACCGCTGGCGGGTCATGGAGCGGAGGCTGTCCGCAATGCCATAGCTGCGAAGATCGTCTTATTACCTGAGCAGTTGAGACGATCACTCACATGGGATCAAGGTGCAGAGATGGCCCAGCATGCGCAGCTCCGAATCGATACGGGTCTGGAAATCTATTTTTGCGATCCTCAAAGCCCGTGGCAACGCGGGACCAATGAGAATACGAACGGTCTGTTACGTCAATACTTCCCAAAGGGCACCGACATCAGCCGGTACTCGGAGCGTGAACTTGATGCTGTCGCAAACGCACTGAATTGCAGACCGCGTAAGAGCCTTGGATGGAAAGCACCGGCAGAAGCACTGCGGGATCTACTACTCGCATCATAAACATCAGGTGTTGCAACGACCCCTTGAACCTAAGTTGACATCCCTGGTCCGAATGTAGAATTACGCCCTCGTGGCGTCGCTGCAGCAACGCCATATCGAATGCGCGCAGCATCAGTTCGGTGTCCAGATGGCTTGACATCGCCCAGCCTACAATTCGGCGACTGAACACGTCGAGGACTACGGCCAGATACAGAAACCCCTCGCCAGTCGGGATGTAGGTGGCGTCCGCCACCCACAGCATGTTTGTCGCCTCCGCGCAGAAGTGCCGACGCACCAGATCAGGCGCACGCCGGGCGCCTGCGCGTGGCCGTGTGGTGCGCGGCCAGCGCCGCCGGCTTGCCCCGCACAGACCCGCCATACGCATGAGGCGCGCCACCCGCTTGCGCCCCACGTGTACGCCTTCGCGCGCGAGCTGCGCATGGATACGCGGTGCCCCATACGTGCCGCGCGAGCTCGCATGTAGCGTGCGGATGCGCGAGAGCCGTTGCGCATCGCTGCGTGTGTGCATCGCGGGCTCACGCACCAGCCACGTGTAATAGCCGCTCGTCGAGACGCCGAGCAGCCGCGCCATCATCGCAATGGGCCAGCGGGCCCGGTTCGCTTTCATGAACCCGTACCGCCCTTCGGTGGAATGGATCCCGTCTCCCTCGCGAACCAGGCTGCCGCGTGAGAGAGGATGTCGCGCTCCATCTTCAGTTGCCGGACTTCACGACGCAACCGTGCGAGCTCCTGCCGTTCGGCTGTGGTCAGACCATCATGCCGCACGCCTGTGTCGCGATCAGCCGGTAAGCGCCTCATCTCGGCCGTTCTCTAAGCAGCCATAAATGGAGGTAATTTGGTTCCCACCAAATTTTTTGGCGGGAACCAAAGTGGCCGACATAGTAGATGGCAAGAACGAAGCGCCCGGTAGGCGCCCGAACTTTCCGCGCGAATTCAAGCGACAGCTGGTCGAACAGACCTTCGAACCGGGAGCTTCCGTATCGCTGGTCGCGCGTCGCAACGACATTAACACCAACCTGCTGTTCAGATGGCGTCGCCAATATCTTCAAGGCGTATTCGGAGCACCACATCCGGCGCATGTGCAACAGCAGTCAGAGGTTGACGTTGCACCGTTTCTTCCGGTGAGCGTTGTCGCCGAAACCGAGACATCGATGTCCATGCGCGAGGCTGTGTCGGAGAACGTCTGCGAGATCGAATTTGACCGTGCACGCCTGCGCATCCGCGGCAACGTGTCGCCTGATATGCTGCGGTTACTGGTACGAGAACTGTCCCGATGATCGGGCTGCCGGCGGGCACCCGCATCTGGATTGCGGCTGGCGTCACCGACATGCGTTCCGGATTTCAGGGCCTGGCGGCGAAGGTGCAAACTGCACTGGAGGAGAATCCGTTCGACGGGAACGTCTTCATCTTCCGGGGCAGGCGCGGTGACCTCATCAAAATCCTGTGGGCCACGGAGGACGGGCTATGGCTCCTGGCGAAGCGGCTTGAGCGAGGGCGGTTTGTCTGGCCGCAGGCCGACGGCGGTAAGGTCCATCTGACACAGGCACAACTCTCGATGCTACTCGAGGGCATTGACTGGCGGCAGCCGCGTCGAACCGCGGCGCTATCGGTGTTGTAAACGCTTCGGGGCACGCGTAAACTCCGGCGCATGACCGATGATGCCCGTCTTCCGGATGACGTCGATGCGCTTAAGGCCTTGCTGCTGGAGGCTCGTGCCCAGCTTGCCGAGCGCGATATCGAGATCGAACAGCTCAAGGCCCAGATCGACAAACTCAAACGGGTGCAGTTTGGCCGCAAGTCCGAGCAGCTGGACCGGCAGATCGAGCGGCTCGAAACGGAACTGGATGAGCTGAGCGGTGGGCGCGGTGTCGCGGATGTTCGCCGCGACCGCACATCGGGCACAAGTGTGCCCGCCGGCGCAGCAGCCTCGAAGGAGGCGTTGCCGCCCCATCTGCCGCGTGAAGAGCGCGTGCTCGAACCCGATCCGAGCTGCCCGAACTGCGGCAACACCATGCGGCCACTCGGCGAGGACGTGTCCGAGCAGCTTGCCCGTGTCGCCGCCATGTTCAAGGTGATTCGCACGATCCGCCGCAAGGCGGTCTGCACCTGCTGCAATCACATCTCGCAGCCGCCGATGCCGGGCTTGCCAATTGAGCGCAGCATCGCGCATCCGGGCCTGCTTGCTGACATCCTCGTTTCGAAGTTCGCTGATCATCAACCGCTGTACCGGCAGTCGGCAATTGCCGCGCGTGACGGCGTTAAGCTCGACCCCGCCAGCATGGGGCGCTGGGTCGGCCAGTGCGAGGCTTTGTGCGAGCCGTTGACCGAAGCGCTGCGCGTCTACACGATGGCAACGTTCAAGCTGCACGCGGACGACACGCCGATCCCGGTGCTTGCACCGGGCAACAAAAAGACGCGCACGGGTCGCCTGTGGGTGTACGTTCGCGACGACAGCCGTTCGGGCTCGACGGACCCGGCCGCAGTCTGGTTTGCCTACTCGCCCGACCGAAAGGGGATACATCCGCAGACTCATCTGGCCGGATTCAAGGGCGTCCTGCAGGCCGACGCCTACGGTGGTTTCGACGAGCTGTATGCAGGCGGCAAGATTCGTGAGGCGGCTTGCTGGGATCACGCGAGACGGTACATATACGACGTTCATGTCCGCACGCCGACTGAGTCGACAAGGCACGTACTCGAGCTGATCGGCGAACTCTACGACATTGAGGCTGATATCCGGGGCGAGCCCGCCGCCGAACGATTGCGCGTACGGCAGGAGAGAAGCCTCGCGGTGCTCGCGACCATCAAGGCGTGGATGACGGACAAGATCGCGACCCTGTCGGCAAAATCCGAGTTGGCCAAGGCGATACGCTACTCGCTCAATCAATGGAACGCACTCGTTCTGTACTGCGAAGACGGTCGTATTGAGATCAGCAACGCTCTCGCCGAAAACGCTCTGCGCTGTGTAAGTCTGGGGAGGAAAAACTTCCTGTTTGCAGGCTCCGACAGTGGAGGCGAACGGGCCGCTGCCATGTACGGTCTGATCGGCTCGTGCAAACTGAATGACATCAACCCCCGTGCATATCTGGAATACATCCTGACTCACATCGCGGACCACAAAATCAGTCGCATCGACGAACTGCTGCCCTGGAACATGGTCGGCAAGTTGCCCACGCAATCCACTCCGCCGTCAGTGCGTATTTCGGACGAACGTGACCGGCCGTTTCGGGATGGTGACCGGCGATTCCGGCAACGTGACCGACGATTTCGGGAACGTGAGCGGTCGGACCGGAAGACAGGATCGGCGTTGCGCATGACATCAACCACGCGGGCTATGCTCGCCGGCTTTGGCCGGAGAGACCATGCCCGCGCACCGGATGAACATGCGCATGATCAAGGACGTTTTACGACTTAAATTTGACGGCGGCTTCTCGCACGACCGGATCGCCGCGTCGCTGGGCATTTCCAAGGGCGGGGTCACGAAGTACCTCGGACTGGCCGGCGCCGCCGGACTCGACTGGGCCAGCGCCAGCGATATGGACGAAGGCGAGCTCGAGAGGCGGCTGCTCGGCAAACCCACGGGGCCAGCGGCCTACGCGCAGCCCGATTACGGGCGTATCCATCAGGAACTGCGCCGCAAGGGCATGACGCTGACGCTGCTGTGGGAAGAGTACCAGGCTGAGTTCGCGGACCGGCAAACGTACCGCTACACGCAGTTCTGCGAGCATTACAGGACGTTTGCGAAACGCCTGAAGCGCTCGATGCGGCAGATTCATCGTGCCGGCGAGAAGCTGTTCGTCGACTTCGCCGGCCCCACGTTGCCGCTGACCACCGGACGCCGGGCACACATCTTCGTGGCCGCCATGGGCGCCTCGAGCTACACGTTCGCGTGCGCCACGCCGGCAGAAACGATGGAGGACTGGCTCGGCGGCATCGCACGCGCGCTGACGTTCTATGGAGGCGTGCCGCAACTGATCGTGCCGGATAACCCGCGCGCCATGATTGCCGATCCCGACCGCTATGAACCTCGGGCCGGCGACACGGTGCTGGACTTTGCGCGCCACTACGGCACCTCATTCCTGCCGGCTCGCGTTTATCGCCCACAGGACAAACCGAAAGTAGAGGTGGCAGTCCAGGTCGTCGAACGCTGGATCATGGCGCGCCTGCGTCATCACCGCTTCGCTTCGGTCCAGTCGGTCGACGACGCCATCCGTCCGCTGCTGAAGAACCTGAACGAGCGCCCGTTCCAGAAACTGCCGGGCTGTCGCGCCAGCGCGTTCGCACAACTGGACGCGCCGGCACTGTCGCCGTTGCCGGCGCAACCTTGGGAACTCGCACGCTTCAAGACGGTGACTGTTCACATCGACTATCACGTCGAGATCAACAAACACCGCTACAGCGTGCCGCATGCGCTGGTCGGCCTCAAGCTCGATGCGCGCATTACGGCCGGTGCGGTTGAACTGTTGCATCGCGGTCGCCGTGTCGCCAGCCACGCCCGTAACGATCGCGCCGGCGACTACACCACCGTCGTCGAACACATGCCGGCCGCACACCGCGCCCACCTCGAATGGACGCCGCAGCGATTGATTCACTGGGGCCAACAGATCGGCGCGGCAACCGGCGTGCTCGTCACCCGGCTACTGCAGGAGCAGCGTCATCCGGAACACGGTTATCGGGCTTGCCTCGGATTGCTCTCGCTCTCACGTCGCTACGGCCGTGTACGGCTTGAAGCGGCCTGCGCGCTGGCGCTGGAACTGGGCGTACACCGCTACCGCCATGTGCGCGACATCCTGGTCAACAACCGCGACCGCGCTGCGTCGGCCACACCTGCTGACTGGATCAGTCCAAGCCACGCGCATGTACGCGGCCCCGGCTACTACCAATAAAGAGAACCCGCCATGATGATGCAACAGACACTGACACAACTGCGCACCCTGAAGCTCGAAGGCTTCGCTGACGGACTGGAAGAGCAATTGACGCAGCCCGGCGCGGCCAGTCTGAGCTTCGAGGAACGCCTGTCCCTGCTGGTCGACCGGGAAGCCAGCTGGCGCGATGATCGCCGTCGTACCCGACTGCTCAAGCAGGCGCGCCTCAAGTATCCGCAGGCCGCCATTGAAGATCTCGATACTCGCGCCGGCCGGGGCGTGGATCCGCGCACGCTCATGAGCCTGGCGCTCGGTGACTGGGTCGAGGCCGGCTACAGCCTGCTCATCAGCGGGCCCACCGGAGCAGGCAAATCGTGGCTCGCCTGCGCCCTCGCGCAGTACGCCTGCCGGCGGGGGCATTCAGCTCTATACCTGCGTGTCCCGCGACTGAACGAGGAATTGCGAATCCTGCACGGCAACGGCGGCTTCACCAAATGGCTGCTGCAGCTTGCCCGTGTTGACGTCCTTCTACTGGACGATTGGGGCATGGCGCCGCTTGACGCGATGGTTCGAAACGACCTGCTGGAAATGATCGACGATCGCTCGGCCGGCAGAGCGACGATCGTCACCAGCCAGTTACCGATTGAGCACTGGCACGGCTGGATCGGCGACGAGACCATCGCCGATGCGATGCTCGACCGTCTCATGCAGCGTCATCACCGGATCACGCTGACCGGCGAATCGCTCAGAAAAGCCCCCCTCAAACCCAACATCATGGAGCCCGAACTCGACCAGAACTGACAAGGAAACCTACAATCGATATCGCGCAACGCTTATCCCGCCAAATCGGTCACGTTCCCGAAATCGGCGGTCACGTTCGCCGAAATGCGCAGTCAGCGACAACCTGATCGCCGCAACGTCTCCTGCCGGTATCCGCGAGGTATCGATCAACGCGTTACCGATAGCGTGCCACATGCGCGCGACACATCACGAACGGCCGACGCGAGGCGCTTACGATCAGCCTGCGCTACCCAGTTGTAGATGGTCTGTGCAGTCGGCTCGAACTCCTTTTCCAGTTCCTCCGGCCTGCGTCCGGCCTTCACCAACTCGACTATTTGCGCCCGAAATTCCGCCGGGTACGGGGTACGATGCTTGCCCATAATCGGCACCTCCTTCTCCAAAGGATAGATGTCCGTTTTTCTGGGTCAACTTCACCTTAGATACGTGCGGGAGGCTAGCGTTGAGCGCGGGAACGCCACCGAGCAGCGCTCGGGACGAGCTAGACGCTTGTTTGTGCGCAGGTCGTATGCGCAAAAAAGCGTCGATCAACAGGCTACTTTTGGCAGTGGCTGGCAACGGCGTCCGGCCACGCTTATTGTTCGTGCTCGGTCGAGCATGTTGCTGTTGATTTGGGCCGTGTAAACGCAAAAACCCCACCGCGGCGGGTGGGGTTTCTGACTGGGGAGGAGCCTGACGATTACCTACTTTCACACGGGCAATCCGCACTATCATCGGCGTGGAGTCGTTTCACGGTCCTGTTCGGGATGGGAAGGGGTGGGACCGACTCGCTATGGTCATCAGGCATGACGGGTTGCTGCGTCGCAGGGTTGGAGTCAACCGGTTGCGCCACAGCCAATCGGGAAGAAGCGTAAAGGATTCGGGTGGGGGTTGTGTTGTTTCTGGCACAACACCGATCTCAACCGTGTGCGTGTTCCTGCCCCCTTCGGGGGTGGGGTCCGGGTAAGCGCTTTGCATGGGCCCGGAGTAAGTGCTGAAGCACTAACTCCGGCCGACAGCTGAAGCGCCAACGCTGACCGCAAAACACACCGGTTATAGGATCAAGCCTTACGGGCAATTAGTATCAGTTAGCTCAGTACATTACTGTACGTGCACACCTGACCTATCAACGTCCTGGTCTTGAACGACCCTTCAAGGGGCTCGAAGCCCCGGGGATATCTCATCTTAAGGCGAGTTTCCCGCTTAGATGCTTTCAGCGGTTATCTCTTCCGAACATAGCTACCCGGCGATGCCACTGGCGTGACAACCGGTACACCAGAGGTTCGTCCACTCCGGTCCTCTCGTACTAGGAGCAGCCCCCTTCAAATATCCAGCGCCCACGGCAGATAGGGACCAAACTGTCTCACGACGTTTTAAACCCAGCTCACGTACCTCTTTAAATGGCGAACAGCCATACCCTTGGGACCGGCTACAGCCCCAGGATGAGATGAGCCGACATCGAGGTGCCAAACACCGCCGTCGATATGAACTCTTGGGCGGTATCAGCCTGTTATCCCCAGAGTACCTTTTATCCGTTGAGCGATGGCCCTTCCATACAGAACCACCGGATCACTATGACCTGCTTTCGCACCTGTTCGACTTGTCAGTCTCACAGTCAAGCACGCTTATGCCATTGCACTATCAGCACGATTTCCGACCGTACCTAGCGTACCTTCGTACTCCTCCGTTACACTTTGGGAGGAGACCGCCCCAGTCAAACTGCCTACCATGCACTGTCCCCGACCCGGATCACGGGCCAAGGTTAGAACCTCAAACAGATCAGGGTGGTATTTCAAGGACGGCTCCACGCAGACTGGCGTCCACGCTTCATAGCCTCCCACCTATCCTACACAGACCGGTTCAAAGTCCAATGCAAAGCTACAGTAAAGGTTCATGGGGTCTTTCCGTCTAGCCGCGGGGAGATTGCATCATCACAAACACTTCAACTTCGCTGAGTCTCGGGAGGAGACAGTGTGGCCATCGTTACGCCATTCGTGCAGGTCGGAACTTACCCGACAAGGAATTTCGCTACCTTAGGACCGTTATAGTTACGGCCGCCGTTTACCGGGACTTCAATCAGGAGCTTGCACCCCATCATTTAATCTTCCGGCACCGGGCAGGCGTCACACCCTATACGTCCACTTTCGTGTTTGCAGAGTGCTGTGTTTTTATTAAACAGTCGCAGCCACCAGTTTATTGCAACCCTTTCACCCTTCTGGCGCAGGCCAGTCAGGCTATGAGGGCGTACCTTATCCCGAAGTTACGGTACCAATTTGCCGAGTTCCTTCTCCCGAGTTCTCTCAAGCGCCTTAGAATACTCATCTCGCCCACCTGTGTCGGTTTGCGGTACGGTCACTGTGAAACTGAAGCTTAGAGGCTTTTCCTGGAACCCCTTCCAGTTGCTTCGTCGCCTGAGCGACTCGCCTCGCACCCTTGAATTCCGCGCCCGGATTTGCCAAAGCGCCTTCTCCAATGCAAGGACCGGGACTTCCAACACCCGGACAACCTTCCGCGATCCGTCCCCCCATCGCATTTCACAATGGTGCAGAAATATTAATCTGCTTCCCATCAGCTACGCATTTCTGCCTCGCCTTAGGGGCCGACTCACCCTACGCCGATGAACGTTGCGTAGGAAACCTTGGGCTTACGGCGAGGGGGCCTTTCACCCCCTTTATCGCTACTCATGTCAGCATTCGCACTTCCGATACCTCCAGCACACTTTCCAGTGCACCTTCGCAGGCTTACGGAACGCTCTCCTACCATGCACATTACTGTGCATCCGCAGCTTCGGTATATGGCTTAGCCCCGTTACATCTTCCGCGCAGGACGACTCGATCAGTGAGCTATTACGCTTTCTTTAAAGGGTGGCTGCTTCTAAGCCAACCTCCTGACTGTTTTAGCCTTCCCACTTCGTTTCCCACTTAGCCATATTTGGGGACCTTAGCTGGCGGTCTGGGTTGTTTCCCTCTTGACACCGGACGTTAGCACCCGATGTCTGTCTCCCGTGATTGCACTCTTCGGTATTCGGAGTTTGCTATGGCGTAGTAATCCGCAATGGACCCCACAACCATGACAGTGCTCTACCCCCGAAGGTGATACACGAGGCACTACCTAAATAGTTTTCGGAGAGAACCAGCTATTTCCAGGTTTGTTTAGCCTTTCACCCCTATCCACAGCTCATCCCCTAACTTTTCAACGTTAGTGGGTTCGGTCCTCCAGCACGTGTTACCGTGCCTTCAACCTGGCCATGGATAGATCACCTGGTTTCGGGTCTACACCCAGCGACTGGACGCCCTGTTCGGACTCGCTTTCGCTACGCCTGCCCTAATCGGTTAAGCTCGCCACTGAATGTAAGTCGCTGACCCATTATACAAAAGGTACGCCGTCACCCCTTCGCAGAGGCTCCGACTGTTTGTATGCATGCGGTTTCAGGATCTGTTTCACTCCCCTCCCGGGGTTCTTTTCGCCTTTCCCTCACGGTACTGGTTCACTATCGGTCGATCACGAGTATTTAGCCTTGGAGGATGGTCCCCCCATCTTCAGACAGGATTTCACGTGTCCCGCCCTACTTCTCGTACACCCAGTTCTTCCATGCTGTTTTCGTCTACAGGGCTATCACCTGCTATGGCCGCACTTTCCAGAGCGTTCGACTAACAATACAGATAACGTGTACAGGCTGATCCCATTTCGCTCGCCACTACTCTGGGAATCTCGGTTGATTTCTTTTCCTGCGGTTACTTAGATGTTTCAGTTCACCGCGTTCGCCTCACGCAGCCTATGGATTCAGCTACGGATACTCCATTAGGAGTGGGTTTCCCCATTCGGACATCTCCGGATCAATGCTCGTTTGCCAGCTCCCCGGAGCTTTTCGCAGGCTACCGCGTCCTTCATCGCCTGTGATCGCCAAGGCATCCACCACATGCACTTGTTCGCTTGACCCTATAACGGGTGTGTCTCTGTCGACCAGTGTTAGCGCTTTAGCGCTTACACTGGTCCCATCCCCGGAGGGGACAGGTTCCCGAAGGAGTCGACCATTCACGTTCCGTTACAGGTTGAGTATTCGTGTTGCGCCGTATTCCAAGGCAATCTTTCGATCACCTTTAAAATACATCGATACAATCACAACCCTGATTCACCTACTCACACACCCATCTCCAGGCATGCTTTCGTGAATCTCTTTACTACTTCTTCCTGATTGTTAAAGAACGGCAGCCGGTATAAAGCCTGTGCCTCATACCGCCCTGACTGGCTCAATCGCCAATGCGCAACGCTCTGCCTTCAGGCAGAACCCTGCGCATTGAGGATTGGTGGAGGATGACGGGATCGAACCGACGACCCCCTGCTTGCAAAGCAGGTGCTCTCCCAGCTGAGCTAATCCCCCAGTCCCACAGCTATTCCAGCGGCCCCAGCCCTTCAGCTCACCAGACAAGACCGTGGTGGGTCTGGATGGATTCGAACCATCGACCCCCGCCTTATCAAGACGGTGCTCTAACCGGCTGAGCTACAGACCCCTGATGTCTGTCTGCGTTGCTTCCATTAACCACAGCCGATAAGCGTGAGCACTTGAGTGCAGTGAATGCACAGCTCTGGAAAGGAGGTGATCCAGCCGCACCTTCCGATACGGCTACCTTGTTACGACTTCACCCCAGTCATGAATCCTACCGTGGTGACCGTCCTCCTTGCGGTTAGACTAGCCACTTCTGGTAAAACCCACTCCCATGGTGTGACGGGCGGTGTGTACAAGACCCGGGAACGTATTCACCGCGGCATGCTGATCCGCGATTACTAGCGATTCCAGCTTCACGCACCCGAGTTGCAGAGTGCGATCCGGACTACGATCGGTTTTCCGGGATTGGCTCCACCTCGCGGCTTGGCAACCCTCTGTTCCGACCATTGTATGACGTGTGAAGCCCTACCCATAAGGGCCATGAGGACTTGACGTCATCCCCACCTTCCTCCGGTTTGTCACCGGCAGTCTCCCTGGAGTGCTCTTGCGTAGCAACTAGGGACAAGGGTTGCGCTCGTTGCGGGACTTAACCCAACATCTCACGACACGAGCTGACGACAGCCATGCAGCACCTGTGTTACGGCTCCCTTTCGGGCACTCCCGCCTCTCGGCAGGATTCCATACATGTCAAGGGTAGGTAAGGTTTTTCGCGTTGCATCGAATTAATCCACATCATCCACCGCTTGTGCGGGTCCCCGTCAATTCCTTTGAGTTTTAATCTTGCGACCGTACTCCCCAGGCGGTCAACTTCACGCGTTAGCTACGTTACCAAGCCAATGAAGGCCCGACAACCAGTTGACATCGTTTAGGGCGTGGACTACCAGGGTATCTAATCCTGTTTGCTCCCCACGCTTTCGTGCATGAGCGTCAGTATTGGCCCAGGGGGCTGCCTTCGCCATCGGTGTTCCTCCACATCTCTACGCATTTCACTGCTACACGTGGAATTCCACCCCCCTCTGCCATACTCCAGCGCTGCAGTCACCAATGCAGTTCCCAGGTTAAGCCCGGGGATTTCACATCGGTCTTACAGCACCGCCTGCGCACGCTTTACGCCCAGTAATTCCGATTAACGCTCGCACCCTACGTATTACCGCGGCTGCTGGCACGTAGTTAGCCGGTGCTTATTCTTCCGGTACCGTCATCCCTCACGGATATTAGCCACGAGGTTTTCTTTCCGGACAAAAGTGCTTTACAACCCGAAGGCCTTCTTCACACACGCGGCATTGCTGGATCAGGCTTGCGCCCATTGTCCAAAATTCCCCACTGCTGCCTCCCGTAGGAGTCTGGGCCGTGTCTCAGTCCCAGTGTGGCTGGTCGTCCTCTCAGACCAGCTACAGATCGTCGGCTTGGTAGGCCTTTACCCCACCAACTACCTAATCTGCCATCGGCCGCCCCTTGAGCGCGAGGTCTTGCGATCCCCCGCTTTCCTCTCCCGAGCGTATGCGGTATTAATCCGGCTTTCGCCGGGCTATCCCCCACTCCAGGACACGTTCCGATGTATTACTCACCCGTTCGCCACTCGCCACCAGACCGAAGTCCGTGCTGCCGTTCGACTTGCATGTGTAAGGCATGCCGCCAGCGTTCAATCTGAGCCAGGATCAAACTCTTCAGTTCAAACCTGTTACTGTTTTCGGGCTCTCTCGAACCCGGTCGCTCACTCAACGTACTGACGATGATTGATCCGTCTTCCGACAGACAAACCTTCCTCCAATACTGTGTGAGGCTTCTGATACTTCTGCCTGACAGCAGATTCCACAGAATCCGCCGCCGCATTCCGCATCAAGCGCCCACACTTATCGACTGTTAGTTTTTAAAGATCGGTCCGCCAAACCCGCCGCGCCTGAACCACCACTACCCGGCACTGCTTCGTTTGCGTCGCTGCGTCTGCAGCAGAGAAACGAGATTATGGAGAACTTCCGTCGGATCGTCAACAGGTTTTTATCACTCGCTTAACCTGCCCACGCCGCTGAAGCCCTCGCCCTCAAAGGCTTCCCGCTTCTCCGCACCCCGGCGTCCGGAGCGCGAAAGAGCGGAATTCTAGTCGCCGACATCGGGACTTGCAAGCGATATTTTGACCGCTCGGCGCGCAACCTATCGCGACCCAAAACACCTCGACTCACGCAGTCGCATGCGCGCGCATCGCCCGTTCGACCACGGCCAGATAATGGTCGATCCCCGGCGTCGCGCGATCCTTCTCTTTCGCGCGATCGTCCCATCGGCGCAAACGCATCGCGTCTTCGGCGTACGGTTTCTGCATAAACGCCTGCGCCTCTTCCCTGCTGAAGACCCCGCCCTGCAATTGCAAGCTGCGCACCGAGTCGGCGGACAGCTGGCCCAAATAGGTAGCGTCGATCGCGCACAGGCAGCGCTTCGCGTCGACGTGCAGACGAATCGGCTCCAGCACCGCATCCGACAACACCGGCCGCAAAAACGGCAAGGCGAAATACTGATGCAGATCGTCGACACCCCGTTCCGTCGGCGTCTCCCCTTGCAGGTTCAGCAGATGGCCGAGGTCGTGCAAGAACGCCGCGGCGACGAGTTCGTCGCTCGCGCCTTCCGCCTCGGCGAGCGCGCCGCTCTGCAACGCGTGCTCGAGCTGCGTCACCGGCTCGCCGCTATACGCGAGGCTGCCGTGTCGCTCGAAGAGCACACGGATATCGTCGAGACTCAATGCCACCTGTTACTCCCAAGGTAATGAAAACGTCTTCAGATTGGTAAAGCTCTTCATCGCTTCCTGAACGCCTTCCTTGTAGCCTAGCCCCGAATCCTTGATGCCGCCGAACGGCGTCAGCTCGATCCGATAGCCTGGCACTTCCCACACGTTGACGGTGCCCACGCGCAGCTCATTAATGAAACGCGTGATCGCGTCCTGCCGGTTCGTACACACGCCCGACGACAGCCCGAACGGTGTTCCGTTGCTGATGCGAATCGCATCGTCGAGCGTGTCGAACGCGATGACCGGCGACACCGGCCCGAAGGTTTCCTCGCGCACGAGCGTCATCGACGGATCGACGTTGTCGAGCACGGTCGGCGCATACAAGGCGCCGCGGCGCTCGTTGCCGAGGCGCAGGCGCGCGCCCGCGGCCACCGCCTCATTAACGCGCGCCTCGAACAGCTGCGCGGCGGCGGCGTCGATCACGGTGCCCATCTGATTCGACGCATCGAACGGATCGCCGAACGTCCACTCGCGCGTCTTTTCGACGACCAGCTCCGTGAATTCCGCCGCGACGCCGTGTTGCACGAGCATCCGCTTGACCGCCGTGCAGCGCTGCCCCGAGTTCTTGTACGAGCCTTGCACCGCAAGCGTCGCCGCGCGCTCGAGGTCCCGCATCGTCGAGCACGATCAGCGGGTCGTTGCCGCCCAGCTCGAGCACGACGCGTCTATATCCGACCTTCGTCGCAATGTATTTCCCGACTGCAACACCGCCCGTAAACGTAACGAGTTCGACCGACGCGTGCGTAACCAGCTCGTCGGCGATCTCGCGTGGATCGCCGGTCAGCACCTGCAGCATCGGCGCGGGCAGCCCCGCTTCATACAGCAGATCGGCCAGATAAAGCGCCGACAGCGACACCTTCTCCGACGGCTTCAGCACCACGCGATTATTCGTCGCGATGGCCGGCGCGACCTTGTGCGCGACCTGGTTCATCGGATGATTGAACGGCGTGATCGCGACGATCACGCCCGCGAGCGGCTCGCGCTGCGAGAACACGCGACGCCTGTTGCCATGCGGCGTCAGATCGCACGAGAAACTCTGACCGTCGTCGCGCAACGCCTCGAACGAGGCAAAGCGGAACACGTCGGCGACGCGGCCGATCTCGTAGCGCGAGTCCTGCTTCGACAGACCCGACTCGAGCGAAATCAGATCCGACGCCGGTTCGATCCGCTCACGCAGCAGCACCGCCGCGCGCTCGAGAATCTGCGAACGCTCGTAGCGCGACAGCGTCGGCCGATACGCGAGCGCGTAGTCGAACGCGGCGCGCACATCGTCGATGCTGGCGAGGGGCACCGTGCCGACGCGCGTGCCGGTATAAGGATCGAACACGTCGAGCGTCCGGGCGCGCGTCGCGCGCTCGCCGCTCAGCCGCAGCGCTTCGGCGCGGAACTCAGGATGGTCCCGCGGCGCCGTGTTCACGATGTCGACACGCGATTGAGCGCGACGTCGAAGATATCGAAATTGCGCAGCCGTTTGCCTTCGCTGCCGGTGGCTGATGGCTGGACGCGCCGGTTGAACAGCAGTGGCACTTCCTGCTCGGAAATCCCACCGTGCGAGCGCAACGGCACGGTGAGCCCGGACAGGTCGTGCTCGTCGCGCCGCGTGCCGAGCACCACATGCTTCGTGCCGATCACGACCAGATCGCCGATGCGATCCTCAGGCAGCCCGAAGCGCACACACGCGGCGCGTCGATCGAGCACGACTTCGATTCCCGGCAGGCGGCCGATCCGCGCAATCACGGACGCAGCATCGACCTCGCGCGGCAAATAGACCGTCGCGAACGAACCCAGCGCGCCATGATGCACGACGTACGGATCGGTGATCGGCAGAATCACGCGCGCCGTCGACGCGTCGAGCCAGTCGTCGAGCAAGTCCTGCAGATAGATCACGTTCGGCTCGCCGGTCTGCGGATCGTGCTTCGCGTTCATGCCGTGATCGGCGGTGAGGCCGATCACCCAGCCGAGCGCGTCGAGCTTCGCGAGATAGCCGTCCATCATCGCGTAGAACGCGTTCGCGCCTTCGGTGCCGGGCGCCCATTTGTGCTGGATATAGTCGGTCGTCGACAGATACATGAGGTCGAGCTTGCGTGTCTGCGCGAGCCGCACGCCGGCCGCGAACACGAATTCCGACAACCCCGCGCTATACACATCGGGTAATGGCAGGCCAACCAGATCGAGCACGTCGTCGATGCCGTTTTCCTCGCGCGTCACCTCGTCAGCTTTCTCCGCCGAAAAGCAGATGCCCTTCAACCGCGAGCCGAGCAGCCCGCGCAGTTTGTCCTTCGCGGTGACGACGGCGACCGCGGCGCCCGCGTCGGCGGCGGCCGCGAGCAGCGTGGGCGCGCGTAGGTAGGCGGGATCGTTCATCATCACCGCCGCGCCCGTGCCGTCGTTCGCGTGGGTGTCCCAGAAGTAGTTGCCGCAGATGCCGTGCACGGACGGCAATACGCCGGTCACGATCGACAGGTTGTTCGGGTTCGTGAACGACGGGATCACGCAGTCGCCGCGAAACGCCGCGCCGCCTTCGAGCATCGAACCGATAAACGGCGCGACGCCGGCCGCGACCGCCGCTTCCAGGTACGCAAACTCGCAGCCGTCGACACAGACGACGACCGTCGGTTGTGAAGGCAGCCGGTAGCTCCGGCCGTTGACTTCGATCGTGCGTTGCTCGGGGTGTGTCATCGCGTGGTTTTCCATTGCCGGGGTCGTCACTGCAAAGGCTTCATCGCCGGGCTGTCTGTTCGTGGGGCGAAGCTGCCGCGGCGTTTGCCGGTGCGCTTGCCTCGGCTTCATCGCCGCGCCGTCATCGCCCGCGCGAGCCGGCCGCACCCGCGCCTGCCGGGAGGCGCTGCTCGTGCGCCGCATCGCCCGCCGCCTCGCAGGCCGCATGCGCGCGCTGCAACCCGCCCTGCACATGCGCGCGCATCAACTGCGCGGCCTGCTCCGCATCGCGCGACGCGAGCGCTGTCAGAATCGCGCGATGCTCGGCGAGCGAGCGCGCCATCGCGTCGGCCTGCACGACTAGCGCCGCACGCCGAAACAGGCTCAGCTCGCTGACGAGCCTGCGATACGTGTCGTACAACTTCGTGTTGCCCGCCGCCGCGACCAGCGCATCGTGAAACGCGACGTTCGCGCGCGCATACGCATCGTGATCGTGCGACGCGAGCGCCGCGCGCATCGCGTCGACCCAGTCGCGCAGCACCGCGAGCTTGCCCGCATCGATGTTCGACGCGAGCATCCGGCACGCCCCCTCTTCGAGCACCGCGCGCACCGCGTAAATCTCGTCCGCCTCCGCGAGCGACACCGTCCGCACGAACACGCCGCGATTCTTCTCGGTGCGCACCAGACCCGCCTGCTCTAGCGCGCGAAACGCCTCCCGCACCGGCCCGCGCGACACCTGCAATCGCGCCGCCCAGTCGGCTTCGTTGAGCTTGTCGCCCGGCGCCAGCATGCCGCTGACGATATGCCGCTCGATCTCGTCGCGCACCAGCGTCGTCAGCGAATGGCGGCGCAGGACCTCGATCGGATCGAGGGAAGCAGAGTGCATATATTCGGTCATTTGGACAACTTTTGCCACATCTGCATCGATGCTCACCGGTTCGCGCGCGTGCTTCAGATCAACGAAATCGCTCGCCGATCACTCGGCTCAGTCGGCTCAGTCGATCCGGCGCCGCGGAGCGCGCGCCGCGATCAGCAGCAGAGCGACCAGCGAGACCAGCAGCAAAATCAGCGACAGCGCGGAAGCCGGCAGGTAATAGCCGCGTTCCACCTGCCCGACGACGACGATCGGCACCGTCGCGAAGCCTGGCGGATATACGGTCAGCGTCGCGCCGAGTTCGCCGAGCGACAGCGCAAAGCCGAGCGCGAGACTCGCGCGTATCGCCGGCACCAGTTGCGGCAACACGACGCGGCGCAGCACCATCGACGGCGGCGCTCCGAGGCTCGCGGCCGCTTCGCGCAACACGGTCAGCTCCGGGCGCAGCGCGGCGGCCGCGCAGCGGTAGCAGAACGGCAGTACCAGCGCGAGCTGCACGAACACCACGATCGCCGCCGAGCTCGACAGATCGAGCGGCCGTTTGTGATACGCGATCAGCACCGCGAGGCCGAGCACGACGCTCGGCACGCCGTTGGGCATCATCGCGATCGTGTCGATGACGGCGCCGAGGCCGCGCCGGTCGCGTCCTTCGAGCGCGAGCGCGAGCCACAAACCGAGGATCGTGCCGAGCACCGCGACGCCCATGCCGACTTCGAGGCTGGTGGTCAGCGCGTCGAAGTCGCTCGAACCGAGGCGCTCGAACCAGCGCATGCTGAAGCCGTCGGGCAGGATCGTGCCGGACCAGTGCGACGCGACGCTCGATAGCGCGACGACCAACACCGGCAGCACGAACAGCCAGAAGCACAGCAGCGCGGCAAAGCCGAGAAACAGACTGCCGAGCAGTCGCACCGCGAGGCTGCGCCGCACCGGCCGGCCCTTCTTGTGCATGACCGGCAGCACGGTCGGATCGAGTTCAACGGCCATGGCCGGCTCCTTTCACCTTGCGACGATTGACACGCCGGTACAACGCGTACAACGACAACGACATCAGCAGCATCACGACCGCGCCGGCGGCCGCGGTCGGCAGATCGAGATCGACGGTGGCGGCGCTGTAGATCGCGACCGGCAGCGTGATCAGATGGGCGCTGCCGAGCACCAGCAGAATGCCGAACTCGTTGAGCGTCAGCAGAAAACACAGGATCGTGCCGGCCGCGATGCCCGGCCACGCGAGCGGCAGGATCACCTTGAACGCGACCATCAGGCCGTTCGCGCCGAGGCTGCGCGCGGCTTCGATCAGTCGCTGGTCGAGCAGCGCGAACGATGCCAACGTCGGACGCACGACGAACGGCGTATAGAACACGACTTCCGCGAGAATCACGCCGCCGATGCCGAACAGAAAATCGAGCGGCGGCGCCTGCAGATTGAACAGCCGCTGCAGCCCGATGCTGACCGAGCCTTGCGAGCCGTACAGAAAGATCAGCGTGAACGCGACCAGAAACGACGGGAACGCGACGAACAGTTCGAGAAAGCGCGTGACCATGCGCGCGCCCGGAAACGGCTTGAAGAACAGCAGCGACGCGAGCGCCACGCCGAGCAGCGACGCCAGGCTCGCGCTCGCGAACAGGATGCCGAGCGTGGTGCCGATCACGCCGCGCGTTTCGGGGTTACCGAAGAACGTTACGTACGCGTGGCCAGACAGGCCATGCGCGCCGGTCAGACTCAGCATCACGAGCCGCACCAGCGGATAGATGACGAGCGGTCCGAGCACCACGACTGCAATGAACAGCAGATGCCATTGCGCGAGGCGCTCGCGCCGCTTGACGGCGGCCGCGTGCGCCGCCGCGCTCGCGAGACGGCGCGCGGCGGCGGCTTCGACCTCGGCTTGCGCGGCAACGTCGAGTGGGTTGGACGTATCAGGGCTTGATAACGACGACATCGCCAGCCTCGTAACGCAGGGAAACACGCGCGCCCTTCTCCGGCGTCATGCCGAGACCACGCTGCATCGTGACGAGCACGGGGTCGTTCGGCAGCGCATCGAGCACGACCGATACCGACAAGGCCGCGCCGTACCACTCGACCGACGCGATCGCGCCGTGCAACTGCCCCTCTCCGAGCGGCACGATGCGCAGCGCCTCCGGACGCAGACACGCGACACGTTCGCGCTCGTTGTAGCGCGCGTCGTCCATGCCGAACGCGACCTGCGGCGGCAGCAGATTGGCCGCGCCGAGGTAGCGCGCGACGAAGCCGTCGGCTGGCGAGTCGTACAGCTGCTGCGGCGTGCCGAGCTGCGCGATATGGCCATCGCGCATCAGCAGCGTGCGGTCGGACAGCACGAGCGCGTCGTCCTGATCGTGCGTCACGCAGACGATCGTCAGATTCGGCAGGCGTTCATGCAGCGCCTTCAGTTCGGAGCGCACCGACGCGCGCAGATTGGCATCGAGCGCGGACAGCGGTTCGTCGAGCAGCAGCACGTCGGGCTCGATCACGAGCGCGCGGGCGAGCGCCACGCGCTGCTGCATGCCGCCCGACAGTTGCGCGGGCATCACGTGACCGGCATCGCCGAGCTGCACGAGCTTCAGCACCTCGGCGACGCGGCGCGCGACGTCGCGCGCCGGAATACGCCGCGCGCGCAACCCGAACGCGACGTTCTCGAATACCGTCAGATGCGGAAACAGCGCGTAGCTCTGGAATAGCAGTCCGAGGTTGCGCTTGTGCGGCGGCATGTGCGTCAGATCGCGGCCGGCCACCGTCAGCGTGCCGGCCAGACCGTCGGCCTCGATGAAGCCCGCGATGAAGCGCAGCAAGGTCGTCTTTCCGCAGCCGCTGCGGCCGAGCACGGTGAGCAACTCGCCGCGCCGGATGGTCAACGACAGATCGTCGAGCACCGTGCGCGCGCCGAAGCGCACCGTCAGGTGATCGATCTGCACGCCGCCCGGCGCGTCCGAACGCGCGGCGCCGAGCGCATCCAGCGGAGCGCCAGGCGCAGTGGGGTGAGCGAGACTGGCCGTATTCACCGGAGTCGTCCTCCAACAGGATCAATGCTGATGCGGCGCCGCGCATTACGCGCGAAACGCCGCCTGAATCGACTTACTTCGGCTTGACCACTTCGGTCTCTTTGCCCGAGGAACCGATCACGTCGCTCTTCCAGCGCGCGGTCCAATCGGCCTTCTTCGCCATCACGTGGTTCCAGTCGACCGGAATCAGCTTGACGCCGCTGATCGCCTGCTTGACCGCTTCGCCGTTCTTGCCGGCGAGCGGCACGTCGCTGCGACCCGGAATGCCGAAGATGTCCGGCACCCTCGACTGCACTTGCGTCGACATCAGATAGTCGATCAGCTTCTTGCCCTCGGCCTGGTTCGGACCGTTCTTGATCAGCGCGATCGCGTACGGCAGCTGGAACGTGGTGGGCTGACCGCCGGGCGTGGCGGCGAGGAACACCGGTTTCAGCGACAGGCCGCCGTTGGCCGCGTCGTCGAGATCCATCTGCAGATCGCCGTTGGCGACCGCGATCTCGTTACGCGACAGCAGCACGTCGAGATAGCCCGTGCCCTTGGTGTGGAACTTGGCGCTCTGCTCGAGCTTCTTCAGATAGTCGAACGCCTGGTCTTCGCCCATCAGCGACGAGGTCAGGATGATCACCGCCATGCCGTCGCCGGCGGTCGCCGGATTCGAATACGCGACCTTCCCGGTGAAGTCCGGGTGCAGCAGGTCCGCGAACGTCTTCGGCTCGGTTTTCGTGACTTCGGGGTTGATCGCGAACGAGAAGTAGTTGTTCACGAAGGTCGCCCACGCGCCGTTCGGCGCCTTCGCGATGGCCGGCACGTTCTTGTAGTTGGCGCTCTGGTACGCCTGCAGCAGGCCGCTCTGGTCGGCCTGCTGAATGAACGGCGGCAGGGTGACGAGCACGTCGGCCTTCGGCTGATCCTTCTCGATGGTCGCGCGATTCACGACTTCGCCGCTACCCGCCGTGACGATATTGACCTTCACGCCCTCCTTCTTTTCGAAGGCCGGCAGCACATCCTTGTACAGATTTTCGAGGCCGTCGGCCGTGTACAGCACGACGGCGTCGGCCGCATGAGCCTGCATCGCGGCACCGCCGAACGCGGCCGCGGCGACCAGCGCCGGCAGCAGTTTGCGCGCAAGGCCGGCCGCAGCGTGAAGGGAATTCGTCTTTTTCATGTCGCTCTCTCCGAAAGGCTAAAAACCAGACGGTCGGGATAACCCATACCTGTAGTGATTGAACGGCGGCACGCGCCGCTGGCGTGTTGCCCGCTGCGGTTGCCGCGCCGGTCTGTCGTGGATTGCAGATTGCCGACAACTTTGCCGCTTCTCGCCCAGCCTGACTGACAGCCCCCTACCACACCCGCGCTGCCTGCCGCGCCTGAGCGGGCACGGCAAGAATCACAGGTTTCGATGACAGGGCCATGACGATTGTGCTGAATTCCAAAAAAAGACACAAATTGCCAACTTGGGCCAACCGATGGAATTCGTCGCGCCACCGAAAAGCAGAGCCCCGCACGCCGATCCCGTGTGGATCGTACATGGCGAAAATGACGATGTATGCACGCCGCGTCGGGAAAATGCGGAGGGGCGGGTGGCTTTTTTTATTTAGATTTTGGCGGGCGCGGAATGTCGCTCAGCGCGAGCGGCGTACGAACGCGGCGGGAACCGTCCCGCCAGCCCGTCTCAGGCGATCAGAATCTCCGGACCATGCGCGGTGATCGCCGTGCCAAGCGCGCGCTCGGGCGCCAGTTCGGTGACCAGATACCGCGCCGACTCGATCCCGTTGATGCGCACCGGCGTCACGCGTCCGAATTTCGAATGATCGGCGACGACGACCACCATGTCGGCCGCGGCGATCATGCGGCTGCGTACTTCGGCCGCCATGCGGCTGTAGTCGGTGAGATAGCCGTCCGGCGAAATTCCGCCCGCGCCAATGAACGCGAAATCGGCGTGGTACTGCGTGAGCTGCTGAACCGTGTCGAGGCCGAAGGTCGCGTCTTCGATATCGGACAGCTCGCCGCCGAGCAGCGTCACGCGATTGTCGTTGCGTCGGCCGAGCAGTAGCGCGATGCGCCAGTCGTTGGTGTAAACCGTCAGCCGATGCCGGTCGAGCAGCGCCCGCGCGACCGACTGCGTGGTGCTGCCCGAATCGATGATCAGCGACGCGCCGTCCGGCACGAACTCGGCCGCGCGCTCGCCGATCGCACGCTTCGCGCCGGCGTTCTCGGCTTCGCGCGTATCGAGATCGGGCTCGCGCCGATCGCTCGACAACGCGCCGCCGTGTGTCGTCACGAGCAGGCCGCGGCCGGCCAGCGCGTTGAGGTCGCGACGGATCGTTTCGCGCGATACGTTCAGTTCGCGCACCAGTTCGGCGACCGACAGCGCGCCGTTCTTTGCGACTTGCGCGAGGATGTATTGATGACGTTGTTCTGCGAGCATCTGAGAAGGCCGAAAGCCGGCACGCTTGGGTTTCGCCGTGGTTGAGGAAGGCCGCCGTATTGTATTACGCGTATTGCGCGTTGTTGGTGCTGGCTTGCAGGTAGCGCTCAGAGTGGCGTGGGGGCGCGTTCATGGCGCGCTCGGCTTGCATCGAGCCGCCCTTGCGCGCGAACACGCCAGCCATCGCGCCGACCTGCTAACCTTGACGGCTGGACTCGCCGGCCATGCGGCGAACGCAACGCCGCCGCCCGGCCGAGTCCCGCGCACAACGCCTCGCCCGTCAACCGAACCGCCGATGCCGCCACTGTTTCGCCGTCTACTGCTGCTGTTCCATGCGCTGCGTTACGGCGCGCGCCTGATCTGGCTCGCCGCCCCGCCCGACCACAAGCTGCACTGGATGATCGAACTGATCGGCCGCGTGCATGCGTCGGAGCGCAGCGGCGCGCAGTTGCATGGTCTGCTGCCGGCGCTCGGTCCGCTCGCGAGCCGCTTCGCGCAGACGCTCGCCAGGCGCCCCGAGCTCGCGAGCGGCACGCTGCATGACGCGCTGGACGCCATCGATCACATGGAAGTGCCGCTGTCGCCGGACGACTCCGCGCTGGCTTTGACTCGCGCGTTCGGCCGGCCGCTCGGCGAGCTGTTCAGCGCGGTCGACCTCGTGCCGGTACTCAGCGGCTTCGCCGAGCAGACCCATTTCGCGCGGCTCGCGATGCCGGTCAAAGGTCATCACGAAGTCGCCGTCAAGCTCGTGCGCGCGCAGCAGTTGCAGCAGATCGGCGATGAACTCGGCCTGTTGCGCTGGGTCGCGCGCTGGCTCGAAAAGCTGTCGCGCGTCGCGCGCCGGCTGCAGTTGCGCGCGCTCGCGCAAACCTTCACCGACGACATCCTGCGCCGCTTCGACTTGCGCGCCGAAGCCGCGAATCTGAGCCAGACCGGCCACCATTTCGACGGCGACAAGCGCATCGTCGTGCCAGACGTGATCTGGGAGCTGTGCACCGATCACACGCTGACGATGCAGCGCATCAACACGCTGCCCGCGAGCGACCTGCCCGGTCTGCACGCGCACGGCATCAAGCTGGCGCCGCTCGCCGCGCATATCGTCGAGGTCGTCGCCGAGCAGGCATTCGAGCATGGCTTCTTCCACGCGACGCTCGATGCGCGCCGCGTGCGCGTCAGCATCGAGCCGGACACGCTCGGGCGCCTCGTGCTCGCGGAGTTCTCGATCATGGCGACGCTGTCGAGCGGCGAGCGCGAATTTTTCGTGCACGGCGCGACCGCGTTGTTCGACCAGCACTACGGGCGGCTCGCCGACATGCATCGCGAGGCCGGCCACGTGCCGGACGACGCGCGCGCCGAGCTGCTCGAAGCCGAGTTGCGCACGCGCGCCGAAGCGCACTTCGCGGCGGCGCCCGAGGATCGCTCGGCGGGTTCGCTGTTTCACCATCTGCTGCACGGCGTGCAACCGTTCGGCGGCCACGTGCCGGGCGGGCTCGCGACCGCGCAGCGCTCGTTCCAGCAGGCGGAGATACTCGCGCGGGCGCTGCATCCGGGCATCGATACATGGAACATCGCGCGCGGCGTGCTCGCCGATATCGCGCGACGAGATCTCGATCATCGCGGCTGGCTCAAGCGACTGTCACACGAGCTGCCGCATCTCGCGCATATGCTGCCGCGCGTGCCGCAACTGGCGGTGCGCTATCTGCAGCAGCACGATCGCACCGGCACCCCGCAGCAGAACGCGCAACTGCTCGCGGATCTCGCGCGCGAATACCGGCGCACGCGCTGGCTGCTGTGGGCATGCGTCGTCTGTGGCGGCGTGCTCGGAGCGGGGATGACGCTGCTCGCGTGGTGACAGTCCCGCGCGCGCGTTGCAGCTTTGAACAAGACGCGCGCCGCCCGTGCCGCCAACATGGCGGCTTTTTTCACGCCTCCCGCCTCGATGCTCGCTTCCTTTCTTGCCGCCGTCTTCGTCGTGCTGTGGTCGACCGGTTTCGTGGTCGCCCGCGCGATTACGCCTTACGCCGATCCCAATCTGTTTCTGCTTGCCCGCTTCGGCGGCACCGCGCTGGTCTTCGCGCTGGCCACGCTGGTCGCGCGCGCAGCCTGGCCGACGGGACGCGACTTTGGCAAGCACCTGGCCGCGGGCGCGCTGCTGCAAGGCGTCTATCTCGGCGCCGGCTACTGGGCCGTCGCGCAAGGTCTGAGCGCCGGCGTGATGGCGCTGCTCGGCGCGCTGCAGCCGCTCGCGACGGCCGCCGTCGCCGCGCCGCTGTTCGGCGAGCGCTTGTCGCGGCGCGGCTGGAGCGGCATGGCGCTCGGCCTCGCCGGCGTCGTGCTGGTGCTCGCGCCGAAACTCGCTGCCGCGACGCCGTCCACGCACGGCAACGCACCCGCGTGGCTGGTCGTGCTGATATCGATCGTCGCGGTGGGGGCGATCACGGCGGGCACGCTGTTCCAGAAGACCTCGCTCGCAAAGGCCGATATTCGCAGCGCGAGCGCCGTGCAGAACGTCGGCGCGGCGATCGTCGCGGGGGTGCTGGCGCTGGCGCTCGGTGAGCATCGCTGGATCGCGTCGCCGACGCTGTGGGCATCGCTCGCGTGGGGCATCGTGATGCTGTCCGGCATCAGCGTCACGTTGCTCGTCTGGATGGTCCGGCGCGGCGATGCGGCGCGCGCAACTGCGCTGCTGTTTCTTGCGCCGCCGCTTGCCGCGCTCGAAGGCTATCTGGGGTTCGGCGAAACGCTGCTGCCAGTGCAGATCGCCGGGTTTGCGGTCGCGCTGACTGGCGTGTTGTTGGCGAGGTCGTGAGGGGCGCCGCGCGCCAGTATTGCCACAAAGCGCTCGTCAGTCGGCCGTATCCGCGCGCGCGGGCATTTTCGCTCGCGCAACCGCGCCCGGTGCTGGCGACCACGCCGGCCGACTCTTGCGCTGCGAATCGACCACGACGATAAAACGCCCCGCCCACGGCATGATCTGCCGGTCGCTTTTCAGCACCCACAGCGATTGGCCGGAATCGACGAGCTGCGCATATCCTGCGTCGAGAATCCCGTAGTGATCGAGAAACGTGTTCAGCGATGCGGGAATCCGCACGCAGCCCTTCGAATGACGAATGCCGAGCAGCGATTCGAGCCGCTCGGGGTCGGTCGCGTGCATCTGAAAACGCATCTGCGACATGCCGCCCTTGCCCCAGCCGCGTTCACCCTGCGCCCAGCCGAGGTCGAAGATGCGCATATCGCGCCGTCCGTAGCCGCGAATATGGTTTTCGTTCTGCGTGCCCTCGGAGCGGAAATCCATGTTGTCGGGCATATGTTCGAACACGCCGAGCGGCGTGATGAAGTGATCGTACTCGCCGGGCCGTCCCGTGGATACCGGCGATGCGCCGATCATCTGCCAGTTGTCGGCGGGCGCCGGGCGGAAGTAAATCAGGAGCGCCTGCACGTTCGCATTGCGATCGACGAGCACCACGTACTCGCCCGACAGATTGCCAAGCTCGTTCTCATTGAGCGCCGTCTCCAGACGGTCGGCGTACGCGCGCTGCTCCGCGACGGGCAGTCTGAGCCGGCGCGTCACGTCCCGCGCGAATACGTCGCGCAGCAGGAACGCGCGGCGCGGATCGACGACGCCAGCCGCGTCGGGCGCGGCGATGGTGGCGGCGTCGATCGTGGGCAACGGCCGGCTCGCGCCATTCCATGCGTTGGCCGGATTGGCCAGATTCACCGTATGCGCCGCTGATGTCGCGGATGCAGGCGACTGAGCGCTACCGGGCGCCGCCGCATGAACCGGCGCCGCCATCGCACCGGCACTCGAGACGACGGCTGCGCAAACCCACGCGCAAATCCTCAGGCGGTTCAATCCAGGCTGGCCAGGCCGATCTGGGTATCTCATCGCGTCTTGGAGCAAACATGATTATTATTGATCGCACGCCGGGTCCCTGCGGCGTTCGGCACGACCGATGTTACTCAGCGAAGCGAGGCGTGTCGATGAAAATGCCTTCTAACCTGCGAACTCTTCAAAAATGATCGGCTATTTTTCGACAATCGACATGCCAGCGAAAACGCAATTAATACGCAATTAAATCGGTCATCGGAAAATCAAACCCCAAAAGGCAATATACGATTTCGTTCGACGAAAGGTAGACCGAAGACGGCGGCACGTGCCGATACTCACGCCGATTTTCAACCTGCTTGCAATCTGTTTCAGGCCACTTCAATCGCTTTTTCTCTCGCGAGGACAACAACGATCATGGCTCAATCCGATCCAGCCGCGCGCCAGGCCCGCATCGCGACCGAAATGCACGTCACCGCCGAATTCGACGCAAGCCGCGAAATCGAGCGCCGGGTCGATTTTCTGGCGAACTATCTGCGCAACAGCCACCTGAGAACTTATGTGCTCGGCATTAGCGGCGGCGTCGATTCGACCACGGCCGGGCGTCTCGCGCAACTCGCGGTCGAGCGTTTGCGGGCGAACCATTACGACGCGAGTTTCGTCGCCGTCCGTCTGCCTTACGGCAAACAACGCGATGAATCGGATGCGCTCGAGGCATTACGCTTCATTCGCGCCGACGAAAATCTGACTATCGATATCAAACCCGCAGCCGATGCGATGCTCGAGTCGCTCGATAAAAGCGGCGTGTCGTTCAAGGACGAATCCCAGCGGGATTTCGTGCACGGCAATATCAAGGCGCGCCAGCGGATGATCGCGCAATACGCGGTGGCTGGCGCGCGCTCGGGCGTCGTGATCGGAACGGACCACGCGGCCGAATCGGTAATGGGCTTTTTCACGAAGTTCGGCGACGGCGGCGCCGACGTGCTGCCGCTGGCCGGGCTCAGCAAGCGCCGCGTGCGTGCGGTCGCGAATACGCTCGGCGCGCCCGACGCGTTGGCGCACAAGGTGCCGACCGCCGACCTCGAGATGCTGCGGCCGCTTCGTCCCGACGAAGACGCGTATGGCATCCCATACGACGCGATCGACGATTTTCTCGAAGGCAAGCCGGTCAGCGATACCGTGCGTGACGTGGTCCTGCAGTTTTACAACGCGACGCGTCACAAGCGGGCGCTGCCGTATACGCCGTTCGATTGGCCGACGTCGCCGGATGGGCAATGATGCGCCCGCGAACGGCGCTCTCAAACGAATAAAGGCGGTGGACATGCGCGCGTCGTCGCGCCTGTCCACCGCCTTCGAAAACAATAGAGCTTACTGCACCATCTGCGGCGCTTACTGCTCGGGCGGCGGTTCGTCGCTGAACAGATCGGCGCTCGCTTCGAGCGGCTGGCCACCCAGGTGCTTGCCGTGAATCTGCCGCGCGATCACGTCGCCGACATACGGCACGCTCGCGTCGAGTTCGACCGTCGCGTAGGCGCTGGGCTTGCCGGCGTCCACCACCTCGACGTGTTTTGCGTAGTGGCCGAGTTCGCGCTTCAGAAATTCCCGCACGTCCTGCTCGCTGCACGATTCGGCGATATTGCGCACGGTCAGGTTCATGTGGCCTACCCTCGCCGCGCCTGGCGGCCCGTCCGTCGGTCAGCGCTTGCGATACGCACCGGTCGCAGCGCGGCACGCTGCTTCGTCTGAGTCGCGCCGAGTGCGCGAAGTGCGACCACGCCGGTCGCGCCGGCCAACCCCATAGCGAGCCATGACAAGTAGAAGGCCATCGTTCAAATCTCCTGTGCGAATTGCATCCTGTTGTCAGGATAGCCCGCTTCGACAGCGAACACACTGTGACGCAGTGTCGTAGGCAATGGCGAAACGTCCCCGTCGATGCACTGTACCTGAATCAGTCGCGCCAATCCTGGGAAAATATCGGCTGCCTCGGCACCTTGCATGCCAGGCCAGCCCCGGCCCGGCACGCAGACCTATCGTCGAAAGCATCGTGCGGGGGACGTGGGCAAAGGCGGACTGATCGCGCCGATCAGTCCGCCGCTTGCACGTTCGCCGCGCTCACCCACCACGCATTCTTACCTTGCGGCAGACGGACCAGCACCGCGGAAGGATCCTCGACGCCGTCATCGGCGATCTGGCATACCGGCAGGCCGTCGGGCAGACGCTTCACTTCGCCAGCGGCCTCGAACAGCGCGATTCGCTGCGCATCCAGCGGGCGCAGTTGCCGATACACGTCAAAGCTGAGCGCCGCGGGCACGTCGCCGCGAATCTCGAGCTCATTGGCGCGCGCGCAATGCGCGGGCGCGACGGCAATCGCGGCGGCGCTGCCGCTCAGGCAGCCGATCGTCAGCGCGACGGCGGCGAGACGGGAATGGGTCATCGTGTTTCTCCGAAAAGAGTGAGGGGCAGCGAACCGTGGTTCCGCGAGGAATGCGCAAGCGTGCGGGCGCGCGGCGCGCTCAACGCTGGCGGGCATGCGCGTCGCCGCGTCGGCTGTCTTCGCTGTCGACGCCATCGTCGTCGCGAGTCGCGAACTCGAGCCGGTTCACGTCGCAGGACGCCTGGCCAAAGCCCGCATACACCGCCGACCAGTTGCCGACGATCACCGCTTGCGCCTGCGCGAGACTCAGCTTGCCTTCGCAGACGCAACGCTTGAGCATCGCCGCCGCGCGTGCCTTGCGGCGCTCGCCCTGCGGGCCGGACCACGGCAATAGATCGAGATTGGCCGGCGCATCGGGCGATCCGCCGAGCATGACCGGCACACGCCGGTCGAGCGCGAACGCGGCGACGTCAACCGCATCGATGCCGCGTGCGGCAAGCATACGATCCTTGTGCGCCATCAGTTCGTCGAACGGCGGCGCGACGGTTTCCGCATAACCGGGGCGGCAAATCGTCTGGCCGATCGACTGCTGGGTCACGCGTTCGTCGAGCACGGCGCTCGGTTGCGCGGCGGCATCTCCGATGCGCAGCACGATCATTGCGCCAACGGTGACGAGCAGCGCACGGTGCGTGATGTGCACGCGAGGGCGAAGGACGCGCGTGGGTCCGAGCCGCGGCGCGTTGGCCGCGTCATTGCTGCTGGTCGTGTCGCGGGAAAGACCGCGCCGATGGGTGTCTGCGATGCCTGCGTTCATTCGTCGGCGCGCCGGCGGCGGCACGCGGTAGTTCAATTCGCAAGGCAATTAAAACACATTCAATATGGATGAGTACAAAAGCCGGACATGAGGGCGCGGCGTTTGCTGGCTCGCGGCAGCCGCCGCGAGCCAGCGCAGACCAACCCAGCACGACGTCGCGATGAGTGATGAGTGGGGGCGCCCCGCCGCCTCTACTTCGCCACCCGCGCCTGCAGCGCGCGGATCCGCCCGAGCGCCTGCGCGTTCGACACCGTCTCTTCGTACATCTTTGCGAGGTCGGCTTTCAGCGCGGTGCGCGAACCGCCATCGAGATACACCATATGCCCCGATGGATAGAACCGTGCCGACAGGTTCTGCCGCACCTGCTGACTGACCAGCGGCATCTGCTGCAGATCGAGCACGGTCTGATAGAACGGCGTGACAAAATCGAAAAAGCCGTTCGCCGACAGCACCTTGAGGTCGGGATTGAGCGCCATCACGGCGGCAAGGTCGCCGGCCGTGTACAGAATGATGTTGCCTGTCGAGTCGAGACCCTTCTGCGCGCCGGTTGGATCGATATGGCCGAAATCCCAGTACTTGAACGCCTGATCGTTGAGGTCGGTGAACGACGAGTTCGACGTGTACTTCAACTGCTCGTTCAGATACACGTTCCACATCGTCGTGTAGACGCCGGTGACCGCGGTCATCGTCGGATCGTTGCCGCCGGAGTTCGGGTCGATCTTGCCGGCGATGCCGGTGTCGATCGCCGTTACGCGGCCGTCGTAGGCGCCGAGCGCGAGGCCTTGCGGCTTCAGCAACGTGGTCAGGAACAGCGAATTGCCGCGGCTGTCGTAGCCCGCGATGTCGAGGCTCCACGCGAGCAGCGTCGTTTTGTCGATGCCGGTGTATTCGCTGAGTTTTTCGGTGGTCGCGGAATCTGTGGTCGGGAACTTGCGCAGCGCGGCCAGGTAGTCGGTGCGCGCGAACTGCGCGACCTCCTCGGCGAACGCGCCGAGATCGGTCGGCCGCGGCGCGACGCCGAGCTTCTTGTGATACCACGCGTCAGCGGCTGCCGTGGGCAGCGCGCCGACCGGATTGCCCGATTGCGTGTAATCGAGAATCGACGATTGCAGCGTAATGCCGTTCAGATCGACCCCATCCTCGTGCAGCCGGTACGCGAGCACGCAGCTACGCGCCGTGCCGTAGGACTCGCCGAATAGATACTTCGGCGAATTCCAGCGGTTGTTCTTCGTCAGGAAACGCTTGATGAATTGCTTGATCGAATCCGCGTCCTGATCGACGCCCCAGAAGTCGCGATTCTTCTTCGGCGCGATCGCCGCCGAATAGCCGGTGCCGACCGGGTTGATGAACACCAGGTCGCTCTTGTCGAGCAGACTGTCCGGATTGTCTTCGAGTGAATAAGGCGCAGGCGGCGTGAACCCCGGCATCGAGGTCTTGATGCGGCGCGGCGCGAACGAGCCGAGCAGCACGAATACCGACGACGACCCCGGCCCGCCGTTATAGAAAAACGTGACCGGCCGCGTTTCTTCCTTCTGATTGTCCTGCGTGAACGCGACGTAGAACAACCTCGCCGACGGTTGCGAGCTGCTCGGATCGACGATCACCAGATGGCCCGCGGTCGCCGTGTAGTCGATCATGTGACCGCCGATCGTCACCGAATGATGCGTGATCGCGGCCGTCTCGACTGTATCGGTAACCGAATCGTCCGGGCCGTTGCCATAGGCGACCGGGTCGAAGAGCGGCTGGTCGCCGGCCTTGTGCGGCGCGCTCGTGGCGGTGGACGCGCCTGCCGAGGCCGTGGCATGCGTGTTGTGCGGCGAATGCTGGCTACCGGAAGCTGATTCTGTATTCGTCATGATCGCTCCAAGGGTTCGTTTTACTTGCCATGCGTCCTCGTTCTTACGTCTCGTTGTTGTGTTATGCGCTGTGTTGCAGACTATAGTGCGCCCGCCACCTTCCCGCCATTGGGGCTGCCTAGTCCCGTGCAGGCGTCCCACCCCTTCGACGCCGCGAAGCTGCCGTTGTTGCCCTGCGTGATGTCGTTGCAGACGCCCGGCGCCTTGTACAGCTTAGCGTTGACGAAGCCGGCCGGCTGTCCCTTCGCCGCGTTGATGCGCGCGATCAGCGCCGCCCACAGCGGCGCGACCGCGCTGGTGCCCCCCACCACCGTTTGCATTCCGTCGACCAGCACGTCGTAGCCGGTCAACGGCGAGGCATCGCCCGCGACATCCGGCACCCCGCGCCCGCCGAGCGGCTGGCTGCCGCCGCCCGTCGCCGTGGCCGACAAACCCTGCTGCCACGCCGGCACCGGAAACGCGGTGCTCACGCCGCCGCCGCTGGCCCCGCCCTGCTCGCCGTCGTTCCACACGACCTCGCGGGTGATCGCCGAACCGGACGAGCTCAGGTGCGTGCCGCCGCAGGCGAGCACGTACGGGCTCGACGCCGGGAAGTCGACCGCGTCGCCGCCGCCCGAGCCGTCGCTCGACCCGCTGTCGCCCGAGGCCGCGCAGATGGTCACGCCGAGCGCCGCCGCCGATTGCAGTACGCTGTTGAGCGCCTGCATCGACTGGCTGGTCCACACTGATTCCGGCGCCCCCCAACTGATCGAGATCACCGACGGCTTGTTAGTTGTGTCGTGCACCGCGCGGCTCACCGCGTCGATGAAGCCGGCGTCGCTGTTCTGCGTGAAGTACACGGCGATGGCCGCGCCCGGCACAATTGCGCCGACGATCTCGATGTCGAGCGTGACCTCGCCGTCCGGCCCGTTCGGATCGCCGCTCGGCTTGTTGCCAGCCTGATCGACGCCGACCGGGGTCACGGTCGGCTCGCTGACACCGAGGCTCGAGAAATAGGTCTTGAGGTCCGACGTGTTGTAGCCGCCGCCGAGCTCGATGATGCCGACGCACTGACCGCCGCCGTCGCCTTGCGGAAACTGGTAGAGCGAGGCGAGCTGCGGCGGCGAGTACGACGTCTGCCCGGCGCGCGCCGGCACGAACGGCGGCCGGATGCGAAAGTGCGGACGCGCCTGCGGCCGGTTGTCGAGTCCGAGCACCGCCTCCACGACGCCATGCAGATCGTCCGGCACGCTGATCGTGCCGGCGCGGCCACGGAACTGACCGGCCGCGTGATGCTGGTAGAGCTCGAGCTTGACCTCGAACGCGCTCTGGAATTGCGCGATCGTGCCGCTCAGCAGCACCGAGCGCGCCGCCGGATCCTCGCGCGCGACGGTGAGCCCATGCGCGGCCGCGAAGGCGCGGACCTTCGCGATGTCATCGGGCGCGGCGCCGTAGTCCTGGGCGAGCGCCTCGCGCGACAGCGGCTTCACGCTCGCGTCGCCGGCTTCGATGCGTTTCATCAAGGCGTCGAACTGCGCCTGCTGCTGGCGGCGCAGCATCACGAAGACCTCGATCCGCTCGGCGGGATCGCATTGCCCGATGACCGTCGTGCCCTGCGCGACCTTTCGCTCGCTGCCCGGCAATGGATGCTTGGTGACCATAGTATCGACTCTCCTGTTAGCGTGGCTTCGCACGCGGTCATGCACGACCGCGCGGCCCGGCGGCGGCCAGGCACGCCACGCGCCTGCATGAAGCGCATCGTGGCGATACGCGGCAGGGGTTGTTCAAGAACTTCATCCAAGCGTCCGACCAAAGCATTCGAACACAGTTCCGGCCAGCGCGACAGTCGTCCGCATGGCCAGCGTCTAATGCGCGGCGTGGATGCGACACGCTATGATGCTGAAGCGGCATTCCCGCCGTTTCATTGCCGCGCGCGCCGCCTGCGCGCACGATCGAGAAATCAGAGGAACTCATGTCAATTTCGATGTATCAAGCATCACTGCCTGTGCTGATTCGCGGCCTCACGAACCTGCAGGCCATCCTGGGCAAGGCCGAAGCGCACGCGGCCGCAAAGCAGATCGAACCGTCGGTGTTCACGAATGCCCGGCTCGCGCCGGACATGCTGCCGTTCGTGCGCCAGGTGTATATCGCGAGCGATACCGCGAAGGGTTGCGCGGCGCGCCTCGCCGGCATTGAGCCGCCGAAGTTCGACGACGTCGAGCAGACTTTCGATGAACTGCAGGCCCGTATCCAGAAAACGATCGATTACCTGAAGGAATTCAACGCGGCGCAGATCGACGGTTCGGAAAGCCGCACCATCACGCTGAAAATGCGGACGGGTCCGATCGAGTTCACCGGAGCGTCATATCTGTTCGGTTTCGTGCTGCCGAACTTCTATTTCCACGTGACGACCGCGTATGACATCCTGCGTCATAACGGTGTCGAGCTCGGTAAGCTCGACTATCTGGGCGGGATGCAGCAGTAAACGGAGCAGGCGGGTCGTCGATCGCGCGGCCGCCCTCACGCGTGCAGGCGCGGCTGGAATGCGATCACCGCCATGCCGGCCAGCGTCAGCGCGACGCCTGCCGCGTCCCACAGCGTGGGCCGCACCTCGTCCACGACCCACAGCCACGCAATCGCGACCGCCACGTACACGCCGCCGTAGGCCGCATACACGCGGCCCGCTGCGGTGCCATGCAGCGTCAGCAGCCACGCGAACAGCGCGAGGCTTGCCGCGCCTGGCAGCAACAGCCACGCGGAGCCGCCCTCCTTTAGCCAGCGCCACGGCCAGGTAACAGCCGAGAATCTCGGCGACAGCGGTCACGACATACAGCAGGAAGGTTTTCATCGATGAGCGTGAGAAGGTGGTTGTGTCGCCGCGCGTGCGCGCGGCCGGCCGCGCTATCGGCTTTATTAACACAATCACCTGGCACCGCGGCCTTTGCATCGGCTGTATGCGCACGCGCGACGAATGCAAAGGCTGGAAAAAAATGAAGGACAAGCATCGCACGAAAATTATCGAGGACCGGCCGCGGCGCGAGCGCAAGCTGAAGAAGTGAGCGGCCGGCGTCGCCGGTCGGTCGCTCCCGCAAACTCACGCCTGCGCCGAGTTTCAATCCAGCGAAAGCCGCAGCGCGAAGCCGATCAACGCAGCCGAGAAGGTCCACCGTTGTACCGTCTGCGCCAAAGGATGGACGCGCATCCAGTTGGCGATGCGCGCGGCGCCGATCGCATACAACGCGTCGAAGCATGCGCCGATCACGAGCAGCACGACACCAAGCTCGATCATCTGCCACGCTACCGGCCCCGCTTCCGGCCGCACGAATTGCGGCAACAGCACCGAGCAGAACAGTAGCGCCTTCGGGTTGAGCAGGTTCGTCAGCAGACCTTTGACGAACGCGGTCCGCAACGGCCGCACCGCATTGCCCGCAACGCTCGAAGCAGTGGATTCCACTCGCGGCGCGCCGGCCGCTTGCTTGTCGCGCGACCCGGCCGGCAATGCGAACCCGGGCGAGCGGAAGATTTGAATCCCCACCCACGCGAGATAGACGGCGCCAGCATAGCGCACCGCGTCGTACAGCCACGGCGCGTTGCGCAGCAGCGCCGCCATGCCGCACGCCGACAGCGTCACGTGCGTCGCGCGCGAGACGCCAAGCCCCGCCGCGGCCGCGAAGCCGCTGCGCACGCCGCGCGCGATGCTGGTTTGCAGGATCAGCGCCATGTCCGGCCCAGGCACCGCATAAACGACAATCAATGCCGCCACGTAGACGGCCAGCAGGTGAGCGGAAATCATCGGAGCCTCCTTGTTGTTCGAGGCTCCATGTTGCTATCGGATGCGGAGCGTTTGCTGGCGATTTTCAGTCCTCTGCATTCAAAAAATAGCGGAATGCGCTAATATTTCGACATCTGGCGACGCCTTCCACCACCCTGCAGCCCCCTCCCGACATGTCCACGGACGATCTCGACAAAACCGATCGCGCGATTCTCGCCGCGCTGCAAAACGACGGCCGCATGTCGAATGCGCGTCTCGCCGAGATGGTCGGCCTCAGCGAGACGCCTTGCGCGCGGCGTCTGAAACGTCTGGAGAACGATGGTTACATCGACCGCTACCGCGCGGTGCTGTCGCGCGCCGGGCTCGGTCTGGGCGTGATCGCGTTCGTGCTCGTGCGCTTCGCGGTGCACGACCGCGTGGTGGCCACGCGCTTCGAGCGCGAGGTGCAGGCGATTCCGCGTATCCTGTCGTGCCACAACGTGTCGGGCAGTGCCGACTACATCCTGCAGATCGTCGCGCGCGACCTCGACGACTACGGCACGTTCATGCGCGACGAACTGCGCGGCCTGCCGGGCGTGACGTCGGTGGAATCGGCCTTATCGTTGCGCGAGGTGAAAGCGTTTGGCGGTCTGCCGCTGTCCTGAGCGCGAACGTGGCATAGTCACCCCTTTAGTCCCCTTTTGAAGCGGCATGAGCCGTTCCGACGCAACCCGACGACCCCGGAGTTCTCATGGATCACGACAAGGCGCGAGCCGAAGAAACCGCCGCAATGGAACGCGTGTTGATCGCCACGAAGCGGGTGCAGACCGCGTTCGCGTCGCTGCAATCGCAATTCCCGCCGGCAGGCAGCGGCAAACCCTCGCAATTTGCGTTGCAGACTTTCGACGCCGCGCTGCAGGAACTCGAAGACGCACAAGCCGCGTTCGACGAACTGCTCGGCGATCTGCTCGACGGCAATCGTTGAGCGCTAGCGAGCGTCTGGCCGGCGCCCCGCTCGCCAGCCGGCTTGCACGCTTCGCGCCGCCGCATACGCCTTAACGCGCGTCCGTCTCCACCACCGGCTCGCAGAGAATCGGAAAATTGACGGAGTTCGCGACGTAGCACTTCTGATGCGCGACGTGATGCAGATGCGTGGCCAGTTCGACATCGCCGCTCGCGCGGATCGTCACGCGCGGGCGCAGCACGATCTGCGAAAAGCGGCCTTCCTGCGCGGTATCGAGCATCGTGCCTTCGGCGTCGTCGCGATAGTCGAGCACGACGATGCCCGCCTCCGAGCACAGATGCAGATACCACAGCTTGTGACACGCGCTCGCCGACGCGACCAGCAGGTCCTCGGGATTCCAGCGCGTCGCGTCGCCGAGAAACGCCGGATCCGACGAGCCCGGAATGTCGGGCTTGCCACCGGAAGAAATCACGTGATCGCGGTCGTAGTCGCGGTAGCCGGAGGTGCCGCTGCCGCGGTTGCCGGTCCATTTCACCGATACGTGGTACTTGTGCTCGCCGCGCGCCATTCGCTTCCCCTTTGGTCGGATCGGACCTGCATTCTATCCGCGCCACACTAGCGCGGCGGCGCCGCGCGGCCGGTCACGTTCGGCGCGCGTGGGTCGGGATTCATATAGAGCGCCGTGCCGTTCGCGCGCATGTTGTTGAGCGCGGCGCCCGAGCCGGTCGCGCCACCAGAGCCGAGCCCATACGAGCCGCCCGCCGACATGCCGGGCCCCGGCATGGTACTCGGACTGACGCCGGTACCGATGCCCGTCGCGCCGCCGACAGCCGCATTGCCGCTGCCCCCGCTGGTCCCCGCGTTCGTGCCCGCATGAGTGCCGTTTTGGCTGCCGCCAGGATTGCCCGGTTGCTGGGCCTCTACCGTTGCAGCGGCCCCCACCGTCAACAGCGCCGCAAGCAACGCCGACCACACGATCCCACCTGTTGCTGTCTTCATAGCTACCCTCCAACCGCATCGATCCGCCGAGCACGATATCTATTCTGAGCCGATCGCGCGACCGATGCAGCGGCGCCGCTCCCGCCCGCGCCCACGGCGTGTCCGTGCGCGTTATGATCGATCGTTACGCCCGAACGGCCGATCGCGCACGATGGAGCACGCCTACATCCACCTTTTGCATATGCTCGCCGGCCACTCGACGTGGATGCTCGCGGTCGTTTTCCTCGCCGCTTTTTTCGAAGCGATCGCGGTCATCGGCACCTTCGTCCCCGGCAGCACCGCGATGTTCGTCGCCGGCGCGCTGACGGGCACCGGCTCGCTGAGCCTTGCCTGGGTCTTCGTGTGGGCCATCGTCGGCGCGGTCGCCGGCGACGGCGCCAGCTTCTGGCTCGGCGATCGCTACAGGGAGCGCATCGTCACTCTGTGGCCGTTCCGCGCACACCCCGGCGTACTCGACGCGGGCCAGCGCTTCTTTCTGAAACATGGCGCGAAGAGCGTCGTGCTCGCCCGCTTCATCGGCCCGCTGCGGGCGATCGTGCCGGTCGTCGCGGGCATGATGGGCATGCGGCCGCTGCGCTTCCTCTCGATCAACGTGCTCTCCGCGCTGCTGTGGGCGCCCGCGCACATCCTGCCCGGCGTCGTGTTCGGGGCGTCGGTGCTGCTCGCGGGGGCGGTGTCGTTCCGGCTCGTCGTGATCATCGCGATGCTGGCGTGCATCGTGTGGCTCAGCTTTCGCGGCGCTGGGTTTCTGGTGTCGCACGCGAATGCGTGGTCGAGCGCGGCAGGCCGTCATCTCGGCAGCTGGGCATGCCGCCATCCGGGTCCGCTCGGCCGCATCGCGCGCCGCATGCTCGACCCCGATACGCCCGATGCGACCCACCTGCTCGCGACGTCGCTGATCGTGCTGGTGGCCGGCGCGCTTTTCTTCGGGGTCCTTGACGACGTCGTCAGCGGCGATCCGCTGACGACCATCGACCTGTCCGTTTATCACTTTCTGCAATCGATACGCACGCCGTGGGGCGACACGGTGCTCGCGGCGCTCGCGACGCTCGGCAGCGGCATCACACTGTTCGCGCTGGTCGTCACGGTTGCCCTGTGGATGGTGTGGGAGCGGCGCTGGCGCACGATCGGCTACTGGCTCGCGGCGGTCGTGTTTTCGCAGCTGCTGATTCTCGGCCTGCAACTCGCGATGCGCCGCGCCCCGCCCAACGAACTCATGAGTGGCCACTTCGTGTTTCCGAGCAATCACGTCGCCGCGACGGTGATCGTCTACGGCTTTCTCGCGTTTCTGCTCGCGCGCCGGATCGGCAAGCTCGGAGGTGTGCTGGTTGCCGCCGCCAGCATCATCGTCGTGATCGTGGTCGCGCTCGCGGGCGTCTACTTCGGCCACTACTGGGTGTCCGACGCGATCGGCGGCGCGGCGCTCGCGTGTGTGTGGGTCGCGCTGGTTGCGCTGACGGCGATCTGGAGGCATCCGCGGCCGCCGCCGCCGCGCCGTTTCATGCCGCTCGTGGTGCTCGCGGTCGTAGCGCTCAGTGTCGGCCTGCAGCTCGGCGTCGCAATGCCGACGCCGCCCGGACAGCGCGCCGCAACCACCCCCCGTGCAGTTCACGCAGACGCAGTGGAAGCTCTCCGGGTGGAAGCGGCTGCCGTGCTTTCGCTCCGACATGGGCGGCGATCAAAAGGAGCCGCTGACGCTGCAATGGGTCTCCGAGCCCGCTTCGATACGCGAGCGGTTGCGCGCGCAGGGCTGGGTCGAGGGCACCGACGTGTCCGCGCACAGCCTGCTGTCGCTTGCTTCGCCCGACGTCGCGGCGGTGTCGCTGCCGGTGCTGCCGAAGCTGAACAATGGCGTGCCGTCGTCGCTGGTCTTCATGCGACCGGGCAATTCGCGCGAGGAACGCTACGTGCTTCGTTTCTGGCCGAGCGGCTACGCGGTCGACAACGGCACCTCCGCGGCGCCGCTTTGGGTCGGCGCATTCGCGCACGAGCGGCTGACGCGGCCGTCCTGGCCGCTGAACATTCTGCGCATCGATCACGACGTGAGCCCGTTCGACGCGCCCAACAGGTCGGGCGCCGAGCTCGGCGCGACGGTTCTCGCGGAGGTCGATTGTCACGGCGTGCCGGTGTCGCTGCTGGTCTCGCCGAGGCAATGAGCTGCACATCCAGGCACATCCAGGCAACTTCAGGCATCTCAGGCATCCCCAACTCAACGATTCGATAAAGGAGACAACCGTTGGCCGCTTTTCGACCGAACAACTCGATGACTACGCAGTGACGTTCGAACGCGACGGCATGGTCGTTCTGCGCCAGCATTTCCCGAAGACGACGCTGCTCGCATCGCGCGACGGCCGCCTGCCGTTGCGTGCGATCACGATGGAACTCGCGTGAGCGAACTCGACAATGCAAGCGCGCCGGAGCAATACCGGAAATTCGCCTATAGAAGAAAGCATTCAGTCGCCGGATTGGCCGCACAACGAATTGTCACGAAAGCGAATCGCCAATTGACGCGCAATTGCCATAACGGAAATGACTGAGGCGAACGCGGGGATACACCGGGTCGAGAACGACAATCGATTTGACATTTAAGCCTTCGTTGCGCAAATGCAACGACACACCGGCATTATCCCCACTTCCCCCCGCTATTTGCACCGATAGCGCTCCTAATTCATTTATCCACTCACGCAATCCGTAATCGCACTGGCAGAATGAGCAGAACGCCAGATAGCGGGAACCGGCACGCGCCGCCATTTCCGCAATGAAACAGGGCGGCCGCGATTTTTTACCCAATTGCACGCATTAACCCTATCGTCTCTTTGCGACCTGAACTCGTAGTCCACCAGGAGCTTAGTGTGCGGAATCGATCGATGTCTCGCGTGAAGAAAGACCGCCAGTCCGCCGTTCGCAGCCTCTGCTCGCGTGTTTCCCGATTATCTTCAAGTCCGCTTTCCGGCTCGGTTTCCAGCTCGCTTTCCAGGCTTCTCCCGCGGTTATCGCTTTGCATGACTGCGCTGGTGCTCGGCAGCTACTCCGCGTATAGCGTCGCCGGCGTTTCCGTATTGCGTCCGCCGCGCGAAGCGCTATCGAGCAGTCCACTCGAAGTGACGATCGTCTATGCCGGCGATCAACCCGGTGGCACCGAAGTCGACGTGCCGGCGCAATTGAATATCGCGATCAGCAATACCGACGTGGTACCGCATCGGCTCGCGCTCACGCGCGAAAGCGGCGCACCCGAGCATCTGAAGCTCGCCGCCGGCGAACTGAAGGCAGTGCGCTATACCGGCACGTGGCCCGAATGGGCGCGCGGCGCGATGCAGATCGACGTGCCGGATCTCGACGTGTCGCCATCGTACGTGCTGCTGACGCGTCCGCCGCGCTCCGGCAAGGACGCGGCGCTCGCGTCGGCCGGGAGCGCCAATGGAGCAACGGCGGCGGGCACCGCGAGCGGCGCACCGTCGTCGACGAGCCTGATCGCGTCGTCGCCCGCGCCATCACGACCGGATGCGCCCGTGCCGCAAATCAACACTTTCCTGAGCCGCTTCTCCGCCTTCGAACCGATGTATTTCGCCGATGGCGGCGGTAGCGAGTCCCTCGCGAAATTCCAGCTCAGCTTCAAGTTCCGCCTCGTCGTTCCGGACGACCCGCGCTCGCGTGGTTTCGCGGACAACCTGTACTTCGCCTATACGCAAACCTCGCTGTGGGATATCAAGAAGTACTCGGCGCCGTTCCGCGACACCAGCTATATGCCGGCACTCTTTTATTACCTCGAAGACACCGGCTGGAAGAGCACGTGGTGGAGCAGAATGGGCGTGATGGCCGGCTACGAACACGAATCGAATGGACGCGACGGTCCGGAATCGCGCGGCGTCGACTATGTGTTCCTCAAGCCGATCTGGGATTTCGGCGACATCCACAGCTACCATCTGACCATCGAGCCGAAGATTTATTACTATACGCACATCGCCGGCGAGAACCACGACATCGCCGACTACCGCGGCTATGTGGACCTGCGGTTCATCTACGGCAGCCCCGACGGCGCGCAATTGGACACGACGCTGCGCAAAGGAACGCAAGGCGGCAAAGGCAGCGTCGATACGCAGTTCACCTATCCATTGGCGAAGCTGATCAATAGCCGCTGGGGCGGTTACCTGTGGCTCGGCTTCTTCAGCGGTTATGGCGAGGACCTTCTCGACTACAACCAGCATCGCTGGATTGCGCGAATCGGCTATAGCATCACACGCTAATCCGGAATTCGCCTGGCATGCAAGCAAAGGGCCGCCGAGCGGCCCTTTTCCATTCGATGACGGCCCACGACGCGCCGTAATACATCGAAAGTTCTGCCGTAATCCTTTCAGAAGTTTGCCCCAAGCCGCCCCCCACCCGGCGGGCAACCCGTCATGGATCGCTCGTGAATGCTGTGTGCACGAACAGACGGGCATATCGGTGTGGATTTCTCTAGAGTTGAAGGGTCACCGGTCCAACCGGCTGGCCACGCCGCGCGCTGACTTTTCCAGCGTCTAATCAAAACCACGGAAAAACCAATGAAAACCGCTCTCCTTAAAGACGTGTCGCCTGTTTCAAACGAGCCAACTGGACTTCTTTTGCATCGGAATAGTGCACCGCTTGCGCTCAAGCACGAAATTCACCCGGAACAGATCCGGGATAGCCTGCCGGCCAGTCAGGGGGGAGTCGGCTTTCTGTTCCACGCGACCGATTGGGAAACCCTTTCATTTTCTTTTCACAACGTTCGCGAACGAAGCGAATCGTTCGAAGAGGAGTTGTGGAAAACCAGGCCTTTCATCGCATCGCCGATCTATTCGGGCGCGCAGGTGATCGGCGCGAATATCGCCTGCCCGGTGCCGCTCGAAATGTGGCTCGGCAGCCCGCGCGGCATCAAGCGCTTTCGCGAGACGCAATTCTTTCCGGCGCTCGAGCTCGCCCGAAAGGCGGGCTTGAACATGGTCGCGATGGGCGCGTCGACGCCCTACGCGTGCAACTACGGCGCGCTGCCCCGGCCGGTCAAGCCGCCTCACATCACGACGGGTCACGCGGCGACCGCGGCGATGCTGAAGGACTGGGCGATCCATTGCTGCGAACAGCTCGACCTCGAGCTCGGCAACACGAAGCTCGCGCTGTTCGGCGCGGCCGGCCGGCTCGGCACGACGGTCGCCAAGTATCTGCTCTACAAGGATGCGCCGAAGGAGCTGGTGCTGATCGATCTGCCCGACAAGATCAACCTGCTGATCGATCAGGCGAACGAGCTGCTCGCGTCGGACCTGCTCGGCAAATCGAAAGTATCGGTGCATACGTTCAGCCCGGACACGCCGCTGCCGGACTTCGACGGCGCGATTCTCGCGAGCAGCACGAGCGTGCCTTACCTGAGCGCCGCCGATCTCAAACGCGCGCAATTCTGGATCGACGACTCGCATCCGCGCGCGGCAAGCGTCGAAGCGGAACTCGCTTCTCGCGGTCATACGCTCTATATTGAATGCTTCGCGCGCGGGCCCGCCGGACTCGACACCGCGTTCCCGTTCAGGCTGCCATCCACCCGCGACTGCTATACCTGCTTCGCCGAAGGCTATTCGGCATGGCAGGAAGGTATCGCCTCCGATTTCATCATTGGCAGCCCGCCCGTGTGGTCGGTCTCTTATACTCATGGTCTCCTGAAGAAGTATGGCTTTTCGGTCGGGCCGTTTCACGGCAAGAACGGCGATTCGCTCGCCGAAGGCGTCGAATCACAGCAATTCAATACGCATGAAATGATGGGTTCCTAATGAACTCGGAGGCCTGATGGCGATACCGCGCGAAAGCATGCGGGATATGCTGGAACGAAGCAGGTTCGCAATTCGATGGGGAGGCGCACTCGGCCTCCTGTGTCACCCCATCTATTACGTCGTCTGGACCTACATTCTTCCGCAGTCTTACGACAACCTGCTGCTGCGGCTCAGCGCGGCGGCCGTCTGCGTTCCCCTGCTGTTCCAGGCGCGCTGGCCGAGGCGCTACAACCCCGCGCTGCTGATCTACTGGCATTGCTGTCTGATTTACGTGCTGCCGTTCGTCTGCACGTTCCTGACCGTCAGAAACGGTTTCTCCACGATGTGGATGATGACCGAGGTCATGATGATCTTCATTCTGGCGCTGTGTATCGACAACCCCCTGCTGCTGATAACCTGCATCGGTATTGGCGTGTTTTCCGGCGGGCTCGCCGGCGTGTGGAGCGCGCCGACGCCGGTCGTTCTCAGCGCGCAGGACAAGTCCAATCTCGCGTTGCTGCCGGTGGTCGTGCTGTGCAGCATGGCGTTCAGTCATGCGATCAGCAAGGGACGCATCTTCGTCGAAAAGAACCGCGCGTTGCAGGCGCTCGCGGGGTCCATCGCGCACGAGATGCGCAATCCGCTGAGCCAGTTGCGGCACGTGCTCGACCGCGTCGAGGAAGCGCTGCCCGCGGCGACCGAAGCGGGCGCGGCGCCGACGCTGACCGACGGCACAGCCTCGCTGATGTACAACCACCTCGCGCAGGGGCAATTGTCGATCGAGCGCGGCCTGCGCATCATCGCGATGACACTCGACGAAGTCGCCGCGAAATCGATCCGCCCGGATAGTCTCAGCTACCTCCACGCAGGCGCGACCACGCGCAAGGCGCTCGATGAATACGGCTTCGACAACGACAAGGAACGCGCGAAGGTGAGCGTCGTCGTCAGGCGCGACTTCGTGTTCAAGGTCGACGAGACGGTTTATCTGTTCACGTTGTTCAACCTGATCAAGAACGCGCTGCATCACATCGTCGCGTATCCGCAGGCGACGCTCACATTGACCGTCGACCGCGACTCGGTGATCGTACGCGATACCGGCCCCGGCATCGCGCCGGAGATCCTGCAGCATCTGTTCGAGCCGTTTCGCACGGCCGGCAACTCGGGCGGCACCGGGCTCGGGCTCGCGTACTGCCAGCGCGCGATGCGCGCGTTCGGCGGCAGCATCGACTGCGAATCGGGACTCGGCAAGTTCACCGCGTTCACGCTGCGCTTTCCACCGGTAGCGGCCGACGAGGTCGAGGAACACGAGCGGCGCCTGTTCGAACGCGCGATGCCGGCGTTCAAGGGCAAGCGCGTGCTCGTCGTCGACGACGACGACACGCTGCGCGCCCGCACCCGCCGCGTGCTGACGAAGGCCGGCGCCTATGTCAGCGAGGCGTCGGGCGGCGAGCTTGCGCTCGCCACGTTGCGGCGCGCGCCGCTCTACGATCTCGTGTTGATGGACATCAGCATGCCCGCGATGGACGGCTACACGACGACCGAGCGCATCCGCGCCGACAGAGACTGCCCGAACCGCAACGTGCTGATCGCCGCCTATACCGCCGAAACGGGCAACGCGGTGCGACTGCGCGCGCGGCGCGCCGGCATGGACGAGATCATCAGCAAGACGTCGAGTGTGCAGGAGCTGCTCACCGCGTTGCAGACCCTCTTCGACAACGGTGCGCATCGTCAGCCGGGCGAACTGCCCGATGTCTTCGCCGGCAGAACCTTTGTGATCGCCGACGACGACACCTACAGCCGGCTTGTCGCGAAGGCGTATCTGGAGCGCTGCGGCGCGAGCGTCGTCGAGGCCGACCACGGTCAGGCGGTGCTGACCAAACTGCACGAAGACGGCTTCATCGACGCGATCCTGATGGACGTGAACATGCCGGGCATGAACGGCATCGAGACGACGAAGTCGATTCGCGCGCGCACCGATGCCTACGCTACGCTGCCTATCGTTGCGCTGACCAGTCACACCGATGCCGAAGCGGTGCAGGCCTGCGTTGCCGCCGGGATGAACGAGGTGTTGATCAAGCCGGTGCAGGCCGGCTCGCTGTACGCATGTCTCGCGCGGCAGTTCGGCACACGCGGCGCGCTGGTTGCGGACGCTCCACAACGAATCACGGAAACCGCGGGCGGAGCCGCGCAAACGGATTTTGCGGCGACGCCGGTGGCATTGCCCCCCACTGCGAACGCGCCCGCGGCCGCCACCATCGCTGAAGAAAGCCTGCTCGACGAAGCGCACCTCAAGGAACTGGTCTCGCTCGATCTGCTTGACGAATCGTTCCTGAACGGCATCGAACAGATTCGCTCGCTCGTCGTGCGCCTCGCAAGCAACAGCGCGGCCGCCGATATCAAGGCGACGCACGCGAGCTTGCATGCGTTGCTTGGCGTCAGCGGCAACATCGGCGCGAAGGCACTGCATCGCTACGCGCGGCAGATCTATCCACGCGTGATCGCCGGTGAGTGGCCAGTGGAAACCGACTGGCACGCCCAGATCCGCGCGTTGAGCGCGCGCTCGACCCACGCCTTGCAGCGGTATTACGCGTCGGCGAAAGGCCGGCGCGATCATCGCGACGCACTGAGCGATTGAGAGGGCGGCCTCGGTCGCCCTCTTTGCAGCATTGAGTCAGAACTTGTGCAGCACGCCGACCGCAACAGCGAGCTGGTTCGCGCCGGTCTTCACGGTCGTCGTCGCGACCGAAGTCGCCCACCCCGTCGCACTCAGCGCGGCCTTCGAGCTGTTGATCACATACGTGATGTCGGTGTACAGCGCCGTGCGCTTCGACAGCCAGTAGTCCGCGTTGACACCGGTGCTCAATGCGTGCGCGTCGACCTGGCGATACGCGTGGTAGTAAGTCGCGGCTGCGAGGTCCAGCGCCGGCGCCACCCTGTAGCGCACGCCCGCGAACGCCATCGACTGCGGCGGCGATGCGGCGAGCGTCGACCGGACGTCGTTCAGCAGCAATTCGTAGCCGCCGTACAGCGTCGCCTTGCCGAACTGATACGAACCGCCGGCCACGTAGCGCCGCTCGCTGTCGCCCGATGACGCGATGGCCGAGCCTTGCCGCTGCTCGTACACGAACGTCAGATTCAGCGGCCCCTGCACATAGCGTCCGCCGATGTCGTACTGCTTGCCGACGCGGAACGAGCCCGCCACCGGCACGTTGTAGGTGACTGCGTCATAGCCGAGGCTGTAGAGCGCATTCAGCTCGAATGGTCCCACATGGCCGAGATACGACACCGCGTTATCCGCGCGACCGACGAACTGCGCGTCCTGCGCGGAAAGGCCGTAACTCGAATAACCGAGCGGGTCGAGCGCGAGGAAGTAGCGATACATCGGCGTCATCTGCCGGCCGAGCATCATCGCGCCGTAGCGGTCCGATTCGAGTCCGACGAACGCCTGCCGGCCGAACAGCCGCCCTCCTTGCTGCAGGGCACCCGTGCTCATCGACATGCCCGATTCGAGCGTGAAAATCGCCCGCAGTCCGCCGCCGAGATCTTCCCTGCCCGTAAAACCCCACCGCGAATTCAGCCGGTTGCCGGTGCCGAGAGCGACCTGCGTGCCCGACGATCCCTGCGACGTGACAGCGTGAGTCACGTATGTCACCCCCGAGTCGACGATGCCATACAGCGTGACCGACGACTGCGCATGCGCAGCGCCGCTGATGCCGATACCAATACCACATGCAAAAAGGACCTTCGACGGCCTGGCGAGAGGCTTGTGCTTCACCATGTGTCTCCTGCTGGAAAGTGAGTTGTTTTGTGATGCGGATTAGTTTTATCGTTCGACCTCTGTCGTCGCGGTAGCCGGCGCGGGGCCGCGTCGGCTACCGGAGAATCGGTCATTCGCGTGCGATGTGCGGGTTGACGAAGAACATCGCGATGACCGCGATAGCGGGTCCGATCGCGAGTGTGAGGAGCGCGAGCATGAACGAATGGCTCGCGCCATACAGCGAGCCGACCACCATCGGCGACACCGCGCTGCCGGACTGCCAGATAGCATTGGTCCAGCCGGCGCTCGCGCCCGCGAGACGCTTGCCCGATGCGTCGCTGACCTGAGCCATCAGCACCGGCAGATAGCCGAACGAGAACGCACCGAGAATCGGCGCGACCAGATAGAACTGATGCACCGTCGAGCAGTAGCCGAACACCAGCAGCGCGATCGCGAAGGCGATCAGGCAGCCGATCGACATCATCCGCCGCGACACACCAGGCAGGTCGGAGATCCAGCCGAGCGTCGGCTTCGCGATCACCGCGCCAATGCCGAACGAGGCGACGATCGATCCGGCGACGATCGGCGCGATGCCGTATTGGCGCGTCATCAGTGCGTTGCCCCATGCACCGAAGCCGACGGTCGCCCACAACCCGCCGCATCCCGCGATCGACAGCGCGATCAGGTTACGGTTGCGCAACAGGCCCAGCATTTCCTGAAGGCTGTTGCGCGCGGGCTTCGCTTCGTTCGAAGGCCGGTTCTTCAGCAGCAGCAACGTGACGATGCCCCACGCGAACGTGACGATGCCGAGCATATGGAATGCGTTCGACCAGCCGTGCCGCGCGGAAAACGACGGCACGACCGCATTCGCGATCACGACGGCGAGCGACGTCGCGGTCGTGTAGAGGCCCATTGCGCGGCCACGGTCGCGCGTGAACCATGCGGGAATGATCTTCATGCCGGCCGAGTAGTCGGCGCCGCCGCGAAACCCATCGCGGCCTGAATCACGATGCCGAATGCGAGCGAATGCGTATTGCCGAACGTGAACGTGAGCACGCCGAGCGGCAGCAGCGCAAGCGTGAGCATCGCGCGACCGCCGAGCAGATCGGTCAGCATGCCGCCAACCACGTTCGCGATCACATAACCCGCGTAAAACGCGGTGACGAACGCACCGAGCATCGACACGCCGATGCCGAGCGACGCGCCGACCGGCGCGGCCACCGTACTCCACGCGACGCGGACCACATAGCTGAGCAGAAACGCGGCCCAGACGATGAACAGCGCGACCCAGCGATACGGGCTCGTGTCGGCGCTACTCGCCGCCCCCGCCCCGTTCGCGGTCCAGACGCTCGCGGGCATACCCTCCGACGACGCCAGATTCTTCTCCATGACTCCTCCGATGCCGGGCGTGCCAGCGGCCGCCCGTTTTCTTTCTGATAGATGGCGCCTACCGCGCCTGGCGGCCGGGCCGGCGATTACGGTTACAGATCGAGCACGAGCACCCTCGACTTCGCGCGTGAACAGCACGGCAGGAACTGATCGTTGCGGGCCTGCTCTTCTGGCGACAGGAACAGGTCGCGGTGGTCAGGTTCGCCTTCGAGCACCCGCGTGACGCAGGTGCCGCAAATGCCCTGTTCGCACGACACCGGCACGTCGACGCCCGCCGCCGCGAGCGCCTGGGTGACCGTGCAATCGGCCGCAATCGACACGACGCGGCCCGAGCGCGCGAGCCGCACGTCGAACGACGCGCCATCACCCGACGGCTGCGCCGCCGCGAAGTATTCGTAATGCAGACGATCGTCACTCCAGCCGAGCGAGCGCGCCGTGTCGAGCACCGCGTTCATGAAGCCCTGCGGACCGCACACATATAGATGCCGGTCCGCGCCGGCGTCCGTCAGCAGTGCGTTCAGATCGAGCATGCCGTGCGCGTCGTCGAAGTGGTATTGCACGTTGTCCGGCCACGACGACGCGGCGATTCGCTCGACGAACGCCGCACGGCTCTTCGAGCGCGCGCAGTAGTGCATTTCGAACGCCGCGCCCATTGCCGCCAGTTGCTCCGCCATGCAGAGAATCGGCGTCACGCCAATGCCGCCCGCGAGCAATAGCGGCTTCGCGTCATGCCGGGCGAGCGGAAAGTGATTGCGTGGCACGCCGATGCGAATCGCGTCGCCTTCGCTCACCGCGTCGTGCATGCGCTGCGATCCGCCGCGCGAATCGGCGGCGCGCAACACCGCAATCTGATACCGGTGACGCTCGCGAGGCGCGTTGCACAGCGAGTACTGCCGCACCGGCCCGCCGGGCACATAGACGTCGATGTGCGCGCCCGCCTCGAACGGCGGCAGGTCGCGGCCGTCGATGTCGACGAACTCGAAGCCGGCAATCCCGTCGGCTTCGTCGTGTCTTGCGGCGACACGCACCATCAGCGTGGAATCGGTCATGTTCATGCCACCTCCTCCGCTCACATCGCCGACAGGCCGCCGTCGACCATCAGTGTCGTGCCGGTTATGTACGAAGCCTCGTCGCTCGCGAACCACAGGATCGGCCATGCGATCTCTTCGGGCGACGCCCAACGGCCGATCAACGACGTGTCCTGGCGTTGCGTCTTCAGCACTTCGACGCTTTTGCCCGATGCAATGGCCCGGTTCATGTGGAATTCGGTCAGCGTCGAACCCGGGCACACCGCGTTCACGCGCACGCCGTTCGCGGTCTCCTCGAACGCGAGTGTGCGGGTCATCGCGAGCATGCCGGCTTTGGTCGCGTCGTACAGGCCCATGCCCTTGCGGCCGGTCACCGCGTAGCACGACGACACGTTGACGATGCTTGCGCGGCCCGCGCGACGCAGGAACGGTAGCGCTGCCCTGCAATAGTTGGATGTGCCGACCAGATTGACCGACACCATCGCCTGCCACTCGGCCGGCGTCGCGTCGGCGAGCGCGCTGTAGTTGCGCATCGCCGCGTTGTTCACCAGCACGTCGAGCCGGCCGAACGAATCGGCGGCGAGTTGCGCCGCGCGCACCGCATCGGCGTCGTGCGACACGTCGGCCGCGAACGTCTCGACACGCGCGGATGGATCAGCCGCCTTCAGTTCCTCGGCGACGCGCGTGAGCGCCTCCGGGTTCGCATCGACGAGCACCACCGCGGCACCCTCTGCGCAGAACACGCGCGCGGTCGCGGCACCGATGCCGCCTCCGCCGCCGGTGATCAGCGCGACCTTGTCCTCGAGTCTTTTACGTTGCTGCATTGCATGCCGGCGCGCAGCCGGCCTCCTTTTGCGGAATGGGCAGAAGGTCCAGTCGGACCAGACGACGACACGCGGGGCCGGACCAGAGTCCGGCTCCGCCGTGCATCAGATCGAGTAGATCGGCTGGTCCTTGCCGTCGTGCAGATGGATCACCGCCCATTCCTGCGGCTTCTGATCGCGCGGCAGCAGCACGCCGGCAGCACGTACGCGCTGCTGGTCGGCGTCGATCGCGGGCGGATCGGTGTCGGGCACCAGCGCCGTTGCCGCCTCGTACATCATGCGGCGCGCCATCACGATCGCGCGGTCGGTCGGCAGCAGCTTTTCCTTGCTGTGATCCTGGATCGGACCCATGCTTTCCTGCAGCGACGCGTCCTGCATCGCGAAGCCGAACACGCCCGAGTACGCGCGCTTTTCCTTCTGAGCCTGGCGGTCGATCAGGTAGTCATTGTCCTTGTTCGCTTTCGGCCGAGGGTGTGTCAAAACGTGCTGCTTCGTAGTCGAGTGCGAAAGTCGACCCACCAGAACGCGCTGTATCGGCTTCGCGGCACGTGGGGAGGGGTAAAGCGACACTCGAAAACCTGGCAGTTTCGAGTTTTGACACACCCTCGGCCGGAACGTGCCACCCTCCTCGTACTCACAATGAATGCCCTTGCCGGCGTTCAGGTCGGCCAGTTCCTGCTCGTCGAGCGGACGGTCCGGGCGGAAGTTGATGCTCCACGCCCAGCAGGTGTGATCGTCGATCGGTACCCATACGTGGCCCGCGAGCGAGTGATCGCCGAACGGCGGGATCAGCGTGTACCACGGGAACAGCCACTGCGTGACGCGCCAGTAGTACGAATCCGGCTCGCCATTGCGGCGGCCGAACAGCGTGAGGCCGAACGGCTGCTTCTCGATCTCGAAGATCACGTTGCCGTCCGCCTTGATGTAGTCGAGTGCCTTCGTGCCCTGATGCATCGGGTCCTCGTCGACTTCGTAGCGGTGTACATACGACACGTGACTCGTGTCGATGCCGCCTTCCATCGCCTGCAGGTAGTTCGATTCCTGCAGCCGCTTCGAGACGAACACGTGGCTCTCCGGCAGATTGCACCACTCGAGATCCGGCGGCGCCGGCTGGCGGTCCTTCGGCCCCATGTACGCCCACACGATGCCCGCGCGTTCGATGCACGGATACGCGGTGATGCCCATGTGCTTGCACGCCTGCGGCGCGGACGGCACTTCCACGCAGTTGCCGTTGCGGTCGAATTTCAGACCGTGATACGAGCAGCGGATGCCGTTCTCTTCATTGCGGCCGAAGTACAGCGACACGCCGCGGTGCGAGCAGAACTCATCGATCAGCGCCGGCTGGCCGTCGGAATCGCGAAAAGCGAGCAACTTTTCGCCGAGGATCTGCACGCGCACCGGCGGGCAATCAGGCTCTGCGATTTCGCTGGCGAGGAGCACCGGCACCCAGTAGCGGCGCATCAGATTGCCCATCGCCGTGCCTGGGCCAGTGCGAACCAGAGTTTCCGACATGTTCTTGTCCATCATTCCTCCGAATCCGGTTGTCCGTTGTGTGAGAATAGCGTCTCATTGTACGGACAGATTGATCGACGTCAAGTTCTTGCGGCTAGGGACTTTCACTACAATGTGCAATCGACGCGGACCGCCGCAGAAAGGAAATTTCAAATGGAAGAAAAAAAACCGCACGAAAATGTGCGGGCAGTCGAACGGGCGCTAGAAATTCTTCTGGCGTTCCGGCCCGGGGACAAAGAATTGACCGTCGCGGAGCTGCTGACCCGCGTGGACCTGAGCCGACCGACGCTGTACCGCCTGCTGAATACGCTCGAACAGAACGGCTTTCTCGCCTCGTCGGGCGAGCCGCAACGCTTCAGACTCGGCAGTTCGGTCGCGCAACTCGCGCACGCGTGGATGGCGAACAATACGATCGCGCAGCTCGCGCAGCCGATGCTGCGTGAGCTTTGGGAAGCGACATCGGAGACGGTCGCGTTGTTCGTGCCGGAGGGGACGTACCGGATCTGCGTGGCCGAACTGGAAAGTCCGCAGCCGCTGAGTTTCCGGCGCGGGGTCGGCTATCGCGAGAAGCTCGTGCTCGGCGCGAGCGGCCGCACGATTCTTTCGCAGATGCCGCTGTCGGAGGACGATCTGCGGCGCTATCTGACCGATCCGGATCAGGACGTCGCGGCGCTAGCCGCCGATCTCGACGCGGTCCGCGCACGAGGCTTCGGCACCAGCCATCACGAGCTGATCGCCGGCGCAGTCGCGGTAGCCGCGCCGTTCTTCAACGGCGCGAACCAGGTGGCAGGCTCGGTGTGCATCTTCGGGCCGAGCGTGCGCGTAACCGATGAGCGCGTCGCGCAGTTCGCGGAGTTGCTCAAGCGCGAGGTGGGCAATCTGTCGCGTGCGCTTGGGCATCAAGGGGAAACTGGACGGCCGCCGGGTACGGCACGTCGGTGAAATCGGCCTCAAAGGCGCTGGCCAACGCCGGGAGCGTCGTCAGAAAGGTCGACGCTTTGCTCAGGCTCCCGCTGATTCAGGGCGGAAGCCGAAACCTCACCCCTCTGGCTGTGCGTTTGTCACGCGCCCCGCGAGCGCCGTGCGCCAAGGACCGGACGGCATTATGTTCGGCATAGCCATTGCCGCTGCGATGCCGGCATAAGCGTTATTGGCGACATCGTTGATAGCCTGGTTTGCCTCGGTTAAACAGCTGGTCGCTAGAATTTTTGACCGGCTGTACGCCCTGTGCGCCATCGGACACGCGCACGATACGGGCAACCGCGCCCGTCGTGATCCGTCCGAATGGCGAGACACAGCAGAATCATCTCCGATGAGCAATGAGACGCTTCTCTACCCTCCAAAGCGGGCGCGATGCCCGGCGTTCTCGTCTTTGCCGTCATGCTCATCTACGTTACTGCCCGACGAATTCTGTTGACTTCGTCAATGCGACAATCTCCGCATCGTCTCGCTCCTCAAACCGAGGAGCCCCCCGGCTTTCCAGATCGATTCGGTGTGCCTTCAGCATTCGACGCCATCCTTGTCGTCGGAATATCGACGGGCAATGCCGCGAGTTTCTCGCGCAGAGCGCCCATCGCGCTGTCGAACGCGATTCGCTGAATGGTAGTGAGCGGCATGGCGCCAGTTCGGCTCGTCACAGATATTGGATCGATCGGTTGATTATTCTTGCGCACCTCAAAATGCAGGTGAGCTCCGGTGGCCGTCCCAGTGGCGCCTACCGCGCCGAGCGGTTGCCCTTCCGTCACCGGCGCGCCTACGCGCAAATCACGCGCAAAGGCCGACAGGTGAGCATAGAACGTCGTATAGCCTTGCGGATGACGGAGCACGACGATCTTGCCGTATCCGCTTCGGATGCCAACGAACTGCACGGTTCCCGAGGCAGCCGCGACAACCGGGGTCCCCTTCGGGGCGGCAAAGTCCACACCTGTGTGCATCAGGTGCCTGCCCGTGACCGGATGGGTTCGGTAACCGAATCGCGAACTTACCCGAACGTAATCAAGCGGCATCGAGAATGGCTCAGCGGCAAGCCGCCGTCCGTCAAATGAATAGTAGTCTCCGCCAGTTTGCCCCGGCGGGATAAACCACATGGCCTGATAGATCTCACCGCGCGACCGGAGTTCGACGGCCGTTAGATGCTCGCGCTGTATGGTTGTCTCGTCGCGCACGTAGAGAACATGGTAAGTGTCGTCCTTGTGCGCGGGCGCAGCGAGGTCGAGCCGGGAGGCAAAAATACGCACGATCTGCTCCCGTATTTCGACCGGCACGCTGGCCCGCTCCAAGGTGTCGAGCAAGCTACCCTCGATGCGTCCCGCGTATGCACCACTGTAAGATTCCGACATGACAAAAGGTCGAGCGTCAGATAGCTGACTATTCCCGGTTTCAGTAACCAATTTGTCAGTAGCCGGCGCAGCCATCTCCAAGGTCAAGGTCGGTTGGGATGCGCTGGATTTGTTCGCGCGACTGACTATCTCGGATACGATCACCCACGCGGACACACTCAGCACCGCAACCACACCGCACAGCAACACGGCGCGCACCAGAGATTCAAATCGGGAATGCACCAAATGACTCACTTTGGTGGAAATGGCCTGAGCGCTTGCGCGGGCATGACGTAAATAGGACAATCGCATCACTTCAATACCTCACAGTCGGAACAAGAGGGGCCGTGGGCATGAATGACGTTGCTCGAAACGTACCGGAAACCTGACTGACAGAAGGCTCCCCTTCGCGCTACACAACCCAGTAGGAAGAACCTCTAGGCTATGGATTGCGGTTAGCCACGAATATCAGCCCGATCCGATTTTTGAGATAACCGGCGCCAGCGCAAGAGAAGTGGCGCCGAGAATTCGGACAGGTCGGTAAGTGGAAAAGCTGGGACGTGAGTCGGTCATAATGGCCGGCAACAAGGAACCAGAAGATGACGAAACGCAACCGACGGACACACTCACCGGCGTTCAAGACAAATGTGGCACTCGCGGCGCTCAAGGGCGACAAGACGCTGGACGAGCTGGCCCAACAGTTTGATGTGCATCCGAACCAGACCACGGACTGGAAGAAGCAACTGCAGGAGCGTGTTGCCGAAGTGTTCGAGACGGGCCAGACATCGGCCGAGCCCCCGGTCGATGTGAAGGTGTTGCACGCGAAGATCGGGCAATTGACTCGGGGTTCACTCCGCAAGGCCATCATGTCTTGGAAAGCGCGCTCGGCAAGGCGGGATTGCTGAGTGTAAAGCGATGATTGATCGCGAGCACGCATTGCCGGTGAGCCGGCAGGTGCGGCTGGTGGGCATTGCCCGTTCAAGCGCCTACTACCAGCCACACCCGGTCAGCGAGGCCGATCAGAAGCTGATGCGGCGGCTCGATGAATTGCATCTGGGGAGTTCCCGTTTGCCGGTGCACGAATGTTGGTTCGCCTGCTCAAACGTGAAGCTATCAGGGTCGGGCGCAAACCCGTCGGCACTCTGATGAAGCGCATGGGCATTGAGGCGCTGTACTGCAAGCCGAACACGAGCCGCCGTCATGCGAAGCACGAGATCTGGCCTTATCTGTTGCGGGGCATGACGATCAATCGGGCAAACCAGGTCTGGGCACTGGATACGAGCTATATCCCCGATGGCGCGCGGCTTCGTCTATCTGACCGCCGTGGTGGACTGGGCCAGCCGAAAGGTACTGGCCCACCGCGTGGCGATTACGATGGAAGCGATGCACGCTGTCGAGGCGTTGGAAGAAGCGTTTGCGAAATACGGGCGACCTGAAATCGTCAACACCGACCAGGGCAGCCAGTTCACCGCGACAGCGTTCACCGACGCCGGGGGTGTCCGGAATTTTGTGTAAACGGGTTGAGGTTTAACCCGGCACTAGCCGCTCTTCGAACTGGATTGTGAAGCGGTTCAGGGCCGCTTTCCAGTCGCGGATAGGCATCGTCCACTTCTTGCTGATGTTGTTCAGCGCCAGGTAAAACAGCTTGGTCACGGCCTCATCGGTCGGAAACGAGCTGCGGGTCTTGATTACTTTGCGCAGACTCATGTTGATCGATTCTATGGCATTCGTGGTGTAAATCACCTTCCTGATTTCCGGCGGGTAATCGAAGAACGGAATCACGCGTGCCCAGTTGCGCCGCCAGCTCTGCCCGATGGAAGGGTAGTCCTTGTCCCACCTGGCCTCGAAGACGCCGAGCATCTGCTCGGCCAGCTCTACGGTCGATGAAGTGTAGATCGTCTTCAGATCGGCGGCGACTTCCTGCTGTATTTTCCACGGCACGAAGTTCAGGCTGTTGCGCACCATATGCACGATGCACAGTTGCACGGCCGCCTTCGGATAGACCGCTTCAATGGCTTCAGGGAAACCTTTGAGCCCGTCGACGCAGGCGATAAAAATGTCCTGCACGCCGCGCGTCTTCAGCTCAGTGACCACCTGCAACCAGAACTTGGCACCCTCGGTCTGGGCAATCCACAGTCCCAGAACCTCCTTGTGACCGGTCATGTTCACGCCGATGGCCAGGTACACTGCCTTGGTGCGCACCGCGCCGCTGTCGCGCACCTTGACGTGGATGCAGTCGAGATAGACGATCGGGTAAAGCGCATCGAGCGCACGGCCTTGCCAGACCTTCACCTCCTCGCTGACGGCGTCGGTGACCGCCGAGATGAGCGTGGGCGAGACCTCCGTGCCGTACATTTCTTCCAGGTGCCCCTGGATCTCGCGCACGCTCAGGCCACGCGCATACAGCGAAATGATCTTGTCGTCGAAGCCCGTCCAGCGCGTCTGATGGCGCTCCACCAGCTTCGGCTCGAACGCCCCCTGACGGTCGCGCGGGATGTTGAGCGGCAACTCGCCAAATTCCCCCTGCAGCGTCTTGGCGCTATGCCCATTCCGGGTGTTGCCAGTGGCATTAGTCACCGCTTCGCTCTTGCCATGGCCCAGGTGCTCGGACATCTCCGTCTCAAGCGCTCGCTCCACCAGCATCTTCGTGAGCTGCTTGAGCAACCCGTTCTCGCCTATCAGATCTTCCGGCTTCTGGTAGTTCGCCAGCAGGCTGTCTGCCAGCTTGACGAGTTCAGGATCGGGTTTTTCTCTTTTGTTGCGTTTCGCTACGGTCATCTGTGCTCCTGTTGCTGACAGTTTCCTGCCAAATGACCGTTTACACAAAAATTTTTACACCCTCCCGACGCCGTGCTCGGCAGGGGCATCCGCCTGTCCATGGATGGCAAAGGCGCCTGGCGCGACAACGTATTCGTCGAACGCGTGTGGCGCAGCGTGAAATATGAAGAGGTGTATCTGAAAGTCTATGAATCAGTCAGCCATGCACGCCGCTCCATCGGCGATTACCTGAACCTTTACAACCAGAAACGGCCCCATTCAAGTCTGTCCGACCAGACCCCGGATGAGGCATACTTCGCGACGCTGCCAGCGATCAAATCGGCAGCTTGATGACCCCGGCGCTTCCACTTATAAATTCGATCTGACTGTCCGAACCAACGGCGCCACTTCTTAGGCGGTGACTGAGATAGACACCAAAGTAATGTCCACCATTCCGATTTGATGGGCACTACTTTGTCACAATCTGAAGAGAAGAAGCCGGGTACCCGCATGGGGCGCCCGGACGGCGACATACGACGAGGTTCTTCTTCAGTGCCATCTCCGGCGACATCGAACGCGGTTACTAGCCTGCGCTCAGTTCCTGCTGTCGCCGCAATCGCGCGTCTTCCTCAAGACGTGTCGCTTCGATCTCCTGCAGCACACCATCGAGGTCGACAACTCGCGTGTCAACTTCGATGTGGCCTGTCAATACGGCATCGACATGCAGTCGGCCTGCTTCAAACAGCGTCCAGATCTCCGTGCCATAGCTCGCGGTGAGTATTTCCGGTGCGAACCGTCCGAAGTACGCGGCCAGGTTGTCGACGTCACGCTTGAGTATCGCAGCCGCGTCGTTGTTGCCGGCTGCGTCAACGGCTTGAGGCAGATCAATAATCACCGGCCCATCCGCTGCCAGCAGGATGTTGTATTCCGACAGGTCGCCGTGAATCACGCCCGCACAGAGCATTCGGACAACCTGGTTGAGCAGAAGCGCGTGCAGTTCCAGGGCGCGCGCTTCGGTCAGATCGACGTCGTTCAGGCGCGGCGCGACGTCACCCAACCCGTCGACCACCAGTTCCATCAGCAACACGCCATCGGTACAGATATAGGGTTGCGGCACGCGCACGCCTGCGCCGGCGAGCCGGAACAGCGCGTCGACTTCTGCGTTTTGCCATGAGGCTTCCTGCATCTGACGGCCGTAGCGCGTCCCTTTTTCCATCGCACGCGCCTGCCGGCTGTTCTTGACCTTGCGGCCGTCCCGATACGACGCGGCCTGCCGAAAGCTGCGCTGCTTCGCGTCCTTGTAGACCTTTGCACAACGCGTCGAGTTGCCGCTGCGCACGACGTAGACTGTTGCCTCCTTGCCGCTCATCAACTGGCCGATGACTTCGTCGATGAGGCCTTCTTCGAGAAGCGGCGCAAGCCGTTTGGGCATTTTCATACGACCGCCAGGTGCGGCTCGCGGGGCGTGTACTCCACGTGCGTGGATGACGAATAGCCCGCTGATGTATGTGCGATGAACGAACCGATGAATCGGGTGCCCAGTGGCCCCGCTCGTAAGCTTGCTGCGTGGGAAATGGATGGAGTCATGCCGGATTATAAGCGAGGGCGAGGACGAGGCGGCGCAAATCTTCCGGCGCAGATGCATTGCCGCCGCGGCTCCAAGGCGCTCGCCGCTTGCCGCGGCGGACCGCCCTCGACCCGGAACAGACGTTTGAGCCGGTGCTATGTTAAAGGCAGCTTCTAGCGGTACAACGGTCATCGACTTCATCCTCGATACCGCGAGTCGCTGAGGCCGCCCCGCATTCATTAACGCCGACCCCTATCAACTTCGGCTTTCCAGTCGAGCAGCAATTCGGCGACGCGTTTGGAATGCTCCGGATTTGCACCCAGATCCATTCTCTCAGTCGCGACGTTGTCGAGGCACGCGGCGATTGAGGACGCGTCCGTTCCCTCCTGCAACATTGCGAAAACTTTGGGCAGATACCTGACATATTCGTCGCGCGCCGCTGCACTGGTTGCGATGCCAATCGGGTCCCATACGTAGTGCAAAACCTCATCCACTCGCCTGTATAGCGCCAACTCGTTGTCGGTCAATTTTTGTCCCATTGCTTCTTTCCTTGCGCCTGCGTCCGGTTATCAACAGACCTGCACGGGAATTGTCGACGATCCAGATCGTGAAGTCGACCGTCCGATCCTGGCCGACGGAAGCCAGTCCATAGGCGGAATCGCCTATACCTCGGTTGCGACTGGCTGGCGAGGAATTCTGTAAACCACAGACTTGTACTTTGGCGTCGCGCGGCTTTCCACAATGACGCCGCCTAGCGATTCGGCAATGCGCCGGCTGGGACGGTTCTCTTCGGCAACCGGATAGGTAAAGCTTTCACAACCAATGGTTCGCGTTGCCCAGTGTGCAACAAGGGTCACAGCTTCACAACCAAACCCATTTCGATGACGATCTTCACGAATCCAGATACCGAGTTCCGGGCTCTCGGTGCGTACGCGGTGAAGCCCGGCTAACCCAAGGAAACTCCCGTCGGCGCGTTGACGTATCGCGAACACATAGTCTGACCCATCGTCAATCGACGGTACCCAGGACCGCCAAACACCATCAAAATCCTGACGGGATGCAGGCGGCTCCCACGCCATGTGACGGGTGAGCGAAGGGGTGATGAACGAGAACGCAGCATCCGCGTCGTTGGCCGAGAACGGTTTGATCAAGAGCCGGGTTGATTCAATTTGGATTTCTGTCGGCCGCAGCATCATCTCAGTCTTCCGTCGAGGTTTGTCTATATTCACCGATTGTCGACGAATCAGAAACGTGTGTCGAATGTCTCATCCTGGCCGCGCTGCGTCTCACGACCGCGCTCAACCATCGTCTTCGGGGGGTGTCTCATGCGAAAGGCATGATGCGACCTTGAAGGGACTTTGGCGTCTCCCCATAACAGCCGTTCGTAGGAATGCATCTGCGGAGCACATTGACGAGTGACGGGAAGCATCCGCCGTTTTGCGTTATCCGCAGTCATGCCATACTTCGAGGGTCATTGACCTCGCGATAAACACAATCCATATGGCTGCACCCGGAAGCCTTCACCACCTCGAAATCAACGTTTTATCGCTCGAAACGTCGCTGCGATTCTGGATACCGTTTACTCGAACAGTTCGAATATAGCGAACATCAGGTCTGGGCCGGCGGCAGAAGCTACATACGCGACAGCACTTACCTCGTGTTCACGCAAGTCGAAAAGGTCGATGGCGCTTACGACAGAAGGAACGTCGGTTTGAACCACCTTGCATTCCATGCGGCGTCTCAAACGCAAGTCGATGAAATAACGCGATGGGTGAAGTCAAATGGATATCGCGTGCTCTATGAGGATCGTCATCCTTTCGCCGGCGGCCCCCAGCACTATGCCCTCTACTGTGAAGACCCCGACCGGATGAAGGTCGAAATTGTCGCCCCAGCCGGCTGGACTTCCAATGCTGGCGATGCCGCTCGAACGACCGACTCCGGCCGACCCTGAGGCGCCTCTTGATCTTCTCGAAAGGCGCCCGTTCAGAATGGCCGAACCGTTGAAATCCGCAGCTACGTCTGGGTACATCAATCTCGACTTTTCAGATATGGATCTTCGACACTATGACTGAACAACAACGAATCGGCCTGGAAATCAGACGACTATCGCCAACGGAATGGGCGCTGGCCTACCCCGGTCGTCGTCCAACTCAGTACCCTTGACGAACCCGAATTTCTCGACCGGGTTCGGCGGCAATCGCTTTCTGGCTATGAGCTGGTCGCAGCATTCCGCGGTGAGAGGATTATCGGAGTGATCGGGATGCGGCCTGTCCATACATTAGCTCGTGGGCCGCACCTGCATATCGATGATCTGGTAGTGGACGCAACCGCGCGAGGAAGCGGCGCCGGCCGACAGTTAGTGAATTTCGCAGAAGCCGAAACCCATGCTCGCGGTATGAACGCAATATTTCTTGATGAGCGCCCAGATGCCGTCCGATTCTGTGAACGAGAGCGCTATGAATGAGCTGCGTCCTCCGTCAAAAGCTGTCTCTCGCGCAGGGACGTCCGCGTGATTCCTGGTGCTGATCGGACGTTCGGCGAAGTGTCAAAAAGTCTCTTCCGACAAGCCGGGCTACACAAAGCGGTTCGCCGGCGCGTACGGCTCGAAGTATCGATCCATCACGCCGATGCACGCATTCAGGCTATGACCGGCGCATGAATGGCAATGTAGGCGTTTCATGTCTCACCAGCCCGCCCCGCGCCCTCATCCAAACCGAACACAATAAGCAGGCGGCAAATGCGCTGAAATCAAATGCCAGCTTTCGCCGCCGTCGTCGGATGTCCATAGCGCGCCGGTGGTCGACGCCATTGCGAGGCGCGTGCCGGAGTCATCTACAGCGAGCCCGTGCCGATACACGAGGTCATACGCCGGTGCAGGCGGCAACCCGTTCGAGAAATGCTCGAACGTGCGGCCGCCGTCGCGTGTGCGCGTGACGACGAACTGGCCGTCCACCGGGATCCGGCACTGGTCTTTCACGGCGGGCACAAACCACGCGGTGTCCGGCTCGCGCGGATGCACGGCAACCGCGAAGCCGAAGCTCGATGGCTGCGCTTCGATCCGCTGCCAGTGCGCCGCGCCGTCGGTCGAGCGGAAGATCGCGCAGTGATGCTGCGTCCACAGCGCATCCGGGTTTGCCGCGCATTGCACGACGCGGTGCGGGTCTTGCACGTTGGCATCGCCGCGCCGCTCCGGCGGCATGTAGTCGGCCTCCATGCCCTCGGCACTCACGCGCCAGGTCGCACCGCCGTCGGCGGTTTGCCAGACGCCGCCACACGACACGCCGATCGTCACGTGCCGGCTGTCGCGCGGATCGACCATCACGGAATGGATGCCCGGCGCGTCGTAGCCGCCTCCGAACCATTCTCGGCGCTCCGGGCGATCCCACAGCGCACGGTTGAGCACCCATGTGTCGCCGCCATCGTCGGAACGGAAGAGCCCGCCGGGAATCGTGCCGGCCCACAGGACGCCCGGCTCGTCCGGGCCGCCGGTTTCGAGCGACCAGATTTGCTGGAGCGTCCAGGGAGGGGCCGGCGGGCTGGGCACGGCCGCGCTCGCATTGTCCGCGGTCGTGTCCGCGCCGTCACCGGTATGCGTCTCGTCGGCAGGCTGCGGCGGGTAGACGGGGACCGCGCACTCTTCCCAATCCTCTATGCCCGCGCGCCGGCGATGCAGCTTCACGCCGAAGTGGCCGAGATTGAGCGCGGCATACAGCGAACCGTCGCGCGGATCAGGCAGCACCATGCTCACCGGCTCGCCGACGAAATACGGCTCACCGAGCGTCCAGCCGCCCTCGCCGTCGGCTTGCAGAACGAACAATCCCTTGCGGGTTGCAACAAACAATCGATCGCTCATGTGGAGTGTCTCCTGTCGACCAAAGTTGGCGCTTTAGCGCTTACTCTGGTCCCATGCAAAGCTCGAGTAAGAGTGGAACCTTCTTATCCGCCCGACAACGCCTGTATGACGTAAACCCGGCTTTCCTCGCCGAGCGCATCGGACAGATGTTGTCGGTCGCGCACCGGCCGGCCGTCGACAAACACGGCGAGATGCCTTCGCAGTGAGCCCTGATCGTCAAGGATGTAGCCGCGCAGTCGAGGTTGCGCGGCGAAGACGGACTCCAGTGCTTCGCCGAGCGTGCGCGCGTCGATCTCGCGCTCGGGCGTTGCGATATGCCGTTGAATCGAAGCAGCGAAAAAGATATGCGCCATGGCGGGGTAGCCGAGCGGGAATGGCCTGTTCGTCGATTCTCAGTTTAGACGATCCGCCGGGTGCTTCGGGGCATCGCCATACAACAGACGACAGGTTGCGCCACCGAAGCGGCCGCCCGAAATTCGGGAGGTCCATGCCGTTTGCATGAGACGGTGATCGGCCGAGGGTGTGTCAAAACTCGAAACTGCCAGGTTTTCGAGTGTCGCTTTACCCCTCCCCACGTGCCGCGAAGCCGATACAGCGCGTTCTGGTGGGTCGACTTTCGCACTCGACTACGAAGCAGCACGTTTTGACACACCCTCGGCCACAAACGGACAGTGCCGAGCATGAAACCAATGTCCGCAGCCCGCGCGATTCCGGTCACAGGATCACTCGATTGCCACCGGGCAACTGTAGTTGACGCGGCTGTTTGCCATCAGGTGACGAGCCGATGGTCTGGAGATGAAATAGGACTCGCATGGGCCATGCACACCACCAGAAGGCTTCGCCCACGGTGGCGGCTTGGAGACGCGAGCGAGTCGCGCCATTTCTCTCGTTTAGTCGTGCGCCTACGCATACGTCCACCCCCTTTTATGCGCTGGCGCGATCTTTCATATCTAGCGGACGCAATGGTTAGAGGCGGGCACCACCCGTCGCGTCGATCACCTGTCCCGTAGTCCAGCGTGCCTCATTCGATGCAAGGAAGGCGATGACGTCAGCCACATCGGCAGGTTGACCCACTCGCGAGAACACCGACATGGCCTCTGCGCCGGCACGCGCCTCCGGTACGGTTATCCACGCCGCATTCATGTCAGTTTCCGTCACACCCGGCATGACCGCATTTACCGTGATACCGCGAGGACCGAATTCTGGGGCAAGCGCCAGTGTAAGGGTTTCAAGGGCACCTTTCGACGCGGCGTAGGCGGGATGTGTTGGAGCGGCGACACGCGTAAAACCTGTCGAAACGTTGATGATTCGTCCATCGTCGCGGATGTGATCGGCAACAGCCTGGATCAAAAAGAACGGTGCCTTGAAGTTGACCGTCAGGATCTCGTCGAAGACGGACTCACTGGTCTGAGACATGGGAATCGCCGGTGCCACGCCAGCATTGTTGACTAGAATGTCAAGCCGAGGCTCGCCCGTGGCGGCAATCGCGGCTGCCTTGAATTGCTCCCAGATACTGTCCGTTGCTTCCTTCCCGCGACTCAAGTCCGCTTTGATGGCGACGGCTTTTGATCCGAGGGCCTCGATCTCGCGGATGGTCGCGTGAGCAGCATCCGCGTTGCTGGCGTAGTGCACGCCGATGAGCGCGGCTCCTTCTCTCGCGAAGGCCAGTGCCACAGCACGGCCGATACCACGCGAGCTTCCCGTTATGAGGGCCACCTTGCTTGAAAATTTTCCAAACATCAATCTCTCCTTTTCGGTTGAATTGAATAGTGAACGTTACAATAATGGTGCTGGAAACCCCCTGTCAATGATTTTTATAGTATTCAATATAAAATGAGCGAACCCGCCCGAAAACGTGGCAGACCGAGGTTGCTGGACCGCGATGTGGGGCTTGATGTCGCCGCGCGGCTGTTCTGGGAGCATGGATACGAGGGAACCTCGATAGCCGACCTGACCCTGGCCATGGGTATCCCGCCGCCGTCCCTCTACGCAACGTTCGGCTCGAAGGAGGACCTTTACAGACAGGCGCTCGACCATATCAGCGAGCGTGAGAACAAGCGGTGGCTGGAAGCGCTGCAAGGAAACATGCCGGCCTACGATGCGATAGCGTTCTACCTGCACGACGCCGCAGCACGCTTTACCGACCCGGGAAGGCCGCGCGGCTGCATGATTTCGACTGCTGTTCTTCAACATGCCGAAAAGAGCGAATCTGTCGCCCAGACGGTCGCCGCGCGGCGGGAGCTTGGGCTACAGGCCATCAAGGCACGCTTCGACCGTGCCGTCGCCGAGGGCGAGCTTGCCCCTGAGACCGACACCGAAGCTCTCGCACGCTTTTATTGCGCAGTTGTGCAAGGCATGTCGGCGCAAGCCTGTGACCGTGCATGCAGGGCCACACTGAAGCGGCTGGCTGATATTGCGTTGTCGGCATGGCCTTGGCCTCAAGGTCATCGCCGGAACCCGGTTCCGTAAGTGCATTGGTTTTCACCAAAGACGACACGGCTGTACCGCTGGGGTTCGGCCACAAGGAGTCAAGCGAGATCGATACGCGAACGACTTGGATAGCGTCAAGCAGGAAGTCCGGTTTACCGACAAACATCTTGGCCGGCCGCATTGACTCATCGGAATTGCAACTCGCGCTGACCTGTTGCCTCACGTAGTTTGCTACCCGTCGGATTGTCCGGCGGGAGCGGCACGAGGTGACGAGGCAAATCAGCATGACGACACGCAAGGAGTTGGTGGCAGCATTGCAATTGCGGTATGGCAGCGCGACGTTCGGTGACCGGATCAGGATTCTCGATGAGTTCGTGGCTCTGACCGGGTATCACCGCAAGCACGCCATTCGGCTGCTACGGGAAGAACCCGGCGCGGCAAAGGGGACACGCGAGCGCAACCGGCTATACGACGAAGCGGTACGCCAGGCGCTGACGGTGCTCTGGGAAGCAGCCGACAGGGTTTGCGGCAAGCGACTGAAGGCGTTGATCCCGAAGCTGGTTGATGCCATGGAGCGGCATGGTCATCTCGACCTGGATCCGGTCGTCAAGGCCAAACTCCTTCAGGTCAGCGCGGCGACCATCGATCGCATGCTGGCCAATGCGCGTGCGCACATTGATGGGCAGCGCAAACGGCGCACGGGGGTGGGCTCGGCCATCCGGCGCAGCATTCCAGTGCGTACCTTCGCCGACTGGCGCGATCCACCACCGGGCTTCTTCGAGATCGACATGGTCGAACACTGCGGCGGTTCGAAGATAGACGGTGAGTTCGTCCACACCCTCACGCTGACTGATATCGCCAGCGGCTGGACAGAATGTGTGGCCATGCGGGTACGCAACCAGATGTTGGTGATTGAAGGATTTGAGAAAGCGGCTGCCGATCTGCCATTCGCGATGCTTGGAGTGGACTCGGATAATGACAGTGCGTTCATGAACCAAAGCGTCCTCGACTACTGCAAGGGCCGCGGTCTTGTGCAGACGCGCTCGAGGGCCTACAAGAAGAACGATCAGGCCTGGGTGGAGCAGAAGAACGGCGCCGTCGTGCGGCGGCTGGTCGGTTATGGCCGGCTGAGCAGTGTCGATGCCAGGAACGCGCTGGCGCAGCTGTACGCGTCATCACGGCTATACATTAACTTCTTCCAGCCTTCGTTCAAGCTGAAGTCCAAGACGCGTGACGGTGCGCGCGTACACAAGGTCTATCTAGCGCCGGCGACGCCGTGCGATCGGCTTCTGGCACACGACAGCGTTGAACCCGCTATCAAGGAAAAGCTGAAGGCACAGTTCAAAGGCCTTGATCCTGTGCGGCTGCTGCAGGAGATGCGAACGGCACAGCAAACATTGAGCGAGTTCGCGGCCCACGGCGTGCGTGCTGAAGCCGCGCCGGCGGGCGACTCAGACGTCGCCGTCTTCCTCGCAGGCCTTTCTTCCGCATGGAAGGAAGGTGAGACACGTCCAACGCACCGAAAACAACCCAAGGCAAAGCACTGGTGGAGAAGTCGGGTGGATCCGTTCGCCGACGCGTGGCCGCTAATCGAAGGATGGCTGATTGCAGAGCCCTCGGTGCCGGCCAACGTATTGATGGATCGGTTGGCCGCGATGTTTCCAGAAGCGTACGCAAGTCAGGCACAACTAAGAACGCTACAGCGTCGGGTCAAGGCGTGGCGCGCAGAGCGCGTAAAAGAACTTATTCTGGGCGGCCTGCGAAAGTCCGCTGATGCGCCAGCCGAAGTGTAAGTTGCGCAAAAGTTGAAAGTCGCCGGGGGCCGCGCGCTCCGCGCCCGGCAAACCACGAAAGAAGAAAAAAAAGAAAGCGAAAACGACAACAATCCGCCGAGTAACATTCCTTCGTGAGGCAACACGACCGGACGTAGTCATTGTCGCCGCCCAAACGACTGCCTTCGCGCGCATGCCGGACCTTAGAAAGAGGTCGCAAAATGTCCGCAACGGGTCGGGAGTGTGAGTTCGCGATGCCGGAAGCTGTCGCCCGGCTGCTCGGCGCCGCTACCGTCGGCAATCCATCACATTGCCGACGTAGAATCCAGCCCGCCCCAAGGTCGGCATTGGCCGAACTGCTGTCTCTGAGGCGCCGTCATGAACGATCGGACCATCTTGTTATCTGCGCTTGAACTCCCAACTGCGCGACCGGCGGCAATGCGGTCTAGAAGACCCATTCGGCGATAACGATAACTTGTTCAACCGAAGGTAGCCAGCCACCCCCGTGTGTCTACGGTGAGTTCGGGATGCGGCGCGACATACGGCAAGCCATGATCGGCAGTCTGAGCGACGCCCGGACCCGCATCGGAAATCGCTCTCGTGGAAACCACAGAGTTTCATCCTGCCGACAGATATCGGCGCTTCGAGTCCGGGCACGACAGCCTTCAGGGCTTGCATTGAGCCATCCGGCGCGGACGGCGGATCGACACGCAGCCATGGCCCCAGCGTATTGCGGGCGCACTGCTGGCAAACGTCAACGCTCATATGGGCGCTGTCGTGAAAAACCCGGGCCAAAGCAGCCACGCCAGTCGGGCGACACGTTTTCGTACCACTCCCACTGGTCGTCATCGGCGTCATGCGCCGGCCGCAGCGGGAGCATGTGCAGGCCGCGACCTACCGCACTGTCCTGTCCCGGTATTTGCGCATGACCTACCCCTTTCCCCAGTCCGACTTTTCCCAGACCGGCGGCACCAGACCAAGCTGCTTCGCAATGTCGACCGGCAGGCGCAACTGCACCGTGCCCGGGCCGCGCTCCATGTTGCCGAGCATCGTGATTTCGGCGGCTACTCCGTTGAGCTCGAGATACACGACGTCGTCCGGCTGAGGAATCTCGGTGTAGAAATCCCAGCCGGGCTGATCACCCTCTTTCGCCTGATACCTGATGTGGTTCCTGGTACTTGTGAATCCCTGTCCCTTTTGCGAGCGTTTAGCCGATGCCCTAATTGTCGGTGGCCAATCGATGCAGATACTGGATGCGGTCAGCGGCGTCACTGACAGCCGCCTCTCATTTCACTGTTCATCATGCGATCCCGGTTGGCCAGAAATGTTCGCGAGGTGCTCCGGCCTTATCCCTTCTTCCCGATGGAGCAGCCGATCTGAATGCGGCCATGACAGACTCGAGTCGATAACCGCAATATGCTCCAGGGAGCGCCATTGTCGCAATCTACGATGCCCGGCGTATATGGTGTATGGCGAGAAGCAGGTTGGCCGAGCGGCCGTGCTGCCTGACGCTTATAAAATTTACAGCGCATTCCAGAACGCCACCATCGCACAGGCGGACGAACTCACCTGCGGCAGCGCCCCTTTGGCTGGCGTGGAAAGGGACCGGCCAAACCGAACCCGGCCGGCCCCACGATGGCTAGCGGCCTGTCGCATCCTGCACAGCTTCCTTCGTGGCTTCCCCAGGTGGGGCGGACTTCGGCGCTGCCACTTCGAGATGTGGTTGCGCGACGCCCGCTTTGTGGCGCCTGCGCGAGTAATGCGCTGGCTTGGTAGCGCCCTCCAGCCGCGCCGCGTGAGGCGCGCCCCCGGGACGATGCACGTCGTGCGTCACGAATCCCGAATCGTGATTCGGTATCGCAAACCAGTCCGGATGCTCAAACGACGCGCGAATGTCGTCCAGACCCGTCTGCCAATGCTCGCTCATCGTGTCGATGCTGAATTCGTAATCCTTATAGTGCCCCTCATACGCCTTGTTCTTGTATATGAGGTGCACAACATTGACCGCACTGCCATCGGCAACTTCCCGTGCCTCCCGGATGAGCGGATGCTGCTTCTCCAGGCCCGGCGGCACATGCTTCAATAGCTCCTTGATGAGCTGTGCATGACGCTGGGTCGACCCGAGCATCGCGGTGATAGCGCGGGTCCGGCTGGAATACTGGATGTCCTTGGCGCGCTCGGACACATCCAGCATGTCGCCCGGGAGGCCACCGCTCGAACTCCAGAGATCAACCTGGAAGACCAGGGTGTCCTTGTGCTGCGGGTCGCTTACAACCTCAGTCAACGGGGTGTTCGACACCAGACCGCCGTCCCAGTAATATTCGCCATCAATCTCGACGGCAGGAAAGCCCGGAGGGAGCGCACCCGAGGCCATGAAGTGCTCTGGCGAAAGGCGCATCTGGGTGTTGTCGAAGTACACCAGGTTACCCGTGCGCACGTTGACCGCGCCGACGGAGACGCGAATATCGCCGTCGTTGATTCTGTCGAAATCGGCGAATTGCAGAAGGGTCGCCCGAAGCGCGGTGGTATCGTAAAAGCTCACTTCTTCTGGCGAGCGCTTGCCCATCCCTGGGATGGGCACCGGAAGGCGCGGCGAGAAAAAGCCTCGCTGCCCTTCGGTGAGTGCGCGGCCTGCCGCCCAGCAGCTCGACCACTTGCGCGACAGGTCGTGCATGCCCGCGGCGCGGGGCAGCCACGCGCCAAGGTTCCCAAGCATGTCCGCCGGCTGGCAGATGGTGCTCCAGAATCCATGCAATGCCTCGGTACGCTTCCCCGGAGCGTTGCCCGCGATGATGGCTGTGTTAAGCGCGCCGATGGAGATGCCGGAAATCCAGTCCGGATGAATGCCAGCTTCCTCGAGGCCTTCGTAGACGCCGGCCTGATAGGAGCCCAGCGCGCCGCCACCCTGTAGCACGAGAGCGACCTCGTCATAGGCCGGAAGCTTGAAAGTCTTGCGAGGTGTGCCTGGTGTTTCTTGATCTTGACGCACTGGGCGGCTCCTTAGTGCATCGACCAGCCGTGGCTGACGATAATGGACTGGCCCGTCAATGCGGACGATTCGAAGCCGGCGAGGAATGCCACGGTATTGGCGACGTCTTCCACCGTCGTGAATTCGCCGTCGACCGTTTCCTTCAACATCACGTTCTTGACGACGTCTGCTTCCGAAATGCCCAACGCTATCGCCTGCTCCGGAATCTGCCTGTCGACAAGCGGCGTGCGCACGAACCCCGGACACACGACATTGGCCCGTACACCGCGCGAACCACCTTCCTTGGCTACCACGCGTGCGAGACCGAGCAGTCCATGCTTGGCCGTCACGTAGGCAGCCTTCAGCTTCGACGCTTCGTGCGAGTGGACCGAGCCCATATAGATAATCGACCCACCGTTGCCCGCAGCGTACATGTGCCTGACAGCAGCTTTGGTCGTGAGGAACGCGCCGTCCAGATGGATTGCGAGCATTTTTTTCCAGTCGGAGAAAGCATAATCTTCAATCTGGTTGACAATCTGGATGCCCGCGTTTGAGACCAGCACATCGATGCTGCCAAGCCTGTCGACAGCCTGCTGGATGCCGGCGTTGACCGCTTCTTCGCTCGTCACGTCCATTGATACAGGCAGCGCTTTGCCACCCTCCTTACGGATGCTCTCGGCCACGCTCTCAGCAGCCTTGAGGTTCAGGTCCGCGATTACCACCGACGCGCCGAGCGCCGCGAGCTTGCGTGCGCACTGTTCACCGATACCACTTGCAGCGCCCGTCACGAGCGCGACCTTATCTTTTACGGACATGCCTTTTCCTTAATATGTCAGAGGGTGCTTACTGATTCGCGGCAAGCTTGAGTGCCGGCGCCTCGGCGAGGTAATCGAAAGCCACCTCCCCGATGTCGAGCGTGAGATTGGCGATAACGTGCCGCGCGCCGACGATTTTGCGCACCGGCAAATCCGCCACAGGAGCCAAGGCATGGGGGTGCAGCTCAAGCGCGGCCGGACCGCCCCACGCGCCGAGCACCGTGACATCCCGCAGGAAGTAGCGCACGAGCTCGCAGATGCGGGCTGAACCGTCGACGTCCGGAATGACTTTCAGTAGATAGTTCGGCGTGTCCGCCAGCTTCTTGCGCTCGACCTCGAGGTCAAGTGGCTCGTACTTGTAGCCCATCGTGCCCGTGGCAATGCGCTGGGTGCCATAGTCCAGCGTTCCAAGCAGCGTGTCGTTGCCGTCAACACGCAATTTCGGACTCGCCAGCTTCTTGGGGAAGCCCCAAATCTCACGACCGCCGGCAATCGGGCCTTCGTCGTCGAGGTACATCGCGTGTGTGTAGCTGCCTGGCGCGCCGGCATCATCTCTCACCGAGATAACCTGGCCGCTTTCCGTGTAATCGCCGAATCCCGACGAGTCTGGCATGCGAATGAATTCGTAATGCACGAGGGGGCTTGCGACTGTCAGTGGTTCCGGCACCACGGCGCGCAAAGCGTCCATGTCGGTCTCGTACGAAATGATGAAGTACTCGCGATCAAGGAAGCGAAACGGCGGGCGGGGGTAGGAAGGATTGTGGACGGGCATCGCAAAAGCATCTTTGCGGATTTGTTCGATTTTCAACTATCTCTCCAGTAGTGACGTCAAATGACGTCGCGTCTTTAAAGCCCACGCATGCGCACCAGAGGTGCTGTGCTGCACACCGCGCCTCTGCCTTATCACAGCGTGTCGGGTTCGAGTGGCCCTGTGCTTTGCATCGTTGTACAGAGCACTGGCAATAGTAGCGCCTTGGTCCATACATCGGTGTCCTTGCTGGCCGTAAAACACTGTCCCCCTCGCCGCAACAATTGGTTCGATCCTTGTGCGCGTCAGCTTCTCATCGGCGAAACGCCGCGTGTAGCGATGTCGCTTCGTGAGAGGCAATGTCGCACATATAGGAATACGTATTAATTGTCACATGACTCGTTGTTTCGTCCCCGATGCCTCGCTTGCTTCAGGCATGTCCATTCGAAACCGCCTCCCCGAGAATATAAACGCGCGCAAAGTCACAGTTAGACATTAACGGAAGCCGCGACCATCATTGCACCTGCGTTTCGCGGCGGCGGATCGCCTGCTCTTGGAGAGTACACGGCCTCGCCCGCCTCAATCGGATGACCGCTCAACACGCACGTCCCCGGCCCCTTCGCGATGAACACCCGTCAGGGCTGGTAATCACAGCGACCGCTGCACGAATCGCACCAGGAAACCGACAGGGTCTGCAAAGGGTTCGGCGCCACTTTCAGGTCAGGCGGATCTTCGGTTGGACGAGACCGTTGATCTGTTCCGCTGTCCACAGCAGCGTCGCCTTTCGAAAGCCATGGAGAGCCTGCTGATGGCGCCGGTAGAGCATGGCGTGACTCAGTTGAGCGAAACGTCCGCGCACGAAACCGCCACGAAAGAGTCCGAAGCGCCCAAGCGTGCCGAACGCGTTGTAGTCGCTCAGCGAGACGAGCGAACCGAAATCGCGGAAACGGAAATCGGCAAGTGGCTTGCCTGCAAGCCACCCCGGAAGGTGACGCGCGAGATGCTCGGCCTGCTGCGTGGCGACCTGCGCGGTCGGTGCAAGTTGCCGTTCGTGACCGGCGAGTGTCAGGCTTGCGCAATCGCCAAGCGCGAACACGTGATCGTCACGCGAAGACTGCAGACTCGCTCCGACGACGATCTGGTTGGACCGGTTCGTTTCGAGTCCGTCGAGATTGTTCATGAAATCCGGCGCCTTGACGCCCGCTGCCCAGACCATCAGATCGGCCTCGGCAAGCGTGCCGTCGCCATGGCGAAAACCATTCGCCTCTGCCGCGGTAACACGCGCCGAAGTCAGCACGCGAAAACCGATATGCTCGAGCTGCGACTGGCTCGATGCCGATATCTCCGGCGCAAACGCCCCGAGCACGCGCGGGCCGCTTTCGAGTAGCGTCAGACTCAGCCGCTCTCGCACAGTCGGGTCTCCGTAACTCGACGCAACGTCAAGCAAGCGGCTCAGTTCAGCGGACAACTCAACACCCGTTGCACCCGCGCCGACGATCGCCACACGCAGTGGTTCGTCCTTCGCGACGCTTCGAAATACGCGCGCTCGCAACGCGGCGTTGAACGCTTCGGCCTGTTTTTGACTGTCGATGAAATGGCAGTGCTCTTTCACGCCCGGCACGCCGAAATCGTTCGCCCGGCTACCCAGCGACAGCACAAGCACGTCGTACCCGACCGTTCGCGGACCGAGCACTACTTCACCTCCCGGCGTCCTGAGCTCGTCGAGCTGGACCAGCCGCCGGCTTCGATCGAGCCCGTGCATTGCGCCGGGCTGATAGGTGAAGCCGTGATCGCGGGCATGGGCGAGGTAGATCACCTGCTGCTGCTGAACATCGCGCGTGCCGGCTGCAATGGTGTGCAGCATCGGCTTCCATATGTGCGTCGGGCTGCTGTCGATCAGCGTGACGCTGGCCCGGCCGCTACGCCCTAACAGGTCGCCGAGTCGGGTAGCCAGCAAAATTCCCGCAATCCCGCCGCCAACGATGACAATCCGTATTGGTTGTGACATAATAAATTCAACGCGTGATGAATAAATCACATCGTAGCCTAAAGCACGAGCTCCGTCAAACCGTGGCCCTCCTCAGCGTCTCACGCGCCGTCAGTTAAACTCCGGCTGAATTGACGATCCACAACTCACACCCAAATGAACGACGTAACGTCAGGACCTGCCAAGCTGATCGAGAAAAAGCGTACCCGCGGACGACCCGCGTACAGTGCTTCCGTCGGTGCCGACGTTCTCCTGCGAAATGCCCGGCACACCTTCGCAAAGCGTGGATTCGACGCTACCAGCGTGCGGGAAATCGCGCGCGACGCGGGTGTCGACCCGGCGCTGATCGCGCATCATTTCGGGTCGAAAGAAGCGCTATGGCTTGCGGTGGTAGAGCAGATCGCGGATCAGGCTGCGCCAATGATCGACGCCACAGCCAGGTTGCGCTCGGCCACGCTAGGTGCGCGTGAGCGTGTCGAACACGCAGTGGTTCTTTTCATCGATCAGGTTTTCGACGAACCCGACCTTGGTATGTTTTTTTCGACTGCCGCGACCGAAGAAGGCGAGCGCTTCAACATACTCATCGGGCGTCTGGTGCGCCCCTATCACGACGTGTTCGTGCCTTTGCTCGAAGATGCATCGAGGGCGAAGGAATTGAAACCGCACCACCCCGAAGTCATGTTTTCCATGCTGATGAACGCCATCAGCAATACCGTGGCTTACCACCATATGCTTCGGGCGTTCTCGTCACTTCCTGAAGATCAGACCAGGTTCAAGCGCGCGGTGCGGGACACGGCGCTGAACATGATCAGAAAGTAATCAGCAAGACCCAATGCGCTTCGCGACAAGCCCAGAATCCTCCACCTGCTTATCGTGCGCGTCGTCCCCTGACGCATTCGCTGCCCAAGAGAACTACCATGGCGATGACCGCCCCAAGGAACGTGTCCACGATCCGCTCGCCGACGAGGGCGAGGGGAGCGCTCGTCCCGCCCACCGCTGAGATGGTCAACGCGGTTGGGGTAATGAAGGTCAGGGCCAGGGCGTAGTGCCGCGCGGCCACGACTTCGATCGCGAACTGGAGCAGCGCGAGGACCCCGACGAGCCAGAGGCCTTTCGGGTCGACGAGCTGGATCAAGCCAAAGACAGCCGCGCCCAAGACCGTGCCCACAACGCGGTGCACGGCCCGAATGGCACTTGAGCGCGAGACGTGGCTGCCCTGCAGCACCGCACCCGCGACCATAACCGTCCAGTAGGCACGGTGCTCCCCAAAAGACAGGCTCAGCAAGCCGGCGCTGGCAACCGCAACGATCACCCTCGCGGCGATCGTGGCCGTTTCCCCGTCGAGCAAGCTGGGAGGAAACCGCATGCGCAAGCTGGGCGCTTCGCCCTTGCGCTGGTGCACAAGTGGCAGCGCGAGGGGTGCGATCACGAGCAAGTACGCACTGAGCGCGCCGACCGCGACCAGAGAGGGGATCATAAAGACGCCAAGGGGCGAACCGCTGAAACGCGCGGAAGCGGCCAGATGACCGCTGACACCGGCGACCAGCACGAACTGCATCGGCCCGGGCGGCCCCATTCCGACACCGAGCAGAATGATGCTGGCGAGCGCAGCCACGGCGACGAGGCAGGCGATGGTCAGCCACGCATTCGTCGCGCACAGTACGCCCAGCGTGGAGGCGGCCACGAACCCCGCCGCGACGAACGGCAAGGCCTGGAGCCGGTCGCCCAGGCGCAGCGTCGAGCCGTAGAGAGCCGTGAAGGCGCCGAGAGAAGTGATGAGCCCGAGTGACTGGTGGCCGGCCAGCGTGAACGCGGTCAGAGGCACGCCCATGGCGACGCCCCCTCCGACGCCGGCCGACCACCGCCACGGGCCGTCGTTGAAGCCGAGCAGGCTTTTCAGTACGCGGGGCGGCAAGAAAGGTCTTCTCATTTGGGATTGATTTGTGAAGCGGCCAGGTGATTGGGTAATGAAATTTGAATCGAAGGCAGAGATCGCGTTTTCGCTCCGACGGCGCTCCGGATTGCACGTCTTGTCTGTCGACACTTCAGAGCCGCATCCCGCAGGGTCGCAAGTGACCAACCGCCTTCAAGACGGCCCTCTCCTGACGACGTCGGTCTACGCGTTCGTGCTACCAGTTCGTTTGTCGCAAGTGCCGCCCGCCTGGATCGACAACCCGTTGATCTTTGACCGCGCCAAACGACGGGCTCCGTGAGTGGAGGAGCTGACGAACTTCCCTGCTCCTTCACATTGATAAAACATTGTTTAATCTTGCAAATATGTAGGTATACATCTACGTGTAGCAGGAAGCGGCGCATGAACTCATCCGCGCGGAGAGTCATGATCTTAGCGGGCGCCTCTCGTACCGGCGTCGTGCAGACATCAAGACGCTTCGCCACTTCTTCCTGACCTAGATGCGTGTTGGCCGGATACAAGCCTCACAGGATTTCTGCCTGAGCGTGCTCAGCACATATTGCAGAGCGGTCCGATAGGGTGCGCCGGCGGCGCTCGTAAGAGTACGATCTGACATGCTTAGGTCCTCAAAGGTTAGTTTCGCGTGGGGCGTGAGAATGGCTCGCGACCATCATTAGATAGGATGACAAATTATAATAGTCGCTAGCCTCGATAAAGGATTCGTTTATATATGGGGCAGTTCAGTCGCTAAGCAGCAGAAAAAGTCTCGCAAGAATCCTGACAGTACCCACGTGCGCAGTACCCGCCGCTATCAACGCTCCGTCCGACGTTCGCTTCCGTTCCGACGCCCTCGAGGACAACACAATCAACGCAGCCAAGCGTGACAAGCTTCCCCCGGAACCCACCGAGGTTCAAGTGCGCGAGCGCGATCGAATGACGTTCACGTGACCTCCATCATGCGGACCGCTTGCCTCGCGCAACGGTGTGCGACGACGTGATGGCTCCGGTCCCCCGACTTTCAACCAACGCACGCGTACGCTGCGAGATTCGCGCCGCTGCCTCCTGGATCGATTCGACAAGACGGTCGAGATTGGCAAATTCGAGTCGCTGGGTCGGCAGGATCACCGCAAGCGAACCGACTGCTTCACCGGAGTCGTCCGCAAATAGCGGCGACGCCAGTGCAGAAACGTTGCTTTCCAGTTCGCCCCTCGACAGATAACAACCGGCCCGCCGAATTTTGAGCAGCGACGCGCGAAACTCGTCGAGTGTCGCCCCAAGGCCGCTTTGCGCGATCTCGTCAGCATACTGATCGAACAGGACCGCGAGCTTGGCCTTCGGAAAGGTGGACAGGATCGCTTTTGGAGCGGCGCCGAGAAACAGGGGGCGAGTACGGCCCCGGCCGTACCGGAGGTCAAGCGCCGCGCCGTGAGTCTCACGATGCGTGTCCACGAGTTCGTTACCGTACCAGCGCGACATCACCACATCGAAGCCGGAGTGTTCACTCAACTCACGCATGATCGGCTGCCCGACCGCAAGCAGCGGATCCGACATGCGCAGGTGGTAGTCAAGCTTGATGATGCGAGGGCCGAGACCATAGTCTCCTCCTGCAAACCGGATGAGCAAGCCAGCATCCAGGAGCTCGCGTACATAGCGATAAGCCGTTGGGGTTGAGCAATCGAGTTCGGCGGCAACGTCTTCGACGGACAGGAACGGCTTCGCCTCCGAAAACAGCTCGAGTATGGATAAAAGTCTCGTAATGCTCGACATCTATTGCGCTGCGCCTCCTCGTGTGTGAACGGAATTATATCCACTGGCAAGATCGCCATTGACCTTCGACCACCGCGCGGAAACAGTCGCACGCGAGCCACGCAGCGCCACGCTTATGCAAGCCCCATGCGCTCGGCCATTTCGGTTTGCCAGACACTTCGCGGCCTGAATCCCGATAGCGTTCTTGCGTGGCGTTCGACAGCCGCCATCAGTTCAGCATCGGGCAAGCCGAAGTCCACCGGCACCCGCATCGGCTGGTCGACGTACCACGGCGTGTCGATGTAGAGCTCGAGGCGATTGCCCTCGGGATCGCGCGCATAGATCGAAACCGAATTGCCGTGGGTGACAGGGTTGATTTCCTGCAGGCCTTCCGCAATGAACTGCCGATGAAACCGCCTCAACGTGGCAAGGCTGTCAGCTGTGAACGAAATCTGGTTGATCGGGTTGAACGCCAAGTGCTCGGGGCGGCCGCTCGCGAGCACGATCTGGTGATGCACCGCGGGATCGCGGCTCAGGAATACCAACTGCACAGCGCCGTGCGGCGTCTGCAGCGAACCCCGATCCGTCACGGTGAATTCCATCACCCGCGTATAAAAGTCCTCCACGCGCGCCATGTCGCTCACATAGAAGCCCATGTGACTGAGGGACAGCCCTGCCCTCGCTTTCTTCATACCGTTCATGCCTGTCTCCAAGTAGTGATAAACCCTAACAAAAAACACGTTGTGACATCCACTAAAATTAGTCTATTCTCACAATAAGATAAATGCACGGTTTTTTTACGAATCGAGGCGTTGATCCTATCGACTTTTTATCTATCCGGAGCTTCAATGAAACTCGCCAGCTTCTCCACCCACCTTGGCTCATCGTTCGGCATCGTTCGCGATGAAACCGTGTTCGACCTTGGCAAGCGTCTCGGCGGCCGCTATGCCGATCTGAAGGCACTGATTGCCGCCGACGCATTCGGCGAGGCCGCGCAGGCCGCCGATGGCACGCAGGGCGACTACCCGCTGTCGGAAGTCACGCTGCTGCCTGTGATCCCGAACCCCGAACAAATCTTTTGCGTGGGACTCAACTACGCGGACCACGTCAAGGAAACCAACCGCGAAACCACCGAGCATCCGGTCATCTTCATGCGGGTGCCGGCTTCCCAGGTTGGCCATGGCCAGCCGATGCTGCGTCCGCCTGAGTCGCAGAAGTTCGACTATGAGGGTGAGATTGCCGTCATCATCGGGCGCGGTGGACGACGCATCGCTGAGGCCGACGCGTGGAATCACATCGCTGGCTACGCCTGCTACAACGACGGTTCCGTGCGTGACTGGCAGCTTCATACGGGCCAGTGGGGCCCGGGCAAAAATTTCTATCGCACCGGCGCGTTCGGACCGTGGATGGTGACGAGCGACGAGATTGAACCCAACGCGGTGATGACGCTCGTCACCCGCCTGAATGGACAGGAAGTGCAACGCGCGACGACGCAGATGCTGATTCACGGCATTGCCAAACAGATTGCCTACCTGTCGACGTTCACCCCGCTCTCTCCAGGAGACGTGATCGTGACCGGCACGCCTGGCGGCGTCGGCGCGAAGCGCAATCCGCCGCTGTTCATGAAGGCCGGCGATGTGGCGGAAGTGGAGGTTGACCGGATCGGCGTTCTGTCCAATCCAATCGCCGACGAAGCGTAAAACTCGTAGCCGGGCGCGTTCGTGTGCGCTCGGCGTCTTATCTGGCGGAACAAGACATGTTAGAGAAAACTATTTCGACGCACGCGTGCGACTACGACGTAGCCGTTATCGGTCTCGGGCCCACCGGGGCGACGCTCGCGAACCTGCTGGCAATCGAAGGCTTGCGGGTCCTGGTGCTGGAGCGAGACAAGGAGATTTTCGCGCTTCCTCGCGCGGTGCATTTCGACGGTGAATGCATGCGCGTGTTCCAAACCCTCGGTTTAACCGACAAGCTGCTACCCAAGCTGTTCGTGGGTCCCGGCATGAAATTCGTGAACGGGGAAGGCAAGTTGCTGATCGACTGGCAACGGCCAACCTGTATCGGACCACAGGGGTGGAGCGCGAGTTACAAGTTCCATCAGCCCGATCTCGAGAATGCGTTACGCGAGCGTCTTGCGCAGCAATCGAGCGTTGACGTCCGGTTGCGCCACGAAGTGTTCGCGCTTGACGAGGCGAGCGATGGCGTCCAGTTGCGCTTCGAGGATACGTGCTGCGGCAAACTTGGACGTACCACCGCGCGATATGTAGTCGGCTGCGACGGTGCGCGCTCGATTGCGCGACGCTTTATGGGCACCGAATTGACCGATCTGAAATCGCATGAACGCTGGGTTGTGGTCGACGTATTGCTCGATGCACCGCGGCCCGATCTTGGCGACTACTCGGTCCAATACTGCGACCCGGCGCGCCCGACCACTTACACGCGCGGTCCCGGAAATCGGCGCCGCTGGGAAATCATGGTGATGCCCGGTGATGACGTGACGCAACTCACGTCCCCCGAATGGCTGTGGGACAAACTCGCTCGCTGGATTTCTCCGGCCGATGCGCGCCTCGAACGTTCTGCCATATATACATTTCACTCGGTCGTGGCGAACGGTTGGCGCCGTGGCCGACTGCTGCTTGCAGGCGATGCCGCACATCAGACGCCACCCTTTATGGGCCAGGGGATGGGAGCCGGTATTCGCGACGCGTCGAATCTCGCGTGGAAGCTTGGTGCCGTCATTCATGGCGAAGCGCCCGATACCCTCCTCGACAGCTACGAATCCGAACGCTCGCCGCACGTGCGCTTATTTATCGAAACGGCGGTACAGCTCGGCTCAGTCATTCAAACAACGAGGTCAGACCTGGCCGAAGTCCGTGATGAAGAAATGAGCGCAGCGATTCGCAATTTTGTGACCCCACAACCCAGGCTTGGCCCGGGCGCATGGATCGATGAACCATCGGGCGTGGCCGGGCATATTGCACCGCAACCCCGCCTGCTGGACGGACAACTCGTGGATGACGTGGTCGGCTATCGGTTTGCGCTGCTTGCGCGACCGGAATTGCTCCGTAAATACCCCGACGTCGCCAATAGCGCTGCGCAAGCGGGCGTCGGGATTGTGGCCAGCGATGGAGCGGCTGTTCGCGAGTGGCTGGAGTCGATCAACGCTCCAGCGGTGCTTGTACGCCCCGACCGGTATGTGTACGGCGTCGCGCAGGACGGTGAATCCTTGCAAAACCTTCTGCACCACGCCGTACCCGGCTTGCAAACCGAAGGTGCTGTGGCCATCTGAGCCCGCAACCCCGGTTCTCACGCGAGACGTCTCGCGGTCGACGCACGTAGACCATCGGACAAAGAATCCGATAATCAAATTGGAGGAGTCATGGGAATATCCCACAACCCGGTCGGCGGCGCCGACCGTTCACAGCCATCCGGCTTGTCCCGGTCGCAGTGGAAGATGATTCTCATCGCAAGCCTTGGCGGCTCGCTGGAGTTTTACGATTTCATCGTCTACGGCTTTTTTGCCCATAACATCGCGGCCCAGTTTTTCCCGAACTCGTCGTCGCTGGTCAGCATGCTGGCTACTTTCTCCGTGCTCGCAATCGGGTACGTGATCCGACCCCTCGGCGGAATTGTGCTCAGTAGCTGGGGCGACCGGTATGGCCGGCGTCCCGTGTTTCTCGGCTCAATCATCGTGGTCACGACCGCGACGATCTGTCTTGGTCTGCTGCCCAACTTTCAGAGCTGGGGCATGACCGCATCGATCCTGTTGATCCTGCTGCGCATGCTTCAGGGTTTTTGCGTCGGCGGAGAAATGCCCGGCGCGATTACCTATGCAGTGGAAGCCGCGCCGCATCGGGCGGGGCTCGCCGCGGGCATTATTATCTGCGCGGTGAACTTAGGTGTTTTGCTGGCCACATTCGTCAACCTCGGCATCCAGACCTACCTGTCCGCCACGGACGCGGCGGCGTATGGCTGGAGGATCGCGTTTCTTTTCGGCGGCGTTTGTGGGATCGCGTCCTACCTGATGCGCCGTAATCTGGACGAGTCGCCCGAGTTCAAGAGGATGCAAGGAGCTGTCGTCAAACAGCCGTTTCGCGAGACCTTGCGACGTCATGGCAAAGCGGTCGCGACGGGGGCACTGGCGATCGCCGTGATGGCCGGCGTCAACGGCATACTTTATGGCCACATGCCCGCCTACCTCGTCCAGCAGCTGCACTATGCACCACGGACCGCGGCAATTGCCCAGAACGCTTATCTGATCGTCAGTTCCCTCGGCCTCCTCGCCGCAGGCTGGCTCGGGGACAAGATTCCACGCCGGTACCTGCTTCGAGCGTCAGCGGCGCTGCTGATCGCATTGAGCTACCCGTTCTATGAAGCGCTGGCGACTCATACCGTCAATCCGGTGGTGCTGTTTGTGCTTGCCGGCTTGGTTTTTTCACTGGCAAGCGGGACATGGGCGTCGGTGCTCGCCGACCAATTCCCTGTCCAGATCAGATTCAGCGGAATCGCGCTGGCTTACAACCTGGCCGTTGTCGTATTCAGCGGCTTTGCGCCCTTGCTGGCGACCATGCTGATTCGCATGACCGGCTCCTTGGCAGCGCCAGCCTGGTATGTCATCGCCGCATGCACGGTCGCGCTGCTTGCGAGCTATGGGTTGCCGGCGGGAAAGTCTCGGGCCGGGTCGCCTTCGAAGACAGATCGACTGGGCGGCGAATTGTTGCGTTGAGCCGAATCGAGCCACGACGCGGCCGGCACCGTCTCTGACAAGAGGTATCCATGCAGTATTTTCGGGAGATTTACGATGAAAGATGCGTCCATTCAGGCCGTCGTCGAGGCGTTGGAACAACAGCGCTGCGACGCCACGGTGGCTGGAGACCTGCTCAAACTCGCGTCGCTACTCGACGACGATCTGACGTTCGTCCATTCAGCTGGCTACGTTCATGGCAAGTCGGAGTATCTGTCCTTCCTTACCGAGAAGATCAAGGTGCGTCAAATCGTGCGTCCGCAACCGCTCGCGTATAGGTTCCTGCCAGACACCGTGATCACGACGGGCCATCTCGAGCAATTCCTGGTGCGCAGGACCGATGGATCTGAGCTCAACATTCGCGCGCTCGTAACTGAAATCTGGGTCAAACGCGAGGGCGACTGGAAACTGCTGCATCTCCATTCTGGGCGCTTGCCGGATTGACGCAGATCCCTATCTTGCCGTCCATCTCGGGGTAAGCCTGGACACCGATCCTGAACAGGTTCGCGAACTTATGCTGCGTGCCTATCAGGCGCACCCGTCGACTCTCGACCATCCCGCGCCATCCGTCATGTTCAGTCAACTGACGCCCGACGGCATTACGCTGAGCGTCACCGGTTATGTCCGCAGCCCCCGAATCACGGCTCAGGATTACCCATAAGTCGCTCGCGACTGTGCGATTGAAGGGCGATGGCTTGTAAACGGTGACGACCGATGTTAACTTTGATCCGGTTCGTGATCTGTGATGTCGGGCATTGTCGGACACATCTGACCTTGATGATTGGGCAAATGAAGAGTTTGGCGCCGCCGAGCTCGGCGACGCTCGCCTGACCAGACGGCTCGTGACGCTGGCACGCAAGCTTTCGTTGGGCCCACATTGCTCTTTTCCGCAGTCGTTCAATGGTTCGGAGCTGAAGGCGGCATATCGTTTTTTCGACAACCCGCACGTGGATGTCGATGGCGTGCTGGGTGGGCACATCGGTCAAACGCTGTGTCGTATGCAACAGGTGCCAGTCGTCCTTGCTGTTCAGGACACCACCGAGTTCAATTTGTCTCATCTGCGGGCAACCGAAGGTCTGGGATATGGCTCCGATCCACATGTGCGTGGTTTCCTGATACACAGTCTGCTTGCGCTCACGCCAGAGGGGCTGCCACTCGGGGTGATCGGGATGAAGACCTGGATACGCAGGCACGAGGAGTTGGGCAAGAAACATCTGCGTGGGCAACGAACCGTACAACAGAAAGAGAGCGCGAAATGGCTCGAAGGCATCGAGCAACTGGGCGTACTCAAGACGCACTGTCCGTGCACGCATGTCATCGGCGTGAGCGACCGTGAAGGCGATGTCTATGACGTGTTCCTGGCGCAGCGGCCTGCCGGTGTCGACTGGTTGGTGCGCGCGTCGTGGAACCGACGCGTTGCTCACCCCGATCGATATTTGTGGGAAACCGTGCTGGCCTCGCCAGTGCTTGGAGAGGCGCAACTGCAGGTGCCTGCACGCGAAAACCGCCAGGCACGCACCGCACGGCTGGTTGTGCGCTGCATGCCCGTACGCCTTCGTCCGCCGCAAAATCGTCGTCGCGAGAAGCTTCCCGAAATTGAAGTGTTTGCAATTCATGCACAGGAAACGAACTTAGACGAAGGAGCAGAGCCATTGGAATGGCTTCTACTGACTTCGGTGCCTACGCAAACACACGCAGAGGCCCTCGAGCGTCTTGCATGGTATGCGCGCCGATGGACGATTGAATCGTGGCATCGTGTGCTTAAAAGTGGCTGTCGCATTGAAGCCCGCCAATTTGGCAATCTCGATCGATTCGTCCGCGCCACCGCATTGTTCGCCGTCGTAAGCTGGAGGATCCTGTACTCCATGTTGCTTGCCAGGCTTGATGGCAACCTGCCATGCGAAGTATTGCTGCAGCCAATCGAGTGGCGAGCCCTCTACTGTCGTACGCATGGCAGTACCGAAATACCTGATAAACCGCCGTCACTCGCGCAGGTCATCTTGTGGATCGCCAGACTCGGCGGATATCTCGCTCGAAAGCATGATCGTCCACCTGGTCCTACCGTCATCTGGCGTGGATTTCTTGTCCTGCACGAAATCACGATGATGTACCGAATATTCAGGCAAAACGAATAGCACCATCACATTACTTGTGGGTAATCCTGAGGAATCACGGGGGGATATCAAGAGCGATCTGCTGTATGTCGATACCTATCACCCCATCCGCAGTAGTGCTTTCACCCATATCGTTAAGTTCCGATATATGATTCGTTGTGTAGCGATGCATGTCGCGCACGCCATGCGGCGTGCCGGTTGCCGAATCACCTGAAAACCATCCACATGACGCCCGATTTCGACGCGATCCATAAAGCGCTGGCCAACCCGGTCCGCCGGGAGATTCTCGGCTGGCTGCGTGAGCCGTACGCGCATTTTGCCGATCAGGAGTTGCCGCTCGACCACGGCGTGTGCGCGGGCAAGATCGACTCGCGCTGTGGTCTGTCGCAGTCCACCGTGTCGGCGCACCTGGCCGCGTTGCAGCGCGCGGGGCTCGTCACGTCGAAACGGGTTGGTCAATGGGTGTTTTTCAAGCGCAACGAGCCCGTCATTCAGGCGTTCCTCGAATACATGAACGCGAAGCTCTGAGCGCCGCATTCGCATCGCCGCGCTACCTTTTTCACGCAGTTTTTTGAGGCTCGGGCCTTGCCCGCCGCCAAAGGTGAACTCTTATGCCGACTCTTTTCGATCCGCTGCAAATTGGCGATATCACGCTGCCGAACCGCATCATCATGGCGCCGCTCACGCGTCAGCGCGCGGAGGAAATCCGCGTGCCGAACGCGTTGATGGCGCGCTACTACGCCGAGCGCGCGAGCGCCGGTCTGATCCTCAGCGAAGCCACGTCGGTCACGCCGCAAGGCGTCGGCTACGCCGAAACGCCGGGCATCTGGTCGCAGGAGCAGATCGAAGGCTGGAAGCTCGTCACGCAGGCCGTGCACGACGCGGGCGGCAAGATCTTCCTGCAACTGTGGCACGTCGGCCGTATTTCGGATCCGGTGTTCCTGAACGGCGAGCTGCCGGTCGCGCCGAGCGCGATCGCGGCGGGTGGTCACGTGAGCCTCGTGCGTCCCGAGCGTCCGTTCGTGACGCCGCGCGCGCTCGAGCTCGATGAAATCGCCGGTGTCGTCGAAGCGTTCCGCAAGGGCGCGGAAAACGCCAAGGCCGCGGGCTTCGATGGCGTCGAAGTGCACGGCGCGAACGGCTATCTGCTCGACCAGTTCCTGCAGGACAGCACCAACAAGCGTATCGATGCCTACGGCGGCCCGATCGAAAATCGCGCGCGTCTGCTGCTCGAAGTCACCGACGCGTGCATCAGCGTGTGGGGAGCAAACCGCGTCGGCGTGCATCTCGCGCCGCGCCGCGACGCGCACACGATGGGCGATTCCGATCCGGCCGCAACGTTCGGCTATGTTGCGCGCGAACTCGGCAAGCGCAAGATCGCGTTTATCGCGGCACGTGAAGCGCTCGGCGACGACCGCCTCGGCCCGCAGTTGAAGGAAGCGTTCGGCGGCCCGTATATCGCGAACGAGAAGTTCACGAAGGAAAGCGCGCAGCGGGTGCTCGACGCCGGTGAAGCGGATGCGGTGGCATGGGGTCAGCTGTACATCGCGAATCCGGATCTGGTGCGCCGCTTCTCTGAAGATGCGCCCCTGAACAAGCCGGTTCCGGCGACGTACTATGCGCGCGGCGAAGTCGGCTACACCGATTATCCGGCGCTCGAAACGGTGTAATCGGTACCGACAGCGGGCTCATGTCCGCTGTATGAAATGACAAAGCGGCGGGCGTGACTGAATTCCAGTCACGCCCGCCGCTCTTTGTGCGCTAGACAAGCTCGCGCCGCATAAACACCCGTTTCGATTCATCGAGTCCGCGCGCGATATGCGCGTCGCGCCGCGCGAGCAACGCCGCGTCGAGCTCCGACGTGTCGAGATCGCGAAACCCGAGCCGCCGGTAATACGGCGCATTCCACGGCACGTCGCGATACGTCGACAGTACCAGCTGTGTCAATTGTCGCGCGCACGCGATTCGCGCGACCTCTTCGATCAACGCCGCGCCGATGCGCCTGCCCGCGTGCGAGCTCAGCACATCGAGCTCCTGAACGTAGATGCGCGTCGGCTGCGGCTCGAACATCACGAAGCCCGCGCAGATCGTCTGCTGGTCGAGCGCGACGATGATCTCGCGCGCTTCGATCTTGCGCTCGACGACCTCGCGCGCCATAGGCGGCGCGTCGGCAATCCCGGTCATGCCGACGCTGACGAAACGCAGGCCCGCTTCGAATTCGATGGCACGAATCGTTTCGGCATCGTGCAAAGCGGCAAATCGGAAGGTGATGGCGGAATCGTGCGACATGGCGTTGCGTCCGATGAAGACCGCCCGAGTTTGACATCGGCACCGCAACATCGACAAGCGGCATATGGCATAAACTCGCGCAAGCGCCCTGCACGCACGCTCGCGGGACTACACTCATCACATCCGAACGCCACCCGAGGCCACGCCAAGATGAACCTGATGAACGTGCTGCAGATCGCGCTGCACCTCGACCAGCACCTGAGCGCGCTGATCGTGCAGTTCGGCACGGCAATCTACGCACTGCTGTTTGCCGTCGTGTTCGTCGAATACGGTTTTCTGCCGCTGTTCTTTCTGCCCGGCGATCCGCTGATCTTCATCTGCGGCGCGCTCGCGGCCACCGGCGCATTGAACGTGTGGGTCATCGCGCCCGTGCTGTTCGTCGCGACGGTGGCCGGCAGCAGCGTCGGGTACGCGATCGGCCATGCGGTCGGCGACAAGGTCTATACCCGCAACTACTACTGGCTCAATCGCGATGCGCTGCGCCGCGCCCACGTGTTCAGCGAGACGCGCGGCCGCCTGACCTTCCTGCTATCACCGTTCATCGCCGTGGTGCGCACGTTCGCACCGTTCGCCGCAGGCGTGTCGCGCATGACGTTCTCGCGCTTCGTCACGTTCGTCACCGCCGGCGCGGCGCTGTGGGTGGTCTCGCTGATCGCGGCCGGCTATCTGTTCGGCAACGTGCCGGTGGTGCGCGAGCATCTGAGTTCGCTGGTGTTGCTGGGCCTCGCGCTCGGCGGTGCGATGCTCGTCGGCGGAGCGGTATGGCGCTTTTTCAACCGGCGCATGCGGGCGCGCTGAGGCCATCGGGGCGACGTTTCGGCGTACGGCCCCCCACCACCTCAAAACTTGACCCGGGCGAGATACGAAGGTAACCTTATCAGGAAACCTTCACATCATGTCATCGCACGAGTTCACCGCATGACCAAATCCCCTCCCGCAGTTGCGCCGGAAGAACTTCATACGCTCGCCGAAGATCTGCGCGTGCTGGCGGGCAAGCTGCGCCGGCGTCTGCGCGAAGAGTCGCATGTCGGCGACTTCACGCCGTCGCAGGTGCAGGTGCTGAACTTGCTGGAACGCGAAGGCCCGGCCACCGTCACCTCGCTCGCGCGTGCGCACGGCATGCGGCCGCAGTCGATGGGAGAAACACTCGCGGTACTGAAAGCCGCGGGGCTCGTCCGCGGCACGCCCGATCCTAACGATGGACGGCAGACGGTTCTGTCGCTGACACCCTCCTTTCGCAAGAAGGTCAAGGCAAGCCGCGCGGCACGCGAAGACTGGCTGTACCGCACGATTCAAACGCGTTTCACGGCAGCCGAACAGCAACAACTCGCGACGGGCGTCGATCTGCTGAAACGCCTCGTCGATTTGTAACTCGCGATTCGCGCACACGCGTCTCGCCACTCGCAGGATCACTTCATGGCACTCACTGCTCTCGACGCCAAAACCGCACTGGTCGTCGTCGACCTGCAGCGCGGCATCGTCGCGCTGCCCACCGCCCCCCATCCGGCCAGCGAAATCGTCGAACGCTCGGTTACGCTGCTCGACGCGTTCCGCCGCCACGGCCTGCCCGTCGTGCTCGTGAACGTCACCGCCGGCGCAACGGGCCGCACCGACCAGGGTCGCCACTCCGTCGACTTGCCGCCCGACTTCGCCGACCTTCTGCCCGAACTGAAGCAGCAGCCGTCGGACCATCTGGTCACGAAGCGCACGTGGGGCGCCTTCACTAACACGGACCTGGCCGCGTATCTGCAACAGCAAGGCGTCACGCAAGTGGTGCTCGTCGGTGTCGCGACCAGCATCGGCGTCGAATCGACCGCGCGCTTCGCGAGCGAGGCGGGCCTGAACGTCGCGCTCGTCGTCGACGCGATGACCGATCTGAACGCCGACGCGCACACCAACAGCATCACGCGCATCTTCCCGCGCCTCGGCGAAACCGGCACGACGCGGGAAGTGCTCGATCTGCTCGAACGTTCGCGCGATGAAAGCCTGAATTGAAGCGGGCCGCTACCCGCATGCGGCCCACCCCGCGTTGAGGAAACCCCTGTCGTGAGCACCACGTTCCGTTCGCTGCGCATATTCAACTATCGTGTCTGGGCGAGCGGCGCGATCGTCTCGAACATCGGCACATGGATGCAGCGCACGGCGCAGGACTGGCTCGTGCTCACCGAGCTTACGCATCACAACGCGACGGCGGTGGGCATCGTGATGTCGCTGCAGTTCGGGCCGCAGATGCTGTTGCTGCCGCTCACCGGCTACGCGGCCGATCACTTCGACCGCCGCAAGCTGCTGTTCGCGACCCAGGCGGCAATGGGTACGCTGGCGCTCGCGCTCGGTCTGCTCACGGTCACGGGGCTCGTGCAGCTATGGCAGGTCTACGTATTCGCGGGCCTGCTCGGCTGCGTGACCGCGTTCGATTCCCCCGCACGCCAAACCTTCGTATCCGACCTCGTCGGCGAACGCGATCTCGCGAATGCCGTCGCGCTGAACTCCACGTCGTTCAACGCCGCGCGCATGCTCGGGCCAGCGGTCGCGGGTCTGTTGATCGCGTCGGTGGGCAGTGGCTGGGTGTTTCTGATCAACGCGCTTTCGTTCGTCGCCGTGCTCGGTGCACTGCGCATGCTGCGGCTGGACCAGTTACATATCAAGCCGCGCAATGTGCGCTCGCGCGGCAGCTTCGTCGAAGGCTTCAAATATGTCTGGACACGCCCCGATCTGAAGGCGGCGCTCCTGATGCTGTTCCTGATCGGCACCTTCGGCCTGAACTTCCCGATCTTCATCTCGACGATGTCCGTCACCGCGTTCCGTGCGGGCGCGGGCGAGTACGGCGTGCTCAGCTCGACGATGGCGATTGGCTCGGTCACCGGCGCTCTGCTCGCCGCGCGCCGCGCGCGGCCCACCATGGGTCTGCTGCTCGGCGCCGGCGCGATGTTCGGCGTCGGCTGCACGGCGGCTGCGCTGATGCCGAACTACGTGCTGTTCGGCATCGTGCTGGTCGCGATCGGCGTGTCGACGCAGACCTTCACCACCTCGACCAATAGCCTCGTGCAACTGACCACCGAACCGGCCATGCGCGGCCGCGTGATCGCGATCCTGCTCGCGATCGCGCTCGGCGGCACACCGCTCGGCGCGCCTGTGGTCGGCTGGGTCGCCGACCGTTTCGGGCCGCGCTGGGCGCTCGGCGTCGGCGCTGCATCGGGCTTCGGCGCGGCGCTCGTCGGACTTGTCTATCTGATGCGATACCGGCAGCTGCGTTTCTATCGCGAAGGCTGGCGCCTGCGTTACAGCATCGAAGATCCGCGGCCCGTCACGGCCACCACGGTCATTCCCGACTCCGTAACGACGGTTCAGCGTAGCGAGCTGGACGAGGCGGAAGAGGATACGGCTTCGAGCGTGTAAAAGCGCAAGCGTGTGAGCACCGGATCCAGGCAGGCGCAGCTCAGAGTCCGCCCACGCCGCGCGTCACCAGTGCACACGGTCCGTGCGTCAGCTGCTCCCTGAGAAACTCGATGCACTCCTGAATCCGCGCCGACGACGACAAGCGCTCGGCCGTCATCGCCCACACATCGGCGGATTGCCGATAGTCGGGCGGCACGCGCACCAGTTCGCCCGCGCGCAGGCTCTCGGCCACGTCCCAGATCGACACCATCACGATTCCGTATCCCTCCTTCGCCCACTGCACGACGATGTCGCTCAGATGCGACGCGACCGTGCCCGTCACCTTCACGCTCCTTTCGCCATGCGGCCCGCTCAGGCGCCAGACCCCGAAGCGGTCGTCGCGGCCGCGAAACAGTGGGGCAAGGGGCAGTCGTTTGAAGCCGGTTTGAATGCAATGCCCGGCGCACTCAGGCCGTGGTTAACCCGGAGTGCGCCGCGGCGGCTCGTGACACGCGTCGATCCATCCCCGTTGTGCCGCACCGCGGCAACGAAACCAGGAAAATCCTGGCTTGCGCGGCGCCCGTTTAAAGGCGCCAATGATTCAGCCGTAGAAGCTGACAAAAACATTTTCCATTCAGGAGACGTCATGCAAACGAACGCATCGGCAAGCAGCGGGCATAGCTCGCAGGCGCGCAAGGCTACCGCCAGCGGCTGGATCGGCTCGGCACTCGAGTACTACGATTTCTTCATCTATGCGCAGGCCGCCGCCCTGATCTTTCCTCAGCTGTTCTTCCCTTCCGGTAATCCCAAGATCGCGATCGTCGCATCGCTCGCAACCTACGGCGTCGGCTACGTCGCGCGGCCGATCGGCGCGGTCGTGCTCGGGCACTGGGGCGATACACACGGGCGCAAGAATGTACTGCTCGTCTGCATGTTCCTGATGGGTCTGTCGACGATGGCGGTCGGTCTGCTGCCGACCTATCAGCACGTCGGCTTTCTCGCGCCGGTGCTGCTCGTCGTGCTGCGACTGATCCAGGGTTTCGCGGTCGCTGGTGAGATCTCGGGCGCCAGTTCGATGATCCTCGAACACGCGCCATTCGGGCGACGCGGCTTTTACGCGAGCTTCACGCTGCAAGGCGTGCAGGCCGGCCAGATTCTGGCCGCCGCGGTCTTCCTGCCGCTCGCCTATTTCATGAACGACGCCTCGTTCAATGCGTGGGGCTGGCGCATTCCGTTCCTGCTCAGCGCGGTCGTGCTGGTCGCCGGGTACATCATCCGCCGCGAAGTCGAGGAAACGCCCGCGTTCGAGAAGGAGGACGCGAGCGGCGGCGTGCCGCGCTCGCCGATCGTCGAAGCATTCAAGTACAACTGGCGCGACATGCTGCGCGTCGTGCTGTGCTCGCTGATGAACGTGATCCCGGTCGTCGCGACGATCTTCGGCGCGGCGTACGCGGTGCAGCCGTCGTACGGCATCGGCTTTTCGAAGAGCCTGTATCTGTGGATTCCGGTGATCGGCAACATCGTCGCGGTGCTGGTGATTCCGTACGTGGGCAATCTGTCCGACCGGATCGGGCGGCGTCTGCCGATCATCGTCGGCGCGCTCGGCGCAGGGCTGCTTTCTTTCGCGTATCTGTACGCGATCAGCATCCACAACGTGCCGCTCGCGATGGTGATGTCGATCCTGATGTGGGGCGTCATCTATCAAGGCTACAACGCGATCTTCCCGAGCTTCTACCCGGAACTGTTCCCGACCCGTTCGCGCGTCTCCGCGATGGCGATCGGCCAGAACATCGGCACGACGATCACCGCGCTGCTGCCGGCGCTGTTCGCCTACGTCGCGCCGCCGGGATCGCACAACGTGCCGCTGACGATCGGCGCAATCACGTTCGCCATCACGATCGTCTGCGCGATCGCCGCATGGAGCGCGCGTGAGAACTTCCGTGTGCGGCTTGGCGACCTCGGCGAAAGGAACGTCGTGCCGCTCGACAAGCTCAGCTACGACGCAATGCGCGCGCAGAGCATGGCCGACGCGAAAAAGGCCGCTGCTTGAGCCCGCTTGCCCTTTGACGCGTCTTGATCAAGACTTTCAGGGAACCCGCTCATCAACCGCACCCGAATCGCCGTCGCCGGCGCGGGGTACATCGGCCGCGCCCATCTGGCGGTCGCGCAGCAAAACGACGCGTGCACGCTGTCGGCGATCGTCGACCCATCGCCCGCGGCCGCCGCGCTCGCGGCCGAGGCGGGCGTGCCGCTCTTCCGCACGCTCGACGAACTGTTCGAACGCGATCGCCCGGACGGCGTGATTCTCGCGACGCCGAACCAGCTGCACGTCGAACACGCGTCGCGTTGCCTCGCGGCGCGCGTGCCGACGCTGCTCGAAAAGCCGATCGCGCCGAGCGTCGACGAAGCGGCGACGCTCGCCGCCGACGCAGCACGCAGCGGCGTGCCGCTGCTGATCGGCCATCATCGCGCGCACAGCCCGATCATGGCGCGCGCGCGGCAGCTGATCGACGAGGGCCGGCTCGGCAAGCTCGTCGCGGTGATGGGCAGCGCGGTGTTCTTCAAACCCGACGAGTACTTCGCCGATGCCGACTGGCGGCGCCAGCCCGGCGGCGGTCCGATCCTGCTGAACATGATTCACGAGGTGCACAACCTGCGCATGCTGTGCGGCGACATCGTCGCCGTGCAGGCTTTCTCGTCAAATGCGACGCGCGGCTTTCCGGTCGAGGATACGGTTGCGATCAACCTGCGTTTCGCGAACGGCGCGCTCGGCAGCTTCATGCTGTCCGATACCGCCGCGAGCGCACGCAGTTGGGAGCAAACGTCACAAGAGAACAAGGCCTATGCGTCGTACCCGGATGAAGACTGCTACGTGATCGCGGGCACGTTCGGCTCACTCGCGGTACCGACGATGCGCCTGAAGACCTACGCCAAAGCCGTGGACCGCTCGTGGTGGAAGCCGTTCGACGTCAGCGTCGCCGACATGACGCGCGACGATCCGCTGAAGCTGCAACTCGAGCATTTCGTGCGCGTCATTCACGGCAAGGAACCGCCGCTCGTCAGCGCGCAGGACGGCTTGCGGAATCTGCGTATCACCGAGGCGATCGTCGAAGCGGCCCGCACCGGCGCGGTCGTCGATACGACGCGCGCCGTCGCGGCGGCCGTCCGCTAAAACAATCTGAAGTCGCGTCGAGATTACTCAGCAGCTTACTCAGGATGACTCTATGAAATCGTTCGTGACGCTGCACGGCATCACCACAACATGTTCGGCAAGCGCGATCCCGCGCAATACGGCACGATCACCCTCGAGGAAATCGACGCACGCCTGCGCGCGCTCGGCGATGAGCTCGGCGTGCGGGTCGAACATTCACGCGCGCGAAGCGTTCCGGCATCAGTCGGTGTTCGCGGAGACCGTCAAAGGACAGATTTGCGGTTTCGGCGTGGACAGCTATCTGCTCGGGCTGCGCGCGGCGGTATCGGCGGCGGGCTAGCCACGGGAATGCGCCGCGCGGCGCTGGCCTCGCACGGCTAGCGCCATGTTTCGGTCAACTCGTTGGCCAGCACCATCTTCTCGCGCACCGCCTCGACGAAGGCCGCGTCGATGCCCGCCCGCGCCTTCAGGAATTTAAGCGCGGCGGAATGCACGGCGCGCAACGCGCCGCCGTCGATGCCCGTCATACGCGCCGCGCCGCGGCGCGTTTCCTCGACCAGATCGCGCGCGCTCGTGAAGTCGGGCGACAAGCCGCATTGCGCGTCGAACGCGGCGCGCAGACCGGCCGCGTAGTCGCGCGACTCGCCAAGCCGCTCCATATCGATCAGCAAATCGACGCCCTCGCCCATACGCAGCGCGCAGAGGATCCACAACGCAATGAACGCGCGATACGCGTTGTCGCTGTCCACCGTGCGCGCGAATTGCTCGCAAGCGACGGCATACGCCTCATCGGGAATCGACGGTAGCGGCGGCAGGCGTACGCCGCACACGCCGATCGCTTCGCGCACCAGCGGGTCCATCTGATTCAGACCGAGCACGCGAAACGGCGCGGCGACAAAGAACGCATTGCTCCACTGCTGCCGCAGCATCCAACCCGATGCGAACTGCGATGCGGGATTGCGCAGCACGCCCACGTGCAGCGCCTCGGCAAACGCGCGCTTCAGCCACGGCAGACGACCGCCCGTGCGGCAAAACTTGAAGACGGGCACGCGGCCCTGCTCGATCGTGTGCTCGCTCAGCGCACGCAGATAGGCCTGCAGTGACGGGAATGTCGCATCGGGATCGCGCGTAAAGCGATCGATGCTGAAGCGCCGGTCGTAACCCGCCACGCCGCGCGCATCTTCGCGCAAAAACGGGCGGTATTCGTCGAAGTATGGTGCGGCGAGCGGCGGGTGCCCCGAGGTCAAGGTCGGCCGCGAGGCGGGCACGTCGGCGGGTTTGAGATCGGCGAGCACATTGCTGAGCGGCTCGTAAAAACCGGCCGCGCGCTCGTGTTCGCGCAGCCGCGACCACACCCACGTGCCCGCGCTGCGCCAGCCCGTGTGCAGAAAAACCGCCTGTTTCAGCGGAGTATTGGGCGTGGCGTCGTACGCGGACGACTCATGAGGCAACGGCATGGGACTTCTCTTCCAATGATTGGATCAATAGACTGGAAGCGCCACTTTACCCTGTGATCGATCCGGACGCATTATGCTGCGAGATTCCCCGCTCCCGCCATTGCACCCACCTCGCACCCATGAACGATTCGGCCGATATCCGCTTCCTGCTCACGCTGCGCGCGAGCGGCAGCCTGATCGCCGCCGCGCGCCGACTCGCGCTGTCGCCGTCGGCGGTCACGCAGCGCCTGCAGCAACTCGAAAAGAAGCTCGGCATGCAGCTCGTGAACCGCAGCGCGCGCCGCCTGCAATTTACCGACGAAGGCCTGCTGCTGTGCGAGCGCGGCGCCGAACTGATCGAGCAGTTCGACGCGTTGTTCGACGATCTGCAAGCGCGCCGCGGCGGCCTCGTCGGCACGCTGAAGATCAATGCGCCGCTCGGTTTCGGACGACGCCATCTGGCGCCGCTGATCGGCGAGTTCCAGCAGCAGAACCCCGACATCGACGTCGCGCTGACGCTGTCCGACCGGCCGTTGACCGAAACGCTCGATCGCTTCGATATCGTCGTGCATATCGGCGAGCTGCCGCCGTCGAACCTGGTCGGCTATACGATCGCGCCGAACGCGCGCTTCGTCTGCGCGGCGCCCGCGCTCGTCAGGCGAATCGGCCAGCCCGAATCGCCGGATACGTTGAGCCGGCTGCCATGCATCGTGCTGCGCGAAAACAATGAGGACGTGTCACTGTGGCAGTTCAGCAAGGGCCGCACGCGCCGCAGCGTGCGCGTGTCCGCGCATCTGAGTTGCAACGACGGTGACGTGATCCGCCAATGGGCCTGCGAGGGACGAGGCGTGATTCTGCGCTCCGAATGGGACGTCGCCGAGGATCTTGCGAAGGGCAAACTCGTGCGTCTGCTGCCGGGCTGGAAAGCGCCGGACGCGAACGTGATCGCGCTCACGCATCAGCGGACGGGACTGCCCGCGCGCGCACGCCATTTCATGCAGTATCTGCAAAGCCGCTTCAGGCCGTTGCCACCGTGGCGGCGGTGATTCAGTCCATCCGAATCTAAGAGTCAACCTATCTGAACGCTGAAGTACTATCGAAAACCTATAATTGACTCATCCTCAACAGCCGGCCCCATGCAATCATGACTGCCGCCGCCCATTCCACCGACACCCCCGCCTACCCCGACGCGGTCCTGTTCGACCTGCTAACCGCCCTGCTCGACTCGTGGACCTCATGGAACCGTGCGGCAGGCTCCGACGAAGCGGGCCGCGCATGGCGTGCCGCCTATCTGCGTCTGACATACGGCTGCGGCCGCTACGTTCCCTACGAACAACTGGTGCGCGAGGCCGCCACGCAAGTCGGTTTGTCCGAAACGGCCGCGAACGCGCTCCAGGCGAACTGGCTGAACCTGACGCCGTGGCCCGGCGCGCTCGGTGCGTTGCGCGCGCTCGCGCCGCACTGCAAGCTCGCGGTCGTCACCAATTGCTCGACGCGGCTCGGCTCGCAGGCGGCCGCGCTTTTGCCCGTGCGCTGGGACGCGATCGTGACCGCCGAGGAAGCCGGCGTCTACAAGCCGGACCCGCAACCGTACCGCCTCGCGCTCGACAAGCTCGGCGTCGAGCCGCGGCGCGCCGCGTTCGTCGCCGGCTCGAGCTACGACATGTTCGGCACCGCGGCCGTCGGCTTGCGGACCTACTGGCACAACCACGTCGGCCTGCCGCTCGTCACGGGAGCGCAGGCGCCCGAGGTCGAAGCGGCATCGCTCGATGGGCTGGTGCCGTGGCTCGCAAGCTTTGGCCGCGATCGTCGTCACTGAATCTCCAACCTCACCTCGCTCCTCAGGTGCAAACATGAAACTCGAACAGATCGAAACCCCGGCCGCGCTGATCGACGTCGCGCGGATGCAGAAGAACATCGCGCGGATGCAGGGGCGGATGAATGCGCTCGGCGTCGCGTTCCGGCCGCACGTGAAGACCACCAAGTGCATCGACGTCGTGCACGCGCAGATCGCCGCCGGCGCGCGCGGCATTACGGTGTCGACGCTGAAGGAAGCGGAAGCGTTCTTCGCGGCCGGCGTCGACGACATCCTGTACGCCGTCAGCATGGTTCCGTCGAAACTGCCGCGAGCGCTCGCGCTGCTCCGCCAGGGCTGCGAACTGAAGCTCGTGGTCGACAATCCGACCGCCGCCACGGCGATTGCCGCGTTCGGCGACCAGCACGGCGAAACGTTCGAGGTCTGGATCGAGGTCGATACGGACGGACATCGCTCGGGCATCCAGCCCGAACAGCAGACGCTGCTCGACGTCGGGCGGATTCTGCACGAGAACGGCGTGAAGGTCGGCGGCGTGATGACCCATGCGGGTTCGAGCTACGAGTTGAATACGCCTGAGGCGCTCGCCGCGCTCGCGGAGCAGGAGCGCGCGGGCTGCGTGCGCGCCGCCGAACGGTTGCGCGAGGCGGGCATCGCGTGTCCGGCCGTCAGCGTCGGTTCGACGCCGACCGCGCTCGCCGCGCGGCATCTCGAAGGCGTCACCGAGGTGCGGGCCGGCGTCTACGTGCTGTTCGATCTGGTCATGCGCAACGTGGGCGTTTGCACGCTCGACGACATCGCGCTTAGCGTACTCACGACCGTGATCGGTCATCAGGAAGACAAAGGCTGGGCGATTCTCGACGCGGGCTGGATGGCGTTAAGCCGTGATCGCGGTACGTCGCGGCAGTCGCACGATTTCGGCTATGGGCAGCCGTGTTTGCTCAATGGCACGTTGCTGCCGGACTATGTCGTGAGCGGCGCCAATCAGGAGCATGGGATTCTTGCGGCGGTTCCGGCCGATGCGCGAGCCGATGCACAGACCGACGACATCGCGCAGCGCTTTCCGATCGGTATGAAACTGCGCATCCTGCCGAACCACGCTTGTGCGACCGGCGCGCAGTTCCCCGAGTATCACGCGGTTGCGCCGGACGGCAGCAGCGTCGAATGGCAGCGATTTTACGGCTGGTAGGTCCCGGCGCACTCGGCACACTCAAGGAGAACCAACGCCTTCTGCCAGAATCATCCATCGCCCATAGACGGACCGTGAATCCCACCGTTAGCGTGGAATCTCCACAGGAATACAGAGGATTCTTGCATGTCCGAGTTGAATGAACCAGACGGCGTTCGCGTCGTGCTGAGCGCCCCGCAACTGGCGGCGGTGCTGACCCGCCAGTCGATCAATCAGACCGAAATGCTTTCTAACCGGCTATGGGGCTGGTTGCAACTCGTCGACGGTTTGCTGGAAATGCAAAGCCTGGCTGCCGCTTTGGCGGGCATACATTCGAAAAGCATGTGGCGCGGACTGAAGCACAGTTGCGTGAGCGACTGGCGCGCGAACCAAAGCGCCGGGTTGTTTCATCGTTCACTGATCTACAAACGGCAGAGTGGGCGATTTCCAAGGTCATACAGGACAACGCGGCCCGGATAACGACGTGGGCGCAATCTCATACCGGTTCCATACGACTGGAACTGACGGGCGATGCAGGTAGGCAGGTAGAGTACGGGGTCATTCGCAAGACGGGGGAGATGGTGAATCTGAGCAAGGTTCACATGTTCTTGATCCGGAAGGAATATAACGGCATGTCATACTACGCCCTGACCGCCTACCTGATGCCATGAGCTTACTGTGAAAGACGAATCACCTTACCCGAATCTGGATTTTCTGATTCATGGCTATTTCAATGAAGATTTCGATTTATGGGGCAACGACGTACAGGAAATTGTCACGTGCTTCAAAAAAGAGAGCGACAAGACCCTTCATAAGTTAGTCGTGGATGAAATCGATCGTTTTGAAAGCGACCATTCCGCCAACCTGGACGGATATTTTGAGGAAATCTATGGCCTCTACGTTGATCCCGAACCGTGGGGTCACACGACCGCCTCATTTCTCGATGAAGTGAAGCGTCTCCTGAGAGAGTAGATAGCCCCAAACCTGCCGCGAAACGTCGGTCACTCATCCTCTTCCGACAACCCCGCCAACAGATCGTCGACCGCGCGATACACGCGCTCGACGATCTCCGGTCCCACCTTGCGCTCGAGCTCGCGATAGTGCGCCTCGAGATCCTTCGAAATCACGCGCACCAGTTCGACGCTCGTATCGGTCAGCGACACGAGCACGCGCCGCTGATCCTCCGCGAAACGTTCTTTCGTCACGAGTTCCATGCTCTCCATGCGCGCGAGCACGCCGGCCATGCTCGGGCTCGAAATCGTGCAGATGTCGGAGATGTGGCGCGGCTCCATCGGGCCGTGCTCGTTGAGCGCGCGAATCACTCGCCATTGCTGCTCGGTGAGTCCATGCGCGGTGATCAACGGACGAAAACGCTCCATCATTTTTTCGCGGGCGCGTAACAACAGCATCGGCAAATTGCGGTGCAAAACTCGGGTGGACGCAGCGGACATGGTGGCAAGGAATCAGAAAAAAACAGCTGGCGAAGCTTACGGGAAAACCCGCGATCAACCGGCAGCCTATTGACCGTCAATGATATCAAGCGGGATACTACTAACATCTTAGTGTTTTCGCCAAACTTTCGCCACGAGGCTGCGCATTTATGTTTGCCCTTGCCGATCATCTGCTGCATCCCGAAGGCGACGCGCTGCCTCGCGACGTGGACGCGCACACCGCGGCCGCTTTGCTGGCACGCGGCTTTGCGTGTCGCGCGCCGGTCAGCGGCGTCGTGTACGGCACCCTGCTGAACGATCGCGCCGCCTTGAACGCGCTGGGCGACGCAGTGCATGCGGCACCGTACAAGGCGCCGCCGAAAGCGCCGATTCTGTATCTGAAGCCGCGCAACACGCTGGCCGGGCATCGGGCGCGCGTGGTCGTGCCGGATAACACGCTCGGCGTCGAGGTCGGCGCGTCACTCGGCATCGTGATCGGCCGTACCGCGACGCGCGTCGGCGTCGAGCGCGCGGCGGACCACATCGCCGGCTATACGCTGGTCGGCGATCTGAGCGTGCCGCATACCAACGTGTATCGCCCGAACGTGCGACTGCGCGCATGCGACGGCTTCTGCGTGATCGGACCGGCGCTCGTCGCCGCGCGCCACGTCGCCGCGCCGGATCGGCTCGACATCGCCGTCTCGCTGAACCGCGCCGAACCGTTCACGGCAAGCACCGCAACGTCGGTGCGCAACATCGCGCAATTGCTCGCCGACGTCACCGATTTCATGACGCTGAACGCGGGCGACGTGCTCACGCTCGGCGTCCGGCACGGCTCGCCGGTCGCGCACGTCGGCGATACGGCCACGCTGTCGATCGGCACGCTGCCGCCCTTGACCATATCGTTCATCGGCATGGATCAACACAACGGAGAACCGTCATGATGCGCGGCCGCGTCGCCTATGCGGGAGCGATTCACGAAGCGTATCCGCACGAGCAGGGTGTCCGCCTCGCCGACGGCCGCGTGCGTCGCGAGGACGAAGTGGTCTGGCTTGCGCCGATCGAAGTCGGCACGATCTTCGCGCTCGGCCTGAACTACGCCGAACACGCGAAGGAATTGCAGTTCAGCAAACAGGAAGAACCGCTGGTGTTTCTGAAGGGGCCCGGCACGGTGCTCGGCCATCGCGGCGTCACGCGTCGCCCCGCCGACGTCACGTTCATGCACTACGAGTGCGAGCTCGCGGTCGTGATCGGGCGAACCGCGCAAAACGTCGCGCGTGAAAACGCCATGCAGCACGTGGCGGGCTACATGATCGCGAACGACTACGCGATTCGCGACTACCTCGAAAACTACTATCGCCCGAATCTGCGCGTGAAGAATCGCGACGGCGGCACGGTGCTCGGCCCCTGGTTCGTCGACGCCGCCGACATCGCCGACGTCACGCAGCTCGAGCTGCGCACGTTCGTCAACGGCACGCGTCAGCAATGCGGCAATACGCGCGATCTCGTCACGGGCATCCGCGCACTGATCGAATACCTGAGCAGCTTCATGACGCTCGCGCCCGGCGACGTGATCCTGACCGGCACGCCTGAAGGCATCGTCAACGTCAACACGGGCGACGAAGTCGTCTGCGAAATCGACGGCCTCGGCCGTCTCGTCAACACGATCGCCTCGGACGCGGACTTCGGCCGCGCCTGATCGACAGCAAAAACCCACCGAACAGCGAAAGGACAAGGCAATGCCGATCGACCATCTGATCAACGGCGAGGCGTGCACCTCGAGCGACTATTTCGAAACCGTCAACCCGGCCACCCAGGAAGTGCTCGCCGAGGTCGCACGCGGCGGCGCGAAGGAGATCGATGCGGCCGTGCAAGCGGCCAAAGGCGCCTTCCCCGCCTGGGCCGCGAAACCCGCCGCGGAACGCGCGAAGCTGATTCGCAAACTCGGCGACCTGATCACGAACCACGTGCCGGAAATCTCGGAGACCGAAACGAAGGACACCGGCCAGACGATCTCGCAGACGCGCAAGCAACTGGTGCCGCGCGCGGCCGACAACTTCAGCTATTTCGCCGAGATGTGCACGCGCGTCGACGGCCACACGTACCCGACCGACTCGCATCTGAACTACACGCTGTTTCATCCGGTCGGCGTATGCGCGCTAATCTCGCCGTGGAACGTGCCGTTCATGACGGCCACCTGGAAGGTGGCGCCCTGCCTCGCGTTCGGCAACACCGCTGTGCTGAAGATGAGCGAGCTGTCGCCGCTGACCGCCTCGATGCTCGGCAAGCTCGCGCTCGAAGCGGGCATCCCGGCGGGCGTGCTGAACGTCGTGCACGGCTATGGCAAGGAAGCGGGCGAGCCACTCGTTGCGCATCGCGACGTGCGCGCGGTGTCGTTCACCGGGTCGACCGCGACCGGCAATCGCATCGTGCAAACCGCGGGCCTGAAGAAGTTCTCGATGGAGCTTGGCGGCAAGTCGCCGTTCGTGATCTTCGACGACGCGGACTTCGAACGCGCGCTCGATGCCGCGGTGTTCATGATCTTCTCGAACAATGGCGAGCGCTGCACCGCGGGCTCGCGCATTCTCGTGCAGCGCGCCATTTACGTGCGGTTTGCCGAGCGCTTCGTCGAGCGCGCGAAGCGTCTGACGGTTGGCGATCCGCTAGCGGACAGCACGATCGTCGGCCCGATGATCAGCCATGGGCATCTCGCCAAAGTGAGCAGCTATATCGAACTCGGCCCGAAGGAAGGTGCCACGCTTGCGTGCGGCGGGCTCGATGCGCCCGAGTTGCCCGACGCCTTGCGTCACGGCAATTTCGTCACGCCGACCGTGTTCGTCGACGTCGACAACCGTATGCGCATCGCGCAGGAAGAGATCTTCGGACCGGTCGCGTGCCTGATTCCGTTCGACGATGAAGCCGAGGCGATCCGTCTCGCCAACGATATTTCGTATGGTCTGTCGAGTTATATCTGGACCGAGAACACGGGCCGCGCGCTGCGCGTGGCGGCCGCCGTCGAAGCCGGCATGTGCTTCGTGAACAGCCAGAACGTGCGCGATCTGCGTCAGCCGTTCGGCGGCACGAAGGCGTCGGGTGTGGGCCGTGAAGGCGGGACGTGGAGTTATGAAGTGTTCCTCGAACCGAAGAACGTCTGCGTGTCGCTCGGCTCGCATCATATTCCGCGCTGGGGCATTTAATCGCGACGTCAAACGATATTGCTAAAGCATGGGACCGGAGTAAGAGCTGACGCTCTAACGCCGGTCGACACTGGAGACCGCGATGGGCAAACTCGCGTTGGCAGCAAAGGTTACACATGTGCCGTCGTTGTATTTATCCGAGCTCGACGGTCCGCACAAGGGTTGCCGTCAGGCCGCGATCGACGGACACCATGAAATCGGCCGACGCTGCCGCGAACTTGGCGTCGATACGATCGTCGTGTTCGACGTGCACTGGCTAGTGAATAGCGAATACCACATCAATTGCGCGCCGAAGTTCGAAGGCGTGTACACGAGCAACGAGCTGCCGCATTTCATCAGGAACATGCCGTACGCGTATCCGGGCAATGTCGGGCTCGGTCAGCTGATCGCGGACGTCGCCAACGAAATGGGCGTGAAAAGCCGCGCGCACAGCGAGACCACGCTCGAGCTCGAATACGGCACGTTGGTGCCGATGCGCTATATGAACGGCGATCAGCACTTCAAGGCGGTGTCGGTGGCGGGCTGGTGCATGTGGCACGACCTCGCGACCAGTGCGCGTTTCGGCCTCGCGGTACGCAAGGCCATCGAAGAACGCTACGACGGTACGGTGGCCATTCTCGCGAGCGGCTCGCTGTCGCATCACTTCGCGAACAACGGCACCGCCGAGCAGTTCATGCACAAAGTGTGGAGCCCGTTCCTCGAACAGATGGATCGCAGCGTGGTGCGCATGTGGGAAGCCGGCGACTGGAAGACCTTCTGCGACATGCTGCCGCTCTACAACGAGAAATGTTGGGGCGAAGGCGGCATGCACGATACCGCGATGCTGCTCGGTGCGCTCGGCTGGGATCGTTACGACGGCAAGGTCGAGGTCGTCACGCCTTATTTCGGCAGTTCGGGCACCGGCCAGATCAACGCGATCTTCCCGGTCAGACCGCTACCCGTCTGACACTCGCGAAGGAATCGCCATGCCTCACTTGACACTCGAATACAGCGCCAACCTCGCGGACGCGCAACGCCTCGGCGACCTATGCAAAGACCTCGCGCAGTGCCTCGACGCGCAGCGCGATAACGGCGAGCGCGTCTATCCGCTCGGCGGCATCCGCGTGCGCGCGCTGCGCTGCGACCAGTACTGCATCGCCGATGGGCGGCCCGACGCCGCGTTCCTGCACGCCAATCTGAAGATCGGCGCGGGCCGCCCGGAGGCCGTCAAGAAGGCGACCGGCGACGCGCTGTTCGCGCTGATCAAGCAGCGCTTCGCCACTGAGTTCGAACGGCAGGGGCTCGCGTTGTCGCTCGAAATCAACGAGTTCAGCGAAGCGGGCACCTGGAAGCACAACAATCTGCACGCGCGGTTCAAGGGCTGACATCATCATGCTAGACGAACAAACCATTCGCGACCTCGCCGCGCAACTCGATCACGCGGAAAAGACCCGCACGCAGCTGCGCCATTTTTCCGCGCAGTATCCAGAGATGACCGTACTGGACGGCTACGCGATACAACGCGAGTGGGTCAAGCTGAAACTCGCCGAAGGCCACGTCATCAAGGGCAGGAAGATCGGCCTGACGTCGCGCGCGATGCAGCGCTCGTCGCAGATCGACGAACCGGACTACGCGCCACTGCTCGACAGCATGTTCATCGAAAGCGGCCAGGACATTCGCGTGGATCGCTTCATCGCGCCGCGCGTCGAAGTGGAACTCGCGTTCGTGCTGAACAAACCGCTGAAGGGCCCCGGCGTCACACTGTTCGATGCGCTCGACGCGACCGCGTACGTGAGCCCGGCCGTCGAAATCATCGACGCGCGCATCGAGCAGTTCGATCGCGAAACACGCGCGCCGCGCAAGGTCCATGACACGATCTCCGACTTCGCCGCGAACGCGGGCGTCGTGCTCGGCGGCCGGCCGGTGCGTCCGCTCGACGTCGACCTGCGCTGGGTCGGCGCGTTGCTGTACAAGAACGGCGCGGTCGAGGAAAGCGGGCTCGCGGCGGCGGTGCTCAACCATCCGGCCACCGGCGTCGCGTGGCTCGCCAACAAAATTGCTCCGCATGACGAATCGTTGAATGCGGGCGACGTGATCCTGAGCGGCTCGTTCACGAGCCCGGTTCCCGCCCGCGCGGGCGACACGTTCCACATCGACTATGGCCCGCTCGGCGGCATCGGTTTGAATTTCATCTGAACGCATCAATATGTCCTTGCCGAAAAACCCCTTCAAGCGCGCGCTCGCCGAAGGCAGACCGCAGTTCGGCCTGTGGGCCGCGCTCGCCGACGCCTATGTGACCGAGCTGCTCGCCACCGCCGGCTTCGACTGGCTGCTGATCGACAACGAGCACGCACCGAACGACGTACGCAGCACGCTGTCGCAATTGCAGGCGGTCGCCGCGTATCCGTCGCATCCGGTCGTGCGGCCGGTACGCAGCGACGCCGCGCTGATCAAGCAGTTGCTCGACATCGGCGCGCAAACGCTGCTGCTGCCAATGATCGACACGGCCGCGCAAGCGCTCGATGCGGTCGCGGCCACGCGTTATCCGCCGCAAGGCATTCGCGGCGTCGGCAGCGCGCTCGCGCGTGCGTCGCGCTGGAATCGCGTGCCCGACTATCTGGACACCGCCGCCGACGAACTGTGCGTGATCGTGCAGGCGGAGACCGTGCAGAGCCTCGACAATCTCGTGGAGATCGCGCATGTGGATGGCGTCGATGGCGTGTTTTTCGGGCCGTCGGATCTGAGCGCGTCGATGGGATTGCTCGGCAAGCCGGGCGACGCGCGCGTGCGCGACGCGATTCGCCACGGCATCGACACCGTGCGCACCGCTGGCAAGGCAGCGGGCGTGCTCGCCCCTGATCCGGCGCTGGCGGCCGAATATCTGGCGGCGGGCGCGACCTTCGTCGCGGTCGGCACGGACACCGGCTTGCTGAGCCGCGCGGCCGCGGACCTCGCCGCGTCGTACAAGAACCTGGCGGCGAGCGCGCCGCAGGTCAAAGGCGGGTATTGAAGCGAAAGCCTTTCACTTCCCCTACTCGCCCGCCGGCCAAGGCAAGCCTCGCGCCGACCAATCCAGCTCGACCCCCATCACACAGCGCCCGCTCGCCAGCTGCACGGCAAGTGTCACCGCGATGCACGGCCGTCCGCTCGCGAGCGACAGATAAGGATTACTGGTGATCGCCTCGCCGGGAAGCAGCACCGCATTGCGGAAGTAAGGCCGATGATCCCAGCGCGCATCGCGCGGATTCGCGACCGGCTGCAGCGACGCCGCGTCCTCGCACCATGCGGGCCCGCGCACCTCGTGACCGATCTGACGGCCGGTGTCGTTGAGGATGAAACAGCTGATGCAACGCTTGAAGGTGGCGAGCAGCGCGAACGCGTCGTCCATCATGGCGCCGGCGCGCAAGCCGTCGGCCGCGCGCCGCAGTTCGAGCCGGTACGGCTCCATTTCGGATTCGAACAACGCATGCTGATGCGCACGGCCCTGCGCGATCACGTCGAACGCATCGTCGATCTGGCGATGCACCGACTCGGGCGGCGCGATCTCTGCCGCGGGCCGCCCTAGCAGATAGCCCTGCGCGAAATCGACATTCGACTCGACCGCGAGAATCAGCTCGTCGGCCGTCTCGACGCCTTCGACGACCACCAGCATCCCCGCCTGGTGCAGCAGCGACACGAGTTTCGGCAGGATCGGCTGCTGCGTGCCGTACGTAGTCGCGCGAATCAGCTCGCCGTCGAGCTTGACGATGTCCGGCCGGATCCGCAGCAGCCGGTCGAGATTCGACTGGCCCGCGCCGAAGTCGTCGACTGCGATCAGGAAGCCGTGCTGGCGATAGCGCGCCGCCGCGCGCGACATCTCGTCGACGCTGCCGCCATGCGATTCGAGAATCTCCAGAATCACGCGCTCGGGTTCGAGCCCTGCGACGCGCACGATCTTCGTCAACTGGTCGGCGTAGCCTTCGGCGACGAAGGTGGACGGCAGGATGTTCAGGAACAGCCACGCGTCGCCGGGCAGCGCGCGACGCGCGTTGCCGAGATGCACCGCGTGGCTCGCGCGGTCGAGCGCGCCTTCGTCGCTCGACGGCTTCGGCGCGAACATCACGACCGGCGGCACCAGCGTGCCGTCGTCATGCTCTCCGCGCAGCAGCGCCTCGAAGCCCACCTGCTTCTGATGCGATAGGCTGTAGAGCGGCTGAAAGTGCGAAATCAGATAGAAGTCTTCCCAGCGGTAACGCGCCGGGTCGGCGCTCGGGTCGCCGAACGGTGACTGCAGCGCGTCGAACGGCAGCGCGCGCTCCGCGCAGACACGGTTGCGCCCCGTCTGCTTCGCGCGCAGCAACGCTTCGTCCGCGCGATCGAGCAGCATCATGAAGCTTTCGCCGCGCCGATGCTCGGCGACGCCGAAGCTCGCGGTCAGATGGCCGTCCGGCCGTTCGATCCCGGCGATGTCGAGGCGCAGCCGCTCGGCGAGCTGCAACGCGCCGGTGAGATCAGCGTCGAGCAGCAGCGCGAATTCCTCGCCGCCGATGCGGCTCACGCTTTGGTAGAGCGCAACCGCGTTCTTCAGCACCTGCGCGACCTCGAACAGCGCATGGTCGCCGACCGCATGACCGAAGCGGTCGTTGAGCGACTTGAAGCTGTCGATGTCGAGAAAGATCGCGCTGATCTGCGCCCCTGGCGCCAGCGTCTCGAGGCGTCCCTCCGCGTGCTTGACGAACGAGCGACGATTTTGCAGGCCGGTCAGCGGATCGGTCGCCGCGAGTTGCGCGAGCTGGCTCTCGAGCAGAAAGTGATTGCGCCGGAAACGGTAGAAGCCGAAATGGAATACCACCGCCGTCGGCGCACCGATCGCGATGACCCACGTCCACACGGCCGCGTCGACCTCGGGCGCATGAGCTTTGCCGCGCAGCAGCGCGATGGCCGCCGCGTAGAACACCACGCTGCCGGTGACGAAATGCGCGGGCGTGAGCCATAGCGGCGCCGCGCAGATCGGTATCACCACGAATGCGGGCAATAGCCACGGCAACGGATACGCGAGGCCCTTCGCATTCAGCACGAGCCCGGCGATCAGCACCAGTTCGTACGCGACGCCGATCGCGCCGAACAGCGCCGTCGACTTCGCGCGCGGGATCGCCAGCACCAGCAGCGCGAGCAGGAGCGCGCACAGCAGCCGGTACGCGAGCGGCCCGGCCGGTGCGCCAACCAGTTCGCGCGCCGTTACCATGCACAGGAACGCAACCACCGTGAAGCCCATCGTCACGAGGGAAAGCGGCCGCTGATGGTCGAGCGAGCGCCGGTGAAAGCGCTCACGCATGCTTGGCTCGGGCAGGTGCTGCGTCGGGATGGCAGACATAGATGGCTGATCAGGGTTTCCGGTCACTCCGCCAATAGTTATCGGCAAACGTTCGATAAACATTTATGGCTAACGTAACACGACGTATCAATTCGGCGCCTGCGTGCTTGAAAGTCGTGCTGCTTTCCCACTGTGCGATCCGGCAATCCGGTCACCGGCCGGGCCGCGCTACGCCGCCATCACCCGATCGCGCCCCGCGGCTTTCGTCGCGCACAACGCACGGTCGGCGCGCGCCATCATCTGCGCGAGCCGTACATGGCGCCGCGCGTCGTGTGGCCGAGGCACAGCAGCAGCGCCGCTGTCGCGAGAAAGTAGAAGCTGTAGCGCGGCCGGTTGGCCGGGCGTCCGGTCAGCATCAGCAGACCGAGCACCCCATAGAGGCTCGCATGATAGGCGGACACCAGCGCGACGCGCGCATTTAAGTTCCGCGCGTCGAAGGTCCAGTAGACCACGCCGACCAGCACGAACAGCAGCCCCACATAAGCGGGCCACGGCCGCGAGCGCGTTGGCGGCGATCCAGTAGTTGACACCCGGAATCTTCGCGCGCCTTAGCGACAGCAGCACGGCCATCGCCATTGCGTCCGCCAGAATCGTGACCAACAGAATAGTGAGTGGATTGAGCATTGCAAATAATTTGAATCGAACGACGCCGCGCCGATCTTTCGCGCGACTCACCATCCGCCGAATGCATGAATAAAAGACTAAAGCTCAAAGCAGGCCGGATTGCCGGCTAATACACATATCACATTTGGTTCCGCAAGCCTTTTCGCGCGCCAGGCGAAGATTAACCTTTCAATTTCTTTTAAGCAGCAAAAATTACGCAATTCCTGTGTCTCGATTGCGCGTTTAATAACGTATAAGCTAAGCAATGGAAAGTGGCTAAAAGCCTGTGTCTTAAGTAGACTTCTCATGATGTGTGCCGGGCACCCTAGACAACCCGGTAGAAATGACGTAATCGGCGCCCGATTGCCGAACGACTCCGATGCTCAATGGCTGTCACGTTCGCGATGCGCAACGGGCCGCGACCACTTCCGGAAAACATGGTCCCAATTCTCAACTATCTGCTCGAACGCCAAATCTCGCCGCAATGGCGCGGCATGCTGAGCGCGCTGGCGAGCGAATTCGAAGCGCAAATCGGACACGACGAACTGCGCCAGCTGATGCATCGCGTCGGCAGCCGTTTCGCGCTCGCGTGTCCGCTGCCCGCCTGCGCATCGACGGCCGAGCTCGAGCAGGTGTTGAATTCTTACTGGCATCAGATGGATTGGGGTTACGTCGCGCTCGCCGATGAGGCGGAGTCGCTGCGCATCATTCACTATTGCGCGCCGCTGCCCGCCTTCGGCGAATCGGCGCTCGCCTGGACGCCGGCATTTCTCGAAGGCGCCTATCAGACGTGGTTGAGCGCGTTGGGCGCGCAAGGTTTGTCGGTCGTACAGACGAGCGCGTTCGGCGAGGACAGCTCGCTCGAATTCCGCCTCGGCCGTCACCCCGCCTGAGCACCAGCGGTTCTGCACGCGTACGTGCGAACGAGCGTGCGACGGCGATACAGCCGCCACGCAGGATCAGGGAAGGCAGTTCAAATAAACAGCACCCCGAGCAGTCGGTTTGGGGCCATGCACGGTATGTAACAGACGACGGCATCATGAGTTCATCGAGCGACATCGAAAAACTGTTCGAGCAATTTGGCGGCGACGCCAACGCGTACCAGGAGATCGGCCGCGAGAACGACGCGCGCACCGCGCGCACTCGTTGGCCACTGCTCGTGACGCTCGATCTGACGCAACCGGCCATTCCGGCAATCGGCCAGCTTCGCGACGCGAAACCACAGCCGCCTATAACCGTGGCGCCACGGGCCATCGTCCACGAGGACACGACACCGAAGGACATGGCATCCGTGACGCGCGCGAAGGCACCGCTGTTCACGCGCCCGCACCGGCGTGACATTCCACCGGTACCTGTGGCCGCGGCCCAGCCCGCGGCGCCGAGCGGCGCGTCACGCTTCCGCACGGCCGACGAACTCGGCGAGGCGGCCGCGCAAACGATTGCGCCTGTCGCGCCAAGCGCGACACGCCCCGCCGCGCCCGCTTATGGCAGCGCGAGCACGGCACCGGCATCGTCGATGCCACCGCCACCAGCGCCGCAACCCACCTATACGGCCCAACCCGCGCAACCGGCCCAACCGCCGTCGATCCTCGGCAAGATGTTTGCAGCGCAAACCCCGAGCGCGCCGCCGCAAGCGGCCGCGCCCGCGTCGCTGAACTCGGTGTTCGACCGTCTGCGCGGCACGTCTGCCCAAGGCACGCAGGCACCCGCCGGCACCGCGCGCGGCGGCTTCGCCTCGTGGCTCGCCAACGGTCCGCGTCGCTCATGAAAGTCATTGCCGTGGTGTCCGCCAAAGGGGGGGTCGGCAAGACCACCCTCGCCGCCAATCTCGCCTCCGTGCTCGCCAACAGCGGCCGGCGTGTGATTGCACTCGATCTCGATCCGCAGAACGCCCTGCGGCTGCACTTCGGCGTGCCGCTCGACAGCATCGACGGCCTGTCGCGCGCGACTCTCTCGGGCAACCCGTGGCAAACGGTGATGTTCGACGGCATCGACGGCGTGACCGTGCTGCCGTACGGCGCGCTGCTGGAGGACGACCGCCGCCGCCTCGAGGCGCTTATCGACCAGCATCCGCAATGGCTCGCGCAGTCGCTGCAGAACCTGCGGCTCGATGCGTCCGACATCGTGATCGTCGATACGCCGCCCGGCTCGTCGACCTACGTGCGAACCGCGCTGAGCGCGGCCACCTTCGCGTTGAACATCGTGCTCGCCGACGCCGCGTCGTACGCGGCGATCCCGCAGATGGAGCGGCTGATCGAAACCTACGCGGCGCCGCGCGCGGACTTCGGCGGCGTCGGCTATGTGATCAACCAGATCGACCAATCCCGCCAGTTGACCAAGGACGTGCTGAAGGTGCTGCGTCAGATGCTCGCCGGCAAGGTGTTCCCCGGCGTGATCCATCTCGACGAAGGCGTCAGCGAAGCGCTCGCCTGCGACACCACGCTGATCCATTACGATCCGCTGAGCCAGGCCGCCGCCGATTTCCGCGCATGCGCCGCCTGGCTCATGGCGGCGCTCGACGCGATCGCCGCCCAGCCCAGGAACGTCGCATGAGCAATCCAGCCTCCTCGCGCGAGCCCGAGGGCGGCGAGCCGTCGCGGTTCCAACGCTTCATCGACGCAAGCTTCTGGAACAGCCGCATCGTCACCGGGCTCGTCACGATGCTCGCGCTGTACATGCTGTACTTCGTGTTCACGGTGCCGCTCGAGTTCTATCAGCAGCTGACCTTCGCGACCCTGTGCTTCGTGCTCGCGCTGCTGTTTCGCCGTCGGCCCGGCCGCTACGCGACGATGGTGATGATCATGCTGTCGATCGTCGCGTCGGGCCGCTACATGTACTGGCGGCTGACCGAAACGACATACTGGGAGCATCCGCTCGACGCCGCCTGGGGTCTGCTGCTCGTGTCCGCCGAGCTCTACTCGACGATCGTGCTGATGCTCGGCTACTTCCAGACCGCGTGGCCGCTCAAGCGCAAGCCAATGCCACTGCCCGCCAATCGCGACGAATGGCCGACCGTCGACGTGTTCATTCCGACCTACAACGAGCCGCTCGCCGTCGTGAAGCCGACCGTCTACGCGGCGCTCGCGCTCGACTACCCGGCCGACAAGCTGTCGATCCACGTGCTCGACGACGGCCGCCGCGCCGAGTTCAAGGCGTTCTGCGAGGAAGTCGGCGTGAACTGGACGATCCGCACGCACAATCGCCACGCGAAGGCCGGCAATATCAACGAGGCGCTGAAGATCACGAGCGGCGAGTACCTCGCGATCTTCGACTGCGATCACATCCCGACCCGCTCGTTCCTGCAGATCGGCCTCGGCTGGTTCCTGCGCGACAAGCTGCTGTCGATGCTGCAAACGCCGCACCACTTCTTCTCCGCCGACCCGTTCGAGCGCAACCTCGGCACTTTCCGCAAGGTGCCGAACGAAGGCGAGCTGTTCTACGGCCTCGTGCAGGACGGCAACGATCTGTGGAACGCGACGTTCTTCTGCGGCTCGTGCGCGCTGCTGCGCCGGAGCATGGTCGACGAGATCGGCGGCATCGCGGTGGAGACCGTCACCGAGGACGCGCACACCGCGCTGAAGCTGCACCGCCTCGGCTACACCACCGCGTATCTGGCGATTCCGCAGGCCGCCGGCCTCGCGACCGAAAGCCTGTCGGGCCACATCGGCCAGCGCATCCGCTGGGCGCGCGGCATGACGCAGATCTTCCGCATCGACAATCCGCTCACCGGCAAGGGGCTGAAGATCGGCCAGCGGCTGTGTTACCTGAACGCGATGATGCACTTCTTCTACGGCGTGCCGCGTCTCGTGTTCCTGACCGCGCCACTGTCGTATCTGTTCTTCGGCGCGCATGTGATCGAAGCGGCGGCCAGCACGATCGCGATCTACGCGCTGCCGCACATGATGCACGCGAGCATCACCAACTCGCGGATGCAGCGCCTGTTCCGCCATTCGTTCTGGGCCGAGGTGTACGAGTCGGTGCTGGCGTCGTACATCACCGCGCCGACGCTGCTCGCGCTGATCAACCCGAAGCTCGGCAAGTTCAACGTGACGGCCAAGGGCGGCGTGATCGAGAAGAGCTACTTCGACTGGTCGATCTCGCGGCCGTATCTGTTCCTGCTGCTGCTGAACCTGCTCGGTTTCCTCGCGGGTCTGGTGCACATCTACATGAACTGGCACGTGCGCAGCATCGTCGAGACCACACTGCTCAATCTCGCGTGGACCAGCTACAACATGCTGATCCTCGGCGCGAGCGTGGCCGCCGCGAGCGAGCGCCGCCAGATCCGCGCGGTGCCGCGCGTCGCGATGAAGATGCCGGTGATGCTGAAGTTCTCGACCGGCCGCACGCTCGCGTGCGAAACGATCGACTACTCGGAAGGCGGCGTCGGCGTCGCACTGCCCAGCACCATCGAAGTGCCGATGCAGGAGCGCGTGACCGTGTCGCTGTTCCGCGGCGACGAAGAGTACGCGTTCCCCGCCACCGTCAGTTTTACCGAGCCGGGCCGCGTGGGCCTGCGCTTTTCGTCGATGTCGCGCGAACAGGAGTACGAGTTCGTAAAGACCACCTTCGCGCGCGCGGACGCGTGGACCGGCTGGGCCGAGGGGCGCGAGCACGACACGCCGCTGCGCGGTCTGTCGCACGTGCTGAAGGTCGGCGTGCGCGGCATCGCGGGGCTGTTCGAACATCTGTACGACGACTTGCGCAGTTCGATCAAAAGCCGTCCCGCGGACGTCAAGAAGCTAAAAACCAAAGACTGATCTATGGGCTACCGGATGGCCACGAACAATATCGAACGCCCGGCTCACGGGCGCAACAGCACTGGACCGCAATCGCGGCTGTCTGCTTGTCACGGCTTGCGACACTCGCGGCGAATCATGCGCGGCGTCGCCTGCTGGCTCGCGCTGCAGACCGCGCTGGCGTCGTTCGTGCCGCTCGCTGAAGCGGCCACCCCTGCTGCCGCCGCGGCCAAACCGGCGTCGGACGCGGCGGCACCCGCCGGCGCGCCGCAAACCCCGCAAGTCGCGACCGACGTCGGCAACGTGCCCGCGCCGAGCGCGGCGGTGCCGTTCGATCCGAACGCGATCGCCCAGGGCCAGCTCGCCACGCCGACGCCCGCCCTCGCGGCGGCGTCCGTCAAGGCGCTCGGCGTGCGCACGCCGACCACCGCCGAGCCCGGCACGCTGGTGCCCGGAGGCCGTCGCCAGACGCTGACGTTCGCCGACTTCGGTGCGCTCGACCCGCTGCAATTGCGCGGCGTCGACGGACAGAACGGCATCGCGTTCTCGGTGCGCGGCGACGAGGTCGTGACCGGCGCGACGCTGCATCTGATCTACAGTTATTCGCCCGCGCTGTTGGCGAACCTGTCGCAGCTGAAGGTGCTGGTCAACGGCGAAGTCGCGGCGACACTGCCGCTGCCGCACGAGCAGGCCGGCATGCTGGTCGCGCGCGAGATCACGATCGATCCGCGCTTCATCACCGACTTCAACCACCTGAACCTGCAGCTGATCGGCCACTACACGACGGCCTGCGAAGACCCCGCGAACTCGTCGCTGTGGGCGACGATCAGCAACGCGAGCTCGCTCGACCTGACCTACTCGTCGCTCGCGACGAAGGCGGAGCTGGCCGCGCTGCCGCAGCCGTTTTTCGACCGCCGCGACGTGCGCCGCCTCGAGCTGCCGTTCGTGCTCGCGCAGAAGCCGGGCAACGGCACGCTCGAAGCCGCCGGCATCGTCGCGTCGTGGTTCGGCTCGCTCGCCGGCTATCGCGGCGCGGTGTTTCCCACCCAGCTCGACAACGCGCCGCTGTCGGGCAACGCGGTCGTGTTCGCGACCAGCGACCAGCATCCGGCCGGCGTGACGATTCCCGAGATCACCGGGCCGACCATCGCGGTGGTCGAGCGCGACGCGAACGCGCGCGGCAAGCTGCTGCTCGTGCTCGGCCGCAACGAGGCCGAGCTGAAGACCGCCGCGAAGTCGCTCGGGATCGGCCATAGCGCGCTGTCCGGCGCGAGCGCCACGATCACGTCGCTGAACGAAATTTCGCCGCGCGTGCCGTACGATGCGCCGAACTGGTTGCCGACCGACCGCGCGGTGCGCTTCGGCGAGCTCGCCGATCCGAAAGACCTGACCGTGTTCGGCTACGACGCCGACGCGGTGCGCATCAACATGCGGGTGGCGCCCGATCTGTTCATGTGGCACACGCGCGGCGCGCCGATCGATCTGCGCTACCGCTACACGGTGCGGCCGGCGCGCGACCGCTCGTCGCTGAACATCAGCGTGAACAACGGCTTTGTGCAGGCGCTGCCGATTCCGGCGCGCGCTGCGTCGGTGTTCGACCTGAGCCGCTACTTCAACCTCATCATGCCCGACGGCACCGCCGACGCGCGCCGCAACATCCGCATCCCGCCGCTGCTGATGACGCCGCGCACACAGCTGCGGCTGCACTTCTACTACGACATCCCGAACACCGGCGAATGCGCGGGCCGCCTGCTGCAGAACGTGGTCGGCGCGATCGATCCGAACTCGACGATCGACCTGTCGTCGTTCCCGCACTACATGGCGCTGCCCGATCTGGCCGCGTTCGCCAACAGCGGCTTTCCGTTCACGCGGATGGCGGACCTCTCCGAGACCGCCGTCGTACTGCCGGACGACCCGGACGCGAGCGACTACGGCCTGTATCTGCTGACGATGGGCCGGATGGGCGAATCGACCGGCTATCCGGTCTCCGGCGTGACCGTCACCCATGCGGCCGACGTCGACCGCCTCGCCGACAAGGACCTGCTGGTGTTCGGCGCGCCTGGCAAGCAGCCGCTGTTGCAGCGCTGGTCGAAGTCGATGCCGTTCTCCAGCGACGGCGCCGCGCACACTTTCCAGCTCACCGACCTCGTGTTCAAGCTGCGGGACTGGTGGCACGGCGAGCGCGGCGTCGAGCGCACGCCCGCGCGTGCCGATCTGACGATGGTCAGCTCGAACGGCGCGGCGCTGCTAACCGGCTTCGAGTCGCCGCTGCAGCGAGGCCGTAGCGCGGTTGCGCTGATCAGCGCGGCCGGCCCGTCGGATGCCGATCTGTCCGCCGCGCTGCTCGACGCCGACGTGCTGCCGAAGATTCAAGGCGCGATGGCCGTGATCCATGGCCGCGCCGTCACCATCACGTCGAACGGCACCGCATACTACGTGGGCCGTCTGTCGCCGCAGGAGTATCTGCGCTGGGCACTGTCGTCGCATCCGCTGCTGCTGTTGCTCGGCGGCGTGCTCGCCGCGCTGATCATCGCGGCCTTGTGCTACCGGACGCTTCGCGCGATCGCCGCGCGTCGACTGAAGGACTAGGGTCTGTTTACATATGGAACGCACGTGCGAATGCCCGCTATCGGCCGTCCCCCAAGGGGACTTCCTTCGGGGCGCAGGGCAAGGAGTAAGGAGCGCTGCGTGGCCGCGCCACGTGAGCGACGCGCGACGCCGCCATGCGGCCGATAGCGGGCATTCCCCTGAAATGAAATCCAGGCAATGGGGTTGCCGCGAGAAGGGCCGCTCGCTGCGTCATGCTCCTTGCGAATACGTCGAGTATTCGCGGCGTCGCAGTCCTTGCGAGCGGCCCTTCTCGCGGCAACGCACGTGCGTTCCATATGTAAACAGACCCTAATGGAACGGATATGACTCGTATGCGGTTTCGGATCAGCAGAAGAACCTCTTTTGCGCTCGCGCTCGGTATCGGCATGACGGCGTCGGCCAGTCTGGCGGGTTTGAGCGGCGCCGCTCGGGCCGCGCAGAACGGCGCTGCATGCGGCGACTGGGGCGCCTGGCAAAGCTTCGTGCAACGCTTCGTCCAGGCCGACGGCCGCGTGATCGATTACTCGACGCCGGCCCAGCAGACCACCTCGGAAGGCCAGTCCTACGCGCTCTTTTTCGCGCTGGTCGCCAACGACCGTGCGACCTTCGACAAGCTGCTCGGCTGGACCCGCGCGAATCTCGCGGGCAACCAGTTCGACGCCCAGAACCTGCGGCTGCCCGCATGGCAATGGGGCAAGAAGCCGGACGGCTCGTATGGCGTGCTCGATCCGAATTCGGCGTCGGATTCCGACCTCTGGATCGCCTACGATCTACTGCAGGCCGGCCGCCTGTGGCACAACCCCGCCTACACGCAACTGGGCCAGGCACTCGCCGAGCGCATCGCGCACGACGAAGTCGCGAATCTATCTGGCCTCGGGCCGATGCTGCTGCCGGGGGCGCAGGGCTTCAGGAACGGCAACGTCACGCGTCTGAATCCGAGCTATCTACCGCTGCCGGTGTTGCGCGCGCTCGCGCACGAGGTGCCGGACGGCCCGTGGGCCAAGCTTGCCGACAACGCTTATCAGTTCGTCAAAACCGTGTCGCCGCAAGGCTTCGCGCCTGACTGGGCGGCGTGGCAGAACGGTCGGTTCGTCGTCGATCCGAAGAACGGCGACGTCGGCAGCTACGATGCGATCCGCGTCTATCTGTGGGCCGGTCTCGCATCGCCCGCCGATCCGCTTGCGAAGCCGTGGCTCGGCGCGCTCGGCGGCATGCGCGCGAAGGTCGCGCAGAACGGCTTCCCGCCGGAGAAGGTGGCGTCGACCACCGGAGCGTCGAGCGGCGAAGGCCCGCTCAGCTATTGGGGCGCGCTCGCGCCATACTTCAAGACACTGGGCGACGAGCACGGACTCGGCCTCGCGCGCACGCGGCTCGCCGCGCTCGACGCGAACGTCCCGGGCCGTGAACCGGTTTACTACGATCGTGTGTTGGGTCTGTTCGGCACGGGGTTCATCGATGGCCGCTATCGCTTCGATGAAGCCGGCAGTCTCGTGCCCGCCTGGAGGACCGCATGCGATTGAACGCCCTCGCCGTGTCGCTGCGTATCGCGCTGTCCGTCGGCGCCGTCTTGTGCGCGGCCGCGGCCGCGCCCGATGCGCTCGCGCAGGCGAGCAAAGATCCGCTGACCGTGCTGATCGATCAGGGCAAGTACTGGCAGTCGCATCAGCGCGGCGACCTCGCCGAGCAGGCCTGGCAGAAGGTGCTCAGCATCGATCCGAAGCAGCCCGACGCCCTGTTCGGCATGGGCATGGTGCTGGCCGACCGCAAGGACGGCGCCGGCGCGCAGCAATACCTCGCGCGGCTGAAGGCGGTCGCGCCGAATTATCCGAATCTCGATGAGCTCGGTCGCCGCCTCGGCGAAACGAGCCCGCGCAACCAGACCATCAGCGAGGCGCGCCGGCTCGCGCAAGCCGGTCAGAGCGCGAGCGCGGTGCAGGAGTATCAGCGCGCGCTGGCCGGCAAGCCCGCCACGCCCCAGTTGCAGCTCGAGTATTACCAGGCGCTGTCGGCGACGCCGCAAGGCTGGGACGAAGCACGCCGCGGCCTCGAACAGCTCGCCCACGACAACCCCAACGACCCGCGCTTCGCACTCGCGTACGCGCAGCATCTGACCTATCGCGACGTCACGCGGCGCGACGGTATCGCGCGGCTGCAAAAGCTCGCCGGCGACACCTCGGTCGGCGCGGCGGCGAAAAAGAGCTGGCGCCAGGCGCTGCTGTGGCTCGACGCGCGGCCCTCGGACGCCGCGCTGTACGAGTGGTACTTCCAGACCGCCGGTGAAGATGCCGCCGTGAAGGCGCGCTTCGAATCGATGGTGCAGCAGGACAGCGCGGCACGCGCCCGCGCGCAGGAAAACGCCGCCGCCGACGCGCGCGGCCGCGTGATCGCCGACGGCTTCGCCGCGCTCGACCGCGACGACATCGTGAGCGCGCGCGCCAGGTTCTCGTCGGTACTCGCGAACAGTCCTAACGATACCGACGCGCTCGGCGGCATGGGCATCGCCGCGCTGAAGCAGGAGCGTTTCGCCGAGGCGCGCAACTACCTCGAGCGTGCCTCGCGCGGACCGAATCCGGCGCGCTGGAAAACCGCGCTCGACAGCGCGACCTACTGGACCTACACGAGCGAAGCGATCGGCGCGCGCAGCAATGGCGAGTTCGCGAAGGCGAAGGCACTGTTCGAGCGCGCGATCGCGCTGAGTCCGTCCGACGTGACTGCCCAGGTGCAGCTCGGTGAAATGCTGCTCACGACCGGCGACCCGGCCGGCGCCGAGCAGGCATACCGGATGGCACTGCGCCGCCAGGCCGACAACCCGGACGCGATTCGCGGCCTCGTCGGTGCGCTCGCCGCGCAGGGCCGTGCCGACGAGGCGCTGCAGTTCGCCAATCAGCTGAACGCGCAGCAACAGGCGAAAGTCGGCGGCATCGACCGTTTGCGCGGCGACGCGCAGGCAGCGCAGGCGCGCGCGGCCGAAGCGCGCGGCGATCTCGGCAGCGCGCGCAGCCTGTTCGAAGACGCGCTGCTGAACAAGCCCGACGATCCCTGGCTGCGGCTCGACCTCGCGCGCATCTACGTGCGCCAGGGCGCGGTCGCGAATGCGCGCAGCATGATGGACGGTCTGCTCGCCACGCATCCAGACATGACCGATGCGCTGTACGCGAGCGCGCTGCTGTCGGCGGAAACGCAGGACTGGTCAACCGGTCTCGCGCAGCTCGACCGTATTGCGCCCGCGCAGCGCACCGATGCGATGACGACGTTGCAGCATCGGCTGTGGGTGCATCGGCAGGCCGACCTCGCGACGCGCATGGCGAAGAACGGCCAGACGCAGCAGGCCATCGCGACGTTGCGCGCCGCCGAGCCGGTGGCCGGCAACAACCCCGAGCTGATCGGCGTGATCGCCGGCGCCTACCAGCAGGCCGGCGACCCGACCCGCGCGCTCAGCCTCGTGCGCGGCGCGATGAGCGCGGCGCCCGGCAACACCGATCTGCTGCTGCAATACGCGGGCATTCTGTCCGCGGCCAACCAGCAGGCCGAGCTCGGTGCCGTGATGCGCCAGTTGCAAGGCATGCAACTGACGCCGCAGCAGCGCACTGACTTCAACAACCTGAATCTCGCCATCGTCATCCGACAAGCCGACGCGGTACGCCTGCGCGGCGATCTCGCGAGCGCCTACGACGTGATCGCGCCCTGGCTCGCCGCGATGCCCGACAACCCCGACCTGCAGGCCGCGCTCGGCCGCATGTATGCGAGCGCGGGCGACGACCGCAACGCGCTCACGAGCTTCCGCGTCGCGCTGCAGCGCCGCCCCGACGATCTGAATCTGCTGCAGGCGGCGATCTCGGCCGCGGCCGGCGCGAAGCAGTTCAGCTACGCCGAAACCCTCGCGAACCAGGCGCTCGCCCTCGCGCCCAACGACCCGGGCGTGCTCGCGACCGTGGGCCGCATGTATCGCGCCCAGGGCAAGCTGTCGCTCGCATCGACCTATCTGCAACGCTCGCTGGTCGCGGCCAATACGCCGCTGGCGGCGAACGCGCCCCGCAACGCAGGCACCAACGTGCCGCGCGGCTGGGAAGCGGCGATGGGCCAGATCGGCGCGACGCCGCTGCCGGGCACCAATCCATTCGAAGGCAAAACGGCGATCGTCCCTTCGGGCGACGCCGACAACGCCGCGCGTCCCGCGCTTCCGTTCCTGAATACGCAGTCTTCCTCGCCGACGCAGACCGTGCCGAACTATCCGCCGCCCCTTCAGCCCGCGCCGTATGTCGCGCCCTATACGGCGCCCGCCGCGACGCCTTATAACGCGCCTGCCGCACAGCCCGCGCCCGTCGCCGCACCGTACGGAGCGCCCCGCTCCGCCGCCGAGGTCGGCGGCTACGGTCAGGAATCCAACGGATCGAGCCAGTCGGGCGCGCCGTTGCAGCCTTATCCGGGACAAGGCCAGGTGCCCGGGCAGCCGATGCCGCGGCAGCAGTACGATGCGGGCTATGCGCAGCCGCAGCCCTATGCGCAGCAGCAAGCGTATCCGCAGCGGCAGCCTTACCCGCAGCAGCAAGCGTATCCGCAGCAACCGGCGTACGGGCAACCCGGATACGCGCAGCCGGCAAACGGGCAGCAGCCCTATGGGGCGCAGGACGGCTATGCGGCCACACCGTGGCCTATGTCGCCGGCCGCGCGCCAAGCGCAGGCCAACGCCGCGTCGACGACGCCGCTGCCGTACGGATCGACACGCACGAGCACGCAGAAGAGCGCAAAGAAGAGCACGGCGAAAACGAGCCAACCCGCGCCGGTCTACGCGCAGCCGCCGCCGCCGTATCCGCAGCAGCAGGGCTACGCGCAGCCGTATCAGCCGTACCCGCCGCAACAACCCTATCAAGAGCAACCTTCGAACCAGGGCTACTACGCGCAGCAGCCGTACATTCCGCAACCGCCGGCCGGCTACGCGCAGCCGTACTACCCGCCCGGCAGCAACGCGCAGAACAACCCGCAGTCGAACGTCGCGAACGCGCAGACGCTCGGCGTCGCCGAGGAGCTTGCACAGGTCAATCGCGAGCAGTCGAGCACCGTGTCGGGCGGCCTGATCTTCCGCAATCGCGTCGGCGAGGACGGGCTGTCGTCGCTCACCGACATCGAGGCGCCGATCCAGGGGCGTATCAAGGCGGGCAACGGTCACGTGGTCGTGACCGCGACCCCGGTCACGCTCGACGCAGGCACCGCGTCGAACAGCACGTCGACGCTCGCGCGCTTCGGCGCGGGGCTTTCGACCGCGTCGTCGAAATCGGCGGCGCAGAACGGCACCAACAACTACGGCAGCCAGACCGCGAGCGGTGTGGGCCTGTCCGTCGGCTATGACAGTCGCAGCATCAGCGGCGATATCGGCGTGACGCCAATCGGCTTCCGCGAGACCAACATCGTCGGTGGCGCGCAATACAACGGCGGCATCACCGACAAGGTCTCATACTCGATCGCGGTCGCGCGACGCGCGGTGACGGACAGCCTGCTGTCGTACGCGGGCGCGCGCGATGCGGCCGCCGGCCTCGAATGGGGCGGCGTCACGTCGAACGGCGCGCTTGCCAGCCTCAGCTGGGACGACGGCACGAGCGGCCTGTACGTGAACGCGTCGTATCAGCACTACATGGGCACCAACGTGCCGAGCAACAACGCGATCAAGGGCGGCGGCGGCGTCTACACGCGTCTGCTGAAAGACGCCGACCAGACGCTGACGGTCGGTGTGAACACGACGATCATGGGCTACAACCGCAATCTGTCGTACTTCACTTACGGCCAGGGCGGCTACTTCAGTCCGCAGCAGTACGTGATCCTGAATCTGCCGGTCGAATGGTCGGGCCGCGCGGGCCTGTTTACATATGACGTGAAAGGTTCGATCGGCGTGCAGCATTATCGCGAGGATGCGTCGAACTACTTCCCGCTGAACGACGGCTCGACGCGGCAAGGCGACGCGGCCGCCGCCGCGCAATCCCTCGGCAACGGTCTGACCGCCGTCTACCCGGGTCAGAGCAAGACCGGCGTGTCGTATTCGATCAGCGGCGTCGGTGAATATCAGCTCGCGCCGCAGCTCGCGGTCGGGGCGACAGCGTCGCTCGGCAATGCCTATGAATATCGCGAGTGGCTCGCGGCCGTGTACGTGCGCTACAGCTTCAACAAGCAGACCGGCTTGCAGCCGTTCCCGCCGGTGCCGTTGACGTCGCAGTACCTGTCGCTGTCCAACTGACGGACGCACTGGTTGGGTGAGGTCGCGGCTTGCATTCGATGAATCGCAAGCCTCGTCGCCCCCGCCCTCACTTTCGTTCGCACTCCATTGCATAGCGCCGGCAATGCTCGAGATAGCCGGCCTCGTGGCTGCTGACGAGCTCGACGGTGCTGGTCCGCAGCCAGTCAGGCGCGTCGAGCGTCTTCGAGCGATTGCGACACATTTCGGCAAGCCATGCGGCGTGCGCGAGCGCGTCACTTCCGCGTTACGTCGCCGGGTCAGGCGCGGCTGTCGCGCGGCGGCTTTGGGGTGTGGATATCGTGTGATGTTTTTCTTCGCCATCGTACGGTGCGTTCCATTGAAGTTCGAAGCTCGCGCAGGAATCGGGGACGGCAGCACGATTCGCACCTGACCGTGGGCACGACCACGAAGGTATCGAGCCACGCCGGAAATGCGGGCGCTTCTTCCGCTTTCGCCGCGCAGCAAACGCGCCTCGCGGTAAATGTTGCCCGTGCATCGAACGAGGTGCCAAATTGGTAGGGTTTCGGACACGGTTGCTTACCCGGCAAAACCCCCAAATAGCGTCTGCGATGCATCAACGATAAGGCGTTGTGCCCTACAATATTTTGGGGTTCGCGAGGCTGCGCAACGCGCGTGAACCCTCGAAGCTTCGAATCATTTTCGACGTGATTTCACGTGGAGCGCTGCATGCCTTTTCCGGCACAAGACTGCGGCTGCGCTGGCTGGCGCGGCGAGATGGCGCGACGCATCAGCGAATTCGACTGGCGCGCGACCACCCTCGGCGCGATCGAAAACTGGCAGCGCAGTCTGACCTCGACGGTCCAGATGATGCTCGCCTCGCCGGTGCCGCTCGTGCTGTTGTGGGGCGAGCCCGGCTACATGATCTACAACGACGCCTATGCGGTCTTCGCGGGCGGACGGCATCCGTATCTGCTCGGCCGTCCGGTCGAAGACGGCTGGCCCGAAGTCGCCGATTTCAACCATCACGTGATGGTCACCTGCCTCGCGGGCGGCACGCTGTCGTATCGCGACAAGGCGCTCATGCTGCTGCGCGACGGCAAGCCGGAAGACGTGTGGATGGATCTGTACTACAGCCCGGTCGCGGGCGACAGCGGCGCGCCGGCCGGCGTGCTCGCGATGGTCGTCGAGACCACCGGGCGCGTGCTGACCGAGCGGATGCGCCAGCAAGCCGAAACCGAATTGCACGAGACCAACGAACGCCTGCAGCTCGCTTTGAACACCGGCGCGGTGCTCGGCACCTGGGTGCTCGACGTGCGCACCGGCGAGGTCACGGGCGACGAACGCTTCGCGCGGACCTTCCTGTTTGCGCGCGATAAAGCGTCGAAGGGCGTCGCGCGCGATGCCGTGACGCAGATGATCCACCCCGACGACCAGGCGCTAAACGACCGCCTGACCGCCGAAGCGATCCGCGGCGGCGAGCCGTTTCGCGCCGAGTACCGAATCCGGCGGCCTGACGGCGGCTATATGTGGGTACAGGCGAACGGCCGCTGCCAGTTCGACGAACACGGCGAACCGACCCGCTTTCCGGGCGTGCTGATCGACATTCACGATCGCAAGATCGCCGAGCAGCAGCTTCTTCAGTTGACCGAAACGCTCGAGCAGCGCGTCGCCGATTCGATCGCGGCGCGCGCGCTCGCCGAGGAACAGCTGCGCCAGGCGCAGAAGATGGAAGCGATTGGCAGCCTGACGGGCGGCGTGGCGCACGACTTCAACAACGTACTGCAGGTGATCAACGGCAATCTGCAGATGCTCGCGGCCGACGCAAACGACGACCCGCTCACGCAGCGGCGTCTATCCGCCGCGACCGATGCCGTCAAACGCGGCGCGAAGCTCGCCGCGCATCTGCTCGCGTTCGCGCGGCGTCAGCCGCTGTCGCCGACCGTGCTGAATCCGCGCCGCCTGCTGACCGGCATGAGCGAGATGCTGCATCGCGCGCTCGGCGAAACGGTGCGGATCGACACGGTGCTCAGCGACGATCTGTGGAACGTGCAGGTCGACCGCAACCAGCTCGAAAACGCGCTGCTCAATCTCGCGATCAATGCGCGCGACGCGATGCGCGCCGACGGCGTGCTGACCGTGCGCGCGACCAACCGCACGCTCGACGCCGCGTTCTGCCGCGGCAAGCCGGAGTTGTCGCCCGGCGAATACGTGGAGTTCTCGGTTGCCGACACCGGCTCGGGCATGCCGCCCGAAGTGCTGCAACGCGTGTTCGAGCCGTTCTTCACGACCAAGCCCGACGGCCACGGCACCGGCCTTGGCCTGTCCATGGTGTTCGGCTTCGCGCGGCAAAGCGGCGGGCATGTGTCGATAGAAAGCGAAGTGGGACACGGCACCACGGTGTCGCTGTTCTTTCCGCGCTGCTGCGAGGCGGAGACGCCGGAGACCGTCGATGGCACCGCGGCACCGGGCGGCGGCGGCGAAACGATACTCGTCGTCGAGGACGATGCCGACGTGCGGCTGACCGCGGTCGAAATGCTCGCGCAGCTCGGCTACAAGGTGCTGACCGCGTCGAACGGCGACGCGGCGCTCGAATTCATCGACAGCGACGTGCCGATCGATCTGCTGTTCACCGACGTCGTGATGCCCGGCAAGCTGAAGAGCGTCGAGCTCGCGCAACGCGCGGCCGCGCGCACGCCACCGCTGCCTACGCTGTTCACATCGGGCTATACGCGTGACGAAATCGTCCACCACGGCAAGCTCGACGCCGGTATCACGCTGCTGTCGAAGCCGTACCGGCGCGACGATCTTGCCCGTCTGGTGCGTAACGTGCTACGCGCGGGCGCCGCGCGCGCGGACCACGCGGCCGGGATGCGCGAAGCGCGTATCGCCGCATGCGTGCCGCCCGCCGCGTACGAAAGCGCCAACACGTACGCCACTGCGAAGGGCCCGCGGAGAGCGTCGAACAAAGAGCCAAAGAAAAAACCGCAACAGCCGATCCAGCCGCGTGCGGCCCACGAAGCCGCGCGCGTGCTGTTCGTCGAGGACGACACCGAATCGCGCGAGGCGCTCGGCGAACTGCTCGGCGCGTTAGGCCTCGCTTGCACCGCGGTCGCGAGCGCGGAAGCAGCGTTGCCGCTCGCGAACACGCAACGCTACGACGTACTGTTGACCGACCTCACGCTGCCCGGCATGTCCGGCCACGAACTCGCGCGCGCGGTGCGGCAAGTGCAGCCGGAGATACGCGTGCTGCTGGTGTCGGGCTACGGTCGCAGCGCGGAGATCGGGGCGGCGATTCCGGGTGCACGGCTACTCGGCAAGCCGCTCGATATCGCGCAGTTGCGACGCGAGTTCGCGCAATGGCTCGACCACACCGAAGCGGCGTCCTAGTCCCGAAGAGATCAGCGTCGGCTCCTTCAACGTGGTCGCGGTAATCCCCGGCGCGTCGCAGATGAAGGTCAGGAAAGCAACGCTAGCACCCTCGGACGCGAAGCAATCCGCGGTTCAGCGGGCCAAACCCCGCGTAAATCCGGAATTAGAAGGAACCGCCCAAACCGTAAGATCGACATAAACCGGTCAGTCAGGTGTTCGCGGCATGCTAGATCTTCCTCTTTCCGATGACGCCTGGGCGCGCATCAGTCATCTGTTCAAGCAGGACCCGAAGAAACGTCTGGGCCGGCCCGCGCGTCCTCCGCGCGAGATCCTGGACGCGATTCTGTGGGTCGTCACGCGCAACGAGAAATGGCATCGGCTGCCCGGCACGTTTCCGCCGTCGCAGACGTGCTACATCAGGTGGCTGCAATGGCGCCGCACGGGCTTGATGAGCGCGATTCTCGACGAGCTCGGCCTGAGCGGTTGCGCGCTTGCATCGGCGTCTCGCGCGGATTCGGCGCCTCCGGCGGGGTCGACTGCCGACGCCTGAAATCGCGGCCTGGAATGGCATATATTGTTGGTAAGGATGAGTACCGCAACGGCGCGGCCCCGATCTGCATCAGCCGCGCGGGTGCGGGTATGATGCCGGGCGCGGTGCCCGCCGCACCCGCTTCCGATGCCGCATTTTTGCCACGAGAACCATCATGCCTGCCCAACACGACGAAGCACCCGGCGCTCACGACACGACGGACAAGCCTAAGCGCAAGACGCTGTCCATGTCCGTGCGCAATCTCCTGATGGTCGCCATCGGCGTCGTGATGTTCACGATCGTGTCGGGCGTCGTGCTGTACAACCCGATCATGTACGGCGACGAGATCCCGAACTTCGGCATCATCCTGATGCTGACCGTGCCGGTCATCGCAGGCGTCGCGTTTCGGGTCGGGCTCGACGCGTGGCTCGATCGCGAGTGAGCGGCAAGAACGCCACCGCCTCATCCCATCATGCCGCCTCGACCGGCAATACGACCCACACTTCGAGGCCGCCGCCGTCGCGCGGATGAAACTGCAGGCCGCCGCCGTGCAGCCGCGCGATCCGATCGACGATCGACAGCCCCAGCCCCGTGCCGCCGCTATGCGCACGCGCATTGCGGCCGCGCTGGAACGGCGCCTTCAGCTTCTCCAACTCCTCCGCCGTCAAACCTTTACCGCGATCGCCGACCGCAACCGTGACCGCGTCCTGCGTCGCCCACGTGCGCACCGCAAGCCCGCTGCCGCCGTAGACGATCGCGTTCTGCATCAGATTCATCAGCAGCCGCATCATGCTGATCGGCCGATATCGAACGGCCGGCAAGCTGCCCAGCGACAGGTCGAACTCGTGCCCGAGCCCCGCGAAGTCGCCCGCGAGCCGTTCGATCAGCGCATTCAGATCGCCGGGCTGCGCTTCCTCGCGCTCGCCGCTGCCCGCGTAATCCATGAACTGCTGCAGAATCGTCTCGATCTGATCCAGATACGATTCGGCGGCGATGACGAAACTGCTGTCGGCCCCCTGCGGCATCGCCATCGCCATCGACAGGCGCAGCTTCGTCAACGGCGTGCGGATGTCGTGCGAGATGCCCGCGAGCATCAACGCGCGCGTCGCTTCGGCGTCCTGTAACGCGCGCGTCATCTGATTGAAAGCGCCGCCCACGGCGGCGATTTCGGCGGGGCCGTCGGTGGGCAGCGGCGCGGGCAGGTCGCCGGCGCTGACGCGCCGCGCCGCTTGCGTGAGCTCGTGCAACGGTTCGTTCAGGTGCAGCTGGATCGCGTAGCCGGCGAGCGCGGCGAGCACGCCGAGACCCAACGACAGGAAGATCGCCGCTTCGAGGCCGCTGCCCTGCGCGTCCTCGGGAACCGGCAGCGCAATCCAGTATGGCGCGCTGGCCAACGAACCCGCCGCGTGGTCGGACCCGGCAGCCGGCGCATGCATGCGAATCCACAGCCGCTGCGCGCCCTCGGTCTGCCACCGCACGAGCATATCGGCGGGCAGATGCTTCTGCAGGCTGTCGATGAAAACGCCGCGCTGATAGGTGCTGTACACCCGCAACAGATCGTGCGGCGGTATGTCGGTCGCTTCGGGCGGCAACTGCTCGCGCGCGTCGAGACGCGCGGTCAGCGCCGCGCGCGAGGCGGGCGGAGTGGCCGCGAGCAGGTTGTCGAGCGTCGTCACGTAGGTCGCGAACACGGCCGCCGCGCGTTCGACGCGTGGCCGCTGCACGTAATGCAGCAGCACGACGATCGAGCAGATCTGGCTCAGCATCACGAGCGCGATCAACAGCGCGATATTGCGCGCGAGCAGCGTGCGCGGCAGCAGTGCGCGCGACAGTGAGCGCATCATGATTCGACATCGGCGACGAGCATATAGCCGACGCCCCAGACGGTGCGAATGAAACGCGGCTTCGACGGATCGTCCTCGACGATCTGCCTCAGCCGCAGCACCTGTACGTCGATGCTGCGATCGAGCGCGTCATGGTCGCGCCCTCGCGCACGCGCGAGCAGGTTGTCGCGGCTCACCGCACGATTCGGCGACGACGCGAGCGCGACCAGCAGCAGCATCTGCGCGGAATGAATCTCGAGCGGCTCGCCCGCGCGCGACAGCTCCTGCTTGCCGATGTCGAGCGTGAAGTCGCCGAAACGCACGCGCTGCGACGTCACCGTGACGTCGCCCGCGGCCATCTTCTGGCGGCGCAGCAACGCATTGACTCGCGCCACCAGTTCGCGCGGCAGAAACGGTTTCGCGAGGTAGTCGTCGGCGCCGGTTTCGAGGCCGGTCACGCGATCGAGCGGATCGCCCTTCGCCGTCAACATCAGGATCGGCAAGGTCTGCCCTTGAGCGCGCAGCTTCGCGCAGATCTCGAGGCCGTCCTCTTCGCCGATCATCAGATCGAGTATCAGCAGGTCGAACGGCTCGCGCTCCAGGTAGCGATTCAGGCGCTTGCCGTCCTCGGCCGCGCGCACGTCGAAGCCATGACCGCGCAGAAAGCGCAGCAGCATGTTGCGCAATTCGGCTTCGTCGTCGAGCACGATGATCCTGGCGGGGCGTTCCATCCGAAAGCTCCTCGATAACCGAGCCGCTCAGTGTGCGGCCCCGCGTTCCTGCATGAATGCCTCGATCTGCGGGAGCGTGATGTAGCCGGCCTTCTGCGTGTCGATCTCGTCGAAATGACGCGCGAGCAGCGGCATGCCGGCCGCTGCCTGGTCGCGCGTCAGCTTGCCGTCGTGGGTGGTGTTCGCGCTTGAAAAACGCGTTTGCAACTGCTGCTCCATGCGCTCCATCCGCTGCTGGCCGATACCTTGCGGCGCGGCGGCCTGAGCGAACGCGACGGTGGAGGCGCAGCACAGCAGCACGGTGGCGAGCAACTTCTTCATGACTGACTCCTTCGGTTGAAACATCGACCGTCGCCTGCCTGGGTGCCGCGAGCCGTTTCGATGACAGGCCGAATTGTTGGTCAGACGCCGCGCGATCGCAATTCGAGAATCATGTCGAATCATGTCACGGCACCGGGTGCCGCTGCGGCGTGACATCGAATGAAATGAGTTCGCGGTTTCGTTTTGCGGGCCTGCTGCGTATGGTTCCGTCTGCCGTTCGTCGGCATTCACGTATCAGGAGTCCCAAATGACTATCCGTCTCGCCTGCGCCTCGACTTTCACCGCCATCGGTCTCGCCTGTTCTTCCGCTGCCTACGCGCGAGTCGTCGTGTATCTGCCCGCCGCCGTGGTCTACGCGCCGCCGCCGCGGCCGGTCTACTACCCGGTGCCGGTCAATCCCGTGTACGTATCGGCACCGCCTGTCGCCGTGCCAGTGGCGGCCGCGACCATCGTCGCGGTGCCGCCCGCGCTCAACTATGCGGTGGTGCCCGCGCCGACGGTGAGCGATGCGCAACCGCTCGTGATCGCGCCGCGTTGAAAGCGCGCGCCGGGCCCTCGCGCGGGCGGTTTCGATCGCCCCGCGACCGGCCCACGCCGTTGACTCAGCATAGGACACGCGCCTCGCGGGCACGCCTGGTGAATTCCCGTTGTCCCGTTGAAAGGTGGAGCGCCGCGTAAAACTTGCGTGGAGTTTGCCGCTTCTTACCATCGCGCACCGCGCGAGCTGCGCGCCCGATATGGCGCTCTGTGCCGTCACGGCTGATATTGACTACATATAGGCGGGATGGAACGGACCTTGCGATCCCTGTCGGGTTCGCGCGCTCCTATCCACCTTTCTTTCCTGGACCTTTGTGATGAGTTACCAAGATATCGACAAGGAAATCGCCCACCTCGAAGTCGTTTTCAACGCACTTTCTGGGCGCGACCGTTTTCCGTTGTCGTACTGGCATCGTCGGCTGCATGCGTTGAGCCGTTCGTCGATGGTGCCCGCGCAACGCCAGCGCGTCGTCCACCTCGAAGCAAGGCTGCGCTCGGTCGGCGCGCGACTGGACCAGCTCGCCGGCGCGACACGCGTCGGTTCCTGCACAAGCCCGCTGATGGCGGGCGGGTCCGGCATCCGTTCAGCCAGTTAATATCCGTGCCCCAAGCGCCAGCACGAGCGCGGGCACCATCACCAGCGCGCCGACTTTCAGAAACTTCATGAAGCTGACGTCTTCGCCTTCGCGGCGAATCGCGTTGAGCCACAGGATCGTCGCGAGCGAGCCGGTGATCGACAGGTTCGGCCCCAGGTCGACGCCGATCAACAGCGCGTCGATCACGCGCTCGGGGCTATGCGCCTGCATGACGGTCGAACTCGCGATCAAGCCGGCCGGCAGGTTGTTGATCAGATTGCTGAGGAACGCGACACTCGCGCCGGCCCACCCGGCCGCTTCCATTTCGTTGTGTTCGGTCGCGCGGCGCAACGCACCTGCGAACATGTTGATCACACCGGTGTGATCGAGCATCTCGACCAGCACGAACAGCCCGGCGACGAGCGGCAACACGTTCCACGAAATTTCGCGCATCATCGGCAGCGGCGACCTGCGCTCCTTGATCAGCACGACGAGCGCGGTCAGCGTGCCGAGGATCGCGGTCGGCAGGCCGAGCTGGATGTCGTAGGCGGAGACCGTCAGCAGCGCGCCGGCCGTCACCGCGATGCCCGCGAGCGCGACGCGCCCACTCGCCGAGAGCTCGACCGCGTCGAGATTTGCCTCGCAGACGCCAGCGAGCGCCTCGCGTTGCGTCCAGCGCAGCATCACGAAGGTCGCGGCGATCGACAGCACCGACGGCAGCGTGAAGCGCAGCATCCACGGTCCCAGCGGCGGCGTGTGATTGCCGTACAGCACGATGTTGGCCGGATTCGAAATCGGCAGCACGAAGCTCGCCGCATTGGCGACGAACGCGCAGACGAACAGCAGCGGCAGCGGCGGTGTCTTCGCTTTCTTCGCCGCCGCGAACACGGCGGGCGTCAGCACGACGGCGGTGGCGTCGTTGGAAAGAAACGCGGTGATCACCACGCCGAACAGATACACGAGCACGAACAGCTTGCGCGGCGAACTGCGCGCATGATTGACAGCGAGCACCGCGACCCAGTCGAACAGCCCTTCGCGGCGGCCGACTTCGGATAGCAGCATCATGCCGAACAGGAACAGATAGACGTCGGTGCCCTTGCCGATCGCTTCGACCGCGAGATGCAAGGGCAATAGGCCGAGGGCGACGAGCAGCACCGCGCCGGCGACGGCCCACACGGCTTCGGGCCATTTGAACGGCCGTGTGATCACGCCGGCGGTGGCGAACGCGGCAATACTCCAGGAAAGAAAAAGGGAATTCACGGCTTAACGCCCGAATAATGGGTTATGTCGGTGGCTGCGCAAAGGGCGCAACCTTGTTGTTCGGGGCAACAAATTACCACAGCGGTACCACGGCGAGCGCTCCATAGCAGTGTGCGTGCCTTCATGCGCGGACCTTGCAGCGCGCATACCTCTCGACACGATTAACATCACCGCGACAACGATCTGTTCCCGCCCACCCGCCTATTCAGTTTGAATGGGCATCCCTACTATCCGCATTCTCACGCGGCTTCTCGCGAGCAACAGATAGAACACGATGCAAACACACGCTTCCGCTCCCACGCGCTACCACGGCGCGGCGATCGCGCTGCACTGGCTGGTCGCCGCGCTGATGATCTGCGGCTTCTACATCGGCTGGATCATGACCGATATCCCCGGCTTCACGCCGACGAAGCTCAAGTACTTCTCGTGGCACAAATGGATTGGCGTGACCGTGTTCGCGCTGGCGCTGCTGCGGGTGCTGTGGCGCGCGACGCATCGCGCGCCCGCGCCCGATGCCGCGACACCCACTTGGCAGAAGGCCGCCGCGCATCTGGTGCACGGTCTGCTGTATCTGCTGATGCTCGCGATTCCGCTGTCGGGCTACTTCTACAGCTCGGCGGCCGGCATTCAGGTCGTGTATCTGGGCATCCTGCCGCTGCCGACGATCATCGGTCCCGATCACGCGCTGAAGGCCGCGCTGCGCACGGTGCACGTGCTGCTCAACTACACGCTGCTCGCGCTCGTGCTGATGCACGCGCTCGCGGCGCTCAAGCATCAGTTCATCGATCGCGACGGATTGCTCGCGCGCATGGTGCCGTTTCTGAAGACCCGAGCATAACGATATGACAGCCTGAAGAAAGCCATAACTCCTGTCGATTGGTTACGACTGGTTGGCAATCAAATTCCTCGCGGTGTGCAATCAGGCCGCGAAGCTCGGATAGGATGCGTACCATCATGAAGACACCCTTTTATCTCTCCGCTCGTCGCGCGACGCTCGCTTCTTTCGCGGCGCTTGCGCTGCTCGGCGCGAACCTCGCGCACGCCGACGTCGACCTCGCGAAAAGCAGCGTCATCGCCACGACCAAACAGATGAACGTGCCCGTCGACGGCAAGTTCAGAAAGTTCTCCGCGCAACTGAATTTCGATCCGGCGAAGCCGGCTGCGGGCAGCGCGAACGTGTCGATCGACACCGCGAGCTACGACCTCGGCGCCGACGACTACAACAAGCAGGCGCAAGGCAAGGAATGGTTCGACAGCGGCGCCTTCCCGAGCGCGACCTTCGTGTCGAGCTCGATCGCGCCGGCTGGCGGCAACCAGTACAAGGTGACCGGCAAACTGACGATCAAAGGCAAATCGCAAACGGTCGTCGTGCCGGTCGTGATCGCGAGCCAGGGCGCCACGCAAACTTTCGACGGCTCGCTGCCGATCAAGCGCACGCAGTTCGACGTCGGCACCGGCGAATGGAAAGACACGTCGGTGGTCGGCGACGAAGTCGTCATCAAATTTCATCTGGTCGCGGCGAAGAAATAACCCACAACGCCGCAGCACCGCCTTACCCTTCGACCTCTGGAGTCCAACTTGAAGAAATCCTTCCTGCTCGCCGCCGGCGCGCTCGCCGCTGCATGCTCGTTCAACGCGATGGCCGCCGCCGAAACCTACCTGCTCGATCCGACGCACACGTCGCCGAGCTTCGAGACCGACCACTTCGGCGGCCTGTCGATCTGGCGCGGCAAGTTCCAGAAAAGCAGCGGTACCGTCGTGCTCGATCGCGCGGCGAAGACCGGCACGGTCGAGGCGACGATCGACCTGACCTCGGTCGGCATCGGCAACGACAAGCTCAACGAGGAACTGGTCGGCGACAAGTTCTTCGACACCGCGAAGTTCCCGACCGCGACCTACAAGGGCACGCAGATCCGCTTCGACGGCGACAAGCCGGTCGAAGTGATCGGCACGCTGACGCTGCACGGCGTCACGAAACCGATCAATCTGAAGATCGAATCGTTCAAGTGCATCCAGCACCCGATGCTGAAGCGCGAAGTGTGCGGCACCGAATCGGTCGCGACGTTCAATCGCGACGATTTCGGCATCGACTTCGGCAAGGCGTACGGCTTCAACATGAAGACCACGCTGCATATCCAGGCCGAAGGCGTCAAGCAGTAAGCGCATCACGCCCGGCACGGCCGGGCGCCGAACTACTGGATCGCGGGCTGCGCCGGCGCGTGCGACGCGCGGCGCGCCTCCAGCCACGCGACCAGTTCCTCGCGGCGCATGGCCTTCGCGAACAGCCAGCCCTGTCCGTACTGAACGCCTCGGCGCAGCAGATACTCGACCTGCTCGTCGCGCTCGATTCCCTCCGCCACGATCTCGACCCCTAATTCGTGCGCCATGTCGATGATATGCGGCGCAACGATGCTCGACGCCGCCTGTTGGGCGATCGTGTCGACGAACGATTTGTCGATCTTCAGAACGTCGATCATGAAAGTCTGCAAATAGGCGAGGCTCGAATAGCCGGTGCCGAAATCGTCGATATAGACCGGGTGGCCGGCGCTTCTGAAGGCCGCGATCGTCTGCCGGGTCGCATCGGCGTTCAGGAAGCTGCGCTCCGTCGCTTCGATTCTGATCTGAGCGGGACGTATGCCGGTTCTGGCGAGCTTTGCGGTGATGATCTTCAGAAAGCGCGGCGTGCGCAGATCCTCGCTGCTCACGTTGACGGACACATAGAACGACGGCTGCGAGCGCAGAAGCTCCGTCAGTTCGTCGAGGGTTTTTTCCAGCACGAGGTCGGTCAACGGCTGGATCAGGCCAGTCTGCTCGGCCACCGCAATGAAGATATCCGGCGAGATGTCGCGCCCGTTCAGGTTCAATCTGGCCAGCGCCTCGACGCCTACGCATTCGTTGCTCGCGAGACGCACGATCGGTTGATACACGACGTCGATGGCTTTGCGCGCGATGACCCATTCGAGCGTGGCCTGGAACGACACCTGCCGCGAGATCCGTTTGAACGCGAACCAGCCGAACCCGGCGCCCAGCGCGACGCCCATCGAAAGCCACATCGCCAGCAGGCCTGGCCAGTCTCTCAGCAGGCTGGTGCGCCGGCCCTTGACGACGACGCCAAGCGCGCGCGTCGTCGAACGTGCGACCGCGTAGTTCCATTCATCGCTATCGACGCGCCCCGCCCGCTTCCATGCATGGAGCATCTCGTCGGGGTCCGCGCCCGTCGACAGCGCGACGATCGAGTTCAGGTCGGTGTTGATCGTGGCGATGGGCCTCCCCGCCGGATCCATCACATCGACATATGACTGCGGATCGATTGACACGTACTCGCCGTTGCGCCCGATCTGTATATCCTCGCGCACGTCGCTGAGCGGATTCTTTTGCTGGAACCAGACCAGGTAGCCGTCGTTGCTTCGCCAGCGCGGCGGCGGCAGTTCGACATTCTGCGTCCGAACGTCGCCGAACAGCGGCGAGCAAAGATAGCGCCCGTCGCCGTACGCACCTGCGTCCCGGACGTAGCGGTAGTTGAAAATCACATGGGCTGCGCGCTCCAGGTATTCCGGCGAACACGGCGCGCCGTGCTCGGCCTGCAGGTCCGCGATCGCCGCAAAACCCTGATACGTGACGAGTTCCGTGCGCATCACGGCCTTTTCCGCGTATTGGCGCAAATCTCGCTGCTCGCGGCGTGTGACGTCTTCGTTCGCGATATAGATGCTGATCAGGACCGGCAGCACCGTTGCGGCGCAGCCGAGTGCGATATACGCCGAAATCAGCGACATGCGCTTGATCATCTGTCGAGCCCCGTGGTGAACAGCCGCGGCGAAATCCGCCCGGCGCGGCTGCGCACTGGCACGCTATCGCCGGATTTCAGTGTCAAGGATAGTTTCTGAAGCCGCTTTTTCAACATTCCGTTGAACGACACGCGTGCGGCCGACCGCGGCGGCCCTGACCGGGGCCGTCGCGGCAAGGTACCATGACGGGCTGGCGCGATCGGAACGCGCGCCTTCACCGCTCCCGTTCATGGCCATTGCCCGCGTCAATCCCATGAATTCGCCAATCCGCCGCATCGCGCATCTCGACATGGACGCGTTTTATGCGTCCGACGAACTGCCGCGCTATCAGGAACTGCGCGGCCGCGCGGTGGCGATCGGCGGCGGCGCGCGCGCTACTGGATCGGCGGCACCACGCCGAGTTTTTCAGCCAGCATCCTTTCGTAGACACCGAAGTGCAGGTCGACCTCCTCCTGTGTAACGACGGTCACAAGGATGTTGATCTGCGCCGGTTGCAGCCCCAGCACCGTCGCGACCGCCGCTTCCAGGTGCGGCGCGCATAACCGGTCGTCGGCGAACGTGGTGCCAACAGCGATCTCGTAAGCGGCATCCTGCCGGCACACCACTTCAACCAGCCGCGCCCGGGCGCTCATGTTGCTGTCGATCGCCAGCCGGATGACGTCAACCGCCGTGCGCATCGTCCCGGTCGGGAAACCCTTTGTTGAGCGCAACCGGATACGGTGCCGGCCAAGGGTGAACCAGTCGTATTCGAATTCCATGGTGTCCTCGCAGGGTGTTGCAGGGTGTCGTGAAAATAGGGGTGTGGCAATCCGAATTCAAGAACAAAAAGTCGCCATAGCTCCTTGAAATTTTCCGTTTCCAGTCCTATTTTAGATATCGCTCAGGCAGTCGCGCCGGGATGTTTTGGCGCGCTGCGTGTTTCGATTTGTTTGCCGGCAGCATGGCGGACGGACTGGAGCGCGTAGGCCAGTTCGTCTTCCTGCTGGTTTATAGGAGGAAACGACCATGAGTGATCTCTACTTCGGGACCGACCTTTTCAGCGAGTTCGACCGTCTGCAACGGCAGATGGCAAACCTGTTCGGCGGCTTCCCCTCCAGCATCCGTTCCGGGCGCTTCGGCGCCTTCCCGCAGGTCAACATCGGCTCGACCGACGACTCGATCGAGATCGTCGCGTTCGCCCCAGGCGTCGATCCGGCGAAGCTCGATGTGTCGATTGACAAGGGGCTGCTGACCATCAGCGGCGAGCGCCAGACGGGACAGCCGGAAGCGGCCGGCGACGACGTGCGTACCTATGCGCAGGAGCGCTTCACCGGCTCTTTCCGGCGCGTCATTGAACTGCCGCAGCATGCCGACCCCGACAAGGTGACGGCGCAGTACACCAATGGCTGCCTGACCGTGAGCATCGGCAAGCGGGAGACGTCCAAGCCACGGGCCATCACCGTTCAATGAAATGCGTCAAGGAACTGAGGAGGACATCATGAACGACACGACAGAACTTGCCCGGAAAGATGAAACGGCAGTGTCCCGGCGCGAAGACGAGCAGTCGCAACGCGGAATCACGCTAACGCCGCCCGTGGATATCTTCGAGGATAGCCAGGGCGTCACCCTGTGGGCTGATCTGCCCGGCGTAACAAGGGACCGGCTCGATGTGAAGGTGCATGACGGCAACCTGTACATCGAGGCCGAGGCGGTGGTGCCCACGCCGGCGGGGCTGCGCCTGCAACATGCGGAGATCCGCCAGCCGCATTTCGCGCGGGCGTTCGCTCTTGGGGCTGACTTCGACACCTCGAAAATCGATGCGAACCTGAAGGACGGCGTGCTGAAGCTGACGATACGGCGCCGCGACGAGGCGCGGCCGCGCCGCATCGAGGTCCGCACGAACTAACAGTGCGGGCGACGGCGACAGGGAGAAAACACGGTGGTGGCCGTCTGGCCACCACCTCTCGACCGCCGCGGCCCGGAGGTGGCACGTTGAGTGTAAGTAGGCGGCGGAGTCGCTGCTTCAGTGAAATGACCCATATCCGGCTCTCCTGCCAGACCGTAGAGGAGGATACGATGAACACCGACCTGAAGAAGTGGAACCCCTTCAAGTTCCTGCGTGGCGCGGGGCGCAAGTCCGCCGCGGACAGCCCGGAAGGCCCGCCGGCGAGCGAACAGTGGCGGGCCCCGTTCTCCGACATTCCACGATTCTTCTCGCGCGAACCGTGGCGTGCAGTCGAAGAGTTCTTTCATGATCCGTTCGCCGGACGGGGTGCTCTGGAACGATGGTTTGGCGACTTCAGTTCATCGCGCTTCCAGCCGCGCATCGACGTGGTCGATGATGGGCAGGTACTGCGTGTAACCGCCGAGCTGCCCGGAATGGAGCGGGAGGATCTGAACGTCACCGTCGAGGATGGGGCGCTCGTGCTGCGTGGCGAGAAAAAACAGGACGTGCGCAGCGAGGAAGACGGCTGCTACCGGCTTGAGCGCGCCTATGGAAGCTTCGTGCGCACGATCCCGATGCCGGAAAACGCCGACCCCGATCACGCCCTGGCGAAGTTCGACAACGGCGTGCTCACGTTGACCGTGCCGAAATCGGAGCCGTCGCGATCCGCGAGCCGCACGATCGATATTGGCTAGTGGGCAGGCAAGTCGCGCCGGTAGCGGATGAGTATCGGGCTAGCCGGGCCGATAGCCCAGCTTGTAGAGCAGCATCGGGGCGGGTGTCAAGTCTGCTCATTTGCAGCATCGGGCGCGGTACTTGCGCCACATGAATGATGACGCGCGACTCGATAGACGCGCACAGCGCCGTGACGGCGTTTCCTTGGCTACCGGGAGGCACTATGCAGAGGGAAGACATTACCTACCGTGGTTTCGTGATCCGGCCCCTCGTTACGATGTCGGAGCGGGGGCGCTATGCAGCCGCGGCCATTGTCACGGATCGGGAGAGCGAAAGCCGTACGTTCGGCGTCGAGGGCGACTTTGGCGACATGCAAGAAGCGTGGGACCAGGCAATCGAACTGGCGATTGCATGGATCCATCAACGCAATGTCGTATCGGACCACTACATCCGTCAGCGATAAATCCAGATGTCGTCCGACACCGGCGATCTCGTCGGTAAGCCGAACGCGGGCCGGAACGTCTGTGTCATGTTTGCCGTGGCCAGCGCGGGGCTGACCATGCGGCGCGGCGAATGGGACCGACCATGGCCCCCTGAAGGGCGGACGACAGACTCAATTCAAGCTGGCGAAAAAAAGCGCGCGGGGTGACGCATCCACGGCATCCCCATGATGCCAGTCATGACTTGCGGACAATGTCAGGACGGCCGCGGCCTTTACCTTTTTGATCATCAATCAACCTCAAAGTCCGACTCGGGCGCAATGGAAAGCGACGCCTGCTGCATTAGCGATGAAGCCGCAGCGAACAGAGCAACGGTGCCGAAGTGGCTCGCCTGAAGATGGAGCGAGATATTCATATGGCCTGTTTTTGCAAGCAGGACGAGCGCCGCTCTCGCTGCCGCGATCTCGAACGTCAACGTATCCGACCTGATCGGTAACGCGGCACACGGGCTGTTTGTCGACGATGGATCAAGCTCATACCCGCGGGCTGGTTACCGCACTTCACCTTTCCGTCACGGGGCTGCCCCGCTCTTACAGTAATAACGGAGATCGCGCAGTTGCGTGCTCACAAAAAAAATCTCGAGGATTCCCCTCATCGTGCTCGGTGCCGCGTTACCGATCAGGTGGAAGATGTCAGTTCTGCAATAGCGCCTCCGTAATTCAGTGAATGGATGAGGGAGTTGCGAGAATGCTCAGGTTGGCTGCAGTCGCGTTCCGATGTCCCAGCTGAAGCCGGATAGCCATTCGAGAAAGAACTGGTTCGCGGCTCAGCAAGGCGAAGCCGCATAATTTCCCCAGCTATTGGATTCGTCAAGCGGGGGCAAGGTCAGTTTGCGGTCATCGCTCTCAACGAATCGCTTCATGAGTCACCGGTCTCAACGCCGGATCACCCTCGTCTCAAACGCTGACAAATAGCGGTGGATTTCATCAGCGTCCTGACAAACATACTGTATAAATGTACAGTCTCAGAAAATGCCCTCAAACGCGACATGTCGCGGTCTCGTTGCCTGCCCCCAAAGGCAGTTGAGGACAGTCGTTTCGGTCGGGCGGAGCATTAATCGCTATTTTTGAGTCTTAGGCATGCCAGATGACCGGCGCATAGCCCATATCGACATGGACGCATTCTTCGCGTCTTGTGAACTGTCGCAGTACCCCGAGCTACGAGGCGAAGCCATGGTGGTTGCTGGTCGTCGCTCGGATGCGCCGCGAACAAATTCGGATGGCACACGCGAATTCTCCCGATTGCGCGACTATGTGGGCAGAGGCGTCCTTACGACCGCGACATACGAAGCTCGCGCACTCGGAGTTCATTCCGGAATGCCCGCGATGAAGGCCGCCCGGTTAGCGCCGGACGCCATTCTCCTTCCCGTGAACTTTGACCTTTACAGAACTTACTCGCGACTGTTCAAGGACGCAGTGCGATCAATTAGCCCGTGCATAGAAGACGTTGGAATCGACGAGGTCTACGCCGATGTTTCGCTCACGAATGGCAATTCAGAAGAAATCGCGCGCAAGTTGAAGTCGGCGGTGTTCGAAGCAACTAGTCTGACATGCTCAGTCGGAATCGCGCCAAACAAGCTGCTTGCAAAGCTGTGCTCCGATATACAAAAGCCAGATGGGATTACGATCCTCAGGTTTGAGGACATCGAATCCAAAATTTGGCCGATGGCCGCGAACAAGATCAACGGCATTGGACCTAAGGCCAGCGCCAGGCTTGCGTCGTTGGGAATAGCAACCATTGGCGAGATCGCCGCGTGCGACGAAACCTGGCTCATGGAGCACTTTGGACGAAGCTATGGGGCGTGGCTTCGCAGAGTCTCTCACGGTCTTGATGACAGGCCTGTCGTGACGTACAGCGAGCCAATCTCGATGAGTCGCGAGACGACGTTTGAGCGCGATCTACACGTCGTACGGCACCGACAGGAACTCGGCGCCGCCTTTACCAGTCTTTGCGAACAGGTGGCGCTCGATCTACAGAGAAAGGGCTATTTGGCTCGGAAAATCGGCATCAAACTGCGCTTCAATGACTTCAAGACAGTAACGCGTGATGTAACGCTTCCTGAACCAATTGCTGATGCGAAAGCGTTGCGCCGCGCGGCGACGGAGTGTTTGAAAAGAATTGATCTTGTTAAACCCATCAGACTGTTGGGAGTCAAGGCTGGCAATCTCCAACCCGCTGGGGAATCAACCGGCAATGAGTCGTCTCAGTTCACGCTGGATTTTTAGTGCAGGGGCCGCGTTCCGAGCATCGCGCCGAACAAGCTGCTCGCGAAGATCGGCTCCGAACTCGACAAGCCTGACGGCCTGACGATCCTCGACCTGACGCTCGATGAACCGACCGCCGACGCGACCGAAATCCGCCGCGCGGCGACCGAATGTTTGCGACGCGTGAAGTTGAACCGCAAGCTGCGGCTATTGGGCGTGCGCATCAGCACGCTGACGTCGGCCAGCGAACAGGCACTGAAGCCGCGCCTGCCGGTTCAGGCCGACTTGCCTTTCGCGAGCGACGAATAGGCGCTGTCGCCGGCGACGCCGGTCGCGTTCGCACGCATGGCCGGCACGTCGCCCGACGTGGACCGCGCCGACGCCGCCACCGAAAACGAGAACGTGTTGACGCCGTTCGCGCTTTGCGCGGACACGGTGCCGCGATGCATCTCCGCGATCGCCTTCACGATCGCGAGCCCGAGCCCGTGGTTTTCGCGGCTATTGGTGCGCGAGACTTCCGCGCGATAGAAACGGTCGAACAGATGTTCGAGGACGTCCGGCGCGATCGGCTCGCCAGGATTTGCCACGGCGACGCGCACCTGGTCGCGCATCGGTCCTTTCCCGCGCGCGATCGTCACGCTGATCGACGCGCCCGGCTCGCAATGCTGGATCGCGTTCATCAGCAGGTTCGTGCACGCGCGGCCGAATAGCGACCGGTTCACGCGCGCGAACGCATCGCCGTGCAACTGCGCATGCACGCGCGCCTCTTCGAGCGGAATCTCCAGAAACTCGAGCGTATGGGCGAGTTCCGCCGCGAGCGACACCTCGACGAGCCCCGTCGCGCGTTCGCCCTGATCGGCGCGCGCGAGGAACAGCATGTCGTTGATGATCGTGCGCATCCGCTCGAATTCTTCGAGATTCGATTGCAGCGTGTGGCGCAGATCGTCGACCGAGCGGTTGCGGGTCAGCGCAACCTCGGTCTGGCCGATCAGGATCGTGACCGGCGTGCGCAGTTCATGCGCGACGTCCGCGTTGAACGATTCGAGCCGGCCGTAGGCGCCGTCGAGCCGTTCGAGCGCGCCGTTGAACGAGTTCGCGAGGTCGTTCAGTTCGAGCGGCAGCGACGCCGTATTGAGCCGCTGCGAGCGGTTGTTCGGGCTGACCGCCGATGCGTCGCGCGTCAGACGCGTGAGCGGTGCGAGACCGATGCGCGTGACCGAGTAGCTGAGCAGCAGCACCGCGAGACTGCCGAGCGCGGACAGCGCCGCGAGCGCCGAGCCGAACACGCGCATCGTGCGCAGGTTCGGTGAATAGCTCGACGCGACCTGCAACTGCACCGGCGGCCGCGCGGCGTTGGCGGGCAAGGTCACCGTCGAGGTCAGCATGTCGGGGCCGCCGCCCGCCGGCGCGATGCGCGCATAGCCGCCCGGCCAGCTATTCGTGACGGTCCCCTGCACCGGCGTGCCGAAGTGATAGCTCGGGTCCGCGCTCGTCACCGAGTACACGGTGCTGCTGTCGTGCGGCGTCATGTCGGTGAGTTTTTCGCGGCACATCCGCCATTTTTCGGGCGTCACCGCGTGATAGACGATGATGCGCGCGATCTGCGTGCGATCGTCGAGCGACTCGCGCAGATGATGCTCGAGCTGCGTGCGCAGCACCAGAAAGAGCCCCGTGCCGACGAGCGTAAACACGAACAGCGCGACCAGCGCGAACATCGACGCGAGACGGCGGGCAATCGAACGGTTCATGATGTCTCGGCCTCTTCGCGCACTTCGAGCACGTAGCCCATGCCGCGCACCGTGTGCAGCAGCTTCGACGGGAACGGGCCGTCGAGCTTCGCGCGCAGCCGCTTGATCGCGGTTTCGACGACGTTCGTGTGGCTGTCGAAGTTGACGTCCCACACGAGTTCGGTGATCGCGGTCTTCGACAGAATGTCGCCCTGACGGCGCGCGAGCACGCTGAGCAGTTGAAACTCTTTCGCGGTCAGGTCGAGGCGCACGCCGTCGCGCGTCGCGCGGCGGCCGATCAGATCGACGAACAGATCGCCGACGGAAATCAACGTGGACTCCTGCGAACGCGTGCGGCGCGCGAGCGCATGCAGACGCTCGACCAGCTCGAGGAACGAGAACGGTTTGGTCAGGTAGTCGTCCGCGCCTTCGCGCAGGCCGCGCACGCGGTCGTTCACGTGATCGCGCGCGGTCAGCATGATGACCGGCGTCGACTTGCGCATGCGCAGCGCCTTCAGCACGCTGAAGCCGTCGCGCTTAGGCAGCATCACGTCGAGGACGATCACGTCGTAATCGAATTCGGTGGCCAGATGCATGCCTTCCTCGCCGTCGAGCGCGACATCGACGACCCAGCCCTGCTCTGTCAAACCGGAGCGCAGGTAGTCCACCACCTTGTGCTCATCTTCAACAATCAGCAATTTCATCCGCGTCCCCATGCCACGTTTGGCGGTCAACTGTCCATTATACGAAACGCCCCTAATGCCTCGCGCCGATCCCACTCCCTCGGCATGGAAGCTCTGCCGGGGCGATTCAGTGTGCAGGAGCCGGCATCTCCTTCTGCTGCGCGCCGCCGGCTGGCGCTTGCTGCGGCGATGCCGTAGCACTGGCGACGTTCGCTGTCGCGTTCGTAGGGGTAGCCTCGTTCCCGGCCATTGCGCCACCTTGCGCGCCGCCATCCCAGCCGCCGCCGAGCGCCTTCACGAGCGCCACCGACAGCGTCAACTGCTGGCCGTGAATCTGCACGTCCGTGCGCTCGCTGGTCAGCAGCGACTCCTGCGCGTCGATCACGTTCAGATACGCGACGAGGCCGCCCGAATAGCGATCGTTCGCGAGCGACAGCAGCCGCTGCGCGTCCTCGACCGCCTCGCGCGACTGCTTCGCCGCGCCGTCGAGCACCGACAGTCCTGTGATGCCGTCCTGTACCTGCTGGAACGCGCTCAGCACGGTCTGCCGATAATTCGCCTCGGTCGCCTTGTAGCCCGCGCTCGCGTACTGGACGTTGGCCGCGCGCCGGCCGCCGTCGAAGATCACTTGACCGACCGTCGCGCCGAGCGTCCACATCAGCGTCGGCGCGCTCAGCAGATTGGCGAACTCGGTGCTCTCCCAGCCGATGCCCGGCGTCAGCGTGAGGCTCGGGAAGAACGCCGCCTTGGCCACGCCGATCTGCGCGTTGGCCGCCGCCATCGCACGTTCCGCCGAGGCGACGTCGGGACGCCTTTGCAGCACGTCGCTCGGCACGCCGAGCGGTACGGTCGGCGGCTTGATGTCGAGCACCTTCGGCTCGATCGCGAACTGCGGTGCCGGCACGCCGACCAGCGCGGCGATCGCATGCTCGAACTGCGCGCGCTGATTGAGCAGCAGTTGCGCCTGCACGCGCGTCGAATCGAGCTGCGATTTCTGCTGCAGCACGTCGAGGCCCGATACCGAACCGAGATCGTGCTCGGTGTTCACGTAGTCGAGCGCTTTCTGCTGCAGCTTCACCGACTGGTTCAGCACGTCGATCTCGTTGTCGAGCTCACGCAGCGTGAAGTAGTCGGTGGCGAGGTCGGTCGTCAGCACGAGGCGCGCGTTCGCGAGATCGTCCGCCGACTGTTCGGCCGACGCCTGCGCGCCCTCGACCTGACGACGGATGCGGCCGAACAGATCGGTGTCATAGCTGATCGTCGGCCCGAGCAGGATGTTGTTCTGCACCGTCGATTCGGTGGGCGTCGCGTAGTTCGTCAGCGGCCGGTCGTGCGAAATACGGAAGCGCGAGGCCTGTGCGTTGAAATCGACTTCCGGCACGCGCTGCGCGCTGATGTTCGCGAGCGTCGCCTTCGCCTGCTCGTAGTGCGCGCTCGCCGCGGCGAGCGTCTGGTTCTGCGCGAGTGCCTGGGTTTCGAGCGTCGCGAGCGTCGGGTCGGCGAAGCCCGTCCACCAGTCCGGCGCGATCGGCGCATGCGACGGCGCGGCGACGCGCCAGAACGAATCGGTGTGCCATTCGGGCGGCACCTCGGCCTGCGGCCGCTGATAGTCCGGGCCGACCGTGCACGCGGCGAGCAGCGCCGCGCCGGCGCACGCGCTCAGCGCGGTGAAGACAGTGCCACGCGTACGCGCCTGGCGTGAAGCCGCGAACGTCACGACGCCCCCTTGCCGTTCTTCTGCAGCGGCTGCACCTGCACGTGATCGCCATCGGCAATCGAATCGCTCGGGTTGACGATGATGCGATCGCTCGGCGAGATACCGCTTTCGATTTCGAGCTGCTGTCCGAGGTCCACCGCGATCACGACCTTGCGCAGGCTCACGTTGCCCTTTGCATCGACGACCGCGAGGCGCGGACCCTCCGCGCGAAACAGCAGCGCGTTGCCGGGCACCGTGAGACGCGCATGCGCGGCGGCCGGCACCGCGACCTGCACGTACGCGCCGGGGCGCAGCTTGTCGTCGGGATTCGGCAGCGTCACTTCGATCTGCAACGAGCGCGTGGGTACGTCGATCGCGCCAGATATATGCGTGATCTTGCCGTTGAACTGCTGGCCCGGCAGCTCGGCCTGCGTAACCACGACCTTCTGCCCGACCGTGACGTTCTGCGCGTAGGCCTGCGGCAACTGCACATAGACGCGCAACGGGTCCGATTGAGCAAGCGCGAACAACGCACGGCTCGTGCCGCTGCCCGCGTCGATCAGATCGCCGACGTCGACGTTGCGCTGCGTCACCACGCCGGTAAACGGCGCGACGATCCGCTTGAACGATTCGAGCTGCTGCAGACGCTTGACGTTCGCATCGGCGGCCGCGAGATTCGCGAGATCCTGCGTGTAGGTGCTCTGCCGTTCATCGAGTTCCTGCTGCGACACCGCATCGCGCTGGCGCAACTGCTGCCAACGGTCCAGCGAGCTCTTCGCGAGCGCGAGGCTCGAATTGATCTGCTGACGCTGTGCCAGAGCCTGCGCGAGTTCCTGGTCGATTTCCGGCGTATCGAGCTCGGCGAGCAGTTGCCCCTGCTTCACGTGGGTGCCGATGTCGGCGTACCAGTGCAGCAGATAACCGGTCGCGCGTGCATAGATCGGCGACTCGACATAGCCGCGCAGCGTGCCCGGCAGCAGCGTGTCGCCGCCGCCCTCGGTCTGGGTCGGCGTGACGACGTTCACGTACTGCGTGGCATTCTGCTGCGCGATCGCCGCGACTTCGCGGTTTTGCAGCACGTTCGCGATCACGGTGCGAAGTGTGCCTACCACGAGCAGCACGAGCACGATCACGACGGCAATCTTCGCGCGCTTCCATTCGCGATGGCGCGGCGGCAGCAGGTGCTCGCCTTCTTCGGTTTCCCGCGCGGGGATCGCTAGCGATGCATGAGTTTTTTCGGTCATCTCAGTCAACCATCGTTTAACTTTTACGCGGGCGTCGCCGCACTGCTGGGTTCCGGTGCGGGGGTGCCACTATGGCCGCCACTGCCACCGCCGTTGCCGCCAGCGTCGCCACCGCCGTTGTCGTCGCCGCCGCCGTTCATATGACGGCCCGCGAGCCACGAATGAATTCCCGCAAACACGAGCGGCACGAAAAACAGCGTCGATACGGTCGCGAACAGCAACCCGCCGATCACCGCGCGGCCAAGCGGCGCATTCTGCTCGGCGCCCTCGCCGAGACCGAGCGCCATCGGAATCATGCCGATGATCATCGCGAACGCGGTCATCAGCACCGGACGAATCCGGCTCGCGCCGGCTTCGAGCGCGGCCGTGAGCGGCGGCGCGCCGGCCGACAGCCGCTGGCGCGCGAACGCGACCATCAGAATACTGTTCGCGGTCGCGACGCCCATCGTCATGATCGCGCCGGTCAGCGCCGGCACGCTCAGATGGGTGCCGGTCAGGAACAGCATCCACATGATCCCCGCGAGCGCCCCCGGCAACGCGCTGACGATGATCAGCGGATCGACCCACGACTGGAAGTTCACGACGATCAGCAGATACACGAGCACGATCGCCATCGCGACGCCGATGCCGAGCCCAAAGAACGAACTGCGCATCGTCTGTACCTGGCCGCGCACGGTGATCGTGCTGCCGCGTGGCAGCGAGCCGCGCACCTCGTCGACGATCCTGTCGACCTGATTCGCCACGCTGCCGAGATCGCGCTTTTCAACGCTCACATACAGATCGATCACCGGACGGATGTTGTAATGCGTGACTTCCGCGAACTGGCTCTTCGGTGAGATCTGCACGAGGTTGCCGAGCAGTTGCGTCGGCCCGTTCATCGTGGCCGAGACCGGGGTGCGCAACAGTTCGTCGATCGAAGACACCTGGTACTGCGGCGTCTGCACCGCCACCCTGTATTCGACACCGTTCCTGTTGTTGACCCAGAAGCCCGGCGACGTCTGCGAGCTGCCCGATAGCGAAACGAGCACGTTCTGCGCGACGTCGTTCGCGGTCAGGTTCAATTGTTGCAGGCGGGTGCGGTCCATGTGCAGATCGATCACCGGTTCGTCGAGCTTCTGCTGGATATGCGTGTCGACGGTGCCGGGAATCAGCCGCACCTGCTTCAGCAGCTTGCGCGCGACGTCGAGGTTGCCCTGCTGATTCGCGCCCGAAATCTGCACGTCCACCGCGGCAGGCAGGCCGAAGTTCAGGATCTGCGTGACGATATCGGCCGGCTGAAAGAAGAACTCGACGCCCGGGAAACGCTGCGGCAGGATCGCGCGCAGCTTGTCCATGTAGATCTGCGACGGCTTGTGGCCTTCGTTCAACGCAATCTGGATCTCGCCGTCGAGCGTGCCCATCGTGCCCGCATTGCTATACGACAGGTTGATGCCGCTATACGGCAGCCCGAGGTTGTCGAGAATCGTGCCCAACTCCCTGGGCGGCACGACTTCGCGGATCACCTTCTCGACCTCGTCGGCCAGCCGCGCGGTTTCTTCGATACGCGTGCCGGTCGGCGCGCGCATGTGCAGACGGATGTCGCCCGCGTCGACGCTCGGAAAGAAGTCTTCGCCGAGTGCAAAGAACAGACCCATCGACAGCACGCAGAAACCGAGGAACAGCGCGCCGAACATCTTGCGACGCACGAGCAGGCTGCTCAGGATCACGATGTAAGTCGCGCGCATGCGCTCGAAGCCTGCGTCGAAGCGGTGATACAGACGCATGAACAGATTCGCCTTCGTGCCCGCCTTCGGCTTGTGCGCGTGGCCCATCAGCAGCATCGCGAGCGTCGGCACGAGCGTACGCGACAGGATGTACGAAGCGAGCATCGCGAACACCACCGCTTCCGCGAGCGGCACGAATAGATAGCGCGCGACGCCGGTCAGGAAGAACATCGGCACGAACACGATACAGATACACAGTGTCGAGACGAGCGCCGGCACTGCGATTTCGCCGGCGCCGTCGAGAATCGCATCGTGCAGATTCGTGCCCATGTGCAGGTGCCGCTCGATGTTCTCGATCGTCACGGTCGCGTCGTCCACCAATATGCCGACCGCGAGCGCGAGGCCGCCCAGCGTCATGATGTTGATGGTCTGCCCGAGCGCGTGCAGCACGATCAGCGATGACAGAATGGACAGCGGAATCGAGATCGCGATGATGCAGGTGCTGCGCCAGTTGCCAAGGAACAGCAGGATCATCGCGGCGGTCAGCGCGGCGGCGACCAGCGCTTCGCGCACCACACCCTGCACCGCCGCCTTCACGAACACCGACTGGTCGAACAGCGCGGTGATCTGCAGATCCGGCGGCAGCGCGGCGCGCGCGGCCGGCAAAATGCCTTTCAACGTATCGACGATCGACAGCGTCGACGCGTTGCCGTTCTTCAGCACCGACATCAGCACGCCGCGATGGCCGTTCTGCCGCACGATGTTGGTCTGCGGCGAGTAGCCGTCGCGCACATGCGCGACTTCGCGCAGATAGGTCGTCGCGCCGTTGACGGTGCGCACCGGAATGTCGTTGAGACCTTCCAACGTCGGTGGCGACCCGTTCATGTCGATCGTGTATTCCTTCGGCCCGATCTTGGCCGTGCCCGTGGGCAGAATCAGGTTTTGCGCGTTGAACGCGTTGACCACGTCGGCAGGTGTCAGGCCCTTGGCCAGCATCGCTCGCGTGTCGAGGTCGACCGAGATCAGCCGCGATTTGCCGCCATACGGATACGGCACGGCCGCGCCCGGAATCGTCACGAGTTGCGGTCGCAGGAAGTTCAGCGCGGTGTCGTTGAGATCCTGCTCCGAGAGTTTCGGACTCGACAGGCCGAGCTGGATGACTGGAATACTGGAAGCCGAGTAGCTGATGACCAGCGGCGCGGTGGCGCCCGGCGGCATCTGCTTCAATTGCGCCTGCTCGATGGCGACCGTCTGCGCGATCGCCGTCTGGATGTTCGCGTTCGGCTGCAGAAACACCTTCAGGATCGCGATGCCGGGCAGCGATTGCGATTCGATATGTTCGATGTCGTTGACCGTCGTGGTCAGACTGCGCTCGTTGACCGACGTGATGCGGGTGGCCATGTCTTCGGCCGACAGCCCCGTATACGTCCAGATGATGCTGACGACCGGAATGTTGATATCCGGCAGCACGTCGACGGGCATGGTGAACAGCACGAAGGGCGTCGCCAGCACGATCAGAATTGCCATCACGATGAACGTGTATGGCCGCTTAAGCGCTACGTTGACGATCCACATTGAAACGGGCCAGAGAAAATGCGGGTGGAGGGAGGGATTGAATCTGAGCTTATGCTAGATCGATGGCACCAACGCCTGCATGGCATGAAAATGGCGAAATTGTCAGGAAGCTTGTTGAAAGCAAATGCGCCATTTTTGAAGGCGAAGGGCTCTCGCCGAATTAGCTGCGAATCAGCCGCAAAGCAAACGTTTGTTGAATAAATTTACGCGCAGTTAATGAAACGTTTGCTGATACGCGGCACGTTTTTTGGCCGAATAATATGAAACATGCATTCAGATCGATTCGCAAGACGGGGCGATTTTGCTCCGTGCGGCCATCCCCTTCAACGAAAAATGGCCGGTCGACCCGAATGGTCGACCGGCCTTCATTTGCAGTTATCCGTATCTTGGCGTCAACGCCCGCGACGCTTATTTGGCGAACAGCGACGACATATCGGCGAACGCCTTGAACTCGAGCGCATTTCCTGACGGATCGAGGAAGAACATCGTCGCCTGCTCGCCGACCTCGCCCTTGAAGCGCACATGCGGCTCGATGATGAATTCGATGCCGGCCTTCTGCAGTTTGTCCGCGGCGGCCTGCCATTGCTCCATCGACAGCACCGCACCGAAGTGGCGCACCGGCACCGCGTCGCCATCGACCGCGCTGGTATGACGGTGACCGACTTCGTCCGGCGCCAGATGCGCGACGATCTGATGACCGTAGAAATTGAAATCGACCCATGCGTCCGAACTGCGCCCTTCCGGGCAGCCGAGCAATTCGCCGTAGAACTCGCGCGCGGCGGCGAGGCTATGAACAGGAAACGCCAGGTGGAACGGCGGCAAAGCGGTTTCGGCAACGCTCATGATAGGAAGACTCGCTGGGGTGGGTGTGAGGATGAATTACGACTGGCACGACTGGCAACTGGTTCAGTTAAAGCAAAGTTTAATCATGAATAAAAATGTTGAGAAACGATATATATTTGACCTGACCATCACCAAAATAGATTGATCGATCATGCTCAGCGAGTTGAAAACCTTCATCGCCGTCAGCCAGTACGGCACGTTCTCCGGGGCGGGCGCACGCATCGGGCTCACGCAATCGGCCGTCAGCGCGCAGATGCAGCGGCTCGAACAGGAACTCGGCTTTCAGCTGTTCGACCGCACCGGCCGCTCTGCGACGCTCAACGAGGCGGGCCGCAAAACGCTCGCGCTCGCCGAGGAAATGATGACGCTCTATGCGCGGCTCTCCGAGCGCAGCGGCGGCGCCGCCGAAAGCGGCATGCTGCGGGTCGGCGCGATCGCGTCCGCGCAGGTGTCGCTGCTCGCCGACGCGCTCGCGCGCTTTCGCGACGACCGTCCCGGCTGGCGGATTCGCGTGGTGCCGGGCGTGTCGCTGGGGCTGCTCGGCCAGGTCGACTCGGGCGAGCTCGATCTGGCCGTCATCATCAAACCACCGTTCGCGCTGCCGTCGGAACTCGAATGGCGCACGCTCGTCGCCGAACCGTTCGTGCTGCTCGCGCCGAAAAAGCTTGCGCGCGGCGGCCGCTCGTGGCGCGAACTGCTGCGCAGCGAGCCGTTCATCCGCTACGACCGCGCGTCGTTCGGCGGACGGCTCGTCGACCGTTTTCTGCGGCGCGCGCGCCTTGGCGTGCGCGATGCGGTCGAGCTCGACGAATTGCAGGCGATCGTGCAACTGGTCGCGCGCGGCATGGGTGTCGCGCTGATTCCGAATACGGCCGGGCTCGGCAAATGGCCAACGAGCGTCGTCGCACTCGAACTCGGCGATGCGAGCTTCGAGCGCGAGATCGGGCTCGTGCTGCGGCCGCGGCATAGCCGGCCGATGGTCGCCGATGCGTTGGCGGAGTGTATTGCGAGCGCGGCGCGCGGTTGAGCGCTTTGCACGCCGCATTCGATGCGAGTTCGCTCCGGGTTCGAATCGAGTGTGCTGCCATACGTACGCGCAACTGTATCTGTGAATCGCGCGCGACGGCGCGCAGAATCGTTGCTTCATTCAACCGGCTGTGTGGCGCGTTGCATTGCATTGTCGAACACGCGCTTCGCCCTTACATTTGCCCGCCATGATCGCCAGCCCTCTGCTCACCGCCGATGTCCTGATCGCCTACAGCGCCTATTTCGTCGGCACCGCGAGCCCTGGGCCGAGCAATCTCGCGATCATGTCGCTCGCGATGAGCGCGGGCCGACGCGCGGCACTGGTGTTCGCGCTCGGCGTGGTGTCGGGCTCGTTCTCATGGGCGCTGCTCGCGTCGCTCGGGTTGTCGGCGGTGCTCGCCGCCTACTCGGAATGCCTCGTCGCGATCCGGATCGCGGGCGGCTTGTATCTGCTGTGGCTCGGCTTCAAGTCCGCACGCTCGGCGTGGAGCGCCGGCAAGCCGGCCGCGGGCGCGGCGCGCGTCGACGAACCGCTCGGGCGACTCTATCTGCGTGGCCTTTTGCTGCATCTCACGAATCCGAAAGCGGTGCTGGTGTGGCTGTCGATCGTGTCGCTCGCGATGTCGCCGGTACACGGCGCCGCGCACGTGACGCCGGTCGTGCTGGGCTGCATGGTGATCGGCGCGACGGTATTCAGCAGCTACGCGGTGCTGTTTTCGACGGCGTCCGCACGCCGCGTCTATACGGCGATCCGGCGCTGGCTCGATGGCTCGCTCGCGGTGATGTTCGGAATTGCGGGGGTCAAATTGTTGACGTCGAAGAGTTGAGGTGGGTCGGCGCGTCTGGGTCGCCCGACGCCGCGCTCTGCGATACTGGCGGTTCGGCTCCATCAACGACGGCACCCACCTACGCAACGATGAACGGCAACGACCACGACGCACCTTCTTCCAACCAACGCTCGCCGCTGCAAAAGCGGCTCTATCTCACCGGCGCGGCGATCCTGGTCGTCAGCCTGATCGCCGCGGTGCTCATCTACGTGAGCGTGCCGCCGCCCGATAGCGCGGTCGCGATGTACGGCATGATCGATCCGCGCTATCAGATCGAGCTACAGCAAATCGGCGGCAACGCGGCAGTGCTGATGGCGCAGTTGCATCAATGGTTCGATAGCTTGTGGCACGGTGCCAGGCTCGCTTATACGGTCGCGGCGCTGGGCGCTGCGCTGGCGGCCGGCTGTTCTTTCATCGGCCGTTTTTTCGCGGACGATTAGTCGCGAGACGCTCGCCGTCAATCGCTCTCACGCCATGACCGAGCTTGCGACGTAGCAACGTCCGCACTTCGCTGTCACCCAGAATTCCGATGTCGGGCGAAATGTCGCCACGAGCGGCAATCCTCATCCGGCCTACGCCATCAGTAGCGCTTCATATTCCGCGCGGAACTGGTCGATGGAACTCTCCACCACCGTCACCGCGCCGTCGATCAAACCGCAACGCCCGCTGCCGGGAAGAAGGCGGCACAGGTTCTCCAGTGCATCCAGATCGGCACGCACACCGCGGCCCGTGTCGAGCCGGTTGAGAAGCCGCATCATCTGAAACGTTCCGCCCTTGCATGGCGGGCACTGGCCGCACGAACCCTGAGCGAAGAAGTTCACGTAGTCCGCGACTTTGCGCACGATGCTCGTGCCTTCCGACACCACGATCATCGCGCCCGTCCCCAGACGCGAACGGCGTTGACGTACCGAGTCGAAGTCCAGTGCAACGTCGAGATCGCGCTTCGTCAGCAGCGTGTTGGATGGGCCGCCCGTGAAGACCGCCTTGAACTCCTTGCCCTGCAGCATGCCGCCGCCGTGCTGGAACACCAGCGTCTCCAGGCTCGTGCCCATCGGCAGTTCGTACAGGCCGGGACGCAGCACGTCGCCGGAAAGCGAATAGAGCTTGGTTCCGGCGGCGTTCCCCACCCCGAGGTCGCGGTACCACTGCGCGCCGTGGCGCAGAATCCCGGGTACGTGGGCCAGCGTCTCGACGTTGTTGACGATGGTCGGTGCGCCGTGCACGCCCTGCTCGGCCGGGAAAGGCGGTTTGCGCCGTGGAAACGGAAAGCCACCTTCGACGCTGGCGATTACCGCCGTCTCCTCTCCGCCGATGTAGAGCCCCGAGCCAGGCACGACGCCAAGCGACACCGGCGCACCGATCCAACGCTCGATAGCGGCGAATTGCGCGTGCCCCGACCACTGCTCGACCGCCTCGCGAGTCGCGGCGAGAGACCCCGTCTGATGCGGATTCACGTACAAGACGACATGGTTGGCCCGCGTCGCCACCGCGGCGATCAGCGCGCCCTCGATCACCTGATGCGGTGTGTGTTCGAGCAGAAAGCGATCCTTGAAGGTGCCCGGCTCGTCTTCGTTGCCATTGCAAACGACGTACTTGTCGCCGTCCGGGGCGGCCGCGACCGGCGCCCACTTTCGATGTGCGGGGAAGCCAGCGCCTCCCATTCCACGCAGGTCGGCCTGGGCGATCTCGGCGAGGATCGCCCCCGGGTCTTCGAGCGCTTTGGCGAGTCCCTCGCCGCCGCCGCGCGCGAACCACGCATCGAGGTCGGCACCGACGCGGAAATCGTCCCTCATCAAGCATTGATTCAGCATTTGCATCGCGTGCTCCGTGGTTCGCCTCACCGGATGCCGCCGATCATGCGACCGCGTGCGCTGGCGCGCAATCCCGCATCGACTCGCAGATCGAAATGGGCATAGGCGGGAAAGAGCTGCGGCGCCTTCACGTGAAGCGGCAGTCCCGCCAGCGTCAGCTCTCTCTGCCACGCGTGCACGTGACCGATTCCGGCGCGGTTCGCCATCACCCACTCGCTGGATTGAGCGGCCTTCGCGCCGGCACGGCGCCCCATGCTCAGAATGTCGAGCAGCGCGTTACCCATCAAGCGGTTGCGGCCGTGGATGCCGCCCGTCACCTCGCCGACACAGAAAAGGCTGGGGACGTTGGTGGCGCCGTCTTTGTCGATGGCGACGCCGCCGTTCTGATAGTGGAGCGTGGGATAAACGAGGAACGGCTCCTGCGCCGCGTCGATACCGCATTTGTGGGCGAGATGGCGAAGCGTGACGAGGCGTTTGGCCAGAATGCCCGGATGCTCGATTTCGAGTGTCGGCGTATCGAGGAACACGCCGACCTGGCCGTCGCGCTCGATCCCGCGGCCCTGAGCGCACTCGCGCAGGATCGCCGATGCGACGACGTCGCGCGGCTTGAGTTCGTCCACGAAGCGTTCCCCTTCGCCGTTCAGAAGTCTCGCCCCCGCGGATCGCGCCGCCTCGGAAATCAGACCGCCCGCCAGATGGTGCGGGTAGGCGATGCCGGTGGGATGGTACTGGAACGAGTCGAGCTCGCGCAGGCGCGCGCCGATCCGATAGGCGAGCACCAGACCGTCGGCGGTGGCGCCGTAGTGGTTGGAGGTCGGAAACGAATTCAGGTGCAGTCGCCCCGCGCCGCCGGTGGCGAGGATCACGGCGCGCGCGCGCACCAGCACGAAGGTACGCCACTCGAGGTTGTAGATCACCGCTCCGGCGCAGCCGCCGCGCTCGTCGGACAGCAGTTCGACCACAGGGCAGCGGTTCCACAATTCGATGCCCGGGTCGAGGTCCACCGCCTCGCGCAGCACGCGCATCATTTCGAGGCCGGTATAGTCGCGATACGACAGAATGCGCGCCGCCGATGCGCCTCCGGGCTTCTTGCGCATCAGATTGCCGCCGAGCGGCTGGTCCTCTTCCAGATCGAACATCATGCCGAGCTGGATCAGCCAGCGAATCACGTCGGGGCCGTCCATCACCATCTGGGCCACGAGTTCGGGTTCGCCGCAGAAGTGTCCGGCGCGAAGCGTGTCCTCGAAGTGCAGTTGCGGGCTGTCATCCTCGCCGATGGCCGCCTGGATTCCGCCTTCGGCCATCACGGTATTGCTGTCGCCGAGGCGCAGCTTGGTGGCGAGAATCACGCGCGCGCCCTGCTTCGCCGCCGTGAGCGCCGCGGCACAGCCACCACCGCCGCCGCCGATCACCAGCACATCGGTAGTCATCAGCTGCGCGCCGGCGATATCGACATCATCGATCAGCGCGTTGGCCTGCAGGTGCCGCGCGAGATCGGGCTGACACGGCTCGCCGCGATTGACCCCGACACTCAGCGTGACGCGCGCATGCGGCCCATGATCGGGGTGATAAGCCTTCAGCAATTCATCGACCGGAACGTCATCGCCGCGGACCGTGGCCGCCATCCCGGGGCGGTAGCGCTGGCGCGCGTTTTCGTAGGGTATGCCGGCGGACATGATGATTCGCCCCCGGTCAGCGCGGCGGCTGCGCGCCCGGCGCAGCGAAGTCGATCTTCAGCTCGCCGCTCTCGATCTGCTGCAGCCGTCGCATCAGATTGGCCGGACGCAGCGAAAGCGACGCGATCATCCGGCGCACGAACACACCCAGATGGTTGGGCCGGATATGCTCGGGGCATGCGAGCGTGCACAGGTTGCACATCACGCATTCGTCGAACACCTGGCTCGATGCGGCCAGATTGCCCTCCACCGCCAGGTTCACGCCGCGCTGCACGTCCAGCCCCTTCGGACAGGCGCGATCGCAACCGTTGCAATGACGGCAATGCGATGCTTCGGGGAAGATCTCGGCGATCTTGCTGAGCGCCTGCCAGCTGTCACCGATATCTTCCATTCGATACAGGTGACGTTCCGATTCGGTGAAGTAATCGAGGAAGGCGACCTGCATACCCTCTTCGACGAGGGTCTCGCAAGCGAGCGCGGTGTGGACTGCCTGCTCGCCGCTGCGTCGCACCATCACACGGCACGACCCGCACACGCCCTGGGACATGCAGCCGACACCCTCGACGAGGGTCTGCCCCGCGTGCCCCATGGCCTGCAGAATCGAGCAATTGCCCGGCGCCTGAATCTCGCGCCCTTCGATACTCACGCGAACCATGGCCTCGCACCCTCCTTGCCCGCCGTGAACAGTTCACTGGCGAACGCGCCAAAAAGGTCATATAAACCTTAGCACATGGACGGTTATGAGAAAGGGGCATGGCGTGAAAACTTTCTGGAAGGCCGTCGCTCCGCTGATCGTGGCGATCGTGATCGCACTGATTCCCGCCCCTCCCGGTCTCGCGCAGCACGCGTGGTATTACTTCGCGATTTTCGCGGGCGTGATCGTCGGGCTGATGCTGGAGCCCATTCCGGGCGCCGCGATCGGTCTCATCGCGGTGACGCTCGTCGCTGTATTCAGCGAGTGGGTGTTCTTCAGTCCCGCACAACTCGCCAAGCCCGGTTTCAACGTCGCGAACGCGGGGCTCAGCTGGGCGCTTTCAGGTTTCTCGAATGGCACGGTGTGGCTGATCTTCGGTGCCTTCATGTTCGCCCTCGGATACGAGAAAACCGGGCTCGGCCGGCGCATTGCATTGATGCTCGTGCGGGCGCTGGGTCGCCGGACCCTCACGCTCGGTTATGCGGTGATGGCGGCGGACGCCGTGATCGCGCCATTTACCCCTTCCAATACGGCCCGCAGCGGCGGGACGATCTTTCCGGTGATTCGCAGTTTGCCGCCGCTTTACGATTCGAAGCCGAACGATCCGTCTGCGCGGCGCATCGGTTCGTACATCATGTGGACCGCTATCGCCACGACCTGCGTGACGAGCTCGATGTTCCTCACCGCGCTCGCACCCAATCTGCTCGCCGCGGAACTCGTCAAGAAAACGGTCGACGTCGACCTCGAATGGACGCAGTGGTTTCTGGCCTTCGCGCCCGCGGGCATCTTGCTGCTGCTGGCCATACCGCTGCTGACCTACGTGCTTTATCCGCCGCAAGTGAAGCATAGCGCCGAGGTGCCAGCCTGGGCTGCCCGGCAGCTCAAGGAGATGGGGCCGCTCACGAGGCGGGAAATCATGCTCGCCGTGCTGGTGCTGATCGCTCTCGCGCTGTGGGTCTTTGCGGACGACTACGTCAATCCCACGACCGCGGCGCTGATGGTGATCGCGTTGATGCTGATCACCCGGGTGGTGAGCTGGGACGACATGCTCGCCAACAAGCAGGCCTGGAACACCCTCGTGTGGTTCGCGACGCTCGTCGCCCTCGCCGATGGGCTCAGCAGGACCGGCTTCGTCAAATGGTTCGCCGCGACGATATCGACCCACATGACCGGCTTTCCGCCGACGACGGCCGCGATCGTCCTCGTGCTGATCTTTTTCTTCACGCATTACATGTTCGCGAGCATCACCGCCCATGCGACGGCGATGCTGCCGGTCATGCTGGCGGTGGGCTCGACGATTCCCGGCATGCCGATGGAGGCGTTCGCGCTGATGCTCTCGCTGACGTTGGGGATCATGGGGATCCTGACACCGTATGGAGCGGGGCCGAGCCCTGTGTACTTCGGCAGCGGGTATCTGCCCGTGGGGGATTTCTGGAGACTCGGGCTGATTTTTGGCGTCATTTATATCGCTGTGTTTCTTCTGATTTGCGCGCCGATCCTGCTTTGAATTTTGAGGCCGCGCTTGCGCGGCGCCTGCTTCGAAAGATCGCGACGATTTCCCTCGTTCTTCTAGATATCGAAGTACAGATAAAACTCCCATGGATGCGGACGCAATTTGATGGTGTCGATCTCGCGGCTGCGCTTGTAGTCGATCCAGGTCTGGATCACGTCGTCGGTAAAGACATCGCCTTTGCGCAGGAACGTGTTATCGGTTTCGAGCGCCGCCAGCGCCGCGTCGAGGGATCCCGGCACCTGGCGTATATTGCGCGCTTCTTCGGGCGGCAGATCATAGATGTTGCGGTCGAGCGGCGCGCCGGGATCGGTCTTGTTTTCAATGCCGTCGAGGCCGGCCATCAGCATCGCGGCGAAAGCAAGATATGCATTGGCCGACGGGTCCGGACAGCGAAATTCGACGCGCCTCGCGTTCGGCGAATCCGAATACATCGGAATGCGCGCCGCGGCCGAACGGTTGCGCTGCGACATCGCCAGATTGACGGGCGCCTCATATCCGGGTACCAGGCGTTTGTATGAATTCGTCGTCGGCGCGCAGAAGGCCATCAGCGCGGGTGCGTGCTGGAGCAATCCGCCGATGTACCAGCGGCACATGTCCGAAGTCAGCGCCCAGCCGCCCGCGTCGTAAAAGAGGTTCTGTTCGTCTTTCCACAGGCTCTGGTGACAATGCATGCCGCTCGCATTGTCGGCGAACAGCGGCTTCGGCATGAAGGTTGCGACCTTGCCGTGCCGACGCGCGACGTTCTTGCAGATGTACTTGTAGATCATCACGTTGTCGGCCATGCGGGTCAGCGTCGCAAAGCGCATGTCGATCTCGTTCTGTCCGGCGGTCGCAACTTCGTGGTGATGCACTTCGATCTGTACGCCCGCCTGCTGGAGCGTCAGCGCGATTTCCGAGCGGATCTCCTGCAGCGTGTCATGAGGCGGCACCGGGAAATAGCCCTCCTTGTAGCGCTGCTTGTAGCCGAGGTTGCCACCGCCGTATGCGCCTTCGTCGCGACCGGTGGTCCAGTCGCCCTCGCCCGACTCGACGTAGTAGTAGCCGCAGTGCTGATCCTGGCCGAAGCGGATGGAGTCGAAGATGAAGAATTCGAGTTCCGGCCCGAAATAACACGTCGTCGCGATGCCCGTCTGGCGCAGATAGTTCTCCGCCTTTTTCGCCACGTAGCGCGGATCGCGCGAATACGGCTGCCGCAGCACGGGATCGACGACGTCGCAAATGATCGACAGCGTCGGCGTGCCGCAAGCCGGGTCGACGAAGGCCGTTGCCGGGTCAGGCCGCAGCAGCATGTCGGACTCGTGGATCTCCTGAAAGCCGCGGATCGATGAACCATCGAAACCGATGCCGGCGCTGAACAGGTCGTCGTGAACCTCGGGAAGCGTGATCGAAAAATGCTGCCAGAGTCCGGGCAAGTCGGTGAATTTCAGATCGACGATCTGAATATCGCGCGCTTGCAGCAGGCCGATCACATCGCTTGCGCTTTGTGGTCGCGTGACGCGATAGCTGCCCGCTTCGACGGTCGCCGCAAACGGCGATCCGGTTGTTCCTTGCGTACTGGCCATGAACTTTGCCCTCTTCCGCCCCATTACCGCCCGTGTACTTATAGTCCAACGTTAGTACGTTAGTACGTCCACGCGCGAAAACAAGGCGGCAGTGCGTGGACCTAGCGGTCTTGCTCCAGCGCCTTCAAATGAGCCACGCCGGCATCTCTGGCAGCGGCGGAGGTCGCATACGTCTCGTCCGAAACGAGCGAGCGTTTGACCTCACGGGCCGCGAAGTCGACCAGCGTGATTACCCAGACATGCTCGCCACCCTGCTCGGCCGTTTGCACGAAAGCGCGCACGTCGCCCTTGTCCTCTGATTTCATCGTGACCTCCTTGTGGAAAAGTCGCGCGGAAAAAGGGGAGCGCGACAATAAAGCCGTTCGCGAGCCGCGGTGCTTTCCTCACGGAGCGCGCAACTTGATCTTAGGCAATGGAATCGGTCCAATGACAGTTTTCTCGCTTCCGATGCCGAGCACAGCCGATGGGTTCGGCGGTGAAAGCGGCTTGCCCGCAATCATCTAAAGCCCTCATCGAGACCTTGTCGGGAGGCGCGGTTCCGCCGGCCCAGTAACGCGGACGGGCGTTCGAATGGGCGAGCCGTCTCCCCGCCGGGACCTCAGTCGCGGAAATCGAGCTCATTCACTTTGCGGCGTGGAACGGCGTTGGCCAGTCCGTCTTGCGAACGAGATGAGCGCCGCTCGAGGTAATTCTTCCACTGAAAGCGCCCACAGCGAATACGCAACGCTGCGCTGGAACAACAAGCCGACAGCAGTCCGAAGCTGCCCCTTGCCCAGCGCGTACACCGAGTCGGTCACGGCGACGGCACCGTGCATCAGAATGCTGGCATGCCGGTAGCATCCCATCATGCAGTCATTGCAGGGTTGCCGTTGATCGGGCAGGCGGTCGAGGTCGAAGACGGAGCCCATCGGCTCAGGCCACGCCTCGCAACGCCAAACATCGAGGTTCCAGTCGATATAAAAGTACTTGCTGCCACCGATGCATGGAACCAGTTGCTGTTCGCCGCGCACGAAACGCGCGACCTCGGCCAGCGCAGCGCTCGGGTCCATGACACGGAAATGCTTCTTGAGGCGCGCGATTGCGCTCAACGCTTCGAGTAGTTCGTCGGCGTTCAGGTCGACGAGTTTCGATTCTTCGTCGTAAACAAGCGATGTAGATCCAAACGCCTCGCGCCGTGGATAGGAAAAAACGACGGCATCGAAGCCAAGCCGATTGAGCGTCTCGGGAAGCGACTCGTAACGGACCAGTCGGCTCACCGTAATCGATGCGCAGACCTCGATGCCGAAGCTATGGGCCTGAGTGATGCCCTCGCGGATGCGGGCCTCGAGACCGCGCAGACCGCGATTGCGCTCATGCTCGCCCATGTCCGCGCTGTCGATGGAAATCAGCAGACGCCTGAGGCCGGCCGCCGCCAGTGGCTTGATGTAGCGGGGAAGAAACCAGCCGTTCGTGATCACGCCGCACTGCATGCCGGCCTTGGTGGCCGAAGCCACGAGCGATGCGATCTCGGGATGAACCAGCGGCTCGCCTCCCTGCAGCGTCATGTAACGAATCCGGCGTCTGCGCAGGATCGGCAGTGCGCGCGCGAACTCATCAGGGTCGAGATAGCGACGTGGCCCCGCCAGATTTTTCTCGCGAGAGAACCCGCAGAAGTCGCATGCGGCGTTGCAAACGTTCGTCACCGATACGTCGCACACCGCGGGCAGCGGATTGCGCGGTTCGCTGCCGACACCGTCTGCATGCCGCTGATCGCGCCACTTGATGATCCGTTCTGTCGTATCCATGGGACCCTCACGGCCTGCCGACGAATTCGGCACGAAGCTTCATAGAATACGCTCAACGCGCTGCGCGTGATCCATTCTTACGCCAGCCTACGCCCCTACGCCCCTACGCCCCGACCCGTGACGGTCAGCGGATGGAAACTACGCACCGTTGAAGTTAAACAACCGCATAACGGCAACCACGCGCAAATGACGTTGCCTATCATGCGTACCGCGCCGTCAAACCGGCAGCGCGCACTGTCTATTTCCAGATTTGCACGCTCCCATCGAGATACCCAATCTCCTTCGTCTTGCTGCCCGTAAGCAGGCACGAGGTTGAAACGGCCCGAGTCTGGAGCGCAAGTCGGCTCACGTCTCGCAGATGTGCATAGGATTTCAAACGAGTCGGCGTTTTTGGTGTGACATCCCGTTTCAGGCTCCTGATAAACACGTACTTATAGTCGCTCTCTGTGTCGTGTTCAGCCAGGTAATTAGCCAACCACGCAGTCGCAATCGAAATGACGCGATTCCGCGCTTCATTGGCGTTATTCTGGGCTATCGACTTCCCCATATTGACCGTTCCGAAACCGGCCATCGGATGCTTTGCCATCTTACGCGTGAGGCCTGATTTCGCGCTCCGTCCTGGAATGTCGTCCGGAGCGGGTTGCGCGTCTGACGCGCCGGCATGCATCAACATAGACGCCCAGGTATAGTACTGGCCGTTTAGCCCATAGCATATTTGCTTCTCAATCAAGTCGAGCAGCATGAAGGTCGCCATGAAAACGCCTCCTCCTGACTTATCCCGGTCGGCGCCTCCCTCGCTGATCAGCAGTCCCGCGATCGTGTTGGCCAATTCGACCGCGTCGTCGTCGCCGCTGGTTTGCCCCCACAGGAGTTGCCGCGCTTTGGTGGCCGCTGTCGAATAAACCTTCGCGACCCGCCGTGCCTTGCGGGTGTAGACCGTCTGCGCCTTCGGGTCGAATCCGCGCGCCTTATCAGCCGACTCGCCTGCGGTTACCACGTGCGAAGTCGCCATGGCGACTTCGCCTTCGAAGAGTTCAGGCGGAACTTCAGTCACGTCCGACGTGTAGCTCTTCAAACCTTTTGCCGCTCCGCCCCACTTCGCAATTAGCCGGTCTGCCACCTTGATAAAAACGGTTTCTTCACCCACCGGCTGTTGGCTTAACCAGTACCAGTCGCCAATTCCAAGGGGTTGGTAGGGAACGGCGAACGTGCCCTCGCCGTGTGGTTTGCTTGCGGTTGGTTTGGTGCTTGCTAACAGGTTCCAAATGTCCGCATACAGCAGGTGATCAACGTCTAGCGATCTGAATGCTCTACCGAATCCGATCTTCATCTCGACCTCACAAAGTGGGTTTGAATCGAAAATTGGTATACCGCAATCAAGCTCTCGCGCAAGTTGGCGGAATTGGCGCGTTCTTCAACTGGAATTCCTCGAGCTATGCCTTTTCAATTCCCCGCGTTAAGCCGAAATTGAACGTGAATGCCGCGCTATATATCTTATTCAAATTCGCGGCGGATTTCGTTCCTGTCGCTTTGGTGCATTTGATCCAGGTGGACGCCATTTACCGCGATTAGCGTCTATGGCTTATGCCATTTGACCGGATGGATTGCCTACAGAAATGTTGTTACGGGACTCGACTGCGCCACACAGTCGGCAACCGGCTTACGCCATCCCCCAGGGCGACGACAGGATCGGCGAGCGAAGATCCGCCGGCAGGGCAGAACCGACGCACGAATGTCCGCGCGAAAGCATGGGCAACGGCTGCAAATGGCCCGGATTTTGCCGTCGCCCGGTCAGACAGGTTTCAGCTCTTTCTGGAGGTTTTCGGCACAAATGGCGTGGGTATATGCAGAACCTTCTCGCTTCCGCACTTTGGGCAAGCCGGATGAGCGTTTTCATGTTCAGCAAGATGCTCGGCATGTTCGAACATCTCACCGCACTTCTCACACCTGTACCGGTAAGTCGGCATGGCATTCCTCCAAAGAGAATCCCGCACGTCGGGCTGACAAGATACATCTACGACGTCGGCAATAACCCATTCTAGTGCAGGAAAGTGCGAGAAACGCCTGCGTGCACCTCGCGCGCAGCGCTCATCGTATGGGGCGAATGTCAGTTTGCCCGTCGCCTACCAGCCGAAATACCTGCACGGCATCTTCCAATGTGGACGCCTGTTCTTGCATGCTGGCTGCCGCGGCTGCCACCTGCTCCACCAGGGCAACGTTCTGCTGGGTCATCTCGTCCATCTGCCCGATCGCGCGGTTGACTTCGCCGATGCCGGTACTTTGCTCGTTGCTCGCGTGGGTAATCTCACCCATCAAGGTGACCACACTATCGACAGCCGTGACGATTTCGGTCATGTCCCGGCCAGCCTGGTCGACCAGTTCGCCGCCTGCATTGACGTTGCCGACCGAGTCGGTGATCAGCGCCTTGATTTCCTTGGCGGCCATGGCGCTGCGTTGGGCCAGGCTGCGCACCTCGGCTGCGACGACCGCAAAGCCGCGTCCCTGGTCGCCGGCGCGTGCTGCCTCGACGGCCGCGTTCAAAGCCAGGATATTGGTCTGAAAGGCAATTGAGTCGATCATGCTAATGATGTCGACGATCTTGTGGGAACTGCCGCGGATCAACGACATGGTGGTCACCACATGCCCCACCACGGTGCCGCCTTTGACCGCGAGATCGGAGGCCGAGGCGATGTGTTGGTTGGCGTGCGAAGCGCGTTCGGCATTGGCGCGGACCATCGCCGTCAATTGTTCCATCGTCGACGCGGTTTCCTCGAGCGAGCCAGCCTGCGCCTCGGTGCGGGACGAAAGCTCCGCGTTGCCGGCCGCAATTTCGCGCGCGCCCAGCGCGATCATATCGGAGGCACGTCGGACGTTGCCGACTACCGAGGCCAAACCGACACTGATGCCGTTCATTGCCTGCATCAACTGGCCCAGTTCGTCGCGCCGGCTGACATGAACTTGCGCGGTCAAATCGCCGGCCGCGAGTTTTTCGGCGGCGGCCTTCGCTTCGAGCAGTTGCATGCCGAGACCGCGCCGGGTCGTCACAAAGACCAGCGCGCTGACCAGCAGCGCGCCGAGTAGCCCGAAGCCGATCACCCCGGTTTGCAGGAAAGCTGGCAACGCCGCTCCCGGGGTCGATCGGTCGGGGGGGATCACGGCCTCCAGCAGCCGACCATAGCCCAGCAGAAGTACGGTATTGGCGGCCAGGGTAAGCAGCGCGAGTCTGGCTCCGATCGACAGGTTCCACTCCTCACTGACGTCGAGGCCGACATACAGCGCGCCGATTACCTCGCCAGAACTGTCCCGGATCGGCTCGTACCGTGTCATGTATTGCTTGCCGAATAGCGTCGCGTAACCGGTGTAGGGTTGCCCCCCGCGCAGCATCCGATAGCCGGGATGCGAGCGGTCGAGTACCGTGCCCACGGCCCGCTCGCCGGTTTGCCTTTTGACCGAAGTGGCGACGCGCACGAAGTCGTCGCCAATTGCGACGAATAACGTGCCCGTCGCGCGGGTTTTGCCGGTGAAGCGGTCCACTTCGCCGTAGTTGAGGTTCAGCAGGGTGTTCCCGTTCAGCAACCTGGGGGTCATGACACCGAGGATGTCGACACTGCTTGATTCGTCGCGTGAAAATGGAGCTGGAAAATACCCGGCGAGCGTTCGCGCGTGACGGCGCACCTGGGCCTTGAGCGGCAGCAGAGAGTACATGAAGTGAACCCCGTCGACTAAGTCAGCGAGCCGAATAAATCGGACGTTTTATTCTGAATTCATTAGACAGAATATTGCATGAGATGGCAATAGAGTGTGCTCGCTAATCTCGGCTCACTGAAAGGCGGCGCCAGGCGAACCTGAAGAATATCGGCATGCGCCGTGGCGCTCCGCGCGGGTCATAGATGTTTGAACACTCCGCAGGCCAGAGCACGCAGTTCTTCGAACTGCGTGACGAGTTCGACACATAAAATGAAGGCCAGCATTGCAGAAGGTCCCGGATGGCGTTCGATCCATCGCAGCGCCGGGGTCGCGTAGCGCGCGCGGATCGTATCTCGAGTCAGGACCAAGGTAATCACGATGCCCACGGCGCCCCCTACCAACAAATCGGTCGGATAGTGAAAGCCGAGATAGGCCCGCGGAAGGCAAATGAAGAGCGCGGTGTAGAGAAGCGCCAGCACGCCGATGCCCCGCCACACGAGGAAGATGCCGGTGGCGATGGCCATCCATAGCATGGCGTGATCGCTTGGGAACGAACTCCAGTCTGACAACTGCGCAGCCCGGGTCGCGCCGCTCGCGAACTGCAGATGAAGTTCGGCGCTATAGATGTAATCGATATCCGCCAGTCGAAGCGGAAGGTCAGAATAATTGAGGCAAGCGACAACAAATGAGGCGCAGACAACGTTTGCTAGCAATTTGCCCGTCCGAGGCGGTGTTCGCGGCATGCGCCGCCTCAGTGCGAAGCTAGGGCTCCCCGTTATGGCGCCCCCTTAACCTGCTCATGCGGATTCTCCACTCCCGCCATGCTCAGCGCCTCATGCAGCGTGCCGAAAATACAGCGCTCCTCGACGATCGGCGTGATTCCATGCCGATCCATATCCGAGCGCAAATAGCGATTCACCCGCGCAAAGACCACCTCGATCCCATTGCGCTTGAGCGCCGAGCACAACTCGCCCACCGAGCGCGCCGCCGAATAATCGACATCCGTAATCGCGCTCGCATCGACGACGAACCAGCGCACGGCGTTCGGTGCGTGATCGATGAGGCGGCGCGTATCGTCGACGAAAAAATGATCGTTCGCGTAGAACAGATCGGCGCCGAAACGATAGACGATCAACCCCGGCGCGGTCTCCACGCCGGGCACCGCCGGCACCGGCACCCACATGCCGTCGCCGTTGGGCGCGAGCATCATCGTGTGGGGGCGGTAGCTGTGTCGCACGTGACGCAGCAACGACAACGCGACGGCGACCAGAATGCCGTGCTCGACGCCGATCAGCACGACCGCCGCCGCCGTGAACAAAGCCAGCGCGAATTCGCCGGGACTTTCGCGGCGAATCGAAAAGAGCGACTGCAGATTGATCAGGCCGACCGCGATCGTAAACACGATGCTCGCGAGAATGCAGTGCGGCAGATACTGAAGATAGCGGCTGAAAAACAGCAGCACGACCACCACGACCGCCGCGAACACGAGCTGCGCGAACTGGCTGCGCGTGCCGGCGCGATCGGCCATCGCGGTCTGCGTCGGGCTGCCGTTGACGACGAACGCGCCGGAAAACGCCGCCGCCGCGTTGGCGGCGGCGATGCCGAGCAGGTCTGCGTTGGTATCGACCGGCTCGTGATAGCGGTCGGCAAACACCCGGCTCGCCGCGGCGCTTTGCGCGACGATCATCACGAAGCACGACGCCGCGACCGGCACGAGATCGAGCATCTGCTGCCACGTCACCGACGGAATCCGCAGCGGCGGCAATCCGCCCTCCACCGGTCCGAGGATGGAGATGCCGTGCGCGGCGAATCCGAATACATCGCTCGCGGCAATGCCCGCGACGACTGCGGCCAACGACACCGGCAGGCGCGGCCAGAAGCGCTTGCAGACGAGAATCGCGGTCACCACGAGCAGCGAGATCGCCAGTGTCGGCCGATTGATTTGCGCGGCGTCGCTCACGACGAGCAGCAGTTGTTTCACGCTGCTCGCCGAATGTCCTGGCACGCCGAGCATGTCGGCGAGCATCGCGATGCCGACCTGCACGCCGACGCCCGCAAGAAAGCCGACCAGCACCGTACGCGACAGGAAATCGGCGAGAAAGCCGAGCTTGAAGATGCGCGCGACGAGCAGCAACGCGGCAGTCAGCAACGCGACCATCGCCGCGAGCGCCGCATACTCGGCGCTCGACGCGGGCGCCATCGTCGAAAGACGACTCGCGAAGATCGTCGCGGTGGCCGAATCGGCGGCGACGACCAGATGCCGTGAAGCACCGAAGAACGCGAACGCGACGAGCGGCAGGAACACCGTGTAGAGCCCGGTGACGGCCGGCATGCCGGCAATGCGCGCATAGCCGAGGACCTGAGGAATATCCATCGACGCAAGCTGCACACCGGCCAGCGCATCGCGCGCCGCCGCAATCCGGCTCAAAGGAAGAACGCCCTTCAGCACGCTGGCACGTGCCGCCATTTTTTGCAGAGAGTCTTGCATACGCGATGCTGACCTAAAACGAACGTAATCGCGCATCGTGCCGCGAACCGGCACGCCAAGACAAGACTTATGGAAGGGAGAACGGGCTATTGACGAAAACGAAAACGAGAAAGCAAACCGAAAGAACGCAAACGATTGCTCCTTTCAAGCGCACAACAAACTAACGGACGTCAATCGCAAAGCGAAAATCTCCACGGCGCAGCCGCGAAAAAAACGCGCGAAGAAGATCTACCGTTTGAATTGCCCTGTCTGCGGGTCCACATGGCGCGCGAAACCGAACAGCGCAGCAATGCAGATCGGACAGGCGATCAGAAAGATGACCAACATCACACTCACCCCGTAACAGCTTGTTACCAGGAAGTGTAAAGAAATTTGAAGTAAGTTTAATGAGGAAAACCGCAAAGCACTATTGCGAAGGATTGCGGGAGCCTAAAAAGATCGTCGATACGTAAGTGAAAACGCGAATAGGCGCGCCATGCCGCACGTGAAAAACCGCGCGGAAATATCCGTTGGATTTCAAGGAAAACCCCCGCCGCGCATTGTTGGCGGCCGCGCCCCTACTTCGTTCGCAGGTCTGCACACCGCCCGCATACGACAGCCGTCACGGCGCGCGTCCGCGCGCCAGGCATCACACCGCCACGATTAGGCAAACCCTTCTACCGCTTTGCGCCGCGCGTATTTTTCTTCGGCATCGGCGCTGGCCCGACCGATTCGCGCATCGTCACGCTGAGCGGAAACTCGCGCAAGATCTCCCAGGTGGTGCCGTAACACTGGTTGATGAGCCAGCGCACCGCGTTTTGCGTAAGTTCCCCGGTTGGAATATGCACCGACGTGAGCCCGGGCGCCGCGTAGGCGGCCGAGTAGTCGTCGTCGTAGCTGATCACGGAGATGTCGTTCGGCACCGAAATGCCCGCCTGGTGAAAGCGCGCGAGCACGCTGACCGCCATCGTGTCGTTCGCGCAGAACAGGCCGGTCACGCGCCGCTGCGTCTCGAGCAGCTTCTGCGCGGCCGCGTAGCCGCCTTCGGGCGAAAAGTCGGATTCGATCAGCGTGACGTCGTCGCGCGCAATGCCGGCTCGCGCGAGCTCGGCGAAAAAGCCGTCGATCCGCATCACGTTGTCCGACGCGGTAGCGGGCCCGGAAATCACCGCGATGTCGCGATGCCCGTGATCGAGCAGCGTGCGCGCCGCGAGTTCGCCGCCGCGCCGATGATCCGCGCTGAACGACGCTTCGGGCAACTGCTCGAACGCGCGATTCAGGAACACCATCTTCGGATGCATGCCATGCAGCATGATCAGGTCTTCGTCGTGCAGATCGTGGCTGATCACGACCACGCCATCGCAATCGCGGCCAATCAAAAAGCGCACTGCCTCGATCGCCTGCTCGCGCGGCGACACCTCGCCGCAACCGGTCGCGACCACGACATGGCGCCCCACCGCGCGCAGTTCGGTGTCGGTCTGCTTCAGAATGGTGCCGTAGTAGGAACCGAAAAAAGTCGGCACGAAGATGCCGATGATGCCGAGCTGCTGCGTCGCCATCGCCCGGCCGATCGACGACGGGCGGAAATTCAGCGCCTCGATCGCCGCCTTCACGCGCGCCGCGGCATCGGCGGAAATCGGTCCCTTGCCGGAAATGGCTCGTGAGGCGGTCGACATGCCCACGCCGGCCAGTTCCGCGACGTCCTTGAGTGTTGCCACGCGGTTCTCCATCAAGCCTGTCTCGACGAGCCGCTTCGCGCGTGACGCGCCGCGGCGTTATAAGCGCGCGCCGCTCGCTTCGTCGAATAGCGAGACATGCGCGGCGTCGAACGAGAACGCCACGGTGTCATCCTCCGCAATCGGCGCTTTGGTCTGATCGATCGACGCGATCTGTTCGCCATGATAGTCGAGCCAGATCACGCGGTGGTTGCCCATCGGCTCCATCAGCGAAACTTTCGCGCGCTCGCTGGCGCCTTTTGTGATATGCACGTCTTCGGCGCGCACGCCGAGTACGCAGGGCTCACCGTGCGCGGGCGCCTGCCTGAACTCGTACGCCGACACATCGATTTGTGCATGCCCGGAGCAGAAGCGGAGCGCGCCGTCGCGCGTCTCGAGCGTGCCCTTCAGCAGATTCATCGCCGGCGAGCCGAGGAAGGTCGCCACGAACAGATTGTTCGGCCGCGCATAGACCTCGGCCGGCGTGCCGAACTGCTGGATCACGCCGCCGCGCATCACGGCCATGCGCGTCGCGAGCGTCATCGCCTCGACCTGGTCGTGCGTCACGTAGATCATCGTCGCGCCCAGGCTGTGATGCAGCTGCTTCAGTTCGCGGCGCAGTTCGGTGCGCAGCTTCGCGTCGAGGTTCGACAGCGGTTCGTCGAACAGGAACACGTCGGCCTCGCGCACGATCGCGCGGCCGATCGCGACGCGCTGCCGCTGTCCGCCCGACAACTGCGACGGCCTGCGCTTGAGCAGCGGCCCCAGTTGCAGCATCTCCGACGCGCGGGCGACGCGCCGCGCGATTTCCGCCTTCGGCGTGCCGTTGATGCGCAGCGCGAACGACAGGTTGCGCTCGACGCTCATGGTCGGATACAGCGCGTACGACTGGAACACCAGCGCGATGCGGCGATCCTTCGGATCGGCCCACGTCATGTCTTCGCCGGCGATCTCGATGCTGCCGTCGCTGACATCGATCAATCCCGCGATGCTGTGCAGCAGCGTGGACTTGCCGCAACCCGACGGTCCCAGCAGCACGACGAACTCGCCGGCGAGCACGTCGAGATCGAGGTTCTCGATCACCGTGTTCGAACCGAGGCGAATCGTCAGATTGCGGACCGCCACATTGGCGGGATGCGTGAGCGCCGCGGCGTCGGAGTCAGCGTCAGCGCTTGCACCCGGCACGCCGGCTGCATCGATCGTATTAGCCATGTTTGCCATGCCCTACCCCTTGACGGCGCCCGACGCGATGCCGCGCACGAACCAGCGGCCCGAAATGAAATAAACCGCGAGCGGCACCAGCGACGTCAGGATGGTCGCCGCCATATTGACGTTGTAGAGCCGCTCGCCGGTCGTCGTGTTAATGATGTTGTTCAACTGCACCGTCATCGGTAGATTCTTCGTGCCAGCGAACACAAGGCCCAGAATGAAGTCGTTCCAGATGTTCGTGACCTGCATGATCAGCGCGACGACGATGATCGGCGTCGACATCGGCAGCATCAGTTGAAAGAAGATGCGCCAGAAGCTGCCGCCGTCGATGCGCGCGGCCTTGAACAGCTCCTGCGGAATCGACGCGTAGTAGTTGCGGAACAGCAGCGTCATCACCGGCATGCCGAACATCGTATGGATCAGCACGATGCCCGGCAGCGAGCTGAACAGATGCACGCTCGCGAGCACGCGCACGAGCGGATAGATCATTACCTGCACTGGAATGAACGCGCCGACCAGCAGCACGCCGAACAGCAGACCCGCGCCGCGCGGCCGCCAGAACGACAGCGCGTAGCCGTTCACCGCGCCGACCATGATCGACAGCACCGTGCTTGGCACGACGATACGCACCGAGTTCCAGAAGCCGACGCGAATGCCGTTGCAATCGAGCCCGGTGCAGGCCGACTGCCATGCGGCGCTCCACGCGTCGAGCGTGAAATGCATCGGCAAGCCGAGCAGATTGCCGAGGCGGATCTCGCTCATCGGTTTGACCGACGTGACCAGCATCACGTAGAGCGGCAGCAGAAAGAACACCGCCGCGGTGAGCAAAAACGCGTAGATGCCGAGCCGCGCCGGCGAGAACGCCGAGCGGCGGGGCCGCGTGCGCGCGCGATGCGGCATGCCGCCTTTGAGCGTGGAATCGAGCGTGTTCATCCTCTCTCCCCGCGCAGCGCCGCACGGCTGCGTGCATAGAAGAACGGTGCGAGAACCGCCAGCACCGTCGCCAGCAGCACGATCGATGCAGCCGACGCAAGGCCGATGTTCGCGCGCCCGAACAGATAGTCCATGATGAATTTGGCCGGTACTTCGCTCGCAGTGCCGGGGCCGCCCTGCGTCATCGCGACGACCGCGTCGTACAGCTTCACGACCATCACGAACAGCAGCACGAACGCGGTCGAGATCGACGGTCCGAGCATCGGCACCACGATGCTCGCGTACACGCGCCAGCGTGGAATGCCGTCGATGCGCGCGGCTTTCCACAACTCTTCGTCGATGCCGCGCAGGCCCGCGAGCAACAGCGCCATCACGAGGCCCGAAGCTTGCCACACGGTCGCGAACACGATCGTGTAGATGACCCAGTCCTGATCGACGATCCAGTCGAAGCGCGCATGCGCGAAGCCGAGATTGCGCAGCACCTGCTGCGCACCGAGCGCGGGATTCAGGATCCATTGCCACACGAGCCCGGTCGCGACGAACGACATCGCGTACGGATACAGAAACACCGTGCGCAACGCGCCTTCCGCGACCACTCGCTGATCGATAAAGATCGCCAGCAGCAAGCCGATCACCATGCACGCGATGATGAAACACGCGCCATAGATCACGATGTTCTGCAGCGACGTCAACCAGCGGTCGTTGTGAAAGAGCCGCACGTACTGCGTGAAGCCCACGAAGTCGTTCGACGGAAACGTGTGCGAATTGCTGAGCGACACGCGCGCGGTCCAGACCATCGTGCCCAGGTACGTGAACACGACGGTCAGGAGCATCGGCAGCAAGGCCAGCCAGACCGCGATCGAAAACCGCCGGTTCAGCGGCTTGTTTCGCGGTTTGGGGTGCGACTTACCCTGTGGTTTCGAACCCTCGGCTGGCAGCTTGAGCGCGTGCATGGCGAGGCCTAGCCCTTCAACGCGCTGGCGAACGCTTTCTGCGCGTCGTCGACGGACTCGTTCTTGTTCCAGAAGTTCGTCACGACGTCAGTCAGCGCACCCTGCGTATCGGGCGACAGCAGCATTTCCGGATTCGGCAACTGGCGCGACTTGTCCTTCATGATCGCGATGCCCTCCTTGGCGCAGACGTCGAGGCTGCTTTCGTCGACGTCAGACCGGATCGGAATCGAGCCCTTCTTCGCGCTGAACGCGACCTGCGCGGACGGCGAGGTCATCACCGTGGCGAGCAGATTCTGCGCCTTGATCGCCGACGCGCTGTCGGTCTTCGGGAACACGAAGACGTCGCCCGCGACCAGATACGGCGAACGCGGACCGAAGCCCGGGAAGCAGCCGAAGTCCTTGCCCGCCGTTTGATTCGCCGCGATGAACTCGCCCTTCGCCCAGTCGCCCATGATCTGCACGCCGGCCTTGCCCGAAGTCACGAGCGCGGTCGCGTCGTTCCAGTTGCGGCCAGGCGAGCCCGGATCGACGAAATCGTGCAGCCGCTTGAACGACACGAGCACCTTCTTGAACGCATCGGAGTTCACCGCGTTCTGATCGTGATCGCGATAGACCTTCATATACAGGTCCGGGCCGCCCACATCGGCGAGCACCGCGTCGAACGTGATCTTCTCCTGCCACGGTTGGCCGCCGAACGCGAGCGGAATCACGCCCGCGCTCTTCAGCTTGCCGAGATCGGCGATGAATTCGTCGTAGCTTTTGGGCTCGCTCGCGATGCCCGCTTTCTGGAACACCGGCTTCGAGTAGAAGAACCACGCGGGCATATGAATGTCGACCGGCGCCGCGTAGAAATGGCCCTTCACGCGGATACTGTCGAGAATCGACTGCGGGAAAATGCCGTTCCAGTTTTCTTTCGCGGCGACGTCGTCGACGTTATTCAGGAGTCCCTGGTCGATCAGATCGTGAAACTGCTTCGACGTATTGAACTGGGCGGCGGTGGGTGGATCGCCGCCGACGATCCGGTTGATCGCGGTGGCACGCGCCTGATCTCCGCCGGCGACTGCGTTGTCGACCCATTGGCCGCCGGCCTTGTCGTACGCGACGGCAAACTGTCGAATCGCGGCCGACTCGCCGCCCGAGGTCCACCAGTGAATCACGTTGGCCTTGAGCGGTTCCGCATGCGCGACGACGCCATACAGCGCCAGTGCCGCAACTACGCCTCGCAAGACCATTCTGTTGCTGTTCATTCCGTCTCCTCCAGGCTCAGTGCCCGTGTGTCAAGTCGAAATACCTTCCGGCTCCACCCGGCTTTACATCGTTGCTGCGTCGTTTTAATTGTGTTTATTGCGCTTGCGCGTTGCGATCTTCGAGGAATTTCGACACCAGCTCCGCGCTGCGCTTGACCGTACGCTTCTGCGTTTCGTAGTCGACGTGCACGATGCCGAAGCGCCGCTCATAGCCGAAAGCCCACTCGAAGTTGTCCATCAGCGACCACAGGAAATAGCCGCGCACGTGGACGCCCGCCTTGATCGCCTGATCGACCGCGGCGAGATGGCGCTTCAGGAACGAGATGCGCTGCGTGTCCTCGACGCGGCCGTCGATCACCTTGTCGTCCGATGCCATGCCGTTCTCGGTGATGTAGATCGGCGGCAGATTGGCATAGGTATCCCTGAAACCGGTCAACAGATCGCGAAGACCGTCAGGGTAAACCTCCCAGCCCATCTGCGTGCGCTCGACACCCTCGAGCGGCACCTCCTTGAAACCGTGCCCACCATCGCTCGCCACGTTGGTGCGGAAATAATAGTTGATGCCGAGAAAATCGAGCGGCGTATTGATCGTCTGCATGTCGCCTTCGAGCACGAGCGGCTCGCTGCCCGGCCACAACTCGAACAGGTCTTGCGGATACTCGCCCTTGAACAGCGGATCGAGAATCCACGCGTTGTGCTGAACTTCGAACAGCTCGGCCGCGCGACGGTCGGCGGCGTTGTCGCTATTCGGCGTGCCGCGCCCGACGTTCGCGACGATGCCCTTGTGCGAGCGCGGGTCGTTCGCGCGCAGCACCGGAATCGCGAGACCGTGCGCGAGCAGCAGATGATGCATGGCCTGCGCGGCGAAACGCAGGTTCGAGAGTCCCGGCGCGTGATGGCCGTTGCCGTAGCCGAGGTACGCCGAACACCACGGCTCGTTGAGCGTCGCCCACGCATCGACGAGGCCGTGCAGTTCGCGGCTCATCAGATCCGCGTAATCGACGAAACGGTACGCGGTTTCGCGATTGAGCCAGCCGCCGCGATCCTCGAGATGCTGAGGCAGATCCCAGTGATACAGCGTGACGAAAGTCGTGATGTTCTTCTCTTTGAGCCGTCCGAGCAGGCGCTTGTAGAAGTCTAGCCCCTTGCGGTTCGGCGTGCCGTTTTCGTCCATCACACGCGGCCATGCGGTCGACAGCCGGTACGCTTCGAGGCCGAGGCCCGCGAGCAGGTCGACGTCCTGTTCCCAGCGATGATAGTGATCGCACGCGACGGCGCCGGTGTCGCCGGCCAACACCTTGCCCGGTGTGGCCGAGAACGTGTCCCAGATCGACGGCAGGCGGCCGTCTTCGTTGACCGCGCCTTCGATCTGATACGACGCGGTGGCCGCGCCGAGCAGGAAATCCTGGCGCCACAGCGACGAATCGGCGGGCGGTGTGAATGGATCGGAATGCGGTTCGCCGTGAGCGGTTGGACGGGCGGCGTCGATGATTGCGGATGCGTCGTTTACCACGGATTCTCTCCTGCCAATGAGGTCGTTGAACCGGGTGTGGTGGAACTCGAGGCACTGGCGTTTGGACTTACTGTCAACGCTTAAGTGGAAGCGCTTCCACACTGTCCAGCGAACGATAGCAGCGGGGAAATCGGCGCAGCAATCCGGGTTTGTCTGGAGGGGTTTCTGGCATGCGTGCGAGGGTGATGCGGCGCGCATCGAGGGTTGTCCGACTGCAACGGACAGTTGCAGCTTCCGACGAAAATCCCTGGCAGCCATGCAACGCAAAGTCTCGGATCGCCGACAATCGGCTTATCCACTGAGGCATGGAAGACGATTGCGATGAGCGAATTCAATCTGTCGGAACTCTACCGCGGCTATATCGCCTGCCTGAACACGCAGGACTGGTCAAAGCTGCGAGACTTCGTTGGCGAAGACGTGAAGTACAACGGCCAACGAATCGGTTTGTCGGGCTATCGCGAGATGCTGGAAAGAGACTTCCGCGAAATTCCGGACCTGCACTTCGAGATTCAGATGCTGGTTTGCGAGCCGCCACATATCGCAAGCCGATTGCATTTTGACTGCACACCCATCGGCATGTTACTTGGGCTTCCCGTGCAAGGAAAACGGGTGGAGTTTTCCGAGAACGTCTTCTACGAGTTTGGTGACGGCAAGATCCAGCAAGTCTGGTCGGTCATCGATAAAGCCGCGATCGAGAGTCAGTTGTAGCGGCTCAAGGACACGCCGCGCTCAAACGTTTCTCTTTGGCAGCCCTGGCGCGTGTCGCTCGCGTGCATCTTTTTGTGCGCGCGGAGACGCCCCCTCAGCGAGGCTGTCACGGAGCGCATCGCTCCGGCAAACCTCCGTCTCCGTTGAATTCGCTATGCGCGGCACTCATGGCAAAACCGGACTCGCGCGGCAATTCCGCCATGTGGGGAAATGCCGCGGTTATCAGAAACGCCCGCATTTCACTTCGATTCTTTTTATCGGGCGAACGCGCTCATCTATGGCTTGTCGTCCTCGCGATCGGGGTCGATGTCGGGATCGAGTGGCGGCTCATCCGGGTCCTGCGATGGACCGACGTCGGGCAGATCCGTCTGCACGACGTCGGACTGATCCGGGCGAATCGGGTTTTCGTCCTTGTTCGGTATGGTTGCCATGGCCGGTCCTCCCTAGGTCGTTGCCATGCTGAAGCGGCAGCAAGTTCTGCTCCCGATCCAGACGCGGCGATGCCCTTTCCGGTCACAAGTCGAAGCCCATTTGCGCACGGCCAAGCTCGGTGAGATCGTCTGGCGTCGCGCGGCCGACGAAATCGACTTCGAAATGATCGGCCGGAAAATCCGGCGGGCTCCTGCCTTCGAGAAAGCCCGGCAGTTGCCGCTTCAGATACGCATCGTTCTTCGCGCAGCTCGGCAGCGAAGCGATATACATGAATTTCAACCGGCAATTCAAAGCCGCCAAGGACATGACGCCGGTTGAATTCAGGCAGCAGTTCGCGGACGCGCGGCGGGCGGAGCAACAGATGTCGCCAATGCTTACCGAGCGCGCGCCTTCTCTTCGGAGACTCCGGAACATAGGAGACGGCAAACGGATGTCCCGGCCCTCGCGCGCAGGCCGGCAGTCCGAATGACCGGACTGCTCGGCGAGCAATCCCTGCAGGCGCCAGACATTTTTTGCACGTCTGGGAGAGTACTTCCAGCAACGGTTGGGCCAGAGATTTTATGGCGCAGACTATGCGCTGGCGGCGAAATTTCAACGCGACGGCCACGCGCGGCTGGTCGACTGCAACACCCGGCTCTGGAGGCGCTCCATGAACGAAGAAGCGATACGTGCAGCCTTGAACGCACACTGGCGAGCGTCGGCGGACGGCGATCTCGACGCCGAACACGCTATCTACGCCGACGATGCGCTCTGCGACTATCCCCAATCGGGCGAGCGAATTCATGGACGAACCAATTTGCAGGCGCTGCGCGGCCATCATCCCGGCAAGCCATCGGGATTCGCAATCAGGCGCATTCAAGGCGAGGGCAATCTGTGGATCACCGAGTACACGATCAACTATCGGGGGCGCATCGCTTACACGGTCAGCGTGATGGAGTTCCGCGAAGGCAAGGTCGTCCACGAGACGCAGTATTTTGCTGATCCGTTCGAGGCACCGGATTGGCGGAGTCAATGGGTTGAGCGGAGCGCGTGAAAAAACGCGCCGCGGCCGTGTAAGACCAAGGTCCGATTGATGACAAACGCGCGCATGCGACTATGCCCCGAGGGGGCTGAAGCCCGAACTTGACGAGGTTCGCTATGCGGCAGGCCAAGATCGTTATCGTCGGCGCGGGGCTGGTCGGGGGATCGGCAGCGCTGTTCGTGGCGTTGGCCATTCCGAGCGCGAAAGTCGTCATCATCGATGTCGCGCGGGTGCGCGCTGAGGGACAGGTTCTCGATCTCGCCCACGCCGCGGCATTCTGGGGGCACAGCCGTTTTCGCGCAGGGGACTACGAAGACGCGCGTGACGCCGACATCGTCGTGATCACGGCCGGCGCCGGCGTCAAACCCGGCGAGACTCGCCTGCACCTTGCCAGAACCAATGCGGACATCGCGACCGAAATCGTCGGGCGGATCGCGCCGCTCGCGCCCGACGCCATCTATCTGATCGCGACCAACCCATGCGACGTGCTGACCGGCGCCGTTTACGACCAACTGCGTTGCGAGCGCGAGCGCGTCATCAGCACGGGAACCTCGCTCGATACCGGGCGGCTGCGCTCCCTGCTGTCCGAGCGGCTCGGCGTGGTGGCCTCCGCGATTCACGCCTATGTGCTCGGCGAGCACGGCGAATCGGCCGTGATCCAGTGGTCCGCCGCAACGGTCTGCGGCATGCCCCTCGAAACCTTCCTGACGCGGAACGGTAAGGAGCTGGGCCCCGCCAGCAGGGATCTGATCCTGCGCTCCGTCCACGAGGCGGCGAAGCTCATCAAGGAAGGCAAAGGCGCCACCCATTACGGCATCGCCAGCGCGATAGGAAGGATCTGCGAGGCCATCGTGCACGACACCGATCTGATTCTCACGGTTGGCATCGTCCAGCCCGAAGTGGAAGGCGTACCGGACGTGTGCGTGTCGCTGCCAATGGTCGTCAATGGCGCGGGCGCGCGGTTGATCGCCTATCCGGAACTCGACCCTATCGAGCGCGAGACCTTGCTAGGTAGCGCGCGCATCGTCAAGGACGCGACGGAAAGCGTGCTCCACGAGCGGTGACGCCTTCCCGCGCACTCCGAAAATACCCAACCACGCCGGCACGAGGTCATTCATGGCTCCTACACCTGCCAAGGTTTCACGGCCCACCAGTTCGCCTCCCGCCACGCCGAAGCCGTCGGTCGGACTGCCGGCCGGCGTCTGGAAATATCTGGTACCGATCGCGGTCGGCGTCGTGCTGTGGTTTCTGCCCGCGCCCGCCGGGCTCGAGCCGAAGGCGTGGCATATGTTCGCCGTGTTCGTCGCGACCATTGCCGGCATCATGACCGCCCCGCTCCCGATGTCGGTGGTTGCCATCATCGGCTCGACCATTGGCGTGCTCGTCGGCGTTCTGTCGTTTGCCGACGTCACCAAATCCACCGGCACCGACCTCGTATGGCTCGTCATGCTCGCGTTTTTCATTTCACGCGGCGTGATCAAGACCGGCCTTGGCCGCCGGATCGCGCTTCTGTTCATGCGATTGCTGGGAAAGCGAACGACCGGGCTCGGCTACGGGCTCGTGTTGACCGAACTCGTGATCTCCCCCGCGATGCCGAGCATCACCGCGCGCGCGGGCGGCGTGATGTTGCCGATCACGCGAGCCATTTCCGAAGTGCTGGGCAGTCACGCCGATCCGGAATCACGCGCGAAGGTGGGACGCTACCTGATTCTCTGCGCCTTCCACGCGAACATCATCACGGCGGGCATGTTCATCACGGCAATGGCGGGCAATCCGCTGGCGGTCAGGCTGGCCGCGGACCAGGGCGTGTCGATCAGCTGGCTCGACTGGGCGGTGGCGGCGTCGATCCCCGGTCTGCTCTGCCTCGCAGTCATTCCGATCGCCATGCTGTGGATCGCCCCGCCGCAGGTCAGACGCACCCCCGATGCCACCGACCTCGCGCAACGAGAGCTCACAACGATGGGGCCCGTCTCGGTCAAAGAAATCATCATGGCGTGCATCTTCGTCGGCTTGCTGGTGCTGTGGGTGTTCGGCGACGATCTCGGCGTCGGCGCGACGCTCGCGGCGGCGATCGGCGTTTCGTTGCTGTTCATCAGCGGCGTGCTGACCTGGCAGGACGCGCTGAACGAGAAGTCCGCCTGGGACACGATGATCTGGATCGGCCTGCTCATCATGCTGGCCTCCAAGCTCAACGAATATGGCATGGTGAGCTGGTTCGGCAAGGAATTCGGCGCGCATCTCGCGGGCTTTCCGATGCTGGCGGTCTATATGATGGTGGCGGCGATCTACGTTTACATTCACTACTTTTTCGCCAGCGCCACCGCGCATATCAGCGCGCTGTTTCCGCTCTCCATGGCACTGATGGTCGCCGCCGGCGTCCCGCCCTTCGTCGCCGCAGTCTCGCTCGGGATTCTGAGCAATGTGAATGGCTGCCTGACGCAATATGGCATCGGCTCCGGTCCCGTCATGTTCGGCGCGGGCTACGTGACCCAGGGCGAATGGTGGAAGGCGGGATTTTTGATGAGCCTGTTTTACATGGTGGCCTGGCTGGTCGTTGGGCCGCTTTGGTGGAAGGTGCTGGGGCACGTATGAGACAACGCGACTTTCGCCGCGCGGCTCGTACGGCCCGCGCACACGTGACCCTGCTCCGCTTCCCGCTTCGTCAATCGCGAGCGGTCATGAACCGCGCAACTTCCCCGGTGGTCATCGATCGCCGCCGATCACCGCGACGCCGTCCGCAGCCCTGACGCCCGCGCCGGCCCTTCAACGCAACGCTTCAGTTGCCCGTGCCGCCAGTCTCGAAGGTTCCCCGATCATAAGCTTCGCAATAAGCCTTCCAGTCAGCCGCGACCTGCGCCTCACACTGCGTCGCAAGATCGATCAACGGCAGTTGCCAATCGCGCCGACTGCCAAACGCGATCAAATCGTCTGCGATCGCCGACTTCTGCCGCCCTCCGCTGCGCAGATGCGCCCACGCGCTCAACTCGGCCATGCTGTTGATCACTGCCTCGAGTCGCGGCAGCTTGCCGTCCCAGCCGGCAAGCACGACGCGATCTTCCGATGGCTGCAAACTCCGCAGCACATAGGAGCGCTGGTTGAATTCCACCGCGTGCAAAAAGGCCTGCGAGACCGCCTGATTGCGCCGCTGCACTTCGACGACACGCTGCGCCTCGGTCTGCCACTTCGGCTGCGTCGCCGTCACGTGCGCACTCACTGATGACGGCAGCGCCTCTTTCAAATCGATCAGGTAGTTGCCATCGGGCGAGCCCTTGCCCTCGACCAGAATCACATAGCGATCGACACCGAGGCTGCCCGTCCCCGCAATGCGGCGCGCGACATCGAGCGTGCGGTAGAACTCGGGATTCGGCTCCGTCACCGCGAACTGCTGCATGAACTGCGCGACCGCGGCACGCCGTTCATCGCTGACGGGCAGCGCTTTCTTGCCGTCGACCTTCAGCATGCGCGTTTTGCCCTTGAGCACCGTGCGCCGGTCCAGATGCACGGCACGCGTGCGGCTTGCGAGCGCGACGAACAGATCGCGCACCATGCCGGTCGCGGTCTCCGCTTCGATCCAGCGCGACTTGCCGTACGCGAGCGCGGCGCCGTAGGCATCGAGCGCGGTGTGGCACAGCGCGAGCGCTTCAGCGCGGCTCAGCTTCAGGTTGGCCGCGCCGACCAGCACGCTCGTCAACAGACGCACGAGCTCGTAGGGAACCGGCGCGAGACAGGCTTCGTCGAAGTCGTTGTTGTCGAAGTAGACGAGGCGATTGTCGCCCTTGTAGCTGCCGAAATTTTCGAGGTGCATGTCGCCGCAGATCCACACGTGCGGCGCGTCGTCGAGTACGTTCGCGCGCGGCAGACGCGCATAGAACAAATGGCAGGTGCCGCGCAGAAACACGAACGGCGAGCCGCGCATGGCTTTGTATTTCATCGCGAGTCGTTCGGGGTCCCGCCCGGCGTTGAAGTTGGCGATGATCTTTGCGATATCGGACATAGCGGGTTCCGTTGAATGGGCAAGCTCGACGTGAGCTCCATGCCTGCTGCTGTGACCTCGGAGCGTGCCGCGAATTCAATGCGCGTTCAACCCGGATGCAGTGACGTGACCAGCGCCTGCAGATTGAACGGGCGCACATGGATCATGCCGCCACGCGGGCTGTCGATGTCGGCGATCAGCGCAAACGCCAGCGCCAGCACGCTCGACGAACGGCTCGACCTGGCATTCGGGCTGTCGTTGCTTGTCGCGGCAGTGGCGATCGGTGGGCTGCTTGCCTACGGGTATCGCCAGTGGGCGCGCTCGACCGGCGTTCAACGCGACCGCGCTCCTGTTGCTGACGAACGCCCATGGTGGTTCGAATACATGTCCAATGTCATCAATGCGTCGCATCCGCTCTGGACGTGGCTCAAAGCAACCTGCGGCGTCGATTGTGCTTACGATCTGCTGGACTGGGCTTTTTCCAGCGACCTCCGTCGCCATACTCGCCTTCGTGATGAGCGGGACGCGCTACGCGATAGCCAGCCATCGGCGCTCGCTCGCCTAGTCAGGTCGCCGCCGCGGTGAGCAAGGTGATTGCATCGCCCGGCCCCACTCACCCCTCCCCACCGAACCTGCGCCGATACGCCGCCGGACTCGTCAACGCGATCCGGCGAAAATGCCGCCGCAACGACTCCTCCGACCCGAATCCCGCCAGCTCGGCGACGCGCGCCATCGGCAGCGGCGTCGCGGCTTCGAGCAACTCACGCGCAAGCGCGACGCGCTCCCTGACGAGCCATTCATAAGGCGCCATGCCGGTCGCGTCGCGGAACTGCCGTTGCAGCGTGCGCGGGCTCATCGCCGCGCGCCCGGCGAGCGAGCGCAGCGTATGCGGCTCGGCCGCATGGCTGCGCATCCAGTCCATCAGCTTCGCGATACGTCCGCTTTCGTCGGGCGGCATCGGGCGCGGCACGAACTGCGCCTGGCCGCCCTCGCGATGCGGCGGCACCACGAGCCGTTGCGCGACGCGATTCGCGACCGCGCCGCCATGATCGCGCCGCACCAGATGCAGCAGCATGTCGAGCCCGGCCGCCGATCCCGCCGACGTGATCACCTGCCCTTCATCGACATACAGCGCGTCGGGCTGCACACGCAGTTGCGGATAGCGCTGCTGCAACTTGTCCGCGTAGCGCCAATGGGTCGTCACGGTCTTGCCGTCGAGCACGCCGGCCGCCGCGAGCACGAACACGCCCGAGCAGATCGAGCAGAGCCGCGCGCCGCGCTCGTAAGCCGCGCGAAGCTTGCACAGCAGCGCGGCCGGCGGCACCTCGTCGGCATCGCGCCAACCCGGAATCACGATCGTGTCGGCGCTCGCAAGCAGCTTCAGCGTGTAGGGCGCGGCCAGCGTGATGCCGCCCGCCGCGCGGATCGGACCGGGCTCGCTCGCGCAGACCGCGAAGCGATACCACGGCACGCCGAGCTCGGGACGCTCGAGCGCGAACAGTTCGGTCACGCAGCCGAATTCGAAGGTGCAGAGCCGGTCGTAGGCCAGCGCGACGACGAGATGATTGTGCATGGCGCAATGTTACCGAAGATTGACGATCACGCCACTTACCGGGCGACCCGCCGCTCGTCACAATCGACCGGGCCTGAAAAGCGCGCGCCCCACCACCCGATCAACTCACCCCTGCTGCCATGACTCACGACAACCTCACCACCGTCCCGAACGCCGTCACCGCGATCCCCGCCGCCGACAGCGCCGCCGCGCTCGCGCACTTCCAGGCATCGCTGGGCTTCGAAACCGATTGCGCCGACGTCCACGCCGCGCTCGCGAGCGGCGCGCCCGGCTTCGTGCTGCTCGACGTGCGCAGTCCCGCGCTGTTCGCGCAGGGCCACGTGCCGGGCGCGCTGAATCTGCCGCACGGCAAGATCGTCGCGTCGAAGCTCGCGGCTTATGCGCCGGACACGCTGTTCGTCACCTACTGCGCGGGCCCGCACTGCAACGGCGCGGCGCGCGGCGCACTGCGGCTCGCCCAGCTGGGGCGGCCCGTCAAGCTGATGGCGGGCGGCGTCACCGGCTGGCTGGACGAAGGCTTTCCGCTGAGCCGCGAGGACGCCGATCCGCCGTCCGATCCACGCTCGGATGCATAGCGTGACTCGCAATCCGATACGCGTTCCAGCGCGGCATCCGCCGCCGTCCGCGCGGCCGTTTTGCCCCCTGTTCGCAAATCGCAAATAAGTTGAACAAAAGTTGGAAAAGTGCCGATAAGATGTCCAGCCGGACTCCTCCCGGCGGACCCAATATGCAGAGTTCATATAATTTCTGGCTCGTCGCGATTTCGTTCGCGGTCGCGACCCTCGCGTCGTACACCGCGCTCGATCTGACGGGCCGCATCTTCCTGCTAGGCTCGACGCGCCGGCGGCATGTATGGCGGCTCGGCGGCGCGTTCGCGCTCGGTGTGGGCATCTGGTCGATGCACTTCGTCGCGATGCTCGCGTTCTCGCTGCCTATCCCGCTCGGGTATGACCTGGCGACGACCGCCTGCTCGCTGGCCCTCGCGATCGGCGCTTCGTATCTGGCGCTCTCGCTGACGACCCAGCAGCGCCTGACGCCGGTCCGGCTGCTGATGGGCGGCGTGGCGATGGGGATCGCTATCGCCGGCATGCATTACACCGGGATGGCGGCGCTGCGCATGGCGCCCGCGATCCACTACCAGCCGGCATGGTTCGCGGCCTCGATCGCGATCGCGATCGGTGCGTCGAGCGCCGCGCTGTGGATGGCGCGCGCGCTCAGCAACGAACACGAGCGCCATATCGCGCGCAAACGCCTCGCCGCGGCGCTGGTGATGGGCGTCGCGATCAGCGGCATGCACTACACCGGCATGGCCGCCGCCGACATCGCGCCGGGCGCGATCTGCGGCGCGGCCAACGACATGAATGCGCAATGGCTCGCCACCTCGGTGGTCCTGCTCACGTTCGCGGTGCTGATCGTCACGCTGATGCTGTCGCGCTTCGACGTGCGCACCACCTTCCTGCTCGGCGCGGTGTCGCGGCTGAACGGCCAGATCGTGCGGCTCGCGACGCTCGACGCGCTGACGGGGCTGCCGAACCGCGCGACGCTGACCGAGCGGATCGAACGCGCGATCAGCGGCGCGCGGCGCCAGCGTACGTTGTTCGCGGTGCTGTTCATGGATCTCGACGGCTTCAAGACGATCAACGATTCGCTCGGTCACTCGGCCGGCGACGCGGTGCTGTCCGCATTCGCGCAACGCCTGCAGCAATGCGTGCGTTCGAGCGACACCGTCGCGCGGCTCGGCGGCGACGAGTTCGTCGTGCTCACGGAACACCTTACGTGCGGCGACGACGCGGCCGCGCTCGCCGACGGCGTGCTTCACCGGATGCGCCAGGGCACGTGGAGCGACGAACAACCGCTGCAGGTGATGCCGAGCATCGGCATTGCGCTCTATCCGCGCGATGGCGACAGCGTCGAGACGCTGCTCCAGCACGCGGACGCCGCGATGTACGAAGCGAAACGCGCCGGCCGCGGCACCTACCGCTTCTTCGAGCGCAGCATGAACGAGGCCGCCACGCGCACGCTGCGGATCCAGCAAGTGCTGCACGACGCCTTCGCGAATGATCGTTTCTCGCTGCTGTTCCAGCCGAAGTTTCAGCGCGGCGGCGACGCGCTCGCGGGCGCCGAGGCGCTGATCCGCCTGCACGATCCGGAAATGGGCGCGCTGACGCCGGCCGAATTCATCCCGGTCGCCGAGCGCTCCGGGCAGATCGTGCAGATCGGCTACTGGGTCGTGCGTGAAACCTGCCGGCGCATTCGCGGCTGGATCGAACAGGGCCTGCCGGCGATGAAGGTGGCGATCAACCTGTCGCCGCGTCAGCTGTTGCAACCGGACCTCGTCGAGACGATCCTCGACATCGTCAGGAGCGAGGGCGTCGCGTGCGAGCAGATCATGTTCGAGATCACCGAGACCGTAGCGATGCAGGATGCCGCGCGCACCGTCGAAGTAATCCGCGCGTTTCAGGCGAGCGGCTTCGACATCTCGATCGACGACTTCGGCACCGGCTATTCGAGCCTCGCGTATCTGCAGCGCTTCCAGGTGAAGCAGCTGAAGATCGATCGCTTCTTCATCAACGGTCTCGACGCGAACGGCGCCGCGGGCAGCGCAATCGTGTCGGCGATCATCGCGCTCGCGCACTCGCTCGAAATGGACGTGGTCGCCGAGGGCGTCGAAACCCAATCGCAGCTCGACAAGCTGTGCTCGATGATGTGCGACGAAGTGCAGGGCTACCTGCTCGGCAAGCCGATCAACGCCGACGACTTCGGCGCAATGCTCCGCGGCAGAACGATGGCCGCAAGCGGAGTCTCTATCTGAGCAGCGTCTCCCCCAACGCCGCTAGCCGTTCGGTCAACGCCTCGCTCGCACGCGTCATCGGCAAACGCAATTCGTTGCGCACCCATCCCCTCGCCGCGAGCAGCGCCTTCACCGGCGCGGGATTCGGTTCCGCGAACGCGAGCTGGATCTGCGGCACGAGCGCGTGAAAAATGCGTCGTCCTTCGTCGAACTTCCCCTGCGTCAACGCGCGATAAAGCGCGACGAAACGCTCGGGCCGCCAATGCGCCGACGCCGCGATCGCCCCACTTCTACCCACGCACACCGTCGAGAAGAGCTCGAGGTCATTGCCCGCGAGCACTTGCAGACGGCCGTCGCGAATCAACGCGAGCGTCGTGTCGAGCGAACCGGCGCAATCCTTGATCGCCTGAATTCGCGGATGCACGGCGAGCGTCAGCAGCGTGTCGAGATCGAGCCGCACGCCGGTGCGTTGCGGAATATCGTAGAGCACGACTGGATGCGCGCTCGCGTCCGCGAGCGCGCTGAAATGCGCGACGATGCCGTCCTGCGAGGGCCGACGAACCAGCTCGCGGAGGAAAACGCTTGACTTCTACGCGCCGGAAACTAATATACGCACCGCGTACATCAACGCGCTTTGCTGCCTTACTCCCGCCGACCCACTTTTGCGACAGGTGCCCTCATGAGCGTTCCGCAACAAGCCTTCCTACGCGATGCGATGCGTCGCCTGAACATGACGCGCGATACGTTCGCTAACCGCATCGGCGTGTCACGCCGGGCGCTGGATACGTGGCTGCTGCCGGACGACTCGCAGGAATCGCGGGCGATGCCGGAAATCGTCGAGCGTTTCGTGTCGGAGATCGTCGCGAACACGGAGCCGGGCGAAGGATATACGCAAAGCGTAGACTCGCAATCGCTCGCAAGCCAGATTCTGTTCGAGGGCAAGCCGCAGCTGCTGTCGGTCGATCAGTTTTCGCGCGACTCGGTCGAGGCACTCTTTCGCGTCGCCGACATCATGCAGCCGATCGCCCGGCGCCGCAAAATCTCGCGCGTGCTCGAAGGCGCGGTGCTCGGCAATCTGTTCTTCGAGGCGAGCACGCGTACTCGTGTGAGCTTCGGCGCGGCGTTCTGCCGGCTCGGTGGCTCGGTGTGCGACACGACCGGCTTCACGTTTTCGTCGATGGCGAAGGGAGAATCGATCTACGACACGAGCCGGGTGATGAGCGGCTATGTCGACGCGCTGGTGATCCGCCACCCGGAGCAAGGCTCGGTGGCCGAATTCGCGCGCGCGACCAACGTGCCGGTGATCAACGGCGGCGACGGTCCCGGCGAGCATCCGAGCCAGGCGCTGCTCGATCTCTACACGATCCAGCGTGAGTTCTCGCGGCTCGGCAAGATCGTCGACGGCGCGCACATCGCGCTGGTCGGCGACCTCAAGTACGGACGTACCGTGCATTCGCTCGTGAAGCTGCTGGCGCTGTATCGCGGCATCAAGTTCACGCTGATTTCGCCGCCGATGCTCGAATTGCCGGGCTATATCATCGAGCAGATTTCGCGCAACGCTCACGTGATCGAACAGACGCACGACCTGCACACTGGCTTGCGCGGCGCCGACGTCGTATACGCGACGCGCATCCAGAAGGAGCGCTTCACCGACGAATCGTTCGAAGGCTACACGCCCGACTTCCAGATCAACCAGGCGCTCGTCGATAGCGTGTGCGGCGCCGAAACGCTGATCATGCACCCGCTGCCGCGCGACAGCCGGCCCGGCGCGAACGATTTGAGCACCGACCTCAATCACGATTCGCGGCTCGCGATTTTCCGGCAGACCGACAACGGCATTCCGGTGCGGATGGCGATTTTCGCGGTGCTGCTCGGCGTCGACAAACAGGTCCAGCATTCGATGCGCGATGCCGCGTGGCGCCCGCCGGTCTACCTGGGACCGGACGACGCGGTGTTTCACGGAATCGATTGACGCGGATAGCCGTCCGCCGTCAGGCCGCGGCCGCGGCCCGCGCGTCACGCATTTCGCGCGCCGCCTGCCTGAACGTGCCGGCAAAGAACAGCACCTGATATTTGACCGCGTTCGACCAGTACTTCCACGTATGGCCGCCGGGCCGCTCGGCGTAATCGTGCGGCACGCCGAGTTCGACGAGCCGCTCGTGCAGCAGCCGGTTCGACTGCACGAGCGAGTCGTTCACGCCGCAATCGATCGTCAGCGCGATATGGTCACGGCCGAAATCCTCCGCACTCGCGACGATCGCTTTGCTGTTCCAGAAGTCCGCATCTTGCATCGGGTCGCCGAACACCCGCTCGATGCCGGGCTCGTCCTCGCTGCCGCGCGGGTCCACCGCACCGCTGATGCTGCCCGCCGCGCCGAAAGCGTCGGGCCGGTCGAGCGCGATGCGTAGCGCGCCGAAGCCGCCCATGCTCAAGCCCGTGATAGCGCGCGCCTGCTTCGTCGCGATCGTGCGGAAATGGCTGTCGATATAGGCCACCACTTCCGTACCCACGTAGGTTTCGTAGCGACTGCGCGGATCGACGGGGCTATCGATGTACCAGCTGTCGCGGCCGCCGTCGGGCATCACGAGGATCACGTGATAGCGGTCGGCGAGCTTGCCGATATGCGAATTCGCGGTCCAGTCCGTGTAATCGCCGCCCGAGCCATGTAGCACGTAGACGACCGGAAAGCGCGCGGCCTGGTTGCCACGCGCGTATCGATCGGGCAGCACGATGGTTGCGTCGAACGTACGATGCATCGCCGCGCTCGGAATCGTGACGACGCGCGACTGGAACGCCCACGCCGGCGATGCGATCAGCATCAGAATGAGCCAGAACGTATGGACTGGATTCATGGTGAGTCGCCCCTTGCGCTTGCTTCTTGCTGCTTACGTTCGTCAGGCATCCGAAGAAGAGCGCCCCGGCATGCCTCGGCCTATGTCCGCGAACGACTGTAGCAATGGCGACTTACAACCAAATTTCAGCGAAACATACGAACCAGTCAGGCTTCGGTCGCTTCATCGGCTTCAGTTGCCGTCTCTGCGCCCGCATCTTCAACGTGCGCGGCAAACCCCACCCGCCCCGGCGCCAGATCGTCCCGCAATGTGAGCGCCGGAATCTCATACGCGCCACCGTTCTGCGGCAGGAACGCGATCGGCGCGGCCGTCCACAGCGTGTCGAGCCGTCGCCCAAGCGCCTCGCTGACCTCGGCATACTTCGCCTCGTCGACGCGGCTCGTGCGATAGACGACGAACGGCGGCAATACCTCGAAGCCGGGGTAATACAGCACACCGTGCTGGATCGGGAACAGCACGTCGTCGATCGGACCGTTGATGCCGCGTGCGCTGTAGTGCGACTCCCAGCCGCCCGTCGTGACGATCAGCATCGCGCGCTTGCCCGCGAAACGGCCCTCGCCATAACGCTCGCCCCAGCGCGCATCGGAATGCTCGCCGACGCCATACGCGAGACCGTACGCATAGACACGCTCCACCCAGCCCTTCATGATCGCCGGCATCGAGAACCACCACAGCGGAAACTGCAGGATCACCGCATCGGCCCACTTCAGCTTGTCCTGCTCACGCGCGATGTCCTCGCTCTGCAAGCCGTTCTCGAACGCATGCTTCGATTCGAGCGACGCGAAGAAGCGCTCGCCGCTGTGACGCTCGCTGGTGTCGTGTGCGTCTAGCGACGCTTTCCAGTTCATCGCGTACAGATCGGACACCTGCACCGTATGGCCGGCGCGTTCGAGATGGCGGACAGTGAAGTCCTTCAGCGAACCGTTCAACGATTTCGGTTCGGGATGCGCATAGATGATGAGAACGTTCATGATGGGACCTTCGTGGCTGAAAACAGTCACGATAGGCATCGCCAAGGTATATTGGAAATGAATTCCCAATATGTCAGGTATTGCCGTGGTTAATCTCAGAAGACTCGACCTGAACCTGCTGGTCACGCTCGACGTGCTGCTCGAAGAGCACAACGTGACCCGCGCCGCCGAACGGCTGAACTTCTCTCAGCCGTCGGTCAGCGTGCATCTGGCGAAACTGCGCGATGTATTCGGCGATCCGCTGCTGTTGCCGGGACCGCGCGGCATGCGGCCCACCGCGAAAGCGCAGGCACTGCGCGAGCCATTGCGCGAAGCGCTCGACGCACTGCAGCGCGCGGTCGCGCCAACCAGTCCATTCGATCCGGCCGCGGCGACGCAAACCTGGCGCATCGCCGCAACGGACTACGCGGAGTCCACGATCATCCTGCCGATGCTCGCGGGCTTGCGCGCGGTGGCGCCCGGCACGCGTCTCGCGATCGTCGAGGCGGTGCCGCCGCGGCTCGCTCGCCAGGCCGAACAGGGCGATATCGATATCGGCTTTCATACGAGCGAAGGCGCGCCCGAAGGCTTGCGCCGTCGCGTGCTGTTTGCCGAGCGCTACGTGCTGGTCGGCCGCGCGGGTCATCCGAAGCTGAAGCGCCGGCCCACCCTCGCGCAGTTCTGCAAGCTCGAACACGTGATCGTGTCGCCCGATGGCGGCGGCTTTTTCGGCGTCACCGACGAGACGCTCGCGAAGGTGGGACTCGCGCGCAAGGTCGTGCTGTCGGTGCCGCACTTTCTGTTCATGCAGTCGGTGCTCGCGAGCACGGATCTCGTGGGGATGCTGCCCGCGCGTCTCGTGCGCGGCACGGACGCGCTGCGGATGGTCGAGCCGCCCGTCGAGGTGCCGGGCTACGAGATGGCGATGCTATGGCACGAGCGGGTGCATCGCGATCCCGCGCATCAATGGTTGCGGGAGTTCATCGCGGCATCGGTGTAATCAGCCCTTTTCAGCGCCGATCGCACCTAGTTGATCGAGCACCTCGTCGCTGAGCTTCAACTGCGCCGACTGCAGGTTTTCACGCAGATGAGTCACCGAAGACGTGCCCGGAATCAGCAGAATGTTAGGTGCCCGATGCAATAGCCAGGCAAGCGCGAGCTGCATCGGCGTCGCCTCGAGCTTGCGCGCAAGCTCCGACAGCTCGGACGATTGAATCGGCGTGAAGCCACCCAGCGGGAAAAACGGCACGTAGGCGATGCCCTGTTCCGCGAGCGCATCGATCAACGCATCGTCGTCGCGATGCACGAGGTTGTAGTGATTCTGCACGCACACGACCTTCGTGATGCGCTGAGCCTCGGCAATCTGCGCGGCCGTCACGTTGCTCAGGCCGACATGACGCACGAGCCCGCGCTGCTGCAGCTCGGCAAGCGCCGTGACCTGCTTTTCGATCGAGCCCTCGCTCGGCTCGTGCACGTTGCCCATCACGCGCAGGTTGACCACGTCGAGCGCGTCGAGCCCGAGGTTGCGCAGATTGTCATGCACCGCGCGCTCGAGGTCGGCGGGCTCCTGCGCCGGCAGCCAGGCGCCGGCGCCATCGCGCACCGCGCCCACCTTCGTCACGATCGTCAGATCGCGTGGATACGGGTGGAGCGCCTCGCGGATCAACTGATTGGTCACGTGCGGCCCGTAAAAATCGCTGGTATCGATGTGGTCGACGCCCGACGCGACCGCCTCACGCAGCACCTCGAGCGCCGCGTCGCGGTCTTTCGGCGGCCCGAACACGCCGGGGCCGGCCAGCTGCATCGCGCCATAGCCCATGCGCCGCACCGGGCGGCCGGCTAGTGCGAAAGTGTCGATGAAGCTGAAGTTCGGCATGACGATCTCCTTGTGAAGTGATGAGCGGCAGTATCGCCGGAATTGCGCTGTTGAATAAAGCGGTCTAACGTGCACGGGTTGTTCAAAATTCTGCACAATCAATCGTCATGGAACTGAATGATCTGGCCGCCTTCGTTTCCGTCGCCCGCGCCGGCGGCTTTCGCGACGCGGCGCGCGTGAGCGGCGTGTCGGCGTCGAGTCTGAGCGTCGCGGTGCGGCGCCTCGAAACGAAACTCGGGCTGCGGCTCCTGAACCGCACCACGCGCAGCGTCGCGCCGACTGAAGCCGGGCTGCGTCTGATCGAGAAGCTGACGCCGCTGTTCGGCGAAATGGAAGCGGCGCTCGACGTGCTGAACGGCTTTCGCGACAAGCCGACCGGTACATTGAAGCTCAACGTGCCGTCGAGCGTTGCGCGCATCGTGCTGCCCGACGTGCTTGCGCGCTTTCTGAAGCAGTACCCGGATATTCGCGTCGAAGTGGTGGTCGAGGATGGTTTCGTCGACGTGCTGTCGATCGGTTGCGATGCGGGCATTCGCTACGATGAACGCCTCGAGCAGGACATGATCGCGGTGCCGATCGGCGCGCGCGTGCAGCGCTTCGCGACCGCCGCGTCGCCCGCGTATCTCGACGCGCACGGCCGTCCGCAACATCCCGGCGAATTGCTCGCGCATGCCTGCCTGCGCGGGCAATTCGCCAGCGGCGCGATGCCGACCTGGTACTTCGAGCGCGACGGCGAGCTGCTGCAATTGAATCCGACAGGGCCGCTGCTGGTGCGGCCCGGCGCCGCGATCGACCTCGCGGTCAGCGGCGCGGTCGCGAGCCTCGGGATCATTCACCTGTTCGAAGACATGCTGCGCCCGCATCTGGACAGCGGCGCGCTCGAAGCGATTCTCGAACCGTGGTGGCAGCGCTTTTCAGGGCCTTTTCTTTACTATCCGGGCCATCGTCATGTGCCCGCGCCGCTGCGCGCGTTCGTCGATTTCCTGAAGGCCGACTCAGCAGACGTTCCGGACGATGACGTGGCACGGCGTTGACGTCATCACACGACGGTGAACGCGGCGACGCGTGCCATATCAGCATCGTGGCGCGCAGAGCTGCGCGATCGTGGTCAGAAAGAGATCCGCGCCGATCGGCTTCAGCAGACATGCGCTGCAGTAATGCGCATCGCTGTCCGAAGGCGGCACCGCGGTATGGACCAGAATCGGTACGTTGACGGATAGCGGCATCGATTTCAAACGGCGGCATAACTCCGCGCCGTCCATGACCGGCATCATCCAGTCCGTAACAATCAGGTCGGGAACGTGAGCGACGACACAAGCGAGTGCTTCGGCGCCGTTGCTCGCGCAACTCACCTCATACCCTTCGCTCTCCAGAATCAACCGCCATGCGGCTAGAATTTCCGGTTCGTCGTCGACCAGCAAGATCGAATACATCATGTTTTGCGGACGAAATTTGCCTTCTTGTCTGATCAGAGTCTCGCAAGAGATGTTCCACGAACGGCAATTACGCGGATAATGACGCGGGTTCCCGGCGCGCATCGGGTCGCCTAGCCGATCGGCAGCGAAACAGGTTTGCGGTGCCCGCGCAAATCGAGGCGTTCGAACCGTTCGCGCGTTGTATGTTGTAGAAACTCCATTCCGGTATCCATCATGACCGACAGACGCGTGAGCCCGCTGCGCAACTTCGCCAACTTCATCCGTGCGGAACGGGGCGGCCTGACGCGGCAATGGATGCATGCGGTCTCCGCCGACGCCGATCTCGTCGAAGCGGACAAGCTCACTTATCGGCAACTGGCCGACCATCTGCCGGATATTCTCGACGAGCTGTACCGGGTGCTCGATGCAGAAGATCTCGAGCGCGTCGAAACGTCGATCGAGCGCGACGCGAAGAAGCACGGCAAGGTCCGTTGGCAGCAGGGCTACCGGATCGAAGAGCTGGTGCGCGAACTGGACCTCTTTCAGCAGGTGGTCTTCGAAGCGCTCGAAGAGTTCGTCGAACGCGACCGGACGTGCACGCGCCGTCACGAGAGCCGCGCGCGCCGCCTGATCGCCGAAGCATTCAGCGTGGTCAGGTATGAGTCGATCAAGGAAGTGGTCGCCGAGCGCGATCGCAAGATCGACGAATACACGGGACGGCTCGAACGCGCGAATCACGAATTGACGCTCGAGCAACGGCTGGTCGGCGATCTATATGAATCGCGGATGCAGATCACGCGCAGCGTCGTGCACGATCTGCGCAATTTCCTCAACGCGTTTTCGGTCGCGCTGCAACTGATCGAGCGAGCGCCGTCGAAAGCCGATACCGCATTGACGCTCGCGAACCGTCAGGCTGCCGACATGAAGCAACTGGTCGATCAGATGGTCGAGTACTCGGTCGTGCTCGGAGACTCCGCCCCGCTCGTGCTCGAAGACGTCGATTTGCGCGGACTCTTCGACGAACTCGTCGCGTCGACGCGACCGTCGATCGAGGCGAAAGGGCTTGCGTTGCGCAGCGCGTTCGACGCGGCGCTGCCGGTCGTCACGTCGAATCGGCTGAAGCTCAAGCAGATCGCGGTCAATCTGTTGACCAACGCGATCAAGTACACGAAGTCGGGGCAAGTCGAAATCCGGTTCGCGATGCATGGCGCCGAACACTGGGCGATTCGCGTCTCCGACACCGGCGTCGGCATTGCGCCCGCCGACGCGGCGCGCGTATTCGATGAGTTCGAGCGCGCGGCCTGCGACGAGATTCCGGGCACGGGGCTCGGGCTCGCGATCGTCAGGGAGCTATGCCGCGTGCTCGATGGGCAGATCGAGTTTGCGTCGCGCGAGGGCGTGGGGACCACGTTCGAGATCCGGTTTCCGCTGCGCGTTCAATGACCCGACCCATCGCATGATCCATCTGCACACTGCCCGCTTCCCCGAGCAGATCGAGGCTGTACGGACCATCTTCCGCGAGCCCGCGGAGAGTTTCGGCGTCGATCTCGGCTTCCAGCAATTCGACGCTGAACTCGCCGGCCGGCCAGGCAAATTCGCGGCGCCGCGCGGCCGCGTGCTGCTCGCGAGCAACGGCGCGAGCGCCGATCCTGGCGGTATCGTCGGCTGCGTCGCGATGCGTCCGATCATGCGCACGATGTCGTTCCAGCGGCCGCTTCGCACTAAAACGCGACGGATGTCACGTTCAAGAGACTCGCGCAACCGCTCGTGCCGGTGAGCTGTTCCATACGGTCGAGAGTCGGCTTGCTACCGAATGGTCGCGGTGGAGTTCATGAAGTTGTCCTGATAACTGATACGCCTTTTTCAGAAACAGGGACTCGTCGAACCTTGGCCGCAACGTGATGCGTGGACGAGCGCTTCAACCAAGGCCGAATGTTTTCCTCAAGCTTGAATCGACGGGACCAGCAGGCATAAAGCGGCGTAACTTGCTGAGCAACGACGCCTGTCCGGCAGGCGTGCGACGCATCCGCCAGGCGCCAAGCGCCGCTTCGACAATCGTGTTTGCCACGCCCTCGGGCTCGGGGGCACCTTTGACACTGTTCACGACTGCGCTCATTGCAAGGGCACGCTCGCGGTCATAGTCGGCGATTTTCGAACCCGCCTGGGGCGCATTGATGTCGAGATTGGTCCTGGTAAAAGTCGGTTCGACCAGCGTTGCGCGTATGCCGAACTGGCGCACCTCATGATCCAGGGTTTCGGTCAGCCCTTCCACAGCGTGCTTGGACGCCGAATAGAGTCCCATGTAGGGCGCCGGGAGAAACCCGAGCACCGAACTGACATTGACGATCCTTCCACCGCGTTGTACCCGCATGTGGGGGAGTACAGCCTGTGTCGCGCGCAGAATGCTGAATACATTGGTATCGAACAGAGACGAGGCCTCGGCAGTCGACGTTTCCTCGACCGCGCCAATCATGCTCGTTCCTGCATTGTTGACGAGCACGTCGATTCGCCTGGCGCGATCGATGACGGACTGGATTCCAGCCTGGACCGAAGCATCGTTGCGAACATCCATCTCGACAAGCTCGACTCCCGAGATAGGCGCCGCTTTTGCCATGCTGCGCACGGTGCCAAATACGCGGCACCCCCGCCGGGCAAACTTCTCGGCAGCGGCGCGTCCGATACCCGATGAGACGCCGGTAACAACCACAACAGTGGAATTCGACATGAACAGCTCCCTTCAGGTGAATTGATGGTGTTTTTTTAACTGCCCGCGTCGAGCGCGTCCTGCAGCGTTTGCTCGGAAGGCTGCACCTGCTCATGCCGATCTTTGCGCAAGCCGGCGATACGCTCGGGTCGAATCTTGAACCAGATCGAATACATCGCCGGCAGGAAGACCAGGGTCAGAATCGTCCCGGCGAACGTACCGCCGATCAGCGTGTACGCGAGGGTTCCCCAGAACACCGAATGGGTCAGCGGGATGAAAGCGAGGATCGCCGCCATGGCCGTCAGGATCACCGGTCTGGCACGCTGCACGGTGGCTTCGACGACCGCATGGAACGGATTCAGCCCCGCCTGCTCGTTCTGGTGAATCTGTCCGATCAGGATCAGCGTGTTGCGCATCAGGATGCCCGATAGCGCGATGAGACCGACCAGCGCATTGATGCCGAACGGCTGCCGGAACAGAATCAACGTCGGCACCACCCCGATCAAGCCCAGCGGGCTGGTCAGGAACACCATCACCATTGCGGAGATCGAGCGCACCTGGAAGATGATGATGATGAGCGTAACCGCCAGCATGATCGGGAAGAGCGGCAACATGGCTTTCGTCGCTTTAGCCGATTCCTCGATTGAGCCCGCCTCTTCGATACGGTAGCCGGTCGGAAGCCTGGCGATGATGGGTTGAAGCTGCCTGGTGATCGCCGTCGATACGTCCGGCGGCTGAAGGTTGTCGGCAATGTCGCCCCGTACCGTGATCGTCGGCACGCGGTCCCGCCAGCGCATGATTGATTCCTCCATGCGCACGTCGACCTTGCCCACCTGCGACAGCGGAATGCGTTGCCCGTTCGCGCCAGCCAGCGTGAAGTCGCCGAGCCGCGCCGGGTCGAGACGAACATCGCCGGCCGAACGCGCGATGACCTGCACGGTTCGAATATCCTCACGCACGGCGGTGACGGGCACGCCGGTTAGCAGGAATTGCAGTTGTTGCGCCACGGCGCTGGATGTCAGCCCCACCGCCTGCAGACGGTCCTGCTGCAACGTGAAGTGCAGCGTGGGCGTGCGCGCACCCCAGTCAGCGTTGACCGTACGCATCATCGGACTGGCCTCCATCCCCTGCTCAACTTCTCCCGCAATACCGCGCAGCTTGTCCGGGTCCGGGCCAGAGATACGGTAGGCGACCGGGAACGGCGAATATGGACCGAATACGAGTTGCGTAACCCGCACGCGCGCCTCGGGGGCGAGACCGTTGGAGACTGCCTGACGCAGTCGCTGCTTCAATGCGTCGCGCTCATCCTGGCTGTCCGTGCGCACCACGATCTTGGCAAACGACGGATCGGGCAGTTCCGGCCCCATCGCCAGGTAAAAGCGTGGCGCGCCTTGCCCGACGTACGCGGTGACGATCCTGGCTTCCTTCTGCTTCGCGAGCCACGCTTCGACCTTCGTCGTGGCGGCGCTGGTTTGCGAGATCGACGTGCCATAGGGCATCTGCACCTCGACCAGCACTTCGGGACGGTCGGAGATCGGGAAAAACTGTTTTTTGACCACGCCCATGCCGAGGATGGCCAGCACGAAGAGGCCCACGACCGAACCGGCGACCAGCCATTTGCGCGCGATGACGCGCGTGAGCAGCTGACGGAAGCGGTTGTAGCGCGGCGTGTCGTAGATCGCGTCGTGACCGCCTTCGACCTTTTTGAAGTCGGGCAGCATCTTCACACCCAGGTAGGGCGTGAAGACCACGGCGACGACCCACGATGCGATCAGTGCGATGCCGACGATCCAGAACATGTTGCTGGTGTATTCGCCGGCCGTGGAGCGCGCGAAGCCATTGGGCATGAAGCCGACGGCGGTCACCAGCGTGCCCGCCAGCATCGGCGCGGCCGTATGGCTCCACGCGTAGGCGGAGGCGGCGATGCGGCTGTAGCCTTCCTCCATCTTTACCACCATCATTTCGATCGCGATGATCGCGTCGTCCACGAGCAGGCCGAGCGCGAGGATCAGCGATCCGAGCGTGATGCGATCGAAGTTCTTGCCGGTCGCGGCCATCACGACGAACACCACCGCGAGTGTCAGCGGTACGGCCGCGGCAACGACGAGGCCCACCCGCCAGCCCATGCTGACGAAACTCACCAGCATGACCACCAGCAGCGCGACGAAAAACTTGAGCATGAACTCGTCGACCGCCGAATGAATGTTGACGGCTTGATCGGTGACTTTGGTGAGGCTCATGCCCAGCGGCAGCCCGGCGTTGACCGCACTGACCTCGCTGTCCAGCGCCTTGCCGAGGTCGAGCCCGTTCCAGCCGTCGCGCATGACGATGCCCAGCAGCAGTGCAGGTTCGCCGTTGTTGCGGATCATGAACGTCGCCGGATCTTCATAGCCACGCGTAACGGTGGCAATGTCCGACAGCTTCAGCGTGCGGCCCTGCGCTACGACCGGCGTGTCGCGGATCTTCTGCAGGTTGTCAAAGGCACCGTCCAGGCGAATGAACAGCTCCGGACCTTTGGTCTCCACGGAGCCGGCCGGCGTCAGGGCGTTCTGACCGTTGAGCGCCGCGAACACGTCCTGGGGGCTCACGCCCAGCGTTGCCAGCCGGTCATGTGAGAGCTCGATATAGATTCTCTCCGACTGCTCGCCGATGATGTCGACCTTCTTCACGCCCGGCACGTGGAGCAACCGTTGGCGCAGCGTCTCCGCATCGCGCACTAGCAGGCGCTGCGGTTCGCCCCTGGCCTTCAGGGCGAAGAGGGCAAACGTGACGTCCGCATATTCGTCATTGACCATCGGCCCGATCACGCCAGCCGGAAGGTTATTTGCCTCGTCGCTGATTTTTTTCCGGGCCTGGTAGAACTGCTCCTGCACTTCCGACGGCGGCGTGCTGTCGAGCAAGGTCAAGGTCGTGAAGGCCAGCCCAGGCCGTGTGTAGGTCTCGGTCCGGTCGTACCAGCGCAGCTCCTGCATGCGCTTTTCGATCTTCTCGGCGACCTGATCGTGCATTTCCTGCGCCGTGGCTCCCGGCCAGGCGGTGATGATGGTCATCACCTTGACCGTGAACGCGGGGTCTTCCGCCCGGCCCAGCTTGAAGAACGAAACGAGCCCGGCCAGTGAAATCAGGCAGATCAGGAACAGGGTGATGGAGCGCTCGCGCACGGCGAGCGCCGACAGGTTGAAACGGCCTTCCCTCACGGACGGGCTCCCTCGGCCGTCATGGCGACCGCTTGACTTGTCATCCGGACCTGCTCGCCTTCGCGCAGCAGCTGCGCGCCGAGCGCGACGATCCGGTCGCCTTGCCTGATCTCACCGGCGACGCGAGCACTATCGTCGTCCAGATGTTCGACAGTAACCGGCCGCCAGGCAACCTTTGCCGGCTCGCCGTTGATGACCCACACCCCCGGTCCCTTGCCCGCGTCAAACAGCGCGCCGATCGGCACCTGCAAACCGCCTTGCACCGCGGAATGCGCATCCGGAATCTGGACCGTCACCGTGGCGCCCAGTGGGGCGTCGGCCAGCTCTCCCTGCAGCACATACCGCGCTTCAAAGGTCCGGGTACGAGGATCCGCCGTATCCGAAAGCTGGCGCAGCGTCGCCGGAACGCTAACACCGCCGTTGCCGAACAGCGTGGCCTGGGCGACCGAACCGATCGCGGGGCGCAGGGTTTCGGGTAGCTGGATGACAGCCTCGCGGCGCCCGGCGTGGGCCAGGCGTACCACGGGCTGGCCGGCGCTGACGACCTGGCCCGGCTCGGCCAGCGTTTCCATCACGACGCCGTCGCCGTCTGCCATCAGCTCGGCATAGCCGGTCGCGTTGCGTGCAACGTCGGCGTCAGCCTCGGCCGCGCTGAGCTGCGCTTTGGCGGCATCGGCCGCCGCCTTGATCTGGTCGTAGGCCGATGCCGATATCGCGCCGGTGCCGCGCAGGTCGCGGTAGCGCTCTTCGTCCTGCGCGGTCTGCTGCGCCCGTGCTCGCGCGGCGGTGACCGCGTCCTGCCGGGCCTGCGCGGCAAGCCTCAGATCGATGGGGTCGAGGCGCATCAGCAGCTGGCCGCGTTTGACGGTTTGCCCGGCATCCACCAGCCGCTCGAGCACCTTGCCGGAGACGCGAAATCCCAGCTCGCTCTGCACGCGCGCGGCGACGGTTCCGGTAAACGAACGGGAGGCGGGGATCGCCGCCTGAGCGATGGCGGTGCGCACCAGGGGCGCTTCGGTGCGCGGATCGGACGGTGCTTTTGCGCCGCAGGCGGCTAGCGCAAGTGCCAGTGCACAGACGACTGTAGAGGTAGCAAGGCGACGCCGGAGCATGAAAGACCCATTGACGGAGTGATCGGGGCTTTCATTATGGTTCTAGTGACCAACTTAGTCAATGGTCACAATCGAAATTTCCGTCAAGGCGACAGACTGCGGAGCACGAGACTGGACAGTTGTGCAGGCGCGACCTTGGTGTAATCGAAGCTGTACTGCAGGAGCATTGGGTTGAGGTAGGGGCGCAACACCAGATAGATCGCCATCGCAGTCTCATCGAGGGGGGTTTTGCGCTCGAAGTCCCCGCTTTGCCGACCCTCCTGGAGGACGTCCCGAAGCAACTTCTGGACGCGCTCTTCATACGCAAGCACCGCCTGCCAGTTCTCCGTGGCCGCCGATGCGGCAATCTCGTAGAGCTTGCGGTCCTGGAAAAACAGACGGAGGCTCGCTTCCGTGAAGACGTTGAACATCCGCCGCAGCTTCTCCGGTGGCAGATCGGTCTGTGCGACGGCCAACCTGACCTCGGTTTCGATCTCGTGCAGGCAGTTCGCGCAAATCATCTCGCCAATGGCCTGCTTGGACTCGAAGAACTTGTAGATGTAGGCCTTGGAAAACCCGATCGCCTTGGCGAGGTCGGACACCGTCGTTTTCTCGTAGCCATACCGGCTGAAGTGCTCGGTGGCGGCGACAACGATCTGATCCCGTACCTCGTGGTCAGCGGGGCCGCGCGCCGGGATGGGCGAAGTGGTGGCTTTTTTCATGGGTATAGCATACAGGAATGGACAACCAGTGACTATTTGGTATTATAGTCACCACCGGAATCTTGCGAAGACGCTCATGCTACCCAAACACATCCTTGCCGCGGTTATTGTCGCCAGTCTCTCGGCTGGCTGCGCTGTAGGCCCCGATTATGTCCGGCCCAACGTGGCCATGCCCGAGCAGTTCCAGGGCCAGGTCGCGGTGGATCACCGGCACGCGGCGGCCAGGGCCGACCTTGTCACGTGGTGGACGGGTTTCGATGATCCGCAACTGACACGATTCGTCACGCTCGCGCTGGAACAGAACCTGGACCTCGCGCAGGCCGCCGCTCGCGTCTCGCAGGCGCGCGCGGGACTTGGCGCGGCGAATGCCGCGCTGCTGCCGTCCGGCACTGTCAGCGGGCAGGCGGCGCGAGTCTACCAGTCGGTTGAAACCCCCTTGGGGCGAGTCCTGAATTCGACGCCCGGTTTCGATCGCTACGGCAATGATTACGAGGCCAATTTCAACGCGAGCTGGGAACTGGACGTGTTCGGAGGCCTGCGCCGCGGGCGGGAAGCGGCACTTGCCGAATACCAGGCTTCGGAAGCCGGTGCGGTGGCCACGCGCCTGGCAGTGGCGGCGCAGACTGCCGATATTTACATCACGATTCGTGGGATTGCAGGCCCGTCTGAAGGTTGCACGGCGGCAGGTGCAGACGCAGCAGGATCTGCTCTCGACCATCAACCTCCTGTATAGCAAAGGATTGGCGGCCGACCTTCAGGTGAGCCAGGCTGAAGGTGCGCTGGCTCAGGTTCGGGCATCCGTGCCAGTGCTCGAGACGGGTCTCGACGCGGCCATGAACGCGCTGGATGTGATGCTGGGCTCACAGCCCGGCACGCATCGGGCCGAGCTGGTCGAAGCTGGCGACATCCCGGCCGCCCCGCAGATCGCGGCCACGGGAACACCGGGAGAGCTGCTCAGGCGCCGGCCCGACCTGATCGTGGCCGAGCGTCGCCTCGCCGCATCGAACGCGCGCATCGGCGTGGCCATCGCCGAGTATTACCCGAAACTCTCTCTGAGCGGACTGATCGGCAGCGCAACATCAATGGCCGCTGGCAATCTGTTCACCGGCGGCGCCAGTCAGGCTGCCGGGGTGCTGGGCCTGCGCTGGCGTCTGTTCGATTTCGGCCGCATCAATGCGCAGATCGGGCAGGCCAAGGGGCAGGAGGCGGAACAGTTGGCTGCCTATCGGCTCGCTGCACTACGTGCAACTGAGGATGTAGAAAATGCCTTTTCAGCACTCGTCAAGCGCGAGGAGCAGGCTGCCGTTCTCGCCCAGGGAGTGAACTCGCTCGGCCGGGCGCGAGCCGCCTCGTTTGCGGCCTATCAAAAAGGTGTCGTCAGCCTGATTGAAGTCCTGCAAGCCGACGACAACCTGCTGCGCGCCTCGGATGAGCGGGTGCAGGCGCAAACGGAATCCGCACGCGCAGCGGTTGCTGCCTTCAAGGCGCTCGGTGGCGGATGGCAACCTCGCGAATCCGAAGCGGTCGCCATCAAATAGCAAGCCTACGCACCCAACGATTTGCCAGGAGCGTGGATTTTGGCCATCGTTCTTTGCCATATGAGCGCTTTGCCGCATGCCACACAAACGAATGACGCGAGAAGAAAGTCGCGAGCGAACCCGGCGCCGCTTGCTCGACGCAGCAGCGTCGAGCATCGCCGAAAAAGGGTTTGCTGCGACTAGCGTGGAGGATATCGCAGCCCAGGCCGGCTATACCCGCGGCGCGTTTTACTCGAACTTCAGCAGCAAGAGCGATCTATTCGTCGAACTGCTCCGTCTCGATCACCAGAACATGCAAGAAAACTTGCAGAAGCTGCGAGACGCCGCACCGTCCAGCGAAAACCTGCAAGTGCAGCTCACCTTGTTGTACGCGCAGTGCTATCGCGACGACAACAACTACATCATCTGGGCTGAGGCACGTTTGCATGCCATGCGTGACGCGAAATTCCGACAACATGTGAATGCCTTATGCCTGCAAAAGCGCGACATGATCGCGTACTTCACTGAGCAGTTATGCAAGCGCCTCAACATACAGTTGCCGGGCCCTTTCGCCGACCACGCGCTCGCCGTTATCGCATTGGTCGACGGCATCCTCTACTTCAACATGACGATGCCCAATGATCTGTCGATCGCTTCGGCCGAAGCGATTTTGAGCAACGTTTTGACAAAGATGTTCTGCAATGCACCAGTCCTGACTGAAACATAGTTTGATCTTGCGCCTCCTCCACAAATACCCGGTCAAGCGATTCAATCCATCAGTTGGTATCAGCCGAGTCTCCTGGTTGTCGCGCGCGCGGAGGCGGCCAGAGAGTCAACGGAGAATGGCTGATAGAGTGTCCGTTCGGATTTCTTACCGGCCGTTGACCTGCGGAAGCGTCAAATGACCGGAGAGGGTCGAGCAGCGACGCTCAGTACGCACGCCGTGAGCGCTGGGTGTACGAAACCTGTAATCTGCAGGACGCCCCCCCTGCCGAAGGAAACACGATCATTAATCGCGACCGCGGAAACGAGCGCATCAAAGGAACAGAACAGCGAAAAGCAGATGCCCAGGAACACGGCTCCCGTCCGTGCAGTCGCTTGGTGTTACACGCTATCGGCTTGGCTGATCGCCCTTATCAAAGTTCATGAGAGTCCGGGCCACGCGAGCGCGGGAAAAAGCGCAGCACTCGCGACGTAGAAAGTGCGGAGCCCGTTACCGGTGATCTGGACACTACTCACAGCCAGTTGGAGCGGTACGGGCGGATGACGAAGATTGCGGCTTTTCACCAGTCGGCGCGGCGGACTGGCCGCCACTGCCACCGCTGCACGATGTTGAAATTAGCTGGACGGGGCCTAACGGCTTCGTGCTCACCGGCATCGAGTTCATCGGCGATGTCGCCTATGCCCAGTCGTGGTGGTGCCGCTTGCCCGCATGACCTGCCTTTAAATGGCCCCGTCGAAACGGGTCGTTCAACCCGTTTTATTGGATAGAGGTCGACACAAATTCATTGCGTCACTCTCGCAATCCTTTCTACTGACTTCCTCGAAGTAATTTATTGATCGCAGCACATTTTGGAATTTTTGATGTTTCCATATCTCCAGGACAAGCCAGCCACTTATAGAATTCCATTTCCTGCGACGCGATCTTCAACCGGCATTCCGCAACCTGAAAACCAGTATCAGGAGCATAGCGATCACTCCATTCATTAAAGGAATAAGCAATTAAAGTACAGTCCGATGATATTTTTTCATTCCATACTTCAAAATTCTTGTCTAGAGCAATTTGTTTATCTCCCGTCGTGATCTTCCTGATGCCTTGATACAGATTCTCTGCGCCAGCGAGAATTTTTTCTGTGTCGGCGTTAGTGCAGGCAAGAAAATCGTTTCGAGTTTTTGCCTTTTCTTCACATGACGTATCCGCAAACACGGAAATAGATGCCAATACGATTAATACGGCCACGATGGCTTTAATGGCTGTGGTCATAATTTCCGTCCTTGAAAAGACTACCTTCTGAGCGACGTCGCTTGATCAGTCCGCGCGGATGCACACCACCGGCCATCGTGTACTCTAAAAATTTGGCCGGCACGCGGTCATAATGACCCGAGTTAACAAGATTCAGCAAGCCAGCATTACCACTTGGAAGATTATATACAAAGCAAACGAGTGCGTCGTACTCGAACTGATATAATGGCACGTGAATTTTTTTATTTACAATGCGCTCCGGGTATTCAAGATCAAGCAGCAATAATTCTCGCGCCTGCGCAATTGTTATGCCATTACGAAACGGCGCTTCAGACGCCGCACCAGATATTGGCCCCATATGAACCAGATGCCCATATCCAACAGTTGCATTACCTCCTTTACCAGCCCCGTCATTGTCATATATATGCGGCATGAAAGCTTCCCAGCCTGCAATGAAAGTTATCCCTTGTTGCGATATCTTCCAGGGTTTGCCTGGTCGTCTGGATTGGACCACCATATTCGAATCCGGATTTGTATTCGTTACCGCTGTTCCAAGTGCGTCAGGCATTACGCCCCCTCTCTGTGACCAAGATAAATATGTATGGATTGAGCGCCGTTTGTTTTGTAGCGTTTAGTGCGCCCCAGACCATCCGTTACGCCGTGGACGAGCGAACCGGACGGCAGGCGAACCGTGTAATACGTGTCGGGCATAACGCGGCCGTCACCATCTTTGAGTGTGTATTGTTCGTCGTGAGTGCGATCCTTCGACGTTAGCGCTGGCGCTGCCTTCCGCCCGCGACAGTCGCACGCCCATGCGTAACCCAGGGCTTCGGCCATGTCGTAACCGTTTGAATACGACTTCAGCCTATCGAACGGAAACCATTCGCCGGTTTCGGCGTTCAGCGCCATGGCGGACGACATTGGCGGAAAGTTTGAGTAGATTGAATAGGTGATACGGCAAAGCTGGCACTCTTCCTTGCCGCCGGTTTCATCCTGTTTCTGCTGTCCCATTTGACCTCTGCTGATTTTCCAGAAAAACACGCAGAGAATTAACCATCTAACACACGACACGGTCAACGACTTTAATTTGAGATAAAACCATTTTGACAAATATTTGCGATTCTGATGATTCCGGGTATCTCATTCAGTGCATTTTTCCGATATCACGGCCCAACAAAAATGGCGGCATTGAGCCCTAATGCCGTTCAGTTAAGCGACTGAACGGCATTTTTGTTTCCTGCGCAAAGTAGTTGTAAACGGGGCGTGGCGATGTTAACTTGCATCGCCATGCTGGTTGATGATCTGCGCCTTCTTGTCAAATCACAGCCGCCCTTCGAATGGGGACGGCTGGGCCAGCATCTGCCGTACGAATGGATCGAGTCTGCAGTGCAGGCCAGTGGCAGTGCCAGCGTGCGTCGGCGTCGACTTCCCGCGCAACAGGTCGTATGACTGGTGATCGCGATCGCGCTGTACCGACACCAGTCAATCAGCGAGGTCGTCGATGAACTGGACCTTGCGTTACCTGTGGCCGATGCGTCGTTTGTCAGCAGGCGTGCCATCACCCAGGCGCGGTAGCGCGTCGGCGTGACGCCACTGGCGTGGCTGTTTCACGAATCAGCTAGAAACCGGGTTGCGCAGGATCAGGACCGATACCTCTTCAAGGGATTCTCGCTGTTCGCGATGGATGGCACCACGCTGCGCCCCGCCGACAGTGCCGCCAACCGCAGACATTTCGGCGCCTCTGCCGCCGCTCATGGCCGCAGTGGTAGCTACCCCCAACTGCGCGCGGTTACGCTCACCGCGCTTGCCACGCATCTGGTGCCGGGCTATCGCCGCATGCGTCTCGACACACTGCCGACGACGATGCAAGCGGCGCTCGGCCTCTACGCATCGCTGGGATTCGAGCCCATCGACGCCTACGTGTTCAATCCGATCCCCGGCGCGATTTTTCTGGAATGCGATCTGACGCGGCCGCGTTCAATGTCATGGCGGTGCAGGCCTGACGCGGCCTGCAGGTATGCACTCGCTCATTGCCCCGTTCTGCTGGCTCAAGCCACGCACGACCACCTCGGACGATTTGCCGTCACGCCGCGCGAGTTCGGCCAGATCGAGCAACGCGGCGTAGCGCGCGGAACAGTCGCTCGCCGCCCCGGCGGCGGGGTTCGCGCGAAGGTCGTCGTTGGCGTCGCTGGCGTCGATGACTGCGTTGATCGCCAGCAACGTCGCCACGACGATCGTCGCGAGCGCGACCGCTTTGCGGAGCGCGCCCCGCGCAGCCCTTTGCGCTCGCGAGTGACGCTCCGCCTCAGCAGATGGTGGACACGAGCCCGCCATTTCGCACATCGCGTCGCACCGCGCGGCGCGACGTGAGCGCCACGATTCTACGCAGGTTCTGATTCTCATCGCCGCGCTCATCGTCAGGCCCAATGCGCCGGCACCCACACGCGCCCGACCCAATGGCCCGGCACCCAGACCGCAGCCCGCGGCGCGACATACACGGGACGCGGCGCGACGTAGACGGCCTGCGGCGGGGGCAGCGCCACGACCATCATCGGCGGCGGAACATAGGCCGGCGGAGGCGTCACCACGACGGGCTTCGGTGGCACGTACACGACCGGCGGCGGCACGACGACCGGCGGGGGCGGCGCCACGACCACCACCGGCTTCGGCGCAACGACCACGGTCGTACCGGTCGCCGTCGTGGTCCCGCCCGCGACCACCACGCCGCCTGTTACCACCGTACCGCTCGACCTCACCGTGTGGCCTTGCGTGCCGGTCACGCTCGTCGAAGTCGTCACGACGCCGGGCGCGACCCGCGTCGCGGTGCCTGAGTGATAGACGTTGTTGTTGTCCGGACCCGTCACCGTGCCCGAGCGCGCGCAGGTCGAACCCGCGCAATTCGTCGACGCAGAATGATTGACCGTATTGCCGTTCGATCCGGTGATCGAGCCTGACGACGAATACTGGCCCGGCGCGGTGCGCGTCACGTCGCCGGACGTTGTCGCCGTTTTGCCGTCGGGACCGGTCAGCGTGCCGCTATGCGAGCAGGAGCCGCCCGCGCAGCTGGTGTCGCCCGAGTGCTGCACCGAGTTGCCGTAGCGGCCCGTCGCGGTACCCGAGTTCGAGAACTGGCCGGGCGCCGTGCGCGTGACTGTGCCAGTGTTGCTCGCGAAGCCGCCATAGGGGCCGGCCACGCTGCCCGCATGCGAGCAGCTACCACCGCCGCCGCACGAGCCGTAGTGCGCACCGTTATAGACGCCGCGCGACGTGTACGCGGTGCCGTGACCCGACCACGCGAACGCCGATGCGCTGCCGAGCGCGAGCACGGCGGCGGCCGCGCCGAGCACGACCTTGCGCAGCGCGCCTCGCGCCATGCTGGCGCAGACCCTCTCGGAACCTGCGAATGAACGATTTTTCACGGTATGTCCTTGCTGGATTCGGGCCACTTGCGTCACTGCCGCGTGGCGACGAACGGACTATAGAAGGACACACCGCGGAAATCATCACGGAACATATGTCGCGCTGTTTCGCCGCGACGCGGGCCCGCCAGGCACGGCTTTGCAAGCATTCGGCGGGAGCCCGCGACATATTTCGACATGGTTTGCGAAACAGATGCGGCCGCCGGAATGGACTGCGGCCCCAGCCGCTCACTGCCCGACCGGCGTCACCTGCACCGCGGCGGCCGACACGAACGCCGCATGCACGGTGTCGCCGACCTTCACGTCGCTCAGATCGACATCGGGCGCCGCTTCGAAGGTCTGGGTCTGAGACGCGCCGCGCAGCGTCACGAGGCGCTGCTTGCGATCGATCTTCAGCACGGTCGCGAGCACCTCGGTCTGCCGCGCCGTCTCGTACCCGCCCGACGCCGGCGCATAGCTCCGCCGGTCGACCCGCTCGCGAATCCCCTTGCCCGCGCTGCTTGCCTTCTCGACCTTGGTGAGCAACGCATTCTTGTACAGCACGTCGACGCGATCGCCGATCTTCATCTGATCGAAACCGGCGACCTGCTGGCTGACGAGCACGATCGCGACGTCGCCATGCGGACCCTTCAATGTCAGCGAACGGTTGCCCGCATCGATGGCGACGATCTCCGCCGTCATATGCACCGGCTGCGCCGCGCTGAGCATCGCTTGCGCGGTGCTCGCCATGTCGTCCTGCGCTCGCGCCGGCGGGGCCGCGGCCACCACCGCGATGACCAATACTGCAGCTATCGTCGCTGTTTTCATCCGCGTTCTCCTCCTGCAAGGTATCAATACGGCTTGACGGTCGGTCATGCGCGTCGAGCGCAATCGCTTCGTGCTACGCAGCATTCGTGCCCGGCGTCATGAACTCTGCGCCTACAGGACAACCACGGCCAACAGTATGACGCGAACGATTTGCCGACGTATGCATCGGCATGGCCGCCGACAGCCATCAGAAACGCCATCTCAGTACCGTGCTATCCTATATACCTATAGGGGGTATATGTATGGCACATCTGAGCATACACAAAGACGGCTTATTGAAGCGCGTTCGTCGCATCGCGGGCCAGGTTCAGGCTATCGAGCGTTCACTGGAGTCCGACGCCGATTGCGAAAAAGTCCTGCACCTGGTGGCCGCGACCCGCGGCGCAATGAACGGCCTGCTCGACGAGATCGTCGAGGCGCACGCGCGCGAGCATGTCGCGCATCCGGACCTGACGGCCAGCCAGCGCAAGAAGGGAGTTGATGCATTGATCGGCGCAATCCGCCGCTATTCGAAGTAAGTTTGTATGACTGACCATCTGATCCACAAACACGAGCACTCGTTTCTCGGCAGCTCGCACGACGAAAACGCGCGCCGGACCCACTTCGTCGTCGCGCTCACCGTTGTCATGATGATCGGCGAAATCGCGGCCGGTTACGTGACCGGCTCGATGGCGCTGCTCGCCGATGGCTTCCACATGGCGACGCATGCCGGCGCGCTCGGGATTGCCGCGCTCGCGTATGCGTTCGCGAGACGCAACTCGGCAAACCGCGCGTTCAGTTTCGGAACGGGAAAAGTGGGCGAGCTTGCCGGCTTCGCTTCGGCGCTGATTCTCGCGCTGGTGTCGCTTGGCATCGGCATCGAATCGGCGGTCCGGCTCGTTCATCCCACCGGTGTCGCGTTCGGACAGGCCGCGGTGGTTGCGGCGATCGGGCTGGTCGTGAACATCGTCAGCGCGCTGCTGTTGTCGGGCGGCCATGCGCACAATGGGCATCACGATCATCACCATCATCACGACCATGCGCATGGGTCCGACAACAACCTGCGCTCCGCCTACGTGCACGTGCTCGCCGATGCGCTGACCTCGGTGCTGGCGATCGTGGCCATGCTGGCCGGCCGCTATCTCGGGTGGGTCTGGCTGGACCCGCTGATGGGCATCGTCGGATCGATCGTCATCGCGCGCTGGGCATGGACGCTGATGCGCGACACGGCCGGCGTGCTGCTCGACAGAACCGACGAGCACGTGGCCGGCGAAATCCGCGAAATCCTGGATTCGCACGGCGACGCCGAGATCGCCGACCTGCACGTCTGGCAGATCGGCCCGGAGGCGCGAGCCGCGATCGTCAGTGTGCGCACGCATGGTGGCGTTACGGCCGCGACGATCCGCGCGCGGCTCGCGCCGGTGCATGAGGTCATGCATCTGACCGTCGAAGCGGCGTCATAACGCCTGCGCCCGGCGCAACAAGGCGCGATCAAAACAAAGGGCCGGCGTGTCTCGACGCCGGCCCTTCTGCTTTTCACTATTCAGCTTGCGCGGAGACCCGCATAGCGCGGGGACCGAAGCTCGCGCTAAACCAACTCACGCATCACACGCGCTCGATCGCGATCGCGATGCCTTGGCCGACGCCGATACACATCGTGCACAGCGCGAAGCGGCCCTGCGTGCGTTGCAGCTGATACGTCGCGGTCGTCACCAGACGCGCGCCGCTCATGCCGAGCGGGTGGCCGAGCGCAATCGCGCCGCCGTTCGGGTTCACGCGGGGATCGTCGTCGGCAACGCCGAGGGCGCGCAGCACCGCGATACCTTGCGAGGCGAACGCTTCGTTCAGTTCGATCACGTCGAACTGGTCGATCTTCATGCCCAGACGCGCGAGCAGCTTCTGCGTGGCGGGTGCTGGGCCGATGCCCATCACGCGCGGATCGACGCCGGCGGTGGCCACACCGAGCACGCGGGCGCGCGGCGTGATGCCGAAGCGCTTCGCGGTCTCTTCATTGGCAAGCAGCAACGCCGCCGCGCCGTCGTTCACGCCCGATGCGTTACCGGCCGTAACCGTGCCGTCCGGACGCACGACGCCCTTCAGCTTCGCGAGCGTTTCGAGGCTCGTTTCGCGCGGATGCTCGTCCTGCATGACCGTGATGGGATCGCCCTTCTTCTGCGCGATCGTCACGCCGACGATCTCCTGCGCGAGCGTGCCGTCGCGTTGCGCGCGCGCCGCCTTCTGCTGGCTGCGCAGCGCGAATGCGTCCTGGTCGGCGCGGCTGATGTTGTAGTCGGTCGCGACGTTTTCGCCGGTTTCCGGCATCGAGTCGACGCCGTACAGCTTCTTCATCAGCGGATTCACGAAACGCCAGCCGATCGTCGTGTCGTAGACCTCGTTCTGACGCGAGAACGCGCTGGTCGCCTTGGGCATCACGAACGGCGCGCGGCTCATACTTTCGACGCCACCGGCAATCATCAGCGCGGCCTCGCCCGACTTGATCGCGCGCGCGGCGATGCCGACCGCATCCATGCCCGAGCCGCACAGACGGTTGACCGTCGAGCCCGGCACGTCCTTCGGCAGACCCGCGAGCAGCAGCGACATGCGCGCGACGTTGCGGTTGTCGTCACCGGCCTGGTTGGCGCAGCCGTAGATGACGTCGTCGATCGCGGTCCAGTCGACGTTCTTGTTGCGCTCCATCAGCGCCTTGAGCGGCACCGCGCCCAGATCGTCGGCGCGCACCGACGACAGCGAACCCGCATAACGGCCAATGGGGGTGCGAATCGCGTCGCACAGGAATGCTTCGGTCATGGGATGTCTCCAGTTGAGATGCTGCGTGCGCTGCGCCTCGGCCGGCCTTGCACCGATGACGCCGGTTCGATGCGCCGAGGCATCGGCCCGGGGGCCAACGGCCGCGGGCGGGAGGCTGCAAAACGGCGGCGTCGCGGCGGCCGTCACGTCGGAGCAGCTTAGCGCAAGATCGTGAACGATGGGCTTGGGATTGACGACCGATACGGCTGCCGCCCCTTCTTCGCCCTGCCTCATGTTCTATATACGAACACAAGGTCATATATCGAACAAAACAGCCTCGATAATAGGCGGGGGCGCGAAAGCATGTCAAGCACGGCCGCAGCCGTGCCAGGCGACACCAGGGAATACGCGGAGGGGGTGATCTTCAGCGAACTTCGATTCCTTCATCGGCGATGTAGCCGCGAATCACGTCCGCGAAACTGCGCTCGGTCGCGAGCCCGAGCCGTTCGGCGCGCGACGTATCCCACGCGCCCGGCCAGCTCCCGACGATCTTCTCGATGCGCTCGTCGGGCTGCCGCACAATGCGGTTCGCGACCGCCTCGCCCGCGACCTCGCGCAGTGCCGCGATCATCTCGTCGACGCTGACCGACAAGCCCGGCAGGTTCAGCACGCGTTGCTTGCCAAGCGCGGCGCCATCGAGTTCGAGGCCGGCGATAAGACTCTCGATCGCCTTGCGCGGCGACAGCAACCACAGCCGCGTCGAACCGGCGACCGGACACACGGCCTCCTCGCCATTGAGCGGCTCGCGCACGATGCCGCTCGCGAACGACGACGCCGCCGCATTCGGCCGCCCCGGCCGCACGCTGATGGTCGGCAGCCGCAGCACGCGGCCGTCGACGAAACCGCGCCGCGAATATTCGTTGAGCAGCAGCTCCGCGATAGCCTTCTGCGCGCCGTACGACGACTGCGGATTGAGCGCGGTGTCGTCCTGCACGACTGCAGGCAGATCGCCACCGTAGACCGCGACCGAACTGGTGAACACGACGCGCGGTTGGTGCCCGCGCTGCTGGCAGATTTCGAGCAGCAGCCGCGACGCATCGAGATTGATGCGCATGCCGAGATCGAAGTCCGCCTCGGCCTGGCCGCTGACGATCGCAGCGAGATGAAAGATCACCGAGGTTTGATCATCGATCACGCGTTCGAGCACACTGCGCTCCGCGATATCGCCGACTTCGATGCGCACGCGCGCATCGCCGAAATCGTGTGCGCGCACGACGTCGAGCAACACGAGCCCGGTAATCGCTTGCGGTGCGCCGTGCGCATCTTTCAGTGCGCCGCGCGCGAGCAGCTCGCGCGCGAGACGCTGGCCGAGAAAACCGGCACCGCCTGTGATCAGTACTCTCATGGTTACGTGTGCGTCAGTGGTTGTCGGAAAGAGTCAACGCCCCGCATCGAGATAAGGCTTCAGCCAGCCAAGCCCCGCCGAGGTCCCCGCGCGCGGCCGGTATTCGCAGCCGATGTAGCCGTCGTAGCCGAGCGCATCGATCAGATTGAACAGGTACGGGTAGTTCAGCTCACCGATGTCGGGCTCGTGCCGCTCGGGCACACCCGCAACCTGGATGTGACCGATGCCGGCCATATCGCGTTTGAGCTTCATCGCGAGATCGCCCTCGACGATCTGGCAGTGATAGCAATCGAACTGCACCTTCAGATTCGGCGCGCCGACTTCGGCGCAGATCGCTTGCGCGTCGTCCTGTCGATTGAGGAAATAGCCGGGCATGTCGCGCGTATTGATCGGCTCGATGACGATCGTGATCTGTTCGGCTTGCGTGGTCCGCGCGGCATAGGCGAGGTTGTTCAGGTACACGTCGCGTTGTGTTTTGCGCTGCGTTTCGCCCGCTTGATCGCCGGCGATCAACCCCGCCATCACATGCAGCTTGCGATTGCCGAGCACGCGCGCGTACTCGAGTGCCGTGTCGATGCCGCGGCGGAACTCGTCCTCACGGCCCGGCAACGACGCAAGGCCGCGCTCGCCGCCACTCCAGTCGCCGGGTGGCGCATTGAACAGCGCCTGCGTGAGGCCATGCGCGTCGAGCCGCGCCTTCAGCTCGCCCGTGCGGAACTCGTAGGGAAACAGGAATTCGACCGCGTTGAAGCCGTCGCGCGCGGCGGCGGCGAAGCGATCGAGGAACGCGTGCTCGTTGTACATCATCGACAGATTGGCGGCGAAGCGAGGCATGGCGGCAGCTCCTTCAAGACAGTGCGATACGGTGCGCGGCGTTCATCGGTCAAGCGCGCTGCTACCAGCGCGCGCCGAACGCGGCACGGAGTTCTTCGATCGCGGCGGCGTCGAGTGGCGCGGGCCGCGGATTCGTCATCAGCCACAGGCGCGCGGTCTCCTCGAGTTCTTCAAGCGCATACGACGCGTGCGCGACCGAGCGCTCCCACACTACCGGCCCCAGACGTTCGAGCAACACCGCGCGCACTCGGTCGGCCAGCGCAGCGATCTGCGCGGCCACTCGGGGATCACCCGGGCGTTGGTAGCGAATCAGCGGTACATGGCCCACTTTCATCACGTAGTACGGTGTGATCGGCGGCAGCACGTCCGCTTCGCTCCATACGCCCGCGAGCGTCAATGCGACCAGATGCGTCGAATGGGTATGGACGATGCCGCGCGCCTCGCCGTTGCGCGCATAGATACCGCGATGCAGCGCCAGCGTTTTCGACGGCTTGCCGCCCGACACCGCGCGGCCGTTTGCGTCGACCTTCGCGATGTCGGCGGGATCGAGGCGGCCGAGGCACGCGTCGGTCGGGGTGATCAGCCAGCCGTCGTCGAGCCGCGCGCTGATGTTGCCGGCGCTGCCGACCGTATAGCCGCGTTGATACAGGCTCGCGCCGACCGCGCAGATTTCCTCGCGAACGCGCGCTTCGGCGCAGGTGTGAAGTGCCGGTGCGTCGCTCATTGCGCGGCTCCGTCGAGATGGCGCAGCGCCTTGTCGAAGAAGTCCGTGGCGCCGAAATTGCCGGATTTCAGCGCGAGTGCGAGCGGTTCCGCTTCGGTCGTCGCCGTGGCCGGCACGCCCGGATCGATCTGCGCGCCGATGCGCAGCATGCGCACGTCGAGCGCCTGCACGACGGCGCCCGAGGTCTCGCCGCCCGCGACGACGAACTTGCGCACACCCCGTTCGCGCAGACCGCGCGCAATCGCCGCCAACGTCTTCTCGACCAGATGCCCGGCCTCGTTGACGCCGAGTTCGCGCTGCACGGCCTGCACTTCGTCCGGCGATGCAGTCGCATAGACCAGCACCGCTTCCGCGTGCACGAAGCGCTGTTGTGCGAACGCGAGCGCCTCGCCGACGACGTCCTCGCCGCGCGCCGCCGCGAGCGGATCGATGCGGAACGCGGGCCGTGTCGCGCACCAGGCGGCGACCTGCGCGTTGGTCGCCGTCGACGCACTGCCCGCGAGCACCGCCGACAAACCTTCTATACGCGGCAATTGCGCGGCATGGGTTTGCTCGCCGAGCAGACCCGCGCGCCGGAAGTTGGCGGGCAGACCAAGCGCGACGCCGGAGCCGCCGGTGATCAGCGCGAGATCCGCGCAGGCCGCGCCGAGCGTGTGCAAATCGGCGTCGGACACCGCATCGGCAATCGCGATGCGCACGCCGTCGGCGCGCAACGCGGCGAATGCGGCACGCACGGCCGCATCGCCTTGCGCGAGCTGGTCGTAACGCACGAGCCCGACCTTCGATTGCGTTTGCCGCCGCAGCACGCGCACGAGGTTCGCGTCGCGCATCGGCGTCAGCGGATGGTTTTCCATGCCCGACTCGTTCAGCAGCGCATCGCCGACGAACAGATGACCGCGAAAAATCGCGCGGCCGTTCTCGGGAAACGCGGGACACGCGATCGTGAACGACGCGCGCTCAGCGAACTCGGTGGACAGCGCATTCAGCAACGCATCGGTCACCGGGCCGATGTTGCCCGCATCGGTCGAATCGAAGGTCGAGCAGTACTTGAAGAAGAATTGCCGGCACCCTTGCGCGCGCAGCCAGGCGAGCGCGGCCAGCGATTGCGCGACCGCGTCGGCGGCCGGGATCGTGCGCGACTTCAGCGCGACGACGAGCGCGTCGGCGCCGAGCGCTTCGTTGGAGGTGGGCACGCCGATCGTCTGCACCGTGCGCATGCCACCGCGCACGAGCATGTTGGCGAGATCGGTGGCGCCGGTGAAGTCGTCGGCGATGCAGCCGAGCAGCGCGGGTTTCGTTTGAGCCGTCATGACCTCTCCCTCGCCTATTGCTTCGTCGGCAATTCGATGCCTGGGAAAATCTTCACGACCGCCGAGTCGTCTTCGCCACCGTGGCCCGCCGTCGACGCCATCATGAACATCTGATGCGCGGCCGCCGAGAGCGGCAGCGGAAACTTCGTGCGACGCGCGGTATCGAGCACGAGGCCGAGGTCCTTGACGAAAATATCGACCGCCGACAGCGGCGCGTAGTCGCCCGCGAGAATATGCGGCACGCGGTTCTCGAACATCCACGAATTGCCCGCGCTGTGCGTGATCACGTCGTACAGCGCGTCCGGGTCGACACCTTCGCGCAGGCCGAGCGCCATTGCCTCGGCGGCCACCGCGATATGCACGCCGGCCAGCAGCTGGTTGATGATCTTCACCTTCGAGCCCGCGCCATGCGTGGCGCCAAGCCGATACACGTTGCCGGCGATCGCGGCGAGCACGTCTTCGCACGCGGCATAAGCGGCCGCGGGACCGGACGTCATCATCGTCATCTCGCCCGACGCCGCGCGCGCCGCGCCGCCCGACACCGGCGCATCGAGCATCTGCAGACCGGCCGCCTCGACGCGCTTGCCGAGATCGCTCGCGAACTCCGGCGCGACCGTGGCACTCGCGATCACGACGCCGCCCGGCTTCATGGCCGCGAGCGCGCCGTGCTCACCGAACAGCACGGCCTCGGTTTGCGCCGCATTCACGACCAGCGTAATCACGACCTCGCATTGCGCGCCGAGCTCCGCGGGCGTCGCACAGCCGATGCCCCCTTCATCGACGAACGCCTGCAGCGCGTCGCGCCGCAAGTCGCACGCGTGGACCCTGAAGCCCGCACGCAACAGCGAGCGCGCAACGCCGAGCCCCATGGCCCCCAAACCAATGACACCGACATTTCTCGACATGCATGACCTCTATGGATGGGTGCCGCATTCGTGGGTTCGCGCGCGTCGGAATCACCGCGCGCCTTCAGCGCGTCAGACGATGCCTGCCTCGGCAAGCCGCCGCGCCGCGTTGTACAGATGCGTCTGGGCGGCATTGCGCGCCGCCATCGGATCGCCGGCGCGAATCGCCGCGGCGATCGCCGCGTGCTCCTCGCGCACCTGCCGCGAGAAGTCCTCGCGCAGCGCCTCGTTGCGGCGCGTGACGACCGTGCCCGCTTCGAGGTACTGATTGAGGAACGTCAGCGTCTTCAGGAAATACGGATTGCCCGTAGCCGCCGCGATCGCGCGATGAAACGCGACGTCTTCGGCGACGCCGTCTTCGCCAGTGCCGACCGCGCGCTCGATGCGCGCGAGCGCGGCGTCGATCGCGGCCATGTCGGCATCGCTGCGGCGCATCGCGGCTTCCGACGCAACCTCCGCCTCGATCGCGCGACGCAGCGCGAGGATCTGCACGACCGAGCCCGGCTCCACGGCTTCCGCGTAGTCGATTCGCAGCGGGCGGATCGCGCCGTGCCCGGCGACGAACACGCCACTGCCCTGGCGCGGCTCGACCACCCCCTCGTTCTTCAGTCGCGACAGCGCCTCGCGAATCACCGTGCGGCTTACGCCGAACTGCTGCGCGAGCACGGCTTCGGTCGGCAGCCTGGCGCCGCGCGCAAAGGTGCCCTTGTCGATCTGCTTCAGCAGTTGCTGCGCGACTGTGTCGCTCAAAGCGCGCGCGGGAATCTTGTCGAACATGGCGGATCGGTTGGACAGGGTGTCGCGAACTAGTCAGGTTATCGGGTCATCATACAAATTTGGAGTAGACATCGTATCCGCGCAAACCCTGGGTTTTTGCACGAATCGGCGTTATTTGGCGAAATAGAAGGCTTAAGCTATCGTCTCGCCTTTGCGCCGCAACGCAAAACGCGGCGCCGCATCGAAACGAACGCGCGTCGCGCGTCCTTCGCGCGCACTCTTCCGAACCCACGATCAAGGTCCATGAGCAAAGCCCTGCCGCCGTCTTCCGTCGCGCCCGCCAACGCCGAACCGGCCCCGGAGAAACCGGGCGACTCGTACGTGCAGTCGTTCGCGCGTGGCCTCGCGGTCATCCGCGCGTTCGACGCGACGCGGCCTGAACAGACGCTCACCGACGTCGCCGCGGCGACTGGCCTCACGCGCGCCGGCGCGCGCCGGATCCTGCTGACGCTGCAAACACTCGGCTATGTGGAAGCCGAGGGACGCCTGTTCCGTCTGACGCCGAAGATTCTCGACCTCGGCTTCGCGTATCTGACCTCGATGCCGTTCTGGAATCTCGCCGAACCGGTGATGGAAAGCCTGTCGGCGCAGGTGCACGAAAGCTGCTCCGCGGCCGTGCTCGATCGCACCGAGATCGTCTACGTGCTGCGGGTGCCGACTCACAAGATCATGACGATCAACCTGTCGATCGGCAGCCGCCTGCCCGCGTACTGCACGTCGATGGGCCGCGTGCTGCTTGCCTCGCTCGACGACGAGACGCTCGACGCGACGCTGAACTCGACGCCGCTCTACGCGCACACGCCGCGCACCGTCACCGACAAGCAAGAGTTGAAGAAGCTGATCGAGCAGGTGCGTCGCCAGGGGTGGGCGATCGTCGATCAGGAGCTCGAAGGCGGCTTGATTTCGCTGTCCGCGCCGATTCGCAATCGCCAGGGCCGCGTGATCGCCGCGATGAACATCAGCGGCAACGCACAGCGCAATTCGGCCAAACAGATGGTGAAGGCGTTCCTGGAACCGCTGCAGCGAGCCGCGCAGACAGTCTCGGAGATGGTCGCGCGGCGCGGCTAATGAACGCTTCGTGGCTCTGGCCGCGCGGTGATGAGCAGCCGGGCGCGCACGCTTCGTGCGCGCCGCGGCGTGTGCATCAAGCGCTCACTGCGCGAGATAGCGCTCCACCAACCGCGCCCAGAACGCCGCGCCGATCGGCAGACTGCGGTCGTTGAAGTCGTAGTGCGGGTTGTGCACCATGCAGCCGTCCTCGCCGACGCCATTGCCAATGCGCAGGAACGTGCCCGGCCGCTTCTGCAGCATGAATGCGAAGTCCTCGCTGCCCATCAGGATGTCGGTCTGCTCGACCACCTTGTCGTCGCCCACCAGTTCGCGCGCGACCTGCACCGCGAAATCCGTTTCTGCATCCGTATTGATGACGACCGGATAGCCTTCGATGTACTCGACGTGCGCTTTGCCGCCATAGCTCGCGGCCTGCGACTCGGCCAGTTCGGTGATGCGCTTCTTCAGCAACGCGCGTACCTCGGGGCTGAACGAGCGCACGCTGAGTTCGAGCCGCGCGCTGCTGGAAATCACGTTGTTCGCGGTGCCCGCGTGCATCGAGCCGACCGTCACCACGGCGGGCTGCGACGGATCGACGTTGCGCGCGACGATCGTTTGCAGCGCCATCACGATGCTCGCGGCGACCACGACCGGATCGACGGTCAGATGCGGACGCGCCGCATGGCCGCCGACGCCTTCGATCGTGATGATCGCCTTGTCGCCCGCCGACATGAACGGTCCCTTGCGGAACAGCAACACGCCCGGCTCGGCTCCCGGATGGTTGTGCAGGCCGAACACGGCGTCGCACGGGAAGCGCTCGAACAGGCCGTCGTTGATCATCTTCAGAGCACCGCTGTCGATGCCGCTTTCCTCGGCCGGCTGGAAATACAAATGCACGGTGCCCGAGAAATTGCGCGTGGCCGCGAGACGTTGCGCGGCGCCGAGCAGGATCGTGGTGTGACCGTCGTGGCCGCACGCGTGCATCTTGCCGTGGGTGCCGCTCGCGTACGGCAGGCCGGTCTGTTCGATGATCGGCAACGCGTCCATGTCCGCGCGAATGCCGATGCTGCGCTTGCCGTCACCCTCTTTCAGCGTGCCGACCACGCCGGTCTTGCCGACCCCACGCGTGACCTGCCAGCCCCACTGTTCGAGTTTTTCCGCGACGAGCGCCGCGGTCTGCACTTCCTCGTACGCGAGTTCCGGATGGTGGTGAATGTGATGGCGAATCTCGCGCAGGCTCGCGGCGGCGGGTTCCAGATCGGACACTTCGGTCAAACGCGGGGTCTCGTTCATAGTTTGTATGGCTCCAGTGAGTAGCCTCGCACTATAGCCACGCTGTTTTGTTCGAATAAGATGCTATTTTTTTCACCCTGATTAACAGGGCTTATATACAGGGTTACCCTTATGAAGCTGCAGCAGTTGCAGGCCTTCGTCGCCGCCGCGCATCACCGCAGTCTGCGCGCCGCCGCGCGTGAGCTTGGCGTCACGCAGCCGGCCGTCACGCATACGATTCGCGAGCTGGAAAGCGCGCTCAACGCCGAGCTGATGGTGCGCAGCGTGCGCGGCATCGAGCTGACCGCGTGCGGGCTCGCGCTGTTGCCGCGCGCCGAGCAGTTGCTCGGCGACATGCGCCGCACGGTCGAGGCCGTCGAGCAGGTGAAGGGTGAACTGGCCGGGAAGGTCAGCGTCGGCACGATGCCGTCGCTCGCGCTGACGGTACTGCCGCATGCGGTGTCGAGCTTTCGCGAGCGGATGCCGCTCGTGAGTCTGCATCTGGAGGAAGTGACGGTGCCCGACGCGCTCGCGCGTCTGCGCAACGGCGCGCTCGATCTCGCGGCGATCCATCACGTTCTGGCATTGGATAACGATCTGGTGCAGGTGCCGCTGTACTCGACGCAGTTCGTCGTCACGATGCGCGCCGGCCATCCGCTCGCGAACGTCACGCGTCTGTCCGAGCTGCTCGATGCCGAGTGGATCGTCACGGTCGGCGCCGATCACTTCCCGCACAGCGTAATGATGGCGATGTTCAGCGCGCACGGCTTGCCGGTACCGAAGCGCTTGCTGCGCGCGCCGTCGTCGTTTGCAGTCACGCTCGGGCTCGTGTCGCAGACCGACGTGATCAGTTGCTTCACGCGGCCGCTTGCGCAGAGGGTCGCGCCGCTCGGCATTCGCGTCGCACAGATCGAAGACGCGCTGCCGAACTACGATCTGAGCATCATCTCGCGACGCGATCTGCTGCCGACGCCAGCCGTGCAGCAGTTCGTCGCATGTTTGCGGCAGGTGACGCGGGAGCGGATGGCAGCGGTGCAGTAAGGCCGCGTGCTTGCGCTACGCGCTCATCTGCTCCTTGAGCACCGTGATCAATGCGTGCCCCGCTTCTTCGAGCGCGCCGGAGTTGTCGATCGTCGTGCAACGCACGCCGGCCGGCAACGCAAACGGCGCGCGCCGCGCGAGCCGCGCCGCGACCTGCTCCGACGATTCGCGCGCCCGCGCGCCGAGCCGGGCTTCGAGAATATGCGGCGCGGCGCTCACGTGCACCACTTCCGCGCGTGGATAGCGCGCGAGCGCATGCTGCAGGTACTGCCGCGAGCCGTTGACGACCACCGTGCAGCCGCGCGCGAGCCACGCATCGAGTTCGATGCCGATGCCATAGCGCAGCGAATGGCTCGACCATTCGAGCGCGAACAGGCCAAGCACCGAGCGCGCGGCGAACTCCTCGACGCTTAGTGCAACATGCACCTCGCCATTGCCGCTCGGCCGCGTGATGTAACGATGCGCGAATACGAGCGGCTCCCCGGCGAGCCGCATGCGCGCGAACTGCAGCAGCGAATCCTTGCCCGCGCCCGACGGCCCCATCACATAGATCAAACGCCCAGTCATTGGCTGCTCACCTCGTCTTGCTGCTCGTCAGTGCGATCGCCAGGTTGCGCGCCGTGGCTGAACGGCAGCGGCTGCCAAAGCACGAACGGCTCGCCCGGCGCCGGCTCGACGAACAGCGCGGCCTGATCGACAGCGAGCGGCCCGAGCGCGGGCGTGCGCTCCCGCCACCATGCGATCAGCGTCGCGCGCTCGTCGGCATCGGCGAGCGAACTGGACAACGTCATATGAAAACGGAACTCGTCGAACACGTACGGATAGCCCCATTGCAACAGCAACGCACGTTGGCGTTCGCTGAGCGGCGCGGCGAGCCGTCGCTCGAGATCGGCCGCCGACGGCCGCGCGCGCAGCCTGTCGAGCGACTGCAGCGCGTTCGACGCGAGCTCGCCAATGCGCGTCTCGCCATCTGCATCGGCCGGTCGCAACGCGACGAAGTCGCCCAGCGTGGCCGCTTCTACCGGCAACGTGAACGGCCGCTGCGCGAGCGCCCAGGCTCGCGCGGCCGCGAGCACGTCGGGCTGCGTGACGCCGGCGCCGAGCCGGAACGGGGCGACCAGCGTGCCATGCCAGCCATAGCGGCGCGGCGCGTCGGTCAACGCGGCGAGCGGGCGCGTCAGGCCTGGCGGCTGCGGCTGCGCGCGGCGCTCGCCGTTGTGCGCATCGCGGCCGAGCCATGTCGAGCCGGCCTGCCACCACGCCGATTCAACCGACGGCGCATAGTACAGCGCAAAGCGCGCTTCGGCACTCCATGCGGGGCCGCTCACAGGTCATGCTCCACGAGCAGTTGCACGCGATCGGCCGCGAAATGCGTGAAGCCGTATTTGACCGGCGTGCCCTGCAGATCGACGTCGACGTTCTCGACCCACAGCACCGGCTGCTGACGGTTGATATTGAGCCGCCGCGCGACTTCCGGCTCGGGCAGCACGCTGCCGATGCGGCTCCACTTGCGCAGATAATCGTCCACGCCGAATTCGGCCAGCGCTTTCGTCGTGCCGCCGAGGCGTTGCACGACTTCCGGCAAATCCGGAAAACGCGCGGCCGGATACCAGCTGCGCGCGAACGTGAGCGGCACGCCGTCCGACGCGTTCAGCGATTCGATGCGATAGACCGCCGCGCCCGCGCGCAGACCCAACGCCTTCGCGACACTGGGCTCGGCCTTCACGCGCGCGGCCGACAGCATCGTGCCCGCGGGCGAGTGGTGTTGTTGACGCAGGTTTTCGGTGAAACGCGTACGGCGGCCGATCGAATAGTCGATCGCGCCGGGCTGCACGAACGTGCCACGCCCCTGCTCGACGCTGACGAGGCCGAGCGCGGCGAGGCCGAGCATCGCGCGGCGCACCGTGTGACGGTTGACGTCGAAGCGCTTCGCCAGCTCACCCTCGCTCGGCAGCCGCCCTTCTTCGCCGAACCCGCTTGCCGTGATCTCTGCGGCGAGAATCTGTTCGATCTGTCTCCAGACGGCCACGCCCGCGCCGCGTTCGAGCGTCGTGGCCGGCGCCGCGCTGTCGTTCGATGTCATGGTGCTGTCATTCCCTTCGGTTCAAATGATCGCCATGACGTGCATTGTAGTGCGCGAGCCGTGATGAAAATATGAATGTCCGCCGCGCACGACAGTCCAGACAACTATGCTTATAAACGTCTAGACGTTTAGATGAATAGATGCTTCAATGCCCACTCGCTGGATCGACAGGAAATCCGATGAGCCCGAGTTCCGTTCCGCCCCATCCACCCTCTCCGCCGTTGCCGGCCGTGTCTTCGGCGGCGCGGCGCGCCTGGATGGCCGTGCTGGCGCGCACGCCGCGCGCCGACCTCGAAGCCGCGCTGCAGCGCGCGCTGCAAGGCCGCGCCACCCCCGCCTACGACTGGCTGCGCCCCCCTGAAATCGGCCTCGCGATGGTGCGCGGGCGCATCGGCGGCAGCGGCGATCCGTTCAATCTCGGCGAAGCCACGGTTACGCGCGCCACGCTGCGTCTGCATGCCAGCGGCGACGCCGAAGCCACCGTCGGCGTGGCCTGCCATCTGGGACGCGACCGCCGTCGCGCCGAACTTGCCGCGCTCGCCGATGCCTTGCTGCAGATGCCCGAGCATCACGACAGCCTGCATCGTCAATTGATCGAACCGTTCGCCGCGCAACAGCAGGCCCGGGGCGCGCAACAGCAACAGGACGTCGCGGCGACGCGCGTCGAATTCTTCACGATGGTGCGAGGCGACTGATGGAACGTTCACCGATTGCGTTGTCCACGCTGACGCCGGGTTTCGCGGACCCGGTCCACGACACCCAGGCCGTGTTTCGCACGCTGCTCGACGCATTGTCGCGGCCCGGCACGATCGGCGTGCTCCGCGACGTGCTGCCCGAGTTGCGCAACACGCCGGTCGAACCCGCCGCGTTTGCCGCACTGCTGACGCTCTGCGACTACGCGACGCCGGTGTGGCTCGCGCAGCCTGATCCCGCGCTCGCGTCGGCGTTGCGTTTTCATACCGGCGCGCCGCTCGTCGATGCGCCCGGCAACGCCGCGTTCGTGTATGTGCACGATGCCGACGCGTTGCCCTCGCTCGAAAGCTTCGCGCCCGGCAGCGCCGAGTCACCGGAACAATCGGCCACGTTGCTGATCCGCGTCGACGCGCTGACGGGCGGCGCAGCGGTCACGCTGAGCGGCCCCGGCATTCTGGATGCCGAAACGATTTCGCCGGCCGGTCTTCCCGCGCGGTTCTGGCAAGAACGCGCAATGCTCGCGCCGCTGTTTCCGTGCGGCATCGACTGTTATCTGGTTTGCGGCCCGCGCGTGATCGGCCTGCCGCGCACAACCGAAGCGAAGGTGAACTGATGTACGTTGCCGTCAAAGGTGGAGAACGCGCGATCGAAGCGTCGTGGCGCCTGCTCGACAAAGCGCGCCGCGGCGATACGCGGATCGCCGAACTGAGCGTCGCGCAGATTCGCGAGCAGTTGCGGCTCGCGGTCGCACGCGTGATGACCGAAGGCTCGGTCTACGACGAGGAGCTTGCGGCGCTCGCAATCAAGCAGGCGGCCGGCGATCTGGTCGAGGCGATTTTCCTGCTGCGCGCGTATCGCACCACGTTGCCGCGCTTCGGCTATACGCGCGCCATCGATACCGAAACGATGCAGGTCGAGCGGCGTATCTCGGCGACGTTCAAGGACCTGCCCGGCGGCCAGTTGCTCGGCGCGACCTATGACTACACGCAGCGTCTGCTCGATTTCGCGTTGCTCGCCGATGGTGATGACGCGCGGCAGGACGTGACGCACGGCAACGCGCCCGTTCCGCAAGAACCGCCAGCGCCAGAATCGATGCCGCGCGTCGTGTCGCTGCTCGACAAGGAAGGCCTGATCGAACAGGAGCGCCCGACACCGGACGGAGCGGAACCCGGCGACCTGTCGCGTGAACCGCTCGCGTTTCCGGCGAGCCGCGCGACGCGTCTGCAAAATCTCGCGCGTGGCGACGAAGGCTTTCTGCTCGCGATGGGCTATGCGACGCAACGCGGCTATGCGCACTCGCATCCGTTCGCGGGCGAGATCCGCTTCGGCACGATCGCGGTCGAGATGGACCTCGACGAACTCGGCGAAGCGGTCGACATCGGCGATATCGACATCACCGAATGCCAGATGATCAACCAGTTCGCGGGCAGCGGCACGGTGCCGCCGACCTTCACGCAGGGCTACGGCCTCGCGTTCGGCCACTCGGAGCGCAAGGCGATGGCGATGGCGCTCGTCGATCGCGCGTTGCGCGCCGAAGAACTCGGCGAGACGCTCGCGTCACCGACGCAGGACATCGAGTTCATGCTGTCGCATAGCGACAACGTCGAGGCGTCGGGCTTCGTGCAGCACCTGAAGCTGCCGCATTACGTCGACTTCCAGGCGGAGCTGGAACTGGTGCGGCGTTTGCGCGCGCAGCATCGCAGCAACGATGAAACAAGCCGCGCCACCGACAAGGAGCAGGCAGCATGAACGCGCCCGACACCGCTGTTGCCAACACCTCATACGACACCGCCGCGCACGGCTACAACTTCGCGTATCTCGACGAGCAGACCAAGCGCATGCTGCGCCGCGCGCTGCTGAAGGCAGTCGCCGTGCCGGGCTACCAGGTGCCGTTCGCGTCGCGCGAAATGCCGCTGCCGTATGGCTGGGGCACCGGCGGCATCCAGGTGACGGCCGCGATCATCGGCAAGACGGACACGCTGAAGGTCATCGATCAGGGCTCCGACGAAACCACCAACGCCGTCAACATCCGCCGCTTCTTCGCGCGCACCACGAGTGTGGCGACCACGCGGCACACGAGCGAAGCGACAATCATCCAGACGCGGCACCGGATTCCCGAAACGCCGCTGACCGAGCGGCAGATCCTCGTCTATCAGGTGCCGATGCCCGAGCCGTTGTACCGGCTCGAGCCGCGCGTCGCCGAATGCAAGAAGCTGCATGGGCTCGCCGATTACGGGCTGATCAGCGTGAAACTGTACGAGGACATCGTGCATCACGGCAGCATCGCGACCACGTACGACTACCCGGTGATCGTCAATCATCGCTATCTGAGCTCGCCGTCGCCGATCCCGAAGTTCGACAATCCGAAGATGCATATGAACGCCGCGCTGCAACTGTTCGGCGCGGGCCGCGAGCGCCGCATTCACGCGATTCCGCCTTATACGCCGGTGCGCAGCCTCGACTTCGACGATCATCCGTTCGAAGTTCAGAAGTGGCAGCACGCGTGTGCGCTGTGCGGATCGAAGGAAAGCTTTCTCGACGAGATGATCGTCGACGATGCGGGCACGCGCATGTTCGTGTGCTCGGACAGCGACTACTGTCACGGGCGGCGCGGCGACGCCGACGGCGCTATCGAAGCGCAAGCGCCGCTGCCCCACGCCACGCGCGAAGGAGAATCCGCATGACGCCGCTTCTGAGCGCACGCGCGCTCACCAAACAATATGGCGGCCGCAACGGTTGCCGCAACGTGAGTTTCGATCTGTATCCGGGCGAAGTGCTGTGCATCGTCGGTGAATCGGGTTCGGGCAAGACCACGCTGCTCAACACGCTGGCGCTGAAGACCGAGGCCGATAGCGGCTCGCTGCACTACACCGCGTCGCATGGCGACTCGCTCGATCTGCGCGCGCTGTCCGAGCCGCGCCGCCGTCTGTTGACGCGCACCGAGTGGGGCTTCGTGCAGCAGAATCCGCGCGATGGCCTGCGCGGCGGCGTATCGGCCGGCGCCAACATCGGCGAGCCGTTGATGGCGGTCGGCGCGCGCCACTACGGCGAGATTCGCCGCACAGCCACACAATGGATGGAGCGCGTCGAGCTCGACCCCACTCGCATCGACGAATTCCCCGCCGCGTTTTCGGGCGGTATGCAGCAACGTCTGCAGATCGCGCGCAATCTCGTCACCGGTCCGCGTCTGGTGTTCATGGACGAACCGACCGCCGGTCTCGACGTGTCCGTGCAGGCGCGTCTGCTCGATTTGCTGCGCACGCTGAGTTCGACGCTGCATCTGTCGGTGCTGATCGTCACGCACGATATCGGCGTCGCGCGTCTGCTCGCGCATCGGCTGATGGTGATGCAGGCGGGCGAAGTCGTCGAGGCGGGTCTGACCGATCAGGTGCTCGACGATCCGCAGCACCCGTATACGCAAACGCTGGTTTCCTCGGTTCTGCCGGTTTGAGGCTCACGATGCAATCCACTGAGGTAGTCATTGACGCAGGCAGCGATGCACGCCACGGCGAGCGCGCTTTCGCCGACAACGCGGCGCTGATGCTGCGCGCCATCGGCATCGGCAAGACTTTCACGCTGCACGGCCAGGGCGGTGTGCGGATCGACGCGCTCGCGAACGTGTCGCTCGAGGTCGAGCGCGGCGAATGCGTGGTGCTGGTCGGGCCGTCGGGTGCGGGCAAGAGCACGCTGCTGCGCTGTCTGTACGGCAACTATCTGGCGAGCAGCGGCTCGATTGCGATTCGCGACACCAGCGATCAGGGTCGGCCCATTGCAATCACCCGTGCCGAACCGCGTGACGTGCTGCGGCTGCGCCGTCGCGTGGTCGGCTATGTGAGCCAGTTTTTGCGCGTGATCCCGCGCGTGCCGACGCTTGCGCTCGTCGCCGAGCCGCTGGTCTTGCACGGCGTCGCCGAACCTGAAGCCAGCGCGCGCGCCGCTGAATTGCTCGCGCGGCTGAACGTGCCGGAACGTCTGTGGTCCCTCGCGCCCGCGACGTTTTCGGGCGGCGAGCAGCAACGCGTGAACATCGCGCGAGGTTTGATCGCCGAACATCCGCTGCTGCTGCTCGACGAACCGACCGCTTCGCTCGATGCGGAAAATCGCGACGTTGTGGCCGATCTGATCGTCGAGGCGCGCGAGCGCGGCGCGGCGATCGTTGGTATCTTTCACGACGAAGAGACCCGCAACAAGGTCGCGACGCGCCGCCTGGAACTGCGGCCGCCGCTGCGGCACTAAATTGACACCAGTCCCGACTGACTACGGAGCAAGTCGATGTTGATCAGCAACGCTCGCATCGTGACGCGAGACGAAGAATTCATTGGCACCGTGCGCGTGGAAGACGGCGTGATTCGCGACGTCGAACGCGGCGCGGGTTTGGCGCGCGACGCCGAAGACTGGGACGGCGATTATCTGCTGCCCGGTCTGATCGAACTGCATACGGACAACCTCGAGAAGCACCTCGTGCCGCGTCCCGGCGTCGAATGGAATACCGATGCGGCCTTCGTGATCCACGACGCGCAGGTCGCCGCAGCCGGCATCACGACGGTATTCGACGCGCTCGCCATCGGCTCGCGCTCGAGCGTTGGGCTGCGTAACCGCGATGTGCAAACGCAATGCGCCGATTCGCTGCTGCGGCTGTCCACGCGTCGACTGCTGCGCGCCGAGCACTTTCTGCATCTGCGCTGCGAGATCGCGACCGCCGACGTGCTCGAGGTATTCGATTCGCTGTGCGCGCATCCGCTGCTGCGGCTCGCGTCGGTGATGGACCATACGCCGGGCCAGCGCCAATGGCACGACCGCGAGCAATGGCGCCGCTTCCAGGAGCGCAACGGCAAGATGAGCGACGAGCGTGTCGCGAGCACGCTCGCCGAACTCGCGGTCGAACAGGAGCGTTACGCGGATGAGCACCGCCGAGAGATCGTCGCGCGTTGCCGGCGGCTCGGCATTCCGGTCGCGAGCCACGACGACACGCTGATCGAGCACGTCGAACAGGCGAAGGCCGAGGGCATCGTGCTCGCCGAATTCCCGACCACGCGGATCGCCGCGCAAGCCGCGCGCGAGCATGGCATCGCGACGATCATGGGCGCGCCGAACATCGTGCGGGGCGGCTCGCATTCGGGCAACGTGTCGGCGCTCGAACTCGCGCGCGCGGACCTGCTCGACATCCTGTCGTCGGATTACGTGCCGTCGAGCTTGCTGACCGCGGTGTTCGATCTCGTCGAAAAAGCGGGCTGGTCGCTGCCGCGCGCGATGGCAACGGTCTCGGCCGAGCCGGCGCGCACCGCCGGTCTCACGGACCGCGGCGCGATCGAGCCCGGCCTGCGCGCCGATCTCGTGCGCGTGACGATGCTCGACAAGCTGCCGGTGCCGCGCGCGACTTATCGCGCAGGGGTGCGGATCGTTTGAGTGGGCTGGTGGAGCGCGCCTGCGTCTCAGGTCGACAACGGCATACGCTCCGGCTCGTCGGCCCCGAACCACGCGGGATTGCGCTCGGCGATGGGGCCGAGCGACACGAAGATTTCGCGCAGATGGCGGCGCATCGCTTCTTCTGCGGCGCTCGGGTAGTGCGCGCGCAGTCCCGCCAGAATTTTCGCGTGCTGACGAATCAGCAGATCGAGCGGCGACACCTCGGGCAGGCTCAGATAGCGCACGCGGTCCAGCTCAGAACGACGCTCGATCACGCGTTGCTACTGTTGCAGCAAGAAGGCGCTCGCGGCGCGATCGCGGCGTGGCAATAGAAAACGCTCAGCGGCGCGGGTAAGACCGCGTCACGCGGTGGGCTCCGCCTCGCGGCCCTCGGTCGCATCGCGCGCGGCGTGCGCCTGGGCGAGCTGGGCCTGGGCAGCCCTCGCCTGCTCAGCCTGTTCGTCGAGCCGCATGGCGAGCAGATCCTGATAGCGCAGATACGCGCAACGGCCACCCGATTTCGCCGCATACATGGCGGCATCGGCGTTCAGCAGCAGTTCCTCGGCATTGCCGCTGTCGTGCGGGAACTCGCTGATACCGATGCTCGCGCCGACCGTCATGCTATTGCCGTCGACGGTCAGCGTTTCGTTCAGCGCGTCCATGATGTGCTCGGCGATTTCTGGCGTGACCTCGGCCGCGCGCTGCCCTTCGATCAGCACGATGAATTCGTCGCCGCCGAGCCGCGCGACCACGTCCCCGGCATACAGCACGTCCTTCAGACGGCGTGCGACCGCGACCAGCACCTTGTCCCCAACAGAGTGACCGAACTGATCGTTGATCTGCTTGAAGCGGTCGAGGTCGACGAACAGCACGGCGAGGCCTTCGCGGCGGAAGCTTGCCTCCTCGATCGCGTTCTCGAGCTTCTGCATGAACAGCATGCGGTTCGGCAAGCCGGTCAGCACGTCGTGCGAGGCCAGATGCGCGAGCTCGCTCTGCTTGCTGTGCAGCGTATCCATCTGCGCGCGGATTTCGCAACGCAAACGCTCGAAGCAGCGCGCGAGCACGCCGATTTCGTCGGTGCGTTTGAGCGGCAAGGTGTGCATCGCGTGGTCGGCGAACAGGTGCGTCGCCGCATACGCGAGCAGATGCAGCGGCTTGGTCAGCGCTCGCGCGAACAGGATCGCCAGCAGTACGGACAATGCGCTGAACACCAGCACCATGCGAATGATCCGCGTGCCGAGCTGATTGGCACCGGTCAGCACGTCCTCGAGCGGCTTCGTGAGACCGAGCACGATGAAGCGGTTGCCCTCGGAGCCGCCGAACGGCCGCCGCACGAACGCGAGCACACGGCCGGCCGCCTCGGCGGGTCTCGCGAGACCGTTGATGAGCACCTCGCTTTGGCGTTGCTCGAACAGCTGCTTCGTGGCCGGGAAGCTGTCCTGCATCAGCACGCGACGGCCGCGGTCGAAACCGAAGGTTTTCGACGCGTCGGGATGGATCAGGAAGTCGCCCCACTCGTTCGCCAGATAGACCTGATAGTCGCTCGGCAGATCGCTCTGCAAACGCCGCAGCATGCCGGCCAGATCGACATCGATTACGACGACGCCGACCACCGTGCCGCGCGCATCCGCGATCGGCGTGCCGAGACGCAGCGTCGGCTTGCCTTCTGCCGCATGCGTGCCGGATTCGTGATTGACCGAAATCGGCGACGTGTAGATGCGGCCCGGCGAAAACGCGAGCGTTTCGAATACGTAGGGAAACTGGGCTTTTTCCTGCAAATCGTCACCCTCTACGCGCACGAGGCCGTCGCTGTCGCGATCGAAACGGATCAGTTCGAGACCGTGATGCTGCCGCGTGATCAGCCGCACCTGCAGATACTCCGGGTGGTGCAGCATGAAGCTCGAATACACCTGCGCGAGCCGCTCGCGGCCGAGGTTCGGGCCGATACCGTCGTCGGTCTGCGCGACGCTCACCGACGACGGCATCGTCGCGAGCACGAGCGCGTCCGCCGCGACGTCGTCGATCGATACCGCGATGCGCTGGCCGAGCAACTCCGTCGAAGTCTGCAGGCTGTGCTCCGCTTCGTTGACCAGCATCGTGCGATTCGCGCGATACGCGTAATAGCCGGTCGCGCCCGACGCCAGCACGCCGATGCACGCGAGCAGCACGGATAGCTTGAAGGTCAGGCCGCGATGCAGCATCAGAAGCGCTCCGAACGGTCGCCCGACACGATGCGCGTCCACAGTTGCCCGCGGCGCTCGATATCTTCCACCGGACTGATCCAGACGATGTGCGCGTTGGCGCTGCCTTCGGCCGGCTCGGTCAGCGTATTCGCGAGCCCCTGGCGCTGTGTCAGCAACGCGCTCACGCTCGGCTCGAGCATGTAGTTGATCCACGCGAGCGCGAGCGGCTGGTCGCTCGCCGCGCGCGTCATCGACCAGCAATCGAGCCATGCGAGCGCGCCTTCGTCCGGAATCACGTAGCCGACGTCGGCGCCCGCGCGCCGCAGCAACTGCACCTGCTGCGTGCCGTAGTTGCCGAACATCAACGCGACCTTGTGCTGGATGAAGAACGCGGTCGCCTCCTCGGGCAGCGTGTAGTAGGTCAGCAGGTTGCGACGCAGATCGACGAGCTTGTGCGCGATCGTGCGCATCTGCGCGGGGTCGAGTTGAAACGGATGCGGATAGCCGAGCGCAAGCGCGGTGAACGAGAAGTTGTGCTGCGCGCTATTGAAGTCGAGCACCTTGCCACGATAGCGCGGGTTCCACAGTTCGAGCATCGAATGCGGCGCAACCGGAATCTGCTTGCGATCGTAGATGAGTCCCATTGACGAATACGTGAACGGAATCGCGTATACCTTGCCCGCCGAGGTCAGGCCGTCGATCGAGCCGAGCGCCTGGAAACGCGGCAACTGCTTCTTCGTATTCGGCAGACTCGCGAGATCGAGCGACGCGAGCAGATTCGCCTGCGTATAGCGGCGGATTTCGGCGGTGTTGGCGGCGAGTACGTCGAACGACGGCGCGCCCTTGCTGTGCATCTGCGCCCACAGCGCCTCATCGGAATCGACGAGCGTGACCTCGACCTTCGCGCCGTAGCGCGCTTCGAACGCCTTCACGACGTCCGGGTCCGCGTAGCCGGGCCATGCGAGAACGTGCAGCACTTTGTCGGCGGCCGCTGCGGGCGTCGCCGCGCCGAAACCCGCGCACAGCAATGCGCCTATCAGAACGCGCGACACGCGGGGTAAAACCCCGGAAAAAACGTTGCACGAAAATCCGGATGCGCCAATCGATGAAAATCCCGATGTAGCGCTCGACAAAAAACCGTCAAAAAACCGGCGCTGCAATAATGCCGCGCGAGCCCGCACGCCGGCGCTCGCGATTCGTCGCTTAAAAGTCTGTTTACAACAGCATGTTCGATCCGCCGTGAACAACATCGTGTGCATGCATAACACCGTTGAGCAGAAAGGCCATTTGAGCGAGCGCAAACGCGCGGCATTTGAATCTTGACGGCTGTCCAACGACCTGCGCCCGAGCGATCCCCGCCTCCGCGGGCGGCCGGCGTCCAACGCAGGGAGCATCGATGATAGCGCCAAAGCCTTTGTTTTTGCACCGGTTCGAAACGGCGGGGCAAAAATATCGGTGCTGGTAATAACGAGTAGGGCAATAGCTCGAGGCTGTTCTTAATTAACGGCAAATTCAGCCGCGAGCTTTAACGATCCGTCCACGTTTCAAACTCGCGTTTCAAACCGGTTTTCGGTGAACTCGCGAGAAAACCGGCGTAAATCCCGGTCGATTACGCTCGCCGGCCCTTCGTATTACCGCTCGTGCATTGCATCCGCGTTACGCAAACCCCACCCAACGGTGTACGATCCGGTCACACCGGCTGGGGCGCAAGCGTTGCTCTAGAGGGCCTCCTCCCGCGCCATCCGGTGTTTTACTAGCTTCCCAATATTTTTGAACTGATAAGCTTGGCGCGCGTTGCAGGCCACCCCGGCTTGCATCCTGACCAGAAGCCCGTTTGCGAGACGCGCCGGGCGTCCCAAGGCGGCACAACCGCCGAGGGCGTAATTGATCTACACGAGGAGTTAAAACAGTGAAAAAACTGCTAGCGGCTTTGACGGTTGCTCTGCTTGCCACCGTTTCGATTGGCGCACACGCTAAAGATTGGTCGACGATCCGTTTTGGCGTTGATGCCAGCTATCCCCCGTTCGAGTCGAAAAGGCGCGGACGGCAAGCTCGTTGGCTTCGATATCGACCTCGGCAACGAAATCTGCAAGCGCGTCGGTGCGAAGTGCGTGTGGGTGGAAAACGACTTCGACGGCATGATCCCGGCACTGAAGGCGAAGAAGTTCGACGGCGTGCTGTCGTCGATGTCGATGACGCCGCAACGCGCCGAACAGATCGCTTTCTCGTCGAAGCTGTTCAACACGCCGACGCGCCTCGTCGCGAAGCAGGGCTCGGGCATCCTGCCGACCCCTGAATCGCTGAAGGGCAAGACGGTGGGCGTCGAACAGGGCACCATCCAGGAAACCTACGCGAAGACCTACTGGGAACCGGCGGGCGCGAAAGTCGTGCCGTATCAGAACCAGGACCAGGTCTACGCCGACCTGATCTCGGGCCGTCTGGACGCAGCGCTGCAAGACGCGGTGCAGGCTGACCAGGGCTTCCTGAAGACGCCGCGCGGCAAGGGCTTCGCGTTCGTCGGCAAGGACCTCGACGATCCGAAGATCCTCGGCAATGGCGCCGGCATCGGCATGCGCAAGGAAGACACCGATCTGAAGGCGAAGGTCGACAAGGCGATCGCCGACATGATCAAGGACGGCACCTACAAGAAGATCGAGAAGAAGTACTTCGACTTCGACGTGTACGGCGGCTAAATCGCCCACGCGCGCCGCACGGCGCGCCGGCAGCTTGCCCGAAACGGGCTCCGCGACGCGGAGCCCGTTTTCTTTTTGCGGCTCCACATCTAGCCACATCAAGCCATATCGTGTGGCATATCGGCTAAGATCGTGCGAGACGCGGCTCCCCTGAGACAGGTTGCCGCAGTCCGCGTATGCGGACCACGCGCGCTGCCGGCGCGCATCTTTCCCCTTGCAATCAACCACCTAGCGCGGCTGCTCCGAACGGGCCGCGAAGCCAAAATCATGCAAACCCAGACCCATCCGCTGATTGCCCCGTCGCTTGGCACCGCCCGTGAACTGACGAGTTTCCACTACGGTCCCGGCGGCGGCCAGAAAATCTATATCCAGTCGTCGCTGCATGCGGACGAACTGCCCGGGATGCTGGTGTCGTGGTCGCTGCGCCGCAAGCTGGCCGCGCTCGAAGCCGCGGGCAAGCTGCGTGGCGAAGTCGTGGTCGTGCCGGTGCCGAATCCGATCGGCCTTAATCAGCATCTGCTCGGCCAGATGCTCGGCCGCTTTGAAACTGGCAGCGCGCAGAACTTCAACCGCAACTTCTACGACCTCGCGGAACTCGTGCAGCCGTTCATCGAATCGCGTCTGACCAGCGACATCGACGCGAACCGCGCCGCCATCCGCACGGCGATGCGCGAAGCGCTCGACGCGCAGCAGCCGACCACCGAACTCGGCTCGCAACGCCTCGCGCTGCAAAAGCTCTCGTACGACGCCGACGTCGTGCTCGATCTGCATTGCGACTGGGAAGCCGCGATGCACCTGTACACCAATCCGGACCTGTGGCCCGAAGTCGAGCCGCTCGCGCGCTACCTGTACGCGAAGGCGTCGCTGCTCGCGCTGAACTCGGTCGGCAATCCGTTCGACGAGATCCACAGCTTCTGCTGGTCGGATCTACGCGGCCGTTTCGGCGAGCGTTTCCCAATCCCGAACGGCGGCATCTCGGTCACGATCGAGCTGCGCGGCCAGCGCGATGTGTCGCACGAACTCGCGGAAAAAGACGCGCAGGCGATCATCGAGTATCTGACCTCGCGCGGCGTGGTCGACGGCGAGCCGGCGCCGATGCCGCCGCTCGAATTCGCGGCGACGCCGCTCGCGGGCGCCGAGCCGCTCGTCGCGCCGATCAGCGGCGTGCTCGTCTATCGCTGCGAGGTCGGCACGTGGGTGGACGCGGGCCAGGAAATCGCGGACATCGTCGATCCGTTGACGGACCGCGTCGTCACGATCAAAAACACCGTGGCCGGCGTGCTGTACGCGCGGCATCTGGCGCGTTTCGCGACGGCCGGCCTCGAATTCGCGCGCATCGCCGGCCAGACGCCGTTCCGCAGCGGCTCGTTGCTGAGCAACTGAGGCCAGAGCCGCTGTGACCGTCGCTGCTGTCGCGGCCGGCCATGTAACTGAATTTTCACGCACCAGCTGAAATAACCGATCGCCCGCCGCCAGGCGGGTGATTCGCTGCCACGCGTCCAGCCTCACTCCAGGGTCGACCGACCCGCCCCGCCACCGATACACCTGCCTCCGGTGCACACGCAAAGTGTCGCGCCGACACGACACCGTGAAAAGAATTTTTCAGTGTCACATACCTTACTCTGCGTTCCCTTAAATTGCCGGCCATCGCGCGACGTTGCCGCAGAGCAGCGCGTCGCGATCGCCAAAATTTGCTAACTCGGAGAAGTATTTTGAACAAGAAAATCCTGACCACCGCTACGTTTGCCGTCTTCGCCTCCGCCGCTCACGCACAAAGCAGCGTCACGCTGTACGGCCTGATCGATGCCGGTATCAGCTACGTGAACAACTCGAAAACGGCCACCGGCCACAGCAGCCTGACCAAGTACGACGACGGCGTCGCGAACGGCAGCCGTTGGGGCCTGCGTGGCACGGAAGACCTCGGTAACGGCCTGAAAGCGCTGTTCGTGTTGGAAAACGGCTTCAACAGCGGGAACGGCACCGCCGGCCAGGGCGGTGCGATGTTCGGGCGCCAGGCGTACGTCGGCGTGTCGCAGAACAACGTCGGCTCGCTGACGTTCGGTCGCCAGTACTCGTTCTCGACCGACTACCTCGGCTCCAACTACGCGACCGGCGGCCAGACCGTCGCGGGCAACTACGCTTACCACATCAACGACGTCGACCAGCTCACGTCGAGCCGTATCAACAACTCGGTCAAGTTCAGCAGCGCGAACTTCTCCGGCCTGACCTTCGGCGCGATGTACGGCTTCTCGAACACGGCAGGCGGCTTTGCCGGCACGCCGGGTACGGGCACGTCCACTGCCCCGGTGGCAGGTTCGTCGCGCGCTTACAGCTTCGGCGCGAACTACGCGAACGGCCCGTTCGGTATCGGCGCGGCGTACACGGACATCCGTTATCCGGGCCAGGCATCGCCGGCCTTCTCGACTTCGCTGGCTAACGTCAGCTTCCCGACGATCGGCAACGGCCAGATCCAGGATCTGCGCACGTTCGGCGTTGGCGGCCGCTACGCATTCGGCCCGGCGACGCTGTGGGCCCTGTACACGAACACGCGCCTCGCACCGATCTCGGGTGGGTCGACCACGTTCGCCGCCTACGAAGCAGGCGCGAAGTACGCGGTCACGCCGGCTATCACGGCAGGCGCGGGCTACACGTACATGCACCTGAGCGGCGCGAACGTCGGTCACTGGAACCAGGTGAACCTGAGCGGCGACTACGCGCTGTCGAAGCGCACGGACGTGTACGTGCTGGGCATCTATCAGATCGCGTCGGGCCGCAACGGCACGCAGGATCTGCAGGCACAGATCGGTTCGAGCACGAGCTACTTCAGCACGTCGGGCGTCGGCGCCGACAACCAGCTGGCGTTCCGTGTCGGTCTGCGTCACAAGTTCTAAGCAGACGGTTCGGGGTGGGGAACACCTGTGTTCCCTGCCTGATTGAATCGATGGAAAGCGCCCTACGGGGCGCTTTTTCTTTTGCGGCGCGAAATCAGTCGAGCAACGCCGGCTTTTCGATCGCGCCCGTCAGCAATTCGACGAACGCCGGATCGAACGCGAGGCCTTCGAGACTGCATGCGATATCGAATAGCTGGGTCATCTCGATTCCGCTTTGCCGTTTCGGCAACGACATCTGCCAAATATTGCAATTGTCTATAAATATCGTCCACCCCAACATCGGGTCACACGCTTCGATCCCGCGCCCGCGCCGCTCACGCGACACTGCCGGCGCGCCTCCCAATGCCGCCAGAGGACTTCGTCATGAGCATGGACTCCGTCACCACCGCCGACGCGCTCGCGCGGCACACTTCGCGCTCGAGCGTATCGCGGCTGATTCTCGCGACCTCGATCGGCAACGCACTGGAGTTCTACGATCTGGTCGTGTACGGCTACTTCGCGGCCGTGCTGTCGCGCACGTTTTTTCCGGTGCACGACCGCACCGTGTCGCTGCTGCTCACGCTCGGCACCTTCGCGCTGTCGTATCTCGCGCGACCGATCGGCGCGCTCGCGCTCGGCTCGTTCAGCGACCGCAAAGGCCGCAAGGCATCGTTGACGCTATCGATTGCGATGATGACGCTCGGCACCGGCATGATCGCGTTGATGCCGTCGTATGCGGCGATCGGCGTGCTCGCGCCGATCGGCGTATTCGCGTCGCGGCTGTTGCAGGGATTCTCGGCGGGCGGCGAGTTCGGCAGTTCGACCGCGTTTCTGATCGAACATGCGCCGGAGCGCAAAGGCTTCATGGCGAGCTGGCAGTTCTCGAGCCAGGGCGCGAGCACGGTGCTGGCGTCGCTGTTCGGCGCGGTGTTGACGAGCACGCTGACGACCGCGCAACTCGAAGGCTGGGGATGGCGCATTCCGTTCCTGTTCGGCATGCTGATCGGCCCGGTCGGGCTCTACATTCGCCGCCGCATCGACGAAACGCCGGAGTTCGAGCGCGCGGAAAAATCCGCCGCACCGGTGCGAGAACTGCTCGCGACGCAAAAGGAACGGGTGCTCGTGTCGATCGGCGTGCTCGTGCTGACCACCACGGCCAACTACATGCTGCTCTACATGCCGACCTACGCGGCGCGGCAGCTCGGACTCTCACCGTCGTCGGGCTTCATCGCGACGCTCGCGGCCGGTCTGATCATGATGGTGCTCACGCCGGTCGTCGGTCATCTGTCGGACAAGGTGGGCCGCGTGCGCATCATGCTCGGCGCCGGCGTGCTGTTCTTCGCGACCGTGTATCCCGCCTTCGTGCTGATGAACGCGCGCCCGTCGCTCGGCTCGTTGCTTGCCGCGGTCACGTGGGTCGCGTTGCTGAAGGCGACCTACTTCGCGCCGATTCCGGCCTTGATGTCCGAGCTGTTCCCGACCCGCACGCGCACGACCGGCATGGCGTTCGGCTACAACATCGGCACCACCGTGTTCGGGGGCTTCACGCCGCTCGCCGTTGCCGCGCTGATCGCGGCGACCGGCAATAATCTCGCGCCCGGACTCTATCTGATGCTCGCGGCCGTGCTCAGCCTTTTCACCGTGATGTGGGCACGCGTGCGACTGCGCGCACGCTGAGTCTCTGCCTCGCGGGCTTCGTTGAACCGACAGGAACTTATCCATGCAAGACCGTTTGCAGCAAGCCGTGCAGTTCGCGGTGGATCATGAATCGCTTTGGGACCGCCATGTGGGTGGCGCATGGGGTGTGCACGTGAACGACCCGCCGCCGTGGAACAGGCTGCTCGGTCCCGTGCATGATCGCGGGCCGGTGTCGGGCGCGATCGCCGTCGACGGCCGCGTGCTGACGAGCTGGGGCGAACCGGATCGCGCCGACCTGACCTTCAGTGTCGCGAAGATGTACCTCGCGCTGCTGGCCGGCGTCGCTCACGATCGCGGCCTGTTGCCCGAGGTCGACGAACCGGTGCGCGTGCGCGTACCCGACATCGGCTTCGACGATGAACACAACGCGCCGATCAGCTGGGCGCATCTACTGCAGCAAACGAGCGAATGGCGCGGCACGTACTTCGGTTTGTTGGATCAGGCGGATCACTACCGTGCGGTCAATTTCGCCGCGCCGCCCGATGGCAAAAAAGGCGATCTGCGTCCGCCGCAACGGCCAGGCACGTACTGGGAATACAACGACGTCCGCATCAACCAGTTCTCGCTCGCGCTGCTGCATCTGTTCCGTCAGCCGCTGCCCGAGGTGTTTCGCGAAGCGATCATGCGGCCTTCGGGCGCGAGCGAAAACTGGCAATGGGTTGGCTACGACAATGCGTGGGTCGAAATCGACGGGCGACGCATGCAGTCGGTGCCGGGCGGCACGCACTGGGGCGGCGGCATATCGGTCAGCGCGAACGATCAGTTGAAGGTCGCGCAGATGCTGCTCAAGGACGGCGTCGCGAACGGCCAGCGCGTGCTGTCCTCCGAATGGATCGCGCGCATGCGCACGCCGTGCGCGATCGCGCCGTTCTATGGCTACCTCGTGTGGCTCAACACCGGGCGCAAGGTGTTCCCGAACGTGCCGGAGTCGAGCTATTTCGGTGTCGGCGCAGGCAGTTCATTCACGTGGGTCGAACCGGAGCGGCGCATGACGGTGGTCGTGCGCTGGCTGAATCCGGCCGCGGCGAACGAGTTCTTCGGACTCGTGCTCGACGCGGTCGACCACCTCGGCCAATAGCCATTAGCGGCGCACCATCCAAGGCAACTGCGCCGCGAACGCCAACGACAGGTCATAAAAAAATGCGGGCGATGCACGAATGCATCGCCCGCACGGTCATGGGCCGAGCCGTTGCCGTTGCAACGGCGCGTCAGTGCGAATGCCGCGGCACCGCGGAACCTCGACACCCCACGAGGAAGTCGAGGTCACAACCCTCGTCGGCCTGCAGCACGTGATCGATATACAGGCGCCGGTAGCCGCCACCTTCCGGCGGCTGGGGCGGCACATGCTGCGCGAGACGGCGCTCGAGTTCCGCGTCGCTGACATCGAGGTGCAGCGTGCCCGCGTCGCAATCGAGCTCGATCCAGTCGCCGTCCTGCACCGCGGCGAGCGGGCCGCCGGCCGCCGCTTCCGGCGTCACGTGCAGCACCACGGTGCCGTAGGCGGTGCCGCTCATGCGCGCATCGGAGATGCGCACCATGTCCTTCACGCCCTGCCTCAGCAGCTTCGGCGGCAGGCCCATGTTGCCAACTTCGGCCATGCCCGGATAACCCTTCGGCCCGCAGTTCTTCATCACCAGCACCGAATTCGCGTCGACGTCGAGCGTCTCGTCGACGATGCGCGCCTTGTAGTGCTCCAGGTTCTCGAACACGACCGCGCGTCCGCGATGCTTGAGCAACCCGGGTGTCGCCGCCGACGGCTTCAGCACCGCGCCGCGCGGCGCGAGATTGCCGCGCAGCACACGGATGCCGCCATCGGCGACGAGCGGCTTGTCGAGCGGACGGATCACTTCGTCGTTGGTGTTGGGTGCATCCTTCACGTTGTCCCACAGCGACTTGCCGTTGACCGTCAACGCATCCGGATGCGGCAGCAGGTTCGCTTCGCCGAGCCGGCGCAGCACGGCCGGCAGGCCGCCCGCGTAATAAAACTCTTCCATCAGGAAACGGCCCGACGGCATCAGGTCGACGATCGTCGGCGTGTCGCGGCCGATGCGCACCCAGTCGTCGAGTTCGAGATCGATACCGATGCGCCCCGCGATGGCCTTCAGATGAATCACCGCGTTGGTCGAGCCGCCGATCGCCGCATTGACGCGAATGGCGTTGACGAACGCCTCGCGCGTGAGGATCTTCGACAGCTTCAGGTCTTCGAGCGCCATTTCGACGATCCGGATTCCCGACATATGCGCAAGCACGTAGCGGCGCGAGTCGACCGCGGGAATCGCCGCGTTGTGCGGCAGCGACGTGCCGAGCGCCTCAGCCATGCAGGCCATCGTCGACGCGGTGCCCATCGTGTTGCAGGTGCCCGCCGAGCGCGACATGCCCGCCTCGGCCGACAGGAACTGATGCAGATCGATCTCGCCGGCCTTCAGCGATTCGTGCAGCTGCCACACCGCGGTGCCAGAGCCGATGTTCTTGCCGTCGAGCTTGCCGTTCAGCATCGGGCCGCCGGTCACGACGATCGCCGGCACGTCGCAGCTCGCCGCGCCCATCAGCAGCGCGGGGGTCGTCTTGTCGCAGCCGGTCAGCAGCACGACCGCGTCGATCGGATTGCCGCGGATCGCCTCCTCGACATCCATCGCCGCGAGATTGCGCGTGAGCATCGCGGTCGGACGCAGATTCGATTCGCCGTTGGAAAACACCGGGAACTCGACCGGGAAGCCGCCCGCTTCATAGACGCCGCGCTTCACGTGCTCGGCGAGCTTGCGAAAGTGCGCGTTGCACGGCGTCAGCTCGGACCACGTGTTGCAGATACCGATCACGGGACGCCCGTCGAACTCATGATCGGGAATGCCCTGATTCTTCATCCAGCTTCGATACATGAAGCCGTTCTTGTCAGCCGTGCCGAACCACTCGGCCGAGCGCAATTTCCGCTTTTTTTCCGACATGCTAGGTCCTTGATGCATGTGCCGGGACCCTCACCGGCCAATTTGACTGAAGCGGCCCGCCCGGCGCTACGCCGCAAGGTTGCCGCTCAGCGTCCAGGGATGGTGAAGTGTACGGAGCGAGTTGATATCTTTCCAATTATATTTCGGGTGATATCGATATCAATTCTGGTATCTACCCACCGGGGCTGGCGGCGCGGCGGAGCTGGCGAGCAGACTGTGCCGGCCTCAGGCGTCGCCGGACGCCCGCTTACGGCCGGCTTTCGGTAGTGCGCCGCGCAGGTTCTTCTTCAGATGATTCTGGTTATAGTCGATTGCGGCGTGCACCAGCGCTTTCAGTGCGCGCTCGTCGACCCCGTCGCTCTCGAAGAAGTCGATAACGCGCCGCGCGTTGCCTTCGAGGCCTGCGTTGAACAAGCCGTCCGGGTCGGCCAGGCCCGCCCCATGCGCGAAGGTCAGCTTGACCTTACCCTTGTGCGCGTTGGCGACCGCGATCATGCCGTCGCGCGACCAGACCGGACTACCCATCCACTTGAATTCCTCGACGATCGCCGGGTCCGCCGCGAGCACGCATTGACGGATGCGAGCGAAGATCGCGCCGCGCCAGTCGGTGAGTCCCGTGATCAGTTCGTCGATACGTTCGGATGCGTTCATCGGAGTGTGGCCCTCGTAAGCGGGGAAACGAAGCGGTTGAACCGATAGGATGCCGTAACGATCCAGTCATTGTAATCTCCGCCTGGATTCGTGGCTGGCGCACGGCCGATCCACGGGCGCGCTCAATACGACGACGCGATTTCAAACATCGAACGTACCGCGATACTGCTCATTCGCATCCGGGCATCGCTTCACAGTTTGCCCGCAGACTGCAGCATCGGACAGAGAAACGACAGCGATCGATGACTCGTCAGGCGCTACTCGTCGCGTTTCCGAAACGCAGCCTCTCCGGCATCTGACACCTCGACCCACTTCGGATCGGGAGCCGCGCCGGGGACGTAAGTGTCGTTCCAGTTCCACCACTTGTACGGTCGGCTCTGCGGGTAGCCCTCCGGCGAATCCTCCCACGTCTCCTGCCGCCCGAGTGCCGTCATGTCAAGGTAGCTCCAGATCGTGCCCATCGCCTCGTCCCCACGGCCGTTAATGAAGTACGTTCGGAACACCCGCTCGCCGTCCCGGATGAACGCGTTGTGGCCGTGCCATTCGTCCACGCCGAAGTCGGCGTCGAAACTGTCGGTGATGGTGTACCAGGGGATCATCTCCCAGCCCATCCGGGTCTTCAGCCGCGCGATATCCGCTTGCGGCGCGCGGGACGCGTACACAAGCGTAGTGTCGCGAGCGTGCAAATGGGCAAGGTGGGAGACCTGATCGGCCCCCAGGGAACAGCCAATGCACGCATGCTCTGGCCACCCGTGCACGCCGGGCTCGAAAAAGGCGCGATAGACGACCAGCTGGCGGCGGCCGCCGAACAGGTCGAGCAGGCTTACTCTGCCTTCCGGCCCGTCGAACGCATACGTTTTTTCCACGGCAAGCCATGGCATCCGCCGTCGCTCAGCGGCCAGCGCGTCGCGTGCACGTGTCAAGGCTTTCTCCTTGACGAGCAGCTGCTCGCGCGCGGCCTCCCACTCTTGCCGCGACACAATCGGTGGTGTCTTCATGGCAGGCTGTCCATCTTTCCCACGCTTCTCAGGTGACTTGATCGTCGTCATCGTGACCTCCGGGTTAGAGCGATGTCCTGTGCGTTCGGGTCGGAAGGCGATTCGCTCACCGGGCATCGCTCGCTGCTGATGATGGGGTAGTTTAGGCCGCCGGACATCGAATGGTGGGAGTGACAAATGTGACGCGATTCAGGTGCGGCTTGATTCAGAAGGAGCAGCGCTAGCGACCTCGATTCATCGTTGGTCAAAAGGCGATGGAATCCCGTGGGTAGCCAAGCGACCGCCTGGCGGATCGGGGCAGACTATTATGTCCGGCAACCCATATTCGCCAACCACCCGGAGGTGATGATGAACGCGATCCACGAGGTCTACTCCTATCTGCGCGTGCGCAACGCCGCACGGGCTATCGAGTTCTACGCGCAGGCATTCGGCGGCGTCGAGCAGTTTCGCCTGACCGAGCCAGGCGGCCGCATCGGTCATGCCGAAGTGAAGATCGGTCCCGCGACCGTGATGCTGTCCGATGAATATCCCGAGCACGACATGCTCGGACCGACCGGCGACAGCCGGCCGAGTGTGATGCTGCATATCCACTGCGACGACGTCGACGAGCTGTTCGCACGAGCGGTTGCAGCGGGCGCAACCGTGGTCCGCCCGCTAACCGATCATTTTTATGGCGAGCGCTCGGCGACCGTGCGCGATCCATTCGGCCACGAATGGATGCTCGGCGCGCAGATCGAAGCGCTCACGCCTGAAGAGATGCAGCGCCGTTACACGGCGCTGTTCCACAGCTAGTGGATTGTTATATTGGGCTCCTCGCGCTTGATCCCCCGATGCGTGAGCTCTTTTTACATCCCGCCGAACGGCTTTTGCACCGTGAGCTTGTTGGTCACCGAAGTCACCCCCGGAACACCCTTCGCGATCTCCGCGACCTGATTGATCTGGGAAACGTCGGTGACCGTGCCGCTCAGCGTCACCGCGCCGCCTTTTACGATGACGCTTATATTGCCGGCGCTGATCTCCTTGTGCTTGCCGATCGCGGCATACACCTGCCGACGCAGCGCGCGATTGGCTTGCCTCGAGCTGACGGGGGCGGCTGCGCTAGCTGACATCGCGGGTGCCCCCGAAGCTGCACTAGCCGTCTGGCCCGACTGCGACCATGCGTTGCTCGACGCGGCCAGAATCAATATGGCAATCGCCAACGCGCGTGCCTGAATGCTTTTCATCGAATACTCCAGTTGTTATAGGTGACGCAATCAGAAGTTATGGCGGATGCCGACCATGGCCGCCGTGGTGGACACGCCAGGCGCAACCGGGGCGCCATAGACGATGGTCTGATTCATGGTCCCCCTGTTGTTGACATAACCCACCTGCGCGTAAGCCTTGGTGCGCTGGGACAGGTTGTATTCCGCGCCCACGGCGAACTCGCCCGAATGGTTCGCCGAGTTGTTCTTGTCTTTCAGGTAGTAGTACCCGGACGTGATCTTGAAACGCGGATTGAACTGGTAGCCGAGGCCCCCCGAGATCATTTCGAAGTCCGCGGTGTTGGTATGGGCCGGGTTCTTGCCGGCGCCGTACGAGGCCGACACCGAAAATCCGGCGATTGTGTACATCGCACCGAAATAGTAGAAACGGTTGTTCGCAAGCCCGGTCGCGGGGATAGCGGGCGCCGCCGGGTAGGTGATCGGGTACGGGTTGGTATCGTGGCCGTTGTAATACAACGCGGACAGATTCAGACCGTAGTTCGAATACTTGAGCACGGCCGACTCGCGCGTACCGCCCTGGAACTGACCGGCGACGCCGCCCGGCGCGTACTCGAGCGCGAGCGACGCGCCATGGAATTTCGGCGAGTTGTAGACGAGCGCGTTGCTGTCGTACAGCGCGCCGATCGGCGCGTTCGTGCTCGTGCCTGGCCAGCCGGCCGCCTGATTGATGCCCAGCCACGCGGTCAGAATACTGCCGAAATACTGCGCGCCGCGGACGTCGGTTTCCGCCATCGCGTAGATCATCGGAATGATCTGCCGGCCGGCGTCGAAGGTACCGAACGGCCCTGATGCGCCGACCGTCGCGAACTGGTTGAAGATCGCCGTGACGCCCGGCGTGTCGGACAGACCGAACTTGCCGTTCGCGGTGTTGAACGAACCCTGCAGCTTGAAGTTGATCTTGTAGCCGCCGCCGATGTCTTCGCTTCCCTTCACACCCCAGAAGCTCGCATAGATACCGCCGTCCTTCAGCTGATAAATTTTGCCCGTGTTCGGCGCGTGCGGCAGAAAGGTAGCCGCCGATGTGCTCTGATACAGCAGCCCCGTATCGACTACGCCATAAAGCGTCACTGACGACTGCGCATGAGCCGCGGTGGCGAAAATGGCCAACACGACAGCGCTGCTTGACTTCAACTTCATTGTGTCTCCTTCGCGTACCGGCGGTGGCGCAAAAGCCGATGCTGCGGTCGCTTCAAATGATTGGTGGTTTTTGTGTGCGCCGGGGGTACCCGGTCGCGTTGTTGCGTGAATCGAACTGCGTTGCTGCAAGAGCCGCGCGTCAGGGCAGGTAGTAGTTGCCGAACTGATCGCGTAACTGATTCTTCAGGACCTTGCCTGTTGCGCCGATAGGCACCGTGTCGACGAACACCACCGCATCAGGAGTCCACCAGCGCGCGACCCGGCCGTTGAAGAAGGACAGCAGTTCGTCGCTGGTCAGCTCGCTGCCCGGCTTTTTCACGACCAGCAGCAGCGGCCGTTCGTCCCACTTCGGATGCCGTGCGGCGATACACACTGCAGTCGAGACTTCCGGATGCAGATAAGCGACGTTTTCGATCGCCGCCGAACTGATCCATTCGCCGCCCGACTTGATCACGTCCTTGCTGCGATCGGTGATCTGCATGAAGCCGTGCCGGTCGATCGTCGCGATGTCGCCGGTCGGAAACCAGCCGTCGCACAATGGCGACTCGACGTCGGCGCCGAAGTACTGCTGCGTGACCCAGTGACCGCACACCTGCAGATCGCCAGCGCTCTCGCCGTCCCACGGCAATTCATTACCGTGGGAGTCGACGATCCGCATGTCGATGCCGAACAGCGCGCGTCCCTGCTTCGCCTGAATCTTGTACTGATCCTCCATCGGCAGCGACTGCTGATGCGCCTTGAAGCTGCAGACCGTGCCGATCGGGCTCAATTCGGTCATGCCCCACGCGTGCAGCACCTCCACCCGGTGGCGCTTCTGGAACGCCTCGGTCATCGCGGTCGGACACGGCGCGCCGCCGATCACCGTGCGTCGCATCGACGAGAAGGTCCCGCCCATCGCATCGACATGCGTGAGCAGTCCCTGCCACACCGTCGGCACGCCGGCCGACAGCGTCACGTGTTCCGTTTCGATCAGTTCATAGAGCGACTTGCCGTCGAGCGCCGGCCCCGGAAACACCAGCTTCGCGCCGACCATGCAGGCGATATAGGGCAGTCCCCACGCGTTCACATGGAACATCGGCACGACCGGCAGGATCACGTCGCGCGCGGAACAGTTCAGCGAATCGGGCAGCGCCGCCGCGTAGGTGTGCAGCACGGTCGAACGATGGCTATACAGCACGCCCTTCGGATTACCGGTGGTGCCCGACGTGTAGCACAGCGACGACGCGCTGTTTTCATCGAGCAGCGGCCATTCGAAAACGTCGTCGTCCAGCTCGAGCAGATCCTCGTAGCACATCAGCATGCCGGTCAGGTCGTTCGCTTGCGGCATGTGCGCGCGATCGGTCATCGCCACGAATACTTTCGGGCTCTTCACCCGGGGCGCGACGCTCTCGATCAACGGCAGAAAGGTCAGATCGAAGAACACGACACGATCTTCCGCATGCTCGATGATGTACGCGAGCTGGTCGACGTGCAGTCGTGGGTTCAGCGTATGCAGCACGGACCCGGAGCCCGACACCGCGAAATAGAGTTCCATGTGGCGATAGCCGTTCCATGCGAGCGTCGCGACGCGCTCGCCCTGGCCGACGCCGAGCGTCGCCAGCGCGTTGGCCATTCGGCGCGCGCGCTGCGCGAGGTGCCGATACGAATAACGATGGATGTCTCCTTCCACGCGTCGCGACACGATTTCCTGTTCGCCGTGATGGCGCTCCGCGTGCGTGAGCAGCGCGGAAACCAGCAGCGACTGCTGCATCATCAAGCCTTGCATCTTTCCGTCTCCTGATTGGTTGTGGCTTCTCGTAGCCGGCCTGGCCGTCCTACGTTGTCGCGCTGCCGGCTCGCGCCTAAGAGGGCGTCGCGTTCGGCTCGTCGAGACTCACCACCACCTTTGAATCCACCATTCCGACCGGGAAGGTCGTCACACTCAATCCGCCTGTTCCCGGCATACAGCCCGTGCGCACGTCGAACCGCAAACCGTGCGCCGGGCAGCGCAACATGCAGCCTTCCAGCTTCCCGCTCGCGAGCGAGGCCCCGTTGTGCGGACATGTGTTGTCGATGGCGTGAAGCGTGCCTGCGATGTTGAACAGCACGATGCTGCGGCCATCGATGAAGGCCAGCTTGCGCTGGCCCGGCGCGAGTTCGCCGGCAACCCCCACCACGATCCGACGCGACATCCCAGACTCCTTCTGATCCGACGCGGGCCGCGTCACATCAGTACCAGGCGGCTAATCAACGTCTCCGCCATCGGCCATTCGCCAAAGCCCGCAGCAGGGTTGAGGTGACCCACTTCGCCGAGATCGACGAGGCGGCTGCCCCAGTCCTGCGCCATGTCCTGCACCCGCTCGAACCGCGCGAGCGGATCGTTGCGGCTCGCGCCGATGATGCTCGGAAACGGCAGCGGCTTGCGCGGAATCGGCAGCCAGCCGTTCTGCTCGAGCGTATCTAGCTCCGGATAGCCCGCCGGCATCGGCGTCTCGAGGTCCGCGGGCGCCGCGAGCAGCGCAGCGTGAATCTCGCGCTTGTGCTGCGCCGCCCAATGCACCGTGATCATCACGCCAGCGCTATGCGCGACCAGAATGACCGGGCCGTCGATCCGCGCGAGCGCGACATCGAGCGCCGCGACACGTGCCGCGCAACTGAGCTTGTCGTGCTCGAGCGGCGGCACCGACAGCGCTTTCGGCAGCCGTTGCTGCAACAGGGTTTGCCAATGCTCCGCGACGTGGTCGCGCAGACCCGGAACCATCAGAATGGTCGGTTTCAATTCGTAATTCATGGGAAGCTACCTGCTAGTTCAGTATGGCTTGTCGCCGATGATGCCGGCGCGCTCCATCTTGCGGTGGCACGGCGGGTAATCCATCACCGCATAGTGCTGCGTGCTGCGGTTGTCCCAGATCGCGACGCTGTTCTTCTGCCAGCGCCAGCGCACCTGGTACTCGGGGATGTACGCCTGGCTGATCAGATAGCGCAGCAGATCGCCCGCGCCCGGATTCGCGTCCTGCCCGAAGCGCACTCGCTCCGGCGTGTGAAAGTTCGTGAAATGGCTCGTGAAAGCGCTCACGAACAGCACCTTCTCCTCCGTTTCCGGATGCGTGCGCACGACCGGATGCTCCGCGTCCGGAAATTGCGCCTTCAGCGCGAGACGCTTTTCGATCGGCATCGCGGCACCGAAGCTCGCCTCGATGCTGTGGCGCGCGCGCAGGTCCGCGATCTGAGCCTTCACGTGCGCCGGCAGATTCTCGTAGGCGAGGACCATGTTCGCCCACATCGTGTCGCCGCCGACGGGCGGACACTCGACGCAGCGCAGCACGGCACCGAACTGCGGCGCTTCGCGCCAGGTGGCGTCGGCATGCCACGCGTTTTCGTAGCGGTCGTTGGGCTGATCCGGGGTCTTGTAGATACGCACGAGGCCCGGATTCTCCGGATCGCTGCCCGCGACCGGATGGTCTTCCAGTTCGCCGAAGCGGCGCGCGAACGCCACGTGTTCGGCACGCGTGATGTCCTGGTCGCGCAGGAACAGCACCCGGTGCTTCAGCAGCGCCGAGCGGATCTGGGCAAACAGGCCATCGTCGTAGATGGCGTGGGCGAGATTCACCCCCATCAGTTCGGCGCCGATCGAGCACGTCAGTTGTTCGACTCGCATGGCTAGCTCCTTAGATCACGAAGACCGACGAACCCGTCGTCTTGCGCGATTCCAGATCACGATGGGCTTGCGCCGCATCTTCGAGCGCATAGCGCTGATTCAACTCGATCTTGATGCGTCCCGAGGCGATGAGCCCGAAGATTTCGCCGGCAAGCTCGTCCTTCTCGGCCGGGTCGGCGATGTAGTCAGCCAGAGCCGGGCGGGTCAGATAGAGCGAGCCTTTCATAGCCAGCAGTTGCGGATTGAACGGCGGGATCGGGCCGGAGGCCGTGCCGACGCAAACCAGCAGACCGCGGCGCTTCAGCGAATCGAGCGAGGCCTCGAAGGTGTCTTTGCCGACGCTGTCGAACACGACGTTCACGCCGACGCCATCGGTCAGTTCGCGCACGCGCCTGGCGACGTCTTCGTGGCTGTAGTTGATGATGTGGTCACAGCCGTGCGCGCGGGCCACCTCGCCCTTGGCCTCGGTCGAAACCGTGCCGATCACGGTCAGACCCAGCAGCTTCGCCCATTGCGAAACGATCAGGCCGACACCGCCGGCGGCGGCGTGCAGAAGGATCGTGTCGCCCGCCTTGAAGTCGTGAATGCGGCGCATCAGATACGCGGAGGTCAACCCGCGCATGGTCATGCCGGCAGCCGTTTCGCAGTCGATCGCATCGGGCAGCCGGATCAGCGGCGCGGCCGGAATCAGGCGTTCGGTGCTGTACGCGCCGAGCGTATTGATGAAGCCCGTGTAGGTCACACGATCACCCACCGCGACGTTCGTGACGTCCGGGCCAACGGCCTCGACCACGCCCGCGGCCTCCACGCCCATCCCCGCGGGCAGCGGGACCGGATACAGGCCGCTGCGAAAGTAGGTGTCGGCGAAATTGAGGCCCACTGCCTGATGGCGCAGGCGAACCTGACCGGGACCGGGGTTGCCCACTTCGACGTCCTCGTAGCGCAGCACGTCGGGACCACCGGTTTCATGAAAGCGAACTGCCTTTGCCATGTTGACTCTCCAATTCTTTACTTGATCTGCACTTTGCAGAATTCGTTGCGCCAGCGGCGCAGTTACAGGTTCCGTGCGCCGCGCCGTCCGCGCGGCACCACGCGATGTCAGCGTGCGGCCTGCTCGCGCAGCGTGTTCAGCCGATCCAGATCGCCCGAGTAGTTCCGTTTGCCGATCATGAATGCGGCGGCCGCGACGAGCGGTGCGAACGGCACCAGTTGCAACGCGCCCAGCAGTCCGATCCGATCGGCGATGATTCCCGTGAGAACAGCCGCCGGCGCGAGACCCAGCAGGTTGTTCGCGAGCGTCAGGGTCGCAAACGCCGAGGCGTGAATCGTCGGCGGCGTGAGGTTCGCCACCATCGCACCCGACGGGCCGCTCGCACCGGCGCAGAAGAACATGCCGGCGCCGATCACGACCAGCTGCCACGGCCCCGCGGGCATCCGCAAGCCAATCGCGAGCAGAACGAAACAGGCGAGGCAGAAGACGATCGCGGCGCTCCACTTGCGTTCCCGCATGTTCTTGCTGAGCCGGTCGGCGAGGTTTCCGCACACCACCATGCCCACCCCGGTCACCAGCACGAACACCGCCGCGCACATCGCAGCCTTGCCGGTGGTCATGCCGTAGTAGCGATTCAGGAAGCTCGGCATCCATGCCCACACAGCGGCGGGAACCAGCAGATGGAGGCCGCTGCCCACATAGGCGCACACCACGGACTTCGTCGAAAACAACCCCTTCATCAGCGCGCGCAGGCTCATGCACATGCCGCGCGATTGCGCCTGCCTCGTCACGCTCGCCGGCTGCAGCGGCACAAGACGCTTTTCGGTGACGACGAGGCGGTAGATCACGACCAGCACGATCCCCATCGCCGCCATGGCGCCGAATGCCGAACGCCAGCCGAGGTGAGCCGCCACCGCGCCGCCGAGCGCCATGCCCAGCACCGAGCCGAACGCGCCACCCGCCATGAAGGTGCCGGTCAGGGTAGAGCGCAGCCGAACCGGAAAGATGCTCAGAACAACTGCGATACCGACACTGCCATAGGCCGCTTCGCCGATCCCGACAAAGGCACGCGCCAGCAGCAACTGCCCATAGTTCGCCGAGATCGCGCAGCCCACCGTCGCGAGACTCCACATCGCCGCCATCAGCACGATGCTCTTCACGCGGCCCCAGCGGTCGGCCAGAACCGACAGCGGGAACGTGAGCACACCGACCATCAGCGCGACCACGCTGCTGAGCGAACCCAGCTGCGCGTCGGACAGATGCCATGCCGCCTTGAGCGGCGGAAACACGACATTCAACACTTGCCGCGACATATAGTCGGAAAGCAGCAATCCGACCGTCAACGCAAACACCACCCACGCATAAGCGCGCACGTCCGTCTGAGCTGCCGAAACTTCGCCCGTCGTGGGCGCTGCATTCTGAACGAGCATATTTAGTCTCCCTCCACGCTGATTCCCTGGCGACCGCCTTGCCCGCGTGGGCCGACGACCTGTTATGGATTCAGCTATCTGCTCCCCGCTATGCACCGGGAGCGTTAGCCATGAAGCCCGGCCTCGGCCAATGCGCCGGCCCGGGCTCCTGGCGATCACGCCGCGCGAAGCGGCACGTTCCTGACACCGGCCTGGCGGTTCGGCGCCATACCGTTGGCGACCAGCGTCTCTTCGACCGTCTCGTACTGCACACCAATACGATAGATCTCGCGCGCTTCTTTGCCAGTGGCAATTTCGCGCCCCAGTTCGCGCGCGACGCGCACGCACTGCTCGATCTGCTGCACCGACGTGAAGCGCTTGCCGTGCTGATCGATGATCGTGTCCTCGATGCCGCAGCGCGGATGCAGGCCCATCGACATCGCCATCATGTTGAACGGCAGCACGTTCTTCAGCAGCGACTCAGCGGTGAGCGTGCAGCCATCCGGCGCGCGATGCACGAAGTTGAAGAAGTTGAATGGATTGGGGCCGTCGAAGCCGCCACCGATACCGATCCACGTCAGGTTCAGCGGGCCCTTGTAGATGCCCTTGCGCACAAGGCGATCGAGCGTTTCGAGCGCGTGAATGCCGGTGAGCTGGAAGTGCGGCTGGATGCCCGAAGCCTGCAGGCGGCGCAGGTGTTCCTCGACCCAGGCGGGACCGGCCGGAACCGTCATTTCACTATAGGCGGCCATGAACCCGGGGTTGGAAAGCGAGGTGCCTGCCAGATACTCCGGATAGAGCAGCTCCATGATGTTCATTTGCGTGGTGTTGATTGCGACCGTCACCTGATCGGGCTTCGGATCGAGATCGGCCAGCATATGACGCGTGTCGTCGGACAGCCACTTCGCGGCTTGTCCGTCGTCTTCCGGTGCAAACGAGATCGAGCCACCGACCTGAATGATCATGTCGGGCACTGCCGCACGCACACCCGCGATCAGTTCATTGAACTTCGACAGGCGCTTCGAGCCCTTGCCGTCCAGTTCGCGCACGTGCAGGTGCAATACCGTGGCGCCGGCGTTGTAGCAATCGACGGCCTTCTGGATCTGCTCGTCCATCGTCACGGGGATGTCTTCCGGGAAGTCTTCCGGCATCCATTCCGGGCCGTAAGGGGCGGTGGTGATGACTACCTTGTCCTGATTCTCAGGGTGCAACGAATCGTCGAGAAATTGCATTTGTTTGCCTCCATCCAGTTTTGAAGTGACGGTGTTCCGCTATCGCGAGGTCGCATGAAAATTTGCTGGAACACTTCGAACGACATGTGCCCACGATACGGCAATCACGCGCTACACTTTTGTGATTGGACGCCATCCTTTTAGCGATTCGTGCCACTGCGCGTTAACACCAATAGTTGCGCGAAGCAAGTGTTTAATGACTAGAAAAATACTCAGCGTATGAATCGTCCGGAGAAACTACGATGGAAACGATGGTGACGTCGGTAGCCATGAGCGGTTATTTCGAAGTGACGCGACGGCTTGGACTGAATCCGGTCGAACTCGCGAAACAGGCCGGCATCGATGCCGGCGCGCTCGCGAATCCGGACGATCGCGTATCGGTCACCGCCTGTTGCCGGCTGCTGGAAATGACGGCCGAAAAGGCGTCGTGCCCGACCCTCGCGCTGCAAATGGCGGAAACGCGGCAGACCTTCGGCAGCGGCGTGATCAATGTCCTGCTCGCACACAAACGCACGCTGCGCGAAGTGTTGCTGGCCGCGGCCGAATACCGCCATCTGCTCAACGAAGCGCTGGCGGTGTACGTCGAGGACGCGGACAATACGGTCACCATTCGGGAGGAACTCGTCGTCGAACGGGGTACCCCGACAAGGCAGGCGATCGAACTCGCGCTCGGTGTGCTCGCGCGCCACTCCAGTGCTCTGCTCGGCAAGTTCTGGAAACCGCGCGAGGTCCACTTCACGCATCCGGCGCCCACAGACCTGACGTTTCATCGACGCTTCTTCGGCTGTCCGCTGGTGTTCGGCAGCGACTTCAACGGGTTCGTCTGTGCGAGCGCCGATCTCGACTACCCGAATCCACTGGCCGATCCTGAACTCGTGCGCTATGCGGAAAGCCTCGCCTCTCCGCCGAACGCGAGCGCCGCGGAATCGGCCGCGCTGGAAGTGCGCAAGGCGATCTACCTGCTGCTACCGCTCGAGCGGGCGAACGCCGAGCTGGTTGCACGTTATTTGCATCTGAGCGTGCGCACCATGCAACGGCAGTTGAATTCGGCCGGCACCAGCTTTTCGGATCAGGTCGAGGAAGTCCGCGGCGAACTCGCCGTGCGCTACATGAGCAACCCCACCTATCCCATCGGGCGGGTCTCGGCGCTTCTCGGCTACGCGCAACAGGGATCGTTCACGAACTGGTTCGTGTCGCGCTTCCACATGACGCCGCGCGACTGGCGCGCGAGTCATGCGAAGTGACGGCCGGTGGCAGTGAAGACAAAAAAAACGGAGGGTGATGCACTGAGCATCACCCCCCGTTGTTGCCGCACCCGCTATCGCCATCCGGTCACTCGGCGCGAAGCTTCACATAGCGGCCCGGTGCGCTCTCGATTGCCTTGTACTTCCTGTTGCCTAGCTTCGTGCGCGCCTCGACCTGCTCGCCGGAATGCTGCTTGACCCAGTCGATCCAGTGATTCCACCAGCTGCCGCGCTGCTGAACCGACGTTGCGAGCCACTCGTCGGCGTTCTCGTCGCAGGTATCGTTGGTTCGGTAGCTGCGCTTGTTCTTCGACGCCGGATTGATCACACCCGCGATATGGCCGCTTGCCCCCAGCACGAACTCGGTTTGACCGCCCAGTAGTTGCGTCGACTGATAGGCGGATCGCCACGGCACGATGTGATCTTCCTCGGCCGCCATCAGATAGCCTGGAATATCGATGTTGCCGAGATCCACCGGCGTGTCGCAGAACTTCAGTTTGTTCGGCACGCGCAGACTGTTTTCGAGGTACATGTTGCGCAGATAGAAGCTGTACATCGGGCCGGGCAGATTGGTCGTGTCCGCGTTCCAGTACAGCAGATCGAACGCGGCCGGGGTTTTGCCTTTCAGGTAATTGTTCACGACATTCGGCCAGATCAGATCGTTGGCACGCAGCGACTGGAATACGAAGCCGAGTTCGCGTCCGGGATAGAGCCCCCCGCCACCGATCGTATGCTCGCGCATCGCCACGCCCTGCTCGTCGATGAACACGCCGAGATCGCCCGGGTCGGTGAAGTCGAGCAACGCCGTCAGCAGCGTCAGGCTGGCCACGGAGTCGTCGCCGTTCGCACGCATGACCGCCAGCGCCGACGACAGCATCGTGCCGCCCACGCACCAGCCCAATGCATTGACCTGGTCGGCCCGGCCAATCGCACGCGCGACGCTGATGGCCTGCATCACGCCGTCCTCGAGGTAGGCGTCCCACGTGGTCTGCGCCATGTCCTGCTGCGGGTTGCGCCAGGACACGACGAACACCGTCAGGCCCTGCTCGCAGGCGAAGCGCACGAAGGAATTCTCGGGCTGCAGATCCAGGATGTAGAACTTGTTGATGCACGGAGGAACGATCACGAGCGGCCGCGCGGCGACCTTCGGTGTCAGCGGCTCGTACTGGATCAGCTGAAACAGATCGTTCTCATAGACCACCGCGCCACTGGACGTGGCGACGCTGCGGCCCACTTCGAACGCGCTTTGATCGGTGATCGAAATCGAGCCGCTGCCCAGATCGTCGAGCAGATGCGTGACGCCCGCGAGCAGGCTCGATCCGCCCGATTCCACCGCCGCCCGGATGACTTCGGGATTCGTCGCGACGAAATTCGCGGGGCTGGCGAAGTCGATGAACTGGCGCATGAAAAAGCGCAGCTTGTGCTTGCCCTTTTCGTCGAGCGCGCTCGCCTCGACGAACTCCGCGAGTGCCCGGGCATTGATCAGATAGCTCTGTTTAAGAAGGCTGTACCAGCCGTTGCTGGACCAGTCGTCGGCGTGAAAGCGCCGGTCTCCCTGCTCGGGCTCGGCGACCGCCTTCAACTCCGTGCGCCCGCCGACCAATCCGGCGACGGCGTCGCTCCACAGTTGCGCCTGCTGTTGCAGGTAGTGGGCGCTCGTGTGGGTCACGGAGCCTCGCGCAAACGGCCCGTTGAAATCGAAGTCCGTGCCGTCGGTATCGGGCACCGTCGTAGCGTATTCATCCTTGACCGGCGAAAAACGCCAGAAATCGAAGCCGGCATTGACCCAGCCCGTGGAAAACTCGTGTGGCATGCTGAATGGCATTCTCATGGCGGGGCTCGCTATCATGCTTTGCTGACGGCGCAAGCCGCGTCCTCGACGACACGGTCGCGACAGGTTGTCGGCATGACCACGGCGTCGCCTTCGATCACCACCTTGCCGCCGACCGTGCAAACGGTCGACAGCACCACGCGGCGCTTGTCGTGAATCAGTTCCTTGACGGTCACTTCGGCCTGCACGGTGTCGCCGGGTCGAACCGGCGCCTTGAAGCGCAGGTTCTGGCCGAGGTAGATCGTGCCCGGGCCGGGCAGCCGCCCCGCGATCGCCGCGGAGATGATGCTGGCGGTCAACATGCCGTGAGCGATGCGCCCCTTGAAGGGTGTGGTTTGCGCAAACTGCTCGTTGATGTGAACCGCGTTGATGTCTCCCGACGCGCCCGCGAAAAGCAGAATGTCCGCCTCCGTGATGGTCTTGGCGAACCGGGCACTCATGCCCGGTCGCAGGTCTTCGAAATCGTATCCGTTAAGCTCATTCATGATTATTCCGCTTGCTGGGCGCGCATTTGCCCTCTTCTGACGCGTACTGCGCGTTGTGCCGGACGCTAACCGCTGGATGCGGTTAGCCGAGCGCCTGCTCGAGTTCCGGCACGATGGTGAACAGATCGCCAACGAGGCCGTAATCGGCCACGCTGAAAATCGGCGCTTCTTCATCCTTGTTGATCGCGACGATGACCTTCGAGTCCTTCATGCCGGCGAGGTGCTGGATCGCCCCCGAGATGCCGACCGCGACGTACAGTTGCGGCGCGACGATCTTGCCGGTCTGGCCGACCTGATAGTCGTTCGGCACGAAGCCCGCGTCGACCGCCGCACGCGATGCGCCCAGTGCCGCGCCGAGCTTGTCGGCCAGTGGCTCGAGCACCTTCATGTAGTTCTCGCCATTGCCCAGACCACGGCCACCCGACACGATGATCTTCGCGCTCGTCAGTTCCGGACGATCGAGCTTCGTCACTTCGCGGCTCACGAACTGCGAGAGGCCGACGTCGGCTGCCGCTTCGATCTTCTCGACCGCTGCGCTGCCGCCTTCGGCCGCAACGGCATCAAAACCGGTCGAGCGCACGGTGATGACCTTGATCGGGTCGGCCGATTGCACGATCGCGATTGCGTTGCCCGCGTAAATCGGACGCTCGAACGTGTCGGCGCTATCCACTGCGGTGATGTCGCTGATCTGCGCGACGTCGAGCTTCGCGGCGATACGTGGCGCGATGTTCTTGCCGTAAGCAGTGGCCGGCGCGAGGATGTGCGAATAGTGCTTCGCGATGTTCAGCACCGTTGCTTCGACGTTTTCCGCGAGGCCTGCGGCCAGTTGCGGCGCGTCGGCGAGCAGCACCTTCGCGACGCCGGCGATCTTCGCTGCCGCATCGGCCGCGCCCTGCGCGCTGTGACCCGCGACCAGCACGTGAATGTCACCGCCGATTTTCTGTGCCGCTGCGATCGTGTTCAGCGTCGCGGCCTTGATCGACGCATTGTCGTGTTCTGCAATTACCAGGTTCGTCATTTCTTGGGTCTCCTCACAGCACCTTCGCTTCGGTCTTCAGCTTCTCGACCAGCGTCTTCACGTCCGGCACCTTCACACCGGCGGAGCGCCTGGGCGGCTCGGCGACTTTCAGCGTCTTCAGACGCGGCGTGACATCGACGCCGAGGTCTTCGGGCTTGACCGTTTCCAGCGGCTTTTTCTTCGCCTTCATGATGTTCGGCAGCGTTACGTAGCGCGGCTCGTTCAGGCGCAGATCGGTCGTGACCACGGCCGGCAGCGTCAGCGACAGCGTTTCCGCGCCGCCGTCCACTTCACGCGACACCGTCGCCTTGCCGTCCGCCACGACAAGCTTCGACGCGAACGTCGCCTGCGGCAGATTCGCGAGCGCGGCGAGCATCTGGCCGGTCTGATTGGAGTCGTCGTCGATGGCCTGTTTGCCGAGGATCACCAGTTGCGGCTGCTCCCTGTCGACGAGCGCCTTGAGCAACTTCGCGACGGCGAGCGGCTGCAGGTCTTCGTTCGATTCGATCAGGATCGCGCGATCCGCGCCGATGGCGAGCGCGGTGCGCAGCGTTTCCTGCGCCTGCGCAACACCGGCCGACACGGCGATCACTTCGGTCGCGACGCCCGCTTCCTTCAGACGCACGGCTTCTTCAACCGCGATTTCGTCGAACGGGTTCATCGACATTTTCACGTTCGCGATATCGACGCCCGTACCGTCCGATTTCACGCGGACCTTCACGTTGTAGTCGACCACTCGCTTGACTGCTACAAGAACTCTCACAACACTCTCCTTCCCACACCGATAGGGCCGAGCCCTACCGTTTTGAATGACACATTACGTCCGTTGATCGATCAGAACTGGTCTTCGCGCAGCGCCAGCGCGCCTTCGCCATCGCGAGCACCGCGAACCGCCGCTTCGAGCGCGATTGCACGAGGCAGCACCTGCGTCGCGTAGCTATGCGCGGTCGCGATCTTCGCGTCATGGAAGGACGGATCGTCGTCGCGCTTGTCGGCCGCCAGCACGAGCGACCGTGCGACTTGCCAACCCGCGAGCACGATACCCGCGAGCATCAGATAGGACACACTGCCGGCGAACACCGCATTCGGATCGCTTTTGACGTTCTCGACCACGTAGCGCACCGCGCTGTACAACGCCTCGCGGCCGGCGGACAGATGACGATGCATCGCCTGAAAAGCTGCGCTCGAACCATACGAGGGGTGCGCTTGCACCGCGGCCAGGGCCGCGTCGATCTGCGCGAGCAGCATCCCGGCCACCTCGCCGTTGTCGCGCATGGTCTTGCGGCCGACGAGGTCGTTGGCCTGGATTGCCGTCGTGCCTTCGTAGATCGGCAGAATGCGCGCATCGCGGTAGTACTGCGCGGCGCCGGTTTCCTCGATGAAGCCCATGCCGCCGTGCACCTGCACGCCGAGACTCGTCACCTCCAGCGACATCTCCGTGCTCCAGCCCTTCACGATCGGCACCAGGTATTCGTAGATCGCCTGATGATTCGCACGCGTCGCGCCGTCCGGATGACGATGCGCGAGATCGCAATGCGACGCCGACACATAGGCCAGAGCGCGTGCGCCTTCGGTCAGCGCGCGCATCGTCGAGAGCATGCGCCGCACGTCGGGATGCTGGATGATGGCGACCGACTGCTTCGCGGAGCCATCCACGGGACGGCTCTGCACGCGCTCCTTCGCATACGCGACGGCCTGCTGGTACGCGCGATCCGAGATCGCCACGCCCTGTACCCCCACGGCGAAGCGCGCGGCGTTCATCATGATGAACATGTACTCCAGACCGCGGTTCTCCTCGCCGACGAGCTGCCCGATCGCGCCGCCGTGATCGCCGAACTGCAGCACCGCGGTCGGGCTCGCCTTGATGCCGAGCTTGTGTTCGATCGATACGCAGTGCGCGTCGTTGCGCTCGCCGAGCGAACCGTCTTCGTTGACGAGGAACTTCGGCACGACGAACAGCGAAATGCCTTTCACGCCTTCAGGCGCGCCCGGCGTGCGTGCTAGCACCAGATGCACGATGTTTTCCGTCATGTCGTGCTCGCCCCAGGTGATGAAAATCTTCGTGCCGAAGATCCGGTACGAGCCGTCACCCTGCGGCTCGGCGCGGGTGCGCACGAGCGAGAGGTCGGAGCCGGCTTGCGGCTCGGTCAGATTCATCGTGCCGGTCCATTCACCGGATATCATCTTCGGCACGTAGCGCTGCTTCAGCTCCTCGCTACCCGCCGTCAGCAGCGCTTCGATCGCGCCGTCGGTCAGGAGCGGGCACAGCCCCAGCGACAGGTTGGCGGCGTTGAGCATTTCGATGCAGGGCGTCGACAGCAGCTTGGGCAGATCCTGACCGCCGTATTCAGACGGATGTTGCAAACCCTGCCAGCCGCCTTCGCTGAACTGGCGAAACGCGTCCTTGAAACCGGCCGTGGCGGTCACCACGCCGTCCTTCCAGGTGCTCGGGCTGCGGTCGCCGTCGACGTTCAGCGGCGCGAGCACGCCTTCGTGCAGCCGCGCGGCCTCTTCGAGCACCGCGCGAGCGGTGTCGGCGGTTGCGTCCTCGCAGCCGGGCAAGCCCGCCAGTTGGTCGATTCCGGCCAGTTCCGTGAGTGCAAACAACATTTCTTTGAGAGGCGCGACGTAGCTCATTACCATTCTTCCGATCAGATAGTCCGTAGGGAAAGTCACCCGTCTGGCACCGATGCGGCCGGGGTAACGTATGGCTGAATCGTAGCGTCGGACAGGCCCTGCCCGGTTGTCCAAACCGGACGATCTATTGACATCTCTGGCCACGTCTGAGGGAGTAAGCGCCCCGTGGGAACTGCGTCGGCGGGTGTTGCCGACGCATCGATATGACGCGATCAGCCACCCCGGCGATAGGCCGCCGGGGTGCTGCCGGTCCAGTGACGGAACGCTCTGTGGAATGCGGTGGGGTCGCCGAAGCCGACGTCGCCCGCGATGATGGCGATGGGCTCGTGCGTGCCCGTCAGGCGCTGGATCGCGATGTCGCGGCGCAATTCGTCCTTGAGCACCTGGAACGCCGTGCCCTCGGCGGCAAGATGACGGCACAGCGTTCTGACCGAGCAGTGCAGGCCTTCCGCCGCCTCTTCGATGGACGGGACGTCGGGCAGCCGGGACGCAAGATGTTCCCGCACGCGATGACTGAACAGCTGCTCGTTGAACGAAACGAAGATCCAGTCTTCCGGCGCGCGAGCGAGAAACCTGCGCAGGTTCGCCTTGCGCTGACGCACGGGCAGGTCGAAATAGCTACTGCTGAACTGCATCGAGGTCTGATTGCAGTCGAACTTCGCCGGTCCGGGAAACAGATAAAGATACTCGAGCGCGTGAGCGGGACGGGGAAAGGCGAACTGCACCTGCAACAATGCAATCCGTTGACCGATCAGCCAGGACGCGATCCCATGCGCGAGCTTCAGCATCAGTTCCTGGCCCAGCATGCCGGGTAGCGCTCCCGTGCTTCCCGGACGCAGCGCCAGGCTCGCGACGAGGTCGCCGCGGCGCGACTCGAAGCGGAAGTCGTCCAGCACGAGATGGAAGAACTGGCCGAACCGGTGCATCGCGGATTCGAGATTCGGCGCATCCAGCAGGCTCAGGCAGAGAAACTTGAGCGCGCCGCTGCGCAGCGGGCGCGAGAAAACGCCGGGCATCTCATCGTCGAGTTCGATCGCGAGCGAGCGGTAGAGCGTGGAGAACTGTTCCTCGGTGACGCGCGCTCCAGGCTGGTCCAGAAGCGCGCGCGGAATGTTCGCGCCCGACAGATGCCGGTCGACGATATCCGGCCGCGTCCCGACGCTGCCGAGGAACCCGTTGACGAGCGAGATCGGTACGGTTGCGCCAGGAGCTTGCATGAGAAGGTTCCGCGAGGCGAAGACGCATCAGCATAGCGCCTCCCGCCGCATCGTGGCGAGGGTTCAGCGAATCGCTACGCGAGTGCCGCGTTCGGAGCCCCGTGGTTCCGGTAGCTTGCCACCTATTGCGCCGATGCGTGCGAGCGCAGATATGGCACGTAGCCGTTCTGAATCTTCAGGATCTTCTCGGCGCACGCGTCATAGTCGTCGCCCTTCGCGCTGTCGGGCCCATACATGCCGCGGCACTGCGCGAACAGCGACAGCGTCGCGCCGCCCGTGCTCTTGTTCGCGCGGGTCGCTGAGAAAGCGGCTTTGCCCGAATCGTCGGGCACGTCGGTATCGATCGCGACCGCGTCCGCGCGGATCACGCGCGTGTCGGAATGCTGCTCGATATAGCGTTTCGTCGCCGCCCACGCGGCATCGCAATTCGCCGGTGAGCAGTCGATCACCGCGTCGCGTTGCGCGGCGCGGAGGTTCGGCTCGCTATGAAGGATCTCCTGCTGGGCGCGCTGCGCCTGCTTTTCCGGGGACGAGCAGGCGGCGAGTGCACATGCGACGAGTGCGAAGGCAGCGATCTTTTTCATGAGTAGACTTCGGAGGCCATGGTCGAGCGCGATTATAGCGGTGCGGGGAAAGCGATTGCGTATTCACCACTCACATGCTGGGCTGGTAACTTCGGTTGGCGTCGTCGCCGCAAAACACAGTTCAGAGGCGCCTAGGTGTTCGCCACCAGCAATTCCTCCGCCTTGCCCGGCGGTCGCAGCCCATCCGTCCGAGCCGCGAAGTAGCGCTGCGTCAGATCGGCCGCGGACACGTGCCGCGCGTCGTCAAAACCCGCTTCGTGCGCCATGGCGATCATCTGCTGCGGCATGAAGAAGCTGATGAACGGTGTACCGCTCGTACGCGCGCCCTTCTCTGCCATTTCGAGTCCGGGGCGCACGTCCGGGTCCGCCATCTCCAGCGGCAACAGAAACGTCATCGCGAACGTCGAGCCGCGCGCCAGCCCGGCCACTTCGCGCAGCGTCGCCGCATTCGCCTCTTTCGTCAGATACATGCTGACGCCGGTCGACACGACGACGGCCGGCCTGCTTTCGTCGAAGCCTTCGGCGACGAGACGCTGCCGCCAGCTATCGCCCGCTTCGAAGTCGACCGGCACGAATCGCAGCCAGTCCGGCAGGCCGAAACCAAGCTCGCCGAGCCGCTGACGCTTCCACGTTTGCGGTCCCGGCGGGTCGACCTCGAACACGGTGAGCCGCGACGCAATGTCGGGCCGGCGTTGCGCGAAGCTGTCGAGACCGGCGCCCAGAATCACGTATTGGTCCACACCGCGCCCGGCCTGCTCGACGACCAGATCCTCGATAAAGCGTGCGCGCGCGACGATCGACGCGCGAAACGGCCGCGTGAACCGCGGATCCATGTCGCCACGGCTGCGCCAGTCTTCGGCGGGTGCCAGCAACTGCAAGCCGACTTCGTCTTCGAGCACGTGCGGCGGCGCGTCGGCCTGCACGTGCAGCGCACGCCATAACGCGACGCGCGCGGCGGTACTGTCGGGTGCGATGTGTCGTCGATCGCTCATGGTATTTGCCCGCTTGGGTTGATGTGCCAATGCCACCGCTGCTCAATGGAGAAACGGCAGCGCGAGAAACAGTTTGATGATGATCGCGTTGACGATGTCCATGAAAAACGCGCCCGTCAAGGGCACGATCAGGAACGCGATATGAGAATGGCCGAAGCGGTTCGTGATCGCCTGCATGTTCGCGATCGCGGTCGGCGTGGCGCCAAGTCCGAGGCCGCATTGCGCCGCGCACAAGACGACCGCGTCGTAGTTGCGGCCCATCGCGGGGAACGTGATGAATACCGCGTAGAGCGCCATCAGCAGCGTCTGTGCCGCGAGGATCGAGATGATCGGCACCGCGAGCGCGGCAAGCCCCCATAGGTCGAGCCGCATCAGCGCCATCGCGAGAAAGAGCGCGAGCGCGACGTTGCCGACAAGCGCGACCGCGTGCTGGTCGATCCGCACACGCACGAGCGCGAGCACGTTGTTCAGGATCACGCCGATGAACAGCGTGCAGACGAACGTCGGCAATTCGAACGCGGTGTCCGCGATCCAGTCGGCAAACATTTCTCCGCCCGCGAGGCAGATCGAGATCAGCGCGAGCGTCGTGATGATCGCGGCGGGCGTGGTGGCCTGCTGCGCCTTCGGTTCTTCGAAGACCAGCGTTTTGTCATCTAGCTGTTTGACGCGCAGCAACTCGTCGGCGCTGATCCGCCGCATCAGCAGCCGTGCGATCGGACCGCCGAGCACGCCGCCCATCACGAGTCCAAACGTCGCGCAGCCGATCGCGATCTCGGTCGCCGACTCCAGTCCGTGACGCTCGGTAAAGATCTGGCTCCACGCGGCGCCAGTACCGTGGCCGCCCGACAACGTGACCGAGCCGCCGAGAATCCCAAGCAGCGGATCGACGCCGAGGGCGAACGCGAGCAGCAAGCCGACCACGTTCTGCAGGATCAGCAGCCCGCAGACCAGCGCGAGAAAGCGGATCAACACCGGGCCGCCCGCCTTCAAACTTGATAGATGCGCATTCAGACCGATCGTCGAGAAGAACGCGAGCATCAGCGGCGCCTGCATCGTCGAATCGAACCTGACCTGCACGTGGGTGGTGACGCGCGTGATCAGCACGCAGATCGCGACGATGAGCCCGCCTGCCACCGGCGCTGGAATCGAATAGGTCCTTAGCACGCCGATCCACTGCACGAGCTTTTCGCCGAGCAGCAGCACGAGCGACGTCGCGACCAGCGTGGCATATACGCCAATAGTCATGAATGGCCTCCGAGCGGGAGCGTGACAACGTTTTCTGTTTTCCCGGCGCGACGCGGCGGCGCATCGGGATGCGGCAAGGCTTTGTCGTCATCCGGAGCGCGCGCGAACCTGCGACATCTTAGCCAATCCGTCCAGGCAAAGCATGATTTTCCTTGACGCAATGCAATCGGCCCATAACGTCGCGCCGCGGCCTGGCGACGAAGTCGTCGGTTTCATAAAAATTTTGGGTTTTTTGCCAAATCTCTGGATTTTTTCGTCATGGGGACCTACTCTCGAACGATTATGGAGTTGGACCGCGACGCAGACCTCTATCCACCGTATCTGCGTTCGCGACTCCGGCGCGGGTTGGGCGTGGGGTCGCCCACTGCTTACAGACCTTGGCGTAACATTCAAAACGCCGGCACACGAGGCACCGCCGGTTGCGTGCACGGCATACGCATAGACCGGCGCTACGAGATTCTCGACGAACGAGCCCGGACTTACTTTTTCCTTTTGGAACGGGTGCCCACGATCATTAACATCAGAGAATCCTGGCCGATCGTCGACATTAATAGCACCCTGCGACTGTCCTATAAATTCGGCGTCAACCATCCGAAACACGACATTTTTCCGGAGCCGATCACTGTCGATTTTCTTATCACAGAGATGGGCCCGGAAGGGCCGGAATATCGAGCTGCAGCCTTGGCGGCAGACACTCAGCGACTGAGCATAAAGAATCAACGGCTGAAGGAAGTGGCCCGGCAGTGGTGTAACGATCACGGAATCGGCTGGACTTTGGTTGACACTTCCCAACTCGACAGAACCGTGCTCGATTCACTACGCTTCATACGTGGTTGGTACCGCCACAGGTATGTACCCGATCCCGTGACCGCCGAAAGATTTGCTAAATTTTTCATGAACCATTACCCGAGCAGCCTCGTTCTGAACGAGTTGGTCGAATTGGCCCGCAAGAATATGCGCCTTCGGCCAGATACTGCGCTGGACGTATTTCGGTATTGCGCGTGGTCCCGTCTGATTCCTATCTCTTTGACAGGCCATATCGCCGTTATCCGCAGGTCATCGAACACACTGCGTACGGCAATCATCCGCTGGTAGTGCGGCAGATTGTCTACATTGTCCTGAGCGTGCCGCACGATGCTACGCTAAAGGGCCTTGGCATTCAGTTCTTTGAGGCGATAGATCGCATCCTTGGCAATACCGAGTACAGTAAGGAGGCCAGGTCAGTGCGCACGATCGCACTGATGGTCCAACTCATGCACAAAGTTGCGACAACCGTCTCGCTTGGGATAATCGTCATCGACGACGTGCAGAACCTTCGCGCTGCTCAAGGCCCGACTGCGGAGTTTTTGCTGAATCTCTTCAGCGAAATAGTCGAGCGCCTTGGAATATCGCTATTCCTATTGTCGACACCCGCCATCGACAAGGCACTGATCAACATAGTCAGGAATACCCGGAAGTCGGCCTGATCCGGATGTGAGTCCATCCTCCCAAGGGCTAGAGACGGCGACCTCTGGAAAGACCTCACCGCGGCCTACTGGGACTATACCTTTGTAAAAGGCAAGAAAAGACTAACCGACAGTATAAGGAACGCATGGTGGGACGCCTCGGCGGGCGATACTGCGTTCGCGGTGCTGGGCCTTCATGCTGACCCAACGAAATGCCATCGGTGGGACTGTTGAGGAGGTGAATGAACAGGGGTTCCAGCGCACCATGGCCACCAGCATGGCGATTTTGCAACCCACTATCGCGGCATCGCGCAGCAGGAAACCAGCGGCACTCGGCGGTTCGACGATCTGCTTTTCGGCAAGGATTATTGGGACCTGATGCGCCTGATCAAAACGGAACCTGCTGCGGAGCCGTCCGTCAAGGAAGAATTCGACGAAGTCACTGAATGGAGCGGCCCCCTGTATATCGCTCATGTCATACCTCTGGCCTGAGAGCCCCGCTTCCAATACAACCCCTGCATTTCGGCCGTCGCCGCGTGCTGAACTTTGTCGCGCTCGTTTGCTGGTTTCTCGTCGGCAATCGTGCCACACAAGGCCTTCGCTGCCACGGCCATCACGTGGCAATCCTCAAGTCGATAGGATTGGCTTCCGATGCACTATGCAATGCGATAGGGTCAAATTCGGCCGTAGCAGTCGTCCAGGCGCACAATATCGTCCTCGCCAAGATAACTGCCCGATTGAACCTCGATGATTTCGAGTTGCACTTTGCCCGGATTCTCCAACCGATGCTGCACGCCGAGCGGAATGAAGGTCGATTGGTTTTCTGAAAGAAGAAACTGCTCCTCGCCCCGTGTCACGAGCGCGGTGCCGCGCACGACGACCCAGTGCTCGGCGCGATGGTGGTGCATCTGCAATGACAGGCGAGCGCCTGGCGCAACCACGATGCGCTTCACCTGAAACCGCTCGCCGCGCTCGATCGCATCGTAGAAGCCCCACGGACGGCGCACCTTCCGGTGCGTCTCGACTTCAGGCGCGCGCTGCTCGCGAAAGCGCGCCACCAGCGTCTTGATGTCCTGCGCGTGTGAGCGGTCGGCGACGAGCACGGCGTCGTCCGTGTCGACGACGACTACGTTGGAGGTGCCAACGCATGCAACCAGCCGCCCGCCCTCGGCGCGCACATAGCTCGAGGTCGCGCCTTCGAAAACGACACGCCCGCTCGCGACGTTGCCGAGCCCGTCCTTCTCCATCGCTTCCCACACGGCATCCCAGGATCCGAGGTCCGACCATCCCGCCGCCAATGGCACGACCACGCCTTTGCAAGGCGAGCCGGCCGCGCCGATGTGCTCCATTACCGCATAGTCGATGGAATCCGCCGGCACACGGCCGAACTGAAACGGGCAAGGACGAATGAAGTTGTCGTCCGCCTTGCCTTCCACAAACGCCGCAGTGCAGGCCGCATGCATGTCGCCGTTGAGCTTGGCTAGCGCTTCGAGCCACACGCCCGCTCGCACGATGAAGATGCCGCTGTTCCACCAGTAGGTGCCTGCAGCGACGTACTGCGCGGCGAGTTCGGTCGTGGGCTTTTCGACGAAGCGGTCGATCAGGTGTGCGCCGTTTTCGAGGGCGTCGCCGATCCGGATGTAGCCAAAGCCGGTATCCGGCCGTGTGGGCGCAACGCCGAGCGTCACGATCATGGAGCGTTCGGCATATTCAGCGGCAATTGCGATCGCACGATGCAGCGCCGGAATGTCTGAGATGGAATGGTCAGACGGCATCACCACCATGATCGCGTCGTCATCCTGATTAACGGCTGCGAGCGCCGCGAGCGTGAGCGCCGGCGCCGTATCGCGCCGCGCAGGCTCGACGATAATCTTCGCGGAGACGCCGCACGCCCGCACCTGCTCTTCTGTCTGGAACCGGTGTTCCTCCCCACACACGATAATCGGCTGAGTGTCGACGTCGAAGCCGCCGACGAAACCCTCCATCCGTGTGACGGTTGCCTGCAGCAATGAATCCCGTCCGACCACATCGATCAACTGCTTTGGAAACTGCTCACGCGACATCGGCCAGAGGCGCGTGCCCGATCCGCCTGCGAGAATGACCGGGACGATGCGCCGACAGGAGTGCCCGAGCGACGCTTCTGCGATCGCCGCTGCCATTGCGTCTTCAGAACTCACCGCGTCTTCCATCATCCACCCCTCTGGTCTTGCGTCGAACACGTACTTCCCGGCATCGCCAATTCGATTCATCGGTTATGGGTTCGCCGTGAAGCGCACTTTCTCCTGCTCTCCCACATAGGGGCCCTGCTTGACTTCGATGAAAGATACGTCGTCGATGATCTCGAACCCGTGCCCACCTGACGCCAGCAAGATGACATCACCCGCGCACAGCACACGGCTCGTCAGGAATTTTCGATCGGCCGTATAGAGCTTGACCATCATGCGGCCCCGCTTGATGAAGAGAGAACGACCTCACGCGTCTGCAAGCATAGGAGCAGTTCCAGGGTCACTAGACGGGTTGACCGAATATGCCATGACGTTGGCTGAAGCGAGTCTCGCGGTACAAGGTGGTCTCACACGCATTCATTTCGCCGATGTCATCGGTGAGAGGAAGCGCGGGCCGCGACAGGATCCCGGCACCGGCCGCCACAGGTTGAGACCTCTCTACACCCGTCACTAACCTGAGAATCGCACGTCGGGCCTTTCAGGTTCCACGCTCCGCTTGAAATCACCTTCGGCTCAATGCGCCTCAATGGACGATTGGGCACCAACATGAATAAAGATTTCCCGGATCTATGTCGCTGGACACAAGGGTATGGTTGGTTCGGCCTTCTCCGGCGCGTTGCCAGTCACGGCTATCACCACCTGATCTGCTCTTCTTTGGTTCATCATGCACTTATCCAAAGTGCTGCCCGCAGCCCATAAAGGAAGAGTACCTGCACACGAGCAGCTTCGAGCATACCAACGAAGCCTAAGCTATCGCGAAGGTCGCCGGGCTCAAGCTTTGCGAGGGGTATAACCGACAGCACGGAACGCGGTACATATCGGTGATGTCCGAACGACGACGATGTTTTGCAGAACGGGCATGTGCTGGCTGCTCATCCGTACGGCACACGAGGCAAAGCTCAACGGGGTTCAGTCGATTTCCGTCTGGGGCTCCGGCTCTCCGAACCGGGAGTTCCTGCACGTCGACGACGCCGGGTCCGCCGCACTGGCCTTGCTCGACGCCGACGGGGCCGAAGGCGTGTTCAATATCGGATACGGACGGGGACACTGCAATCGCGGATCCCGCCCGTCTCGTCTGTGACCTCACCGTACTCTAATTCATCCAGACTTCCTCTCCCCAACACACCGCACGGGTGCGATATCGTTCGAGCACCCGCTGTAGCGTCGACAAGCGGGCTGCGTCATCGTTGCTCGCAAGACGCCGCGTGCCGCGCTCGATCATCAACTGGCGCAATGCAGGCTGGTCGATCAGACTGAAAAGCGCGTCCGCCATGCTGTCGGGCCGAGCCAGATCGACCAGCAGTCCCGCGTCGCCGACCTGCTCGCGCAGCGCCTCGAGGTCCGGGTAAAGGACCGGTACGCCCAGACTGAACGCCTCGAGTGGCGGCAGATTGGTCGGGCCGAAATATGTGGGCATCACTAACGCGACCGACTCGCGATACAAGTAAGGCACGTCGCCGTCCGGAACGAAACCGAGAAAGAACACACGGTCGCCCAGACCGAGATCGGCGGCGACCGAACGCACGTATTTCATGTTGCCGAAATCGCTTCCTGTGAAGACCGCACCTACACGGATGCCATAGCGGGACTCCAGCGCGTGCAGTCCCTTCAACAGAAACACATGGTTCTTGTGCGCCCAGAACTGCGCGGGATAGTAGACGTATTTCAGATCGCGCGGAATTTTATACTTCGTCTTGACATCGACGAAGTGCTCCACGTACGCCTCCTCGGAAAGCACTGTCGCGCGGGCGGGCGAGAATGGCATCAAATGCACGCGTTCGCTGTCTACTCCATATCGCCTGACAACCTTCTCGCGGCCGGCCTGCGAATCGACGAAGATGCCGCAGGCCTTCTTCAAGGCAGATCCGTACAGAAATTCGCGACGCTCGAATTCGTGCTTGATCCGGACTTCGGGAAACTCGACGTCGTCGCGGTGGGCCAGATCCCAAACGGTGAACAGATAGTTGAATCGATCAATCGCCAGTGCGAGGTGGGACGGCGTTGTGAAGTACGCAATGTCCGCGCGCATCACCGAAAGCAAGCGGTCCACCGAAGCCATCTTGCCCGGTTTCCGCAGAAACGCGCGCGGGCCTCCACGGCTATATATTGAACCGAGTCTCGCCGCCAGTCCGCGCAAGCGGGGCACCGGGAAAAAGATAGGCTCAATGCCGCTGCGTCGCAGATCATCGATGGTGGATCGCCGCGTCGTCACAAACTCAACCGCGCAAAGTTCCGGCGGAAGACTCTTTAGCAGCAAGGCAGCATTCTTCGCTTGCTGATACCCCCCCCCAGAGGTATGTTCATAGTCTATAAACGCGACCATGCGAATAGGCCGTTCCAAGGAACCGTTTGAATTCGTCACTCCTCGCTCCACGTTTCTTGGCCATCTATATGACGATCGCAGCGCTCGACAACGGTTCTCGCGCTCTGTTTGAATTTAGATTGCACGAGCTTGCTGGTGCCGTTCGTGACTGATTAAGGCAGGTATTTGGCCGGTCCGACGGCTTCCTGAAAAAAGCCCTTGTGCAAGGCTCATATGACGCTCATGCGGCCCTCGGACATCGAGCTTCCGAGGCGAACAGATGCGTGAAAATCTGTTTCTCCTCGAAAATATTTTAATCTGAATGCCGACCAACTGATTCGAAGGCCTCCTTGTCTCGCGGCGAAACTTTCCCTGGCCAACTCCTAAGCGGACCTCTCCACAGGATCGGCCCTGGCGCCGCTTTTCTTTCGACAGCGGTATTCCGTCGCCGACATCGAGAATTGCCTCCTGAACACCTTCGAAAGCCGCTCGCCATTCGTCAGTCCAACCCTGCGAGCGATCTTGTCTATCGGCAAGTCGCTTCTGACCAACAGTTCACAACTGAGATCGAGGCGCGCTCGCAAAAGATATTGCGACGGTGTCACTCCCATCTCGCGCTTGAACAGACGCAGGAAGTTCCGCTCGCTCATCGCCACAGTACGAGCCGCATCGCCTATTGAAACCGGGCGTCCGCAATTTCGCTCGAGCCAGCGCGCGGATTCCTGTGCCTTTTCCGCCTGCGTGTTCGTTCCCATGGTGCTCAGCACGGTCGTCAAATTCTGATCTTTGGAGACGGTGAAGTGATCGGCAACCGCTGTCGCGATGTCGTATCCGAGGTCCCGCTTCACGAGCGCGAGCGAGTTGATCAGCGCATCGCCGCCTTCGGTCGACCCCGCGACGTTAGACGTCTTCGGACTCCAGATGCCCGGATCGACCGAAGCCCAATCGCGGCGAGAAATGCCCGCTGCCGCCAGAAGCAAGTCGCCGTTGCCGAGAGGGTTGACGACGCCGGTCTGCGAACATGCTATGGTCAATAACCCAATCAGCACTTCGTCGGCGGCTGCACGCTTTGCGCCGGGTCCGCCAGCAATATACAGTGCGTCGAAGCCTTGGAACCGCTGGCCGCCCAGGCGCTCGGTCCAAACGCAAACGGACGACGAACAGGCTATCATCCCACCGCAGGCAGAGACTAGACGGACGCTGTAAGTTGCGTTTCTTCTCAGACTGCGTGACTGAATCTCGTTGGCGATATGAAGCACCTCGGCAAGGGTGCCCGCTTCAAGCAGCGAAAAACCGTCGAACAACAAAATTCCTATGAGCTTGACCGCGCGTTCTTTAAATCCGTGGAAAATACCGTGATTTCCTGCATTGCCTAAGCTAGTAGCGTGGGACATGCCGTTACCTCCTTTTTGCTTCGGTTCCAGATCGCTGCTCTGGCTTGCGTTGGAACGCTGTGGAAAGCGTATGACCTCGTGAGCTTAGTGCCATATTCGATCTACAATTGCCGCGGTGTCCGCCAAAAGCATGTTTCTGGCCGAGAACGTCGCTCCCAGTATCAACAAGACCAAAACATCGTCTGATTTCTTCAGCGCTGAAAGTGAAAACCATAAAGCCGCTCATCAGGGTTTCCCGACCCACTGGACTTGCTGAGCGATAAACCGATCAGACGGCGAAGGCTTCAGCAAGGAAACGATCCGCCAACACCTTGCTGAAAACGGTCATGCATGCAGTCTGAAAATCCCCGCTAGATACCCTTTCTCATGCGCACCCTGAGCTTTGGCTTTGGCTTTGGTTGCCTTCGAATAAACAAGAGCGCGTTCGCGTCACGCGTGACTTCGCCACCGCCATACGACCAGACATGGAGTCGCTTCATGAGCTTCAGCACGAGATATTCGCAATACTATGATCTTTTCTATCATGAGAAGAACTACAAGGCGGAAGCGTCGTTTGTCACCGGATTGCTCGGGCGGTACGGAATAGTTGGAGGTCAAGTGATGGATCTAGGTTGCGGCACCGGACGCCACGCGGCGGAATTCGCAGCCGCGGGATTTTGTGTTTCTGGCGTTGACATGAGCGCCGATATGCTTGCCCGAGCCGCTGCCAGGTGTACCACTCTGCCAGGCGCAGTAGCGAAGCGACTGACGTTTCAGCAAGGCGACGCGCGGATCGTCCGCACGAATGAACTCTACGACGCAGTCGTCTCGCTCTTCCATGTTGCCAGCTATCAAACGACCAACTCCGATTTCATCGCGATGTGTCGCACCGCTGAGACGCACCTGCGGCCATCAGGACTGTTCGTGTTCGATTGCTGGTACGGTCCCGCGGTCCTCGCCGCTCCGCCCGACGTACGCATCAAACGCGCCTCCAGCGAAGAAACCGCGGTGATACGAATCGCCGAGCCCACGATGCGTCCTCATGACAATACTGTCGCGATCAACTACACCATCCTGCTAACGGATTTGAAAACGCAGTCGGTCGAGACCGTCCTCGAGACGCATGTGATGCGCTACATGTTCAAGCCCGAGATCGAACTGATGCTGGACCTCAGCGGATTCGAGGTCCTGGACAGTTTGAAGTGCATGGGCGGCGAGTTGAGTGCTACCGATCTCTCAGCGACATTCGTAGCGAGAAAACGGTGATGCTCGGAAACAGCCCGAGCGAGAAAACGTCGGAAAATAGAACGAATGGCATGTCATAGCCAGCCTCGTCGATGAGTCGAGCCTGAACCGCCAGGCAGTCCTGCGCTGGCTAAGCGCATCGCATCAAAGCGGCTCGCCGAAAGCCGCGTGCGACCACCTGCCACCCGGATTAAGTGTTTGTTCCGTTGCGTGACGGGCCATATTTGCTGCGGCGAGCAGTCGGTCAGCACCGCGCTGAACTTGACCTGCTGTTGCAGAAACTTCGCGAAAAGGCGGTGGCTAGCATGTCGCGCACCACGCCCACCGTGTAGTCCTGCTGTGCTTCGGTAAGCGCGAGACCACTCGGCAGATACAATCCCCTGCGACTCATGCGTTCGGCAATCGGGAAATTCTCTCCCTTGAACATCCCTTGCTTGAGAAAAACCGGCTGTTCGTGCATCGGCCAGAAGAACGGCCGCGCGCTGACACCTGCCTCCGCCAGCATGGACCGGAGCTCGTCGGCACCAAAGGGCAAGCTGTCGTCCAATACCACACCGAAGACCCAATAGATATTCTCGGCATATGGCAATGCCACCGGCGCCAGCCCGATTCCCGGCACTCCCCGCAAAAGGCTTTCGTAGCGGCGGCCCAACTCGCGCTTTCGCGCGATGTGCGCATCTAGCTTCTCGAATTGCGCTAACCCGACAGCCGCCTGGAGGTTGCTCATCCGATAATTCCAGCCAAGCTCTTCGTGGACGAATCGCCTCTCAGGCTTGAAACACAGGTTTCGCAAACTTCTGGCGCGCGTAGCCAGCTCGTCGTCGTCGCAGACGATCATGCCCCCTTCCCCCGTCGTGATGTGCTTGTTGGCGTAGAAGCTGAAGCACGATATATCGCCGAAACTGCCGCACTTCGCTTCGTTATAGGTTTGTCCGATTGCCTGCGCAGCATCTTCGATCACAACGAGGCCGTATTTCCTTGCGATATCCAGCAACGGAGCCATGTCCACCGGCAGACCGAAAGTGTGCACGGCCATGATCGCCCGCGTCCGGCTCGTGATAGCGCTTTCGATCTTCGTCACGTCCATGTTCCACGTATCCGGACTTGAGTCGACCAGTCTCAAGCGGGCACCGGTGCGAACAATGGCCGATGCGCACGATATGATCGTGTGCGTGGGGATGATAACTTCGTCGTCGGGACCGAGCCGCAGAGCCACCGCCGCCACGTCCAACGCAGCGCTGCCGTTCGCGACGGCAATCGCGTGTCTGCGGCCGACGTAACCCGCCATCGCACGTTCGAAACGCTCGACGAACGCCCCGTCCGAAGAAATCCACCCGCTTTCAATGCATTCGTTCAGATAGACGCGCTCCTTTCCGTCGAGCAGGGGTTCGTTCACCGGAATCATCGCGCGCCGTCCTTAACTTCAAGCTCGACGCCTGGGCCGTCGCTCGCTTCACTGCGTCGGCTCAGGTGTGCGGACGCGAAGCGCAATTTTTCCTGCTCTCCCATATAGGGCCCTTGTTTGACTTCGAAGAAAGACGCGTCCTCAAGCATCTCGAAGCCGTGACCGCCCGACGCCAGCAAGATGACATCGCCCGCGTACAGTACACGGCTCGACAGGTAGTCCTTATCGGGCGTATAGAACTTCACCAGGACACGGCCACGCTTGACGAAGAGCACCTCTTGCGTCCATTCGATCTGCCGCACCAACTTGCAGTGAAGATGCGCGTCGATCACTTTTCCGGCGGGATGTTCCATGTACGCGAGTTGCTGAGGAAACTCCTTCGGAGTAAAGAAACTCACACCACTTCTCGAGAACGAATCCCGGATGATCATGGCGAGCGTTTCACCTTCGAACGAGACTACTTCGAAATTCGAGTCATGAACGACCTCTGCGTTGCCCGTTATCGATAGAGCTTCCATTTTTGTTCCTCGAAGAGAGCCGGTAGTATCCCGACACACCGAACCTTCCGGGAGCAAGGCCGCTTTCGACATAAATTGGCCCGCGGACGTCCTTCATGCGTCCCTGAAGCATAGGATCGGTTCGGCGGTCACACGGTCAGATGGCCGAATACGGAATGAAGTTGGCTGACCGGGATATTACGTTGCAGCGTCACCTCGCGCATCTTTATATCCTCGGCAACGACCGCGGAGAGGTCCACACGGACCGCGCCAATATATTGGCACCGTCCGCCATGACCTTGAATGGTCCATATGCATTGCTAAGCTGATGAAATCGCACGTCGTAGCCCTTTGAATCAGGTGGCGGGGCAACTCACGTTCCGACCGACGTGTCTCTCTCGACTATTGGCCATTCACATGAACAGAAACTCTCGCATCTATGTCGCCGGACATAAGGGAATGGTCGGCTCGGCTCTCCTACGGCGCCTTGTCAGTTCCGGATATGATCACGTGATCACGGCCTCGAGACAGTCGCTCGACTTGCTGGATCAGCGCGCCGTGATAGATTTTTTCGCCCGAGAGCATATAGACGTCGTCCTCCTGGCCGCAGCCAAAGTCGGCGGAATTCATGCCAATTCGACTCAGCCGGCTTCGTTTCTCTACGAGAACCTCGTCATCGAAACTAATGTGATTCATGCAGCATTCAAGAGTCACACGCAGAAGCTCGTCTTCTTCGGTTCATCGTGCATCTATCCAAAGCTTTGCCCTCAGCCCATAAAAGAGGATTACCTGCTCACGAGCGCTCTCGAACAAACCAACGAAGCCTATGCCATCTCAAAGATCGCGGGTCACAAGCTTTGTGAAGCGTATAACAAGCAATACGGAACGCGCTTCATATCGGTGATGCCCACGAATCTCTATGGCCCCAACGACAACTATGATCTTCAAGGCAGCCATGTGCTGGCCGCGCTCATCCGCAAGGCGCACGAGGCAAAGCTGAACGGCCTCGAAACGCTCTCGGTATGGGGCTCCGGATTGCCGAGACGGGAATTCCTTCATGTAGACGATCTGGCGTCCGCGGTTCTCGTCCTGCTGAGCAACGACCTGGTCGAGGGCATGTTTAATGTCGGATATGGAAAGGACATAGCGATTGCCGACCTCGCACGACTGATCTGCGATGTCGTCGGTTTTTCTGGATCGCTGAGATTCGACTCGTCGAAGCCCGATGGGACGCCGCGAAAGTTGCTCGACGTATCGAAGCTCGCCGCTCTGGGTTGGGCGCCCACGATTACGCTCAGAGAGGGCATCGCCTCATCCTACGCCGACTTCGAGAATAACGTGCACCGTACCGGGCTCGCCAGCGCCTGACGAATTCACGCGGCCTCCGCGATCCTGCGCCACGGATTGAAGTTCCGCCCCTGGTATCGAGGGTACCCGTCTGCCGACTGCGGTTCCTGTCCCTCAATGCCAGCAAATCATGCGACTTTCAAGGCCACGACAGGTCATTCCGGTTACAGCGGCTTGATCAAAGCGTCGGCCTCGTCCGTTGAACCGGATGAATTGCACCGGATTCGCCGCGATGGATCGGAGTACTTCCATTTCAATGGGCGCGCCTGCTTGTTGTATTGACGGATATAACGCATGAGCTTTTTGTTGAGATCCTTGGTGCTGGTGAATACGCCACGCGCAATGACGTCGCGCTGGATGCGTGCAAACCAGTTCTCGACCTGATTCAGCCATGACGAATACGTGGGGGTGTAATGTATCCACACTTTCGGATGGTCAGCCAGAAATGTTTGAACGGCGTTGGTTTTGTGGCTGCTCACGTTGTCGCAGATCACGTGAATCTCCTTTCCGCGCGGCTGTGCCCATACCACCTCGGTGAGGAACGCAACAAACTGGGCACTGGTATGGCGTGGCGCGGTTTTGCCCAGCACTTCACCGGTGGCAACATTCAATGCGGCGAACAGGCTCAGGGTGCCGTTGCGTTTGTATTCAAAGCCATGACTCTCGGCGCGTCCGGGCGAGAGCGGCAACATCCGGTCCTTGTGATCCAGCGCCTGGATGGCTGTCTTCTCGTCCACGCAGAACACCACCGCATGCAACGGCGGATTGAGGTACAGCCCGATCACGTCGGCTGCCTTCGCCTCAAAGTCGGGATCGTTGGACACCATGTGGGCATCGAGACGATGTGGCCGAATGTCGTGCTTGCGCCAAATACGCTGCACCGTCATGAAGGCCATGCCCAACTGTGCCGCCAGTTTGCGGCTGCTCCAGTGTGTCGAGCCGTCGGCCGGCTTACGTCGCAGTGTGTAGTCGAGCACTCTTGCTTCGAGGCCCGCCAGGTCAGGTCGCGGTGCCCGGCCTGGATGTCTGCCGTACAACCCAGCCAAACGCTCACTGGTGAAACGCATTTGCCACGTTGTAATGAAACGCGAATCGCAACGCAATTCCGCCATGATCGCCGCACGCGAGGCTCCTTCGTCGAGCAGCAAGATCAAACGCGCACGCCTCACCTGGCCAACGGCCATCGTGCGGCTGCGCTGCATCGACATCAACTCTTCGCGCTCGGTTTCACTCAGATTCATTTTGCCCATGCACGATTAGCTCAGTGCAATTTCATTGGTTCAATGGACTAGTCCTTGATTCGACTGCTCAAAGCCCTGGATATCGACCTTTCTAGCGCGTCTCGCGTCAGAAGTTGGGCGGCTGCTTTCATTGCCCGTTCGATGCTCATGCGGTTGCGGCGATACGTCTGCTCTGCGTTTGCCAACGCATCGGCGATGGACCTTGCATCCGCGGAAACAAAGCATATGGCGTCGTGAATCTCCTTCATGCTCATCGGGGGAAGTTCGGTGGAAATGACCAATCTTCCCGACGCGACATATTCGACAACCTTGAAAGGAAAGACCCCGTTACCCATTTTCTCTATCGAAACATGCGGGTTCACCAGCACGTCACAGTCGGAAATCAATTTGAACAAGACTCTTTCGTCCACCCGACCGTGGAAGTGCACCGGGTAATCTTCGGCGGACAGCCTTGCGAACTCGCATGCCAGCGGACCCGTTCCGCAAACGTGAAACATGAGGCGTCCGCCGGACTTCCGGATCAGGTCGAGAACCACGTCAGCACCCTTCTCGACGCTCAGCCCACCGAAATAGCCAACCATCGTTCTAGCATCTGCCGTTCGCGAGAATGGACGCCGCTGTCCACAAGCTTCAATGAGACCGTCCGACACCACGCCCGGACACAGCACCACGGGACAACCGCTGCGTTGTTGTTCGCGTGTCGATAAGTGATCGTTAACCGCAAGACATAACGATGGAGCGGGTAACACATATCGCCATGCGATGAAGTCGAGCAACGGCTTCGGATGCCAGCGGCGACGAGAAAGCAGCCAATCTTCGAACTGGAGGATCAGACGCGCACCGAACCGGTGCGTCAGCACGCGAGCGAGCATCGACTCGAACGCGTACGCGTTATAGATCCATACGGCTTCGGGCTTGCCGACCTTCGCTATCTCATCGCTCAGCGCCAAGACTTCGAAGAGGTTCAGCAGCTTGCCGATGGGCCTTACAGGGTAGCAGCGAAGCGAAATCTCCCGAATGCGTTGCGTGCCGATGACGGAATCCCGAAATTTTCTACGTGACCATCCTGCCTCTATGTGGCCCGTATTGATCAAAAGAACATCCTTGGAAAGTTGCGATGCCAACGCCAGAAAAAACTCCACCTTGCGTGCGGCGCCCAGATTCACATTCGCCCCACGATTAGAGGCGCTGTAAGGGGCTATGAAAACAAGCATTTCTGCTGCTCCACGTCGGCGACTCCTGCTTCAGTGCCACGCAAGTCAACGCCACGTGATCGACGCGTGGACAAATACGCGCCGAGAGAGCACCCGTAGATGTCCCCAAAGCAGACCATCAGAGTCGTCACCAGTGGATACTGCTCGAATAGGTTGATGTCCATGCAGGCTGCAATCGTGATCCCAACGAACACCACATAGCGAACTGCCTGACGCCTCGAATGACGCGGACGGATGCGCCAGAAAAACGCCGTCGCACCCGTCGCGAAAATTAGCATACCCACAATTCCGATTTGAAACTGCATCGTCACGAAGGCGTTATCGATGATCTGATTGAACCGGTATTGCTCAGGGTCGACGCCCGCACGCTCGAGGAGCATGACGGCTGTGTTCGTGCCTACGCCGAGGCCCCGCCCCAAAAAGAGTTCTCCCGGAGTTGCCTCTGACAACTGCTCCGCTATCTTCCCGAGGTTGGATAAACGACCGCCTTCGTCGAGTTGATCAGTCAGCACATCACCGCGGCCGACCGCTTCCACCATATGAGAATAGCCAACGATTGCGAGCCAAATAGCAATCGGTAGCGCAGTCACCACCAGCAGCATCCGATCATTACGGCTCACCCGTCCCCCAAGCGTTTCCCAAACTACTACGCCGACGATGGACGCGATACTGAGCATAGCGAATCGCGTTCCCGAAGAGACGGCAATCGCGACTGCGAGGGAGAGCAATATAAGCCGATAAAACAGCCGGGCGCGGTCCAGAACGAGCACCATGCTTGCAAGCGAAATCGCATACATGCCTGCTAGCGCCGCGTTACTGAACAAGCCCGTGTACCGATCCTGCGCAAATAGAACTTGCTGTATTTGTCCGAGTTGTATCCATTGTCGCAGGACAACGTAAAAGTCCAATGCGGCAAGCGCGAGCAACGCGAGGACGAGGGCCGTTTGTCCCTGCTTCTCGGCCGGCAGCAAACTCGCGAACACAAACAGGCCGAATGACGCATGAACCAGCAGAACCCAGCGCAATCCCGCAGGTAGGAAGAACAATGGCGTCCAACCTGCGATGAACGGCACGATTCCCACCGATACGATGCAAAGAATCCACGTGAAGAACAACAGAATAAACGTACGCATTCCCCCCCGAAAGCGATTCAAACCGAGCGCAAGAGGCCACCCGACTCCGATCAAGGCGATGCTCGCGTCCTTCACGTACTTGACAGCACCTGCTTCATCCATGGCGGCCGAATTTAAGTTCCAGACGTTGATTGCTCCGGTGCCGAGCGCGCCAAGCGCCTGATCCGCGTATTGTGCCAAGGCTGCCGCGAAGAGCGTAAAGACAGCGAGTGAAAATACGAAACGCGGCGACATTCCACACGCTCCTGAGTTACATGCCGACTCGGCCAAACTTCGTCCTTACTCGTGATGCTCCAACGCCCTGTAGCCAGCCAGCGTGATCAGCGCATCCCGCTTGGCGATCTGATAATCGGACAACACCATTTCCCTGACAAGAGCGCCGAACGTCACGGTCGGTGCCCATCCCAGCTTCGCGTGGGCTTTCGACGGATCGCCGAGCAAAGTCTCGACCTCTGTCGGTCGAAAATAGCGAGGATCCACTCGCACGATGACCGTCCCGGGCGCTACCCGGCATTCCCGGCTGCTCACACTTTCGACGATCCCGACTTCATCGACTCCGCTTCCGTCAAACCGAAGCTTGATGCCGAGTTCGCACGCCGCCTGGTGAACGAATTCGCGCACGCTGTATTGCACGCCAGATGCAATGACAAAGTCTTCCGGCTCGTCCTGTTGCAACATGAGCCATTGCATTTGGACGTAATCGCGCGCGTGTCCCCAGTCGCGTTTCGCCGACAAATTGCCAAGGTAAAGGCAATTCTGCGAACCGATTGCAATACGCGCGATGGCGCGCGTAATTTTGCGCGTGACGAACGTCTCGCCCCGAACGGGTGATTCATGATTGAACAGAATGCCGTTGCAAGCGTATATGCCATACGCCTCGCGATAGTTGACCGTGATCCAGTACGCGTACATCTTCGCTACCGCATACGGACTGCGCGGATAAAAGGGCGTGCCCTCCCGTTGCGGCACTTCCTGCACGAGTCCGAACAACTCCGATGTCGACGCCTGATAGAACCGGGCCGTCTTCTCGAAGCCCAGAATTCGCACGGCTTCCAGTATGCGCAACGCACCCAGGCCGTCCGCGTTCGCCGTGTACTCAGGCTCTTCAAACGAAACCGCAACATGGCTTTGCGCGGCGAGGTTATAGATCTCATCCGGTTGCACCCGCTGAATAATTCGCAAGATGCTCGACGAGTCGGTCAGGTCACCATGGTGAAGATGAAAGCGGCGCTGCGATGCATGGTCGTCCTCGTATAAATGGTCGATGCGATCCGTGTTGAAGAGCGAGGTGCGCCGCTTGACGCCATGCACTTCATATCCTTTGTCGAGCAGGAATTGAGCAAGATAAGAGCCATCCTGGCCTGTGATACCGGTGACCAGTGCAACCTTGTTCGACATGGTTCCTTCTCCTTGTTTTGATACTTCGCTGTGCGTGATACTTCTTGCGATTCGTTCAGGCTGTCCTGACATTGGACTCGCCGCCGCTTTTGCCGTACCCGTCCGACCTGCCGTAGCCTGAACCGTATCGCGTCTTGTCGAGCGGAACATCGGTAAAGAGAGTTCCTGCCACGTTCACGCCACTACTCCGCAACCGGTTGAGCGCCTCATACAGTTCGTCCACCGGATGCCGACCGTGCCGAACGACCAGCAGCGTTGTACCGGCCTGCCGGCCGATCAGCGTTGCATCGGTGACAGCAAGCACAGGCGGCGTATCGACGACGACAGCGTCATACCGCCGCGATGCAACATCGAGTATCTCGCTCAGTCTCCGAGTTGTGAGCAAGTCCGCGGCGTTTGGCGTCCCGCCCCCGCGCGGGATCAGGTCGACGCCATTCATGACATCGCGGACGACCACGTCGTCAAACGCCGCACCTTTTAGCAACTCGGTCAAGCCGGGGCCGCCAGCCGGGTTGAAGGATCTGTGTATGTCGCCCATGCGCATGTCGGCATCGATCAGGAGCACCTTTTTCCCGCCCGTCGCCAACACGATTGCAAGATTGGTCGCGACAAACGACTTTCCTACCCCGGCACGGGAACTTGTGATCATCACGACATTGTTCCTGACTTCCGATCCGATCGATTGCAATGCTGTTCGCAAGCTTCGCACGCCTTCGACCGCGACATCCCCTGGCCATACCGCAGCAAGCACATGTATGCCCGGAGCCTTGCGGCGCATTGCCTCCTGCAAACGAATTTGCCGTTCGCTGTGCGGCACGACAGCGCAAACGGGTATTCCAAGGGCTGCCTCGATCTCGGCGCTTCGCTCGATTCCACCAGACAACGCCTTGCGAAGGAACGCGGTGACGATTCCCAGTACAAGCCCAAGCACGGCAGACAACGACAATAGTACCTGCCAGTTAGGCTTGCTCGACTTCTCGGGGGGCACCGCGAGATCGACAATGCGCACGTTGCCTACGTTGCCCGCCTTGACGACACGAAGCTGTTGCGCACTGTTCAGGAGATTCGTATAGAGGTCTGTGTCGACCTGAACGTTGCGCATCAGACGCACTGCGTTTTGCTCCTTATCCGGCAAACTGGCAACACGCTGGCTCAGCGCTTCGCGGTCTTGTTGCAATCGGGCGATCTTCGAGTCCACCGCCGTAAGTAGCGGGTGACCCTCCTTGTAATGCTGCGAGATGTCGTCGCGCTGCTGCAAGAGTCCGCGCAAGGCGGTATCGAGATCGACCACCTGTTGCAGCAACAACCGGCTTTCCACACTCAGATCGACGGTTCCATTGCTATTACGAAAAGCGTTGTACTTATCCTCGGCTTGCTGCAATTCGTCCCGCAGCTTCGGCAATTGACCCTCGAGGAAGAGAAGCGAGTGTTCGGCCTCGGACGAACGCCTTGCAAGATCCTGAGCGAGATACTGCTGAGCAATCGCATTGACGATGTCCGCAGTGCGCACCGGGTCGGGTCCCTCCATGGCAACACCGATCATGCCGGTTTGCGACTTTCTTTCTGAAATGACCAAAGCATCTTTCAGCGCGAGGATCGTGGCCTCCATCGAACTTGACTTCAGTGTAAATTCACCGCCGGGAGAAGCGGATAACTTATTGACGAGAAGATACACCTTGCCGTCGCCGAAAGGCACCACCAGCTCGTGGCCGACTTCCCCTTTTCCGAGCGCTTTGCCGTCAGGTGCAATCAACTTGAAGTACGGGGCCTGTCCCGCCTTTACGATGAATTTGTGGCTGATTGCAGCATGAGGAACATCGAATTTCGATACTTCGATCGACTCGTCGCTCCAGGCGAACTGCCGCAGTCCAAACAGGGGTTTCATGCTGGCGGATCCGCTGCGGAGTCGCGCAATCCAATGGCCAATAAGTGGGAAGTACCGAGGTTGCGCCGTAGTTTGGAGATTCAGTTGCTGCACCGCCTCGCCGACCACGAGGCGTGAGCGAATGAGTTCCATCTCGGCGTCTGCACTGGCTTTCACCCTCGAATCGAATATCGAGGCAAGCCGGCCCAACGCTTCGGCTTCGGGAGAGCTGGACGCGGGTGTGCCAATCTGTATGAGCGCATCGGCCCGGTACAAGGTCGGATGCATCAGGCCGTACAACGATCCCAGCGCGAGAACGCCGAGCGCAATCATGCCGATTAGACGCCAGCTCTCGCCGATTGTGCGAAGGTAATCCGAGATGGAGATCTCATCGCCCTGCAGCGGATCATCGCGCGTGATCTGTTTCCTTGAGGCCATGGTTTCTCGGGTGGAGTGCTTTGCGCCCGCCAGCGGGATAACGCCAGGGGCGACCAGTTACGGGAGCGACGACGCATTGACCGTGCGTCCATTTAGACAGGTACTCTGCTACTACTTCAATGACTGAAATTCGAGAATGCGGAACATTATTTGCCGCCGTAGTCTATTTTAGATAAGCCTGCTGCTCGCGCCGTGTCGAGACCGAAATCGCCAAGATGTTGTCGGGCACGACAGGACGGTCGTTTAGAATGAAACGATCTACTGGCCAGTAGCGTGCCCCCTGGTGTCGTGAGTTAGAAATTCGTTGATGGCCTCAAATCTGAAGCGCAACACCTGTTTCGTATAAGGTGTTGTGATGCACGAAAGAACTCCGTATCAACAGCTTCAACCCGAAGAGCGCCTGACCATTGCAAGCCTGCATCTGCAGGGTTCGAGTGTCCGGGCCATGGCCCGGACACTCGGGCGCTCGCCAGCCACCGTTAGCCGTGAACTGGCGCGAAACAGCTTGCCTGCTGGCTACGCGTCCGTGTCGGCTGAAGCGCTCAGTGCCGCACGCCGCAGCGCGGGTCGCCGCCCCCCAAAGCTTTGCCTGCAAAGCGTCTGCTGGCGCATCGTTCTCACTCTGCTCGAGTGGAAATGGTCACCTCAGCAGATATCGGGCACACTGAAGCGTATGTATCCGACCGACCCAACCCAGCAGGTTTCGCACGAAACCATCTACACGGCTATCTACGCCCAGCCGCGCGGCGAACTGCGCCGTCAGCTCATTGCGTGCTTGCGCCATGGCCACAGCACGCGCATGCCGCGTACACGGGGCACAGACCGGCGCGGACAGATTCCCGACATGGTCAGTATTCATGTGCGGCCGCCCGAAATCGAAGACCGACTGCTGCCTGGGCACTGGGAAGGCGACTTCATCAAGGGTGCCGGCAACCAGTCCTCGGTAGGCGTGCTGGTCGAACGGACCAGCCGTCTGGTGCTGCTTGCCAGGATGGAAGATGCCACCGCCGCTTCAGCGCTGGCCGGCTTCTCCGCCAAACTCAATTCGATTGTCGCGCCATTACGGCAGAGCTTCACCTACGACCAGGGCAAAGAAATGTCGCGGCATAAGGAACTCACCGCCGCAACCGGCGTGAAGGTGTACTTCTGCGACCCGCACAGTCCCTGGCAACGCGGCACTTGCGAAAACACCAACGGGCTGCTGCGCCAGTATCTGCCCAAAGGGACGGACCTTTCGGTCTACAGTCAGGACGAAATTGACGCTATCGCCGACAGTCTGAACAGCCGACCTCGTGCCACTCATGCCTTCCATTCGCCGTTCGAGGTCTTCGCCGCGACCCTTGCTTCAGCAGCTCAACCTCAAGGCTCCAAACATTAAACCCGCCGTTGCGCTTCGACCTTGAAACCGCCCCTGGATGCGGGGTCGGTCCTAAGTCTCGAACGGCCGGTTGCCGATCATCACGACGTGGTGTGCGCCGTGGACAGTAGCTCGTAGTTCCAGCATGTTCCGCGGACTTACAGCAAAACGCAGGACATCGCTTCCCGACACGAGCGTTCCAACCGGAGCGCTCGTACTATTACGCGAAAGCTGCAGCAGATAGAGACCGGACGACGCGCTCTCTACGCGGTTCGCATCGCGTGACACCAGCACCATGACTGCATGCCCTTCTTCGTCCTTCGGGCAGGAAATCTCAGTGTCGAAACTGCCGCCATCGAAATGCACGGTGTAGAGGCCCAATCCACCGATCCGATGCCTGACATCCTCCAATGCACGAAGCGCTCCACTGCGTATCGTCACATCGTCGGTGAAAGTGGTGGCAGGCAGGGTGTAGCGAGGCTGCGGTTCTTTGAAAACACAGTCCGATGACTGGACGGATCCGACAGGGCCGTCAGATCGAACGACCGAAACGCCGAAGGACTGCTGGATGTTGACACCGGAAACGCAGGAGGAGACGTCGAGTTCTCCTATGAACGCCGGGACGAGGACGCCATGACCAAGGTAAGGATCGTCCCATCCGGCGCCAACGGCACCGGTTCGCTTGCGATGGTCGCGATAGCCGACGCGTTCCATATAAACGCCGTTGAAGACAGCCGATTGGCATGCATCAACCAGCACCGCTGGACGCGGCGAGTAAGCGTGCGTTATTTGCATGAAGACATTGCTATTCGAAGGGCGCGCATAGCGCGCCATGACGCGTATGCAGAATCCGCAAATGCCCCGATAGGGATACGCCCTCGCCGGTGACGCGGCATTAGTCCGCGCGCTGAGTCTGCGCTCGCTGTTGATTGACTTGAAGAACGTGGCATCGAACCATTGATCGATCTTGCGCTCATCGTCGCCATAGACGCGGTCATAGATGTTACGTACGTTGATGATGGTGCACTTGTCCGCGAAGCCGCCTCGTTCGTTGTAGTCATCGTTGCGATCGACCCATTGCCCTCCGACAAGAACAGGGACGCCCGTGCGCAGCGCCTCGATATTGCTGAACGTGCATTGTTCCAGCACAGCCGCATAGATACCCACCCCGCAGCCGACAAAGTGAAGTCTGTCAAAGATGCAGCCCGCGAGCGTCGCGGACAGGGCGCCAAAAGCCATGAAGCAATCCACGCATGTCAGATTCTCGAGCCCTGCATCCGTCGCCGTGTCGAATTGATCGAGCAAGCCGAAAGTGACTGGCTGCGACGCGTCCGCCATGCCGTAGCGATAGTTGCCCTTCACCACGGCGTTATGTCCATATAGTTTGACCCCCGGCCATACGCCTACGCAATAGGGCTGTCGCATGGGAGGCTCAGACGGGAGTCTCCTGCCTTTTCCCTGCTTAACCGTGCCATCGTCGTGACAAGGGATGGCCAGTGTTCCGCGCGCGGCTGCAAGGTAGAACGTGCCGTTATCAAGCACAACGCACTGAGTCCGGCCCGTCGATGCATAGAGCGATCCTGCGAATGCGACGGCGCGATTGATCGCGTCACCGTCATCCGTCGTGCCGTCACCGCGTGCACCGAACCATCGGGCATGGATGTCGCCCTCGAATACACGCTTCCAACGCTTTCCGCTCTTCGAAACCAGCACTGTGCCACCATTGTCCCGGCTCAAGACGTCGGTAGGATCGAGCCAATAATATGCAACATCCGAATCGCGTTCGCCCGCAGCGTGCTGAAAAACGAGCAGTCTCGTAAGCGGTCCGCCGTAGTCACGCAAGCTGGCGTAGCCCTGAATCGGACCTTGAGCAAGCACAAATTCAGCGAGGTGTCGGATTTCGGTGTATGCGAGCGAAGACCTGGCGACTATCAGCCTGTCGTCGGGCGACAAATCGCTCACGGGCTGCATCGAGTTCGAACCGCTCTGCGTGTGCGACGGCTGCAGTCCCGATGCCTGCCGCTGCGCCGCTTGTGCAGATGCCCCAGACAGGCCGAAGCAGGCGGCCATGATTCTCCTCAAGGCTCCACGTCTGTTTTTGAGCGCGTTCCCCGCCAACCGCAACTTTTCCTGGAAGTCGGCCATACGTTCAGAAGGTGGGCGCGAGAGTCACGAAAGCGGACCCAGCGACGCGTGCGCAAGAATCTGCTTCCTGCAGAGGCCGATATAGACGCCATATTCGGCGATGATGCTCGCAATGATGGACGACCAGACCACACCCATTCCACTGTGCCGAACTTCAAAAGCAGACATACCTTGAGCGGAATGGATACCGTGCTAAAGATCAGCACGGCAAGCAACTGGGGGCGCAATTCGCTCATTCCATTCAGAAAGATGGTGAAAGCGTTTCCCATTGCTTCAACCACCGCCAGCATCCCCGCCGCGCACAGCAATGAGAAAGGTACAACCAGGTGATTGCCCGTCCAAACCTTCAGAAGCCAGGGGGAAGCTGCCAGAATCAGCGCGCTTGTCAGCACCGCGATGCCGCCCGTGACGCCCATGGACACCTTCAGCGTGTGCCTGATGAACACCTTCTCACCGCGCGCGTGTGCGTCGGCATAGAGACCCCAGAGCGGCCCCGACAGCATGGCCATCCCGACGGTGATCGCCTGGAACAACCGCTGCGCAACGGCCAGTCTCGCCACCTCCTTCGCGCCGAGAATGTTTGAAACGATCAGGGGATCGCATGCGCTGCCGCATATCATGCCAAGTTGAAGAATCAGGAACATGCCGCTCATCCGCAGTAGCAGCCTCGAGTCTTGCCACCCCGTTCCCGCCCATATGCCGCGATGAACTCGAAAAATCCGCTCACGTCGAAGACGCCAAACCAGAATCAACGTCATGGCGACCTGCATGCCATAGGTAGAAAGCACGAGATACGGCAACGATGCGCGATAGCGGTTGCAGAGATAAAGAAGCGGTAGCGAGAAAAAGTATCCGATCGCAGCAGTGATATGTGGCTCCCATGCTCGCTGAAGACCATGAAAAACCTTTCTCACGCCGCTTAGTGGGATGTTCACGCAAAACAGCGTGATGAAAACCACGGTTGACTCCACCGCTTCTCTTGCGACGTCGGCCGATTCGATCTTGAGCAGCCTTTGGAAGTCCAGCAACCTCACGGCACCAACGAGCACAGCCCCAGCGGCTGCGCCGATCACCACGAGCAGCAGTACGCCGCGAGTCACAATCGACTGCAGTTTCTCTTGATCGTCGCTCGTTTTCGCGTCCGCAACCAGGTTGACGAGGCCATTCGCCACGCCAAAGTCAAGCACCGACAACATCACTGCGAGGCTTGATATTGTCATCCAGATGCCAAAGCGCTCTTGCCCGAGATACGGAAGCGTTAAAGAGACCGAGAGCAGCACTACCGCAAAGCCCATCGCGGCACTCACCGCATTGCATGCAGCGGAACGCGCGGCGCGCACATAGCGATCCCTGTCGCGCCCTTCCGAGGCACCGATACCAAACGGCAAGCGACGAAAACAGAGCCGCAGGATGGAAACCGGTGCGCGCACGAAAAAATTATCTGCAAGCGGCATTGGAGCGTGTGATCCTCTGACGCTGCTCTTCCGCGAATGAGATGTCCTGGAAGGGGCAGCAACGGTTGAGCGTAAAATCGCGCTGACGAACTCAACTTCCTGCGACAGCCATCCTGCACGCGTGTGTTAAAGCAGAAATGCTTACGCTACCTGCTTGCTCATCAACGCGATATAGTTCTGCGCGACTCCGGAGATATGAAACCGATTGTTGAAACACTGCTTTGCCGAACATCGCATCGCAACCTTCTCGTCGTCCGGCAGCATTGCCCATTGCGTCAGAAGGCGGGTGATACCCTCTCGCGTGTCGTCGTCCACGAACCCGGCTCCATCGGCAACGACCTCTTGCCAGATTCCGACCTTGTCGGTCAAGAGAACCGGCACGCCGCACGCTAGTGCTTCGGCCACCACCACGCCGAAGTTTTCCTGATGCGAGGGCAAAACCATGACGTCGGCAGCGCGCAGCAGGGACCACTTGTGCGCCCCCGTTACCATGCCAGGCCAGCTAACACGATCCGCGATGCCGAGCCGCACGGCCTCGCGACGCAATCTCGCCCCGAGTCCATGATCATCGGGGCCTGCGACGACGAGGCGATAGTCGGTGCTCAAGTTCTGGATATCGTGAAACGACTGGATTAGCAAGTCGCAGCCCTTCTTCTCGTGAATTCGCCCGAGAAAGAGGATGATCTTGCCCGGCGTCGCTAGCGAATGCCGCTGCGCAACGTCCAACGTTTCCGTCGAAGGTGGCGGTGCCGTGCCAATCATCATCATCAGCTCCTTCGCCCTGTACAGCGGAAACGCCAAGCGCGCCAGTTCGCGCTCACTGTCGGTGGTGAAGAGAACCCCCTTCGCATTGCTGATGACATGACGCTCCACAAAAATCCAATAGACTAGCTTCTTGGCATGTTTCAACGGGCGGCCGATGTTGAACCATGGATCGAGCATGCCGTGCGGCATCACGAAATATGGGATCTTTTTCGGAAGAAGCGAGAGAACGGCCGCCGCGCTGTGGAACTGCCATATGCCGTCTACGATAATTGCATCGTACTGGTTCGCATGCTGTGTCAGCCACCCAACAAGCCTGAAGTTGAGCGCGTATTTGCCGGCGTGGTGGCCTAGCCTGACAACCAGATCGAAAGCATTGTCGTCCGATTTGTCAGCATCAATAGATGAGTCAAGACAGACAATGTCGATAGTGTGTCCGGAAAGCCTGAGCTCCGTCGCGAGCCGTTTGAGCGCCTCAGCAGGGCCACCATATCTTCGCTCGATTGACGAGATAATGTGAAGGGTTCTCAAGGCGGGATCTCCGGCTGACACTGACATTCATCGTAACGCGTAGGCGCGGTTCAACTCTTCAATTCTTCGCTTAACGTAGGCCGATCGACTTGCGTTCTCGCCGCCCTCATCTTCTCCCTGACTTTCAGAACGATGAAGTACTCATAGACCGACTGCAGCGTCGCATACACCAAGCCCGGGTGCCCGTCGAGGAAGCCTCGACGAACGAAGTAAAGTAGAACGAACTTGATCACCGGGCGGCATGGAAGTTGGTAGAACAGGCGCTTTTTATGATAGCGGCGAGTCTGGAAATCGGCCGCAAACAGCGCCTGGGAAAGGCTGAACTTGTTGCCGTTCGCCTTATTGCGAAGGAACTGATCTGCCTCCAGCGAACTGTAGGCGTTATGCCGTGAAAGCCAGTGCGATAGCCCCTTGCTGAAAGGGAAGTGATCGAGATAGCCGTCGAGCCGGCCAGTCTTGCCATCCACCACGGTGACGGGATTGACGAGCCGTTCATAGTGGATATGCTGGGGTCTGAAAAGCCGAACGAAGTACGGTGAACCCTGCACGTGCCTGAGCCACCTGTCATTGAAGAAGTCGCGGCGTCTAATCTGAAACGCCACCGCATCGCCGGCGTTCGAGACCGCCGTTTCAATCTCCGGTACGAGCAATGGGGGAACGCGCTCGTCGGCATCCAGATACAGCACCCATTCGTGCTTGAATGGGATGTTTTTCAATCCCCAGTTCTGGTGAGTGGACCAGTCGTCGAATGGTCTGGAGATCACGTTCGCGCATACCGAGCGAGCGTACGCGACGGTCCCGTCTGTGCTGAGCGAATCAAATACGTGGATGTCGTCGGACCACCCGATGACGGTCTCAAGACAACCAGGCAAATCCTGTTCTTCATTCTTCGTCAGCACTAGTACGGACACTTTGCTCATTGGGCTCTCCGTGCTTGACTCTAAGAGAAATCTTCCTTGCTGGCATGCCGGCATACACAGTCCACTCATCCAGCAGACTCCGCGTTACCACTGATCGCGCGCCTACAACCGCTCCCGGCGCGATATGAATGCCAGGGCAAACGAATACTTCAGAGCACACCCACGCGTCCGATCCCACAATAATCGGCTTTGCCGTTAGCTGAAACGTCGGATGGTTGTAGTCGTGACTTCCTGTACAGAGCTGCGCGCCCTGCGATATCGTGCAACGCTCACCTAACGTGATGCGTTCGATGGAATACAAGTTCACTCCATTGGCAACGCCTGTAAAGTCGCCGATCGAAAGATTCCATGGCGCCCAGATGCGCACACGCGGATAGACGTGAACACCTGCGCCTATAGTGGCCCCGAATAGTCGCAGAATCCAGCGACGCCACGCATGAAAGACACGCGGCGTCGGCACGAAGAAAACGATGTAGATGACGCCCCAAAGAACCCTCCGAAATCTGTTCGACAACGAAAATGAAGGTCCCTGTCTCGAATTCACGCCTTTCAGGATTATGCTCGGACGAACGCCTTCCCGGTTGATTGCATCTTTAGGCATAGACTCCTCTCTCAACGGACCATCGTAGCGTCCACACGGCTCAATACCTGCGGTTGGCGGAAAGCATCAAGCTTTTGGCGGGGTGCTGCCGGCAGCGTGCTGATTGACACATCGCATCCCCAGCAGCAGGAGCATCATAGTCGGATTCGCCCCACCTCCCGTCGGCAAGACTGACGTGGCAAGCAGCTGGACATTCGCGACACCGAAGAGGTTGAGGTTTTTGTCCACCACGCCATCGGCGGGGCAAGCACCCATGCGAGTCGAACCTGTTGGATGGAAGATACCTTCTGCGTTATCGATGTTGGCCCAGATTTGCTGTGGCTCGATCGATTTCCATACGCCAAGCGAGGCGAATTTGCTCGTTCTCCAAGTTCTTTTAAATAGTTCCGATGTCTCGATTACGTTTTCTTTGTCTTCCGTGGACAACCTCCAGTTGATCTCAGCGAGTGGCAAGCCGAAGCGGTCGCAGCACGTATCGCTGAGAGTGATACGATTGTTGGGAGACGGAAGCTGCTCGACCACCGCATGGACAATCAGGCGCGAGTGGGCGGGAAACAGTAGACGTTTGTTCACGAGCCTCCACCACATGGCGCGCGCAAGCCAGGGGGTATTCGCAATCAAATCGAAGATTACTCGTGGCGGCGGTGACTTACGACGCTGTACATTCCGGAATATCTCCCGTAGCACATCAAAGCCACCGGGTTTCTCAACCTTGAACCCGATGTGGCAGAAACCTGGCGGCAGATGCCGCCGCGCCTCCGCTTGTGGCGCTAGCTCGAAACGAATATTGCGCATTGAACCGGCGGCGCCGAATCGAAAGCCGACGATCTTATTTAGCAAAGCGCTTTCGGAGGCGACGATTTCCGCTACTTCTGCGGAAATATGATCCGTGAAGTTATGACCGAGCGCAGACGTAAGGGCGGAGACGGCTCCATTGTTCTGACGGTCGATTAGCAATGCAAGACGGGTTGTTTCGATCGCGCCAGCGGCGACGATGAGCTTCTTCCCCGAAATAGCTAGCCTGTCACCATTTTGCGATACCGCTTCCAGTCGGACGCCTTCAGGCTGAGTTTTGATTTTGACGACATGGGCATTCAACCAGACCTGAAGGTTGGCTGCCGCAGCGACGTCAGCGTCCAACAACGCCGCTACATTGCGCTTCCGGAATTCTGGCCACTTGGCGAGACGATTGACATGGGTCCCACCGAGCTCGAACGGAAAGGAGACGTCGGAATACGGGCCCGGTTCCAGGGAGAATAGCCGCTCGACGTCACCGATGAAAGGGGTTAGTTCATCGAGTGAGATCGGCCAGTGGGCATTGCAGAGATCAGAGTTTTGGAAGGGAATGAGGGCACCGCCCCATCGCATCGAGGTACCGCCCAGGCATCGGAATCGTCCGTGCGAGGCACCCTTGTAGCACATCCCCTGCTGAACGACTTCATTGAGCGGATGCGTGTCCTCTTCCTGGCGCAATCCGCCGGTTTCCAGGCAGATGACGGTTGCGCCTGTCTTCCGCGCCAGTAGTACGCTGATCGGTAGGCCGACGGTTCCCGCGCCGATGACTATGAAATCGGCTGCCCGCGAAATCGCGCCCTGCCCGCCCAGGTCATTGAGCATCGGCCGTTTCCTCCACGAGCCGGGCATATTGCTGCAGTCTGGCCAACTGCTTCGTGCTCACGATGATTGCGCCATTGGTATTGCGAAGTAGTGCCCGACGCAGAACCTCTGTCACGGACAGCGGCGACCCCTCCTTGCGGGACGCGGAGACATAACCGTAAGTGATCTGGAAGGGCTTGCGGTAGCAGGTCAGTACGTCAGCCTCGCGACCGGTGAGACTGTCGTGGACCTGAATGAAACGGGTCAGTTCGGAGCCGGCAGCGAGGAACGGCTCGACCTTATCCGTAGTTAGCGCGAGGCCGAAAGTACGGACCGTTCCGTCGCGTAGGAGACTCTCGAGCCATTTCAACCATTCATCAGTATTGAGCAGGGAAAGTTCAGGCTCGTGCAGCGCGTAGATGTCGATAGAGTCACGCTTCAGACGACGCAAACTGCCCTCGAGTGTTCTCTTCGCTCGGGCGACTGAAAAGTCCACCGTTGGACCCGAGATGGCCTTTATGAAGCGCCCTGTCGCCTTGCGAACAAAAACAGCGGCCCCGCTTTGCTCCTCGCCGCCGGGCGAATAGATACCGACTTTGGTGGTGACAGTGACCTCCGGTCGTGCTTTGAGAACGTTGCCAAGATCGCGCTCGGCCAAGCCAAAGCCATAGTAGGGGGCCGTGTCGAAATGGGTGAACCCGGCGTCCACCGCAGAGAATAATAGTCGTCGTCTCGCTTTTTCGGAGCCACTGTTGAAAAGACTGGCGGTGCCGAATATGAATCTCGAAAGTACGATGGGAGTCCCGGTCAACTGAACGCTTTGCACGATTAACTCCCGCTAAATGCTCGTCAAGCCCGCGCCTTGAATTGAATGACGAGAATGTTCTACCGACGATCAGCGTTACCGCGGCGATAAGACGTCAGTTTCTTAGTAAGGTCTGTGCGTAGTCCGCCAGAATAACCGTGTCAGTATCCATGGCATGGTTGTATGAGGTCTCCGTCAAAGCCGCTGTATATCGAGCACTGGATGGGTTAGCACAGCGTGTTCACGCTATCGCATGTGGCGAACTTGAATCTCGTCGACGTGAAAGGAATATAAGCGCCGCGCCCCTGATGCCCCCGGTCAAGACGGAAATTGGCAAGAAGTTGTCGGCTTTCGCCCACCGCGAGTGGAAAGAGACCGGCACCAGGCCTCCTGCGCCCACACGGCTTGCGATCATATGTCCTGGCTGGCGAAGCCCATCTAGGCGAGGCACGACAAGCATTTGTCCGACCGGGCAATTGGATATCTGCGATCTTCGAATCAGGAAGGCGAACGCGCAGCTTTGACACAACGCGAATACGAATGCGACTGCGAGCAAGCCACGGAACGATAGCCTCCATCAGAGTCCGAACGCATGGGTCGTACATTCCCGTGCCCAACGCAGACTTGATCTTCTTTTTCCCAAGATGTGGATTACTCAATGAAAGTGCTGATAATCTCGCTCAACTATGCCCCAGAGGTGACAGGGGTGGGAAAATACTCCGCGGAGCTTGCGGAGTGGCTCGCATTACAGGGGCACACGATACGCGTGATAACCGCGTCTCCATACTATCCTGAGTGGCGCATCAAGGCTGGCTATAACGCGTTGACGTACTCGACTGAGCAAATCAACAACGTTTCCGTCATACGCGTTCCCTTCTGGTGCCCCAAGCGCCCGTCGGGTCTGAAGCGCGTGCTACATCTGATGAGCTTCGCGGTCTTCGCGAGTCCGGCCGCCCTATGGCAGATCGCGTGGCGTCCGCACGCCGTGTGGCTCGTAGAGCCACCTTTGTTCGCGTCTCCCGTCGCGTTGTTCGCCGCCCGCGTCGCCAGCGCCTCATGTTGGCTTCATGTACAGGACTACGAAGTCGACGCAGCGTTTCGACTGGGCATACTGAAAGGCCATGTCGCAAGAAAGCTGGCTTTGCGCGTGGAAAGATGGTTGATGTCACGCGCCGACGTCGTCTCGACACCCTCCGCAGCGATGACACGGCTCGCCGTGCAGAAGGGGGTCTCCTCGGAAAAAGCTTTCACCTTTCCCAACTGGGTCGATACTCAACACGCGCATCCAAACAGCACGGACAACCCCTATCGCGCGCAGCTCACCATCGGCCACGGAGCGCTGGTCGTCCTCTACTCAGGCAATCTCGGACTTAAGCAAGGTCTGGAAATCATTGTCGACGCTGCAAAGCTTCTCACGTGGCGCGCGGACATCATGTTCCTGATCTGTGGCGCTGGACCAGCAAAAGATGTTCTGCTCGAAAAGGCCCGTGACGTACCGAACGTCAAGTTTCTCGGGCTGCAACCTAAAGAGCGGTTCAATGAATTGCTATCGCTTGCGGACATACACGTCCTTCCACAGCTTGCAGGCGCCGCGGATCTCGTCATGCCTTCGAAGCTTGGCCCGATGCTGTCGAGCAGCCGACCGGTAATTGCGACTGCGAATGAAGGTACCGAGTTATGGAGCGTCATCAACTCGGTTGGCGTCGCAGTCGAGCCCGGCTCTTTCACGGCGTTGTCACACGCCATCCTTCGTCTCGCCGACGACCCGTCGCTTCGTGCGCGCCTTGGCACTCTCGGACGGCAATACGCCGCATCCAATTTCTCGAAAGAAACGATTCTTCTCCAGTTTGAGGCACGGCTTCGCAGCTCAGTTCTCGGCAAACGAGACCTCGGAGACCGCGCGACGACGTAGGCTAGCGCAAATGAGCGAGATCCAGCTTGCTTCGTGGGCCTCACAAGGAATTCTAAGGAGGCAGGGATGAATTCAGAAGGGCTTAGTGCTGACCTTCCCGTAGACTGGACGGATGAGGAGTCGGAGTTCTTTATGCGTGCAGTGGAGGCGATCGCACTGGCCTACAAAGAACAGACCATCACGCTTGAAGAGGCCGGCGACCGGATTTGTATGGTTGCGGTCGCGAGACTCGGTGAAGCCATGGGCATGAATGATTCAATCAGATGTATTAGCCGGGACTAGATCTGAAGCGGCTTCGCCTTGTAGCGCTTTTTGTCCACCCAGACGTCAACACCAGCACTTTTGCAGACCTTCCCTACTAATTCACCAAGGTATGCGGCCAGTTGGACGCGCCGTAGTTTCATTAAGTCAAAACTTAGCCCTGTCCGGCCGATAAAGCCTGAAAGTAATTGGTGGGATTTTTTTTCACGCGGTAAGTTACGGCATGTAACGATATTTACGCGGCGCAACTCCTCATTCTTTCGTTAGTTTATCTTCGAAATCTACGATATGAAGAATATCCTCGAACCAGGAATGCCGATATATGAAAATCTCGCTGACTCGCATCAGGCGGAGACTCCCGATATCGCTACACGAAACGGGAAGGCGATGCTTGTTATTACTATTTTTTTCTGATTATCGGGGTTGCCTATATTGCAGTGACGCCTCCGCTATTTTGAAGCGGACACCTTGCGTCTCGACATTGAGGCAAGGCCGCTGCATTTTCCGCTGACAGTCGTTTTTATCGCGCGCCGCGACCTGGATGCCAGGCTTGCATCACCGCCCTTCGGCAACGTATTTTTCTCGCCTGAAACCTTGTCGATTAAAACGGCAAGGACAAATCTGAAAACGAGAGAATCGAAGTCCGACGACACATGGAAATCCTGTCTTCTTTCCGTGTGACGAATAGAAACCTGCCGAATTGGAGGCCGCATGACGCCGATCTTATCTGAGGCGCTAGCACCGCTTGATTGTCCGAGACAGGACATTCGGTCTGTTCAGTGTTCGACAATCGTGAAGCACGTCGCGATTATTTTGTATGACGGATTTTCGTTGCTGGACGCCGGTACGCTCGCCGAAGCTCTGCATGTTGCCAATGAATTACAATCTCAAAGTTCGAATCATTCCGTGACATATCGCGTGAACCTCATCTCGGCTGGCGGTGGAGGGGTTGCGTGCTCGTCATCGATGATGGTTTGGACAGAGCATTTTTCCACGCGCGATTTCGATCGCCTCGACAACCTCTTCATTCCCAGCGGAAGTGGTGTCGCGCACGCCTCCGTCGACGACAACCTCATTGATCTGTTGCGACTGGTTTGTGCAAGAGGCGTCCGTGTCACCGCGATCGGGAATGGGCACATGGTTTTGTCGGCTGCCGGCGTGGCGCGGTGCGATTGGCCTTCGATGAAGCATGATATCCGTCTCCGATCGTTATCCGCGAGCGCTGCGGAGCATGATCGCGATCAGGCTTTGGTGACCTCGCTCGCACTGCTCAAGATGGATCTGGGAGCGGACTTGGCCGCGCGCGTGGCGGACCGTCTCGGCGCGGATGGCGGGCGTACATTGGCCCCCGCGTTCGAAGATATGGATGGAAAGACGCTCCCCGAGAAAGCACGTGCGTCGGCGCGTTGGATCGTCCAGAACTGCGCGAAGCCCATATCGGTGGGCGATGCGGCGCGCACGTCTTCGATGAGTGAGCGCAATTTCCTGCGTCTGTTCAAACGGGAGCTCGGTGTTACGCCTTCAAAGTACCTTCTTGGTGCGCGGCTCGATCTTACGTGCAAGCTGCTCGCCAACAGCGATCTTCCGGTGGACAAGATCGCTCGTAGAACGGGTCTCAGCAACGGAGAGAGACTGTCGAAGCTTTTCCGTAAAGAGCTCTCGATGTCGCCTACTGAGTTCCGGACGCAGAGTCGACGAAAGAGTTGACGTACGAACAGCAATCCAGATGCGCAAGTGGGGAGTCACGTCAAGCGCACCGGTGAACCGCCCCGGGAATCGTGGAGGCTGGTTGGTTTAAGTTAATGCGAGTTCGGCGACCGTTGTTTCAAGTTGCCGATAGTAGTTTGTATATGAACGTCTCCCGTTTGAGCAAGCTCTCTTGTGCGTAGCCGGACAGGATGGGTTGCAGCTGTATATCCGGCCTTGCTGCAGCTGGTTCTTCCGCTGCGGGCCACTATGGAATCCGCTGACCCGCACCTCATTTTTCTCACGAGCTCGGAGCTCCTGGAGCCATTCAGGTTTAGCGAATCACGGTCCGACCTGTGTTGCCATCACTCTCGATTCCCAACGCAACCTTCTCCTTGCTTGAGTTTACCTGCTCAGCAAGGGATTCGTTTTTCGGGGGCAAGCTCAAACCTGTTCAACCACAAGAAGGCTCGCTACCGGGGCCTGGCTAAAACGGTGCGCAGTACGATACCTTGTTTGCGCTGGGCAATCTGGTGATTGCAAAGAAAGCGTTGTTGCAATCAATGGAGAACTCCGTCTGCGGGGCGGCATAAAGCGCAAAAACAGTGGTGAAAGCCCTGCAGAAATGAATATTCGCACTGGCTAGTGGGCAAATCCGCTGGCGGTTCGCGACAGAATCCGCATCGTGCGAACAGCGCTGCACGATCCTTCTTTGTTCAGCGTTTCCTTAACGTCTTTAGCGTTTTACGCCAATCATTTGGCGGAAATGGTTCATCTGGTCTTGTAGTATCGAAGCGAGATGACACGTATGATCGGTGATGCCTTCCAGGCCTTCTAGGCCATGCAGTTATACATAAATGTCGGCATCACCCTTAACGCGTAACCCACGCCGTGTTTAGACAGCAACATGAACCTCTTTGACTCCAAGTCAGATTGTTTTGACGCCAGGTTTTCCATTGCTGTTGCCGCCGAGGAATCCGCCGGGTTGGACTGCCAATCGTTCCGCAAGCATGCTCATTCGCGTGTCCAGACGCGCATCGCTGAGGCTCGTTGCTTGAATTCCGTCTCTGTCCAGTGCGTCGATGCTGGTTCCAATGCATCACCCAGAACGAGAGTAAAAGTCAAATGCCAAATTATTCAAGCGCCGCACTATGTCGCTGAATGTAAATACCTGTTCTCAAACCGAGCGTCGGCGGGAGAGATTTCGTATAACTGATATGCTGGAGGGCATATGCATCAAATTCTGAGTCCGATTGGCACTAAAATTGAAATTCCGGAAGTTGAGGCCGAGAACGGGACTACCTTCCAATTGACGGATCTGGTCGGCGCCAAGCGCTATTACGAAGAAAACGGCTACGTTGTTGTGCGCAACGTGGTCGATCCGGATATCTGCGATTCCATTCGCGGGGCTTTCGACCACACGGTCAAGCGCTATCCGGGATACATCTACCGTCAGGCCACCGCGAATCCAGAAAAGAACAGGATCAACGAGCACGGCTTCGTGATGAATCCGTTGCTCAATCTTCAGTCACTGAGTGACGCGGACTTCGCGCCGCTAAAGCGACTCGCTGTAAGTGTGTTTGCGAGCGCGCCCATTAAGTCCGTCAACCGGGAACTCTTTTCGGAAGAGGGGACGCTCGTTCAGAGCATGTATTTCGAGGGCAACTCGGAAACCTGGCCCCATCAGGACACGTATTACCTCGACAGCGAGAGCATCGGCACGATGGCTGCCTGCTGGTACGCCCTCGAGGACATTGATGCGGGCGCGGGCCGGTTCTTCGTGGTGCCGAAGAGTCATCGCATCGACATGGCGAAGAACGGGAAGAATTTTGATGTGGCGTTCAATCACGATCGCTACAAGCAACTGGTCAAGAAAATCCTGACGGAACATCGGCTTGAGTTTCGTGCGCCGTTCCTGCAAAAGGGCGACGTCCTGTTCTGGAACGCCAAGACGATTCACGGCAGTTTGCGCACGACGCGCCCGCAGTTTTCCCGCAGCTCACTGACATCGCACTTCATCCCAGCGTCTCATCGGTTCCTGCAGTTTCAGTCGAAAATCAAGCCTTTGCAGCTGCGAGAGTTCGACGGCATGGCATTTCATTGTCCCAAGGACATGGATCGTTTTTCCAGCAGAGTGGTCATGGGAGTGGAAACCACCTTTCCGAAGACGTTCCAGATGACCAAGAGATTGGCCATCAAGGTGTTGGTGAAGTGATGCACTCGGGGACGCTCGCGGGAAAAGGGAACTATGACCTTGCCCCCGTTTGACGAATCCCATAGCTGGAGGAATTACGCGGCTTCGCCTCGCTGAGTTGCGAACCAGTTCTTCTCGAATGTCATGGGGCTGACGTAGTCGAGTGTCGAGTGTAACCGGCGCGCATTGTAAAAGCCGAGCCAATCAATCACCTCATCCATTGCAGAACGCCGCGTGGCGAAGTGTCGTCCATGCATGCGTGCTACTTTCAGCGAACCCCACAGACTCTCGGTCGGCGCATTGACGCTCCTATGTCAAGCGACACGCGTCGAATCGGCCAGATCTGCCAGGATGAGCGGGTACAGCTCCCGGACGATATAGCGCTTCAGGCAGCGGTGGATTTCCTTGTTCGACATGCCTTCCTTTGTCCGGCAAGAAACGATTCTTCTCCAGTTTGAGGCACGGCTTCGCAGCTCAGTTCTCGGCAAACGAGACCTCGGAGACCGCGCGACGACGTAGGCCCACTTAACAGTCTTCCGGATCCGGTGCTAGCGCAAAGGAGCGAGATCCAGCTTGCTTCGTGGGCCTCACAAGGAATTCTAAGGAGGCAGGGATGAATTCAGAAGGGCTTAGTGCTGACCTTCCCGTAGACTGGACGGATGAGGAGTCGGAGTTCTTTATGCGTGCAGTGGAGGCGATCGCACTGGCCTACAAAGAACAGACCATCACGCTTGAAGAGGCCGGAGACCGGATTTGTATGGTTGCGGTCGCGAGACTCGGTGAAGCCATGGGCATGAATGATTCAATCAGATGTATTAGCCGGGACTAGATCTGAAGCGGCTTCGCCTTGTAGCGCTTTTTGTCCACCCAGACGTCAACACCAGCACTTTTGCAGACCTTCCCTACTAATTCACCAAGGTATGCGGCCAGTTGGACGCGCCGTAGTTTCATTAAGTCAAAACTTAGCCCTGTCCGGCCGATAAAGCCTGAAAGTAATTGGTGGGATTTTTTTTCACGCGGTAAGTTACGGCATGTAACGATATTTACGCGGCGCAACTCCTCATTCTTTCGTTAGTTTATCTTCGAAATCTACGATATGAAGAATACGCTCGAACCAGGAATACCGATATATGAAAATCTCGCTGACTCGCATCAGGCGCAGACTCCCGATATCGTTATACGAAACCGGAAACGGGAAGTCGATGCTTGTTATTACTATTTTATTTCTGATTACCGGGGTTGCTGCCCATATTGCAGTGACGCCTCCGCTATTTTGAAGCGGACACCTTGCATCTCGACATTGAGGCAAGGCCGCTGCATTTTCCGCTGACAGTCGTTTTTATCGCGCGCCGCGACCTGGATGCCAGGCTTGCATCACCGCCCTTCGGCAACGTATTTTTCTCGCCTGAAACCTTGTCGATTAAAACGGCAAGGATAAATCTGAAAACGCGAGAATCGAAGTCCGATGACACATGGAAATCCTGTCTTCTTTCCGTGTGACGAATAGAAACCTGCCGAATCGGAGGCCGCATGACGCCAATCTTATCTGACGCGCTAGCACCGCTTGATTGTCCGAGACAGGACATTCGGTCTGTTCAGTGTTCGACAATCGTGAAGCACGTGGCGATTATTTTGTATGACGGATTTTCGTTGCTGGACGCCGGTACGCTCGCCGAAGCTCTGCATGTCGCTAATGAATTACAATCTCAAGGTTCGAATCATTCCGTGACATATCGCGTGAACCTCATCTCGGCTGGCGGTGGAGGGGTTGCGTGCTCGTCATCGATGATGGTTTGGACAGAGCATTTTTCCACGCGCGATTTCGATCGTCTCGACAACCTCTTCATTCCCAGCGGAAGTGGTGTCGCGCACGCCTCCGTCGACGACAACCTCATTGATCTGTTGCGACTGGTTTGTGCAAGAGGGGTCAGTGTCACCGCGATCGGGAATGGGCACATGGTTTTGTCGGCTGCCGGCGTGGCGCGGTGCGATTGGCCTTCGGTGAAGCATGATATCAGTCTTCGATCGTTATCCGCGAGCGCTGCGGAGCATGATCGCGATCAGGCTTTGGTGACCTCGCTCGCACTGCTCAAGATGGATCTGGGAGCGGAGTTGGCCGCGCGCGTGGCGGACCGTCTCGGCTCGGATGGCGGGCGTACATTGGCCCCCGCGTTCGAAGAGATGGATGCAGGGACGCTCGCCGACAAAGCACGTGCGTCGGCGCGTTGGATCGTCCAGAACTGCGCGAAGTCCATATCGGTGGGCGATGCGGCGCGCACGTCTTCGATGAGTGAGCGCAATTTCCTGCGTCTGTTCAAACGGGAACTCGGTGTTACGCCTTCAAAGTACCTTCTTGGTGCGCGGCTCGATCTTACGTGCAAGCTGCTCGCCAACAGCGATCTTCCGGTGGACAAGATCGCTCGTAGAACCGGTCTTAGCAACGGAGAGAGACTGTCGAAGCTTTTCCGTAAAGAGCTCTCGATGTCGCCTACTGAGTTCCGGACGCAGAGTCGACGGAAGAGTTGACGTACGAACAGCAATCCAGATGCGCAAGTGTGGAGTCACGTCAAGCGCACCGGCATCGCGCGATGCCCTCTCCAAAAGGGCGAAAAGCTGCGCTCTAGAATTTACGAGAAGCTGTGGATCCGCAGCATGCGCTCCAGACCGATCGGCGGGCGGCCATTGCCGCGCTTCGGATAATGCGGCTCGATCACCGCGCACAGTTGCGCCCATGGCACGATCGCGTTCATCGTGTCGAGAAACTCGTCGCGCCGCGTGCGTTTTCGGTGCGTCTCGAAACCCGCTCCTTGATCAGCTGCCATCGCCAGCATCTGCTGCTTCATCCTGTTTCGCCTTCCTCGTTCGATCCGATCTCTGACGCTTGACGTACCGGTTCGGTGGACTTAATTAGCGTTGCCCCACACGGGGTCTGGCTTGGGTAGTCCCACATAGCATCTCTGCCTTGGCCAACGGACGGACAGCAGCGCGAGGAAGTTCTCGTGCTGCTCGCAGTTACGATGAAGCGTCTGGATGGGCGGGCACCGTGAATTGAAAGATCGCGCCGCGCGGCACGTTCGCGCTTGCCCACAATCGGCCGCCGTGTGCCTCGACGATCGAACGGCAGATCGGCAGCCCCATCCCCAAACCGGTCGGCTTCGTGGTGTAGAAAGGAGCGAAAAGGCGCTCGGCACTGTCCGCGGCAAAGCCAGGCCCCGAATCGAGCACCGTCACGAGTACACAGCCCGAGTCGGCTCTTGCCGTGCTGATGAGCAATTCCCGCACGCCATCGCTGACACCGCTCATAACCTCCATCGCGTTGATGAGCAAGTTAAGGAGCACTTGTTGCAACTGGACCCGATCTCCTTCAATTAGCGGTAATCGGTCCGCGAGATGCGTCTGCACCGAGGCGCCGTGCTTCCACGCTTCGCCACGGGTGAGCTCAATCACCTCGCGGATTGCCGTGTTGATGTCCACCGGTTCCTTCCGTGGCGGCGTCTTCCTGATCAGTTCATGGATGCGGCCGATTACGGCTTCCGCCCGATTGGCGTCGTTGACGATACGGCCGAGCGCCTGCCGGGCCTTCTCGACTTCAGGAGGCTGGCCGGCGAGCCATCGCAGCGCCGCCTGGGCGTTGGTGACCGTCGCGGCGATCGGCTGGTTGACTTCATGAGCGATCGAGGCCGTGAGTTGGCCCATGGTTGCGACACGGTTCGCGTGCGCCAGCTCCCTTTGCACCTCCCGGTAACGCCGCTCGCTCTCGCGGGCTTCGGTTTCGGCGCGCTTGCGCTCGGTCAGATCAAGCACGAATGCAACACCTTCCGTCCCGCTTGCGTCAAACGTGGCCAAACCGACCATAACGGGCACACGGCTACCGTCCCTCCTGATGTACTCCTTCTCGTAAGGCTGGGCGCGCCCCGTCTGCCCGGCCTCCACCAGGGCCCGTTCGCTGCCCGGGAGCCATTCCTGCGGCGTCAGATCCCTCCAGCCTACGCGACCGGGGCCTATATCTTCACGCTCGTATCCCACGATGCGCAGAAATGCGTCATTGGCCTCGAGAATCTCACCATCGAAATTCCAGACGATGATCCCGATGATGTTGGCATCCACGAGGCGCCGGATCTTCGACTCGCGTTCGAGCAGTGTTTGTTCGGTGCGTTTGCGCTCGGTGATATCCATGACCGCGCCCACGAAACGGAAGCGATCCGGATCAGAGCCGCTCACGCCATGCGCCACAGCTCGAACATACTTGATAGAACCATCAGCCATCAGCAGACGATGCTCGGCCGTAAATGCAATCCTTTCGTTTGCGGCGCGGTCAATGATTTGCTGCAGACGGATACGATCGTCCGGATGCGTCCGGTCGATGACGGTCTGCACGGTGGGCTTGATCGCGGCGTCGAGCTCGAATATTCGATAAGTCTCATCTGACCAATAGATCTCGCCGCTCGACAGGTTCCAGCCAAAACTCCCTGTGTGGCTCAGTCGTTGGGCTTCCGCCAGATACATCTCGCTCCGGCGTAGCGCCTGCTCGACACTTTTGCGCTCGGCTCGCTCACTTGCTTCGCGCAGCGCGCGCCGCACTGCGGGCTCGAGCCTCGACAACCGCGTCTTCAGAACAAAATCGGTAGCGCCACTCTTTAGCGCCTCTACCGCCAGTTCTTCGCCAAGCGTGCCGGAAACCAGGATGAAGGGCACCTCGGGACGTTCGCTTTGAGCGATCTCCAATGCCGAGAGACCGTCGAACGCCGGAAGTTGGTAATCCGCGAGAATCAGGTCGATTCCAACGGTTTTCAACGCAGCCTCGAAGTCCGCACGCGATTGCACGCGAACGATTTCGCAGCAGAGATGATCGGCTTGAAGGAGCTCTTGAATGAGTTCGGCGTCATTCGCGTTATCTTCCAGCAACACAATGCGAAGCCCCGACATTATTGCCCCTTCCGCATGCTGCCCGGCGGTGGCTCATTGATCAGTGCCCAGAATACGCCTAGCTCCTTGATGGCATTTATAAATTCATGAAAGTCGACCGGCTTTACTACGTACGCGTTTACCCCGAGTTTATAGCTTCGCATCATGTCTTTCTCTTCGTGCGACGATGTGAGCACCACCACGGGAATGAGCTTCAAACGTTCGTCCGACTTCACTGTGTCCAGGACTTCCAGGCCATCGACCTTGGGGAGTTTCAGATCCAGTAACATAACTGAAGGGTTCTCGTCGTAGCGATCGACAAATTCCTCCCTGCAATAGAGGTAATCCAAGGCTTGCTGTCCGTCTCTGGCAACCACTACCTCGTTTGCCAAGTTACAGTCTGACAGCGCGGCCAGAGTGAGTTCGACGTCTCTCGGGTCATCCTCGACGAGCAGAATGCGTCCTAGTTGGTCCATGGTGTCCTCGCAGTCTTTGCCGTTGCACCGTGTGCCTTAGGCACTGAGAAATAGAAAGTAGCGCCCTGATCCACCCCCCCCTCTGCACGGACCTTGCCTCCGTGGCGGACGATGATGCGTTGAACGATAGCTAGTCCGATGCCAGTACCTTCAAACTGCTCCGGGAGATGCAGACGTTGAAAAACACCGAACAGTTTATGCGCATACCGCATGTCAAAGCCTGCACCATTATCTTTCACAAACACCTCCACCACGTCTTTATTCGGGTCCACGCAACCAATCTCGATTTCGGCCCGCGTTCGCATGCGTGTGAATTTGACCGCATTGGCGACGAGATTGGCGATAACCAGTCGGAGCATGGGACGATCCCCGTAGCAGACCGGAAGAGCGTTGATTGTCCATACAATGTCTCGCCCGCTCGTTTCTTGCCCGATCTCCGCAACGACCTCCTTGACGAGCTGATCGAGGCTCACCGGCGTCTTTGTGGTCTCCACCTGTCCGACCCTGGAAAAGGCCAGCAAATCGTCGATCAGGTTATTCATTCTTTTTGCCGCCTCGACAATCGTTTGTATGTAGCGACGACTTTTATCATCGAGCGAAGAAGCCGCCTGTTTTTGTAGTAGCTCGGAGTATCCGATCACATGGCGAAGTGGCGCGCGTAGATCGTGCGAGACGGAATAGGCGAAGGATTGCAGTTCCTTGTTACTCGTTTCAAGCTGCTCAGCCCGCGCGGTCACTTCCTGATTGAGCCTGTGAATCTCGCTTTCTTTATGCTGACTCTGTTGCAATTCGGCCTGAAGGCGATCGCTGGTGTGACGAAGCTCAGTTTCGATTCGCCGTCGAGCGGCGACGAAACCGGCAAAGACCAAGGCCCATGCCGTGAAAACTAAAAAACGCGGAAAATCTTTGCTTGGGAGACCGATGGTGTACAGCGGCTCAGAAAGAAAATAATCGTAGGATGCCACCGATAGCACGACTGCCAGCACGGAAGGTCCTACCCCTGCGTACCAGCAAACAACGCCGATGGCGAAGTTAAAAGGGGACCCGTAGACGTCGTGGACTCCGAAAAACCGGAACACGAGCGCCAGCCCAAGTGCAGCCCCAACGCAGACGACGGATAAGCCGTAGCGCAGAATCGGTGAGCGACTTTGCAAGTCCAGGTGCAAGTGCGCCAAGCTTCGCCTCATTGCCAAAGGTGCGGATCCCCTGAACTAAAAATTATAGTCGTCCCAGTTCCGATCGTTGAGCAGGCGGGGACGCCCCAACGCGGATGCGTTGGCGAGCCGGCTCATGCTTGTGCCCGTTGTCCGCCTCGATCATTGCGGTGGTGCGGGTGTGGTTCACCAACGATTCGTCTGCCAAATAGACCGCCAGAAGTCTCCGTTGAACCGATCAACACCGCTTGACAAACACGGATAAGCAATTCAGCGAACGGCAGTTCAGGGGTTCAATAGCTGCCGCAGATGGGGTGCCGGGTTCAATGGGTCGGAAGTACCCATTCGGCTCTCTTGAGAGGCGGTCATTGGCAGGCTCCCAGCCTGACTTCGGCGCCGAAGAGGCGTGGCAGGCAGGAAGCCTTGCACCGTGAGGGTACGGACGCCGCGCGTCAAGACGGGCTGCAGACCACCGCGGTCAGCAACAACGGAATCACCATGCGCACGGTAGCGTTGCTGCCAGCATCGCGCACGCGCGATTCGACCGCGTCGCTGGGAGCGGACAGCACAGCGCCGTACAGCGGGCCCGCGAGCGCATTGCCGCGGCCCTTCTTGAACGTCCCGTCGTCCTGCTCGTACCCAAGCACGGCGTAGACACGAAAGCCGAAGGCCGTTATGTCGCTGCCTTGTGCTGGCCGAAACGCGTTGACCGAATTCGCCTCAACGTGCATCGGATTCGGGTTGATGTACTGGTTGTTGATGAGCTGCCCGATAAACGCGTGTGGACTCGCCCTGCAGTCGAATTGCCCATCAAGCGCGTACGCGTGCGCCGCGACTGGGCAGAAGCCTGCGCCTGACACCAGCAGTATGACGAGTACTTTTAGAAAACGGATTGCCATGGTGAACGTGCCCGAACCGCGGGGGTCGACATGCAAAACACGAGCCAGCCTGTAGTCTCGCAGATTTTCGCCGTCCGCGTATGCGTGTTATGAGCGAACGATGCAGTTGGGGTAGGAGTCGGCTGCAGCGGCTCGGCTCCGACCATGTCTGACGAATGGCCGGTGTTCGCATGCGTACGCCGCCGTGATTGGCCTCGCACGAGCGTCTGAGGTTATGTGCCATCCCTGACAGCAGCGCGCCCATTGCGCTCCGGTCGCGCCGCGGCCCGCGCCGCCGAATGCCGCGCCGGTCATCCCGACCGCGAGATGGACCTTCCTGTTCCCCCATCGGCGCGCACACGGACGTCCTTGGCGGGCACGCCGGTTTCGCCCTCCTGCCACTCGGGCGTCTTGGGAACGCCGTCGGTTTCGCCCAGAAGATAGGCCCTCCCGTAGGTTTGCGAAATAGCAGATTGCATTCGTGGCAGGCAATCAGTTTCTGATGCTCCATACGGACCGACCAGGATGAATTTTCTGGTGTCATTCGACGCGGTTGAAATGCCGGCTCATTTATGTTTTGGGTGCCTAACTAGCGCCTGGCACCACAGCTACTCTCGATGGATGGCGACCCGGTCAAGGGCCGCTCATCCCGAACTCATCGAGGGACGATCATTCTCTTGACGCAGCTACCGGCTGCCCGGCCGGCAGTTCGCCCATCGACTGGAACAGCGCCGCAGTATCGCTCATACGCTGGCTTGCTGCGCGAATCGAGTTGAGCTGTGCGCTTAGAAACCGCTGCTCGCTGGCATGCTCCGCCGTTGACGGCAGCGAACCCATGCGGCAGCGCGACGCGGTATCGTCGAATCCCGCCTGCGCTGCCTGTGCCGCTGCTTCCGTCGACGCGAGTGTCTGTGCGTCGTTATCCAGCGCGGCAAGCGAATCCGCGACATTCTGGAACGCCGACAGAACGGTGGACTTGTAGTTCAGCACCGCCGCATCGTAAGCATCGATCGACGCCTTGCGGTGCGCGAACAGCGCGCCGCCATGGAAAATCGGTTGCGTCAGGCTCGCACCAATGGCCCAGAGTCCGCCCGCGCCTGAGAGCACCGCCGGCCAGCTAAAGCCGCCGCGGCCCATCGAGCCCGTCAGTGACAGGCTCGGAAAGAGCTGCGCGGTCGCAGCGCCGACATCCGCGGCAGCGGCCTTCAGGGCGGCGTCGGCTGCCTGAACGTCGGGGCGCGAACGCAGCAGGACCGACGGCACCTCGACAGGCACGTGTTCGGGCAACGTCAGGCTGTCGAGGTCGGGAACGGCCGGGGCGTTGTCCGGCGTGCGGCCCATCAGCACCGCGAGCGCATGGATGGCTGTGGCGCGCTGCTGGCGTAATGCAGGAAGACTCGCCGCAGCCGTAGCCGCATCCTGCGTCGATGCGAGCGCCTGCGCACGGGAAACTGACCCGAGTGCGTACCGCTGCTGGTCCTCGTTCGCGACCGTCCTGGCCACGGCGACGAGCCGTTCGGTGAGCGCGATCTGGCGATCGAGTGCCGCCACGCTGATCGTCGTACCGACGATGTTTGCCGCGAGCGCGCGCCGCGCCGCCTCCAGTTGATACGCCTGCACGTCTACGCGAGCGGCGCTGGCCGCATTCGCCGAACGCGTCGCACCGAACAGGTCAAAGGTGTAGGACGCGAGAACCTGTCCGGCAAAAAAGTTATAGCGAACCTCGCTGGGGCCAATGCCGGGCACAAGCGGTGAACGCCCGCGATCGACCTGTGCGGCGGCATCGATTGAAGGCAGCGTCGATGCGCCGACCTGGGCGCGCAACTCCTGCTGCGCGGCTGCGAGGGTCCGCTGCGCAGCCCCGAGCGTGGGGCTGTTGCGCAAGCCTTCCTCGACCAGTGCACTCAGCGCGTCCGACCGGTAAAGCCGCCACCATTGCGGAACGCCCACTGCGCCGATATCGAACTGCTGCGCCACGCCGCCCGCTGCGACGGTCCTGGCCGGCTGTGCCCCGGCACCGTAGTGCGCAGGCGAAGGCATCGCCGGGGGTGCGCCGTTCGGGCCGAACGTGCAGGCCGTCAGTGCGATGGCCACAGCCACGGCCATCATGGATGTCTTGTAGTCGAAGCTCATCATCAAACCTCCGTATGCTCGTCGACGACCGGTTGCATTCCGCGCTCGTCGTGCCGGACCCTGAAGCACGCCGCGTACAGCGCGGGCAGGAAGAAGACGGTCAGTACCGTGGCGATTGTGATGCCGCCCATCAGCGCGGTCGCCATCGGGCCGAAGAAACCCGAGCGCAGCAGCGGAATCAGCGCGAGGACGGCGGCAGCGGCCGTCAGCATGATCGGCCTGAAACGCCTCACCGTCGCACCGATGATCGCGTCGAAGCGTCCATGCCCTGCCGCGATGTCCTGATCGATCTGATCGACCAGAATCACGGAGTTGCGCATGATGATGCCGAACATGGCTATCACGCCCAGCAACGCGACGAAGCCGAAGGGCTTGCCGAACAGCAGCAGCGCGGCCACGACGCCAATCAGACCGAGCGGTGCCGTCAGCACGACAATGAAGGTCCGCGCGAAGTTCTTGAGCTGGATCATCAGCAACAGCAGCACGGCGATGATCATCAACGGCATTTCGGCATTGATCGACGTCTGGCCCTTCACGCTTTCTTCGACCGCGCCGCCCACCTGAATGCGATAGCCGACCGGTAGCCTGGCGGTTTCCGCCGCGAGCGCACGTTCGATGTCGTGGGTCACGTCGATGCCCTGCGCGTCGCCGCGCACGTCCGCCTGCACCGTGATGGTCGGCTGACGGTCGCGTTGCCAGATGACGCCGTACTCTTGCGTATCGCGCACGTGTCCGAGCGAACCGAGCGGCACCGGGCCGTGGGGCGTCGGAATCGCGAGGCTCATAAGCTGCGCCGGATTGACACGTTCGCTCTTTGGCGCACGCAGATCGACGTTGATCAGCTTGTCGCGCTCGCGGTACTGCGTCACCGTGTAGCCCGATAGCGTCATCGCGAGGAAGTTCGACACGTCTTCCGACGTGACGCCAAGCTGGCGCGCGCGGTTCTGATCGATCTCGAACGAGATCGAGCGCTCCGCCGGCTCGTCCCAGTCGAACTGGACGTTGCGCGTGCGGGGATCGGCGCGGACCTTGTCCGCCACCGTCTGCGCAATCGATCGCACGGTCGCGATATCGTCGCCGCTCACGCGGAACTTGATCGGGAAGCCGACCGGCGGACCATTCTCGAGCCGGGAGACGCGCGTGCGCATGCCGGAGAAGTCCTTCTCGAGCATGCCGTCGAGCCAACGCATCAGTTCCTCGCGGTTTTCCACGCTTTTTGCGGTAATCACGAACTGCGCGAAATTCGGCTGTTGAAGCTGCTGGTCGAGCGTCAGGTAAAAACGCGGCGCGCCGGTGCCGACGAAGTCGACGAAGTGGTCGATCCCGGCTTTGCCGTCGAGCACCTTTTCCAGGCGCTTCGCTTCACGCAGCGTCGCTTCGAACGAGGCGCCTTCCGGCAACCGCAGATCGACCAGCAGTTCCGGCCGTTCCGAGTTCGGGAAGAACTGCTGCGGCACGCGCGTGAAGGCCAGCATGGAGATCGCGAAAAGCACGACGGTGACGCCGAGCACGACCCATCGACGCTCGACGCACCACGCAACCCATCCCGACAGGTGCCGGTAGAAGCCGGTGTTGCCGATTTCATGCGGATCATGGTGCGCACCGCCGGGTTCAGGCTTGCGTTCCGGCAGCAGGTGATAACCCAGCAACGGCACCAGCACGACGGCCGCGAACCACGAAACGATCAGCGCGATGGCCGACACTTCGAAGATCGAACGCGTGTATTCGCCCGTGCTCGATTTGGCGAGCGCAATCGGCAGGAAGCCGCATACGGTGACGAGCGTGCCTGTGAGCATCGGGAATGCCGTGCTGGTATACGCGAACGCTGCCGAGCGCGCCCGGCTCCAGCCTTGCTCCAGCTTCACCGCCATCATTTCCACGGCAATGATCGCGTCGTCGACGAGCAGACCCAGCGCGAGCACGAGTGTGCCGAGCGAGACCTTGTCCAGGCCGATATTGAAGATGTGCATGCACAGCGCGGTTACCGCCAGCACGATCGGAATCGTGATCACGACGACCATGCCGGTGCGCAGACCGAGCGAGACGAGGCTCACGACCAGCACGATCGCCACCGCTTCGCCAACCGATTTCACGAACTCATCCACCGAGTGCTTCACCGCGTGCGGCATGCTCGACACCGGCGCGAGTTTCAGACCCGCCGGCAGCGTGGCCTGCAGTTCGGCGGCTTTTGCGTCGAGCGCCTTGCCGAGGTCGATCACGTCGCCGCCCTTTTGCATCGTCACGCCGATGCCGAGCACCGCCTGGCCGCCGACGCGCGTCTGGGTCACCGGTGGATCGTCATAACCGCGTGTGATCTTCGCGATGTCGCCCAGCCGGAAGGTGCGCTTGTTGATGGTGATCAGCATGTCGGAGAGCGCCTGCACGTCCTTGAACGCGCCGCTCGGCCGCACGAACACGCGGTCGTCCGCGGTCGTGATGGTGCCGACGGGCGCCACGGTGTTCTGCGCGTCGATGGCCTGAGCGAGTTGCTGCGGCGTGATTGCGAGCCGCGTGAGCTGCGCATTCGATATCTCGACGAAGATGTGCTGATCGGGGTCGCCAAAATAGTCGACCTTGGCCACACCGGGTATGCGCAGCAGGACTGTGCGCAGCCTGTCAGCGTAGTCGTGCAGTTGCGCCGGCGAAAAGCCGTCGCCTTCGAGCGCATAGATGTTGGTGTAGACGTCACCGAATTCGTCATTGAAGAACGGACCGACGGTGCCCTTCGGCAGCGTCGCGGCAATGTCGCCGACTTTCTTGCGCACCTGATACCAGGTTTCCGGCACTTCCTTGACGGGCGCGGAGTCCTTCATGGCGAAGAAGATCATCGACTCGCCGGGGCGCGAGTAGCTCTTGATGTAGTCGATATACGGCGCCGCTTGCAGCTGGCGGCCGATCCGGTCCGTGATCTGTTCCTGCACCTCGCGCGCAGTCGCACCAGGCCAGTAGGTCTTGATCACCATCGTGCGGAAGGTGAACGGCGGATCTTCCGACTGCGCGAGTTGCGTATAGCCGATCACGCCGAAAAGCGTGACGAGCCCGATCAGAAAGATCACGAGCTGCTGATGACGCAGCGCCCAGGAGGAAAGATTGAAGCCACCTTCGCCAGATTTGTCTGCCCCGGAAGACGGGACGGGCGCGCTGTTGCCTGCGGATTCACTGTCGCGGGCCCTCATGACGGGAAGTCCTCGGGATGCAGCGGGGGCACCACCTGCACATGCTGGCCTGCGCTCACGGCGTGTGCGCCTTGGAGCATGACTCGGTCTCCGTCGCGGAGGCCCGATCCGATCGAGACGGTGCGCTCGTCATATCGCTGGATAGTGACTGGGCGCAGTTCGAGTGTGTCGGTGCCGGCGCGCACCACCCAGACAGCGGGGTGCTCACCCTGGTGAAAGAGCGCCGTCACCGGCAGCGCAAAAATCTGCCCCACGGGCGCGTCGCCGACGACATCGAACCCCACATTCGCCGTCATGCCGAGGCGCACGTCGCGGCTCGGGGCGGCCAGCGTCAGCTTGACGCGCCAGGTGCGGCTTTCTCGATCGGCAGCAGCCGATACCTCGCGCACGCGCGCCTCGAAGGTCTTGCCGGGTAGCGCCGGCAGCGTTACGCGCGCCTTGCTGCCAACTGTCAGCGAGTTCAGCGTCCGCTCGGGCGCGTCGCAGACGATATCCACGTCGCCCGTCCAGTCGAGGTGATAGACCGATTGGGTTCCCTGGACGTTCTGGCCCGTGTCGGCGTCCTCCGAGGCAATCACGCCGTCGTGGTCCGCTGTCAGCGTCGCATAGCGCAGATTGTCCGAGGCGAGCGCCATCTGGGCGAGCGCCGAATCACGCTGGGCGAGCGCGGAGGCGTAGGCGTCCTGCGTCTGTTCAAGTTGCGCCGGTGCGATCAGGTTCGCCTGCGCCTGCGCCTGATCGCGGTCGAGCTGCTGCTTCGCGTAGACAAGTCGATGCTCGGCGGCATCGAGCTGGGCTCGTGCGTTGGCCAGGTTATTGCGCAGGTCGGTCGGGTCGAGCAGTGCAACAACCTGTCCCGCCTTGACGGCATCGCCGAGATGAACCCGCCGTTCGATGATTTTGCCGCCCACCCGGAACGAAAGCGCCGTCGAGTAGCGCGCCTGCACCTGAGCCGGCAGCGACGCACCTACCGCGCGCCCGTCAGCGTGAACGGCCAGGGCGACCACGGGCTTCGGCTCAGGAGCGGCGGCTTCGCGCGACTGGCATGCCGACAGCAGGATTGCGCTGCAAGCCGCGACCATCACGTGCGTCCGCTTGGGCGATCGTATGAACGAAGCTAAGAAGATACGTGCAATTTTAGGCGCGACAGGAACGGAATGTTTCACGATGTTCACAAGGCAGAGGATTGATCCAGGTAAAAAATTTCCCGATGCTGTAGACCCGCGATGCAACGAAGCACGGTTCGCCGTCAGCATGGGTGCGCAAACAATCTCTATCAATACACTGGACTCCTACGTATTTACATGGCATGCCGGCAACATGTGTCCTCCCGATGGGACGCGCGCACTCAGCGTCTGACTCGCGCGCCTACATGCACACTTGCCTCGCGGGTCTTTTGCTCTCTACCCCGGCATCGACAAAACTACCGATAAATCGCCTGCGCCAGCGCGCAGGGCCCGGTCGAGTTCCTCCTCGGCTATCAGTTGCCGGTGCAGCACCGCCTCTCTTAGCATGCTGTATCTGGAATGCGCGCCGGGTATGTGAGCACTCTTGCCGCCAATATAGGGATTTGCCGCAGTCGCCATCGCGCGACTACACTCGGGCATCTCCCGAATCTGTTCAGAATTGGCCGCGATCCCCCTGATGCAATGCTCGGCCAGCGTCTTGCATGGATGCACCTGAACCGATTCAGCCGCGAACGTGACCGCGACGTCGCTCGCCAAAATCCGGAGTGCCATCTGACGGACGACATCGGAAATCACCGCATTCGGTCTGCCAGGCGTGACAAAGGAGTCGGTCCGCATCCATGCGAGATCGATTTCGGGCACGTCGAATAGTGCCCGGATGGATATCAGATGGAGGTCACCGCACGCGTTCGAAAGCTCGACGGCAAGGTCGGTCAAAATGCCGGAAATCCGCAAATACGCGGCACATTCCTGGGTTCTTTCAATCGGAGTTGACGCCATAGGCAACCCGAGCGCGGTCATTGCGTTTACTGCATCAACAGCTTCGACTTCAACCGCTTCGAGTTCATATCCGGAATGGGCGGTAGCGCCCGCGTCAATCGTCGCGCGAAGATAGATTTCACGAAGCTGCGCGGATGTCTCTCGCAACCTGGCCATCTGTTCGTCTAGCAAAAGCGCATGCGTCAAAAACTTGAAAGCCAGCGTGGTGTGAACTGCATCGTATAACTGGGTGGTTCGGTCGAATTGCAGCAAATCGCGGAATTCCTCCGCCTTTCTGACGAAGGCGGACCGCAACGCATCGCACCCGTCACATAGGTGTTCAATCGCATCGCAGATCGAGATCCTAAGTGCGGTCGAATAGACATTGCCGCCTCCGGGACACATGCACGCACCTGGATCCAGATGAACATAGTCGCCGTGCGGACGACCCAGAAGTTCAAGAGCGCGGTTGCATATCACCTCGTTGGCGTTCATGTCGGTCTCAGTGTCAGCGCGGCCCTGAGTCACGTCGACGAAGCACTGGTCACACAAGCGTCCTTTCTGCGCCTCCACGCAAGAGGCGACGATTGCGTCACCAAGTGGGGGTTCAAGTAGATGCAACTCGGCATGCACTTCTGCGACAGCCTGCTTGACTGCCGCCAGCGCATTCAGCCGGTCTGGGTATGCGCCTACCGGGGTCCCCGATATGGGACAGTTCTCGACGGCGCCAGGCGTGTGAATGCCATATCGCGCTTCCTCGGGTGTTTCCCGCTTGCCCGGCGAATCGTATTCGACCCGGAAGCCTGGTCTGCCGATCTCCATATTCACTCCTGCCAAGGATGAGTGCTTGCATAACACACGCAATAGCCAATAGCGGTCGCTCTGCTTATCAAAGGCAGAGCTGGTTCGGACAGGGTTCGTCGGTATGCATTCCGGTCGAACGAGGCGAGAAGCTATATTCGCGGTAGGCATTGGTGCCTACATAGAGCCAGTTGCGCAAAATGTTTGACATGTCACTTCCTTAGCAGCCGTTGGTGAGACCACGATCTCGTGAAGCGGGTGTATAGCCGCATGTTGATTTCCGGCGCCCATTGCGGGTAACTTCTGACGGCTAATCGGAGTGCACCGACCCGGCGCAGAAACGGGCCGAGGAAATACCCCGGTTTCGCAGTCGATGACTACCGCGAAGCCAAGGCGCGCGGACGCTAAAACGCCATTGGGGTCGATGGGGCAACGCAAAAAAGACTCATCGCGCACAGGAAAGAGAAAACTTTAGCGGCATGGCGAGCGCCGAATAGCGCGGCAATGCCTGGGCCAACAACACAGGTCTCGTCGACACCGCCGAGGTGAACGCAGCGTCACCGATGTTCAACAGGAAGTCAGATACTGTCTGGATGAGCATTCGCCAGGAGACGACATGCGTCGCAGCGGTGACAGCGAATCCGGTATTTCGCCGTTTGACGTCCCGACGCCAAGGATGTGCTTGCGCAAACTGCAATGCCTTCACTCGTGCTCGTTCGTCAAACATCGATTACTTCTCCAGGAGGGTGTGACGGGATCTTCATTATCAGTATGCGTATCGAGGTCTGGCTCGCACGCTACCGTGCATCCGAGCCGCGCGAATGCCACTGGACGATCACGTTTCGGACGCCGCCGGATGAATCAGACTCCGTCGATCGCCCCATGCAAAGGCGCTGTCCACATTTCCTACGATAGACGCCAGCGACCCAGGAAGATATCGTACCGTCGGTTATCGCGCGTCTACCTGCCCGTCCAAAGCCTATACGGCGGTATAGCGCACGCGGCGACAGGGATAAGACCAATCCGCTCAGGTGTGGGGTCCGATAACCTCGTTCAGCAGCGTGCGGAAAGCCGGCGTGTACCCATGCGTGTTGTTCCGGTGGCCGCGATAAAGCGATTCGTTTTTTTCGCCATCTCATTCGCTCGCGCCTGCACCGCAGCAGCTATCGTTTTACCGAGATATCGGCGACGAGCCAAACGTTTGGCGCGTCCGTCGAGGTATCAACATATACCGTGACCAATACACTGGAGCGAAGCGGCCGCGACTGCCTCCTGGAAGTGCGCGACGACGGTCGCGGCGAAATTGCTGTCGACAGTTTGCGTGGCAATGGCACCGCCATCACGGTTACGCTTTCCAGTCGACCAGCGGTCGGCAACGTAGTGCAGTCGAGAAACTGCATTATTGAGTCGTTCTGCAACAGATCAAATGAATCCGTCAGAAGGCGGCTGACTACGGCCGGTCGTCGTCGGGCCATCGGAGACGGTCGGACGTCGGTTTTCCTCGCAAACGACGGAATCTGGTCGCGGCGCACGCTTCACTATCCTGTGGCTGATCAATCAGCATGCTACCGGCCGCTACGACTCGCGGACCCTCGCATCGCCAATGCGCGATCAATTATTCGTTTTGCGTGTCAGACGAACCCGTACCGCTTACCGAGAGCGGCGAGAAGATCTGGCCACTGATCGACGCTGGCGCCATCGTGAATCTCCTCAAGTTCGCACAGCAGATCGACAATGCCCGGATCGTAGGCATTGACGTTGGATGCATACAGCGCCTGCAGTAGCTTGCCGTCCCGGGCGTGCCGATAGTACGAAATGCCGATCCCTTCGATGTCCGGGTGATAGAACTCGTCGCTAACGAGCGATCCGACTGCGCACTCGCGGTCGTTGTCGCCGCGCAGCCGGCATGAGCCGTTCTCGTCCTCCGAGACGGCCCCTTGGTTAAGCAGATGAGCGCTGACGCGCTCGTATATCTTTCTTGCGCACTGCATCACGACACCTGCGACCCTCAAGCAGCGGCTTTCAGAAACGTGGCCGACAGGGCAAATTGTCGAGCAATTGATGCCAGCCGCTCACTCCATTCCCATGTGCCAAATACATCGTGGACGTTCTGCAGACAACTAAGCAATTCGACAGTCACCGGATCGGACACATCGATGCGCGAGCGAAGTAGCGCGCGCTTGAGCGCCGCGACACCGATATCCATGTAAGCCGGCACGTCCTTTGGCGGTTTTGCGACGTAGCGGATGGGCACGCCTTCCATTGCCGTCATATAGTCGCGCGGCTTAATGAAGCTGCCGACCGGACAGCTGCCGCAGTAGCCTCGATAGGCGCCGCCGCCGCGAGGCAGCAGGGAGGCTCGCGCCTGGCCGAATAAATGCTCTACAGCGTGGTTGAAAATCTCCTGATGTGTCAGGAAGCTCCGGCTTTTCATGTCCACCTCTTTGCGTCTTTCGCATCGGCCAGTCGTTGACAACGGGCAGCCTGCGCTCAAAGTATCAAACGTCGCCGCCGGGCCAAAGGGGCTGCTGCGAATACAAGCGACGCGAAGTTTTGACGGAATCTCGATTTGGCTCGAAGCCGCCTGCGCTAGTCAGACCGGAGGCCGTTGCAGGCGCAAAGCGCGGCTGCATCGGGCATGGGCTTACGGTACAGCCGCGACCGAAATTGGGCTATCACACGGAAGGAAGGAACGCCTCTACGTTGGGATGCACCGGCACAGTGTTCAGTGTTGCGTGAATATACGGGCGTATAGGCTCTGCCTCCGAGATTTCGATAACGATTGAGTACGCGATGCGAGTGGGCGACTGTGGGGCCGTAGCCGCATGCTACGTCGCGCGCGGGATGCACAGGCCGATCATGAGAGCGGGCGGCGAAAGGCGCTCAAATCGGCGCTCTACCGTGCTCGCAGCGCGCTTGTCGACCGCATGGACCTGTCAGGCGCGCAGCGCCGCGAGCAGCGCCGCGAGCAGCTGTCCGCGACACGGGTTGCGCGCCTTGAGGCAGAGGCCGCGCTGCGTGTGCAGATCGCGAAAGAGCGTGACGCGCTGAAGGGAGACCGCGCCAAAGCGGGGGCTCTACGCCGCGATATGGTGAGCGTGATTGTTGCCCGCGAGCGCCGGATACCATCGCTCGAAGCATGATCGCAGTTGCGCATTCAGGACGGCCGTCCTCACCTGCAGAAGGCCATGCGCGTGAGCCGGCCGCCACGCCATTTGCTGCCGCTTCACAAAACGCTTGCTGACCACTTGTTCAATAAAGCTTGAGGTGATCGGCTCGCCGTGGCGGTACCGGTCCCCATAGTTCACGATAAAGTTCTGGTTGTTCTCGAGGTGGCCGATGAACTCCTCCAGTCTGGCGAGCAGCCTGGCCTCCTCGGGACGGGACTGCACGCCGCGTCGAGCGCCCAACCCAGGCTTTCAAGCCGCCGCAGTGCCGGCTAGGAACAGCCGTGCCACAGGTGCCATTTGGCCCGATGCAGCGTATCGATCAGCGCGTCGGCACACCGCCGTTCGTCGCGTTCCGGAAGCCCTTTGATCACCTGTCCGAGATTGCGATGGGCGTCGACGGCCAAGGGCACGCCATCATAGAGGCTCGAGACACCGGCGTGGGGCTGCGCAACAGAGAGCTGGAACACCTTTTTGAATCGTTTTATACGACGAAAGCGGGAGGCAAGGGCATGGACCTTGCCATTTGCAGGTCCATTGCCGAGACTCATGGCGAGCGTATCGGCGCAGGCGCCGAACAAGCCTGGCAGTGCGGTGTTTCGCTTCGCCATCCCTGTCGAACGGCACGATTGTCCGCGTTAAAGCCCGCGGCGGCAGGGGCGGTTTGCGGCTGCGTTTGTGCTGCCGGGGCATGCAGCGGCCAACAGCAGCTGTTTTCCGGTATCTCCTGCTTTTGTGCTGCCCGCGCGTCAAGCGGGGCCGGGTGGCTGCGCTTGCCAAGGCGCGCAGAGGTAAATCTGCACCACGCCTCTGGCATCGACGACATAGTAAGCTCCGAACAGAGGGTGTATCCCTCGCTCCATGCCGCGGTTCATGTTCTAGCCGCTTCGTGCGATGCATTGCAGACGTAGATGCAAGGGTAGCGGGCCGCTTGGGCGGCGGCAAACCTCCATTCGGACATTTACCCTACTCTCGTTTTACCGTGTCATACTTGAAACGCGTCTTACGGGCGCAAAACGGCGCGGATGCGTCTCTGTCAAGCGGGCGAAAATGTCTCATCAGTCCGCCGCATTGTTGGCGTGTTGAGGACTCGTTTATGGCTACCGATAGGCATATACCGTCGTCCACGGGTGGAATCCGCGGCTCGACAGTCTTCGTCGTCGACGACGAAGAGTCCATCCGCCTCGCGCTGTGCGATCTACTGGAGTCCGTCGGGTATTCCGTCAAGACGTTCTGTTCCGTGCAGGAATTCGTGACGTTTCGCAAACCCGCCGGCCCGAGCTGTCTCATCCTCGATGTCAGGCTCAAAGGCGAAAGCGGTCTGGCGTTCCAGCAGGCGATGGCACGCGAGGGACTGCAAATGCCGGTTCTCTTCATGACGGGGCATGGCGACATGGAAATGTCGGTGCGAGCAATGAGAGCTGGTGCATTCCATTTTTTCCCGAAGCCGTTTCGTGACCAGGATATGCTCGACGCGATTTCCGAGGCAATTTCGAAAGACTCGCAACGCCTCGAAAAGGAACACAGCCTCGCGGCTGTACGCGCCGCGTACGCCTCGCTGACGCCGCGCGAACGCGAGATCCTGGCGCTGGTGGTCAGCGGAATGCTCAACAAGCAGATCGCCGCCCAACTCAACCTGAGCGAAATCACGGTGAAAATCCATCGCGGCCAGTTGATGAAAAAAATGGACGCGCGCTCACTCCCGGATCTCGTCTTCAAGGCCGCCGCACTCGAAATTGGGCGGCAACAAACAAAGCCGCGCCCTTAGGCTCGCGCCAGCCGCCATTGACGGAAAGAGGTCCGAAAACGGTGTTTTGAGCGCCCCTGCCTAAATCCCGACGTTGCCGAGTGCTCGCTTCAGGAGCGCCGCATCCACGGGCTTGTCGAGCAGCGTGATGGCTGTGCTGGACTGCACCTGCACTCGCAGCGCGTCGCTGGGAAACGCGCTCACGAAGATCGTCGGCGGCGCGGCGCCCAGTGCGACAAGACGGTCAAGCAACTCCAGTCCTGACATGCCGGGCATGCGGACGTCGGAAAGCAGGACTCCGTTTTCGGTGCGAAGGTGCGACGCCCGCGCCGCCAGATAGTCCGAAGGCAGCGAGTAAGTTTCGGTCGAATAGCCGAGCGATTGCACCAGGCTTTCGAGCGCCAGGCGGGATGATTCGTCGTCGTCGACAATCCAGACGATCCCGGAAACGGAAGCCCGCGCCTGTCGTTGCGAGGGGCTTCGGGAGGACATAAGGTCGCTTGCCAATGATTGCTTATTCAATCTAGCCCCTGGAGCGTCGACTTGTCCATCATACCGACGTATGTCTGACTATCCCTTCCGGAATGATGAGACGCAGTGCGTCGGCCCCGCATCGAGACTTGCCGGGCGCGCCCTCGCTCAAGGTTTCATCGTACGAACACCGTCCAAGGAACCTTGAGTACACCTCTCGTGGCTAATCTTACCGCCGCGGTGCTGCCTCGGAATGTTGCCCCGAACCTCTTCTGACTGTCCCCATATCCTTTCCTTACGGTTGCCTGGAGTCTTCTGCAGAGCGAGACGCGCAGTCCGGCAAGTTCCCTTACCGATTATCGCGACTGAACTGCTCCACGGCGGCCCGCGTCGACGTTGTCTTCAAACGAAAAAACCTACGCTTCGGATCTTTCAGACCGACGGTAAGTCGAGCCATACCGACGTATGAGTTCGACAAACAACGGTGGGCGAAAGTCCAAACGCTCGCAGAATGGATTCGATACCACCCGGCCGTCTATCTTGGCAATCATAGGCGGTGCTGCTTACAAGTCGACTCCCTTTAAAGGCACAACAGGTCCCGCCCCCGCCTATCGGTGAGCGTTGACCTGCAAGTCGTTCTGTGCGTCGACAGGCTCAGATGCGTTACGTGTTGGAGACACACGTTTTCGTCTCGGCATGCCCGTCAAAGGTTAACCATGTTCAGCAAACGCACAGGTCATCGCTGTTTTCCGCGGGCGGAAACAAAGGCGTCCAACGGCAACAGCATCGGCCGACCGGCCGGCCTCGCAGTCACCATTTCGGCGCTTGCTGTCTGCTGGTGGGAATTGATCAAGATATCTTTGGACTTCGCATTGACCGACAGCGACGCGGCACTCGGCGCGACAGTAGGCACAAGACTGATCGTGGTGGCGTCTGGACTCGCGGTCGTAGGCGACGCCCCCTTCGCACGGCCCGTTTTCTGTTTTCTGTGCGCGATGAGCGTGCTTGCAGTCGGTCCGGCCATCCCGCTTGAGCTCACAGACTCGCTCCTGGTACCAGCCGTCTCGTTCATCGACTGCGTAACGAAAACATTGTTTCTCGCTTGCGCGTTCTCCTCGTCCAGCAGGAATGGTCGTGACAAGCGCAACCACAGTCACGTTTTTGAAGTAGCCGTACTGCCGCCACGCGACTGACGCGCCGACAACGCTTTTTCCCCAACCTTCATTTTGAGGTGACTTTCATGTCCAACTGTTTGCATAACTGGATCTACGTCGGCGCGAACGCTTACGACGAATACACCTTTGTCCCATGGCTTAATCGGAGCGTCTACCGGAGAACCGTCGACCTTTGCAAAATTTGCATCCAATAGTAGTCCATACATTTCTATCCGACTTCCCTCATTTCACCGGTAGCACTCGACGTCAAGTCGGCCTTTCTGAGGTCCGAGTGCTCGTCTTGTTCAGTTTGCGCAGGAGTGTTTAGTTCCCGATAAACGACTTGGTGGGAACTAAAGTGGACGAGATATTGAGTCGTAGCCCGAAGAGCAAACAACCGAACTTTCCTGTCGAAACGACGCGGCACTTGGTCGAGCAGACCTTCTAACGGGGAGCTTCGGTATCGCTGATTGCCCGCCCTAACAGCACAAATCTGCTGTTCAGGTGGCGACGCCGGGCCGCAGAATTTACCGGAGCGCCTTATTGCGACACAGCATCGCCAAGGGGCAGATGAAAGACGCAGGCAAACCAAGCCATCAGGTGTCCAGCAATTTCTACACGCTGGCGACGTAGGCGATCCTTATCGTATCGCTATCGTCCGCATTGCCTTAGCGCGACAGAAGCGTATCTCGCGCCGCGAGCCACCACGATCGGGGCGTATCATGACCGGCAAGTGCAGGCGGCTGCCTGCAAAAGGCCATTTAGTCGACCGGTTTCCTCCGCGCAACAGGAGCGGATCATGTCCATCATTCCTCGTCTGCTGGTTTGTCTACTGCTTGCGTGGCATGGGGTGGCCACCGGTAACGAAGTCGTTCGCTTTCCGCAGCCCGAGTTCGAAGGCGATCACCGCTCTGACTACGCGCTGCAATTGCTGCAGCTCGCGCTTTCAAAAACCAGCTCCGCATATCGGATCCAGGCCGCCGCGTTTCCCATGACCCAGGAGCGCGAGGTGCGGGAGCTCGAGGCCGGTCGAACGATCGATGTCGCCCCGATTCCCAGCTCCATCGAACGCGAGGCGAGATTGCTACCGATTCGGATCCCCATCAACAAAGGCATGCTGGGATGGCGCCTGGGGCTGATCCGCAAAGGTGACCAGGGCTTGTTCGCGGGCGTCAACACATTGGAGGACCTGAAACGTGTGCGGCTCGCGCAGGGGGGGGACTGGCCGGATACACAGATCCTGCGGGCTAACGGCCTCAATGTGATCACCGCTTTAAACTACGAAGGCCTCTTCAAAATGCTCATAGTCAGGCGCTTCGACTACTTTCCGAGAAGCGTCATGGAAATCTGGGACGAGCAAGCGAACAACGCGGATACCCTGGAGGTAGAGCCCCACCTCGCCCTGCACTACTTCTACGACGCCTACTTCATGGTGAACCGCAAGAACACCCGGCTCGCGCAGGATATCCGCGAGGGGCTCGAAAAGGCCATTGCCGACGGCTCGTTGGACAAGCTCTTCCAGCAATACAATGGCGATCGGCTACGCAAGGCGCACCTGGAAACGCGTACGGTGATCGAGCTGAAAAACCCGTTGCTGACGCCCGGCACGCCTTCCGATCGACCGGAACTCTGGTACGACTTCAGGCGGAAACCCACGAATCCGAAGTGAACCCGGGCCGTATCACGACCGCCGATAACGGTCCCTTGCCGCAATGCCGGTGAGCCCGTTCGCGGGATGCGTGCGCGTTCCGTCGCCTGCGGACCTAGGCAGTTCCTCAAGTCTGACAATCGCCGGGCGGATCCAGTGGGCGAGCGTGGCGAACAGCTTCTTCAGCTGATCCGCTTGGCGACGTGGCCGTTCATCGCGGCGGCGAGCACCTTGTCGCGATCGCCGACCATCGTGTGGGCGGTCATCGCGATCACCGGCAGGGCCACGCCGCTGCGGCTGCTGGCGCAGCGGCGGGGTCGCCGCGCAGCCATCCATGACGGGCATCTGGCTCTGGCAGCCCTCAAGACGCCGTCGAAGCGCTGCTGACCCAGCAGTCGAAGGCCTCCTGGCCGTCGCAGGCGACCCTGACGACGATGCCGGCGCCGCGCAGCACCGTCAACGCGATTTCGCGGTTGCGCGGCACTCCGTCGCGGTGCAGCGCGAGCGCTTCACACGGGTTCATGATCGCGTATCCCATACACAACTACTCGCGCGGACATCACGCAGTACATGATGCAGACCGCCGTGCGTGCGGTGAAACGCACGGCGGGTCCCAACGATGTCGGAGCACAGCGCAACAGTGACTACTTCTTGCCGTAGGCGGTGTCCTGATCCGGCTTCCTGGCGAGGAACCGGAGCACGGCACCGTCAGGGTAGGCGGCCGCGCGTACCAAAACCACAGGGGCGGTCGTCGCGCTTGCGTCGCAATCACGATGAAAAATCCGGATGTACGGGCACCGTGAAGTAGAACACGGCTCCGCGGGGCGGGTTCGCGCTTGCCCACAATCGTCCGCCATGTGCTTCGATGATCGAACGGGAGATCGACAGCCCCATCCCCAAGCCGGTGGACTTCGTCGTGTAGAAGGGGGCGAAAAGGCGCTCGGCGCTTTCCGGGGAAAAGCCTGGCCCCGAATCGCACACTGCCACAAGCACGCAGCCAGCGTCGGCCTTCCCCGTGCTGACCAGCACTTCCCGCGCGCCGTCGCTAGCGCCGCTGATGGCCTCGATCGCGTTGATGACCAGGTTAAGGAGGACCTGTTGCAATTCGATACGGTTTCCCTCGATGAAGGGCAAGCCGTCGGCCAGTTGTGTCTTTACCAGAGCACCCCGCTTCATTGCTTCCCCTCGGGTGATCTCGATCACCTCGCGGATTGCCTCGTTAATGTCCAACGTTTCGTTACGTGGCGTCGTCTTCCTGAGTAGTTCCCGGATCCGGCCGATCACGTCCGCCGCCCGATTGCCGTCCTTGACGATCCGGCGCAGCCCCTGTGCAACCTTCTCCATTTCAGGCGGCTGGGCGCTCAACCACCGAAGCCCAGCCTGGGCGTGAGTGACCGTCGCGGCGATCGGCTGGTTGACCTCATGGGCGATCGAGGCCGCGAGTTGTCCCATTGTCGCAACGCGGTTTGCGTGTGCCAATTCCATCTGCGTCTCACGCAAGGTTTCCGCGGCACGCCTGCGTTCGGTGACATCGCGCGCAATCCCGACAGTACCGGCCACGTGCCCTTGCCCGTCATGCAACGCTGTCTTTATCGTCTCGATCCACCTCATGCTGCCATCCGCATCGACATGAGGCTCCTCGATCCGCTTGCGCCCGTGCGATTCCATCACTTCGACGTCGTCACGAAGATAAGTCCGGGCGAGTTCTGGCGGATGAACATCGAAATCGGTCTTGCCTATCATGTCGTGAGGCTCCGCAAACCCATTCGCGGCGGCAACGGCGCGATTGACTGCGATGAAACGGCCATTTGCGTCCTTAACCCACGCAAGGTCCGGTATGTTATCCAGGATTGCCGCCATGCGTGCATTCGCGTTTCCCAGCTCGATCGCGTGCTGCCGCAGCCTCTCGCGCATTGCGTTGAGGGCATCCACCAGCAGATCGAGCTCATCGCCTTCGACCCGCAAACGCCGCAAGCGCAACGGCGGCAGTTCGGCGCCCGGCGTGACGCTGGCCGCCGATGCGGCGATGTCCAGCAGGTGTCGAGTCGCCAGGTGGTCCACGATGAACAGGATGAAGAACGCGACCAGGAATGTCTTGGCGGCGTTGCTCAGGAGGATGACGATGGCCTGCGCGGCCAGGTCGCGATAGATGTCCGCGAGGGTCGCCTTGATGCGGAGCACGCCGATGTGCTGCGGATGTGTACCGCAGCAAAACAACGGGAATTCCTTCACCACGGCGGCGCTGGTTTGTCGCTCGCCGCGAAAGATCGCGAAGGCAGGGCTAGGCGAAGGCGTCTCTCGCACCTCCACCGCGCGTATGGACGGCAGACGCAATATGCCATCGAGCTGCTCCTCGAGTTGCTTCGAGTCCATCGCCCATAAGCTCTCACCCAAGCTGCGCGACGTGGCTTGATCGATCTCGCCGAATCGGCTCTCGAGACTCGCCCGCTCGCTGCGGTAGCTCAAGGTCAACTGCAGGACAGTCAGGATCAACGTGACCACGGAGCTGAAAAGCACCACACGCAACAGCAGTGCCATCGCGATGCCACCTCGAGGGATTTGCGCAATGGATGCCAACCAGCCGCGGTGCGGCGACTGTAGTTCGAGCTGTTGTTCCTTGGGCGGCATCCGTGGGCTCGCCGGTCGCGATGAAACCTGATCGTATCCCTTAGCCAGCCGTTGGGGAAGTCCGTCGGACCCGGAGTAACCCGGTTTTCAGGGCCAGCTCTTTGATCGCATGATGAAAGGCAAGACCCGGCGCCGCTAGCAGGCGTTCGCCCGACTGGACGCAGCATGCGAGTGGTGCCATTGACGTTTCGCTGACTTTACCTCACCCCAAACATACCCGTTCTAACGCCTGCACCGAAAGCCCGCCGTCCAGCGACTATGCAGTCTGCGCTTATTTCAGGCGGTACCTGATTGATTGGCTTATGAAATTCAAACCATGGAGAACGCAAAATCCCGCTATCACGGTCAGCGATTCTTCGTCGTCGTCAGTTGCGCGGCGCGTTGGTACTATCGACTCCAGTTAAGCCTGCGCGACATCGAGGAGTTGCGGTTCTGTTGCAATAGCGGAGGCCGGTATGCTGCGGGACCCCGTTTTGCCAGGGTTATCCCCCTTCATTGCCGGCCTGCGATAAGCATCATCGATGCGTCACGTGTGGCAGACTTGTCTTCATGACTGGCGGCCTTTGCGCCGGAAAGCGCCAGCGACTCGGCTATCCCTGCATCGGCAGATGGTCCGCGGTCGTCAATGCACTGCACAAGTGGTAATACGCCACTGCGGGGGCTCCTTGCGGCGACCCGCAAGTCCGCTGCCCCAGCGCGGCGATGACTCGCGGCGGCCAGGGCTGTATCTTGTTTGGATGGCACTCCGAGCGGCATTTGGGTACGTCTTCAATTGGGTCGATCGACCCCGAGCGGACCGTTAGGGAGCAACATGAGGGCGTTGATTCTGGCATGCGTATGCATGCCGTCGGTTATCGCGGCGCAGGGTTTGTTGACTCCCCCCGTGTCCACCGCCTCTTCCGCCTCGGTCACCGCGATTGTCGCCGCCGCGAGTAACTACCTGGCGGAAGCGAAGCGTGTGGTCGATGCGGCGGCGCAACCCGCTGCACCCTGGAACGGGCCGCGCAACGGGCCGCGCGCGCAACCCGGGAAACGCGTCGCCATCGTCGCCGAGGATTTGCGCAACGGCGGCATCGTCGGCGTGGTCGACGGTGTACTGGAGGCGGCCAAGGTCATCGGCTGGAGCGTACAGATATTCGACTCCAGCGGCACGCCGGACCTGCGGCTGAAGATGCTTGCGAATGCGCTGGCAAGTGATCCAGACGGCCTGATCATCGTCGGTGGCGACGCACGCGCCCTGCTGCCCGGGCTACGGCCGTTTGCCGAGCGGAGCATTCCGATCGTCGGCTGGCATGTCGCGGCCCGGGCCGGACCGGTGCCCGGCACGCCCGTGGCGATGAACGTGGCGACGGATCCGCTCGAGGTCGCGCGCGTGACCGCGCTGGCGGCCATCGTGCAGTCCGGCGGGCATGCGGGAGTCGTCATCTTCACCGATTCCAATTTCCGGATTGCGCAAGGCAAGGCGGATGAAATGGCTGCCGTCGTGCGCGCGTGCAGCGGCTGCACCTTGCTCGATGTGCGCGACGTGGCGATCTCGCGCAGCCAGGAACTGATGCCGGGCGCGACACGCGCCTTGCTCGCGCGATATGGCAAGCGCTGGACCTATGCGCTGGCCGTCAACGACATCTACTTCGACTACGCCGCCCCGGTGCTGACCCAGGCCGGAATGCCGAACGCCGCCATGGCCATGCTGTCGGCAGGCGACGGCAGCGAGTCCGCCTTCCTGCGTATCCGGACGGGCACGTTCCAGACCGGCACCGTGGCCGAACCCCTTAATCTGCACGGCTGGCAGTTGGTCGACGAGATGAACCGGCTCTTCGCAGGCCGAGGTGTCACGGGTTACGTGTTTCCTGTGCATCTCGTGACGGCGGACAACATCGCCGCGGACGGTGGTGATCGTCTGATTTACGACCCCGCCAACGGCTACCGCGATATTTATCGCCGCATCTGGCAACGCCCATGAAACTACCGCGCCCCCAGTCGCTCACCGCTCAGTTTGCGCTCGTCGCTTCGTGCCTGGCCGCCCTGGTGGTCGCGGTCGGTGTCACGACCATTTACTCGTTGACCGGTTCGGCCCACGCGATCCGTCAGTTGGCCGAAGAGCGGCTGGCGCGCCAGGAAGATGCACAGGATCTGGCGCAGCGCACGCTGATGATCGAACGCCTGGCATTACAGTTGTCCAGTGACGATACGGTGGACGCTGTGCGCGAGACGCATCGGCATGTCATCGAACAGCTGGCATCCTTTGACCGCCTGGTAGACCGTCTGGCATCCGCGGCGAGCGACGCCGTCACTGTCGATGCGCTGGCGCTGCATCGGTCCAGCCAGCGCTTCCGCAACACAGTCAACATCGAGGCGCAGGTGCGCGAAACCGCGCTGCGCGCCGCACCCGCGCCGGCGTCCTCGCCGCGGCCCGGCGCGTCATTGGCCAGCCTGGACGACGATCTGCGCCGCCAGGCCGACGCCTTGGCGGCAGCGGCGCGCCAGCAGTCGGATTATTTCACGCGCGCCTACCGCAAAGCGGTCCAGTCTCTGGCCGAAGACTCGGACCGCACGCGCAGGTGGGTCATCGGCGAAGTTGCGGTGAGCCTGCTGCTTGCCTGGCTGATCGCCCGCGCATTCCTCGGTCGCCACGTCGTGGCACGGCTGCGCCGAGTCAGTCACTTCCTGCGGCACGGTGACGTCGACAGCGTGCAAGCCGGCGTCCCCGTTCACGGCGGCGACGAGATTGCCGATATGGCGCGCGCAGTCGAGCAGTTCCTCGAAGACCGGCGCCAGCGCAGGCAGGCCGAGGATGCGCTGAAGGAGCTCAACGCCGAACTCGAGGCACGCGTCACGCAGCGCACGGCCGAACTCAGCACGGCACTTGCGGGCCGGACGGCCGAGATCGCCGAACGACAGCGCGCCGAAGAGGCAGCGCAAGCGAGCGAGCATTTCCTGGACAGCATCATCGAAAACATCCCGGATGTAGTCTTCGTCAAGGATGCAGTGACCCTGCAATTCGTGCGCTTTAACAAGGCAGGAGAGCAACTGCTCGGCTACCGCCGCGAGGAACTCATCGGCAAATCCGTCCATGACCTGTTTCCGGTCCAGGAGGCCGATTTCTTTGCGCTGAAGGATCGTGCCGTGCTGGAGTCGCGGCGGATGGTCGAGGTGCCGGAGGAACGGGTTCTAACGCGTAATGGGCCGCGCCTCGTACACACGATGAAGATCCCGATCCTCGATGCGCGCGGCGAGCCACAGTTCCTGCTCGGCATCTCACGCGACATCACGGAGCAAAAGCGCGCGGAAGCCGAGCTACGGGAGAGCGAGCGGCGCTACCGCGAAGTTCAGACGGTGCTGGCGCAGGCGAATCGCGTGACGACGATGGAGCACCTCGCGGCCTCGATCAGCCATGAAATCAAGCAGCCGGTCGCGGCGACCGTCGCCAATGCTCAGGCCGGGCTGCTTTGGTTAGGTGCCAATCCGCCCGTCCTCGAGCAAGCCCGGCAAGCGTTCGATCGAATCATCAAGGACGCGAAGCGCGCCAGCGAGGTCACGAACCGGGTTCACGGTCTCGTCCGGAACGTCCCGCCGTCCAGGCAAAGCCTGCAGATGAACGAGGCGATCCATGAGGTCATCGCCCTCACGTCCAGTGAGCTTGCGAAAAGCGGCGTATCCACGCGGATGCAGCTTGCGGAGGACTTGCCGCCCGTTGAAGGCGATCGCGTCGAACTCCAACAGGTCATGCTGAACCTCATCATCAACGCCGTGGAGGCGATGAGCGTCGTTGAACACGGGCGGCGGGAAATGATCATCAGCACCGCCAACGACAAATCGGGCCGCGTCCTCGTTTCCGTGCGCGATTCGGGACCGGGGTTGGCGGTCGACAACGTGGAGCGTCTCTTTGAGCCGTTCTACACGACGAAGGCTGGCGGCATGGGGATGGGGCTCTCGATTTGTCGTTCGATTATAGAAGCGCACGGAGGACGTCTGTCGGCGAGCTCGAACGAGCCCCGCGGCGCCGTGTTTCAGTTCACCCTGGCCGTGTCGCCATGCCCGTCCGGTGTCACGACGAGTGCAGACGTTCGTTCACGCGGTGCCATCGACTGAAATGGGTGTGCGCCGTGGAAAGGCGGCGCTTTCTAGCGGGCGCAAGCGCCACCCGACAACGGCTCCAGCCGGAAGCAAACGGCGCAGCGATGGAGGCAAAGAAGTCCTTCGCGACCATCACCCACAGCATGCGGGCATGCTTGTCGGCAATGGCGATCAGCGTTTTGTGATAGCCGTTGCGTTCATGGAGCTGCCTGATCCACCGTTGCAGGCGGCTGGTATGCGTGGCGTCGGCACGCAGCGCCGACTCCAACGTATTTCGGGCGCCCTGAACCAGCAGCGTGCGCGGATAGACGCTGCCGCGCAGGTGATATGTCCACGCCGCGTTCTGTCACCGGAGCTATGCTGGCCCCGGGTCAGGCCAAGCCAGGCACCGCATTGCCGGCCATTGCGGAAAACCTTCGCGTCTGGAACGATCGCAGCCAGCGCACCTGGGGTCAAGTGGATGCGGATCCTCTACCGTTGCTGGCAAACGCGGACACGTACGACGAAAGCGTCCGTCTGAACGCATTGAGGAAGCGCGGCTCGCCTTTCCTCGGAAGCCTCGCGCTTCCCCTCGAAATACTTGACGGACGGACTCAGGGCGTGATTCTGCCGGTCGACCTGACATTACTCAAGGTCCGCTTCCAACAACATACAACTGCCGTTGCTATCAGTGCCGCGGTCGTCGGAACCTTCGTCCGTGACAGGTTGTTCGCCTAATTCCGTCCGCGCAGGAAGCGGTGCTCAATGTTATTCCGGCCGATACTTATCAGCGAGTAAATATCTGCGGACAGACGGGTATCCGCCACTAACCATCGCTGCACATCCGCATATTCGCCCGTGCCTCCAAGGAGGTTTGCATGGTTCATAACAACTTGCCAAAGTTTATTCGGCGGTTTGCCGACCAGCATCCGTGTGTCTTCAGATACCTGTGCGCTGTGCTAATCCTACGGCGCGGCATCACCGTGTTGTATGGGACGCATAAAGCGGCGACGCTGAATTCCTTTTCGATGCGTTGCGCGGCTTTCATACCGGGCTCAGCATGAGCCATTGAAAGTTGGCCGCAGTGACACCGGCCTCAGTTGTGGAGCGCGCTTGTGATGCTCAAATGCGGCGCTCGTCGCTCCTTATCCACTGCTCGTGCCGGGGCACCTTCGATCGTTGAGAAAGAGCAACTAGCAATGTCTCCACGCGGTTGCCGGCAGGATGATCTTCCATATGCCGGGATGATTTTCTATGCGCCGGGATGATTTTCCATACACCGGGATGATGGACAAGCCAACCGCTGGGAAGCTATTTTGATAAATGAAGCGCGGTTATCGCAGCGATTGGCTGCGTGAACATGAGCAACTGATGCGGTCATTGGCGACGATCTCGGGCTACGCGGTCGTTGCATCTGGAATTATCTGCGGCTCCCCACTGGGCGGGAGACATTCACCCCAACTGCGAGCAAACCGTCATGCTGTCACCCGAACATCGCGCAATCGTCAAGGCAACTGTCCCGCTTCTGGAAACGGGCGGCGAAGCACTCACCACGCACTTCTACCAGACGCTGCTGTCGGAGTATCCGACTGTGCGCCCGCTCTTTAATCAGGCTCACCAGCAGTCGGGCGATCAACCGCGCGCGCTCGCAAACACGGTGCTAATGTACGCGCGTCATATCGATCAGCTCGAACTCCTGGGCGGCCTGGTGTCGCAAATCGTCAACAAGCACGTCGCGCTCAATATCCTGCCCGAGCATTATCCGATCGTGGGTGCATGTTTGCTGCGGGCAATCCGTGAAGTACTTGGGCCGCAGATCGCAACGGATGCTGTGATCGAAGCGTGGCGCGCTGCCTATCATCAGCTGGCCATCGTGCTGATGGGCCTTGAGGAGAACGTCTACGTCGAGAAGGAAATGGCGAACGGCGGCTGGCGCGGCACGCGCCCGTTCGTGGTCGCTCGCAAGGTCTGTGAGAGCGACGAGATCACCTCGTTTTATTTATGTCCCGTCGACGGCGGCGAAATGCTCGAGTTCCAGCCGGGCCAGTACATCGGCCTGCGCCTGATCGTCGACGGCGAAGAAATTCGCCGCAACTACTCGCTGTCGGCTGCGCCAAACGGCCGCGAATATCGGATCAGCGTGAAGCGTGAGCCGAATGGCAAGGCCTCGAACTTCCTGCACGATTGCGTGACCGAGGGCGCGACGCTGGATCTATTCCCGCCGTCAGGCGAGTTCACGCTGAAACATAGCGACAAGCCGCTCGTGCTGATTAGCGGCGGCGTTGGCATCACGCCGATGCTCGCGATGCTGGATGCCGGGCTGCAAACGTCGCGTCCGATTCACTTCATCCATGCCGCGCGTCACGGCGGCGTACATGCGTTCCGCCAACTCATCGACGATCTCGCGAACCGTCATGCGCAACTCAAACGCTTTTACGTCTACGAAAGGCCCCGTCAGCAAGACGATGCATATCAAGCGAACGGCTATCTCGATGAAGCTCGGCTGGTCGAATGGATGCCTGCGACGCGGGACGTCGACGCATATTTTGTAGGGCCGATGCTGTTCATGAAGGCGGTCAAGCGACACCTCATGGCGATTGGTGTGCCAGAGAAGCAGAGCCGTTATGAGTTCTTCGGACCCGCCGCGGCGCTCGACTGATGTAGCGTGTTTTTAGTGGTTGTATTCGGTCAAGGCTAGCGTTTTTGAGACTGACGGCGACGACGCGCACTATACGAAAGTATCAGGTGCACAAACGGATGTGGGTGAATGGGGAGACCAGCGCAGGATGGATTCGAGACTAGCCGCCCGTCTATCATGGCAGCGATGAGTAGTACCGCTTCAAACGACGCATCTTCGGATGCCCGGCATCTCCAGCCAACGTGCACCGCGAACGGCGAGTCGCTGGTCATCTGCCTATCGACGTTGATGCGTTACCTGTTGGAGGCAAGTATGCTGGTCTCGGCATACTTGTCAAAGGTTAGGCCATGTTCATCAAACGCGTAGGTCATCGCTACTTCCTGCGGGCAGAGCTAAAGGCGTCCGACGAGAATGACATCGACCGGTTGGCGGGGCGGGCACGGACCATTCTGGTGCTTGCTATCTGCTGGTGGGCACTGATAGAGACGACTCTGGACTTCGTATTGACAGACGGCGATGCTGCACTTGCGGCGACGATAGCTACGAGACCAATCGTGGTGGTGACCGGACTCGCGGTGATAGTTGACGCTCCTTTCGCGCGACCAACGTTTTGCTTTCTTTGCGCGATGAGCGTGCTGGCTGTCGGCCCCGCCATCCCGCTCGAATTCAGAGACTCACGGCTTGCACCAGCGCAGCAGGCCTTCGCTTGACACGTATGTGTTATGCCTTATTTACAAACTGGAGCCAACGAACATGTTCTGGGAGGAAAAGCTGGCGCAGTGGGTGGAAGAAGTAAAAACCAAGGCGAACCTGCCAGCACGCCTTGTGCTCTGGGACGGCCAGCAACACGACTTCGGGCGATTCGCCGCGCCGCAGGTCACGCTGCATGTCAAGAGCGCGACGGCGCTGCCTTACCTGCTCGAACCGAGCCTCGACAATCTCGGCGAGGCGTACGTCAAGGGCAAAATCGACATCGACGGCAAGCTGTCGGACATCATCAACATCGGCTACTCGCTCGCCCGCAGCACGGTGACGAGTGCCAGCAGGCTCGCGCGGGTACGGCGTTACTTCAATCACTCGAAAGCGTCGGACAGGAAGGCAATCCAGTATCACTACGACGTCTCGAACGAGTTCTACAAGCTGTGGCTCGACGAGAACATGGTGTATTCGTGCGCGTACTTCGAGAATGGCAACGAGGACCTCGCGACGGCGCAGGTCAAGAAGATCGACCACATCCTGACGAAGATCCAGGTCCAGCCGGGTCAGCGCCTGCTCGACATCGGCTGCGGCTGGGGCGCGCTCGTGCTGCGCGCGGCGCAGAAGTTCGGCGCGCAGTGCGTCGGCGTCACGCTGTCGCAGAACCAGTTCGACCTCGCGACCGAGCGCGTGAAGGCGGCGGGCCTTGAAGGCAGGATCGAGATTCGCCTGCAGGATTACCGCGACGTGCCAGGCCAGTTCGACCGGATCACGAGCGTCGGCATGTTCGAGCACGTCGGCCGCAAGACCCTGCCGGGCTACTTCCAGAAAATTCACGACCTGCTCGCCGACGACGGCGTCGCGATGAACCACGGCATCACGTCAGCCGACTACAACAGCGGCGAAACGGCGCTCGGGGGCGGCGAATTCATCGACCGCTATGTGTTCCCCGACGGCGAGTTGCCGCACATCAGCCTCGCGCTCGAAGCGATGCAGCGCGGCGGACTCGAAGCGATTGACGTCGAAAGCCTGCGACGTCCTATGCGCGCACGCTAGACATCTGGACTGAGAATTTCGAAGCGAAGGCGGACGAAGCGCGTGAACTCGTCGACGACGAGAAATTCCGCATCTGGCGCGTGTATCTGGCGGGCTGCGCGTACGCGTTCGAAAACGACGACGTGTCGATCTTCCAGGTGGTGTGCCGCAAGGCCGGCCGCAGCGCGAAAACCTTGCCGTGGTCGCGCCGCTATATGTATGGCGGCCCCGATTGGAAGTAAGGCCTCGCAATGCGCACGTTGCTTGTCATCGGGAGGCCGACGAGCGGGCGCTGAATCATACCAGTGTCTCGCTCGGATCAACGTCGTGCTGAGCGTTTGCGAAGTCCGCGCTGTGGGCCCGGAAACGACGCTCGACAAAGTCGAGGTACGACATGAAAGAGGCGTCGCGGCGGTTACCTGTCGCACCAGACCTGCTGCAACGTGACTTCTCTCCCGCGCGTCCCGACCAGACCTGGACTACGGACATCACCTATATCTGGGCGGGCGAAGGCTGGCTGTATCTGGCCGTCATCCTCATGCGGCGAGTCAATCCGACTTTCGACCGAATTGTGGTTGTTCAGCATGACCCTGTCCGACTGCGATCAAGCCCGTTTCTGGCTTCATGCCAACGTCCTGTTATTCACTAAACCATATCGAAGTCGCCACTCTCGATATATTGGTCTTTAGCCCGCATCGTCAGATACTGCTCCCACCGTCCCTGACAACAGGCAAGAATCAACTTATCCGATGACCACATTCCCCACACTCGACGCGTGGCTCACGCACCTCGAATCCGCGCATACGGTCGGCATCGACTTGGGTTTGCAGCGGATCAGCCAGGTGCGCGACGCACTGCAAGTTTCCTTTGACTGTCCGGTGATTACGGTTGGCGGCACCAACGGCAAGGGTTCGACCTGCGCGATCCTCGAAGCGATCCTGCTGCGCGCGGGTTACCGGGTTGGCTGCCATACCTCCCCGCATTTGCTGGCGTTCAATGAGCGAGCGCGGGTGAACGGCGCGATCGCGAGCGACGCCGACCTGCTGCCGCATTTTGAGGCGGTCGAAGCGGCGCGCCTGAGCCTCTCTGAACCCGTTTCGCTGACGTACTTCGAATTCACGACGCTGGCGATCATGCATCTGTTCGCCTCGCGCGGGCTGGACGCGGTCATTCTCGAGGTAGGCTTCGGCGGGCGTCTCGACGCCGTCAATATCCTTGACATCGACTGTGCGATTATCACGAGCATCGACATCGATCACACCGAGTACCTCGGCGACACGCGCGAGAAGATCGGCTTCGAGAAGGCCCGCATCTTCCGCGCGGCCAAGCCGGCGATCTGCGCCGACCCGGTGCCGCCGCAGACGCTGATCGATCACGCCGGGCAGATTGGCGCCGATCTGTGGCTATTCGGCCGCGATTTCCGCTACGAAGGGCAGGCGGGCAGCGAGCGTCAGCAATGGAGCTATGTAGGCCGCACGCTGCGGCGCTCGGCGCTGGCGTACCCGGCGCTGCGCGGCGCGAACCAGCTGATCAATACGTCGGCCGCGCTCGCGGCCCTCGAGGCACTGCGGGACCGTCTGCCGGTCTCCGCGCAGGACATCCGCCTCGGTCTGGCGAACGTCGAACTCCCGGGCCGTTTCCAGGTGCTGCCGGGCAAGCCTTCGATCGTGCTCGACGTCGGCCATAACCCGCACGCAGCCGCGGTGCTCAAGCAGAACCTCGGCAACATGGGCTATTTCCCGTACACGTATGCGGTATTTGGCTCGATGCAGGACAAGGACATCGCTGGCGTGATCAAGCACATGAAGGCCGAAGTCGACCACTGGTGCGTGACCGATCTGCCGACGCCGCGCGGGGCCTCCGCTCAGACAGTGGAGGCTGCGCTGCGCGAGGCTGGTTTGACCGACGGCGCCGACAGCAGCGTCACGCGCTTCGCGTCACCGGCAGACGCCTATCAAGACGCGCTGAAACGAGCGTCGGAGAATGATCGAATCGTGGTTTTCGGCAGTTTCCATACGGTAGCCGGCGTGATGGCGTATCGTAAATCGCAGCAACACTGAACAGGCGGCAGGCATGAGCATCATCGACATCTCTGAAGTAAAACCCGGCTCGCACGTCACGCTCCATTACCGGCTTTCGCTTGCCGACGGCACTGAAGTCATCAACACCTTTACCGACAAGCCAGCCACACTGCTGCTGGGTGCGGGCCAACTGGCGCCGCCGCTGGAAGATATTCTGCTGGGATCGAAGGTCGGCCACCATTCGACCTTTCAGCTAGTCCCGGGGCAGGCATTCGGCCCGCGCAATCCCGATCTGATCCAGCGGGTGTCGCTTGCCACGCTGCGCGAAAACAGCATGATCGGTGAGGATTTTTCGCCGGGCGATCTCCTCGAATTCAACGCACCGGGTGGCGAACGCTACGCGGGCGTACTGAAGGAAGTCAACGAAACGTCCGCCCTGTTCGATTTTAATCATCCGCTCGCCGGCCAGGCACTGGCGTTCGAAGTGAAAATCATCGGAATTTTGTAATCGTTAGCATGAAGGATACGGCTCTCGCCGAAGCCGGGATCCTGCTCGCGCTACTGCGCGGTTTCTGCGCAGGCGTCGATCGTGCGGTATTGTCAAATCAAGGACTCACCCTTTCCCAAGCCTCGAAGGCTTGGGTGCGCAGCTCGCGCTTGTGCTGCGCATTCGTATAGCTGCGGAACGACTCGGTATGGGGCAGCCGCCGTCGAGCCTGCAGATCCAGCGATCTGGAGCGCGAGACCGGCGCACAGCGCCGCCACAACGAAACAGGTGTTGCACTTCAGATTTGAGGCCGCCCTGCTGCTGAACACCCGACGCTGGATGCCCTCGTCGGTAAGCGCGTGGCGCAGCCGTCAGCCGGTGGCATTCGGTGCCGCTTGGCGGCCTGATCATCGCCGTCATCGGCGTGGCGTCCGCCGGGCATACATTCGGCAGTGGCTCTGCGCAAGTGCGCAATGCTGGAAGGACGCACACAACTTGGTATTGCCTATCCGCTGCTCAAGATGGCTTCCACGGTCGGATCATATCTGCCGGGGGCGCCGGGCGGCCTGTTCGCTCCTTCGCTCGCGATCGGTGCTGGCATGGTGGGGTATCTGGCAGCGATTACGCAAAGCCGCATCACGGCGTTCGTGATCGAGACGTGTGCCCTTTTTGCCCGCGCTTGGGCCTGCCACGGCCGAGCGCGGACACCTTTACGCCTTGGCTTGCTGCAAGATTGCAAGCCGAGTGACGGATTGCCAGGCCGTCGATCCTGACTCGCAGGCCTCACCGTTGCACTTTGCGCCAGTCCTTTGCCATCCGCCGGGCGACCGCCAGAAAGCGGCGCACCACTTGCGAAGGATCGTGGCGCCGCCACGCAAGACTGATCGGCGCCTTGGGCGCGTCGCCGGCAATCGGCAGATAGACCACTTCGTCAGTCCGGATCTGGCTGGTCGAGCGCGGCACGATCGAAACGCCGAAGCCGGCTCCTACCATCGGCACGATCGAGGTAATTTGTGGCGCCTCCTGGCCAAGTCTCGGAATGAAACCGGCACGCTGACAGGCGCCCGTGACCGCGTCGTAAAGCCCCGCGCCGATCGAACGCGGGAACAGGATGAAGGTCTCCCCTGCGAGTGCGGACAGCGATACCGCCGCGCCGGACTGCGCCAGTGGATGGGTATGCGGTAGAGCCACGACCATATCCTCTTTGACCAGCAACTCCACCTCCAGTGCGTCGGCGCTCATGATCGGCGGCCGGATGAACGCCACGTCGACGCGGCCTTCGAGCAGGCCATCCACCAACGATGGCGTATTGCTCTGCTCCGGCGACACCGTGACGTCGGGATGCTGGCCGCGGTATTCGCGAATGATGGCGGGCACCAGCGACTGGAAGTAAGTGGCTCCCGCAAACCCCACTCGCAGGTGTCCCAGCTCGCCACGGGAGAGGCGCTGCACGTCCGCGCACGTGCGATCGACCTGAGCGAGGATCTGACGCGCGTTGTCGAACAACAGCTCGCCTGCCTCGGTCAGTTCGACGCCTCGCGACAGACGGCGGAATAGCTGTGCGCCGATATCGCGCTCGAGTCGCTGGATCTGCAGGCTCAACGGTGGCTGCCCGATACCGAGTCGCTCCGCAGCCCGCGTGAAGTGCCGTTCCTCGGCCACTACAACGAAATAGCGTAGATGTCGAAGCTCCATGCCAGCATCCATCCCGTTATGTACTGAAAGATATCGAAATCACCGCGCTTAATATATTGGACTTTATCCCAGATCGCCAGATACTGCTCGCATCGTCCCCGACAACCGGTAAGCATGGCGAAGCTCTCCGACGCGTCGTCAGGGCGTTCTGTTTTACTTGAAATCAAATCCCCGACGTCTGAAACCTCCTGTAACGCCGGGGCGCTGAAAACTTCCCGTGATGCCAACGCCCGGCGAATGGACTACAACGGACGACCAGATCGGAATATGGACATTGAACCAGCGACAAGGCATTCGAACGTAGCGATCCTGTTGACGTTGTTCGGCCCGGAGCAGACAACTTGACATCCGGACCGCGCCGAACTCCGCGTCGAGGTGCTCTGACCTGTTGCTCAGATCAGATAGTCCGACCTCAACGGCTCCATCAGCTTCGGGTTGTCCGAGTAATCGACCGGGATCGCAACGACGGCCGGGCCATCGACAGACATCGCCTTGTGCAAGGTCGAGCGCAGTTCGTCAGCCGACTCAACGGCAAAACCCGCCGCTCCGAACGATTGCGCGTAGGCCTTGAAGTCGATCGGCCCAAATTCGACGCCCGAACGCCGCTTGTACTTCTGGACCTCCTGAATCCCGACCATGTTGTACATGTTATCGACCCAGATCACATGGACGAGGTTGGCTTTGAGGCGCACGGCGGTCTCCAGTTCCATGCTGGACTGCATGAAGCTCCCGTCGCCCGACACCGAGATGACCTTTTCGCCCGGACGTACGAGCGATGCCGCGATCGCCCACGGCAGCGCCACGCCCATCGTCTGCTGACCATTCGTAATCAGCAGCTGCCGCGCACGGAAACTGTGCAGGTACCGCGCAATCCAGATGTGGAAGCTGCCCATATCGACACACATCGTCGTATCGTCGCCTACGACGTTCTGCAATTCATGGACGATGCGCAACGGGTGGACCGGCGAGCCTCCCAATGCCGCGGACCACTTGGCCAACGCCAGGCGCGCACTGGTATGTGTTACGAGAATGGCGTTTGTTTCCGGCGAGCGGCTCAAGGTACCCGCTTCCGGGGCAAGCACGTCGAGCGTCTTCGCAATGCTACCGACGAGTTCTACGGCGGGCCGATAGTATCGATCGACATCGGCCGGCACCACATCGATGTGAATCAGCGTGCGCCGCGCATTCTTGTTCCACTTGGGCGGCTCGTATTCAACGGGGTTGTAACCGACCGTCACTACGACATCGGCCTGATCGAGCAACCGATCGCCGGGCTGGTTGTTCCACAGACCGACGCGTCCGGCGAAATTCGCGAATTGCGGCGAGCCCAGGGCCCCCGCTGCCTGAAAGGTGCCAACGACGGCCACGCCCGTTTTCTCGATAAAACTGCGGACCGCCGCTGCATTCTCCGGGGTGCTGGCGAGCATGCCGAGCAGCAGGACGGGGTTTCGCGCCTCCCCGAGCAGTTCGGCAGCCGCGCGGATGCTGTCCGCCGCTGCGGGCCCCAGTTCGGGAGAAAGAAGATCGGTCAATGCATCGCCTGTGGCCGGGGCGTTGACGAGGTCCATCGGCAGGCTGACGAATGCTGCACCAGGACGGGGACGCTCGGCAGCCCGAAACGCATTGCACAGCACCTCCGAAATGGTTGATGACGTGACGACTTCCGCGCTGAACTTCGTAATCGGCTTGAACAGGCTCACGGTATCCATCGTCTGGTGGACCTGCTTGAGTCGGTCGTCAAGCGGCACCGCGCCACCGATCGCCACCATCGCGTCGCCTTCCGAATTCGCTGTCGCAAGACCCGTGGTGAGATTCGAGACGCCTGGGCCAGAGGTAACGAGCGCAACGCCCGCCTTGCCCGTCAGCCGGCCCACGGCCGCCGCCATAAAGGCCGCATTCGCCTCGTGCCGGACCACCACAGTCTCGATCGACGAGTCGACCAATGAATCGAACACACGATCGACCTTGGCGCCCGGAATGCCAAACACATGCTTCACGCCTTGTGTTTCGAGGTTGCGGACCACCAGATCAGCGCCACATTTCCACGACGTTTCGACGTCGCTTTCACTCTTCAACATGTTCAACTCCAGTAATTTTCAACAGTTCATGAAGCAACGCCTGTGTCGACCGGCTGATTCATCAGCCGGTCATTCAACCTTCAGCTGCCTCGATTGCCTTGCTCATTTCCTCCGAGTGCAACGTGGCTTGCTGAAAGCTCTCGGTCTGCGGAAGATCGATGCGCAGCTTCGAGATCTTCGCGATCTCGAGCTTGCCTTCGAGCAGGCGATAGTCGAGGACATGGCCGCCGCCGCGTCGATCGTCGGTGATGTAGTGGACGTGAAAGCCCGCCACGTTGATGCCCTGCACGTACGGGGGGCAACGAAATCCGATCAGCGTGCCCGCTGTTTCTTCAAACTTGAAGACCGGCTGCCGCTCGATTGCCTGAAGCATGGGCCGGTATGGTTTGGTCTGGCGTGGCACCGTGCGCGTCTCGACGCGCTCGAAACGGCCGTCGATACGAAAAGCGCAAAAAAGATTCGGCGACCCGACCAGTTTGTCGATAATGTCCTGCACTTCGAGCTTGTCAAGCGCGGTCATGAGTTCCCCACTGATCGTAGGGCGAAAGTGCGTCATCACCGCGAACGGCGTCTTCTGGTCCATCGCTGCGACACGCGCGCTTCCATCCTCACGCAACTGGTGAACTTCGCTGTCGAACGCGACGAGCTCCCCATCGAGGTCATTGAACGTGCCGAGACCGAAGTCGCCGTGTTCGAGCAATTCCGCGATCGTCACGCTTCCGTCATACACGCCGTCGATGAGCGCACTCATCAACGAGGTTTGATAAATCTCGCTCAGTTCGAGATCAGCTTCCTTTTCTCTTAGATATGCCAATGATTTTGAAATCTCATGGGCACAAGAACACGCGACTGTGGTTTCCATAACTCCAGTTTCCTGCAAAGGTGTTGGCATGACCACAGTATGGTGCGCAGCAATGCATGCGTCTAATACAGAAAGCAGTCTTCTTTAAGACGAGATAAATATGGAATTTCGCTACCTCAAGTATTTCGTGGTCGTTGCCGAAGAACGGCATTTCACTCGCGCCGCGGAGCGGCTTGGGATGGCGCAGCCCCCGCTAAGCCAACAGATACGCAAGCTGGAGCGTGAAATCGGCGCACAGTTGTTCCGGCGCCTGACGCGCGGCGTCGAACTGACGGATGCCGGCCGCGTCCTCTACGAGGACGCAAGGCGCATCCTCGATCAGGTCGAGCAGGCGATAAGCCGCGTACAGAGCGCAGCCCGTGGACAAACCGGTCATATCCGCGTCGGCTTCGCAAGCTCAGTCGTCTTTCATCCCGTTATTCCCGAAATCGTTCGCGCATATCGTGAATTGCACCCTGATGTCAGACTGTCGCCATCCGAGAGCAATGTCGCGGCGTTGATTGACGATTTGCTGGCCGAACGCATTGACCTGGCGATCATTCGCCAAACTTCGCAGGACTCGGAACGCGTGAAGATCGAGGCGCTCTTCGATGAAGAGATGCTGCTGGTACTGCCACCGCAACACCGGTTGACCGCGTCTGCAAGCATCAGCCTGCGCTCGATTGCCGAGGAGACGTTGATCATGTTCCCCCGGGAAATTGCGCCCGTTCTGTATGACGAAGTGATATCCGCGTGCCAACGCGCCGGCTTCAGCCCGCTGCTTGGGCAGGAGTCCACCCAGGTCGCATCCGCCGTCAGCATGGTTGCAGCGGGCTTCGGCGTCTCGATCGTCCCCCACTCGATCCGCCAGCTGTTGGCGACCGGGGTGACCTACCGTGCGATCCAGGGAGCTCAGCCCAAGGCGCAAATCGTCATTGCGTATCGGTCCACCGAGTTTTCTAAAGTCGTTCGCGATTTCCTGGAGGTCGCGAGGCGCCTGAGCAGGAACCGTCCCGCGCACCCACTCGAAACTCACTTCCTGGATGCCATGAGGTATCCAAACGTATGAGTGCGCTATGCCAACGGAGGATCGCAGCGACCGTTCGTAGAATGGTTTTCTTTGGGTCGTCCATCTATCTTGATTCCATGGACTTTGCGATTTTATTCGAGGGGCGCCATGTCAAACGTTCTGCATAACTGGATTCATATCGGTAGCAACGCGTACGACGAGTACACGTTCGTCCCCTGGCTGAACAAGAACGTGTATCGCCGGACTGTTGACCTTAGCCACATCTGTATCCAGTGAGGGCCACGATGAGCACGAACGCAAGAGATTTACTCGAGCTGCGCCGAGATGATCCAACGTCGGCAGAACTGCGGAAGATGGCCGCGAACATCATCGCCGTCGGCGTCGCAGATCGACGCGAGGGCTGCTGACATGAACGCGCTCGAACGGTGGCGCTCCCGACCGCTGCAGGTCAGTGTCCTGGATCGCTGCGATGAATGCGGCGAGATGAAGGAAGACGTCCAGAAGCGCGTGAACTATTGGCCAAATATTACTGCCGTCTGCTGTGGGAAGTGCTTCACCGAAATGAACGGTGAATACAGCGGATCTTCAGCCCTATCAGGAGTCAGCGATGGCCGGAATGATCCTGACTTCGCGCCTGTTCGCATCGGGCATTCCCAGGATCATGCGGGTCACTCCTTCGGTGATCTTCGTGTGGGCATTGCATTTGGACGCTGAAATTTAATAAAGCGTTCTTCTTCTACCAGTTGAGACGCGCCCTTGCCGGGCGTGCCTCATCGTCAACCATCTGGTAAATGAAATGTCTGTCGAAGCTTTAAGTCTGGCGCGCGGCCAGTTTGCGATGACCGCAATTTTCCACATACTCTGGCCAATCCTGACGATCAGCCTCTCCGCGTTTTTGCTCGTTGTTGAAATCCTGTGGATCAGGACGAGCGATGTGCTCTGGTACCGTCACGCGCGCTTCTGGAGCAAGCTCCTGATCCTCAATTTCGCTGTCGGCGTTGTAAGTGGTATCCCAATGGAGTTTCAGTTCGGCACCAACTGGGGACCGTTTTCGCAGTACACCGGGCAGTTCTTCGGCAATATCCTGGGCTTTGAGGGCGCGATGGCCTTCATGCTTGAGGCCGGTTTTATCGGCATCATGATGCTCGGCTGGGGGCGTGTTCCCAAGGGGGTGCACCTGTTCGCCACCGCGATGGTCGCGCTGGGCTCATCGATTTCCGCGTTCTGGATCATGGTCGCGAATTCGTGGCTGCAAACACCGGCGGGCGTCGCTGTGGTGGATGGCAAACTCGTGGTGACCGACTACGTAAAAGCGATCTTCAACCCCGATATGCCCTGGGGTGTTTCCCATATGTGGTTCGCCGCGCTGGAAACCGGTCTGGTCGTGGTCGCCGGCATCTCGGCCTACTATCTGCTCAAGCGCCGCCATCCGGAGTTTTTCGTCCGCTCGTTCAAGCTCGCGCTGCTGATGCTTTGCTTCGTCGCTCCCGTACAGATCTGGCTGGGGGACTCCAGCGGCGGCGACGTCTTCGCAACCCAGCCAGCCAAGGGTGCGGCGATCGAAGGCCACTGGCGAACAAACGCACCGGGCACTGGTGCAAGCTGGTCGCTGATTGCATGGCCTGACGCTGCCAGGCAGGCCAATGACTGGTCGCTCGAGATTCCCGGCATGCTCAGCATCCTCGGTACCCACAGTCTTCACGGTCAGGTGAAGGGACTAAGGGACATTCCGGTCGCCGACCAGCCGCCGATGATCCCGCTGCTCTACTACGCATTCCGGGCGATGGCCGGTATCGGCTTCCTGTTCATGGTGCTCGCCTTCTGGACCATCTACGCAATCGGTCGAGCGCGCGGTCGCGTGGACGCACTTGTCGCACAGCGCAAGCTGCTCCTCGCCTGGGTGTTGGCCATTCCGCTGCCGTACATCGCGGTGGAATGCGGTTGGATTGTCCGCGAAGTGGGTCGTCAACCGTGGGTTGTATATGGGCTCATGCGCACGCAGCACGCAGCCTCGGCCATCTCGCCGACGGCGATCACCGGCAGCATGGTGATGTTCGCAACCTTCTATGTGATCCTGATCGTTTCGTTTTTCATCTTCGCACGTCGCTGGTTGAAGAACGGCCCGGATCTGACGCTGATGCCGCCGCCGGCTGAGCCGATCCGCACCGTCGGTTCGCGTGCCATCGACTACTAGCCATAGCATGCACCCTTACCGCACAGTCTTAAACCTATAGGCAAGCAAAATGAATCCCTCATCAACTCAGAACCTTCTGAGCCATGCGTGGTTTGGTCTTATTGGCCTGATGCTCGTGCTCTATGTCGTGACCGACGGTTTCGATCTCGGTGTCGGCGTGCTTACCCTGTTCCGGCGTCGGGCCAACGACCGGGACCTCATGATTCAGTCCATTGGCCACGTATGGGATGCCAACGAGACCTGGTTGGTAGTGTTAGGGGGTGCGCTGTTCGGCGCCTTCCCCCCCGCTTATGCAATGATTCTCTCGGATCTTTATGTTCCCGTGATGATGCTTATCGCAAGCCTCATCATGCGGGGCGCGGCAATCGAGTTCCGGCATGCAGCGCATACCAGCAAGGTAGCCTGGGACCGAGTGTTTGGTATTGGTAGCCTGCTCGCCGCAGTCGCGCAAGGCATCATCCTTGGGAGGATCATTACCGGGTTCACCCCCGGCGGCGCGAGCCTCGGCTTGATCGCGGTGACCGCAATCGGTGTTGTATCGGGTTACTGCCTGCTCGGTGCGACATGGCTCGTGAAGAAGACCACTGGCGCGATCGCAAGCGCGGCGCGTGGGTATTCGGTGATCACCCTCTTCACGACCGTCATCGCGGCAATCGCAGTTTCGCTCGGCACGTTGAAGGTGAGCCCAATCGGCATCACCCGCTGGCAGGATCATGGCGTATTGCATGTGTTGATTGCTCTCGCCATTCTGGCGGCGCTGGCGTCCGTGTATGTTCTGTATTCGGTTTTCATGCGCGGAGAACATGGCCCGTTCGTGGGTTCGACAATCCTGTTCATCGTGTCGTTCGCAGGTCTGGCTATCAGCTTGTTCCCCTACGTAGTTCCGGGTCAACTGACGGTTGCGTCCGCAGCCTCGGACAGTACGACGTTGACGTTCATGCTCTTCGGCATTGGAATGCTGTTCCCGGTCATGATCGGCTACAACCTGTATCAGTACTACCTTTTCCGGGGCAAGGTTGTCCCGGTCAAGCATTAAGCTACTCCGTCGAGCCCGAAAGAAAGCGAGAACGTCAGCTCCGTCAGATCGGATCGGATATGGAATTTCGTTACCTCAAGTATTTCGTGGTCGTTGCCGAAGAACGGCATTTCACTCGCGCCGCGGAGCGGCTTGGGATGGCGCAGCCCCCGCTAAGTCAACAGATACGCAAGCTGGAGCGTGAAATCGGCGCACAGTTGTTCCGGCGCCTGACGCGCGGCGTCGAACTGACGGATGCCGGCCGCGTCCTCTACGAGGACGCAAGGCGCATCCTCGATCAGGTCGAGCAGGCGATAAGCCGCGTACAGAGCGCAGCCCGTGGACAAACCGGTCATATCCGCGTCGGCTTCGCAAGCTCAGTCGTCTTTCATCCCGTTATTCCCGAAATCGTTCGCGCATATCGTGAATTGCACCCTGATGTCAGACTGTCGCCATCCGAGAGCAATGTCGCGGCGTTGATTGACGATTTGCTGGCCGAACGCATTGACCTGGCGATCATTCGCCAAACTTCGCAGGACTCGGAACGCGTGAAGATCGAGGCGCTCTTCGATGAAGAGATGCTGCTGGTACTGCCACCGCAACACCGGTTGACCGCGTCTGCAAGCATCAGCCTGCGCTCGATTGCCGAGGAGACGTTGATCATGTTCCCCCGGGAAATTGCGCCCGTTCTGTATGACGAAGTGATATCCGCGTGCCAACGCGCCGGCTTCAGCCCGCTGCTTGGGCAGGAGTCCACCCAGGTCGCATCCGCCGTCAGCATGGTTGCAGCGGGCTTCGGCGTCTCGATCGTCCCCCACTCGATCCGCCAGCTGTTGGCGACCGGGGTGACCTACCGTGCGATCCAGGGAGCTCAGCCCAAGGCGCAAATCGTCATTGCGTATCGGTCCACCGAGTTTTCTAAAGTCGTTCGCGATTTCCTGGAGGTTGCGAGGCGCCTGAGCAGGAACCGTCCCGCACCTTGTTTGAACCGAATCGTGGCCTGAGGTTGACAGCGTCTTATTCACTAAACCATATCGAAATAACCACTTTCAATATATTGGACGCTAGCCTGCACTGCGACATACTGTCATCAACGTCAGTCGGCTACAGGCAAGCATCATGGCTCAGACTACCGTAGTGGAACCATTCTCAAGGCACCTTCGTCTGGACTCCAAAGGACTAACATCATGACCTCTCTTTTGCCGCAAGCTTCTACCAATCTATCTGCCGGTCGCACGGTCGAGAATCTGCGAGGTGCAGCGCTGCTGCACAATCCGCATGCCAATAAATCCACCGCTTTCAACTCCGCCGAGCGCGAACAGTTGGGGCTGATTGGCCTGTTACCCGAAAAGGTTGAAACCGAGGATGCGCAGATTCAGCGAGTCCTGAAGCAGATCGAATTGAAGACCAGCGATATTGAACGCTACATCTATCTCTCATCACTGCTCGACACCAACGAGACGCTGTATTACCGGGTATTGATGTCGGATCCAGCGCGCTTTATTCCATTGGTCTATACGCCGACCGTCGGTGAGGCCTGTGAGAACTTCGGCCACATCCTCCGCCGCCCGCGTGGCATGTATTTGCCCATTAGTCGCAAAGGTCAGCTCAAGGAGATCCTGCGCAACTGGCCAGAAAAGGATGTGCGCTTCATCGTCGTTACTGACGGCGAACGCATTCTGGGCCTGGGGGATCTCGGCGTGAATGGCATGGGAATCCCTATCGGCAAGCTGGCGTTGTACACCAGTTGCGCTGGCGTGCCTCCTCAGGTCACGCTGCCGATTACTCTTGACGTGGGAACCAACAACGAAAGTCTGCTGGCAGATGGGCTCTATCTTGGGCTGCGTCAGCGCCGGCTCACTGGCGCCGGGTACGACGAGTTCATCGAAGAATTTGTCATGGCGGTTCAGGAAGTATTCCCGCGTGCCTGCATCCAGTTCGAGGACTTTGCGTTTACCCATGCTGAACCGATCCTGACGCGTTATCGCGATCGCGTTTGCTGCTTCAACGACGACATCCAGGGTACCGCGGGGGTCGCACTTGCCGGCATTCTGGCTGCGCTGCGCGTAACAGGCGGAACGCTTGCGAACCAGCGCTTTCTGTTCCTTGGCGGCGGAACTGCAGGAAGCGGGATTGCCAGCCTGCTGGCCAAGGCCATGATGGAAGCCGGCGTGTCACAGGAGGACGCCTTCGGCGCATGCTGGCTCTACGACAAGACGGGGTTGATCCATGCCGGGCGCACCGATCTGGCCGAGTTCCAGATGCCATTTGCTCACGACCATGAGCCGATCGGCGACTTCGTCACCGCAATCGAAACACTGCGCCCAACGGCCATTATCGGTGTAAGCACGGCGGCCAAAGCGTTCAGCCAACCCGTGATCGAGGCGATGGCACGCATCAACGAACGCCCGATCATTTTCCCTTACTCCAACCCGACCTCACGTTCGGAATGCACTGCGGAGGAAGCCTACACCTGGTCTGAAGGGCGTGCCGTGTTCGCCAGCGGCAGCCCGTTCGCGCCAGTGCAGTACAACGGGCGGACCTTCGTCCCCGGACAGGGCAACAACGTCTACATCTTTCCGGCGCTTGGCATGGCCATCTACGCCACAGAGGCCCGACGCGTGACCGACCAGATGCTCATTACCGCCGCCCGCGCGCTCGCCGCCCAGGTCACGCAGGACGATCTGGACGCGGGACTGATCTACCCACCGCAATCGCGCATTTTCCAAACCTCGTTGGTAGTCGCGCGCGAGGTCGCAAGGTTCATTTTTGACCAGGGACTTGCGGGCGTACCACTGCCCGATGATCTCGACGCCTTCATCGACGGGAAAGTTTACCAACCCTCCTATCAGTTGGCTTAGCCGTACGCAGATCATGCATTGACGGTTTATGTGACGGTGTCCGCGCTACTCCATCTATCTGTTCGGTCGTTTGGTAGTTAAACGGCATCCATGGATGCCGTAGCGCAAGATGGGCCCGTCACGACCGGCTTCACTCGAATACGTCCGCTGCATTGCGGGTTGGTGCAACTACAACTGGAGGTCCCCATGGACGAAGCCGTAAACAAGCCGAGACCGGAATTCCGGAATATCGGTATCGGTCAAATACTGACGGCATACCGTCTCCCGCTGGCGGGGCGCGTGTCGATCCTGCATCGCGTGAGCGGCGCGCTGCTTTTCGTGTCCCTTCCGTTCCTGCTTTACCTGTTTGATCGGAGCCTGACTTCCGAACTCAGTTTCGAAGTCTTCAAGGGTGTCCTTTCCAACGTGATCGTGAAGGTCATCACGCTCGTGCTGGCGTGGGCTTTCCTCCTCCACTTCTGCGCCGGCATCCGCTATCTGCGGATGGACACGAGCCACAGCGCGGTCTCGAAGCAAGGTGGCAAGCAGACGGCGGTCGTCGTGGTGGTCGTCTCGTCTGTCCTGACGATTGCTTTCGCGCTCAAACTGTTCGGAGCTTTCTAAACATGGCAACCCATAACCAAATCGGGCCGAAGCGTCTCGTCGTCGGCGCTCATTACGGTCTGCGCGACTGGCTCGCGCAGCGCGTCACCGCGGTCATCATGGCGGTCTACACCGTCATCCTGCTCGTGTGGTTCTTCGGCGCGCAGGACTTCTCGTATGAAGGCTGGGCGTCGATCTTCGCGACGCAATGGATGAAGCTCGCCACGTTCGTCACGCTGTTGTCGCTGTTCTATCACGCGTGGATAGGGATACGTGACATCTGGATGGACTACGTGAAGCCGGTCGGCGTGCGGCTTACCCTTCAAGTGTTGTCGATCGTCTGGCTGGTCGCGTGCGCGGCTTTCGCCGCACAGATTCTCTGGGGAGTGTAAAGAATGGCTGCAATCAGGAATTCTCTGCCGCGTCGCAAGTTTGACGTGGTCATCGTCGGCGCGGGCGGCTCGGGGATGCGCGCTTCGCTGCAGCTCGCACGCGCGGGTCTGTCGGTCTGCGTGCTGTCGAAGGTGTTCCCGACGCGTTCGCATACGGTCGCCGCGCAAGGCGGCATCGGCGCGTCGCTCGGCAACATGAGCGAAGACAACTGGGAATGGCACTTCTACGACACGATCAAGGGCTCCGACTGGCTCGGCGACCAGGACGCGATCGAGTTCATGTGCCGCGAAGCACCGAACGCCGTCTACGAACTGGAACACATGGGCATGCCGTTCGACCGCAATGCGGACGGCACGATCTATCAGCGCCCGTTCGGCGGCCACACCGCGAACCACGGCGAAAAGCCGGTGCAACGCGCGTGCGCGGCAGCTGACCGTACCGGTCACGCGCTGCTGCATACGCTGTACCAGCAGAACGTTGCTGCCAAGACGCAATTCTTCGTCGAATGGATGGCGCTCGATCTGATCCGCGACGCCGACGGCGACGTGCTCGGCGTGACCGCACTGGAAATGGAAACCGGCGACGTCTACATCCTCGAAGGCAAGACCACGCTGTTCGCCACGGGCGGCGCGGGCCGGATCTTCGCGGCATCGACCAACGCGTTCATCAACACCGGTGACGGCCTTGGCATGGCCGCGCGTTCGGGCATCGCGCTGCAGGACATGGAATTCTGGCAATTCCACCCGACCGGCGTCGCCGGCGCGGGCGTGCTGATCACTGAAGGCGTGCGCGGCGAAGGCGGCATTCTGCGTAACTCGGACGGTGACCGCTTCATGGAGCGCTACGCACCGACGCTGAAGGACCTGGCGCCGCGCGACTTCGTGTCGCGTTCGATGGGGCAGGAGATCATTGAAGGGCGTGGCGTCGGTCCGAACAAGGATCACATCCTGCTCGACCTGTCGCACATCGGCGCCGAGACGATCATGAAGCGTCTGCCGTCGATCCGCGAAATCGCACAACGGTTCGCGAATGTCGACTGCATCAAGGAACCGATCCCGGTCGTGCCGACCATCCACTATCAGATGGGCGGCATTCCTACGAACGTTCATGGCCAGGTGGTCGGCACGTCGCAGGGTTACAAGGATCCGGTCAACGGCTTCTACGCTGTGGGCGAATGCTCGTGCGTGTCGGTGCACGGCGCGAACCGCCTGGGCACGAACTCGCTGCTCGACCTCGTGGTGTTCGGCCGCGCGGCCGGCAACCACATCGTCAAGCACGTGAAGGAAATCAAGGAGCACAAGCCGCTGCCGGCAGATGCCGCTGATTTCGCTCTGTCGCGTCTGGACAAGCTGGAAAAGTCGTCGTCGGGCGAATACACGCAAGTGATCGCGGGCGACATCCGCTCGTCGATGCAGAAGCACGCTGGTGTGTTCCGCACCTCGAAGCTGATGACTGAAGGTGTCGAGCAGATCAAGACACTGGTCGAGCGCGCGAAGCATGTGCATCTGAAGGACAAGTCGAAGGTGTTCAACACCGCGCGCGTCGAAGCGCTTGAACTCGCCAACATGATCGAAGTGGCGCGCGCCACGATGGTGTCGGCCGAAGCGCGTAAGGAAAGCCGCGGTGCGCATGCGCCGAGCGAGTACCCGCAGCGCGACGACGAAAACTGGCTGCGCCACACGCTGTGGTTCAGCGAAGGCGACCGCCTCGACTACAAGCCGGTTCAATTGCAACCGCTGACCGTCGCAACGGTTCCGCCGAAGCCACGAACCTTCTAGGCGACACTCCCGGACTTAAAGGAAACGACCATGGCAAAACGTACCTTCGAACTCTTCCGCTACGACCCGGATAAGGACGCAGCACCGCGCATGCAAACGTACGAGATCGAGATCAACTCGCACGAACGCATGCTACTCGACGCGATCGTCAAACTGAAAGCTGTCGATGAAACGCTGGCGTTCCGCCGCTCGTGCCGCGAGGGCGTGTGCGGTTCGGACGCGATGAACATCAACGGCAAGAACGGTCTGGCGTGCCTGACGAACATGAACGACCTGCCGCAGAAGATCGTGCTGCGTCCGCTGCCGGGGCTGCCCGTCATTCGCGACCTGATCGTCGATATGACGCACTTCTTCAACCAGTATCAGTCGATCAAGCCGTATCTGATCAACGACACGCCGCCGCCGGAGAAGGAGCGCCTGCAGTCGCCAGAAGAACGCGACGAGCTCGACGGCCTGTACGAATGCATCCTGTGCGCGAGCTGCTCGACGTCGTGCCCGAGCTTCTGGTGGAACCCGGACAAGTTCGTCGGTCCGGCAGGCCTGCTGCAAGCCTATCGCTTCATCGCCGACAGCCGCGACCAGGCGACGGGCGAACGTCTCGACAATCTGGAAGACCCGTACCGTCTGTTCCGTTGCCATACGATCATGAACTGCGTCGACGTGTGCCCAAAGGGCCTCAATCCGACGAAGGCGATCGGCAAGATCAAGGAACTGATGGTGCGCCGAAAGGTTTGACATGAACGAGACCCCACACCAGTCCGACCCGCTGCGCCGCGCGCGACTTCGCTGGCGCGCCCGGCGCGGCCTGCTGGAAAACGACCTGATTTTCGAGCGTTTTTTCAGCCGACACGAGCATGACCTCAGCGACGCCGACGTGGGCGCTCTCACGTGCCTGCTCGAGTTGAGTGACAACGACCTGATGGACTTGCTGCTCGCGCGCAAGGAACCGGAGGGCGACCTTGCCGACCCGGACCTCGTTCGACTGCTCGCGCTGCTGCGCTCCGCTTGAGTGCGTCGGTCTCGCATCAGGCGAGCCCACTGGTGACGGAGCCGATGTAGCGCCACTTGGCAGTTCAAGTTCAGTAGTCTGCCGGATTGCTTCATATGAACGGCATGGCCACGCTTTAAATGAAGGATAACTTACGATGGACAATTTTCGCACGGAGGCCGACAGCCTCGGAGAAGTCAGTGTTCCGGCCGACAGGCTTTGGGGCGCCCAGACGCAGCGTTCAATCGAGCATTTCAGCATCGGGCGCGAGCTGATGCCACGGGAAATGATTACCGCCTATGCCTTTCTCAAGAAGGCGGCGGCCAACGCAAATCACGCCGGAAAGCGTCTCGACGACCAGGCACATAAACTGATTACCCAGGTCTGCGACGAGATCCTGGCCGGCCAGCATCACGACATGTTCCCTTTGCACGTTTGGATGACGGGCAGCGGTACGCAGTTCAACATGAACGTCAACGAGGTGATCTCCAATCGCTGTTGCCAGCTCGCGGGCACACCGCTCGGCAGCAAGAAGCCGGTTCACCCGAACGATCACGTCAACATGTCGCAATCGTCGAACGACTCCTTTCCTGCCGCGATGTACATTGCCGCCGCGCTCAACACGACGCAACTCCTGATTCCCGCCGTCGCGGCATTGCATGGCGCGATCGCGGCCAAGGCTCACGAATGGGACGACATCGTCAAGATCGGCCGTACCCATATGCAGGATGCGACACCGCTCACACTCGGCCAGGAGTGGTCGGGCTATGCCGGCATGCTTGCAGACAATCTCAAACGCATCGATGCTGCGCTTGAGGGAGTGTATTGCCTCGCGCTGGGCGGTACCGCGGTCGGAACCGGGATCAATGCAGCACCGGGCTTCGCAGAAGCAGCCGCCGCCGAAATTGCAAGGCTGACGGGACTGCCGTTTGTCAGCGCGCCGAACAAGTTCACGGTGCAAGGCGCCCACGATGCGCTGGTGCAGCTTTCCGGCACGTTCCGTACGCTCGCAGGGTCGCTCTACAAGATCGGTAACGATATTCGCCTGATGTCGTGTGGCCCGCGCGCTGGATTCGCGGAACTGCTGATCCCCGAGAACGAGCCTGGCTCGTCAATCATGCCGGGCAAGGTCAACCCCACCCAGGTGGAGGCGCTGACGATGCTCGCCGTGCAGGTCATGGCGAACGACGTGGCGGTCGGCTTTGGCGGCGCCGGCGGATTTCTGGAGATGAACGTCTATAAGCCACTGATGATCTTCAATCTGACTCAGTCGATTACGCTCGTGACCGACGGCTGCACGAATTTCCGGCTCTTCCTGGTCGAGGGCACCAGGCCGAACTTCAGAAAGATCAAGGAATACGTCGATCGCTCGTTGATGCTGGTCACCGCGCTGGTGCCGGTAATCGGCTACGACCGCGCTTCAGCGATCGCTCACCATGCGGCGGAGCATGACCTGACGTTGAAGGCCGCCGCACTGGAACTCGGTTTCGTCGACGAACAGACGTTTGACCGCGTCGTCGACCCGGCCAAAATGGTCAGGCCATATGTCGCCACCGTAGGTTGAGGCCGCGAGCCTCGAACAGTATCGCTCGCCCACGCCTTCCGTTCCGGACGGCGAATTGCAAATACGGAGAGTCTACGCATGCATCGTTTCATCGTCGTAGGGGGAGGCGCGGGGGGGCTGGAGCTCGCGACGCGCCTTGGCGATCGTTATGGCAAGCGCAAGCGGAACAGGGAGCCGCGCGCGCTCGTCACGCTCGTCGATCGTTATCCCACGCATATCTGGAAACCGCTGCTGCATGAGGTCGCGGCCGGCAGCATGGATCCCTTCACGGAGGAACTCGCATATGCGGCGCAGGCGCGCTGGCACGGCTTCGAGTTCCAGCAGGGCGAGCTGGTCGGTCTTGATCGCGCGGCGAAACGCGTCACGCTCGCCCCCGTGCTGGATGATGATGGCGCGGATCTGCTGCCGCTGCGCGAACTCGAGTACGACACGCTCGTCATTGCCATCGGCAGCTCCACGCATTTTTTCGGCGTGCGAGGCGCCGAGGAGCATTCGTTCGCGCTGGATACGGTCTGGCAGGCCGAGCGTTTCCGCAAGCGTCTCGTTGCCGCCTGCATGCGCGCCGAGCACCAGCACCAGGAGACCGACGAGAGCGGGCCGGTTGTGTCGCCGCCAGGCGAACCGCGCATCCAGGTGGCCATCGTCGGCGCCGGCGCGACGGGCGTCGAGCTCGCCGCCCAGCTACGCAACACGGCGCAGGTGCTTTCGGCGTACGGCCTGCACAAGCTCGATCCGAGTCGCGACATCGGCATCGTCGTGATCGAGTCGGGGCCGCGCATTTTGAGCGCGTTGCCGGAGCGTGTGTCTAGCGCAACCTCGGGACTGCTGGGAAAGCTCGATGTGAAGCTCATGACGGGCGAACGGGTGGCGGAGGTCGCACCCGGTCTCGTGCGGACGGCGGGGGGCAAGACCGTGCGCGCCGATTTGACCGTCTGGGCGGCCGGAATCAAGGCGCCGGCCGTGCTCGCGAAGCTCGACGGGCTGCCCGTAACGACCCTCGGCCAACTGGCCGTGCGGCGTACGCTGCAGACGCACACCGATGACGATATCTTTGCGCTCGGCGACTGCGCGGCCTGTCCGTGCTCCGGTAACGAAGGCAATGACCGCAACGTGCCGCCGCGTGCCCAGGCCGCGCATCAGCAGGCGAGCTTTCTGGTGCGTGCGCTAGGCTACCGCCTGGACGGCCGACAACTGCCGGAGTTTACCTATCGCGATTCCGGTTCGCTCGTCTCGCTCGGCCATTTCAGTGCGGTCGGCAACCTGATGGGCGGGCTCGTCGGCGGCAGTATGCTCGTCGAAGGATTGCTCGCGCGTTTCATGTACATGTCGCTCTATCGGCTGCATATTGCCGGGTTGCACGGCTATCCGCGCATGACGCTCGATACCGTCGCGCACTGGCTGAGGCGCACCACGCTGCCGCGCGTCAAGCTTCATTAGTGTTCTGTGGCAACAGCACGTACCGATTAACGCAATCGCCGCGTAAGTGCTCGCGGCGACTGCGTCATTCGGCAAGCAACGTGAGCGCGTTATTGCTGCTCGTCCTCTTGCGCTACGAACGCCATGCCGTGCGGACTGACCAGGTTGGTCACTAACGGAAGGAGCGCCCCGCTGTGCAAATCCAGCTGGCCCACATAGCCCGGCACTGGCGATGCGGCAGTAGCTACGCCCGTGGACGCCGAGAATGCTGCGCCGCGCGGCCAGACGTTGGCGCTGATCTTGTAGATCGTGTTTGTCTTCGTATCGGCCACCAGCAGGAAGCCCCGTCGCGCAGTCGCGAACACCGTGTCGTCAACCAGCACCTGGCCGAGAAGCGGAAGATATTGCACCCGCGGCTCATCGCCCGAAGAGCGCAGCAGAACGAGCTGGCCATCTGCCTGATCATCAAGCAGGACATCACCCGACGGCGTCAGCGTCATCGAATCCGGATCGATCAGGTTGAGGTGCGCCACCGTGCCAAACGGGATGTTGCTGGCGTCCAGTGAGCCACGCAATACCGGCGTGACGTTGATCGTGTGAGTGTTTGCATCCACGTGCACAACGCGGACAATCGCGGGACCCGTATTCTGGCCGCTGCCGTTAAGGGTAGGATTGGACGCGCTGAAGTAGGTCTGACCGTCCTTGAACACAATGTCATCGTAACCGCCGCCGTGCAGCGTCTTGCCAAAGGAATAAGGTGCAGAGGCCTGGCCGGTCGCGGGGTTGATGATGACGAGGTTCGGATTTGCATCCTCATTCTGCATCGCCCAGATCTCACGAGTGTACGGATTGACCTTCAGGCCGTCGTTGTGTCCCGCCACTTCGTAACTCTTCACGATGTTGCCGTCCAGCGAGTACTCAACGATCTCGCTCCTCGCGCCATTCGAGCCATCCGGTGCGCCGAGGTTTGCATAGCCGACCCAGACATGATCATCGAGCACGGCCAGGGAGTCGGGTGCGTTGAACAGTCCTCCGGAACCTGTCGCGAAAACGCTCAGGCTGAAGCCCGGTGTGACCACCGGCTTCGCCGAACTTTGCGCATCGGCGCCGCCAGCGGCGAAACAAAGTACGGTGAACGCCAGCGCGGCGCGACTGACAACACGGCTTAATGCACAAACAGGTTGAATGCTGGGCATGTTTCTCTCCTGAAGCGTGTACGCGGGGAAGCGGCGGCACCGGCATGTGCTGAATGGCCGGTAATGAAACGCAATATATGGAAACACCAACGCATGACGTAACGGTGACGAGCATGGAGCCGCGCCGACCGTCGTACCGCTATGGACGGCGCTGATCTATGACGCCCGACTGTTATTCATAAAATGATATGGAGATCGCTATAACGCGTGCATTGCGTATATGCCGGTGGAAACCGATACTGCTTGCAGTGCTGTCTGACGCAGTAGTGGCCGATCAAACCTTAGGTCGTCAGGCGCGCCAAAGAGCCCTGATAGCAAAGACCCGCATCGACCGGATGCTGGTCCCGTCAGAAGAAGAGTTGTTCATCGACGCACAATTGCCACCTATATGTTCAACGGTCTAATCAATTTCCGGATGCTGTCGCGTGGCGCCATACTGCTTGCGCCGATTTTCATCGCGGGACTCGTGACAGGCGATCCAATGTGGTTTCGCGCTGAGATCGTCACGCTGTCCGTCTTCATTGCCGCGGAACGCTCGCGCCTTGCACCGGTTGGCGTGCTGCTGCATGCGCTCGCAATAGGGTTGGGCGTTGTGGTCATGACCCTGTCGCTTGGAAGACCGGAGACGTTCGTGATGGCGTCCGTCCTGCTCGCCATCGTTTGCGCGGGCATCGCTGCCGCGGGGCCAGGCATGCGCTGGACCGGCAGCTTCACTTTCATTCCTGTCCTCTACATTGCCTTTGCAACGGCGGACCATGCCAATGGACATCGATTAGGGCAGCTCGGTCTGGAGGTCCTCCCGTATCTGCTTTGCTCAGCGATTCCCGTCATCCTCGCTTCGAGCGCTTCCCGGCTTTCGAAGCAGTTAGCGGGCGGATCGGCCGGCCGTGGTTGGCTCGCGCTTCGGCAGGTGACTGAAGCGCCGGCGTCAGGATGTTTCGAAGGGATTGTCGCCGCTGCCCTCGCTGTTGGCGTGGCGGCATCGCTTGTCGAATGGCAAGGCATTCACTACGGGCAATGGCTGGTTTGGTCGGCGGCCAGCGTTGTCACGGGCGATCTCGCGACGGCGCGCGCCAAATGGAACGACCGGATGATCGGTGCAATCGTCGGCGTTCCCGCAGGGATGCTGGTGGGAGTCTTCATGCCCCACGCGCCAGTGTTCTTCGATGTACTGACAGCCGCTACCGTGTTGACGCTCGTCGCTTTCAACCGGTATGTCATTGCGTTCGGTACGAGATGCGCGCTGCATGCGGTCGCGATCATTGTCGCGGGGCACGCTGTTTTCCTGGCCGACTACCGGGCGATAGACGTCGTCGCCGGTAGCGTAATCGGCATCGTCTTCGTCTTGGGGACCCATCTGATTGCCGGCTCGCTCAAAGGCAACCCCACCGATGGCCGGCTCCGGCCCCGACGTATCGAGTGATATTCAACGGAACCCATCCTTTCATCAATTCTGGCGTTCCTGTAACGCGCACCTACGATTGCAGCCGCGGTTGAAGACTTCTTATTCCTGGGGGAAAGCGTGCAAGACCTTGCTGAGGGAGAACGCTTCGGGGTGGACGCTGAATATTATGCCGCCTGATCTGTGTTTTGGTAGGTCGGGAGAAAGTGCTAACGTCGTGAGCCGCAAAAAGACTCCTGAGAGCCTCAGCTTCCAACCATTCTCATGGCCTTCATCGTCCTGGCAACCCAAGTATATTCATGACGCGCTTGAGGTTGTGGGCTAATACCGACGTATGCCTCCGGCAAACAACTGTGGGCACAAGTTCAAACGCTCGAAGAATGGATTTGATACCAACTTTTCTCCTATCCTGGCAAGCATGGACGGCGCTGCTGCGAAGCCTCGTTTGCCTAAAGTCTTGAACGGCCCTGCTCTATTCGGAAGCGATGCGTCCAAGCGGTGCGCACCCGCTACTGCGCGCAGTCCGTGAGTCGTGTTGCGCACACACTCATATTCGTCGGAGCGAATGATGTCGCGGACATATCTTACTCACCAGCAGATTTTTGATCTGGCCGTCGTGCACCTTATCAGTCAGGGTCGCGCGTCACTGATGCCGCGCGGTGGCGGCGCTTACCGCGGCCAATGCGGCGGCTGCCCGGTTGGTGCGCTCGTGCGCCTGAGCGACTACCGGACGTCGATGGAGGGGGTACCTGTGCGCTTCGTTCTAGCCGAAGCCACGCAGATTCCCCCCTACATGGACGCCGGCGTTGCCGCACTAAAGCGTGCACTGCTGCGAGCCAGGGTGAACATCTCTTGCCGCGAGACGGTCGAGCTCCTGAGTTGCCTGCAGAACGTACATGACATCTTTGGCATTTGGGAGTGGAACGACCGCTTGCATTCGATAGCAAGGCAGTTCGGACTGTCGGCGCAGAGCTTGCAGCGCGCTGCTTGATATCAGCGACTGCAAGGCCGGACAGGATGGCTCCATATCGAATGCACTGGCGGTGTCGGGTGTAGACGCATGTCGCCCACGAGTCGCCGCACTGTGATGGCACGCCTAAGATCTACACGATGCCGAGAAGCTCGCCGACCGGCAAGTTCAACTGACGAACGGTAACTTGGCTTCCTGTGCGGCTGCAAGCATCGACAGGGTGATCTTGCGCGCCTCCAGTTTACTTTGCATGATACGAGCGCGCAGCAACAGGCACGCCTCGGCAAGCTTTGCAAGATCAAAAATCTCATGCGTAGTAATCGACGGATCGACCGACTGCGCGCCGAGCGGGAACGCCATTGATGTCGCGCAGCACCTGCGGAATCCGTTTGGCGGCGACGAAGCCGAGCTTCTTCGTCTTGTCGCTGTGACCGGCGACAACGCCAGATACTGGCATTGGTCGATATAACCGAAGCGGGACATCAAAAATAGTCACCGCAGGAAGCATGGATTTCCTGATTGTCCGGTTGCAATGAATCGGAAAGCGAGTGCGGTCCTTAGCCTGGTAGCTAACGACCTACCGCGGCGCACAAGTCACCAACAGGTGCAGCCATCGCGACGTGCACCATATCGCGGTCTTTTGGCCACTGTGGATGACCAGACTACTGCCGACGGATTAATTATGCGCCTCGTTACAAGCTGCCATTACCGGCATATGCGATGTTCTCCGCGCTGTCGGCGACCGTTGTCTTTGCGGCGCAAAGCGATCCGCGGAAACACGGAGCGAGCGACCGTGACCTGTCCGGTCACATGCCGCGCGATCTATACTGTCGCGACTAGACAGATTCATTCGTGCGCCCTCCTGAAGCGTCGATTGAGCGCTGAACCAACGCGGCTTTACGTCCGTCGGTGCTTCGCGCGTCCATCAGAGACCAGACGAAAATGAATGTCCTTCGTTTCCCTAACGGACGGGCAATGATCGCGATGTCGATACTGGCGTTGCTGATCTTCTTCGCCGATACCGTCACGGTTCTCGACATCGCCGTCGCCACGTTGTACGTGCTTGTTGTGCTGCTGTCGGCGAGATTCGGATCGACGCGCACGGTCATGCTGGTGGGCGCAGGCTGCATCGCGCTCGCGGTGATCAGTTGGGGGCTCACCCGCCCTGCCGGCCCCATCCTCGAGGGCATCGTAAATGAGGTGATCAGCAATCTCACGATTGCACTGGCGACCGTTCTCACTATCCGCAGCCTTCGCACAGAACAGCGGCACCGATATCAGGCCAGCCTGCTCGAACTGACGCGCGATGCTTTCTTTACGTGGGACATGAGCGGGAAGGTCCTCTACTGGAACCGTGGCGCCGAAGCACTGTACGGCTTCGACCGGGCAGCGGCCATAGGCAAGGTCGTGCACACATTGCTCAACACGCAATTCGTCGTACCGCTCGAGCAGATCGTTGACCGGCTTCATCAGCACGATAGCTGGGAAGGCCAGTTCGCCAGGCGTCGCGCCGACGGCGCCCCGCGCATCGTGAGTTGCCGTCTCACTTTGCAGCGGGATGCGGCCGGGCGCGCTTCCATGGTCCTCGAGACCAACAATGACATCACCGAGCGCGTACGGCTCGAGGACGCGCTGGAGCAGGCGCGGTCCGACCTGGTTCGAATGAATCGGGTGCTCGTCCTGGGCGAGTTGACGGCGTCGATCGCGCACGAGATGAAGCAGCCGATCGCGGCGATGATGACGAGCGCGACGGCGGCGCTGAACTGGCTCGATCACGACCCGCCGGCGATGCGAAAAGCTGCTCAGGCGATCGCCCGCATCGTCGATGATGGCAACCACGCGGTCGAGGTTATCGCTCGTGTGCGTTCGCTTGTCAAAAAGGCGCCGACGCGTGCTGAGCGCTGGGACGTGAACGAGGCGGTGGACGAAGTGATTGCACTAACCGGCTCCGACGTCGCACGCAACGGCATTCAGTTACGGCGCGAACTCAAGCAAAGGTCCCTCTCGATCAGCGGCGACCGCGTTCAGGTGCAGCAGGTGCTGATCAACATGGTCGTGAATGCCATCGAGGCAATGCATGGCGTCGTCGACAACCACCGCGTACTGACGGTTACGACCGGAGTCGACGGGCACGGCTATGCCTTCATACAGGTTCGCGACACGGGCGTCGGAATAAACGAAGCAGACCTCCCACACCTGTTCGAGTCGTTTTATACAACGAAAGCGGAGGGAATGGGCATGGGCCTTGCAATCTGCAGGTCGATTGCGGAGGCCCACGGCGGACGCATCGACGCTGAGCAAAACCAGCCTCGCGGAGCGGTTTTCCGGTTGACCCTGCCGGTCGAACGGCATGAATCTTCTGGGGCTGCTCCCGCGCATATGGCTTGACCCCCATACGGTCAAGGGTTTCCCCCAAACACTTATACTGCCGAATCCATCGTACGCGAGCCGCGGACACGCTATCCACGCCGCGCGGCCAAAATTGCAGCAGGCATCGTTCGATGCGGCAAAAAACGATGTGCGCGGTTCAGAGAGTCGCCGCGTCGTGCACCACGCAGGCCAGGATCATCGCTTCCGCATTGATGGGCGTTGGGCGTGAGGTCGGCTTGTAGACGGCGTCGCCGGGATTGATCGCTTGCCCGCTCATCGCGCAGAAGCCCGGCATGCGCGCGCGCGCCATGCGCCAGGCCTGGTCGCCGAAACAGCCGCGCGTCGCATCGCGCCAGGCAATCGTGGCCGTCGACGACGTCGGACGGTCGATCAGCGTCACCGCGGCGGTAAAGCATCCATCGGCACAGTGCGCCTTCTGACGGCGCTGCTCGGCCCCTTCCACAGCGGCCAACTGGCGCGAAGGCGTCCCCAGCAGACAGATGGTCTGCGCCCACGGATCCATCACGTTTGCGTTTGCCAGCATGTCGAAACTCCTTGCGAAAGCGATCGGGTTAGCATTGCTTCTGGACTTTGGGACGCGGCGAAGGGCAGCGCGCCGTTCTCCTCCCGCGACGGGCATGCTGGCGACTTATCCACCATTCACAGTCCGCGTCTCGTCAGTCGGTAACAGCGGCTGGCCGCGGCGTTCGTGATGCCAAGCATGCATCGGCCAGGCGCGAAGGTTGTTCTGCATCGTCTGCTGCGCGCCATTGCGCGCGCCAGGTCGGGCCGTGCGGGCCGCGCCTGGCCGCGGGCATAGAGATATGGTCTGAAGCACTCTTGCGATGCGAACGACATATTTCTCTCCATATGTTGCAAGCCAGTCCGGTTTTTATGCTCAACCGCTCGTGCGACTCTTCCAGACGTCGATTCCAGCATACGGATCCCTGCAAGCGGCTGCAAAGCTGCGTTTGGACATTGACCTCATACTTTGGGCTATGCCGTGTCATACTTCTGGGCGTCTCATTGCTTGTTTCGGCCGCGACGCGTCCCGATCGGGCAAGCGAAGGTCTGAACCTTCGGGCGCGCTCTTCACGGAATTTGTTACGGCTACCGATAGGCATGCGCCGCCGTTCACGAGCGGAATCCCCGGCTCCACAGTTTTCGTTGTGGACGACGAAGAGTCCATGCGTCTGGCGTTGCGTGACTTGCTGGAATCAGTGGGGTATTGCGTCGAGCCGTTCGGTTCCGTCCGCGAATTCCTGGATTTTCGCAAACCCGGCGGTCCTAGCTGTCTGATCCTCGATGTCAGGCTGAAAGGCGAGAGCGGGCTGGCCTTCCAGATTGGAATCGCTCTCCCTTGCAACACGGGCCTGAGAGGGGATAGAAAAGTCCGTAACTTTAGGAATTTGAAGGAAGTCTGCTACGCTGCGCGCTTCACCACCCTCGCATTGAAACGATGGAAAGCCCTTTCAACGATCGCGGCGTGTCGGTCACGCGCAACGCCCTCTCATCCGCAGGTCAGGTCTTCCCGCTGCGCGATATCGTCGACGTGCAGGTCGTGACCGTGCAGAAGAACAAGGTCGTGCCGCTCGTGATCTCGGTGGCCGGGCTGATCGGCGCAATCGTCGGGGGCGTGCTGCACTCGGCGTCGGGACTCGTATGCGGGGTGATGCTGATCGTGGTCGGTTGGCTTACGTGGGTGACCCAGGACATCACGCATCGGCTGATGGTCAAGACGGCCGACGGCGAGCGCGAAGCGCTGATGAGTACGGATCGCGAATTCGTCGAACGCGTCGGCGAGGCAGTGCATCGGGCGAAGGCCGCGGCTGCCGCGCCGAAGGCTTGACGCGGGGCGACGATCGAACATGACGAAGCCGTGCGCGACTGATCAGCACCAGTCTCGCACGGCTTTCGATCTGCTTGCCCGCAAGCAACGACTACGTTGCCGTCATCTCGCGCTCAGCCGAGACTGAGCGGACTCACGCGCCAGATATTGCGCGCATACTCGCCGATCGTTCGATCCGACGAGAACTGCCCCATCCCCGCGACGTTCTCGATCGCGCTTTCGGCCCACGCGTGCTTGTCGACGAAACGCGCATCCACTTCGTTCTGCGCCTTCGCAAACGCGTCGAAATCGGCGAGCACCATATAGTGATCGCCCCAGTCGACCAGTGTGTGAAAGATATCCGAGAAGCGCAGCGGATCGTCCGGCGAAAAGAAGCCCGTGCGAATCTGATCGAGCGCGGTGCGTAGCGCTTCGTTCTCCTCGTAAATATGCCGTGGCCGATAGCCGCTTGCGCGCAAGTCGTCCACCTCGTCGGCGGAGTGACCGAAGATGAAGATGTTCTCGCGCCCCACCGCGTCGCAGATCTCGATGTTCGCGCCGTCCATCGTGCCGATCGTCAATGCGCCATTGAGCGCGAGCTTCATGTTGCCGGTGCCCGACGCCTCAGTGCCGGCCATCGAGATCTGCTCCGACAGATCGGCCGCCGGAATGATCAGCTCGGCCACGCTGACGCCGTAGTTCGGCACGAACACGACCTTCAGCCTCTCGCCGACCAGCGGATCATGATTGACCTTCTCGCTGACGTCGCCGATCAGCTTGATGATCGTCTTGGCCATCCGGTACGCGGACGCGGCTTTGCCCGCGAACAGCACGACGCGCGGCACCCAGTCGCGCTCCGGATTCGCGCGAATCTCGTTGTAGCGTACGATCACGTGCAGCAAGTTCAGCAACTGGCGCTTGTATTCGTGAATGCGCTTGACCTGCAGATCGAACAGCGCGTCCGGATCGAAGTGCAGCCTCGTGTGATGCGCGAGTCGGTGCACGAGCCGCAGCTTGCTCTGTCGTTTGGCCTCGCGGAACGCTTCGACGAACTCGTCGTCCTTGCGCAGATTACGCAGCTGCTCGAGCTCGAACAGATTGCTGCGCCAGTGTGTGCCGATGCGCGCGTCGATCAGCGACGACAGCGACGGACTCGCCTGCGCGAGCCAGCGGCGCGGCGTGATGCCGTTGGTCACGTTGGTGAAGCGGTCCGGATAGATGCGCGCGAAGTCGGCGAAGATGTCGCGCGTCATCAGCTGCGAATGCAGCTTCGACACGCCGTTCACCTTGTGACTCGCGACGATCGCCAGATACGCCATGCGCACGCGCCGCTGCCCATATTCATCGACGAGCGAAATGCGGCGGATCATCTCGGCGTCGTGGCCCGAGTGCTCGCTGACGTGTTTCAGAAACTGCGCGTTGATTTCGAAGATGATCTCGAGATGCCGCGGCAGCAGGCGTGACAACATTTCGACATCCCAGGTTTCGAGCGCCTCGGGCATCAGCGTGTGATTCGTGTACGAGAAGATCTGCGTCAAGTGTTTCCACGCCTTGTCCCACGGCACATGATGCTCGTCGACGAGCAGGCGCATCAGCTCGGGAATCGCGAGCACCGGGTGCGTGTCGTTCAGATGCACCGCGACCTTCTCCGAGAAGCGTCCGAACGTGCTGTGCGTGCGCTGATAGCGGCGGATCAGATCCTGCATCGTCGCCGACACGAAGAAGTACTCCTGGCGCAGCCGCAACTCGCGGCCGGCCGGCGTCGAATCGTCCGGATAGAGCAGCCGCGACACGTTCTCCGACATGTTCTTGGTATCGACCGCGTTGCGGTAGTCGCCACGATTGAATGCGCCGAGGTCGAGTTCCTCGGTCGCGCGCGCGGACCATAGGCGCAGCGTGTTGGTCGCGTCGGTCGCGTAACCGGGGATCACGGTGTCGTAGGCGGTCGCGTTCACATGCTCGGTGTCGATCCATTCGGTCTTGTCGCCGCGCTGCACGGTGCGGCCGCCGAAGTGCACCATGTACTTGATTTCGGGTCGCGGAAATTCCCATGGGTTGCCGGCGCGCAGCCAATAGTCGGGCGCCTCGACCTGCTCGCCGTTGACGATTTCCTGACGGAACATGCCGTACTGGTAACGGATGCCGTAGCCGAAGCCCGGAATGCCGAGCGTCGCCATCGAGTCGAGAAAGCACGCCGCGAGCCGTCCGAGACCGCCGTTGCCGAGCGCTGCGTCGGGTTCGAGATCGATCAGCGCGTCCATGTCGACGCCGAGGCTCGCGAGCGCCTCCTTCATCTGATCGTGAATGCCGAGCGCGAGTAGCGCGTTGGTAAAGGTCCTGCCGATCAGAAACTCCATCGACAGGTAGTAGACCCGCTTCACGTCCTGCTCGTATTGCAGGCGGGTGGTCTTCATCCAGCGTGCGACGAGCCGGTCGCGCACGGCCAGCGCGGCCGCGTGCAGCCAGTCGTGCGGGTGAGCGGTGACAGCGTCCTTGCCGACGCCGTACATCATGCGATTCGAAATTGAGCGCCGTAGCGCGTCGACGGTACTGTTGAGCTGCTCGAATTCCAGATCGACGGCTGTCATCGAAGCCTCCGGGAAGTTCGACATGGCAGACGCGAACCGCACGGGAGACGGACGGGAGGCGCGTGCCTGTCGGAGCGGTTTAAAAAAACAGAGTAGGACATTTTAGGGATCGCGCCTACTGGCGCGCGAGCGGACGGTGACGCATACGGCGTGCCCGGCGAACTCGCCCGCTGCCGCGCGACCGAGCCGCGGCGGGCGCCCGGACGCGGTGCAAAGCCGCGTGGCAGCGGCACTCGGGGTGGGCATCGGCGCGCGTGAGTCGGGGGACGAAAGCGGGCTGGGGAAGACAAACGCCCGAAGCATCTGCGAGCCGCACATCGATTATTTTTCCGATGCGTGACGAGCGGATGAAGCTCCGAATAGCCTGATTTTGTGATCGAATCGGGTGGCCCGTTCTGCCGGGCGGTTCTGTCGTATGCGTGTTGGATTTGACACGGGGCGCGTACCGATTCGGAGATGGCGGGGCGGATTGGCGGTTAGTTGCGTTTCATTGAGATCAAAGCGCCTCATCTTCAAGCCGCCTCCCGGTCCCTGCCCGCCTCCCTGCACGATCGTGCCGTCTCTGCAACAATCGCGACGTTGCGCCGCACAAGCCGCCACACTGATCCGCCGTGGACCGACAGCGCGCGCCTCATCCACGACGAAACCGCCGCCCGAGCGCGTCGCCTCTCCGGAAGCGACCGACACCGGCATGCCCAACCCCGCGAGCCACGCCTTGTCCGATAAGCTCAGCCCCGCCGTCGGCGTCCTCACGCCGACTCTCCCCGCCGACGGCCCGATGTCGGCCGCCAACCGCCGCGCGATGGCCGCGATCATGCTCGCCGTCGCGCTCGCCACGCTCGATACCGCGATCGCCAACACCGCGCTGCCCGCGATCGCCGGCGACCTGCACGCGGCGCCGGCCGCCTCGGTCTGGATCATCAACGCATATCAGCTCGCGATGGTCGCTACGCTGCTGCCGCTCGCAGCGCTCGGCGATATCGTCGGACATCGGCGCATCTATATCGGCGGCATCGCGCTGTTCACGCTGAGCTCCCTCGGCTGCGCGATGGCGCCGACGCTGCCGCTGCTCGCCGCCGCGCGCATCGTGCAGGGCTTGGGCGCCAGCGCGATCATGAGCGTCAACACCGCGCTGATCCGCTATCTGTACCCGCCGCATCGGCTCGGTCGCGGGCTTGGCACCAATGCGCTGATCGTCGGCGTGTCGTTCGCGGTCGGGCCGACGGTGGCGTCGCTGATTCTGTCGGTCGCGACGTGGCCGTGGCTGTTCGCGGTCAACGTACCGCTCGGTGTGCTCGCGCTGAGCTTCGCGATGCCGGCGCTGCCGCATACCGCGCAGAGCCGGCACCCGCTAGATCCGGTGGCGGCGCTGCTCAACGTGGTCACGTTCGCCGCGCTGATCTTCGCGCTCGGCGAGGCGGCGCAACGCGCGTCGCTGCAGATCGTGCTCAGCGCCGCGGCGCTCGCCGGCGTGTTCGGGCTGCTGCTGATCCGCCGCGAGGCGGGCCACCCCGCGCCGATGCTGCCTGTCGATCTGTTCAAGCGGCCGGTGTTCGCGCTGTCGGCGGTGACGGCCGTGTGCTCGTTCGCCGCGCAGGGCCTCGCGTTCGTGTCGCTGCCGTTCTATTTCGAGGACGTGCTGCTGCGCAGCCAGGTCGAAACCGGCTTCCTGATGACGCCGTGGCCCGTCGTGGTCGCGCTCGCCGCGCCGCTCGCGGGCGGCCTGTCGGACAGCTACCCGCCGGGGCTGCTCGGCGCGATCGGGCTCGCGGTGCTGTCGGCGGGGATGGCCTCGCTGGCGATGCTGCCCGCCCATCCGCACGTGCTCGACATCGGCATCCGTATGGCGATCTGCGGCGCGGGTTTCGGCTTTTTCCAGTCGCCGAACCTGAAGGCGCTGATGGCGAGCGCGCCGCCGGAGCGCAGCGGCGGCGCGAGCGGCATCGTGGCGACCGCGCGGCTGCTCGGACAGGCGACCGGCGCGGCGCTGGTCGCGCTGTGCTTCGGCATTGCCGGCCGCCAGCATGGGCCGACGCTCGCGCTCGGCCTCGGCGCGTTCTTCGCCGGCGCGGCGAGCCTGGCGAGCGGCTTGCGGCTGCTCGCGCCGTCGCATCGCGCGGGCGTGCAGGCGAAGGCGGCGGTCAAGTGAGATATGCGCCGGACGGCGCGTGAGGCGGGGATGAAGCCTGAATGAAGCGCGGCTCGAACGAGCGCGCCGCACGAGTTGAAGCCAGTGCGGGAAGACGAGGCGGCAACCACGCGAGCCGCCTCGCTTACGACCCATGCGGCGCGATCAACGTGCCGCGAAATACCCCTTCACCGCGGCAATGAACGTGTCGATATCGTCGCGCGACACATCCATGTGCGTGACGAAGCGCGACGCATACAGCATCTGCGTGAGGATGCCGCGCTCCTTGAGCCACGCCTCGAGCGGCGCGCAATGCGGCTGCGGAAACTGCGCGAACACCATGTTCGTCGCGACCGACTGCACCTTCACCTGCTCGATCGTCTCCAGCCCCGCCGCCAGATGCGCGGCGTTCGCGTGGTCGTCGGCGAGCCGCTCGACGTTGTGATCGAGCGCATACAGGCACGCCGCCGCGAGCACGCCAGCCTGGCGCATGCCGCCGCCGAGCACCTTGCGCCAACGATGCGCGACGTCGATCAGCGCGCGGCTGCCGACCAGCACCGAGCCGACCGGCGCGCCCAGTCCCTTCGAAAAACAGATCGACACCGAATCGAACGGCTCGGCGAGCGCCGCGACCGGCTTGCCCGACGCGACCGCCGCGTTGAACACGCGCGCGCCGTCGAGGTGGGTCGCGAGGCCGCGCTCGCGCGCGAGCCGCGTCGCATCGGCGACGTACTGCGCCGGCAGCACCTTGCCGCCGATCGTGTTTTCCAACGCGAGCAACCGCGTGCGCGCGAAGTGATCGTCGATCGGCTTGATTGCGGCGGCGATCTTGTCGAGCGGGATCGAGCCGTCGGCGGCGTTTTCGAGCGGTTGGGGCTGGATGCTGCCGAGCACGGCCGCGCCGCCGCCCTCGTATTTGTAGGTGTGCGCGAGCTGGCCGACGATGTATTCGTCGCCGCGCGCGCAGTGCGCCATCAACGCGGCGAGGTTGCTTTGCGTGCCGCTCGGGAAGAACAGCCCCGCTTCCTTGCCGGTGCGCTCGGCCAGCGTTGCCTGCAGACGCAGGACGGTGGGGTCGTCGCCCCAGACGTCGTCGCCGACTTCGGCCGCCGACATCGCCGCGAGCATCGGCGGAGTCGGACGGGTAACGGTATCGCTGCGCAAATCGATCATTGTGTATCCCTGTGCGTCCATGAATGACAGCCTACGGCAACCGGCCGCCCGTGCGTTCCGGGAGGAACGCGCGCGCCGGCAAACGAGCCATACAGTGTATTCAATTCAGACGACGCTGAAAATTGGCGCATCCCCGAGAAGCGCGCCGGTCCGGCTGCGATGAGCCAACAGTCGCGACGGGGACGCTCAACCGCCAGGCTTCGGCAACCACTGGAGCGGATCGACCGGCTGGCCGTTCTCGCGCACTTCGAACTGGATCGACGCGACGCCGCGGCTATCGACACCGACCTCGCCGATCGTCTGCCCTTGCGCCACCGCGTCGCCTTCCTTGACGAGTAGCTGGCTGTTCTGGCCGTACGCGGTGATCAGCGAATCGTTGTGCTTGATGATGATGAGCGGGCCGTAGGCTTCGATGCCGGTGCCCGCGTAAACCACGCGGCCGGTCGCCGCGGCCTTGACCGGATCACCGGGTTGGCCGCCGATCACGATGCCGTTGGATTTGCCCGGCGCGAACGCGCGCAGGATCGGTCCGCGCAATGGCCATTGCAGCACGCCCTGCTGCGGCATGGCGGTAGGGGCCGGCGCACCGGGTACGGCACCCGGCGGCACGTTCGCCGTCGCGCCCGGCGCGGCTGGCGCACCCGGCGCCACCGCGACCGGCGGCGTGACCACGCTGCCCGAGGTCATCGGCGGCGAAACGCGCAGCACCTGGCCGGGCGCGACCGCCGCGTTGACCGGCAAGCCGTTCCAGGCCGCGATTTCCTGCGGCCTTCGTCCATAGGCCGAAGCGATGCCGGACAGCGTATCGCCCGGATTGACGCGATAGTAGCCGGCGGGCACCGGGACGGTCGCGAGGCTGGTCGTGCTCGACGGCGCGTTGCTGTAGAACGGCGTGCTTTCCCACGGCATCGTCGTGCAGCCGCCGATCGCCACGCCGAGCGCCGCCGCCATCAGCAGGCGGATCGCCGTCGGTTGCCATTGTTGTGTCATCTGATTTTCCTCGACGTGTGTCTCAATCCGATTCAATCGACGCCGTAGCAATTGCCGTGCCGTCATGCTTGCACGGTCGCGGCTGTCCGCTGCCGCCTGGATATTGTGCGCGACCGCCACACGCGCGCCGTCAAACTGCCGTGTTCTTCAGACGCTGCCCTGCTTTTCGACGACGAGCACGCGTGCCGCGCCCAGCGGATGCGCGACATGCTCGGTGCCGACCGAGGCATGGAACACGTCGCCGGTTTCGAGCACTGTCGTGCGTTCGACGCCGTCTTCGCGATAGCGCATTTCGACGCGGCCGTCGAGCACGGCGAATACCTCCTCGCCGTCGTTCACGTGCCACTTGTACGGCTGGTCGGTCCAATGCAGACGCGTGGTGATGCCGTTCATGTTCGCGATGTCGAGCGCGCCCCAGGCACGCGACGCGGTGAAGCTTCTGCTGCGGATGATCTTCATGGTCGGTGAGCAATTGACAAGCGCGCAAGCCCGGCGGGCGGCGCCGTGCGCCCACGGCGACGGCGCTCGCGCGGCTGGCCCTATTATAGGTCGCGTGGCCCGCGCGTCTGGGCGAGCAAGCCGCCACGGCCGTTCCGTCCGATCATTGCAGGCGATCGACCATCGCCTATACTCAGTCAAGCCGCGCGGAGCAGCTCACGACAACGTTGGGATTCTGGGAGGAATCGAGGATGAACAAAGCCACCTTTCTGGCCGTGCAACTCAACGTCGACGATGTGGCGGCGTCTGCCGGCCTCGTCGAACTGCTGAACACGCATCTGATCTTCGCCGCCGAAGTCGCCGAGGCCGCCGATGCGCTCGTGCAACTGGCGAGCATCGCGGGACTGTCGAGTGGGGTCGAGGCGAGCGTCGAGCTGCCTGCGGTGGCGCTCGAACGGCTGCGCGAGGCGCTCGACAACCTGAGCGACTACGACGAATCGTGGCTGCTCGCGCTGGAGCCGAGCCGCGCGCTGTTCGATGACATCGGCCGGCGGCAGCGAACGCTGCATTGACGGGAACGTCGCAGAACGGCGCCGTAAACGACAAAACGCCATCCGATCGAACTGGATGGCGTTTTTTCTTGCCCGCCGCGTTCGCGCTGTTCCACGAAACGGCGTATCTACAGCGCACTACAACTACCCACTACATCTGCGGACTTCTACTGCGATTAGTTGCCGAAGTACACCGAGTCACGGTCGGCCTTCGCCGGGATGACAGCGTGGCCAGCTTGCGACGTGCCGGCAGCCGGAGCGCCATAGCCGCTGGTGTCTGCGGGGTTGGCCGCGATGGCCGTGCCGCGTTGCGCATCGACGCGTGCTTGCGCTGCCTGGATGTCGGCCGGGTAGTTCACGTCGCTGGCGCTCGGGTTGTAGCCGGCCTTTTCGAGTTGAATCAGTTCAGCGCGAACCTGAGCACGGGTCACCGGCTGACTCGCTTGAGCGAACGATGCGACCGGAACAACGAGGGCGGCGGCGATAGCAACAGCGGAAATCAGGGTCTTCATGATTAACCTCCAAAGGACTTGTTGTGTGGTGCGCTTCGGGTTTCTGCTTATCCCTCAGCGATTGAAAACAAGTTTAGAGGTGTCTCGATCTAGGGAAAACCCTTAAACCAGTGAAACTCTATTGCCGCCGTCGCAATAATCATTTGGCATTCTTTAAGTCCGCGTTTAACCCGCGAGACATTTGGTAATAATGCGGCGTTTCCTTGCTGATCCAAACGGAGCAACGGCCCGGCGCGCCCTGTCACCATGGCGCGCCGGGCCGTTTTTTCAACCGCTCAGCTCCACTGCGCGTGGAAGCTGCCCGGCTTGTCGATGCGTTCGAACGTATGCGCGCCGAAGAAGTCGCGCTGCGCTTGCACGAGGTTCGCGGGCAGACGCTCCGAGCGGTAGGCGTCGAAATACGCGATTGCCGACGCGAATGCCGGCACCGGCACACCCGCGTTGACCGCGGCCACCACGACTTCGCGCAGCGCCGCCTGGTAGTTCTTCGCGATGTCGCGGAAGTACGGGTCGAGCAGCAGGTTCGCGAGCGCCTTGTCCTTCGAATAGGCGTCGGTGATTTTCTGCAGGAAGCGCGCGCGGATGATGCAGCCCGCGCGGAAAATCTTCGCGATCGTCCCGTAGTCGAGATCCCAGTTGTACTCTTCCGACGCGGCGCGCAACTGCGCGAAGCCCTGCGCGTACGAGATCACCTTGCTGAAGTACAACGCGCGGCGCACCGATTCGATGAACGCGTCCTTCGCGCCTTCGAGCGGCCTCGCCTGCGGACCTTCCAGCACCTTGCTCGCGGCCACGCGCTGCGTCTTCAGCGACGACAGCACGCGCGCGAACACCGCCTCGGTGATCAGCGGCAACGGCGCACCGAGGTCAAGCGCGTTCTGGCTGGTCCACTTGCCGGTGCCCTTCTGCGCGGCACGGTCGAGAATCACGTCGACGAGGTCCTTGCCGGTTTCGTCGTCCTTCTTGCCGAAGATCTTCGACGTGATTTCGATCAGATAGCTGTCGAGTTCGCCCTGGTTCCACTCGGTGTAGACCTTGCCGAGTTCCTCGTTCGACAATCCGACGACCTGCTTCAACACCGCGTAGCTTTCGGCGATCAGCTGCATGTCGCCGTACTCGATGCCGTTGTGCACCATCTTCACGAAGTGGCCCGCGCCGTCCGGTCCCATGTACGCGACGCAGGGCTCGCCGTCCGGCGCCTTCGCGGCGATCTCGGTGAGGATCGGCGCGACGAGGTCGTACGCGTCGCGCGGGCCGCCCGGCATGATCGACGGGCCTTTCAGCGCGCCTTCCTCGCCGCCCGACACGCCGGTGCCGATGAAATGCAGACCCGCCTTCGCGAGTTCCTGGTTGCGGCGGATCGTGTCGGTGAAAGGCGTGTTGCCGCCGTCGATCAGGATGTCGCCTTTTTCGAGCAGCGGCTTGAGCGAGGCAATGGTCGCGTCGGTCGGTTCGCCGGCCTTGACCATCATCAGAATGCGGCGCGGCTTTTCGAGCGAGTCGACGAACTCTTCCAGCGTGAAAGCCGGCACCAGTTTGCGGTCCGGAAATTCGGCGATGAGTTCGTCGGTTTTCGCGCGGCTACGGTTGTAGACCGACACCGCGTGGCCGCGGCTCTCGATGTTGAGCGCCAGATTGCGGCCCATGACCGCCAGCCCCACCACGCCGATTGCCTGTTTGCCCATTTGAATTCTCCAGAGTCCAAAAAAATGTCGTGGCGCCGCGCCATGAGAACGGCGGCGCGGCGTCGAGGGTGAAAGGATAAAAGAAATGCGCGCTTGCCGCTTGGGAGGGGGCAAGCACGCCAGTTGCTCGTGCTCCTGTCGTGCTCATGTTTGCGCGTGACGACAGGTATTGTGCGCGCGTCGGCGTTTGCGCGGCGGGTTCGGTTTGGGATCGGACAGAGGTTTGGCGGAAGGCGTGGACGAATGCGCGACCCGTCGGTGCACCCGCTACCCTGCCCGCTTCGTGAACACCAGGCTGAAGTTGTTCGCCGGCATCGCGACCACCCGTTCGCAGGTGAGCCCCGCCGTGTCGCCGAGCGCGACAACCGCTTCCATATCGCGCACGCCCCATTCGGGATCGCGGCTCTTCAACCATTGATCGAACGCTTCGTTGCTCGGCGCCGTGTGCGCGCCGCCGCGCCGGTAAGGACCGTATAGATAGAGCACGCCGCCATCGACGAGGCGCCGCCCCGCGCCGTCGAAAAGTGCCTGCGCCGCGCTCCACGGCGAGATGTGGATCATGTTGATGCAGACGACGGCGTCGAGCGCATCGACGCCCCAGTCCGGCTGATGCACGTCGAGCGCGAGCGGCGCGCGCACGTTCGCGAGCCCCGCGTGCGCGGTCCACGCGGCAATCGACTCGCGTGCTTCTTCGTCGGCATCGCTCGGCTGCCAGTCGAGACCGGGCAGCGCGCCGGCGAAGCAGATCGCGTGCTCACCGGTGCCGCTCGCGATTTCGAGCACGCGGCCGCTCGCCGGCAGCGCCTCGCGCAGCACCGCGAGGATCGGTTCGCGATTGCGTTCGGCGGATGGCGAATGTTGCCGGGAGTCGGTCATGGTCGGCCTTGCGTGTTCCTCAGGTTTTGACGGTAATGCGCGGAGTCTACTCATTCTCAATCGCCAGCCAGCAGACCGGCGAGCGCGCTCAAGGTATCGCCGCACGGCGCGGCCACCTTCAGCGACAGCAGCGGATCGGCGCGCGTGCGGCCGAGGTTGATCGCGGCGATCGGCTTGCCCTGGCGCTGCGCCCACACGCAGAAGCGGTAGCCGGAATACACCATCAGCGACGAGCCGGCCACGAGCACGGCGTCGGCCGCATCGAGCGCATGCGACGCCGCTTCGACGCGCGCCTTCGGCACGTTCTCGCCGAAGAACACTACCGACGGCTTCAGCAACCCGCCGCAGTTCGCGCATGCCGGCACGCGAAAACCGCCGAGATCGTGCCACTCGAGATGCGCGTCGCCATCGGCGGCGGCTTCGGCCGTGACGTCGAGCAGAGCGGGGTTGTCGGCTTCGAGCGTCTGCTGGATCGCCGCGCGGGAGTGCTGCATGCCGCAGTCGAGACAACTGACGCCGTCGATGCCGCCATGCAGCTCGATCACGTCGCGGCTGCCCGCGCGCTGATGCAAGCCGTCGACGTTCTGCGTGACCAGCGTCGGCACGTGACCGGCCGCTTCGAGCCGCGCGAGCGCGACATGCGCGGCATTCGGCTGCGCGCGCGCGACAAGCGGCCAGCCGACCATGCTGCGCGCCCAGTAGCGCTGACGCATCGCCAGCGTGCCAAGGAACTCCTGCAGCGTGATCGGCGGCGAGCGCTTCCATGCGCCGTTGTCGTCTCGGTAGCCGGGGATGCCGGAGTCAGTGCTGATGCCCGCGCCGGTCAGCACGAACAGGCGCGGATGACGCTGCACGAAGCGATGCAGATCGTCGAGCGTGTGCGGATCGGTGAGAGATTCGGTCGGCGTGAGCTGAAGGTCGGTCATAACGGGGACAGTGGACGATCGTGCGCGAATCAGCTGCGAGGGCTCGGTTTGCCGCGCGTGGGTGTCGAGCGACGCGCGTCCGTTTGCGGTTTCGACTTCGCGCCCTGCGTGTCCGGTCGCCGCGCTGGCCGCGCCTTCTGCGCCTGCCGCTTGTGCCACGCAGCCAGCGCGAGCTCGTAGCGCTCCAGCGCTTCATCGTAGAGATCGAACACACACTGCGTGCAGCCGCTATGACAGCAGTCGTCGAGATCGGGCCGCACGGGCGGCTGCGGCGGCGGGTCGTCGCTGGGTGTGGCGCGGGGCACGGCGGCTTGCTTTGCGTGGAAAGACGGCGGAGCGCCCAGTATAAGTTGAACGCGCGCGCCCCGCACCCCGCCCCGGCGTTGTGAGCCGGTGCTGCGCGCCGCTCAGCCGCGCCCGACGAACGGCATCTTGCTCGCCATGATCGTCATGAACTGCACGTTCGCCGACAGCGGCAGGCTCGCCATATGCAGCACCGCGTCGGCGACGTGCTGCACGTCCATCAGCGGCTCGACCGCGATCTCGCCGTTCGCTTGCGGCACGCCGCGTGCCATTCGCGCGGCCATCTCGGTCCCCGCGTTGCCGATGTCGATCTGACCGCACACGATGTCGTATTTGCGGCCGTCGAGCGACACCGCCTTCGTGAGTCCGGTAATCGCGTGTTTGGTCGCCGTGTACGCGGCGCTGTTCGGACGCGGCGCATGCGCGGAGATCGAGCCGTTGTTGATGATGCGGCCACCGCGCGGATTCTGCGTCTTCATCAGGCCAAACGCCGCGCGCGTGCACAGGAACACGCCGTTCAGATTGGTATCGACGATGGAACGCCATTCGTCGATGCTCACTTCGTCGAGATCGACGGGCGAGCCGTTGCGTCCCGCGTTGTTGAACAGCACGTCGAGCCGGCCGAAGCGCGCGCGGATCGTGTCAAAAAGCGCGGCGACGCTGTCGGCGTCGGTCACGTCGCACGACACCGCGAGCGCGTCGCCACGCAGCGCCCGCGCTTCCTGCGCGACCGCATCAAGCGCGGCCTGGCGGCGTCCGGCGAGCACCACGCTATAGCCGTGCTGCGCGAGCGTCAGTGCGCACGCGCGGCCGATGCCGCTGCCCGCGCCCGTCACCAGCGCCACTTTTCCGTTTCCTGTTTCCGACATCACGCATCTCCTGTTGTGTTGGGTAGCGACGCGAGTAATGTGCGGCGATCGGTCCGATTGCCATCGACACGCGCGACGCTTTTCGCCCCGCACCATACAACAGCGAATCGGCGATCGCAAACCGCGCGACGTCTTTCAGCGCGCTTTCACCGGATACTTGGCCGCCGAACGGCACGTCGACTAGCGCAACAGTGGTATCGTTCGCGGTTGCGCATCGCGCAAGATTCACGGCCTTCCCGGGACGGAGGAAGGCGTACTGGAAGCACGTTCGATGAATGAATGCCCGAACCCGCCGCGCCGCTGGCCGCGTAGCCGCAACTCCGCACTGCTGAACGGCACGATCGGCTGGCACGTGATCGTGCTGATCGGCGTGGCTGTCGCACCGGCCGCATGGCCATGGTGGCTCGCCACGATCGTCGCGAACCACGCGCTGTTCACGGTCGCCGGACTATTGCCGCGCACCACGCTGCTCGGGCCCAACTGGACCCGCCTGCCCGCGAACCCCCGCAACGCGGATGCAATCGCGTTGACCATCGACGACGGTCCCGATCCCGCCGTCACGCCGCAAGTGCTCGATCTGCTCGACGCGTTCGACGTGCGCGCGACGTTCTTCTGCATCGGCGCGAAGGTGGAGCGTTATCCGCAACTCGCGCGCGAAATCGTCGCGCGTGGGCATGGGCTCGAAAATCACTCGCAGGTGCACGTGCATACGTTTTCGGTCACGTTTCCGCGCGCGTTGACGCGCGAGATCGCCGCCGCACAACGCACGCTCGAAACCGTCAGCGGCGCGCGGCCGATGTTTTTCCGCGCGCCCGCCGGCCTGCGCAACCTCTTCCTGGAGCCGGTGCTGCGCAAGCTCGATCTGCGTCTCGCGGCCTGGACACGGCGCGGCTACGATACGCGCGAGCGTGACCCTCACGTGGTTGCGCGGCGGCTGCTCGATGGTCTCGCCGCGCGCGACATCCTGTTGCTGCACGATGGCAACGCCGCGCTGACGATCGAAGGCCAGCCGCTGATTCTCGCGGTGCTGCCGAGCGTGATCGAAGCGGCACGCGAGCGCCATCTGCGTTTCGTCACGCTGCGCGAAGCGCGCGCCGATGCGTGACGGTGCGCGTGAAGTGACACCACGCGCACGCAGCGTTACACACGGAAATCCGCCGCCATGTCCTCGTCGGTGCGCGCTTCGAGCTTGCCGTCGCGGCACGCTTTCATGAACCCGTCGTAGTCGCGCTCGACCTGATCCGCGTAGGCGCTCGCGTAGCCGCTCAGCGCTTCGCCGAACTGATCGCCGCGGCCGATGTACGCGCTGATCTCGATCGCCTGGCCGCTCGCCTTCGCATGCGCGCGCGCCATGATCCAGCCGCATAGCCGCGCATAGCCGTCGAGCAGATCGCTGTCGAACAGCTCGATATTCGCGGACAGCTTCATGTCGCGCAGTTGGCGGAAATAGAAATGCCGCCCGAGCGGCCCGGTCCCCCAGCCGAGGAAGACGTCGCTCGCGGCCTGCAGCAGCCGCTGTCCTTGCACGACGCGCTCGCCCTGATGCTTGACCGCCGGCGACTTGTAGAACTGCGTGATGACCGACGGCCGCGCCTCCTTCAATTGCAGGAGCAACGGCTTGCCCATGTGATCGACGAGCAGCACGACCAGACAACGCGTGCCGACGCTGCCGACGCCGACCGCCTTGAACACGACGTCGTGCCTCGTGAAGTGATCCAGCAGTTCGCGCCGATCGTGCGACATCGTCTTGCGGTACTCGTCCCACACTTGCTCGACCATCTTGTCGACGTTGCCGGTCCGGTAGGTTTCGATTTCCTCGGCCGTCAACAACGTGTTCGCACCGTGCACGTGAAACAGCGCGGGCGGCGCATCGTGGATGGTCCAGCGATTGCCGTCGAACGAGGCCATTTTTTCGAGCAGGCTTTCATGCGTGCGGCTCGCGGCCTTCTCCATGCTGCGCCGCACCGCGCGCCGGCGCTCGGGCGTCAGTGCGATCTCGGCCATGCGGTCGAACGTGATGCGGTCGTACCACAGGTCGAGCGCGCCGAACTGCGCGTATTGCGCGACACGATCGCGATACGAGCCGACCGCGGTCATCACAAGACTCTCGGCGGTGCCGCGGCTCAGGCGCATCTGGCGCGCGGCCACGACGAGGCTCGCGCACAGGCGTTTCAGGTCCCATTCGAACGGGCCGATCGAGACTTCATCGAAGTCGCTCAGGTCGAAGACCAGTTGCCGCTCGGGCGTTGCGAAACCGCCGAAATTCATCAGATGGCCGTCGCCGCAGATCGGCATGGTGAGGCCGGTGTCGTGCACCTTGCTCAGATCGTGCGCCTGCAGAATCGCGCTGCCTCGAAAGAACGAGAACGGCGAGGCAGCCATGCGCCCATAGCGCAGCGGCACCAGATTCTCGACGCGCTCCGCGCTGCTCTGTTTCAGCAGCTCGATCGGATCGCGGTGCAACTCGCCGACCGCCCGGTGACTCGAGCGTTTCGAATGCTCGCGCGCGGCGCGGCCGCGCGCTTCCCGTTCGGCAATGGTGCTGGCTTTCATGCTTTCTCTCCGTTTTGCGAGTCTTGAACCGGCGCTGACAGAGACTGCTTGCCGCGCACGGCGTCGTTAACATCGAGGGCTGCAGTCGCGATCATAACGGGTCGAAACACACGATGAATCGCCGCTAGTGAGCGCGGCGCTTGCAGCCGTGGCGGCGAGCTTGCAACCCGCTTTGCAACCCGCTTTGCAACCCGCTTGACAGCCAGCCAGTAGCTCGCGTAGTACGCCGTAGTATTTTGCCAACGCCGGCGCGCGAGGGCGCGAAAGCCCATGCAGCCGCGCGCGCACCGCGCGTAGAATCGAGCGCATGCGCCCTACCCTCGTTCCGCAGCGCGAGCCCGAGCTGCCGCTGCATACGCCCAGTGTGTCGTCGCTGACGTTGGCGGCGGTCATTGCGCTGATCGCGTGGATGGCGATCCTCGCGCAAGCCGACCTGACGATCGATCGCTCGCTCGCGCGCGGGCTCACCGTGTTGGACGCGCTCGCGCGCATGAGCAGCTACCTGACCAATCTGACGGTGCTCGCCAGTGCGCTCTGCTTCACCTGCATCGTGCTGTGGAAGCACCGCTCGCCGCTCGTGCGCTTTTTCCGGCAGCCCACGGTCGTGACCGCGGTGGTCGCGTACATCGTGTTCGTCGGCCTCGCGTACAACCTGCTGTTGCGCGGACTGTGGCCGCTGTCGCCCTACCGGCGCCTGCTCAACGAGTCGCTGCACAGCGTGCTGCCGATGCTCGCCGCGCTCTACTGGGTGCTGTTCGTGCCGCGTTTTCATCTGCGGTTGCGCCACGCTCCGCTGTGGCTCGTCTATCCGCTCGCCTATCTCGGCATCACGTTCTGGCGCGGCAGCCTGTCGGATTTTTATCCGTATCCGTTCATCGACGTCGAAACGCTCGGGCTGCGCCAGGTGCTCGTCAATGCCGCGCTGCTGTTCGGCGGTTTTCTGATGCTGCTGGCCGTGTTCGTCGGCATCAATTTCGGGCGCCGACGATGATGTTCCAGCACGTCCCGTTTGGCCGGATGCATGGCGTCCCGTCGCCGGGCGCACTTCTTGCACCCCTTTCGTCACTGACGCAGGCTTACGCCGCACTGGCACGGCTTGCGCGGCGCCCTTGTGCGAGCGCGTTGCAATTGCAGCGGGCCCGCACGTAAATATGACAACAGGAGCGATGCATATGGATACGAATTCAGCGGCAGGCGCGGTAAAGGAAGTCGCGGGCAAGGTGCAAAGCGCGGTCGGCGATGCCGTCGGCGACACCAGCGCGCAGGTGGCGGGCAAGGCGCGCGAATTGAGCGGCAAGGCGCAGCAGTTATGCGCGAATACGACGAGCCTCGTGCGCGATACGACGGCCGAAAACCCGTTCACGACGCTGGCCGTGGTTGCTCTCGCCGGGTTCGTGATGGGCGCGCTGTGGTCGCGCGGCGGTCGCGACTACGACTGAAGCAGGCACGGCGCCGGATCATAGGCGCCGATCAACAGGGCGCGGCAGTCGCGCCAAAGCGGGCGATCCGCCGCAAGCGGATCGCCCGCCGCTTCACTAGCCGCTCTTCTTCTTGCGGCCGGCGCCCATTTCCAGTTCGATCCACGTCGGCGCGTGATCGCTGGCATGCGGTTCGCCGCGTACCCAACGGTCGACGCCCGCATCGCGCAGGCGCGGCGCGAGGTCGGCGCTCAGCAGCAGATGATCGATGCGCAGCCCCGAATTCGTATCCCAATGACGGCGGAAATAATCCCAGAACGTGTACACGCGTTCGTCGCCGAAATGCGTGCGCAGCGCATCGGTCCAGCCTTGCGCGAGCAGCCTGCGATAACGCTCGCGGCTCTCCGGCTGCAGCAGCGCGTCCTTTAGCCACGAGCGCGGGTTGTAGATGTCTTCGTCGGTCGGCACGACGTTGAAGTCCCCAGCGATCACGACCGGGTGGCCGCTCTGGTAGAGCCGCGCCGCATGCGCAATCAGATGATCGAACCACGCGAGCTTGTAGTCGAACTTGGGGCCGGGCTGCGGATTGCCGTTCGGCAGGTACAGACACACGATCAGCACGCCGCCGACCGCGGCCTCGATGTAACGGCTATGCGTGTCGTCTTCGAAACCGGGCAGACCGCGCCGACGTTCGAGCGGTGCGTCGCCTTTGGCCAGAATCGCCACACCGTTCCATGCGCTCTGGCCTTGCCACACGGCGCCATAACCGGCGTCGCGCAATGCGTCGACTGGAAATGCGCTATCCACCGCCTTCAGTTCCTGCAGGCACACGACGTCCGGCGCCTCGCGCTCGAGCCATTGCAATAGCGCCGCCTGCCGCGAGCGGATACCGTTGATGTTGAACGTCGCAATGCGCAGCTTCGCCATGATCATCCCTCCCTCGCCTATTGCTCCGCGACGTCGCGATACCCGGTCGCCCGCGAACGCGCGCGGCAATCAGGGTGTTATCCCCGATCGGTTTTGCTCATAGCACCGACTCCATTTTGGCCCGGTTGGCCAGTTCCCAATTTATCACCCGCAAAGCGGACATTTTCCATCCAGTTCAAACCTGTCGACATCCGCGGCGAAGCTACCCGTAAGTCTGGTGAATGGGACTGAAAGTCCGATGATAATTGGACGGTAAGAGCATGTGTATTGCATTATAATTTTGTGCACCCACGAGCCACCGGCACGACGACCGGCTCAGGGCTGGCGGGTTGCTCGCCTGTTTTTTTACTGACTGACTCAAAATCGTTTCAATGGAAGCTGCAATGAACGCTGCCCCTTCATGCCCGCAATGCGCAATGGAAAACACTTACCCTGACGGCACGCTGTACGTGTGCGCGGACTGCGGTCACGAATGGTCGGCGAACGCTGGCGCCGACGCGAGCGATGAACCGGCGGGCAGCGTCGTCAAGGATGCGAACGGCAACGTGCTGTCGGACGGTGATTCGGTCGTGCTGATCAAGGATTTGCGCGTCAAGGGCTCGTCGATCACGCTGAAGATGGGCACCAAGGTGAAAAGCATCCGGATCGTCGGTGGCGATCACGAAATCGACTGCAAGACGGACGCCGGCAGCTTCATGCTCAAGGCCTGCTTTCTGAAGAAGGTCTGACGGGCCGTTCGCCGTTGGCGGCCCCGCCCGGAAGCGCGGTCCGCAGTGCATGATTCAATCGACTGTCTGGCTACCCGAGCATACCGAGAATGGCTGAGGATCGAACATCGTACGACGCGTTCGTCAAATTCATGTCCACGCCGATCAGCAATGAGCAACCGCTTGTGCTGGAGACGCAGCACGCGGTGTCGCTACACTTCGATCACTTCGCCACTCAGAGCTTCATGTCGCTCAGGAATCCGGAGAAGCTCACCCTCGGTTATACACGCGCGATGATGGGATTTCTGCTGCTGCAGCCAGCTCCCACGCACATCTGCATGATCGGACTAGGCGGGGGATCGCTGGCAAAGTATTGCTATCGGCATCTGCCAGAGGTCACGATCGACGCAGTCGAGATCAGCCCCGAGGTGATCGCGCTGCGTGACGTGTTCAGGATTCCGGCGGACGACGCGCGGTTCAAGGTGGTTTGCGCCGATGGCGCGGACTACTTGACGAAGGATCACATCCGCACGGACGTGATCCTGCTTGATGCGTTTGGTGCGGAAGGGATGGCGAGCCGGTGTGCGGACATCGCGTTCTTCGCCGCCTGTCGCGAGCGTTTAACCGAGACGGGCGTCCTCGTCATCAACTTTACGGACGATGATCCGGCCATACCGCGGCACCTCGAGCGGCTGAAATCGCTATTTGGCGTTTCCTATGCGATCGTTCGGTGCGGCGACGACAGCAACTTCGTCGCGTTTGCCTGGAAAAGCGGGCGTCGTTTGCCGCCCAGACAAGTCCTGTTCGAGCGCGCCCTCTCGTTTGCCTTTGCAGGCGAACTCAAGCTGTCCGTCACTGCTCGCCACCTGAAAGCGGGAGAGCGCCTCGATCCGAAGCGGCTGATCTGGCATGCGCAAGGGCAAGGGCACTGGGGAATCGGCGGTTGACCGGCACCACGCCTCGACCTGGGCGTTACTTTCCCCGCTTGGCGAGTGGGCTCTTGGTCTTGTAGGTCACGCCGTGACGCTCGAGATACTCGCGGATCAGTTGGCGGACGACTTGTGACGGCGTCAGATCTTGCGCCGAGCAGAGCATTTCAAATGCTTCTTTCTTGGCGGGGTCGATCAGGACGGTCAGGCGTGCGGTTTTGGTTTCCATTGCGAGGGCGGGTCGGCGAATATGCTAACCAAATTATAATGCATTTGCTTTCGACGAGGATTCACCCCGCCTCGTATGAGGTCAGTGCCTGCGCTCGAACCGATAGAGATAGGCCAGCACATCGTCGGCGACGGGGACGATCGCGAGTGTGACGAGCGCGCCAGCGAGCGGCACAGTCGACACGTAGCCCACATGCTTGAAACCGATTGCGCCGATCAGGCCGCCCACGAAAAACGACGCGAGCATCGTGCCGTGGATCTTCAGCTTCGCGCGGTTTGCGATGACCGCGTGCGCGTCGTCAATGAGCGCCGATCGATTCCAGTAAAAAAGCTTACCCAACTCAATTCCGAGGTCCGTGACGATGCCGGTCATGTGTGTGGTACGGATCTCCGCGCCCGACAGCTTGGTGATCATCGCATTCTGCAGCCCCATGATGAAGCACAGCAGGATCACGGTCACGGGGACGAAGAACGCTTCGCGTAGCGCGAGGTGGCTGCCGAGCAGACCGAACAGGAGCAGCAGCGCGGCCTCGACCGCCAATGGCAGCACGTACTGGCTTTGCAGGCCGCGGCGGCGCCCCCAGTTGACGAGCACTGCCGAGCACCCCGCTCCGACGACAAACGATGCCAGCGAACCGATGCCAGCCAACACGAGCCGGATGTCCCCGAGCGCCGTCTGGTCCGCGATCGCCGACACGATGCCGCTCATATGGGACGTGTATTGCTTGACCGCGAGGAAGCCGCCGGCATTGGTGGCGCCGGCCACGAAGGCAAGAGAAAACCCGAGCTGACGGTTCGCGCTCGTGCTGCGGTGTTTTCCCGTCAGGCTTCGAAAGTACTGCGCAGGCATAGGATCTTCACTCAATCGCTCGGAACAACAGCAAAGACGCGGCGAATAGACGCTTCGCGCACCGCATGCAGGCGAGCTGCGCACAGGGCCGCCGATTCGCTCGAACATGTGGCTCACATGATAATGCCATTATCATATCCTGTTATCCAGATTGGTTTTCTGATGTCATAATGCAGTTCGAGTGAGCCCGGCAAGCGGGAGCTCATTCCATGCTCCTCGTCCCAATCCGAGCGTACTGGAGACATTCCGGATGGCACCCTTCACGGTCGTCCATTTCGTCCTGCTGGTCGCGGCCGCCTGGCTTGCGACCGGCACGCTGGGTCTCGGAGTTCTGCATCGCACGCGATTCGTTGCACACGGGCTGTTTCCGCTCGGCGCGCTGGGAGGGCTGCTGCTGGGCGCGGCGGGACTCGCCGGCATCTTCTCCGAACCGACCACCGCGGTGCTGCCGATCGGACTGCCCGGGTTGCCGTTCCATCTGCGCGTCGATGGGCTATCCGGCTATTTCCTGTTCGTGCTTGGTGTCGTCAGCGCGGGGATCGGCGCCTTCTCCGCCGGTTATTTCCGTAAGGGCGAAGGGTCCGCGCCGGGACTCATCTGCTTCGAATACCACGTTTGCATCGCGAGCATCGCGCTCGTGCTCATCGCCGACGATGCGTATGTGTTCATGGTCGCCTGGGAAACGCTGACGCTGTCCGCGACGTTCCTCGTGATGACCAACCATCGGATCGGCGAGATCCGCCGCGCAGGTTACCTGTATTTCCTGATCTCCCACGTCGGCGCGCTCGCGCTGCTGCTTTGCTTCGGCATCCTGCAGGCGCGCACCGGTGACTACACGTTTGCCAATCTGCGCGCGCAGTCGCCCGACGCGTTGTGGGCATCGCTCGCGTTCCTGTTCGCGCTGGTTGGATTCGGTGCCAAGGCGGGCGTGTTCCCGTTGCACGTGTGGCTGCCGGACGCCCATCCCGCGGCGCCGTCCCCCGTATCGGCGCTGCTCAGTGGATTCGTCCTGAAGGTAGGCCTGTATGGCCTGATCCGGACCGTGTTCGACCTGCTGCACGTGCAGTTCGCCTGGTGGGGCGTGCTGCTGCTCGTGCTGGGTATCGGCACCGCGCTGCTCGGCGTGGTGTTCAGTACGATCCAGGTCGATATGAAGCGCCTGCTCGCGTATTCGTCGATCGACAACGTCGGCCTGATGATCGTCGCGCTCGGTCTCGCGGTGCTGTTTCGCGCGTACGGGATGACGGCCCTGTCCGCGCTTGCGCTGAGCGCGATGCTCTACCAGATCGTCGCGCATGCGGCCTTCAAGAGCCTGCTGTTCCTCGGCACCGGCGCCGTGCTGCACGCCACCGGGGAGCGCAATCTCGGCAAGCTCGGCGGCCTGATCCGTGTCATGCCGTGGACCGCCTGGGCCGTGCTCACTGGCGTCGCAGCCAGCGCTGGCTTGCCTCCGATGAGTGGTTTCGTCGCGGAGTGGCTTCTGCTGCAAAGCTTCCTGTTCACGCCGGGTCTGCAGAATTCCGTGCTGGCGATGACGGTGCCGATTGCGGCCGCGCTCGTCGCGATGACGGCAGCTCTCGCCAGTTACACGATGGTCAAGTTCTACGGCATCGTCTTCCTCGGGCAGCCGAGAGAAGCGAAACTGAGTCGCGCACACGACGCGAATACCTGGGAACGGCTCGCGTTCTGCTGGTTCGCGGTGGTCGGTGTACTGCTCGGACTGATGCCTACGCAGTTCGTCAAGGTGCTGGACCGGGTCACGCGCGTGCTCGTCGGTGCCGGGATCGGCGCGGAAAATCATGGCTGGCTGATCTTCGTGCCGGTGTCGACCGCGCGGGCGAGTTACATGCCCGTCGTGTTCATGCTGTTTTTCGTCGCCTGCTGCGGCCTTGCGTGGGTGCTGGTACGGCGCTTCTACCACGGTCGGCTGCGACGGGCCGCGCCGTGGAGTTGCGGCTTCCCGTTTACGACTGCGCGGATGCAGGATACGGCGGAAGGCTTCGGGCAACCGATCCGGGAGATCTTCGCGCCGCTGCTGCGCATCGAGCGGCAACTGCCGACGCCGTTCGACGCACAGCCGGCTTACCGGGTCTCGGTCGCTGACCGCACGTGGTCGATTCTCTACGACCGTATCGCGGCACTCACGCAACGCGCGGCGGAATGGGCGGGGCGGCTGCAGACGGGCAAGATTGCCGTGTACCTGACCTACAGCTTCGCCGTGCTGATCGTGCTCCTGATGCTGGTGAGACGATGGTGACCCTATCCGGCGTGCTATCGCAAACCCTCGAGATCGTCCTGGCGCTTGCCGCGGCGCCACTGCTCACGGGCTGGGTCGACCAGTGCCGCGCGTGGCTGCAGAACCGGCGCGCGCCCAGCATCTGGCAACCGTACCGGATGCTGCACAAGCTGTTCAACAAGGAATCAGTCGTCGCTTATGGCGCGAGTCCGGTGTTCCGTGGCGCACCCTATGTCGTGTGGGCGGCGATGACGCTCGCCTGTGCAATCGTGCCGACGCTGTCGACCGAATTGCCGCTGTCTCCCGCCGCGGATGCGATCGCGCTCGTCGGCCTGTTTGCGTTCGCGCGCGTCGCGCTGTCGCTCGCGGCGATGGATATCGGCACGGCGTTCGGCACGCTCGGCGCGCGCCGCGAGATGCTGGTCGGTTTCCTGGCGGAACCGGCCTTGCTGATGGTGCTGCTGTCGGCCTCGCTGATCACGCAGTCGACCCTGCTCACGAGCATCGTCGCGACGCTCGGACACAGCGAGCTGACGATCTATCCGAGCCTGGCGTTCGCCGGCATAGCGTTCACGCTGGTGTCGCTCGCCGAGAATGCGCGGCTGCCCGTCGACAACCCGACCACCCACCTCGAGCTGACGATGATCCACGAGGCGCTGATCCTCGAATATTCGGGGCGGCACCTCGCGCTGATGGAATGGGCGGCCAGCCTCAAACTGTTCGCCTACTCGTGCATCGGCATTGCGCTGTTCATGCCGTGGGGGATCGCCGCGGCGGGTAATCCGCTCGCGCTGCTGCTCGCGGTGCCGGCACTCTTCGTCAAGCTGATGGCGGGCGGCGCCGCGCTGGCCGTGGTCGAGACCGCCAACGCGAAGATGCGGATTTTCCGGGTCCCGGAGTTCCTCGCGACCGCCTTCCTGCTCGCGGTGATCGGCATGCTCGTTCACCTGCTACTGGGAGCATGAATGCACACCTACGCGACGCAACTGATCAATTTCCTCGCGGCCGTGCTGCTGATGCTGTCGTTCGCGATGCTGAGTCAGCGTCGGATCCTGTCGCTGATCCACCTCTATACGCTACAGGGTGTCGCGCTCGTTCTGGCCAACCTGATCCTCGGTTTCGTGACCGGTGATGCGCATCTGTACGTGTCGGCCGGACTGACGCTCGTGCTGAAGGTCGGCGTGATTCCGTGGCTCCTGTATCGCCTCGTGCGCAAGCTCGACATTCAGGCCGACGTCGAGCCGCTCATCAACATTCCGACGACGCTGCTGATCGGCATCGTGCTCGTGATCGTCGCGTTCAACGTCGCGTCGCCGATCAGCCAGCTCGCGACGTCGGCCGCGCGCGGCACGCTCGGGATCGCGCTTGCGTGCGTGCTGCTGTCGTTCATGGCGATGATCACGCGCGCGAAGGCGATTCCCCAGGTGATCGGCTTCCTGTCGATGGAGAACGGGCTGTTCTTCGCCGCAACGGCCGCCACCAATGGCATGCCGATGATCGTGGAACTCGGTATCGGACTCGACGTGCTGGTCGGGATTCTGATTCTGGGCGTGTTCATGTTCCAGATTCGCGAGCAGTTCGACAGCCTGGACATCCGTCACCTCGAGACACTCAAAGATGAATGACGCCCACGTCGTGCTCGCCGTGCTCGGCATTCCGCTCGTGGCGGCCGCCTCTCTTGCGGCCGTGCGACCCGCTCATGTCGCGCGCAACCTGAACGCCGGCTTCAGCGCCGTGACGTTCGCGGCGACGCTCGTGCTCGCCGCGCGTACCGTCGAACATGGACCGTCGTTCGCGTTCGAACGCGCATTCTTCGTCGATCCCCTCAACGTGTACCTCGTCGCGCTGACTGCGTTCGTCGGCTGGACGACGTCGCTGTTCTCGCGGCCGTACATGCAGGTCGAAGAGGCGCGCGGCCGGATGACGGCGACGCGCATGCGCCTCTATCACAGCATGTACCAGTTGTTCATGTTCGCGATGCTGCTCGCGCTGCTGACCAATAACCTTGGCGTGCTGTGGGTCGCGATGGAAGGCGCCACGCTCGCGACCGTGCTGCTCGTCAGCGTCTATCGGACCGCCGCGAGCCTCGAAGCCGCCTGGAAGTACTTCATCCTGTGCGGTGTCGGCATCGCGCAGGCATTGTTCGGCACGATCCTGCTGTACCTCGCCGCGAGCCGGCAACTGACCGACGGCGATGCGCTGCTGTGGACGAGCCTTGTCGCCGTCAAGACGCACCTCGACCCGTCGATCGTGTCGATCGCCTTCGTGTTCCTGCTGGTCGGCTACGGCACGAAAGTCGGACTCGTGCCAATGCACAACTGGCTGCCGGACGCGCACGCCGAAGGCCCGACACCAATTTCAGCGGTGCTGTCCGGGCTGCTGCTGAACGTCGCGCTGTACGCAGTGCTGCGCTGCAAGGTGCTGGCGGACGGTGCGCTTGGCAACGGCCTGCCGGGGCGATTGCTGGTCGGGTTCGGGCTCGTGTCGGTGCTGGTCGCCTCGTTCTCGCTGTTTCGGCAGAAGGACGTCAAGCGGCTGTTCTCGTATTCGTCGATCGAGCATATGGGATTGATGACGTTCGCGTTCGGCCTCGGCGGCCCGGTCGCGACGTTCGCCGGTCTGCTGCACATGACCGTCCATTCCCTCGTCAAGTCGGCAATCTTCTTTGCGGTTGGCCACGCGACGCAGAAGGCCGGTACGCAGGCGATCGAAGGCATTCGCGGGCTGCTGCAGGTCAGCCCGACGGTCGGCTGGGGCATGCTGCTCGGCGCGCTCGCGATTCTCGGCCTGCCGCCGTTCGGTGTGTTTGCAAGCGAATTCCTGATCCTGACGACCGCGATGAACACGATACCGTGGACGGCGCCGTTGTTGCTGCTCGGCCTCGCCGTCGCATTCGCGGCGATCTTCGCGCGCGTTCAGCAAATGGTGTTCGGTGAAACGACGACGGCCAAACCGCTCGAGCATCGCCCCGCGCCGCTGCCGGTATTCGTGCATCTGGGTTTGGGGCTGATGCTTGGGCTTTATGTGCCACCCTACCTGGCGACGTGGTATCGCCAGGCCGCAACGATGTTGTCGGGGTGACGGATGCGACTCGAATCGATGCAAATTGCCGCCATCCGCCTCACGCACCGTGCGGGCCAGATTCCAGCGCATGTGGTGAGCGCCGATGAATCAGTGTGGCTCGAGCTGGCGCGAACCGCGAGATCCGAGCAGCGGCGCCTCGTTGCAATGTGGGGCAGCGAAGCAGCCGAAGACGGTTTCTCGGTGAATGCCGCGTACGAATGCGATGACGGCATATTGTGGGTACGCCTCGCGATCGAGCGTAAGCAGGATGCTGATGGAGACTATCCCGATCTCGCCACCGTTTTCCCGTGCGCCACTCGCATGCAACGGGCGATCTTCGATCTGCTCGGCCTGCGGGCGCGTGGCGCCCAGGACACGCGGCCGTGGCTCAATCACGGCAACTGGCCCGAAGATTATTTCCCGCTGCAACGGCAGGCGACGGGTGTCGAAGACTTTGATTCGAGCGAAGCGGACTATCCATTCGTGCAGGTTGCGGGCGATGGCGTACACGAGATCGCTGTCGGGCCGATTCATGCCGGCATCATCGAACCGGGGCATTTCCGGTTCTCGGTCGTCGGCGAGAAGGTGTTGCGCCTTGAAGAACGTCTCGGCTATGTCCACCGTGGCGTCGAGCGTCTGTTCGAACGTACTCCTGCATCGCGCGGTCATCGGGTTGCCGCCAGGATTGCGGGCGACTCGACCGTCGCGTTCTCGTGGGCCTTTTGCATGGCGCTCGAGCAAGCCAGCGGCACGATACTGTCGAAGCGCGCACTGTATCTGCGTGCGCTTCTGCTGGAACGCGAGCGCGTGGCCAACCACCTCGGCGACCTCGGCGCGCTCGGCAACGACGCCGGGTTCGGCTTCGGACTCGCGCAGTTCTCGCGGCTCAAGGAGGACTGGATACGGATGAACGCCCGTACATTCGGACATCGGTACCTGATGGATCGGATCGTGCCGGGTGGCGTATCGATCGACGTTCGCCCCGACGACGCGGCGGTGCTGGCGGAGCAATGCGAACGCATCGAACGCGAGGTCCACGTCATGCGCAAAGTCTACGATGACCAGTCCGGGCTGCAGGATCGATTCCTCGGCACGGGCCGATTGACCCTCGCTGTCGTCGAGCATTTTGGCGTGCGTGGCATGGCCGCCCGCGCCAGCGGTCGAACCTTCGACGTTCGCGCCAACTTGCGGCCTGCTCCGTATGACGACATAGCAGTCAATGCGGTCAGTGACGCGCGCGGCGACGTTGCCGCGCGCGTCGCGGTGCGCTTCGCCGAAATCGATGAATCCCTGCGCCTGATCCGCACGCTGCTGTCCAATCTTCCGGATGGTCCGGTGGTCGTCGCCACGACGCCCGCAACGGCGCCCGCGCAAGGCATAGGCTGGGTGGAAGGTTGGCGGGGGGACGTATTCGTCGCCCTCGATCTCGCCCCCGGCGACGTCATCACCCGATGCCATTGCCACGATCCGTCGTGGCAGAACTGGCCGGCGCTCGAGCACGCGATCATCGGCAACATCGTTCCCGATTTCCCCCTGATCAACAAGTCGTTCAACCTGAACTACGCGGGGCACGATCTCTGATGTGGCAACTGATCCGGCAATTCGCGCGCACCGATTTTCCCGGCGAACCCGTACCGACGGCGGAACACGCGTGGCATCACGAGGAGCGACGCATTCGCGACGATATTCTCGATCTGCTCGGGCGGGCGCTGTGCATCCGGCAGATCGACGCGGGTTCATGCAACGGTTGCGAACTGGAGATCCACGCGCTGAACAACCCGTACTACAACATCGAAGGACTTGGAATCAAATTCGTCGCGAGTCCGCGGCATGCCGACCTGCTGCTCGTGACCGGGCCGGTGACGCTGAATATGCGAGCGGCCATGCTCGCCGCGTACGACGCGACACCCGCCCCGAAACTCGTCGTTGCCGCAGGCGAATGCGCGTGCACGGGCGGCATTTTTGCCGACAGTTACGCGGTGTGCGGCCCTGTTTCGTCGATCTTGCCGGTCGACGTAACGATCCCCGGATGTCCGCCGCCGCCGATCGATTTGCTGCGAGGCATCCTGGCAGCCTGCCGGGCGCGCTGAGCCCGGAGGTCGATTTCGCATTTTTCCCGTTGCAACGTGCAACTTTTGCCCGTGTTTGCGCGGCTCCAACCGGGCTCCATCGCGGTCATTGCGCATATTGGCCTGCCTTTATTGCGCAGATCGGCTTTGCGCTTGCAGCGAGTTTTTAATACCGTGTTAGCTGCAACGGCATTCAAATTGCTGCGCAATAGTTTTGTTTCAACGCGATGCGTTGGACATCGACGCGTCGTCAGCCTGCATTGACCTTTCAGTGGAGTCAACAGTCGTCATGACCACGCCTGGAGAATGTCAGCATTGCGGGGACGCCCCCGCATCAGAGTCCACCGCCGAGCCCACCGCCACGCCTTCCCAACTGTCACGACGCCGCTTCCTGCAATCGGCGGCGGCCGCCGCGACGATCGGTGCGGCGCCCCATCTGCGCGCGCAAACGCAAGCGCCGGCGCCCGCCTCACCCGCGCCGCCAAGCAACCCCGTGGTGCCGCCGCGCCCCGTCACGTTGACCGTCAACGGCCGCGCGTACACGCTGCAACTCGAACCGCGCGTGACGTTGCTCGACGCATTGCGCGAATACGCGGGACTGATGGGCACGAAGAAAGGCTGCGACCGCGGTCAATGCGGCGCCTGCACGGTGCTCGCCGACGGCCGCCGCATCAACTCGTGTCTGACGCTCGCGGTCATGCATGAAGGCGAGAACATCACGACCGTCGAAGGACTCGCGAGCAACGGCGCGTTGAGTCCGGTGCAGGCCGCGTTCATCGAACACGATGCGTTCCAGTGCGGCTACTGTACGCCCGGGCAGTTGTGCTCGGCGACCGCCCTGCTCGGCGAATTCCGCAACGGCACGGCGAGCACCGTGACCGCCGACGTGCGCGCGCGTCCCGCCGCGCTCACCGACGACGAAATCCGCGAACGCATGAGCGGCAACATCTGCCGCTGCGGGGCGTACGTGAACATCGTCGCCGCGGTCCGCGCCGCGCACGACAACGCCTGACGGAGACCGACATGGATGCGATCTCCTACGAACGCGCCGGCGACGTCGCCAGCGCGGTGCGCGCCGCGCAACAGCCGGGCGCGGTATTCGTCGGCGGCGGCACGAATCTGCTCGATCTGATGAAGGGCGGCGTCGCGCGGCCGGTGCGGCTCATCGATATCACGCACATCGGCGGCCTCGACTCGGTGACGACGCTGCCCGGCGGCGGCATCCGCATCGGCGCGCTGGTGCGCAACAGCGACGCGGCCAATCACGCGCTGGTGCGCGAGCAGTACCCGCTGCTGTCGCAAGCGCTGCTCGCGGGCGCCTCGGCGCAGTTGCGCAACATGGCGACGGTCGGCGGCAATCTGCTGCAACGCACCCGCTGCGGCTACTTCTATGACACCGCGTTCACGCAGTGCAACAAGCGCCTGCCCGGCAGCGGCTGCGCGGCGCTCGACGGCCATAACCGCGCGCATGCGATCCTCGGCGCGAGCCCGCAATGCATTGCGGTCAACCCGTCGGATATGAGCGTCGCGCTGGCCGCGCTCGATGCGCTGGTGCGCGTGAGCGGCCCCAGCGGCGAGCGCACGATCGCGTTCGCCGATTTCCATCGGCTGCCGGGCGACCGCCCCGATGTCGATACCACCTTGCAGCCCGGCGAGCTGATCACCGCGGTCGATCTGCCGCCGCCGCTGTTCAGCGCGCATTCGCACTATCTGAAGGTGCGTGACCGCGCCAGCTACGCGTTCGCGCTCGTATCGGTCGCGGCCGCGTTGCAGATGGACGGCGAGCGTGTTCAGAGCGCGCGCATCGCGCTCGGCGGCGTCGCGCACAAACCATGGCGCGCGAACGTGGCCGAGCAGATGCTGAGCGGCCAGCCGCTCAGCCAGGCCACGCTGAAGAACGCCGCCGCGGCCGCGTTGAGCGGTGCGCAGCCGCGCCACGACAACGCGTTCAAGGTGCAGCTCGCGCAGCGCGCGATCGTGCGTGCGGTCAATCAGGCAGCCGGCAATGCGGGAGGTGTCGCATGAATCTGATCGGACAACCGCTCGATCGCGTCGACGGACTGCTGAAGGTGACCGGCGACGCGCGTTATGCAGCCGAATTCCCCGGGGCGCGCCTCGCGCATGCGGTGCTCGTGACGAGCACGATCGCGGCCGGCACGATCGCGTCGATCGATGCGAGCCGCGCCGAGGCCGTGCCCGGCGTGCTGCTCGTGATGACCTACCAGAACGCGCCGCGCCTGCCGAATGGCGGCCGACCCGCGCTCGCGCCGCCGGCCGGCCGCCATCTGTCGCTTCTGCAGGATAACGAAGTGCACTACAGCAACGAGCCGGTCGCGGTGGTCGTCGCCGATACGCTCGAACATGCGGCCGATGCCGCTCGCCAGCTGCGCATCGCCTATCAGCCGGGCGCCGCGGCGCTCGACTTCGAGCAGGCGAAGGCGCACGCGCATGCGCCGGACAAGCCGCAGGGCCGCCAGACCGACACGCAGCGCGGCAGCTTCGAGGACGGCATGCAAAACGGCGACGTGCATATCGAAGCGACCTATACGACGCCGATCGAGCACCACAACCCGATGGAGCCCCACGCAACGATGGCGCAATGGGACGGCCCGCAGTTGACGGTCTACGACTCGACGCAGGGCGTGAGCGGCGCCGCGCAGGTGCTCGCGAAGACGTTCGCCATCCCTGTGTCCGACGTGCGCGTGATCTCGCCGCTGATCGGCGGCGGCTTCGGTTGCAAGGGCTCGTCGTGGTCGCACGTGTCGCTGTGCGCGATGGCCGCGCGGCAAACCGGGCGGCCCGTGCGGCTCGCCCTCGAACGCCCGCAGATGTTCGGCCCGGTCGGCGCGCGGCCGCGCACCGAGCAGCACTTCGTGATCGCCGCGCGGCATGACGGCACGCTGACCGCGATGCGTCACGACAGCATCTCGAACACGTCGATGATCGAAGACTGGACCGAGACCTGCTGCATGGTCACGCGCATGCTGTACGCGGTGCCCAACCAGATAACGACGCACCGGCTCGTGCAACTCAATGTCGGCACGCCGACCTTCATGCGCGCACCCGGAGAAACCACCGGCTCGTTCGCGCTCGAATCGGCGATGGACGAACTCGCCGTCGCGCTGAAGATGGACCCGCTCGCGCTGCGCCTGAAGAACTACGCGGACAGCGATCCGCAGGAGCACAAGCCGTGGTCGGGCAAGTCGCTGCGCGAGTGCTATCAGATCGGCGCCGAGAAGTTCGGCTGGTCGCGCCGCCCGCACGCGCCACGTTCGAGGCGCGACGGCAACACGCTGATTGGCATGGGCATGGCGACCGCGACCTATCCGGCCAACCGCAGCGAGGCGTCGGCGCTTGCGCAGATTCTGCCGGACGGCACCGCGGTGGTCGCATCGGGCACGCAGGACATCGGCACCGGCACCTACACGGTGATGACCCAGGTCGCCGCCGATGCGCTCGGCTTCACGCCCGAGCAGATCCACTTCGCGCTCGGCGATTCGTCGCTGCCGCGCGCGCCGGTGTCGGGCGGCTCGCAGTCGGCGGCCAGCGTGTCGCCCGCGGTGCGCGACGCGGCGAGCCAGGCGCGCAGCCAACTGATCGCGCTGGCGCTTGCCGATGCGGCATCGCCCGTGCATGGCCTGCCGCTCGATGACGTCACCGTCGCAAGCGGCTGGGTCGTGAGCCGCTCGCAACCGGGCAAACGCGATCCGGCCGCGGCGATCATCGCGCGCGCGGGCGGCAAGCCGATCGAGGCGAACGCGACCGTGAAGCCCGGCGACGAGAAGCAGAAGTACTCGTTCCACTCGTTCGGCGCGGTGTTCGTCGAGGTCCACGTCGATGCCGAACTCGGCACGATCCGCGTGCCGCGCGTGGTCGCGGTGTACGACGTCGGCCGCGTGCTGAACCAGAAGACCGCGCGCAGCCAGATGATGGGCGGCATCGTATGGGGCATCGGCGCGGCGCTGCAGGAGGAAAGCACGCTCGATGCGCGCTTCGGACGCTTCACGAACGCGAACCTCGCCGAGTATCACGTGCCGGTGAATGCCGATATCGGCACGCTCGACATCACCTTCATCGACCGGCCCGATCCTTATATCAACTCGCTCGGCGTGCGCGGTATCGGCGAGATCGGCATCACGGCCGTGGTGGCCGCGGTCGCGAACGCGGTGTACAACGCGACCGGCGTGCGGGTGCGCGATCTGCCGATCACCCTGGACAAGGTGGTGCGGACCTGAACCGGCGGCAGTGCCGGAATTGGAGTGAAAGCGAAAGCGGCGGGCGGCTTGCATCGGGCGTGCCTTGCCGCTTGCTTCGCACCCCGTTGCATCGCACAATCGGGGGCATTCCTGTCTACCGGTATCCGCCGATGGCCTACGCCTCGCTCGCCACTGGTGTGTTGCTCGCCGCCGGTCTCGGCTCGCGCTTCGATCCGCACGGGCTGCACAACAAACTGCTCGCACGTATGCCCGACGGCACGCCGGTTGCGCATGAAGCCGCGCATCGGCTGCTGCGGGTCGTGACGCGGGTGCTCGCTGTCGTGCGGCCGGGCTCCGACGCGCTCGCCCGCGCGCTGAACGATGCCGGCTGCGATGTCGTGTTTGCGGCGAGCGCCGAGCGCGGCATGGGCGCGAGCCTCGCCGCCGGTATCGAAGCGAGCGATGACGCCGAGGGCTGGATCGTCGCGCTCGCCGATATGCCGCGCATTGCGGTTCCGACGATCGAAGCGGTAGCCCGCGCGCTCGACAACGGCGCGCCGCTCGTCGCGCCGTTCTACGACGGCCAGCGCGGCCATCCGGTCGGCTTCGGCAGCAAGCATCGCGACGCGCTACTCGCGCTGGACGGCGACACCGGCGCGAAAGCGCTGCTCACGTCACACGCGCTGACGCGCATCGATGTCGACGATCCCGGCATTCTGCGCGACGTGGACACGCAGGACGATTTGCGCACGCTCTAGCCGCCAACATCAGCCTCGCCGAGACTCGCTGCCCGCAGCCGGTCGAAATCGAGAATCTTGCCGGACAAGGAAAGGAACACTGATACGGCATGAAGCCCCTGGATCTGACGCGTTTCGATCTCAATCTCTGGTTGTACTTGAGGCACTTTGGACCGAAAGGCACGTCGGCCGCGCCGCCGGACGACTGCATTTGTCCCAGTCCGCCACCAGTCACGCCTTATCGAGGCTGCGTACTGCCTTTGCTGATCCAGGGAGAGATACCCTGGTCAACCAGAAAGAGCCGCGACTTCCTTATCAGGGAGACGTTGCATAAGGCCTACGTCAATCGCATCCGCTCGATCGAGAAGACGGACTATACGGCCTTGCTGAAGAAGATCGACGTCCCCACGCTGATCCTGACTCCCGAGGAAGACAAGCTGATCGGCAAAGAAACCGCGGGGGTCCTGCTGAACGGCATCAAGGGTTCGCAGGAAGTCGTCATGCCGCGCACCGGTCACATGTTCAGGTTTTCGCACCCTGGCGCCTACTCTCTCGAGATCAGAAAGTTTCTGGAGCGAGCGTCGCTATAAGGACTCGTGTTCGGAGAATTCGCAAAGTACCCAAAAAACGTGCGCTTCAAGGGCCCCTGACGGCGGCGCGCGACGAGCCGGAAAGCCACGACCGTCACTGGATGGACGGATCGAGAGTTCGATTCGCGGTCTTTCAGGCACGCGCTTTGCGGCCGGCAAGTTTCGCGCGCAAGCCGCGCCGATTGCGCCTAAGCTGAGGTGACGTCACGTTTTTTGCGCACGCGGCGCCTTGACGACCGGCAGCCTCGATGCCTCATCCGTCCCGCCTCGAATCCCCACACGCAAGCCCATGAGCGAAACCACTCCACGCCTTTTCATCGTCTCGCCCCATTTCGACGACGCCGTCTTCAGTTGCGGCGCCTTGCTCGCCGCCCACCCCGACGCCGCCGTCTGCACCGTGTTCGCCGCGCCGCCCGAACACGACATGCACACGGAGTGGGACGAAAAAGCGGGCTTCGCGAACGCCCATGAAGCGGTCCGCGAACGCACGATCGAAGACAACCGCGCGCTCGAAGTGCTCGACGCGATCCCGCTGCGCATGCCGTTTCGCGACAGCCAGTACGCCGACTCGCCGTCGATCAGCCAGATGGCCGCGGCGCTGGAGGAAACGATTTACCGCACGACCGCGAACACGCTGCTGATGCCGCTTGGCCTGCATCACGACGATCACGCGCGGGTATTCGAAGCGTGCTGCGAGATCCTGCCGCGGCTCACGCATCTGGACTGGTTCGGTTACGAGGAAGCGATTCACCGGCTCACGCCGGGCGCGGTGCAGGCGCGGCTCGCCGATCTCGCGCAGCGCGGCATCGTCGCGACGCCGGCAACGCCGAGCGCGGGCCACACGATCGACGTGCAGCGCCGCGCGCATCTGAAACGCGAAGCGGTCAACGCGTACGCGAGCCAGTTGCGGGCGTTCGGCGCCGGCAACTACGACGACGTGTTCGCGACCGAGCGCTACTGGCAGCTCAGCGTCGGCCGTAAACGCGCGAAGAAATAGCAAAAAGGAGCGAGCAGGAAGCGCGGCGAGCGCCTACGCTTGAAGACAGATAGCCGACGCGGCGGCACACATCGGCGGTATAAAGCCGCTTCCGCCGGACCCGCGCATTTCAACCGCAGGGTGACGCAATGAGCTACGACATGCACACCAGCCCGATTCCCGACCCGAACGCCGATCCGAACCGCGACCCGGACGCCGACCCGCTCGTGCCGCCGTCGCCGGGGCATCATGTCGAGGAGCCGCAGCGGCCTGACGGGCCGCCGGACAAGGATCCGGTGTAAAGGAGCCGCGAGCGGCTCGGTCGCGGCGCGCCGCTCGGCGCAGCGTCAGCACATCAAGTCGCTGAAGCCCTGCAGCAGGCGGTCGATATCGGCCGCGTGAACGTTGCCCATCGTCGAGATGCGGAACAGCTCCGCCGACAGCCCGCCCTGCCCCGCATAGATCACGAAGCCGCGCGCCTTCAGCGCGTCGTGCAGGTGCGGATACGCGATACCGTTGGGCAAGCGGTACGCGTGCAACACCACCGACGACTGCCCGGTCGGCAACACACTGTCGATGCCGCGCGCCGCCAGCCCAGCGCGCACCTGCTCGGCAAGCGCCGCATAGCGCGCGTGACGCGCGCGCCAGCCGCCTTCGTCGGCGAGCTCGCGCAGCGCCTCGACCAGCGCGTAATACGCGTGCACCGACGGCGTAAACGGCGTATTGCGCTGATCCTGCAAACGCGCGAGCCGCGCGAGATCGAGGTAGTACGTGCGGCTCGCCGCGCGGGCGAGCGCCGCGCGCCGCACCAGCACGAACGACGCGCCCGGCACGCCATGCAGGCACTTGTTGGCGGTCGCGGCGAGCGCGTCGAGGCTCGCGTCCGCGAAATCGATCGTTTCGGCGCCGAAGCTGCTGACACCGTCCACCAGCAGACGCAGGCCGCGCTCGCGACACAAGGCGCCGAGCGCCGCGATGTCGTTCAGGCGCCCCGTGGTCGTTTCGTGATGAATCACCGCGACGTGCGTGAACGACTTGTCGGCGTCGAGCCGTTCGGCGATCTTCGCCAGATCGGGCGCGTCCATCCAGTCGTGCTTCAGCGCTTCGTGCGCGATGCCGTATTGCGCGGCGATCTGCGCGATACGCTCGCCGTACACACCGTTTTCGACGACCAGCAGTTTGCCGTTGTGCGGCACCAGCGCGGCCGTCATGCTTTCGACGGCGGCCGTGCCGGAGCCGGTCATCAGTACTGCCTGCCATTCGTTCGGGTCGAGCCCGTACACGTCGACGAGACGCGTGCGCGCCTCTTCCTGGAGATCGAAAAACTCGCTCTCGCGATGGCACAGATCCGTCTGCAACAGGCTGTTGCGGACACGTTCGGTGAGCGTCACCGGGCCGGGGTTGAGCAGCAGCATGGGCGCTCCTGTTGGCGTTGGGTTCAGATCGCGCCGATGTGGCGCATCAGGCGCGTCTTCACATCGGGCGGCGTAATGGTCGGGCGCGGCAGGCCGTCGGGCGTGCCGCGGCGGATCGTCAGGCGCGCGAAGCGCGGCCCGTCGAGCGGCGGCGCCGCGAACAGCTCGTCGATGATCGCAGGATCGTCGCTCTCGAGCGCCGACGCGTAACCGCACGCGGCCGCCACGCCCGCGAACGACACCTGCGACGATACCGTCGCCTGGCCGCCGGTCGAGTCGTGCGCGCCGTTATCGAGCAGCACATGCACGAGGTTCGACGGGCCGTACGCGCCGAGCGTCGCGAACACGCCCATGCGCATCAGTGCGGCGCCATCGCCGTCGAGCGCGACCACGCGCAGATCGGGGCGCGCGAGCGCGAGGCCGAGCGCGAACGGCGTCACGCAGCCCATCGAGCCGACCATGTATAGCTGGTTCGCGCGATCGTCGATCGCATAGAGTTCGCGGCCGCAAAAGCCGGTCGACGCGAGCACCACCGTCGAGTCGAGCGGCGTATGCGCGATCACCTTTTGCAGCGCGTCGTGGCGCGTCGCGAGTTCGTTCGCGGCGATGTCGCGGAACCGCGCGCGAGGCTCGACCGGCGTGCGCCGCCTGGGCGCGCCGCCGTCCCTCAGTTCATACGGCGCAACGCTGCCCTTCTGCATCACGAGCGCGTACGGACGGCCGGTTGCGTCCATGTGCGCGATCGCGCGATCGAGCGCCGGACCGATCGCGTCGGTCTCGGTCGGGAACGTCTCCCACGGAATTTCCATCGTGTCGAGCATCGCCGGCGTGATCGGGCCCATCAGCGCGTGCTGCGGCTCGTCGGCAACGCCGGGCTGGCCGCGCCACGTGACGATCAGCAGTTGCGGCAAGCGGAAGGTCCACGTCAGCGACGTCAGCGGGCTGACCGCGTTGCCGAGCCCGGAGTTCTGCATCATCGTGACGCCGCGCCGGCCGTTTTTCGCGCCGAGCGTAACGCCGGCGATCAGCGCGACCGCGTCGCCCTCGTTGGCCGCCGACACGTAGTGCAGCGATTCGTCCTGCAGCACGTAGTTGATGAACGGCGTCAGATACGAGCACGGCACGCCCGCATACCAGTCGAAACCGCGCTCGCGGGCCGCCTCGACGAACTGTGCTGCTTCGATCATTGCGCGCCTCCGTGTGCAGCGTTCGCCGTCGCCCCGCCGCCGACGGCCGTCGCGAACGGCGCCTGCGCGTGCGCGAAGTCGCCCGCGCGGCGGAAATCGTCGAGATCGTTGACGCCGCGCCAGTGGCCGTGCACGTATTGCACCTCGATCGACTCGCCCGCTTCGATCAACGCGTTCAGCAGCGCGGGCATGTCGAGCGACGCGAAATCGTCGCGCGTCCGCAACTCGCGCATGACCGCCCGCAGGCGCTCGCGACCCGCGCCGCGCACGTTCAGCAGACCCACCCAGCGGCCATGCGGCACTGGGGCGGCGCCCGCCGCCGACGACTGCTCCCGCCCGCTCGCGACATGCCGCAGCACGATCTTATTGCCGAACAGACCGCGGTCGTCGGCGGCCGAGCACCACGCGAAATCGCGCACGCTCGCGTTCTCCGCATCGGTTAGCGACGAATCGACGACCACGCTGAACGCGGCCTCGCTATCCACCAGATCACGCAGGATGTAGCTGCGAAACAGCAGGTCGCCGTACGAAATGACCGTGTCGCCGGTCAGGTGGTCGAGTGCGCACGCGAGCGAGGCAAGCTCGCCGGTCTGCGCGTGCTGCTCGTTGACCACGAGGCGGATGCCCGCGGTATCGATCGCGTCGGCGCGATAGCCGCCGACCACGGTGATGTCGTTGACGCCTTGCTTCTTGAACGCATCGACGAGCCAGCGCAGCAGCGGTTTGCCGGCGATCGGCAGCATCACCTTCGGACGGTCCCCGGTCACCGCTTCAAGGCCTTTGCCGCGGCTCGCGGCGAGCACCACGGCCGAGCCGGCCGCGCGGCCGCTCGACAGATAGCGGTCTTCGGCTTCCGAATATTCGTCGGCGTCCTGCAAACGGAAGATTTCGTTGACGGCCGCGATGCTGTCCTCGACGTTGACGAGCGTCTCGCTCGAATGGATTTCCTTCGCGACGGCCTGCATCGCCGAGGTCGCCGCGCGGATCAGATGGTTCGCCCAGATCACGGTGCTGATGCCCGCTTCGCGGAACACCTCGGTTGGCGTGCCGTAGTACTTGGTCGGCACGATCACGAGCGGCGCGCGCCCGGCCCATTCGCGCGCGAATTCGAGAATCTCGTCGGGGCGCGACAGCTTGCTGTGAATCAGGATCGCATCGGCACCAGCTTGGGCGTACGCTTGCGCGCGGCGCAGCGCTTCGTCCATGCCCCAGCCCGCGATCAGCGCCTCGACGCGCGCGACGATCGAGAAATGCTCGTCGTTCTGCGAGTCCTTGCCCGCCTTGATCTTGCCGCAGAATTCGTCGATATCGGCAAGCGGCTGCGCCTCGCCGTTGATGAAGCTGTTGGTCTTCGGAAACTGCTTGTCCTCGATGCACACGCCGGCGATGCCGCGCTGTTCGAGCTTGCGCACGAGGCGGCGCACGTTGTTGAAGTTGCCGTAGCCGGTGTCGCCGTCGAGCAGGATCGGCAGATCGCCCGCGTCGGCCATGAATTCGAGCGTATCAACCACCTGCGTCCAGCTCGCCTCGTTGTTGTCGCGCACGCCGAACTGCGCGGAGATCGCGAGGCCAGAGCCCCAGATCGCCTTGAACCCAGCTTCGCGAACGATGCGCGCGGACAGGCCGTTATGCGCCTCCATCATGAATTCGAGTTCGCTGCTGACGAGCATCTGGCGCAGGCGCGCGCTGCGGGACTGGGCAACGAAAGCGGGTTCGCGTGCATTCATTCTTCGGGACTCCTGGTGGCGGGCTTGTTGGCGTTCTTCTATGCCAGGCTGGCAATCGGAAAAAGGGCGACTATAGCGGAATTTTTTATGACGAGTCCTTGAAGGTCTCAACGATCTTTCGTGGTTGCGCTTAAGTGGGAAAATGTGTTGTTTTTTGCATGCGTGACCATTTAACGGGACTTTTGGATTTAATTGGCGTTTTGTGGGATGTTGGTGCGAGCCTTCCTGGATTGGGCTCAGCAGGTTCTACGCAGACCAGCGCCGGCATTTTTCATGTCGATTTTCTCCCGCATTTTTCAATCGCTGCGATTTACCGATAATCGCCGGTTAATTCACATTCGCGAGTAATGCACAAAAGCCCTTTCGAATTGCGCGCATGAACGCCGCTAAAACATTCAATAAATCCACCTATTAATCGGACGAATGGCGATGTCGAACAGCGGGTTTTCCCTGCCTCGATCAACGCCATTTCGTGCCGTAAACACAGCGAGCGGCATCCGACCGCAATTCAATGGATCCTACTGGCCAAAACGCCTATTCCCATCGCTATGACTCTGAACCGAAAACTGGCGTCCATGATCGCCGTTCTGTGGGTCGGCCTGATCCTGATCGGCGCGTTCGGCGCGTGGCACAACCGCGCATCGATGATCTCGGACCGACGCGAGCAATTGCGCTCGTTGATCGAAGAGGCAAACCACGTCGTCGGCCATTACTACTCGCTTGCCCAGCAGCATGCGCTGTCCGAGGACGACGCGAAAAAGCAGGCGCTCGCGACGCTCGGCGCGATGCGCTACGGCAAGGACGGCTATTTGTCGATCAACGACTCGCAGCCGGTCATGCTGATGCATCCGATCAAGCCCGAACTGATCGGCAAGAACCTCGCGCAGTTCACCGATCCGGCCGGCAATCATCTGTTCGTCGATATCGTCAACTCGGGCAATCACGACGGCGGCGGCTTCGTCGATTATTTGTGGGCCAAGCCCGGCAGCGAGCAGCCCGTCGCGAAGACCAGCTACTCGATGCACTTCGCGCCGTGGGACTGGTACCTCGTGACCGGCATGTACATGGACGACGTGCAAAGCGCGTTCTACCGCAACCTGCTGCGCTGGCTCGCGATCACCGTCACGCTCGGTGCGCTCTCTACGGTCGTGATGCTGGTCGTGCTGCGCAGCATCCGCCGCTCGCTCGGCGGCGAACTCGAAGTGGCCGTCGAGCACGCACGGTTGATGGCGCAAGGCAACCTCGCGACGCCGGTGCCGATCGAGCCGCACGACAACAGCAGCCTGCTGCATGCGCTGCGCACGATGCAGGCGGGACTCGTCGACACGGTCTCGCGCGTGCGCCAGGGCACCGAGAACATCAACGTCGGCGCGAACGAAATCGCGGCGGGCAACACCGACCTGTCGCAGCGCACCGAGGAGCAGGCGGCGGCGCTCGTGCAAACCGCGTCGAGCATGGATCAGATGACGGTGAACGTGAAGCAGAACGCGGACAGCGCGACCCAGGCCGCGCAACTCGCGAGCGACGCAGCGAACGTCGCGACGCGCGGCAGCCGCGTGGTCGACGACGTGGTGCGCACGATGGGCGAGATCACCGCGAGCTCGCGGCAGATCGGCGACATCATCGGCGTGATCGACGGCATCGCGTTCCAAACCAATATCCTCGCGCTGAATGCCGCCGTCGAGGCGGCTCGCGCCGGCGAACAGGGTCGTGGCTTCGCGGTGGTCGCGGCCGAAGTGCGCAGCCTCGCGCAGCGCTCGGCGACGGCCGCCAAGGAGATCAAGGCACTGATCGAAACCTCGACCGATACCGTCGAGACCGGCGCGTCACTGGTCGCCAACGCCGGCGCGACGATGGGCGAGATCGTGCAGTCGGTGCGGCGGGTCAACGAGATCCTCGAAGAAATCAGCCACGCGTCGCGCGAGCAGAGCGCGGGCATCGAACAGGTCAATCGCGCGGTCGGCGAGATGGATCAGGTCACGCAGCAGAATGCGGCACTGGTCGAACAGGCCGCGGCCGCCGCGCATTCGCTGAAGGACCAGGTCGGCGTGTTGCGCGACGCGATCGCGAGTTTCGCGTTGCCGGCTTGAGCTTGCCCCGCCGCGCCCGCAACGGGCGCGAAAAAAGAAGGCGCCCCACAGGCAGGAAGCGCCTATTCAACACGCCGCGTCGGAGTCGACGCATCAATCGAACGAATCAGCCGCGCGGATTTTGCAAGTCCGCGCGGCTTTTCGTTATCAAGCTTCGGCTCGGCTCGCCTTTGCTCCAGCTCGAACGCACCTCCTTTCACACTCCTCGCATTTAAATTACGTTTTATTTACAATCGGCCCGGCGACAGTCCTTGCCGCCAGGCCTCGTGGCTTTGGCGGCCTCGTTCAATCGAAAGTACGTGAGGTCCGCTGCCCGCCACCATGATCCGCCAGAAAAAACCGCCGTCGCCCGATCCCTATGCCTTAGCCGCGAAGAACCCGCTGCTCGATGCGCGACTACCCGCGTGGCGCTCGAAGTTCGTCGTGCTGCTCGTGTTCGCCGCGTTCGCGACGCTCGCGCTCCGCGCGTTCTGGGTGCAGGTCGTGAATCAGGACTTCTACGTCGACCAAGGGCAGAAGCGCTATCAGCGCCTGCTCGAACTCGACGCGACGCGCGGCCTGGATCGTCGATCGCAATGGTTCGATGCTCGCGGTCAGTCTCGCGAGCTACGAAATCTGGGCCACGCCGAAGCTCGTCGACGAAAGCGCGTTCGCGCCGCTGGCAAAGCTGCTCGATCTGCCGCTCGCGGACCTGCGTCGGCGTCTGAACGGCGAGCGCAGCTTCGTGCTGCTCAAGCGCCAGGTCGATGCCGACACTGCCGGGCATCTGTCGCGCCTCGGGCTCGCCGGGATCACGCAGATCGCCGACACCAAACGCTTTTATCCCGAGGGCGAGTCGGCCGCGCACGTGGTCGGCTTCACCGACATCGAGGACAACGGCCAGGAAGGCGTCGAACTCGCCGCCAATGCGCAGTTGCAAGGCGTGCCCGGCCACCGCGAGGTGATCCACGACCGGCTCGGCCGCGTGATCTCGGAGACGCGGCCGCTCGTGCCCGCGCGCAACGGCGCCACGATCCAGCTGACGATCGACCGGCGCATCCAGCAACTCGCATACACACAACTCAAAGCCGCGATCGCGCAGCACCGCGCCGAAGCGGGCAGCGTGGTCGTGCTCGATGCGCGCAACGGCGAGATCCTCGCGCTCGCCAACTACCCGAGCTTCGATCCGAACGACCGCACGCGCCTGTCCGGCCGGCAGCTGCGCAACCGCGCGGTGATCGACACGTTCGAACCGGGTTCGACGATCAAGCCGCTGGTCGTCGCACTGTCGATCGACGAAGGCAAGGTGCGGCCGCAGAGCATCATCGATACCGCGCCCGGCTGGTATCGGATCGGCCCGGCCGTGATTCACGACACGTCGAATCACGGCGCGATGACGGTCGCCGAGGCGGTGCAGAAGTCGAGCAATATCGCGCTCGCAAAGCTCGCGCTGAATCTGCCGGCCGAGACGATCTGGACCAAGTATCGGCAATACGGGCTCGGTCTGAAGCCCGAGCTGCCCTTCCCTGGCGTGGCAGCCGGCAAGCTGCGGCCGTATCAACGCTGGCGCCCGATCGAACAGGCCACGATGGCGTATGGCTACGGGCTGTCGGTATCGCTGCTGCAAATCGCGCAGGTCTACACCGCCTATGCGGGCGACGGCGCGCTGAGGCGCGTGAGCCTGCTGTGCGAGCCGCTCGACGCGGACGACCCCGCGTCGTTCGCCGACCGCGGCGAATCGGTCACGACGCCCGGCACCGCGCGCGCGATCCGCAACATGCTCGAAATGGCCACGGGCGACGGCGGCACCGGACGCGCCGCGACCGTGCCGGGTTATCGCATCGGCGGCAAGACCGGCACCGCGCGCAAGCAGATCGGCGCGGGCTACGCGAAGAACCGCTACCGCGCGCTGTTCGTCGGCATGGCGCCGATGAGCGATCCGCGCCTGATCGTCGCCGTGATGATCGACGATCCGGCTGGCAAGGCGTTCTATGGCGGCACGGTCGCTGGACCTGTGTTCAGCGGCGTGATGGGCGGCGCGTTGCAGCTGCTCGGGGTGCCGCCGGATGCGGCAGGAGTGTGACGCGTAGTTAGTGTTAGTTACGGTCGATCAGCCCTGCTCGTCGAGCGCATCGACCTGCGCCTCGATACGATTGCGGCCGTTGCGCTTGGCCTGATACATCGCGCGATCGGCCTCGTCCATCATCGCCTGACCGAGCGACATCGCCTCGGCCGGGCTGCCGGCGACCACGCGCCCGGCCACGCCGATCGACACGGTCAATGCAATGAGCTCGCCGTGCTCGTCGCGCACGTCGAGATTCTCGACCGCACGCCGCACGCGTTCCGCGACGGTCAACGCGTCGCTGCGATCGCCTTGCAGCAGCGCGGCGAACTCCTCGCCGCCATAGCGCGCGACGGTGTCGCCAAGCCGCACCTGCTGTCGCACGCAGGCGGCCACCGCCGCGAGCGCGCGGTCGCCGGTCTGATGGCCGTGGCTATCGTTGATGCGCTTGAAACCGTCGATATCGATGAAAAGACATGCGACCGGCGCGCGATAACGGGCCGCGCGCATCAACTCCTCGCGCAGCCGTTCGTCGAAATAGCGGCGATTCGCGAGGCCGGTCAGCGAGTCGGTCATGCCGAGCTGCCTGAGCCGCTCGCGATGCGCGACGTTGTCGAGACTCGCGGTGACAATGCTCGCGAAGCGCTCCAGAATGTCGGTGGCCATGCCCGCGCCGAAGCGCGCGGGGTCGTCGCTGCCGAGGCATAGATAGCCGCTGACCCTCGTGCCCGCGGCGAGCGGCAGCAGGATCGCGCTGGCCGGCACGTGAGCTGGCGCGGCACCGAAGAACGCGCGGCGCGTGTCGTCGTCGAGTTCGCCGGGGCGGCCGAGCCACGGCCGATCGTCTTCGCACAAGGATTGCGCGACGAGACCGCCCTCGCGCGACGTCTTCAGCTGCGCATGATCGAGCGCGCGCAGGTTGCCCGGCTCGAGCAGTTCGAGCAGCATTGGCGCGCGCTCGTCGAGCCACAGCACCACGTTCGCGAGCGAGAACTCCCGCGGCAGATGGCTGAACAACGTATCGAGAAACGATCCGAAATCCTGCGCGCCGATCAACCGCAACTCGACGTTCTGGAAGCGGCGCAACGTGCGCTCGTTGTGCTGCACGGTGTCGACGAGCGAGCGAAGGCGCTCGGAAAGCGGCGTTTGGGCGAGATTCGTCACGGTATCAGTAAGGCGGCCCTGAAGGCGAAGCGGGGTCGACGCCCCAACTCTACTGATAACGGCCGATCCGCCGGCGTCTTGAGGGCAGGCTCGCGACGTGTCGGCCGGCCTGCGAGCGTTAATGCCCACTGTTGTCAGCTCTCGCTTGCATTCACTTGCACTCGCTTACATGCAGTGAGATCCGTTTGCGTAATGATTGCGGTTCTTAAGTTTCGCTTAATTGTTCCCTGCAAGTATGTAGTACATCCCCTGTTGAGCCGCCAGAACATCGGCGGCGCTTTTTCTTGAGGGGTGCCAGAAGCGCGACCGAAAACGGTTACGCGCGTAAGAAGATGGAGGTAAATCATGGTTGAAGAAATGGTAGTCGAACACCTGCGTGCGATGCCCGGCCATGAATGGACTCGCCAGATTCATTCCTGCAAGGTCTCCGATCCGCTGCAACCGCCATGGGGCCGTTCATACCGGCTCGTCGAATGGACGATGAAGCATGCGCCCGAATCGAGTCGTCGCGTCGTTCCCGCCGAAAGTACTCCGCTCGAAATCGCCCAGGCCGTGGTCTCCCATGTGCCGGGCCGGCGCTTCTGTCAGCAGGCTGATTGAGCGCTGAATTCAACGTTCAATGGCGACCGCGATCGCGTCGCAGTAGTCCAACGCATCCTCCAGCCTGTCATTCCCCCAGAACATCTCGCCGCCGACAAAAAACGTCGGCGCACCGAAGATGCCTCTGTTCATGGCCAGTTCGGTCTGCTCGCGCAAGCGGAGCTTGTTCGCGTCGCTTTGCGCGGCGTCGATCACGCTCTGCGCGGGTAGGTCGAGAGAGTCGAGCGCTTCGCTAACGACATCGATTGAACCGATGTCGCGGTCGTCGACGAAATTCAGCTGAATGACCTTGCGGCACCACGCACCGATCCACGGCTCACTCGCACCAAGCACCGCGACGCGCATCGCGAGAAGCGCCGCACGCGGAAACGTGCCGGGACGTGTGAGCGCAATGCCGTATTTGCGGCATTGACGCTCCATGTCTTTCCACACGTACGCGCCTTTTTCTTTCTGCAGTGCGAACGGCGAGTTCTCGAAACCGAGCTGGCGAAATACCGGGCCGAGCAGAAACGGCCGCCAGACGATCGTCACATTGCGCTCCGCCGCCAACGCTTCGATACGCATCATGCTCAGATAGCTGTAGTTGCTGCCGAAGTCGAACCAGAACTCGATTGCGCGCGCGGTCGAATTTGCGTCGCCATTCATCGCTGTCTCCTGAATCGTGCGCGATGTGAATCGCGCGTGCCACGGCATCGCCGTCTTGCAAAGACTAACAGTCGCATCCAACGGTTCTGCCTATGATGGCCCTTTTCGCTTTGCACGCTTGGCCGGCCACCCCATGAGTTATCCGTACGACCTGCTCACCGCAACCTGTCTTTTCATCACCGTCGTTTCGTCGCTGATCCTGCAAGCGTTGTCCTGACCTCGCGCTCGAATGAATCAGCGCGTCTGCACGGCGACGCGCAGGCCGAGCGAAATAAACAGCACGCCGATAATTTTGTTCTGCCAGCGCATCAACCACGTCAAACGCTTCACGAGCTTGCCCAACGGCCGCATCGTCAAAGCGATCAGCGTCGTGTAAAGCGCGCTCATGGCGACGAAAATCAGTCCGAGCGTAGCGAACTGCAGAAACGTCGAACCATGTTCTGGGCGCACGAATTGCGGTAGAAACGCGAGGAAAAACAGCGCGGTCTTCGGGTTTAAAACTTCGGCGGGGATCGCCTGCAAGAACGCTTTCGAACCTGACAGCGGTGCGACGACCGGCAGATGCGCGCTCGCCTGCTTCTCGCGCAACGCGCGAATGCCCAGATAGACGAGATACGCGGCACCGACGAATTTCACCGCATTGAAGGCCAACGCGGACGTCATCAGCAGCGCGGAGAGGCCAACCGCGGCGCCCAGGGTGTGTACAAAATCGCCGGCTGCGATACCGAGGCCGGTCAGAATGCCGGCCTTGCGTCCGCCGTGCATGGTGCGCGTCAAAACCAGCAGCACGGCCGGGCCCGGAATCAGAAAGAGCCCGAGCACGACGACAACGAAGGTCCCCAACGTGGATAGGTCAAGCATGTCGTCTCCTTGCGACGCGCGGGATCGAAACAATGGGTACGCGTTCAGCGGACAATTGTAGACGAATGCACGAAACCTCCCTGCGCACGCCCCGCGCACGGACGCTCCATTACAATGACCGGCACCGCGCCGCGAACTACCATGACGCACCGCCTGGGTTCCGCTCTACCTGCGATAATGATGAAACCAGACTTTAGCGCGTTCCCCAAATGCCCAGGATCATCCGCTTCGCCATAGCCGGCGTCGTCGCCACCTGCACGCATCTGTGCGTCGCCTGGCTGGTTTTCAATCGGCTCGTTGCAGATTCAGCAATTGCCAATCTCGCCGGATTTGTCCTTGCCAACGTCGTTTCGTTCCTGCTACAAACACTCTGGAGTTTTTCGAGCAGGCCAACGTTCTCGAATTTTTCCCGCTTCTGCGTCGTCTCCTCCGCAGGCTTCGGTGTTTCAGCACTCGTGCCGCTGCTAGTAGGTCGACAGCATCTCTGGGCGCCCACGCTGATCGTCGTGTGCTGCATTCCAGTATGCTCATATATTGCCCACGCGCGGTGGACCTATCGGATGGAAGGTTGACGCGGTAGTCATTGCCGGACCGACCTGCGCACAGCACCCGAACGTTACACAACAACCATGACTACACAAGAGACGCGCAGGAAGGTAACCTCCACTTTCCAGTTCTTGCTGGTTTTCGTGCCGGGCTTCGTGCTCATCGTACAATTCATCCCGCTCGCCCTCGGCCTCGTCGCACGCTACGTAATCGGTATCGGCAATGCGCCCGCCATCGGGAACGACTTCGGAATTTTCTGGGCCGCAGCCCGTGTCGAGCTGGCCCACGGCGCGGCAGCGGTATATTCGCCTCGTTGGATGCAGCCGCTGGAAGCCGTGGTGCGCTCCTCGTCGCAGTATGATCCGTGTCCTTATCCGCCAACTTTCTTGCTCGCCATTCGGCCACTGGGCTATTTGAGTTACCCGTGCGCCCTCTTCCTGTTCCTGGCACTCGGCACGGGCATTTATTGCACTATCGCATTACGCATCGGCCGCCGCCTGGAACAAACACAGCGCCAGTCCATCTTGATCGCCGCGCTTGCCGGGATGCCGTTGGCAATCTATGCGGGACAGAATACCCTCTTCACCGCCGCCGCCGCTGCCGCGGCGCTTGTGCTGATGGAGCCGGCGCCGATTTGCGCGGGTGCTTGCCTCGCCGTGCTCTTGGTCAAGCCGCAACTGGGGGTGCTCTTTCCGATCGCCCTCGTTTGCGGACGCCGCTGGAAGATGTTGCTCGCCACTATTGTCTTTTGCTCGGCATTTATGCTGTCGAGTATCGCGATATCAGGAATTGAGGCGTGGTCTTCATTTTTCTCTTATCTTCCAGTATTCAGACAAGCCGCCTTGCTGGATGGCCGGGATCATCATTGGTTCGGTATGCCAACGTTATTCGCCACCGCTAGACTCGCCGGTATGCCCGTGGCGGTGGCCTACGCCGTTCAGGCGCTAGCGGCCATTCCCGCCGTGCTTGCCGTTGCCTATCTTTGGCTCGTGAGCGCACGGTACGAATTGAGGGCTGCAGCCTTGCTCGTCGCCAGCCTGCTCGTACAACCCTATTTGATGACCTACGATCTCGCCTGGCTCGGCTTTCCGGCGGCGCTTCTAATACACGATGCGGTAGCGGGCGAGCTAACGCGCTTGGATCGGCTCGCGCTTGGCGCGGTATGGTCTATGCCGGTGTACGAACTGATTGGCGCTACTTCTCGGTTGCCATTTCATCTGGCACCCGTCGCAATGATCCTGATGCTGACGGCGATCGTGCGACGGCATCGGACCTCGTATCGCCCCACGCAACGTCTTTCCGGGCTGGCGGATGAGCGCTCCGACCGTCTCGTCGAAACGCGCGGCTGATGCGCTTTTTCCGTTGGAATCCGTGTGCGCCCTCGACGAGACGTGCATCACGCACCGTTTGCGCAGCGCAATAACGTTGGCGAACGAGGTAAATCGGCCGTTGTTTCGACTCGTCATAAATCCGGCCGATGTATTCACCAATCACGCCGATACCGACGAATTGGATTCCACCGATGAACAGCACTGCCGAAAACAGCGATGCATAACCGGGTACGGGATTGCCGAACAGCAACGTGCGCACGACCATGAACCCGCCGTATATAAACGCGAGCATGGCAATCAATGCCCCGACGTAAGTCCAGGCACGTAGCGGAATCGTACTGAAGCCGGTAATGCCTTCGATCGCGTAGTTCCATAGGCGCCAACCCGAGAAACTCGAATGGCCCGCACTGCGCTGTGCTCTCTCGTAGTGGAGCGTTACGGCGGGAAAGCCTACCCACGCGAAGAGCCCTTTCATGAATCGACGCCGCTCCGGCAGCCGACGCAGCGCTTCGACTACCTGTCGGTCAATCAACCTGAAGTCACCGACATTGGGGGGGATCTTCACATTCGACAGGGCATTGTGAACGCGATAGAAGAGACTGGCCGTCACGCGCTTCGCAAACGAATCGGAACTGCGGTTGGCGCGACGCGCCAGCACGACCGGCGCACCGTCCTGCCAGCATTGGATCATGTCGGGAATCAGCTCCGGCGGATCCTGCAGATCGGCATCAATGACGATAACGGCATCGCCTCGCGCCTCGTCGAGTCCGGCGGTTAGCGCCGCCTCCTTGCCGAAATTACGCGTCAGGTCGAGCACGAGGATGCGCGCATCCTCGGCGGCAGCCGCGAGCAACTGGTCGAGCGTGCCGTCCTCGCTGCCGTCGTTGATGCAAACGATCTCGAAACGAAACGCATGAAGAGGGGCGATGACGTTTCGTATTTGCGTGAAGAACAGATTGACCGCATCGCGCTCGTTATGAAACGGCGCGATGATCGAAATCAGCGGAACCGGCGGCCGCTTCGACAGATCTCGGATGTTGATGGAGGACATCGTGTTCATCAGCAGATCCCCTTAACGAACGCGACACTGCTGCCCCCTTTCACGCCGCGCCTCTCCTTGCTTACGCGCGTGACGAGCACCGCGAGGGTGAGCAACGTAAGGATGGGCAGGAACTGGAAATGAACGCGGGGTACGACCAGAAGCCCCATTAGCGGAGCGAACCCGAGCAGTATCAGCCCCTCCCGCTCGTAACGCCGGAACCCGTGAGCCAACCCGAAGCGGCCATACCAGGCAATGACGAGGCCATACCAGGTCAGGTCGTAATCGTAAAGGTATGGAGTGAAGGCCAGCGTCGCGCAGACGAGCGTCGCCGCGCGCAATTCGTGGGCGGCCGGCCGGGACCAAACGTAGACAACCGAAGCGACGGCCAAGCACGCTGAAGCTGCCTGCAAGGCATAGGCGGCGGCTGCGGGCATGGACAACTGCCTTGCCAGCGCAAAAAACGTGGGAATGCGAGGCAGCAGCTTGCTGTCGGAAATGACGATGCCCTGGATTTCCCCGATGCTGTGCACGAAAGCGGCGAGTGTTTCCACACCGAACAATCCAACCGATAGCGCGCTCAGCACGGCTGCGATCGATCCGGTTACCACCAGAGTTCGCCACGAGCGCGAGCAGATCAGTGCAAGCGGAATCAGTACGGCGAGATGCGGCTTGATGCACAGCAGTCCTAGCGAAACGCCTGCCCAGACCGGACGCCGCGGCAATAGTGCGAGTCCGGATCCCATGAGTGAGGCGGTCAGCAGGCCGTTCTGTCCCGACAGTGCCGAAATGATCACTCCTGGGAAAGCCAGTGCGAGCAAGGTCGAAATCTTGCCCGGCACGATCGAGTTGATGGCTACGACGAACGCTATGAGCGTCAGTCCAAAAAAAAGCCAGGCCGAAGGCTCGTAAGGAAGCAGCGCTGCAGGGTAGAGAAACAACAGGAATGTCGGCGGATACAACCAGGGCAAGGTTCCCTTGAGATCAGGTAGCATGGATTTTTCCACCGCACCCAGCACCTTCGCGCTGTACGCATGGGCGGCGTGCCCTTGCAGCGCTAGCTGTGAAGCACTCCAGAACGCGATGTAGTCTCGTGCATTGTTGCCGAAAGACAATTGATGCTGCCAACTCTCGCGAAGTACTTGCACTCCTGGCGCAAGGATGTAAATAAGCAGCAATGCGCCTGAGTAGACGTACAGGCGTTGCCGCGTCAGCCAATGCCGCCGCTGGCTCGCGCGGTCGCTGGCATTCCTCTTCGGGACCGCTAGTTCTTCGATCGATGCGTTGTCCGATATCGTCATTGCTGGAGCCTCAGAATGCCGATGTTCGATGCGATCTGCTGGAAGACCGAATTTAGCGCCGAGTTGCTGGATGCGGTGTAGTAGTCGCCTGGCGACGCGCACGACTGCAACCCCGTGTTGGCCGCGGCCCCCGAGCCAAACGCGATCGTATAGATCGTGATGCCCGCATTTTTTATCGCGGTGCAGACGGCCGCCTGATAGGAGTTGATGTCCTTCAGGTTGATCGTGCCGCTCGCCAGCGTGCCGCTGCTGTAATCCGTGCTCGCCACGAATGGAGCGTGAAGGCTATTCGTGCCGACTCCGGACAACCCGTTGAAATGCGTGACCTCCTGGCCCGGAACGTAGCTCGCAGTGACGTCGTTCTCCCCGTCCGTCATCAGGATCAGCACGCGCTGCAGCCCCATCGTGCTCTCCGGCAACGGCAGTGGGGTGGTGATGGTCGAACGCTGGTTCCATGTGCCGGCCCAGTTCGAAGACAGCATGCGCCATCCCCACAATAGTCCCAACGGAATGATCGTATTGCCCGCTGGCTGCATCGCGTTGATTGCAGCGGTCAGTTGCGTGCTGTCGTTGGTCAGGAAGGTCACTGGCGTACCGATGCACAGATTGTTCTGGTTCAACGTATAAGCGCTATTGGTCGACGTCTGCTCCCATTGGCTGACCGGAAGTGTCGAACTAGTCGTGGTGCATGTGCCTTCTGTTCCTTTTTCGATTGTCGTGGGAATCTTCGTCACTGGGGAATTCGTCGTGCAGGTTTTGTTGCTTCCCGAGCCCGTTTGGGTATAGAGCGCGAGCCCTGCGGGCGGCACGTTATAGTAGTAAGGCGTGAACTGCAAATTGGGCGACGTCGATGACGCCGTCGTCGAGGACGGCGAATAGGCCAGCGCGGCCAGATTACCGCTGCTGTCCCGCGGCTCAGCGACACAACCGCCCCACCCGCTTCCACTCCACGCCCACGTCGAACTTGACAGGCTTACCGTCGGCGTGCCGCTCATTGACACATTGGCCGAGTTGTAGCTGAACGACTGCTTGAGCCACGTCCCAGGACTCAGCGATGCGGAAATCGTCGCGCCACTCGCTCCCTTCCATGACGGCGTCTTCCCGACATTGACGGTGCTGGCGAATGGCACGATTCCGATGTAGTACTGCGACGATCCCGACTGGCTGAACAGTTGCGACAACAGAGCATTGGCTGCGGTCTTCAGTCCAGAAATCTTTTCCGCCGAGAGGGTGGTCGTGCCACTGCCGCTTGGCGTCTGGGCCATCGACCCCGTGTTGTCCAGCACCAGCGCCAGTTCCAGTTCAGTTTGCGGATTACGCGCTACCTCGTTTGAAGCGGCGACCTGCATGTCGTTGCTACCGGTCGACCCGGTGCTGGTGCCGGTGTTCTTCGATGCCAGGAACGCCGGCATCATCAACGGCAATTCGCCCGTCGCGGAAAGCCGCACCAGTTGGCCACCGCCGCTGCTGCTCGGGTTATTCGCGCAGGTCGCATTGAAATTGCTGCTCGAAAGCAGCAGATCGAGATAGCCGTTCGGCATGTTCGTGCTGTAATACTTGAGCGCATCGTTCTTCCACGCGGCGAGGATCGTCGGACAGGCCGTGCTCGCATAGTGGCCCATGTCCATCGAAGCCGAAAGATTCGCCACGTCGAGTGCGGACTGCATACGAGCCTGCGAAATTGCGTAGCGTCCCAGGTCGATCGATATCGACAACGCACCGAGCATCACGCTCGCGCTGACGGCGAACATCAGCGAAACCGCTCCGCGATCTGCGCCGGCAAAAAATTCGCGGCATCGCGCAAACACGGCGGCATCGCGCAGGCGAGCGGTGCAAACAGCGGTAGCTAGATTCATGATTGTCCCCGGTACATCACGCGAGCGCTGGCTTATCGAAGGTGGCACCTGTCAGGAGCCCACGATGATCGTCGAGCCCGGACAGCCTGCCGACAAACCACTTCCCGCTGCAACGGCAGCGCCGGTCGTGTTCATCAACGACATCGAGGTCCAGTTCATCACGCGCTGCCGCGCATAGACGCGCCGGTAGAGCACGGTCGAACCCGGAGCGCCGGGCCAGAACGAGGAGACCAGAGGAAACGGGTTGTAGCGGTAGAACACCTCGACTATGAGCGCGGCGTCGCCTTGATAGAACGGCCAGGTGGACGGCAGAACATTACTGGTCGTGACCTGGGATTTCATGGTTGAGGTCGAGTTGGCCTCGGCCTGCCAGCAGATGGTCGGCTTACCACTCGTCAGCGACGGCGTGCCGACCACGTTCAAGCCGCAGTTGTTTTCCGAAGACGACTTGTCACAAACGGAAGTGACGATGACGTTGCCGTTCGCCGTCAATGTATCGGGACTGGCGAGCAGGTTCGCGTCCGCCCATAACGAGCCGAGGCTGTTCGCATTGGTCGTGCCGGGTTGATCCGTCACATTCTGCATCTGCCCGAGCGAATTGGCGAGCGCGAACGCCGCATGCTCCACCATGCTCACTGCGCGCAGGTACAGATACACCTCGGTGAAGCCGAATAGCATGAACATCATCACCGGCACGATGATGACCACTTCGAGCGCCGCCACCCCGCGTGAGCGGCGCCGTGCGAGCCCGGTTCTCCGGGCACTCGTTAACTTGTGCATTCTTCGTTCTGGACAATGTAGTTGCGCTGGAAATTCAGCGTGGGCATGCCGAACCACGATGCCAGCCCCGTAAAGGCCGGCATGGTGACCTGAATGGTGTACATCTCCACGTCGCCGCAGTTGCCCGGCCCGTTGGCCGCTTTGTAGGTGGACGAACCGAAGTTGCTGAAGGCCACGTAGTCGAGTTGGGTCACCGTCACGGTCGCGCCAACGTTCTTCCACGTCGCCAGGTACTGCGTCGCGATCTGCTCCGCCTGCGTCGCGCGCGTGCCCGTGGCAGGTGCGGACATCGTCAGTCCGGCTCGCGAAGCCGCTTGGGCCGCGATCTGCACGGTCACGTCGACGGTCATATCGAGCGCGAACTCGATCGTAGCGATGAACAGAAAAAATATGGGCAGCGAGGCGAGCGCGAATTCGATCGCGCTTGCACCGCGCTCGTCCCGCGGCAAAGTCCGCAGACGCCGCCAGGCAGAGAGGCAGGGCCAGGAGCGGACAGATCGCTTCATTGCGCCTTTTTCTCCGTCGCGAGGGGGGTTCTGCCCGGGCCCGACGGATTGCCTTGCACTTCGGCCAGACGCATGCGCTGCATCGCGTAATAGCGGAGATTGTCCTGCGTTGATTTTTTCGGCAGATCGGCGTCCAGAATTTTCTCGGCAGCTTCGTTGTTGCCGAGCATGCCGTAGGCCATCGCGAGATTCTGGCGCGCCTCGGCCGGAGCGGCGGGAAAACGTGTGACGTCGAGCAGCACGTTCGCACCCTCGCGCGGCTTGCCCGCCACCACCAGAGAGAGCCCCAGATCGGTCTCCAGCCGCGGGTCACCTGGATTGTCGAGCAGTGCGTTGCGTAAGACCGCCTGGGCTTCGTGGTGGTGTCCCTGCATGTCGAGCGCGGTTCCGAGCCCCGCTGCCGCCATCGGATCATTCGGCGACCGCGCGAGCAAGCGCCGGTAATCGGCAACGGCGTCATCCAGCCGTCGTTGCCGGATGGCCACGCGAGCATTGCCCGTCATGGCCGGCAGCGCGTTCGGATCGAGCAACAACGCCTTGTTGTAGTAGACATTCGCTCGCGTATAGTCGCCCTGCGCATACAGCGTATCGCCGAGGCCCGTCAGGCCCGGCACGGAATCCGGATTGGACTGGACGATCTGCATGTAAATGGTGGTGGCCAGATCGACATTGCCCGACTCCAGCGCGGCCTCTGCCACATGCAGTTCCCCTTTGAGGCTCAGCGTAGCCGGGCTGGAAACTGGCGCAACCGGCCCGAAACTTTGCTTGACCGTGGTCGTGCAGGCCGCCATTGCCAGCAGCGACACGGCGGCGCCAAGCCTGCACGCCGCGGCGCCGGAAATCAAAGCGGCTGGAAGTGAGCGAGTGAGTTTCATGTCAAGTGCTTGAGCGAAGTGGCGAGTTGCATGATGGCCGGCCCGGCGGAAATCGCGACGACGGCCGGCAGGATGAACAGCATCATCGGCACGACCATCTTCGGCGCGAGCTTGGCTGCGGTCTCCTCGATACGCACGATATGGGCGGTACGCTCGATTCGCGAGAGCGTGCGCAGTGCCTGCGAAATGGGCGTGCCATAGCGCATCGATTGGGTCAGCGTCGAGATCAGCGCGCGGACCGGCGGCACGTCGACACGGTCGGCCATGGCTTGAAGCGCGCGCGCGCTGTCGCCGGAAAGATGCAGTTCGTCGGCGGTCAGCGCGAGTTCCGATGCCAGCGCCGGGCAGATCACCGCCATCTCCTGGGCGACGCGACGCAGCCCTACACCGAGGCTATTACCCGCATTGGTGCAAATGACGAACAGATCGAGCGCGTCAGGAAAATACGCGAGGATCTGCTTGCGCCGCCGGCGCGCGTAGATGTCCAGCGCGTATTCCGGCACGATCATCCCGAACACGAATGCGGCCAACATCATCAGCACGCGGATCGCCACGACATGGCCGAGCGAGAACAGATCGGCTACCCACAGCACGACCAACGCGGCCCACAGCACGCCGGAGACAAATTTCAGTGCGATCAGGGTCGCCACGGCACCGGGACCGCGAAAGCCCGCCTTGACCAGATCCCGTGCCAGCTTCAGTCGCTGATCGGACGTGAAGAGCGGCATGCGTTCACCGAACCGGGTCAATGACGCCATGACACGGCGGACGAACAGGAAGCCATTTTTCGACGGGTCGTTGCTCGAGGAAACGGCTCCCGTAGCAGCGCCCACACTCACCTCGCGTACCCGTTCCGCAATCCGGCCTCGATACCCGCCCCGGTTAAACGCCCACCACAGGACGAGCGCACCCAGCAGCATCAGCAGCATCAACAGATTGACCAGCAGATCAATACGCATCGTGCTCATCGCGAGGTATCCAGGTTGGCGATCTTGTTGATGACTGCAACGCCCGAGATGATCGCCGTCACGGCGAACGTCAGTATGGAATGGCCGGTAGGCGTGGTGAACAGCAGCATGATGTAGGCGCGATTCAACATGTACAGCGACACCACGATGAGAACGGGAATGGCTGCGAGGATCTTGACCGTGATCCGCGTCTCCGCCGTCAACGCTTTGGTCTTCTGACGAATTTCGCGGCGGGCACGCACTATCCCAGCCAGGTTCTCGAGCGTTTCGCCCAGTTGTCCGCCCGTTTCGCGCTGCAGCAGCAAGCACACGCAAAAAAAGGAAAAATCGGCCACGTGAACGCGTTGTACCGCCGCGCTCAGCACTTCCTCCAGATCCATTCCGAGCTGGAGCGAATCGCCAATGCGCTTGAACTCGCCGGCCAGTGGGTGTGTGGACTCCTGGGCCACCATGGGCAATACCTTCACCACGGGAATCCCGGCGCGCACCGCACGCACGATCATGTCGATCGCATCCGGCAAGGCTGCCAGAAAGCCTTCACGGAAACGGTCGACGAACATCTGGTAGATGCGCTGCGCGGCGAACACAGGCAACGCGAGCGCAAGCAGGATCTGGACAATGGCTGGTGTCGACGTGAACCGCGGGATCGCCAGTGCCACACCCAATGCGACGATGCTGCCGGCTATCACGACTGGCAGCCCGCGCGGCGCGACCGTGCGCAAGCGGTCGCGCCGTGCACGAAGCCACGCGATCACGATATGTGTCTCTTCAGCGTGGCCTAACGCATGCCCTTTGATAATCGCTTGTACGTCGCTCGAAGCCGTCGCGCCAAACGCTGTTTCCGCAGGCATCGCCGCGATGCGTGCGCGGATCAACGCATCGGGGCGCTGATTGCGCAGGTCCTGCCAGACTATATGCATGATGCCGATGATCACCGCGCAAAGGAAAGCGGCGATAGTGGCGAGGTTGACGATCGCGCTCACGCAACGGCCGCCAGCAAGGCTTCGTCGAGGCCATAGTACGAGGCCCGTTCGGTGAATGCCGGCCGCAGGTGTCCGTTTTCGAAGTTGCCCTTCACCTCTGCTTCGTAGGCCGTGGCGTCGTAACGGAAGACGAACAGATCCTGAGTGATGATCACGTCGCCCTCCATACCCGCAACCTCGGTCACGCGTGTCAGCCGGCGGATACCGTCGCGCATCCGCTCGACCTGAACGATCAGGTGCAGCGCGCTTGCGATCTGCCGCCGGATCGACATCAACGGGAGATTGCCGTTGGCCATCGTCACCATGCTTTCGAGCCGGGTCAGGCTATCGCGCGGCGTATTGGCGTGGATCGTGGTCATCGAACCATCGTGACCCGTGTTCATCGCCTGCAGCACATCGAAAGCTTCCTCGCCGCGCGTTTCGCCGAGGATGATGCGGTCGGGGCGCATCCGCAGCGCGTTCTTCACCAGATCGCGCTGATCGACGCCACCCATCCCCTCGGTGTTTTCGGGGCGCGTCTCGAGGCTGACCACGTGAGGCTGCTGCAATTGAAGTTCCGCCGCGTCCTCGATCGTTACGATGCGCTCGCCGTGATTGATGAAATGCGAGAGCGCATTGAGCAACGTGGTCTTGCCGGAACCCGTGCCGCCCGAGACCAGCACGTTCAGGCGGCAGGTCACCGCGATCTTCAGCACGTGCGCCATGGCGAGGGACATGTTGCCCTGATTGACCATGTGCTGGAGAGTGAGCTTGCGCTTGGAAAATTTACGAATGGAGATCGCGGGCCCGCGCAATGCGAGCGGCGGCAGTACCACGTTGACCCGGCTGCCGTCCGGCAGCCGGGCATCCACCATCGGGCTGCTCTCGTCGACGCGTCGGCCAATCGCCGCCGCGATGCGCTGCGCCACGGTGGTCACGTGCGCATTGTCGCGGAACCTGTACGGTGTGATTTCCAGCTTACCGCGCCGTTCGATGTAGACCTGATCGGGGCCGTTGACGAGGATATCGGTCACCGTCTCATCGGCGAACAGCGGCTCGATTGGCCCTAGCCCGAACATGTCGTTGAGCAGTTCCTCGACGATCTGCCCTTGTTCGGAGAGCGGAATGTTCAGGCGCTCGCGCTCGATGATCGCGGCAACCAACGGCTCGAGTTCGGGCTTCAGTTGCTCGCGGCTATAAGTGAGCACTAAAGAGGCATTCATGGTCGACAGCACGGCATTGCGCACCGTCCTGTACGTTTCCGAGCGCACGAGCGACGTGTCGGAAGCTGCATCCGTGTCGTTCTGAACCAAGGCGGCGTGAGACCGTCGCAACGCGTTCTCGTCGAGCTGCGCCTTAGGTTCGAGCGCTTCGGTATCGCCCTCGACGGGCGCGGGGGCCGGTTCGGCGATGCGTTTTTGACCGAATTGCATCACTTCCTCGACTTGAGTCGTTGCCACAGGCCCGATTGCACAACCGTGTTCTGGTTGTTGCCGGTCAGATCGCCGGACAGATGCATGATGATCTGCTCGAACGCTTCGGTCTTGCCGGCGGCTACCGGCGCGCCGACATTCTCGGCAATCGCGAGCGCGCGGCGTTCGAACGGCACCTCGGCCAGCACGGGCCGGCCAATGGACGCCTCGAAGTCGCCCGGCTCGACCTTGCCCGCTGTCGCTATGTTCGGATTGTTTAGCAGAACAGACGTAGCGGGACTGCCGCTACTGCAGGCTTCGATATACCGGATCAGCCGGCCGGTCTCATGGACGGCATGGACTGACCGGTCCGCCACCACGTAGCTTCGCCCAGCGCGGCGAAACGCCTCGTGGGTCAGCGGATCGGCGCGCTCGCCGATATCGAGGAATACGTAATGGAAACTCGACACCAGTATGTCCAGCACTTTCTCTAGCGCGCCCTCCCCGAACGGGCGCTCGTCGTCCCATCCCATTTGGGCGGACAACATCAGTAGCCGCGAACTCTCCACGGACTGCATCGCACGCTCGAGATAGGCGGGGTCGAGCCGATTGACGTTCTGCAGCACATCGAGCAGACCGTTATTACTCCTCAGGCCAACCATGCTTGGGGCAGGCCCCACCGTGCAGGTTCAGGTCCAGATACACCACGCGACGTCGCGAGCGGGCCAGGTTGCGAGCGAGGTTGATCGCGATCGTGGTCGTGCCTACCCCACCGCGCGCGCCAACGAACGTGAGCACCTTGCCAGCCCGTGCTTGCGACACCGGCATCGCGCGCCCCTCGCGCAAGTTCAGCGTGCGCTTGAGCAGTCCGACCGTCAGCGGCTTGACCAGATATTCGCCCACGCCGATGCCGAGCAGGCTACGGTACAGGCCGACATCGTTGCGCTCGCCAAGCGCGATCACCTGTACCGACGGCTCGCAGACGCTGGCAAGCCGAGCCAGATCCGAAAGCGGCATTTCGGATCTTTGCAGATCGACGAGCAGCAGCTTCGGCGAGTGCTCCATGCTGGACAGGCGAGCGATGGCTTCCTCGATGCCGCCCTCCGCGATGAAGGTATGCGGCAGGGCTTCGTCCAGAACGAAGCTTTTCAGTACCTGCTCGGACTCGCGGTCAGCGACGAAGGCGACGAAGTCGGCGGCAACCCCGTCGGACCTGGCGGGCTTGATGAGGGATCCAATCATGCTCATGTGAAATCCGGGGGCGAAGTGGGTTGGGTCCTGTCGTTACTTCGCGTTGCGCGAAGATTGCTTGTCGAGCGGCGTGACCTTGTCCTGCTCGTAGCGGCGCATCGCATCGGCTGCCACGGCCGCATCGGCCGGCCCCATGGGTCCAGGCTGCTCCAGATCGCGTGGATGCGCGATCTGCGCGGCCAGGTTGGTGTAGGTCGCGCACCCCCATGCCACCGAGGGCTGCCGCAGGCCGCCGTCGGTCAGCCCGGATGGCACGGCAAGCTGCCTGCAATCCGGCGGCACGACCTGGCCATCGTCGTGGCGGATGACCGAGGCATCGGGCATATCGAACGGCGGCTGGAAACACCCGCCCAGCAGCGTGACGAGCAGACCGAGCGGAGCAAACAGCATCCTGAATCGCATTGTCATGGTCGCTCCGATCAATAGATGTATCCGGCCCGGCCCACCAGACGCGGCTGGGTGTCGGCGTCCGCGACGGGCGCCTTGGCGCCCGCCGAACCATAGGTGTGCTGGAAGCTGTACTCGAGGTCACCCACTGGCTGCATAACCGAATCCAGCGGGGTACGCAGTTTGTCCGGACTGACCGGATCGACCAGATACGGCGTCACGATGATGACCAGTTCGGTCTTGTTGTTCAGGTAGCTGTTCGACGAAAACAGCTTGCCGAGTACCGGAATCGAGCCGAGGCCGGGTATCTGCGAAATGGTGTTGCTCGTATTGTTTTGCAGCAAACCCGCGATGGCGAAGCTCTGACCGCTGCCGAGCTCGACCGTGGTATTCGCGCTGCGCACGCTCAGGCCCGGAATCGTGATGCCGCCAGTGGTAACGCTGACCGACGAGTCGATCTGGCTCACTTCAGGCCGGACCTTGAGGCTGATCCGATTGTCGTTGAGCACGGTCGGCGTGAAGTCCAGCTTCACACCGAACTGCTTGAACTCGACATCGATCGCGCCGTTGGTCTGCGAAACCGGAATCGGAAACTCCCCGCCCGCGAGAAAACTGGCGGTCTGGCCAGACAACGCCACGAGATTCGGCTCGGCCAGCATCGTCAGCAATCCTTCCTGATGGAGCGCGTCCAGCAGCATCTGGATGTTCCAGTGGCTCGTCGCGAAACCGGTCAGCAGCGAAAACGCACCGTTCGTCGCCAGATTGACAGGCGAACCGCCGTTGCTACTCGATCCAGTCGTATTGAGAATGCCGCGACCGTTAAACAGCCCTGTCTGCCAATTGCCAGGGAGGCCGAGCGATTGCCAGTTCACGCCTAGTTGCTGGGTGACGGTACGGTCGACTTCGGAAATGCGCACGCGTAGTTGCACCTGCAACGGATGCGCGATCGTCATGCGGTTCACGAGCACCTGTTTTTCCGCCAGGTACGGCGTAATCATCTGCACCACGGCATCCGCGACATCTGATCCCGACACTTCGCCCGAGACCTGCAGCGATCCGGGCCCGGCGTTGAGCCGCAGATTAGCGTCCGGGTAGCGCGCCGCCATCATGCGGCGCAGCGTGTCCAGATCGGCGCCGACCACAACGCTGCGCTTGAGCAACTGCACGCCGTTCGCCGTCAGCGCGAACAGCGTTGTCGTGCCGGCCTTCTTGCCGAGTAGCACCAGTACGCGCGGAGTCGGCATGTGCACGTCGGCCACGTCCGGATCGGCCACGAATACCGAACTGGCATCCTGATTGAGACGCACGAGCACCTCCTGCCCAGCTGTCACGCTCACGCTGCCGTCGGCGTCGGCATGCTCACTCGCGCGGATTGGTACGGGCTTCTGTGCCATATATGTCGGTGGAAGCTTTCTCACCTGCGCTTGCGCTCCGACAGCCATTCCCAGCCCGACGGCGAACACCACCGCGCGTGCGACCATCGGCCATTTCCCTGGCGCTACCCCAGTCAGATAAATTGCTTTCATATTCTTATTGCGGCATGGGCTGGGTCGGAAGCGGAGGGACATGACCACCGCCCGGTAACGGCACGCTCGAATCCTCGGCCAGATTTTTTTGCGAACCGCGATAAACCATCACGCTATGGCCTGGGACGGCACTCTGCGGCTTATTGCTCGCCGGTCGTGGCAGCTCGCGCACGGCACGCGAAATATCGCCGGCCCAGACGGGTCCGGGCGGAGCGGAAGCCGCGTCGGAGGAATCGGCGCCAGGATCGCGGCTGGCCACGGCAAAGCTGCGCAGGGCAAGCGACAAGCTACCAAGCCGCGCCGCCACGGACACCACCTCCGCCCTCTCCGGTGAGACTTCCAGCGTGACGGTGCGCGCCCGGTTACCCGAATCGGACGGATTGCCGTCTGCCTTCGGACGCTGAATGACCGAGCCGACGGCCAGCACGCGCACGTGTTGAACGATGGTTTCGCTCGCCACCGCCAGCACCGGCTCGTCGGTACGGTTGCTCATCTGTTGGGTCAGCAACAGGTCCACGTAGTCGCCCGGCTCAATCAGACCGGCATTGCCCGAGACATCGTCGATCGCAACCGACACCGCCCGCATTCCCGGTTTCAGCGTAGCGGCCAGAAAACCCGGCGCGCCCGGAAGGATGACCTCATCGGACAGGACCGCCTGGCCAGTCGACACGGCTTGACGTAACAGCGCGCCTTTCAGTTCGACTGTATTCGCCGTATCGCCGTCGATCACCGCACCGGCCGGCACGCTCGCCACCGGCGTGTCCTTCCAGGCGAGATCGGCCTCTCGCAGCAGCAGGCCGGCGGGAAGATCGGCGGCCGCTACGCGGACCCGTTTCATGGCAGGAGGCTGAACGTGCTGGGCTGTCGCGGTTTGGACAACGAAACGCACGATAAACGCCACAAGCAGTGCGCCCAGCAGCAGAGCTGCCAGCTTTATGATCTTGGACATATAGGCAGAGGCCGAAGTCGTTTTCTAGTGCTTCACAATGTGCGTTATCGCCCAAGGCAACCAGAGCGGTAACAGAATTGCCGCGCTGCCACCCGCAGCAAGCGCGACCCCATACGGCACCCCGCGCCGACAGGAAAAGAATGCAAGACCGCGCATTGATCCGAAGCACGCAGCGGGATCGAGCCGACGTGTCGCGAGGCCGAGCAGTGCAACGAGCAACCCGGTCACAGCAACCAGCATCAGCGTCGACGTCGCGACCAGCAGGTTGCTACCGACCCACAGGCCGATGGCTGCAACCAGCTTGACGTCTCCGCCGCCCAGCATGTTCATCAGGTAGAGTCCAACGCACAGCACACTTACTACAGCCGCAACCAGCACATGCTCCCCGGTCGCAGACAACGACATTTGCGCGAGCACCGCATCGGCAAAGAACAGAATGGCGACCGCGAGTACGCCCTTGTTGGGCAAACGGCGGTCGCGCACATCCATCACTGCAAGCCACCCCAGCGTTCCCACCGCCGCCAGCCGGACCACGAGTGAAAGCTCGGACATCGCCACCTCTTATTGAGCTCGCGAAACGCGGGTGAATTCGGGGGGGAACCTTAATTTAATTAGGTGGTTGCGCTAACAATCGTGCTGCTCAGATTCTGGAAGCCCGACTGAAGCCCGCTCGAAAGAAAAGCGACGCCGGCGACGACTGCCGCCACGATGATCCCTGCCAGAATCGCGTACTCCAGCGCGGTCACGCCGCGCTCGTCGCGCGCGAATTTTTTGACGAATTGACGAATTTTCATATAGCCCCTCAAAAACACAGTTGGTCGATAGCCAAAGATTTTCCGGTCGTTGCGGATCCGACCTGCACTTATCGTAGCCGCGCGAACCGGATACCCCCGGGCGAAAAAGACGGGAAAAACCGGCTCAATTCGGCTCATGGAATGCAACCAGGACTGAGTAAGAGCCTAACCGTCTCATCTGTTAACGGCCGGTATTCAGGGAACTTTACTGAATAAATCACTAGTGCATTCCCGAATCGCAAGAAGACCGGTGATCGATGCAGTTAAAAAAAGAATTTTTCCGCGCCGATTGGCGACCAAACGGGTCGGAATATTGGGCGAAAAATTTGATGAAATCGATCAATAATGCGTCACCGAATCGCAAGAAGACTGCACTCGATCTCGTGAAATGCGGCCCTTATTTCGCGCAATGATCGATAGGTTGATGTCCACGCATAATTGCCCCATCTGAGCCCGCAGTCCATATCGCACCCGGTCCATCCCTGGTCAACACAAGCGGGACGAAGTCACCCCGTCAACCAATTGATTTTATTGACATAACGGATCTCGACTAACGTGAGTCACACCGTCTCAACCACAGCGTCTGCGGAACTCGAGATTCGCAAGAGCCGCTTCATCGCCTATGCGATCCCGGTCGCCGATCGCGATGCCGCGATGGCCGAATTGCATCGTCTGCGCGACGAACATCCGGCCGCGACGCATGTGTGCTGGGCGCTGCTCGCGGGCGGCCAATCCGGCATGTCCGACGACGGCGAGCCGTCCGGCACCGCCGGCCGGCCGATTCTCGAAGTGCTGCGACATCACGATCTGGACGGCGTGCTCGCGGCCGTCGTGCGCTATTACGGCGGGGTGAAACTCGGCGCGGGCGGTCTGGTGCGCGCATACACCGATGCGATCGCGTCCGCGCTGCTCGACGCGCCGCGCGTCGAGAGGATTGCTCAGGTTTTGCTGGGCGTCGAAGTGAGTTATGCCGACGAAGCCAAAGTCCGTCGATGGATGGACGCCGAAGGCTATGCGCTCGTGGACAGCGCCTACGGCATGCTGGTGAAGATGACGATGCGCGTGCCCGCCAACGCACTCGACGACGCCAAAGCAACGCTGATCGATATCACGCAAGGAAAGGCGGGCTTTTTCTGAACGGCTCAGGTCCGGCCCTGACGCGGGCAATTCCGAAAACATCCGTTTGAAGGTTCGACGGTCCGGTTCGCTGCTACCATGCTGTTCTTCACCGGGATGACTCCACTGAAAAGGCAACTCCTCTGACTTCGACCGCCGCTTTCTCCCGCATGGCTGCTGCGCGTTCGCCGTTGAGATCCGTCGTGCTCAAGGGCTGCGGCGCCATACTGCTGCCCACGCTGCTGTCCGCGTGCTCCTGGTCATGGTTCGGCCTGAACAGCAGCGCCAGCGCAACGCACGCGAAGACCCACGGCACCGGCTCGCTCAGCGTCGCCCCTGGACGCGACTTCGCGTATCTGCCCGCGCGCGACGGTCACGTCTCGCCGAACCGCATCGAAAATACCGGGATGACCGGGCTCGTGCTGAAGGACGACGTCAGCCTCGTGGTGCGCAATGGCGTCGCGAATAGTCTGCGAGTGGCCGGTTTTCGTATCGACGACAACAAACGCGTGCTCAGCGGCAGCATCGAAACCTTCACGGTGGACGATAGGCGCTCGCCGGCGCTGTGGACGCTGAAGATGCACTACGTGGTTGTCGATGCGGCGACCCAAAAAGTCATGTACACGACCACGCGCACCGTGAAGCAGAAGTCGCCGAAATTCACCAACAACACGATCGCGATCGAAGACACGGTCAAGGTCAGCGTCGATACGTTGATTGGCGATCCAGGCTTTATCAAGGCGGTGAACTGAGCACGCGGCCGGCCGAGGCGCGGCGCGGTTTCGCTACAATCCCGGCAACGCATCGCGCGCGATCCTCCGCGCGATGCATCGTGATCTCCCGTTCGGAATGCAAGCCGTCATGTCCCTTACCGCCTGGCTATTCTTTTTACCCGCCTGCTTTGCCATCAACCTCGCACCCGGGCCCAATAACCTGCTTTCGATCAATGTGGCCGCGCGTCATGGCTTCATGAAAGCGTTCGTCGGCGGCAGCGGCCGGCTGCTCGCCTTCGCGATGATGCTCGCACTCGCCGCGACCGGTCTCGCGGTCGTGCTGCATGCGTCCGAGTGGATCTTTCTGGCGATCAAACTCGCGGGCGCCACTTATCTGATCTGGCTCGCGATCCAGTTGTGGCGCAGCGCCGCACCCGCAATCGATACGTCGCAACCCCAGGAGGCCGCGCTCTCGCGCATCGCACGGCACGAGTTTTTCGTGGCGGCGGGCAATCCGAAGGCGATTCTGGTTTTTACCGCGTTCCTGCCGCAATTCGTCGACGTCGCGCAGCCGATACTGCCGCAATTCGCCGCGCTCGGCGCGAGCTTTCTGGTACTCGAATGGGTCGCGATTGCATTGTATTCGTGGGCCGGCATGTATCTCGGCAAATGGCTGATGCGCGCGCAGATCCGCCGCTGGTTCAATCGCTGCTGCGGCGGATTTCTCGCGGCAATCGGCGTGAGTTTTCTGCTGGTTCGGCGCGGCTGAGGTATCGAGGCTCTCCGACAGTCGAAGCAGCATTCGCGTGCGGTCTTTTCATAACGAATAGCTAATACATCGACGGAGAAACTTTAACTATCAGCATTCGTCGCGCCACCTTATGCTCGAACCGTGACCGGCCGCGAATGACTGCAATGCGGCATTGGGCGAACGGCTTTTTCATCGTCACGGAGCGACATCATGAAGATCTGCATCTTCGGAGCGGGAGCGATTGGCGGTTTAATGGGCGTGCAATTGGCACGCGCCGGCGCGGACGTCAGCTTCATTGCGCGCGGCCCGCATCTGGCCGCGATGCGTGAACACGGCGCGCGCCTCATCATGGATGGCGAAACGTTCAGCGCGCCGGTGCGCTGCACGTCCGATCCACGCGAACTCGGCGTCCAGGACTTCGTCATCGTGACGCTGAAGGCGCATTCGCTGCCTGGCGTGGTCGATTCCATGCAACCGCTACTCGGCAAGCACACGGCGATCGTTACCGGCGTCAACGGCATTCCATATTGGTACTTCTATCAGCACGGCGGGCGCTTTGCCGGCACCCGGCTGACGAGCGTCGACCCCGACGGTTCGCAATGGACCAAGCTCGGACCCGAGCGCGCGATTGGCTGCGTACTCTATCCGGCGGCGGAGATCGTCGAACCGGGGGTGATCAAACATGTGTACGGCAAGAAGTTTCCCATCGGCGAACCCAGTGGCGAGCGCACCCCGCGCATTCAGCAATTGCACGAGATCATGCAGGCGGCCGGCTTCGAAGCGCCGATTCGCGACAACATTCGCGACGAAATCTGGCTCAAGCTATGGGGTAATCTGTGCTTCAACCCGATTAGCGCATTGACGCATGCAACGCTCGATGTGCTCACGAGTGACCCGGGCACGCGCGCGGTCTCACGCACGATGATGCTCGAAGCGAAGCGAATCGCGGATCAGTTCGGCGTGCACTTTCGCGTCGATGTGGAAAGGCGTATTGATGGCGCGGGTGCGGTCGGTGCGCACAAGACATCAACGCTCGTCGATCTCGAGCACCGCAGGCCGATGGAAATCGATCCTTTATTGACCGTCGTGCAGGAAATGGGGCGACTCGTTGCCGAACCGACACCCACTATCGACGTCGTGCTCGCACTGATCAAATTGCGCGAGAAGATGGCTTTACAGGGCAATTGACCGAGTACTCGTCAATTCCTTTTCGTTTTGCGACACGACCTGAAGGATCGGATGCCATGCATCCGATCCTTTTTCGCATTTGCCGCTATTGATCGATCGCCACCCACACCGCCTTCGGTTCCGTGAAGTTCTCGATCGCGACATCGCCATGCTCGCGACCGAAGCCCGAATCGCCAGCACCGCCCCACGGCAAACGCACGTCCGTATAGCCGTAGGTGTTGATCCACACCGTGCCCGCCTTCAGGTCGCGCGCCACGCGATGCACGCGGCTCAAGTCAGCGCTCCACACGCCTGCCGCGAGACTGTACGACGTGCCATTGGCGATTCGGATCGCGTCCGCTTCGTCGTTGAAACGGATCACGCTCGCCACGGGCCCGAAGATTTCTTCCTGCGAAATACGCATTTCGTGCTCGACATTCGCGAACACGGTCGGCTCGACGAAAAAGCCGCGATTGCCGACGCGCGCGCCACCCGTCACGAGCGATGCGCCTTCCGAGCGTCCCGTGTCGACATAGCTCAATACGGTCTTCATCTGCGCGGCCGAAATCAGCGGTCCCATCGACGTTTCGCGCAGCGAGGGATCGCCGACCTTGATCGACTTCGCGCGCGTGGCCAGACGCTCGACCACTTCGTCATACACATCGCGATGCGCGAGTATCCGCGACCCGGCGGAGCACACTTGCCCCGTATTGAAGAACACGCCCGACGCCGCGGCTCGCACCGCATTGTCGAGATTCGCGTCGGCAAAAATCACGTTGGCCGACTTGCCGCCGAGTTCCAGCGTCACGCGTTTGAAGTTGCCCGCCGCGCCCCGCAGGATGCCTCGTCCGACCGAAGGCGAACCGGTGAACGTGACCTTGTCGATACCGGGATGCGAGACCATTGCGTCGCCCACCACGCTGCCTTTGCCGGTGACGATGTTGAGCACACCCGGCGGCACGCCCGCTTCGAGCGCCAGCTCGCCGATGCGCAACGCGGTGAGCGGCGTGATCTCGGCAGGCTTGACGATCAGCGTGCAACCGCATGCGAGCGCGGGCGCGATCTTCCACATGCCGATCATCAGCGGAAAATTCCACGGCACGATTGCGGCGACCACGCCGACAGGTTCGCGCAACGTATAGGTCAATGCATCGGGACGCGTCGGCACCACCTGGCCGTTGATCTTGTCGCACCAGCCTGCGTAGTATTCGACGGTATCGATCGAGGCGGGCACGTCCTGACGCATCACCGCGGCAATCGGCTTGCCGCCGTCGAGACTTTCGAGCGCGGCGAGTTCTTCCATGTTCTCCCGCATCAGGCCCGCGAGACGTTGCAGGATGCGCCCGCGTTCGGCGGCCCGAATCGAATTCCATACTTTCAATGCGCCGCGCGCGGCGCGCACCGCGGCATCGACGTCGGCGGCGCTGCCTTGCGCCACCAGTGCGATCGGCTCCTCGGTCGCGGGATTGATGTCGACGGAATATTCCCCGGTGCCTGGCGGCATGCGCTTGCCGTCGATCAGCAGATCATGGTGGCTGAGATCGGTCTGGATTTCCATCATGAAGCTCCTTGAGTAGGACGTTATGTCGTTGACTGACGGCGCATCGATCGAATGCCGCGCGTCGCGCAAGCTTTTTGGTCGACCCCTGTCTAAGGTTCCGGCAACAGGCTTTGCCGCACGGACCGCCAGTTGAAGCTTGGCGTCGCGGCTGCGGCAGGCGCTTCGTTCGCGATCGGCGAATGATCAGTCGTAGACGCAACGAACTGCGCCCACGCAGCAGCCGCATTGGGACGAAGCGAGCGATTTCTGCGGTGCACGAGTACCGTCGTCAATGCCGTTTCGGGGACCAGCGGGCGGCTCACCAACGAAGCGCCCGGCGAAGGCCAATGCGCATCGACAGGCAATACGCCGACACCCAGTCCCAATTCGACCATGCGCGCTACCGTCGCAACGTGTCCGAGTTCCTGCAACGGTCGGCGCTTCGATCCGTTCGCGGCGAGTACCGGTGCGAGCGCGGCGCGCACGCCAGTATCGGCATTCAGCGTTATCAGTGGACATTCGCGCAACGCGTGCCATCCGATGCTGTCTTGCCGCGCTAGCGGATGCGCGGATGGAAGCACCGCATGCAGCGGCGTAGTGAAAAGTACCTGAGCGTGCAGTAGAGGACGATCGACAGGTGCAGTCACACAGACCGCGCCGAAATCCACCTCGCCCTGCTCGACACTGGCCAGTACGCTGCTTTGAGGCTGATCGTTGACCGATACGACCAGCTCGGGAAAAACCGACGCGCACTGCGCCAAAGCCTGCGGCACCCAGCCCGATGACAACACCGGATTACTCGCGAATAAGACGACGCCCGTGTGTCCGTCATAAGCAGCGCGCTCTTCGAGCAGCGTCAACTCGATTTCGTCGAGCAGCCGGCCAATTCTTCTCTCGAGACTCGCACCCGCATTCGTCAGTTCGACCTGGCGTGTCGTGCGATCGAACAGCTTCAATTCAAGCGCGTCTTCCAGTTCACGCACGCAACGGCTCACGGCCGACTGCGTCAGATCGAACTCGCGCGCCGCGCGCGTGAAACTCCGCTCGCGCGCGACCGCGACGAATACCTTGAGCTGCTGCAGCGAAACGTTCATGGCGTCGGTTCCGGGCGCGCGACGCTCACGTTATTCGCCAGACTGTTCGGGCCAGTGACTCATTCGCGACGCATTGCCATTGCCATGACCCGCGACGGCCAGCGCGCCCTGAGGTTCATTGTGCGATTCGATCCAACGCGCGCGCATCGGCTCGAGGATGAACTTCGCGGAAATGCCGGCTGCGATCGTGATGACGGCGGCAAAGACGAAGACAAGGCTCCAGCCGCCCGTCGCCGCGAGTACGGACGCGATCGGCACCAGCAACGAGGCCGTGCCCTTCGCGGTGTACAACGTGCCGGCATTGGCGGCCGCGTACTTGCTGCCGAACGTATCGGCGCAAGTCGCCGGGAAGATCGAGAAGATCTCGCCCCAGAACAGGAAGATCAGCGCGGCAAAGACCATGAACGCATACGGATTGCTGCCGAACTGCATCATGCCGAGCAACGCGAGCCCCTCGCCGATGAAGATCACGAACATCGTGTTTTCACGGCCGATCTTGTCGGAGATGAAGCCGCACAGCGGACGCGTCAAGCCGTTGAAGATATTGTCGATCGACAGCGTGAGGGTCAGCAGCGGCAACGTCGCGCCGAAGACCGTCATCGGAATGCGCGCTATGCCCCAGTCTTTCGCGATCGGGCCGATCTGCGCGGTCGCCATCAAGCCGCCTGCCGCGACCGCGACGAACGACGCGTAGATCACCCAGAACACTGGCGTTCTGATCATCTGGCGCGAGGTGAAATCGACCTTCGACACCGCGAAGCGGCTCTTGCGTACCCCTGGCTGACTCAAGAGCGGCCGCGTCAGGAGCATCGCGAGCAGCAGAATGCTGACGCCTTGCACGATGCCAAAGAACAGGAACGTCTCTTCATAGCCGCGGCGGGTAATCATGTTCGCAATCGGAATCACCGTCAGCGCCGCGCCTGCGCCAAAGCCCGCGGCCGTCAAACCCGCGGCGAGACCGCGCCGGTCGGGAAACCATTTGAGCGCATTGCCGACGCATGTTCCATACACACCGCCCGCGCCTATCCCGCCAATCACCGCGGCGAAATACAACATGCCGAGCGTGGTCGCATGCGAATTGAGAATCCACGACAAACCCGCGCATACCGCGCCGGCTGCCACCACCGGGCGCGGCCCGTATCGATCGACGAGCCAGCCCTCGAACGGCACGAGCCACGTCTCGGTCAGAATGAAGATCGAGAACGCGAGCTGGATCGACGCCTCGCTCCAGTGATGCCGCGCATGCATAGGAGCCACGAATAACGTCCACGCATATTGCAGATTCGCCACCAGCGCCATGCATACCATGCCGATGACGAGTTGCCACCATCGGTTACGCCAGGACATATGGGTCGTCGATTGCTGGGTGATATCGTTCATGAGCCTTGTCTCCGCTATATATTTAGTGCAGCCGGCTTACGCGCCGCGCTGGATGCGTCCCGCCTTATCGTTATGGCCCGAGAACTTCGCTATTCGGGAAAAATCTCAATTGACGCTTTTGTGTTTCCGCAGATCCCCCGAACTCGTCTTCTATAAAATTCTTGCTTTATTCCGACCAGAACCACGCTTCAGCCGGTAAGCATTACAGCTTATTCCCCGCTATTGAGTCCGCTACACCACATATCTATGCGTTAACCCGCGTATTACAGCGGCTATTCGGCTTGTTATAGATTTCATGCTAGGGTCATTGCTGAATTACTCATAATTAAAGTTTGTTATTATGTTGATTCACGTTTCCTTATACATCGACCATGACGATGCGCAATGCAACTCTGCGGCAACTGAAGGTCTTTGAAACGGTAGCGCGCCACCTGAGTTTTTCGCGCGCCGCGGAGGAATTGCATCTGACTCAGCCGGCCGTTTCCACCCAGGTCCGGCAACTCGAGGAACATGCGGGGCTGCCTCTGTTCGAGCAACTCGGCAAGAAGATCTATCTGACGCCGGCCGGCACGGAAATGCTCCACTACAGCCGCGCGATCATGCAGCAGTTCCATGAAGTCGACGAAGCGATGAGCCAGTTGAAGGGCGTCTCCGGCGGCAAACTGAATGTTGCAGTGATTAGCGCGGGCGACTATTTCTTTCCGCGCCTTCTCGCCGAATTCACGCGTCGCTATTCGGGTGTGGATCTCAATCTCGCGGTACACAACCGCGAAGAACTGCTTCATCAACTGGCGACCAATCAGACCGACCTCGCGGTCATGGTGCGTCCGCCGCACGAAACCGACGCGACCAATGAACCGTTCGCGCCGCACCCGTACGTGATCGTCGCGGCGCCCACTCATCCGCTTGCGCACAAGCGCAATATCCGCTTCAGTCAACTCGCGAACGAAGCGTTCATCGTGCGCGAACGCGGCTCGGACACGTGGAATTCGATGGAAGAAGGTTTTGCCGGCCGGCTGTCCAATCTGAAGATTGCGATGGAGATCAAGAGCACCGAGACGATCAAGCAGGCGGTCATCGCCGGCATGGGCATCGCGTTTCTGTCCGCCCATACGATCAGCCTCGAATTGCAACTGGGTCATCTGGTCGTGCTCGACGTCGAAACCTTTCCGGTCATGCTCAATTGGTATGTCGTGCATCGGAAGAACAAGCGTCTGCCACCGGTTGCCGTCGCCTTCAAACGCTTCCTGATGGAGGAAGGCGCCAATCTGATCGAAAAGATCACCCGCGTGAAGGAACTGAGCGTGCATAAGCCGTAGGCTATGGAAAGCCAATAAAACTTTAACTATTACAAATCGATCGCGACTTCTATGCTGCAAGCGAGTTCTTTCACTTGCGAGCCGAGGAGGCCGATCATGAACCACGCTCCGGTTGAATCCCCTATCAGTACACGCAACGCTCGCACAGCGGCGGCGGATCACGAAGACCAACCCGACGATGCGCACCTGAGCGCCTACAATGCCGCGTTCAGCGATCTTGGGCTGCGGTTTCGCTGGGACCGTGCAACGCTCGACATGCTGAAAGAGTTCAATGGCGAGTTGGCGCGAATCACCGCTTATATCGAGCGCTATTACAGCCACCTGCATCGGGCGTACGATGCCGACTTTCTCGCGCAACTGATTCTGCATAGGAAGACGCAGTACTACAGCGAATTCGCCGCGACCGTGGGCGAATAGAAGCATCGAAAAAGACTCGGGCGGCGGGATCATCGTCCCGCCGTCTTCGCTATTGGCAATCAGGTCTCCTGGCGGCGCATGCATCATTGATCAGCGACGTGTAGTGAAATGAACCGGCCGCTCGTGCGCGCATTGGCGTGCACAGTCCCGCTTGCGGCCATTGCCGCGTCTACCATCACGCCCATCCCGACCATCTGCAGAGGCGCTCACGCGCATCATCGCCGGCGTGACATCGCGAAGCGCCCACGTCTGCTCTTCCCCGCCATGCCACTCGATGTTCTCGAGCAGGCCCGGCTTGCCGATCGCCAGGCCATCGCTACGTGCGGCGAAGGCATACATGCGCGCTGCGCAACTGACGCGATTCGCCGCGTGAGCGGGATCGGCCGAGTACTCGCGACTCAGCATCAGATGCACGCCCATTGCCAACGCCAGCGCGCCCGTCGCGAGCAATGCCGCGAGTCCGAATGGCTGTGTCTGTTCAGTGACGAAGCCGTAACCGAGCCATCCGCACAAAAACAGCGCAAACAGATTGACGACGTGATGTCCCGGCCGTGCGACCGCCTCGAGTTGCAATGCGCCGCGCAGCTTGCAGAACGCAATCGCCGAGATCGCAAAGAGCAGCGCGCCGATCAACACGGCTGCAAACAGTTCGATGCGTTCGCTGTTCTCGCGCGCCGCTGCCAACAGGTAGCGCGTAAAGCCTATCGACGCGACCGCCAAACCGATGCCGCTGCCAAGCAATGCAAGCATCCGGGGCCTGCGTGTCAGATCGCGTTCGCGCACGCATGAATGCCGATGCGCCGAACGTCGGCCGAACTGTCGTCGCGAGAGCGCGGCCAACGCCACCATCAGCACCGCGTTCGCGATATCGCCCGATCGCCGTGGCTCGTCGTGCCGCGCCGCGCTCAAGGTATTGGCCAGCGTGCCTATCCCATCGATCGTGATCGAGACCGTTGCACCGTCCTTGATCGACCCCACGCCCACCGAGGTGCCGCACGCAATCACGTCGCCGGGTTCGAGCGTCAGATCCTGCGATATCAGACTCACCTGCTCGGCCGGCGAAAAGACCATATCGGCGAGCGGATAGTTCTGACGCTCGGCGCCGTCGAGCGTGGTCAGGAGGCGCGCCGCCCGCCAGTCGAAACCGGAGACGATGGCCGGACCCAGGCAACAGAAGGTATCGAAGCTCTTCGCGCGACACCACTGCCGAAAATGCGGATTCTCGTTAAGCAGATCGGCGGCGGTGACGTCGTTGACGAGCGTGTAGCCGAAGATCGCCGCCTCCGCCTGCTGCGCATCCGCGTCGCGGCAACGCTGGCCGATCACGATGCCGAGTTCGCCTTCGTAGACGATCTTGCCCGCGTAGTGACGCGGCCGGCGGATCGGCTCGCCCGCGCCGATCACCGACGCCGCCGGCTTCAGCAGAAACAGCGGATGCGTGGGCACGGGTTTGTCGAGCTTCGCCGCGAGCGCGTGATAGTTATTCCAGAGCGCGACGATCTTGCCGGGCGAGCACGGCGCCAACGGCGTCAATGCGCGCAGCGACAGTACTGCGCCGGTCGGCACCGGCTGCGCGAGACTTTCGTACTCATGCAGATAGGCGCCTTCGACACGGCCGAACACGATGCCGCCGTCGCCCGACATGAACCGCATCCACGTCTGCATGCCTCGCTCCTAGATTGCGCCCGCCGTGCGCAGCGCCGTGATCTGCTCGGCCGAATAACCGAGCTCGGCCATCACTTCATCGGTATGTTCGCCAAGCAGCGGCGAGCGTTTGACGTCGGTCGGGCTGTCGGACAGCTTGATGGGATTGCCCACTGTCAGATACTTGCCGCGCTTCGGATGATCGACTTCGACGATCGTGCCGGTTTTGCGCAGCGACGGCTCCTCGGCAATTTCCTTCATCGACAGGATCGGGCCGCACGGAATGTCGTATTTGTTCAGGATCTGCATTGCCTCGAACTTGGTCTTCGTCATCGTCCAGCGTTCGATTTCGGCGAAGATCTCCTTCAATCGCGGCAGGCGCGCGGGCGCCGTCGCGTAGTCGGGGTCCGTGGCCCACTCCTCCTTGCCGATCACGTTGCAGATCTTCGCCCACACGGGCGCCTGGGTGATGAAGTAGATATACGCGTTGGGGTCCGTCTCCCAGCCCTTGCACTTCAGAATCCATCCCGGCTGACCGCCCCCCGAGGCATTGCCCGCACGCGGCACCGCCTCGCCGAACGTGCCGTTCGGATATTGCGGATACTCTTTCATCACGCCGGTACGGTCGAGCCGCTGCTGGTCTCGCAGTTTGACGCGGCACAAATTGAGCACGCCGTCCTGCATGGCCGCGAGCACGCGCTGGCCGCGTCCGGTATGCGTGCGTTGATAGAGCGCAGTGACGATGCCGAGCGCGAGATGCAGCCCCGTGCCGCTGTCGCCGATCTGCGCGCCGGTCACGACCGGCGGGCCGTCGTCGAAGCCGGTGGTCGACGCCGCGCCGCCCGCGCATTGCGCGACGTTTTCATAGACTTTGCAGTCCTCGTAGGGACCGGGACCGAAGCCCTTCACCGAGGCGACGATCATGCGCGGATTCAATTCCTGAATCCGCTCCCACGTAAAGCCCATCCGGTCGAGCGCGCCCGGTGCGAAGTTTTCGACCAGTACGTCGCATGTCTGGATCAGCGCTTCGAGCACCTGCTTGCCTTCCGGATGCTTGGTGTCGATCGTGACCGAGCGCTTGTTGTGATTGAGCATCGTGAAGTACAGGCTATCCACGTCGGGAATATCGCGCAGCTGCTCGCGCGTGATGTCGCCCGCGCCTGCCCGTTCCACCTTGATCACGTCCGCGCCGAACCATGCGAGCAATTGCGTGCAGGTCGGCCCCGATTGCACATGCGTGAAATCGAGGATGCGCACACCGTCGAGTGCCTTGGCCATGTCGTATCTCCTGAACGATGAGGGTTATTTGTACATGGTCTGGTTCTTCGTGCCCGGTGCGTACTCGCGCGGGTCGACCCAGATGTTGACCACCGCCGAGCGGCCGGTGCGATGAATCGCTTCGCGCGCACGCTGTAGCGCGCTCGCGATCTGCGCGGGATCGCGCACTTCCTCGCCATAGCCGCCGAGCATTTCGGCGAATTTGCTGAACGGCACGTCGCCGAGCAGATTGCCGACGTTGCCGCGTTCTTCGCCGTACTTGGCAAGCTGGCCGTAGCGGATCTGGTTCATCGCCGAGTTGTTGCCGATCACCGCGAGATACGGTGCGCCGAAGCGGTTCGCGGTTTCCATGTCGAACGCGGTCATGCCGAACGAGCCGTCGCCGTAATAGCAGAGCACTTCCTTGTGCGGGTGCGCGAGCTTCGCCGCGAGCGCGAAGCCGGTGCCGACGCCAAGCGAGCCGAGCGCGCCGGGGTCCATCCACTGGCCGGGGCGGCGCGGGCGCACCGCTTGCGCGGAGATCGTCACGACGTCGCCGCCGTCGCCGATATAGACGGTGTCGTCGGACAGGAATTCGTTGAGTTCGTACGCGACACGATAGGGATGAATCGGCGTGCTATTCGAGCGGAATAGCGGCATCAGTTTTTCGGTTGCGGTCGCTTCGGCGTCGCGCAACTGCGCCATCCATTTGCGGCGCGCCTGACGCTTGTCGTCCTTGATACGACCGCTCGCGGCCTGCAGCACCGCGGCGAGGATCGCGCCCGGATCGCCGACGAGCCCCAGATCGATATCGCGATTCTTGCCGACGGTTCGATAGTCCATATCGATCTGCACCAGCGTCAATTCCTTGCTGATGCGTCGGCCGTAACCCATGCGGAAATCGAACGGCGTGCCGACCACAATCAGCACGTCGGCATTCGCGAACGCCTGCGAACGCGTGCGATCGAAATGATGCGGATCGCCCGGCGGCAGCAGCCCGCGGCTCGCGCCATTGAAATAGCCGGGAATCTCAATGCGGCGCAGCAGCGCAATCGCTTCCTCGTGACCGCGCGCGGTCCACACCTGCTGGCCGTACAGGATCGCGGGGCGTTCCGCATCGACGAGAATGTCCGCCAGTTTCTCGATGTCGCGCGGGTCACCGATCGATTTCGTCGACGCGCGATAGCGGCCCGATCGCGGCACGATCGCGCGCGACGCGTCGACTTCGCGGTCGAGCACGTCGCGTGGAATTTCCAGGTAGGCGGGACCGGGCGCGCCGTTGAAGCATTCGCGCGCGGCCATCGAGATCATATCCGCGACGCGTTCGGTGCTCGACACGCTCGCGGCGAACTTCGTGATCGGCGCCATGATGTCGACGTGCGGCAGGTCCTGCAGCGAGCCCATCTTGTGCTGCGTCAGCGCGCCCTGCCCGCCGATGTGCAGGATCGGGCTTTCCGAGCGGAACGCGGTCGCGATGCCGGTCACCGCGTTCGTGCAGCCGGGGCCGGCGGTCGTCACCACGCAGCCGAGCTTGCCGGTCTGGCGCGCGTAGCCGTCGGCCGCGTGTGCGGCGACCTGCTCGTGGCGCACGTCGATGATGCGGATGCCTTCGTCGACGCAGCCGTCGTAGATATCGATGATGTGGCCGCCGCACAGCGTGAAGATCGTGTCGACCCCCTCGTTTTTCAGCGCCTTTGCGACCAGATGGCCGCCCGACACGACGCCCGCGTCGCGGGTCTTCTGCTTGAGCGTGTCGTCGGCGGTCGTGGTGGCCGTGGCCGGACTCAGGGATGAAACAACTGCAGACATGGTCATCTCCTCATCAATCGGATGTGCAACGGTTATCGACGGACGCGTCCGCTTCGATATACGTCCGGTTGCACCGACGTCTCACGGCTCCGAAGATACCGTATGTGATATATCACATTCCTTCAAGGCCAATTTCGAGACATAGACGGCGCGAAGTTTGTGCTGCTCGAGCTTGCCAGCCGCAGCTTTGCGCCGAATCTACAAGGCTCTGCGGCAGTCATTTCAAGGGAAAACACCAGGTCGTGCGTTACACCGGTCATTGTTGATATATCACATACCATATTTTCAAGACCGTCAAGCAAGGTTCATCCCGCAGCGCGGCGGCGATCTCGTTTTGTTTGCCGTTCGCCGCCGCGCGACCTGCGCATCGCTCGAAGTGCGCGCACGCAAAAAAGCCCGCAGTGCTTGCACACGCGGGCTTTTCGAAATCAGCAGCCAGGCAGCGTCTACGCCGCCATCAATCGAGGAAATCGCAATTGGCTTCGACGAACGCCGCGAGATCGAGCGAATGCTGGCGCGTGAGCCGCTCGGCGAGTTCGGTATCGCGCTTTTCGAGCGCCTCGATGATGCGCAGATGATCGACGATAGAGCGCGCGGCCCGATCGCTCTGCGAGATGGTCATGCGCCGGATCGCGCGCACGTGGATGAAGATGTTCTTGATCGTGTCGAGAATGATCTGCGACTTCGACAGCTCGACGATCGCCTGATGAAACGCGATGTTCGCGTCCGAATACTCGGCGATATGCTCGGCCGGCGTCGTGTCGCGGAAATTGTCGAACATATGGCGCAAGCGGCCGATTTCCTCGTCGGTCGCATGCAGCGTGGCGAGCCGCGCGGCCATGCTTTCGAGCGCGGCCCACATCTGGATCATCTCGACGATTTCGCGTTTGCTCTTGCGCACGATGTAGATGCCACGCCGCGGCACCATGCGCAGGAAGCCTTCCTGCTCGAGCAGCGTCATCGCTTCGCGCACCGGCGTGCGGCTCACGCCGAGCGATTCGCTGAGCACGCGCTCGTCGAGACGGATTTCTTCGCGATTCTGGTAGATATCCGCGTCGGCGATTGCCTGACGCAGCATCGCATAGGCCTGATCGCGCAAGCTCGCACTCGCGCCGATTGGCTGCAACGACAGGGTCAACGGGGTGGCCACTGTTTCAGTTGGAAGTTCTGACGACATTCATCGCCTCTGCTTGAACACGCGCGCGATTCGGCGCCGCCGTTTTGCCGCGCTGCTCGCCCAGACCCACGAAGCGGCCATGTTGCGATGCAGGTGCAGCGACCGATTCGGGAATCCAGTCGGTCAGCAGAACGGTGGCGGCACAGCCCAACCCAACGACGGCCATGGCGAACAGCGCAAGAGGCACGAATTCCACGTGTAACTCCGGATGATTGAGAAGATTGATCCCTCAATCATATGCTGCAACGCCGCATTTTTCAATATTTCGTATGTAGTATATCAATGACTGTTGTTTTTAAGATTACTTTCACGTTAGCACGCCGCGCGCTGCGCGGGTTCGCCCACATCATTCCCCGCGACGGTTCTCCGTGGCGCTCGGTGTAAACACGCAAAACGCGCGCTATTCGCGCAGCCGCGAGCGATGATCGCGCATTTTTACCATCACGCCGATTGTGAATTCCGGGTCGCGTCATTAACCTTCCGGACATTCCCTCCGCGGATCGATCGCGTCGAAAGCCTTGCCCGGGCGGCGCGATCGATTAAAGCACATATCACATTGAAGGAGACTCGATGAGCACCACCCACCCGCAGGCCACAGTGGCCACTCACCGCAATGCGCGCAGTCGGGCTCGCAAGGCCGCGCTCGGCAGCTTTATCGGCGCCGTGGTCGACTGGTACGACTTCCTGTTGTACGGCATCGTCGCCGCGCTCGTGTTCAACGCTGAGTTCTTCCCGAACGTCGGCCCGGCGATGGGCACGCTTGCCGCGTTCGCGACCTTCGGCGTCGGCTTTCTGTTCCGGCCGCTCGGCGGCTTCGTGTTCGGCCATTACGGCGACCGGCTCGGACGCAAGCGCATGCTCGTGCTCACCGTGATGATGATGGGTCTGTCGACGGCCGCGATCGGTCTGCTGCCGGCGTTCTCGACGATCGGCTGGTTGGCGCCGGTGCTGCTCGTCACGCTGCGCGCAATCCAGGGCTTTGCGGTCGGCGGCGAATGGGGCGGCGCGGCGTTGATGGCCGTCGAAAGCGCGCCCGAGAAAAAGAAGGCCTTTTACAGCAGCGGCGTGCAGGTCGGCTACGGCGTCGGGCTCGTGCTGTCGACGGGACTCGTCGCGCTGATCAGCCGCTCGATGGACAACGCCGCGTTCCTCAGCTGGGGCTGGCGTCTGCCGTTTCTGTTCAGCGTCGTACTGGTGCTGATCGCGCTGTGGATCCGCTCGAGCATGGAGGAATCTCAGGAGTTCGTCGAGAAAGTCGGCCAGCATGGCGAGCGCCGTGTGCGCCTACCGATCGTCGAAGCGCTGCTGCGCCATCCGAAGGCCTTTTTGCTGATCATCGCGCTGCGGCTCGCCGAGCTGTTCACGATGTACATCGTGACCGCGTTCGCGCTGAGCTACTCGACCACGAACCTGCAGATGCCGCGCGAGTTTTTCCTGACGATCGGCTTCGTCGTCGGCGCGCTCAGCTGCGTGACGATCCCGTGCTTCGCTTGGCTCGCGGATCGCTTCGGCCGCCGTCGCATCTATATGATCGGCGCGCTGGTCGGCGTGTTCAGCGCGGTGCCGTTCTTCCTCGCGCTCGAAGCGCGTTCGACAATATGGATCGTCGTGTTCGCGGTGATGCTTGCCAACATCGCGCACGACATGGTCGTCAGCGTCCAGCAGCCGATGTTCACCGAGCTGTTCGGCACCGAGTACCGCTATAGCGGCGCGGGTGTCGGCTATCAGGTGGCGAGCGTGGTCGGCGGCGGATTCACGCCGTTCATCGCGGTCGCGCTGGTCAGCTTCGCGGGCGGCTCGTGGCATCCGGTGGCCGCGTATCTGGCGATCGGCTGTCTGATTTCGGTACTCGTTGCAGCACGCATGAAGACCGGGCGCAAGATCGATTGACACCGGCGGAACTCGCCGTCGATACACGACGGGCCGCCGCGGTGAAGAAGCCGCGCCGGCCCGTTTCTTTTTGTGCCGCGCGTCGTGCGCGTCTCGTTTATTGCTGACTTTGCATAGTGGCTCTAGTCGGAAGTACGAAGCAACCCGCCCGGAGCGTCCCACGATTTGCACGATCGCGTGAAGAATACCCGCGTTTCACCAGGTTCACACCTTATGTCCGCGCGCTTCATATTGCGAAGCCATCGTCCACGTCCTATTGTCGAGCCAGGCACGATTTTGGGTGCGTGGATCTGGCTCATATGAAATAAAAGTACATATAGCGATGACGCGACGACGTGCACAAGTTACACTCCGCCGCCTCAAGGTAAATGCACGAAGCGCCGATAAACAGAACAACTGTAAGGAGACCCACTAATGAGTAGCATCAGCGAGCCGGGCGGCCAACGAGGTTCAGCCCCATTTTTTTCCAAACAGGCCACCGTCGCACAGCCAGGCTTTTCGCGCTGGATGGTGCCCCCCGCGGCGCTCGCCGTGCATCTGTGCATCGGTCAGGCCTATGCGTTCTCGGTATTCAACGGACCGCTGACCAAAGTAATCGGGATCACGCAGTCCGCGCCCGATGACTGGTCGCTGACCGCGCTCGGCTGGATCTTTTCGCTCGCGATCGTGTTCCTCGGTTTGTCGGCGGCATTCGCGGGCAAATGGCTCGAACACGTCGGTCCGCGTCGCACCATGTTCACGGCAGCATGCTGTTTCGGTGGCGGGTTCCTGGTGTCCGCGCTCGGCGTCTACCTGCATCAGATCGTGCTGCTATATCTCGGTTACGGCGTGATCGGCGGGATCGGGCTGGGGCTCGGTTATGTGTCGCCGGTGTCGACGCTGATCCGCTGGTTCCCGGACCGCCGCGGCATGGCGACCGGCATGGCGATCATGGGCTTCGGTGGCGGCGCGATGATCGCGGCGCCGTTGTCGGTCGCGCTGATGAACCACTTTCATAGCGCAACGAGCGTGGGCGTCGCGGAGACCTTCGTCGTGCTCGGCATCGTCTACTTCATCTCGATGACGATCGGCGCGCTCGCGATCCGCGTGCCGCCCGCCGACTGGAAGCCGGCCGGCTGGACGCCGCCCGAAGTCACGCAGCACCGGCTGATCTCGCGCAACCACGTGCATATCGATCAGGCGTTGAAAACACCGCAGTTCTATCTGATCTGGTTCGTGCTGTTCCTGAACGTGACGGCCGGGATCGGCGTTCTCGGCCAGGCCTCGGTGATGATCCAGGAGAGCTTCAAGAACACCGTGACGGCGTCGGCTGCGGCCGGCTTCGTCGGATTGCTGTCGCTGTTCAATATGGGTGGACGTTTCGTGTGGTCGTCGGCATCGGACTGGATCGGTCGCAAGAACACCTACGCCATCTTCTTCATGCTCGGCGCGGTGCTCTACTACCTCGTGCCCAGCTTTGCCGCGAACGGACAGATCGCGCTGTTCGTGCTGACGTACTGCATCATCCTGTCCATGTACGGCGGCGGCTTCGCGACGGTGCCGGCCTATCTCGCCGACATGTTCGGTACGGCATTCGTCGGCGGCATTCATGGACGGCTCCTGACCGCGTGGGCGGCGGCGGGTGTAGCGGGTCCGGTGCTCGTCAATTACATCCGCGCATATGAACTCGCGAACGGTGTCGCCAAAGCGGACGCGTACACGATGACCGTGCACATCATGGCCGTGCTGCTCGTGATCGGCTTTATCTGCAACCTGCTGGTCAAGCGTGTGGATGAGAAGCACCACATGACCGATGCACAAGTCGCCAAGGGCGCATGAGGAGATCCGTATGTCGACCGTTCAAACCGTACATCCGACCAACAAGGTGATGCTTGCGGTGTTCTGGCTGTATGTGATGATTCCGCTTGCCTGGGGGGTGATCAATACGCTGACGCAGGCGATGAAGTTGTTCAAGTGATGACCTGATGGGGCGCGCACCCCGGCCTGGTTGAGGGGCGGGGTGCCGATAGCGCGCCCCGCCGTAGTATCCCCTCACCGCCCCAACCCACTACGCGCGATCTGCTGCTCGACGAACTGCGCAAACAACGCATGCATATGCGTCGTCGGATGCAAATCATCGGCGAACATGTAAGTCTGATCCGCATTGGCGCTCACATAGGTCGCCGGCGAACATAGCAGCGCGGTGTCATCGGGCGTTTTCTTCGGATCGCAGGCCTGCCCCGTATTCGACACGGTAAAGCCGTTCGCCTGAAAGCTTCCGATGACCTGATTCGTCCACGTGTACGAATCGACCTCGATCACCTTCGACTGCAGCCCATCGGTTTGCAACGCGGTGTTCAACGTAGCGTTGAAAAGCTGCGACAACTGCGTAAGGTTCGCGCCACCATCGGCCGAAGCGAGCCCCTTCGGCGACAGCCCGATATTCGGCAGATTGATCACCACCACATGCGCGCCGCCGTTCTGCACGATCTGCCCGACGAGCTGGGCGAGCGTCGTGGCCGCCGCCTGCACGATCGGCGCCGCGGCGGGCAGGTTGCCGGCGCGGAGCACATCGTTCGCGCCCACCCACACGAGCACGAGCTGATTGGCGTTGAAGCTGCCGTGAGCGCTCAGATAGCTCGACAGTTGCTGATTGACAGGCATTTCGATGTTGCCGATGACGTCGCTCAGATAGTCGTACTGGTTCGCCGGCGTCGCCACCGTCGAGCCGCCTTCCGCATAACCGAGGCCGCTCTGCGCACTCAGCTTATGCGTGAAATCGATCGTGAACGCGGCGCTGAGCGTATCGCCGTAGTATTGCGCGACCTGCTGGGCCCACACCTGGCCGGGATTGGTCGTGAAACGCCCGCCTCCCACCGCGCTTGCGAGCGGCGCATAAGTCCCGACGTCCGACAGGCTGTCGCCGAACGACACGACCTGCAGCTTGACGCCGCCAGCCGGCTCGGCCGCCGTGCTGCCGCCGCTACTCGACCCGCCGCTGCCATTACCGCCCCCGCCGCAAGCCGAGAGCAGCACGATCAACATGGCAAAAACTACAGCGCGGATCTTGTCATTTATGCCTCGCATTTGCTCCTCCTCGCCGGGCGGGCCAGCGGTGTCGAGTGCCTCACGTGCGTGGTCGGTGCCGGATCGGGACCTGACCGCACGCGGCTCTTCAAACAAGCATCGCGTATGCCCAGCAAGGAAATGCGGCCCGCTCAAAGCCTCTCGAACACCACCTCCTGGGCGCCTTCCCACAGCACCTTCGTGCCGAGCTCGCGCAGTTTTTCCTTGCCTTCGACGATCGTCAGAAAATGATTGCCCGCGAGTTGCCCCATCTTGCTCGCGAAGCAGCATGAGCCATATGCGAGGATGATCTCGGTCTCGCTATAGCCGCCCGGATAGAACAGGATGTCGCCGACCGATGGATGGCTCGTGTGATTCTCGAAGCCGACCGCGACGCCGTCGTTCTCGAGCTTGAATTCGCCGAGCGGCACCCAGCAGCCCTCACCGCTCCAGCGCACATGGATCAGCTTCTGCCGGTAGGGCAGCAGGTTCAGGAACGCGGCCACGGTCTGCGGCGCATCGGGATGGGTTTCGGCGATGAAGGTGTGGCCGCAGGCGGTCATCTTGAGTCGGGTCATGGCGCGTCATCCAGTGTGTGGGGTTCAAAGGCGGTTCGATTCTGTCGTCCTATGCAAGGTTTCGACAGATACAGTTATCGGCGCCGCGGTCAGTCCAGTTAGACCACGTCCGATCGCGGGCGGCCGGCCGAACCGCAAAGCCTTGCGCCACGTGCCATGCCAGTTTGCACCGCGCGCCGCCACGAAAGTTCGTAGTTTGCAAGCCGCGCAATGCAAAGCACACTGCGCAAGTGCGTGATTCCTACCGTAGAAAGGCGAGCCGTTACGGCGTGCGCAGGCAAGCATCAGCCGGCGTGCATCTCAAGCGCGCAGCCGGTAGGCGAGCGGCGTCGCACCATAGCCACGCTTGAACTGCACGGAGAAATGACTGGCATTCTCGAAGCCAACTTCGAGCGCGATTTGCAGGACGGTTCGATCCGTGGCGCGCAGCAGCCTCGCCGCTTCCTCGAGCCGCAAGCGCGTCACGAACTGATGCGGCGTCTCCCCGGTCTCGCGGCGAAACACCCGAGCAAAATGAAAACTGCTTAGGCCGGCCTGCTCGGCCAGTTCGGCGATCGCCAGATCTTCGGCGAGATTGGTGCGGATGTACTCGGTCACCCGGCGGATCCGGCGCGGCACCAGCCGTTCGGGCCGCGTCGCGTCGCCGCGCCGCGCGTCGTTGCCGCTCGAATAGTGCTGCAGCAGGTGCGCGGCGAGCGCGTGAGCCAGCGTATCGACATACAGACGCGAATCGGACGGATCGCGGGCGGCGCGATGCAGCGCGGCAAGCATCGCGGCGATCAGCGGATCGTTGAAGCGCATCGCGTCGCCGAGCGACAGTTCACGCGACGCGTCGAGCCCCATCTGTTGCGCGACGCTGTCGATCAAATCGCGCTCGATGTGCACGTGCAACGTAGACAACGGCTCGTCGCTGATCGAATGCCAGCGCCACGAGATCGGCGTGGGCGGCACGAACCACAGGTCGTTCACGCGCATATCGGCGCTTTCCCAAGCTCCGCCGAGGTTGCGTTCGAGATGCTCGGCGCCGCTCGCGAGCGTCATCAGCGTGAAGTCGCGCAAACCGGGCGCTTCGAGCAGGTCTTGCCGCACCGGCTCGAGATACGAGCGCAGCACCAGATGCCGCCACTCGCGATCCACGCTCGACACGAGTCGCTGGCCGGCCATGTAGCGGTCGTAGGCGAGCGTCGTCGTGAGCTTGGGAATTCGTGCCATCACATCCCCTCGAAGGAGGTGCCGTATGGAAGGAGAAACGCCGCCGTACCCGTATTGCCGGTCCACTGTCAGCGCAAGATCACAAAAATGATAGCAAGGAACCGGCTACCGACATTTCACGAAATCGCTAATCATTGAGGTTGTCGTCTTTCACGCGTTTAGAACGCCGGAGCTACCGTTTCATGGAACATGAATGCGATACGCTGCCGCAATGGCTGACCGGCTCGCCGCAAGGCGAAGCCGGGCACGCGTCGGCAGCACACCCGAGAGCGGCATCCGCCCAACCGGCTTACCCGGCCGGCGCGCGGCACGCCGCGAAATCAGCCCACGCGGCTGAAGCAGTGAAGATGTCTCCCCGCGCCGCGAATGGTGCGTGTCGCAGTGGCTTTCTGACTCTGTTCACCGAGGAAGAGATCGGCACGCCGTCGCCCGCGGCGCGGCGGGCCGCGCCGCTGATCGGTCCGCTCGGACGGTTCGGCAGCGCGCAGGACCGCATGGAGTTCGTGCGTCAGCGCATCAGGCAATTGGGCTTCGACTCGTTCAGCTATACCGCCACGCGCACGTCTTCGCATCACAAGACGATGTTCGTGTTGACGAGCTACGAGTCGCAGGCATGGCTCACGCGCTATTTCCGCGAGCGCTATTTCGAGCTCGACCCGCGCGTCGCGCTCGCGTCGCCGACCGGCATGCCGTTTCTGTGGAATACCGCCGACCTGCGCGCCGATCTGCCGCGCGCGCAGCTGCGCAGCGAGCGGCTCGGCGCGCTGATCGACATGCTGGAGGCGACCGGCCGCAAGAGCGGCATTCTCACGCAGATGCCGCTGCCGGAGCCGGAGCTGAGCGCGAGCCTGTGCTTCAATTCGGAGATCGGCAACCCGCGCTGGATGACCGAATCGATCGTCGCGGAAACGCTGATGTTCGCGCACTCGATTCATGAGTTCATCTGGATGCACGCGAAAAGCGTGATCGGCATCGCGCCCGCGCAGCAGCAGCGCGTCGTGCTCAGCAAGCTGCAGCACGCGGTGCTGAAGGCGGTCGTGCAGGGGCAGCGCGACAAGGAAATCGCGTATTTCCTTGGGCTGTCGCCGCATAACGTCGACTATCATCTGCGGCGCTTGCGGCAGCTGTTCAACGTGCGCAACCGCGTGCAGTTGATCAATGTCGCGCAGGCGTATCTGTCGTAGTCGGCGTCTCCGCGTATCGATGAAGAGGGCGCGACGGCTTTTCGCTGTCGCGCCCTCTGCTAATCGCGCGGTCTTATCAGCTTTTCAATCGATAGCCGGTCCTGAAGATCCAGCCGACGATCACGAGGAACACCGCGAGGAACAGCAGTGTCATGCCGAGACTCAGGCCGACGCCGACGTCGCCCAACTCGTAGAAACTCCAGCGAAATCCGCTGACCAGATAAACGATCGGATTGAACAGCGTGACGGCGCGCCAGAACGGCGGCAGCATGTCCACCGAATAGAAGGCGCCGCCGAGAAACGTGAGCGGCGTGACAATCAGGAGCGGCACCAGTTGCAGCTTCTCGAAGCTGTCCGCCCAGATGCCGATGATGAAGCCGAGCAGACTGAACGTGACGGCCGTCAGCACGAGAAACAGCACCATCCAGAATGGATGCATGATCTGCAACGGCACGAACAGCGCGGCGGTCGCGAGAATGATGAGCCCAAGCAGGATCGACTTGGTGGCCGCCGCGCCCACATAGCTGACGACGATCTCCAGATACGATACGGGCGCCGACAGCAGCTCGTAGATCGTGCCAGTGAAACGCGGGAAGTAAATCCCGAACGACGCGTTCGCGATGCTTTGCGACAGCAGCGACAACATGATCAGACCCGGCACGATGAACGCGCCGTAGCTGATGCCCTCCACTTCCTTGATACGCGAGCCGATCGCCGAGCCGAACACGACGAAGTACAGCGACGTGGAAATCACCGGCGCGATGATGCTTTGCATCAGCGTGCGCCACGTGCGCGCCATTTCGAACTTGTAGATCGCGCGCATTGCGTAGATGTTCATGGGTTCCCCCGCAGCAGACTGACGAAAATGTCTTCGAGCGAACTCTGCGTGGTGTGCAGGTCCTTGAAGCGGATACCGGCGTCGTCGAGCGATTTCAGCAGCGCGATGATGTCGGTGCGCCCGCCCTCGCCTTCATAGGTGTAGGTCAGTTCGTTGCCGCCGTTCGCGACCGCGAGCCCGTAGCCGGCGAGCGAAGCCGGCACCGTGTCGAGGGGGCTCTCCAGTTGCAGCGTCAACTGCTTCGTGCCGAGCTTGCGCATCAGCTCAGTCTTCTCTTCGACCAGCATGATTTCGCCCGCGTTGATCACGCCGATGCGGTCGGCCATCTCCTCGGCTTCGTCGATGTAATGCGTGGTCAGGATGATCGTCACGCCGCTCGTCGCGAGCGAGCGCACGAGCTTCCACATGTCGCGCCGCAGCTCGACGTCGACGCCGGCGGTCGGCTCGTCGAGAAACAGCACGCGCGGCTCGTGCGACAGCGCCTTCGCGATCAACACGCGCCGCTTCATGCCGCCCGACAGCGTGATGATCTTGTTGTTGCGCTTCTCCCATAGCGACAGGTCGCGCAGCACTTTCTCGATGTAAGCGGGGTTCTTCGGCTTGCCGAACAGGCCGCGGCTGAACGACACGGTGGCCCAGACCGTTTCGAACGCGTCCGCGGTCAACTCCTGCGGCACGAGGCCGATCAGCGAGCGGGCCGCGCGATAGTTGGAGCCGATGTCGTGGCCATCCACCGTCACGCCGCCTTCGCTCGCGTTGACGATGCCGCAGACGATGCTGATCAGCGTGGTCTTGCCCGCGCCGTTCGGCCCGAGCAGCGCGAAGATTTCTCCACGGTGGATCGCCAGATTGATGTTCTTCAGTGCCTGAAAACCGCTGGCGTAGGTTTTCGACAGATTCGTGACCGAAACGATTGGCTGCATGGACTCGATGATGGCCGACACCGCTGTTGAATGAGAGGAAACGGCGCGAAGGAACGCGCCGCATCCGCAATGTAATGGAAAGTGCGAAAGCGTGCAGCGCACGCGAGCGGACGAACAGATCGTGCGGTTGCGGGCGCTACGTGCGCGAAAAGGCGGTGGCGCTCGGGCTCTCGGCTCGTCGGGCGTGAGCCCCGGCTCGGTCCGCACGCTTTCTTGCGCGGCTCGCCGGTCAAACAGGCGCTGCGACAACTCAGACCTCAGGGCTGCGCACAGACAAAACTACTCGCCAGATTTACATTGCCTCGGCCGAGATAGCGCGGAAACCCGGGATAGCGGCACAGCGGTCGCGAGCGTCCATTCGTCGCCACGGCGAGATCTGTGGCCATCAGCGTTTCGGGTGCGACGCCGCGCGTGACCCACGCGTCGAGCGCGCCGAGCAGATCGACCGATGGAATGAACACGCCGTTGCCATGCTGAAACCCCGGCACCATGTACAGCCGCATGAAGCGATCGACCTCGTCCTTGCCGAAACGCGCGACTAGCGCGTCGTGATATGCGATCGTCTGGTTCGGGCTGATCACTTCATCGGCGAGACCCTGCAGCGTGATCAGCTTGCCGCCGTGCGCGATGTAACGCGACAGGTCGGGGTTCATCGCGCCGATCGTGCCCGACAGCGCGATCAGTTGCGCGCGATATTTGCCGGGGCGTTGCGGATCGAACGTCAACGAATCGAAGTCCGCGTCGCGCGCGACGAAGTAGCGCAGATAGCCGTCGCCTTGCGCGAACAGATAACCGTTTGCATAGAACGTCGGTACCGGTTGACGCCGCGGCTGATGCGCGAGCCCGAGTGCGCCGGTCAGTTGCGTGCCCTGGAACACGTTGTAGCCGCGATAGCCGCTCACCTCCCACGCGAGCCGATACGGCAGCGACAGCCCGTCGCGCATCGCCAGCAAGGTGGCCAGTTGTGCGTCGGTCAGACACACATCGTCAGATGAAGGGCGCAGCGCGCAACGCAGCGAATCGACAATTTGCGCTTCGTGCGCGCGACATGCTTCGACGTCGCTGACGATGCCGTCCGCCATGCCGTCGAGCCGGTCGCATACCTCGAGCGTGCGTTGATAAACGCGTTCGAGCAGCGCCGGCGGCACGAAGCCGCCCGGCGTACCGTACTCGGCCTGGCCGAGCTTCACGCCGATCAGCCGCACGCCGGAAAAATTCAGCGCGGGCGCATTGGCGATTACGCCGTCGTAGTCGTCGGGGAAGCGCTGCATCACCGTGTAGCCTTCGCGGCCCCCCGTCGAGCCGCCGGCAAAATACATGCGCTGCGGCGGCCTGCCGTACGCGTGCGCGATCAACGCGAGCGCGACGTCATGGGTTTTCTTCAGATGTGCGTAGCCGAAGTTCGTCACCGCTTCATCGACGAGACCAAACTCCGCGAGCGACGAATCGCCGACATGCCCCGAGTCGTCACCGAACGTCGCGTAGCCTTGCGCGAGCGGCGCGCGATCCGGCGAGAACGGCATCACGCCGGTGCCGCTGACAACCACGCCGTTGTACCCGCCGCCGCCGATCTGCAACGCACGGCCATTCCAACGACGCGGCAGATTCAGATCGAAGCGGATGTCGGGCGTCGTCCGATTCAGCGCCTTGATGCGGCCCGTGATGCGGCAATACTCGCCGCCTTGCTGATTTCCCGGCGCGGTCGCGCCGATCATCGCCGCGCTTTCGATCAGCGCGCCGGCCGTCGGCATCTCGATCAATTCGGGCGACAGCACCGCGCCCGCGAACTCCGCGCAGTGCATCGCGAACGGTGTCTCTTTGGCCTGCGCGGCCGTGCGATGCATCGCGAGCCACGCGAGCACGACGACGCTCATCACGGTTGCGAGTCCAACGAGCTTGCGCGTAGTGCGCATCGTGGTCGTGATGCGCCCGCGGCGCTCGCGTCGTGTCATCCGCAACCCGCGCCATTCGCCTGTGCGCCCGACTGCTGCCCTTTCCAGCCGCTCCAGCCGCGCGCGATCATCAGCAGCGCGCCGATCGCCGCGAGGTCGCCGCCGAGCCCGACCAGCACCGCGCGAAAACCGTGAAACGTGTGCGGTGTCGCCGTGTCGATGATCAACGACACCAGCGTGCCGGTCACGAAGCACACGAGTCCGGTGCGCCCCACCGTCACGACGGCGGGCAGCCGCCTCGCTAGCCACGCGATACTGCCCATCCGCACGAACTGGGCGGCGAGCCACGCGATGACGATGAAATTGATCACACGTTCCACTGAAAGATTCTGCTTGTGCGTGCCGGGCAAAGGCTGCGTCAGCACGAAAAGTTTGACCATCGCGAAGCCAAGCAACGCGACCACCGCGACGCGCGTGAGCCACTGCGCGGCATAGCTCGCATGAAAACGTTCGCTGATCGGCTGGACGCGGCACAGCATACCGAGCACGAACATCAGTTGCCACGCAAACGGATTAAAAGCCCAGTCGGCGACGGCGTCAATGCTGAATAACGCGGCGAGCGGCCGCGCGACGGCCCACACCGCGACGCTCACCGCGAGCGCGAGCGATGCAGAGCGGCGCGCGAGCGGCATCATCATGGGCACGCATAGCGCGAATAGCACGTACATCGGCAGCACGCTGGACAGATACGGTTGCCGGCGCAACAGCGCGATATCGAATGCTTGACGCCATGGCTGCAACGCGAACGGCGGCCAGCCGGTCATTTCTACCATCGGCCGATTCAGATCGAGCAGCGCGAGAATCGCGCCGGACACGAGCGTCAGCATCGCCGTCAACAGATACGCGCGATAGATCTCCCCGCAGCGTTTGACGAAGCGCAGCTGCGCCGCGTGTTCGCCGCGATGCGCAAGCACCGCCGTATACGCCGCCGCCGATGCATAGCCGCCGAGAAATACGAACACCTCGGCCGAATCGCACAACGCGTACGCGTGCAGCATCAGGTGCGATAGCGTGCTGCCGGGAATGTGATCGAGCACGATGACGATCAGCACGATACCGCGAAAGAAATCGACTTCGACCGATCGTCCACGGCCACGGCCCGGGGTTTCCATTCGTCTTCTCGAAGAATGCGCGCTGGCGGCACGCAAGAACGTTAATGGCCACGCATCAGCGTGCCAACCTGTGCGAACGACAAAAGACTCGATCGTTCAATGCATCACCTATGACGCAGGCGAAGGCGCTGACGATCCGCCTCTAATGTTCGCTTTCACAACGGCTTTCTGAAATGGAGTCGTTGGCGACTGGTAATACTCGGCGCGTCTTTAGCGAACACGCGGAAAGTTTTGCGGTTTTTCATGCGCGAAACAGGGACACCCGTCTTCATGGATGGACGCGAGCCTCGAAAATAAATCATCGAACGCGCGCTGCGATTTTTTTCGCATTTTTTCCCCGTACGATGTTTTCGTGCTTTTCCGCCGCTTTGCGAATAGAGGTTTATGAAAAACAGAATTGCCGGATTCGATGGATTGCGCGCGATCGCTGTGCTGATGGTGTTTCTGCAGCATCGACTCTTCGGCGACATCGGCGAAATCGGGCATCTCGGCGTGTGGATCTTCTTTGCGCTGAGCGGCTTTCTGATCATCGGCATCCTGTCGTCGCGGCGCGCGCGCATCGAAGAGGGCGACAGCTGTTTCCGCACCGAACTCGGGCGCTTTCTGTTTCGTCGCACGGTGCGCATCTTTCCGATCTATTACCTGATGCTCGTCGTGATGTGCGTGCTGATGGCATTCGGCCTCGCGAATCCGGAACTGGCGAGCGGCATGCCGTTTCACTTCGCGTATCTGTCCAACTTCTGGATCGGCTCGGTGCTGCGTTACTGGCCGGGCCGCTATTCGCACTTGTGGAGCCTCGCGATCGAGGAGCAGTTCTATCTCGTCGTTGCGCCGTTTTTGCTGCTGCTCGCGACGCGGCGACATCGAGCGGCATGTTGGGCGATCGTGGCGCTCGGCCTTGCCGCGCTGTTCGCGATGCGCGCCGCGCACTGGGATGAGATCACGATTTATACGCACCCGTTGAGCAATGTCTGGTTGCTCGCGTTGGGCGGCATCGGTGGTCTGGTGATCGAGGACGATCGCGGCCGCGTGCGTGCCTGGCTCGGTCATGGCCTGACGCTGTTCGCGCTGAGTCTGGTCGTGATCGGCTTGTGCGCGGCCGAGCCGAGGTGGAACATGCTCGACGATCCCTTGCTGTTTACCGCGATCAGCGCAACGTACGGGATCGGTATCGCGGCGCTGGTGGCTTCGATCGCGTGTTGCCGCAATGCTGCCGTGATGGGTCTGCTACAGACGCGTTGGCTCGCCGGTCTTGGGCGTATCAGTTACGGCTTCTATCTGTATCACAACCTGATCCCCGATCTGACGCGTAACCGTCACGCCGAGGCGTTGTTTGGCGGCAGCGTGCCGATGTGGGCACATACGCTTGGCATCGTCGCGTCGTTTGCGATTTCGCTTGGCATTGCGGTGCTGTCGTGGCGGTTGATCGAGGCGCCGATTTTGCGAGTGAAGACGCGCGGCGAATCGGTATTGAAAGGAGAGGAGAACGTCGCTTCCGACGTAGCCTGAAAGATCGAACCGGGTCGCCGATCTATCCGGCTACACGCCTCACGCTATCATTCGGCCTCACCACCCGGTCGCCCCTCATCTGACGCACTCCACGGGACCGAACCGGCCAAACGAAAGAAGAACACGATGCGCGAGGCGCTTTCCCGCGATGCCGACCGACCCGGGATCGTCGGTCTTCGCGTAGCGCATCATCAGCGCCCGTCAAGCCGCCGCAGGCTCGTGCACGATCTTCAGCGTGCTCTTGTGCTCGGCGATGAACCGATAAACGGTGTCCCCGGGTACGGTCTCGTGCTCGAGCAACTGGTCCGAAATGTCGCGCAGTACCGGCTCGTACGCGTGCAGTAGCCCGTAGCAAAGTTCGTTGAGCTCCTTGAGCAGCACGTTCGCATGCTCGATTGCGCTCTTCATTTGCAGGCCCGCGTACTGCGACGGCAGCGCCGCGAGACTGAACAGATCGCCGTCGCTGTTGAAGCCGAACTTCGACACCATGTCGAGGCTGATACGCGAGGCCTCCTGCAAGTCCGATGCGGCGCCGCTCGATGCTTCGGAGAACATCAGAATCTCCGCGTTGCGTCCGCCGAGCAGCACCTGGATCTCGTTGCGGATTTCCGTTTCGCGGTATAGGTGCTTGTCCTGCGCCTTCGTGATCAGCGCGACGCCAAGCGCGCCGCCACGCGGCAGAATCGTCACTTCCTCGAGCACGCCGGTGCCAAGCAGCGCGGCGACCAGACCGTGACCCGCCTCATGCACCGCGATGCGCTTGCGCTCGTCCTCGGTGAGCGCGCGCTCGGCGCCGCTCACGTCGCCGATGCGCGCGATCTTGATCGCTTCCATGAAGTGCTTCGCGGCGATTTCGTTATCGCCCGCCTTGCGCGCGATCAGCCCCGCCTGATTCACGACCATCGCGACGGTGGCCGGTGACAGTCCAGTCGTCAAACGCGCGAGCTGGTCGTAGTCGATATCCGCCGCTTTCGACTTCAGCCGCTGCGCGTAGAAACGGAAAATCTTGGCGCGGTCTTCGCGATCCGGCAGACGCACCTGCACCGTGCGATCGAAACGGCCGGGGCGGCGCAATGCTTCGTCCAGATTGTCGGGATGGTTGGTCGCGGCCACGACGATCACGCCCTCGTTCGACTCGAAGCCGTCCATCTCCGCGAGCAGCTGGTTGATGATCCGGTTGCTTTCGGCTTCGACCGGACCACCGCCGGTGTCGGTTCGTTTCGCGAGACCGTCCGCTTCGTCGATGAAGATGACCGTCGGCGCGTTCTTGCGCGCGAGTTCGAACAGGTGCCGCACCTTCTGGATACCGACACCGTAGTACTTCGCGCTGAAATAGCTGCCCGTGATCGAAATGAAGTTCGCGCCGCATTCGCCGGCCAGCGCCTGCGCGAGCCGCGTCTTGCCGACGCCGGGCGCGCCGACCATCAGGATGCCGCACGGCGCGCGCACGCCCAGCGACGAGAACTGCTTCGGATCGGACAGGTAACCGCGAATGTCGGCGAGCGCGGCCTTCGCTTCGTTCGCGCCGATCACGTCGTCGAAACGCAGCGTCGGTGTTTCGCTGAGCAGCTTCGCGCCGCCCTTCATCTCGCGTCGCATGAACCACGCCATGCCGCCGATCAGCGCGAGCGGCAGCAGCACGCTCAGCGCGTCGCGGAACTGTTCGAACAGCTGGGTCCAGCGTGCGCCGTCGCTGTGGATGTCGACGTCGGGCAGCCATACGAGCTGATACGCGGCGGCGTCGGAGCGCTCGCCAAGCAGCAGCGCGTGCGAGAAGGTTGCGTTGTGATCGGTGACGAAGTACTTCGAGCCGTCACGCAGCGACACCAGAATCGCGTTGGGACTCACGCCGATCGCCGCGACGTTGGTGTCGTGAATGTCGCGCAGCATCGTCGACGCATCCTTCTCCGCATGCGTCCACGCGGATGCATCGTGGCGCATCTGGCTCGCAATGCCGCTCAGCGCAGGCGCCTGCGGCTCGGCGCGATGCTGGATATGCCAGACGCCCCAACCGACCAACACCGCGATCAGCACCGCCACAGCCGCCACCGCAATTTTGCGTGCGCGCTTTTTCCCAAGCGAATTATTTCCCGGCTTCATGAGTCATTTCCAAAATGCGGACTTGAACAAGCCCTTACTTAATCAAGCTCTCTGTCGAACTTACCTGTCGAAATCGGAAGGCGGAGTCTGCGGAAAATCGGCTGGGGGCGAAGCGCCACACGGCGAGGCTCAAAGGACAATTCAGAAGGAGGACGATCTGTGCCCCGGTGAGCCGCGTTAGCCGAAGGCAGTATTGCCGGCGGTACGAGTCTGTCAAAGCCGCGGAAAAGGCCTATTTGTACCGTCTATCCGGCCATCGACACGCCGGAAGGGAACGCGGCAAGCGCGCGCAGGGCGTCGCCGCCTTGGGCACACAGTTTATCAGCGTAAAAAGCGGCGCGTGTTTTTAAATGTCTATATCTAACCGCTCCCCAATTAAAATCCGTCAGAATTACTGACAAAGGCGCAATTTAGACAGACCTGAATGATCTGAAAAATAGGCCACGATTAAGTCAGGATTTTGGAATCAGCTGGGCAATACCGGCGGATGAGCGACGGGTCTCTGTGGACCCGTTCGCGTCATCGTCACTTTTCTCTCAGGTTCTGCTTTTTGGGTGCCGGCGCCGAGCGGCATCGACGGTTCTTTCCTACGCAGCACTTCTTTCGGTCTTCGCGGACGACCCCGACCTCTCAGGCCGCCGTGCGCCGCTGGCCCGAGCCTGCAAGCGCAACATGTCGCGCAGCTTCGCGATGCGCGTGCGCTGATTCTGGATCAGATGATGCGTGTCCTCGAGCGCGCGAATACGCCGCTCCCAATAGACGTGGTCGAGTTCACCGGATTGCGCGGCGCCCTTGCGCGTCACGAAGCCAAGCACACTCTCGAGATGCTGCAAGTGGCCATCCGCGACATCCGCGAATCTGGCCGGAAGCCGCCCGCCGCGTTGCGCGGCTGCTTGCCTGTTGGTGAGGCTCATCTTCGCTCTCCCGCGTCCTGCCTGTTGGCCTGATGACTTCGCCGCATCGATCGCTAAAGTCGAAAGCGATCTGCAATCTGACCGTTTGACCATAGCGCAGTTTTTGGATGCGGCTTGACCGTGCGTCTCAAAATAGGGCGCGGGCGTGAGAAATGCCGACTGATATGGCCCGTCTTTGCGTGCTGAAACAGCTCGTCGCGCGGGATTGCCGCACTCGCATCGCGGCGACGAGGCGTGATGCCGGGCCCAAGGTAGACACCACCCATCACCGATTTTTCGTTCTGCTGCCCGTTCTGACTCAGCGTGATGCCGTCGATCGCGCCGCTTGCATTCGTGCGCAACGCTTCGAGCCGACTACAGGCAACACATGGCGCCCGCCATCGGGCACGATGCATAGGGGCACCCATTTCAGGAGATTCGACCATGCAGCGGGCTGAAACCCCTTCGTTCGCGGCGTCGCTCGACGCGGGTCTGAGCGGCGCGACGCGCGTGTATTTCATCGTCGGCGATCCGATTGCGCAGGTGCGCTCGCCGTCCGGCGTGACCGCCGCGTTGCGTTCGGCCGGCCGCGATGCGCTGGTGGTCCCCGCGCACGTCGCGCCAGCCGATCTGCCGGCTTTTTTCGCGGGCATCGCGCCGATGCGCAACGTCGACGGCGTGATCATCACGGTGCCGCACAAATTCACCGCGGCGAGCTATTGCGCGACGCTCGCCGAAGAAGCCGCGTTCCTTGGCGCGGTCAACACGCTGCGCCGCAACGCCGATGGCGGCTGGCATGGCGGCATGTTCGACGGCACCGGCTTCGTTGCGGCGCTCGTCGCGGCGGGCTGCGAACTACAGGGCAAGCGAGCGCTGCTGGTCGGCGCGGGCGGCGCGGGCTCGGCGATCGGCCATGCGCTGATTCAGCGCGGCGTCGGCTCGCTCGACGTGCGCGACAACGACGTCGAACGCACCGGCTCGCTGACCGCACGGCTCAATGCGCTCGGCCGAGGCACGGCGCGCGGTGCGGCGGCCGACCTCGACCCGAGTCCGTATGACGTGGTCGTCAACGCGTCGCCGCTCGGCATGCGCGCGGGCGATTCGTTGCCGATCGACGTCGCGCGCTTGCCGGCCACGACTTTTGTCGGCGATGTCGTAACGAAACCGCCACTTACGCCGCTGATCGAAGCGGCACGCGCGCGCGGTTGCCCGACCGTGACGGGCACGCAGATGTTCGAACGCGTGTGTGATCGGATGGTGGAGTTCTTGCTGGAGACGCCGACGTCTGCGTAACGGCGCGAAGGAACCAGGCGCGCGCTGCTACACTGGCGCGAAATTGCCGTGCCGAAGATCCCGCACGGCATGCACGAGGCGTGACGCAATCCTGCGCCGCGTTCACATCGCCCTCTGCGCGCCAACCCATGCTTCGATTCGACAACCTCAGCAAGCGATATAGCGACCGCGTCCTGTTCGAAGGACTGCACTTCGACGCGACGTCCGGCTGCGTCGCGTTGAACGATGAATCCGGCAGCGGCAAATCGACGTTGCTCGCCATCCTCGCCGGCGCGCTCGAACCCGACACCGGCGACGTATGGCTCGGCGGTCGTTCGCTGCGCGCCGCGCCGCATGCCGCGCAAGCGCTGCTCACATATGTGCCGGAAGACAGCATGAGCTGGCCCGATCAGACCGGCCGCGATTATCTGCGGCAGGTTGCGGCGGCGCGGCACACCGCGCTGACCGACGACGTGCTCGCGCTCGCCGAACGCTTCGGCCTCGCGCCGCATCTGGACAAACGTTTCGAGCAGATGTCGTATGGCAGCCGCAAAAAGGTGTTTCTGACGGCGGCCGCGCTCGGCGAAACCCGCGTGCTGATCGCCGACGAACCGGCCGGCGGACTCGACGCGTCAGCGCGCGCGGTGCTCGCCGAGCTGTTCAGAACGCTCGGCACGACGCGCACGCTGTTTTTCACGAGTTACGACGAAGGGTTCACGCAGGCCTGCGAGGCGACGGGTGTCTGTTTCGCGGACCTCGCGAGGGGCATTTGAGCTAGAGCGATCCCGGGGTCATGCGGATCGGGCGCGAGCGTTGAATCCTCAGATCGCCACACAAATCTTGCCGAAGTGCGCACCCGATGCCTCATGCCGGAACGCGTCGGCGAGCTTGTCCAGCGCGAACGTGCTGTCGATCACCGGCTTGATGCCCGTGGTCTCCAGCGCGCGCACCATGTCGATCTGATCCTGCCGGCTGCCGACGATCAGCCCTTGCAGACGCTGTTGCCGCGCCATCAGATGCGCGGTCGGCACCGGACCCGCGCGGCCGGTCAGCACACCGATCAGCGCGATGTGCCCGCCGATGCGGCATGCGGTGATCGACTGCGGCAATGTGCCGGGACCACCCACCTCGACCACGTGATCGACGCCGCGCCCGTTGGTGATGTGCCGCACTTCTTTGCCCCACTCGGGATTGTCGCGATAGTTGATCGTATGGTCGGCACCCAGTTCGCGCAGCTTCGCGAGCTTCGCATTCGACGACGACGTCGCGATCACCGACGCCCCCATCACCTTCGCCATCTGCAAGCCGAAGATCGACACGCCGCCGGTGCCGAGCACGAGCACGCTGCTGCCTGCCTTCAACTGACCATCGACGACCAGCGCGCGCCACGCGGTCAGCCCCGCCGTGGTCAGCGTCGCCGCTTCGGCGTGGCTGTAGCCGGCCGGCGCGCGCGTGAAGTAGTGGCTCGGCAGCACGACGACTTCGCGCGCGTAGCCGTCGACGCCGTCGCCGGGGGTGGTCGCAAAATCGCCGATCGCGGGCGAACCGTTTTCCCAGTGTGGGAAGAAGCAAGACACGACGTGATCGCCGGCCTTGAATTCGCGCACGCCTGCGCCGACCGCTTCGACGACGCCCGCGCCATCGGCCATCGGGATGCGGCCCGCTTCGGCCGGCAGATTGCCGCAGACGACGCCGTAGTCGTGGTAGTTCAACGAACTGGCGCGAATGCGCACGCGAATCTGCCCGGCCTCGGGCTGACCGGGATCGGCGAGATCGACGACCTGCAGGCTATCGACTGTGGCGGGTGAACCGATTCTGACGGCTTTCATGTTTTCGATCCTTGGTGAGTGGTGCGCTGCCGTGAACAGCTCGATGTCCACGCGCGATGCGCGTCGGATGTGCATGCGCGATGCCCACGCGAATGCGAACAGGCATGCAGGCGCCGCGCGAGACCGCGTTATTTGACGGTCTGGATGACTTCGAAGCCTTCGAATTCCGGGTGGCCGAGATACAGCACGCGGTTTTCGTTACCGGCACTGCGATGCGCGGCACGAAACGCGTCGGACTTCGTCCATGTCTCGAACGATGCATGGTCGCGCCAGATCGTATGGCTCGAATAGAGGACGTGATCGTCCTTGCGCGGTCCCTTCAGCAAATGGAATTCCACGAAGCCTGGCACCTCTTTCAGATGGGTGTCGCGGGTGGTCCACAGATGTTCGAAGGCGTCCTCGGAGCCGGGCGCCACCTTGAAGCGGTTCATCGCGATGTACATGCTGTCAGCCTCGTTGAGTGAGTGATGCTGCCAATGATGCTGGCTTGGTCATCCAGTCGCGTTTCATTATAGGCGTGCGTTGCTTTGCCTCCGCTTGACCTTACCACGGTAGGAAGCTCCACGATGTCCGACGTGACCGTTAGAATCGCGCGGATCACGTCGCCACCCTCTTCAACAACCGAAAATCAATATGAAAAACCTTCGCGCGTTGCGCGCTCTCTGTGTGTTCGGCGGTTTGGCATTCGCGGCGGCGGCACTGTCCGCTCACGCGCAACATCAGGGGATGCCCGGCATGGACATGCCGGATTCGGCGCATACCGACGCGGGCGCATCGACGCAGGCCTTCAAGGCCGCCGACGAGCGCATGATGCATGACATGAGCGCCCCCGAATACACCGGCGACGCCGACCGGGATTTCGTCGCGCACATGATCCCGCATCACCAGGGCGCGATCGAGATGGCGCAGGCGGAGTTGAAATACGGCAAGGACCCGGAGATCAAGCGGCTCGCGCGCAACATCATCAAGGCGCAGCATGACGAGATCGCGTTCATGCAGCGCTGGCAGGAAAAGCACGGCGGCAAGTAACGCACCGCGAGCATCACCAGCGTGGCTGCTTGCGCAACAGCGGCGACATCGCGATCAGACCGATGATCGGCCCAGGCAGCAGCAGCCATGCGACGCGCACGTCGAGCGCGTGAAATGCGCTGGTCGACCACAGGATCGAGCAGGCGGACAGGAAAAAGCCGAAGCTGTTCTGCAGCGTCAGCGCGCCGCCGATCTTGTCGGCGGGACAGGCCTTCACGGACAGCGCCGAAAATTGCGGCGAATCGGCGATCACGCTGATGCCCCACACGAGTAGCAGCGCCAGTTGCGCGGCGGTGCCGAACCCCGTGGTGAGCGGATAAATCGCGCACAGCGTGCCCGATATCGTCAGCGCGAGAGCGGCGGTACGCGCGCTGCCGACCACCTGGCTGAGCCTGCCGCCGAACAGGCAGCCGAGCGCACCGATCGCGATGATCAGGAACGACCACAATGCGACGGTGCCCGGCGCCGCCGGCGCCCCGCTCGCGAACGCGCGCTGCACGAGCAGCGGTGTCAGCGTCCAGAACGCGTACAACTCCCACATGTGACCGAAATAGCCGAGCGCGGCCGAGCGAAACTCGCTGATGCGCACGACCTGCCCGACGCCCGCCGACAAACCGAAGCGTCGGCTGCCCGAGCGCCGCGCGTGCGGCCCTTCGCCGAGCACAAACACCAGCAGCGCGCCGATCACCGCGAGTCCCGACGAAGTGAGCACCACGGTTTGCCACGGCACGCTCGACAGCAACGCACGAATCGCATGCACCGACGCCGTGCCGAGCGTCAGCATCGCAACGAGCAACGCGAGCGTCTGCGCGGCGCGGCGCGGGTCCCACGTAACGAGCAGCTTCATGCCGAGCGGATAGATGCCGGCAAGCGCGACGCCCACGCCGAAGCGAAACACGAGCGCCGACGCGAGCCCGCTGCTGCACAGCGCGAACAGCGCATTCAAGGTCGCGCCGAGCACGCCGCAGACGGCGAACACCTTGCTCGCCGACACGCGATCCGCGAGTCCGGTGGTCGCCGACAGCAAAGTCCCGACGATAAAGCCAGCCTGCACCGCATTCGTCAGCCAGCCGATACCGGACGCGCTCAGATGCCAGGCGATCTGCAGATCGCGCATCGCGCCGTTCGCGCTGAACCACAACGACGTACCGAGCAATTGCGCAATCGCGATCACGAGCACCGCGCGTCTCGCGCGCGCGATGTCGTGCGCCGCGTCGCCGGACTTCGTTGCGTCGGCGTCCAGCCTGTTCTGCATCGTGGCTCCTCTGCGTCGGGACTGAGTCGGCCGCTGGGCGTGGTTATGGGAGCGCGGCCGGAGCGGCCATTGTAGACGACGCGAAGGTTTGCATCGGCAAAGGCGGCGGCTGCGGCGCGCCTGGATCGGGGAGTCAACGGAACACGAGCCGCGTCCACGTCACGCCGCTATCGCGGTTGGCCTTCTGAACCGACGACGTGCGCAACTCGCGCACGAGTCGCAGGCCGTGCTCGCTCGCCAGCCGGATCGTCTCATCTGCGGTAACGTCGAACATGCGGCGCCCGGCCGGAACCGGCCCATGCCGCAGCGACAGGATCAACACGCCGCCATCGCGCAACAACGACGCGACGCGCGGCATCGCTCGTTCGCGCTGCCGCGCATCGAGATGCATCCAGACGGCGGTGAGCATGACGAGGTCGAAAGCGGTGCGCTTCGGCTTCGCTAGCACGAGAGCGAGATCAGGCAGGCTGTCGTCGAGCCATTCGATGCGCGTCGACGCATGCAGCTCGCGCGCCGCGTTGCGCAATACGTCGACCGGTTCGACCGCGAGCACCGTATGCCCCATCGCCGCGAGCGCGGCCGCATCCGTGCCGATGCCCGCGCCGATATCGACGATCCGCGACGGCGCCTGCGGTATCCAGTCGAGAATCGGCCAATGCCGATCGCCGAACGACAGCGTCCGCCATCGTTCGATCAGCGCGGCGGCCTGCTCTACGTAGCCTTCCGTGCCGCTGACGTTGGCCGACATCGGCGCCGCCTCAGCCCTGCCGCGGCACCCTGACCCACCCCTCCATCAACACGCGCGCGCTGCGGCTCATGATCGCCTTCGTGACGACCCACTCGCCGTCCTTCTGACTCGCCTGGGCGCCGACGCGCAACGTGCCCGACGGATGCCCGAAGCGCACCGACTCAAGCTCGCCGCCGCCCGCCGCCTGATTGACGAGCGTGCCCGCGATCGCCGCCGCGGTGCCGATCGCGACCGCCGCCGTGCCCATCATCGCGTGATGCAGCTTGCCCATCGACATCGCGCGCACCAGCAGATCGACGTCGCCCGCGCGCACCGGCTTGCCGCTCGACGCCACGTAGTCCACCGGCTTCGCGACGAACGCGACCTTCGGCGTGTGCTGCCGCGTCGCGATCTCGTCCAGATGTTTGATCAGCCCCATGCGCAGCGCGCCATGCGCGCGAATCGTCTCGAACATCGCGAGCGCCTTCGCGTCGCTGTTGATCGCGTCCTGCAACTCGGTGCCCTTGTAGCCGATCGCCTCGGCGTCGACGAAGATCGTCGGGATGCCCGCGTTGATCATCGTCGCCGTCAACGTGCCGACGCCCGGCACTTCCAGGTCGTCGACGAGGTTGCCGGTCGGGAACATCGCGCCGCCCGCGCCTTCTTCGTCGGCGGCCGGGTCCATGAATTCGAGCGGCACTTCGGCGGCCGGGAAGGTCACGCCGTCGAGCTCGAAGTCGCCGGTTTCCTGCACCGCGCCATCGCTCATCGGCACGTGCGCGATGATCGTCTTGCCGATATTAGCCTGCCAGATACGCACGATCGCGACACCGTCACGCGGCACGCGGCCCGCATCGACGAGGCCCGCGCTGATCGCGAACGGCCCCACCGCGGCCGACAGGTTGCCGCAATTGCCGCTCCAGTCGACGAACGCCTTGTCGATCGACACCTGACCGAACAGATAGTCGACGTCGTGATCGGGCCGGCTGCTGCGCGAAACGATCACGGTCTTGCTGGTGCTCGACGTTGCGCCGCCCATGCCGTCGATCTGCTTGCCGTACGGATCGGGACTGCCGATCACGCGCATCAGCAGCGCGTCGCGCCCGGCGCCCGGTCGCTGCGCGGTCTCGGGCAGATCCTGCAGACGGAAAAACACGCCCTTGCTGGTGCCGCCGCGCATATAGGTGGCCGGAATCTTGATCTGGGGAAGTTGGGCCATGAAGGTGTCCTGAGGTGACATGTTCTTTGATGAAGGGCGATGCGGCCCGTCAAGCCGCCGCTCTGGTCGACTCGAGAAAGTCCTGCGCGAAACGCTGCAGCACGCCACCGGCTTCGTAGATCGACCCCTCTTCGGCCGTATCGAGCCGGCACGTCACCGGCACTTCGACGCGCTCGCCGTTGCGGCGATGAATCACCAGCGTCAGATCGGCGCGCGGCTTGCGCTCGCCGATCACGTCGAACGTCTCGGTGCCGTCGATGCCGAGCGTCAGGCGATTCACGCCCGGCTTGAATTCGAGCGGCAACACGCCCATGCCGACGAGGTTCGTGCGGTGAATCCGCTCGAAGCCTTCCGCAACGATCGCTTCGGTGCCGGCCAGCCGCACGCCCTTCGCGGCCCAGTCGCGCGACGAACCCTGGCCATAGTCGGCGCCCGCGATCACGATCAGCGGCTGCTTGCGCTCCATATACGTTTCGATCGCTTCCCACATGCGCGTGACCTTGCCCTCGGGCTCGATGCGCGCGAGCGAACCGGCCTTCACCTGGCCGTTCTCGACCACCATCTCGTTCTTCAGCGTCGGGTTCGCGAAGGTCGCGCGCTGCGCGGTCAAGTGATCGCCGCGGTGCGTCGCGTACGAATTGAAGTCCTCTTCGGGCAGGCCCATTTTCGTCAGGTATTCGCCGGCCGCGCTGTCGGGCAGAATCGCGTTCGACGGCGACAGGTGGTCCGTCGTGATGTTGTCGCCGAGCACGGCCAACGCGCGCATACCCTTCAGCGTTCGCTCGCCGGCGAGCGCGCCTTCCCAGTACGGCGGACGGCGAATATAGGTGCTTTCTTCGCGCCAGTCGTACAGCGGGTCGGCCTTCGCGCCGGTGTCGGGGGAGACCGCGAACATCGGTTCATACACTTTGCGGAATTGCTCGGGCTTCACGCTCGCGGCGACGATCGCATCGATCTCCGCATCCGACGGCCACAGATCTTTCAGCGTGACCGCATGACCGTCCGCATCGACGCCGAGCACGTCCTTCTCGATGTCGAAGCGGATCGTACCCGCGATCGCATAGGCGACGACCAGCGGCGGCGACGCGAGAAAAGCCTGCTTCGCGTAGGGGTGGATCCGGCCGTCGAAGTTGCGGTTGCCCGACAGCACGGCGGTCGCATACAGATCGCGCTCGATCACCTCCTTCTGGATCACCGGGTCCAACGCACCGGACATGCCGTTGCACGACGTGCACGCATACGCGACCACGCCGAAGCCGAGCTGTTCGAGTTCAGGCAAGAGCCCCGCCTCTTCCAGATACAGCGTGACAGCCTTCGAGCCCGGCGCGAGCGAGCTCTTGACCCACGGCTTGCGCACGAGTCCACGCCGGTTCGCGTTGCGTGCGACGAGGCCCGCCGCGATCATGTTGCGCGGATTGTTCGTGTTGGTGCAGCTCGTGATCGCGGCGATGATCACCGCGCCGTCCGGCATCAGACCGGGCTCGTTCTCGACCTTGCCGCTGACGCCGCGCGCGGCCAGCTCCGACACCGGCAAGCGGCGATGCGGATTCGACGGCCCCGCGAGCGTGCGCACCACGCTCGACAGATCGAACTTGAGCACGCGCTCGTATTCGGCGTGCTTCAGCGTATCGGCCCACAAGCCGGTGTGCTTCGCATACGTTTCCACGAGTTTGACGAGTTCGTCGTCGCGGCCGGTCAGCTTCAGATAGCGGACCGTCTGCTCGTCGATATAGAACATCGCGGCGGTCGCGCCGAACTCGGGCGCCATGTTCGCGATCGTCGCGCGATCGCCCAAGGTCAAATTCGCCGCGCCCTCGCCGTAAAACTCGAGGTACGCGCCGACCACCTTCTCTTTGCGCAAGAACTCGGTCAATGACAGAACCACGTCGGTCGCGGTAATGCCCTCGCCCGGCTTGCCGCTCAGCTCCACGCCGACGATATCGGGCAGCCGCATGTACGACGCGCGGCCGAGCATCACGCTTTCCGCTTCGAGGCCGCCGACGCCGATCGCGATCACGCCGAGCGCATCGACCATCGGCGTATGCGAGTCGGTGCCGACCAGCGTGTCGGGAAACGCGACACCGTCCTTCACCTGCACGACCGGGCTCATGCGTTCGAGGTTGATCTGATGCAGGATACCGTTGCCCGGCGGAATCACGTCGACGTTGCGGAACGCGCGCTTGGTCCAGTTGATGAAATCGAAGCGGTCTTCGTTGCGGCGATCCTCGATCGCGCGATTCTTCGCGAACGCGTCCGGATCGAAACCGCCGCACTCAACGGCCAGCGAGTGATCGACGACAAGTTGCGTCGGCACCACCGGATTCACGAGCGCCGGATCGCCGCCTTGCGCGGCGATCGCATCGCGCAGACCCGCCAGATCGACGAGCGCGGTCTGGCCGAGAATGTCGTGGCACACGACGCGCGCCGGGAACCACGGAAAATCGAGCTCGCGCTTGCGCTCGATGATCTGTTTCAGCGAAGCGGTCAGCGTCACCGGGTCGCAGCGGCGCACCAGGTTTTCGGCGAGCACGCGTGACGTGTACGGCAGCTTGTCGTAGGCGCCGGGCTCGATCTTGTCGACCGCGGCACGCGTATCGAAGAAGTCGAGCCCGGTGCCCGGAAGGCGTTTGCGGTTGGCAGTATTCATGACGTAGGGACAGGACGGTTATCGGCCGCCGGACGGTATGCCGGCGGCGTCGGGTGGCGCTTCGCTCGCGCGCCAGCCAGACAGTGCGGGTAGTTTAGCTCGCGACCTCAGCTCAAACGCGCTTCGCCAGCGGCACGAACGGCAGATCGTCCGGACCGGTGTAATTCGCGCTCGGCCGGATGATCTTGTTGTCGACGCGCTGCTCGATGATGTGCGCGCTCCATCCTGCCGTACGCGAGATCACGAACAGCGGCGTGAACATCGCGGTCGGCACGCCCATCATGTGATACGACACCGCGCTGAACCAGTCGAGGTTCGGGAACATCTTCTTCGCGTCCCACATCACCGATTCGAGCCGCTCGGCGATCGAGAACAGTTTCGTGTTGCCCGCTTCCTTCGACAGCTTCTTCGCAACTTCCTTGATGATCTTGTTGCGCGGGTCCGAGATCGTGTACACCGGATGGCCAAAGCCGATCACGACTTCCTTGTTCTCGACGCGGCGGCGGATGTCGGCTTCGGCTTCGTCAGGCGTCTGGTAGCGCGACTGGATTTCGAACGCGGCTTCATTGGCGCCGCCGTGTTTCGGGCCGCGCAGCGCGCCGATCGCGCCGGTGACCGCCGAGTACATGTCCGAGCCCGTGCCCGCGATCACGCGGCCGGTGAACGTCGACGCGTTGAACTCGTGCTCCGCGTACAGGTTCAGCGACACGTGCATCGCATCCACCCACGCCTTCAACGGCTCGACGCCATGCAGCAGATGCAGGAAGTGGCCGCCGATCGAATCGTCGTCGGTTTCCACCTCGATGCGCTTGCCGTTGTGCGAATAGTGATACCAGTACAGCAGAATCGAGCCGAGCGAGGCCATCAGCTTGTCGGCGATATCGCGCGCGCCGGGCAGATTGTGGTCATCCTTCTCGGGCAGCACGGTGCCCAGCACCGACACGCCGGTGCGCATCACGTCCATCGGATGCGCGGCGGCCGGAATCCATTCGAGCGCGGCCTTCACGTTGGCGGGCAGGCCGCGCATCGATTTCAGCTTCGTCTTGTACGCGGTCAGTTCGGCCTGCGTCGGCAGCTTGCCGTGGACCAGCAGATAAGCGATCTCCTCGAATTCGCACGCCTCGGCGATGTCGAGAATGTCATAGCCGCGATAGTGCAGATCGTTGCCGGTCTTGCCGACCGTGCACAGCGCGGTGTTGCCCGCGGTCACGCCCGACAGCGCGACGGATTTTTTCGGTTTGAAAGCGCCTGCGTTCGGCGTGCTGTTGTCTGCTTCGCTCATCGATTGTCTCCAGAAAGGGTTGGAATTTGGCCATTGCTTCGACTGGGCTGCCTTGTACGCAAAGAACGGGCCAGCCCGCTCACCGCCAGCTAAGTGCCTGATTTGGCGGGAGTCCGGCGAAGCGATGACGCGTCCCCGTCCGACGCTCGATTTCATTAATGAAACTCCGGATTTCAAATCGGCAATGAATGCTCGCATAATGGAGGTCCCGAACCATCCCGTTGCGAGCCGTCCGCCTTGAGCACGCCTCTTTATGAACCGCCGCAGCGTCCGCGCGTCTGGGCGCTCAGCATTAGCCGCCTGCGCGATCTGTTCTTCGACATCGCCGGCGAATACGTGGAACGCGCGGATGTTCGCATCGTGTCGCACGCCTTCGAAGACGCGGTGCGCGAAATCGAGGCCGCGGGCGCCGCGCGGCCCGACGTCGTGCTCGCGGGCGGCTCGAACGGCGCGTATCTGAAGACGCGCGTGTCGGTGCCGGTCGTGCGGATCAGTCCGACCGGCTACGACGTCATGCATGCGCTCGCCCGCGCGCGTCGGGAAGGCGCGCGCGTCGCGCTCGTCACGCACGGCGACACGCCCGACGAAGTGCGGCGGTTCGCCGCCGCGTACGCGCTCGATGTCACGTTCGCGTCGTATCAGTCGGCGCAGGACGCGGAGAGCGTCGTGCTCGATCTCAGCGATCGTGGCATCGACGTCGTGGTCGGCCCAGGCATGGTCACCGACCTCGCCGCGAACGCCGGCATGGGCGCGGTGTTTCTGTACTCGCGCGCGTCGGTGCGGGCCGGTTTCGACACCGCGCTCGAAGTCGCGCAGGCGACGCGCCACGAAACCGTGCGACGTCAGCGGCTCGACACGCTGCTGCAGCACCTGCGCGACGGCGTGGGTCGCGCTCGATGCGCAAGGCCGCGTCGAACTGATGAACCAGCGGCTCGCGAGCGTGCTCGGTATCGATGCCGCGAAGGCCGTCGGCCGCGCGCTGCTCGAACTCGCGCCCGACCTCGCGGGCAGTCTGCCGGACGCGGAGGGCGACAGCTTCTGCACGGTGCGCGGCGCCAGCTATGTCGTGCATCGCGGGCCGCTCGCAAGCAGCGGCGCGGCGCCGGGCACCGTGCTGACGTTTCAGGAATCGCGCGCGGTCGAACGGCTCGATCGGACGCTGCGCGCGCGTCAACGCGTGCAGCAGTTCACTGCGCGCTACCGGCTCGACGATATCGTCGGCGCGTCGGAATCGATCCAACGGGTGCGCGCGCTCGTCGTGCGTTATGCGAGGTCGGACGCGACCGTGCTGATTCTCGGCGAAAGCGGCACCGGCAAGGAAATGGTCGCGCAGAGCATGCATCAACTGAGCGCGCGACGCGACTTCGCGTTCGTCGCGATCAATTGCGGCGCGTTTCCGGAGGCGCTGCTCGAAAGCGAGCTGTTCGGCTACGAGGAAGGCGCGTTCACCGGCGCGCGCAAGGGTGGCAAGGCGGGGCTGATCGAGGTCGCGCATCGCGGCACGCTGTTTCTCGACGAGATCGGCGAGATGCCGTTGCCGTTGCAAAGCCGCCTGTTGCGCGTGTTGCAGGAGCGCGAGGTGGTGCGGCTCGGATCGACGGAGCCGATGCGCGTCGATATCCGCATCGTCGCGGCGACCCATCGCGCGCTGACCGACGCCGTCGCGGAGGGCAGTTTTCGTGCCGATCTGTACTACCGGCTCAACATCCTCAGCATCGCGCTACCGCCGCTGCGCGAGCGGCCGAACGACCTGCTGCCGCTCGCCGCCGAACTGTTGCGCCAGGCGGCCGCGCGCGAGCCGAGGCTGGCGGCGCGCGTGCCCGATGCGCAGACCGCCGCTCGCATGCTGGAGGGTTTGGGCGCGGCGTTGCGGCGCTATGCGTGGCCGGGCAATGTGCGCGAGTTGCAGAACGTGATCGAGCGGATCGCGGTTGAACTCGCCGATGGCGATGCGGACACGGATGCGAGTGCGGCGCTCGTCACGCGCGACATGCTGCGCGCGATCGCGCCGGAAGTCGTCGAGCCCATCGCGCGCGCGAAGCCGGCGGCGCTGACGCTGCGCGAGCGCAGCCGTCATGTCGAGGCCGATGAAATCCGCGCGGTGCTCGCGGCCCACGAGGGCGATCGCGATGCGGCTTGCGCCGCATTGGGCATCAGCAAGACGACGTTGTGGCGCAAGTTGAATGCGGGGCGGTAGAGATGGTTACGGTTTCACTGCCCGCACGATCACGCCGTCCCAACCGAATACGACGCGATGCGCATCCATGCGGAATACGGCCGCGCAATTGTCGCTGTCCAGCAGTAGGGTCTTCGGGGGCAAGCCCGTATCTTCGAGGTTGATACCGTAATAGTCCTTGAGCTTCGGCGCGGTATTGACGGTGCGGACGTTGAAACCGCCGTGCGGACGACAGCGCTCGCCTGCGAATTCGATCTGACCAGTCGATATACTCAGCACCTTGCCGAGCAGTCGTTTTGCCTCGGGTATTCCGCCCGAAACATCGCTGTATCCGACCACATCGGTGACGGTCCATTTTCCGTTGAATGATGACGGGGTGGCCGTGAGCCCGGCGGCAGAGCAGGTGGTCGCAATCAGGCAAATTACTAGCGCCGGGTACAGTGGTTTTAGCATCACGGCCACTGCTTCCCGAAAGGCGCCGATTCCCGTAGTCGCAGATTCACGAGTCGAATCGCCTACTCAGCGTCGATCTCGAGCGTCTCAAATTCCACAGCTAGCTCCGCGCCGGCCGTTGCGAGGACTAGCGCTACTTGAGACCCCGGCGTCTTCGAAAACCGCTCGCTTTTAGAGAGCATGGCGCGGGCGAGATCGTAATTCGTGTCCCCCGGCGTGAGGATCTTCATCTCAAAGACGATGTTATTGGACACGCTGAAATGTTCAACGGTGCAGCGACTGGTTCCGCTAAAAGTTGCCGTCGCTCGCTTCCCTTCATCCTCCAACATGACAATAAGTTTATGCTTATCCCGAACCACGAGAGCGTTGATATACCAGTCGTGGAAGTAACCAAATTCCTTGAGTTTGTCCATCAAAAAAATCCTTTACCAAGGTAGCAGCGAAAATGCATTTCCCTTATCTCTAACGCCATTTTCCCAATTATGGGAGTGTGGAACGCCAAACCCGTGATCGTGACCGAAATCAATATCGACGGCCGCGTTACCGTCTCCGTCATATAAGCGCCATTGTTTCTTGCCCGATGTGTTTTCGACCCATTGGTTAGGTGACCCTCCTTCTGAGGGAAGCCATGCCGTTTGCATTTCACCGCCCGTGGGAATGTCCTCGCTGTACTCAAACGGCTGAGCTTCGCCTAACGAACCAACACGGGGAGAATACGACGGCGTACCGGCACTCTGCGGCACCCGGGGGCTGTTGCCATAGAGGGACCTGAGCATGTCTGCGTCGTTCGGTTGCCGCGCGCACACGGGGCTTGACCGGGACGCCTTTTCCCGCTGCTCCCGTATCGCCTGCACGCACTTGAGCATCTCGTCCCGTCCAGGGACGAAGATCAGGCTACCGTCCTTCACTTCGTTGTACAGGGCCTTGGCAACCTCATCGTCTTTCATCCTGTACATATAAAAGCGGTTGTCACTCCGGCCGAGCATATCGCGTAACTCGTATGACTGGTGCGACAGCAGCACGGATGGGCTATGTTGCAGCCACGCCGCGCGCGCTTCCTCCATGCCCTGCACAATGTCATCGTGTGCTTCGCGGGCTGTGCTCGCCGGCAATGCAAAATGGAACCACCGATCCACGTCAAACAGCCAGCGAGACCTGATGTGAAGGTTGAACGATCTGTAAAGGCTGACCGAGAAGAGATGTCCGTGCCGCCTTTCACGGACCTCATGGTAAGAACCCAGGGAAAGTGAAGTCATCGTGCCTCACAGGCAATAAAGGAGGCCCGATTGTGCATCAAGGTACCATCCCAAAAAACCCCTGGTTAAGCCTTGCAGGAGGGGCACGCCGCGCCTGGCACGGCATGAACGAATGCACCACGAATAAAATAACCGCCACCACATCCCCAACCCAATTCTTCAAAGGAGAAGCCCAGCATGTCGAACAAATACCGGATTGCCGTCATCCCCGGCGACGGCATCGGCGTCGAGGTAATGCCCGAAGCGCTGCGCGTACTCGAAGTCGCGACGCAACGCTTCGGCATCGAGCTCGAATATCGGCACATCGAATGGGCGAGCTGCGACTACTACGCGAAGCACGGCAAGATGATGCCGGATGACGGGAAAGCGCAACTGCAATCGGCCGATGCGATCCTGTTCGGCGCGGTCGGCTGGCCCGACACCGTGCCCGATCACATCTCGCTGTGGGGGTCGCTGCTGAAGTTTCGCCGCGAGTTCGACCAGTATGTGAATCTGCGGCCCGCACGGCTCTTTGCGGGCGTTCCCTCGCCGCTCGCGGGACGCAAGGCCGGCGACATCGACTTCTGGATCGTGCGCGAGAACACCGAGGGCGAGTATTCGTCAGTGGGCGGCGTGATGTTCGAAGGCACCGAGCGCGAGTTCGTGCTGCAGGAGTCGGTGTTTACGCGGCATGGCAGCGAGCGCCTGCTGAAGTTCGCGTTCGATCTCGCGCAGCGCCGCGCGCGCAAGCAAATCACCGTCGCAACGAAGAGCAACGGCATCGCGATCAGCATGCCGTGGTGGGACAAATGCGCGGCCGGCATCGCGGCGCAGTATCCGGACGTCACGTGGGACAAGCAGCACATCGACATCCTGTGCGCGCGTTTCGTCCTGAACCCGGACCGTTTCGACGTGGTCGTCGCGACCAATCTGTTCGGCGACATCCTGTCCGATCTCGGCCCCGCGTGCACGGGCACGATCGGCCTCGCGCCGTCGGGCAACCTGAATCCGGACCGCAAGTTTCCGTCGCTGTTCGAGCCGGTGCACGGCTCGGCACCCGATATCGCCGGCAAGCACATCGCGAATCCGATCGCGATGATCTGGTCGGCCGCGATGATGCTCGACTTCCTCGGTCATTCGAGCGGCAAGGAGCGCGAAGCGCACGACGCGATCCTGAAGGCGATCGAGGCGACGCTGATCGAGGGTCCGCACACCGGCGACCTCGGCGGTAAAGCAAGCACGAGCGAAGTCGGCGAGGCGATCGCGGCAAAACTCGCCTGATATGAACGGCGCGCCAGGCCCATCAAAGCGCGCTGCGAATGCCTGGCCGCCGATCGTTCGACATGAAGGGATGACGGCGCAACGCCGGATGCGCCGCTATCGACAGTTGCGCCGCTCGTAGAGCGCTCGACGGCCACACGCTGCCTTTCGAGCAGGGCGAATTCAATCTCGCCTATGCGATGTGCGTGTTCCATCATATCGATCACGCCGAGCATGTTGATTTGTTGGGCGAACTGAAACGCGTCGTGGGTCCGCGGGGTACGGTCGTCATCTTCGAGCATAATCCGCTGAACCCGCTGACCGTCAGGGCGGTCAACACCTGCGAGTTCGATGTGAACGCCAAACTGATCACCGCGCGCAACATGAAGCGGGCGTGCCTCGATGCAGGCTTTTCCGACGTTGTCGTGCGCTTCCGGATTTTCATTCCTCACATGCTGGCCAAACTGCGTCCACTCGAAAAATATCTGACCCATGTTCCGCTCGGCGCCCAATACGCCGTCGACGCGAGCGCCGCATGAAGGCGGCCATTCGATGAACAGTCTACGCACGACAGCATCGCGTACCGAACCTCTTCGCCAGTTCATCAAGTAACTTCTGGTTGGCGGCCTCAATACGGTGATCTCGGCCGCCATCATCTTTATCGTGCAAGCGGCGGGCGCGATTCCTGTAGTTGCCAACATAGTCGGCTACGCGATGGGTGTGGGACTGAGCTTCGCGCTCAACAGCAGGTTCACGTTCAGGACGGAGGCCACGCGGCACACCGCCATCCGCTTTCTGATCGTCGTGCTGATCTCGTACCTGGCCAATCTCGCGACGATGGTTTCGGTGTTGCATCTCACGCACGCGCCCTATCTCGCGCAACTGTGCGGCATTCCCGTCTACGTGATCGTGGGCTTTCTCGGCAACCGGTATTGGGCGATGCGCGGGCGCGCACGCTGAAAATGCGCCTCGTATCCGCACGTCATTGATATCTGTTCACGATTTTGTCGACGTGGCGGGATACGGTAAGCACATGTCGGAAGAACATTTACTATCTTTTGCGGAAGGCGCCAGGAATAACAACGTCTTACGAAAAGATTACCAATGCCATTCACCGAGGACGCCGCCATGAGCCGAGAAGCCTATCCGATCGAAGTCGCATTTCCCGATATCGCGCCGCACGAGCCATCGTCGTCGGGCGTTGCATACGTCCACACGTTCGATTCGGGCGTGCCCGGCCCGCACGTGATGATCAATGCGCTCACGCACGGCAACGAAGTGTGCGGCGCGATCGTCGTCGACGAACTGCTGCGCCGCGCGCTGCGGCCGCGACGCGGACAGCTCACGCTGTCGTTCGCGAACGTCGCCGCGTACCGGCGCTTCGATCCGGCGAATCCGGACGCCGCGCGCTTCGTCGATCAGGACTTCAACCGCGTGTGGACGGCGGCGGTGCTCGACGACACGTCGCGCAGGTCGAGCGAACTGCAGCGCGCGCGTGCGATGCGCCCGGTGATCGATACGGTCGACGCGCTGCTCGACCTGCATTCGATGCACGAGCGGTGCAAGCCGCTGATAGTCGCGGGACCGCTGCAAAAAGGCATCGACCTCGCGGTGCGGCTCGGTACGCCCGCCACGGTGATCTGCGACGAAGGGCATCCCGAAGGCCGCCGCATGCGCGACTACGAAGGGTTCGGCGATGCCGCGAGCCCGAAGAACGCGCTGCTGATCGAATGCGGCCAGCATTGGGAGCGCCGTGCGGTGGCGGTCGCGCGCGATACGACCGCGCGCTTCCTGCTGCTGGCCGGCGTGATCGACGAAGCGGATCTGCCGCCTGGATGGCTCGCGCCATTGCCGCCCGAGCAGAACATCGTGCGCGTGACACAGCCGGTCGTCGCGACCAGCATGGACTTCAGCTTCGCCGCGGCGTACACCGGCCTCGAGGTTTTCGCCGAGGCGGGCGCCCTGATCGGCTGGTCGAACGGCGAAGAGGTGCGCACCCCCTACGACAACTGCATGCTCGTGATGCCGTCGCTGCGGCAGTTACGCCCCGGTGTGACGGTGGTCCGGCTGGGGCGAATCGAGCGGACGGTGGCCAATCCCGGGGTGACGGCCTGACGGGCTGATGTCTCGACGCCGTTCGCCGGTTGTTTTGGCGCGTTGAGCCTGGCGCGCCTCGTCCTTTCTGCGGCCCTATTGCAGCGCGCCGCCTCCCACGCATCGGCGGGCACGTCCGCCACTGCGAAGCTCGGGTATTCCCCCGTTGACCGCATCGATTTCATTCCTTACAGTGGCGCGCGTTCGCATAGAGAATCACAGTTCTTTATTCGAACAAATTCCCTCGCCCGACGCGATTCCGTCAAACCGATCCGTCCGGGATGATTCATTGCCGGTGAACGGCCAGTTGGCCCGCCGCAGGCATCGTACGCCGTTGCCAGACGGCGTACAGTCTTAGAGAAGAATAGCTCGTCGTGTCGGGCCTTTCGCTGCCAGGAGACCATCATGAACCGCAGCCCCGCTGTGAACGTTCAAACCTTCATCAACGAGCATCCGTTTTCGCCGTTCCAATGGCTGATCTTTTTCATGTGCTTCATCATCGTCCTGCTGGACGGTTTTGACACTGCTGCGATCGGCTTCATCGCGCCTTCACTGATCACCGAATGGGGTATCAACAAGCCCGCGCTCGCGCCGGTGCTGAGCGCCGCGCTGTTCGGCCTCGCGTGCGGCGCGCTCGGCTCGGGTCCGTTGTCCGACCGCCTCGGGCGTCGCTCGATGCTGGTCGGCTCGGTGCTGCTGTTCGGCGTCGCCTGCCTCGCGTCGGCGTTTTCGACCGGCATCGACCAACTGACCGTGCTGCGCTTCGTCACCGGCGTCGGCCTCGGCGCCGCGATGCCGAACGCGGTCACGATGATGGGCGAGTACTGCCCGGACAACCGACGCGCCACCGTGATCAACCTGATGTTCTGTGGCTTCCCGCTCGGCGCCGCGTTCGGCGGCTTCCTCGCCGCGTGGATGATTCCGCATCTGGGCTGGCGCAGTGTGCTGATCCTCGGCGGCGTCACGCCGCTGCTGCTGTTGCTGCTGTTGCTCGCGAAGATGCCAGAGTCGGTCCGCTACATGGTCGCGAATAACAAGCCGGCCGAGCGGATTCGCGCCGCTCTCGCGCGCATTTCCGGCGACGCGGTGCAGGCCGTCGGTTTCACGATGACCGAAACCGCGCCGCAAACCGGCGGCAAGGGGCTCGGCGTCGTGCTGTCGCGCTCGTACATCGTCGGTTCGGTGATGCTGTGGCTCGCGTACTTCATGGGTCTCGTGATCTTCTACGCATCGATCAACTGGATGCCGATCCTGCTGAAGGACGCCGGCCTCACGCCGCAACGCGCGACGCTGATCTCCGCTCTGTTCCCGCTCGGCGGCGTCGGCGCGGTAGTGGCCGGCGTGCTGATGGACCGCTTCAACGCGAACCGCGTCATTGCGGTGTGCTATGCACTGACCGCCGTCAGCGTGTACTTCATCGGTCAGGCGGCCGGCAACGTCGGCGCGCTCGTGCTGATCGTGTTCATTGCCGGCGTGCTGATGAACACTGCGCAATCGTCGATGCCGGCGCTCGCCGCCGCGTTCTACCCGACCGTGGGCCGCGGCACGGGCGTCGCGTGGATGCTTGGCGTCGGCCGCTTCGGCGGCATTGCGGGTTCGTTCCTCGTAGCCGAGTTGGCGCGCCGCCACTTCTCGTTCGGCGGCATCTTCGCGACGATCGCGGTGGCGGGTCTGCTGTCGTGCGTCGCGCTGCTGATCAAGCAGGCGGCACGGCCGCAGGCGGCGGAAGCGGGTGCGTCGAAGACGGAGTCGTTCGGCCATTGAGCGTGCAATGAAATGTGCGCGCCAGCGGACCGGTAACGGTTCGACCGAGTGGTGACCCGGAAGCCGCCCTGCGAATCGCAGGGCGGCTTTTTATTTCACTAAGCGCCTGGAATCTCTCGCTTACCTGAACGCGAGCAGTTGCTCGACACACAGCAGCACGGCAATCAGAACCATCGCCGCGCCTGAAACCTGGCTAAAGGATCGGCCGCTGCCGCTGTGACGCATCGACGTCCCACCCGTTCGCCTGCGGCATGTGATCCACGGCGGCAAAAGCGCCCCGGCCTACTTCCCTATACACTACGCAACAATTTTTCCGCGCGCGGCTCGGCGCGGCGATCACCGCCGCTTCCGCGCCGCCGCCGTCTCATGTCAGGACTCCGGTAATGAAACGCGTAGTCGTATCCGCGCTCGTCGCGCTGTGCATCGCGCAGCCGGCCGCTCAGGCCGTCGCGCAGACCGTCAGCGATCAATGTTTCGCGCTCGGCGATATCGCCGGCCAGGTCGCGTCGTGGCGCGCACACAAAAAGACCAAAGCTCAGGCGCTCGAGCAGGCCGCCCACTACTACAAAGACCCGTCCGACCGCGCTGCCGTCGACGCGATCATCGAAAAGATCTACAGCCCCGACGCGCCACACATGACGCCCGATCAGGCGAGCATGGCGATCACGTCGGACTGCGTGAACCAGCACAAGGGGCATGCATCGCCGGCACAGTGATGCCGGCGTGTCCCCATGCGCGTAGCGGCTGGCGCGCATTCGGCCGCGCGTCACCCGCGATGCGCTAGCGCCGCCGGAACGCATCCAGCGACGACAGTGCGTTGCCGTGGAAATCGAACAGCGTGTTGTTGTCCCACTGGTCGCCAGCGCCGACTTTCCACCCGACGTTCGGCGTCGGAATCCACTCGGGCTCCCACCAGAACACACCCTTGCCGTGTCCGTCGGGGATCCCCTTCACGATATCGGTCACCGCGCCGAGAAACTGCGCCTGGCCGGCGGGCGTCTGCGGGTACGGCGAGGTGCCGACGTTGGTCATCGAGTCCGGTTCCGGATCGCCGTCGCTGGTCGTCCACGGATACGCGGTCTCGACGACGATCACGTCCTTGTCGTAGCGCGTCGCAAGATCGTTCACATTGCCCTGCAGGTCGCTGAACGAGCCCTGCCATTGCGGGTAATACGACAGGCCGATCACGTCGAACGTGACGCCACGCTGCGTCATGTTGTCGAACCACCAGCGGCTCGTCGCGTTGTTGCCGCCGCTGTCGATATGCAGCATCACCTTGATGCGCCCGTCGACGGATTTGACCGCGTCGTGCCCGGCCTTCAGCAGCGCCGCGAGGTTATCGAGCTGATCGTACTTGCCGAGCGGCCACAGCATGCCACCGGTGATCTCATTGCCGATCTGCACCCACTCGGGATGCACGCCGTCGCGCTCGAGCATCCGCAACACGTTCGACGTATACGCGGACAGCAGCGCGCAGGTCTCGGTGATGTCCTTGCCGGCCCAGTCGTGCGGCGGGTACTGCTTGCCCGGATCGGCCCACCAGTCGCTGTAGTGGAAGTCGATCAGAATACGCAGGCCGAGCGCGGCGGCGCGGCGCGCGAGAATGCGCACGTGCCCGGCATTGTTCCAGCCGGCCGCGGGGCTCTGATTGGCCGGAAAGAAGTCAGGATTGCCGGGATCGTTCCACACCTTGATACGGATCGAATCGACGCCGTGACGCTTCAGAATATGCAGGCAGTCGTGCGCCTCGCCATGCTCGTAATACTTCGCGCCGTTCGCTTCGAGTTCGAGCAACGTCGAGACATCCGCGCCCATCGCGAAGCGGCTCGCGCGCGCGGCGGCGTCCTGCGCCGTGGCGTTGCCGGGCGCCCCACCTTGCTCCACCGCAACAGCGGGCGCGCCGAGCGTCGCGCCGACACCCGCCGCCGCAGCGACGCCCGCCAGCCATCCCAGCATTTCTCTTCGGTTCATCCGTCATCCTCCATCGATTAAATGGCGGCTCCTTGCGGGTCGCCTGGTCCTGGTTTGATGCGTCCGTGTTGCAACCTACGAGTTTTGAACTGCGAGTTTTCAGGCTGCTGCTACCGCTTCCTCCCTGGTTGACTTCCTGACGTGACGTGACAACCACACCACGTCACGCGTCTTTCCACGCGCAGACGTCGCCGGTATTCAGGCGCGGCTCGCCGAGCACGAACGTCGCATTGCGCGGTGCTGGCGCCTGCACTGGTTGCGCGCCGAAATTGAATGCGAAGGTCAAGCCGCCGCGGCGGCGCAGCCTCAGTCCGTCGGCGAGTACCTGCGTATCGAGGCCCGCGTCGCGCGCCGCCTGCCGCAACAGCGTGCGATGCAGTTCATGCGACAGCCAGCCGGCCACATAGCGCACGTTGCCGTGCGTCAGCAGCGCGGGCCAGGTATCGTCGAAGCGCGCGGCAATGCGTGTCTCGCCATTGGCGCGCACATGCTCGCGCCAGTGCAGCGCGTGACCGTCGGTGCCGTCGATCGACAGCGCGGGCGCGAGCGTCGAGCGCAGCGTTTCGACTTCGAGCACCTGGATCGGCAGCGCGCGCTGCAACGCACCGGGCGGCAGATTGCCGGGAATCGCGAACGCGTCGGTTTTCGAGCCGCTGCGTGGGCCGAACACCCATTGCGCGTTCGAACGCGCGATCTGCTCGACGAGCGCGGCGTCGATCACCGCGAGACTCGGCACCACGACTAGCTGGTAGCGCGAAAGATCTGCCCGGCTCGACACGATATCGATATCGAGCCCGAGTTCGCGCAGCGACTCGTAGTAGTCGAACGCAAGCGTCTGGTAGTCGAAGCCCTTGCCGTGACGCTGGATTTCGAACATCCACTGCGTCTCGTAGTCGAATACCAGCGCGGTGGCCGCGCGCGCGGGCGCGGCGAGCGTCGACAGCGCCGTACTGCCCGCGATCTCACGCGCGGCCCGTTGCACCTCGAGACCGCCCGGCGACAGTTCGTCGTTCGGCAGATTGAGCCCGGAATGCATCTGCTCCTGCGCATACGGGCACTGACGCCAACGGAAATACGACACCAGCTCCGCGCCATGCGCGAACGCCTCGTACGCCCAAAGCCGCACCATGCCCGGCGCCGGAATCGGATTCCACGACGCCCAGTTCACCGGACCGGCCTGCTGCTCCATCACCCAGAAGCGCCCTCCGCCAATGCCCCGGTAGCGGTCGTGATCGAACGCGGACACGTCGGGATGTCCGGTACGCGCGAAGCGCGCCTTCTGCTCCTCCGGCAACGCGATCGACTCAGTGCGCGCAATCGGATAGCTGTCCCATGCGGCGACGTCGATCGCGTTGTCGGCGGCGAAACGATAGTGATCGAAGGTCGTGAAAAAGCCCATGAAGTTGTGCAGCAGATCCGCGTTCGGCGCATGCTCGCGCAGTACGTCGATCTGCTCGCGATGGAAGCTCGCCACCTCGTCGGACATGAAGCGGCGGAAGTCGAGCAGATGGATCGGATTGGCGTCGGTGGGTGTCAGCGTCGGCAGCCCGATCGCGTCGAACGACGGGTACTCCATGCTCCAGAACACATTGCCCCACGCGTCGTTCAACGCGCCGATCGTTGCGTAGCGCCGCTGCAGCCACGCGTGAAAGCGCTGCAACGCCGAGGCCGAATAGCTCGGCACCGTGTCGTGGCAGCCGAGTTCGTTATCGGTCTGCCATGCGACGATCGACGGATGCCGGCCATAGCGCTTCGCCATCGCGGTGACGATGAGCACGCATTCGCGCCGGTACGTGTCGCTCGAAATATCGTAGTGACGCCGCGAGCCGAAATTCCAGCGCGTGCCGTCCGCGCGCACCGGCAACACGTCCGGGTGGGCGTCGACGAGCCACTTCGGCGGCGAAGCGGTCGGCGTGCCGAGCACGAGTTTGAGGCCCGCTTTCGCGAGCGTTTCGATCGCTTCGTCGAGCCATTGCCAGTCGAATTCGCCGGCGCGCGGCTCCATACGGCTCCACGCGAATTCAGCGATCCGCACATGCGTGATGCCGAGTTCGACCATACGTTGCGCGTCGTCGGCCCACATCGCGCGCGGCCATTGTTCCGGGTAGTAGCAGACACCAAGTTGCATGTGAAAGTCTCGTGGTGAGTTGACGTCGAGCCGTCGTTTCAATCGTGTTTCAAGCGCCGTTTATCCCTTGCTCGCCCCGAAGGTCAGTCCGGCGACGAAGTGCCTCTGCATGCCGAAGAACATCAGCACCGAAGGCAACGCGGCCAGCACCGAGCCCGCCGCGACGAGGTTCCACGCGGTCGTCCACTGCCCTTTCAGCGCGGCGACGCCCACCGTGATCGGCGCGGCGTCGTCGCCTTGCGTAAGGCACAGCGCCCAGAAGTAGTCGTTCCACACGAACGTGAACACGAGGATCGCGAGCGCGGCGAGCGCGGGGCGGATCAGCGGCAGCACGATGCGCAGATAGATCGTCCACTCGCCCGCACCTTCGACGCGCGCGGCCTCGATCATCTCGAACGGCAGTTGCTTGATGAAGTTGCGCAAAAACAAGGTGCAGAAGCCGGTCTGAAACGACACATGAAAGATCACCAGCGCCCACACGGTGTTGAACAGGCCGAACTTCAGCGCCATGTCGCGCACTGGAATCATCAGGATCTGGATCGGCACGAAATTGCCGGCGACGAACGCGAACAGCACGGCCGTGTTGCCCGGAAAGCGATACGTCGCCAACGCGAAGCCCGCCATCGACGCGAGCGCGATCGCGCCGATCACCGACGGCACCGTGATCAGCACGCTATTGGCGAAGTAATGCAGCATCGGCGTTTGCGTGAGCGCGGTGCCGTAGTTCTCCAGCAACGCGAAGTGTTTCGGCCACGTCCAGTAATCGCCTTGCGACAATTCATCCGTCGAGCGGATCGAGGTCAGCAGCACGGCGAGCATCGGCAGCAGCCAGATAAACAGCGCCAGCGGCAGCGAGGCCTTGTAAAGCGTGCGATTCAGCGGTTTCCAGCGTTCGACGGGAAGCGGATACATGACCGGGTACTCCTGAGGTTCAGAGAATCAGCGTTCCTCACGCAACATGCGGCGCAGATGGAACACGATATAGACGAGCATGATCGCGAACAGCACGACCGCAATCGCGGCGGAATAGCCTTCGCGGTAGTACTTGATCGCCTGGTCGTACATGAAATAGGCGAGCACGGTGGAACTGTCGAACGGACCGCCGCCACTCATCACCGCGATCAGATCGAAGCTGCGCAGTGCGCCGATCACGGTCAGCACCACCGCCATGAAGGTGGCGGGCCGCAATTGCGGCAGGATCACGTGCCACAGCAGTCGCAGCCCCTGCGCGCCTTCCATGCGCGCAGCCTCGACCACTTCGGGATTGATACCGGTGAGCCCGGTCAGATACAGGATCATGCAGAACGGCGCCTGCGGCCACAACGCGGCGAAGATGATGCCGAACGTGACCGTATGCGGATCGCCGAGCACCGGGATGCCACGGCCGACGATCAGCCGCAGTAGCCCGAACGTCGGATCGTAGAACCAGCTGAATACGAGACCGACCACGACGCCCGACAGCACGAACGGCGCGAAAAACAGCGACTTCACGACGCGCATGCCGCGCACCTGCTGGTTCAGATACAGCGCGAACAGCAGACCGAGAGGCGGCGCGAGCAGAAACAGCGCGAGCCAGATCAGGTTGTTCTTCAGCGCCGTATAGAACGTATCGGACTGAAACAGCTCGACGTAATTGGCGAGACCGGCGAAGGTCTTCGGCGTCATGCCGTCCCAGTTGTAGAAGCTCAGCGAAATGCTGCTGATGATCGGATAGATCACGCACAGCGCGAACAACGCGCAGCCCGGCAGCAGAAAGAAAAACGCGGCGCGATGCTGATGTCGGCGCGTCGTCGAGACGCGACGGTGCCGCGCCGCGGGCAGGCGGCGCGCTGCGGTATGAGACATGGAACGGCCTCGTCGGAAATCGAAGGCGGAATTGGGACCCGGAAGCCGGCCGCGCTCAGGCGGCCGGCGCGGCCGGACTTACTTCTGGTAGATGCGCTTGCGCGTCGCTTCGAGATGAGCGAGCACGCTGTCGAGTTGCGACGGATCGCTGTAGAACTGCTGCATGGCCTTCATGCCTTCGTCGGCCATTTCCTTCTGCATATCGCGATCGTAGAACTGCGCGATGCCGCCCTTCGTGTTCGCGAGCGTCTGGAAGCCGACCTTCGAGATCGCGTCCTCAGGCGGCGCCGCCTGGCTGTTCGACGGCAACTGTCCCCAGCCCTTCGCGAGTTCGGCGTTGATCTTCGGCGTCTCCATGAACGCGAGCAGCTTGCGCGCGTCGGCCTTGTTCTTCGCCTTCGCCGGAATCAGCAGCACGTTGACGGGGCCGTCCTCGGCCATCGGCACGTTCGCGTCGAGCACCGGGAAGCGGAAGAAGCCGATCTGGTCCTTGATCGACGGCGGGAAGCTCGCCGAGAAGAACGTGCCCATCAGCATCATCGCGGCTTTGCCGTTGTTGAGGATCGGGCCGATCGAATCGACGTCGTACGACAGCGCATTGTCGATAAAGTCGTGATTGTCGAGCAGAGTCTTCCACGTCGTGTAGACCTTCTTCACGCGCGGATCGGTGTACGGAATTTCGCCGGCCATCAGTTTCTGATGGAACTCGTTGCCGTTGATGCGCAGATCGAGATAGTCGAACCAGGCGGCCAGCGTCCAGCTGTCGCGTGCGGCCACCGCGATCGGCGCGACGCCGATCGCCTTCAGCTTCTTGTTGGCTTCGAGCAGTTCGTCCCACGTTTTCGGCTCGCTCTTGATGCCGGCCTTCTCGAACAGATCCTTGCGATAGAAGAAGCCGTACGCGTCATAGCCGAGCGGTGCCGCATACTGCTTGCCCTTGTACGTCGACGCGTCCTTGACCGACGCATACTGCTGCGACCAGCCATTCTTCGCCCAGTCCGAGCTCAGATCTTCGAGCAGACCACGTTGCGCGTAATAGGCCATCCGCTCGCCGTCGTGCCACGAGACGACGTCGGGTGGATCGGTAGCGAGCCAGCCGCCCATCTGCACCTTGTATGCTTCCTCGGTCACGTAGGTGATTTTCAGGTCGATGTCGGGATTGGCTTTCTTGAACTGGTCGAACGCATCCTGCCAGGTCGAGCGCTGATTACCGCGCGCCGATACGTTGACGTTCAGCGTGGCCGCGTCGACCGCGGCGCTGCCGAGCGCGCTGGCCACCACGGCGGCGGCGATCGACACCTGTGCAAAACGGCGAAGGCGAAGAGCAATCATCTGTGTCTCCTTGTCTACCTTGTTGACCGGCCTACGTAGCGTGGCCGGCGATGTAACCCGCTCTATGGCGGAATTCAGCTTGACGAACCGTTGAAGCAGGTCCGCCGTCGACGATCGATCAGGCGGCCGCGCGTTCCGGCTCGAACGTGCTACGCCGCAGCGCGAGTCCCTGTTCGTCGAACAGATGACAGGCAGCGGGCGGAACATGGACGCGGATGCGCTCGCCCGCACCGAGCGGCGTATCGCCGGGCGCCTTCGCGATCAGCGTGCCTCCCGCGTGGTCCGCGTGGATATAGCTGTGCTCGCCAAGCCGTTCCGATAGCACGGTCGCGCACTGAATGAACTGTTCGTCGCCATCGAGCCGCAGATGCTCGGGGCGCACGCCGAGCGTGACGCGCTGGCCGCGTTGCAGCCGTTTACCGTCGACGTGCGCGACCAGCTTTTCCGCGCCGGCCACGAGCGCCACCGTCACACGCCCCGGTTCGATCGACTCGACGGTCGCATCGACGAAGTTCATACGCGGCGAGCCGATAAAGCCCGCGACGAAGCGCGACTTCGGGTGGTGATACAGCTCGAGTGGCGCACCGCTCTGGGCGATGCTGCCGTAGCGCTCGGCATCCGCGCCCGCATGCAGCAGCACGATGCGATCGGCAATCGTCATCGCTTCGACCTGATCGTGCGTGACGTACACGACGCTCGCATTCGCGAAGCGCTGATGCAGACGCGCGATCTCGACGCGAGTCTGGCCGCGCAGCGCGGCATCGAGATTCGATAGCGGCTCGTCGAACAGAAACACGCCCGGCTCGCGCACGATCGCGCGGCCGATCGCGACGCGCTGCCGCTGGCCGCCCGACAGCGCTTTCGGATGTCGTTCGAGCAAGCTTTCCAGTTGCAGAATCCGCGCGGCTTCGCGCACCTTGCGCTCGATCACGTCCTTCGGCTGCTTCGCGAGCTTCAATCCGAACGCGATGTTGTCGAACACGGTCATGTGCGGAAACAGCGCGTAGCTTTGGAACACCATCGCGACCCCGCGCTCGGCTGCCGGCACGTCGTTGACGAGGCGGCCGCCGATATGCAGCTCGCCTTCGCTGAGGTCTTCGAGACCGGCAATCATCCGTAGTAAGGTCGACTTGCCGCAGCCCGAGGGGCCGAGAAACACGCAGAATTCATGCTGGGCGATCTCCAGATCCACGCGCCGGATCACCGGCGGATGGTCGCCGTAGGCCTTTTGCACATCGCTCAAGCGAATCGTCGCCATGCTGTCTCCGCCTTGATTTAACCGCTTAAATTTTCGCCGAAATAAAACGCCTTGGCCTTGTGCCGGCGGCATTTAATCGCTTAAATTCGAGTGCGACGGATAAAGTCATGGTGGGTGTCTCCGTTACGTTTTTGAGAAAGTTAGCAATGTCGCAGGCCGTTTGCAACATTTGAATTGATCTCCCCAAATATGGGATAACCCGACATGGTCACGTTGTCCGAAGTCGCGAAACGCGCGCAGGTTACCGCCGCCACGGTCTCCAACGTGCTGCGCAATCGCGAGAAAGTCCGCCCTGAAACGGCTGAGCGCGTGCTGCAGGCGATCGCCGAACTCGGCTACCGGCCGAACCTGAATGCGCGCGCGCTCGCCGAAGGCCGTTCGTCGACGCTCGCGCTCATGCTGTCGAACATCTCGAACCCGTTTTACCCGGAGTTCGTGCTCGCCGCCGAGCGCGCGGCGCGCAAGACCGGCCACTTCCTGATGGTCTGCAATACCGATGACGATGCCGAAATCGGCCGCGCGTATCTGAACCAGATCGCCGGCACGCTCGCCGACGGCGTGCTCGTGATGAACACGGACATCACGATCAACGACCTGTGCGCGTCTGCGACGCATAGCGCGCCGATTCTGCTCGCCATGTGGGAGCACCCCGAGTCGCCGCCCGAGCTACCGTGCATCGCAGTCGACTTCGCGCGTGCCGGCGAGCTGGCCGCGGGGCATCTGCTCGGACTCGGCCATCGCGAGATCGGCTTGCTGATCGGCGACGGCTGCGGCGGTTTGCAGGACGCGCGCTCGAACGGCTTTCGCGCCGCGATGCGCATGGCCGGCATCGAAGCCGATGCGGCCGCCGTGCTGCAGATTCGCGACTCGATCGACGCCGGATTCGCCGCCTGCATGGAACTGATGGCGAACCGCCCGCAACTGAGCGCGATCTTCGCGACCAACGACCTGCTCGCGATCGGCGCGATTCAGGCGTTGATCACGCTCGGCCGCTCGGTGCCCGACGACGTGTCGGTGATCGGCATCACCGACATTCAGCTCGCGCATCAGGTGCATCCCGCGCTGACCACGGTCGCGATTCAAACCGCGGCCGTCGCGGAGTTGTCGATCAAGAGCCTGATCCGTTTGATCCAGACGCCGGAGCGGCAGCCGTCGATGGTGCTCGGGCCACCGCCCGAGCTCGTGGTGCGCGCCTCGACCGGGCCGCGCAGGAAACGCTGACGCGTTAGTTCACGCGCTCGGTCGCCATCCGCGTGACGATGTCGAACGCCTTCTGCGTCGCGCCGACGTCGGCCTTGCCCTGGCCGTGGATGTCGAACGCGGTGCCGTGCGCGGGCGTCGCGATCGGAATCGGCAAGCCGCCGTGCACGGTCACGCCGCGCCAGAAACCCATCAGCTTCATCGCGATCTGGCCTTGATCGTGGTACATCGTGACGACGCCGTCGAAGGCCTTCTGGTCGCGCGCGCGCACGAAGATCGTGTCGGCGGGAAACGGTCCCTGCGCGTCGTAGCCGAGCTCGCGCGCGGCCTCGACGGCCGGCGCGATCACGTCGATCTCCTCGCGGCCGAACGCGCCGTTGTCGCCGTTGTGCGGATTGAAACCGCATACCGCGATACGCGGCTGCGGATGGCCGGCTCGCTTCAGGCCTTCGTGAATCAGCCGCACCGCGCCGACGATGCGCTCCTCCGACAGCTTCGCGCTGACGTCCTTCAACGCCATATGCGAGGTCACGCGCGAAGTCCATAGCTCGTCGAGCACGTTGAACTCGCAGAAGCTGCCCGTGTAGCCGAGCTGCTTCGCGAACCACTCCATCTCGTCGCCGGTTTCCATGCCGGCCAGATGCAGCGAGGTCTTGTTGACCGGCGCGAACAGCATGCCTTGGGTGACGTTGCTTTGCGTCAGCGCGAGCGCGTGCCTGAACGCGGCGAGACTATAGCGGCCGCCGCGCTCGGTCGCCACCGCACGCTCGAAAGCTTGATCGCCGGGCAGACGGAAATCGATCAGCGACGGCACGCCGTCGCGTTGAAACGCGGCATGCGCATCTTCGACCACCTCGTAATCGAAGCGCTGCTGCGCGATCTTCATGCCGGTTTCGAGCTCGCGCCGGTCGCCGATGATCAGCACCTCCGCGCGCGCCCGGTTCACCCGCTGCGCGAACAGACGCGCGATCAGCTCGGGACCGATACCGGCGGGGTCGCCAAGAAGGACTGCGATGCGTGGCTTCATGTGCTTTCCTCGGATCGGTCCACTCATTCGACGATGTTGAAGTCGGCAAGATACCTGTCGCTCAACTTGATGCCAAGACCCGGCACGTCGTCCGACAGTTGCAGATAGCCATTTTCCGGCTGCGGCTCGCCTTCGAAGATGTAGTAGAACAATTCGTTGCCAACTTCGACATCGAACACCGGGAAGAACTCCGACATCGGGCTCGCGGTGCTCGACATCGTCAGATGATAGTTGTGCATCTGTCCCGCATGCGGAATCACCGGCACCGACCACGCTTCGGCCATCGCGTTGATCTTGCGCGCCGCCGTGATCCCGCCCACGCGATTCGTGTCGTACTGGATCACGTCGATCGCGCGGCGTTCGAGCAGATCCTTGAAGCCATAGCTCGTGAACTCATGCTCGCCACCCGACACCGGCATCAGGTTCATCTTCTTCAACTCCTGATAGCCTTCGACGTCGTCGCCGATCACCGGCTCCTCGATCCAGCGTGGATTGAATTCGGCGAGGCGCGGCAGCATTCTGCGCGCGTATTCGAGCGTCCAGCCCATATAGCATTCGAGCATGATGTCGACTTCGTCGCCGACCAGTTCACGCAACAGACGCACCTGTTCGATGTTCTTCGCCATGCCTTTCGGGCCGTCTTTCGGACCGTAGCCGAAGCGCATCTTCATCGCGGTGAAGCCGCTGTCCAGATAGCTTTCCGCTTCGCCCAGGAAAGCGTCGCGATCGTCGTTGTTGTAAAGCTTCGACGCATAGCACCAGATCTTTTCTTTCGTGCGCCCGCCGAGCAGCTTGAACACCGGCTTTTTCACGGCCTTGCCCATGATGTCCCACAGCGCGATATCGATCGCGGAGATCGCCGCCATGCCGATGCCTTTGCGGCCCCACGCGAGCGTGCGGCGATACATCTTCTGCCAGATGTATTCGTTGTCGAACGGGTCTTCGCCGATCGCGATCGGCGCGAGGTATTCGTCGATGATCTGCTTCGCGATGCGCGGCGCGAGCGCGCAATTGCCGATGCCCACGGTGCCGTCGTCGCATTCGACTTCGACGACGAGCCAGCCGTGAAAGCGGAACGACCCCATCGCATCGCCACGCTCGTACAGAATATCGACCGCGTTCGTGCAGAAATGCGCTTGCGGCGGCACGACTTTGCCTTTCCACTCGAAAACACGCGTTCGGATATGCTTGATTTTCATGTTCGACGATTTCCTTCAGAGAGTCAGTGGCCCGGGCGTTCGCCGAGCGGGCCGCTGCGATGAGAGACGGAATGGGAGGCGGCCGGGGCGAAGCGGAACGTCAGCAGCAGCAATGCGCCGATCAGTCCGACCACCGCGAGCGAGAACATACCCGCCTGCGAAGAGCCGATCGCGCGCTCGGCCAGCCCCTTCAGATTCGGCGCGACGAAGCCGCCCAGATTGCCGATCGAATTGATCAACGCGATGCCGCCCGCGGCCGCGGCGCCGCCCAGGTAACCGGTGGGCAGCGTCCAGAACAATGGCTGCACGCAGACGAAACCGATGGCGGCGAAACAGAAGGCGGCAATTGCAAGCGTGACCGACGACGTCATCGCCGACGCGGCAATGCCGAACGCCGCGAGCGCGAGCATCGCCGCGGCCCAGGTGCGGTGATGACCGTGGCGGTCGGCGTAGCGCGTCACCCAGAACGTGCCGATGATCGCGGCGATCCACGGAATCGCTGTCAGCATTCCGACCTCGACGCCGACATGGCCGCCGCTTGCGAGCCCGGCGATGCGGGTTGGCAGATAGAACACGACGCCATACACGCTCATCTGCACCGCGAAGTAGATCAGGCCGCAGGACAGTACGCGCGAATCGCGCAGCGCCGCGAGCACCGAAGCCGGACCATGCGCGAGCTTCTGGCGGTCTTCCTGGCGCAACGCGTGATCGAGCGCGTCACGCTCTTCGGCATCGAGCCAGTGCGCCTGCACGGGCCGGTCGGTCAGATAGAAGTAAGCGACGACACCCACCACCGACGCCGCCAGCCCCTCGACGACGAACAGCCATTGCCACGGATGCATGCCGAACGGATTGCCCGCATCGAGCAGCAGACCCGAGATCGGGCTGCCGAGCAGGAGCGCGAGCGGGAAGCCGAAATAGAACATGCCCATCGTCTGCGAGCGCGTTTTGGCGGGAAACCAGTTCGACAGGAACAGGATGATGCCGGGAAAGAAACCGGCTTCGGCGATGCCGAGCAGCGTGCGCAGCACATAGAAGCTCGTGGCGCTGTCGACGAAGGCGGTGCACGCGGACACGATGCCCCACGTGACCATGATGCGGCTCATCCAGACGCGCGCGCCGAAGCGGTACATCAGCAGGTTGCTCGGTACTTCGAACACCGCATAGCCGATGAAGAAAATGCCGGCGCCGAACGCGAACGCCGCATCGCTCAAGCCCGTGTCGGCCTGCAGCACGTTCTTCGCGAAGCCGACGTTCGCGCGGTCGATGAACGCCAGTACGTACATCAGGATCAGAAAAGGCAGCAGCCTCGTGCGCGCTTTGGTAATCGCGCTGTCGAGCGCGGGGCTCGCGGTCATCGTCATGCGTCGTCTCCGGTTTTGTCTTGTCAACGCGAACGGCGTTGCGATTGCCGTCCTGCGATAACCGCTAGTGTGCGAAACTATCCGATAACTGACCACTGAATAATTCGAATCGGCCGATTCGCTAAAGTTATCGCTCATGATCCCGCCCGCCTCCACCATTCGCAAACGCTTGCGCCTGCGTCATCTGCAACTGATGGTCGCGCTGTCGGAAACGGAATCGCTGCGGCGTGCCGCCGACGATCTCGCGATGACCCAGCCCGCCGCGACCAAGGCCTTGCAGGAACTCGAAGACACGCTCGGCGTATCGCTGTTCGTGCGCCATGCGCGCGGCATGGAGCCGACAATCTTCGGCGAGGCCGTGATGCGCTATGCGCGCGTCGTGTTCCAGGATCTCGACGAGCTGCGCGAGGAGTTGGCCGGCATCGAGGCCGGCGACATCGGCAAGGTGCGCATCGGCGCGGTGATGGCGCCGTCGCCCGAATTGCTGACAAACACGATCGTCAAGCTGAAGGAAGCGCACCCGCGCCTGCAGATGGCGGTCACGATCGACACCAGCGACGTGCTCGTGCAGTCGCTGCAACAGGATCAGCTCGATATCGTGATTGGCCGGATTCCCGATGGCTTTCCAGCGCTCGATCTGAGCTTCGAGACGTTGGCGGAAGAGGCGTTGTCGATCGTCGTGCGGCCCGATCATCCGGCCGTGAAAACAGGCAAACAAACGGGCACGCGGCCGAAGCTCGCGGACCTCGCGCGCTATCCGTGGATCGTCCAGCCGCATCCGAGCCCGATGCGCCAGGTCATCGATCAAACGTTTCGCGAGTCGCGCGTTGCACCGCCGGTCAGCACGGTCGAGACGTCGTCGATTCTGACCACGCTGTCGTTGCTGCGCGATTCGGACATGCTCGCTGTGCTGCCGAGTTCGGTCGCGCAGTACTACGTCGCGCTCGATGCGATCGCCGCCATCGCGACACCGCTACGCGGCCGGCTTGCACCGTATGGGCTGATTCTGCGCAAAAACCGGCGCATCACGCCGGCGATGCAACTGGTCATCGATTCGATTCGCGCGGCGTGAGGTTTTCTGCGAAGCGCAATTCGCCGCCCGCATTGATGTCCGCGAGATCCGGGTGAGCGCGAGCCGCGTCGAGCGGAATATCCGGCCGCATGAAGAAGGTCGCGACGATGCCGAGCGCGAGCAGTCCGAGCGAGCCCGCGAAGGGCAGCGTCCAGCTACCCGTGCGGTCCACGATCAGGCCGAACACGATCGGCGTGAAAATCCCCGCAACCGCCGAGCCCGCATTCACGAGCCCGCTCGCGACACCGACGTGCCGCGGGCTGATGTCCATCGGCACGGCCCAGATCGGCCCGATCGTCATTTCGAGGAAGAAGAACGACAGGCTCATGCACGCTGCCATGACCGGCAGCGACTTCACGACCATCACCGGCGCGAGGAACACCAAAGCGCCGAGAAACGCGCAGATGATCACGTTGCGGCGCGCCGCGACGACGTTGCGCGTTCGCTTCAACACGCGGTCGCTGAGCACGCCGCCCGCGGTATTGCCGACCACGCCGGACAGAAACACGCCCGCGGAGAACATCGCCGAGCTTTTCAGATCGAGGCCGCGACCGTGCATGAAGAACGTGGGCAGCCAGGTGAAGAACAGCCAGCCGGTCCAGCCGTAGCAGAAGTAGACGAGCATCGTTGGTGCGATGCGTTTGAGCAGACGCCGCCACGGCGTGGGCTCGCGCGTCGCTTCGACCGCGGATTGACGGACCGGCGGCAATTGCGTTTCCTGCTCCGCGGTCATATGGCGATGCTTGCGCGGGTCGTCGGTGAAATACCATGCGTAGATCACGACCCACACGAAGGTCAGCGCGCCGACCGCGAGAAACGACACACGCCACGACGAATACGCGACCAGCAGCGCGATCAGCGGCGGCGTAATCGCATTGCCGAGCCGCGAGAACGAATGCGTGAGGCCTTGCACGAAGCCGCGCCGGTTCGACGGGAACCAGTTGGTCAGCGCCCGCGCCTGCGCGGGCAGCGCCGCGCCTTCGCCGATGCCGAGCAGCAGCCGCGCGCCGAACAGCGACGCGAGCCCGCCCGCGAGACCGGTCGCGACCGTCGCGACGATCCAGATGCTTGCGCAGGTCACGAGCGTGAGCTTCGCGCCGAAGCGGTCGCTGACCCAGCCGCCGATCACCTGGCACAGCGCGTACGTGTATGCGAACGCGGCGAACACGAGGCCGACGTTGGTATTGCTCAGATGCAGATCGTCGCGGATCAGCCCGGCCGCTGCCGACAGGTTGACGCGATCGAGATACAAGATGAACGACATCGCGCACATGAGTGCGAGAACCGCCCGGCTGACCTTGGGTCGCAGCATCGTCTCCTCCGGATTGTCGCGTGAGCCCGCGCCGATGCTCCGACGGTAGCGTCCGCTATGGCTTGTTTTGTGCGCACATTATCAGAAGACGGGTGATAGTTGACTAATGAATTGTTTGGATACAGCGATCACTGGGGGTTATCGCTTTCATCCTTCGCCCATAGCCGAGCGTTGACTATCAGGTATAGATTTGGGCTCCATGCGACCGACCCGCAGTACGGCGCAAAACTGATCAGCATCATTCGCTCACGCCATCTCGATCAATATGATGTTCGGTAAAACAGACAAAACCTTGAGGACACGATTGGTGACCTTCGCTCCGCTTCTCGCCAGCGTGCACGCAATGGCATCGGGGCAGACGACCGCCACAGCGGATCAGGCAGCGGACCGGGCAGCGAAAGTTACCCAGAGCCACCATCTATCCTCCAACCGCACCCAATGCCTGATGTTCGACGTATCCGATGAGAAGCGCTATTTCATCGTCGGGGTTCATGAGAAACACACCCCCGAATGCGGTGGCGATCCGGCTACCGCACCGGTGCTGTTCTTCCTGAAGATACGCAAGCGAGATGGCTACGTCGTCACCAATCAACGTGACGGGGATCATTTCGCGCCGCTCCCGCCGAAACAATGATCCCGGACCCGCCACCACCACGGCGGGTTCCGCCTCTGTTGCCTCGCACCCCGCACTGGTTGTGCTCGCTCTTGCCCAGCATGAACCTCGGGGCTCTACAGTGCTTCGTCATTCTCGCGGAGGTACTCAACTTCAGCCGCGCCGCGAAGCGGCTGCATACCGCGCAGCCCGCGCTGAGCCAGCAGATCCGCTCGCTCGACGAACTGCTCGGCACGCGGCGGCGTCGACCGCACGCGGCGGATCGACTCAATCACAACTTAACGCACATTGGATGTAAGCGCTATTGACCCGTACAACACTTGTTAGGACAATCGGGCTCAAACGATATTTCAACACGCCGGCCGTTTTCGACATCGTTCTTCGAATAGACGCGCGAACTGGTCTTTACCGTTCCACGCAAGAAGCCAAATTGATCCAGCACCGCTTTACCCGCTATCAGGCGAGCTTGGGCCAATTGGGTTGCGTTCTGTTCGCGTTCCTCAGCATGCCCACTTACTAGCGTTGTTTCCTTGACTTTGTGATTCGCATATGTAATCTTTTGATCGACTACCCAGTTAGCAAGCCTTAAAACCTCATCAGCGGGGATAACGGCACTATTCGGTGGAAAGTAGATATCGAAATTCTCGCCAGGCATACACGCAAAAACATGTCCCGATATCAGAGCCGAAATGATGACGTAAAGTTTACGCATGGTAGATAACGTATCCGGCGATGCTGTCAGCGTTATCGATTGCCTGTTCGGGATTCGTTCCTCCCCACGAAAGGCACTCGTTCATGAAGTACTTCCAATCTTTGGTTCCCATAGTGTCTTGAAAGTGACTCGCCTCATGAATGAGCGTAGAAACAATTGAATCCTTGTCCCAAGAGAAGTCACGCATTGAACAAAAATCCAGGTGTATAGCGATCGTGTGTGTTTTGGTGTCTGGCGCGCATACTTCAGCGACCACGCCAGATCTTACGGGGTTTGGTACGCATCCCACGTATCTCGACGTATCAGGTTCCCATCGGACGAAATTGTCACCGGATAACCCTCGCAACACGCGAACAATTGATGTTAAACCATTCGCAAGCCGGTTTCTTGCTGACTCGTCGCAATAGCCAAACCATGCTCGCACGCGGTCCTGATCTGATGCTGACCAGCGTGCCAAATCCCCCAGGCGAGTCCCAACGTAACCAACAGCACGATCCCGGTACTTCAGAACCATGTCGCGAAAAACTTTGTTTGACATTTTCGGGCAAATCTTGTCTGTATTGATTGTTACATGGACCATTGAACCGGGGTTTGTATTCGTAATAGCACCAGTGTGTACCTCGAACCATTCTTCATTTTCGTCGGTCTTGAACCCGTATTTATTCCGATCATCAAAATCATTCATCCCTGATTGCCTCTGCAATATAAAACCTCAAGCTCGATTCAAAAATAGTCGCGATACGCCCGGTTTTCCCTTGCGCATTCGTAGTTCCCGTTTTCACCCGCTCACCGTCAAGAATGATCCGGTAACGCACATTAGCGAGCGGTTTGCCGTCGCGATCTTTGAGCGCGTATTGCTCGTCGTGAGTGAAACGCTTCGACGCTGGCTCTAGCGCTGCCTTGCGTCCGCGGCAATCGCACGCCCATGCGTAACCGAGGGCTTCGGCCATATCGTAGCCGTTTGAATACGACCGAAGCCTATCCATCGGAAACCATTCGCCGGTTTCGACGTTCAGAGCCATTGCGGACGGCATTGGCGGGAAGTTTGAATATATTGGATATGTCACGCGGCAAAGCTGGCATTCTTCCTTGCCCCCGGCGTCTTCCTGTTTCTGTTGCTCCATTTGACCTCTGCTGGTTCTCCAGAACATACCCGACGAATTAACCATCTAAAACGAATCACAGTCAATGACTTTAATCTGAGATAAAACCGTTTTTACAGATATTCACGATCGTTGCGGGTATCTGATTTTCAGGTCCATCTTTCCGGTATCGCCGCTCAACAAGAAAAGACGGCATTGAGCCGCCTTCTCCGTCAGTGATCGACGCCGGTCAGTGCCAGCGAGAACCGCTGCCGCGCCCGCCGGTGTCAGTCGTCGGTGGGAAAGCCTCTCGGCCGCTCTGCGCGCCATTGCGCCGACCGATGTCGACGCGGTCATCGAAGGCGCGCGGCGTCAGCGGGTCAAGAAAGCGGCGGTGCTCGCGTCGATTGCCAGCAGCACGTTCGAGCGCGGCTGGGTCAACGTGCAGCGCGACCCGGATGATGAACAGCTTATGAGCGCCTTGCCACCAGCCACATGGCGCACTACCTGAACGCTGCAAGCCTTCTCGATCTCGCGCGCGCGGCGCAGCGGCGCCCGGTGCGACAACGCGCCGCCGCGCCTTGCGAATGCACGGGCACTCCCCTCGACGGCTGGCAATCGCAACCGCTGTCGCTCGACGAAACGCTGTTCGAGAAGACCGGCACACTGGTGCCGGGGGATGATCCCGAGCCGACCTTCAGCGAATATCTGTCCGATAAAACGAGCTACTGGTCGGCCGATGCGCCGGTCGCGCCGCGCTATTTCCCGTACAACCGCTGCGGCGTATGGCAGTGCTCGACCTGCGGGCGACTGTACATGCGCTATGTCGAAGCCGGCCGTATTTTGTCGATCGCAGGATTCGCGCGGTAAATGCTGATCTGATCGAGGACGTGCCACTGCCGGCATAACGCGGTTCGCCATAGCCGCGCTTCACGCATCGTCCTTCCCCGTGGGCGCGACGCTCAGCAGTTCTCTAACGCGTCGCGCGAGATTCGACAATGCGCCGCCGGACCGCGCGACGGCCTGCTGTCTGTGTGGCATACGTTGCAGATCGTGCCAGTCGTCATCGAGCGCTCTTGCGTGAGCGTCCGCGCCATATGGCCATTCGACCACCACCGCGCGCAAGCGGGCGGCGCGCGAGCTTCTGTCGGCGCGATCGATATACGCATTGATCTGCGACGCCTCGTACCGCGCCGATTCCTCCGAATCCACGGCAATGAAGTCGTTCAGTCCTTCGATATGGACGCACCATAACTGTTCGCTCACGTCGCGTCTCCTACGTTTTTTTGGCCTGCCCGATCAGCCCAGTGACAGCCGTGCAAACTCAGGTTCGGCCCTGAGCCGTTCCCAGTTCAGATCCGCGAAGCACGGGCCTTGCGTCGCCTCGCTGAATTTGACGTCGTTGTGCTTGCCGTTCCACTCCATCACCTTGACCTGGCCGTCCGCGTCGACCGTGAGATCCCAGCCGATGCAGCGCGCAAACGGAATCTTCCTGTGCAGGCGTAGCACGGTGGCCATGCATTTCTCGAAACATGGAATCTTCACGCCCGCAAAGCGCGCGCCCGAGTCTGGATGCGCGTCCACCGCGGCCCAGTCGCTCATATACCCCTCGTCACACAGTTCGCCTGTTTCGAGTTCGACCGGCACGCATACCTCGCGATCGCTCAGCACATGTGTATCGTCCGCCCTGCCGAGTCGCAAGTAGCAGGCTCGAATGGAAATTCGACCGGCCTCGTCCACCACGGTCGTGAAGCGCAATGTCGCCACCGGCTGCGCAGCAAACGTAGTGAACAGACTGTGCTGGTTGATGAACGTCTGAATCACGCCATTGCCGAGCGATCTGATGACCGCTGGGTCGAAGTTGGCACGGTCGAAGAAGTAGACGCCGTTGCCCTGTCCGGAACCGTCGAGCTTGAATACGACGCGTTCGGTATGCTCGAACACGACGTCTGTCAGATCGCGCTCGGGCACCACGACGCCTTTGTCGGTAAAGAACAGCCCATTGGCAAAGTACGCGACGTCCGGCAATTCGTCGCCGTCGAAGATCAGCCGTGAAATCGGCTTGAGGCTCGAAATCTTGCCGTACCAGCCTTGCATATGCGGCACGACGACGATGCCGTAGTAGTTGTCCGGAATCCAGCCTTCCTTGAAGGTGCCGCAAAACGCGGTATAAACGCGCAGCCAGGGTGCGTAGACCGGGTCGCCGAACACGTCTCGCGCATAGGTGTCCGCGAGCCGCAGTTTGTTCCGATCGGTCTTGCCATACCTGCTTTCGAGTCGCTCCAATATTTTTCTCGCCTGCAATTCGTGATCGTGGTGAAAGCGGTAAAGCGAGACCCGCTTCGCAGATCGTCTCACTATGTTTTCAACTCCGGATAGCATCATGCTCAGTACGCGTTTGGATGATGAAGCCCCTTGAAAATCGTGGCCAGAATGATCTTCATGTCGAGCCAGAACGACCAGTTGCGCAGGTAGTACAGATCGTGTGCGACGCGGCCCTCCATCTTTTCCAGGCGATCGGTTTCGCCGCGATAGCCGTTGATCTGCGCCCAGCCGGTAATGCCGGGTTTGATCCGATAACGGTGGATATAGCCCGACACGATGTTCTGGTAGAGATCGTCATGTTCGAGCGCATGCGGGCGCGGCCCCACCACCGACATATCGCCGCGCAGCACATTGAAGAACTGCGGTAGTTCGTCGAGACTCGTGCGGCGCAGGAACGCGCCGACGGTCGTGATGCGTGGATCGTCGCGCGTGGCCTGTTCGAGAATGCCCGGCTTCTGCTCGTGCAGGCGCATCGTGCGGAACTTGTAGATCGTAAATACGCGGCCGTCGGCGCCTTTGCGACGCTGCGTGAAGAACACCGGCCCGCGCGAACTCAGTTTGACGGCGATCGCGCAGCCCAGCAGTATCGGCGAGATCGCGATCAACGCGACGAGCGCGAACAGACGATCGAACAGGTCTTTTTGCACCAACGCCTTCGGCGGCAGCGGCGACACGGCAAGATTGATCGTCGGCAAGCCGAGCAACTCGGTCATGCTCCCTTCGAACAGCGCAAGCGAGCGCACGTCGGGCATGAAGCGCACATTGATCAGGTCGTTGCGAAACTCCGCCACCAGCTTGAGAATCGCGCGCTCCTCGGTGAGCGGCAGCGCCAGCCACACTTCGCCGATCTGCTGTTCGCGCACGTAGCGAGCGAACGCACCCTGTTCTTCGAAGACCTGCACCGACGAGCGCGGCGGAATGCAGCAGCCGGGGTGCAGGTTATACAGCGCATTCGCGCGAAAGCCGGCCGCGGGCGACGTCTCGATCTTATGGATGATCTCGTCGCAATGTTCGCCGCACGCCGCCACCGCGACCTGCTGCAAGTTCATCCCCGCATGACGCATGCGCCCAAGCAACGCATGCGTGACCAGCCGGCCGGCCATTATTGCCGCGCCCGAAATGCCGGTCCAGTACACGAACCAGAGTCGCGACACGAAATCGATCCGGTGCAGCGAGAACATCAGCACCATCGCGCAGGCCTGCACGACGAGCCAGCCGAGCGCCACCTGGCTCGCCAGCACTCTTTTCGAGCGGCCACGCCACGATTGGTAGACGCCGAGCGCCGGAAAGACCGCGAGAGCAAACGCCGCGGCAAAAGCGACGAAGGCGAAATAAAAGCTCCATTGCGAGCCGCTGTCGAAGCGGATCTGGGAGGCCGCAAATGCCCCAGCCACGATCATCGCGACGTCGAACGCTCTCGCCAGTAGACCAGTCAGCAATCGCATCACAGCTCCCTCATAGGACGTAGCAGGTCGACTCCGTCGCATCAGCCACAACGCCCGTACTTGTCGTCGAAACGAACGATGTCGTCTTCGCCGAGATAAGTACCCGACTGCACCTCGATGATCTGCAGCGGCACGCGGCCCGGATTTTCGAGCCGATGGCGAACACCCAACGGGATATAGGTCGATTCGTTTTCGCCAAGAAGAAACTGCTCTTCCCCACGCGTGACGTGCGCGGTTCCACACACCACGACCCAGTGCTCGGCGCGATGATGATGCATCTGCAACGACAGACGGCCGCCGGGCATCACGACGATGCGCTTCACCTGAAAGCGCTCGCCATGATCGATCGAGTCGTAAAAGCCCCACGGGCGACGCACTTTTCTGTGCGCATCGGCCTCCGGCGACTTCTCGGCCCTGATCCGCGACACGAGCCCCTTGATGTCCTGCACATGCGAGCGATCCGCGACGAGCACCGCGTCGTCGGTCTCGACCACGATCATGTTGTTGGTGCCGACGCAGGCGAGAAGCCTGCCTCCTTGCGAGCGTGCGTAGGTCGCGGTGGCCCCTTCGAACAGCACGCGGCCGCTCGCCGCGTTACCGCAGTCGTCCTTCTCCATCGCTTGCCATACGGCATCCCACGAGCCGAGATCGGACCAGCCTGCTTCGAGCGGCACCACCACGCCCGAAAACGCCGACTCCGGTTTGCCAAGCTGCTCCATCACCGCATAGTCGATCGAGTCGGACGGCGAACCCAGAAACCCCTCGGCGTCCGGCACGATGCATTCTTCAGTCTTCTTCGCGTCGCGGTATGCCTGAACGCAGGCCGCGTGCATGTCCGGCTGAAACTGCTCGATGATGGAGAGCCAAACCGACGCTCGCACGACGAAGATGCCGCTATTCCACCAGTAATTGCCCGACGCGACGTACTGGGCCGCGAGTTCCGTCGCGGGCTTCTCGACGAAGCGCTCGATGCGGCGCGCGCCGTCTGGCAATGCGTCGCCGAGCCGGATATAACCGAAGCCCGTGTCCGGCCGTTCGGGCGGTACGCCTAGCGTGACGATCGCGCCGTCGCGCGCATGCCTCGCAGCGATGTCCAGCGCGTGGTGAAGCGCTTCGAGATTCGCGATCGCATGGTCGGCGGGCATTGCGACCAGAATGGCGTCTTCGTCTTCCGCGCATGCCGTCAACGCGGCAAGCGTCAATGCCGGCGCCGTATCGCGACGCGCGGGTTCGACCACGATCCGCGCCTTCACGCCGATCTCGCGCGCCTGTTCGTAAGTGGCGAAATAATGCTCGGTTCCGCAGACGATCACGGGATCGGCCGCGACGTTCCATGCGCCATCAAAACCCGCCATGCGCCCCATGGTTGCTTGCAGCAAAGTCTGATTGCCGATCACGTCGATCAGTTGCTTTGGAAACTGTTCGCGCGACACCGGCCACAACCGGGTGCCGGAACCACCGGCGAGAATCACCTGCACCAGCGTCGGAAACTCCGCCTCGGCAGAATCCTGTCGTATCGTTTCGACATCCGCTGCGGCTGCTGCCGCGGTAACCTTGCCCATCGCTAACTCCTTCGCATTGAAACCGGCTGGGAACGCGTCTCCCTCGAGGACACCGCATAGCGCGGTGTGCCGCGATCCACGCAAATACCGTCTGATGTGATTGATGACAGGCGTCCGCGTCAAACGGACCAGACCAGTAGTTCAGTTCGCAGTGAAAGATGCATGCGCCTACGGCGAATCCGGCTCAATCGGGAAGTACCGAAACTGACTGGCCGAATCGCAATGGTCTGCTCGACAACGACGACCGGAAAACGATTGAAACGAAAGATCGAATGCGGCCAACGACCTGCATCGGATCTGGTCGACATCGTGCCCCGATGAATTCATCATAGTGAGACCGCATTACGACGCAGCCCATCTGGCGCGAAGCGCGGAAGTTTTGGCGGTGCTCGCGGACTGGATTTAACAAGCTTGCGAACGAGCTTGCACTTCTATTGCAGGGCGCGCGATTGGAAATAAGCAGCGACACGTGCTACCGTTTAATGAACGTCCCGTGGCATTCATGTCAAAGATACACTGCGGTGTGATCCCCGCGCGGGCCACACTGTGAGTTTTCCGCTGTTCCCAACCTCGCCATCATCCAGCGCATGGGCACAACCCCAACCGGCGCGCCACTCGTTTTTCTGGAGTTGCAATGGCCTATATTTCGCTACTCGCACTTTTCCTGACGGTCACGAATTTTGTGCCCATCAGTGCGATCGGCTTTGTCCCGTTGCTATTGCTGGCATGGCGCTTTTACGGCCGCAGTTATCCCGCGTTCATCGCGCCGCTTACCGCTTTCACGGTGCTCGCGACGGTCTCGACGCTGCTCTATGATCCGCAGTCGTTCCTCGACTTCGACTTTTATCGGCGCGACGGCAATTTTTTCATTTCCTATGCGCCCATTTTTGCGGGTTTCGTGTATGCGCACCGCTGGGATCTGAACAAGGTACTGCGTGCGCTGTTCATTTTCGCGGTCATCATCAATCTGCCGATGTACGTCTACTACATCGCCACGAACGGGCTGTTCAGCATCTTCGTTAATCCGACCGACAGTTTCGGCAGCTACTTCATTGCGCGCAACGCAGCCGGCGGCTTCCTGGCGATGCTGTTCTGTCTCGGCGTAGCGTGCTACCTGCAAAAACGCAGCAAGCTGCTGATCGCGCTGCTCGCCTGCAATGTGCTGATGCTGTTTTCGACCTACAGCCGTGGCTCGCTGCTTGGCGCGGCGGCCGTTCTGCCCTATCTGTACTTTGGCCGCAAGCGCTGGATTCTCGGCACGCTGATAGCCGTGCTGCTGCTCGCCTCGGTCGCCATCGCGATTTACCATACCCAGCCGAACGTCGACTACATGGGCTATACGTTCGCGATTCACGCCAATGACGCCAAGGTCAACAACCTCAACATTCGATACGAGTGGTTGTGGCCGCGAGCGCTCGCGTATTTCGTGCAAAGCCCGCTCGTCGGTCTCGGCTTCGGCTCCTTCGACGACCACATCGGCAGCCTCACCTCGTACTTCCATCTGTTCGCGGTGCCGTCCGACGTGGTGATCGAGCACAGCGACTCGCACGCTCACAACTCGTATCTGAATATCCTCGCCGAGCTCGGCGTAGTGGGCTTGACGCTGATCCTCGCGTTCTTCTGGAGACTGATCGAGTGGAGCAGGCAGGGGGCGGCGCATGCCGCGTTGGTCGAGGGCGGCCGCCAGTTCGCGGCGTTCCGCTTCGTCGAGATTTCGTCGGTTTGCCTGCTGGTGATGTCGGCAACCGAGCATCGGCTGGTCACGCCGTCGAATGTATTGATTCTTTCTCTGGTGATCTCGCTGCTGCTAGCCGCGCGTCCGCTGGCGGCCACCGCATTCAGGCCCGGCCCGCGCGGAGCGCGCAAGGCGGGCATCGTGGGCACGCGGGCTGCACAGCCCGTGCCCCAGCGCCCGACTCAGGGCGTAACGTCGGCAAGATGACGTTCTTCGGCCGGCAGCGACTGACTCGGTGCATAGGGAAGAAACTGTTCGACGCACGCATACGGGAGCCGCGCGTCGACAAAGCCCATCAGCGCCTTCTTGAAGTTCTCCGACGAAAACCGCTCGGCATTCTTGCGGCACACGCGTGCGTCGAATAGGGCTGCGTTGCTCTCGAACCGGGTAACGGCTTCGAGCAACGACGCGGTGCTTTGCTCACCGAAGAAAACCCCGGTGGGTCGCTCGAGCGGCAATCCCACCACCGATTCAAGCGCGCCACCGCGGCCGAAGGCGATCACCGGCGTGCCGCATGCCTGCGCTTCGACCACCGAAATGCCGAAGTCTTCTTCCGCCGCGAACACGAACGCGCGCGCGCGCCGCAAATGATCGACCAGCACATCGGACGGCTGATGCCCGAGAATCTGGACGTTGTCGCCGGCCACCGATTTGATCTTCTTCATCTCGGGACCGTCGCCGATCACGACCAGCTTGCGTTCAGGCGTTTGCGAAAAGGCCTGAACGATCAGATCGATACGCTTATAAGGCACCATCCGCGACGCCGTCACGTAGAAATCCTCTTTCTCCGTACCAATAGGCATGTTCACCAGATCGACCGGCGGATAGATCACGGTCGCTTCGCGCTGATAGGCCTTTCTGATACGCCGCGCAATGAACTGAGAATTCGCGACGAGATGATCGACGCCGTTCGCGGAGCGCGAATCCCAGCCTCGAATGTAATGAAGCAGCACGCGCGCCAACGCGGAGCGCAGCCCTGTGTCCAGATGGGATTCACGCAGGTATTGATGTTGCAGATCCCACGCATAGCGGATCGGCGAATGAATGTAGCTGATATGCATCTGGTTCGGCCCGGTCAACACGCCTTTCGCGACCGCGTGCGAGCTCGAAATGACGAGATCGTAGCCTGACAGATCCACCTGCTCGATCGCAATCGGCATCAACGGTAGATAGGCGCGGTATCGTCTTCGCGCAAACGGCATCTTCTGGATGAATGACGTGTTGACAGACTTCCCCTTCACGCAATCGCGGTCTTCGAGAAAATCGACAATCGAAAAGACGTCCGCATCCGGGAAGCACTCGATGATGTTCTTCAATACTTTCTCGGCGCCGCCGGACACTACCAGCCAATCGTGAACAATAGCGACTTTCACTTCGACCTCCTGTGACAATCCACCCAAACTCCCACACACTCACGCGCCACTTCAATCGTCCTTTGCGCCGTCCGCCTGCGTACGAAGCCCGCACACCACCCGCACCCGCTCGAGCGCCCGCTCGGCGCCGGGCACCAGCCCGACCAGCTCGAGGCGAATCAACACGCTGAGCAGCGTCACCGACAGCGCCGCTTCGCCAATCACCCGAGCAGAGGCCATGCCAATCGCGCCGAAACGCGGCGCGAGAAAGAGCGCCGCTGCGAGATTGACCAGCGCCGAGGCGACGCCGGCAATCGCGAGCACCCGGTCTTTCCTGCGCGGCACGAATACATAGAGCGCGACGAAATCATTGAAAGCCGCGAACGGGAACATCCATGCAAATACCTGCAATACGTGCACACTCGGCTCGAACGCGGCGCCGAGAATCAGCGGCAACACGAAAGGCGACAGCGTCAACGCGCCGCACAGCACGAGCACGCCATAGCCGAGCAGCAAGATGGCGCCGCGCCGCGTCGTGACATGCGCGCCCGCCTTGTCGCCCTGCGCGAGTTGCCGGGATATCGTCGGAATAAAGACTTGCGCCGCGGGGGCCATCAGGCTGAGTCCGATCGACGCGAAACGCTCGGCCGCGCCGAAATAGCCGACCTCCGCGGGCGTCGAGAACAAGGTCAGCAAATACGTCGACGATGCCGTCAGGACGACGGAGCCGGACGAATAGCAGAACAGCATCGTCGACCTGCGCACGAGCGGCAGGACGCCGGCAAACGCCAGACGCGGCCAGCCGAGTTGCCACGTCGTCAAACCGTGGGCAATGATCAAGGACGCGACACCCGCAACCAGCAGACTCGCCAACACCCATACGGCATCGTTCGGTCCTTTGACGAGAGTCAGCACCAGCACGAGACTCAGCGCGAAGCCGAACACTTCGATCACGATCGGCGTTCGAATCTGTTGCCGCCCCTGAAACAGCCAGCCGAGATTGCATGCCGACACGATACCTAGCAAGGTCGCGAGCAGGCCGATCAGCGGCCGCTCCGACAATAACGGTGAACAGAACGTCGCAATGATGCCGATGCCCGCGCCGATCACGGCGAGTGTCAGCCGCGCGCTGACCTGCAGCGAATAGATCGCATTGCATTCCTGGGTCGACTGCGCTTTCGCCACCTCGCGGATGCCGACGAAGGTAAAGCCGAAGCCGACGAGCATCCATATCACGTTCATCAGCGACATCGACGCGAGTACCCGGCCGTATTCGGCCACGCCGAGCACCCGGCCATAGAACGGCACGACAATCAGGAGGTACACGTACCTCATGAAATAGCCGGCGTAAACAAATACGATCAGGTTGGCGCTCGTTCGTCTATCCATGCCGTCCTCCTTCGCCTCAGCGTCCTGCGACGCGACGGCGCGCGAGCGGGTTCGCGATATAACGCACCGCGAAATCCGACAGCGGCGAATAAGGCACGAGACACAGGCTCGACAGTACGAGCGTGCCGAGCTTCTTCTTCAGGCTCCAGAACGGATTCGCAATGATCGTGTGCAGATAGTTGCGCGAATCGAGGATCATCCAATGCCAACGCCGGAACAGGGTCGCGCGATAAACGGAAGAGCAGAATGTCGCTTTCTCGTGTGAGAAGTCGAGAAATGTTGCCGGTAGTTCTATGTCGAGCCGGTCTTTGGCGATATTGCGCAGAATGGCCCAGCGCATGTTGAACGCGCGGGGCGCTTTCGTCAGTTGTTCCGAGTTCGCGAACGACACCGTTTGACTGCCCGCGTTATGCACCCGGTAGCCGCCTAGCGACTTCGACACGGTAGCGATCGGTCCAGCCAGCGCGACGCCATAAATCGCATAAAAGTCCGCGCCATAGCGATTCACGCCCTCTTCGGGAACCGGGAAGATCTGCTTGAGCGCGCTCACCCGGTATGCATTGCCAGACGCGGGCGGCGACGGATAGAGCCACCCGCCGCGCAGCAGCCTGCCGCAGTCGCGTGGCGGCTCGCTATTCGGCACGTAGGCACCCGTCAATGCGCCTTCGTTGTCCATCACGTCGAGCCGGAATTGCACCTTGGCCCACTCGCCGCCCTCGAAAAAGCGCATGACTTCGGTAACCGCGGATGGGTACAGCACGTCATCGGAATCGAGAAGGATCACATACTCGGTGGTGAGCGACGCGATTGCATAGTTGTAGGCGGATACCTGCCCGCCGTTTTTCTTGCACAACGTCAGTACGCGATCGCCATAGCTTTCGATGATCGCGCGCGAACCGTCGGTCGAGCCATCGTCGACGACCATGACGGTGGTCGCCGGATAATCCTGCGCGAGCGCCGAGTCGATCGCCGCGGCCAGATAGTGCTCGTAGTTGTAATTGCAAATCGCAATGGTGACCTGCTTCATGATGTGTCAACGCTATCCATCAGGTTCGATCCGCCGGCTCCCGGCGGTCGTCATGCTCGCGAAATATCGCTATGCCACTGCCTGCATCACACGACGTACCACGAGATAAGCCAGATGTTTGGGCGGATTATTACCAGCGCCGTTCACCTGGTCGGGTACCTTGAATCGCACGTTCATCAAATCGTTGTCCCAACTCAATGCAACCTTGTCCGGTGCGCTCGCCTCGCCGCTCAGCGCATCGATGAAATCGACCTGCACCGCGTGCGAGCGCAGCGGCTGCAGCCCGCCGATGGAAATGTTCTGCCAGCCCGCGCTGCTGCTCACCTGCATCACGAGGTCGTTGCCGGAAAGCAAGGCATTGGCAGCAACACCCGGACCGCATTGCAGCGGCTTCGAAAAACTCGCCAGATGCCCACCCGCTGTTTGACGCAACACGACCAAGCTTCGACCGGAAACGTTGTAGGTTCGTTCAGGCGGACCGGGATGCGTGAGACGAAACGGTTCATAGCCGTCCCAGTGATAGATCATCGACAGGTACTTGTTCGGGTCGTCCCAATTCCTGCCGAGCGCCCACACCGCGAAGTCGAAGAAATAACGCGGCAAATAGTGCGGGTCTTTCATGTACTCGTTGCCGATCTCCGTTTGCCAGATGCCGCGCGCGGGACCGCTCTTCACGTATCGCTGGTACAGCGATTCCATATCGGCAACCGGCAAATAGTGCGTGTCGATGTAGTCGACCCAATCGAGCATGCGCTCTTTCAATACCGGACTGCGATATTCGAGCCAGCGGTGGAAGTTATCGAGGCCGCCCTGGTCCGGCCAGCCGCCATACACCACATATGCGCGATAACTGCGAATGATGCGGGCCGCCGGAATATGAATCCGCTCGACGTAATCCTGCATCGCGCGCTCATACGGTTTCGAGCGTTTTTCGTCCTTGCTGAACTCCGGGCCGTGCCAGAACACGGACTGAGGCAAGCCGCCGGACAACTTGCCGGCCGCCTCGTTCCAGATCTGGAAATAGCGCAGGTTATAAGGCGGCGCCGAATACTTGCGAACCACCGCGTCGACATACTGCTTCCACGCATCCACGTCGACGGGTGCCGAATTGCTGTCGCCCGGCACAGTCGCATTCCATCTCGGCGTATAGCCGAGCATCAACAGCGAACCGATTCCATTGCGTTCGTTTCGCAACAGTGCCGACGGCAGATCGATATCGAACGCCGAGCTCGTTTTGTCGATGCGCATCGCCTCGCCGGGCCGATCAGGTTGGCCAGGGCCGACCGTGTCACGGCCCCAGCTAATGCCCATCGCTCGCCACATCTCGATGTCGGCGGCCGATCCGGCCCAGCCGTTCGTGCCGATCAGATCGGTCATCATGCGGGCGCGCGCGTTCGCGGGCGCTGGGTCCGGTACCAATGCGAGAGCGGGCCGAAGACTCGACAACGGCGCGGCCGCACCCGCCGCCAAGGCGGCGAATGTGCGCAATGCTCGTCTTCTGCCAGCACGGGTCTTCATGCGATCCATGTTCGTGCCCACCCATCGCTAGCTCGCGGACGCGCGCGGCGTCAGTTCGGGCAGCCGCTCGCCAGTCTTGACATCGAGGATTTCGAGCACCGTTTGCGCCGCGCGCTCCCAGCGAAACTCGCGCGCATGCAGCAGCCCCGCACTGCGATAACGTTGGCGAAGATCGGCGTCGCTCATCATCTGCGCGATCTTTGCGGCGATGTCGTCCGCGGAGGTCGCGTCGCAGTACATTGCGGCATCGCCGCACGCTTCCGGGATCGACGTGCGCGCCGACGCGATCACCGGACAGCCGCAATACATCGCTTCCAGAGGCGGCAGGCCGAAACCTTCGTACAACGACGGAAACACGAGGCAGCCAGCGCTCTCGTACAGTGCCTTCAGCTCCGCGTCCGACACGCAACCTGCCCACACGACCTGCCGCGAATGCACAGGATGCTCGACGCCTGCACCGCTGAAGATGCGCGGATACTGTTTTCCCACGATGACGAATTTGACGTCGCGCAGATGCCCGAGCCGCACGATCGCATCGAGCACGCCGCGCAGATTCTTGCGCGGATCGAGACTGCCGACGATCACGCAATAGGCGTCCTTGTTCAATTCGAGCCGTTGCAGCACCGATGGGTCGGCAACGATCCGGTCGAAATGATCCGCGGCGGGCGCCACCACTTTCACACGCGATTCGTCGATTTTCAGGTGATGGCAGATACGCATTTTCGAAAACGTCGAGACCGTCAGAACGATCGGATGCGTGCGCGGCAAGAACGCGAAACAGATGCGATACCAGAGCCGGAATTTCCTCGAAAATCCTTGCGGCACGTCAAAGACGGCCATGTCGTGAACCATCACAACCTGACTGTGCTTGAACAGCGGGTTCGTATTGCACAGACTCAGCAGCGTGATGCCGCGTGCGGCGATTGGCAGCGTGATCTGCTCCCACAGCGTGCCGCGCAGCCACGGAAAGCGCCGTTGCGGTTTGAGCAGCGCCCCCGGCTCGACGGCGTTTTGCGGCACGAACACTTCCGGTTCATCACCGGGCGCGGCGCGCATCTGCATGGCCCGCGTCAGCTCATACGCCACGCGTTGAACTCCCGTGACGGACTGCGAAGTAAACTTTCCGTTGATTGCAAAGGCCATCTGGTTCTCCGTTTTACGCCATCGCGAACGCGCTTTACCGCGTTGGGATCTCCACACGCTCAGGCGCCTCGCGGCGCTTGCTGCCCGACGTCGTTTTCGCCGAAATCGCTGGCATAGTTCGTTTCGTAGCCATAGTTCTTCGTGCTTCGACGCAGCGGAATGCCGTTGAACACCGCGCCCGCGATGCGCCCTTCCGCGCGTTCCACCTTTCTGATCGTGTCGGCGATCTCCTCCTCGCTTTGCATGCCCGAGCGCAGCACGAGCAGGGACGCGCCCGCCTCGTTCGCGACGATCGAGGCGTCGGTGACCGCGAGGAAAGGCGGCGTATCGATGATCACCAGATCGAACTGGCTCGACAGCCGCTCGAGTACATCCTTCAGGCGCGGCCTCATCAGCAGCGCGGCGGGGTTCTCCGGGCGCACGCCGCATGACAGGAACGTCAATCCGTCGATGCGGGTCGAGCGCAGCGCATTGCGGAGCGGCAGGCGTTCGGACAGTACTTCGGAAAGACCTCCACGATTGCTCTCGTTGAATAGCGAGGCGAGATGACCGCGTCGCATGTCGGCATCGATCAGCACCACCCGTGAGCCGATTTCAGCGTGCAGGATCGCCAGATTCGCGGCGACGAAGCTCTTGCCGGCCGATGGCGTGGGCCCGATGATCATCACAATGTTGTTGCGTGCATGCGCGAGATCGCGCGTGACGGCGGTCCGTACGCTGCGCAGCGCTTCGACCGACGTGTCGTGCGGAAAGCGCGCGGCGAGAATCCTGTTCTGAACGCCGGAATCGAACTGAATCTCGTGCAGACTCTTCTGCATCGGCGGATGGGCGCGCCCGGCCGCTGCCGGCAGCGATTTGCGCCCCGCGGTCGCATCGCGGTCGAGCAGCAGTTGCTGATGGCTGAACAGAATCTCGCCAAACACCGGCACGCTCATCTCGCGCTCGACGTAGCGCGGGTCGGTCACGCCGATCATCACGTGGCGGCGCATGAAGACCAACACGACGCCGGACACGATACCGAGCACCAATCCGCCGCCGAGCACGAGAATCGGCTGTGGCTTGACCGGCATATGCGGTCTGATCGCGCGATCGAGAATATGCGCGCCGCCCGTCGTGCTGGCGCGGCGCACCTGCAATTGCTCGGCCTTCTGCACCATGCCGAGATACACCGTTTCCGCGACCTTCTGCGCGCGGATCAGATCGACGCTCGCGCGTTCCGACGCGGGCATGCCGTTGAAATGGTCGGAGAATTTTGCTTTCGCTTCTTTCAATTGCGCCAGTTGCTCGTCGACGTTCTGCACCCAGCGGCTCTGTTCCGTATAGCGCTCGAGCATTTGCGTGCGCTGCAATTGCAGCGCCGCGATCTGCTTGTCGAGATCGAGGCCGCCCTGCAAATAGGCTTGCGCTTCGTTGGTCGGCTGCATCGATTGCGAGCTTGAGCGGAAGTTCTTCAGCGCTTCCTCGGCTTTTCGCAGATCGCCGAGTAGACGCGGGAGTTCGCCGTTAATAAACGCGAGCGTCTGCGTGTCGTTCGCTTGCCGGCTCGCCACCGCGTATGCGAGGTATTGCTCTCCCAATGCATTGGCGACGGTCGCGGCTTTGTCCGGACTCTTGTCGCGGTACTGGATTTGCAGCAGCCCAGAGTCTTTCACCTTGTCGCCAATCTTGACGAGACTGGTGAAGCGCTTGATGGCATCGAGCTCATTCCAGCGGATCACCTCGAACTTCGTGCCCGGCCGCGCAGCGAGTTCCTTCACGAGCATCGACACGCCGTTCTGCTTGAGCGGCATGCCGACCGTGCCTCTCGCCAGCAACTCGCCGGACGGGCCGTGCAATTCGAAGGCGCCATTGTCGAGCGCGGTCAAGGTCAGCTTCTCTTCCTCGAGTTCGCGCGGCACGTCGAGCGCGGCGATCTGCACACGCTCGCCGCCCCATGCAAACGATTTCAGCCCGAGCCACGGCGCCGCGGGCTGTCCCGGTGTAGCGAATTTCTCGGCGATGTCGCCGAGAACTGGAAGCTTGTGCGGCTTCACCGAAATGTCGAAACGGAACTGGTCCATCACCGGCTGCAAAACCGACCGGCTTTCCATGACCGCCATTTCGGTTACCGACGACGGCGTCGGTGGCGGCAACAGTTCCTGGTTCTGCAACGCGAGTCCGAGGGCATTTGGCTCGGGTGGGTCCACGCGAACGATTACGTCAGCGGAATAGATAGGCGTGGCAATCAGAAGATACGCGACCGCGAGCGTGAGGACGACGACCGTCGTCACCACGATCTCCCAGATGTGGTCGCGCATTAGCGTGAGCATCGCGCTGGCACTGAGTTGTCTACGCTCGGTATCAACAGCGGGATAGAGCGAGTTTTGCGGATAGTAATCCACCGGTCTGATCCTTGCAGGTTGATGAAACAAAACGATCGGTGATCGCTTTGCGTCGCCACGTCGCTATTTATGCCGCCGGCCGGATATACCCTCGATTGGCTGGCAGCACGGCGAAGCGACGTGCTGTGTCGGGTTAGGTCGGGGAGCCGTGTTCGGGGACCTCTCGAACCACGGAAGGCTACACACCTATTGCTTATCCACCGCGGCATTGCCGATTGTTCTTCTCACGAATCAGCGAATGCGAAACCCGCCATTCACGTAATCCGCGATTGACAATTTCTCTCTCGATGTTGCGGTGAAGCATAGTCCGCAAAGGATCGAGGCATTCGCCGGCGGCCCAAAGTAGGGTGCTATTGGCCGATAATGCGGAGCCTTTTACAAATGAAACAGAAGCCGGAAAGGCTTGTTGCGATCTGCAAGTGCTGTAACAGAGTTATACGACAGGTATCGTACATCGCGACAGAACGCCAATTGCACGGCTCAAGTGCCAAGAATGCCGTTGTTAACCCGCAAATCGCGCCGCATCCAGGCCACTCGGCGCATTCCGCCGATACCCCAGCGTTTCGCTTGCAAGAATCGCGCTAATTGATCGGGAAAAAAATTCCGCGCAACGTTAATTAGTAGCACGCATTTCCGCGAATAGCGAGGTAAGAATTTCTTGCATCCTGACGATTACGCCAAAACACCCACGCATGCCGGCCAAGCTCGTCTCGCACAAATCGATGCGCTAATCTCAATGCGTAGATTTTCCTGACTGGAGAAGCTCGCGTGATGAAGCACATTGGTCTATTCGTCTTTCAGGATTGTTCGATGGCAAGTACCGGCGCGATCGGCGACGCGTTCCGGCTTGCCAATGAGTCCAAGAGAACGGCTGGCGAAGAGGCGCCATACCGGTTTACCGTGGTATCCGACGGCGGCGGTCTGGTGACCAGTTCGTCCGGCATATCGATCTGGACGCAAGGCCTCGAACGCTACTGCCTCGCTGATTTCCACGCGCTCTTCGTGGCCTGCCGCGACGTCACCGAAGTCGCGGAATCCAACGACCGCTTTCTGTCGTGGATCTCGCTGCAAGGATCGATTGCATCTTTCGGCATGCAACAGGGTGCGAATCTCGCGGTCGTCTGCAACGATCCGCTGCAATCGATCGTGCCGATTTTTCTGTTCGACGACAGCGGTGACGCCGCGCGGACGCAAAGCAATGTGACGCCGACCGATCTCGCGCTCGCGCAGATCGAACGCGACATCAATACCGACACTGCCCGCAAGATCGGCCGCATCCTGCAAACCGGCTACGCCGAGAAAAACCGCTCCGAGTTCGACGACGTCAACATCACGACGACGACGGAGAAGATTCGCGAATCGGCGCGCTGGATCAAGGAAAACTACAGCAAGGCAATTTCGGTTGCGCAGGCGGCCGAATCGGTGGCGATGAGCAAGCGCAATTTCCAGCGCCGCTTCAAATGCGAGTTCGGCATGACGCCGCTCGAATATCTGCTGCGCACGCGCTTCGAGATCGTTCGCTCGATGCTGAAGAACACCGATCTGCCGGTCGACAAGATTGCGCGCCGCTGCGGAATGGGCGACGGTAATCGGCTTGGGCGGCTATTCAAGGAGCGTTATGGCATGTCGCCGACGCAATTCCGCGCGCAACAGCATGTGGATGCGGAGGAACAACGATGGCTGACGCCGGAGGAAAGCTGGAGTGCCGCGACCGAGATGTTGCGGCAAGCGCCGCTGACGCTTTGATTTCAATTCCCGTTACTCCGAGGACGACTCGTCGACTCGACCGCAAAGGGATTAGAACATGACGATCATCAAATCCGCCGAACTGGCCGCGCAGGACGCGGCCGTCGCGCCGGAAAACATGGCCTCCCTACAGCCCCGGGACAGTGCTCTGGCCGCGCCCTGCGGGCAGCCGGGCTTGCACAACGGTGCGCACGCGGCGCACGGGCAATCGCCATCTACCGCGAGAAAAATCAAGGAAGCGGCGAAAACGCTGTTGCCCGACGCCCTTTTCCTAAGCCTGTTACATCACAAATGCATTGGCCGCTATCCGAACCTGATTCGTCCGGTGACGTTCAATGAGAAGATCCTGCAGCGCAATCTTCATCCTGATCCGCGCTATATCGACCTGACCGACAAGCTTCTGGTGCGGGAATATGTTGCCCGGAAAATCGGCGACAAGCATTTGATACCGCTGATCGCAGTACCCGATGCATTCACGCCCGAAGTCTTCGACGCACTGCCGGATGCTTTCGTAATGAAAGCCAATCACGGCAGCAGCTACGTCGAAGTGGTGAGAAACAAATCAGAGACCTCGTTCGAGAAGCTGAAGAAGCTCGCCGACCAATGGTTGCGCGCCGAATTCTATTACGTTGGGCGCGAGCGGCACTATCGGACGATCGAGCCGCGCGTTTTTTTCGAGCAGCTGCTGCTCGATCGGCGCGGCCAGATTCCGGCGGATTTCAAAATGCACTGCTTTGGCGGCCGTCCTGGCGGGCCGATCATCTATATCCTCGTGATCTCGGATCGATTCGGCAACGCGACGCACGGCGACGTGTACGACGCCGACTGGAACCACCTCGATATCGCAATCGGCGACTACAAGCGCAGCGCGTTGCCCGCTCCGCGGCCGCCGCATCTACACGCCGTGCTCGATGTCGCGGCCCGTCTGTGCGAAGACTTCGACTATGTGCGCGTCGACCTGTATGCGCCGGACGACCTCGTTTATTTCGGCGAACTTACATTTACGCCCGGCGCGGGCGTGCTGCCCTTCACGCCGGACAGTATCGATTATGAGTGGGGCAAGCTGCTGGCTTGAATCCGCTTTCATTCGTAGCGTTTTGCCTCCTCCATCCGATCGGGCATGCCGGTCAGCGCTTTCAGCGTTTCGACGCCGAGCATGCGCTCACGCAAAGAGATGGAGGCGGAAGAGGCAAGGACACAAGCCTGGGCGGCGAGCGCCGCCCGCCATCAAGCCGGCGACATGCCGTTTTGCAGCTTTGCGCCGTCGGCCTCGCGCGAGGCCAGAAACGCCAGCAACGCCTGCGCTGCTTCACGCTGGCGCGCCACCGTGCAGATCGCGGCGGTGAAAGTCGTGCTGGACTGGGTGGCGGCCGGAAGCTCGCCGAGCACGTCGATGCCCGCCACGTGAATCAATTCGCTCATCTGCTGAAAGCCGAGCGCGACTTCTCCGCGCGCGACGAGCGTGCCGACCGGCACACCCGGCGGCGCCTTCACGATACGCGAAGCGATCTGCCCGGCAATGCCCCAGCGTTCGAACAGCTTCAGCAGATGCGTGCCACTCGGCCCCGTCGAGTAACCGATGCTGCGCGCACCGAGAATCGCGTCGCGCAGCGCTGCTTCGGACGCGATGTCCGGGTGCGTTTCTCCGGCCGCGACCGCGACCGCGATGCCCGAGCGCGCGAGCCCGACGCGGCTCGCCGCCTCGACACAACCCGTCACCACGAGCCGCTCGATCGCGTCGGCGGCAAGCACGACGATGTCGAAGACTTCGCCATCCTCGACCCGGCGCGCCGCATCGACGCCGCCGACCGATTCGATGACGACGCCTTGCCCCGTGCACCGCTCGTAGAACGCGGCGAGTTCGGCCAGCACCTGGCGCGTGGCCATCGACGAAATGCAGGTGATCGGCGCGCGCGTGGCTTGATCGTTGCTCATCGCGACCACGCCTGTCAGTCCTTGTAACGCAGTCCGGCCTGCTCGAGCGGCCCGCGCATGTTGTACATGTCGAGACCGAGCACCCCAGAGGCGAGTTTCGCGCGCTTCCCGGCTTCATTGGCCTCGCGCGCCGCAGCCTTGTCGAACACGGCTTGCGCCGCGGCCACCGGCACCACGACCACGCCGTCCTCATCGGCAACGACGACGTCGCCCGGTGTGACCAGTGCACCCGCGCACACGACCGGAATGTTCACCGAGCCGAGCGTCGCCTTGACCGTGCCTTTCGCGGAAATCGCCTTGCTCCAGACCGGGAAGTTCATTTCGGTCAGCACGCTGACGTCGCGCACGCCGGCGTCGATGATCAACGCATGAGCGCCGCGCGCCTTGTAGCTCGTGGCCAGCAGATCGCCGAAGTAACCGTCGGTGCTCTGCGTGGTGACGCCCGCGACGACGACGTCGCCCGGCCGGATCTGTTCGGCCGCGACGTGCAGCATCCAGTTATCGCCCGGTTGCAGCAGCACCGTGACGGCCGTGCCGCTCGCGCGCGCGCCGGTATAGATCGGGCGCATATACGGTTGGAGCAGGCCCGTGCGGCCCATGGCTTCATGCACGGTGGCCGAACCGAGCGCGCCGAGTTTCGCTGCCACCTCCGCATCCGCGCGCTGGATGTTGCGATAGACGACTCCGATTTCATACATGATCACAGCCCCTTCGTTTTCAGCAAGGCGTCGAGACGCGGATAGACGCGCCGCGCGTTACCTTCGTAGATCTTGTAGCGCTGCTCCGGATTCATATCCGCGGCTTGAACGTAGCGCTTCGTGTCGTCGAAATAGTGACCGGTTTCCGGATCGACGCCGCGCACCGCGCCGATCATTTCGCTCGCGAACAGGATGTTGTCCACGGGAATCACGCGCGTGAGCAGGTCGATACCCGGCTGATGATAGACACAGGTGTCGAAGAACACGTTGTTCAGCAGATGGTCTTTCAGCAAGGGCTTTTTCAGTTCCTGCGCGAGGCCGCGGAAACGACCCCAGTGATACGGCACCGCACCGCCGCCGTGCGGAATCACGAAACGCAGCGTCGGGAAATCGCGAAACAGGTCCGAGGTCAGGCATTGCATGAACGCGGTGGTATCCGCATTCAGGTAGTGCGACCCGGTGGTGTGGAAGCACGCGTTGCAACTCGTGCTCACGTGAATCATCGCGGGAATGTCGTACTCCACCATCCTCTCGTAGATCGGGTACCAGGAACGGTCCGACAACGGCGGGCTGGTCCAGTGGCCGCCCGACGGATCGGGATTCAGGTTGATCGCGACATTGCCGTACTGCTCGACGCATTTGACGAGTTCAGGAATACAGGTGGCCGGATCGACACCCGGACTTTGCGGCAGCATCGCGGCCGGCACGAAGTTCTCGGGAAACAGCCGGCTCACGCGATAGCACAGTTCGTTGCAGATCGCGGCCCACGTGCTCGAGATTTCGAAGTCGCCGATGTGGTGCGCCATGAAGCTCGCGCGCGGACTGAAGATCGTCAGATCGAGGCCGCGTTCGCGCATCAGTTTCAACTGGTTGTTTTCGATCGACTCGCGCAGCTCGTCGTCGCTGATCTGCAATTCCGACCCCTTCGGCAATCCGGAAGGACTCTTGATGCCTGCGATCTGGCGGTTACGCCACGTCTCCAACGCTTTCGGCGCGGTGGTGTAGTGTCCGTGAATGTCGATGATCACCGTGATTCCCCAGTAGATGAATTTATCCAGCGGCGCCCGCGAAACGCACGCGCGCAGCGTTGCCTCACGCCTCAATGCGCGATATTCGGCTGCGCCACCCTTTCGGCGCCGCCCACACGCTGGCTCATCAGGATGGCGATAGCGGCGAGTGTGGCGGGGATCGCGAGCATCGCCAGGATCGCGCCGAACTGCCAGCCGAAGCCGAGCAGCGCGCCGCCGATCGCCGAGCCGAAGATACTGCCGAAGCGGCCCATGCCGAGCATCCAGCTCACACCGGTCGCACGCGCAACGGTCGGGTAGCGGCCGGGTGCAAACGCGTTCAGACCGGTTTGCGCGCCGCTCATGCAGAAGCCCGCGGCAAACACCAGCAATGCGAGCGACGAAGACAGCGCGCCGATGTAGCCGAGCCCGAGCACGCACAGTGCGCCGCCGATATACGCGGCGCTGATGACCGGCGCCGGACGCGCCTTGTCCATGAGCCAGCCGACGAGGATCGCGCCGATCGTGCCGCCGATCTGGAACATCGCCGTGACGTTGGCCGCGGTCGTGACCGACAGGCCCGCATCCTTCATCAGCGTCGGCAGCCAGCCGGTCAGCAGATAGATGACGAGCAGGCCCATGAAATACGTGACCCACAGCGCGATCGTCATCGAGCCATAGCCTTGCGAGAACAGCACGCCGATCGGCTTGCGCGTCGGCAGCGGCGGTTCGTTCGACACGAACACTTCATTGCCTGCGAAGTGCACGCCGCACACACGGCCAAGCACCTTGCCGACGCGCTGCGCGGGCGCGCCGCGCACCGCGAGCAGACGGGCCGACTCAGGCAGAAGCCAGATCTGGAATGGGATCAGCACGAGCGGCAGTGCGCCGCCGAAAATCAGCACCGCGCGCCAGCCGTGAACCGGAATCAGCCAGCCGGCCGCGAAGCCGATCAATGCCGAGCCGAGATTGAAGCCCGTGAACATCACGGTGATCAGCAGCGCGCGCTTGCGTTGCGGTGCGTACTCGGACAGCAGCGTCGTCGAGTTCGGCATCGCGGCGCCGAGGCCGACACCGCTGAGCAGACGCAATGCTGCCATCGAAAACGGCGATTGCGTGAACGCAGTCGCGATCGTGAACACGCCGAACAGAAACACCGACGTAATCAGCACCCACTTGCGGCCGATGCGGTCCGATGCCGGACCCGCGAACAATGCGCCAATCACGAGACCGATCGGCGCCGCGCTCATCACGAGTCCGAATTCGGGGCGCGAAATCGCCCAGTCATGAATGATGGAAGGCGCGACGAAACCCATGATCGCGACGTCCATGCCGTCGGCGGTCACGATCAGAAAACACAGCACGACCAATAGCCACTGGTAGGGCGAAATCGACCGTTCGTCGATGAACTTCTTGATATCAATCCTGTTACCGCTGGAAGTACTCGTCATCAACACTCTCCTGTCTCCTTCATTGGTCTCATCGCGCGCTCGAAGCGGGTAGCTTCGCAAAGTACGTCGACTCCGTAACCATCGTGGCGATGGGCCCCTACACGGCTTACTCAAATAACTGGCGTGAAGGTACGTTTCGTCCTTCGCGGGCCAAAGCGCGGGTTAACCATAGGATCGATGCGAGTATCCGCATTCTCAGCGTTACGCATAGCATCGACGAAGCCCGTGCGATTCGCGCAAAGCCCCGCTGGACAATCGTTCAAACTAGAGTCACGGCCTTTCGAAGCGGGCTTTTCGAACGCCTGCTGGCGCACACCCTGATAAACAGAACAGATGAAGCGGGAATGAACTCGCATAGAATGGCAGTGAGACGCCCCGCTTTTCCGATCAACGTGGATGCGCCGCGCTGGTAGCGGATTTGCCCCGCGCAAAAAGGGCACAAAAAGAAAAAAACGGCATGAGCGTGCTACGGCCATTCCGCTTCGGGATGAGCGGCCTCGCGAGACCTGGACGCGGCGCGATCTTGCGTTGAAGCGCGCAATCGCACGCGTCGGCTTGCATACGCACTTCTGATTCAAGAAGTATTCGTGAATGGCCTGATGGGCGAATCCGCCCTTCAGGCCATTTTCATTTTGCGGCGGGACAACGCGCCCCATCGCCCGGTGAAACCACCGAACCTTCCGCGCTGCAACCTTCGAGCCAGCGTCCGCCCGTAGTCAGGAATGTCGCATGCTGCGTTTCCCATGCGGCGGGACGGCCTTCCTGCGCGATGTGCATCGTCATTGAAAGTCGATAGCAAGAACAAAAAGATTTCAGACACGACGGAATAACCATCGATCGATCGCGTTACCGCTTCGGGCGCAATGCCAGTCTGACGCTCGCAGCGTAACTCGTCGCCTGATCTTGCAAGCGCCCCCGGACCGGCGCCGACGGCATCCGCGTTGACGGCTCCAGCGGCACCGGAATGATTGTCAATGATCATGGAGTGGTCTTGAGGCACAACATGGTTCAACCCGGATGGGTGCGAATCACGCACTGGATCAATGCTGTCGCGGTCGTGCTGATGGTAATGAGCGGCTGGCAGATTTACGACGCGTCGCCGATCTTTCCCGCAATTGAGTTTCCACCTTCGATCACGCTTGGCGGCTGGCTCGCCGGAGCGCTGCAATGGCATTTCGCAGTGATGTGGCTCGCCATTTGGAAGTCGGTGCAGTTCCCGCTGCTGCGCACGCTGATGGGCGGATATGACAACGCGCGCGTGGTGCACTTCATGTGTATGAGCGTCCTCGTCGCGTTTTTCGTCATTCACGTCGCGATGGTTGCGCTCGTGCCCCGCTCGCTGCTGTTGATGCTACGTGGACGGTAAATCATGACGATCCGAAAACGAACCGCGCAACAAGGCACCTTCCGCGCGACGCATGGCGAATCGATCATTCGCGATGCTCAGCGCGAACTCAAATCGCCTGCGCGCCGGCTGTTCGGCCGGCGGCTGCTGACGTTAGGCGGCATCGCGTTGCTGTCCGGTTGCGATCTGACCGACGACAAGGCGGTGAACACCGCGCTGCGCCGCATCTCGTTCTTCAACGACGACGTGCAGGCACTGCTGTTCGATCCGAACAAGCTGGCGCCCACGTATCCGGCATCGATGATCACACGGCCATTTCCGTTCAATGCGTTCTATGGCGTCGACGAGGTGCCCGAGATCGATGCCGCGACCTACCGTCTGCAGGTCAGCGGCCTCGCGCACGGCAAGCGTACGTGGGCGCTCGACGAACTGCGCGCGCTGCCGCAGGAAAGCCAGATCACGCGTCTTATCTGTGTCGAAGGATGGAGCGCGATCGGTCGCTGGGGCGGCGTGCGCTTTTCCGAATTCCTGCGCCGCGCGGGCGCGGACACGAGTGCAAAGTACGTGTCGCTTCATTGCGCGGACTACAACTACTGGACGAGCATCGACATGCCGACGGCGCTCCACCCGCAGACGCTGCTCACGCTGACTTACGACGGCGACGTGCTGCCGCCGAAATATGGCTTCCCCATGAGGCTGCGCGTGCCGACCAAGCTCGGCTTCAAGAATCCCAAGCATGTCGTCGCTATCGAGATCACGAACCAGTATCCGGGCGGCTATTGGGAGAACCAGGGCTACAACTGGTTCAGCGGCTCGTGACGCAATGATGTTTTTCTCCTTCCATCAACCATCCAGTTGGGAGTTCCTATGTCGTTCCTCATCAAATCAGGCGCAGCCTTGATGACCGCAGCGCTCGTGAGCGCTGCTTTCGCGCAGGCGCAGGCCACGAGCCCCGCGCGCATCCGGGGCGAAATCATGTCGCACGACGGTGACACGCTCAAGGTCCATCGACGCAGCGGCGATACTGTGTCGATCGATGTGAAGCCGGCAGCGAGCGTTTCGGCTGTCAAGACGATGCAGCTATCGGATATCAAGCCGGGTACATTTATCGGCACGGCTGCAACCACGGGCGCCGACGGCAAGCTGACAGCATCGGAAGTGGTCGTGTTCCCAGAGTCCGCGCGCGGCACGGGTGAAGGACATTACGCGTGGGACCTGGGCCCGAAAAGCTCGATGACGAACGCGAACGTCGACACCGTCGTGCAGAGCACGAGCGGCCGAGATCTGAAGCTGTCGTACAAGGGCGGCAGCAATGTGGTGACGGTGCCGCCCAACGTGCCCATCGTCACGTTCACCCCCGCGGAGCGCAGCGACCTTACGCCGGGCAAGAAGGTGTTCATTGTCGCTACGCCCGCGTCGCAGGGGACTTACGTTGCGCAACGCGTCGTGGTCGAAAAGGACGGTGTGGCGCCGCCGATGTGAAGGCTGACCTGGGCCTCGGATAGCGCCACGCACGGCGTCATGTGTTGACGTGAAGCGGGCTGGGTCGTGTCAGGATCATTGCGCGCGGACCAATACGAGCAGTTGACGGGTTGACAAAATATTACGTTTTTCACTGTGGTAGATCGCGTAGCATAGTGGGGGTATGTCCTGCGAGCGCCCCCACTCGCATTCGTCATTCAACCGCGGAGATTTCGGAAATGAGTATTTTTGGTGACATCGTGCACAAGCTGTTCGGCAAAGCGAAGCCGGACCAACCTCCCCCCGCGACGGAACCCACCCCCGACCCGGCCGCCGCGCAAGCCGCGACGCCCAGCGCTCCCGCCGCGCCCGCGCCGCTGACCGACGTCGACGTGGCCGCCGTGATGGATCAGCTCGTCAGCGAAAGCGGACAGACGTTGAACTGGCGTACGTCGATTGTCGACACGATGAAGGCACTCGGCGTCGACAGCAGTCTCGAACACCGCAAGCAACTTGCGCAGGAATTGAAGTACAGCGGGGACATGAACGACTCCGCGAGCATGAACATCTGGCTGCACAAGCAGGTGATGCAGGCGCTCGCGGCAAACGGCGGCAAGCTGCCGCCCGATCTGGCAAGTTAAGCAGGACGAAGCAGGCGTTTCGCAGTAAGCGAAACGAAGCAGGCGTTTCGCAGTAAGCGAAGCGCAGTGGAAGTCGCGCAGTAAAAATCACGCAGTAAAAATCAAACACTCAGTCCAGGTTGCCCGGTCGAAGCACGAAACCGGGCAACCGGAAACTTCTCCGCTCGGCAATCAATGCTCGCACAATCGACTATCGAGAGCGCGCACTGCACGCGCCCGCGACAGCACGATTGCCATCAGCCCACGTATCGAAACGCGGGTGACGGAACCCATTGCGATGGAATATACGCGGCTATTGCGCCGCGGTGAGCTTGAGTCCCGGCCGCAACGGCTGGGGAGACTCCAGAGGAGCCTTGCGTTCGTCCGATACCTGTTCGATTCCCTTTCTCGTCACTTCTTCGAGGAAGGTCAGGCGAGCCCGATAGTAATCGGCACGCAGCTGTGCGTCGAGCACGAGCTGTTCGGCCTGAAACAGTTCCATGCGCAAGTTGTTCAGCGCGCGTTCGGCCTGTTTCTCGGGAGTAGGAGCATGTTGTGAAGCCCAGTTAGCAAGCCACCTTATCATGGTGAAGCCCTCCTTGAGTTCAATGCTCTGCTGCGACAAAGGCTATCAAATTATGGATGCGGCGTGTGTTAAATCGCTTCAGGCGTTGCTTATTGTGCGAGCTACCGTGGATCATCGCACGATCGACTTCACCGCCGCGCCTTACTACTGATACCACAACACGCGCGAGGCGAAAAAAGCCCGCACAGCAAAGGCGGGCAATCCCACTCTCTTTGAAAGCGTGTCACGAGGATGACACGCCACAAGTTTAGATCTCGTGCAACCCCAACGTCCGTGTGCTGGCGATCACTTTGCGCGAATATATCGATCTCCAATCATGCGTTGCGCGTTATTGCAGCTCTTGAAGCGCTGCCACATTTTTCGCAATGGCCCGCGCAAACTGCGCGATCTGCCGGCCCTGCTCGATCAGATCCATGGCGATCCGGAACGTGACCACGTCCGCCTTGTCCGCCAGCTGAAGCTTCGCAAGCACGACCTGACGCGCGGTCGCGGCGAGCTTGTCGATGCCGGCCTTTGCGTCGACGACCTTCGCGACCTCTTCCGGATCGCGCGTCTCGATCGTGCGGATCGCCTGCTCGAGATTGCGGATCACCGCCTCGGAAAACTGCGTGGTCGCCGCATCGCGAAGACGCAGCAGATCGATCTGCTGCGTCATTCGTTGTTGTCCGACCGTCATCAGCGTCATGCCGACAATGCCGCTGATGCTCTCCAGATGACTCGTGACCTGCGTGTAGCCGACCACCTGCTGACCTTCTTCCTCCGAGTGCTGCCGCTGCGACAGCCGGCCGATATATTGAAGAATCTCGAAGGCCAACCGGTCGCTTTCCTTGTCCTGATCGAGCATCTGATTGATCTCTTCCATCGTGCCGGTCGACACCATCTGCGAGCCGCGTTGCACAACGTCGAGCACCTGCGCGCCGAGCCGGGTCAGCTCGATACGCACGCGTTGCAGTGCAAGCGCCGGCACCGTCAGCGACGTCTCGTCGAGATACTGCGGATCGCCCGCGGGTTTGGCGGCCTTCGCGCGCTTCGGCACGACCAGTTGCGCGAACCGCGCGATCGGACCGGCAAACCAGATCAGCAGCAGCGTGTTCGCCACGCTGAAAAGCGTATGCACATTGGCAACCTGGCGCGGCGCCTCCGCCGCGAGGCGCGCGACGCCCTGCAGGTCCGCATGCGACGGCGATATCCAGCGCACGAGCTCCGCCATCTGCGGAATCAGGAAGAGCGCGATCACGACGCCGAGCACATTGAACACCAGATGCACGACGCCCACCTGCACCGCCTCCGGTGGCTTGCCGATGGAGGCGAGCAATGCCGTGCCGCAGGTCCCGACATTCGCGCCGAGAATCAGCGTGATGCCGGCTTCGAGCGGCATCAAGCCCTGGCCGCTCAACGCAATCACGACCGCGAGCGTCGCCGCCGAGCTTTGCACGATCGCAGTGAAGACCGCCCCCACGATGACGCCGACGAGCGGATTGCGCATGTCCTGCATCGCGTCGATGAACGGCTGATAGGTGCGCAGCGGATGCGTGGACTCGCCCATCAGCTGGATGCCCATGAACAGCAGTCCTAGCCCCATTACGACGCGGCCGAGCTGCCGCAGCAGCTCGCGCGGGGCAAACGCGTGCAGCACGAAGCCGATCGACAGCATGTACGGCGTCAGACGCGAAACGTCGAAGGCGATGATCTGCGCGGTGATGGTCGAGCCGATGTTCGCGCCCATGATCATCGGCACCGCCTGGGTCAACGTCATCAGGCCGGCGGACACGAAACCGACCATCAGCACCGTCGTGATGGTCGAGGAATTCAGCAGCGCGGTCACGACGGCGCCCGCCACCACGCCGCGAAACCGGCTTGCGGTCAGCACGCCGATCAGTGACTGCAGTTTCGATCCCGCGATCGCCTTCAGGCCGCCGGTCAAGAACTCCAGACCGAGAAGAAACAGCGCGAGGCCGCCAATCAACAGCCCGAAGATCCCAAGGAAGTTCAACCTGTCGGGATCGATGTCAGCAAGATAATCAGTCATCCTGATGTGCCTCTGATGATCACACGAATAGACGCGGGAGCGAGGGACGGCTTCGCGCCCCGCATCGACGACCGTGCAGGCAGTCTGCCGCACGGTGTCCGGGGCAGGTACTTAAGGCTAACGCTAAGGGTAAGAGGAAGATGGCGCGCAGGCAAGGACGGGAGGGCGGCCGGCAGTCTCGAGCGACCCCGGAGTTCGCAAAGCATGCAACCCGCAATCGACGTAATTCATTGCCCCGTCAAGCAACGATTCCCCCCTGATTTGGCAGTTAACCCGTAGGTGAAAATGCCCATCGTCCCAGCCATTGGCCGCTGCCAATAATAGGTCCATCCTCCAATCAAACTTGCTCAACTTACCCAAACAAGAAGGAGGACTTATGGCAAACCGTGTTGCATACGTAACCGGCGGCATGGGCGGTATCGGAACCGCCATTTGCCAGCGCTTGCACAAAGAGAACTACACCGTCATCGCGGGCTGCGGCCCGAACTCGGCGCGCAAAGCCCGATGGCTGGAAGATCAGAAAGCGCTCGGCTATAACTTCGTCGCATCGGAAGGCAACGTCGCGGATTGGGAGTCCACCGCGAAAGCGTTCGAGAAGGTCAGGAAAGAAGTCGGTGAAGTCGACGTGCTCGTCAACAACGCGGGCATCACGCGCGACGGCATGTTCCGCAAGATGACGTTCGAAGACTGGGAAGCGGTGATCGACACCAATCTCACGAGCCTGTTCAACGTGACCAAACAGGTCATCGAGGGCATGGTCGGCCGAGGCTTTGGGCGCATCATCAACATCTCGTCGGTCAACGGCCAGAAAGGCCAGTTCGGGCAAACCAATTATTCGACCGCAAAGGCCGGCATTCATGGCTTTACGATGTCACTCGCGCAGGAAGTGGCGACCAAGGGCGTGACCGTCAACACCGTGTCGCCGGGCTACATCGGCACCGACATGGTCAAGGCCATCCGTCCGGACGTACTGGAAAAAATCGTCGCGACGATTCCGGTACGGCGTCTCGGCACGCCGGAAGAGATTGCGTCGATCGTCGCGTGGATCGCGTCGGATCAAGCGGGCTTTGCGACCGGGGCGGATTTCTCGCTGAACGGCGGTCTGCATATGGGCTAACGGGAACGGCGCCGCGCGGTACGCGGCGCAGCCGTTTTCCGTTATGGACGTTGTCAGGTTCCGTGCTGGTGTAGCGGCCGGCGCGAGCCGGCCGCCTCAGTGAGCTTATGACCAGAAAAGCGAGCCCTGCTCGCGCTGCACCCGCGAAGTCGCAGCGCACGCGCCCGAAGGCTATGCTGCGCCCGATCGTACCTGCCAAAGCAGGCGAAATTTCGCTCGACTATCACATGACGCTCGAGGCATTACGCAGCGGCGTCGCCAATCAATATCACGTCGGCAGCATGGCGCAGGCCATTTACATGGCGATGCTGCTGAATCAGCGCGGCTATGGTTCGGCCGTACCCGAGCTGTTTCGCGACGCGGAGGGCGCGATTCTGCGCTGCCGGCAGGCGGGACTCGAAACGGGCATCTGCGTGGTCGATCACGACGCCTACGCGCTACTCGGTCAGGTTCTCACGCTCTTCGATCAGCAACTCGCGGCGGCGCCAGTACGGGAGTTGATCGCGGTCAATGCGAAGCTGAAGACGCTGTTCAGCGCCGCCAATGGCCACTGCGACGGCAACGAGAACACCGCATGACGAGGCGCGTTGGCATTTACTTGCGCAATGCGCCGCGCACGCTCGACACATCGTTTCGCGTGACCGGTCCGGCCGTATTTCCCCATGTGGTCCGAACAAACGTGAGCACGCGGGCCATTTCGGTGTCCGTCAGCTTGCCGGCGAAAGACGGCATCTTGCGCGGCTCCGGTCCCGACTCGGTATGCGGACTGCCCCCGCCTTCGACCAGCAAGCGCACCAATGACGCGCTCGACGCCGACAACACCGCGGGGTTGCCCGCGAGGCGCGGATACTTGTTCGGCACCCCCGCCCCATCCATCTGATGACAGCGCGCGCAATATGATGCGTAAATGCCCGCGCCGGGTCGTTCCACATCCCCGGTTTTCAGCGCCTGCACGGTTTGCTGCGCGGCGGCGGAGCGGGCGTTGAAATAGCCGCTTGGCGCGCGCGGTGGCAGGCTCTTCAAATACGTGGCGATCGCCGCGAGATCGTCGTCGTTCAGGTACTGCGTGCTGTCTTCGACGACCTGCACCATGCTGCCGAACGGGACGAGTCCGCCGCCGTGGCCGTTTCGAAGGAACTCGACGATGTCGGTCGCGGAACTGCGGCCGAGCCCCGAGCCCGGGTCGGCGCTCAGGTTCGGCGCGAACCAGTGATCGTTGGTGCCTCCCGTCAGATAGGCCGATGCCGACTCGTCATAGCCGCGCTCTTCGTACGCCGGTCCGCGCGGCGTGTGGCAGGCGCCGCAATGGCCGAGCGATTGCACCAGATACGCGCCGCGATTCCATTGCGCATCGCGTTTCGCATCGGCTTTGAACTGGCTTTTCGGCGCGAATGCCCAGTCCCAGAACATCAATACCCAGCGCTGATTGAATGGAAACGGCAAGCGCGTTTGCGGGGCAGGCGCCGCGACCGGTTGCACGCCGTGCATGAAGTATGCGTAGAGAGCATGCATGTCGTCATCGGTGATCTTCGCGAACGACGGGTACGGCATCGCCGGATAAAGCCGCTTGCCCCCCGGCGCGATGCCCTCGCGCAACGCGCGCACGAAGTCGTCATAGCTATAGCGGCCGATGCCGTATTGCGGGTCCGGCGTGATGTTCGACGTATAGATCGTGCCGAACGGCGAACCCATGCCGAGGCCGCCGGCAAACGGCGGTGTGGCCTCAGGCGCCGCGCCCGGATGCGGGACGCGCGGCGCGGCGGTGTGGCAACCGGCGCAATCGGCGGCTTTGGCGAGATATGCGCCGCGCGCGATCTGCGCGGCGTCGGTGGAGGCGCTGGCGGCGTTTGCGGTCGCTGCTATCGTCAGCGGGCATGCGGCCGCGATGGCGAACCTGACCGCGTTGAGAACGTCGCGCTTCATTACCACCACCTGCACGGCGACACGATCGCGACCGCGGCATCCGTTGCGAGCAATGCGAACAGAAACAGCGTGCTGCACATCACCGCGACGTGCGTCAGAAACCAGTCGAGTTCGGCACGCGTGCGGCGCTCGCCGTTCAGCGCACCGAACTTCAGGGGCGCGACGCGGCGCAGATTGCGCCACGCGACCCAGGTGCCGAACGCGCCCGCGATCAGACACACGGTGCCGAGCGCGACGAGCGCCGGACGCATCCACGAAACGAGCGGCGCGCCGAGCGGATGGTTGTACGGATAGCAGGCCTGCGCCGCGAGCGCTTCCGCGAGCATCATCTGCAACAGCCACGCGAACGGCGCCGCGAGCAGACCGATCAGCACGTAGGGCATCGAGATGTGCGAGTCTCTGGGCGCTGTCGTCATGACCACTCCCGGAACAGATACGGCGTCAGATACAGCGTGCTGAAAATGAACAGCCAGACGACATCGACGAAGTGCCAATACAGCCCACCGATCGACAGCGCCGCGCAGCGTTTGTCGTCGAAATAACCGAGCGCGGTCCAGATCGCCAGCAGCGTCAGCACGACGATCCCGACCAGCACGTGCGCCATGTGAAAGCCGGTAATCGTGAAGTACAGCGAACCATAGAGATGCGAGGTCAGCCCATACGGGTGGTTGTGCCATTCGCGCAACTGAATGCCCATGAAGATGCAGCCCAGCACGATGCCAACCGCCATCGACGCGACACCGAGCCGCAGCCGACGCCGACGCACGCAGCGCTCGCAGAACCAGACGAACACGCTGCTCGATAGCAGAATGACCGTATTCGCGCTGCCTAGCCCGAGCTTCGGCAATCCTTCCGGCGGCCAATGCTGCTGGCTTTGCGAGGCCAGATACAGATACGAGAAGATCAGATAGCCGAACAGCGCGCCTTCGGTCGCGATCAGCGTGAAGCAGCCCCACCAGCCGCTCGATCGCTCGCCCGCGCTGCCAACCGGCAACGCACGCGCGGTCTCGTCCGGTTCGCTCGACGAGCGATTGAGATCCAGTGCATCGCTCATGTCAGCCTCCCGCATCCTCGACCGCGACCGGCTCGCGCTGGATCAGCGCGCGCTCGGGCCACAGCCACGTGATGATCGAGACCGCGCAGCCGGCCAGCATCGCCCCCACGAACACCCAGGCGGTCAACGCGAGCCCCGCGAACAGTAGCGCGGCAAAGACCGCGAGCCAGAACGGCGCGTACGAATCTTCGGGCATCTTCAGGATCACGTCGGGACTCGCCTCGAGCGCGGTCGTGCCCAGCGCTTCGCGACCTTGCGCGAGCAGATAGCCTTCGTCGAGTCGCGAGCGTGTAAGAACCGCGTCGCCCGGCTCGTCGATCCGGCCTTCCCACAACGGATGCCGGCTCGCGAGCGTCGGCACCACCGCGAAGTTGTACGGCGGCGGCGGCGAGCTGATCGACCATTCGAGCGTCGGCGCGTCCCACGGATTGTTGCCGGCGAGTTTGCCGCGCTTCAGGCTCACCGCGATATCGATCAGAAACAGCAGCACGCCGGCCGCAAACAGGAACGAACCGAGCGACGTGACGAGGTTCACCGTGTTCCAGCCCATGTCGGCGGGATACGTGTAGATGCGGCGCGGCATGCCAAGCAGTCCCGCGATATGCATCGGAAAGAACGCGACGTTGAAGCCGATGAAGAGCACCCAGAACGTGAGCTTGCCGAGACGCTCGTTCGTCATCCTGCCGGTGAATTTTGGAAACCAGAAGTAGATGCCGCCGATCACCGGAAATACGTTGATGCCAAGCAGCACGTAGTGCAGATGCGCGACGACGAAGTACGTGTCGGTGAGTTGCCAGTCGAACGGCACCGCGGCCGTCATCACGCCGGAGACGCCGCCGATCACGAACAGCAGCACGAAGGCCGCGAAAAACAGGAACGGCACGCGATACACGGGGCGACCGGTCCAGATCGTCGCGACCCAGGCGAACGTCGCGACCGCGCTCGGCACCGCGATGACCATGCTGGCCGAGCCGAAGAACGACAGCGCGAGCGCGGGGATACCGGTCGCGAACATATGGTGAATCCACACGGCAAAGCCGACCACCATCGTCGCGACCGTCGCCAACGCGACCGGCCCGTAACCGACCAGCGGCCGGCGGCAAAAGACCGGCAACGCATCCGACACGATGCCCATGGCCGGCAACACGACCACGTAGACCCACGGGTGCGCGAAAATCCAGAACAGGTGCTGCCAGAGCAGCGGCCGCCCGCTATTGAGCACGTCAAAGAAATGCGTGCCGATGCGGCGGTCCATCCACAGCATCAGAAACGCGAGGCTCACCGACGGCACCGCCAACAGATTGCCGCCCGACGCGGTCAGCGTGCCCCACACGAGCACCGGCACGCGATCGAGCGACATGCCCGGCGCGCGCATCCTCAGCAGCGTGACGACGAAGTTCATCGCGCCGACCGTCGTCGAAATGCCGAGCAGCACCATGCCGAGCGCGTACACGTCGATATTCGGGCCGTTGCTGTACTCGAGGCCGGACAGCGGCACGTAGTTGAACCAGCCGGCGTCGGGGGCCTGGCCCGTCGGAAAACTCGCATACAGGAAGATGCCGGCGAACAGGAACACCCAATACGACAGCGCGTTCAGGCGCGGAAAGGCCATGTCGCGCGCGCCGAGCACGAGCGGCCACAGATAGTTCGAGAAGCCGGACAGAACGGGCAGCGCGTACAGAAAGATCATCGTCAGTCCGTGCATCGTGAACAGCTGGTTGTACTGTTCGGGCGTCAGCACCGTTGCGTTGGGGCGCGCCAGTTGAACGCGCATGATCAGCGCTTCGACGCCGCCCGTCAGCAGAAAGATGAACGCGGTCACCAGGTAGCGCAAGCCGATGGTCTTGTGATCGACCGTCGAGAACCAGCCGCGCCAGCCGGGCCGCGACTCCCAGATTTCGCGCAGCCGCTTTTCCTGCTCGCTGCCGGGCTCGACACGGCCGCGCCGCGGCGTGCGGGTCAGCGCGGGTAGCGAAGCGCAAGCGGGATGATCGGACATTGAACGGGCTCCTCGAGTGCGATGCGCTTCAATGCAGCGTCGCGAGATACGCCGACAACGCGGCGGCCTCGCTGGTGGTCAGCGCGATACTGGGCATCAATGCATCGGGTTTGATCCGCTGGGCGTGCTCGATCCAGTCGAGCAGATGGTCGGGCGTGTTGCTGAGCGCGCCTGCCGCGATCGTGCGACGCGAACCGAGATGCGTCAGATCGGGCGCCTGCACGCCAGTCGCCTTGGTGCCGCGAATCGTGTGGCAACCCGCGCAGCGCTCCTCGAACAGATGCTGGCCGGCCGCGACGGCCGCGTCGCCCGTGGGCACGGTGGCCGCGCGTCCCTGCGCGTCACGCCACGCGTTGAACGCCGCGGCGTCCTGCGCGATCACTTCGAACGCCATATGCGCGTGCTGCGCGCCGCAGAACTGCGAGCACTGCCCACGATAAATACCGGGACGGTCCGCCTGCAGCCACTGCTCGTTGGTTTGGCCTGGAATCGTCTGCGTCTTGCCCGCGAGTTGCGGTACCCAGAATGCGTGCACGACGTCCGCGCTTTTGAGCTCGATCTTCACCGGCTCACCGACCGGAATATGAATCTCGTTCGCCGTGCTGAAGTTGCGGGCGGGGTTCGGATCGTCGCGGTAATCGGCTTTCCACCACCAGTCGTAAGCGGTCACGGTGATCGTCAATTGCGGATACGACGCGGGCGACGCCACCGATTCGAGGGTGATCAATGCATAGACCAGCATCGCCAACAGTACGACCGACGACACCGCAGTACCGATGAACACCCAGCGGATGCCGCCGGGCTCGGCGCTCAGCGCATCCGGTTGCGCTGCGGGACGCTGGCGGACCATCGCGCCGATCAACAGGCCAGCGACGATCAGCGTGACCAGCGTCACGATCGCGGTGAAAACCCAGCCGAGGTACAGCGTCGGACGAGCCGCCGGGCCAGCCGCGTGCAGGAAGTAGTTCAGCGGCGCCACGGCGTCCGCGTGCGCGGCGTGCGCGGAAGCGATGGCCAGCGCTGGTAACCACGTGACGCTGCCGCGCGTGACGCGCCGCCTTGACGTTCCGGATGCTGCCGCTGCTGCCACTGAGGACCCCGCTGATAGTGATGAGCTTTCAACACGCGTCGTCCCCTGCGAACGAAGCGACGCCCAAGCAGGTCAGCAAAAATCAGGCCGCGTATGGCGCGGGTGCGGGGGAGGTTCGCGCTGACTGCGGCATGTCAGCAGAAGGGTGCATTCGCTCGGTTATGGGAATGCGTAAACCAGTCGTTGCATAGCCGTGGATTGCTGCCGCAAGATTTTATTTTGTTATTGGTCTTCTCAAAATAAATGGCCTTTAAAATGCGCGCTCGGCACAACTTGACTATCTATTAGTTCACTGTTATCGGTCGATCTGGAGGACTGATGTTTCAATGCTCGTTCGAATTGAATGGCAAGCCAATGAGCGAATTTCGGATTGGCGCGCTATCGTTTCCTGCATACTCTGGACAAGGGAGTTATATCAATAAAGCGGCGGGAATGTGTACGCCGACGTATGGTGCTATCCCCGTGGGCAGGTATTACATTTTTGACAGAAGGTCCGGAGGCGCTCTCGGCCGGTGGAAAGATCGGCTTAATCTGAATGGCAATAACAAGAGCGAATGGTTCGCGCTGTACGCTATCGACGGCGATATTGACGATGACAAACTCTTATGCGACGGCATCATTCGTGGCCGATTCCGATTGCATCCTAAGGGACGATTGGGGAAAAGCGAGGGCTGCATAACTATCGACCAACTCGCAGACTGGCATCATATACGTTCTATATTTACCAACACGCCGAAAGTATCCGTGCCTGGATCGGAACTTAAAGCGTACGGTGAAGTGATTGTGAGATGAAAAAATTCCTCATCTGCCTCTCGGTCGGCTTGAACTTACTGTTCGCAATCGTTGTCAATGCGCTGTGGTGGATGATGTATCCAGAAGCGCCGTTGAACTTTTCGAATCCGATATGGAAATGGGCGGTTCGCATGTACGGGGTCACGACGGCATATCAGGAATCCGACTTGGCGTTCTTCATGTCGTCGGCCGCTATCGTGCTAGGGTTCGCCGCAGTCGTGCTGGTTTTCCGATGGAGCATGAAGCGCGGTCAGCGAAAAGTTGGCGACTAGCCATCTCCGGTGGAAATAGTCGCTGCGTCAGCATCAAAAGATTCGCCCGAAGCCCGCCGCCCAGCGGGCTTCGCTCGGCTAGCCCTCTCGCACGTCCGGTCGCGCAGTTCTGAAAAACGTGTCGTGCCATTGCCGGCGCCCAGCGCTTTCGACAAGGCTTCTTGCGCTCGTCGACTGTGAACATTCCGCTTTCGACAAGGCTTCTTGCGCTCGTCGACTGTGAACATTCTTCAGGGTAGTTTTGCCTTGACACGGTCCCACCATGACGGCGGTAGCTCGATTTCTCCATCCTCGCTCGCCGCCGATGTGTCATATATCAGATAGTCGTCGGTCCATAAAAGCCTGATTCGCCCGGGATATCGATAGACTCGCTCGGCAAGCAACTCCTTCGGAGCAGTCCGGTAGAGCCTCAAGGCAATGCGGTCGCGGGGCGGGTATGCATAGCAGGCGATGTATTTCCCGTCATCCGATCTCTGATCATGAAAAGTGGCTTCTGTCATTTGCTTGACCGCGGTTCAATAGCCGAGCGCCGCCAGCGCGAGAATCACAGTCAGGGTGACGATCATCAGCCTGGCGGGAACCGACCGCGATGTCTTGATCTTGCAGACAAAAATTTCATTAGGCACGGTATAGCTTCTCGCTTTAGATTCAACGTTCGTCAATGACCTATGACCGGAATGCAGCACCACTGCTTCTAGCCACACGACATTAATAGCTAACTGACGGTTCGAAAGAAATCAGAGCACGCCTAAACGGCGATGATTCACAATCTTCTTCGCACGCTCGTCACCGCTCAACGTTCGCCCAACCACAAAAAGCCATGCGTTCGAACGTCTCTCTGCTCCGCCGCCTCGCCGCCCTGCTGATCGCCCTGCCCGTCGCCGCCGCTCTGCAAAGCTGCGCGAGCCCCGATGCGGACGACGTCGCGCACACCGGCCCGTATCGCGCCGATATCCGCCGCACCGCGCTCGGCATTCCGCACATCAACGCCGACAACTGGGGCAGCCTCGGCTACGGATACGGCTACGCGCAGGCGCAAGACAATCTGTGCACGATGGCCGAAAGCTTCGTCACCTATCGCGGCGAACGCTCGCGCTTCTTCGGCGCCGACGCGCGGCCCACGCTCGGCGCGACGTTCGGCCAGCCCAACAATCTCAATTCGGATTTCTTCTTCCGTTTCATCGTCGACGATGCGACCGTCGCGCGTTACCGCAAAAGCCAGACCGACGACATGCGCGCGTTGATCGACGGCTTCGTCGCCGGCTTTAACCGGTACGTCGCCGATCTCGCGCATGGGGATTTCCCGGGCGCGCATGCGGCCTGCCGCGCTGCTCCGTGGCTCGGCAAGATCAGCAACGCGGACTTGTACCGGCGTCAGATCGCGGCGAATCTGGCCGGTGGCGAGGCGCGCTTCGTCAACGCGATCGCGACCGCGCAACCGCCCCAGCCGATGCCGGTGCCGCCGCAAAGCGCGTTGCACGACGACGCCCCCGTCGATCCACCGCTCGCCGAATTCGGCGGCCATGCGGGCATCGGCAGCAACGCTCTCGCGTTCGGCGCGGACGCGACGCACACCGGCAGCGCGCTGCTGCTCGGCAATCCGCACTGGTTCTGGACCGGCCCCGATCGCTTCTACCAGGCTCAACTCACTATTCCTGGCAAGCTGAACGTCAGCGGCGTGTCGTTTCTCGGCGTACCGCTGATCATGATCGGCTTCAACGACAACGTCGCCTGGACCCATACCGTCTCCACCGCGAAGCGCTTCGGCCTCTTCAAGCTGACGCTCGAACCTGGCGCGCCAACCCGGTATCAGGTCGACGGCGACAGCGAAGCGATGACGCCGACGCGCGTGAACATCGAGGTACGCGCCGCCGACGGTTCGCTGCATACCGTGTCGCGCACGCTGTATCGTTCGCGCTTCGGACCGCTGGTCAATCTCGGCACGATGTCGCCCGCGCTCGCGTGGAATGCGCAGCAGGCGTTCGCGCTGCGCGATATCAATGCCGACAACTTCCGCGTGTTCGAAAACTTCCGCGCATGGAATCAGGCGGCCTCGCTCGACGATTTCATCGCCATCCAGAAGAAGAACGCGGCGGTGCCGTGGGTCAACACGCTCGCGATCGGCCATGACGATCCGCGCGTCTGGTACGCGGATATCGGCGCGACCCCGGACGTGCCCGACGAACTCACGCAGCGTTGCACGCCGCCGGTCGGCCGGGCACTGGCGCAGGTCATGCCCGGCGTGCCGGTCCTCGACGGTTCGCGCAGCGACTGCGACTGGCGCGACGAGGCCGGCGCGGTGCAGCATCATGCGTTGCCGGTCGCGCAGATGCCGTCGCTGCTTCGGCGCGACTATGTCGGCAATTTCAACGACAGTTACTGGCTCAGCAACCCGGCCGCACCGATGACCGGCTATGCGAAGATCATCGGTGCGACCGCGACGCCGCAGACGCTGCGCACGCGACTGGGCCATACGATCGCGGCGCAATTGCAGAGCGATCCGCATGGCGTTTCCGCCGATACACTCGGCCACGCCGCGCTCGACAGCCGCTCGATGTCGGCGTTGCTGTTCAAGTCACCCGTGCTTGACCGTCTGTGCGGCAGCGACGCGCTCGCGGCCCTGCCGGCCGGCCCGAACGCCGACCAGCAGCGCGCGGCGTGCAAGGTACTCGCCGCATGGGACGATACGGCCGCGGCCGACGCAGTGGGGGCAACCTTGTGGGACGAACTGTGGCGACGTCTGCTGACGATACCGCCCGCGCAGCTATACGCGGTACCGTTCGATCCCGCGAAGCCGTTGACCACACCCGCGGGCATCGCCGCCGATCCGGCGCTGCTCACCGCCGCGCTGCATGACGCGCTCGCGGCACTGCAACGCGCCGGCATCGCGATCGATGCACCGCGCAGCGCGGCGCTCTACGTGCAACGCAACGACGAGCGCATTGCGCTATTCGGGGGTTGCGACGCGGGCGGCTATTTCACCTCGGCGTGTGCCGCGCATCCCTTCGATGCGAGCGGCTATTCGATGAACGTAAAGCCAATGGGCGACACCTATCTGCAGATAGTGTCGTTCGCCGGCGCTCAGGTGATCGCGCGCACGCTGCTCGCACCGTCAGAATCGGATGACCCGGCGTCGCCGCACTATGCCGACGGGACGCGCGACTACGCGGCCCAACGCTGGGCGATTATTCCGTTCTCCGAAGAAGCGATTGCGCACGATCCGGCGTTGAGTGTGCGCACGGTAAGTTCGTCGGATTCTGAGGGAAAAGCGCAATAAATAAGCGGTACAACGGGCATCAGGCCCGTCGTACCGCGGAAAATCACAGATCGAGCACCAGCAGCGGCGATTTCGCGCGCGAGCAGCACGGCAGGAACTGATCGTTTGCCGCGCGTTCCTCATCGGTCAGATACGAATCCAGATGATCCGGCTCACCGGACAGCACCCGCGTCAAACAGGTACCGCACACGCCCTGCTCGCACGACGTGATCACTTCGACGCCATGCGCGGCCAGCGCCTGCACGACCGTGCATTCGGGCGGCACGTCGATGGTCGCGCCGCTGCTCGCGATGCGCACCTGGAAGCTGCCGCCCGTCGCCTCCTGATTCGCGGCCGCGCCGAAGAACTCGTAGTGCAGCCTGTTTTCCGGCCAGCCCTTCGCACGCGCGGTCTCGAGCACGAACTCCATGAAGCCGCGCGGACCGCAGACATACAGGTGGGTGCAGGCCGGCGCATCGCTGAGCGTCTGCTCGATATCGAACGTCGAGCCGCCCGGTTGGTCATCGTGATGAAGCTGGACCGACTTCGCGAAGCCAGCTTGTGCAAGACGCTCGACGAACGCCGTGCGTTCCTTCGAGCGCGTGCAGTAGTGCATGCCGAACGAAGCCCCCGTGGCGGCAAGCCGCTCGGCCATGCAAAGAATCGGCGTGACGCCGATCCCGCCCGCGAGCAGCAGATGATGAGCCGCATCGTCAGCGAGCGCGAAATGATTGCGCGGCGCGCTGATCTGCAGGCGATCGCCTTCGCGGACCAGATCGTGCACCGCTTTCGATCCGCCGCGTCCCCCTTCGTCGCGCAGCACCGCGATCAGATAGCGATGCGTTTCGCGCGGATCGTTGCACAACGAGTACTGACGCACGAGCCCGTTTGGCAAACGCACGTCGACGTGCGAGCCGGCGTCGAAGGCCGGCAACGCCTGACCGGTTTCGCTCGCGAGTTCGAAGCTCGCGATACCGAGCGCTTCGTCGCGCCGGCGCGAGACCACCACATTCAGCACGGGATGATTCATGTCGCCGTCCGCACGGGAATGACGCGCGTCACTTCAGCCTGCGGCGCGCCCGTCTCCGCGCGTTCCTGCGCGACGAGCCGATCGATCACGCGGCGGGACATCACGCCGCCCGCATCGATATTGAGCTTCAGCAGATTGCGCTCGGGCCAGCGCAACAGGTTCTGCTGCTGACGTTCGAGCATCTCCAGATCTTCACTGAAGATCTTGCCCTGCCCTTCGCGGATACTCGCGGTCAGCGCCGCATCGTCGGGACGGAAATTGCGCGCCATGCCCCAGAAATACCAGATCGACGTTTCCGTTTCCGGCGTGATGAAATCCACCACGATCGACGACGCTTTCTTGTCGGCCGGCGCGTGATAGCCACCATGCCCGGCATGCGCGACGCCCACCTCGATCAGCACGTGACTCGGCGGCGTGAAGTGGCAGATCTGCCAACGGTCGACGGGCACGTCGTCGGCGAGGCCATTGCCGCGCAACGCCATCTTCCAGAACGGCGGCGCCGCGACGTTTTCCATGAAACGGCTCGTGCGCACGGTATCGCCTTCGGCCACGGTTTTCGGCGCGGCTTCGTCGATCTCCCTTTGCCCGATGCTGTTCGCGTGCACATAGGTCTCGTGCGTCAGATCCATCAGGTTGTCGATCATCAGCCGGTAATCGCAACGGATGTGATAAAGACCGCCGCCGTACGCCCATTCGGCACTCTCGGCCCACTCCAGATGATGCAGCTTGGCGGCATCGGCTTGCGCCGCATCGCCGGGCCACACCCAGACGAAGCCATAGCGCTCGATCACTGGATAGCTGCGAATCGATGGAAAGCCGTTGACGCGTTGCCCCGGCATGCCGGTCGCCTTGCCCTGACAGCCCATTTCGAGGCCGTGATAGCCGCACACGAGCGTGCCATCGCGCACGGAACCGAGCGACAGCGGCGCGCCGCGATGCGGACAGAAGTCTTCGAGCGCCACCACGGCGCCTTCCGCGTTGCGATAGAAAACCATCGGCTCGCCGCAGATCTGCCGGCCGAGCGGCTTATCCGCGACTTCATCGGGCATACATGCGACGTACCACGCATTCTTGGGAAACATGTCAGTCTCACTCCCTGGATTATTCATCGATTGCATTCAGCCTACTCATTGAGATTCAGTATACTCAATGCGTCTTTAATGATTAAATGAAGGTTTTCCCCTAGACGAACTTTCAATCAGGTAACACGAACGCCGGTTCGCCATTTCCATTCGCAACGAAAAGGCGCGAGGTCTTCAGAACTAATATGGTCACTTCAACCGATACCAGCACTTCCGCGATCAGCATCGATCTGTACGACCAGCCCGGCCATTTGATCCGACGCGCGCATCAGATTTCCGTGTCCATGTTTCATGATCTGATCGGACGCGAGGTGACGCCCGTTCAGTATGCGGTGCTCAGAATGCTGCAGGAATTGCCCGGACTCGATCAGGTCACGCTCGCGCAGCGAGTCGGCCTCGACACGTCGACCACCGCCGATATCGCGGTACGGCTCGAAGCGAAAGGTTGGATCGTGCGCGAAGTTCTGCCGCGCCGCCAGCGTCGTCTATTGCTGACGCCGGCTGGAGAGCAGTTGCTCGACGAATTGATCCCCGGCGTCAACGCGCTCAATCACGGCCTGCTCGACGGGATGGGAGACGAGGATGCGCGAGAGCTATTGAGACTGTTGAGAAAGTTCGTGCATTTGAATAACGATCAGAGCCGCGCGCCCCTGCGCAGCGCGAGCGACGACACGAATCCGAACTAGCAGACAGCGCGCTCTCCCTACTACGACGCCACCTCCACCACGATCTTGCCGCGCACGTGACCTTTCGCGAGCCGCTCCAGCGCCTTGGCCGTCGCATCGAACGCAAACCGTTCGGCGACCACGACGCGCACGCTGCCCTTGTCGAGCAACGACGCGATCTCCGTCAATTGCCGGCCGTCGGGTCGCGCGGTATAACGCGTGGCCCGTGCGCCATGGCTCGACGCCTCGGTTTGCGACGGCTCGTTGAGCGTCGAGATCAGCGCGCCACCGGACGCGACGGCCGACCACGAGCGGCGCTGCGTATCGCCGCCGATCAGATCGAACACGAGGTCGATGTCGCGCGCGACGTCTTCGAAGCGCTGCGCGTGATAGTCGATCACGCGATCCGCACCGAGCGAGCGCACGAACTCGATGCCGTCGCCGGACGCCGTAGCGTACACTTGCGCGCCCTTTTGCTTGGCGAACTGCACGGCGAAATGTCCAACGCCGCCCGCGCCCGCATGGATCAGCACGCGGCCGCCCGCTTCGAGGCAGCCGTGATCGAACAGGCCCTGCCATGCGGTCAACGCGGCGAGCGGCACGGCGCCCGCGGACCCCACATCCAGTTTTTCCGGCGCATGCGCTAGCGCGCTCGCGGGCACGACGACGAATTCCGCGTACGCACCCTGTCCCTGGCCAACGAAGCCATACACCTGCTCGCCCGCGCGCCATTGCCCGACGCCCTCGCCGACCCGTTCGACCACTCCGGAAAAATCGCGCCCCAGCGTATAGGGCAGCTTCTCTTCGCGAATCAACGGGTACTGGCCCGAGCGCGTCTTCAGGTCCACCGGATTGGCGCTGGCCGCGCGCACGCGCACCAGCACCTGGCCGGCGCCAGGCTCGGGGATCTCGATCTTCTCGGCCTTGAACACCTCGGGACCGCCGAAGCGGTGAATGCGATATGCGAGCATCGTGCTCATGATGGCCTTCTCCTCGAAAGGTCCTGTGTCAGCAGCGCTACCTTGCGGGCTGCGCGCAAGCCGCGTTCCTCATCGCTGGGTTCTTTTTCATCCGCACGACGTGCGCGACGGGCACGCGTGCTGCTCGTGTGGACGTGACGGCCGTGTCCGGGTGATCACGACCACCGCGCGCCGAGGCACGACATATGCGACAGGTACCGGTAGGCGCGCAGTCGTGATGTACTCATTCAAGGAGGAACCATGTCACAGCACCCCGCCCATTCCCAGGATCACCGCCACCCCGGTCAGCCGAATCCCGCTGACGTCGAAAAAGCACTCAGTGGTGTGAATTACCCGACCACACGCGAAAAGCTGGTCGCGCAGGCGCGCAAAAATCACGCGAATACCGACATCGTCGATCTGGTCGACCGTCTGCCCGATCACAATTTCGACAGCCCGGCCGCGGTGGCGAAGCAAATCGCGCGTATTCAATGACGCTGCGATCCGTCGAGTCGGAGCCGGACTCCGAACGTCATTCCGCCGGACCCGACGCGCGAATGAAGAAAACCGGCGATGTGCGTATCGGCATTTCCGGCTGGCGCTACCAAGGTTGGCGCGGCAGCTTTTACCCAGAGGATCTCAAACATGCAGCGCAATTACAGTACGCGTCGGCGCTATTCGGCACGATCGAAATCAACGGCACGCATTACAGCCTTCAATCGCTCGATAGCTGGCAGCGTTGGTACGCGCAAACGCCTGACGGCTTCGTGTTTGGCATCAAAGGCGCGCGCTATCTGACTCATATGCTGCGGTTTCGCGATGCGAGCGCACGTGTCGGCATCGCGAACTTCTTCGCGCAGGGGCTACTCGCGTTGAACGAAAAGCTTGGTCCGATCCTATGGCAATTTCCGCCGTCGTTCCGATTCGAGCCCGAGGCAATGGAGCGCTTTCTGAGCGTGTTGCCGTCCGACATCGCGAGCGCATCGGCGCTGGCGAAGCACCATGATGCGCGTGTCAAGACGCCTTATGTCGACATCGATCGCAAGCGGAAGTTGCGTCACGCGGTCGAAGTGCGCCACGCGAGCTTTGTCGATCCGGCGTTCGTGACCTTGCTTCGGCAATACGGGGTCGCGCTCGTCGTTTCAGATTCCACCGAACCGTGGCCCGTCGCCGAAGATCTGACGGCGGACTTCGTCTATATTCGCCTGCACGGCAGCGAAGCCAAATACTCGGGTTCGTATGGGGACGACGCTCTGCAACGATGGGCCGAGCGAATCGATGCATGGCGCGGCGGCTCGCAACCGGCCGACGCGCGATTGATCGCGCCGCAACTCCGGCCGCCTCGCCGAGCCGCGCGAGACGTCTACTGCTACTTCGACAACGATGTAAAAGCTCGGGCGCCGTTCGACGCACAACGATTGATGAAAGGCCTCGGATTACGAGCGACGCACGCGCCGGCGTCATCCTGAGCGCTTGCCGCCGTGGGCCAGCTTCTGTGCGGTGCGCAACGCTGCGACGATGCGTTCGTACACCTCGCGACGCGTTTCAGGGTCCGGCGCGCGCAGCGCAAACGACGGATGGTACGTCGCGACCACGCGTTGCTCGCCGCGCTCGAGCGTTTTGTCGAACGCGTCCTGCAAGCGCGCGTGCGAGTCGTGAACAACCGCTTTCAACGCGGTCGCGCCCAGTGCCACGACCACGCGCACATGCGGCATGTCGAGTTCCTGCTCCAGCCAGTAGCCGCAAGCATCCACTTCACGCTGAGCGGGCGTTTTGTGCAAGCGACGCTTGCCTCGCGCGATCCACTTGAAATGCTTGACGGCGTTCGTCACGTAGACGTCGTTACGCTTGACGCCCGCTTCTTCGAGCGCGCTGTCGAGCAACGCGCCGGCGGGCCCGACGAAGGGCTTGCCCTGCAGATCTTCCATGTCGCCGGGTTGCTCGCCGACCAGCACGATCGACGCATGCCGCTGCCCTTCGCCGGGCACGGCCTGAGTCGCATTGCGCCAGAGCGCGCAACGGCGGCAATCGTCGAGCTTCGCCGGATGCTGATCGGGTTCGACATCCGCTGGCTCCGATTGCGGGTCGTCATGCGCGCGCTTTTTCTGCGGCCTGTCGGTCATGGGTACGACCGCGCGTGCTGAAGCAGCTCATTTCTCACTCTTCTTCGGAATCTTCGCGCCCGACTTGCGCGCCTGATTCAACGCGATCGCGACAGCCTGCTTGTGCGGCTTGCCATGCTTCGACTCGGTCTTGATGTTGTGCGACACGGTCTCTTTCGATGTACCTTTCTTCAGCGGCATGATCTTCTCCGGGTGTAGATGACAAGAGGAAAAATCAGGACCCGCACGGAATGGCGTCCCTGCACCGAAGCTACGCAGCATATGCTGTGCCCGGGAGCCTCGTAGGCCGGATCGGCCGCGTCGAAATCAACCGGAAACGCCCGCTGCCACCGCGTTCAACGCCAGCGACACGCCCCCCACCAGAATCAGACTCGACGCCCACACCGCATCGAGATTGAACCAGCTGCGCGACACGAACCTGAGCCCGAGGTAGCGATAAACGAGCCATGCGAGCACGCCGCCGGCCATCGTCATCGCGGCCGCATGCACCGCGGAGACCGACAGCGCCATGCGCAGACTCGCTTCGATCAGCGTTTGGGCGGCTTGGTGCGCGCTGTCCATTGCGTCTGCGCGGCACAGACCGAGGTAGATCGGCACCAGCATCAAGCCAGCGCCGTGCGCGATCGCCACCGCGAACGACCAGAGCGCGAGCCGCGACGGCGGAATTCTCGCCAGTACGCGCGGATGGCGCCGGCGCATCAGCAACACCAGACCGAAGCCGATCACCAGCACGCTGGCGCCGATCTGCATCTGACGCTGCCACGCGAGCACACCGGCCAGCATCGCGAACGGCAGCATCATCAGCAATATGGCGAGCGCGTGCCCCGCCGCGAGATAAAGAAGCGCTACGACCAGCGCTTGCGAGCGCCGCTGCATCAGCGCGTTCGACACCGCGAGCGGCCACCCCATCGCCGGATTGAGTCCGTGATACACACCGCTCGCGAGGACGGCCAGCCACAGTGCCGCTTGCGGCGACACCGCGCCGCTCAAACGCCCACCGAGGGATAGCAGAACGAATCGGTCGAGCAGTCGCCGCCTTCGAGGCGAATCTGGTGCGCGCGATAGCCGGTGGCAAACTCGACGAAGTAATCTTCGGCGAGCTCGAGACCGCCATTGGGGTCCGCATGCGCCATGACTTGCACGCCGGGCACACCATCCGGGTAGAACTGGTCGTCCCACGTCGAATAGAGCGAGTTGGTCCAGTAGATGCGCTTGCTGTCGCGACTGATCTCGACCATCTGCGGGCCGCCGGCGAAAGCCTTGCCGTTCGGATGCGGTGTGCAACGTTCGATTCCACCGATGTGCACCGAGCCCGTCAATTTCGGCTTGCGCGGTTCGCTCACGTCGTACTGGCGCATCTCACCGGTGCCCCAGCAGGAGACGTAGAGGAATTTATCGTCGATCGAAAGATCGATGTCGGTGACGAGCGGCGGCACCGCGCCGAAACCTTGCAGCAGCGGCGGCAATTCGTCGGCATGAGCGGGCTCCGGTGGAATGGTCGCGGTCTTTTCGATGTGGAAGTGGCCGCCTTCGCGCCACCAGGTCCAGATCGACCCTTCCAGATTCGTCGTATCGACCACGACGCCGATAAAGCCGTACTCGCGGCTCGGGTCGTGCGCGGGCCGCACTTCGAGCGCCATCTGATGATTCGCGCCGAGATCGAGCGTCTGCACGTTGCGCCTCGCGCGGAGATCCCAGAAGTGCACGCGGTGGCCGTATTTGTTTGCGAGCAGGTCTTCGGGCACGATGCCGTTTTCGAATTGCGGGGGCAGCGCCCATTCGGTCGACACCATGTAGTCGCGCGGCAGATTCCACCAGAAGTCGTAATGCTTTTCCTGCGCGCCACGCTCGATTTCCCAGCGGCCCAGCACTTCGAATGTTTGGCAGTCCATGATGAAGATTCCGGGCGGCCCGTCGGTGCCGTCCTTGCCCCCACCGCCGAGCGTGCTCACGTAGATGCCCTCCGGTCCGCAATGCACGGTGTGCGGGCGCGAATAGCCGGTCTTGCGGAAAATTTCCTCCGGCTCGATGATCTTGTGAATCTTCGCCTGGGTCGGATGCGGCTTCGTATCGACGATATAGATGCGCGACGAGCGCATGCCCGGAATGATCAGATAGCGACGTTCCAGAAACGCGTGGCCTGTCAACGGCGACAACGCGGACGAACACGCGTTCCAGCCAAAGTGATGGAATTCGTCGCCCTTGTTCGGCACCGGCACCGCGTGGACCACCTGGCTATAAGTCGGCGAACCGGGCTTCACGTCGATCACGGCGAGCGCGTCGGGCTGCGAGGAGTCCGGACTTAGCAGCACCGTGTACGCGTATTCTTCCGCCGGCGCATCCATCGCGAGCTTCGGCGATGCATGAAAGGTAGGATCGGGGCGCATTCCCATGACGGCACTCTCCCTGTCGTTCTGAACGGTTCTGAACGGAAGCCCGGCCCGCCAAAAATCGAGCCAGCGCGTAACTTTAGTTTGTAGTTCACGATAGCGACGGACGCAACCGCAAATATGCACCCGAACGCAGGTTCGATCCGACTGCCGGGCCGCATCGCACGAGAGCTGCCAATTTGGTGGGGGTGAAGAGGCGCGGGGAAGGCGGTATGGCGGGGTGGTATTGGAGGAATGAAGGATGCTAGCCGCTTGGGGATATCACGCTATCTCGCACGCCGAGCCTCGACAAAGGCCTCGACATAACGCAGCGCCTGTTCGCACTGCTCGGGCGTGAACGCGTGAATGCTCGCCGGAACCGGATCGAAGCCAAGCTCGGTCGCGACCCACCGGATCGCTTTCGAGCGGGCTTCGAACGCGTTGACACCATCGCGGCGCACCTTCCCGGCAACGAGCGGTTCGAGCGCATCGTGCAGCTTGCTCTTCGACTCGCGCAACGTCGCGTCGGCGAGGCGGCCCAGCGGCAGGTTGTGTTTGCTGCGCGAATAAATGCCGATCCACGCCTGACATGCGGTGCAGATCCACAGCGGCCCTTGATCGCTGCGATAGGGGTAGGACTCGTCGCCGTAACGCGCGAGCAACGCACGGTTGCCGCAGTAGTCGCATGACGGCTGCGGCAGTGCCTTGACGGGCTTGCCTACGCGCATGGGGAGTGCCCCGGGGAAAATTCGCCGTACTTCATCGCATCAATCGGACTGGCGGAAACGGGTAGAGCCACACAGTTTAATGGAATGGCCGTACCCGCATGCAAAACTTAGCCTCTCTCCGCGATCTCCATCACTACCCGGCGCCGCGCGGCCAGGCCTTCCGCCGACCGTCGCCGGACCAGTTCCACCAACGCTTGCGGCGCCAACGCCGGATCGCCCGCGTCGAACGGCGGGGCTGGCGCGTATTCGAGTTCGAGCTGGATCGCCTGCGCCTCTTCTACGCCCGCCAGTTCGGCCGCGACGGTCAACCCGAAATCGATGCCCGCCGTCACGCCGCCGCCGGTAATCAGATTGCCATCGCGGACCACACGCGCATGTGTCGGTATCGCGCCGAGCGGTTCAAGCAGCGAGTGAAACGCCCAGTGAGTCGTCGCGCGCCGCCCGCGCAGCAAGCCGGCCGCGCCAAGCAGCAACGCGCCGGTGCAGACCGACGTCACGTAGCGCGCGCTGGCGGCCTGTCGGCAAACGAAGTCGATCGTTTGCTCGTCTTGCAACAGGTCGGTCACGCCGCTTCCGCCTGGCACACAGATCACGTCGAGCGGCGGGCAGCTTTCGTAGGTCGTGCTCGGCGTCAGCACGAGCCCGTTACTCGACACCACGGGCTCCCGTGTCTTCCAGATCAGATGCATCGTGGCGCCCGGCAACGATGCAAGTACGTCGTGCGGGCCAGTCAGATCGAGTTGCTGTACTTTCGGAAACACCAGAAAACCGATTTGCAGGTTCATAGGGATACCTTATTCAGGGAGTCGAAACACGTGATCCGCCGCGTCTTCCAGGTGGACGGATTGATTCTATGCGCGTAGGCTTTGGCAAGACTGCTATAAACCCCAGTTTTTCTGCCACGCGCGCGCTCTCTCTCACAGCCCCTATTACACACGACATGTCCAGCGCTCCCCCCTCCATCGTGCTGCTCGCCTTCCCCAACATGCAACTGCTCGACGTCAGCGGTCCGCTGCAGGTATTTGCGTCCGCCAATGAACTCGTCGCGCAGCGTGGGCTCGACGAACTCTACTCACCCCGCGTCGTGGCAGCCGAAGCCGGGCCCGTCACGTCGTCGTCGGGACTTGCGGTACTCGCCGGTTCGCTACGCTCGGTGAAAGCGCGGGTCGATACGCTGATCGTTCCGGGCGGCTGGGGGATTCGTCAGGCATCGGCCGATCAGCGTCTGATCCGCTGGACGCAGCGCCATGCGCCGCATTGCAGACGCGTCGCCTCGGTCTGCTCGGGTGCGTTCCTGCTCGCCGAGGCGGGACTGCTCGACGGCCGCCGCGTCGCCACGCATTGGGGGCGTTGCGACGAACTCGCGCAGGCGTATCCGCAACTGCGCGTCGAAGCCGATCCAATCTTTATTCGCGACGGGGCTATCTGGACATCGGCGGGCGTCACCGCCGGCATCGACCTCGCGCTGGCCATGCTCGAAGAAGATCACGGACGCGCATTGGCGCTCGATGTCGCGCGCGAGCTCGTCGTGTTTCTGAAGCGGCCGGGGGGTCAGTCGCAGTTCAGCGCGATGCTGTCGCTGCAACATGCCGACGACCGTTTCGGCGAATTGCATGCATGGATGACGTCGCATCTCGCATCCGACCTGTCGGTACCCGCGCTCGCGCGAAGGCTTCATATGAGCGAGCGCAGCTTCATGCGCCACTACAAGGCGCATGCGGGCCGCACGCCGGCCCGCGCGGTCGAGCAGTTGCGCATCGAAGCGGCACAGCGCTTGCTAAGCGAGACATCCTGGTCGATCAAACGAATCGCGGCGCGGTGTGGATTCGGCAGCGAGGAAACGATGCGATGCAGCTTCGTGCGTCAGCTGCGCGTGGCGCCGCAGGTGTATCGCGAGCGCTTTTCGTCGACGTGACTCGTCGACGTGACATGCGCGGCCGTCCGACATCACTCAGTAGCGACGTTTGACGATCAGCGTCGCGCCCGTATCGTGAGAATGCAGAATCGCGACGCGCGCGGTGCCGGAGAACACCCAGTCGTCGATCGTCAAGGACAAGCGTCGCTGCGGTGACGCGCCAATCGACAACACTGAACTGTTCATCTGAACGATGGACAATTGCGGCGCGGTAGATGGACCCAGTTGCAAAGGATTCGAAGCATTTTGCGCGGCAGGTTTTGCACCCGGTTCGGACACCGGTGCGAACTCCGGTCCGGACGACACCAATGCCTTCGCCGTGCCGAGCTGGACATCGCGCGTCACGTCCACACTATAGTAATTCTCCATTTGCGCGAAGAACGGCTTGCCCTGATCCCCGTGATACTCCATCGCATAGCGCTGCTGCTCGAAGTAGCGCCGAGGCTCGGGAATCGGCGGCACGACTTCGACGGGCGACGCGACGATGTTGGCGACCATCATCGCTTGCGGCACATCGCCAAAGGGGCCGCCCGCAAACGCGTAGCCGCTCATCAAGACGAGTACCGCTCCGACAATCCTCTCGTTTTGGCACGTCATCGCATGCCTCCGGTGAAGGAATTGAAATGTCACATGACATGGCGCTCCCGTCGAACCGAGCGCCTTGCAGCGTCGCTTGCATTCAGACATTGTAGTCAGTCATTGGCGTACTGCTAGGTCAAAGTGTGAGGTATCTCGCGTGTGTGGCGAGCGCATGCGCCTTCGCGACTCAGCGCTGGAGTCGACGTCGAAGTGGACCGATTGAGAATGATTCCTGGCAACGCTCTCCGGCCTCGAAGACCGGCAAAAGCTTCTGGCGCAAGCCTCGTGAGTCGGTCGATCCCGGCAACTCTTGCGAGGTTTCGCAAGCAACTACGCGGCTCGATTGGATACCTGCACCTTCAACCGTTGCGGCGCCAACGGTCGCGCTCGCGTGAGTCAGTCGACTCGTGTCGGCCGGCTATTGAATGCCGGCGCGATGAGCAATACGATCGTTCGAATGCGCTTTCGCCAGGCGCGCGGCCATGCGAGAACGGCATCCGGCATGAAGCGCGCGACGAGCAGCAGCAACGCGAGCAGCGCTGGACACCAGCGCAGATCGGTCGGCACCGGTTCGCGGCGAGCGAAGCGCGCATCGAGCAGCGCATCGCCGAACGACGTCACGTTCAGCAGGCGCCGGTAGTCGAGGCCAGTCTGCCCCGCCACCGACGCAAGGTACTCGCCGCGCAATTCGGACAACTCCTCGTGCGTTTGCGCCTCGACACCGGAGCCTGGCGTCGGCGGCACCTGGATCACGTCGTCGGCCTGCCAGTAGCCGATCCGGTTACCGTTGGCGTCGGTCTTCGGAATGGCCGCGGGCTGGTCGCCGCCGACGCCTATCAGCCAGCCCCTGATTCGCGCGGCATTGATGCCCTCCATCAGCGGGCGCGACGCCGATACCGGCGGCGCCTCCTGACCATCGGTGACGAACGCGATGGCCGCGCCGCCGCCGACCTCCTGCGCGACCCGCACGGCCGAATACACACCGCCCTCGGCAATGCGGCTCCAGTTGGTCCAGCGCATGCGCCCGTCGATGCCCTCGAGCGACACCAGCAGCGCGTCGTAGTTGCCACAGACTTCGACCGGCGCCATCAGCAGCAACACCCGCTGCCCCGTGAACACGCTCCAGCCGACCTTCGAGCCGCACGGCAAGCGCCCGAGCGCGTCGCGCATCGCGGCCTGCGCGAATTTGAGCCGGCTGACCGGAGCGCCGTCGAGCACCACGTCCTCGACGTCCATGCTTTGCGTGATATCGAACGTCACGATGTAGTTGAACGTGTTGCGCGGCAAAGTGACATCCGGCATCGCAACCGCCGCGATCAATGCGACGAGCGCGAGCGGCGTCAACGCGTGACGCCATCTTGCGAAGCCGCGCTCGCGCGAGACGCCGCTCATGGCAAGTCCTGACTCTGCGGGTCACGCAGCTTGACGTTGTGCTGCTCTTTCACATCGGGCCCGGCGAGCGCGGACGGCGTTTCCGGCGCAAGCCACAGCGCGCGCTCGAGGTTGTAGCGCGCGTCCCAATCGTCGGGCGCCGCGCGCAGCGCGAGCCGGTAGCGCGCCTTGGCCTCACCGATCATCGCGAGAGACCTGACCGTCTGCGCCGTGTCGCCGCTGCCTTCGCGCAGGTACAGGTTGCCGAGATCGAACAGCGCCGCGCGGCCGACTTCGTCAGTCGGGCCGCCCTCGGGGATCAGACCGTTATAGAGCCGCGCCGCCGCGTCATACGCGCCCGCTTTCGACAGCGTTATCGCGCGGGCCAGTTGAACCTCGCGCGCGTCGTCGCCGGCAGCCTGGTCGCGCGAAGCGGCGTTCGTCGCGAGAATGGCCTGATCGACGCGCTCCGCGTGCTGCAGACGAACGAAGCCATACGCGGCCCACGCGGCGCAACAGATCGCCACGGTGCCGAACAGCGTATGGATCAGCGTGCGCTTCATGCCCAGCTCCTGACCTGCAACTGGTGCAGCAGCACCAGCAGCGCCGAACAGAACAGCGCGAGCGCGAAACAGTACAGACTCAGGTCCTGGCGAGGCAGATGCTCGACGAACGTCGTCGTCGCGTTCTGCTGCCGGTTGATCTCCGCGATCGCCGCCATCATCGCCTTCGGGTCTTCGGCCTGAAACAGCCTATACGGTGTCCTGAGCGTCAGAAAGAAGCGATGCAGCTGCGCTTCGGCCGAGGTTCCGCTGACGGGCTGCGTCGCGTTCAGATCGGGACTGAAGACGCTGCTGCGCAAGTAGATGAAGTACAGGGCGATCCGGTTGCGTCGCAGTCCCGCCTCGATGCGCCGTTGCATCGTTTCGTCGAGCAACGCGCCGCCATCGGAGACGAGCACGATCGCGCGGCGGCCCGACGACAGGCGCCCGTCGAACTGCGCGATCGCCGCGAGCATGCCGCGATCGAGCTCGGTGTCCGGCATGCCACGGCCAATCGCCGTCGCCGCGACAGCGGCCTCGATCACGCGATGGTTGTACGTGAACGGCATCGCCAGCACGGGGTTGGTGCCGAACATCATGAACGCGAGCCGGTCGTTGGGCCGCTGCTCGACGAAGCGCGTCAACGCGGCGCGCGCCACGTGGTTCTTGGAGTCGCCGCGCGGCGCCTCGACGCCCTTGCTGCCCATCGGCTCGTCCATGCTCGCGCTGCGGTCCATCAGGATCAGGATCTGCGCGCCGCTGCCGGTGCGCAGCACCTGCAACTGCGAGCGCCCCGGCCCCGCCAGCCCGACGACGATCGCGGCGATCGCCAGTGCCGCGCCGCCGCGTACGAGCCAGCCGGCCGCGCGCCCGAGATCGTCGGCGGGCAGCCACGCGACGCTCGAAAACACCAGCGTGTCGCTGCGTCGCCGCAGCAGCGGCAGCGCGGCGAGCGGCAGCAGCACCAGCATCCACGGCAGAGCGAAATCGAGGCTCATGGTCATCGCTGATGGCGCCTCTCCGCCCGATACAACGCACGGCACAGCGCGTGCAACGAAAGCTCGCCGGGATTCCCGACGGCCTTCGGCGCCGGTGTGAAAAAGCGCTCGGACGACGCCAGATAGAAACGTTCGAGCTGCGCGCGCAGCGGTTGCAGATAGGGCGCGCGCGCGAGCAACGCGGATAGCGAAGCCGCATGCACGACCTGGCCGGCGGTTTCGTTCAGTGCGCGATGCAGGCAGACCCACGCATCGTTCGATGAAGCAGCGGGCGCCTCCGGCAGCCGTTGCATCTGCCGCCATGCACGCGCGAACGGCAGCCGTGCCGCCTCGCGTCGGTTGCGCGCCCGCCACCAGCTCGCCCACGCGAGCAGGGTCACGAGCAGCAGGCCGAGCGCCCACGCGATCTGCCGACGCCAGCCGGCCGTGCCCAGCATGGGCGCCTGACGATCGGGCCGCAGCGGCTGCAAATCCCCTGCGGCGAACGCGGTTTGCGGCGTCAACGGTCCGATGCTCGCCGGCCATTCGGCGACCTGCAATTGCGTGCCCGCTGCCGACGTCAACGTCAACGCGGGCAACGTGATCTGCGTGAGCGTCTGCGGCGCGTTGACGACCTGATACGCGATCACCATCCACTTGCGGCCGTTGGCATCGGTTTCGAGCGTCACGGGCCGGCGTTCGAGCCACACGCCCGTGCGTCCGACCGAAGGCGGCGTGACCGCGCCGATGTCCCGATCGTTGGCCTCCAGCAGCACGCGCTGCGTCAGCACATCGCCGAGCACATAGCCGAACGCGCGCGGCTCCTGAACAAGCGCGGTCACCGCGGCGGCGCTGGCCGTCGCGCTCGCGGCGCCGCAGAGCGACGCGATCAGCATATGCAGCGCCGCCCGACGAGCGACGCCACCGCGCACACCGCGCGCGCTCATACCGTCATCTCCAGAAAGTAGCGCGACATCGCTTCCGGATCGAACGCGCCTTCGACATAGAACGGCCGGATGCCGCGCGCGCCGAACCCCGCGGCGAGTTCGTCGCGACGGCGCGCGACGCCTTCGCGCCAGCGCTCGCGCACATCGCGGGAAAGCCACACGCGACGCTCCTCGCCGGACTCCGCATCGTTGACGGCCAGCAGCGACGCGTGGTGCGGCGGCGTGATCTCGGCCGCGTCCCACACGACCATCGGCACCACGCACGCATGCACCAGCATGTCGAGTACCGACGACAGTCGCGCGAGCGGCCAGTGGAAATCGGACACGACGAACACGAGCGCCTGGCGTCCAGCGATACGGATCGCGCAACGCCGCAATCCTTCCACGGCCGCGCGTCCGGCCTGACGTTCTGCCTGACCATTCGCCTGACGATCAGCCGTTTCACCGGCGCGTTCGCGCAGCATGCTCGCGAGCAGCGAGCCGGTGCCTCGCCCCGTGCGCGCCGGCATGAACAGATCGTCGCGTTCGCCGCCATCGAAGGCCAGCATGCCGAGCCGGTCGCCGACCCGGAACGCGCTATGGCCGAGCGCTTCGACGAAATCGGCGGCGACCTCCAGCTTCGTTTTACGGCTGCCGAACCGCATCGACGCCGATACGTCGACGATCACGAACACCGGCACCGCGACGCGCTGCAAATGCACGCGCACGAGCCACTCGTCGCGCGCCGCGCGCAAGCTCGCGCGCAGATCGAGCCGGCGCGGGTCCGGGTAGTCGAACAACCGGCCGTGCATCGCGAACTGCTGACCCGAGCCGAAGCTCGAGCCCGGATGCGAGCCGGGCCGCGCGCCGGCCGCGCGCATCGGCAGACGGTAGTGGAATTCCGCGGTGTCGTTCATCGTGGTGCGCGCGCCGCCGGTCAGCGAGGCACGGCGACGTTCGCGACGATCCGCGCGATCAGCGCCTCGGCCAGCTCCTGGCGGCGTAGCTCGTAGATCGGCGTGAAGAACACGCGATGCCCCAGCGCCGGCAGCAGCACTTCGTGAATGTCCTCCGGAAGCAGATGCGTGCGTCCCGCGAGCCACGCGACCACGCGCGCCGCCCGCAGCAGCGCGCTCATGCCGCGCGGACTTGCGCCCGCGAGAATCAGCTGCTCCATGTCGACGCCGTCGAGCGCAATGCCGAAGCGCGCCGGCGTTTCCGTCGCCAGCCAGATGTCGTGCACGTAGCGCTCGATCGTCTCGCTCGCCTGCACGCCCTGCTGGATCGCCGCGCCGATCCGGTTCAACTGCTCCCACGGCACGGTCGACGGAGTCAGCTGCGCGAGCAGGCCGTCGACGTCGTGGAACCTCGTGTCGAAGACGAGGCTGCGCCGCGCCTCCTCGTCGGCCGGCGTCGGCATGTTCAGCTCGAACAGGAAGCGGTCGCGCGCCGCCGACGCGAGCTCGAAGGTCTCTTCCTTCTCGACCTTGTTGCGGTCGGCGTATACGGTCATGTGCGGAAAGCGGTGCTCGCGGTCGAACGCCCACACGGAACGTTCGGCCATCGCGCGCAACAGCAGCGATTGCACCTGCGGACGCGCGCGATTGATCTCGTTGAAGAAGAAGGTGGTCAGCTGCTCGCCGTGGCGCAGCAACGGGCCCGGTTCGATGCGCGGCTTGCCGTCGGCATCGACGTAGGTGTGATAGACGAGGTCGCCCGGCATCAGATCGATCGTCCCTTCGACGCGCTCGAAATCGCCGCCGACCACGCGCGCGAACGCCCGCAACACGGTCGTCTTGCCGACCCCGACGCCGCCTTCGAGCAGCACGTGGCCGCGTGCGAACAACGCGACGTTGATGAGCCTCAGCGTTTGCTGCTGACCGACGACGACTCTCGCGACTTCGTTTTCGATCTGCCGGGCGTGAGAACGCCAATCCTGGAGCTGCTCGCCAGAAACCATCGCTGCGATCCCCTTCCGTGGTGGCTGGCGTTTATTTGCACGACGCTGGAACGTCGACGCGCGCTTCAAGCGCTCGCCAGCCTTCCGTTCAAGCATGGTTTATGCCGATCGTGCGCAAGGGACCCAAGAGTTAAATCGAATGCGAAAAGTTGGCAGCCTGTCACGACAGCCGGGTACAGACTGTGCCATCGACGCTGCCTGGGACGCGTCGTTCACCAGCAAGCCGACGAGCGCAGTCGCGCAACGCGCGCATGACGCTACCGCTCCGCGCCGACCGGCGGTTTCGCAAACACCCCTGCAAACTGCGCATATTCCTGCTCCAGATGCACCGCCGCATGCTCGAGCAGAAACTGCCGGAACATCATGCTGGTCGGCGAAAGCTGCTTCGTGCGCAGGTGCACGACCTGCCACGTGCGTTCGATCGGCGTGCCGTTCACGTCGAGCAGCGCGATCTCGCCGGTGCGCAACTCCAGCTGCAACGTATGCAGCGAGATCAGACTCACGCCCATGCCCGCCATCACCGCCTGCTTGATCGTTTCGTTGCTGCCGAGCGTGACGGTTTTCGCGGGTGTGAACAGATGCTGCCGGAACATCGCCTCGGCGGCCATGCGCGTACCCGAGCCCGGCTCGCGCAGCAGGAAGGTGTCGCGGTGCAACTCCTGCAGATCGAAGCGGCGCGCGCCGCACAGCGGATGATCGAGCGGCGCGATCACCACCTGAGGATGACTCGCGAGCGGCTCGGCCGTCGTATCGAGTTCAGGCGGCGGGCGGCCCATGATCGCGAGATCGATCGCGTTGTCCTGCAACAGACGCAGCAACGCATCGCGATTGCCGACCGAGAAGTGCACGTCGACCTTCGGGTATAGATGCGAGTACATCGCCAGCAGTTTCGGCGCGAAGTAGGTCGCCGAACTGACGATGCCCACGTTGATCGAGCCGCTGTCGGCCTGCTTCAGCGACATCATCGCGTCTTCGGTGTCCTTGATTTCGCCGAGAATGCGGCTCGCGTGATGGGTCAGCACCTCGCCCGCTTCGGTCAGCGCGAGCTTGCGCGCGATGCGCTCGAATAGCCGCAGGCCGACCGCCTCTTCGAGCTGATGAATCTGCATCGACACCGCCGGCTGCGTCAGATGCAGCTCCTCGGCCGCGCGCGCGAAACTCGTATAGCGGCTCGCGACGACGAAAATCTGCAACTGCCGCAGGGTCAGCGTGCGAACGAAATTCAGCTTGACCCGGTTCGTCGCGAAACTCGCGTTCTGCATTTGATTCAGCGACTCGCTCGCGGCGCATTCGATGACGGTTTCGCCGGCGCCTTGCCCGAAGGCAACTTGTTCAGTGCCGATTGAAAGCTCAACGACTCCGTATGCGCCGGATGCGCAAAGTCGTTGTTGGGGCCCGGCACGTCGGTGCGGATCTGCACGACCTGGCCCGGCACGCCGTCTGCGAGCAGGAACGTGTAGCGCTTGCCCGTGTATTGTGCGAAGCGCTCCGCGTTCGGATCGTTCAGATAAGGCTGCACGACGATGCGCCGCGCGCTGACCGGCTTGCCGCCGACCTCGCTCGGCACGCTGTCGATCTGCGGCCCCGCGGCGAGCGCGAGACGCAGACGCTGCTGGAAATAGCGGCGCTGCCCGCCGGTGAGACCCTGCATCTCCGCGATGTCGTGTTCGAGAAAATAAATGATTGCCGGATTGCACTGCAGGCCGCCGATCGGCAGGTTCACGCTGCCGCTATGGTCGGACACCTGTGCGTCGCCTTTCGCGTTGTTCTCGCTCAGCACCAGCACCTTGACGACATCGGCACTGCGAGACGGTTGCCCGGAATCGATCAGCGCGTAGTCGAGTTCGGTCTGCGCGGCGACGCCGTGCAGATGATCGCTCAGAAAAATCAGCCGCTCGGCCGGCGTGATCTCGTCGCCGCCCGGCGCCGACGCCGGACTCGCCGCACGCGCGGCGGCTGGCGCGAGGCACAGCACACACAGCGTGCCCATCAGCGCGGCGCGTGCCGCGCGCAGCCAGGCGCCGCGCGCGCGCGTCATTGCGACGCGTCGCCAGGCTTGCCCGCCGGCGCGTCGACCGGTTTGAGCATCGGCACCTGGTAGGTCGCGAGGATGCTGTCGATCTTGTCGTGATTCGCGCCAATCCATTGATCCACCTTGTCCTTCCAGTCCTTCTCGCCGTAGCGCACGCCCATCGAAATCGTGTAGTCGAAGCGGATGCCCGGCCCCGGTGGGAACGGCACGAGTCTGACCGAATCACCGGCGCGCTTCGCGAAGTAGCCCGCAATCGGCCCCCATAGGAACACCACGTCCACGTTGCCCGCGTGCAGGTCGTGTTCGATCATCTGGCCCGGGTACACGGCCGGATCGCCGCTTTGCACCTGGTACGACACCGCCTGGTCGATCAGGTTGTGGCCGAGCAGCCAGTCCACCGCGGGGGTTTGCGAAAAGATGCCGAAGCGCAGCTTGTGCAGTTGATCGGGCGGCAGCTTCAGCAGGTCGTCGGGCGTCTTGATGCTCGCGAACTCGGGGCGGTTCGGCAGCACCATTGCGTAGGTCGAGCGCAGATACGGCTGCGTCGTCGACGTCATGTCATAGCCCTTCGGCACGCCGATGATCAGGTCGCAGCGATAGCGCTCGCTGCCATCCTCCTTCTCGCGCAGCGTGTGGCGCACGAAGCCCATGCGCTGCGGAAAGTACGTGTATTCGAGCTTGTAGCCGAAGTCGCTCGCCATCTGGGCCGCGATGCGGTTCTCGTAGCCCTCGCCCTTGTCGTTCGACAACGGCATGTTGTTCGGGTCCGCGCACACCCTGAGCACGCCGTCCGCGCCGTCGTTGTTCGGCAGCGCGGGGCCGTCCGCCCGGACCGCGGCGCTCGCGAGCGCCGCGCCACACAACGCGGCCGCGATCACGCTGACATGCACGGACATGCTTCTCTTATCACGCATCGTGAGCCTCCGGAAGAATGACGACACGGCGTTATTTGGCGTCGATGGCCTGCAGATCGCCCGGCTTGATCTGTCCATCGGAGCGCCCTTTCAGGTACGCGTAGAGGTTTTCCCAGTTCTTCTGCATCATCTGGCTCGTGCTGAAATCGGGCATGCCCTTGTCCACCCGGCCGCCGAACACCGTGCGATGAAACTCGGTCTTGTCCAGCGTCTTGAACGCGTCGATCAGCGACGGCCCGACCATGCCCTGCTGCTGCGCGCCGTGGCAGCGTTCGCAAGCGAGCGCTCGCCACGTCTTCCAGCCCTGCAGCGTATTACTGTCCACCTTGGTGCCGTCGACCACCTTGTACGCGACCTGCGCAATCGAAGGATTGTTCTGCGCGTATCCGACGGGCAGCGCGACGAGCGCTGCGGGCAACACGGTGAGCAACAGGATAGATCGGCCTTTCATGCACATGTCTCCATCTGGGAATAAGCCGCGCCCCGATGCGTGTCATCGACGCATCCATCAACGGGCGCGATCTGGGGGTGATTCAATGCTTGCGCGAGGCTGACGGGGCGGCCGTGCCTGTTCAAGCCGCCCCGCTCGTTCAGCCTTTCATTTCAGCCGTTCGTTCAGCTCTTTTCGCCAGGAATCGCGAACACGAACAGCGTGCCGCCGAGCGCGGTGTACTTCGCGAGATCTTTGTAGCCGCCGACCGCACCCAGACCTTCGGTCGGCTTCTCCAGACCCGCCGCCATGCCGATGCCGGCCCAGCCGCCGATGCCCGAATACACGCCGACGTACTGCTTGCCCTGATACTCATACGTGAAGACGTTGCCGATGATTCCCGACGGCGTCTTGAAGCGCCACAGTTCCTTGCCGTCCTTGATGCGCACCGCCTTCAGGTAGCCTTCCAGCGTGCCGTAGAACGCGATGCCGCCCGCGGTCGCCAGCACACCCGACCACACCGAGAACCTCTCCGGCTTCGAGTAGACGATCTTGCCCTTGCTCGCATCCCACGCGATGAAGTTGCCCATCGAGTTGCCCTCGTTCGGGCCCGGATACATCGACAGCGTGGCGCCGACATACGGCTGTCCCGACACGTAGTCGACATCGAACGGCTCATAGTCCATGCAGACGTGGTTGGTCGGCACGAGGAACAGATGCGAGTTCGGATCGTACGCCGCCGGTTGCTGGTCCTTCGAACCGAGTGCCGCCGGGCAGATGCCCTTCACGTTGTGATCGGACCCGGCCGCCTGCGTCGAGTACGCCGCGTTGCGGATCGGCAGGCCGCTTTTCAGATCGACACGGTCGGCCCAGTTCACCGCCGGGTCGTACTTCTGCGCGACCAGCAGCTCTCCGGTTACGCGATTGAGCGTATAGCCGAAGCCGTTCCGGTCGAAGTGCACGATCGCGGGCACCTGCTTGCCGTTGATCGTCAGATCGGACAGGATCATTTCGTTGACGCCGTCATAGTCCCATTCGTCGTGCGGCGTCATCTGGTAGACCCATTTGGCCGTGCCGGTATTCAGGTCGCGCGCGAAGATCGACATCGACCATTTGTTGTCGCCCGGACGTTGCGTCGGGTTCCATGTGCCCGGATTGCCAGTACCGTAGTAGACAAGGTTGAGTTTCGGATCCCACGCATACCAGCCCCACGTGGTGCCGCCGCCAAGCTTCCACTGGTCCCCCTTCCACGACTTCACCGACGAATCCGCGCCCACCGGCACCATCTGGCCATTGGAGTACGTCATCGTCTTTTGCGGGTCGAGCAGCATGTCGTTGTCGGGGCCCGTGCTGTACGCGGTCCAGACCGGTTTGCCGGTCTTGATGTCGTACGCGATCAGACGTCCACGCACGCCGAACTCGCCGCCCCGAGATGCCAGTCAGCACCTTGTCGCCGAATACGTGCGGCGCGTTGGTGTTGGTTTCGCCGGCTTTCGGATTGCCGTTCTGCGCGCTCCACACCACCTCGCCCGTCTTCGCGTTCAGCGCGACGAGCTTGGTGTCGGCCTGCTGCAGGAAGATCTTGCCGTCGCCATATGCGAGACCGCGATTGACGGTGTCGCAGCACATCACCGAGACGACCTGTTCATCCTGCTTCGGCTGATACTGCCAGATGAACGTCTGATCCTTCAGGTTGACCGCAATAACCTTGTTCGGAAACGGGGAGTGGATATACATCGTGTCGCCGATCACGAGCGGCGCGCCTTCATGGCCGCGCAGCACGCCGGTCGACATGGTCCATGCGACCTGCAGTTTGCCGACGTTGTTCTCGTTGATCTGCTTGAGCGGGCTGTAGCGGTGATTCGCATAATCGCCCGCCTGGGTCGCCCAGTTGGCTGGGTTTTTCATCAGTCCGTCGAGCTGCGAATCGGCCTGCGCAGCCAGAGAGCCAAAGGCTGCGGATGCGAGGATCGCGAGCCCAAGAACTACAGTGCGTAAGTTCATGTCCCCTCCAGAATTGTCCTGCTGTTCAACTCACGAATGACCCACGCTACCTCATCGCATCGTGCGCGCCTTCTCGAGTGCAGGTAACGATTAACGCGCTATCCCGATTCGATGTCGGGCTTCGCGACGCATGAACGGCCGACGCATATTCCATGCCGGAATAGCGGCAACGTTCGCCGCTATTGGCTGCGCTGGCCCGGCGACTCGGCACGCGCGACGTGTCGCGGCACTCGGGCGTTGCACGCCGATGCTTGCATGGCGGTAAGCTGAAGGGCCCTGCGTCACGCGATGCGGCACATACTGTGTCACTTGCGTGATACGAATCGTGTCCTTTGCGAATCACACGCCGCGGCACGGGCCTGTCACTTGCAACGATGCTTCGTTCGGCGATCGATTCGCGCATTCGAGGAGCAACAGCCATGGCAAACACCGAGCACGTCTATACCGACGAAGAGATCCAGCAGCGCCTCGTCGGTCCGCTGCAGCACTGGTATCTGGAAGATGGCTGGCTACGGCGCAAATACCGCACCGAGGGCTGGAAGGGAACGCTGATGGTGGTCAACACCGTCGGCCACCTCGCGGAAGCCGCCTGGCACCACCCCGATCTGACGGTCTCGTACGCATTCGTGACCGTGAAGCTGAAGACGCACAGCGCCAAGGGCATCACCGACAAGGACTTCGCGCTCGCGACGAAGATCGAATCGGTGGTCCACTGGCAGCCCGGGCTCGAGGACGGCCCGCTCGAAGGCACGCCCGCCGACGATCAGCGCTTCCGCTATATCAAGTACGACGCGCCCAAACCCGCGCAAGGCAGTTGACACGCGTTCCTGTCGCCGGATGAAACAGCGCGTGACACAGTGCGCCTTCGGCGTCACACAGCGTCCATGCGGCGGCGAAACCGCGTGGGGCGAGGCGTGCCCGTTTAGAGGTTCCAATGGGCCGAACCCGCGGCGGCGGCCGTTGCGCGTGCCTGGTACGGCTTTCGCTTGACGTCGCCGGGCGCACTATCGCTGGAACCCGCGACGCGTTGCGGACGCCTCGCGGCCGAACCCGGTCTTGTGCACCCGCAAGGACACCTGAGGACACTCGAGATGCCGCTTCAGCTCCGCCGCCTGCCGCCACGCGCCCCCATCACGATCGATGCGCCCGCGCGGCTGCATCTGGGCTTTCTCGATCCGAACGCGTCGCTCGGGCGTGCGTTCGGCAGCCTGGGGCTCGTCATCGATACGCACGGCACGCGGATCGAAGCGCGGCTCGCCGAACGCGAGCAGATCGGCGGCGTGGTCAGCGAGGCCGAGCGCGAGCGCATCGCGCTGAGTCTCGCGCGGCTGCAGGCCGCCTATGGACCGGCGACACTCGCGATCGACGTGCTGGAGGCGCCGCGCGCGCACACCGGCCTCGGCTCCGGCACGCAGCTGGCGCTGGCGGTCGGCACCGCGTTCGCGCGCCTTGTCGGCCAGCCGGCGAGGAGCGCCGAGCTCGCCAGTCTGCTCGGGCGCGGCGCCCGCTCCGGCATCGGCATACTCGGCTTCGAGTGCGGCGGCCTGCTGCTCGATGGCGGCCCGCCCCGCGATCTGCGCCAGAGCATGCCGCCGCTGCTGTCGCGCCAGCCGTTTCCGCAGCCGTGGCGCGTGCTGCTCGTCAGCGACAACAGCCGCGAGGGCTTGCACGGTACCGAGGAACGCGGCGCGCTCGCATCGCTCGCGCCGTTTCCGCAGCGGCTCGCCGCGCATCTGTGCCATCTGGTGCTGATGCAGATCCTGCCCGGCGCCGCCGAACATAACTTCGCACCGTTCGCGCACGGCCTCACCGAGCTGCAGCAGACCATCGGCGAATATTTCGCGAGCGCGCAAGGCGGCGTGTTCGCGAGTCCCGACGTCGAGCGCGTGCTGCGCGCGGTCGCCGCCGAACGCACCGCCGGCATTGGCCAAACCTCGTGGGGCCCGACTGGCTTCGCGGTGCTCGCGAGCGCGCGCGAGGCCGACCGCGCGCTCGCGACCGCGCGCGCCGTCGCGAGCGCGCTGCCGCATATTGAATGCAGCGTCGCCGCGGGCCGCAACAGCGGCGCGGCGATCAGCGGCGCCGAGGCGCGCGCGCCGCACATCGACGCCGCATGATGCGCTGCACCGCTCAGGCCGCCGCTTACGTAAGGCGCTGCCACGAGCGGCGCGGCTTTGTCTTGCGCCGTCCCCGAGATTGCCACTAAAACGAGCCCTGCCATGTCAGAAACCATTGAAAGGCCCTACATCCTGCACATGTTCACGGCCACGCCGCAGATGAGTCCGTTCGACGTCAACATGGCCGCCGACGCCGGCTATCAGGTCATCGTGCCGTATTGCAACGTCGAAGCGGGCATGGTCGCGAATCTGACGCAGGACGCGATCTTCTCGCGCGGCCCGAAAGGGGTGTCTCGCACCGGCATCTTCATCGGCGGACGGGACGTGATGCAGGCCGCCGACATGCTCGACACCGCGCGCCGCGCGATGGTCCCGCCGTTCGAGGTCTCGGTGTTCGCCGATCCGAGCGGTTCGTACACGACCGCGGCCGCGCTCGTCGCGCTGGTCGAGCGGCATCTGGGCAAACAGCACGGCGTGGAGCTGGGCGGCAAGCGCGTGCTGATTCTCGGCGGAACGGGCGCGGTCGGGCGCATCGCGGCGGCGATCGCCGCGTCGCGCGGCGCCGACGTGACGATCGCGAGCCACCACGACCGCAATCGCGCGCTCGGGGCCTCGGCCGAAGTCAACAAGCGCTTCGGCATCTTCACGAACGGCATCGGCGCCACGACGCCCGACGAACTGCGCGGCGCGCTCGCCGACGCGGAAATCGTGCTCGCCACCGCCGTCGCGGGCGCGCGGGTGGTCGGCAGGGACGACCTCGTGCATGCGAAGCGCCTGCTCGTCGCCGCCGACGTCAACGCGGTGCCGCCCGAAGGGATCGCCGGCGTGAACGTGATGAACGACGGCAAGCCGATCGACGGCGTGCCGAACGCGGGCGCGGTCGGCATCGGCGCGCTGGCGATCGGCAACGTCAAATATCAGGTCGAGCATCGCCTCTTCATGCGCATGCGCACGGGTGGTAAGCCGGTCTACCTGGGCTTCCCTGAAGCCTACGACGAGGCCCGCGCGGTCGCGGGCGGTCTCGGCTGAGCGCGGTCGTCATGAAGTCGCACCGCCCGCTCATGCATGCGCCGTTGGTCGCGGTCGTCGGGCAGTCCGCGCGCTTGCTCGCGCAGTCCGCGGCGCGCGCCGGCCTGCATGTCGCCGCGCTCGATATCTTCGGCGACCGCGACACGCGCGAGGCCGCCGAGCTATGGTTCGACATCGGCCGTGGTGATGGCGCGCTCGGGATCGACCGGGCGCGGCTCGTCGATGCGCTTGCGCGTGTCGCGCGCTTGCCGGGTTTGCTTGGCTGGATCGGCGGCAGCGGGCTCGAACCTTTGATGCCTCAGTTGTGCCGCGAATCCGGCTTGCCGCGCTTTCTCGGCAACGCTGCCGAGGCGATCGCGGCCGTGCGCGAGCCGCGGCGTTTCTTCGCGCTGCTCGACGCGTTGCGGATTGCGCATCCGGCTGTGTCGTTCGAGCGGCCCGCGACGGCCGAGGGCTGGCTGTTCAAGCAGGCGGATGGTTGTGGCGGTACGCATATCGAGACGGCCGACTCGTTCCATTTAACGACCGACTCCGCGCACGGCTACTTCCAGCGCATTGGCCACGGCCGCTCGCTGTCGGCGCTTTTCATCGGCGCGCACGGCAGCGCGCATCTGATCGGTTTCGCCGAGCAATTCATCTGCGCGATCGGCGATCTGCGCTTCGTGCATGCGGGCTCGATCGGGCCGATCGACTTGCCGCCAGCGTTCATCGCGCACGTGCAGCAAGCGCTCGACGCGCTGTGCGCAAACACCGGCCTCGTCGGCATCAACAGCTGCGACTTCCTGTCGGACGGCACCTCGTTCGACGTGCTCGAAATCAACCCGCGCCCTTCGTCGACGATGGCGCTCTACGAAACCGCGTCGCCCGATGCATGGCCTGCCGGCCTGCTCGCCTGCCACCTCGACGCGTGCCGCCACGGCCGCGCGCCGTCGGCCGCGAGCCTCGCGCTCGCCCGCGCGCCGCGCTGGCGCGCCGGTCAGCGCGTGCTGTTCGCGCAGCGGCCGTTCAGCGTCTCGGCCGCGTTCTCGGACGCCTGCCTGCGCGACCCGCAATGCCGCGACGTGCCGATGCCGGGCACTCGCATCGACGCAGGGCAGCCGGTCTGCACGCTGCACGCGCGAGCGGCATCGGTAGACGCGGTGCTCACCGCGCTCGACGCGCAGCACGAACGCGTCGTCCAACGAATCGAAACCTGCGATGAACCCGACCATGCCTGCCTCCACGCCCACAGCTGAGACTTCCCCGCCCGCCGCGTTGCCGAGCGTGAACGCGCTTTCAGAGCGCCTCGTAGCACGGCTCGTCGATCAAGCGGCACAGCTCGGCGTCGCGCTGACGCGCACGCGCGATGGCACCGTGATCGCCGACGCCGGCGTCGACGCGCGCGGCGGCCTCGACGCCGGCGTGCTGATCGCGCGCATCTGCATGGGCGGTCTCGGCCGCGTCGCGGTACGCGCGAACTTCGACGCCGCGCCGCTGTGGCCGACGATGCTCGAGGTCAGCACGTCGTCGCCGGTGCTCGCCTGTCTCGGCAGCCAGTACGCGGGCTGGAGCCTGTCGGCGACCAGCGAGCAAACCGGCGGCAAGAAATTCTTTTCGCTCGGCTCTGGGCCCGCGCGCGCGCTCGCGGTCAAGGAGCCGCTATTCGACGAACTCGGCTATCGCGACCGCCACGAGCGCGGCGCGCTGGTGCTCGAAGTGGACCGCCTGCCGCCGCAGGTCGTGATCGACAAGGTGCTGCACGATTGCGGCCTCGCGCCCGAACACCTGACGCTGATCGTCACGCCGACACACTCTGTCGCGGGAACGGTACAGGTCGTCGCCCGCGTCGTCGAAGTTGCGCTGCACAAGGTGCACGTGCTCGGCGTACCGCTCGATGAGATCGTCGCGGGGACGGGCTCGGCGCCGCTGCCGCCGCCCGCCCCCGACGGCATTCAGGCGATGGGCCGCACCAACGACGCGATCCTGTACGGCGGCCGCGTGCACCTGACCGTCCAGCACGACGAGATCGCGCAACGTCTCGCCGACACCCTCCCCTCCGCCAATTCGCGCGACTACGGCCGGCCGTTCGCGGACGTCTTCACGGCCGTCAACTTCGACTTCTATCAGATCGATCCCGCGCTGTTCGCGCCCGCCGAAGTGTGGGTCAGCAGCCTCGAAAGCGGCGCGACCTATCATGGCGGCCGGCTCGACGGCGGCCTGCTGCGCAAACAGTGGGGCGGCGAGTCCGTCGCGCGATGATGATCACATCAGGCGTGCGCATCGCGATCATGACCGACGAAACCGGCTGGCACACCGGCCGGCTGAAAAAGGCGTTCCGCGCGCGCGGCGCCGAAGCGCGTTGCGTCGATCTCGCGGATTGCCGCATCGACACCACGTGGCTGCCGCACGGCCTCGCGATCCCGGGCTTCGGCCGCACGCTGCCGGACGCGGTGTTCGTACGCGGCATCGCCGGCGGCAGCTTCGAGCAGGTGACGCTGCGGCTCGGCATCCTGCACGCGCTGCGCGAATCGGGCGTGCCGGTGTACAACGACGCGCGCGCGATCGAGCGCAGCGTCGACAAGTCGATGACGAGCTTCCTGCTGCATCGCGCGGGCGTGCCGACACCGGCCACCTGGGCCGGCGAATCCGCCGCGTTCGCGCAACGCGTACTGATGCGCGAAGCGGCCGCCGGCCGTCAGGTCGTGCTCAAGCCGCTGTTCGGCTCGCAAGGCCACGGGCTCAAACGGCTCGGCGTGCGCGGCGGGCTGCTCGCGCCGTTGCCGTCGCTCGCCCGTTATCGGCAGGTCGCTTATCTGCAGCGCTTCGTCGCGAGCAACCGGCCCGGTTTCGACTGGCGCGTGCTGGTGATCGGCGGCAAGGCGGTCGCGGCGATGCGGCGCAGCGGCGGCAAGGGCTGGATTCACAACGTCGCGCAAGGCGCGCGCTGCGAGCCCGCCGAACTCACGGTCCCGCTTGCACAGACGGCAGTGCGCGCAACCGCCGCGCTCGGGCTCGACTACGCGGGCGTGGACCTGATCCCGAATGCCGACGACGCCGCGCTGCCCCTCGTGCTCGAAGTCAACGGCGTGGCCGCGTGGCGCGGTTTGCAGTCGGTCGTGCCGCTCGATGTCGCGGCGGCGCTCGTCGACGATCTGCTCGATCGCAGGCTGGCCGAGCAAGCCGCTAGCGCCGGATTGCCTGAGCAGTCTCCGCAGCGCCGGGCTTGAGCGCGATGCCGGACACTCATGCGATTCCCGACGAGCACGCGCGCGCTGCCTTCCTCGAAGCCTGCGCGCTCGACATCACCACGCCGAAACCCGGCAACGTCAGCACCCAAAGCCCCGGCCACGGCATGCACGCGGCCCAGTTCCTCGCCAGCGCGGAGGCGTCACTCGACGCGCTATTCGCGCGCGGCGAGCGCGTCGGACAGCGCATTCTCGACGCGGTCACGCGCACGCGCGCGGCCGTCGGCTGCAATACGAATCTCGGCATCGTGCTGCTGGTTGCGCCGCTCGCCGCGGCCCTCGACGAAACCGGCGAACCGCCGGTGTCGGCGCAAGCGTGGCGCGCGGCCGTCGGCGACGTGCTGAGCCGGCTCGACGTCGAAGACGCTCGGCTTGCTTACCGCGCGATCGCGCTCGCCAATCCCGGCGGCCTCGGCGACGCGCCCGAGCAATCGGTCCACGCACCGCCGACGATCGGCCTGCGCGACGCGATGCGGCTTGCCAGCCGGCGCGACAGCATCGCGCGGCAGTACGCGAACGGTTTCGCCGACCTGTTCGACACCGGCCTCGCCGCTTACTTCGAAGCCTCGAGACCAACGCCCGAACCCGCGCCCGCCGATCCAGGCGAAATCGCGATGCTCAACGTGTTTCTCACGTTCCTCGGCGGCTGGCCCGACTCTCACATTGTGCGCAAGCACGGCCGCGCGCTGGCGCAGAGTGTCACGCTCGTGGCACGCGAACAGCACGCGCGCTGGCGCCAGGCGCGACCCGCCGCGCGCCGCCCGGCGGGCGATCCGCAACTCGATGCCTGGGATGCCGAATTGAAGGCCCGCGCGATCAATCCCGGCACCAGCGCGGACCTCGCGGTGGCCACGCTGTTTCTTGCGCGCTGCGTCGAAGGGCGCGGTTAACCCTGAATCGTCTGGACTGAAGAAGACCCGAACAGCCGCGTCAGCAGGCCCTTGGCGACAACTGGCACGGAACCTGTTAGTTAGTACCGCCGTGCATTCCCGCACCGCTCTCGCGATGCTGATCTGGACGATCGCGGGCGGCGCCTCGTTAGCAGGTCCATACCTACTCATTGGAGGAACAGAATGGCCAAGATCAACCGCGTCATGATCGGTGAATCGCTCGTCGGCGACGGCAACGAGGTCGCGCACATCGACTTGCTGATCGGACCGCGAGGTTCGGCTGCGGAAACCGCGTTCTGCAACGCGCTCACCAATAACAAGGACGGCTTCACGTCGCTGCTCGCCGTCGTCGCGCCCAATCTCATCACGAAGCCCAATACGATCCTGTTCAACAAGGTGACGATCAAAGGCGCCAAGCAGGCCGTGCAGATGTTCGGCCCGGCGCAGCACGCGGTCGCGCTCGCGGTGGCCGACAGTGTCGAGGACGGCACGATCCCGCAGGAAGAAGCCGACGATCTGTTCCTCTGCGTCGGCGTGTTCATTCACTGGCAGGCCGAGGACGACAAGAAGATCCAGCAGTTCAACTATCAGGCGACGCGCGAGGCCATCAAGCGCGCGGTCAGCGGCGACCCGAGCGCGGCTGAAGTGATGGCGAAGAAGGGCAGCGTCGCGCATCCGTTCGCGCCGAACTGACGGCGCATGCAAGCGCAGGAGACGCGGCGCCGTTGCCGGCACCGCCTCCTCGCGCCTCCCGTCGCCTCGCGGCCGCAAGGCACGCATCTCGCGCAGCGGTTCGCGAAGCAGGCTCAATGCTCTCGCAGAGGCATTCAATGACCAACAGATGTCGCGCGCTTCTCGCCTTTACCTCGCTCCTGCTCGCCGCGCCGCTCGCGTGGGCGGGCGGCTACAACTATCCGACCGAGGGTCGCGTCGAATACGTGCTCAGCTGCATGGACGATAACGGCCACGATTTCGCGAACGTCTACAAGTGCTCGTGCGTGATCGACAAGATGGCCGCGTCGTTGCCGTACGACGAATTCGTCGACCAGTCGACCTTCTCGAAGTACGCGACGCTAGGCGGCGAAGGCGGCGCGGAATTCCGCGTCGACCACGCTAAGGCGCAAACCAGGCACTTCCGCGCGCTGCAAACCAGCGCATATCAGGCGTGCGGACTCGGTCCGCAGAAAACGTCGACCGTGGCGAAATGACCACGGCCTGAAACACGCCGGGCGTTCTGCGCGCCCGGCTCGGCGCCCCCGGCTCGGCGCCCCCCGCTCGGCGCGCCCGGCTCGGCGCCCCCGGCTCGGTGCCCCCCTCAATTCGGCACCAGCCCCTCGCCCAGCGACGCGTACCGCGCGAGACCCACGGCCAACGCCGAGCCATCGCCGCGACGCCGCTCGATCTGCACGCCGACGGCCGCGAGGTCGGCGAACTTGGCCGGCTTCGCGAGCGACACGCGCACCCAGTGCGCGCCGAAGTCGGCGATCAGCAGTTGCGCAATCGTCTCGGCAAGCGCCTCCAGCAGCCGCACGCGATGCGACGCGAACAGCTCGAGCAGCGCCAGGCGCACGGCCGCGTAGTTGACCGTATCTTCGATCCGGTCCGTCGCGCAGGCGCGAATCGCTGGCACGCCGATAGCCAGGTTCACACGCACCGGTTGCGCAAACATGCAACTCACTGCTATCGATACCGATGACCGTCTGGCCGATGAAATTCTCGATGAATACGATGTCGAGGCGCTCGGGCAACGCGCCGACTTGCGGGCCGGGATTGGCGCCGAGGCTGGAAAATGCGGCAAGGCGAATAGTATCGAAACGATCCATGATTTGCTCTCCGCCGCGGCGCGGCCCAGGATTGAACAGCCAGTGATGACGAGCGAAACGATGCAACAGTAGAACAGTAGAACTGAACGACGCGCGGCACACTCTGTGCCGAAGCTGCGACAGGCATGCAACCTGCAAACCGTTTAACGCGTCGCGCATCGAGAAAAGCAAATTCCGGGCACAGTGAGGTAAACCCAGTGTGACTTTCTGTTGAACCAATCCTGCATCGGGCGTACAGTTTTAAACACCCGCCTCGTAGTAGGGCGCGGTCGGGAGGGCCCAGGCGAACCGAAATTCCGCCGCACCAGGGGCAGGCAGGCTTGATAAAGCGGCATTCGCGGCGTGCGAAGCAGTCACGCTTCCGAAATGACGCAACGGAGACAAATCCCATGTCGTTGCTCGCTGACAGCAGTACGCACGTCCGGGAAGTTCTGAAGGTGGTCAACCATCAGTTGACCACGCGCCCGACAAGCGAACCCGTAGCTCAGTCGTGGACGCGCTGCATCAACGAATTCCAGCTGGACCCCGCGCGTTTCGTGCCGCCGCCGGTGCTCACCGAGTACGAACTCAGCGCGCGCCGTGAGGCGCTCGGCGATCTGATCGCGTGTTCGAAGCTCGAGATGACGACGCTCTATCAGCAACTGGCCGATCCCGAGCTCGCGGTCGTGCTCGTCGATTCTGGCGGCGTGATCGTGCATCAGGTGTCGTCCGTGCCGTTCGCCGAGGCGGTCGCCGTCGACGGCTTTCGCGTCGGCGCGCTGTGGAGCGAACGCGAAGCCGGCACCAACGGCATGGGCACCTGCCTCGCGGAGCGCGACTGCATCGCCGTCTGTCAGCACGAGCATTTCTATCCGCGTTATACGTCGCTGACGTGCTCAGCCGCGCCGATCTTCGACGACGGCGGCGAAATCGCCGGCGTGCTCGACGTCACGAGCCGCTCGAAGCTGCTGCAGCAGCACTCGCTGGTGCTGGTCGGCATGTCGCGTCAGATGATCGAAAACCGTCTGCTCGATGCGCGCTACCGGCACGCCAACATGATCCATTTCCACAGCCGCCCGGAATTCGTGGGCACGCTGCACGGCGGCAAGCTCGCGGTCGGCGACGACAGCACCGTGCTCGCCGCGAATCGCAGCGCGCTGTTCCAGCTGGGCTTCCGCTCGCTGAGCGAGCTGCGCGGCCGGCGCATCGAGGAAGCATTCAACGCGTCGCTCGAAGACATGATCGCGCGCAGCATTCGCGGCTCGTTCCATCCGGTCACCGTCTACAGCGCAAACGCGACGAACCGCTTTTTCCTCGTCGCGCAGACGCCGCAAAACGCCACGGGGCGCGTGACGCGCGTGCTCGTCCCCGACTCCGCCATGCGCGCCAACGCCTCCGAAAAACACGAGAAACATCCGCCGGTGCCGAAGCTCGACGAGATCGCGCACCTCGAATTCGGCGACCCGCGCATGGCCTCGCAGATCCAGTTGGCCGCGCGCGTGATCCAGCGCAAGATTCCGATCGTGCTGCGCGGCCAGACCGGCACCGGCAAGGAAGTCTTCGCGCAGGCGTTGCATAGCATCAGCCCGCACGCCGACGGTCTGTTCGTGCCGGTCAACTGCGCGTCGCTGCCGGAGAACCTGATCGAGAGCGAGCTGTTCGGCTACCGCGCGGGCGCGTTTACCGGCGCGCAGCGCGAAGGACGGCGCGGCAAGATCGTGCAGGCCAACGGCGGTACGCTGTTTCTCGACGAGATCGGCGACATGCCGCTCGTGTTGCAGGCTCGCCTGCTGCGCGTGATCGAGGAGCACGAGGTCACGCCGCTCGGCGCCGAGACCACCGTCAAGGTCAATTTCCAGCTGATCAGCGCGAGCCACCGCAATCTGCTCGAACTCGTGCAAAGCGGGCAATTCCGCGAGGATCTGTACTACCGGCTCAAGGGCGTCGAGCTGAATCTGCCGGCGCTGCGCGAGCGCGTCGACAAGCTGCCGCTGATCCATCATCTGCTCGCGAACGAAACCGACGATCCGCCCGATCTGACGCCGGAAGCCGAACACGCGCTGCTCACCTACGCGTGGCCCGGCAACATCCGTCAGCTGCGTCACGTGTTGCAGATGGCCATCGCGCTGTCCGACGGCGAGCCGATCCGCTGCGAGCATCTGCCGCCCGAGGTCACGCAACGCACGTCGGCGGTCGACCTGCCGATCGCGCTGCGCCTCGCGAACGCGGACATGGACGGGCATCTCGCCGACGAAGCGGACATTTCTTCGCTGAACGCGATCCAGCTGAACGAGCGCGAAACGGTGCTGTCGCTGCTCGACGAGCACCGCTGGAACGTCAGCAACGTCGCGAAGGCGCTCGGCATCAGCCGCAATACGCTGTATCGCAAGATGCGCCGGCTGCACATCCGGCTGTCGCATGAAGGCTCGCCGCCCGACGGCATGCCGTTCGATCTCGACGCATGACCGGGTCGTCCCTCAGGTCCCCCAGCGAGTCTGCTCGCAAGGGCGCCCGCGATCTCGCCGACTTCAAGCCGGATGCGCACTTCGCGTGGTGCGTGACCGGCTCCGGTCATATGCTGGAAGAATCGATCGCGCTCGCGCGGCGCTTGCCGCGCGTCGATCTGTTTCTGTCCGCGGCGGCCGAGGAAGTGCTGCCGCTCTATGGCTGGTCGCTCGACAAGCTGCGCGAACACTTTCGCGTACTGCGCGACAACAGCGCGAGCGGCGTGCCGGTCGGCATGCTGTATCACGGCGTCTATCACACGGTCGTGATCGCACCCGCCACCAGCAACACGGTCGCCAAATGTGCTTACGGCATCTCGGATACGCTGCCGACCAATATGTACGCGCAGGCCGGCAAGCAATGCATCCCCGGCATCGTCTTTGCGTGCGACACCGAACCGAGCGTGATCACGCATAGCCCGGACGAATGGGTCGAACTGCGGCCACGGGCGATCGAACTCGACAACGTCGAGCGTCTGGCGCGCTTCGAATACACGACGCTCGCGCGCTCGCTCGACGAACTCGAAGCGGCGCTCACCCAACGCCTCGCGACCCTCGACCTCGCATGGACCACCTCCTCTTCCTGACCGGCCGGCTTGCCGAACCGAGCCTGCGGCGCGTGCTCGACGGCATGGCGCCGACGCCGTTCAGTTGGGAGGTGCGCGAAATCGGCCTGCAAGTGGCCGCGTTGATGACCGCCGACCTGATTCAGCGCCGCGTGAGCGCGCCGCTCGCCGCGCAGCGCGTGATCGTGCCGGGCCGCTGCCGTGGCGATCTCGACGCGCTGAGCACGCACTACGGCGTGCCGTTCGAACGCGGTCCCGAGGAGGTCAAGGACTTGCCGCAATTTTTCGGCCGCAAGGCGAAGCCGTTCGATCTGAGCCGCTACGACACGGAGATATTCGCGGAGATCGTCGATGCGCCGCGCCTCGACCTCGACGGCATCGCGGCAAGGGCGTGCGAGTATGCGACCCAAGGCGCGGACGTGATCGACATCGGCTGTCTGCCGGACACGCCGTTTCCGCATCTCGAAGACGCGGTGCGGCGGCTGAAGGCCGAAGGCTATCGCGTCAGCGTCGATTCGATGCGCAACGACGAACTACTGCGCGGCGGCCGCGCGGGCGCCGACTATCTGATGAGCCTGAACCTCGATACGCTATGGATCGCCGACGAAGTGCCGTCGACGCCGATCCTCGTCGCGCGCGAACCGGCCGACCCCGCTTCGCTCGACGCCGCGATCGACGCGCTGTCCGTGTGCGGCCGCGCGTTTCTCGCCGATCCGATTCTCGATCCGATTCCGTTCGGGCTGGCCGCGTCGATTGCGCGCTATGTGCGCTTGCGCGAGCGCTATCCCGACATCGCGATCATGATGGGCATCGGCAACGTGACCGAACTCACCGAGGCCGACACGAGCGGCATCAACGCGGTGCTGCTTGGCATGGCGGCTGAATTGCGCGTTGGCGCGGTGCTGGCGACGTCGGTGAGCCAGCATGCGCGGCGCGCGTTGCGCGAAGCCGATGTCGCGCGCCGCGTGATGCATGCCGCGCGCGATGCGCAGGTGCTGCCGAAGGGCATCAGCACCGAACTCGCGACGGTCCACGCGAAACGGCCGTTTCCGTACAGCGCCGAAGAAATCGACGAATTCGCGCGCGGCGTGCGTGACCCGAATTTCCGCGTACAGATCAGCGCCGATGGCATTCACGTGTACAACCGCGACGGCCATCGTCGCGGCGACGATCCGTTCGCGCTGTACCCGCAGTTGAAGCTCGAAACAGACGGCGGCCACGCGTTCTATATGGGCGTGCAGCTTGCGCGGGCCGAGATTGCATGGCGGCTCGGCAAGCGCTTCGATCAGGACCAGCCGCTCGACTGGGGCTGCGCGGTCGACCGGCCTGAAGAAGATCTCAGCGCATGGTGCGCGCCGGGCGAGACGATGAAAGAGCGCTGAAACAGCAGCGCCATCACTGCATGGCCGCCACCCGCGCGTGTTCGTCGACAGTAGCCAGTTCGCCGCGCATGCCGCGAATCGCCTGCGCGCGATCGCCCGCACCGAACACGGCCGACCCGGCAACGAACACGTCCGCACCTGCCGTGGCGGCACGCGCGATGTTCGACGCCTTCACGCCGCCGTCCACTTCGATCAGCAAGGGCCGCCCGGTGCGCTGCATCGTCGTGTCGACACGCTCGCGCAGCAGCCGCAACTTGTCGAGCGTTTCGGCGATGAATGCCTGGCCGCCGAAGCCTGGATTCACCGACATCACCAGCACGACGTCGAGCATCTCCAGCACGTGATCGAGCGCCGCGAGCGGCGTGGCCGGATTCAGCGCCAGCCCCGCGCGCGCACCGTGCGAGCGGATCAGTTCGATGGTCCGATGCACGTGCAGCGTCGCCTCCGGATGAAAACTGATCAGGTTCGCGCCGGCCTCGGCAAACGCCGACACCAGCGGATCGACGGGCGTGGTCATCAGATGCACGTCGAACGGCAGCGTCGTGTACGGCCGGATCGCCGAGCACACGAGTGGGCCGACCGTCAGGTTCGGCACGTAGTGGTTGTCCATCACGTCCAGATGAATCCAGTCCGCGCCGGCCGCCGTCACGTCGCGAATCTCGTCGGCGAGCCGGGCGAAATCCGCCGACAACAGCGACGGCGCAATCAGGAATTCGCGCATTGCGTTCTCCGTCCGGTGGCGTTAGTGGTAGCGGCTCGCCATCGTGTCGAGCGGCAGCGGCCTGATGCGCGCCGCCTGCCCCGCGCAACCGAACGCCTCGAATCGCTCGACGCAGATCGCGCTCGCCGCGGCGGTGGCGGCCTTCAATGCCGCGCGCGGATCGAACTCCGCGCGGGCATTGGCGAGCGACTTGCGCATCGCGCCGCTCATCGCGAGACGGATGTCGGTGTCGATGTTGACCTTGCGCACGCCCTGCGCGATGCCGCGGCGGATTTCGTCGACGGGCACGCCGTAGGTGGTCGGAATCTCGCCGCCATATTCGCGGATCAGCGCGAGCCATTCCTGCGGCACCGACGACGAACCGTGCATCACCAGATGCGTGTTCGGAATCCGCGCATGGATATCGGCGATCCGGTCGATCGCGAGGATGTCGCCGGTCGGCTCGCGGCTGAACTTGTACGCGCCGTGCGAAGTACCGATCGCGATCGCGAGCGCATCGACGCCGGTCGCGTCGACGAAGCGCCGCGCTTCGTCCGGATCGGTCAGCAGGTGCTCGCGTGTGAGCTTGCCTTGTGCGCCGACGCCGTCCTCTTCGCCTGCCGTGCCGGTTTCGAGCGAACCGAGACAGCCGAGCTCGCCTTCCACCGACACGCCGACCGCATGCGCGGCGTCCACCACGCGCCGGCTCACCTCGACGTTGTAGTCGTACGCGGCGGGGGTTTTCTGATCGGGCAGCAGCGAGCCGTCCATCATCACCGACGTGAAGCCCGAGCGGATCGCCTGCTGACACACCGCGGGGCTCGCGCCGTGATCCTGATGCAGCACGAGCGGAATGTCCGGGTGCGCTTCGAGCGCGGCGAGCACCAGATGGCGCAGATACGGCTCGCCCGCGTACTTGCGCGCGCCGGCCGACGCCTGCAGGATCACCGGGCTATCGGTGGCCTCGGCCGCGCGCATGATCGCGTGAATCTGCTCCATGTTGTTGACGTTGAACGCGGGCACGCCGTAGTCATGTTCGGCCGCGTGATCCAGCAGTTGCCGCAGGGTGATGAAGGCCATTGCGTGCTCCTCGATATGAAATGAAATCCTGGCGAACGGCGGGCTCAACGCGCGCGGTCCGCGACGCGCCGTGCTTCGTCGATCACCGCCTGCGCGTTCAGCCCGAAATGCCCGAACAACGCGGCGGCCGGGGCCGATTCGCCGAACGTATCGATGCCGACCACGCCACCCTCGAGCCCGACGTATTGCCGCCAGAACGCGCGCACGCCCGCCTCGATCGCGACACGCGGCACGCCCGGCGGCAGCACGACGTCGCGCCAGGCGCGCGGTTGCCGGTCGAACGCGGTGGTCGATGGCATCGATACGACGCGCGCGGCAATACCGGCGGCCGCGAGCGGCGCAATCGCATCGAGTGCGAGGGAAACTTCCGAGCCGGTGGCGATCAGAACGATGCGCGCCGGTGGCTCTTGCCCTTCTTCGGCGGGCCAATCGCGCAACACGTAGCCGCCACGCGCAATCGCGGCGACCTGTTCGGCGGAGCGCGTCACGAAGCGCAGGTTCTGCCGGCTCAGCAACAGACACGACGGTCCGTCCCGTTCCACCGCGCCGACCCACGCCTGCGCGGTCTCGACGGTGTCGCACGGACGCCAGACGTCGAGCCCCGGAATCAGCCTGAGGCTCGCCGCGTGTTCGACCGCCTGATGCGTGGGTCCGTCTTCGCCGAGTCCGATCGAGTCGTGCGTGAACACGAAGATCGAGCGCGTCTTCATCAGCGCGGCCATACGCAACGCGTTGCGCGCATAGTCGGAGAACGTCAGGAACGTGCCGCCGAACGGCAGGTAGCCGCGATGCAGCGCGATGCCGTTCATCACCGCGCTCATGCCGAACTCGCGCACGCCGTAGTGCACGTAGTTGCCGCCGCGCAGACCGTTTTCGTCACAGCGGATATCGACCGCGCCCGCCCAGTCCGTCAGGTTCGAACCGGTCAGATCGGCCGAGCCGCCGAGCAGCTCCGGCAGGCAGCGCGCGAGCGCGGCGATCGCTTTTTGCGAGGCCTTACGCGTCGCGATCGATTCGGCCGCGCAATCCGCATCGCGCAGCAGCGCGCGAACCGTGTCGTGCCAATGCGCGGGCAAGCTGCCTTCCATACGTCGTTCGAATTCGGCGGCCTCCATCGGATAGTGCCGGCGATACGCGTCGAAACGCGCGCGCCACTCGGCTTCAGCAGCGGCACCGCGCTCGCTCGCGTCGAAGTTCGCGCGAATCTCGCCGGGAATCCCGAACGGCGGATGCGGCCAGCCGAGCGCGCGGCGTGTGCGTTCCACCTCGTCGGCGCCGAGCGGCGCGCCGTGTACATCGTGCGTGCCGGCCTTCGACGGCGCGCCCTGGCCGATCACCGTGCGGCAACAGATCAGCGTCGGCCGGCCGGTGGCGCGCGCCGCGTGCAACGCGCGATCGACCGCATCGACGTCGTGGCCGTCCACCTCGCGCACCACGTGCCAGCCATAGGACGCGAAGCGCGCGGGCGTATCGTCGCCGAACCATTGCGCGACGTGGCCGTCGATCGAGATACCGTTGTCGTCGTAGAGCACCGTCAGCTTGTCGAGCTTCAGCGTGCCCGCGAGCGACGCCGCTTCGTGCGAGATGCCCTCCATCAGGCAGCCGTCGCCGACGAAAACGTAGGTGCGATGATCGACGATCCGATGCCCGGCCCGGTTGAACTCGCGCGCGAGCAAGGCCTCGCCGAGCGCCATGCCGACGCCGTTCGCGAGCCCCTGACCGAGCGGCCCGGTGGTCGTCTCGACGCCTGGTGTCACGCCCACTTCGGGATGCCCCGGCGTTTTGCTGTGCAACTGGCGAAAACGCTTCAATTCGTCGATCGGCAGGTCATAGCCCGTCAGATGCAGCAGTCCATAGAGCAGCATCGAACCATGCCCGTTCGACAAAACGAACCGATCGCGGTCGGGCCACGCGGGATTGCGCGGGTTGTGCTTCAGATGCCGGTCCCACAATGCGACCGCGATCTCGGCCATGCCGAGCGGCATGCCAGGATGTCCCGACTTCGCGGCTTCCACCGCATCGATCGCGAGCATGCGCAGCGCGTCGGCCATCGAGCGCGTGGCGGGTGCGTCAAGCGGTTGCGCGACTGCACTCATCGAATCTCTCCTTGCGAAATGAACCTCGGTATCCGTCTGGTACCGCTCAGGCGCGCGAGCGTCGGTCGATCAGTTGCAGGATCATCGGCGTGAAGATCAGCTGCATCGCGAGTCCCATCTTGCCGCCCGGCACGACGATCACGTTCGGGCGCGACATGAACGAGTCGTGCAGCATCGTCAGCAGATACTGGAAATCGATACCCTTCGGCCGCGCGAAGCGGATCACGACGAAGCTCTCGTCCGGTTGCGGAATCTCGCGGGCGGTAAACGGATTCGACGTGTCCACGGTCGGCACGCGCTGGAAGTTCACATGCGTGCGCGAGAACTGCGGGCAGATGTGGTTCACGTAGTCGGGCATGCGCCGCAGGATCGTGTCGACCACCGCTTCGTGCGTGTAGCCGCGCATCGTCTGATCGCGGTGCAGCTTCTGGATCCATTCGAGGTTGATGATCGGCACGACGCCGATCAGCAGATCCGCATGCCGCGCGATATCGACCCTGTCGGTCACCGCCGCGCCATGCAGCCCTTCGTAGAACATCAGGTCGGTATCGGGCGCGACCTCCTCCCACGGCGTGAAGGTGCCGCCGTCCTGCTTGTACAGTTGCGCTTCGCCCGCGTCGTGCACGTAGTGGCGAAACTGCCCGCTGCCGTTTTCGCCGTAGCGCGTGAACAGCGTTTCGAGTTCTTCGAGCAGATTCGCTTCCGGCCCGAAGTGGCTGAAATTCGGCACATCGTCGCGTTCGCGCTCCTGCATCGCCGCGCGCATGCCGTTGCGGTCATAGCGATGGAACGCGTCGCCTTCGACGATCTGCGCATTGATGTGCTCGCGTCTGAAGATATGCGTGAAACTCTTCATGACGGTGGTGGTGCCGGCGCCGCTCGAGCCGGTCACCGCGATGATCGGATGTTTGACTGACATGCGTTTGTCTCCGGATGACTGTGTTCTGTGCGCTGAGCGCGCCGTCAGTCGCTGATCACGCCGTGAAATCCGGCAGGAACAACGAGCGCGTGCCGAACAGCGGCGACGTGAACGGCTTGTCCTCGCCGCGGTCGTATTCGCCGTGATAGCGCGCAATGCGCTCGACCTCGTTCTTCGAGCCGAGAATCACCGGCACGCGGCCATGCAGCGCGCGCGGCGCGACGTCGAGAATGCGTTCCCGGCCGGTGATTGCGAGGCCGCCCGCCTGCTCGACCAGGAAGCTCATCGGGTTCGCTTCGTAGAGCAGGCGCAGGCGTCCTTCCATCGCCGGCGTTTTCGAGTCGCGCGGATACATGAACACGCCGCCGCGCATCAGGATGCGATGCACTTCCGCGACCATCGACGCGATCCAGCGCATGTTGAAGTCGCGCGCGCGGCAACCGCTGCGGCCGTCCTTGCACTCCTGCACGTAGCGGCGCACGGGCGGCTCCCAGAAGCGCTCGTTCGATGCGTTGATCGCAAACTCGCCGGTTTCCTCCGGAATCCGGATGTTCGAATGCGTGAGCACGAAGTTGCCGATGTCGCGCTCCAGTGTGAAGCCATGCGTGCCATTGCCGACCGACAGCACCAGCATCGTCGACGGTCCATACACGGCATAGCCGGCCGCGACCTGTTCGCAGCCCGGCCGCAGGAACGCGGCTTCGCTGGTTGCATCCGCTGCCGGGTCGCGCGTGCGCAGCACCGAGAAGATCGAGCCGACCACGCCGTTGATGTCGATATTCGACGAGCCGTCGAGCGGATCGAACGCGAGCAGATACTCGCCGCGCGGATAGTCCGGCGGAATCGCGTAGACGTGCTCCATTTCCTCGGACACCATCGCGGCCAGCAAGCCGTCCCACTCGCATTGCTGCACGAAGATCTCGTTGGTCGAGACGTCGAGCTTCTTCTGTTGCTCGCCGTGCGTGTTGAGCGTTTGCGCGGAACCGTAGTTGCCGCCTAGCGCGCCCTTGGTCAGCATCGCCGAGATCGACTTGATGGCCGCCGCTACGTCGATCAGCAGCCCGGAGAGTCCAGCAGTGTCGCGCGTGTCGTCCGTACACGGCGGGCGATCGAGCGTGTCGATCAGGAACTTCGAAAGTGTCGTGCGTCCGTCCTGCATGGCGTTCTCCGTCGATGGTGTCGTGATTCAGCCCGGTGGCGCCGTGACGGCGCGCGCGGTGGAAGGCGATTGCGAGGACTGCGGCGGCTCGTCGAACACGCGGCTCGCGCGCACGTCGGCGGCATCGATCAGCGTCAGCGTGGCGGCGTCGATCGGCTCGCCGCCTTGCAAGGCGCTCGCGAACAGGCGGTTCGCCTGGCGCAGCCGCGCGCGATCGAGCGCGTTGCGCACCGAGCGCGCGTTGGCGAAATTCGGTTGGCGGATGCGGCGCGCCAGATAGTCGGCGAACGCGCGGCGCGACGCGGCATCGAAGCGGTAATGCATGGTGCCGAGCATCCGTTCGGCGATTTCGAGCAACTCCGTTTCCTCGTAATCGGGAAACGTAATGTGATGCGCGATGCGCGAGCGGAAACCCGGATTGCTCTCGAAGAACACTTCCATTCGCGACGCGTAGCCGGCCAGAATCACGACCAGGTCGCTGCGCTGGTTCTCCATCGTCTGCAACAGAATTTCGATCGCTTCCTGCCCGTAGTCGCGCTCGTTCTCCGGGCGATACAGGTAATACGCTTCGTCGATGAACAGCACGCCGCCCATCGCGCGCTTGAGCACATCGCGCGTTTTCGGCGCCGTGTGGCCGATGTACTGGCCGACCAGATCGTCGCGTGTGACCGACACCAGATGATTGCGGCGAATGTAGCCGAGCCGGTGCAACACTTCCGCCATGCGCAGCGCAACCGTCGTCTTGCCGGTGCCGGGGTTGCCGGAGAAGCACATATGCAGGGTCGGCGCGCCGCCCACGAGACCCAGCGAAGCCCGCGCGCGCTCGACCAGCAGATGCGCGGCGACCTCGCGAATGCGCGTTTTCACGGGCGCGAGCCCGACCAGATCGCGATCGAGTTCGCCGAGCACGTCGCCGATGCCCGAGTCGCGGTACAGCGCCGCGAGGTCGATGTGGGGCGCGGCGGCGTCGCTGTGCGCGGTGGACGCGGGCAGTGCGTCCACGATGGCGGCGTCTGTCATGGTTCCTCCTCGCTGCGGGTCGTCGTGTGCGTTGTTGCGCGATCAGCGGCGTCAGCCCGCCGCGCCGTAACGCTCGCCCGCTGGCCGGTCGCCCGCGTAGCCCGTCATGCTGTAGCGCTGCGTGCGCCCCTGCGCGTCCTGCCGCAACAGCCGGAAGCCCGGCTCCAGGTCCGGCCGGTTGACGATGAACGACAGGCGCATCGTCTCGAAGCTACGCACCGAATCGAACGCGTTGACCTTGATGTAGTGCTGCGGCCGCGCCTCGCGGCAAGCCCTGACCTCCTGCAACACGCCGGCCGCGTCGTGCAGGTCGAACATCGGCAGACCCCACATTTCCCAGTAGGTGTTGCGCGGATGCGGGTCGTCGGTGAATTCGACCGAACAGGCCCAGCCCTGGCGCAGCGCGTAGTCGATCTGCAAGCCGATTTCCTCGTCGGTCAGCTCGGGCAGAAAAGAAAACGTTCCTTGAGTAATACGCATGACGAACCTCGTGGATGGATGTCGCGTTCGGAACGGCGTCAACGGTGCCCCGCGCGGTGCCGTTGCACCGCGTTGCGGATGCGCTCGTGAGGCGCTCGCGGGAACAGCTCGGCGTTGCTAGGCCGCCGTCGGCGTGGCGGCGAAATCGGGCGTATCGGTCGATGCGTAGTTGAAGCTCACGTCGCGCCACGTATCGAGCGCCTGCTTGAGCGGCGTGCACCAGCGTGCGGCGGCTTCGAGCACGTCGGGCCCTTCGCGCAGAAGGTCGCGGCCCTCGTTACGCGCCTTCACCATCGCTTCGAGTGCGACGCGGTTCGCGGTCGCGCCGGCCTGGATGCCGGCCGGATGGCCGATCGTGCCACCGCCGAACTGCAGGATCGCGTCGTCGCCGAACAGCTCGAGCAGCTGATGCATCTGCCCCGCGTGAATCCCGCCCGAGGCGACCGGCATCACCTTGCGCAAGCCGGCCCACGGCTGGTCGAAGAAAATGCCGCGCGACAGATCGACCGCGTTGTGCGCGTCGCGGCACACGTTGTAGTAGCCCTGCACCGACAGCGGATCGCCTTCGAGCTTGCCGACCGCGGTGCCTGCATGCGCGTGATCGACGCCCGCCATGCGCAGCCATTTGGCGATCACGCGAAACGAGATGCCGTGGTTGCGTTGCCGCGTGTAGGTGCCATGCCCCGCGCGATGCAGATGCAGGATCATGTCGTGCCTGCGGGCCCAGCGCGACATCGACTGGATTGCGGTCCAGCCGATCACGAGGTCGATCATCACGATGCACGAGCCGAGCTCCTTCGCGAATTCGGCGCGCTCGTACATGTCCTCCATCGTGCCGGCCGTCACGTTCAGGTAGTGCCCTTTGAGCTCGCCAGTCTCCGCCTGGGCGCGGTTCACCGCCTCCATCGCGAACAGGAAGCGGTCGCGCCAGTGCATGAACGCCTGCGAGTTGATGTTCTCGTCGTCCTTCATGAAATCGAGGCCGCCGCGCAAGCCTTCGTAGACCACCCGTCCATAGTTTTTGCCCGACAGACCGAGCTTCGGCTTGACCGTGGCGCCGAGCAGCGGCCGACCATACTTGTCGAGCCGTTCGCGCTCGACGACGATGCCGGTCGGCGGCCCCTGAAACGTCTTCAGATACGCGACGGGGATGCGCATGTCTTCGAGCCGCAATGCCTTCAGCGGCTTGAAGCCGAACACGTTGCCGATGATCGACGCGGTCAGGTTCGCGACCGAGCCCTCTTCGAACAGATCGAGTTCATAAGCGATATACGCGAAGTACTGCGGCTCGTCGGCGCGAGACACCGGCACCGGCTCGACGCGATACGCCTTCGCGCGATACATGTCGCAGGCAGTGAGCCGGTCGGTCCACACCACCGTCCACGTCGCGGTCGACGATTCGCCGGCCACCGCGGCGGCCGCTTCCTCGGGTTCGACACCGGGTTGCGGCGTGATGCGAAACAGCGCGATCACGTCGGTGTCTTTCGGTTCGTAGTCCGGTTGCCAGTACCCCATCTCGCGGTATTTCATCACGCCCGCCGCGTACCGCTCGCGCGGATTGTGCGGATCGCGCGCTTGAGGTTCGGGCTGGATCGGCGGTTGACTGAAATCGTTCATGACGTGTCCTCGAAGGTGGCAAGCGCACTGCCGGAAGAACGAAGCGCTTGAGTTGCACTGTAGGCACGGACACGCCCAAGGTGAATTCACGATTTTATTTGGCAGACTTAACGGATCGGTTATCGCTACCACATCGTGGGGTTCTTTTTCGAGCCGTGCGACGCGAATGGGAGCAGAATGTGTTGGTGAGCGAGGCGGGCGCGGCGTGACAGCGCAATCGAATCAGGGAATCGCGATGGCACACTTTGCTTCGTTTTCGCCACACCGCGCGGCTCTTTGCGTCTTGCAACCCGCGCGAGCGCCACGGCGTGGCGCAATTCGCCGAGCGCGGTATTAGCCCTCGAACGAACGCACGCCCGCCTGACCGGCCGGTACCCGAACAGGCATAAAGCTTGCGTGATGCCGGCTGCCGTCGACACCGGGCATTACGCCGGGCCGGCGGCGCAACGCTGTTCCACCCGGTGTTTCAACCGAAGGAGAAAGCACGTATGCAATGGACGACTCCGAGCTACACCGACGTACGCCTCGGTTTTGAAATCGTGATGTATGTCGCTACGCGTTAAGCCCGCAACCGGGCCGCACGCCGCGGCCCCTTTGCGGTTCCCGTTTGTGTTTGACCTCTGCTGACGGCCGGCCTTCCGGCGCTGTCGGGACACGCGTTCCCAGCCATGATCCACGAAACGATCGTCACCACGGCAGCGTGCGATGGCCGTCCACACATCGCGCCGATGGGCGCGCGCTACGAGGGCGAGCGCATCATCCTCGCGCCTTTCCGCCCGTCGGTCACGCTCGACAACGTGATCGCGACGCGCGCGGCGGTGCTGAACTTCACCACCGACGTGCGTATCTTCGCGGGCTGCGTCACGCACTGCGCAACCGATTGGCCGACCGTGGCCGCGAGCCGCGTGCCGAGCGTACGTCTGGCCGAGTCGCTGGCCCACGCCGAGCTCGAACTCGACGAGCTGCGCGACGACGCCGAGCGCCCGGTGCTGGTGATGAAATGCGTGCACCGTGAAAACCACGCGCCGTTCGCGGGCTTCAATCGCGCGCAGTCGGCGGTCGTGGAAGGCGCGATTCTGGTGAGCCGGCTCTTCATGCTGCCGGCCGACAAGGTCGATCGAGAAATGGCGTATCTGCAGATCGCGATCGACAAAACCGCCGGCGACAACGAGCGCACCGCATGGAGCTGGCTCGTCGCCGCGATCGCGCGATATCGCGCGAGCCTCGAAGACGCGGCGCATCAGGCCGCCGCTTCGGCCCATCACTGAAAACCCTTTCCTCCGCGGAGAACCCCGATGACCGCATTGCTCGCGAGCGTCCGCTCGGCTGACGAAGCATTCGACGCCGCCCGCGCCGGCGCCGAGCTGATCGACCTGAAAGAGCCGGACGACGGCGCGCTCGGCGGCCTGTCGATCGGCGCCATCACGAACATCGCGCAACAACTTCGCGCGCGCTACCCGGTCAAGCCGATCAGCGCGGCGATCGGCGACGTGCCGGCCGACGCGTTCGACGAGATCGCCGCGCGCGTGATCGACGTCAGCGATGCCGGCGTCGACTATGTGAAGGTCGGCGTCGCGCGCGGACCGGCCGCGCGCCGCTGCATCGAGCAGCTCGCGAATCTGCCGGCTAGCGTCGTGCCGGTGCTGCTATGCGACGGCGGCATGGACGACGAACTGGTCAGCCACACCGCGGCGCTCGGCTTCGCCGGTCTGATGTTCGATACCGCGAGCAAGGACGGCGGCACGCTGTTCGATCACGTCGACGTCGACTCGCTCGCGCGCTGGTTGCGGCTCGCGCGTCAGCGCGGCGCGATGGCGGGCATCGCCGGTGCGCTCGGCTGGGCGCAACTGCCGCAGATCCGCGCGCTGGCGCCCGACGTGGCCGGTTTTCGCACCGCGCTGTGCGCCGACGGGCGCCGCTCGCGGCTCGACCCCGAGCGCGTCGCGCAATGGGCGAGCGCGTTGCATCGGCCGGCTGGAGAGATTCGCGTCGATGGCGGCGCGCCGTTGCCGGGCACGAGCAACGCGACGCGGCTGTAGCAGCCGATCACATCACCGGAATATTCAGCAAACGGTCGCGCATCAGCGCGACGTTGCTCTTGTCGAGCAATTCGACCACATAGTTCGCATCGTTCACGTAGTCGACGAACTTGCGGTCGATCACCCCCGACGCGGCCAGCGTTTCGAGCGGATCGTCGACGGCGATCGGACAGGATTTGACGACGACCAGCCGCTCCGCGTTGAGCATCGTCGATAGCCAGGCGGCGAGGCTGTCCGAGGTCGTGTCCCAGTTGCTCATCGCGTCGGGCGTATCACGCATCAGTGCGGTCGGCGCCCACACGGCGACATGACCGTCACGCAGGGTGCGGCGAATCTTCGCCTCGCTCGACGCGATCACCAGTTCGGGCGAAACGCCTTGCATCAGCAGCGCATATTGCGTCATCGCGAGCAGACACATGTTGTGCGCGGCCAGATCGTCGAAGTTCCACTCGCCCTGGTACTGGCGGACCTTGTCCGCGAAATCGCCGCCGCCGGGCACGATCACGACCCGTCCGCCGCCGACTTCGCATAGCTCACTGAGCCAGTGGCGCAGTGCCGGGTCGTGACTCAGGCTGCCTCCGATCTTGACCACCCACATGACTGTTGCCCTCGCGTCCAGTTGAGTGCCCGGCCGGGTCGCGTCGTTTCGCAACCTCGTTCATCACCGAACTTGTCCCGCTCGCCTTATCGTGTCCCCTGCCCCTGTTTGCGCTACTCGTGCGCCGGCGCGCCGCGTCCCCGGATTGCGCGCCGCGCCTCTCACCTCATGCCGCGCGCGCCGCGATACCACGCGCGCCGCGCCGTTGGGCGCCCGGCTCGCGCGCCGCGAGCAGCGCGACCGCCACGCTCGGCGCGCAGGTCGCTGCCCATGCCGCGCAAGCATCGGGCACGCCCGCCAGCGCGCCGAAGTCGATATAGCCGCGCGCCTCGTCGCGCGCCAATGCGGCGACGAGGAAGCGGCCGCAGCCGGCGCCCACCAGCGGCGCGGCCGCGAGCGCCGGCTGCGCGGCGACCACCCGCATCAGGTTCGCGCCGATTTCGCGCACCTGCAGCGCGCGCCAGCGCCGCGCAAAGTGCAGCCATTCGACGTCCGACGCATCGTGCGCGTCGTGCCCGATCATGCGCGCGAGCCGCGCGCGGCTCGCCGCCTGTGTCTTCGGCCCCTGGTCGGCGCTCGGCTGCACGTCGTGCAGCGGGTCCAGTTCGCCCGTCAGCCGGTAGACGTCGGCGGTCGTCGCAAACCATTCGTTCATCACGTTCAGCATGGCGCCGCCGAATTCGATCCGATGCGCGATGCCGCACAACGGCGTGCGCACGACGCCGTGATACACGAGTTCGCCGGTCGCGAGCCGGCCCGCATCGGTCGCGGCACGCGCGACGACGCGGCCGTCGACGATCGGAATGATGTCGGTGGTGGTGCTGCCGATGTCGATCAGCAGCGCGTTCGCCATGCAGGTAGCGACCCAGCTCGCGGTCGCGAGCCAGTTCGCCGACGCGACGTGACGCCAGCCGGCCGCGCAGTCGGCGGCGGCGAGCCAGCCGGCGTCGCCAGCGTAGAAACGCAGTGATGGACCGAGCCGCTGCGCGAGCGCGGCCACGATCGCGCGCACGCCTTCGGCGCGATCCGCGAACAGGTCGACCATCTCGCCGGTCATCGTCACCGCATGCTGCGCGGCGTCCGTGCGGGCCTGCGGCCAGCGCTCGAAGACGAGGTCGATCGCGCGGTGCAGATGGTCGAGCCCCTGCCAAAGCGGACACGGCCATTGCACGACGTCCAGCACGGCGCTGCCGTCGACGAGCGACACCTTCACGTGCGCGCCGCCGACGTCCCAGCCGAACCGCGCCGCCGGGTTCGAACGGGCCGGGCTCAAGGGCGCACCTCGCACGTCGGCGAATTGGCGCGCGCCGCGCCGCAGCGCTCGATGCGCACGCCATGCGCGGCCAGCAGCGCGCGCGTCAGGCCGCTGCCGCGCGCCGCCGACAGCCCCGCATAAGCGACCGTCAAACGCGGATTCACTTCGATCACGACCGGCCCGAGTTGCGGATGCCACACGACATCGATGCCGACGAAGCCGCGCAAACCCGGGATGGCCCGCGCGACGCGATGCGCGAGCGTGTCGAGCGCGCGGCCCATGTCGCTGTGCTGGTCGATCTGATCGACCAGCACGCCGTCGAACTCGACGATCCGCGCAACATCACCCGACGCGTCGCCGCCGCTCAGCCCGATCTGCTGACGGTTGATGCTGAGGAGCTTGGTAGCGTCGCCGCGGCAGATCAGCGACAGGCTCAACGGCTCGCCATCGACCCACGCCTGCAGCACCGGATTGCGCGCCGCCGCCGCGCGCGCCTCGTACTCGGCGCAGGCATCGGCGAAGCGCTCGTACACGATCGTGTCGAGGCCGCCCGCGCCGTCGTCCGGTTTGACCACCCACCGGCCGTCGTGCTGCGCTGCTGAGTCGCCGGGTTCTAGCGCCGGCGTCGTGGCAATGCCATGCGCCGCAAGACACGCCGCGGTCGCGCTCTTGCTCGACGCGACGCGGATCGCTTCCTTCGCGCAGCCGAGCCAGCGCGCAGTACCGACCGCATCGTGAAAGCGCAGCAGCAGCCCGTCGCATTCCGGCGCGACGACCCACGCGTAATCGTGCTCACGCGCCGCGCGCGCGACGAACGCCGTCATCGATTCGCCGGGCGCGGCCATACAATGGGCCTCGCCCGCCCCTGGCGTTTCGAAGCGCGAGGTCGCGAACGTGACCTGCACGCCGTCGAGTTCACGCAGAGCGCCGACCAGCGCGTCGCGCATCACGCGTCCTTCAACGATCAGCGCGCTCAAATCGGCGAGACTGCCCGGGCCGGCGAGCTGGGGGTCGATGCCGCCGCCAGTGAGATACTCGTAGACAAAGATTCTGGTCAAAGGAAAGCGCCCCTATGCAGGTGATACCTGTTCTCGATCTGCTCGACGGCCAGGTCGTACGCGCGGTGCGCGGCGAGCGGAGCGCCTATCGGCCCATCCAGTCCCGCCTCGTCGCGACGAGCGACCCACTTGCCACCGCCCGCGCGCTGCTCGAAGCCAGCGGCGCGCGCACGCTCTATATCGCCGATCTCGGCGCCATCCTGCAGCGCGGCGCGCATGCTTCGACGCTCGCCGCATTGCGGGCCGCGCTGCCCGGCATCGAACTGTGGCTCGACGCGGGTTTCGCGGACTACGCCTCGATGCGCGCGCTATTCGAGCGCATCGACCACGCCATCGATCAACACGACAGCCCTGCTGCCGCTTCCCATCTCGCGACTCTCGTGCCTGTCTTCGGCTCGGAGACGCTGCGCGATATCCACGCACTGCACGCGGCTCAGCGCGCCGGCCTCGCGCCGATCCTGTCGCTCGATCAGCGGGCCGGCGAACTGCTCGCCGCGGCCGCGCTCGACCGCTCGTCGGCGTGGTGGCCGCCGCGCGTGATCGCGATGACGCTCGACCAGGTCGGCAGCTACGCCGGCCCCGATCTCGCGACGTTCGAGCACGTGCGCGCGCAAGCCGCCGCGCACACCACGCTGATCGGCGCGGGCGGCATCCGCAATCGCGACGATCTGGCCGCCGCGGCCCGCACCGGCGCAAGCGCCTGGCTGGTGGCGTCCGCGCTGCACGATCGACAGATCGACTACGCGCATTCCGATTCCGCGTAGGCCTTCCATACAATTTCCATGCCACGCGTTCCGACAGCGCTGTCGGTAAACGCAACGCAAGCCGGACTGTTCGCGTGTGACACTCTGCTTGACACTCTGCTCCAGAACGGCACACATTTTGTATGGCGCAGCGGGCCTTTGACGCCGCGCGACGACGCAGGATCAGGCACGCTTGCCGCAGGGACCCCGCGCAGGTTCATCCGCTGAATGCAAAGCAGTGCGCCCGTAGGCGCGGCCCGCTTCAACGCGGCGCTTGCCCGCCGAGGCGTGTCGAAAGATCGGCATGGAGTTTGCTAAACCTGCCCCATGCATAGCCCCTCCATCGATCCATCGACCCCCAGCCCGAGCGCAACGCGCGCCGCGGCGCTCACACGCGACTGGATCTGTCCGTTCTGCCCTCTGCTGTGCGACGACCTGGTCGCCGCTGCCCACGACGACGGCACGCTCGATGTGCCGGACACCGAATGTTCGCGGCTCGCTCACGCGCTCGCGCAGTACGGCGTGACGGACGCGCAATGCGCTTGCACCGTCGATGGCAACGAAGTGGACAAGGATGCCGCGCTGGCCAGCGCCGCGCAGTTGCTCGCGAACGCGCGCCGCCCGCTATTCGGCGGACTCGCCACCGACGTCGCCGGCATCCGCGCGCTGTATCCGCTTGCCGCCGCCTGCGGCGCGATCCTCGATCATCTGCACGGCGATGCGCTGACGCCCGCGACGCTCGCTTTGCAAGACCGCGGCTCGTTCTTTACGACGCTCTCCGAAGTGCGCGCCCGCGCCGACCTGCTGGTGTTCTTCGGCTGTCAGCCGTCGCGGCGCTATCCGCGCTTTTTCACGCGCGCGCTGGCGGGCACCGAACTCGCGCGCGAGCTGGTCGAGCTGGTCTTCGTCGGCTGCGAAGCGGACCCGGCCGCAGCCGGCTTCGCGCAAACGCGTATCGACACGCTGCTGCCGGACACCGATCCGTACGACACGCTCGCGCTGTGGTCAGCGCTCGCGGAAGGACGCGACGCCGCCGCGCTGAGCCACGGCGATGGCAGCGCAGCCAACGTGGCAACCGCGCTCGCGTCGTTGCACGCACGCATCGCCGGCGCGCGCTATACGGTGGTCGTCTACGAACCGGCCGCACTGCCCGCGCCGCACGCGGCGCTGCTGATCGAAGCGCTGAACCGGATCGTGAAGGCCGTGAATCGCACGACGCGCGCGGCATGTCTCGCGCTCGGCGGCGACGACGGCGCGTTGACGGTCAATCAGACCGTCACGTGGCTGTCCGGCTTGCCGCTACGCACGCGCGTGTCGATGCCGGCGCGCGCCGCGGGCACCGTGCCGCTCGATCACGATCCGTACCGCTATCGGACGGCTCGGCTGCTCGCCGAACGCGAAGTCGATGCGCTGCTGTGGATCGCGGGCTTCGCGCCGCACGCGTGGCCCGCGTCGCTCGATCCCGCGCTTCCCCTGATCGTGCTCGGTCATCCGGCGCTCGCCGATGCCGCCAGGGCACGCGGCGCGAACACCGTGTTCGTGCCGGTCGCGACACCGGGCGTCGATAGCGGCGGGCATCTGTTTCGCATCGACGGCACGGTCGTGATGCCGCTCACCGCCGCGCGTGGTGCCGCGCTGGAGTCGGTGGCGTCGATTGCCGCGAAGTTGAGCGGGCGATTGAGCGAACGCTCGAGTACGCGCGAGGATCAGCCATGACTCTCGTCCGGCTCAAGGGCGGCACGTTGTTCGACCCGATCCACAACGTCAACGGCGAGCGCCGCGACCTGACGTTCCGCGACGGCCGCATCGTCGACGTGCCCGCCACCACGCCCGTCGATCGTGAATACGACGCGACCGGCATGATCGTGATGGCGGGCGGCATCGACCTGCATTCGCATATCGGCGGCGGCAAGACCAATCTGTCGCGCCTGCTGCTGCCCGAGGACCATCGCGCCGATGCGCCGCGCGAGGCCGCCTACGAAGCCGCGCGCGACGGCAACGGCCGCTACCTGCGCCTGCCGTCGTGCGGCGTCTGCACGCCGGGCACGCTCGCGACCGGCTACCGCTACGCCGAAATGGGCTACACGGCCGCGTTCGAGCCGGCGATGATGCCGTCCAACGCGCGCCACACGCACCTCGAAATGGGCGACACGCCGATCATCGATCACGGCGCGTACGTGATGCTCGGCAACGACGAGCTGTTCCTGCGGATGCTCGCCGCGCGCGACGACTTCGAACGTCTGCGCGATTACGTCGGCTGGACGATCGACGCGAGCAAGGCGCTCGGCGTCAAGGTGGTGAATCCCGGCGGCATCTCGGCGTTCAAGTTCAATCAGCGCTCGCTAAACGTCGACGAGCCGCACGCGCACTACGGCATCACGCCGCGGGACGTGCTGCGCACGCTGACGCGCGCGCTGACCGAGCTGCGCGTGCCGCATCCGCTGCACGTGCACACGAGCAACCTCGGCGTGCCCGGCAACCTCGCCTCGACCATCGCGACGATGGACGCCGCCGACGGCCTGCCGATCCATCTGACGCATATTCAGTTTCACAGCTATGGCACCGAGGGTTCGCGCAAGTTTTCGTCGGGCGCGCGGCAGATTGCCGAGGCCGTGAACGCGCGGCCGAACGTGTCGATCGACGTCGGCCAGATCATCTTCGGACAGACCGTCACGGCCTCCGGTGACACGATGATGCAGTTCCGCAACGCGCCGCTCGCGCGGCCGCACAAGTGGGTGGTGGGCGATATCGAGTGCGACGCGGGTTGCGGCGTGCTGCCGTTCCGTTATCGCGAACAGAGCTACGTGAACGCACTGCAATGGATCATCGGCCTCGAAATCTTCCTGCTCGTCGACGACCCGTGGCGCGTCGCGATGACCACCGATCATCCGAACGGCGGACCGTTCACGAGCTATCCGCATCTGATTCGCCTGCTGATGGACAAGCCGTTTCGCGATGAGCAGCTTGCGAAGCTGCATCCCGAAGCGCAGGTCGCCAGCGCGCTGCCGGAACTCAAACGCGAATTCTCGCTGTACGAGATCGCGATCATCACGCGCGCCGGTCCCGCGCGGCTGCTCGGTCTGCGCGATCGCGGCCATCTCGGCGCGGGCGCGGCGGCGGACATCGCCGTCTATCGCGACGAGCCGGACCGCGAGCGGATGTTCACGTCGCCGGCCTATGTGTTCAAGGACGGCGAACTGGTCGCGCGCGACGGCACGCTGGTCGCGACGCCGACGGGCGGCATCCATTTCATCGCGCCGCAATTCGATCGCGGCATCGAGACAACGCTGCGCGCGTATAGCGACGCGAACCTCGCGAGCAACTTCGTGCACGCCGCGATCAGCGACGACGAAGCCTGCCGCTGCTGCCGCGGCGGACGGCTATTGCCCGTCGAATGTCTAACCTGACGCGTCCACGATGAACGCTCCCGCCCCGCTCGACATCAACGGCACCGCGATCGACGCGACCTTCGCCGAAGCCTTTCCGATGAAGGCGACCCGGCTCGTGATCACCGCGCACACGCCGACGTGGGCGATGCACGCGGCGAACTCGCTGGCGGGCTTCGCGACCTCGGTGATCGGTTGCGGCTGCGAGGCGGGCGTCGAGCGTGCGCTCGCGCCCGCTGCCACGCCCGACGGCCGGCCCGGCGTCGCGGTGCTGTTGTTCGCGGTGTCGTCGAAGGAGCTCGCGAAGCAGATCGGGCGGCGCGTCGGACAGTGCGTGCTCACCTGTCCGAGCACGGCCGTCTACGGCGGCATCGATCCGGCCACGAGCCGCGCGCCGCTGTCCGACCCGGCGCCGCTTGGCAGCGGGCTGCGCTTTTTCGGCGACGGCTGGCAGATCGCGAAGATGATCGACGCGGGGAACGGACCCACGCGGTACTGGCGCGTGCCGGTGATGGACGGCGAGTTCGTCTGCGAAGACACGGCGGCGACGGTCAAGGCCGTCGGCGGCGGCAACCTGCTGCTGCTCGCGCGCGACCTGGGCGCCGCGCTCGCGGCCGCCGAAGCCGCGGTCGACGCGATGCGCCGGCTGCCGAACGTGATCATGCCGTTTCCCGGCGGCATCGTGCGCTCGGGCTCGAAGATCGGCTCGAAGTATGCGGGCGCGACCGCGTCGACCAACGACGCGTTCTGCCCGAGCCTGATCGGCCTCGCGCGGCGCAGCGAGTTGAGCGCGGACGTTGGCTGCGTGCTGGAGATCGTCATCGACGGTCTGACCGACGCCGACGTCGGCGCGGCGATGACGGCCGGTATCGGCGCGGCCGCCGGACTCGGCCGCGCGGCCGGCGTGCTGCGCATTTCGGCGGGCAACTACGGCGGCAAGCTCGGGCCGTACCACTTTCATCTGCACGAACTGGCGGCGGGGCTCAACGGGAGTCACGCATGAGCACGACCACGTTGCGCGTGAAGACACCACCCGGCTTTCGCGTCGATGCCGCAGCGCTGTCACCCTCGGCGCTGGCCAGCATGAGCGTGGCCGAGATCGAGCGCATCGTGCTGCCGGCCGGCAACGAGCGCTGCGTGGTCGGCGACGTCTTCGAGGTTTCGCGCGACGACGCGCCTGCGTCCGGCGACGACATGGCCACGCTGCTGATCGACGACGCCGCGCGGTGGCTCGACCGGCTCGGCGCGCAGATGGATGGCGGACGGCTCGTCGCGCGCGGCTCGGTCGGCGACTACAGCGGCTTCAGAATGAGCGGCGGCTTGCTTGAAATCGACGGCGACGCGGGGCACTTCACCGGCTGCGAAATGCGCGGCGGACGCGTGACGGTGCGCGGCGACAGCGGCGACTTCGCCGCCGGCGCACTGACGGGCGATATGGAAGGCATGAGCGGCGGCACGCTGACGATCCACGGCAACGCGGGCGCGCGGCTCGCCGACCGGATGCGCCGCGGCCTCGTGCTGGTCGGCGGCAACGCGGGCGACTTCGCGGCGTCGCGGCTGGTGGCGGGGACCGTCGGCGTGGCGGGGCAACTGGGCGCGCATTATGCCTATGCAATGAGGCGTGGCACGCTGCTGCTCGCGCAACGGCCAGAGCCACTGCCGCCCCCTACTTTCACCGGCGGCGGACACGGTTTCGACGTATTCTGGTCATTGCTCATACGCAGTCTCGCGGCCGAAATCGCGCCGTTTTCGCAGTGGCGCGCGGACCGTCTGCCGGTCCGCTTCACGGGCGACCTCGCGGTCGACGGCCGCGGTGAAATACTGATCGTCGGCTGACGCAGCGCTATGTCAGCCAGGACTGAAACGGTGTTCGGCAAAAAGAAACGTCCCGCAACGATGTTGCATGGAGACAGGGCATGACGACAGCGGATTCTGCAAACGCGAAGCCTGATATCGACGTCAACGCAAATGCCAGCGCCGGCGGCCCGCGCTATGCCGGGCTGCTGATCGCGCTGCACTGGCTGATCGCGCTCGGCATCGTCGGGCTGCTCGCACTCGGGCTTTATATGGTCGGCTTGCCGAAGGGCTTGCCCGTCAAGGCGACGTTGATCAATCTGCACAAGTCGCTCGGACTGACGGTTTTCCTGCTGGTGCTTTTGCGCATCGGCGCGCGGATGGTCCTTCACCGGCCTCCGCTGCCGCCGATGCCACCGTGGCAACGCGCCGCCGCGCGCACTACGCAGGGTCTTTTATATGTCGGCATGGTGGCGATGCCCCTTGCCGGGTATCTCGGCTCGTCGTTCAACACCTACGGCACGCGCTTCTGGGGCATCCTGCTGCCGAAGTGGGGCTGGGACGACGCGCATCTGCGCGCGCTGTTCTTCGGCCTTCACCACGCCATCGGCTTCGCGCTGATCGTGCTGATCGTGCTGCACGTGGCGGGCGCGTTCAAGCATCAGTGGATCGATCGCGACAACCTGCTCGCGAGGATGCTGCCATGACGATGCGAAGCTTATCGCGCCACACGCAGGCGGCCGCCGCACTCGAAGTCCATACGCTGCGCACGCGCGACGGCCATCGCGTGTGGTACGCGCTCGCCGGCGCGCGCGACGGCGTGCCGGTCGCGGTGCTGCACGGCGGCCCGGGCAGCGGCAGTCAGCCCGGCGTGCTGCGGCTGTTCGATCTGCAGCGCTTTCGCGTCGTGCTGATCGACCAGCGCGGCACCGGTGCGTCGACGCCGCTCGGCGGCGTGCGCCACAACCGCACCGACTATCTGATCGCCGATCTCGAAGCGATTCGCGCGCGGCTCGGCTTCGCGCGCTGGGGCGTGCTCGGCGGATCGTGGGGCGCGGCGCTCGCGCTCGCGTATGCGGGGCGGTGTCCGCGGTCGGTGACGGGCGTCGTGCTGCGCGGCCTGTTCCTGACGTCCGCGCGCGAAGTGCGCGGTTTGTTCATCGGGTCACGCAAGCGTGCGCCGCGTGCGTGGTCGAGACTGCGTGCCGCTGCTCGCTGCGAGCAGCCCGCGACACTGGCCGCGCGTTGCGGCGACACCTTGCAATACGGCGCGAATGAAGCGCGGCAACGCGCGCTCGCGCTGGCCTGGCGCGGCTATGAAAACGCGGTGCTCGCGAGCGCATCGCCGCGAGGCGCCGCACAACGACGTGCGACCCTGCGAAACCCACGCGAATCCCAACGCCACGCGCGCAAGCTGATCGGCAAATACCGGATTCAGGCGCACTACCTCGCGCATCGCTGCTGGCTCGGCGAGACGCGTTTGCTGTCGCTCGCGCGCCGCGCGGCGGCGGCTGGGGTATCGATTGCGGCCGTGCATGGTGGGCGCGATCCGGTGTGTCCGCGCGGCAATCTGCGACGTCTGTCGCGCGCGGTTCCGTCGGCGCGCGTCGAGTCTGTCAGCGCGGCGGGTCATCTGGCGAGCACTCCCGCGCTGCATGCATGCGTCGCGCAGGCGCTCACCGCGATGTTCACTCCCACCGTCGAAGAGGGGCGCAGCAGCATGCGTCGCGCGGCATGAAGATCAAGGTACTCGGCTCGTCGGCGGGCGGCGGCTTTCCGCAGTGGAACTGCAATTGCCGCAATTGCGACGGAGTGCGTCGCGGCACGGTGAAGGCGACGCGCCGCACGCAGTCGTCGATCGCGGTCAGCGCGAACGGCGAGGACTGGCTGCTCGTCAATGCATCGCCCGATCTGCTCGCGCAGATCGCCGCGCATCCCGAACTTCAACCAGCGCGGCGCGCGCGCGACAGCGGCATCGCCGCGGTGCTCGTGATCGACGCGCAGATCGACCACGTGACCGGCCTATTGATGCTGCGCGAACGCGACACCCCGCTGCCGCTATACGCGACCGATGCGGTCTGGCAAGACCTCCGCTCCGGCTTTCCGGTCGCGCCGATCCTGTCGCACTACTGCGGAGTCGAGCACCGCCGTATCGCGCTCGACGGCGCGCCGCTCGCCGTCGACGCGCTGCCCGGCATCCGCATCGACGCGCTGCCGCTGTCGAGCAAGGCGCCGCCGTACTCGCCGCATCGCAATGCGCCGGAGCGCGGCGACAACATCGGACTCGTGCTGACGAACCTGCAATCGGGCCGGCGCTTGTTCTACGCGCCGGGGCTCGGCGCGATCGAGCCGCACGTGCTGGCGGCGATGCGCGAGGCCGATCTGCTACTCGTCGACGGCACGCTGTGGACCGGCGACGAAATGATCCGCCTCGGCCTGTCGAAGAAGACCTCGGCGGATATGGGCCATCTGCCGCAGAGCGGCGCGGGCGGCATGATCGAAACGCTCGATTCGCTCGGCGCGAAACGCAAAGTGCTGATCCATATCAACAACACGAATCCGATCCTGATCGAAGACGGCCCCGAGCGGCGCATGCTAGGCGAGCATGGCATCGAGGTCGCGTACGACGGAATGAGCTTCGAGCTTTGAGGCGCGCAGTGAAGAGTACGGAGCGATGCGGTAACGAGGCGCGGCTGTGAACGACGATAAAACGGAGACGGCATGAACGCGAAAGACATTCAGGACACGACACCAACACGCGACGCGAGTACAACGGGAACTCAAGGCATCGACCGACCCGCCTGGAGCCGTGAAGAATTCGAGGCGCAGTTGCGCGCGAAGGGCACCGCCTATCACATCCACCATCCGTTCAACGTGAAGATGAATAGCGGCGGCTGCTCGCGCGAGCAGATTCGCGGCTGGGTCGCGAACCGCTTCTACTACCAGATCAACATTCCGCTGAAGGATGCGGCCGTGCTGTCGAACTGTCCGGACCGCGAGACGCGCCGCCGCTGGGTGCTGCGCATTCTCGATCACGACGGCTACGATGGCGCGCAAGGCGGCATCGAAACCTGGGCGCGTCTCGCGGATGCGGTCGGCCTCACACGCGACGAACTGTGGTCGCTCGAACACGTGACGCCGGGCGTGCGCTTCGCCGTCGATGCGTATGTGAATTTCGCGCGCCGCGCGCCATGGCAGGAAGCGGTGTGCTCGTCGCTGACCGAAATGTTCGCGCCGCAGGTGCATCGCGACCGGCTCGCGAGCTGGCCCGAGCACTATCCGTGGATCGAACCCGAGGGCCTCGCGTACTTCCGCTCACGCATTTCGCTCGCGCAGCGCGATGTGCAGCACGGACTCGAGGTCACGCTTGCCCATTTCACACGACGCGATCAGCAGGAACGGGCGCTCGACATCCTGCAGTTCAAGCTCGACATTCTGTGGACCATGCTCGACGCGATCGAGAAGGCGTTTCCGCAATGAACGACTCGACACGCGCCGACCCCGCCACGCCGCTCGCGATCGCGAAGCCATTCCGCCTGCAATGGGAGCCCGCGCAGAACGCGCACGTGCTGCTGTACCCCGAGGGCATGGTGAAGCTCAATCAAAGCGCGGGAGAAATCCTCAAGCGCTGCGACGGCACACGCGACATCGATACGCTGATCGCCGACCTCGAACAGGCGTTCAACACGACCGGCATCGGCAGCGAGGTGCGGGCCTTCATCGCCGACGCGCATGGGCGCGGCTGGCTGGAGTAGCGCGATGACCGATCTTTCTCAACCTGGCTCTCAACCCGGCGCGCAAGTGCAAAGCGACGCGGCCGCCGTCGTGCCGCCGCCGCTGTGGCTGCTCGCGGAGCTGACCTATCGCTGTCCGCTGCATTGCGCGTTCTGCTACAACCCGCTCGACTACACCGATCACAACCGCGAACTGACCACCGGGCAATGGCTCGACGTGCTGCGCGAGGCGCGCGCGCTCGGCGCGGTGCAGCTCGGCTTTTCGGGCGGCGAGCCGCTGGTGCGCGACGACGTCGAAGTACTCGTCGAAGAAGCGCACAGGCTCGGCTTCTACACGAACCTGATCACGTCGGGCGTCGGTCTCACCGATCAGCGCCTCGGCGATCTGAAGGCCGCCGGGCTCGATCACATCCAGCTGTCCTTCCAGGATTCGACGCAGCAGTTGAACGACTTCCTGAGCAGCACGCGCACCTTCGAGCTGAAGCAGCGCGTCGCCGTTGCGCTCAAGCGGCACGGCTTTCCGATGGTGATGAACTGCGTGCTGCATCGCTACAACCTGCCGCATGTCGACAAGATCATCGAGATGGCATTGGCTCTCGGCGCCGAATATCTGGAGCTGGCGAACACGCAGTTCTACGGCTGGGCGCGCGAGAACCAGGCGCAACTGATGCCGACGCAACAGCAGCTCGAAGAAGCCGAAGCGGTGGTCGCGCGCTATCGCCGCACGCATGGCGAGCGCTGCAAGATCTTCTTCGTCGTGCCCGACTACTTCGAGCGCCGCCCGAAGCGCTGCATGAACGGCTGGGGCGCGGTGTTCCTCGGCGTCGCGCCCGACGGCGCCGCGCTGCCGTGTCACGCGGCGCGCGGCCTGCCCGGCCTGACGCTGCCGAACGTGAAGGACATGCCGTTGCGCGAGATCTGGTACGACAGCGACGCGTTCAACCGCTTTCGGGGTTTGCAGTGGATGAAGGAGCCGTGCCGCAGCTGCGATGAAAAGGACCGCGACCTCGGCGGCTGCCGCTGCCAGGCCTACCTGCTGACCGGCGACGCGGCCAACGCCGACCCGGTCTGCGACAAGTCGCCGTTTCACGACACCGTCGTCAAGATCGTGCGGCACGCGGCATCCGCGACCGAGGCGACAGCAGCGGCCCGCGAACAGCCGATCCTGTTCCGCAACGACGCCAACTCACGCAAGTTCGCGGCCGCTGCCCGCGAGCCCGACGCCGGCGGCGATAACCGGACGTCACCCGGAGTCCAATCATGAGTGCCGACACCATCTCCGTTCTGCTCGTCGACGACCATGCGGTCGTGCGCGAAGGCTACCGGCGTCTGCTCGAACTAAATGCCGACGTCGAGGTGTGCGGCGAAGCGGGCGACGCCGCGCAGGCCTACCAGCGTTTTTGCGCGCTGCGGCCCGACGTGGTCGTGATGGATGTGTCGCTGCCGGGCGCAAGCGGCATCGAAGCGATGCGGCGCATGCTCGCGCGCGAACCGGACGCGCGCGTGCTGATCTTCAGCGTGCACGAGGAATCGATCTTCGTGCGGCGCGCGCTCGACGCGGGCGCGCTCGGCTACGTGACCAAGGCAAGCGCGCCCGACGTGCTGGTCGAAGCGGTGCGCTCGATTGCACGGCGTGCCGGCTACCTGAGCCCGGACATCTCGCAGGCGCTCGCGCTGCGCACCGCGTTCAACGAAGGGCCGCCAGGGCGTCAGTTGTCGGCGCGCGAGTTCGAGGTGCTGCGGCTGCTCGTGCAGGGCTATACGCTGCCGAGCATCGCCGAAAAGCTGGGCTTGAGTCAGAAAACGGTGGCCAACCATCAATCGGTGATCCGGCAGAAGTTCGGCGCCGACAACGGCGTACAGCTCGCGCAGATGGCAAGCCGCCTCGGGCTTCAGTTCACGGGCTCGGCCAGCCCCGCCTGAGCGGGCACGCGCGCGCAGAACAGAAAACCGCGCTGCGGCTCGCTCGCGATGTGAAATTCGCCGCCGAGCGCCTCGACGCGTTCGCGCATACCGATCAGCCCGAGCCCGCTGCGCGGCCTGGTCAGATCGGTGCCGGGGCCGTCGTCGGCCATCGTGACGACGATCTCGTCGATCTGCGTGCCGTTGTGTTCGCGCGGCGCGCGCACCATGAACAGTTCGACGCGCGAGCGGCGCGCGAACTTCGACACGTTCGTCAGTCCTTCCTGCACGAGCCGGTACAGCGTGATCGTCAACGCATCGCTGAGGCCGCTGAAATCCCCTTCGATCGTCATCGAGAACGACGCCTCGGGCAAGCGCTCGCGCCAGCCGTCGACGCAATGTTCGAGCGCGGTCGGCAGGCCGAATTCGTCGAGACCGATCGGCCGCAGGCGGCGGATCATGCCGCCGATCTCGCGGTACACATGCGTCGCGCTCTGCATCAGCCCAAGCGCGATGCGATGAATTTCCGGCTCGCGCTCGCCCGATAGATCGCGGATGCGCGCCGCGTCGAGCGAGATCGCGTTCAGGTATTGACCCAGCTCGTCGTGCAGCTCGCGCGCCATATGGCGGCGCTCCAGTTCCTGCGCCTGCAGCGCCTGACAGGCAAGGCGCCGGTTGTCGGCGAGCAGCCGTTCGGCCTGTTCCTCGAGCATGCGGCGATGGCGCGCTTCGCGGCGCGCATCGCGATAGCGGCGCCACGCGAACCACGCGAGCGCGATCGACAGCACGAACAGCGCGCCCGGCAACTCGTCGAGCTGGAAGCGCTCCATGCCACGCGTGAACCGGTAGACCTTCTCGCTGAGATCGAAGGCGGCGCCGAGCACCGCCGCGAGCACGGTCACGGCGACGACCCAGCCGAGGTCGCGCCATATCGGCGACGATGGCGGCGCTCGGTCAGCGGAAGAGGGATGGATCGGTTCGCTTGACATGACGCTTGCATTCTACTCAGCGCCGGCACACGCAGCGGGATTTGCGCGAGTTTGGGAACGCTTCCCCGGCAGATCGGGAAAAGCTCCCGCGCGTCTTACAGACGCGTATGCGAAGCTTTACACCAACGTCAAACAACGCGCGACGCGCGTACAAATCAAGCCGGCAGGAGACAATAACGATGAGCATGCGATCACAAGCACGCCGCAAACGCCGGCTTCAGCGGCGTGCCGGCATCACCTTCTGCGTCGGCGGCGCGCTCACCGGTCTGTCCACGAGCGTATGGGCGCAGGCGGAGCCGCCAGTCGCGGCGTCGGCGCCGGCCTCGGCGTCTTCCGCCGCCTCTTCCAAGGCAGCAGACGGCAACGCCAACAGCAACACGACACCCACCACGACCCTCGCGCCGATCGTCGTCGTAGGCACCACGCCGCTGCTCGGCATCGGCACACCGCTCACACTGGTGCCGGCCAACGTGCAGACGGTCCACGCGGCCGATATCCAACGGCAGGGCCGCCAGACACTCAGCGACTACCTCGCGGCGAATCTGCCTAGCGTCACGATCTCCGACGCGCAGGGCAACCCGTATCAGATGAACCTGTTCTATCGCGGCTTCACCGCGTCGCCGCTGCTGGGCACGCCGCAAGGTTTGTCGGTATTCGTCGACGGCGTGCGCGTGAACGAACCGTTCGGTGACGTCGTGAACTGGGACCTGCTGCCGCAACAGGCGATCGACACGATGCAGCTGATCCCCGGCTCCAATCCGACTTTCGGCTTCAATACGCTCGGCGGCGCGCTGTCGATCACGACGAAAAACGGCAAGGACAACCCGGTCGGCGAGGCCGAAATACAGGGCGGCTCGTGGGGACGCAAGGCCGCGCAGATCGAACAGGGCGGCACGATCGGCCAGAACCTCGACTACTACTTCACCGCCAACGCCGCGAACGACAACGGCTGGGCCGAGCAGAACGAGAGCCGCATCCGCCAGGCGTTCGGCAAGCTGCGCTATACCGACGCCGACACGACGCTGTCGTTATCGGCCGGCGGCGCGGACAACGATCTGCACGGCGCGCAAACCATTCCGCGCTCGTTCCTCGGTAACCCCAGGCAACCGTACACATATCCCGATCAGAATCAGAACAGCGCCGGCTACCTGACGCTGTCGGGCGATCATTACTTCAACGACAATATCGAGCTGAGCGGCAACGCGTACTACCGGCACTTTCGCAATGCCAACACCAGCAGCAACGTCAACAACGACTACGGCAAGATCGGCGACGACGGCACCGTCGATACGTTGCAGGCGACCAACGTACAGTCCACCGTGACGACCGACAGCTACGGCGCGAGCCTGCAACTGACGCTGCTCGGCAAGCTCGGCGGCATGCAGAACCAGTTCATCGCGGGCATGGCCGTCGATGCCGCCGACTCGCGCTTCACGCAGTCGTCGCAGGACGCGACGTTTACCGATTCGCGCGCGACGGTCGGCATCGGGAATTTCGCACAGCAGACCAACGCGAACACGCACAACACGAACTACGGCATCTACCTGACCGATACGCTTTCGCTGACGCCGCAGTGGTCGCTGACGCTGTCGGGCCGCTACAACTGGGCCGATGCGACGATCGGCGACGAATCCGGCACGCAGCCGCAGCTCGACGGCCACCATACGTTCTCGCGCTTCAATCCGGCGGTCGGCATCAACTGGAATCCGACGCCGGCGCTCACCGCCTACGCGACCTACAACGAGGGCATGCGCTCGCCGACCGCGATCGAGCTGGCCTGCGCCGATCCGAACGCGCCGTGTTCGCTGCCGAACGACTTCATCTCCGATCCGTCGTTGCAGCCGGTCATTTCGAAGACCTATGAAGTCGGCGCGCGCGGCAGGATCGGCGGCAACACGACATGGAGCGCGGCTGCCTACAGCACGACGCTCGACAACGACATCGAGTTCATCAGCAGCAACGGCGCGGGCAGTTCGCAGGGGTTTTTCCAGAACGTCGGGCGCACGCGCCGGCAAGGCGTCGAACTGGCTGGGCAGACGAAGTACGGTCCGTTCACGGTGACCGGCAGCTATAGCTACGTCAATGCGACCTACCAGTCGACATGGGTCGAAAGCAGCCCCAGCAACTCGAGCGCCGACGCGAACGGCAACATCACCGTGCATCCCGGCGACCACATCCCGAGCATTCCGGCGACGACCGTCAAGCTGCGGCTCGATTACGCGGCCACCGCGAAATGGCGAATCGGCACGAATCTGACGTGGCGCGGCAGCATCTACGCGCAGGGCGACGAAAACAACCAGGACGTGAACGGCAAGATCTCCGGCTATCTGTTGATCGATATGGACACCAGCTACCAGGTGACGAAACAGTTGCAGGTGTTCGCGTCGGTGTCGAACCTGCTCGACAAGCGCTATGCGAGCTTCGGCGCGCTCGGGGAGAACTTCTTTACCGGACCCGGCAATACGTTCAACGGCGCGGCGCCGGTCAACGAACAGTTCGTCGGGCCGGGTGCGCCGAGGGGGTTCTGGGTGGGGATGAGGTATGCGTGGAAGTAGTGGCGTCTGGCGTGGCGGATCGCATGGCTTCGCTCTTTCCGCCGCCTGAGGCTTCGTCACGAGCGCAATGCCGGGGAACGCGGCGCGGATTTTGAGGAATATGTACGCCTCGTCGCGGCACCCGTGAGCCCGACGTCTCACAGGATCGAGTTCATGAGCGACGTGGCCTATGCTCAGTCGTGGTGGTGCCAGGTCGCTTCGTGACCCGGCTTTGCGGTGCCCCGCCGAAGTGAGGCATGGTTGGTGTGTGCATAGCTATGACATTCAACCCGTCTTGATCGAATAGAGGTCGCGCAGGAATTCGTTTTGCTGCTTGCGAATTGAATAATAGCAACGCGCCCCCATGACATCGTACATATCCACATGTGTTTTTGGCGGTTCTTCAATATTCCAATCGTAAGCTAGTTTAGGGGCTAGATCGCAAGCCTTTGCCGATTCATCTTGTGCGCGCATGTACCGGTCGAGCTCAGCCTTGCTCGCGCCTTTGATGCCACGTGCGGATTTAATTGAATTTGCCAGTTTCCTGTTGTCGACGTCAAGGGATTTTGCATGATGCTCATAGCAATCAAGATCTCCAAATCCGCCACCGCCCAGGTACTGCATGCAATTTGAATCGTTGATGACCTCATCGGCAAATATCGACCGAAAGTTACAAAGCGCCATGACTAGCAAGAAGCACTTCCAAAATTTATTCAATGTCGATACCTCTGCCATGTCGAGCATCACCTGACGATTACCAGGAATACCGGTAATGAGGGGACGCTCAGTGTCCAGTCTCTCCTTACGACAAGGACCAGGGATCGACCTTGCCACCCTCAATCACGAAATGCTTCGCATCGGGATTCGAGGGGAATAGGCGCCAGTCCTCATCATCAGGTATCGCATCCGCAAGAATGACTAGTCGCATATCTCTCGCCAGCAAAATGGCGGCATCACCGTTCTCGCCCGCCTCGATATTCAAAACAGCCGTTGGGCCATGTGCCACAAGGAGATCGCGGATTCGTTCCGTTGTCACTCTCGTACTCTCTTCAGACGCTGCGAAGTCCGAATAGGACGCAACGATCGCGTGTCCCTGCTCGATGCGCCAGTCGCACTGAATATGGAGCGCCCAATCGCCCAGATACTTGATGGTTCCTCTGCTGGTCTTTACCTCCCGAAGCGGACCGAACTGTAACGTAAGCATGTCGGCCGCGTGCGCCACTCCGCTAACGTCAAGCCCGATCAAGGCGGAAAGGTGAAGTCCTACCTGCTCTTTCGTATCGATCATTCCAATTTGTCTCCAAACAGGTCCAGGGCGCGCTCCATCATGCCGTGATACTCAAGATCGTCCATCTGACTATCGTAGTGAAGGCGGCGTGCTTGATTCCTGCTTAGTCCAAGTGCTTTGACCACCGCCTTAAATTGCTTGTTCTGCGCCTGATTGTTACCGGGACGACCATCGGCGCCGGCGAGCTGCACAGCGTCGCCGTCCGGCATGTCGGGCTGATAGACGAACGACTGAGCATTGCCGAGATTCTCCGGCATGCGCGGGCTGCTGCCATAGAGCGAGCTTGTCATGCTCGCGTCGTCCGCTTGTCGTGAGCGCCCGCGACAATCGCACGCCCATGCGGTGCCCAGGGCTACGGCCATCTCGTAACCGTTTGAATACGACTTCAGCCTATCGAACGGAAACCATTCGCCAGTTTCGATGTTCAGCGCCATTGCGGATGGCATTGGCGGAAAGTTTGAGTAGATCGAATAGATGATACGGCAAAGCAGGCATTCTTCCTCGTCCCCAGTGCCGTCCTGTTTCTGTTGTTCCATTTGACCTCTTATGATTTTCCAGAAAACACCCGACGAATTAACCATCCGAAGGAGTCACGGTCAACAGTTTTAATTTAAGATAGATCCGTTTTTACAGAAATTGACAATAAACGTTAAAAAAATGGCAGACCCGTGACTCCTGGCTTTACCACGACAAAACACTAACCGGTTCTGTCGGCATTCCAATGAAGGTGGCTTGATGGCGCCTTTTTCAATTACACGGCGAGCAGCAGACGTTTATTCGTTTGCATATCTCGTCTTCGCATAGTGGCGCTTTGCGTCCATCAGACAATTCCTGTTTTTGATTTCTGTTGTTGCTTCGCACTGCATTGACAATATTTAACTTACCCGAGCGGTGGTATGCGGTATTTTTCGGCAGGTTAAAAAAATACGCTACGCAGAATGAATAAGAACATGTTCAGGCTGGTTTTCAGCCGGTGCCGGAGTATGCTCGTCGCTGTTGCGGAAACCGCCATTGCCCACGGCAACGCAAGTCAGGGCGAGACCCATTCATCGGCCTCACGGCGCCCGATCACACTGTTCGCCGTGCATCACGCAGCATTCGCCGCGCTGGTTCTGTGCGGGCTCGCACCTGTTCTCGCGGATGCGCAGATCGTGCCCTCGGGCGCGCACGCGCCGAATGTCATCCAGACGCGCAATGGCCTGCCGCAGGTCGATATCAACAAGGCGTCGAATGCGGGTGTTTCGGTTAATACGTATTCGCAGTTCGATGTGCAGAAAAACGGCGCGATCCTGAACAACTCGCCGGTTATCACGAACACGCAACTCGCAGGACAGGTGAGTGGTAACCCGAATCTTTCGCCAGGCCAGTCCGCGCGGATCATTCTCAACCAGGTCAACAGCAATTCGCCCAGCCAGTTGCGCGGCTATCTCGAAGTGGCGGGCAACAGGGCCGAAGTCGTCGTGGCAAACGGTTCCGGGATCGTGGTCGATGGCGGCGGCTTCATCAATACCACGCGCGGCATTCTCACCACCGGTACGCCGATGCTCGACGCGGGCGGCAACCTGAGCGGTTTTAACGTAACTGGCGGCATGATTACCGTCCAGGGCGCGGGCCTGGATGCGACCAATATTGATCAGGTGGACCTGATCTCCCGCGCGGTGGAGGCTAACGCGGCCATCCGTGCCAACGGCCTGAATGTTATCGCCGGCGCAAATCAGGTCAGTCACGACACGCTGGCCGCGACGCCCATCGCAGGCCGCGGCGCAGCGCCAGGTGTGTCCATCGACGTGAGCCAGCTTGGCGGCATGTACGCCAACCGTATCCTGCTGGTGGGCACCGAGAACGGTGTCGGCGTATCGAATGCGGGCGTCATCGCCGCTCAGGCGGGTGACCTGACGCTCACGACGCAGGGGAAGCTGGTTCTCACCGGCAAGACAACCGCGAGCGGCAATCTTGCGGTGTCAGCGGCGGGCGATGTAGACAACGGCGGCTCGACCTACGCGCAGCAGAACCTGACCATCAGTGCGGAGAACGTCACGTCAACCGGCACCCTCGGCGCGGGCATCAATGCGGATGGCAGCGTTGGCCAGAGCGGCGATCTGAATCTGAGCGCGGCAGATACCCTTTCCGCAACCGGCCAGAACATCGCGGGTGGCAATGCCACGCTTCAGGGCAACAACGTAACGCTTGCGGGCAGCCAGAGCGCTGCTAACGGCGCGCTCACTGTTTCCGCCGCGCAGATGCTTGACACCAGTGCGGCAACGCTCAACGCGACGCAGCTATCTCTTGCGGCAGCGAACCTCACCAACCACGGCGGCACGCTAACGCAGACCGGCACCGGGCCGACAACCGTCAATGTATCCGGTACGTTCGACAACACGAACGGATCGCTGGCGACAAACAGTTCCAGCCTCACGCTCACGCCCGCTGCGCTCATCAACGACGGCGGCAGGATTACGGATTCCGGGACCGGCACCCTGTCCATTGCCACCGGTTCGCTGTCGAACAACGCGGGCACCATCGCCACGAATGGCTCGCTGGATGTCCACGGGGGCGTGGTATCGAACCGGGGCGGGACGCTGGCGGGGCAATCGTCCGCGACGTTTCAGGTGGCCTCGCTCGATAACAGCGCAGGCGGCTATGTCGGCGCACGCGACGTATCGATAAGCGGCACGGGCACAATGAACAACGAGGGCGGCACGGTGCAGGCCGACGACGTGCTTGACGTGTCAGCGCAGAGCGTTGCGAACGACGGCGGCACGATAGCGAACGGCGGCACCGGGGCTACGACGGTGAGCGCCAGCGGTGCACTCACGAACACCGGCAACGGTCTGATCGGCGGCAACGGTGACGTGTCCGTCGCGGGAGGCAGCGTCAACAACGCGGGCGGCACGCTCACCGCGTCCGGCGCGACAACTGTCCAGTCCGGCAGCACGCTCGACAATTCAGCAGGTCTGATGCAGGGCAACGGCAGTGTATCGGCCGCGGCATCCGGCGCGCTCGTCAATACCGGCGGCCAGATCGAATCGGACGGCCCGGCTACGACATTGCAGGTGTCGGGCGCATCGGTGGACAACACGAATGGCCGTATCGCCAATGTCGGCACAGGCGCGACGACCATCAGCGCGGCAACCATCACGAACGCCAACACGGGCGGCTTGAGCGGTGCCGGCACGATCGGCGGCAACGGTGACGTGACTGTGAACGCGCAGACGCTGTCGAACACAGACGGCGCACAGATTGTGTCAGGTCACGACCTGACGCTTGACGCGACGCAGTCGGTGAGTAACACGGGCGGCACACTCTCGGGTGCGAATAACCTCACGCTCGACCAGGCAGGCGCGACGCTGGTGAACCAGAATGGTTCGATCCACGCCAACGGTGCGCTCGGTCTGAACGTGGCGACGCTCGACAACACGTCGGGACGGATCGGCAATGACAACGGTAGTGGTGGCAGCGTTGCCATCACAGCTGGCACGCTGGCAAATCAGGGCGGCGCAATCGGTAGCGACCAGGACCTGAGCGTCGCGACGAACCAGCTGACCGGTGACGGCCGCATCGTGGCGGGCCGCGACGGCGCAGTAACCATCAATGGCGACTACACGCTCGACACCGCCAACCTGATCCAGGCGAATCACGATCTGAGCTTCACCACAGCAGGCAGCTTCACGAACCAGGGGACGCTCGGCGCGGTCAACGCGCTGACAGTCAATGCGGCGAACGTGGACAACCAGGCGGGCGCGGATCTCAATTCGGCCAGCACCACCGTCAACGCGGCGAACGCGATCACAAATGAAGGCCGCATCGAGGGCGACACCGTTACGACGCATAACGCCACGCTGACCAACACCGCCACCATCATTGGCAATACCGTCACGGCGAACGCCAGCCAGTCCATTGCGAACACCGGCCCCGCCGCCATCATGGCCGCCGCTTCGCAACTGAACCTGCACTCGCCCGGCGATATCTCGAACACGGGCGGCGCAAACATGTTCAGCCTGGGCGATATCAACATCGCCGCCGATGCGACGCGCGACGGTAACGGCCTGCTCGCGAACCGTAGTAATTCAGTCACCAACGACCAGTCCACCATCGAGGCGCAGGGCAATATCGAAGTCGCGACGCAGACGCTGACGAACTCGCGGCCCGCACCCACGGTTGAGACAGTGACAACCGATGTTGAGACTGAACACCAGACCAAGCGCGACAAGTACATCATCTGTCCGACCGGTGGTCCGATTCCGGCCTGTTCCGATCCCACCTGGAGCGATGGCTACAAGAGTCCGCTCGACGCAACGTTCAGCGCCTCGCAGATCGTGTCACAGACCTCGGGGGCGAATGCGACCGACAACGTGCTGGTCGTCAACGTCAACGGCCAGCAACAGACGATCCGGTACAACACGCTGACGAAGAACGCTGACGGTTCGGTCACCGTCAACTACTGGGACGACTACGACCCGAACATCAACTACCTGCCATCGACCGAATACCCGACGTTCAGCGGTGGACATAATGGTTATCAGGTCGTCGAGGTCGCGAGAGACACGACGACCACCACGCAGCGGGACCAGGTAACCGGTCCGCAGGGCCAGCAGGCGCAACTTCTTGCGGGCGGCAACATGACGCTGGCGAACGTCGGTACGCTCAACAACAGCTATAGTGCTATCGCAGCGGGCGGCTCGATCCAGATCGGCGCCAGCCAGCAGGACGGCGAGATTGCCAACGGGAGCGGCAATTACGGCGGCACGCTGGTGAACAATACCGGACAGACGCTGTACCAGTACCAGCGTCAGGACATCGTTTCCACCTATGCGTGGAACGTGGACACCAGCCAGGACCGGCAGACGGTGACGGAACCGTCAATCGTCCTGACGCCTGTGGCGATCGGAGGCACGGGCGGCACGATCATCGCGAATAACGCTGTCCAGATCAGCGGCACCGACATCAACAATACGAATGTTGCAGCGGCGAATTCGGCCACGGGCGCGACAGGCGGCACGCTCGGCGCGAATCAGGCGCTGACGGGCCAGCAGGCCAAGGCCCCACAGACGGTCGCGAGCAGCACCGGCGCGCTGAACGTCACGTTGCCAAAGAGTGGTCTTTACACGTATCAGACCGCGCCCGGCGCATCGTATCTGGTGGTGACCGACCCTCGCCTGACCAGCTACACCAGCTTCATTTCCAGCGACTACATGCTGCAGCAGCTCGGCCTGAACCCGCAGACCGTGGAGAAGCGCCTGGGCGACGGCATGTACGAAGAGCAGCTTGTACGCGAGCAGATCACCCAACTGACGGGCCGCGTGTACCTCCAGGGCTATACGAACAACCTCGACGAGTATCAGGCGCTGATGACGAACGGCGTAAACGTTGCGCAACAGTTCGGCCTTGAGCCTGGTATCGCACTGACGGCCGCGCAGATGGATGCACTGACGAGCGATATTGTCTGGCTGGTCAACCAGACCGTCACACTGCCGGATGGCAGCACGCAGCAGGTCCTCGCGCCCGTTGTCTATCTCGCGCAGACCCATGCGAACGACCTGCAACCGACCGGCGCGCTGATTTCCGCCGATGACGTCGAGATTCATGTGACCGGCAGCGCGACCAACTCAGGGGTCATCAAGGGCGGCACGCAGACGGTGATCACCGCGACCGATATCCTGAACCGTGGCGGCACCATCGGCAGCAGCGGAACGAACGGCACCACGGTTGTGGCCGCGACGAACGATGTGGTCAATGCGTCTGGGATGATCGGCGGCAACCGCGTTGCGGTGCTGGCGGGCAACAACATCATCAATACGACGCTGGTCGACACGGTGGGCGCCAGCAACGCGACCAGCGACAGCAGGATGAACACCACGCTGCTTGGCGCACAGGGCACGATTGCCTCGACCGGCGACATGGTGATTGCAGCGGGCAATGACCTGACCATGCACGGCGCGAATATCACCGCAGGCGGTGACGCGCAGATCACGGCAGGACATGACATCACAGTTGACGCGGTGCAGACCACAACGTCGCAGTCCGGGATGCAGAACCCGCAGCACCATTGGGAGGCCAGCAGCACCGTCAATGAGACGGGTGCAATCACGGCAGGCGGCAGTCTTGCGATGCAGAGCGGCAACGACACGACGCTCAGGGGCGCGACCGTTGCGGCGGGCGCCGACATGGCGGTGGTCGCGGGCGGCAACCTGACGGCTACCACGGTGACGGACACCGCCACTTTCAACAACGTTGCCACCGACGGTCCCTCCCGCAAGGAGGTTGACGATACGTACGACGAGCGGGCGGTCGGCACGACCTTTACCGCGGGCGGCAATGCGACGCTTGGCGCGGTCAGCACCGACGCGGGCAAGGGCAATGTGACGCTGACCGGATCGACACTCGCGGCGGGTACGGGGGCAGCGACGATTGCCGCAAGCGGCGACGTCACGCTGAACGAAGCCCGCGAGGAACATGACAGCTACGTGGCGACCGAATCGAAGCGCGGTAGCGCGTTTCACGGCTCGACCACGGACACGACACAGAGCACGCAGGCAAATATCGGCGTGGCAAGTATAGTGGCAGGCGATACCGTCAACATCGGCGCGGGCAAGGACCTGACCGTGAAAGGCTCGACGGTGGCAGGCACGAACGACGTGAATCTCGCAGCGGCTGGCAACGTCAACATTACGACCTCGCAGGATACGCAGACTACGTCCACGTACTACCAGAAACATGAGTCGGGATTCGGTACGAGCGGCGGCGTCGGTATCTCGGTCGGCAGCAAGACGCAGACCGATACCACCAATACGTCGCAGGTGACGAACACGGGCAGCACCGTTGGCTCGCTCGCGGGCAATCTGAGCATCGTCGCGGGCAACGATCTGCATGTGACAGGCAGTGATCTCATTGCTGCGAAGAACGTCACCGGTACGGGCGCGAACATCATCATCGACGCCGCCACCGACACCACGCACTATGACGAATCGCATGCGGTCAAACAGAGCGGGTTCACCCTTGCCGTGAAAGCGCCGGTAATCGATGCCATATCGAATGCGGTTGACCAGACACATGCGGCCAGCAACAGCAAGGATGATCGGGCGGCGGCATTGCACGGCATGGCGGCAGCGAGCGCGGCGTGGGACGCGAATATGGCCGCCGGCGGCCTGGCCAACGATCTTGCTACGGGCGCCACGCCTCAGATGAAGGTCGAACTCAGTTTCGGGTCCAGTAGCTCGAAAAGCACGTACGCGGAGGACTCCACGACACACGTAGGGTCGAACGTGACGGCTGGCGGAACAGCGGCGTTTGTCGCAACGGGTAACGCCACGCCCGGCAGCGGCAACGTGACCATCGCCGGTTCGAACGTGAATGCCAGCGACGTGATTCTCGCGGCGCAGAATCAGGTGAATCTCGTCAATACGACCGACACCGATTCGACGCGCAGCACGAACCAGTCGAGCAGCGGCAGCGTCGGCATATCCTATGGCAGCAGCGGTTTCGGCGTCGATGCCGCCATGTCGCGGGCGCACGGCGACGGCAATACCGATGCGGCCACGCAGAACAACACGCATGTGACGGCCGCTAATACGGCGACAATCATTTCGGGCGGCGATACGAACATCATCGGGTCCAACGTGAGCGGCCAGCAGGTGAATGCCAGCGTTGGCGGTAATCTCAATATCGCAAGCGTACAGGACACGATGACGAGCGCCGCGCATCAGGAAAGTACGGGCGGCGGATTCAGCATCAGCCAGGGCGGCGGCAGTGCGAGCTTCAGTCACACCGACGCGAACGCGAGCGGCAGCTATGCGGGTGTCAATGAACAGGCTGGAATCTCGGCCGGTGACGGCGGATTCAACATCAGTGTCGTGGGTAACACCGACCTCAAGGGCGGCCTGATCGCCAGCGAGGCCGATCCGTCGAAAAACACGCTTTCGACGGGTACGCTGACGTTCTCTGACGTTCAGAATTCATCCAGCTATGACGCACATTCCAGCGGAATCGGCGGGGGCATCACGGCGGGCGATGGTGGCGCGAACTACAGCACGCACGGCAGCACGTCAGGCATCAACGGGGGCGGCGTCGCGCCGATGCTAAGCCAGAACGACAGCGGAAGCGACAGCGCGACGACGAAAAGCGCGATCAGCGCGGGAACGATCATCACGACCGATACGGCGAAGCAGACCCAGGACATTGCAAGCCTGAACCGGGGCACATCGAACACGAACGGCACGGTGACGAAATTGCCGGACATGAACGACCTTCTCGACAGGCAGTCCGACATGATGGCGGCAGCGAGCGCAGCGGGCGAAGCCGTTTCCCGGCGGATTGGCGACTATGCGAAAACGAAGTATGACGAGGCAGCCGCCGCAGGCGATCAGGCAGGCATGGACGCGTGGAAGGAAGGTGGCACAGATCGCGCGATGATGCAGGCGGCGGGCGCGGCCCTTGTGACCGGCCTGGCAGGTGGCAATGCCATCGGTGGCGCTGCCGGCGCTGCGATTGCGTCGATTGCGGCCGGACAACTGAACAATCTGAGCGACGCAATTGCCGGTTCGAATCCGACTGGCAATGCGGCAATGAATGAAGCTCTCGGGAACATCGTGGCCAATGCGATTGCCACGGGCGCAGGCGCGGCGGTCGGCGGCAACGCAGGTGCAGTCTCGGGGTACAACGTGGATCGTTTTAACCGGCAACTGCACCCTGAAGAAAAGACTCTCGCCAAACAGCTTGCGGACAAGAGCGGCGGTAAGTACACCGAAGCGCAGATCGAAGACCAGATGCGTATCATGGGGGTGACGGTAAATGGTACCTACGAAACGGGCACAGCTACCACGTTAGTAGGGCAAGTCCCCACTGATTCGGGGGCTCAGTGGATTGGGGCTCCCGCAACGAGTGACGGACAGCCGGTTCTCACGCAGAAGACTGCGCAAGCAGATTCGCAATTGCAATCGTACATTCTTGCGAACTACAACTCTGCGTCGCCGGGTGGCGTGCCGAGTCAATTCAGCTATCAACAGAGCGGTAGCAGCTCTGTCAATATAACGGGACCGTTTACAAAGTTCGACCAATCGGATGCGCAATTTATGCGGGATACGACCGGCGCCATGGCTGGTTTCGGTGCAACTCAACTTGACCGCACGTCGGCAATTGCGACTACCTTGGCGGCTGCGGGCTCGTCGATTCCCTACCTGTCGATTCCGGCCGAAGGCATTGCAGTCGGAGCCTCGGTCGGTTCATGGTTGCTTAATGGTATTCAGCAGGCGGCCTCCCCGAACTTCGGGAACTATGCGGTTTCAACGGCAATTGGCCAAGTAACCGGCGCAATGACTGGACGTTACCCGTTAGCTGCGCCAGTAATTAACGAGTTCGGCAACATAACCGGCAATAGTGGACAAGCACAGAGCGCGCAGGACTGGGTGAATACGCAGTGGTCTAAGCTAAAAGGGAAGTTTCAGTGAGCAAGATTAGATTGATCGTCGACGGAAACATCGCGGAATGGGGACGAATTAGCCTCATAGTTTTGGGCATCGGAATGTTTGCCTGTGGTCTTGCGCTTGACTTTCTTCCACGCGTTATAGCCCTTGCATTGGTGATCTTAGGCTTGCCAGTTGCCGCGGTAGGCGGATACGCCTCACGCGCGAAAGCGTTAGGTCTAAAGCCCTTTGACAACAGCTACAAGAAGGCGCGCACGAGTTACAAGACGAAGGACGACAAGAATAATGAATGAAACGCAAAGTCAGCCAGCTTTTCGCCGCCATGTGACTAGCAGAATTCACGCTTGAACCAAAATGAAAGTTCCATGGAGTCGGTTTCGGTGCTGGTATCGGCGCAGGGAAATCCACTTCATCAACGTTCGTTGTTCCGTCAATCAATGACATTTTTGGACGCAAACAATGAAACCACGCGCCCTTCACCTAGTCGTCTATTGGGTCGAGCTTGCAGTAATCTATGCGATCGCGTTTTGCGTCGTCTACTCCGTGGATGCATCAAAGGCGGAATTCCAAGCTGGCTTGTCGTTATTCTTTGTAATCTGTGCATGTTTGATTGGTCGCCCCTCGATGCCGCATGAGTTGGCAAAGCTGCTGGCTCGTCCGATGGTTCTACTCATGTCGATTGTCGTAATGGGATTCGGAATATTTGGAACGCGTCAGCCAGACCTAACGATTCTCGCACCGGGGGTTGGCCTGTGTCTCTTGGGGGCGGCGTTCGCTGATCGCGTCGAACGTTCACGCACACGTAAGTAGTCGAAACAATATAGATGTATGAAAGTATGAAAATCAGAAAAAGGCTGGTGGCCCTGCCCCTCACGTCCTTGGCATCGCTCGCCTTCGCGCAACAAACGCCGACGCCAACACCAGCGGACGCCGCAGCAGCGGCACGCGCCAACGCAGAACAGAACCATCAGGTGCACCTGTAGCGCGCAGTGCACTGGAACGCAAGACCAGGGTGTACGCGCGTCCGGCATGCGCTCAACTGCACTGCAGAATAGGACGGGTTGTTTGTGCAAAAGAATACCGATTTTCCGCTGATTGTAGACCTGGACGGAACGCTGACATTGACCGACACGCTGGCTGAGTCCGTCATCAAGGTCGTGAAGCAGAATCCATTGAATCTCATCCGTTTGCCAATATGGCTGTTGAAAGGACGTTTGGCATTCAAGCGAGAGATTGCCGCCCGCTCCACTATTGCAGCCGAGCACCTGCCGTATCGCAAAGCGTTAGTCGACTATCTGATTGCCGAAAAAAAGCGTGGCCGTAAGATCGTTCTCGCCACTGCCGCGCACAGTTCGATTGCGGAACGCGTGTCCGCGCATCTGGAACTCTTCGACGCGGTGCTGGCCACGGAGGGCGACACCAACCTGAGAGGACGGACGAAGCTTGAGAAAGCGCGCCTATGCGTCGGCGAGCGGTTCGTCTACGCCGGCGACAGTCGTGCTGACCTGCCAGTATGGCTCGGTTCCCAGGCGGCCGTTCTCGCTGGCGTTTCGCCACGTCTTGCCAATCTGGTTCGCACGAATGTCCCTGTTGAGCGGGAGTTCCCAAACAGCAAAGCCGACCTTTCGCTCTGGCTGAAGGCGCTGCGCGTTCACCAGTGGCTCAAGAACCTGTTGCTTTTTGTACCCTTGCTGACGGCATTTTCCTTCTTTGATACAGGCAAACTGGTGATGCTCGCGCTAGCATTTGTCTCGATGTCGCTGGGCGCATCAGCGACCTACATCGCGAACGATCTCTGGGATCTGGATAGCGACCGACGGCATCCCCGCAAGCGGCAGCGGCCCTTCGCGAGCGGGGCACTATCGATATCGAGCGGCATCCTGTGTGCGGTTGCGCTACTCGTCACGTCGCTCGCGCTGGCGTTATCAACATCGGCAGCGTTTGCGGTGATGCTCTTGTTCTACCTGATCTTGACCACCGCCTACAGCCTGTTTCTAAAAAGGCGCGTGATGATCGACGTCATCGCGCTCTCACTGCTGTATACGCTGCGAATCTTCGCGGGATCGGTGGCGGTAAACATCAGCACGAGTCACTGGCTACTCGCGTTTTCCTTCTTCACATTCCTGAGTCTCGCGCTCGTCAAGCGCTGCGCCGAACTGGTGTCCCTGCGCATAAGCGCCGACGCCGTCACGGTGGGGCGCGACTATCGTGTTGCGGATCTTGAAGTGCTGTGGCCGCTGGGTATCGGCTCGTCCTTCGCGGCAGTGATTGTCTTCGGCCTTTTTATAAACGCGGCGGAGACGATCGACCGGTATGCGGTACCCGGACTGCTGTGGTTCGTCGCAATCGGCCTGATCGCCCTGTTCGCGCGCCTGTGGATCAAGACCGTGCGGGGCGTAATGGACGACGACCCGTTAGTCCATCTGATCGAAGATCACGGCAGCCTCCTTACCATTCTGATCATGGTCGCCACCATGATGACGGCCCACTTTGTGCAGCTTTGACAGGTCCCTGCAAAATGAATTTGAAAAACAGAAACAGGATGCTGGCGTTCTGCCGGTTCTCGATCGTATTCGTCCTGCTGCTCGTGTGCGCAGGAAACATCACGAACAGCGTGTTGCTGAAGTTCGGATTTCGCGACGATCACAAGCTGGACGGCTATGCGCAAAGCCTCACGCTGGTCAGCATGATCGAGGGGACGGCTCCGCGGCCGTACGTCTACCGCTCCACGTTTGCCAAAGCGGCGAAGTACATGGCCGGGCAATTGAACCCTGCGCTCCAGCAGAAACTGTTCAAGTCCATCAGTCGCTATGATTCGCTGCACCATAGCTACTTCAGCGGCGTCCCGGACACGTACTGGACGCCGATAGTCGCCATCACGTACCACATCGTCTATTTCTTCGTGGTGCTGTCGATGGCGCTTGCGCTATTACTGATCTACAAGCTGGCGCGGATGCGTGGCCTGTCGTTCGGGCAGGCACTCGGGTTTCTGGCTGGCTTCAGCTTCATCTACCCACTTACGTTCCAGGCGGGCGCGTACTACTACGACTTCATCGAAATACTGGGCGTGTTCAGCGCATGCTATTTCATGCTAAAGCGCTGGATGATCCCCTGCACGCTGGCGATTGCGTTTTTCTCGTTCAACAAGGAAACGTTCTTTCTTGTGCCACTTGCGTTGTTCTTCCTGCACCAGCGGGACGTCCCGATGCGCAGCCGGTTCGGCTGGCTGGCGCTCCAGTTGGTATGCTGTTTCGTCAGCCGGGATTTCCTCATGAACGGCTACGAAGCGAACAGCGGCGGTTTCATCGAGTTTCACGCGAAGGAAAACCTGCTGTTCTGGCTTAACCCGGCTTCATACGTTCGTTTCTATAACCTGGTTGCCAAGGGCATCCTGACCCCGAGCCTTCAGAATCCGCTGATCCTTGTGCCCACGATTGTGTTCTTTCGCCGTGCGTGGCTGGAGACCAGTGTGAGCGACAGACGATACTTCCTTGCCGCGTTCCTGCCGCTCCTCGTTCTGTTCGTGCTCTTCGGCTATACCGACGAGATCCGCAACCTTTCCCTTGCTTTCCCCGCGATCGTGCTCCTCGCATTGAATGGCGCGAGCCGTTTCGGGCAGATCTTCTCGAACGCAGAAAGCGATCAGGCGCACGTTGAGACGCGCGTGCGTTCCAACGTGGCGGGCTAGTCATGTCGTTGATCGCGTTGATTGCCAGCGGTATGTTGAGCGGACTGGCAAGTGTTCTGCTGCGGCTCGCCGCACTTCGGGCGGCGACACCGTCAGTAGGTGAATGGGTGCCGCTTCTGCTCCGCGTGGCCGCAATAGGCTCTTACGGAGTCGGATTTGTTCTCTATGCGCTTGCGCTTCGCAAGGCCAGTCTGGGCGTCGCCTATCCGTTGATGGTCGCTGTCTCGATCCTGGTCGCACTGGCGTTCACGGCGCTGCATGAGCAGGTGTTAAAGCCGACTCAGCTGGTCGGCGCGGTAGTGATTCTTGGTGGTGTGTGGTTAGTTACAAGGCCGGCATGACAAAACAACAACCTCTGCAGGTCAGCAGGGCGGCGCTGTCTGTCCTTCCGTTGGCGGCAGCGCTCTTTGCGCCAGGTAGTTCGACTTCACTCGCGCAGCAGGCGCCGACTCCGGCAGATACAGCCGCAGCGGCGCGCGCCAATGCCGAACAGTACCAGCAGCTCCAGCAGCAACGCGACGCGCAGCAGCGTGAGAAGACCGTCAACGCGCCTTCGGTACGCTCGAGCGCGCCGAAGGCCAGCGTCTGGCCGGAACTGCCTGCTGAAACGCCATGCTTTCGCATCGAATGGTTTTTGCTCGACGTACCTGCCACGTTACCTGATGCCGTTCGCAAACAGGGTGCATCCGCGTTACCGCTCGACCGCTTCGCCTTCGCCCGCGAATGGCTCGACCATTACCGGGGGCAATGCGTCGGCAAGGCAGGACTCGACACGCTCACCAAGGGATTGCAGCAGACGATTCTCGGTCGCGGCTACATCACGACGCGCGTATTGCTTCCCGAGCAGGACCTGTCAACCGGCACGCTGAAGTTTGCACTGGTGCCCGGTGTCGTGCGTGCGATCCGCTTCGCCGACCCCGCCACGCGCGGCACGTGGAAAACGGCTTTCCCGGCCCGCGGTGGCGACATGCTGAACCTGCGCGACCTCGAACAGGGACTGGAACAGATGAAGCGCGTCAGCAGCCAGGACGCGGACATGAAAATCGAACCCACTGACATACCGGGCGAAAGCGATGTGGTCGTCACGGTAAAGCGCGCGAAGCAATGGACGGTGGTCGCCTCGGTGGACAACTCAGGCACACGAGCCACCGGCAAGCTGCAAGGCAACCTGAGCCTCGGCATCGACAACCCGCTTGGCCTGAACGACATTTTCAACGTCGGTGTGAGTCAGGACCTCGAATTCGGTGACAAAGGTCTCGGCTCGCACGGCTGGAACGGCTTCTATTCGGTTCCATGGGGCTACTGGACCGGCACGCTATCGGCCTACACGAACACGTACTACCAGCAGATTGCGGGCGCGAATCAGACGTTCGTGTCGAGTGGCAACGCGCAGACCGTTGACTTCAAACTGCAACGGGTGCTGATGCGCAGCCAGAACAACGTACTTGGCGCGCAGTTCCGCCTGACGAAGCGCTTCGGTGAAAGCTTCATTGAAGACACCGCTATCCCGCAGCAGCGGCGCAACAACACGTTCATCGAGGCGGGACTTACCGATCGCCACTACTTCGGCGCGTCGCAGTTCGACGGCAGCCTCGCGTACCGTCAGGGCGTGGGCGGACTAGGGGCGACACCAGACTTCTACGAGAATGGCCCGACTTACCGCTTCCGCATGGCCATCTTCGACGCGAACCTGTCGGTGCCGTTCAAGGTCGCAAGCCAGCCATTGCGTTACGTGACGAGCGTGCACGGCCAGTTCACGAACAACACGCTGAACTATATCGATGACCTGACCATCGGCAGCCGCTACACGGTGCGCGGCTTCGACGGCGAAACGATGCTCGCGGCCGAGCGCGGTTTCTTCTGGCGCAACGAGTTGCAGCTACCGGTTGGATCGACGGGACAGTCACTTTACGCCGGCATCGACTACGGGCACGTATTCGGACCGAACGCCGCATATCTCGCCGGGACACAGCTGGCAGGTACGGTGATCGGTGTGCGCGGTAGTGGATCAGCAAAGGCAGGCGCGCTCGCCTATGACCTGTTCGCCGGGACGCCAATCTACAAGCCGTCAGATCTTCCCACTGCGCGCGTGACGATCGGTTTCCAGTTGACCGCTCAATTCTGAAATTCACCCCGTCGACGCTATCCGGGTTTTCGGCGTTTCAACAAAGAGGAAAACAAAATGAAGTTATCGAAAACTTATGGGCTTGGAGCCGTTGCTGTTGCCGTTGCCGTGGCACTGAGCGGCTGTGCAACTGAGTCGTCGCACTCACTGCCGGTGCCCCCCGTCGCCAGTGCGCAGAAGCCAACGGTGAGCCAGCCCATCGGCATTTCAGTCGGCAAGTTCGACAACCGGTCGAGCTATATGCGCGGCATCTTCTCGGATGGCGTTGACCGCCTGGGTGGGCAGTCCAAGACCATCCTGATTACGGCACTCCAGCAGACAGGGCGTTTCAATGTGCTCGATCGCGACAACCTCGACGAAATCCGCCAGGAAGCAGGCTTCCTCAAAAAAGCACAATCGATCAAGGGGGCGCGCTTCGTCATCACCGGGGACGTAACGGAGTTCGGTCGCAAGGAGGTTGGCGACCGGCAGCTATTTGGCATCCTCGGCCGTGGCAAGAGTCAGGTGGCCTACGCAAAGGTCAGCCTGAATGTCGTCGACACGACGACATCGGAAGTCGTGGCGTCGAGCCAGGGGGCAGGTGAATTCAGCCTTTCGAACCGTGAAGTCATCGGCTTTGGCGGCACCGCCGGTTACGACTCGACGCTGAACGGCAAGGTGCTCGATCTGGCGATTCAGGAGGCCGTCAATCACCTGGTCGAGCAGGTCGATGCAGGCACGCTCAAGGCCGCACAGTAAGTGCGCCGGGCCATTGCGGCCATCCACTTTCAACCGTAGCTGCAATAAACATAATGACGCGATTCACGATGAATCATAGCCGCATGATGCGGGGACTCTGTCTGCCAGTAATGGCAACAGCCATACTCCTTACGGGATGCGCGGCGAATCGCCCGCAGCCTCTTTACCAGTGGACCGGCTACCAGCCGGCCGTGTACGACTATCTCAAGGGAGAAAAGGCTCCGCAGGAGCAGATCGACGCGCTGGAAAAAGCCCTCCAGGACATCAGCGGCAAGGGGCACACGCCGCCGCCGGGATTTCATGCGCAACTGGGCATGCTGTACGCGAGTGTCGGGAACGACACCCAGGCCATGCAGGAGTTCGAGTCCGAGAAGCAGCTGTTTCCGGAGTCCTCGACCTACATGGACTTCCTGATGAAGAAACCGAAACAGCCCTGAGCGAGCCGCCATGTCCAAGATCCTTTCCTTCAAACTCTGGTTTGCGCTATCGACTGTTGCACTGCTGTCCGCGTGCGCGCAACCTGTGAAGCACGCCGACTACACGGCATTCAAGAACAGCCGGCCGCGCTCGATCCTGGTGCTGCCGCCGACCAATGAAACGGCGGACGTTCAGGCGACCAACAGCATGCTCTCGCAGATGACAATGCCGCTCGCCGAATCCGGCTACTACGTGGTACCGGTGGCGGTGATGGACGAAACGTTCAAACAGAACGGCCTGACGATGGCGGCCGAGATCGAGGCGACCTCACCCGCGAAGCTGCGCGAAATCTTCGGTGCCGACACGGCCCTGTATTCGAAGATCACACAGTACGGCTCCGTGTACCACATCGTCGACAGTGCAACAGTAGTAACGGCGTCCGCCAGGCTGGTCGATCTCAAGACCGGTGACGTGCTATGGCAGGGCAGTGCGAGCGCCAACAGCAATGAGGGCAACAACAATGCTGGCGGTGGCCTGATCGGCATGCTGGTCATGGCGGCGATCAAGCAGGTTGCGAATTCGCTGACGGACAGGGGGCACGATATTGCCGGAGTGACGAGCTATCGGCTTCTGCATGCCGGGCCGCCGAACGGGCTGCTTTACGGGCCACGGTCACCTCAATACGGCACTGATTGAACAATCCTCGATCAGCAGGGACAGGCTGTGGCGGCAGATGGCTCGTACGGTACTGGGTTGTCGAGTTAATACATGATCTGGAAGGCGTGCCACTACTCTTCGCGGGTCATACGGCGTGTGATCAGGCCGGCTAGCGCAACGTCCGCAAGACCGAAGCCGAGCGACTTAAAAATTGTCACGTCGCCTCGTGCGCGATCCGCAATCTGGGGATTCGTGAGTACCACGCCGAGTTCGACGACGCGGTCCCAGTCGACAACACCCGGCGCGGCCATCAGCAGACATCGCCGTGGACGATCGACGTCAATTGTCCGTCTTCGCTCGAGAAGAGCGGAACGACGAAATCGAACCGGCCGCGATGCGTCGAATAGATCTTCGCGCCGCACACACCCGCGCTCGGCAGGATTGCACCCATCGCACTGATCGATACATGCTCGCCCTTTCGTTCTGACGCGCGGCTGAACCGATGCACGGCCCGCGCCGTGTTCGATCAGCGCAAGGCGTAGTTCGGCAATTGCGTCGCGCATGGTGATCAGACGGCGCACATGGTCGTCGGTAATGAAATGCATGATGTTGTGTCGGCTCAGATGAGAGTTGGTCGTCAGGAACGGCGGTTTCAATAGCGCTCGAACGCGGCCTGCAACGTCTTCGTGTCGCAGCCTTGCGTGAGTGCCAACGTGAGAAGCAGTCGGGCTTTCTGCGGAACCTGGTCGTCGACGGTCAGCCAGCCATACTCGTCGTCGGGTTGCGCGCCGTTGCGCAGCACGATGCCGTTGCCGGTGCGCGATGCCCGAACCACGTGCACGCCGCGCCGTGCTGCTGCCCGAAGTGTCGTGAGCAGATGGCTGGCGACGTTGCCGTTGCCGGTGCCTACAAAGATCAGCCCGCGCGCGTTCGCGGCGATTGACGCGAGCGCATCGGACTCGAGTGCGCCGTATCCGTAGGCGATGTCGACTTTGGGCAGGCAGGCAAGCCTGTCGAGCGACCACGGCGTGTCGACCGTATGCGCGCGCGATGGGCGGCGATAGTAGTGCGGCACGCCTTCGATCACATATCCAAGCGCACCATAAGGCGAACGAAACGCTTCGAGCTTGAAGCTGTTGCTCTTCACGACATCGCGCGCAGTGTGTATTTCGCTATTGGCGACGACCAGCGTGCCGATGCCGCGCGACGACGGGTGCGCCGCGACCGCGATTGCATCGTAAAGATTAAGCGCCGCATCGGAACTCATCGCCGACGGTGGACGCATCGATCCGACTACGACGACCGGTTTTACGCTTTTGAGCGTCAGATGCAGAAAATATGCGGTTTCTTCGATCGTGTCGGTGCCGTGGGTGATTACCACACCGTCCACATCCTGCTGGGCAAGCACATTGTCAACGCGCTTGCCGATTGCGAGCAGATGTTCGTTATTGAAGTTCTCGGAGCCCGTTTGCAGCAACTGCTCCGAGCGCAGATTGGCCAGCGCCAGGGCATGAGGGATGGTATCGAGAACCTCGTCGATGCCAAGCACCGAGCACAGGTAGGCAGACGTGTTGACGGCGGCTTTGCCCTGGCCGGCAATGGTGCCGCCGGTGCCGATTACCAGGATGTTGGGCTTGGCTGTCATGCGGATTCGATCGGGTAAGGGGAACGCGCTCGCGAAACGCATCGCATCGCGGCATTAATTTGAAAGGGCGAACGTGCGACGCAGTTCGTGGCCGGCACTGCTTGCCAGCCAGTCAGCGAGCAGCGCGGCGGAACCCGTCGCGAGCGTGAATCCGAGCGCGCCGTGGCCGACGTTGAGCCACAGGTTGCGGTAACGTGTCGGTCCGACAATCGGCGTGCCGCGCGGGGTAGCCGGGCGTAGGCCGGTCCATTCGCGGGCAGTGATGGACCCGGTCAAATCAGGGAGCAAGGCGGCTGTCTCGGTATGCAGTGTCCCCAGCCGGATGGGATCGGCTTCGAGCGAATAGCCTTCAATGTCGGCAATGCCCGCAACGCGTAATCGATCACCCAGTCGCGCATAAACGACTTTGCGGCTGAAATCCGTGACGCTGAGGCGCGGCGCGACCGTCTCCGGTTGCAGATCGAACGTGAGGCTGTAGCCCTTGAGCGGATAGACCGGCACACGGATATGCAGCGCCTTCAGAAGGTGGGCCGCCCCGGCGCCCGATGCGACGACGATATGATCCGTCGCGAGCGGCGCGCCTTTCTGGAGAGCTTCCACGTCGCCGTTCGCGTTGAGTCTCAAAGTGTCGATCGGCGTATTCATCAGCAAGCGAACGCCGCGTTCGCGCAGCACGGCCGCGAGGCCTTCGCAGAAGCGCAAACAATCGGCGGTTTCCTCGCTCGGTGTATGAATGCCGCCCGCGAGAAGCGGCTTGACGTGTGACAGCGCCGGTTCGAGTTCGACGCAGGCGTCAACGCTCAGCGCCTGCTGTTCACAACCGAGCGCGCGCTGGAATTCGAGCAGACTCAGGGCATTTTGCATGGCGTTCGCGTCACGGTGCACCACGAGCTTGCCCGAGCGAACGAAGTCGAAGTCGAGCGTGGGTTCTGTGCCGATCAGCTCGTGCATGAGCGTTCGACTCAGGAACGAGAGCGACAGCAGACTTCGTGTCGTCAGTTCGCAGCGTTCGCGAGTGCATGCTGAGAGAAATTCGAAGCACCAGCGCCATTGCTCGAGGCTCAGCTTGGGCCGCAGACGCACAGGCGAATCGCGCTGCGTCAGCCAGCGCGGCAGCTTCGAGACGACGCCAGGGCCGGCGAGCGGCGCGACATAGCTGTACGACAGTTGGCCGCCGTTGCCGGAACTGGTCTCGCCCGCGACGTCCGCGTGCCGGTCGGCGACCGTCACGTCGTGGCCCGCGCGACTCAGGTAATACGCGCTCGACAAGCCGATGACGCCTGCACCGACGATCAATATCCGCATGCTGTCGTACTCGCTCTCTAGGGTGATTTGCGTTGGGCGTGTGCCACGCGATGCATGGCTTGCCCGATAACTACACTGTACGGTGGCATCGATGCAGAGGAATTGCACCGATCTGCCGGAAAATAGAAGAAACGCGACAGATGCCTGAGGGACGAGACGAAATGCGCCGCGCGCGGCCCGCGAGGGTCAGGCCGTGGCGGCGCTCCGCGACGCGCGTAGCTTGCCCGGCGTCACGCCATAAGCCTCGCGGAACACGCGGATGAAATGTGCGGAGTCCGCGAAGCCGCACTCGTACGCAATGTCAGTAATCTTGCGTGCCGTGTTGACGAGCATCCAGCGCGCGTAGCGCAGGCGCATGCGCCGATAGAACTCGTTCGGCGATGTGTCCATCTCCGCCATGAACGCGCGTTCGAGATTGCGCACGCTGGTGCCGATCATCTTCGCGATGACCGCAATGTTCAGCGGTGCTTCGAGGTTCTCTTCCATCAGCAGCACCGCGTGACGGACCGTGGCATCGTCGACGGAAAGGTAGCCGAGCGCCGCGCGCCGCTCGACAAACGAGGAGCCGCCCTGACGGCTCACTGTCATCTGATGAATCACCTTCGACGCGCGATCCGGCCCGCAGTGCAGGCTGATCAGGCGCGCGGCCAGTTCGACCACGGAAATCCCGCCCGCACAGGTGATGCGGTCGCCGTCAATCAGATAGTCGGCGTGCGTGATGACACGCAAGGCCGGAAACATGCGCCGGTAGTCGTCGAGATGGAAGCTGTGCACACAGGCGACGCGATCTTCGAGCAGGCCCGCACGCGCCAGCACGAAGCTGCCGGTGCACATGCCGACTAGCGGAACGCCCGCGTGGACGGCCTGTTTCAGATAGTCCCAGTAGCGACGGTCGACGTGATCGAGATGCGGCAGCAGGCCGCCTATCACGACCAGATAGTCGAATTGCGCGACGTCGGGAAACGCGGACTGCACCTGCACCGGAATACCGCAGCTCGCCTCGACCGATTCGCCTTGCACGCCGACGATCGTCCACAGGCAGCGCAACTGACGGCTCTGGTCGCCGCGATCCGCGGCATGGCGCAGCGCATCGCAAAGGCCGGCGAGCGACAGCATGGGAAAGCGCGGCCATAAGAGGATGCCAACGCTCAATTCCGCTTCGGAGCGGCTTGCGCGTTTCTGGAGCGTACGCGGTAACGCGTCCAACTGCTCGACCAGTTCGTGAGCCGCCTGCGTATGGGGCTGGGAAACGCTAGAAGGAGGGTCAGCAGTCGGCATGCGCGAACTCGTGGGCGGTTCGTTCGGATTATACGGTGACGGGTTGCGAATCGGTGTGGCTGGCACTTGCCGCAATTCTTCTATTTTCCGGCAGATCGATTCAATGCCGCGGCATTCTGGCTGCATAAATTTGTAACCGCTAACGAACGACGCCGCGCCCCGAGGTGCGGCTCGCTCCAGCGAAGGCAGGCATACCGGCCGCATTGAGACGCGTGCGGTTTGTGCGTCCGGTCGACGGACGGCGCTGGCCGCTCGTCCCGGCCAACCACAACTACTTTTTCGGGTGAAGCATGAGCAAAAGCACAGCCTTGGGTCGCGTCATGGCGACTGTCGGCATTCTGGGAACGTTGGCGGCCGCTGCAATGGGCGTCGCCCGTGCCGACGAGATGGTGAAAATCGGCGAAGCCGCGCCCGTGACCGGACCGGCTTCGTACCTGGGCAAGGACACCGAAAACGGCGCGCGCCTCGCGATCGAGGAAATCAACCAGAGCGGCCTCATGATTGGTGGACGCAAGGTGACGCTGGTGTTCGACGCACAGGATGATGCCGGCGACCCGCGTCAGGCGACTCAGGTTGCCCAGAAACTGGCGGACGACAAGGTTGTCGCGGTGGTCGGGCACATGCAGTCGGGCTCGACCATTCCCGCTTCAAAGATCTACAACGATGCGGGTATCGTGCAGGTCTCGCCATCCGCGACGAATCCGGCGTACACCCTGCAGGGATTCAAGACTGCGTATCGTGTCGTCGCGACGGACGCTCAGCAAGGTCCGACGCTTGCCGACTACGCGGCAAAAACGCTGAAGGTGAAAACGGTTGCGATCGTCGACGACTCGACCGCCTACGGTCAGGGACTTGCCGTCGAATTCGAGAAGCAGGCGAAGGCGGACGGCATCACGGTGTTGTCACATGACGCGAGCACCGACAAGGCGGTCGATTTTCGCGCGATTCTCACGAAAATCAAAGGCGAAAAGCCCGACGCGATCATGTACGGTGGACTTGACGGCACGGGCGGCCCGTTCGCGAAGCAGGCGAAGCAACTCGGCATTACGGTGAAAGTACTGGCCGGCGACGGCTTATGTGCCGACGATCTCGCGAAACTTGCCGGCGACGCATCCGATAACGTGATCTGCTCGATTGCCGGCGCGCCGCTGCTGAACATGGCCGAAGGACCAGCTTTTGTCGAACGTTACAAGAAGCGTTTTGGCTATGCTCCGGTCTTGAACTCACCGTTCGCATACGACGCGGTGGGCGTTATCGTCGCTGCGATGAAGCGTGCGGAATCGACCGACTCCGCGAAGATTCTCGCCGCGATGCCGGCCACCGACTACCACGGTGTGCTCGGTGAAACGCAGTTCGATTCGAAAGGCGATCTGCGGCACGGCGTAATTTCGCTGTACAAATATGTTGGAGGCAGACAGACGTTACTGGGCGTCGTGGAGAAGTAATCGCGTTTTAGCAGTCTTTTTGTTTCCTTATAACCCGCTTCCAGACTTGTCCCAAACTGGCTAGACGGAGGAACCGAGCTGTTGAGCATGCTCGGCATTCGTGAGAAAGCCGCCCTTCCAAGGCGGCTTCCTTGTGCCCATTCTTGTACAGCGGTACAAGACAGGAAGTTAATAGCAACTCGGCAAAGCTAACGGACCCCGGATCTGCAACAGCTCATTCGCCCGCTTGCTCAATGCGATTCGATCGAGCCGTCGCTGTGCGGATACGTGACGATGCCCCACGCGAGCGGCAGCTCACCGATCTGCTTGAGCGGCTGATAGCTCTTCGCGTCGAGCACGTAGACCGCGTCGGAGCGACCGCACGCGACCATCAGCTTCGAGCCGTCCGGCGTGAAGCTGAAATGCCAGCAGCGCTGGCCGACCGGCACATCGGCGACATGTTCGTACGTGTGGCCGTCGAACACCTGCACCACCTTGTCGCGCGCGGCGGCCACGAAAAGCCGCTGACCGTTCGGGCCGAACGCCACGCCATAGGGGCCAAGCTTGGTGTCGACGGTCTTGACTACCTCGAACGTGTGCGCGTCGATCACGACGAACTTGCTGAGCGACTCCAGCGTGACAACATAATGCTTGCCGTCAGGCGACAGCCGGATGCCGCGCGGCCGCCCGCCCGCCGCGAGCTTCACGGTTCGGATCGGCGCGCCGGTTCGTGCGTGATAGATCGACACCGTATCGTCGCCTTCGTTGGTGACCAGCATCATCTGGCCGTCGCGCGAGAATTCGATGCCTTCGGTTTCGTGGCCGCTCGTGACCGAACGGATCACGTGCCAGTTTTTCATATCGATGATCGCGATTTCGGCGGGCGGCTTGTTCGCGTCGTCGTCCGCGCCGGGCTTGTTGCCCGCGTTCGCTTCGGGCTTATTGTCCCCCTTCGCGTCGGGTTTGGCTCCCGGCGGCCCGCCGTCCTCGCCGGGCTCGTAGGTCACGTACGCGTAGCCGTTGCGCACCCGCACATATTCAGGGTTTTTGCCGATCTTCACGCGCTGGACGACCTTGCCCGTGGCGGTGTCGATCACCGCGAGATCGTTGGTGTTCTTGTTGGCGACCAGCAGACGCGTGCCGTCGGCGTTCAGGCTCAGGCCGCGCGGGCCACCGGCGCCGACCGGAAAGGTCTGCGTGAGCGTCATCTGGTCGAGATCTATCACGCCGACGCCGGCCTTCTCGCTCGTCACGTAGGCGAGCGGCGCGGCCGCGGCATGCGCGGCGCTCGCGGCCAGCACGAGCGCGCAGGCCAGCGCGAGGGAACGGCGTGGCGGTCGGGGGAAAATCCGTGTCTCCAGCATCGTTGTACTCCGGGTTGATATGGCGGCGCCGCGATGGTTCGCGTCATCGTTTCAAGGTAGCCCACCGGGCGATTGTTTGACAACGCGGATCGGCGGGAGATTTTCCCGAATTGCTTCGCGCCGGCCGTCGCGGGTTTGAAAAGCGGGGTCGGCGGGGGACAATGAGCGCGGAGGTGGCGATGATGCTGCAAGTTGCCATGGCGAACCCAAGAAGTCCTACCCATGCCGCGGCCGGCTACCGTCGCGCGGCCATCGTGCTGGGCGCCGTGATCGTCGCGCATCTGGTGCTGCTCGCCATCGCGTTGAGCGCGCGTAACCGGATCGTCGAGCGTCCGGTCGAGCCGCGCACGATCACCGCGTCGCTGCTGAGCCCCGAGCCTCCCGCTCCGGTTGTTTCACCTCCCGCGCCGCCCCCACCCGCCGCTGTCGTTCCGACGGCGCCAACGCCGCCGGTCACGCACCCCGCCGTGCGCGTCAAACCGGCGCCGCAACCTCGCGCGCAGGTGCCGCGCAGTGTGGAAAAGCCTCTGCCGACTCCGCCTCCGACACGCGAAAGCACCGCGCAGCCCGTCACGCAAGCCGCCGCCCCATCGGCTGCACCGCAGGCCGCCGTGCCAACAGCCGCCGCGCCGTCGGCGGCATCGGCTTCCGCCGTCCGTCCGGCGGTGTCCGCGTCGACCGAGCCGCGCAACGTGTCGCACGTCGACTGCTCGATTCCGAAGCCCGACTATCCCGACATCGCGAAGCGGCGCGGCGAGCATGGCACAGCGATCGTGCGCTTCGTCGTCGGGCTGAGCGGGCATATCGAAACGGCGCAGCTGCAAACCAGCAGCGGCTCCGCGCGGCTCGACGACGCGGCGCTCGCCGCCGTCCATGCGGGCGCCTGCCAGCCGTACACCGAAAACGGCACGCCGGTGCGCGCCGCGTACTCGCAGTCGTTCGTGTTCGGACTGACCGAGTGACGCAACAGGGTGAGCGCACCGCCAAATAGACCAGGGACACCAAACGAAGGAACTCGCCATGCAACACTACGGACTCGCAAACGTCTGGGATTCAGGTGATATCGTCACGCGCGGCATTCTGAGCGTGCTCGTGATCATGTCGGTGCTGTCGTGGACGGTGATCATCGTGAAGCTGTGGCAACTGATCCGCCTCAGGCGCGCAACCCAGAGCGACGCGCGCTTCTGGAGCGCGGACCGCTTCGACGACGGGCTGCGCAGCCTCGGCCATCCGGAATCGGGCGCGCACGACAACCCGCTGCTCGCGCTCGCGCTGGCGGGCCATGAAGCCGCGACGCACCATCGGCAGACGCAGCAGCATCTGCACGACCGTATCGACGTGTCCGACTGGATCACCCGGCGTCTGCAGGACACGATGGACGAGACGATCGCGCGCCTGCAAAGCGGCCTTGCGATTCTCGCGTCGATCGGCAGCACCGCGCCTTTCGTCGGGCTCTTCGGCACGGTTTGGGGCATCTACCATGCGCTGATCGTGATCGGCGAGACCGGTCAGACCTCGATCGATCATGTCGCCGGCCCGGTCGGCGAGTCGCTGATCATGACGGCGTTCGGGCTCTTCGTCGCAATTCCCGCCGTGCTCGGCTACAACGGTCTGACGCGCGCGAACCGCTCGATCGTCGCGCGCCTGAAGCGCTTCGCGCACGGCTTGCACGCGTACTTCGTGACCGGCTCGCAGTTGCCGTCGAGCGCCGGGCCGCAGATGCGCGTGGTGCCGCGCGGCACCAACGCGACGAACGCAACGCGCGACGGAGACCTCGAATGGCAATGAGCCCTTTCTCCGACGACGACGAACAAGGTCTGATGAGCGAGATCAACATGACGCCGCTCGTCGACGTGATGCTGGTGCTGCTGATCATTTTTCTCGTCACGATTCCGGCGCTGCAACACGCGGTCAGGATCGATCTGCCGCACGCGAGCAGTCAGCCGGAAGCGCTCAAGCCCGCGCACGTGGACGTCGTGGTGCAGGCGGACGGCACGGTGCTGTGGGACGGTCAGCCCGTGACCGACGACGCCTTGCGCGCGCGCATCGCGCAAGCCGCCCTCGCGACGCCGCAGCCGGAGCTGCATTTGCGCGCCGATCGCAAGGTGCCGTACGAGCGGGTGGCGATCGTGATGTCGGCGGCGCAGCGTGGCGGGCTGACGAAGCTGGGCTTCGTGACCGATCCGCAGTTGGGCAACTGACGCGGCGCGGCGTGCGTGTTCGGTGCGTGCCGGCACATAAAGTCCCGCTTATCGGCGGCGAAAGAATCTCTGAATTTGAATCGGCGGACGGCTCGGCTATCGTGGTGCGTGTCTGAACGGCACCCCACCCTCGCGAGGACCGCACGATGCAAGCCCTCATCTTCGACGTCGACGGCACGCTCGCCGACACCGAGACTGCTCATCTGCACGCATTCAACGCCGCGTTCGCGGAAGCGGGCCTCGACTGGTTCTGGGACGAAGCGCTCTATTCCAGCTTGCTGAAAGTGGCGGGCGGCAAGGAGCGTCTGCTGCATTACTGGCGCACGGTCGAGTGCGAGGAAGCCGGGGGCCCGCGAGCGCGAGAGGCCGTCGACGCGCTGCACGCGCTGAAAACGCGCCACTACACCGAGCGCATGCGCGAGCGCGGCGTGCCGCTACGACCCGGCATCGCGCGTCTGATCGACGAGGCGAACGAGGCCGGTCTACGCGTGGCGATCGCGACGACCACGACTCCCGCCAACCTTGACGCGCTGCTGCAAGCGCATTTCGGCGCCAGTTGGCGCCATCGCTTCGCGGCAATCGGCGACGCCGGCACCACGTCGGCGAAAAAGCCCGCCCCCGACGTCTATCGCCACGTGCTCGAACAGCTCGGCTTGCAGCCCGCGGCCTGTCTCGCCTTCGAGGACTCGCGCAACGGCCTGCTGGCGGCGCGCGCCGCGCGCGTGCCCGTCGTCGTCACGCCGAGCGCTTTTACCGCGCACGAGGACTTCGACGGCGCGCTGGCCGTGCTGCCTCATCTCGGCGATCCGCACGCGCCGATCGTTCCGATGGTGCGCGGCGAATGGCATCGCTGGGTGGATCTGGCGACACTGCGCCGCTGGCATCAAGACGCCACGCGTCGTCCCGATTCGGCCGCGCACGGCGCACTGAACGCGGACCAGGCGAACGCGAGCGCGTCATGGCAATGAACCGCGACTACCAAGCTGTCCTGATCGATCTCGACGGTACGATGGTCGATACCGCGCCGGACATCGTCGCGGCTGCCGGCCTGATGCTGACGGACTTCGGCGCCACGCCGCTGCCTTACGACAGGGTGACCGGCTTCATCGGCAACGGCGTGCGCAAGCTCGTGCAGCGCTCGCTGGATGCGGCGGGCCTCGGCGAGCGCGTCGAACTGGACCATGCGCAGGCCGTGTTCGAGCGGCATTACGCGGTGACCAGCGCGGAGCTGGGTCGGGTTTTTCCTGGCGTGATGGCCGGGCTGCGCGCGTTGCGGCAGCACGGGTACCGCTGCGCGTGCGTGACCAACAAGCCGCAGGCGCTGGCGGCGGCGCTGCTCGACAAAACTGGGCTTGCCGCTTTTCTGGACGGGCTGGTCGGGGGCGACACCGTGGCGAGCATGAAGCCGTCGCCCGAGCCGCTTTGGCACGCGTGCCGGCTGCTCGACGTCGAGCCCGAACGTTGCGTGCTGGTCGGCGATTCATCGGTCGATGTCGCGGCGGCGCGCGCGGCCGGTCTGCCGGTCTTCATCGTCAGCTACGGCTATGGCAGCGCGAGCGGCGCCGCCCTGCCGCGCTGCGACGCGCTGATCGATTCGCTCGAGACATTGCCGACGATTCTGGCGCAAGCGCGACCGGCATTGCGCGTGTGATTCAAGCCGCTAACCCGCCGACAACAACCCCGCGACGCGCTCCGACTTCGTCTGCACCGCGATATCTTTCGCGGTCATCCCGCGATTGTCCTTCAACGACCGGTTCGCGCCGCGCGCGAGCAACATCTGGGCGGTCTCCGCGCGATCGTATCCCGCCGCCCACATCAGCGCGGTCAGATCGTTCTTGTAGGTCCGGTTCACGTCGACGCCCGCATCGAGCAACTGACCGACGACCTTCGTTTGTCCCTGGCCCGCTGCATATTCCATCGCGGTCTTGCCGACGCGATCGGTCGCGAGCGGATCGGCGCCATGCGCGAGCAGCAGCGCGACGATCTCGTCGAAGCCGCCGTAGGCAGCGGCCATCAGCGGTGTATCGCCCGGCGCGTTCGCATGCTGCACGTTCGCGCCGCGCTCGATCAGCGTGCGCGCCATCGCCGTATCGCCCTTCTTGCACGCGGTGACGAGCGCGGTGTCGCCGATCCGGTTCATCGCATCGACCGACGCGCCGCGCTGCAGCGCCGCGACGACCGACTGCTGATCGTCGTCCTTCGCGGCCGCGAGCAGTTGGCGGTTGATTTCCCCCTGGTCCTGCGCGAGCGCCGGCACCCATGCGCCGAATGCGGTGGCGAGCAGAACGGCGGCCGCAAGCGGCCGAGCGAGCATGTCTGTCATGGTGTCTTCCCCGTGCTACTGCAGATTGTTGATATAAGCGGCCAGATGATGGATGTCGTCGTCGGTCAGATTACGCGTCACGCTGGTCATGTTGCCCGCATCATTGGTGCGTGTGTGCGAGCGGAAGTCCTGCAATTGCTTGACGATGTACTGATAGTGCTGGCCCGCGACGCGCGGAATCTCGTTCTGTCCGGAAAAGCCGCCCAGATGACACGTCGTGCACAGCACCTCGGCCGCCTTCTTGCTGCCCGCCTCGATGCTCGCGCCATCCGCGTTGAACGGCACCAATACGGGCTTCTGCGCGGCGAAGTAGTCGGCGAGGTCCTGCATGTCCTCGCTCGACAGGTTCGCCGCCATCGGCGACATGCGCGGATCGCTGCGCCGTCCCTGCTTGAAGTCCTTCAGCTCCAGATACAGATAGCGCGAGGTTTGCCCGGCCAGAATCGGATAGTCCGGACTGGTCGAATTGCCCATCGGCCCGTGACAGGCCACGCACACCTGCGCTTTCGTCTTGCCCGCCTCGGCGTCGGCGCGCGCGCCCGACGGCAGCCATGCGGCGATCAATCCGCCGCACAGCAGTGCCACCCTTGCAGCGCGCGCCCCACCCGGCGCTCCCCGCAGCGCCGGCCGCCTCATGGCACCGCGAACACGACGACGCTATTGCCGCGCTTGAAGTCGATCTGGGTGTTGCCGCCCGCTGCGACCGCGATGTACTGCTTGCCGTTGACCGTGTACGACACGGCCGGCGCGTTGACGCCCGCGCCGCACTGGAACTCCCACAGCTTCTTGCCGGTGGCGGCATCGAACGCGCGGAACAGGCCGTTGCCCTCGCCGTTGAACACGAGACCGCCCGCGGTCGCGAGCACGCCGCCGATCAGCGGCTGGTCGGTCTTGTAGTCCCACGCGACCTTGCCGGTGTCGACGTTGACGGCCGACAGCTTGCCCCATTGCGCCTCGGACGGAATCACCTTGAAGGCGCCGCCGAGCCACAGCTTGCTGCCGCCCGGATAGGCGGCGTCCTCGACCTGGTACGTCATCGGCTGATGCAGGTTGGCCGCGTAGACGAGACGCGTTTGCGGATCGAACGCGATCGGCGACCACTCGACGCCGCCGTTCGCGCCCGGCAGCATGCGCGCGCCGGCTGCTGTCGGCAGGGTCCACATGTTTTCCTGCGGAATCATCGCCTGCGAGAAGCGGATCAGACGGCCGGTCGCACGATCATGCACGTACACGTGACCGGTCTTGCCCGCATGCACGATGCCGGGGATCATCTTGCCGTCGTTGTCGCGCACGTCGATCAGCACCGGCGGGCTCACTGCGTCGAGGTCCCAGACGTCATGCGGCACGTACTGGTAGTGCCATTTGTACTTGCCGGTGTCGAGATCGATCGCGACGAGCGAATCCGTATAGAGGTTGTCTCCCGGCCGGATCGCGCCATACAGGTCCGGCGACGGGTTGCCGACCACGAAGTACACCGTGTGCGTTTTCCGGTCGACCGTCGGCGTCATCCACACACCGCCGCCGAGCGTCTTGTAGAAGTCGCCGCCCTTGTCGGCCAACTGCTTCTTCTCCGCGTCGATGTCGCGCTTCTCGTCGCGGCCGGTCGCGTCTTTGGTGGCCCACACGCCTTCCTGGCCGGTTTCCGGAATCGTGTAGAAGGTCCACAGCAACTGGCCGGAATTCGCGTCGTACGCCTTCACGAAGCCGCGAATGCCGTACTCGCCGCCGTTCGTGCCGATCAGCACCTTGCCGTCGACGACCGTCGGCGCCATCGTTTCCGAGTAGCCCTCGTCGGGATTGGCGATCTGGCTTTGCCACAGCACGTTGCCGGTTTTGGCGTCGAGCGCGACGAGCTTGGAGTCGAGCGTGCCCATATAGAGCCGGTCACCCGAAATCGCGACGCCACGATTGTTCGGCCCGCAACAGAACGTCGTGACCGGACCCATCTTGTGCTTGTAATGCCAGAACTCTTTGCCCGTCGTCGCATCGATCGCGTAGACGTGATTGAACGACGTGGTCAGGAACATCACGCCGTCCTTCACGATCGGCGCCGTTTCCATCGACTCGTTGACGGCCGTCTGGAAGATGAACGCCGGCCTGAGCTTCGCGACGTTCGTCCGGTTGATCTGCGAGCCGGGGTAATAGCGCGTCTGCGCGTACGAGCCGTTCGAATGGAGCCAGACCGCCGTCATGCTGCCGGCGCGGTCGAGCTGATCCTGGGTCACGGGCTGAAGCGTCGATGGCACCGGCGCGGCGGTGGTGGTCGAGCTGTTCTGTACTTCGTCGGCGGCATGAGCCGCAGGCAAGCCGAACGCGATGGCGAGCAGTGGCAGGCCGACAATTCCCTGAATACGGTTGAATGGCATGAGCGTCTCCTAGCTTTTTATTGTTCCTATGAATTGCAGCGCTGGAGTGCGACATGGATCCACGCGGACGACAGCGTGAAAGAGCACGATGGCGCAACCCTCGCAGACAACAAAAGCGTACGACTTCGAATCGTTGTTAGCTTTGTCAGGACGGGTCGGCTTCGCAGAGTGGGGAGAAGCAATGCACGGGTCCGCGGAAAACCGGCTCGATTAAGGGTAGGCGATGTGTTGTGGATTTTCTAGATTAAATCGTTAAGGAATGGGAATCGACCAGCGTGCACCAGCGGGTTCATCACGAGGTTGCCCGCGAATCAAGCCTGGCCCGGCAGTGCGCCGGGCGACATCAGAAACGGCCGCCGCGCGAATCGGCACCCTTCAGATAGTTCCGGTTGGTCTGTTCCGGATTCCGGTTCACCAGCGCTCGCGCGTAGAGCGGATGATGCAGGCTCCGCACTTCGTGCTCGAGCCTGAAGCAACGCTCTCCGGACGACAGATCGACGAGGTCGGCAAATCGGTATTGGTGTGGCTCTTCTCCATATACGAGGCCTTTTGCGTTGAGGCGCTTGAACGGCTCCGAAAAAGCAGCGGTGTAAATGGCGATGTGGTGTCCGTCGTATTCAGGAATGGGCTCGGTCGTTTCCGCATACAGCAGCTGCTGATGCGTGCCGATGTCGATCACCGCGCGGTGCAATCCATGCTTCTCTTCGATGTCGACGGTCGCATCGAACATATCGCGGTAGAAGCGCGCGATCGGCAACGCGCTGCCGACCGGTACATCGATCTTCACGAACGCGATGCCAAGATCGATTTCCGACCAGGGGTCCGACGCGGATCGACTGGAGGGATTGAGACACTCGTAACGGTTGCCCCACGGACAGGTGACTTCTATGCTGCCGGCGCGCTCTGTCCATCCGAACCCGGTGCCGGCCAGCAGTGGCTCGACCGAGCGCAGACGCATCACGAGCGCTTCGAGTTCGCCCACCACAAGACCGACACTGCCGCGCAGACGTTGCGCCACCCCGTGCGGCAGGTGAATCTGCGACCGGCCAATGTTGATCCACATATTGTCGATACCGGTCATCACGAACGGGTCGCGCGTGAGCCCGAGTCCGGTGACGTAGAAGGCGGTCGCGAGTATCTGGTTGGGAATCTTCAGGTTCACGTGCTCGAGCAGGATCAGATTGCCGGTATCGTCGTTAGCGTAAGAGTTTTCCATGTGTTTGCCTTGTGCATGAGCCGCGAAACGCTGGACAATTATGCATCAACCTGGCAGGCATTTCGGGGACAGCTCGCAGTGCGCCGTCGCTCACGACTCACTAATGCGGCGGCCCGCGTTGGCCGATAGCAGCTGTGCATTTCCTTGCCCTGTTGCGCCAGCTCGAATACGAGCAACGCTCCGACAAGCTAATTGAGCTTGCTCTTGCATCGCACGTTGTGTTCCAGCTTTTCCGCGAACATCGCCGCGGCGTGCATGCGCCGGGTGGCATCGGACCACCCTCGCGCGGCGACCAGGGGATTACTCGCTCAGAAGGCGCTTCAACTCGTCAAGGAATGAGGCTGCAGTGTGGCCCCACAGATTGGGATCAAACCCTGAACCGTAATCTCTTTCGAACGCAGAATCCAGGTCGGACGGATGTTCATTGATGAACGAATTTATTTCATCAATTATTTCTTTTCGATATTCCAGTGGGATAACACTTTTATAGCATGAGACAATTTCAGGGATCGTGTTTCCCCACAAATCGTAATCCTCATTGAAATACGCGCCGAAAAGCTCGTACATTCTAGGGTAGCGCTCTGATAACATTGGTTATCCTTAGCCGACGTGGGCGGTCAATATGTAGTACGGCATATTGTTATATACCTGAAACTTCAGAATTACGGTTACTTCGTTCATCTTAGTCAGTTTATTGGTTTTTCTTGTTACCCCGTATCCTATATCGCCAGAAACTTTCTTGACTAATGTAAGAGGGATGCGGTTTCTCGGAGATTGTACCCAGCTCTGAATTTTCAAAGTATTTGAATTCATTACATCAGATATCGCCAATTCTGCCACCTGAAGACTATGAAACGATGAAGCAACCCTTTTTTGGGGTTCCCGTTCGAGGCGCTCCCGTAGCCATGCCTCATCCTTCTCAACGTGTTTCAGAATCGTATGCCCACCAAGCCTTGGATTAATGGCCTTTGCCTCATGCATTTGCAGATTGATTCGGCCCATCGTGACGCTGGCCACGCGTGCAGCCTTGATCGAGCCAGCGAAGCCGAACGGCACGATCATATCAACTGACAGGCCGATATTGTTCGCCATGTCAGGACTGGCCTTCATCGCCTCGGCCAGTTTCGTCGTACCTTGCTGGGTCAGCGTGGCCGTATCCCGGCCCGTCCAGATTTGACGCACACCTGCCGACGCCGTATCTGAGCCATGCACGCCGAACACGACACATCCGGCCTTGCTCGCCATCGTCGGTTCCGGCAGCACACATAGAGCCGCCGCCCCGACCATTTCCAGCACCCCGCCCACAACCTGCAAACCGCCCCATAGCCGGTTGGAAAGCATCTCGGTGGGGCTGATCGACTGGCGGGAGAGTACCGCCGCCAGTTGCGGCGCACTGAGCACCACGCGCACGCCGTCCGAATCCTGTTGATACGACATTCCGAACTCCTCTGTAGCTGTTGGGCCTGCCAAACTAGCAGGCGACCACAGGGGTATGGAATGGGCGATGGATGATTTTAGGGTCTCGCTGCGATCAGCGAAATGTCAACATTTGTCCGCGTGGGAATGCACATCGTGACGCGTGTGGAGCTTCGGCAGGATGTGATCGACCACGCTAACCGTGTTGGCCGCAATATGGCCATGTGCCCACGCCCATTGCATGACGGCGTGCATGCGTTGGCGGGTGCCACTCAATGCAACAAACACGGCAATCGCCGCCGGGGCACGATGCTGCCTTCCACCTCAGTCTTCGCGATAGCCCCGGACGTCCCGTCTGTCACGCTCAGCACTTGCTCGGCGTCTCCTGCCCCGCCGCGTGCCTGTGCAACTCGGGCGGCGTCGCGTTGCCGCCATGTTGTTCGAGGTATTGGCACGCGCTGACGATGTCGTTGGCAAGCAGTCCTTCCACGGTCCGGTTGACGTGCGGCCCCACCACGACCCGCAGACTGTTGACCGATTCCGCGTCGGGCGGCATCGAATAGGCCGAGAGCACCCAGCCTTTTTCGCGCACCTTGTTCGAAACGTCGAACTCGTTGAAATTTTTGATCTTGCTGTCGAGCGTCACGGCCACGACCGGAATCCGCTGCGTTTCGTTCATCATCGTGAAGTATCCGCTTTCGACGAGAACCGCCCGCAACGCGATCGCGTTATCGAGCGTGTGCTGCATGATCCTTCGATAGCCTTCGAAACCGTGCCTGAGGAACATGTAGTACTGCACGGCGACCTGAAACGCGTTACGGCTGAAGTTCAACGTCGCGGTCGGCATTTCGCCGCCCAGATAGTTCACGTAGAAAACCAGCTCTTCATTGAACACTTTGCGTTCGCGAAACACGACCCAGCCGAGGCCCGGCGGCACGAGCCCGTATTTATGCCCCGATGCGTTGATGGACTGCACGCGCGGCAGCCGGAAATCCCATTGGTAGTCGGGATAAAGGAACGGATTGACGAATCCTCCCGATGCGCCGTCGATATGCATCGGAATCGAAATGCGGGTGCGCTTCTCCTAGTCGTCGAGCCAGTCGTGAATGCCCTGGATATCGTCGTCCTCACCGGTGAACGTTTGCCCCGCGATTGCCACGACGGCAATCTTGTTTTCATCCACGTACTTGTCGAGATGTTCGGCCGTCAACCGGTAGTTGCCTGGCATCAACGGCACGATGCGCGGCTCGACATCGAAATGACGAAGGAATTTCTTCCATACGATCTGCACGTTGCCGCCCGTCACCATGTTCGGTTTGCTGCCGTCATTGCCCTGCGCTTCCCGGTTCTTGCGCCAGTTCCATTTGTGCGCGAGACCAGCCAGCATGCAGGCCTCCGAGGAACCCACCGTCGCGGTGCCATACGGCTCGACGCCTTGCGGTCCGTTCCATAGCTGATGCAGCCATTTGACCATGCGCGCTTCCATCGCGAACACCTGCCGGTATATGTCATGGTCGATATAGTTCTTGAAGATGTTGCGCTTCGCGGTCTCCGCCGCTTCGGGTTCGGCCCACGTCGTGACGAACGACGACATGTTCAGCATCGGATTGGCGTCGGTCCATTCCGAGCTGATCGCGATGGCGGCCGCCGCGCGCGCGGACATTCCGTCCTTGGGGAATTCGTTTTCTGCAATTGCGTAGTTGAACTCGTCATACGGCGTAATCTTTTCGATTGACGTGGTGATGTTCTGCTCCTCAGTTCGCGGGCGTTTCATGCGAACGCCGGAGTGGCTCGCGTGAAACGCCCGGCTGGCTCCGGTTCGAGATCTACAGGACCTTGTTCTTGTCGAGGGTGCTGCCGGTCGCCGCGTTGTAGCGTTCGACGTAATCGCCGAGCAGTGCGCGGATCGCCTGGCCGATCGCGCGGTAGTCCGACTCGTTCAGATTCGCGAGCGATACGCGGCCGGACGGATGCTGCGTGCCGAATCCGCGTCCCGGCAGCAAGACCACGCGCGCTTCCCGCGCGAGTCTGAACAACAGCTCGGACGGCTCCGTATTCTTCAGCAGCCACTCGACGAAATCGCGTCCGTACGCGCGCTCGCCCAGATATTCCATGTCCAGAATCGTGTAGTAGTCGACCTGGTTGATGTCGACGTCGTCGAACGTAACGCCCATCCCGTCGTACAGAGCGCGCTTACGGCTGCGAATCAGACGCTTCAGCGCATTCTTGTACGCGTCCGGCGTATCCATCAGCGAGAACAGCGAAAACAGCACCATCTGCACCTGCTGCGGCGTCGAGAGCCCTGCGGTGTGATTGAGCGCCACGGTGCGGCTATCGGCCACGAGCCGATCGATGAACTTGAGCTTGTCGGGCTCCGTCGTGATCGACTCGTAACGGTGATGCAGTTCCTTCTTCACGTCCTTCGGCAACTCGGCGATCAGCCGATCGAAGATATTGTCGCGGTGCGTGGCGATCGTGCCGAGACGCCAGCCGGTCGCGCCGAAGTACTTCGAATACGAATACACGAGAATCGTGTTCTTCGGCGCCAGCGCGAATAGCGACACGAAACCGTCGGCGAACGTGCCATACACGTCGTCGGTGAGCAGGATCAGATCGGGCCGCTCCTTCACGATTTTGGCGACATACTCAAGGCTCTCGTCGCTGATCCGCACCGAGGGCGGATTGCTCGGATTGACGAGGAAAAACGCCTTCACGGCCGGGTCGCGCAGCTTGTCGAGTTCCTTCTTCGAGTACTGCCAGTTATTTTCGACGTCGGCATTTACCTCGACGACTTTGAGCTGGTAGTCGTTCAGCGCCGGGATCTCGATATAGGGGGTGAAGATCGGCATGCCGAGCGCGATCGTATCGCCCGCCTTGATCAGGTGGTTCTGGCGCATCGTGTTGAAGATGTAGGTCATCGCGGCGGTGCCGCCTTCGACCGCGAAAATATCGAACTCGCCGATGAACGGATGCTTGCCGACCATCTCGCGGCGCAAATACTGCCCGACGATGATTTCCGACAGCTTCAGCATCCGGTCGGGCACCGGGTAGTTCGACGCGAGAATGCCCTCGCACATCTCGTACAGAAAGTCGCTCGCGGACAACCCGAGCTGATCGCGCACGTACGAGACGGCGCTCGCGAGAAAGGCGATGCCCGGCACGCCCTTGTTCTCGCGCAGGAACAGGTCCAACCTCTCGACGAGCCCGTCACGCTTCGGAAAGCCGCCGACGCCTTCGGGCATATAGGCAAACGAGCGCTCGGATTCGCGCATCGCAAAGAGGCCGAGTTGCCAGAACCCGTGGCGTGGGATCGTCGCGACGAAGTTGGGATTGCCGCGTCCGGCGTTGAGCATCGCAAGGTTCGCGGGCCGCTCGACCGCACCGCCGCCCGCCGCCTTGATCAACTCGTCTTTCAGTTCGAACGGACTGAGTGCCGCCAGCTTCGCCTTGTCGGCGTCCTGCTTGTCCCGCTTGCTCATGTCTCCTCCTGAACCATGTTTTGCGCGCCGTGTTCCGTGCGCAGTTCGCCGATAGAGCATCGCCGGCAGCGACGCCCCGGGGGTCAAGCCAGCATCATCACGACGACCATGCCCCAGATCGTCAGCAGCGTATTGCCCACCGCATTGGTCACGGTATAGCCGAGTCCTGGGACCTGGCTTTGCGCGGCATCGCAGACCGTGCCGAGCGCCGCGGTCGTCGTTCTCGAGCCCGCGCACACCGACGTGAGAGCGGGTGTGTCGTAAATGGGTAGCGGCCGCCCGGTTTTCTTCAGAGGTCAGTCGACCTCCGGAATCGGTCTCTTCCGGTGAATACGTCTCTTCCGGTGAATACGTCTCTTCCGGTGAATACAATGGTTCTTCCGGCGAGGCAAAACAATACGACCTTGGTCTCACGAAAATTTACGCACTGATTACGCGCGCGTCCTTATTTCTTGAGAACCTTCCACGGCCCATTGCCAGTCTTGCAGGCGACCGGCGTCCAGCTCTGGGTCTGCCCTTTCGCGACCGCGACGAGCGTCGCGGTCCGGCAGGTTCGATCGCCTTCCTTCGTCGTATCCCGCGGCGTCACCGTGCCCGTGATCGAAACGGGATTGCCGGTCCCCGCATTGCTCCAGTCGAGCGATTCGCCATCCTTTTTTGTGTCGAGTGCCTTTTGCGCCGCATTGTTGAGCGCTTTACGGTCGGCGTCGCGCATGTACGTAATGGGCGTGTCTTTCAGAAAGTTCAGGTTCGATGCATGACCCAAAACGGGGCCGGCTAGCAGCGCCGCCGCGAGCCACCGCGTGAGCGCACGCGCGCCGGGACGAAATTGGCATGACATGGGTATCTCCTCGATTTCATCTGGACTTCGCGTCGTCCGCGAAATCGCCGTTTTGCTGGAATGCGTCGACGACGTCGGCCACCGAACCGCGCCGGCCGATATGGCCGACACGAACTTCGAGCCCCTCGGCGCGCAGCATGTCGCGCACGTCCGCGTGCGCGCCGACGACCTTCATCGCGGCGCCCGCGGCCTCCAACGCGCCGTGCATCGCTTCGAGCATGCGCGCGCCCGCCAGATCGACGACCGCCGATGCGGACAGATCGCAAATCACGAGCCGGACCGGTTCGGGTGCGGTGTGGATCATGCGCCAGATCGTCTCGCGCACGTGCTCGACGTTGAAGTACAGCAGCGACGCCTCGACACGCACCGCCAGCACATGCGCAATCGTCTCGTTCTCGGCATGACGTTCGAGATCCGAGAAATAGCGCGTGCCGGGAATACGCCCGAGCATCGCGACGTGCGGATGCGCGGCGCGGCGGATGATCAGCAGCATCGACACGAGCACCGCGACGATGACGCCCTTCAGGATGCCCAACAACAGCACCGCCGCGAAAGCCACCATCGAAATCGCGAATTCGAAGCGGCTCACGCGCCACACATGACGCAGTTCGCCGACGTCGACGAGGCCCTTCACGGCCACGAGCACGATCGCTGCCAGCACGACGTTGGGCAGATTCGCGAGCAGTCCGGTGAGGAACATCAGACAGAAGCCGATCGCGAGCGACGCGAATACCAGCGCAAGCGCGCTTTTCGCGCCGGCCTTGTCGTTCACCGACGATTGCGAAAGCCCTCCCGCAACCGGGAAGGCCTGGAACAATCCCGTGGCCAGATTGGCTGCGCCAAGACCCAGCAATTCCTGGCGGGCGTCGATCTCGTAACCATGTGCCTGCGCGAGCGCGCGCGCGGCCGAAACGCTCTCGACGTATGCCAGCAACAGGCACGCGAACGCGAGCGGAACGATGCCGTCGACATCGCGCAGCCGCAGCGCGGGCAGACGGAATTCAGGCAAGCCCTGAGGCAGCGCGCCCACGAGCGTGAAGCCGCGGCTGGCCAGCGGCGTGACGGACAACACGACGATCGAGGCAGCGACGACGGCGAGCGCCACCGGACGCCCCGGCAAAAACTTTTCGCCGAGCAGCAGCAACGCGATGCAAACGAGGCCGAAACCGAGCACGCCGAGGTTGGTCAGCGGAAGCTGCCCCCACAGCACGGCGATCCGTTCGAAGAAGAATTCGCCGCCGCCTTTCACCCCGAACAGCTTCGGCAGCTGGGTCATCGCGATCGTCAGCGCGGCGCCCGCCTTGAAGCCGAGCAGGATCGTCTCGCTGATGAAGCTGACGAGCGAACTCAAGCGCAGCAGCCAGCCGATCACGCACATGCACGCGATCAGCACGGACGTGAGCGCCGCGATCGAAGCCCAGCGCGACGGGTCGCCCCCGGCCATCGGCACGAGCGTCACGCCGACGAGCATCGAGATCGCCGAGGTCGGGCCGATCGCGAGCTGGCGCGACGAGCCGAACAGCGCATAACAGAGGCCGCCGACCAGATAGCAGTAGATGCCGTATTGCGGCGGCAAGCCCGCGAGCGACGCATAGGCGAGCGATACCGGAATGCCATAAGCCGCGAGCGTCACGCCGGCGACCGCGTCCTTCGCGAGCCATCGAGGCTGATAGCTTCGCAGCCACTGCGCGGGAGGAAACGCGGAGCGCCACCCGCGCGCGGGTGGCGTGGAAGACGCACGGCCGGTGACGCTGGGTGGATGGTTCAACTTGGCGCCTCGAGTACGGAAGCGGACCTGACGGAAGCACGGGCGCGCTGTACGGCCATCGCCTCAGCCAACCCGGAGCGGCTCAGAGCGAATCCTTGACGCGCTGCCACGTGTGATCCGGATTGAACTCGGTCACAGGCGGCGCGTGCGCGCCACGGTCCTTCTGGTAGATGACGCCGTTGTTGCTGACCACGAAGGTCATCACGCCGCTCGTGCCGTACTGCGCCGGATAAGCGACCATCGCGAAACCCGCGATCATGTGGCCGTTGATCACGTAGCTGAACGCGCCGCCCGGCGCGTTCTTGCCCTGCCGCGTCAGGATGTGGAAATGGTAGCCCCGGTAAGGATCGCCCGCCGCGTGGCCTTTCAGATATTCGGAACTCGCGGCGACGAGCGGGCCGAACGGACTCTCTTCTTCGGCGCTGTTTTCGTCGCTGTGCCAGTAGAGACCGTCCTGCTTGCCGGGTGTGCTGGCCAGCTTCTGCGCGTATTCGAGCAGGCCGTCGTGGTTCCGGTCGCGCGACGCGTACTGACGCTGCGCGTCGATATAAGCGTGCAGCACCTTGATCGCTTCGAGTTCGTTGGCGCCGATCCGTCGATTGATCAGTTCTTCTTCGCCCTGCTCGGTGGCGAAGCGCCAGGTGCCGTCCTCTTTGACGATCGGTATCGGCATCGGCCACGCCTCGTCGCCGACCAGCAGAATCCGCCGGTTCGGTCCCCTGTCGTCGAGCACGTGATAGGCCTCGAGCTCCTTGCTCGCCCTGGCCCAGTTCGCCTCGTTCTCCGCCTGATCCGGCGATACCACGAGGCTCTTGTGCGCTTCGCCGAAGATCGCGACGAGCGACGCTTCGTCGTCGGTCTTCAGTGCGCTGGACAGCGCGGCGACCGCGTCTTCCGGGGTGGCGAAAGTGCGCTGCCCCGCGGCGAGCGCGGCCAACGGAACCGACAGCGCGAGCACCATCGCGCACAGCCGGCGCGATCTGGCCACACGTCGCCGCGAATCGTCGCGTGCGCGCTTTCCGGTGATGCTTTGCCCGCTCATGGCTGCTCCTTATCGCCGTCCGCCGCCGCGGCCGCCGCCGCCACCGCCGGCCCGCGGCGAGAATCCACCACCGCCACCGCCGGAAAATCCGCCACCACCGCCGCCACCGGAGTATCCGCCGCCACGCGTCGATTGGCGGCTCGCCGCGCCGCGCGCGCTATTGGCTTGCGCGTCGCGCGCCGAGCCGTAGCCGCTGAACGCATCGCCGCCGCCCGCAGGCGCCGCGCGCTGACTCACCTCGCGTGTGCCCGCCGACGCCGTCGGACGCTGGGACGGCTGCGGCCGCCCTTGCGCGCCAGCACCGCCGCCTGCGAAGTTTGCGCCGGCGCCGCCACCCGCGCCGCCACCTGCATAGTTTGCGCCGCCGCCCGCGCCGCCGCGGTTGCCGCCCGCCACCCCACCGCCCGCGCCCGCGCCTGCACCCGCGCCGCCGCCGCGCGACGGCGGATCGCCGACCCGTTGCGTGCGCGCCGAGCGATCCGAGATACCACTGACCTGGCCCGGCTTCTTGTCCGAGGTCCACGCGGAGGTGCCCCCTCCCTGCCCGCGACCACCGCCGCGGTTGATGTCGCCCGTGTTGATATTGCCGCGCTCGACGTTTCTATCGCCCCGCTCGACGTTTCTATCGCCGCGCTCGACGTTTCTTTCGCGGTTGATGTTGATGTTGTTGTTGCCGCCGCCTCCGTAATTCGTTTCATAGTGCCCGCCGTTCCAGGCGGCGGTAATCGCCGCGCCCCAGATCAGCCCCGTCGCGAGCGCGGCGCCGGGCGCGTACGGATAGTAGTAGGCCGGATATGGCGTGGGCGCGTAGGCGTAGGTCACGGGCGCACTGGCCACCACGATGGTCTGCGGGTTGTACTGCGGCACGTAGATCACCTGCGGATCGGCCGGCTGGATCTTGATCACTTCCTTCTCGACGACCACGACCTGCTTGTCGTCGGATTTCAGATGCCCCGCCGACTGCGTTTGCCGCCGGAAGCGCTGAATCGCTTCGAGCACCGAGCCCTGATCGGCAACGACGGCCTCGCCGAGATCGATCGTCCAGTCGAGATCGGTGCTCATGTTCTTGACGATGTCGGGGTAATTCAGCAGCGCCTTCACCGGATCGTGCCACGCGTCGTTGAGCTTCAGCGACTTGTTGTTTTTGTACTGATCGAGAAAGCGATCGGCCTGCACGACTTCCACGGGATAGGTTGAGGCCGGAAGAATGATCGCGATCAGGTCGTCCGGATATAGCGCGATCGGTCCGACGAGCTTGTCGAGCGTCGCCGCGGAAACGGGTGCGTTCGGGGCCGCGTTCGCCGGGGCGTTCGCGGCCGGCGCCTGCGCCAGCGACACCGCAGTGGAGAACGCGCCGCAGCACGCCAGAAGCGCGGCACCCAGTACATGGCTGACGCGTCGCGCGCGCTTCGCCTCGTCGTCGAGCGCCGGCATGCGCCAGCGCCTGTCGAGCGCCGTTGCAAACGGGATGATGCGTGTACGAGCACGCGAATCGCGGTCCATCGATGCTTCCCCTTGCGCTTCGTCAGCGGCCCCGGGCTGCATGGCCAGGCGGCAGTCCACGGCCATGATCTTTGACAGACAGTTGTCCGAAGCAATGAAAACGACCTGCACCTGTTGCATGGATACAGTTTGGAAACCATGGACGATATTGCAAATACGACCTTGGTCCGATTGCGCGCGACAGGCCCGCGACACCATGATGAAAGCGAACCTGCCATTGCTGCGCATCCACCGCGCGGCAACCGGTCCCACCAGAATTCCCATTCACGGGTGCCGGTTGCGCCCTCACGCCTGAGCAAACAGGCAGCCGGCGACTCGCACCCGCGTGTGCCCACGCAAGGAGCTGTCGTGAACAAGTCTACGAAATATGCCGTTATCGCCGCGTTGAGCGCGTCGCTATCGCTGGAAGGCCTGGCGCAATCGAGGCCGATTGCCTATCCGGCCAAAGGGCAAAGCCCGCAGCAACAGCAGCAGGACGAAGGCGCCTGCTATTCGTGGGCGAAGAGCAATACCGGCATCGACCCGACCATGGTCGCCAATGCCCCGCCCCCGCCTTCCGGCCCCGCGGTGGGAGGCGGCGAGCGCGTGCAGGGCGCCGCGCGCGGCGCGGCGGGCGGCGCGGTCATCGGCGCGATTGCGGGCGACGCCGGCAAGGGCGCGGCGATCGGCGCGGCGACCGGCACGATGGTCGGCGGGTCGCGCGCGCGGCAGAACCGGCGCGCGGCCGCGGCACAATCGCAGTCGCAAACGCAGGGCTCGATGGACACGTTCAATCGCGCTTTCGCCGCCTGCATGTCAGGGCGGGGTTACACGGTCAATTGATCGCGAAGGAGAGCAGCATGATTAACCGCAAACTGATCATCGCGGGGGCGCTCGTGTGTCTCGCGAATACGGGGTTCGCTCAGACGGAGTCACCACAAGTCACGGTCAAGAGCGAGCCCGGCAAAGTCACCGTGTCGGGCACGGTCAAAACGACCGCGACGGTCGTCGGCATCGAGCCGGCAACGCGCACCGTCTTGCTCAAGGACCCGAAGGGCAAGGTCGTGCAGGTCGTGGTCGGAGAGGAAGCGCGCAACTTCGATCAGATCAAGGTCGGCGACGTGGTCAAGGCCGAGTATTCGCAGGCTCTGACCATCATGCTGAAAAAAGGCAACGCGCCGCTGACCGCCAACGAAACGCAGACGCTCGAACGCACACCGGCGGGCGCGAAACCCGGCGGCTCGGCCTCGCGCGAAGTCACGATCATGGCTAACGTCATCGCGGTCAATCGCCAGAGCGGCGTGGTCACGCTTAAGGGACCGCAAGGCAATACGGTGGATCTGATCGTGCAGGATCCCGAACAGCTCAAGCGGATCAAAAAAGGCGACCAGATGCAAGCGGTCTATACCGAGGCCGTGGCCATCTCCGTGGAGCCGGTCGCAGGCAAATAGCGGGCATGACTCGCGTCAGATCAGGCGGTGCGCTTGCGCGAGGCCGCTGAGGGGAGGCGTAAAGTCCGCGCGTCGAAAACGCACCGTCGAGAAAACCCGTATCACATTGGGACTCGCCGGCAGACGCGCAAGGCGAAACTCGATTTCGTGCGCGGGCCGCGTATCTCCCTCTTCCAGGACGACGTTCATCCGGTCGAGCCGGTACATGCTCTTGCGCACGTAGAAATGCGCATCCGGCGCCCCCAGTACACCGCACATCACGTCGAGATGCCGCTCCAGCGCCTCTGTCTTCAGGCCCAACTGCGCCAGAGCCTGATCGTTCTCTTCGATCTGCGCCTGCAGCTTCGCCACTTCCGCGTAATTCGACGTCGCGTCGCTACCAAGCAGCGAGCGCACGCCCGCTCCTTGCCGTTCGAGAATCGTCAGGCGCGTTTTCAGCAGCGCCCTTTCGCGTTGCAATTCGTCCTGCCGCGAGGTGTCGGCCTCGATCTTGCCGAGGGCTTCGAGCACGAGCTGATCGACGATCCGCAACACGATTTGGCGCCGCAACGCGGCTTCGGATTCTTCGCACACGCGCACCTGGTGATCGCTGAAGTTGATGGTCGTCTGCGCGAGATCGGTTTGCGTCGTTTCGCCGTGTTGCCCGACGCCGAAAATACGCCGCTCGTCCATGGCCATGCCGAGCACCGCGAATACCTGATCGGCAGCGGGATGGTCGCTGAAGAACGTGTTCAGCTCGTGTGAGCGGTTGAAGACCGGGCAGACGTCGTCGGGTGTGGCGAAAAAGGCGTGGATATACGGGTCTGTCGCCCACGCCGCCGCGTTCGCTTCGCGCGTCGGCGGCACTTCATCGGCGAGCCGGAGCAGATAGGCGGTCGTGTGTTGCACGGCGGGCCGCAGGCGCGACGCATAATTGCGCGCAAGCCGCAACGACGGACAGAGCCCGACGATCCGCTCGACGATTTCCTTCGTCTGCTGATCGTCGCTCTCTTCGGAAGCGGTGCGCCTGGTCAGCCACCGCGACAGCAGACCCATGCCCGGCTCCCGTCGCCCGTCACGATTCGTCGCGCTCCGGCAGCAGCTGCGCGACGATCGTGTGGTTCTTCCAGAACAGGTTATGGACGCGGTTTTGCAGTATGCGCAGCCCGTCCGTGGGCACGTCGTCGAAGACGACCACCGCGCCTGGCCGCGAGCCGGTGCCGTGCACCCGTTGGATCGAGCTGAAGCGCGGGAACCCGTAGCGAATCAGGAACTCGCCGATCTCTTCGTCGGAGACGCTTTCCTCGACGTTTCCAAGAAACAGTTCAGCCATGATGCTTACTCCTCCAGATCCTAGGCCACGATGTTCAATCCGCCGTCGATATACAAGGTGGAACCGGACACCCGCCGGGCATACGGCGTGGCCAGAAACGCACAGGTATAGCCGACGTCCATGATGTCGACGAGTTCGCCGAGCGGCGCGCGCTGCACCGCTTCGTTGAGCAGCAGCTCGAAATCCTTCAGGCCCGAAGCGGCTCGGGTCTGCAGCGGCCCGGGAGAAATCGCGTGCACGCGGATGCCCCTCGGTCCCAGCTCGAACGCCAGATAGCGCGCGCAGGCTTCGAGCGCCGCCTTGACGGGGCCCATCAGGTTGTAGTTCGGCACGACCTTGTTTGCGCCGTAATAGCTCATCGTCAGCATGGTGCCGCCGTCTTTCATCAGCGGCGCGGCGAGGCGCGCCATCCGCACGAACGAATGGCAGGAGATGTCCATCGCGCTCAGGAAGCCCTCGCGCGACGATTGCAGCAAGCCGCCCTGCAGATCCGCTTTCGGCGCCCATGCAACGGCGTGAACGAGAATATCGAGGCTTCCCCATGTCTTCTCGATCCGGTCGAACACGGCCTCCATTTCGTCCTCGCCCGTTACGTCGAGCGGCATGAAGATCTCGGCATCGAGTGCTTTGGCGATCGGTTCCACATAAGGAGCCGCCTTGGCGTTGGCATAGGTGAGCGCAACGCTCGCGCCGAGGTCGTGAAACGCCTTCGCGCATCCGTACGCAATCGAATGCTCGTTGGCGACGCCGGTCACGAGGGCCTTCGCTCCTCGCAGAATCAAACTCGGTTGCTCGACAGACATGGTGAAACTCCTCTATGGGGCGACAGCGCGCGTATGGCTGGCGATCATCAGTTCCTCGTTGGTGGGCACGACCCAGACCGGCAGTTTGCTCGAGGCGCGGGTGATCAGCGGGCCGCCCGCCCGATTGGCCGCTTCGTCGAGTTCGGCGCCGAGCCACGCGGCATCGCGCACGATGCGCTCGCGGATCGCGACGGCGTGCTCGCCGATGCCGGCCGTCAGCACCAGTGCGTCGAGACCTTGCATCGCCGCGGCGAGACTGCCGAGTTCGCGCCCGATGCGGTACGTGTAGACGTCGATCGCAAAGCGGGCACGCGGGTCGTTGCTGTCGAGCAGCACGCGCATGTCGCCCGAGATGCCCGACATGCCGAGCAGCCCCGAGCCCTTGTAAATGAGGTCCGCGATCGACTGCGTATCCATCTTCAGCTCGTCGAGCAGATAGAGCATCACGCCGGGGTCGAGGCTGCCGCAACGCGTGCCCATCGGCAGGCCTTCCACCGCCGTGAAGCCCATCGTGCTCGCCACGCTCTTGCCCGCGACCATCGCGCACATGCTCGCGCCGTTGCCCAGATGCGCGACGACGGTGCGCCCCGCCGCCGCGGCCGGCGCGATCTCCGGCAGCACGCTCGCGATGTATTCGTACGAAAGCCCGTGAAAACCGTAGCGCCGCACGCCGTGGTCGGTAATCGAGGGGGGCAGCGCATAGGCCTGCGCGGTCTCGGTCTGCGTGCGATGAAACGTGGTGTCGAAGCACGCGACCTGTGGAAGGTCGGGACGCAGCTGCGCGAGGATGCGGATCGGGGTCAGGTTATGCGGCTGATGCAGCGGCGCGAGCGGGCTCAGGCTGTCCAGCTGGTCGATCACCTCGGAGGTCGCGAGGACGGGGCCGGCAAAGCGCTGCCCGCCGTGCACGACGCGATGCCCGACCGCCTTCAGTTGATTGCCGCCGCCGTGGTCGTGCAAAAAACCGCCCAGATATTCGATCGCGCCCTGATGGCCGAGCCGATGGCCATCGCCCCATTCGTGCGAGCTGGCATTACCGTCGCGGTCCGTCACGCGAAAACGCGGGCTCGTGTAGAGCGCTTCGATCTGACCGCGCAAAATGAGCTCGAGTTGCGCTTGTTGCGCGTCGAAGGCGCTGAACTTGAGGCTCGACGAACCTGCGTTCAATACGAGGATCACATCCGCCATGACGTCACCCGACCACCTTGCCGGCCTCGCGCCGTGCCTTGGCCACCAACGCGGCGACCGCGCACGACGCGAGACGCGTCGACAGCGAATCCGCGCGGCTCGTCAGAATGATCGGCACGCGCGCGCCGAGCACGATGCCCGCCGCGTCCGCGCCGGCGAGAAACGACAGGCTTTTCGCGAGCATGTTGCCCGCCTCGAGGTCCGGCACCATCAATACATTGGCGCGACCGGCCACCCGCGACTCGATCTGCTTGATGCGCATGGCTTCGATGCTGATCGCATTGTCGAGTGCGAGCGGACCGTCGACGAGCCCGCCGGTGATCTGCCCGCGGTCCACCATCTTGCACAGCGCCGCCGCTTCCACCGTCGATGGAATTTTCGGATTGACGCTCTCGGTCGCGGACAGGATCGCCACGCGGACTTCGTCAAATTTCAGCGCGTGCCCGAGATCGATCGCGTTCTGCAGGATGTCGACCTTCTCTTCGAGCGTCGGCAAGATGTTGATCGCGGCGTCGGTGATGATCAGCGCGTTCTCGTACCCGGGCACGTCCATCACGAAGCAATGGCTGATGCGCCGCTCGGTGCGCAGGCCGGTGTCACGGCGAATCACCTCGGCCATCAGCTCGTCCGTATGCAGGCTGCCTTTCATCAGGGCCTCCGCCTTGCCTTCGCGCACCAGTTGCACGGCTGCTGCCGCGGCGGCATGGCTATGCGGCGCATCGACGATCGTGAAGTTCGAAATGTCGATGCCGTGTTCGGCGGCAATCGCTTCGATGCGCGCGCGCGGCCCGACCAGCAGCGGCGCGATCAGTCCCATCCCGGCTGCTTCGACCGCGCCATTCAGCGAACTGTGGTCGCACGGATGCGCGACCGCTGTCGGCATCGCCGGCAGCGTCCGGCAGAAATCGATCAGACGTTGATACTTCGCGTGCTTTTCCATCGGCGTATTCCTCGTGTGTACGGTGCGTTGGATTCGTGACGCGTGGCACGCCATGCTGACGGGCGCTGTGCACACGGGCGCCGTGCATACGGGCGCCGTGCATACGATTCCGCCACGCTTGCGTCGTGCCGCGCATCGCGCCGGTTGCTCACGTGCGAGCGGAGTCAGGCAAACGTGCGTTGCGCTGGCGGCTCACGCGCGAATCCAGCACCGCGCGGAGGCGTTCGAACGCCTCCTTTTGCGCGGCGTCGGGCGCGGTGTTCAACACGCGCTCGTCGCTCGCCAGCTTGTCGAGCAGTTGTAGAAAGCGCTCGCGGTCCTCGCTGTGGGAAAGCAGCTTCGGCAGCGTGGCTATCGCCTCGTCCGGTTCGAAGCTGACGATGATTTCCTGCTCGCCCCGGATCCGCCGCCAGTGATCGGGGCTGATGTCGGGCAGGTACTCCGCGTAACTTTCGGCGATCTCCTTGCGCATCTCCAGGCGCGCGAGCGGCAACGAGCCGCCCTTGCGCGACAACAGATAGGCCGCGCGCGCGAGCGCCTCCGTGTAGCCGCCGTCGCCGATCGCCTGCAACGCCGTGCGCACGAACGGCAGCTCGCGCGGATCGACCGCGCCGGCTTGCGCGGCCACGCCATCGGCGGCCGGCTTGCTCAGATACGTCGCATACAGATTCGCGTACACGCTGAAGAAGCTGGCCTCGGTCGCCGCGTCGCGCATCGCGCGGTAATACTCCAGCGACGCGCTGATCATTTGCGAGCCGTTGTGTTCGAGCTTGCTCCACGGGTTATCGGCGGCGGCCCGCTGGCGATTCTCACGAACCGACTGCGCGGTCGCCGGCAGCCAGCCAAGCCACGGGTTCATCGCGGACACGGCCCAGCGCTGCCAGCGCAGCGGATGAAACTGGCGCAGCAGGCGGGCGCTCGTTTCGTTCGACATCGCCTGTACGAACGGCTGCGCGAGCAGTTCATACATGCGCTGATTCAGATTGGACACCGCGGCGACCGCTTCGAACGGCTTTTCGTCGATGCGGCCGAAGCGGTTGTAATGCGCGGAAATCTCCTCGAGCCGCCGCTCATGAAATTCGACTTCGTATTCGATCTCTCCGGCCGCGTTCCTGGCCTCGTTGATGGTCATGCCGTAGAGTCCCGGCGGAAAGGTTTCGATGGTCTCGAGCACGGACATGATCTGCTTGTGCTCTTTCTTCGCGACTTTCCCGGACACGAAAATGCCCAGATGCCCGATGTTCTGGTGCGTCAGACCGACGATCACCTGGCCGCGCGCCTTGATCTCCTCGGTGCTGCCGTACAGGTCCGCCACCCAGTTGAACGCCTGTTGAGGCGGCGTGATGTTGTCCCCCATCGACGCGAACAGGATGATCGGCGAGCGGATTTCACGCAGATCGAAAGCCTGGCCGCTGCTGTTCGTCACTCCGCCCGACCACAGCTTGTTGCCGACGAACAGGTTGCGCGTGATCCATTCGATCTCCTCGCGATTCATCAGGTAGTAGCTGCCCCACCAGCGCTCGAATTCCAGAAAGCGTGGCGGCTCGGTATCGACGTTCGAGAACAGGTGGTAGTACTTGTCCCAGAACGTGTTGGCGGGATTCAGGTTCTCGAAGTTCTCCACCAGATACGCGCCGTCGAACTTGCCGTTGCCAAGATCCGCCGCGTACGACGCGAGCCACGCGCCGCCCAGCATGCCGCCCGCGTAACGCATCGGGTTGTCGCCCTCGCCTTCGCTCCAGGCCGCGCTCCAGTAAGACATCGGCGCACCGTTGATGACGATCGGGCCGGTCTCCTCGGGGTCGGAGCTGGCGAGCATCATGGCCGCCCAGCCGCCCTGGCAATTGCCGATGATCGCGGGCTTCGGACTGTCGGGATGCAGCGCGCGCACCTTGCGCACGAATAGCTGCTCGGCGTTGCACACGTCGAGCAGGGTCTGACCGGGCTCGGGGTCGCGAAAGAACACCACGAAGTAGACGGGATAGCCCGCGCGCAGCGCGATGCCCGCCTGCGAATCGTCCTTGAAGCCGCCAATGCCGGGGCCGTGCCCCGCGCGCGGATCGATGATCAGATACGGACGTTTGCGCACGTCCACGCCCACGCCTTCGAGCGGACGAAGTTGCAGCAGCGCATAGTTGACCGGCCGCTCGAACTTGCGGCCGTCCAGCACCATGTCGTACTCGAAATGCAGCACCGGCGTGGGGCCGCTGACGCTGCGTTCGACGAACTCGTTGCCGCGCCGGTACAGCGTGTCCCAGAACAGCAGCGAGCGCTGCGCGGCATCCACCGTGTATTGCCACGCACTGAGCGGATCGAACGGTGCGGGCATCGCGCTTGCGGTCGGCGCGCCATCGTGATCGAGCCCCAGCGTTTCGGTGACCCGTTCGTTCAGATGCCGCTGGGCGATTTGCGTGCGCTTCTGCAGCACGTGGGTGATTTTCGAGGCAATGTCCTGGCTTTGTGACAACAACGTTTCAGCGTCCATCGGGAGACTCCTGAAAGGTGCGCGTCACGATCGGTGCCGAGGCACGCGCCGTGCATTGATTGAATCGTGGAGTTGACCCAGAGCTCTAGCAATCGGACCAAGGTCTTATTATGCGCGCGACCCGGTGCAGCGCACGGGTTCGGGCGCGGCGCGTGTCGACGTGACGCAGCGCGACGTCTCATTGATCGGGTTTCGCCTGCACCGCTGCGGCGATATCGCGGCTCACCGAGGCGAGCGCGCGATCGTGGGCGGCGATGATCGGCTCGAATCCGGGACCGGACACGCTCTCGCGCGCGACCGAGCGGCCGGTGACGGCGCGGACCTTGCCGGGCGGCCGCACGGCCCACAGCACGTCGACGGTGACGTCGCGCCCCGGCACGGACTCGAAGCGCATCACGTCGATCCGCACGCGCCAGACGACGGACGGATCGCGTACCGCATCGAATACCGAAATCTGCTGCGAGTTCAGCAGCGCGCCGAGATCGGCCGCGATCACGCGGCCGATGTCGCCACCGAGCGGCTGCGCCCAGCGGTCGAATTCGTTGACCGCGACCTCGTTGTTAGCGATCCGCGTGACGATCTGCGGCCGGTCCACGATCTCGGGTATCGTGACCGGACCGATCACCGCCGCGATCGGCCGGCTCGCGCCGGTGCTGCTCAACGACTCGTCGGGGCTCAGCGTGTAGAAGTTCGTCGCCGGCGACTTGCAGGCGCCGAGCAGAGCGCCGGCGAGCGCGAGCATCAGGCCGGCCGCGAAGCGGCCCATCGCATCTGTCATGGCTTCTTGTCCTCGGACTTGCCGCGCACGAGCGATTCCGGATGCTGCGCCAGATAGTCGGCCAGCGTGCGCAGCGAGGCCGCGGTGCGGGTCAGTTCACGCATTGCGTCCTCCGTCGATTGCTGCAGCGACGAGTCGGGCTGCAGCGCGGCGTTCGCGGAATCGAGCGTGGATTGCGCGGACAGCAGCGTGTCGAACGCTTTCGGCACGACCTGCGTGTGGAGCTGCCCGAGCATTGCGTTGGTGGTGCGCAGCGTCGAGCGCGCGTCTTTGCCGATATCGTCGAACGGTATGTTGTTGATCTTGGCGAGCAGTCGCGTGACCGATTCCTGCAGCGATTGCAGCGTGCGCGGAATCGCGGGCATTTCGGGCGGCGTCTTGCTCCAGTCGATCGACGCCTTCGGCGCGTCGGGGAAATAGTCGAGCGCGAGATACTGCTGGCCGGTCAGCAGATTGCCGCTTCTCAACTGGAAGCGGAAGCCGTGCTCGACCAGATAGTTCGCGAGAGCGCGCGGGTCGTCGGTGAGGTGTCCGCCGGCGCCGTCGTTCTGATAGCGCGACGTGAACCGCTCCGGATAGATATTGATCTGGACCGGAATGCTGAAGCGGCGCGTCTGCGGGTCAAAGCGCGTGTAGATCGCCGTGACTTCGCCGATCTCGACGCCGCGGAAATCGACGGGCGCGCCCACTGCCAGACCGCGCACCGAATCCGTGAAGTCCACCACGTATTTGACAACGATGCGATCGTGCATCTTCATCGCGTCGGCGCGCGTGGTGTACAGCTCGAACCGGGTGCTGGTATCGGCGCTCGTCTCTACCCGCGAATCGGGCGGCGATTCGAACGCGATCCCGCCGATGATGATCGACACGATCGACTGCGTTTCGACGCGCAAGCCGCTGCTGTCGAACGCCATATCGACACCGCTGGCGTGCCAGAAGCGCGTGTCGGTTCTGACGAAGCGGTCATACGGCGCGTTGACGAAGACCTTCACCGTGACGCCGTGGCCGTCCGGGTCCAACTGGTACAACGCGACCTGGCCCACCTGAATTCTGCGGAAAAACACGGGCGTACCCACGTCGAGCGAGCCGAGTTCCGTGCCGTGCAACGTGTACTCGTGCCCCGGCACGTCGCTTGCGATCACGGGGGGCTCCTCGAGGCCAACGAAACTGCGGCGCGCTTTTGGCGAATTGCCGACGTCGACGTCGATATACGAGCCCGACAGCAGCGTGCCGAGCCCCGACACCGTACCGCCCGAAATGCGCGGACGCACGACCCAGAAGCGCGTGTTGTCGACGAGCAGGTCCGACACGTCGCGCGTCACCTCGGCCTTGGCCACCACGCGCTTGTGGTCCGGCGTCAGCGAGACCGCTTCGACCACGCCGATATCGACGTCCTTGAACTTGAGCTTCGTCTTGCCCGCTTCGAGACCGTCGCCGGTCTTGAAGCTGATGCTGATCTGCTCGCCGCGCTCCATCACCGCCTTCACCGCCAGCCAACCGCCGATCAGTATCGCCACGATCGGCACGAGCCAGACCAGTTGCATCCGCCAGCGCGAGCGCGGCACCGGCTCCGCGGCGGGCAGCTCGGGCTCTTCAGTCGGAGTGGACACGTTCGGTCTCCAAAGCGTCCCACATCAGGCGCGGATCGAACGCCATCGCGGCGAGCAAGGTCAGCACGACGACCGCGCCGAACGCGATCGCCGCCGGCCCGGCCTTGATCGTCGCCAGCGCCTGGAATTGCACCAGCGCGACCAGCATCGTGATCACGTAGATGTCGAGCATCGACCAGCGACCGATCAGCTCGATCAGGCGATAGATCCGCGTGCGCTGCCCGGGCAGCCATTGCCAACGAAGCTGGGTCGACAGCGCGAGATACCCGATGCCGAGAATCTTCAGCATCGGCACGACGATGCTCGCGATAAATACGAGCACTGCGAGCGGCCACGAGCCCGATACCCACAGATACACCACGCCGCTCAGGATCGTGTCCTTCTGCGTGCCGAACAGCGAACTCGTGTCCATCACGGGCAGCACGTTGGCCGGAATGTAGAGCACCATCGCGGCCACCAGATACGCCCACGTGCGCGACAGGCTCGCGGGCTTGCGCTGGTGCAACGGCGCCCTGCAGCGCGGACAGACGTGCTTGACCGCGCCGCTGGGCTGCTTGAGCAGCAGGCCGCATTCTTCGCACAGCACGAGCCCGTAGGCAGACGCCGTGATGGCGTCGCGGCGCGCGCGGATCGGCGGTAATGGCCATGGCTGCGCGCCACGCGCTGCCGTGATGCGCGCCCACACCTCGCGCGGATCGAACGTCGCCGCCGCGGCCGCGAGCAGCAGCATTAGCGCGATGAACGACCACAGCGCAGTGCCCGGCACCACCTTGGCGATATGCGCGAGCTTGACGAGCGCGACCAGCAAGCCGAGGATCAGCACCTCGGTCATGCCCCACGGCCGCGCGAGCTGAAACAGACGAAAGCACCCGGCCGGCCGCCACGGCACGCGCCCGAAGCGCAGCGGCAGCAGCAGCCACAGCATCGCCGCGGTTTGCAGCACCGGCGTGACGATCGTCGTAAGGCCGACCAGCAAGGCGAGCGGCCACGAGCCGTGGCTGTACAGCATGCGCACCGAACCCGCGAGCGTCGTCTGCACGACATGGCCGTTCAGCGACAGACCGACGATCGGAAACACGTTCGAAATCACGAGCAGCACCGCGGACGCGCACGAGAATGCGAGCGCATACTCCGGCCCGTTCGAGCGTCCGCGCCTGAGCTCCGCGCGGCAACGCTGGCAGCGCAACGCATTGCCGGCGGCGGGCGGCGCGCCGAGCTGAAGCAGGTCGCACTCTTCGCACGCCATCAGCTCGTTGCCCGTCATCTCGCCTCCACTGCACCCGACGTTCCAGCCGGCGCGGGCGCGTTCTGCGAGACCGGCGCGATCGCCGGCGAGTTTTGCTGCGCGGGCGGCGGCGCCGTCAGTTTTTCCGCCTCGGCCACCCAGCCACCGCCCGTCGCCTTGTAGAGCGTGACGTACGAGGCCAGCACCGCGCCTTGAGTTTGCGCATAGTTCAGTTGCGCGTTGAACAGGCTGCGCTCCGCATCGAGCACTTCGATGTAGCTCGTATAGCCGCCTTCGTAGCGCTGCCGCGCGAGGTGCGCATAGGTGTGCAGCGCCTCGACCTGGAGGTTTTGCGCATCGAGTGCCTGATGCGTCTTCTGCACGGAGATGAGCGAGTCCTCGACCTCCTGGAACGCTACCTGGATCGCCTTCTCGTACGAGTACAGCGATTCCTGCTGGCGCGCTTCGGCCTGGTGCACCTGGCCGGTGATGTTGCCCGCCGTGAAGATCGGCTGCGTGACGCTACCGGCAAACGACCACACGCGCGCCGGGCCGGTGAACAGATTCGAGAACTGCGCGCTGACCGAACCGAACAGCCCGGTCAGCGAAATCGACGGAAAGTACAGCGCGCGCGCCGCCCCGATCAGCGCGTTTTGCGCGACCAGCGTCTGCTCGGCCTCCAGCAGGTCGGGACGGCGTTCGAGCAGATCGGACGGCAGCCCCTCGGGAATCGGCGGCGTGCCCATCTGCGACAGCTCACGGCCGCGCAGTATCGCGCCGGGATTCCTGCCGATCAACACCGACAACGCGTCTTCCTGCTGGGCGATCTGCGCTTCGAGCTGCGGAATCGTGACTTGCGCGGCTTGATACTCCGACTGGCTTTGCGCGAGTTCCATCTGCGAGACCTCGCCGTAGCGGAAGCGCGCCTCGAACACGCGCACCGATTCCGCGCGGCTTTGCACGGTCTCCTTCGCGATCTCTAGCTGCCGGTCCAGACTGCGCAGATTGATGTAGGCCGACGCGACCGAGCTCACCAGCGTCAGAATCGTGGCGCGGCGGCCCTCTTCGCTCGCGAGCAGATTCGCGCGTGCCGCCTCGGTTTGCCGGCGCACCTTGCCGAACAGATCGAGTTCCCAGGACACCGCCAGCGTCGCGTCGAACTGGTTGTAGACGGGGCTCACGCCCTTCGGCACCGGCACGCCTTCGTCCTGCGAGACCCGTTGACGCGACGCGTCGGCGCCTGCCGAAAGCTGCGGGAACAGCCCGGAGCGCGTGGTCACGAACTGCCCGCGAAACTCGTCGACCCGCGCGGCCGCGATCTTCACGTCGCGATTGTCCTGCAGCGCGGCGGCGATCAGCTGATCGAGCACCGGGTCCTGAAACTGCTCCCACCACACGGCGTTGGCGATGCCCGCGGCCTCGCCCTGGGCGAAACGATAAGTGGCCGGCACGTCGACCGCCGGGCGCTGATAGTTGGGGCCTAGCAGGCATCCGCTCAGCGCGAGCAGCATGACGGATGCGAGCAAACGCGCCGGTGCCGTGCCGTGCATGTCATTCACCTGCCTGCGGCGCGGACGGCGCCTCGCTCGACGCACCGGGCCCCGGCACCGCCGAGGGTTCGCGTCCTGCGCCACCGCTGGGCTCGACGCCCGGCGTCGGCTTTTTGCCTCCTTTCGAGCGCGACGACATGGTTTCGAGCAGGTAATAGAACATCGGGATGAAGAATACGGCGATCGCCGTCGCGCCCAACATGCCGCCGATCACACCGGTGCCGATCGAATGACGGCTGTTGGCCGACGCGCCCGTCGCGATCGCGAGCGGCACGCAGCCCAGAATGAACGCGAGCGAGGTCATCACGATCGGGCGCAGCCGTTCTTCCGCCGCAGTCATCGTCGCGTCGAACACCGAGGCGCCGGTCTCGCGATTGAGCACCGCGAACTCGAAGATCAGGATCGCGTTCTTCGCGGCGAGCGCGACCAGCATCGTCAGCCCGATCTGGAAGTAGACGTCGTTGGACAGGCCGCGCAGCATAATCGCGAGCAACGCGCCGAACAGCGCGAACGGCACCGCCATCAGCACGCCGAACGGCAGCGTCCACTTCTCGTACTGCGCGGCGAGGATCAGGAACACCATCACGAGACCGAATACGAAGACGAGCCCGGACGTGCCGCCCGACTGCCGTTCCTCGAATGCTTCGCCGCTCCATGCCACGTCGTAGCCTTCCGGCATCTGCGCGGCGATCTGTTCCAGCGTCGAGATCACCTGTCCGGAGCTGTAGCCCGGCGCGGCATTCGCCGTGACCTTGATGGCCGGGAAATTATTGAATCGCGTGACGAGGTCTGGGCCCGTCGTAAAGCGGTAGCTTGCCACCGACTTGATCGGCACCATCGTGCCGTTCGTGCTGCGCACGAAGATCTGATCGAGATCAGTAGGCTTCAGGCGATACCGCGGGTCCGCCTGCAGGATCACCTGCCACAGCCGGCTCGAGCGGTTGAACTGCGATACGTACAGCGAGCCGAACATCGTCTGCATCGAGCTATAGACGTCTTCGACCGGCACGCCGAGCGTCTCCGACTTGTCGCGATCCACGTCGACCAGCAGTTGCCGCGACGCCGCATTGAAGGTCATCGTGACGCCGGTCAGCTCCTTGCGCGCCCGCGCTTTCTGCACGAACTGGTCGGCCACGCCCGCGAGCTGTGCGATGGAAGCGTCCCCCTTGCTCTGAATCCACACCTCCGTGCCGCCTGTCGTGCCGAGCCCCGGAATCGACGGCGGGTTGACCGGCACAATAATGCCCTCCTGGACGTTCGCGAAGTGGCGATACGCGTCGAGCAGCACCTGGCGCGCGTTCTGCGTCGCGCGGTTGGCGCGCGTATAGCGTTCGTCGAAGCTCTTCAGGCCGACGAAGAAGGTGCCGGCATTGTTCTTGTTCTGGCTGTCGAGCAGGCTGAAACCATCGACCGTGGTGATGCTGCCGACCGCCTCCTGTTTCATGAAATAGTCAGTGATGACTTGCGACACCTGGCCGGTGCGGTCGAGGCTAGCCGCGTCCGGCATGATGACCGCGCCGAGCAGATAACCCTGGTCTTCAGGCGGCAGGAACGCCGACGGAATCGAGCGCATCATCAGCACTGCCAGCACGATCATCGCCGCGAAGAACACGAGCCCCATGACAAAGCGCTTGATGATGAGCTTGACCGCGCGTGAATAGCCCGACGTCATGCGGGCGAACTGATTGTCGAACCAGCGGAAAAAACCCTTCTTCTCGTGGTGCGCGCTTTTCAGCAGCAATGCGGCGAGCGCCGGTGACAAGGTCAGTGCGACGATGCCGGACAGCACCACCGAAATCGCAATCGTGATCGCGAACTGCTTGTACATCTGACCGGTGATGCCGCCGAGAAACGCGACCGGCACGAACACCGCGCACAACACCAGCACGATCGCCACGACTGGCCCGGCGACTTCGTCCATCGCCCGTTTCGAGGCCTCTTTCGGCGAGAGCTTGTGCACCGTGATGTTGCGTTCAACGTTCTCGATCACGACGATCGCATCGTCGACGACGATACCGATCGCGAGCACCATGCCGAACAAGGTCAGCATGTTGATCGAAAAGCCCAGCGGCAGCATGAACATGCAGGTGCCGACGATCGACACCGGCACCGCGATGATCGGAATCAGCGTCGCGCGAAGGCTTTGCAGGAATACGAACACGACGATCACGACGAGCACCAGCGCTTCGAAGAACGTATGGATCACGTCCGAGATCGACGCTCGCGTGAACTCGGTCGTGTCCATCGCGATTTCGTAGGTCATGCCTTCCGGAAACGACTTTTTCAGTTCCGCGAGTGTCGTGCGCACCTGCTTCGCCACGTCGAGCGCGTTGGCGCCCGGCTGCTGATACACGGCGAGCACGGTGGCCGGCTTGCCCTGGAAGCGGCTGCGAATGGAGTAGTCTTTCTGGCCGAGCTCGGCGCGGCCGATGTCCTTGAGCCGCACGATCGCCGCGCCGCCGCTCGCGGCGCGCACGATGATGTTGTCGAACTGCGAAGGCTCGGCGAGGCGCCCCGTGGTCGTGACCGCGAACGATTGCTGGACCGCTCCGCTGGTCGGCGACTGTCCGATACTGCCCACCGCGAACTGCTGGTTCTGGTTCGCGACGACCCGTTGCACGTCGGCGGCCGTCACGCCCAGCTGGGCCATCCGGTCGGGCTTCAGCCAGATCCGCATCGCGTAGTCTGGCGTGCCGAAGATACTCGACTGGTTCGCGCCCGGAATCCGCTTGATCGCGTCAAGCACGTAGATGTTTGTAAAGTTCGCGATATACGTCGCATCGTAGCGGTTGGTGGGCGAATAGATCGCGATCACCATCATGAACGCCTGCGACTTTTTCTGTACCTGAATGCCCTGCGCCTGGACCGATTGCGGCAGTTGCGGCAGCGCGAGATTCACGCGGTTCTGCACGTCGACCTGGGCCAGTTCGGGGTTCGTGCCGATCTGGAAGTACACGTTGAGCGTCATACTGCCGGTCGACGAACTCGACGAGTTCATGTAGATCATGTTGTCCGCGCCATTGACCTGCTGCTCGATCGGTGCGGCGACGTTGTTCGCGACGACCTCGGCGCTGGCGCCCGGATAGGTGGCGGACACCGTGATCTGCGGCGGCGTGATGTCGGGGTATTGCGCGATCGGCAGCGAGAACATGGCCAATGCGCCGCCGAGCGTGATGACGATCGAAATGACTGACGCGAAAATCGGCCGATCGATGCAGTAGCGCGAAATGTTCATGGCGACTGCCCCGTCACTCGGCGGCGGGCGCTGCCGCGGCGCCTTGCGATGCAGCCGTCGCCACCGCCGCCTGGCTTTTCCCGCCGGCCGCGAGGGTTTTGATGATTTTCAGCTGCGAATCCGCGGTAACGCGCTGCGCGCCGTCCACGACGATGCGCTCGCCCGCCTTGAGTCCGTCGGAAACAAACCAGTTATCGCCCTGCCAGTCGCCGACTTCGACGACGCGCTGATGCGCCTTCGAGTCGCTATCGACGACCCACACGAAGTGGCTCTTCGCGCCCTGCAACACCGCGCGCTGCGGCACGAGCGTCGCATGGGGCCGGATCGCGCCGGAAACGCGGGCCCGCACGAACTGGCCGGGGCGCAACGTGCCCTTCGGGTTTTCGAAGGTCGCGCGCACGAGGAAGGTTCCCGTTTCGGTATTGAACGCCGGGTTCGCGAAGTCGATCTGGCCTTGCTCGGCATAGGGCGAGCCATCGGCGAGAATCAGATGCACGACGAATTCGTTGTCCGCGGGAAACCTCAATAGTCCTGCCGCGATGTCGTCGCGGTACTTCAGCATTTCGTTCTCGGAGATGCTGAAGTTCACCCACATCGGATCGAGCTGATACACGTAGGTCAGCAAGCCGTTCGAGGTGGCCGTCACGTAGCTGCCATCCTGTAGACGCGCGAAGCTCGACAGGCCGTTCAGCGGAGACTTGATCGTCGTGTAGCCGAGGTTCAGCAGTGCGGTGTCGACTTCGCCCTGGGCGGCGATCACCGCGGCGGCGCTCTGCTTCTCGTTGCCGACCGCGTCGTCGAGATCCTTCTTGCTCAACGCGTTCTGCGCCGCCAGCGGCTGCACGCGCCCGAGATTGGCCTTGGCGACTTCGAGACGCGCCTCCTGCTGGGCCAGTTGCCCTTTCGCGGTCCGCAGCGCGGCCTCGAATGGCTTACGGTCCATCTGGAACATCGTTTGTCCCGTCTTGACCAACCCGCCTTCGGTGTACATGCGCTTGTCGAGGAAGCCGTCCACCCGCGAGCGGATCTCGACTTCACGCGAACTCTGCGTTTGCGCGGTAAATTCGAAGTCGACCGGCGTGTCCTGCTGCGTCACCGTCATCACGGTCACTTCCGGCGCGGCGACGACCGGCGGCGGTGGTGCCTTCTTGCACGACGCGAGCCACGTGAGCAGCGTCAGCGCCGCGATGATGGCGAGCAATGGGAGAGCGCCGCGAGAATGTGGCCGCGGCGAGGCCAGGGACACGGGTACGGTTTTCATCGCGCACTCCGTCTGATCACAAAGGCGTGCAATTGCCGAACAGCACGAAGGCATCATTTCTGTTGGCAATCGTCAGCGTCATCTCGCCGTCCGTCGAATCGACGACCAGCGTCCAGCCAAAGCCCAACTCATTGCCGAGGATCAGGAGCTGATCCGCCTCCTTGGTGACCGACAGCATCGGCGTCGTGCGCGCGGGACCGACGACCGCGCGTTTGTCGAAATCGAGAGTCAGGAATTTCGGCAGACCGAGATCCGCGGGCAACGCGCGCGTGCAGGCGATGCCCGGATCGCAGGCGTGCGCGTCGATCGTCGCGCAGATCAGCCGTTTGCTGCCGTCGAAGTCCGCCGCGCCCACCTGCATTGCAGCGGTACCGAGAAGAATCGCGAGACAAACCGAAATTGATTTCATCACGTGCGCTCCCGCTTTTATCCTTGAACGCTGCCGCACTCCGCGCGGCGCATCGCACGCGCAAAGGCACGCACGCGCCGCAACCTGTCCGGTTTCGAGTTCGGTGCGGCGCAGCCGGCATTCGGTTCGACGCGTTGACTGAGTTCAGTTTGGTGGTCCGAAGAAACGGCGACAATCGGACCTTGGTCTCATATCATCCGGCGCGAAGACGCGCGTTCAGGGTGTCGGCGGACCGCCGATGGCCACCTCGACCGCCTTGAACAGAATCGCGCTGGTGAAAGGCTTGCGCAGATACGCGGCCGCACCGGCCGCGAGCGCGGTCTGGCGGACGGAGAGATCGTCATAGGCGGTAATCACGATGACCGGCACGCCCATTTGCGCGAGCTGACGCTGGACTTCCAGGCCGTTGGTTCCCGGCATCTGGACATCCAGAATCACGCAGGCTGGCCGATACGACGGAATTGCCACAAGCGCATTCAAGAACTCGTCGCCGCTGCAAAACGTCTCCGCCCTGATACCTTCGGAATGCAGCAAACGCTTGATGGCTCGGCACACCGACTGGTCATCGTCGACCACCGCAACGAATTGGTTAGGGTTGACCATATGACAGCGCGAACGCGCAGTCGCTCCGGAAAGTGGACCACTGATGCCTTAGCGTACTGGTTGAAACCCCGATGAGATATAAGACTTTGGTCCACTAGCGGTGTCGGCCAGCACCGCTGAAAGCGGCGCGCAACGCGGGAGTCGGCGCCTGGTTCGGGCGATTATTCTTCGTCGGCCGTACAAACGCCGCCCTTTCGCACCAGATGAACGAGGTCGACGATCGATCGGGCCTTCATCTTCTCCATCACGCGGGCCCGATGAATCTTGATCGTTTTTTCGGCCGCGCCCAGATCGCTCGCAACCTGTTTGTTCAGGCGGCCAGTCACGACGAGTTCCATGACTTCGCGTTCGCGGCGGGTCAGATGCCGCATCCGCTCTTCTATTTCCTCGCGTTCGTGGCGCCGCCTGCTTTCCATACACGCGCGCGCGAGCGCGCGATCCAACGCGGCGAGCAACAGCGAGTCGCGCACCGGCTTGGGCAGAAAGTCGACCGCTCCGCCTTTCATCGCGTCGACGCTCGAGCCGATGTCGCCGTGCCCGGTCAGGAACACGATCGGCAGCCGCTGATCGAGCTTGCGCTGCACTTCGAGTCCCGACATGCCCGGCATCTGCAGATCGAGAACGAGGCAGGCTGGCATGCTCGTCAAATCGGCTCGTTCGAGAAAGGCCTCAGGACTGTCGAAGCATTCGACCTGGTAGCCGGAGGCGCGCAGCAAGCGGGCGAGCGCGCTGCGCACGCTGTCGTCGTCGTCGACGATGAAGACGCGAGTGTTGGTCTGGTTCATGATGATCAGGGCACGAGTCTCTGTCGGATATCGGTCGCGACGGGAAGCGTGACGTGAAACGATGCCCCTTTGCCCTCGTTGTTTTCCGCCCATAGCCGGCCGCGGTGCGCCGTGACGATCGTGCGGCTGATCGAAAGACCCAGTCCGAGTCCCTGCGGTTTGGTGGTGAAAAATGGCCGGAAAATCCTTTCCATGCTGTCGACGTCGAGGCCCTGGCCGCGATCTTTTACCGTTATCCGTATCAGTCCGTCCGATTCCTCACGCGCTGTCGTTTCGACGAGGCGGTCCGCGGCAGGGCAATCCTTGACCGCGTCGAAAGCGTTGAGCAGCAGGTTCAGGATCACCTGCTGAAGCTGAACCTTGTCGCCGCAAATCAGCGCCAGATTCTTCGGAATGTCGAAGCTCGTGCGCACGCTGCGCGTCAACGCATCGCTGTGCACGAGGATCGCGATGTCGCGCACGACGTTGCCGACGTCCAGCAACTGCAACTGGACATCGCCTTTGCGCACCAATGCGCGAATCCTTTGCAGCACCTCGTTCGCGCGGCAATTGTCGGCCACGATGTCTTCGAGCGCTTCGCGCAGCTCCACTACGTTGGTCGTCTCCGCATCCATGAATTTGCGTGCGGCTTGCGCGTTGAACAGGATCGCGGTAAGCGGCTGCTTCAACTCGTGCGCGAGCGATCCGGCGAGTTCGCCCAATGAAGAAACGCGCGCGAGATGCGCGAGATCCCTCGTATTTCCATCGACTTCGCCGCACGCACTGCATTCCGATATCGCGGTGATCCGCAATTCCTGATTTTGCACGCGGCATCGCGTGGTTTCCGCCTCCGCGTGAAAGCCGCCGCCATCGCGCCGCCGCGCGATCAGAACCTGCGTGGTCGTGACGCCGGGGATTTGCATCTTCGCGCCGTGATTGCCGGGGCCCGACCGATCGGCATTGATGCCGTCGATCGGAAACAGCTTGGCGGTGGGCGCGCCGATCAGCTCTTCCCTCGTGTAGCCGAACAGTTGCGCCGCCCGCGCGTTCGCGAAGATGATCCGGTCCCGCTGATCGACCGTGACGATCGGAACCGGCAACATTTCGAGCGTCTCGCACAGCGGCATTCTCGTGTCGAGCATGCGCCGCGTGCTGCTATCGCCTTCGCCTCGCAGCCACGACGCGCAAGCGGCGACATGGCGCCGCCATGCCGGCAACGCGTACGGCGGCTCGCGGGTATCGCGGGTACTCTGTCGGCTCGACACGCCGGAGATACTGCGAGCGCGCTGAAACCGGTGATGCCTGGGTGAAATCTGTCTGGAACGGTCGTGCCCGGATAGTGGAGCACCGTCGTTGCGCGCATTGTCGATCTGTGACGGGACGCTTTGACCCATGTGGCGCGGTTGCGCGTGCAGCGCCGTGAGAAATCCCGCTACCCCGATCGCCAGGTGTCTGCCGTACACGATCAGATTAATCATTGGCACCTCCGGGTCCAGTGCGAACGGATTCCGTACAACTGCGATGTCTTTATCTTTGGGCTTCGAACCACATAATTGACTTCACAATCGTTACTTCGCACGTCTGGTGGCTGGAAGTCAGTATAGGCTATCCAGAATCACTTACCGAAGGGTGACCTTAATTTATGCCGCTTACTCGGGAAACTACTCAATAGTGTTCTGCGTTGTCCGCCATCAATCGGAAAATGGCGACAGAGTTTGTTAGGCAGTTAATTCTTGCCGGGCGGGGCAGTGTCCGTGCCGTCCGTTTGTACGCACAGGAAGGTTAGCAAACTGGCAACGTCGCAGTAGGAGCCATAATGTTCCCCTGCGCCGTGACGGATTTGCACTAGCCCGTGAAGCCCGGCGAGATAGCGCTTTCAGATGAAAACTTCCAACCGTAAAGCTTTCATGCATTGCGAATCGCAGAGTCAGCGGGTATACCCAACGCTAATTCTCCAATTTAATTAATTGGTCGGCGATAGGTATTTTTGACGCAAGTCAACGCTTTTATCGCCCGCTATTCCAGTGCGAATCATTTGCATTCATCGACCACAAAAAATAAAATTATGCCAGGCAGATGACTAAACGCAGCACCGCGGCGAGAACGCTGTTTCGGCTTCGTCTTTTCTACCGGTATTGAATAAACAGGACGGTCAGTGCAGATTACAGGCAGCGTCGGTGCGAGTCGCCGTGCCAAGGCACGCGTAGCGTGTCGCGCGGCCTCGCTGTAACGAAACCGCGCAACACGCGATAGACGCGCCACCGTGTGACAGCGCCATGACAAACGATCGAATGCCCTGCTTGCCTCGCCCTGCTACAGATTCATGGGTGTAACCTTGGTGCCGGCCAGCGACAGGTCGGCCATCAAGCCCGTATTGGTCAAGACCATCGCGACGACCGCGGCGGTCGCCGACGAGGTATCGACCGTGCCGGTAGCTCCGACTTTCAGCAGTGAAACCGTAGCATCGGCGCCCACCGCCCAGCCCTTCGCGTTGCGGAATTTCTCGAGCGAATCTTTCGTCATGAACAGGAAGAACACGGCGGTCGACTGCGCGCCGGCCTGCAATCCGAACGATGCCGTGGCGGTGCTGTAAAAGCCGACCGTCGCTCCGCCGACGCGCAATGCCCCTTCGCCGTACTCGCCACCGACGATGAACGCCGCCTTCCTCACCGAAGGAAACACCAGCACGCCCTGCGCCTTCGATACGAGCTCGTGCGAGCCTTGCACCGTATCGAACAATTTCGACAGCGCACCGTTCACGGCCGCGTCGATCTCCTGCCGTTTGGCGGCGTCGGTAGTGGCGCTCTGGCCACTGCCTCCGGTCGTCGTGCAACCCGCCAAAGCCAGACTCGCGGCCATGGATGTAAGCGCGAGCGTGTGCACAAAGTTCCGTCTGTTCACTATCGACTCCGTTCTGGTTACGATCCGAGTCGCCAGTCCTGATGGCTGGAAGCCTCGATCTTTTTTCTCCGCCGTGAAGCGGCATAGCCGCCCAAGGAACCATCAATGCCATCGCCGCGCGTCGATCTTCTTCGGTATCCGGATGCGACGACTACAACGCTTGCAGATACATGATGTCACGCTGAAACCGCCGCGGAATCGGACCTTGGTCTTACAGGTAGCGCGGTGTCGATGATGAACGAAACGCGAAGCCAGCGAAGCTGATTGGCCGGGCCGGCCTCGATCATCCGCCGAGCGCGATGATCGCCACGGTGAGCAGGACGCCGACCGCCGCCATCGCAAGGCCGGCCTGCCAGCCGCGAAATCCCGCGTAATGCCCCAGCGCCATGCCGCTGCCGAATAGCATCGCGACGGTCAGGACACGGGAGACGATCAGCGCCGTCGGAACGTTCGCGAACAGCACGAAGGGCAACGCGACCGGGAATGTTGCGGCTACTACGAGCACAAAGATAGCCGCGGCGGCGATGAAATCGTCGCGCACGAATACTGCTTGCTGCGGCAGATCCGGCCGCGCCGCAACACGCCTGCGGATGGACTCGAGCTCCGTATCGCCGATCAACGGTCTGAGCCACGCGGCCATTGCGTCGCGAAGCGTCCGAACGCCCGCGGCCGCATTCGGCTGGTTTCGCACGGAATGCGCAAGCGTCACACGCCTGCCGCGAGCCACCAGCGTACGCACGAGGAACATCACCGCGTCCGCGAGGCCCCATGCGAGATTGCAGCCGAGCGCCGTGTAGAACATCTTGTGCCCCGCGTCGGCACCCGCGCCGACGGCCGAGACGGTGCCGACGAACGTCAGCGCCATGAAGAGGCCGAAACATAACTCGCACACTCGATCGACGACATCGAGAACCGGCTCCCTATCGCCGAAGTTTTCCTGCTCCGTGTGACCCGTGGCATCCATGAGGCCTCCCGTGGCGATGACGTGAACCGAACCCGCCCGTTGCTGGCATACGGATGAGGCGCGACGAGGACAGTCGGATCGGGCAGGCGCGAGCAGACGCCCGCAGCATACAGCGCGCCCTGTACCGACGATATTGGACCAAGGTCGTATGGCCCTGCTTCGCGTCGCGCTCTACCGTGGGAATGGATCATTGCGTAGTACGCTGGAACAGTCCGCGCTGGGGAGAAGATAATGGCCAAAACGAAGTCGGAAAACGAGCAGCCCGAGCAAGACAGGGCGCTGTCGTACAAGGAATATCGCAAGGCGCTTTTCGATCTGCATGTCGAGCTCGTCAAGCTGCAGGAATGGGTCGTGCAAACGGGAAGCAAGGTCTGCGTCGTCTTCGAGGGACGTGACGGCGCGGGCAAAGGCGGCACGATCAAGGCGATGACCGAGCGCGTCAGTCCGCGCGTCTTCCGCGTCGTTGCATTGCCCGCGCCTAGCGAACGTGAAAAAAGCCAGATGTATGTGCAGCGCTACGTGCCGCACTTGCCGGCCGCGGGCGAGATCGTCATTTTCGACCGCAGCTGGTACAACCGCGCGGGCGTCGAGCGCGTGATGGGTTTCTGCTCCGAGGATGACGTGCAGACGTTCTTCAAGGCCGTGCCGCTCGTCGAGCGGGCGATCGTCGAATCCGGGATCATCCTGCTCAAGTACTGGCTCGAGGTCAGCCCCGAGGAACAGACCCGACGTCTCGAGGCACGCATCCACGACGGTCGCAAGATCTGGAAACTGACCGAGATGGACCTGAAATCCTATAGCCGATGGTATGACTACTCGCGTGCCCGCGATGAGATGCTCGCGGCGTCGGACACCGACTATGCTTCGTGGTTCATAGCGAATTCAAACGACAAGCGGCGCGCGCGACTGAACATCATCAGCGACATGCTTCAGAGGATTCCGTACAAGCAGCCTGCCCGCAAGAAGGTCTCTCTGCCGAAACGGCAAAAGCCCGACGGTTATAAGGAACCAGACTATCCGTTTAAATACGTGGCCGAGCGGTATTGATCAGGCAGGTGTTGCTCAAGCTGACTTTCAGACGTACGGCAGCGTTGCCTCGCACCCGGCTTCAACGAGGCTGCGGCGATAAGCGAAGGCCGCGAGCGGGTAGTCGAAGAAGAAGCGGCCCGTCTCCCGCTTCTCCACATAGAACGTTTCCGCCTCGCATTGCGGCGTCGCAATTCGCAGCGTGCGCGCCCATGCGAACGCCAGCAGCATCCAGCCAAGCATCGCGAGATAGTCGTCCGCGACCCGGTATGCCGTCTCCGGGTCTTGCGCGTGGCGTGCCTTGATCGACCGTGTCGTGCTCTCCACTGTCTGTGCGAGCTCTGCGAGCTTCGCGCCGGCGGCACGTACCGGCGGATCGGACTCCTGGCACAGCCGCGCTTCCCCGCGCACGTGGCGAAGCAGCATATCGAACGCCACCGCCCCATCGGGCAGCACCTTCCGAATCAGCAGATCGATCGCCTGAATTTCGTTGGTGCCTTCGTACAACATCGACACGCGACTATCGCGCAACGTCTGTTCAATGCCGTACTCGTGGATGTAGCCGTAACCGCCGAACACCTGCAGCGCGTTCGATGCAGCGCCAAAACCGTTGGCCGTAAAAAACGCTTTTGCAATCGGAGTCAACAGCGATGCGAGTTGCGCCGCCTGCTCCCGTTCGGCGGCATCGGCATGACGTGCGGCGATGTCGAGCCAATGCGCGGTCCAGTAACCGATCGCGCGCTCGCCTTCGACGATCGCGCGCAGCTCCATCAGAATCCGCCGCATGGCCGGATGAAACGCAATCGGCGCAGCCTTCCCCGGTGCGACGTTCGCACCGGACGGCACGCTCACTGCACGCATCTGCGCGCGTTCCTGCGCGTAAGCGTGCGCGCGTTGCCACGCGGTGTGCGCATGCCCGAGGCCCTGCATCGCAACCTGCAGCCGCGCCGCGTTCATCATCACGAACAGGCACGCGAGACCGCGATGCGCTTCACCGACGAGCCAACCGAATGCGCGTTCGAAGCGCATCGTGCAGGTCGGGCTGCCCTTCAGGCCCATTTTCTTTTCGATGCCTTCGCAATAGACACCATTGCACGAGCGCCCACCGTCGCCGTCTTCCAGCCATTCCGGCACCACGAACAGCGACAACCCTTTCGTGCCGGGCGGCGCATCGGGCACTCGAGCGAGCACCAGATGAACGATGTTCTCCGTCAGATCGTGCGCGCCGCCGCTGATAAAGATCTTGCTGCCGTCGATGAAATACCCGTCGGTGCCCGGTGCTTCAGTCGCGCGCGAACGGATCAGGCCGACATCGCTGCCGGCCTGGGGCTCGGTCAGACACATCGTCGATAGCCACTCACCACTCGCGACTTTCGGCAGCAATGCCTTTTTCACGCGTTCGCTGCCATACGTCTGCAAGCATGCCGTCGCGCCGTGCGTGAGCCCGGGCGACATCAACCACGCATGGTTGGCGCCCGCGAGCATTTCCTGAAGTGCGACGTCGAGAAGCTGCGGCAGGCCCTGTCCGCCGTGCCCGGTGTCGAGCGATAATGTCGGCCAACCCGCTTCGACGAATTCCGCGTAGGACTCGCGAAAGCCCGCGGGCGTCGTCACCTTGCCCGTGTCGAAACGACATCCTTCGAGATCGGCGCTCGCATTGAGCGGCGCGATGCGCTCCTCGACGAAACGCGCCGCTTCCTCCAGCACCTGCTGCGCGGTCTGCGAGTCGAGGTCTTGCCAGTCGGGCACGTCGCGCCACCACGAAGTGGCGTCGAGCCACTCTTCCATCACGAAGCGCATGTCGCGTAGCGGCGCCTTATAAGTCAACGTCATTTTCTTCCTGTCCTTGGACTAGCTGCCTCTGCGCGCGTGGATCACGGTCGCGTCGGCGGCGTCGGCTTCGTGCATCGCTTCCACGAGCGCGGCCCGGTGCTGGAGCACGGCGCGCTGATTGATCGAGCCTTTGTCGGTGATCTCGCCGAGGTCGAGCGACGGCGGCACGCTCAGCAGGTGCATGCGGGCAATGAACGAGGCACTGCCTGTCGCACTCCGATTCAGCCGCGCGACGAGCTCGCTGAAGAAAGCGCGCACGGCGGCCGTGTTGAGCACGTCCTCGGCGCTCGCATCCGCGGGCAAACCCGCCAACGAGCGACACGCTTCGAGGCGCGGAAAAATCATCGCGCCCACTTCGTCGCGATTCATCCCCGTAATGACGGCATCCTGAACGTAGGGCGCCCCTTCGCTGATGATGCGCGCGCGCATCGGCCCGACGCTGACGAACGTTCCCGACGCAAGCTTGAAGTCCTCCGCAATGCGGCCATCGAACATCAGGCCCAGTTCGGGACGTTGCGGGTCGACGAAACGGACGGCGTCTCCTGTGCGGTAGTAGCCTTCATCGTCGAACACGCTGCTCTGAAGCGCCGGCGATGCTCGCCAGTATCCGCCCATCACGTGAGGGCCGCGAAAGCGCGCTTCGAATTTGCCATCGACGGGCGCGACCTTGACCTGGCACCCGGGCGGCGGCAAGCCGATATAGCCGGCGCACGATACTGGTCCCGTCGTGAACAGACACGACGGCGCGGTCTCGGTCATGCCGAGACCGGCCATGATGCGGATGCGTTCTCCGCAATGTTCGAGCGTTACGCGCTCGAGACGCTCCCACGCCGCCTGCGACAGACCAGCGCCCGCGAAGAAATACATCTTCACGCGCGAGAAAAACCGCTCGCGCAGCGCCGCATCCTTTTCCAGCGCGATGGTCAGTTCTTCCCAACCCTTCGGCACGTTGAAGTAGATGGTCGGCGCGACATCACGCAGATTGCGCAGCGTCTCGTCGAATTTGCCGGCCACGGGTTTGCCGTCGTCGATGTAGAGCGTGCCGCCGTTGTACAGCACGATGCCGACGTTGTGGCTGCCACCGAACGTGTGATTCCACGGCAGCCAGTCGACGAGGACCGGCGGCTCGATGCCGAACTGCGGAAAGGTTTCGAGCAGCATCTGCTGGTTTGCGCCCAGCATGCGATGCGTCGTCGGCACGGCTTTCGGCAGGTTCGTCGAGCCGGACGTGAACAGGAACTTCGCAATCGTGTCGCCGTTCACGCGCGCGTTGGCAGCATCGACGTCGCGCGGGGCCGTGTCGAACAATGCGTCGAAGCGCGTCACTCTCGACGCGTTTGGCGCGGGCACCGCGCTGACACGTTCGACGTCGCTTCCCAGCGCGGCATCGAGCGCCGCTGTGTATGCGCCGATATCGTCCGCGTAGACCAGACCCGGTTTGAGCAGTTCGAGGACATGGCGCAGCTTTCCGTAATCGCCCGACATCAACGGAATAGGCCGGCGAAACGGGTGCATAAGCGATACCCGCCCACATCGCGCCGAGCGCGAGTTGCATATGTTCGACGCTGTTGCCCGAAAGGATCACCAACGGGCGTTCCGCGCTGAGATCGCGATCGAGCAGCGCCTGCCCGATCGCACGCGCGCGCTCGAGCATCTGCGCATACGTGATGCCCTGCCACGCGCCGCCGGCATCGCGTCGTGCGACGAGCAGCCGGTCGGGATGCGCGCGTGCGCCGCTCAGCAGGCGGTCCGTAAAGCGCTCCGGAAACGGACCCAGAGGTTCAAGTGTCTCGAGGTACCAGCAGTCGCCGCGTTTCTCGATCCGCGCTGAAGGTGCTCCGATGGCGACGCTCCGGTATCCGGTCGCCAGAGAGCTTGCGTGGCTGTGCTCCGATTCCAAAACCTGTCTCCTGTGTCGACCAGAGTTAGCGCTTTAGCGCTTACTCTGGTCCCATGTTGCTTGTATTCCCTTTCTCCCGCGCTGTGGAGCAAGGAGAAACGGCGTCGCTTTCTCATGCAAGGATGGGCTGGCCGCAATCGTTGCGGCCGCGAGCCGACGCCTAGATCGGATAGTGACGCGGACTCGTCTGCACCGTGATCCAGCGCAACTCGGTGAACTCGGGAATCGACGCCTTGCTGCCGAAGCGTCCATAACCACTCGCCTTCACGCCGCCGAACGGCATCTGCGCCTCGTCGTGCACGGTCGGGCCGTTGATGTGGCAGATGCCCGACTCGATCCGTTTCGCGACGTTCATCGCGCGCGCGATATCGCGGCTGAACACGGCGGCCGATAAGCCGTACTCGCTGTCGTTGGCGACCGCCAGCGCCTCTTCGTCGCCGTCCACGCGCTGCACCGTCAGCACGGGACCGAACGATTCATCGGCATAAAGCTTCATCTCGCGCGTCACGTTCTCGACGATCACCGGCTGCATGATCGCGCCTTTCACCTCGCAACCGAGCGGCAGCTTCGCACCCTTTTCGCGGGCGTCTTCGACCAGCGCGCGAATGCGCCGCGCGGCGGCTTCGCTCTCGAGCGTGCCGAGGATCGAGCCCGGCTGTGTCGGATCGCCTGCCTTCAGCGTGCGCGCTTTCGCGACGAGCTTTTCGACGAACGCATCGGCAACCTTGCGATCGACGATCACGCGTTCCGTCGACATGCAGATCTGCCCTTGATTGAAGAACGCGCCGAACGCGATGCCCTCGACGGCAGCGTCGAGGTCCGCGTCGTCGAGCACGAGCACCGGCGCCTTGCCGCCCAGTTCGAGCAGCGCGGGTTTCAGATGGCGCGCGGACAGCTCGGCGACGATGCGGCCGACACGCGTCGAACCGGTGAAATTCACACGCTTCACGGCAGGATTCGCGATCAGACGCTCGACGATCGCGGGCGCGTCTTCCGGCGCATGCGTGAGCACGTTGACGACGCCTTCGCCGAGACCCGCGTCGTTCAGCGCTTCGCCGATCAGCGCATGCACGCCGGGACAACCTTCCGATGCCTTCAGCACGACCGTGTTGCCACACGCGAGCGGCATGGCGAGCGCGCGCGTCGCGAGAATCACGGGCGCGTTCCACGGCGCTATGCCAAGCACGACGCCGCACGGCTGGCGCACGGCCATTGCGAGGCTGCCCGGCACGTCGGACGGAATCACCGCGCCGTCGATCTGCGTCGTCATCGCCGCGGCCTCGCGCAGCATGTTGGCCGCGAGCATGACGTTAAAGCCGTACCAGTTCGCCATCGCACCCGTTTCGGCCGCGCCGATCTCGATGAACTCGGCCGTGCGCGCGTCCATGCGGTCGGCGGCGGCGAGCAGGCGTTTGCGGCGCTCCGTGGGCGTGAGCGCCGCCCATGCCGGGAACGCGCGCGCCGCCGCGGCGACGGCCGCATCGGCATCCTCGACGGTAGCCGCCGCGGCGCAGGTGGCCACCGCGCCCGTCGCGGGATTGATGCGCTCGAAGGTCTTGCCGTTCGACGCGGCACGTTTCGCGCCGCCAATCAACAGGTTCGTTTGATGCATGTGTTCGTCTCCTCGGTCGTCCCGCTGAAGTGCGCCGCTTAGCGCTTATAGGTCTGCAAGCCCGGCTTGATGCTCTTGTCGTCGAGGAACTGCTTGAGGCCCTGTTCGCGGCCGCCTTCCGGATCGCGATAGTTCGCCTGGTCGAGCTTCGCGTACAGGTAGTCTTCGTTCTGCTCCCACGTGAATTCGCGCGAACGCTTGAAGCCGTGCTTAGCGTTGCGCAGCACGACCGGGTTCTTGTTCAGCAGTTTCGCCGCGAGAGCGATCGTTTCGTCGCGCAGTTGCGCGAGCGGCACGCTTTTGTTCACCAGACCCATCTTCGCGGCTTGCGGACCCGTGAAGGTGTCGCCCGTCATGATGTAGTACAGCGCTTCACGATGACCGACGGTATCTGCCATCGCCTTGCTCACGAGGTTGCCCGGCGGAATCCCCCAGTTGATTTCGGACAGGCCGAACACGGCTTCGTCCGCGGCGATCGCGAGATCGCAGGCGACGAGCGGAGAGAAGCCGCCGCCGAAGCACCAGCCGTTGACCATGGCGATGGTCGGCTTCGAGTACATGCGCAGCAATTGCCATTGCCAGCGGCTCGCGTCGCGGCGAATCCGCTCCTGCAGCACGTCCGGGCCCGCGTCCACTTCGCGGAAATATTCCTTCAGATCCATGCCGGCCGTCCATGCACTGCCTTCGCCGGTCAGCACGAGAACCTGGGCTTCGGCGTCGAGTTCGAGCGTCTCGAGAACGTCGATCATTTCCTTGTTCAGCGTCGGGCTCATCGCGTTGCGCTTGTCCGGACGATTGAACGTGACCCAGGCGATTCCGCCTTCCACCGCGACCTTCACCGTTTTCCAGCGTCCTTCGTAACTCATCTGCTTCTCCGTATCAATGCCGCCCTCGCGGCCTGAACTCAATTTAATATCAGGCGACCTGATAAGTAAAGTACAATATAGAAGTCTTGGTACAAACCCCTAACCGCCTATGCCGACGATCACGAGTAAGCCGTCAGGGTCTGAAACGACACCGCGCGCCACGGCGCGGCGCAACCTGCCCGATCGAAGGCACGCTGCCGCTCCGGTGCGTCTCAGCTACCTGGCCGGGCAGCTCGACAAGATTCTCACGCGGCAGCTTTCCGAAGCGCTTGCCTCGCATGGTCTGACGTTGCCGCAATACACCGCGCTGTCGGTGCTGCGGGCGCGCGCACGTTCGTCGAACGCACAGCTCGCGCAGCGCTCGTTGATCACGCCGCAAGCGGCCAGCGCGGTCGTCAAATCGATGGAAGCGAATGGATGGGTGACGCGTGTGGCCGATCCGCTCAACCGTCGCGTCGGGCTGCTGTCGCTGACGAAGGCCGGCGAAACATTGCTGGCTCAGTGCGACGGTGCCGCTGACAGGGTCGAGCAATCGATGCTAGGCGAAATCGATGAACACGGTTCACAGATGCTGAAAAACCTGCTGTCGACGTGCGTGCGCAATCTTCGCTCAGCCTGACGCATCAGCGTTAATTACACATAGGAGACCCCATTGAACATCGATCAACTGAAGGCCATCGACACCCACGTGCATGCCGAGGTGTCGTGCTGCCAACCACCGGACCTGTTTGCAAAAGAATTCGACGAAGCCGCCGACAAATACTTCGGCACCGTGCTCAAACAGGGGCGCCGCCCGACCATTCCCGAAACGATCGAACACTATCGGGAGCGCAATATCGGCTTCGTGATGTTTACCGTCGACTGCGAAGCGAACATCGGGCGCCGTCGCATTTCGAACGAAGAGGTCGCGGAGTTCGCGCAGAAAAACTCCGACATCATGATCGCGTTCGCCAGCATCGATCCGCACAAAGGCAAGTTCGGCGCGCGCGAAGCGCGGCGGCTCATCGAGGAGCACGGCGTGCGCGGTTTCAAGTTTCACCCCACGATGCAGGGTTTTTTCGCCAACGACCGCATGGCATACCCGCTCTACGAAGTGATTGCCGAGTACCGGCTGCCGGCGGTTTTTCACAGTGGACACTCGGGCATGGGCTCGGGCATGCGCGGCGGCGGCGGTTTGCGCCTCAAGTATTCGGAGCCGATCTACCTCGACGATGTCGCCGCCGACTTCCCCGACATGAAGATCGTGATCGCGCATCCCTCCTGGCCCTGGCAGGAGCAGGCGCTGTCGATCGCGCTGCACAAGCCGAACGTGTATATCGATCTGTCGGGCTGGTCGCCGAAGTACTTTTCGCCCGAGCTGGTCAAGTATGCGAACACCCTGTTGCGCAACAAGGTGCTGTTCGCGTCCGACTTCCCACTGATCCGCCCGGACCGCTGGCTCGAAGACTTCGATACGCTCGACATCAAGCCCGAAGTAAAGCCGCTCGTTCTGAAGGAGAACGCCGTCAGGTTGCTTGATCTGCGGGCCCGAGGCACGACGAATCACGAATGACGCATGAAAAATGGCCCGGCGCGAAAACGCCGGGCCAGCTGGGTCCATCAACGAAGAGTTAGCGTTTCGCGGCGTTGGAGCGAATGACGAGCAATGCTGTAATCGCCGCGATGACCGTCACCGGCACGCTCGCGCCGATGACGAGCGTCGAGCTCTTTCCCATCGCAAGCAATTGCCCGGCGGCTACGGGGCCGACAATCGAGCCGACGCGTCCCACCGCCACCGCGGCGCCGACTCCCGTACCACGCACGCTGGTCGGATAGCTGGCGGCGGACAGCGAATACAGCATCGACTGCGCACCGACGACGCCCATTCCGGCAAACAGCACGGCAACGGACAGTGTCTCGATGCTGGCGACTTGCGAAAGCGCGACCAATGCACCGACGATGCACGCATAGATTGCCGTGACTGACAGGCCTTGTCTGAAGCGGTCCATCAGCAGACCGATGCCCAGTACGCCGATTACACTGCCGACGTTGAAAAAGATCTGGGCAATCCCCGCCTGCGAACGGCTCATGCCGCGCCCCACGGTCAATGAAGGCAGCCAGTTCAGCAGGAAGTAAAGAACGATCAGCGTGCAGAAGAAGCTGAACCAGATACCGATCGTCGCGGCGGCGCGCCCCTCGCCGAACAGGACTTCACGCGTCGAAAGGAGCGGTTTGTCCGCCGTCGCGAATTCTCGCGATTCGGTGGCGAATTCGCGCGATTCAGGCAGCAATGCCATCAGCAGCGGAATGATGATCAGCGGTCCGGCTCCGCCCACGTAGAAGATATGACGCCACGCGGTAGCACCCGCGCTCAGTACGGCGATCAATGCGGCAAGCGCGCCGCCGAGCGGCATACCGCAATACATGACGCTAACCGCGGTGTTGCGGTGACGCGGATCGACCGCCTCGGACGACAACGCGATCAGGTTCGGCATCGCGCCCCCGAGCCCGATGCCCGTCAGCACGCGAGCAATCAGCAGACTTTCGAAACTCCAGACTTGCGCGGTCGCGATCGAGAAGATGCCGAAAATCGCCATCGAGATCATCAGAACGCGCTTGCGGCCGATCCGGTCGGCGAGTCTGCCGCCGATCATCGCGCCCGGCAAAAGCCCCAACATGCCGGCGCTAAAAGCGAGCCCCAACTGGCTGACCGACAAGCCGAACTCGTGCGCCATTCGAGGCGCCGCAACGCCAGTGGACTGCAGGTCGATACCCTCCAGCACCGCGACGAGAAAGCACAATGCCAACGTTAGTGCAGTACTGGAGCCCACCGCACTCGACCGATTAGCAACACTTGACATGACGTCTCCTTCACCTTTGATTGAATTGCCAGAGGCGAGCCACGCTTCGTTCTTCGACGAAGCGGCCATGGGAAGGAGAAGATTTCTGACAATGATCTCGCGCCACTTATCAGAATCCTTCCCACAGCGCCCCCGGAATTGATGATGAGTCTAGTCTCAGGAGGCCTGATATTGAAAGTAGAATATGATATGCCTGGTAGAAACACCTAAGGCAAACCTGATAATGATCAAGACAATGGAGAAGCGGCGAACGCCCCTTGCCAAACAGGCCGGTTCAACGAAAACCGGTGCGCCACCTGCCCGCGTTTCCTATGTGGTCGGCCAACTCGACCGCCTGCTCAAACGCAGTTTGATCGATGTACTGGGTGAATTCGGGTTGACCTTGCCTCAGTTCACCGCGCTCTCCGTGATCAGCGCCAGCGGCGCGATGACCAATGCGAAACTCGCCGAACGCTCGTTCATCACGCCGCAGTCGGCCAACGAAGTTGTCAAGACGATGGAAGCCAACGGTTGGGTCGGACGCGTGGGACATCCTACCCACGGTCGACTGATTCATCTGTTTCTGACCGACGAAGGGCGTCGGGTACTGCAGGAATGCGATTCGGCGATCGACGCGCTCGAAGCGTCCATGCTGGACGGAGTAACGGAAATCCCGGTCGATACGCTGCGCAAGGTGCTGCAGCGATGTGTGTCGAATCTGCGCGGTTGAATGGACGTTCCCAATGACAAAAGAGTCGCACTCGAATGGAGCGCGACTCTTTTTCTTTCGCCTGATGGAAGTAGGAAAAACTCAGTGACCGCCAGCGTCGATCTCGCTGAGACGCAGGCCTTTGGTTTCCCTTACCGAGCGCAGAATCACGATGGCCGCCAGAGCCGCAACCACCGTGAAAACCGCGATGCCGAGGCTGTTCGGCCAGATCATGGCGACACCGATCGCTCCACCTACCGCGATCGTCTGCCGCATTCGGGCTGAGTTCCGTTCAGCTCAGTGAAAACCCTGGTCGGCATTTAGCCGCGTATTACCTGGCCCACTGCGTCGATCGCTATATTGCTTCTCAACGGCCGCCGCCTTCACACCGCGATATAGCGCGTCCGCCTCGCCATTTCCCACCCCATTCGAGAGGAGACGAAGCATGTCAAAGCGCATTCTTATCATCGCCGGCGATTTCGTCGAAGATTATGAGCTGATGGTGCCGTTTCAGGCACTGGCGGCAGTCGGGCATTCGGTGGACGTCGTCGCGCCCGACAAGCGCGCGGGCGACGCGATTCGCACCGCAATTCACGACTTCGAAGGCGATCAGACGTACACCGAAAAGCGTGGCCATAACTTCACGCTGAACGCCGATTTCGCGTCGGTGAACCCCGCACAATATGACGCGCTGCTCGTGCCCGGCGGCCGCGCCCCCGAATATCTGCGGCTCAACGACGAGGTGATCGGCTGGGTGCGCCAATTCGCCGAAGCGAAGAAGCCGATTGCCGCGGTCTGCCACGGCGCGCAACTGCTGGCTGCGGCGGGTGTAATCGAAGGCCGGCGCATCTCGGCGTATCCGGCCTGCGCGCCCGAAGTGAAGCTCGCGGGCGCGGAGTACGTGGCGCTCGACTGGCCTGACGCGATCACGGACGAGAACTTCGTGACCGCGCCCGCATGGACCTCGCACGTGAACTGGCTTGCGCAGTTCCTTGCGCTGCTGGGCACGCGCATCGCGCATTGACGGAGCGCGCCTCGACCGAGGCGCGGCATCGCGGGCGACCAACCGTGTTACGCTCGATCACGACGGCATGAGCGCCCGCGCCGCGCGCTTCGCGTCCTGCGTCATCATTCGCGAGAAAGGCTGAACGTATGTGCAACGTCTATGTCAACGCTGATCCGATCCTCTACGAGTCGCGTACGCGCGCGCTGCGCATTCATGGCGTCGTGACCACGGTGAGGCTCGAAAATCTCTTCTGGGACGTGCTTCGGGAAATCGCCAACCGCGAGAACGTGACGACGACCCAGTTCGTCGTGAAGCTTCACGACGAACTGGTCGCCTTGCGCGGCGAAGAGCCGTTGAATTTCGCGTCTTTTTTGCGCGTGTGCTGTTTGCGCTATCTATCGACGAGCGCCGCCCGCAACGAGGCCGCTGGCGACGTGCCGCTCAACGCCCCGTTTCAACCCAGAGTCGTGAAGACGGCTGTTTGACGGATTCCGTCGCCTGGCCGTCGCCACGGCTGGCTAGCGCGGTGGGCTCCAGTCACGCGACGTACTGTCTCGACGCGTCAGTCAACCGACGCATCGCAGGCGCAATCAAGAGAAGCCGCCGTGGCCGGTCGTTCCAATACAGCAAGCCGTTGCAGTGTCACGAGGCCCAGTAGCGCGAGTCCAAGTCCCAGCGTGAAGTCAGCGTGAACGCCCGCACGGTCGACAATGGTGCCCCCCACTGCCGAGCCCACCGCAATCGCCACCTGGATGATGCTGACGAACATGGCCGACCCCGCTTCGGGCAGGTCTGTCGTGCCGCGCTGAATCCACACGCTGAAGCAAAGCGGAAGCGCTCCGAACGCGATTCCCCACAGCAGCATCCCCGCGGTCTCGCCGATCGGCGAATGTTCGAGCAGCAACATCGACGACATCGCGCCCAATAGGAGCAGAACCATCGCGGCGACGGATTTCTTTAGATGGTCCGAAATCACCATCGATGTCAACGCATTGGAGAAGAAGCCGATCAGACCGAATCCGAACAGCAGCAGCGTGATGGCGCTCAACGAGAAGTCGTGTTCGAGCAGCGGCGCAATATACGTATAGGTCGAGAAATGCGCGCCGAAGACGAGCGCGACCATCACCATGCTCAACCTCGTATGAGGCCGGCCAAGCAGGGTTTTGAAATCGGCGATCCGCAACGCCGATGCCGACGGCAACGAAGGCACGAGGAACGCCTGCGCCAGTAAGGCGAGCGACACGAGGCCCGCGGTGGCGGCGAACGCCATGCGCCACGATGCAAACGACGCGATGAACGTCCCGAGCGGCACGCCGATCACGGTTGCGCAGGTCACGCCGGTCAGAATGGTCGCGGTCGCTTTGGCGGCATCCTTTGCTTGCACGAGTCGAGGAGCCGCCGCCGTCGCCAGAGTCCAGAACCCACCCAGCGCGCCGCCAAGCAGAGCCCGTCCTACGAGCATGATCGCGAGGTTCGGTGCGATCGCACACACGACGTTCGCGATCAACAGTACCGCAGTGAGGAGCAGGAAAACGTACCGGCGGTCCATGCGGCCCGCGCTGACTATCAGCGTAGGCGCCAATATCGCGGCCATCACGCCGGGCGTGGTGACCATGAGGCCGGCGACACCGGTCGACACGCCGAGGTCGAGTGCGATTTGTGGCAACAGCCCGACAGGCAAAAACTCGGCCGTGACGAAGGCGAATGCGCTTACCGCTACAGCGATGACGGATAGCCACTGGGCCGCCGACGTTGAATTTGCTTCCAGGGATGCTGGATTAGTAGGTGTATCGATGTGCATGATGACCCTGATGCCAGGTTGAAGTCTGACACTTTAGACGGGGTCTCACGTCGGAAAAAGAGTCGTCCGCTGAAAAGACTAGCTAACGCGGCTGAACAATGCGCAGAGGGTCACGGCCGCGTCGTCTCGTGACTTCAGCAATTCATGTCGCCACCAGGAGCGTTGGCGCGGGTAACGTGCCGCGCCATCAGCGTTGAGCGAAGCGGGAAGCCGCGCGCATCATTCGAGGCGCTGCACCGCGAACACGAGCCCGTGCTCCTCGTTGACGATGTGCCGCCGATAGCGTTCGGGAAGCAACGCGCTGACGGCTTGCCAGACGGGCAGTGCATGATGCCCGATGTCTTCCACCACGACCCAACCGCCGCGCCTCACATTTTTCAGCCCGAAGATCAGCGTCTGGATGTTGGCATTCGGAGAATGCAGACCGTCGTCGATGATCAGATCGCATTCGCCGTCCACCGATCGTGCGAGCTGCTCGAAAGTGGCGGACTCGGTCTGGTCGACGAAGAACGTCTCGATGCGCTCCTCCTTGAAGAGGACCCGGCGGTCGATGTCCGCTCCATAGATCCGCGCGAAAGGCAGAAAGTCCCTGAACGCCCTGAGCGATCCGCCGGGCTTGCCCGCGACCATATACGAAACGGTGTCGGAATGTTGGGTCCCGATGCCGATTTCGATCACCGAGCGCATGGCTTCGCGATTCGCAAGGATCGCGCCGTACAGGTGGTGGTAGCTGTGGTGGTTCGACTTGTCGCTGCCTTGAGCGTCGAAGTGCTGCTTGAGCGCGTTGGCGGCCTGCCGTTGTTCGTCGTTGGCCGGAAAGTCGACGATTTCCGTGACGGGCGTCTTTGGCTTTCCGACGGAGGCCGCCAGCTCGCTCAACAGGGGGATCGTCTCGTTGATGGCCTGGACCGTGAGCTTCGATCGGGCCTTTAGCTGCCTTCGCTGTACGGAATGAACTGCGGGAAGGTGCGCAGCACGTTCAGCACGCTGAAGTTGCTGAGCCTGCGTTGGGCGGCGCGCGCGTAATGATCGACGAGGGCGAAACTCGAATTGTGGGAATTGCTGCGGGAGCGGGACTCGGTGCTAGCGACGGTATCACGCATGGTCGACCTCCTCAGTCGGGTAATCGTGTCGTGCATGGAGTAGCAAGCCTTAAGAGGATTCACGCAAGACTCGACCATGAACTACTTAGTCGCCCGGCGCAAGCCCTCGCATGTTCCGGGCCAACATGACAGCGGCATTGCGACGACCGCGTGAAGTACAGGGCCGTTTTTCGCTCACTCCTGAGATTGCCGGGCGCGGAGGCCGCGCGGAAGTTCCGTACTCATTCCAATGCAATCCAGACGTCAACTTTCGCTAAGCGAATAAAACACAGCTGCAGAGAAAAAGTCACAGCAATTTAGTAAAGACCATGTCCGTCTCGTGTAGAGAAATCGGAAAATTCGGGCGCTCATCTGCGAAATCGTCTCGTCTTGCAATCTGCGCTCAGTAACATATGCTCCTTGTCAGAGCGCTTTTCAGGTCCTTTTTCCGGGGCCACGGTGCAAACGGTCGTCCACAGGCGCGAGGCGGTCCGACAAAGCAAAACAGCGCCGTCGCAGCGCGCCTGACGTTTCTCCGTTCACCCCGGGTCGATGCTGTGTGGGCGGCACCATCTTGAGAGCCGAGATGTCACGCGCAACGAAACCCGTTTTGCGCATACCGGTGACGAGCGCGACCTTATTTGGCTTTCCTGAGTTTCTGTCACCGACGCTTTTGTAACGTGCGCCGCTCACAAGTGGGTGAGCGGCGTGAGCGGCAATGGTGCCGACCGCACGTGTGAATGTTGCGCTCACGCGGCTCGAGTCGAGCCACCTCAGGCGAGCGTCAATGTACAAGGAGTCTTGGCGATGAAAGCTCCTCAGCGTCCTCAGCGCATCGGGTTGATGGCGCCACTGTCGGGCGTACTGGTTCCTCTCGAGAGCGTGCCCGATCCGGTCTTCGCCCAGAAGATGGTCGGCGATGGCGTGTCGATCGATCCGACCTCGGATGAACTGCTGTCGCCGCTTGCCGGCAAGGTCACGCAACTCCACAGCTCTGGCCACGCCACGACGATCACCGGCGACAACGGTCTGCAAGTGCTGCTGCACATCGGGCTCGACACCGTGTTGCTGCGCGGCGAGGGCTTCATGCCGTTGGTCAAGGAAGGCGACGCCGTCGCGACGGGCACGCCGCTGATCCGCTTCGACCCAATCGTGGTCGGCGCAAGAGCAACCAGCCTGCTCACGCAAATGGTGATCGCCAATGGCGATCTCGTCACGCGCTACGTTCCCGCGAAAGGGCTCGTCGTCGCCGGCACCGACGTCGCGCTGTACGTCGAGCTGGTCGGCAGCATGGAGGACAAGGACACGGCGAGCGCCACCGGCGCGATCCTCTCCGACGAGATCACGCTGCCGAATCCAGTGGGCCTGCATGCACGGCCCGCCGCGGTCGTCGCGGTCGAGGCGAAGAAATTCAAGTCCGAGATCCGGCTGCTGCGAGGCGATGCCAGCGCCAATGCCAAGTCCGTCGTCGCGATCATGGGGCTCGCAACGAAGTTCGGCGACAAGCTGCGCGTCGAGGCCCGCGGTCCCGACGCGGCGGAGGCGGCCAGCACCGTCGCGCGTCTGCTTGCCGAGGGATCGGGCGAAAAGCCCGGCGATGCGCCCGCACCCGCGGCGGCTGCGCCAACCGCACCGGCTGCGCCGGTGCCAGCGCCGACCGAAGCGGCTCCCGCCGACACCAACGAATTCATCGGCGTATCCGCTTCGCCAGGGCTTTCGGTCGGCAGGATCGTGCAGTTCCGCCAGCAGGTCATCGAGGTGAACGAAGCGGGCGAGTCGCCGCAACGCGAACGGGCGCAACTCGAAGCGGCCCAGCATCAGGCGCGTCAGCAGATCGAGGCGCTCAAGGCGACGCTCACCGATCCGTCGAAAGCGCAGATTCTCGACGCGCATCTCGAACTGCTGGACGATCCTGACCTCAACGATGCCGCGATCAGCAGCATCAGCGCGGGAAAGGGCGCGGGGTTCGCGTGGCGCGATGCGTTCCAGAACCAGGCAAGCACGCTCGAAAGGCTCGACAATCCGCTGCTGCGCGAACGCGCCGGCGATATCCGCGACGTCGGCCGCCGTGTACTCGCGCTGCTCGCCGGCGTGAAGCAGGCGCAGATCGACGTGCCGGACGAATCGATCCTGATTGCCGAGGAGCTCTCGCCGTCCGACACCACGTCGCTCGATCGCAGCAAGGTGCTCGGCTTTTGCACGACGAGCGGCGGCGCGACGAGCCACGTCGCGATCCTCGCGCGCTCGCTCGGTATTCCGGCGATCTGCGGTATCGACGCGCGCGCGCTGCAACTCGCCGACGGCACGCCCGTCGTGCTCGACGGTTCGCGCGGCAGCTTGCGGCGCAACCCGAGCGCCGAGGAACTCGAGAAGGCGCGCGAACGCATCAGCCGCCAGGCCGCCAAACGCGAAGTCGAAAAGCTCGCGGCAACCAAACTCGCAATGACGGCCGACGGCCACCGCGTCGAAGTCGTCGCGAACATCCGCAATGCGCAGGAAGCACGCGATGCGGTCGCGGCCGGCGCCGAAGGCGTGGGCCTGTTGCGCTCCGAGTTCCTGTTCGACGCGCGAGACACCGCGCCAACCGAAGACGAACAGGCCGCCGAATATTGCGCCGTCGCCGAAGCGCTCGGCCGCGAGCGGCCGCTCGTGGTCCGCACGCTCGACGTCGGCGGCGACAAACCGCTGTCGTATCTGCCGCTGCCGAAGGAAGACAACCCGTTTCTCGGCCTGCGCGGTGTGCGCGTGAGCCTGGAGCGTCCCGACATCTTCCGCACGCAACTGCGCGCGATCCTGCGCGCGGCGCCGCTTGGGCATCTGCACGTGATGTTCCCGATGATCGCCGCGATCGAGGAGGTGCGGGCAGCGCGCAAGATCCTGCTCGAAGAAGCCGGCGATCGCGCGGCGAGCGTGAAAGTCGGCGTCATGATCGAAGTCCCCGCGGCCGCGCTGATCGCCGAGCCGCTCGCACGCGAAGTCGACTTCTTCTCGATCGGCACGAACGATCTCACGCAATACACGCTCGCGATGGACCGCGGCCATCCGCAACTCGCGAAGCAGGCCGACGCGCTGCACCCGGCGGTGTTGCGTCTGATCGGCATGACGGTCGACGGTGCGCACAAGCATGGCAAATGGGTCGGCATTTGCGGCGGCATCGCGTCGGATGCGATGGCGGTGCCGGTGCTCGTCGGCCTTGGCATTGACGAGCTGTCGGTGAGCATTCCGGCGGTCGGTTCGATCAAGGCTCAGCTTGCACGCGTGACGACCGAAGAAGCCAGGAAGCTCGCCGCCGAGGTGCTGTGTCTGGGCACCGCCGCGGAAGTCCGCGCGCATCTGTCGCGCTTTGCCGAGTGAGCGGATCAACAGGAGATCAGCCATGTTCTCGCATGCCTTCGGAGTCTTGCAGAAGATCGGCAAATCGCTGATGCTGCCCGTCGCCGTGCTCCCGGTGGCCGGCCTGCTGCTCGGTCTCGGCGCCACCGACTTTCACGGTTACGTGCCGGTCGTCGTGCTCGCGCTGATGAAGAACGCGGGCGACGTGATCTTCGGCAACCTGCCGCTGATCTTCGCGATCGGCGTCGCGCTTGGCTTCACCGAGAACGATGGCGTCTCGGGCATCGCCGCAACGATCGGATATCTGGTGATGACGGCCACGTTGGGTGTGATCGGCAAGCTCCAGGGCGTCGAAACCGACACGATCATGGGCATACCGTCGATCCAGACTGGCGTGTTCGGCGGCATCCTCGCCGGTGGTCTTGCGGCATGGATGTTCAACCGCTACTACCGGATCACGTTGCCGGCCTATCTCGGCTTCTTCGCCGGCAAGCGCTTCGTGCCGATCGTGACCGCGATCGGCTCGATCGTGCTCGGCGCGATCCTGTCTTTCGTGTGGCCGCCGATCGGCAGCGCAATCAAGGCTTTTTCGCATTGGGCGGCGGTTTCCGACCCGCGGACCGCCGCGACGGTCTACGGTTTCGTCGAACGTCTGCTGATTCCGTTCGGCCTGCATCACATCTGGAACGTGCCGTTCTTCTTCGAAATGGGCAGCTACCTCGACCCGACGACCGGCAAGACGGTTCACGGCGACATCACCCGTTATTTCGCGGGCGACCGGACCGCGGGCATCCTGGCGGGCGCGTTCCTGTTCAAGATGTTCGGCCTGCCGGCCGCGGCGATCGCGATCTGGCATTGCGCGAAGCCGGAGAAGAAGGTGGCCGTCGGCGGCATGATGGTCTCGGCCGCGCTGACTTCTTTCCTCACCGGCATCACCGAGCCGATCGAATTCGCGTTCCTGTTCGTCGCGCCGGTGCTTTACCTGATTCACGCATGCCTCGCGGCGTCGGCGCAGTTCGTGGCGAACACACTGGGCATGCGCATGGGCTTCACGTTTTCGCAAGGCGGCATCGATTTTCTGATGTTCAACCTGATCGGCGGGAAGGCCACGCACGCGTGGTACGTTTTCATCCTTGGTCCAATTTACGCGGTGATCTATTACGGCGTGTTCCGCTTCGTCATCACGCGCTTCAACCTCAAGACACCCGGTCGCGAGGACGATGCGGCGGAAACAGCGGCGGTTGCCGCGAGCGGCGCGGGAGGACGTTCGCGCGAAGTCGTGCTCGCCTTTGGCGGCCGCTCCAATATCACGAGTCTCGACGCTTGCATCACGCGCCTGCGCATCTCCGTGAAGGACCCGGCGCGCGTCGACGAACACAAGCTCAAGGCGCTCGGTGCCGCGGGTGTGGTGCGCGTGGGCAACGGCGTGCAGGCGATCTTCGGGCCGTTGTCGGAGAACATGAAAACCGACATGCAGGACTATCTGAAAACAGCGGGCGCCGAAGCGGATTTGCCGGCGGCCGGGGTGCCTGGTGTGGAAGGCGCAGCGGCGGCGGCTCCAGCGGGTGTGGCCGCCTCGGTGCAAAACTCGCCGCAAGAAACGGAGCGCGCGGAAAAGATTCGTGCGGCGCTGGGCGGCGCGGCCAACATCAGGAAGCTCGACGCGCTGGCGGCCACGCGGTTGCGTGTCGAGCTATCGGACGCGTCGCGCATCGACGCGGCCGCATTGAAAGCGGCGGGCGTGGTCACGACGCAAGCGTTGAAGAACGGCGCACTCGATCTGATCGTGGGTCTCGGCTCGGGCAACCTCGCAGGCGCAATGCGATAGCAGCAACGAGTATCGTCAGCAACTGCCGCGCGTCGAACGCGAGTCCTGCCCGGAGGAAGCGCTCAGTCGCGTTGCTTTGTCCACCTATAGAGGGCGGCATGGAAGCAGTCAGAACTTTCCTCGAAACTCAGCCGCTGTTCGCGCTTTTTCTGACCATCGCGCTCGGCTACCTGGTCGGCGAAATCACTATCAAGGGCGTGGCTCTAGGCTCGGGGGCCGTGCTGTTCGTTGGACTGGCGCTCGGCGCGTTCGCGCCGAAATCCGCGCCGCCGGCGTTGCTGGGCACGCTCGGTCTGCTGCTGTTTCTGTATGGCATCGGCATTCAGTACGGCGCGCAGTTCTTCCGCGGACTCACGAGCCGGGAAGGCGTGAAGGCCAACGCGGCCGCATGTCTGGGCGTGATCGCTTCGGGTCTCGTGGCGTGCGCCTTCATCCATTTCGGCATCACGCTCGCCGATGCGCTCGGCATGTTCGCCGGCAGCGGCACCAGCACGGCGAGCCTGCAGGTTGCCATCGCATCGATGAAAAGCAGCAATGCCGCCGTGGCTTATAGCGTCACCTATCCGTTCGGCGTGGCCGGGCCGATCCTATTCCTCTATGTGCTGAACTCAGTCCTGAAAGCCAAAATACCGAAACCGCCCGCGAAGGTGCTGGAGACCGCGGAAATCGCGCTGCGCAATGCCAGTCTGTTCGGTCTCAAGCTGTCGGAGCTCTCGACTCGCCTGCCTGCCGGCGTAGTGATCGCGGCCGTGCGGCGCGCGCATCACAATCAGTTGCCCAGCGACGACTTCACGCTGCGCGCCGACGACGTCCTCCTTGCCACCGCCACCGAGCGCCGCCCGCTCGACGAAGCAACGGCGCTATGCGGCGAGCTACAGCCCGGGCGCATCTCGAGTCATCGGGAAGACCTGGACTATATGCGCGTGTTCGCATCGAGTCCGTCAGTCGTCGGCACGGCGCTCGGCAATCTGCGCTTTCCGGATGGCGTGAACTGCGCGATCGCGCACGTGCGGCGCGGCGACGCCGATCTACTGTCGACGCCAGACCTCATTCTCGAAGCAGGCGACCGCGTCGGCCTGCTCGTCAGTAACGCGCATCGCGCGAGGGTCCGCGCGTTTTTCGGCGATTCGATCAAGGGCACGGCCGACCTCAGTTTCATCTGTCTGGGCATCGGCGCGGCAGCGGGGCTGCTGGTCGGCGCGATCCCGCTGCGCGCGCCCGGTCTCGGCGCGTTCAGCCTGGGTCTCGCGGCGTTGCTACTGGTCGCGCTGTGCCTCGGCAATGCGCGCCGCAACGGACCGTTCGTGTGGGTGATGCCGCTCTCTGCAAATCTCGTGCTGCGCAATCTCGGGCTGACGATTTTTCTCGCGCAGGTGGGCCTGTCTTGCGGACCGAAATTCGTCGCGACCGTCGGCACCGCCGGACCGCTGCTGCTGCTTTATGGCGTGATCACGCTGCTCGTGCTCGTCGGCGTCACGGCTGTGTGCTGCCTGTGGGTCTTCAGACTGTCTTTCGATACATCGGTCGGCGTGATCTGCGGGGCCACCGGCAATCCCGCGATTCTCGCCTTCGCCAACCGCATCGCGCCGACGGATCAGCCCGACGTCATGTACGCGATGATTTTTCCGTCGATGACCATCGTCAAGGTGCTTTTCGTGCAGATCGCCATCGCGATCGCAGCCGGCTAGGCGAGACCGTTATCGCGACCTGCCGCTGTTCGACCCTAACGCTTCCGTCCTCGTAGACAGCGGCCAACCGCGGAGCGGCGGACAGCCGCAGACTTCCGTGAATATCAGGAACGCCGCTTGCGCCACCTGGAGCCGCGCGACGTAGTCTGGAACCATGATGCGGACGGCTCGGCGATGGAGGCTAGATGAAAGGACGGGTGGCGAGTGCAGGCGTGGCCGTTGTTCTGGTTGCCCTCATGGCCGCATACCGCGGACCCACCGCGCATGCTTGGGAGCCCGCGCCGGCTGCCGTGACCGCACCCTTCGCGGCCGGCAGCGATACCGCGGCCGCGGCGCGCGGCGCGAAGCTCGCGGCCGTTGGCAATTGCGTCGCGTGCCACACCGCGACGGGCGGCCTGCCCCTCGCGGGCGGACTGCCACTGCATACACCCTTCGGCATCATTTACTCGACCAACATCACCCCGGACAACGAGACGGGTATCGGGGGCTGGTCGCTCGACGCGTTCGCGCGCGCGATGCGGCGCGGCGTGTCCAGCGACGGCCATCTGCTCTATCCCGCGTTCCCCTATCCGCACTTCACGCACATGAGCGATGCCGATATGGGCTCGCTGTATGCGTGGCTGATGAGCCGCGCTCCCGTCAAGGCGCCTGCGCCGCACAACGAGCTGATCTTCCCGCTTGGCTTCAGGCCCCTCATCGCCGTGTGGAATCTTTTTTACCTGCATACCGGTACCGAAGCAGCGCCGGCCCCGCCCGAAGCGCCGGACGTCGCACGCGGACGATACCTGGTCGAAAGCCTCGGTCATTGCGGTGCGTGCCACACGCCGCTCGACCGCCTCGGTGCCGAGCGCCGCGACCGCAGGCTGCAAGGCGGCACGATCGACGGATGGGATGCGCCCGCGCTGACGGACCTCGCTTCACGCCCCACGCCCTGGACGCAGGCACAGCTCGTCAGCTATCTGCGCACGGGCCTCGCGAGCGCCCATGGGGCGGCGGCGGGTCCGATGCGCCCCGTCACGCGCATGCTCGCCGACGCATCCGCCTCCGACGTAGAGGCAATTGCCGCGTATCTGCTGGCGTTGACGTCCGGGGGCCCAGGCATGCCGGAGCATCCGGTCGCCTCGCCCTCCGCTTCCGCCGCGCCCGTGTCCACCGCGCCCGGCGGCGGCGCGAATCTATTCGCCGCGGCCTGTGCATCGTGCCATGCCGAAGGCGCGCCGATGTCGAGCGGGGATGCTCGACCGTCGCTGTCCCTTTCCACGGCCGTCAACGCCGACAGCCCGCGCAACATGGTCCGTATCATCCTCGATGGAATCGACTGGCACGAAAGCGATAGCGCGCCCTTCATGCCATCATTCGCCAACACATTCACGGATGCCCAGATAGCGGAGCTCGCCAACTACACGCGCGAACGCTTCACCGCACGCGACGCGTGGCCTTCGCTCGACGCCGGCGCGGTCGCTCATTTTCGCAAGGACGGCCTGCCACGATGATCACGCTCAACGTCAACGGAGTCAGTCATACGGTCGATGTCGACCCGTCAACGCCGCTGCTCTACGTGCTGCGCAACCAGTTGCAGCTCGATGGCGCGAAGTTCGGCTGCGGTCTCGGTCAATGCGGCGCATGCACGGTCAGCGTCGGCGGCGAACCGGTGTTCTCGTGCCTCATGCCGGTCGTGGCCGTTGGCGACCGGCCAGTGCGAACCGTCGAAGGACTTGGCAGCGCGGAACATCCGGGACCACTTCAGCAAGCCTTCATTGACGAGCAAGCCGCGCAATGCGGCTATTGCATCGCCGGCATGATCATGCGCGCGCACACGCTGCTGGAGCGAATCCCGCACCCAGGCGATGAACAGATCCGCCGCTACATGCAGCCGAACCTGTGCCGCTGCGGCACGCACATGCGCATTCTCGCGGCGATCCGGCAAGCCGCGACGGGTTCGCCGCGAACGGACGAGGGAGCGCAGTCGTGAGCGACGGCCACCCGTCCTCCGTCGCTCACGGCAGCGGCCCCGATGACCCCGCGCGGCGCCGCTTCCTCGTTGGCGGCTCGCTGATGGTGAGCTTCGCGATCGTGCCAGGCATGGCCGCGCTTGCGCAAACCACCACCGAAGCGGGCACCCTCAACGCGAGCGCCCCGAAGCTGCCGGGCAGTCTCAAGAGCACGCCGTTGCTCGATGCGTGGATCAAGGTCGCCCGTGACGGCCAGGTGAGCGTATTCACGGGCAAGGCGGAGCTTGGCACGGGCATTCGCACCGCGCTGCTGCAGGTCGCCGCGGAAGAGCTGGATCTCGCGCCTCATGCGATCGAGCTGATCACCGCCGACACCGCCGCAACGCCGAACGAAGGCTACACCGCAGGCAGTCACACGATGGCGGACAGCGGCACCGCGATCCTCAACGCCGCCGCTCAGGTACGCGCGCTGCTGGTCGCGAGCGCGGCGTCGCAACTGGGCGTCGACGCAGCGGCCCTCACGACCCGCGACGGCGCCGTCATTGCCGCCGACGGAAGACGCGTGAGCTATGGCGAAGCCGTGCAATACGCGGACCTCCATCAGAACGCGCAGCCCGACGCGCCGAAAAAGCCGCCATCGGCCTACGCGCTGATTGGCCATATGCTGCCTCGCGTGGATATACCGGGCAAGGTGACGGGCGGCGCGAGCTATGTCCAGGATCTCCGGCCGCACGGCATGCTGCATGCCCGCGTCGTGCGGCCGCCGTCTTATGGCGCGAGCCTCGTCGCAGTCGATAGAGGGCGCGTCGAGGCGCTGCCCGGCGTCATCAAGGTCGTGCGCAACGGCAACTACCTCGCGGTGGTCGCCGACGACGAATGGCGCGCGATCCTCGCGATGCGTGAGCTTGCGCTTGCCGCGCAATGGCAGGCCGGGCCGCCGCTGCCCGATCCGGCGAACGTTCACGCCTTGCTGATGAGTCTGCCTTCACAGGAAATCGCGGTGGCCGATCAGGGCACAGCGACGGGCGCGGCCGCGCCTGTGGCGACGCTGCGGGCGCGCTATTCGAGGCCGTATCTGACGCATGGCTCGATTGGGCCATCGTGCGCTGTCGCGCAGCTCGACAACGATGTGATGACCGTGTGGACGCACACGCAAGGCGTCTATCCGCTGCGTGCGGGCATCGCCGAAATGCTCGCGATGCCACCCGACAAGGTGCGCTGCGTGCATGTGGAAGGTTCGGGCTGCTACGGACACAACGGCGCGGACGATGTCGCGGCCGACGCCGCCCTCGTTGCACGCGGGCTGCCTGGCCGCCCGGTGCGCGTGCAATTGATGCGCGAACAGGAACACATGTGGGAGCCGTTCGGCCCGGCCATGACAGTCGAGGCGAATGCAACGCTCGATGCGGCAGGCAAGATTGCCGACTGGCGTTACGAGCTATGGAGCAACACGCATAACAACCGCATCGAGAATGCGGGCCGCCTGTTGCCCGCGCAGCTCCTTGCGCAACCGTTCACCCCCGCGCCGCCGAAGCCGATTCCGATGCCGGAAGGCGGAGGCGACCGCAACAGCATTCCGCTTTACCGCGTGCCGGGCCTGCACGTGCAGCATCACTTCGTGCCGACGATGCCGATACGCGTCTCTGCCATGCGCTCGCTCGGCGCGCACATGAACGTGTTCGCGATCGAGAGCTTCATCGACGAGCTCGCCAGAGCCGCGCACGCCGACCCCGTGGCGTTTCGCCTCAAACATCTCGATGATCCACGCGCGCATGGCGTCATTGGCGCCGTAGTCGATCAATTCGGCTGGCGAGCCCGCAGCGCGCGAACGGGCGACTCGAGCCCGCGCTCGCACGGTACCGGCTTTGCGTTTGCCCAATACAAGAACCTGATGGCCTACCTTGCCGTCGCGATGGACGTGACGGTCATGCGCGATACCGGCGAGCTCAGCATCGAGCGTGTCGTAGCAGCCGTCGATTGCGGACAGATCGTGAATCCGGACGGCGTGCGCAATCAGATCGAAGGCGGCATTTTGCAAACCACGAGCTGGACGCTCTATGAAGAAACGCATTTCGACCCGCAACGCATCACGAGCTATGACTGGAGCACTTATCCGATCATGCGCTTCTCGTCCGTACCCAAACGCGTGGACGTGCTATTGATCGACCGGCCGGGCCTGCCATTCCTCGGGGTCGGAGAAGCGGCGCAAGGCCCGGCCGCCGCGGCGCTCGCGAATGCGATCGACGACGCGACCGGTGTGCGGATCCGCGACTTGCCGTTGCTCGGGACGAAGGGGAAGAACGTGCTCAAGGCATGAGGCTTTCGTTCCGCAAAAGTACAGATACTGGCGTGTAAAAGCCAAATAAGCCTATGGCTGGGTCCAGGCCCCTGTCAAACGAACGCGACGCGCGCGACCTTCGGCGCGGCGTCGGGACCGCGCTCAGTGGGTGGACGGAAACGCGAACGTCGCACGCGCGCTGCCATTGCCGCGGACGTTCACGGTCTCCCTTCTGGTCACGCTGCCGTAAGTGGCGTTGACCGTATAGCGCCCTTGAGGCAGCCGCACGAGCATGTACGGCCCCTTCGACGTGGCCTCGAACACGCTCGCGCCGCCAGCTTTGGCAATCTTCACCTGGACGTCGGCCACATAGCTCGACCCGGGACCGGTGAACTGCAGAGACAACGGCCACTGCCTTCGTGCCTGCCGCAGCGCAGTCGACTCGTCGCGACCGACTCCGCCGGTCACGAACGATATGTCGCCCTGCTGCTGCGTCTCTGGCATGCCGGTCCTATGGATCTCGCTGGCGCTCTGCGGAGCAGCCGTCTGCGACACTGCGACGCCTGCCTGAGCCAGTGTGAACGCCGCGGCGAGCATCATGGACGCGATCCGGGGAGCGTTTCGTTGCATTTTCATCTTGACTGCTCCTTACAGTATTGCCGACGGTTCGTCGGACGGAAGAACGCTTGCAATAGGTTGGAAACGCAATGCGCGCCGGGTATCGGCCACGAGCGAGGGTGCCTCACGACTCGAGTAAGAATACCCGTCAATTCTGTTTGGCGTCTCCATGGACCGGAGTTGGGGGGCCGCCTGCCGTTGAGGTCCCGGCTTGCGCAGGAGGGACGCGTGGCATGCGGATACCCGCGTAGGCGATCGCCACCGTCAGTAGCGGACTTACCACGCAAAATACGGCAAAGGGCGCATAGCTGAGCGTCGGCACGCCAAGGGTCACTGCCATAAACGCGCCGCAACTGTTCCAGGGGATCAGCGCGCCTGTGGTCGTGGCCGAATCACCCACGGAACGCGATAACACGATGGGCGCATACCCGCGTGCCGCGAATGCACTCCTGAACATCCGGGCCGGCAGCACGGCTGCGATGAACTGGTCTGCCGTAACGATGTTCGTCGCGATGGTCGCCAGGACCAGGGAGCCGACCAGCGCCCCACCGCTCCTGGCCCAATCGACTACCGGGGCAATGAGGCGTTCTATCGCACCGCACTTCTCGACCACCCCTCCGAATGCCAGTGCCGTGATGATCAGCCAGATAGTATTCAACATGCTGTCCATACCGCCGCGAGTGAGGAGCGTATCAAGCACTGGATTTCCAGTCGTGGACTTGTAGCCGCTCCCAAGCGCAAGCCATACGCCTTTGAGCATCGCAATCGGGATCGGCACGCCCTCTCGCGCGGCGGCAAATGCGAGGACTCGCGCTGGCTCGACGAAAACGGCAACCACGCCACCCGCCAATGCGCCAAGAAAGATGGTGGTAAATGGCGGAAGCCGGAACAGCGTCAGCACGACGACAAGAATGAGCGGCAGGAACAGCACTGGCGATATGTAGAATGCGCTCTGCATTGCAGCAACCTCCGCGCTCGCATCGAAGGCGCCCGGGCGGCCAAGCAGATAAAACACGGCCAGCGTGATGACAATCGCGACGAGTGATGTCAGCAGCGTCTCGCGCACGTGTTGATACAGATCGACACCCGCGGCAGCGGCCGCAAGATTCGCGGTGTCCGAGAGCGGCGAAGACTTGTCGCCGAAATAAGCGCCGGAAATCACTGCACCGGCCGTTATGGCGGGGCTCAGGCCCATGCTGTGCGCAATGCCCATCAGGCCGATTCCGATCGTACCCGCGACAGTCCACGAGGTCCCAATGGCGAACGAGATCACCGCGCAGATTCCAGCCGCCGTGACGTAAAAGTAGTCCGGGCTCAGCAATTTCAGCCCGTAATAGACCATGGCGACGATCGTGCCGCTGAGCGCCCACGTGCCGATCAGCGCGCCGACTGCGAACAGGATGAGAATCGCGCCAATACCGGAACTGACACTGGCATTCGCGGCCTCGCCCAGCGAAGCGAGCGAATGACCGCGACGCCAACCGACAAATACGGCCAGCATGGTCGCCACGACGAGTGCCACCTGGTTCGGCCCGTTCGCACCACCATCGCCGAACAGGTAGAAGGACAGACTGACGAGAAAGACGAGGCCAGCGATCGGTATCAGTGCTTCGAGCATCGTGACCGGCTGGGGTGACCCGCTCCGCTTCATCGCCACGCTCCGTTCGTTTGCTGGGTAGCCCAAACGTTGCCATCCAGACCGCCCGGTAGCCGGTGAATCATCGAAACATGCGCGAACGGCTGCTTTGATTCGATGTCACGGCGCAGGCGTGCGGCCCTCGGTCCTGCGACTCGGCAATGGCAGCTCCGGCGGGCTCGCCGTTGCTTCAAGCATAGGAAAGAATCGTCGCTGCGTGAAGAATTGCAGAATTCGTGCCGAACATCCCGCCTGCGGTTACAGGCTGCCGTACCTACTCTCCCTCAGCGCGAGACCTGCAGTCAACGGCAGCTCACCAGGCGTAGCGAAAACCGACGTCGCCCCAGACGCCCTTTTGGCTGCCACTGACCGAATCGTTGATCGAGAACTGATAGCCGAACTGTCCATACAGGCTCATACGCGTGTTGAGCTTCGCCGTCACGCCTGCGGCGAAGTCCATACGCGTGAACTGCTGTCTGAGTGGCACCTGCTCGGCGCCGGAGTATGTCGTCGCAGCCTGAGCCCCCCAGTCCCGCCAGAGATTGGTGCGCACGTATGGCTGCCATACGTCTCCGCCGGCGCGTTCGATGGTCCACTGACCACGCAGCCCGAGCCGCCCGGTCACGCCTGACGTGGAGCCGGGATCGACCGGACCCAGCCCGTCATTGGCTTCGTTCAACCCGACGTGCTGCCAGATAACCTGCATCTGAGGTTCAAGCACGAAGCCCGGTCCAAGCGGCAAGGGGAACGGATAGCCAGCTTCCAGCGAAGTGGCGAACCCCGAACCCGAGACGGGCAACCGGGCGTCCTGTGTCGTCGCATCCCCGTCGTAATAGGTGCCCTGCAGTACCGCGTCGATATACCATCCGCCCGGGCCGTAATGTGTCCAGTACGCGCCGCCGGAATATCCATTGAGATTGACCGAGCCGGTGTGGTTCAGCACATAGCCAGTCGCAGCCGCATTGGTGACGAGGCCGTCCACGTCGGCGTTACTGTTGCCGTAGGCAAAGTAGATGCCCGCTGAATCGTGATGGCCGGACATGAAGCTGCCGCGCCAGAGATCGACGCCGGCCTGAACGCCGAGCACATGGCCGTTAGCGCGCGCATCGGTGAAGGTCTGGTACCGATTGTCGATCTGCTGGCCGAATAGTCGCGCCCACGCCGAGCGGCCCACCCCTTCGCTGCCGGTACCGCCCGCGGCCTGTGTCAGCGTCCCTTCCGACTGCAAGTCCAAGGCTTGCCGCCCCTACACAACCCAGCCGAGGTTTCAAATTTTCATAACCGATCGTGGTTATTCATGCCTTGCAAGGATTATGGTTTTTCGTTAATTAACTGTGCGCTGATTGTGTGGGTCTACCCGCATAGACAGAACAACGACGGAATAATCCGACACTAATTCGAGAAAAAAACGACCGTTTTTTTCACCAGGCAGAAGTGAATATCCATCGGGTAACCGCAAAATTCCAGGTCAGTGAAATTCCATTTTCAATGATCCGCGGCGGCAGAAAAACTCGAACTCGCCAATCGTTCCGGCCAGTAACAACTGGCCGGTTTTAATGGCGCGATTCATTTGGCATAAAGCGGCCGGATTGAGTTAATCGGCCGTCCCGCGAATTTTGTCGGCGGCGCATCCGCGTTCGCAGCGAGGAACTCCCGTGATCGCTGACATCACCCAAGCCGTCACCAAAACACCAAATCGATTAACTTCCAGACGGAAGTTTTATGATTATCCGGTTCAAGTCGATGACTCTCACCGGTCGACGTATCCAATATAGTCAACGGGGTGCGGCGGACTTGCGCTGCTGCTTTGGTAAGAGCAAAGCGGGCGAGCGCCATGCCGCAACCATGTCGCCCGACCGCCCACGTGTTGGACGCAGAGGGTAGTCGAACAGGCAGCGAGCGCTACTTAGGTATGCCGCTTGCGCAACCCAGTAGGATCCTTCCAACATGTCGTGTCATGTCCACCGTACTGCTCATCGACGATGACCTTGAAAACCGATGCGCGCTGCAACTGGCGTTGGAGAGCCGCGGACACCGTGTTGTGCTCGCGGAGAACGGATGGGACGCACTGCAGAAGGCCCACACGGATTTTCCGGAACTCGTTATCACCGATTTGGAGATGCCGGAAATGGACGGCAAGGAGCTTTGTCGGCGTCTGAAGTGTCAGGCGGTATTTTCCGGCTTACCGGTGGTGCTGCTGTCGGCTATGCCGGAACCTACGGAAGAGATTCGCTGCTGGACAGCGTTCCTGCGAAAGCCGGCCTCAATCGCGGCGTTGCTTGACGCCGTCGACAGGTTCATTGCAGCGCGCCTGACCTATGCGCGGGCGCCACGCGACTCCGAGTACCCCGTCCCGGCGCGCTGGCGAGCCATCGATTCGCGATGCTGGCCCTAAGCCCAAGCTGTCGGAATGCGAAGCCACAGGTTACACATGCAGCCAGGCGGTGTTTGCTGGACGGCCGGTCCCGTTCTTAGCGGATGGCCTGCAAAGCGGCGAGATTGCTGAAACCCGGGTTGAGCCATCCACCTGGTTTTTCAGATTTGACTGGAATGATGCAACGGTCGTGACCCATCACGTCGTCAGCAATGAGCCCGTACAGGCACCGTCGCTACAGAGCAGCGCCTGCACGCTGACACAAGGTAAAAGATGGCAAGAGATTTCGATCCCCTTCTCGCGGGCGGCAACAGCGCACGCTTATTGTTCGCCACTTCCTCCGGGCATGCGTCATGCTGCACGCAGGTCAGAGATGGAAAAGCAGGTCCCGAACGGGAGACGATCATGAAGTTGATAATGGCAGGAATCAGCGCAATTTCCATCATCGCTAGCACTTGCGCATTTGCGCAGACCAACACCGGCAACGCTGCGCCAGCACACCGTGATACTCAAAACGCGCAGCCGGGTGCCGCTGGCCAGAGCATGGGCCGTGCTGCGGACGCCGGCAACAGCAAGCCCGCCAGTGGCACATTGATGCAGAAGCGTGAGCACGCGATGTCGCCTCAAGGCGCGTCAAACTCGAACGCAACTGGCGCGATGAAACAATAATGGCGACGCAAGACCCCGTTGGCGGCGACTGACACCTTGGTCTTCCCGCTTCAGCCGTTGCGATCCTTGCTGCGCGGTCGGGCACTTCCAGGCCGAATGCCGTGAGCCGGAGTTCGTCCGCGCAACTCCATCCTGGTCTGATATGACGGCGAAGCGTGCACGAGCGCGTTTTCTCGATGAGATCTGACCGGGTTTTAATGATCGCGGCTGATCGCGCGCATGGAGCAGCACGAACCGAATAGGTAATCGGGGCGCGCACCCTTGCTATTGCCACGATGCTGCGGATTTGCTTCATGCGGTCGTGGTCGGTCTGTGAGGACCGGCGATGGAATAGGCGCGTCTCGGCAGGTGTAAAACCACCAGCAGATCCCCACATAATTCGTGGCATGCCCGTTTCCAAGCCGGGCTCCCCTGCTACGCCCGGCGCGGCAGACGTACGGCGAATGCGGTCTCTTCTTTATCTGACCGCGCCTCGATCGCGCCGTGATGCGCCTTGGCGATTTCGCTCGCGATATACAGCCCGAGTCCAAGGCTGCCTTGCGCGTCCTCGTTGATTTTTCGCTCTGGACCTCGCTGAAGAGGATCAAAGATGCGCTCCAGCAACAGTCCCTCGATGGCTGGTCCGCTATTGCAGACTTCGAAGCGCACCTCGGCCTCCTCGCCAGTCACCACGACGCGAACGGGCGCGTCGCGCGCGCCATATCTGAGCGCATTCAGAACGAGATTGCCGAGCAGTTGCTGCAGACGCGGACCGTCCCAGACACCCTGAACGTCACCGTGCACCTCAAGCTCGATCTGCCGGTCTGGATGGACTGCGCGCAACTGGTCCAGCTCATCAGTGAACACGTTCGTCAGATCAACGGGAGCAGGTATGACGTTAATACCTAGCCCGAGCCTTGTTCGGTTGAAATCGCACAGATCATCCAGAAGTGCCTGCATCCGGGCGCCGCTGCGCACCAGACGGGCTGCAGCTTCTGAAACGCGCTCCCCCGCATTGAGCGCGGACAGATATGAAGCTGTCACCTGGATCGTCTGCAGCGGGCTCCGCATGTCGTGTCCGAGCATCCCAAGCAACAGATTGCGAGCCTGATCGACTTGTGTGCTGAAAAAACCGAGTGATTCGGCCAGCGCCTGATCGATGGCCTCGTTGAAGCGGATGATGTCATCCAGATGAGGCGCATCGGGCTGACACTCATCCATCCACAAACGCAGCACGCTTGCACGCAAAGCGCGGTATTCCGCGGCCAGCTGGTTGATGTTGAAACCGCCTCGAGCGCGCAGGACCGCATGGGATTGCGCAGCTGTCTCCGGCGCATCCGTCAGCCAGGGTGCCCTCCCCAAGGATTTTTCGTGCTGCGCTTCCCTGGTCTGCGAAGTCTGCAAATCCCTGGCTACTGCTTCCAGAATCTGCTGCGCGTGGTCGCGCAACGCGAGGGAGCCCATGTTGCCAGCGGCTGGCAGCAGCGTGGCGGCAAACGCCTCCCACTGCGCCAGAATGGGCTCCATTTCCTGCACGATAAAATCGGACAGTCGCATGCCTACTCCGGCGAAGAAATTGAGGAGATTTTTAGCCGAACCGATATTACGCGCCAGTTCGTCGCGGGATCCATCGGGTTTACACCGTCTTGGACTACCCGGAGGTAGTCCATGTACTCGTAATCAACCGCCTGGATTTTCTGGACAGTGGTGAGCGTTCGTGTCCGGCCTTTCATGAAACGCCACAACGATTCGCCGCACACCCCTGAGCGGGGAGAACTGGAGCGGCAGGTCGAATCGCTTCGACGCGATATCCGCCAATTGCAGCTTGAACACGACATCCTGGAGAAGACCAATCAATTGCTAAAGGAGACCTGGGCGTCAACCTGCAGCTCCTGACCGACCGGGAGAAGACGTTGCTGGCCGGGGTGGCTCTCACGTATGCGCGACGCGAAGCTGATTCGGTCGATGTCGCGCAAAGGGTGCTCGTCCGACAATGCGGCCCACGCGGTCCCGCCGATACGCTGTGTGCTCGCTCTCGTTCCGACGGCTCTTTCTCTTTAGACCTGACGCTTAGGTGATCCGATGTCCGTACGGCCCCTGCTATTCGAGTTCTACTCTCTCGGGTACTGTGGCCGTCAAGCAGAGGCACCGGTTTACCAGAACCGATGGGCAAGCGATTGGATCGAAACGCGTGACCAACATCCCGCTGCATCTTCCTCTGATGGCGAATGGCCGGCCTGCACGCCAATCCCTCTCTCGTTGCGTCCGTAGGTGAGACGTCTGTTACCCGAAGCACGCGTGCAGCCAGTCCTGCGCCCAGTTCTTCGCATAGGCGATCGCGTCCTCGCGTGCGTCGAAGCCTGCCAGATCGCCACTCGAATGAATCTCGTACCCGGTGCCGTCGGCACGGCTGCCGCTGATGCGTGCGTGGGCCATGTACTCGCCGTCGGCCCGCCGGGGGGTGGGGTCGATAACGATCAGGGTGGAATTGAAGCGCATGGTATTCCTTTGGGGTTATCGCTCGATTGCGACTGTCTCAGAGGGGCGTCGAAAAGCGCGGAACTTAGGTGCTCAGCATGGCCATGATTTGTCCGGCCTCGCGATCCGACTCGCAGCTTGCCATGCCGCGTTCGCATAGAAGCGCACGAATCGACATGAACATCAGAAACGCGCCCGCATCGATCTCGTGACGGCGGTCATGGATGAGGCTATCCAGTTCGCCCTGCGCGCCGGGCGGCAGAAACCGATCGACGATGTCATCACCATTGCACCGAATCCATTTCAGCAGGTCGTTTCTTTCCATACCAAACTCCAATGTTTGCAACGGCTCTGAGTCAACCACCAGCGGATGAAGTTCGAGCCTGCGGTAGAGACGGGAACCGGTCGTGATCGGTACCTTTGAGGCTGTCTCATTGTGTAGCGGAAAAGACGGAGCGTAGCGACGTGTGCCACTGCGTCCGCTGCCCTTCAGGAAGTCGGCCACGTTTCGGTTTTGGGTGAAAGCGGATCTCCGGTTCCGTCGGGTAAGCAGCTTAGGGACGCGAGGACCGGTCGCAGGTCGAGTGACGATTTCATGCTACGCCCATTGATGGATTTGTACAGAACAACCCGTGCTCCAGGCGCCGTCAGAGAAGCACAGGGAACATGCAAGTCAACCCGGCACTTACGTACCGCAGCGCCGGTAGGCGGCGGCGATCCGAAGATCCACATTGGACTGCCTCTCTTCTCCGGTTCATCATGTGGCGACGCAGAGTGCGCCTCCGACATGCGCGGCAAGCAGTCTCGACGTCAACAATTCAACGACGGCGAAACGAAGCGCGCGAAACTGCATTGCAGCCCCGTTCGCCCTTTTTGGCGGAAATCGATTCACCCTTTCGTCAGGTCATAAGGAGTTCCAGCGTTACCCGACCGCCTGCGAGGAGACCAATGCGGTGTTTGCGCCTCTGGCTCGACGCGGACGCACCCGCGACCACGCGATTGCCGAGCGTGACACGCAACGGCTATCCGGACCGACTTCATTTCGGGGGTATGTGTTCGTCGCGGAACAGCCGGGAACGCGGGGCCCGATTGGGCGACGAGACGGCGTGAGCCAGCGACGCCAATGGCTGCTCGACTTGCAGGTCTGCGGTACGTTTTTGCAGCCGGCCACATCGAATCTTCGGGGAAGGCAAAATCGCGAATCGTTCGGGAGGGTGATCGCCGGCGAGCGTCCCGAGTAGCATGTCGATCGCAGCCCTGTCCCGCTATTCCGGCAATGAGGTATGCTCACCGCCGGGTAAAGGGTCCGTTGCGCAGCGGAATGCGGCCATACCGGTCGCCAAAAGCTGGAGGCGCTGGCCGCCTTTTATGTGGGAGCGACGGTCAGATCAGCCATCAGGCAGACAGCAATTCGTCGCACGATCGAGCACATCGATGAATGCTGTCCGTCAGCGGCGTTTTCATATGTCGATGACCGAAGCGCCGCTCACCTTTCCATCGACGATGTCCTTTCCCTGCTGCCGGGCGGCTCGCCTTGCCGTACCGAAGTCAGAGAATGTATGCGTTTGGTTCAGCCTGAAGACCCGGCTTGCGGAGGGAATTGCTGTCGCCGCCGGACGACATATCCGTACCGCAATTTCGTAACCTTCCGCGTAACGGGAATGTCCGTCAAAGCGACTGAATGTGCGGGGAAAGACAAGGGGATGAAGTTCGTACCCCTTGTAGAGAAGAATCGGGTGTGTCGACATGTTGGTCACTCCACAGGGTATGGCTCACTATACGCTGGAACGGGTTACATCGGGCGGCGCAGACGCAGAGACTGTTACCAGAATTGTATTGACCGATAGTACTGTCGCGCGTACCTTGAAACGTGGGGTCGGCAAAGCGGGGCACTGCCCGGATTGTCATAGCGTTGGCTTAGATGGCCGGCGACGGCTGTCTGCCTAGTTCCACCTCCACGCTTACGTTGCAAACTCTTCAAGAACACCACGATCAACAGCGTCTGCTTGCCACGCGCGATGAGGCTGGCCAAGGATACGGGAGCGACCCACTTCGTGAGTTCGGGACAGTGCGGTGCCCGATCGGACAAACGTGAGCGGAATGCCGGGTGAGGGAACGCTTGCGGACGTTAAGCGCGAAGCTCGGGTATCCGCGTACCGGACAGCTAGCCAGGAAACTTCGTTCCGGTCGCCTCGTCGGTGTGGCTCGGGGCGTATCTCCTTCGGCCAAACCTGCACAACGATCAAAAACGTGCTGCTTGCTGCGGCCAAAAGGAGTGACCTGATGACAACCATTCGCCATTATCGCGGTCTCGATATTTCCTTACTCGTGTATCCGCATCGCACGACTCAACCAGGATATGGTCACAATTACGAGGAAGGATTCGATGCGTCGATTCGCATCAGCGACCCGGATTCCATGACGGACAACCCGCGAAGTCGCTTATTCCGTGTGCCCGGCAAGAGGCCCTTCGTGAATGCCGGCGACGCAAGGCGCGCGTCGGTGGCCTACGCCGAAATGCTGATTGATACTGACGGCTTTGATCGCGCCATCCTGGAATCCCCCTGAGCGCTAGAGCCAGAACCCGAGTCTATGCAGAAGGTACCCGTGTTCGCGCGCGCCAGCGGCACGCCATCAACAATGTGTGTGATAAAGAAGTTGACCTTCTGATCGTCAGTCGCCACATGCTCGGCAGGCTATGCCAGTGCGACCGCATTGCTGCCAGTTCCTGTCATCGCCTCCTCAGGCGTCGACCACGAAGTAGATACCGTCATGCCCGAAGGGAAGCCATGTCCATTCCATCTCGGCCGCATAGTGACCGATGGGTGATTGCCGTCCGCCCGCGCCTGCGTTCACACTTCGACCCATTCTGAAAGCTCAAGAGCGTCGTCGACTTCGATGCCGTGTGTAGAATGCCGAAGACGTCGATAGAGAAAATCCAGAAGTTCGCACTGAGCGCCCGGCTCAAACCGGAAGGTAACCGATCGATCGCGCGTGATGGTTGCGGGCGCCTAATTGCACGCGTCCTGACACCTAAGATGCGTTGAGCGTGCAGAACTGGCGCGTCTCCGTTAACCGCGCGTGTCGACCCAGTTGCGTGCCCAGCGTGTCGAGTGCTGCAACGCCTGCTCCTCACTCGTGAAGTAATCGAGCGAATAGAACTGGTATCGGCCGTCCGCGCGCTCGCTATCGGCGCGTTCTAGCAGCAGGTTGGAGGAAAAACTGCCGTCGGGCAAACGATGCGCCGAGGGCTGGACGGCATAGCCGTTGTATTGTTGAATTTGTTTGTTCTGCATTTTAGTTTTAATAATGTCGAGTGCGCGCGCGCCTTGCGAAATGTGCACAGGTACGCCGATTCAAAGGCATCTCAGGCCGAATCTGAAGCAGTCGGAAAGCGAAGACGTGGCGCTAATGCCAGAGGGGAAAATGAGCGCAATGAGACGTATGGCGCTTGGCAAGCTGCCGGCGAAACCGATGCAGCCAGGAGGGAACGCGCCACTTCAGGAAACAACGCTCCGTAAGGATGTCCCTGCAACCCGGCGTCCGTCGCGGAACGCCGGGCTCTTCAAACTTTACAGCGGCTTGATGTTAGCTGCCTGCAGACCCTTCGGGCCTTGCTTCGTTTCGAAGCTCACCTTCTGATTTTCAGCCAGCGTCTTGAAGCCGTCGCCGCTGATTTCGGAGAAGTGAGCGAAAAGGTCGTCACCGCCCTTGTCCGGGGTGATGAAGCCAAAACCTTTGCTATCGTTGAACCACTTAACGGTACCGGTATCCATGAAGAATCCTTGAGAAAAAACGGGAAAATGTGCTCCGTTGAAGAGCGTATGAAGCGTCAAGGAGGGAGAGGACAACGAATACCGCTGAGGAGCGAGCAATTGATGAACAGCAATCGAACTTCTTGAACTTCATGCGACACACTAACCGCCAAGTGGTACCAGCGTCAATACTTATCTTGTAACTGTTTCACGAGGCGGGGCCGTTTTGCAGACGAAGCGATCCAAAGACCGGGTGCGCTGCACGAAGCTGCGAACCGGCACGCCTCGAACGATTTACGGATTGGCATACGATTTCGCTGTGCCTGTATGGCCGACATGCTCCATATGCAGAACGGACGCCATGTTGTCGCAATCGCAGTTAGCACGAGACACGCTCCCGAGCAAATTGAACAGACGCTATCGTTGAAGGGCTGTCCCCCCACCCGTTACGGCTTGGCAGCAGAAATCTGCGAACGTCCCAAGCTGGACACAACGCATACACCTTCTGAATTTTTGAATTCGCGCAGTCACAGCTACTGCGCCATCTGCAGATCCACGATCGCCGCGGCGAGAAACCGTGCTGCTTCGCCGCCCGTGACGACCCGATGGTCGAACGTCAGACTAAGCGGCAAGATCCGATGCACGGCCGGAACGCCACTTACCGCCACGACCTGCTCGTGAATGCGCCCCGCTCCAAGGATCGCGACAGTGGGCGGCACGACCACGGGAGCTGCGTATTTGCCGGCGATCATGCCGAAGTTCGACAACGTGATCGTATTGCCGCGCAGTTCCTCAGGTGGAATCTTGCGCGCCCGGATGTCGACACGCATCCGGTCGAGGCCGCCGCGCAGATCCGCTGCGTTGCGGTGCGCAATGTCGCGCAATACCGGTACAAAGAGGCCATCCGGTAGATCGACGGCGATGCCGAGGTCGATCTTTTCCAGTACGTGGCGCCGTCCCGCATGTCCGTCGAACCATGCGTTGAGCCCGGGTTCGGCGCTGCATCCTGCTACCAGCGCACGGATCAGACGGATCGTCACATCGGTATGTGGCGGCCACTCATGAATGTCGGCGTCGTCGATGACGGTCGCGGCCGCCACTTCGCTCTGCGCGCGCGCCATGTTCTGCGCCATCGCGCGCCGCACGCCGCGCAGCACTTCGGGCGGACCGAGCTGAGCGAGTATCTTCGCGACGCGCTGCACGTCAGCCGCCGTGATGACACCCTCCGCCCCCGACGGTGTCACCATCGCAAGATCGACATCAAGCTTGCGCGCGAGCGCCCGCACCGCCGGGATCGCCTTGATTGTGCCGACACCCGTGCCCGGGCTGCCGCCGAGCGCCGCCGGCGCTTCGTGCACCACATGCTGGCCGACCTCCATATGACCGACCACGGTACCAGCATCGGCTTCGTCGGCCGCTCCTTCAAATGCGACGAGCGGCGCCCCCAGATGCACGATATCGCCGGGCTGGCCGAACAGCTTCGCGACTCGGCCGGATTGAGGCGACGGAATATCGACGATCGCCTTCGCCGTTTCCACCGACAGCAGCCGTTGATCAGCGCGAATGTCTTCGCCGCTCCTGACGTGCCACTCGACGATCTCCGCTTCCTGCAAACCTTCGCCGAGATCAGGCAGTTTGAAGATTTTCATGGCATCCCTACGCTTCCAGCGCCTGCCTGACCGCGCCAACGATGCGCTCAGTGCCTGGCATGTATTGATTCTCGAGTCTGTACAGCGGCACCACCACGTCGTAACCGGTGACGCGCTGCACCGGTGCGAGCAGCGAGTACAGTCCGCGCTCGGCGATGTTGGCGGCGATCTCCGCGCCGACCCCTCCGGCATGCGAGCCCTCATGCACGATCACGCAGCGTCCGGTTTTCGCCACCGACGCGAGAATGGTGTTCATGTCGAGCGGCTTGAGCGTCGCCACATCGATCACCTCGGCCATTACGCCTTCCTGCGCGAGCAGATCGGCCGCGGCCTGCACGTCTTGCAACGCGCCTCCCCAGCCCACCAGAGTGATGTCTGCCCCATCGCGCAACGTAAAGCAACTGTCGAGTGGCAGCGCTTCGCCGTCATCCTCCACCGGCTGCCTGAAGAGCCGGTACAGCCGCGTCGGCTCGAAGAAGATCACCGGGTCCGGGTCCCGGATCGCCGCCAGCAGCAAGCCGTACGCGCGTGCTGGCGACGACGGCGTCACGACGCGCAGCCCGGGTATGTGGGTGAACAGCGCTTCAGGGCTTTCGGAATGGTGCTCCGGTGCGTGAATGCCTGCGCCGCATGGCGCACGGATCACCAGCGGACACGTCAGTCGTCCGCGCGTTCGATGCCGCAGACGCGACGCATGATTCAGGATGTGATCGATGGTCGGATAGACAAACCCGGCGAACTGGATCTCCACAACGGGCTTAACGCCCATCGCCGCCATGCCGATCGCGCAGCCGGCGAGGGCGGTTTCGGCCAGCGGCGTGTCGATCACCCGCTGAGCGCCAAAGCGCGTCTGCAACCCGACGGTCGCGCGAAATACGCCGCCGTTCACGCCAATGTCCTCTCCGAGCAGCACAACGGCAGGGTCGTGCGCCAGTTCATATGCGAGCGCCTGATTGAGGGCGTCGACCATGTTGAGATCAGCCATCGCCGTTCCCCTTAGCCGGCGCGAAACGTTGCGCCATCGCCAATTGCTCACGCATCGCTGGGGGCAACGCCTCATACAGGTGATCGAACATCGCGGATGGGCCCGGAGGCGGTATCGCAAGGTACGCGTCGACGGCCTGCTCGACCTGCGCACGGCACGCCTTCCCGAGTTCCTCGTCCTGCGCCTTGGTCCAGACGTTCACGTGCATCAGGTAGGTGCGCAAACGAAGCAGCGGTTCGTATTCCCATTGCTTGCCGATGACCTCGGCGTCGCGATAGCGCGTCGCGTCATCGGCCGTCGTGTGATCACCGAGGCGATAGCTGAGCGCCTCGATCAGCGTCGGGCCATCGCCGCGGCGAGCCTTGGCGAGCGCCGCGTGGACAACCTGATGCACGGCGATCACGTCGTTGCCGTCGACCTGCAGCCCCTCTATTCCTGCAGCGATCGCTTTTTGCGCGAGCGTTTGCGCAGCGCTCTGGTGGTTGCGTGGTACCGAAATCGCCCACTGGTTGTTATTGACGACGAGCACAAGCGGCGCCTGCCAGACGCCGGCCATGTTCATCGCCTCGTAGAAATCGCCCTTGGATGTGCCGCCGTCGCCGAAGATCGCCACCGCAACGCGCGGCTCGTGACGCAGCAGGAACGCGTAGGCTGCGCCGGCCGCATGGCACACCTGTGTGCCGATCGGCACACAGTTCGGAAAATCGTTACGGGGCACGCTGAAATCGCTGCCGCGCTCGTCGCCGCCCCAATACAGGAGACTTTCCGTCATCGTGACGCCGCGCAGCAATTGCGCGGCGTGATCGCGATACGAAGGGAACAGCACGTCGTCGGGCTGCATCGCGCTGGCGACACCGACACCGATCGCCTCCTGGCCAACCGACGACGCAAAGGTGCCGAGCTTGCCGGTACGCTGCAGGGCGACCGCCTTCGTGTCGAACGCCCGTGTCAGCACCATCGCGCGATAGAGCGGAATCAGCGCCGCCGGGTCACGTGCGAAGGCTGGCAATGACTGGACAGGCTCGCCATCGGGGCCAAGGTATTGCGTATAGCCGATATGAAAGCTGACAGCCGTCGTCATGTCCGCCCCCCATGTTCTTTCAGATTTCAAATACGTGCCGGAGTTCGCGCGCGAGCGCTACCGCGCTTGTGCCGTCAGAGTTCGGCGCGTACCAACTTGAGTTTAGGCAAGGGAAACACGTACGGGGGGCCAATTCCTCGCGGCCTCAACCACACGCAGCACGGCAACCAGGAATACGAACGCCCGATTGTCGCAATGCAGCAGCGGGTGGCCGGTTGCGCGGCCCCGGAAGCAGACGGGAATTGGGCCGGCATCCCGCCGGCCGCGGCCGCTCCAGGCGAATATCGGCCGGGCAGAATCGGACGAAGACCGGAACGCGCTCGCTCAGAGCACCTTGCATCCAGCGAGGAAGATGCGGACCGCCTCACGCGCGATTCTGTTGCGCTCCGATGCGCTGGGGCGCCTCCTGGTGGCGCCAAGCAGCAGCCGCGCGCGGACCCCGCCGAGTACCAGGTGTAGAAACTGCTCGGTAGCCAGCGCAACGTCATCGAGTTGCAATGCGCCATCGGCGACTGCCGAACGAAGATAGTCCGAAAGCGGCTCCATGCCGCGTAGTCCACCCGCCTTGTTGTAATACCCGCTGATGAGTTCGGGAAAACGATAGGCCTCGATCAGAAGCAGGCGATGCAATGCGATCATGTCAGGCCGCGTGCACACATCCAGCAGATGGAGCGCGACCTTCTCGAGGACGTGCTCTGGACGGCGCGCATCGAGCACGATATCGCCGAGCTGCGTGATCCATGAACGACGCAGCGTCTCGACGATTGCGCTGAACAGGCCTGCCTTGCTGCCGAATCGATCGTACAGCGTTTTTTTTGCAATACCCGCCTCTCGCGCGATGGCTTCAAGGCTGGTCTCGCGATATCCAGCGGCAAGAAAATGGCGCTGCGCAACATCGAGCAGGCGCTGCAGACGAATTTCGGACTCTCGCAGCGTAGGACGCCCGCCTGATCGGATAGGTTGAATCTGTGTTTCGCGCGTCACGATCAAGGCCTATTGACAATGTCTACCGACGGCGGAAACTATACCGGCGCGTTTCCGTCAAGCTACCTGGGACTCGGGGCGAGGTCAATGGTCGATTTCTTTATCGAGCGTCCGATCTTCGCATCGTCGATCGCCATCATCATGGTGCTCGCGGGACTCATTGCCTGGTTCAACCTGCCGGTGGAGCGGTTTCCGCAGATCACGCCGCCACAGGTTCTGGTCAAGTCGACCTATACGGGTGCGAGCGCGCAGGTCGTGGCGGACACCGTCACCGCGCCGCTCGAAGAGCAGATCAACGGCGTGCCGGGTATGAGCTACCTGTCGTCGGTGAGTGCCAACGATGGCACGTCCACGATCACCGTCACGTTCAACGTCGGCTACAACGTCGACATCGGCGCGGTCGACGTGCAGAACCGCATCTCGCAGGCGACAGCGCAACTTCCCAGCATCGTCAATCAGGCCGGCATCACCATCCAGAAGCAGAACCCGAACTTTGTTCTGGCGGTGAATCTCTATTCGCCAGACGGCTCGATCGATCCTGTCACCCTCAGCAACTACGCTTATCTCCAGCTCGTCGACTCGCTCAAGCGCCTGCCCGGCGTGAGCGATGTCACGATCTTCGGCGAACGCCGCTACTCGATGCGCATCTGGCTCGACCCCAACAAGCTCGCCGCGCTCGGCATGACAGCCACCGATGTCCAGCATGCGATCGCCGAGCAGAATGTGCAGGTCGCCGCAGGCAAGTTCGGCGAGGCGCCGGCGCCGTCGGGCACGACGTTTCAATACCAGATCAACACCCACGGCCAGTTGGCGGACGCGCAGCAATTCGGCAATATCGTGCTGCGCGCCGGCACGGCGAGCGACGCAACTGTGTATCTGCGCGACGTGGCGCGCATCGATCTGGGCGCACTTCAGTACACCTCTAGCGCCTCTGTGAACGAACACCCGGCGGCGCTGCTCGCCGTCTTCCAGTTGCCGAGCGCTAATGCGCTCGACCTCGACCAGCGTGTCAAGGCCACGATGCAGACGCTTGCAAAGCGCTTCCCGAAAGGGATGGCGTGGGGCATCACCTACGACACCACCATGTTCGTGTCCGCCTCGATGGTCGAGGTGATGAAGACGCTGACCTTTGCGCTGCTGCTGGTGCTGGGCGTCGTGTTCCTGTTCCTGCAGAGCTGGCGGACCACGTTCATTCCGATGATCGCCATTCCAGTGGCGCTCATCGGCACCCTCGCGATCATGCTGGTGCTCGACTTTTCGCTGAACACGGTCAGCCTGCTCGGCATGGTCCTCGCTATCGGCCTCGTCGTCGACGATGCGATCGTCGTGGTCGAGAATGTCGAACGCCAACTCGAGAGCGGGCTTACGCCCATGGCTGCGGCCAAGGCGGCGATGCGGGAAGTGACGGGGCCGATCGTTGCCACCTCGGCAGTGCTCGGCGCCGTGTTCGTGCCGATCGCCTTCCTGCCGGGCGTGACGGGCCGTCTCTACAATCAGTTTGCGTTGACCATCGCCATTTCGGTGGCGCTCTCGGCGTTCAATTCCCTGACGCTCAGTCCGGCGCTCTGCGCGTTGCTGTTGCGACGGGACAGGCCGCCACGGTTCATCCTGTTTCGCAAGTTCAATCAAGGCTTTAACTGGGCGCGCAACCACTACGCGAATTCGCTGCGCGGCTTGATCCGACTGCGCTGGCTCGCGCTGGCGGTCTTCGCGTGTGGCCTGGGTGTGACCTGGCTGCTCCATTCGACGATCCCTTCCGCCTTTTTGCCGGTTGAAGATCCCGGCTATTTCTATGTGATTACGCAACTCCCGAACGGCGCTTCGCTGCAACGCACCGAAGCCGTGGTGGAGAAGACCCGCGCGATCCTGAGGGCGACGCCCGGCGTGGCGAACGTGCTGTCCATCAGCGGTCTGAATTTCATCACTCGCAGCACGACGTCGAACAGTGCGGCCCAGTTCGTGATCCTGAAGCCGTGGGACGAGCGAGGTGCGAAGCAGAGCGTCGCCAACCTCATCGCCACGGTACAGCCGAAGCTCAATCAGATTCCGGAGGCGGTGGCGCTTGCACTGATTCCACCGACTATTGCCGGCCTCGGCACCTTCGGCGGCTTCGATTTCGAAATCGAGGACCTGAGCGGCCGGGGCAGTGCCGCACTCGGCGAGGCGACCCAGGCCTTTCTCGCCCAGGCGCGGCAACAGCCTGAACTCGAGCGGCGCACCCTGCTCACCAGCTACAACACGTCGACGCCGCAATACGATTTCAATCTCGACCGCGTGAAGGCGAAGCTGCTCGGGCTCAACCTGAGCGATGTGTTCAATACGATGCAGATCTATCTCGGCTCGCTGTACGTGAACAATGTGACGCTGTTCGGCCGCACCTTCGAGGTGTTGCTCGAGGCCGACGACAACGCCCGCGGGAACCGCAGCGACCTGTCACGGCTCTACGTGCGCAACGCCGCGGGAAGCATGGTGCCGCTGGGCACGCTCGGCCGGCTCGAACCGACGGTGGGGCCGGACACGGCGCCTCATTACAACCTCTACGGTGCCGCGGAGATCACCGGCAGTGCGGCGCCGGGCTACAGTTCGGGCCAGGCGATCGCGGCGATGGAGCGCGCGGCGCGCGTTTTGCCGGCGGATTTCGGCTATGACTGGACGGGCATTACCTATCAGGAGCTGCAGGCCGGCTCGGTCGCGGGCATGGTCTTCGCGCTCGCGCTGTCCTTCGTGTTCCTGTTCCTCGCCGCGCAATACGAGAGCTGGACGTTGCCGTTCACCATCATCCTCACGGTGCCGCTAGCCCTGTTCGGCGCGCTGGGGCTGCTGTGGCTGCGCCACATGCAGGTCGACATCTATGCGCAGATTGGTTTCGTCCTGCTGATCGGGCTGGCGGCGAAGAACGCGATCCTGATCGTCGAATTTGCCAAGCGGCGCCGCGAAGCCGGCCTCGATATCGTCGCGGCGGTGACCGAGGCGGCCCGCCTGCGTCTGCGCCCGATCCTCATGACCGCGTTCGCGTTCATCTTTGGCGCCGTCCCATTGATGATCGCCGCCGGCGCGGGCGCCGCGAGCCGCCGGTCGATCGGGACGACGGTGGTAGGCGGCATGCTCGCCGCCACCTTGCTCAGCCTGGGATTCGTGCCGATCTTCTACACGGTGATCGAGCACTTGCGTGAGGCCGTGCTCAAACGTATCGGTCGCGCGCCTCGCGATGGCGGCGAGGCGGCGTCCGGGGATTGATCGGGGAGCAACGGCGCAATGAGAGTCGGCAAACTTCGCGTTGTAGCCACAGGCCTGGCGATCGCTGTAGTCGTCTGCGTCCTGTCGTTCACAGGTGGGGGAGCGCGACAGGCTACCGGCCGCCCGCCCGCGCCGGACCCAGCCGCCCCCACCGAGGTGCCCGTAACCCAGGTGGTCGAGCATACCGTGCCGGTTTACCTCGAATATGTCGGCACCACGGACGCGATCCGCACCGTCACGCTTCAGGCGCAGGTGACCGGCTACCTGGCGAAGCAGGGGGTGTCCGATGGCTCGGACGTGAGCAAGGGCACACTCCTGTATGAGATCGATCCGCGCAGTTATCAGGCGGCGCTCGATCAGGCGAGGGCGCAGGCGGCAAAGGATGCGGCGGCGCTCGAATATGCCATCGCCAGCCATCGCCGCAATACGCTGATGAGCGAGACGGGAGACGTGTCGATCGATACGCTGCAGCAGTCCGCGAGCACCGAGCATCAGGACCTGGCCGCACTCGCGGCGGATCGTGCGCTCATCGAGACGGCGCTGCTCAATCTCGACTTTACGAAGATCCGCGCGCCGTTCTCCGGGCGTCTCAGCCTGAGTCAGGTGCATGAAGGTGCGCTCATCAGCAGCACGGGGACCCAGCTCAACACCCTCGTGCAGCTCGACCCGATCTATGCCACCTTCAATCCGCCGGACACCGATCTCGCCACTATCCAGCAGGATCAGGCGAAGGGGACCATCGCGGCCGAGGTCATCGTCGGTCAGGGCGCGAGCCCGCAGTACCGTGGCAGGCTCACGTTTCTCGACAACAACGTGGGGCGCAGCAGCGGCACCATCACCGCGCGCGCGACCGTCGAGAACCCGGATCACACGTTGCTGCCGGGGCAATTCATCCGCGTGCGCCTGCACGTCGCGGACGCACCCAACACGCTGCTGGTGCCACAAGTGGCCGTCGGCTCCAACCAGCTTGGCAAATACGTCTACGTCGTCGGCGCAGACAAGCGGGTCGAGCAGCGCTACGTGACCCTCGGCTCGGACTACGGGCCACTTGTTGCGGTCAGGAAGGGCGTCGTTCGGGACGATTCGGTCGTTGTCGGCAATCTCCTCAAGCTCAGCCCCGGCATGGCCGTGAAACCGGTTGCGGCGAAGCCTTCGTAAACGGCCCGTAACATGAGGAGCGCGCAGCAATGACATCGAACCCCGGCTTTGCGCGTCACCCACGGGCAGCATGTTGCCGCAGCGCCGCCTGCGCGGCGCTTTCGGCGGCGACGCTGCTTGGCGGCTGCGAAGTCGGACCTGACTTCGCGCCACCCGGGCCGCCGCAGGTCAGCGGCTATACGCGGGAGCCGCTGCCGGAGCGAACCGTCGCGTCGGACGTCCACGGCGGCGAGGCGCAGCGTTTCGTGCAAGCTCTCGACATTCCGGGGCAATGGTGGACGCTATTCCACTCGGCTGCGCTGAACGCACTCGTAGAACGTGCGCTTGAGGCCAACCCGAGCCTGCAGGCGGCGCAGGCCACCCTTCGCGAGGCCAACGAAGCGCTTTACGCAGCACAAGGGGCGCTGTTCCCGACGGTGAGTGCGGACATCTCGACTGCTCGCGAGAGGATTTCGGGCTCGCCGTTCGGGATCTCGACCACGGTGCCGGTCTTCAGGCTCAACAACGCCTCGGTGAGCGTCACCTACCTGCTCGATATCTGGGGCGGTACGCGCCGGCAGATCGAATCGCTCGCCGCGCAAGCCGAGTACGAACGCTTCGAACTCGAGGCGAGCTATCTGAGCTTGACGTCGAACGTCGCCACGGCCGCCGTACAGGAGGCTTCGTTGCGGGCGCAGATTGCAGCCACAGAGGAGATCGTCGACATCGAGACGCAGCAACTCGCGGGATTGAAACGGCAATTCGCGATCGGCGCCGTCGCCAATGCGGCGGTACTCGCGCAGGCGGCCACGCTGGCGCAAACACGCGCGCAGTTGCCGCCGCTGCAAAAGCAACTGGCGCTGACCCGCAATCAGCTCACGGCCTATCTTGGCCGCTTCCCGAGTGACGAGCTGGTCGAGACGTTTGATCTCGCGTCGCTGCAGTTGCCCGACACGTTGCCGGTCAGCCTGCCGTCGACACTCGTCGAGCAGCGTCCGGACATTCGCGCGTCGAAAGCGCAACTGCACGCCGCAAGCGCAGAGATCGGCGTCGCCACCGCCAATATGTTGCCGCAACTCACGCTCAGCGCCGCCTATGGCAGCGAGACCAACGATGCGCTGTTTTCGCCGGGAAGCGCGATCTGGAACCTGGGAGCGGGACTCACGCAGCCCCTCTTCGAAGGTGGAACGTTGCTGCACCGGCGCCGCGCCGCAATTGACGCTTTCGATGCAGCAGCGGCGCAGTATCGCAACACCGTCATCTCGGCGTTTCAGAACGTGGCTGATGCGTTGCGAGCGCTGCAATCAGATGCGGACGCAGTGGTGGCCGAGGCAGCAGCCGAGCGGGCGGCGGCGGACAGCCTCGCTGTGTCCCAGCGCGAGTTCCACGTTGGCGCGATCAGCTATCTTGCGCTGCTCGACGCGCAGCGGACGTACCAGCAGGCCCGCATCAGCCTCGTCCAGACTCAGGCCACCCGGTATTCCGATACCGTCGCACTCTTTCAGGCTGTCGGCGGCGGATGGTGGAACCGCAGCGATGTGGTGCGTGACCGCGGCTAATGATCCTCATCGCGGGCGTGCCCTCCCGTCGCCCGGAACCATGCGGCACAGTCATGGTCCCGGCAAGCCATTCCGGACGGCTCGGATTGTCATCCTGTCGGCCCGCAAGCAGACCGTGGCAAATCTGGTTCGAGTGGTTCAGAGTGGCCGTAAGTGGAGGGTCGACCTTCTCTATAGCGGCCGTTCGCTGCCACGCAAAATCATGGCTTCTCGAATGGCCGGATTGGCCGATTATGCAAAGCTCGTGATTATGCAAAGCTGCCTCGGAAAGCCGCAAAATCTGCCGAGGCGGTTCGACTAACTGGCCTCGTATGCTTTGCATAATCGCGGTGTCTGTCGTAGCCGGGACCGCGATCGGAGCTGACGTCAGACGGCTAATCAAAGCCCTCGAATTTCGGAGCCGTCGAAGTTATGCGTATTTTTGCCGGGCTTTGTGAAATCAGCTGTAGCTCGAAGCTCTTGGAACGTCGCGGACGCATCACCGCCGACAAAACGCAAATTGTGGCGCCCAGTGAAAGCCGAATCAGGAACGCCATGCTCACCGCACGGCGATCCGGGAATCAAACCTCAATCGGCGTTTGTGCCATCAAACTCCACGAGTTCAACCCAGTTCGCGCCCTTGCCGACCGGATACTGTCCGATCGCACTCAACTTGCCAGTCTTGCGATCGATGTTGTAAACGCTAAGGCTCGTCGATAATTGCCCGACAGCCAGCAAGTACTTGCCGGACGGATCGATATTGAATCCACGCGGTTGCTTTTCGGTCGGGTATGTACCGATACGCGTCAGCTTGCCAGAGGCAGCGTTCACCTTGTACGCCGCGAGCGTGCTCGATGTGCGCTCCGATGCAAACAGGAATCGCCCGTCCGGGGTCAGGTGGAGATCGGCCCCCCACGGATTGCCGCCGGAAAAATCGGGCGGCAGGATCGAGACTGTTTCGACCGGCTTGACGGTGTCGCGGGTGCTATCGAAGGCGAGTACGTGCAGCTTGCCGTCGAGTTCATCAATCAGGTACGTGAAGCGATGATCCGGCGAGAATACGAAGTGACGTGGTCCCGATTTCGGCGGCAACGAATAGGCGGGCGCGGTGTCCTCCGTCAACTGCCCATTCGAGGCGTCGAACTTGAGACGAAGCCAGGCATCCGCGCCGAGAACCGACGCGAATACGAAACGGTTGTCCGGAGCGTTGCGGATCGCATGAGCCATCGGGCCGGTCTTGACGGTCTGCTGTACGTTGCCGACCACACCATCCGCGCCGACCTGGTTCACCGCCAGAAGATTGCCGCCATATGACGCGGAAAAGAGGTAACGGCCGTTTGCGTCCGTCGAGATATACGCCATGCTATCCGCAAGCGGCGCCCTGCCGAGTTCGATCAGCCGGCCATCGAGCGGATTGACCGCAAAGCTCACCACGCGATAAGGCTTCGAGCGCAGTCCTGCGTAGAGCCGAAGGTGATCCGGCGAAAACGCCATCGGCATCACCGTTGCACCGACAGACACAGTCTCCACGGGCGCAAGCGAGCCGTTCGACTTGTCGAAACTGAAAACCGAGATATCCTGACTATCTGCATTCGATACATATGCATACGTCGCGGCCTGTGACATGCCGGAGACGGAAGCACCGAAAATCAGAATTGCGGTGGCGCCCAGCACGCCTTTAACGTTCATGTTCATACCCCAGCTAGAAACGGTTTAGATTGTCTGAATCGACCAGCGTTTTGCGTCGGTCAATCGGAGCTTCTATTGCGCGGCGAGGCGGAATGCCGAGACTGCATTCGTCATTGACTGCGCCTGCTGTTCGAGCGCGCTCGCGGCAGCGGCGGCTTCTTCGACGAGTGCCGCATTCTGTTGAGTCACCTGGTCCATCTGCGTAACCGCCTGGCCGACCTGTTCGATGCCCGTGCTCTGCTCGATCGTTGCTGCCTTGATTTCATTCATGATGGTGGCCACGCCGCGCACGGCGCTAACAATCTCCTTCATCGACTGACCCGCCTGCGCGACCAGACTATTGCCGTTAGCCACGTCCTCGACCGAGGCGCCGATCAAGGCCTTGATTTCTCGGGCGGCGTCCGCGCTGCGCAGAGCTAGACTGCGAACTTCGCTTGCGACCACGGCGAAGCCGCGTCCCTGCTCACCGGCCCGTGCCGATTCGACCGCCGCATTCAGCGCAAGGATATTGGTCTGAAACGCGATGCTGTCGATCATCCCGGTGATCTCGGCGATCCTCCGCGAACTCTGGCTGATTGAATTCATTGTCTGGATGGCGCGCTCGACCACTTCGCCGCCATGCTCGGCGACATCGGCTGCGCTCGAAGCCTGTGCACTTGCCTGCTGCGCGTTATCCGCGTTCTGTTTGACGGTGGACGTCAATTGCTCCATGCTGGCCGCGGTTTCTTCCAGTGCCGCTGATTGCTGCTCTGTGCGGCTCGACAGATCCACATTGCCCGCGGCAATCTCGCGCGCGCCGCCGTGAATGGCCTCGCAACTGTTGCGCACGTTCGCCACTGTCTGAGCCAAACCACGCTGCATCCGCTGCATCGCCGCGAATAGCTGACCGATCTCGTTGCCGCTCGCCTCGGGGATGCGCGCTGTCAGATCATTCGCCGCGATTCGATCGAGCAGATTGGCGGCGTCGTTCAGCGGAGTCGTCACGATGCGCCGCAGCGCGAAATGCGCGGCGACGATCAGGACCAATGCCGCGCTCACTCCGAAAATGACCAGGCTGACGACCCACGTATATTCGCGATCGACCTGCGCGATGGCATCGTTCGACAACGTGTTAGCCATGCTCTGGAATTTCTCGACATTCACCGAATACGCCACACCGGTTGACGTAATGTCGTGATCGTTGATAGCGGCGTAGGCGTTCGTATCGCCGGCACGCAGAGCATCGGAGGCTTTCTTCAGAATCGCGGCGAGGTTGACTGACGATTCGATCAACTGCTGCTTCAACCCGTCGTCCTGGCCACGAAAAACGGCGGCGCTTCGAAACGACTCGGTTTCCGCAGCCGCCCGGTTCATCGTCGTTTCGGCGCTCTTCAATGCCGAGTCTCGCGTCGTCTCGTCATTGCGCTCCTTTAGAGCTGAGTAGGCTCGTGTCAACGCGGCTCGAGTGCGTGTGGAGTCCTTGTATGCGTCGTTGACGAGAATTTCCTGCGTCGCAATCTGATGGATGCGGTTGAGATTGGCATTCGCGCGGCTGAGCGTGGCGACACCGATCACGCCGCCCAGCAAAATCATCGCCGCAAAGATCAGGAAGACAGTCAGGAGACTATTTCGAACCGATACGTTTCTCATGCCGCTTTTCAACCCGGTGTTGTACGATGACCTCTTTATCGGCAGATTCCGCGATCTCTTTAGAAAATGGGCATGCAGATAAACTTTATGCCGGGACATCAGACTTCTGGTGGAGCGCTTCAAGGGTCTTCGTTGCCCCCGTGCGGCGCTTTGACCAGCGGACCGATGACAGTGCGGTACCCGCTTGCCCCGAAGCCGCCTGACGCGCTGCGGTCATTCGGCTCAGCCTGCCGAGCGTGTGATCGCAGGTGGTTCAACGGGGCTGCGCTACCCGGTAGATAGGTCACCTCGGACAGCACAAGTTCGCGATCACTGCCAGACATTGGTATGCGTTCAAGCACCCTCCGCGTGACACCTTGAAACCCGCTCGCCCGGGTATTGGCAGGATTGACAGGCTCAGACATGGGAAAACTTCTTCAGATACCGTCCTCGGCTAACGTATGCAGTTCGTGGGAAACTGCAATGGCGATAGTCAGATACTCGTTCTCTCGTACCTGCGCAATTGCTACGCCTGATTCGCCTCGCCAAATCGACGCGAAGGGTTGCCCTGCCAATACAGGTAGCTTGTAAGCCGAGATGCGCCGTATCCCTTCGCCACTCGGCCCGCTTTTCAGCCCACCATTTAGCGCTTATCGAATCAGGATTTCATAGCCGACATGCGAAACGCGCCATACATCAAAAGCCGACTGCTGATCGTCGCGGCGTTTGCATTGCCAGCGTTCGCGTTCACCAGCGGCTGTAAGTCCACGGTGACGCCGCCCTTGACAGCGCCGGGGAAGATCGCCACTGATGACGCTGCGCTCGCCGCCCGGGTGAAGCAGGCGCTCGTCGCGACCCCGGAACTGAGACCCTTGCCGATGAGCGTCGCGACATACCGAGGCGTCGTGCAGTTGTCAGGATACGTGGATTCGGAGGCACAGATTCAGAAAGCGCTTGCCGTGACGCGCGGCGTGCCGGGGGTGCAATCCGTGAGCAACGATCTGCACCTCAGGCCGCAATGATACGGTGGCTATTGCTGGACCAGATCGTACGCCGCAAGCGCCGCAATCTGCGTCACGCCACCGTCCACGGGTAAGCACGTGCCAGTAATGAATCGCGATTCGTCGCTGGCGAGAAACAGCGCGGCGGCCGCGACGTCCCATGCATCTCCCTCCAATGGGAGGGGCGCGATCTTGCGGCGACGTTCGCGAGCCTTATCGTCAAGCATGCTTTCCACCATTGGCGTAAAAATATGCCCCGGAGCAATCGCGTTGGCACGAACCTGATCGCGGCCGTACATCACCGCGAGTTCACGCGTAAAGCCGACCATTCCCGCCTTTGACGAGCCATACGCGGCCGACCCGTGGCTGCGGATGCCTGCGACCGAACCGATGTTGACGATGGCCCCGCCCCCGCGCGCCACGATCTTCGGCACCGCACTTCGGCTCATCAAGAACGCACTTTTCAGATTGACGTCGATCACACGGTCCCAGGACGCTTCGTCGACGTCCTGCAATCTCCCCGGCGCGCCTGAGATACCGACGTTGTTGATGAGAATGTCCAGACCTCCATACCGCTGAACGGTCTCTTCGACAATGCGCGCACAGACAGCGCCGTCCGTGATATCGCCGGTCGATACGAACGCTCTGCCGCCCGCTTCCGTGATCAGCGCGAGCGTTTCCGCCGCCCGCTCGTACTGCTGATCGACGAGACAGACGGACGCGCCCTCCGCCGCAAAAAGACAGGCAATGGCCTTGCCCGTGCCAAAACCCTGACCGAGCGATCCTGCGCCGGTCACGATCGCGATCTTGCCGCTTAAACGTTGATGAAAGATTTTCGGAACAGGCATGCTGTAATCGGTTGATGAAATTCGATTGTCATCTTGAACGTTCGAGCGAGCACCTGCACGTTCAAGCCATAACTCGCCAGGAGGCTGCCGATGGTCGAGCTTAGTCTCCCTATGCCAATAATGCAACGTACGGTTGCATTATTGGCTTAGATCATGTCGATTCGCCCACCGTGCCGTGATCCACCAACGCCGCGCCAAAGCGGGCCGCATACGCGGTGTTCACTGCTTCGGTCTGGAAGCGGGTTTCGTTAATCGCAAAGATGAAGTATCCATACGCGAGATCGCGTCGATAGTCGTTCCACGCTTCGTCGAAATCGGGCGCCTCGACCCCGCCAATCGCCAGCTGCGAAAGATAGTGTTCGAGCAGCGACCGCTCCCATGAGCGACGGTCCTCGATATCGAGTGCGCACCCTATGTGATAGGCGACCTCGAGGCTCCAAGGCGCCCGACTGACCTGGGCATCGAAAAAACCTGGCGTCCCGTCAGCTTCGACGTACAGATTTCCCAGATGCGTATCGCCGTGAATGAGGCATACCGGTTTGCTCTTATGTTCGCGCGCAATGCGCGCGAGAGATGCCATCATCCAGTCCCGATCGTGCAGATACCGACTTACTGCCGCTCCTCTCGGCAGCGATATGTAGTGGGCCCAGACGTCCGGTTCGAGGTATCGGTTCTGGTATTCCAGCGACCAGTCCGAAAAACGCTCTCCGACCCATTCGAGCCGACCGCCCTTGTCGAACTCCCGGCTGTTCCATGTTTGCGCGTGATAGCGCGCCATCGCACTCAACCGTAGGGCGACTTGTTCGTAGCCCTGCGATTGCTGAGCACGGCAAAACTGAACGTTACGCTCGCTCAGGTCTTCCATCACTACGACCGATTGCCAGGCGTCAGGATCCGTGCCGGCAAAAAAGCATCCAGGCGCGTTCATGTTGATGAACGGTAGAACGTCGCGATAAAAACGCATTTCGTTGCGATACATGTCTCTCATCGAAGGACTGTGATCCTCGAAACCGCCCTTGACGATCATGCGCGCCGGCAGCGCCATTGCCTGTCCCGCCTCGTTGTACTCGAGTGCGACGCGTACCTTGGTCGACGTACCCGGCAATACCTCCACGTGCCTGCACGAAGTTACTTCGGCGCCGGGAAATCGGAACGCGATCGCGGAGGTCAGCCACTTTGCGGTCACTTCCTCAACAGCGACAGGCATCGCCATGTCACTTACCACACCAGATTCCGACATGGTCCCTCCCGAAGATTGCAAACAAAAAGACGCGTGCGCATCGTCGCGCATACCTGCTCCCCGTCGCAACATGGGGAAAACCACACCTCGCCTATCGTTGCATATTTCGAATGGCGTGCATATAGTTGCCTGCAAATGCAGCTACTTTTTTGGCAGGAAATCGATGAATCTACCCGACTCCGTCACGCTCGAGCGAGAACCGGCTGGCGCCGAACTCGCACAGAGACTTGCGCCAGAGGAATACCGTACTGAAGATAGTGTCGCGTTCAAGATGAACCTGGTTCATCTTCTACTTGGGGCGGAAATCGACGGAAAGCTCGCTGCGAGCGAGCTCTCAGCAATACAGTGGGGAATCCTGAAAGCACTGTACGACCGACGTGCTCGCACACCTACTGCCTTGTGCCAGATGCTGCTCGCTGACAGCAGCATCATGACCCGCAAGCTCGATTCGCTTGAAAAAAGAGAATTGATTGAACGAATTCGCAGCACTTCCGACCGACGCTGTGTCGAGCTCACACTGACTGCAAAGGGCCGCCAGTTGTTGCGCGGAACCCTGCCGCACATCGTCGATGCAAGCAATCGGCAGCTTCGCGGCTTCACGGTCGAAGAAGTCCGAACCGTCAAACATTTACTCGATCGGATGATCGTCAATCTGAGCTGACTAGCGATAGCAAGCTCGGAATCGACCAGCGTCTGCGCCCGAAGTCAACGCGTATCGATATTTGAAAAGGAGCTTTTATGGAGCACCCCGAAACAACAGAAAGGCAACGCGGGAACCCGGCGCAGGAGCCCAGCCTCGTGCCGCTGCCGGTTCCTCACGTATACCGCGGTCGCACTGTCACCGGAAGCGCCATCAGGCACGTGTCGCGTGATCTTGGCCAAGGTTTCTGCACACCCAGGATCGACCTTGACGACCTCGTGTGGCCGCGAGCTGAGTCAGGCCCCGCCTTCGATATGCCGATTGCGAAGGTTATCGACTTTCTTGTCGAGCTGGGGCCGCGTTTGCATCTGGACGTCAATCCGCTGATGCAGGCCGCGCTCGAGTCAATGATCAAAGTGAGTCCGCTCGGGCGACGGATTCTCGAAAACTGCTATCGCGACATTCCCAATGCTTTTCGCACGCGAGGTGATCGAGGACGAGTTGCGCGTAAGTCTTGGCGACGCGCGCCTCGTCGACGGTTGGGTGGCACGCACGCTGCGCGGGCGCCCGAGTCGTCTGCGCGCGTTTCCACCGCGCCTCGTACATGTGCTCGCCGGCAACTCGCCGATGGTGGCAGCCATGACGGTCATGCGCGCGGCGCTGACGAAAGGCGTCCACCTGCTCAAGCTGCCTTCGAACGATCTGTTCACGGCCACTGCGGTTCTGCGCACGATGGCCGACATCGACCCGGATCATCCCGTCACCCAGTCGTTTTCGGCTGCGTATTGGCGCGGTGGAGACGAAAATGTCGAGTCGATTCTTTACCGTCCGCAGTACTTCGACAAGATTGTCGTATGGGGCGGCGACAGTGCGGTTCGGCACGTGATGCGCTACGCTGGCCCCGGGCTCGAGCTGGTCGCGTTCGATCCGAAGGTATCTATCTCGCTGGTCGGCCGTGAAGCCTTTGCATCCGACGAGGTGCTGCGCGACGTCGCGCGTGCCGGCGCAGCCGATGTGCTGTCGTTCAACCAGGACGCGTGCAATGCGAGCCGGTATCAATTCATCGAAGGCGACGAAGACGACGCCGACCGCTATGCCGAGCAACTGGCGCTGGCACTCGGCCAGGACTTTCGCTATGGCGACGGCCAGGGCCCGCTGGTGCCCAGCGACATTCGCGAAGCGGTTGATGTGCTGCGTGAGATGGAGCCGCTCTACCGGGTGTTCGGCGGATACGACGGCAAGGGGCTCGTCATTCGCTCCGAAGAAATGGTCGATTTTCATCCCATTTGCAAGACCGTCAACGTCGTTCCCGTGGCAAGCCTGCGCGACGGTGCGCGCTATGCGACCGTCGCCACGCAAACGGTCGGCATCTATCCGCCGCACCGGGTCACAGAGGTGCGCGACGCGCTCGCGTGCGCTGGCGTCCAACGCATCGTGGCGCTGGGCGAGTCGATTTCAGATGGGGTTGGCGGCTATCCGCATGACGGCATGTTCCCGATCCATCGATTCATGAAATGGGTCTCGGAGGAATCGGGCCCGAATCCGGAGGAGACGCAATAATGCAAGCCCTTTCCACGCTGCTTCACCTCACGGATCTTCGAGACCCCTTCCGCAATGCGCCGGAAAGCCTCCATGCCGCGCAACTGCAAGCCGTGCGCGAGCGCTTCGCGCAGCGGCGGCAGCAGATTCGCATTCTCGACAGGCGGGCCAGCGAAGCCGGCGTGACGGAAGTGAAGAGCATGAGCGACGCCGTGCCATTGCTTTTTGCCGACTCCGTCTACAAGAGCTATCCCGATTCGTTCATCGAGCAGGGAAAATGGCGCCACCTCACGGCGTGGCTTCAAACGCTCACAACCCGCAAGATCGACGGACTCGACTACGGCACGATCGCCGATCTCGACGACTGGATCCATGCGCTGCGTCGAAACGGCCATTATGTGATGAGCTCGAGCGGAACCTCGGGCAAGCAGTCCTTCATTTACCAGAGCGAAGCCGACCGCGAACTCGGCTGGCGCCTCCTCTCCCAAGGCATTCGCTGGGCGGCGAGCGGCATGCGCGATCCGTCGCGTCGCTATCCCGTGTTCCTTCTGACGCCCTCCTCCGGCTCTTACACCGGAACGGAGCGCATGGCGAAATTCGCCGAATCGATTGCGATGCCGGGCGACCTTCATTACATGTCGGATGTGCCGCAAAGCGCCGCGCACACCACGCGCATGGCGCGCATGCGGCGGGCCATCGCGGACGGCACCGCGCTCCCGAGTGAAATCGAAGCCTTCCAGAACGAAAGTCGAGAACGCAGCGAACGCGTACAAGCCGATTTCCGGAAGTTCATCGACCAACTGCTCGAACGGCGTCACGAGCGCATGTTCATCATGGGCATGATGGGCATGCTTTATCAGATCGTCGCCACGGCACGCCAGCGTGGCATTCCCGACGCCGACTTTCACCCCGACACGATCATTAGCATCGGCGGCGGCAAGAAAGGTGCGAACCTGCCAGAAGATTTCCAGCAACAGTGCGAGCGCTTCTTCAACTTCAACGCGACCAACTTCAACGACGGCTACGGCATGGGCGAAGTATCGGGCTTTTGCCCGTGGTTTCACGAAGCGAAGGCGTGGGCGGTCCCGCCCTGGCTCGTCCCGCTGGTGCTCGACTCGACCGGCGAACAACTGCTTAATCCTGCGGACGGGAAAGGCATCGTCGAGGGACGGCTCGCCATGATCGACCTGCTCGCGGATGGGCGCTGGGGCGGCGTGATCAGCGGCGACAAGGTCACCGTGGAGTTCGGTCACGGCATCGACGGCGTACGCACGCCCATCATTCGCGACGTGGTGCGCTACAAGGATTTGCCCGGCGGCGACGACAAGCTGTCCTGCGCGGGAACGATCGACGCCTACGTCCGCGGAGAGATCGCCGACATGACCGAGGCCCGCACCGCCAACTAAATCGATGTTTGCTACTCATCTGAAGGCCAATCGACAATGACTGAAACACAGACAAGCCCAGCCGTGTGGTTCATTACCGGCGTTTCGTCCGGCTTCGGCCGTTCCCTTGCGCAGGCGGTCCTCGCCCGTGGCGACAAAGTGGTCGGGACCGTTCGGAATGACGCACAGATCACGCCGTTCGAAAATCTCGCACCCGGACGCGCGCACGGCGTGCTGCTTGACGTGACCGACGCGGCAGCGGTGCCTCGCGCCGTCGCGCAGGCCATCGAGCGCGCGGGCGCCATCGACGTACTCGTCAACAATGCCGGCTACGGTCTGTTCGGCGCACTCGAAGAGGTCTCCGACGCGGAAGCACGTCAGCTGTTCGATACCAACGTGTTTGGGACGGTCAACGTGATACGCGCCGTACTGCCTCATTTTCGCGAGCGCAACCACGGTCATATCGTGAACTTCTCGTCGGTCGCGGGCGTGATCGGCATCGCGGGCTGCAGTTTCTATTGCGCTTCGAAGCATGCGATCGAAGGGCTTTCGGAATCGCTCGCTCGTGAACTGAGCCCGTTCGGGATTCGTGTGACCGTGGTCGAGCCGGGTGGCTTCCGCACCAATTTCGCAGGTGGATCGCTGAAGTGGAGCGAGGTCGAATCACCCGTCTATACGGAAACCGTGGGCAAGATGCGTCGTTACATGAGCAGCTACCACGGCACGCAAACGGGCGATCCGGCAAAGGCTGCCGACGCCATCGTGCGCGCGGTTTCCGCAGACACCCCACCGCTGCGGCTACCACTAGGTCCGGACGCCGTCGACATCGTTCGGAAGAAACTTTCGTCCGTGCAACACGACCTCGAAGCCTGGCTCGACGTGTCGAGTTCCACCAACTTCGAGCACTGACGCCTGGCAACTCATAGCCCTGGAGACGACATGTCCGCTTTGGACCCGTTCTACGCAATGCTGCGCGGTGAAAGCGACCCGTTTCGCAATCACCCCGAGAACCTTTGCGAGCTTCAGCTCGCTGCCATGAAAGAGCGCTTCGCCGAGCGCCGCGAACAGATCAGGCTACTGCGTCGCAGAGCGGAAGATGTCGGCGTCAACGAGGTGACCCGCCATGAAGATATGGTGCCCCTGCTGTTCGCGCATCAGATCTACAAGAGCTACCCCGAGTCATTCATCGACAACGGCCGCTGGAAGCATCTTTCGGCATGGCTGCAAACGCTATCGAGCAAACGGGTAGCCGAAGTCGATCTGGACGGCGCGGACAACGTCGACGCATGGATGGACCGTCTGCGCACAGCGGGACACCATGTTTTCAGCTCGAGCGGCACATCCGGCAAGTGCAGCTTCATCAGCCAGACGCAAGCCGATCTCGACAATGTCACCGAGTCGTGCGTGAAGCTGGGCGTCTACGGCAATGCAATGATCCGAAGAGATTTCGGCAAGCGCCCGGCTTTCCTCATGATGCCTCCTGCCGGCGCGCATCGGCATATCGAACCGGTACTGAACGCAGCGCAACGGCTCGGCGCGGAAACCACGCTGATGTTCGACGAACCGGTGCTCGCATCCGCAACGATTTCGATGGGCCGCATGCGCCGCGCAATCGCCGACGGCTCCGCGAAACCGAGCGAGGTCGCGGCGTTTCAGGAGCAGGCGGTGGCGCGCCAACGTCATACCGGCAAGATGATCGACCGGTTTCTCGACAAGCTAACCGCGCAGCGCGAAGTTCCGGTGCTCGTCCAGGGTAACTGGTCGTTGCACTGGACGCTCGTCGAGCGCGCCCGTCAGCGCGGCATCGCCGATGGCATCTGCCATCCGGATACGGTAATCACCGCCGGTGGCGGCTTGAAGGGCACCTCGGCCCCCACCGACTATCGGGAGCAAATCATCCGCTTCTACGGTATTCGTGCCGAGAACGTCCAGAACAGTTATGGCATGTCCGAGATGATCGGAACCGGCCCCTGGTCGGAAGTTGCGCAGGGCTATGCAGTCTGCCCGTGGATCGTCCCGTTCGTCCTCGACAAGGCGGGAGAGCAACTGCTGAATCCTGCGGATGGACTGGGCGTCGTTGAGGGGCGCTTCGCGTTTTTCGACCTGCTGGCCGAGGGATACTGGGGTGGTTTCATCACCGGCGACAAGGTCGTGGTCGACTTTTCACCGGCGGGGAACACCGACGGCCTGCAAGGGCCGCTGGTCCGTCAAGTCGGCCGCTACGCCGATCTCGAAGAAGGCGAAGACAAGCTCTCGTGCGCCGGCACGATGGAGTCGTATGTACGTGGCATGATCAACGTTTGAGCCCTGCTGCGCGCGGTCCGAGCCCAAGGGGGCGCCATTACTGGCGCCCCCTTGGGCTCATGAGTATACTGATGTCCTGATTCCGTCATCAAACACTCCCCGATGTACAAACCTATGTCAGTTCAGGCTCCCAACGGAGCCTCGCGGCTCGCTGCGGCGGACAAACCTCGAACGGCTGGCCGGCCCACCCACGACGATGCAGTTCAGTTGCGCGAGCGGCTGCTCGACGCCGCCAAATCCGTGTTCATCAGAGAAGGTTTCGGCGCCGCCAGGGTCGAGGAAATCGCATCGCTGGCTGGCGTCAGCAAAACGACCGTGTATCGCCAGTTCGGCACAAAAGAAGAGCTTTTTCGCTCCATCGTCTGGCGCGGGATGGCCGATCTGCGCGGCAAGATCTCGGAGCACCTGGAACCGGGCCGCGATTTTTCGACGAATCTGGCATCCCTTATCGATGCGCTTGTCGAACACATGGCAATACCGGACAGCATGCACACTTCACGCATGGTCATTGGCGAAGCGATTCGCTTTCCCGATGTCGCAAAGCAGTTTCTGCGGTTCGTGGTGACGATGCTGGAGCCGCTAACCGGCGTTCTGGAAGCCGCCGCGGTCAGCGGCGTAATCGCCATCGACGATCCCTCGAACGCGGCGCGCGATCTTCTCACACTGGTCACAGGCGCGCCCGAAGTGCACCTCGCGGTTCAGACCACCCGTTCCGAACGGAAACGCCGGGCTGAGCGGATTCATCGGCTTCTGTTGACCGCGTGGAGGTACCGTGCGGCACTGGATAAGGTTCGAGCCCGGTCAATGCCGTAACGTTCGCGCGGCCATCCAGGTCTCGCAGACGCACTAGTTGTCAATTTCACCCATCACCTGGAATTGCCCCGACGCCTGGGCGATGCATTTTGCATTCGCCCAGATCTGGCAGTCGGAGAAAATCACCCGCTTTCCCGAACGTAGAACGTCGACGTGTGCTTCCACCCAGTCGCCGGGCTCCGCGTTTCCCATGAAATTGACCGTCAAGCCCGTCGTCAACACCCTGACGGCCGGTTGACGCGAATACTTGCTCGCCCACGTGATGGCGGTGTCTGCCAGCATGCAAACAGCGCCCCCGTGCATCATCTGGCCAAGGTTGCGATGCGCTTCGCGAACGTACATGCCGACGACGTGTCCGCGTTCGCTCTTGCGAAAGTAGGTAGGTCCGAACATCCGATGGAAGGGACCGAACTCCGGCATCAATGCAAAGCCCTCCGGGATGAGCTTTGCGCCGCTCTCTTCGAGCGCGTCTACCGCCAATGAGTCTGCTTGCTCCAATGCAATCCTCCTGTTCAACGCCGCCTGCGAGACGGCGCCAATAGTGCTTTTTCATCGATAGAACATAGCGTATCATTATCCGCACACAAGTCAACTATGCGAATGACCAATGGATGCCACTTCGCTCTTTTCGCCTCTCACCGTGCGCGGGGTCACGCTTGCCAACCGTATCGTCATGTCACCCATGACTCGCGGCTTTTCGCCGAACGGATTGCCCGGTAGTGACGTCGCCGCCTACTACAAGCGGCGTGCGCAGGGCGAGACAGGCCTGATCATCACAGAAGGCGTCGGCGTCGATCACCCGGCGGCGCTCGGCGAAGCCGGACTCGGAGAAAATTCGATTCCAGTGCTCGCCGGAGAGGAATCAGTTGCCGCTTGGCGACGCGTGACGGACGAAGTTCACGCTAGCGGCGGAATCATCTTTCCTCAGTTGTGGCATATGGGACCCATGAAAGAGGCGAATACGGGCCCCTTCCCTGCCGCCTCGCCACTGCGCCCATCGGGACTGTGGGGACCGGAAGGACGAACGACATCGCTGAACGCAGGTTACATGGAGCGCGTCATGCCGCCAACCCGCCCCATGACCGATGCCGAGATCGCGGACGTCATTGCAGCCTATGGTCGAAGCGCGCGCTATGCGACGGCCGCCGGCTTCGACGGCATCGCGATTCACGGAGCTCACGGCTATCTGATCGACGCTTTTCTGTGGGCAGAAACCAATCAACGCACGGATCGATGGGGCAAGGATCTCACGGCGCGCAGCCGCTTTGCCGCCGAGGTTGTCCGTGCCATCCGCGAAGCGATCGGCGCGACGATGCCGATCACGTTCCGCTTCTCCCAGTGGAAGCAGCAGGATTTCCGCGCGCGTCTCGCCAACGACCCGCACGAACTCGAGCACATTCTCGCGCCGCTCGCGGATGCTGGCGTCGACATCTTCGAGGCGAGCACCCGCTATTTCAACCGGGCGGAATTCGCGGGCTCAGAGATGAATCTCGCCGGTTGGGTGAAGAAGGTAACCGGCAAGCTTTCGATGACTGTTGGTGGGATCGGCATTAACAAGGGCTACTACGATTCAATGGCCGGGGCCGCGACAGCGGCGCAGCCCGACCTCACCGCCCTGCTCGATCGTTTCTCACGCAGCGAGTTCGATCTTGTTGGCGTGGGACGCTCGCTCCTACATGATCCGAACTGGGCGCGGCGCGCACGGCTTGGCGAGCCGTTCCTCGGGTTCAACAACGACTCGCTCGCACACCTCACCTGAAACGCGATTTGCAGTTGGCGCCGTTGACTCGGGCGTCAACTGCTATTTCCGGTTCGGGATCTTTACGTACGCCCGGTGACAGGAATCAAAGCACCGGTCACCCCCGACGCGGCGCCAGACGCGAGAAAGAGAATCACCTCGGCGATTTCTTCAGGCCGCACCCAGCGGGAAAAGTCAGCGTCGGGCATATCCTCGCGGTTCTGTGGCGTATCGATGATGCCTGGCAAGATAGCGTTGACGGTAATGGAACGGCCTTTGAGTTCTTCGGCCAGCGCCTCGGTCAAACGCATCACCCCCGACTTCGAGGCCGCATACGCTCCCATGCCCGCGCCCGCCTTCAGCGCAGCGCCGGCTCCAATATTGATGATGCGTCCGCCCTCCGCGCTGTCGGCAATATGGTCGAGTGCCGCTTTCGACGCAGTCGCCGCCGTGCGCACGTTCGTCCGGTACATCAGATCCCAGGTGTCGAGACTGCCGTCCGCCAGCGTTTCCCAGCGAAAGCCTCCCGCTACATTAACGATCGCATCGAGCTTGCCAAGCTGCTCGACGACCGCGGAGAGCGCCGAGCGCGCCGCATCGAGATCAGTCAGCTCGACGCCTCCTCGCCACCAGGAAGCGTGCAGCTGCTCCGCGCTCGCCTTCTCCGGCTCGAGCGCCTTGTCGATCAGCGCGACCTTCCAGCCGTTCTCAGCAAACACGCGACCAACCGTGCGCCCAAGCGTGCCGAATCCACCTGTTATCGCCACTACCCGTTGCATGTGCATCGCTCCCTCGCCGCGCCCGGCGCCGCGGGTATCGCTAGCGCCGGACACTGTAAAAGCTCAACGTCCCTTGAACACCGGCTCGCGTTTCTCGCGAAACGCGTTGACCGCCTCTTGATGATCTTCCGTCAGGTTCGACAGCGCCTCGTATGCAATCGACGCGTCGAGAATGGAATGCGCAAGTTGCTTCAGGCCGATGTTGATCGACGCCTTGGTCCACTGGATGGCGCGCGAAGCGCCGTTTGCGAGACGCTTCGCCATCGCGTCGACCACGGCATCCAGCTGGTCGGCCGGTACGGCATGATTGATGAGACCCAGTCGTGCCGCCTCTTCCGCGGTGACGAGATCCCCCGTCAACAGGTATTCCTTGGCCTTCGCATAGCCCACGAGCTGCGGCCAGATCACCGCGCCACCATCGCCCGCCACGAAGCCGATTTTCACGTGCGGATCGCCAATCTTTGCATGATTGGCCGCGTAGCTCAGATCCGAGAACAGCGCGATCGTCGCGCCGAGACCAATTGCATGACCGTTGATCTTGGCGATGACCGGCTTCGGACAATCCAGCATCGAGAAGACAATTTTCTTTGCACGCTGCATGCCTTCGAGGAACAGCGTGGGGTTGTCGATGACCTGCTGCATATGCTCGATATCGCCGCCCGCGCTAAAAGCCCGCCCTGCGCCCGTCAACACCACGACACGGGTCTCAACATCCTCGGCGACATCGAGAAAAAGCCGCGACATCTCAATGTCCATTTGCTCATCGAACGCGTTCAACGTTTCCGGGCGGTTGAGCGTAACGGTCAAGACGCCGCCTTCGCGTTCGAGCAATAGCGCCTTATAGTCCGAAATATTCATGGCTAACCTGTTCATAATGAAGAAATCGCGCGGGACGGACAGACCGTCTGCCGCCGTCGACCGGTGCAAGGCCGATTACACGTGCAGCGGAATGAACCGGCGGCCGTTGTCGTACATGATCTTGAGCGTGTCTTCTTCCGAGAGCCCATTGCATGCTTCCGACGCGAAGTCCTTCGGTTCGGGCACGCCTTCCGCGTGCGGATAATCGGAGCCCATCAACAGGAAGTCCGACGATCCCGTTTGAGCGATGATCTGGGCTATGTCGTCCTCCGGATACGCGACCACGAAGACATTTTCCTTGAAGATCTGGCTCGGGCGTTTCTTCAGCTGACCGCACGGCCAGTAGCCATTCTTCGCCATCCCCCGGCACTTGTCCATTTTGACGAGCAGCGAAGGCACCCATTCGGCACCGTTTTCGGCGCTGCACAGCTTGACCCGCGGGAAACGCTCGAAGAAGTTGTAGAAGATGAACGACGACAGCGTTTCCATGACCGGCCGCTCGCCGTAACCGTGCATCCAGACAAAGGCGGTCTGACGCTGGCGCGACTGCTGCACGGGCTCGCCCCACACCGCCATATGATCCTTCATGTAGATCGCTTCCGACACATGGAAGGTGACTCGCACGCCCGCTTCGTTGAGGACCGACCAGAACGGATCGAAGTACGGATCCGCAGGTGCACGGCCATTGGCCGGCCCCATCGGCATCAGGATCACCCGCACACCGTTCGCAACCAGCCACCTGGCCTCCGCGACAGCCGCAGCGAGATCGTCGAGCGTGACGACCGGCGTCGTGTAGATGCGGTCTTTGTAGTTGAAGCCCCAGTCGTCAAGCATCCACTGGTTATACGCATGCAACACCGCATTTGCCGCAACGGGCTCGTTGAGGTAGGAAATACACGCGACCATTTCGCCGATGTACATCGTGCAGGCTTCAACACCGAAATCGTCCATCTTCTTCAGGCGCGCGTCGCGGTTGAACATGTCCGGCGTCGGCGAAACCCGCATATCGACGTTATCCTTGCCATCCTTCATCGCGCGCAGCCATTCATGCAGCTTGCCCGGCGGCGGAACGTGCCCCTCGGCCGATGTGTATCCCTCGCTGATTTCCACCTTCCGGTCGCCCACATACATGCAGCGGTTGCCGTCTGCCGTGATGCGGCTGGTAAAAGACCAGTCCTTCCTGAACTTCTCGGGCAAATGACGGTTGAACGCGTCCTCGACTTCGTAGAAGTGCGTGTCGGCGTCGTAGATCTTCCCTTGATATGTTTGCATGAGCTCTCTCCTGATTGTGCGGAGCGCTGCTGAACGTGCGCGCCCTTGAGAGAAGTATCGGCTCAAGCCATCGACCAAAAAACTCTCATATCGAACTCGAAAACGTCGATATCGATTTGATATCGCGCGGTGGCCTCGCGATCCTTTCGGCCTGCATCGCAATCTTCGATAAACGCCAATGCGAACGTCGTTCGTATATAAGTATAATCGAAACGAATACGCACAACCGGAGACGTTTATGCAAGCCGAAGTACTCTCCCAGCCGGCACACCGAGCGCAACCCGTGGCGGGTCCTCCGCGCGGGTTCACGATGGCGATCCTGCTTGCCGCGGTAGCGGCCTCGTCCGGCATCACCGTCATCTACACCGTGCTGGTCACGCTCTACAAGGCTTTTCCTGCGTCGAACTCCGTAAGCTGGACCGTCACCGCGTACTGGCTCGGCTCTGCCGTCTTTGCCGCGGTGAGCGGGCGACTCGGCGACCTGTTGGGCTACCGCCGCATCCTGCTCGTGGTGATGTCGGTCGCTGCGGCGGGCGCAGTCGTGGCCGCATGCGCGACCGATGTCGGCATGCTCGTCGCGGGGTGTGCGATGCAATCAATCGCGGCAGGCATTACGCCACTCTCCATCGGTCTGGTTCGTGAGAATCTGCCACCCGCCAGGCTGCCTGCCGCGGTGGGGTTGATCAGCGCGGCAGGCATGGTGTCGGCGGGGCTGATCTACATCTGCGCGGGCGTTGTCGTGGATCACTATTCGTGGCAGGGCGGCTTCTGGTTCAAAGTCGCGCTTTGCGTCGTGGCCGTCGCGGCGGTACGCGCGTGGGCACCGCCATCGCCACCGAATCCCGGCGTACGGATCGACTACATTCGAGGTCTCGCGTTCGCTCCAGCACTTTGCGCCATCCTCTTCGCCGTGCAGCAAATCCGCACGTGGGGGCTCGGCGATCCGCGGCTGTGGGGCTTGATCGCTGGCGGGATGATCGTGCTCGGACTCTGGGCACGCCATCAACACGGGGCGCGTCATCCGCTCATCAATGTGCGTCTGCTGAAGACGCGCGAAGTCGTGTTGGCCAATGCATGCATGGCATTCCTCGCGGCAGGCGCCATGCAACTAGGACAGGTCTTCTCGCTGCTCGCCCAGCAGCCTGCCGGCACGCACGCCGGATTCGGGTTGAGCGCGACGGCAGCCGGATTACTGATGTTCAGCATCAACATCGTCGCGCTGGTCGCGAGCCCATGGAGCGGCCGGGTTGCGGCCCGCTACAAGGCCCGGCCCGCTGCCTTGATTGGCATGCTCGTACTGGCCTTGGGCTGGGCCTCGCTGATCGTGCTTCATCGCAGCCTGCTGCTCTTCGTTCCAGGTGCGGTGCTGTGCTCGTTCGGCCTCGCCTTCGCAAGCACGGCGCTGTACAACCAGATCGTGGAAGCGACGCCTGCACATCAGACAGGCGAGGCAACGGGCATGCTCTACGTTTTCTTCTCGTGTTTCTTCGCGGTAGGTGCCCAGGCGGTATTTGCGCTGCTGCGCAGCGCGACGGCGGGACACGACGGTGCATCGTTTCCGGCCGATAGTGGCTATGTTTCGGTATTCGTCTACATCGCCTGCAGTTCGATCGCCGGACTGCTGGTCGCCTCCATGCTGCCGAAGCGTCGTAAACACTGACGGTCGTTGCGACCGATCCGTTGCGCGCGGGTGCAACGCTTCTTCGACCGCACCGCGACCGCGGCGCATTGAAGCACCCGCTTCACTGCGCCGCCGACCGACTGGCGAGTCACTCCTCTTCTGCCTGACCCAACGCAGACGCCCGCTGTGCGACTCTGATCATGTTCTCTTCGAGCCGGTGACGTTCGCGGTCGAAGCGTTCGAGCGGCGCACCAATTGCCATCGCCGCGATGACCTTGCCATTCGGCCCGAAGATCGGCGACGACACGCCGGCCGAATCCGGCAGTAGTTCACCGCGACTCACCGACAGGCCGCTTTCGAGGATGTGATCGAGTTCGTCACGCAACGCCTTCTTCGTTGCGATCGTTTGCGGCGTGCGGCGCTCGAATTTGACCGTCTTCATGTAGTCGGTAACGAAAGCGTCCGGTGCATGGGCCAGCAGCACGCGGCCCGCAGCCGTGCAGTAGAGCGGGCGACGCAAGCCGATGTGCATTGAATAGCGCACCGATTGCTCGCTCTCGATCACGTCGACATAGGTGATCTCTTTGTGTTCGGCGTCAAGGACACCGACATACACGGTTTCATTGGTGCTCTTCGAGAGATCCACCAGGAATGGGTGCAGCACCTTCGAAAAATTCCACGAGGCCATCACGCCCGCCGACAACCGGAAGATCGACGGCCCCAGGCGATAGCGGCCTACGTCGTGCATCAAGTACCCTTCCGCCACCAGAGGTCGCAGCAGATTGAGCAGGCTGCTCTTCGGTGACTCGAGAGCGACATTCAGTTCTGCTAGCGACATCCCGTCCGGAGACTTCGCCAGCACATCGAAAATTCCGAGGAGTCGGGTCAGCGAGCGTGGCCCGCTCACGTCCCGATCCGCCGGCGCTGAGGTCTCTTTCAACATGATTTTCCCCATGAATTGACCGTATCGATTATACGGGAACTATTCACATAGTTTTACATCGATCGTAGTTTGGCACATCTTTGCACCCCCGAATTCGGGAATACGCCAGGGCGCTCTCTCACACAGCTTGCGATATATTTGAACGTCGTTCGAAAATCTGGAATGAAGAAGCATCGTCTTCCAGACCATTTACGCAATACGCTCGCGTGTCGAACAGCAACATCAACCTTCACTTCTGGATTTACTCATGTACACGAAAAAACTGGCAGAAAAGGTCGCCATCGTGACCGGAGGCGGGCAAGGCGTAGGACTCGGCATCGCACTTGCGCTTGCCACCGAGGGGGCGAATCTGGTCCTCACTGGTCGCACGGAGGCCAAACTCACGCGGGCCGCTGAGGAATTGAGCGCCCTCGGTTCGCAAGTGCTGGTCGTGCCCGGTGATACGCGCAATCGTGCCGACGCCGTGCGGACAGTCGAGCTTGCCGTCGAGCGATTCGGACGTGTGGACGTACTCATCAACAATGCACAAAGCAGCAGCCCGGGGGTGCCGCTCGAGTCCGTTACCGACGATGACTGGAGCAACACGCTCGAATCGGGCTTGTACGGCACGCTGTATTTCATGCAGGCCGCATTGCCGCGGATGAAGTCGCAGGGCCGCGGCGCCATCATCAACTTCGGCTCGCGCACCGGCATCGAAGGCCTCAAGGGATTCGGCGCGTACGCCGCAACCAAGGAGGGCATTCGTGGGCTCTCGCGTGTTGCCGCGCGCGAATGGGGCGTCTACGGCATTACCGTCAACGTCATTTGCCCGGCAGCGCTCACGCCTGCCGCCGAAGCCTACCTCGAAGCCAATCCTCAGGAACGCACTCGCTATCTCTCTGAGATTGCGCTTGGCCGCTTCGGCGATCCTCAGCGCGATATTGGACGAACAGTTGCATTTCTATGTAGTGACGACGCTAATTTCATAACCGGGCAGACTATCAGCGTGGACGGCGGACAGTCAATGCTTTAGTGCGTCTTTTTGAACACGGTGCAATATATGAAACGTCCTGTTGCATTATCGCGAGCCTCGATCCGAGGAGTGAGCTTCCCGCCGGGCGCGTACCACGAAGCTTGAAGAGCGATCAGTTGTTTCTCCTCTCACACACTTCGCGAGAGCGTGTGGAGTTTGGCCTTGGCTACGGGATACCGAGCCAAGGCGTTTTTTCGCCGTTACCTTTGGGACTCGATCGCGTCTGTTGAGAAATTTCTTAAAACCATTCCGACGTGAAGAACGGCAAGTGGACGTCCATCCAGTCGAACTCGCTGCGGCAGTTCGCCCAAGCCCAATGAGGTGACTTTCCGCTGCGCACGGGCGTGTCCGAACGTTGATGCGGACGCGAGATATTCGGGGCGTCCCTACCGGAGTGGATACACCCCACTTCTACGTGGTCTGTACATACGATACGGCTGTTGCTTCTCTCAGTCGTCGTGACTCCCCCTTAGCTGCAACTTTTCACCATCTCCTCGATCACCTTCTTCGCGTCGCCGAACACCATCATCGTCTTGTCCATGTAGAACAGGTCGTTGTCGAGCCCGGCGTAGCCCGCCGCCATCGAGCGCTTGTTGACGATCACGGTGCGCGCCTTGTACGCCTCGATGATCGGCATGCCCGCGATCGGCGACTTCGGATCGTTCTTCGCGGCCGGATTCACCACGTCGTTCGCGCCGAGCACCAGCACCACGTCGGTCTGGCCGAACTCGCTGTTGATGTCCTCCATCTCGTAGACCATGTCGTACGGCACTTCGGCCTCGGCGAGCAGCACGTTCATGTGGCCCGGCATGCGGCCGGCCACGGGGTGAATTGCATAACGCACGTCCACGCCCTTTTCGACCAGTTTGTCCGTCAGCTCTTTCAAAGCATGCTGCGCGCGCGCCACCGCCAGCCCGTATCCCGGCACGATCACGACCGTTTCCGCATTGCCGAGCATGAACGCGGCATCATCGGCCGAACCCGGCTTCACCGGACGCTGCTCCTGTCCACCAGCCGCCGCGGCCGCGCCCGCGTCGCCACCAAAGCCGCCCAGCAATACGTTGAAGAATGAGCGGTTCATCGCGTGGCACATGATGTACGACAGAATCGCGCCGGAAGAGCCCACGAGCGAGCCCGCAATGATCAGCATGGCGTTGTTCAGCGAGAAGCCGATGCCCGCCGCCGCCCAGCCCGAGTACGAGTTCAGCATCGAGACGACCACCGGCATGTCCGCGCCGCCGATCGGGATGATGATCAGCACGCCCAGCGCGAACGCGATCAGCGTCATGATGATGAACGGCGGCCACGACTGCGTGAGGAAGAACAGGATGCCGAAGCCGATCATGCCGAGCGCGAGCATCAGATTGATCAAGTGCTGGCCGGGGTAGACCACCGGCGCGCCCTGAAACAGGCGGAACCTGTACTTGCCGGAGAGCTTGCCGAACGCGATCACCGAACCGCTGAACGTGATCGCCCCCACGAAAGTGCCGATGAACAGCTCGATACGGTTGCCGTACGGCAGGAAGCCCGGATACGGCGCGTCTGCTGCAACGAGCCCGAACGCCGCGGGCTCGGAAACTACCGCGTACGCAATGCACACCGCGGCAAGACCGATCAGCGAATGCATGGCCGCGACGAGTTCGGGCATCTTCGTCATCTCGACGCGCGCGGCGACATAGGCGCCCAGACCGCCGCCGACCACGAGCGCCGCGAACAGTAACGCAAGTCCAAGCCCGAGGTTCGAGCCAAACTGACCGGACTCTTTCACGATCAGCATGAGGGTGGTGAGAATGGCGATAACCATGCCTACCATGCCGAACACGTTGCCGGCGCGCGCGCTCTTCGGATTCGATAGCCCCTTGAGCGCCTGGATGAAGCAGACCGACGCGACCAGATAAAGCAGCGTAACGACGTTCAGGCTCATTTACGCGCCCTCCTTGCCGGTGAGCTTCTTCGGCTCCTTCTTGCGGAACATCTCCAGCATCCGCCGGGTGACCAGGAAACCGCCGAACACGTTGACGGCCGCGAGCAGCACGGCGAACGTGCCGAACAACTTGCCCGCGCCGCCCACGGTCAGGCCCGTGGCGAGCATCGCACCGACGATCACGATCGCCGAGATCGCATTGGTCACGGCCATCAGCGGTGTATGCAGCGCCGGCGTGACATTCCAGACCACGTGATAGCCCACGTACACGGCCAGCACGAAAATGATCAGGTTGATCACCGTATGGTTGATGACTTCCATTCCTGTTTTTCTCCTCGTCATGCCTTGCGCGTGACCTGGCCATCGCGGGCCAGCAGCGTGGCCGCGACGATGTCGTCCGCGAGATCGATGTTCAGCGTGCCTTCCTTCGTGACGATCAGCTTCAGGAAGTCGAATAGATTGCGCGCGTAGAGCGCGGAAGCGTCGGCGGCGACCATCGAGGCAAGGTTCGTGTAGCCGCAGATCTGCACCCCATGATGCGTCACAACCTTGTCGGCCTCGCTGAGCGGGCAGTTGCCGCCGCGCCGGCCCGTGGCCTGCTCGGCGACCGGACCGCGTCCTGCCGCGAGGTCGATCACGACCGAGCCAGGCTTCATCGCCTGCACGGTTTCGGAAGGCAGCAGCGTCGGCGCGTCGCGGCCCGGAATCAGCGCGGTCGAGATGACGATGTCGGCCTGCTTCGCGCGCTCGTGCACCAGCGCCGACTGGCGCGCGAGCCACGATGGCGGCATCGGGCGAGCGTAGCCGCCCACGCCTTTGGCTGCCTCGCGTTCCTCATCGCTTTCGTAGGGCACGTCGAGAAATTTCCCACCGAGCGACTCGATCTGCTCCTTGACCGCAGGGCGGACATCGGAAGCTTCGATCACCGCGCCCAGGCGCCGCGCCGTGGCGATGGCCTGCAGGCCCGCCACGCCCGCGCCAAGAATCAGCATGCGCGCGGCCTTCACGGTGCCGGCGGCGGTCATCAGCATCGGCATGAAGCGCGGATAGAGGTTCGCAGCCACGAGCACCGCCTTGTAACCGGCGATGTTGGCCTGCGAGGACAGCACATCGAGGCTCTGCGCGCGCGTGGTGCGCGGCGCGGCCTCTAGCGCGAACGCAGTCACGCCCGCTTCGGCTAGTCTGACGGCGTTCTCCGCATTAAAGGGGTCGAGCATGCCGACGAGCACCGCGCCGCGTTTCATGAGCGGCAATTCGCTCATCGTTGGCGACTGAACCTTGAGCACGAGCTCCGTGCCAAAGGCTTCAAGCGCATTGGCGAGCTGCGCGCCCACGGCGGTGTACGCGTCGTCGGGATAGCTCGCGCCGGCGCCCGCGCCGGCCTGGATCGTCACCCTGTGGCCCTGGGCGACGTATTTCTTGACTGTCTCGGGCGTCGCGGCCACACGGCTTTCGTTCGCCCGCGTTTCCGCGGGTATTCCGATGTGCATCAAAGAACCTCTGATTACATAAGCGTGATACGAAAATACCGACGAGGCCGCTACGGGATGCGGCAATCATTCAACCGTCGAACGAAAAGCGCGTCCAGCCAGGTTGCGCGTCGCAGGCTTTGCCCTTTCTATAGAATTTTCTTTTCGCGCAGGATATCGATATCCGACTGCGACATACTCAGCACATTACGCAGCACGTCGTCCGTATGTTGTCCGAGCATCGGCGGCGCCCCGTACGAATCGATAGGCGTGCCCGACATCTTGACCGGGTTGGCGACCATCCGAACCGCCTTATCCGTGAGCGGGTGCGCAACTTCGACGCACATCGCGCGTGCCTGCACATGCGGATCTGCGAACACCTGCTCCAGATTGTTGATCGGTCCGGCCGGCACCCCGGCGGCGTCGAGTGCTGCGAGTAGTTCATCGCTCCGCCATTGAAGGATCAGCGGCTCGAATACTTCGCCCAGCGCGCGACGATTCTTCACGCGCAGCGCAATCTCGCTGAATCGTGAATCGCTAGCGAGCTCGGGGTGCCCCAGAACGTTACACAATCGCGCGTATTGCTCGTTGTTGCCCGCCACGATCATGATGTCGCGATCGGCGCAGCGGAACATGCGGGACGGCATACCACCGTTGCCCTCGGTACCGCGCCGGACGGGAATCTGGCCGGAAACGAGATACTGGCTTGCATAGTGCGATGTGGCAGCAATCATCGCGTCCAGCAATGCAAGGTCGATGTACTGTCCCTGCCCGGTGCCGCCTTGCGCCGCGTCGCGATGATAAAGCGCTGCGATGATCGCCGAAGCGGCGTACTGACCACACAGGATGTCCGCAAGACTGGGCCCGGTTTTCATTGGCCCGCCGCCCGGCACGTCGTCGCCGTTTCCGGTCACGCTCATCAGGCCACCCATCGCCTGGAAAATCGAGTCGTAGCCGGGGCGCGGGCTATACGGTCCGGTCTGACCGAATCCGGTTATCGAACAGTAGATCAGGCGCGGATTGACCAGCTTGAGGCTGTCGTAGTCGAGCCCGTAACGCTTGAGGTCGCCAACCTTATAGTTCTCGAGCAACACGTCGCAGTGCGCCGCCAACGAGCGGATCAGCGCCTGGCCTTCGGCCGTGGAGATATCGCACGTGATCGACTTCTTGCCTCGGTTCGCGCTGATAAAAAACGTCGACTCGCGCGTGGCCTTTCCCTCCCGATCCATCAGGAACGGGGGGCCGAATTGCCGCGAATCGTCGCCCTTGCCCGGACGCTCGACCTTGATGACCTCCGCGCCGAGATCCGCCAGCATCTGAGCCCCCCAAGGCCCCGCGAGAATACGGCTCAGGTCGAGTACGCGAACACCCGCCAACGCGCCTTTTGTCATAGCAAACGATCCCCTTGAATTCACGCCGGCTGCGCCGGAAGCCTTGCATCAGCGTCCGACGAACTTCGCCGTACGTTTTTCGATGAAGGACTGAACGCCTTCCTTCGCGTCTTCAGTGTTGTAGAGAAACTGCTGGGTCGACTGAATCGTCGCGTAAGCATCCTGCCAGCCTTGTCCCAGCGAAACGCGCGCGTTCTGCATCGTGGCCTGCACGGCTAGCGGTGCCTGCGCTGCGATTCGCTCGGCGATCGCGAGCGCCCGGTCGAACTCCTGCCCCGCAGGCACGACATCCTGCACGAAGTTCATGTGCCGCGCCTCGTCTGCGGTGAATTCGTCGCCGGTAAGCAGTACCTTCATTGCGTTGCCCCAGCCGGCTCGCTGCACCATGCGGAACGTCGCACCACAACCTGCCATGATTCCCCGCTTGACTTCAAGCTGGGAGAAACGGCAGTTGTCGGCCGCAACAGCCACTTCCGATGCAAGCATCAATTCGACCGCGACCGTGAAGCAGATTCCCTTCAGCGCAATGACGACCGGCTTGGTACGCAGCGGTGCGCGCAAGTTGAACGGATCGACCTCGCCTTCAGGAAGCAGCGGTTTCCCTTCGCGGCGCAACGGCGCGACCTTTGGCATGTCGAGCCCTGCCGTAAAGTGATCGCCTTCGGCGTATACCAGCCCGCAAAAAATATCGCCGCTCTTCTCGAGCTGCGTGTAAGCCATGGCAAGCTCTCTGAACATTTTCGGCGTGAAACCATTGCGCTTTTCCGGCCGGTCAATGCCCATCAAGAGCAGATTCCCACGCTGCTCAACGCGAATCTGTCCGTCCTCGTGACGAGTGGTCATGCAGTGTCTCCTCGCGGTGTTTTCCGTTAGCAATTCTGACCTCGCGCTCAATTGACAAAGCTGGGTCGCACATTCAGAATCATAAACGTCGTTCACAAAATTGGCAACGCACGATACGCTCTGACGCTGCCGAGCGGCGCACTGCAGACACGCAAATCATCGGCGAGCAGGCCCCATCCGGGCCTAGGTGTTCACCCTCATTCGTTCAAGGAAGAACCATGGCCTACGAGACGATCATCGTCGAAACGCACGGGAAAACCGGCTTGATCAAGTTGCACCGTCCGCAAGCCTACAACGCACTGAACAACCAGCTGATGGACGAGCTGACGGCGGCACTCGACGACCTCGACGCCGACCCCGCCATCGGCGCCATCGTGATGACCGGTAGCGAAAAGGCGTTCGCCGCCGGCGCCGACATCAAGATGATGAACGAATGGACGTACATGGACGTGTACAACAATCAGTTCATCACGTCGAACTGGGAACGCACGTCGCGTTGTCGCAAGCCGGTCATCGCCGCGGTCGCGGGTCTTGCGTTAGGCGGAGGCTGCGAACTGGCCATGATGTGCGACTTCATTCTCGCCGCCGACAACGCCCGTTTCGCCCTGCCCGAAATCACGCTCGCGACCATTCCCGGCGCTGGCGGCACGCAGCGCCTTACGCGCGCGCTCGGCAAATCGAAGGCGATGGAAATGATCCTCACCGGCCGCAGGATGGACGCCATTGAAGCCGAACGATGCGGCCTCGTGAGCCGCATCGTGCCCGCCGACACGCTCGTCGAGGAAGCGCTGAAAACGGCCGATGAGATCGCGCGATACTCGCAACCAGTCGTAGCGATGGCCAAAGAGTGCGTCAACCGCGCCTACGAATCGAGCCTGGCAGAAGGCATCCTGTTCGAGCGGCGTATGGCGTATTCGACCTTCGCCACAGAAGATCGAAAGGAAGGCATGGCAGCCTTCGCCGAAAAGCGCAAACCCCAGTTTCGCGATTGTTGAATTGCTAAAAAGCGCCACGCTGTCGTGGCGAACAGAGCCCGCCAGGTCACGCGCGTCACGCGCATTTCTCTGGCACCCATACTTCCTATCCAGGCTACAGGCGCGCGATGAAACCGTATGTCAATCGCATTACTGAATTACTCGGCATTCAATATCCCATCATTCAAGGCGGCATGCGCTGGGTGGCGCGAGCCGAACTGGCGGCGGCCATGGCCAATGCGGGCGGTCTCGGCTTCATCTCCGCGCACACCCATGCAAGCGCCGATGCACTCGCGCGCGAAATCGACAGGGTGCGTTCGCTCACCGACAAGCCCTTTGGAGTCAACCTGACCGTTCTCGGCGCCAATGTCGGTCTCGACTATGACGCGTATGTGCGCACGATCGTGTCTCAAGGCGTCCAGGTCGTCGAGACAGCAGGCAGCAATCCGGCGAAATACATCGCCGAGTTCAAGGCGCAGGGCGTCAAGGTCGTGCACAAGTGTGTGACGGTTCGCCACGCGGTGAAGGCCGAATCGCTCGGCGCGGACGCCGTCAGCATCGACGGGTTCGAATGCGCCGGGCACCCTGGCGAAGACGACATCCCTGGGACTGATCCTGATTCCCGCCGCCGCCGACAAGCTGAAGGTGCCGATTCTCGCGTCTGGCGGCTTTGCCGATGGGCGCGGGCTGATGGCGGCTCTCGCGCTCGGCGCGGACGGCATCAACATGGGAACCCGATTCATGCTCACGCAGGAGTCCCCCGTCCACCCTGCGATCAAGCAACGGCTGCTGGAAGCGAGCGAGCGCGATACGGTGCTGGTTGGCCGCTCGATCGGCGATTCAAGCCGGGTGGTCAGGAACAGCGTGAGTCTCGCCGCGCTCGAACTCGAGCGCGCCGGCAACGTGACGCGCTCGGACCTCTACGCGCTGACCGGAGCACAGCGCTGGATGGACGCATTCGTGACAGGAGAAGTGGAAGGCGGCGCCTTCCCCGCCGGTATCGTGACCGGCCTCATTCACGACTTGCCGACCTGTGCGGAATTGATCGGTCGCATCGTGAAGGAAGCCGCCGCGATTGCGCAACGCCAGCTCGGCTTCAGCGCTGCTCTGGCATGAAACTGACCGGCCTTCGCGTCGTGGACCTGTCGCAATTCATGCCGGGTCCGTTCCTCGCCGCCAACCTCGCCGATCACGGCGCGCACGTCGTCAAGATCGAACCGGTCACCGGCGACCCCACCCGCGGCGCACCGGGCACCGACGGCGCGTTCTTCGCCGCGATCAACCGCGGCAAGCGCAGCATCGCGCTCGATCTGAAACATCCGGACGCACGCGAGGTCGCGCTCAAGCTGATGAACGAGGCCGACGTCGTGATCGAATCGTCGAGGCCGGGCGTGGCCGCTCGGCTTGGCATCGACTACGACACGATCAGCCGGACCAACCCGGGAGTCGTTTATTGTGCGATTACCGCATTCGGCCAAACCGGCCCGCTCTCTCATTTGCCCGCACACGATCCGGTAGTTCAATCGCTTGCAGGCACGCTGCCGCGCGATGGCCGGGGAATCCCAATTGCCACGGGACCGTCGCTCGCTGCGCTGGCCGGTTCATTGACGGCGTTGTCCGCCGTGTTGATGGCGCTGCTGCGCGCGCGGGAAACGGGGCGCGGCGACTACATCGACATGGCGCTTTTCGATGCGGCGCTCACCTCGCAGCCGTATCTGAGTGGCCGCTTGCTCAACGCGCCGGACAGCCAATTGCGAGGGCCGACTGAAGGCGACAGCGGGCTCGCGTTGCTCGACACCTATGAGACCGCCGATTCGAAGTGGCTCTGCCTTGGCGGCCGGGAACACAGCTTCGCAGCCAACCTGCTTACACCACTCGGCCGTCCGGATCTCGTCGCCGACGCGATCGGCCCAGCCGGTGAAGGCCAGATACGAGTCCGGGCGTTCCTGACGCAAATCTTCCTGACTCGCACACTCGATGAATGGCTCTGCTGGTTCGAAGGCCGAAACATCAGTGTTTCGCCGGTGCTCTCGCTCGCCGAAGCGCTCGACCATCCGCATGCGCACGAGCGCGGGATGGTCCAGATGGATCCGTCCGGACGCAACCACGTTGCAAGCCCGATTCACTTCCGTTTGGAGCCTGGGTCGCCACCGCTCGCCGTTCCACACCTTGGCGAGCACACAGAACTCGTGCTGCGGAGCATCGGCTACAGCGACGAACGGATTGCGGAACTCGTCGCGACAGGCGCAGTACGTGGGCAGCACGACGAAGCCCAGGCCCTTGCGCAACCCGCCACCTGACGCAAACAACACCATGCCCTTACAGCTAGAGGCGGACGCCGTCGATTTCGCGTCCATCATCCGCCCCGGCGATACCGTCGCATGGGGCCAATCGAACGCAGAGCCCCTTGCGCTCACGCGCACTCTACTTCAGCAGCGGCACAGCATCGGCGCGTTCCGGGTCTTTCTCGGCGCCGGCAACTACGACACGTGCCGGCCTGAGCACGCGGACTGCATCGATTTCGTTTCGTACTGCGGGAGCGGCTCCAACCGCGCACTGGCCAAGGCTGGCGCGCTTGATATCCTGCCCTGCCATTATTCGCAGTTGCCAGAGATGATGGAGTCGGGTCAGCTATCGATCGACGTCCTGCTACTGCAGTTGGCGCCACCCGACGCGCACGGCCGCTACAGCTTGTCCGTCGCGCATGAGTATCTGATCCCGGCGCTCGAGCGCGCGCGCGTCATCATTGCGGAAGTCAACGAACAGGCACCCTGGACTTACGGCGAGCGATATCTTCACGACGACGACATCGACTTCATTGTCCCGACGTCGCGCGCTTTGCCCGAGAGTTCGCCCAGCGCAGTCAGCCCGACGGAGCTGGCGATTGCACAGCACACGGCCGGTTTGATCGAAGACGGCGCCACCATTCAACTCGGCCTCGGCGCGATTCCAGAAGCGATCCTCGCTTGCCTCGGCGATCGGCGAGACCTTGGCATCCATTCCGGCACGATCGGCGACAAAGTCGCCGATCTGATGGAAAGCGGCGTGATCAATAATGTGCGCAAGACCATCGACACGGGCAAGACCATTGCTGGCGTGATGATGGGGGGCCGCCGCATACACGAGTTCGCGCATCGAAACGACGCGGTGCAGTTTCGTTCGACCCGCTACACGCACGATCCGAACGTGCTCGCAAGCATCGACCGCTTCGTCGCCATCAATTCGGCGGTCGAGGTCGATCTGAGTGGCCAGATCAACGCCGAAATTGCCGGTGGCGTGTATGTGGGCGCGGTGGGCGGCGCACTGGATTTCCTGCGCGGCGCGCGGCGCTCGCGTGGTGGCGTTCCTGTCATCGCATTGCCGTCCACAGCGGGCAAGGGCTTGACCCGCATCGTCGCGTCGTTGAACGGACCGGTCAGCACGCCGCGCAGCGACGCCGCTATCGTGGTGACCGAATACGGCGTGGCCGATCTGCGCGGCCTGACGCTGCGCCAAAGGCGCGAACGCATGCTGGCAATCGCCCATCCGGACCATCGCAGCGCTCTCGATCAGATGGCGGGCGTCCCGCCTTCCAATCGCTTAAGAAGCGCGACGCTCGTCGGCTGATTGCAACCCGGCCGAATCAGAACTTTCAAACTTTGCAAGGAAACGTCCGATGAAACGCGCGGCAATTGTCTCCCCTGTACGAACGCCCGTCGGCACCTTTGGCGGTAGCCTGCGCGGCGTTTGCGTCGAAGATCTCGGCGCGCTCGTCGCGAATGAAACGATCCGGCGCGCAGGACTCGATCCCGCTCGCATCGACGACGTCGTCTTCGCGCAATCGTACGCGAACAGCGAAACACCTTGCGTGGGCCGCTGGATTGCGCTGCAGGCGGGTTTGCCCGTGGAGGTGCCGGGCATGCAACTTGACCGACGTTGCGGCGGCGGCCTGCAGGCGCTCGTCACCGCCTCGATGATGGTGCAGACCGGCGCCGCCGACGTGGTGTTGGCCGGCGGCGTGGAAAGTATGAGCAATATCGAGTACTACAGCACGGACATGCGCTGGGGCGCCCGGTCGGGCTCCGTCCAGTTTCACGACCGGCTCGCGCGGGGCCGCGAGCGCTCACAGCCGGAATCGCGCTTCGGCTTTATCTCCGGCATGATCGAGACCGCGGAAAATCTGGCCACCGACTATGGCATCAGCCGCGAGGCCGCCGACGAGTTCGCGCTGCGCAGCCATCAGCGCGCGGCCGCCGCATGGGAGTTCGGCCATATGGCCGAAGAGGTCGTGGCGGTCAGCGTTCCTCAGAAAAAAGGCCAGCCGCTTCTGTTTTCCAAAGATGAAGGATTCCGCGCCGACGCCAGCATGGAAAGCCTCGGCAAGCTTCGCGCCTTGATGCCGGGCGGCACAGTCACCGCAGGCAACTCCAGCCAGCAAAACGATGCCGCTGCCGCTTGCCTCGTCGTCGCGGAAGACCGCCTCGAAGCGCTCGGACTCGAACCCATGGCCTGGCTGACCGGCTGGGCCGCAGCCGGATGCGAGCCATCACGCATGGGCATTGGGCCCGTGCCCGCAGTGCGGAAGCTGATGACGCGCATCGGGCTTACGCTCGAGCAGATGGATCTTGTCGAAGTAAACGAAGCATTCGCGTGTCAGGTGCTGGCAGTCCTCAAAGGCTGGAACTGGCACGATACCGACCGGCTCAACGTGAACGGCTCTGGCATATCGCTGGGCCACCCGATTGGCGCAACGGGCGTGCGCATCATGACAACGCTGTTGCACGAGTTGACGCGCCGGAAAGGACGTTATGCACTCGAGACCATGTGCATCGGCGGTGGCCAGGGTATTGCCGCCGTGTTCGAGCGCGCCTGATCCTGAGCGATGAAGCGCACGGCCTTGCGCCGTGCGCGCGCCCGCGCTCAGGCCTCCACTTCGAACATCACGAAGTCGGCCTTGGTCGCACCGCACTCGGGGCATGCCCAGTCATCCGGGATGTCTTCCCAGCGAGTGCCAGGCGCGATACCCTCCGCGGGAAGTCCCGTTGCTTCGTCGTAGTAAAAACCGCAAAAAATGCATTGCCACTTTTTCATGATCGTCGATGAGTCGTTGAGGGTGGGAATACTTCAGGGCGCTACGTCCCAGACGAGCGGCAGATAGAGCATGCCGTTGACGGAGCCCGAGCCGCATCGCGGCTTGTCGCCCTCGCGAATGCGAAAATCGGGAATGCGTTTGAGCCACTCCTGGAGGAAAACCTTGATCTCCGTACGCGCAAGGAACGACCCCGGGCAGCGATGCGGGCCGTTGCCGAACGCGGCGTGCAGCACTGGCTTGCGCGTCAGGTCGACGGCGAGCGGATCGCTGAACTTGCGGTCGTCGAGGCCAAACAGGGAGTTCGGCAGCTGGATCTGGTCGCCCTTCCTGAACTGGATGCCCTTGTATTCCATGTCCTGCGTGATGAGCCGCGCGGTGTTCGCCACGCCAAAGCGACGAATCATCTCATCGACCGACGACACCATCAGATCGGGATTCTCGATCAGCTGCCTCCGGTGCGCCGGATTCTCCGCCAGAAAGCGCGCGATGAAACCCATCATCGACGCGACGGTATCGAGGCCTCCGAACAGCACGACGATAAACATCCCAAACATGCGCTCGGGGCTGATCGGCTTGCCGTCGATCTGCGCGTTGGCGATGAGGCTGACGAGATCGCCGCCCGCCTCTGCCTTGCGCTTCTCCACCCAGGTGGAGATATAGCCAATCAGCCGGTGCTGGGATTCGTTGCGCTGCTCGAAGTTGCCGCGCACGGCCCATTCCGCCCATTCGAGCAATTGTCCTCGATCGCTCAACGGAAGATCGGCAAGACGCAGGAAAATCACGATCGGCAGGATCTTCGAGAACTCCGAGACGAACTCGCATTCGCCTCGTGGAGCGATTTTTTCGATCAGCTCGATTGCGAGGCTGCGCACGTCGCTTTCCAGCGAGGAGATAGCTTGCGGCAGGAAAGCGGGCGTGATCAGGTTGCGGTACGCGGTATGTTCGGGCGGGTCAAGCTCGAGCGGCACGAGCTGCGTTTCGTTGAGCGGCGGGATGTTGACACTGCGATGCGAAAAATGGGTGTGGTCCTTCTGCATCGCCTCGATGTCTTCGCCGCGCGTGGCGATCCAGTGGCCGCCATGGTACGGGGACCAGACGATATCGGGCCCGGTATGCAGCCTCTTCCACGCCAGATGGACGTCGTCTTGCGCACCGGGCGGATTCATATAGTCGAAATCGACCACGAGTTCTCGCGGAACATGGTCCGGCACGGTCCAGTCTTTCGTAGGGTTCATCTCGCGTCTCCTATCATTTGGTCGTCTTCGAATGGATGAATCGTCACACTTTGCATCAACGTGCCATCGTTCATATTATGCAACGCCGTTCAGTTTTGATATTATACCGAAGCGAGCTTTTTTACATCAACGCCTATCGATCGGAGACAAGAGTGAGCGATTTCGTCAAGGACAAGGTGGTAGTGGTAACGGGTGCGGGTGCCGGCATCGGGCGCGATTTTGCGTTTCAATTTGCCGCGAACGGCGCAAAGGTCATCGTCAACGACCTTGGTCGCAACGCCGAATCCGGCCAGTTCGCCGCAGAGCGCGTCGTCGAAGAAATCAAGGAGGCCGGCGGGCAAGCGCTTGCCTCGACGGATAGCGTCGCTGAATGGGATTCCGCGCAGAAGATCGTGCAGGCCGCGCTGGACACGTTCGGCCGCATCGACTGTGTGGTCAACAACGCCGGCATCGTGCGTGACCGCATGTTCTTCAACATGAGCCTCGACGAGTGGAAGGCCGTAGTCGACGTGCATCTGAACGGGTCGTTTTTCGTGGCACGCGCGGCGGCTCCGCATTTCAAGGCACAAAACGGCGGCAGCTTCGTTCACATGACCTCCACCTCGGGTCTGATCGGCAACATCGGACAGGCCAACTACTCCGCCGCCAAAATGGGGGTCGTCGGTCTGTCGAAGTCGATTGCCCTCGACATGGCGAAATTCAACGTGCGCTCGAACTGCATCGCGCCGTGGGCATGGACCGCAATGACGGCCTCGATCCCCTCGGAGACGCCTGAGCAAAAAGCACGCGTCGAAATTCTCAAGCGCATGGAATCGCGCAAGATCGCACCGCTCGCGGTCTACCTTGCGTCCGACCAGGCCGCAAAGGTTTCGGGTCAGATCTTCGGCGTGCGCGCCAACGAGATCTACTTCTTCAACCAGATCCGCATGATCCGCTCGCTGCATCGCGACGGCGGCTGGACGCCCGAAGCAATTGCCGAGCAGGTCATGCCGGCGTTCGAATCGAGCTTCTTCCCGAACGTGCCGTCCATGACGCTCACGCCCTGGGATCCGGTGTAAGCGATACCGTGTCACGCCTGCGCCACATGATGCGGTGGTGGCGCGGGCGGTGCGGTGCTCACCCGCCGCACCACTTACCCTTCCTCTGAACGGCGCACGCTTTCAGATAAGCCAACGATGCGTCTTGCCTTGAGCAATACCGGCAAGTCCACCATCCGTCCATCTAGGGACACCGCCCCGCCTTCTGCCCGCTCACACGCGTCGACGATTCGCCGCGCCTTGGCAAACTCATTCGCGCTCGGGCTGAACGCCGCATTGACCGCTGCAACCTGGCGCGGATGAATGCACAGCTTCCCGCCAAAGCCCAGCGATCGCGCCTTCGACGAGTCGTGCGCGAGCTGTCGTTCGTCATCGATTGCCACGGTAACGCCATCCACTGGAGACTGAATGCCCGCTACGCGGGAGGCCAGCACGATACGCGAACGCGCGAGCAACAACGCGTCCCATGAACCGTCACAATCCAGATCGAGTTCGAAGTCAACCGAGCCGAATATCAGTCGCTCGACGCCGGGCGTGCGCGCCACGTCCAGTGCGTTCCAGACGCCCTCGGCAGATTCGATGATCGGCAATATGGGTTTCGCCGTTGCCGCCGCGACAGCGGTCAAAGCAGCCGGATTCTCTGCCTTGGGCAACACCACGCCATCGATACCATCGAACGCTGCGAGCGAGAGGTCACGCTGGAACCACTGCGTCCCCGCGCCATTGATGCGCAAAAGTACCCGAACCGTCGATGCCAAAAATGTACGTACCGCGTCGGCAACATATGCACGCGCCGACGCTTTGTCCGCATCTGCAACAGCGTCCTCGAGGTCCACGATCACCGCATCCGCGCCTGCCGCGAGCGCCTTGGCGAATCGTTCAGGCTTGCTGCCCGGCACAAAAAGAAACGAACGCATAAAGTCTCCCATTCAGCGTCCGGTCCGACTACGGCGACCCCGCCAGCGGACCGGCTCGACGATCAGATCAGAACAGCCGTGGCTTCCATGCGCAACGATCCGTCGCTGCCGGCGATCCACAAGCTCACCTTGCTTTGGTCCGATTCGTGTTGCTTTCCGCAAACATAGAAAGGCGAAGTGTCCACCACCGGTTTGATTGCGCGGAACGAAAACGCTCCGACGCGCGCGCCCGGCAACTCCGATCCGAGCGAGTCCATCAGTAGCGTGGCGAGCAGCGGGCCATGCACGACGAGTCCCTCGTATCCCTCTGCGCCGATCGCGTAAGGCCGGTCGTAATGAATGCGATGACCATTCAACGTAAGCGCTGAGTAGCGAAACAGCAGCACCGGATCGGGATTGACCTCGCGTGTCCATTGAGCGCCCATGGTCGCGGCCTGTAGTGCTGCAGGCTTTTCGCTGGCAGCCGGATGATCGCGATACACGATATCCTGGCGTTCGACGATGGCAAGGCCAGCAGCGTCGCTGACCTCGTGCTTGACCTTCACGAACACGAGATCGCCGGTACGTCCATGCTTGTGCGCAACACTCTCGATGCATGAAAGACGCGTGATCGCGCTACCCGCTTTCAGCGGCCGTAGAAACTCGAGTTGACTGCCCGCCCACATGCGGCGAGGCAAATCGACTGGCGGCAGAAAGCCGCCGCGTTTCCGATGACCGTCCGTCCCCACCATCGACTGGCGATGAACCGGCAGAAAATAAAGCCAGTGCCACAACGGCGGCAAGTCATCGCCACGTGCTGAAGGCGCGTCATCGTGGTCAAGCATGGCGCTGAGGGCCGCCATCGGCGTGGAGGTGACCTGGTCCTGCACTTCCTCAGTGCGCCCAGTCCATTGCTGCAGATACTCGATATCCATGCGCATCGTGCCAATCACTTCAGATCCAGTGCGTCGCGAATTGCCGCAGCGATCGGAAGCAGCGGATCTTCTTCCGGCGTGGTCGGGTTGAACAGCTTGTTATGGCAGATCGCGACGGCGAGCCCGGTATCCGGGTCCGCCCAGCCGATCGAATTGCCCTGCCCCGGATGGCACAAAGCGCGCGGTGAACGTGCCGCCGTCACCGGCGGGTGGTTGCCGCCGAACCAGAAGCCACCGATCGTGATTGGAATCGGAAAGCCGAACATCACCGGGTCGGGCTCCTCGCTATTGGCGCGTGGCGTGTTCAGCGTGGCGACGAGCTCCTTGGAGAGGATCCTCACGCCGTTCAACTCGCCGCCGCATGCCAGCATTGCCCAGAAGCGCGCCTCGCTGCGCGCGTTGAAGATCCCGCCAACGCCCGCGACTTCCGCGCGCCGCACGTCCGGGCGCTCGAACACTTGTGGCGCCAATGCGACCTGTTGCGGCATCGAGCGCAGGAACAGCGGCGGCAGGTATTCCGCGGGAACCGGCACCATTGCATCGGTGAGACGTGCGATGCGCGGCTCGACTTCGTCGGGAATGCCGATCCACAGATCGTCGATGCCGAGTGGCATTGCAATCTCCTCGCGGACAAAACGGCCCAGCGAGCGCTTCTTCGGATCGGCGCGCCGCACCAGCTCGCCAACGATCCAGCCGAACGTCATCGAGAGGTACAGCGTCTTCGTCCCCGGCTCCGCAAGCGGCTCAAGATTGGCAATGGCGCTGGTCATCCACTGCCAGTCACACATCAGCTCCGGCGTGACGCCTTCGGGCATTTGCGGCACACACGCGCGATGAGTCAGCACATCGCGCACCGTCGTTTTCTGCTTGCCGCGGGCACCGTACTCTGGCCAGTAGCGCATTACCGGCGCGTCGTATTCGATGAGCCCGCGGTCGGCCAGGATATGCAACGCGGTTGCAGCAACCGCCTTCGTCACCGAATACACATTGAACAGCGTTTCGCCGTCGACCAGACGGCCGGTGGACGGATCGGCCACGCCGCTCCATGCGTCGATCATGAGCTTGCCGTTCAGATAGGCCGCCACCTGCACGCCGATCTCACCGCCTTCCCGTGTGGCGCGGTCGAGCGCCTGCTGAACGATCGCGTTGCGCTCCGTTGATGCTTGCACTACCAAGGTCATATCGTGTCTCCCATTCGTGAACATTCGCGTTGACCGACTACGTCTTGCCGGACTGCGCGGCAATACCGGCGAGCCCTTCTAGCGCGAGCCCGTAGCCCAGTTCGTCGAGCATGCGGCGCTTGAACGGCTGCGTGAAGACCGCGCGCGTGTATCGCAGCGTTTCGATCGGCTTCGCCGCGAGTTCGTGCGCCATTTGCCACGCACGTTCGAGCAAGGTGTCGTGCGCGACGACTTCGCCGACGACGCCAAGCTCCCACGCGCGCTGCGCCGTGATGCGCTCGCCGCTGAGAAGAAAGTAGCGGGCGCGGTTGTGACCAATCAGCATCGGCCAGACGATCTGCACGCCGTCCGCCGGCACGACGCCGTGAACAAAGTGCGCCTGGTCCGAGATTTCGGCGCGACTGGAGGCCAGCACGATATCCGACAGCACGAGCAACTCGGCATGAATGAGTGCCGGCCCGTTGATCGCGCCGATAACCGGAACCGGAATGTCCAGCAGTTGCATCAGCAGGTCCTGCCCTTCACGCTGCAGGCGCGGCCAGCCTTTCGCAAGCGGCTCCGTCGGCAACTCGGCGTAATTCATCGCGTCGCAGAACGAATCGCCGGTGCCGGTCAGGATGACTACGCGATTATCGAGGTCGCGTGCGATCTGGTAGAACGCCTCGCCTAGCTGGCTGTGAATGCTGCGATCGAGCGCGCCCCACTTGAGCGGGCCGCCATCGGTATGCAGGCGCACTTGCAAAACACCGTCGCGTCGCTCGAAGTCGATGTTCGTAAAGCGCCCGCTGTAGGCTTCAAGGCGGCTCATCGCGCGTCCTCCAGGATCAGGCCGGCGGCGCGCCATGCCATCGCCATCATGGGGCCATTCGTGTTGCCGGAGATCATCGTGGGTGTTATGGAGAGATCCATCACGCGCAGGCGTTCGACACCGCGCACGCGCAGCCGCGAATCGAGCACGGCAAGCGTGTCCGATCCCATCTTGCAGGTGCCGCAAGCGTGATAGCCGGATTGGCCTTCACGCCGGTAGAGGTCGAGAATCTCGTCATCGGTCTGGACGGCGGGGCCTGGGCGTGTCTCCCCTGCCAGCAGGCTGGCAAGCGGCTCGGCGGCCAGCACGCTGCGCATGAACCGGAATGCAGTGACAGCCATCTGCCGGTCGTACGGATCGGCAAGGTAGTTCGCGACGACTTCGGGCGGCACGCGGGGGTCCGCGGACTGGATCCTGACGTGCCCTTCGCTGCGCGGGCGCAGCGGGTAGCTGAAGAGCTGCATGCCTGGGAACGACTCGAACGCGTAACCGGCCGCGCCGAAATCCATCGAGTACGGCGCCATCATCAGTTGAACATCGGGACGCATCGCATCCGCCGCGGTCTTGACGAAGCCGCCCACCTGGTACGAGCCGAGCGACATCACGCCACGGCGGAACAGCAGATACTGCATCGCGTTGCGCCATAAGCGCATGCCGCTGAACTGGCGGTTCTGCGAATCGCGCCAATGCCGCAGACGGGCTTGAAGCATATATAGATAGTGCTCGCGCAGGTTCCGTCCGACCCCCGGATTCGCCGCCACGACAGGAATGCCAAGCGACTGCAGATGGCCGGGATCGCCAACGCCCGACAACTGCAAAAGCCGCGGCGACTCGATCGCGCCCGCCGAGAGCACGACCTCGCGACGCACACGGTAAGCGATCTGCTGCCCCGCGCTTTCGCACTGCACGCCGACGGCGCGCGTGCCGTCAAACACGATTCGCGCGGCTTGCGTGCCGGTAGCGACTGTGAGGTTCTTGCGCGCCCTCGCAGGCTTCAGAAAGGCTTCGGCCGAGCTTTGCCGACGACCGTTGCGTATCGTGTAGATCAGATAGGCGACGCCCTCATGATCGAGCCTGTTGATATCTTCAACGCGCCGCACGCCGAGCGACCGGCACGCTTCGAGTACGGCCTCGCCAATTCGATTGCGCTGCGCGTACGGTGACACTTTCAGCGGGCCGCCCTCTCCTCGCAGCTCATCGGCGCCGAGCGCGTGATCTTCGATGCGCCGGAAGCAGGGCGCCAGGTTCTGCCAGCTCCAGCCCTCGACACCGAATTCGGCCCATCCGTCGTAGTCCTCGGGATGACCTCGCATATACACCATGCCGTTGATGCTGCTGGAACCGCCGAGCATCTTGCCGCGAAGCCAGATTTCGTTGCGATGCCCGTTGCCATGATCGGGCTGCACCGGAATGAACCAGGCATGAGCCGGGTCGCCCAGCAGCTTGCCAAAGCCTTTTGGCATCCGGATCAACGGATTGCGATCTTCTGGACCTGCCTCGATGAGTAGCACGGTATGGTGCCCGCTCTCCGAAAGACGATTGGCTAGCACGCAACCCGCCGCACCCGCGCCAATCACGATAAAGTCAAACTCGGTCATCTATGCGTTCTCCACCGTCCGTGCCTTGTCGGCCAGCCCCATCCATAGCACGCGAGGCCGGCGTTGTTCCTGTTAGCCGAAGATGACGGGAATCGAATGCGGAACGCGCATCATGATCCCGTTGATCGGTGGCGCTGGCGCGGCCGGATCGAGCCGAAGATTGGGCAGGCGATCGAGAATCGCGTCGAGCGCGCGCGTCATTTCCACGCGCGCCAGGTGCTGGCCGATGCACACGTGGGGGCCATAGGCGAATGCAAAGTGCCGGTGACCCGCCTTGCGATAGATGTCGAACCTGTCCGGATCGGCGAAACGGCTGGGGTCGCGATTGGCGCTGCCCGCCACCACGTCGAGAAATGCGCCGGCAGGAATCTCGACACCGCCGAGCGTGACATCACGCGTCGCCATACGCGACTGCATCAGCACGGGGCCGTCCCAGCGCAGAGCCTCTTCGATCGCCGCCGCGACCAGCGTGCGATCCTGGCGCACCGCTTCGAGCTGTACCGGATCGCGCAACAACGCAAGCAACAGTACGCTGGTCGCGCGATAGGTCGTGTCGCCGCCCGCATTCACCAGCTGGCGAAGAAACGAAATGACGACCTCGTCCGGTAGCCGCTCGCCGTCCACCTCCGCGGTGGCCAGCGAGCTCACCAGATCGTCGCCGGGATTACTGCGGCGCTCGTCGACGAGCCGCGCGAAATAGGTGCCCAGCTTCGTTGATGCCTCCACGCCATGCTCGACATCGATCGAAACCAGCGTCTGTGCGATTGCGAGCTTGTGAAAGATCTTCACATCTTCCGGCGGCAATGCCAGTTGCCGATAGATGATGTTGAACGGGTAGTGAAGCGTGAACTCGTTGACGAGATCCGCATGTCCGCGATCCATGAACTTCGACATCAGCTCGCTCACCACTGGGTCGACCAGCGTATCGCCCCATGCCGCGACGGTGTGCGGCAAAAAGGCCTTCTGGAAGATGCGGCGGTAGCGCGGGTGCTCGGGCGCATCCATCGTCGAGATACTGCGCCCGAAGCTGATGCCGAGATTGCGCTCGTACGACTTGTTCGAAAACGTTGCCGGGTCGCCAAGCACCTTCGAGACCTCGTCGTATCCGAATACGGAATAGTGCGCGACATCGGACATGGTCAGGTCCGCCGCGCCGCCCATCAGCACACGGTAGTCACCTTCCTGAACCGCAGCCTTTTCCCGCAGTTCCGCAATGCGTGGATAAGGGTCCGCATCGGCACCGTAAGCGAGTGAATCCTCGAAAAAGGGGTTGAACTTAGGATCGTCGAAGTCCTCAAGTCGCAGCGCGCCGGCCATGGTTCCTGTCTCCATTAATCGTTTGTTTGCAGGCACCTCTGCTTTTGCGCGAGGTACCAATAGTTGAACTATGTTCTATTTTGCACAAGTGTGCAAGATCGATTTATCATTCGCGGAAGGGGATGTTGCGCGCTTTCTGGCTCGCGCCCGCCATCAAAGGGAAACCATGCCGTCCAGCACCACGCACGCCGCCAGCAGACGGGCGACTGCCATCAATGAGCCGCGTGCCACGGCGCGCAGCACGACGCCAGAGCGCATTCTCGATACGGCCGAGCGGCTGTTCGCGATGCACGGCTACTTCGGCACGTCGATTCGCGACATCATGCAGAGCTGTGGCATGGAGCTGAGCCTCGCGCGGTACCACTTCGGCAGCAAAGACGCGCTGTTTCAGCAGGCGATCGGCCGTCGCGCCGCGGTGATCAGCCGGCAGGTCATCGAATCGCTCGAGGCCGAACTGGCACCCCTGCAAGGCGAGCGCCCCGACGTGGAAGCAATCGTGACCGCACTTTCCGCAGCGGCCTTCGCGCATCTGAAGAGCGGCGATCCGGGGTGGCGAAATTACTTGCGCCTGCTAACCCAGATTGGCTGTCTTCTGGAGCGCCCCGATCTCACGGCGCCGTTTTATGACCAATACGCGCCTGCGGCCGCGCGCTACCGTGACGCCTTCGCCAAGGCACTTCCCCGCGTCACGCGGGAGACCGTCGAACTGGTGCAGCATTTCGTCGAGTCCGTGTTTCATCTCGTGCTCAACGAGCTTTACGCGCAGGAAGCACGCTCCGGAGCCAAGGCACTCACGACAGCACATATCGAGCGCATGCGCACCTATCTGATTCGTTTCGCGGTTGGCGGCATCGAGGCGATGGTCAGCTCCGCCTCGGCCCAACGGGGTTCATGAGCATTGACAGTCGCAGCGACCGTCGTTCACAATTTAGAACATTATTCAGACTTACTGTGGCCGCAGCGAGCCTGCGACCGTGCGAGATGGAGTTAGCCTCATGACAGCTGGAGACGCAGAGAACATCGCGCTGATCGTCGGGGCGGGTCACGCAGCAGGAGAATGCGCGACCGCGATCCGCGAACAGGGATGGACGGGACGCATCGTGATGGTGGGAGAAGAACCGCATTTGCCCTACCAACGGCCGCCGCTCTCCAAGGCATTCCTGTCGGGCGAATCGACCGCCGAGCAGCTGTACCTGAAACCGCTGTCGACGTACGACAAAGCGCATGTCGAGTTCATCCCGAACACGCGCGCGCAGCGCATCGACCGTGACGCGAAACGGGTCACGCTGTCCAACGGCAGCGAAATCAGCTATACGAAACTGGTTCTGGCCACCGGCGGCCGCGCGCGGCGCCTAGCGTTGCCGGGTATCGAAGCGACCGAGAAGCTGCAGAATTTTCACTACCTTCGCACGCTCGATCACGTCGCGCGCATTCGAAACCAGTTTCATGCCGGCTCACGCCTCGTGATCATCGGCGGTGGATATGTCGGGCTGGAAGTGGCTGCGGTAGCCGTGAAGCGCGGCTTGCGCGTCACCGTGCTCGAGGCGTTGCCGCGCGTCCTCGCGCGCGTCACGGCTCCCGAGCTTTCCAGGTTCTACGAGGAAGTTCACCGCGAAGCCGGAGTCGATATCCGTACCAACGCGATCGTGAGTGGCTTCGAACTCGACGCATCCGGCGACGCCGTTGCCGCCGTGTGCTGCGCGGACGGCACGCGCGTCGCCGCGGATCTCGTCATCGTCGGCGTGGGACTGGAGCCCGCCACCGAACTCGCGCAAGCGGCCGGCCTTGCTGTCGACAACGGCATCATGGTCGACGAACACACGCGCACGTCCGACCCGGACATTTTTGCGGTCGGGGATTGCACCAACCACCCCAACCCTTCCCTTGGACGCCGCCTGCGTCTCGAGTCGGTCCCTAACGCGCTGGAGCAGGCCCGCACCGCCGCTGCGTCGTTGTGCGGCAAGGAGCGTGTCTACAACAGCGTGCCGTGGTTCTGGTCCGACCAATACGATCTGAAGCTCAAGATGGTCGGCTTGTCCCTCGGCTACGACGAGTTCGTCCTGCGCGGCGATCCCAAAGCCCGCTCTTTTTCGGCGTTTTATCTTAAGGACGGCGTCATGCTCGCGGCCGATACGGTCAGCCGTATACCCGAATTCGTGCTGGCCAAGCGTTTCGTTGCCGAGAAAATTCCGGTCCGCGCCGCCGATCTCGCCAACGAATCGATCCCGTTGAAAAGTCTGCTTCCCTAGTCCAATTCATTTTTCAGAGGTTCAGAAGCCATGCCGCTCATTCGATTCATCCAGCCGGACGGCAGCGAGGCCGCCGTAAGCGCCAACGTTGGCGATTCAGTCATGCAAACAGCGGTGAACAATCAGATCCCAGGCATTCTCGGCGATTGCGGGGGCAGCTGCAGCTGCGCAACCTGTCACGCGTATGTCGACGACACCTGGAGCAGCCACATGCCAGCGGCGGAATCCTATGAAGTCGACATGCTCACCTGCGCGATGGACGTGCGCGAAAACAGCCGTCTGACATGCCAGATCTTCATGACGCCGGAACTGGACGGGCTGGTGGTGCGTCTGCCCGATCTGACGGCGTAAGCGCGAGGAGCACGGAGGCCTGCCGCACGACGCCGATCCCCGACGCTGCCTCAGGCATCGGCGCGGCTGGCGCGGTATCTGACGACGCTCGGCGAACAGGGGATCGGCGTCGATCTCCACGATGCGGAAGTTTGCGCGGACCTCACTCCTTGCATACCTCGCCAGTCCCACGAATGGCTACGTGGCGGGCCAGGAGCCGAAGACGAGACCGCGCTTACGGCGCTTTCGTCAACGCGTCGATCGCGTGCTGTTCGCTGTTGCTCCAGAACGCCGCCCACGTGGGAAATCCTTGCGGAAGACGCGGCTGATACCGATCGCCTTCATACTTGCCGGGCCAGTTCTGCAAGCGCGGCGCACCGGGGCGAGCGAGCCAGTCCGTCGAATACCAATGCTGTTCGTCGCGACGCTCGAAGCACCACTGCCCGTCGCGCCGCACATAGTGATCAAAGTAGCAGATCGCCATCACCACCCACGCTCCGTTGTCCTCGTGCTCCGCGCGACAATAGACGCTTCCCGTCGCATGGTCGGCATCGATGAAATCGACGACGTGGCCGCAGATCTGGTGAACGCTGCGATAAAAGCCGCGCAGAATATGCTCGGACCCGTAGAACGTCTTCAATGCCGCGCGCCCTACGCCCCATCGGCCGCAATCGACGTCTTCGGCGAACAGTTGCACCAGGCTGTCCAGATCGCGCGAATCGACCGCGAGCGCGTATCGGACGGGCAACTGCTGGATGGCGAGCTGCGCCTCAATGCGCTCGATACGCGCGAGCAGCGCTGAATCCGTCGTCATGCCTTCCCCTTCGTAGCGTTGGCCATCGCGGCCGGGCGCGCGCGGATCTCGTCGGCATAGTAAGGCTGGTGTGAAAGAAGTCCGCCATCGACGTTGAACACCTGGCCCGTGACGAACGCCGCCTCATCCGAAGCGAGATACACCACCGCGTGTGCAATGTCTTCGGGCTGCCCGAGGCGAGGCGTGAGATGGTGGCTCAGCATCATCTCTCCGGTCTCCCCCGCGTAGTACGCCTGGGTCACCGGCGTGACGATCAGGCCCGGAGCGATCGCGTTGCAGCGTATCCCCTCCTTGCCGTGCTGCGCGGCGACGTAGCGCGTCAGCGCCTCGATACCGGCCTTGCAGACACCGTACGCGCTGTACCCCAGCGCGCCCGCCTGAGCGGCACCGGAAGAGGTATTGATAATCGAACCGCCGCCTCGTGCGCGCATCAGCGGCAGCGCGCACCGTGAGGCCAGCATGGTGCCGCGAAGATTGATGCGCATCGTGTCGTCCCAGACCCCGACGTCGAGTGCCTCGACTGCCGCATCGACCGTACTGGAAAGCGATGTGGCCGCGGCGTTGTTGTGCAGGATATCGAGCCCGCCCCAAGTCTTGAGCGTCAGATCGAACAATGCATCGATCGAACTTTCGTCGCCGATATCGACCTGCGCCGGGACCGCGTGCCCCCCCGCTTCGTTAATACGACGAACCTGTTCCTGCGCGCCTTCGAGATTCAGGTCCGCCACGACGATCAAGGCGCCCTCCTGCGCGAGCCTGGCGGCACAGGCAGCGCCGATACCGGATGCGGCCCCGGTCACGATGGCAATCTTTTGCTTCACGCGTTGCATGATCTGCTCCCTGTCTCAGACCGTTATCGGTGTCCGGCCGCCTGCTGCAACGCGGTCGAGATGAAAGTCGATATCGCCGAACATCTTCTCCATCATCGTCATCTTGCGGAAGTAGTGCCCTACCGGATATTCCTCGGTGAGCCCCATGCCTCCGTGCAACTGGATGCCCTGCGCGCAAACGAAGCGATTGGCGCGCGCGGCAACGGCTTTGGCCGCCGAGATGACGCGGCTGCGTTCGGCCGCCGGGCCGTTCAGGTGCGCGATCCCGCAGTACAGCATCGAGCGCGCTTCCTGCGTGGCGACGAACATCTCAGCCATGCGATGCTGCAACGCCTGGAACTTGCCGATCGGCTGGCCGAACTGCGAGCGTCCCTTGATGTACTCCGAGGTGATCGCCATCACGGCTTCCATCATGCCAAGGCTCTCGGCCACGCTCGCGAGACTGGCGAGTTCCGTTGCCTGCATGAGCACCTGCAGCGAGCGTTCGGGTCCGACGATCAATGCATCTTCACTGAGCTCGACGTTATGCAGGTCGATATCCGCGGCACGCGATCCATCGAGCAAGCGGTACGACCGGCACGTCACGCCCGCGGCCCGGCGATCGACAAGAAAAACGCCCACGCCTTGCGACGCGCCTTCGACTCGCGCGGTCACGAGCAGCTGGTCCGCCGACGCGCCGGCGATCACCAGTGTCTTCGCGCCGCTGATCAGGTAACCCGAGGCGCTCTTGAGCGCGCGCGTTTGCGCGTGGCATCCCAGCTTGTACCGGCTGCCCGCTTCGCTGTCCGCGAGCGACAGCAGCAGCGTGCCGTCGATGACGGCGGGCAGCAGCGTCTCACGCCGGCGCCGCGCATCGCCTCGTTCGATGATCGTGGCGCAAAGCAGCGCCGTCTGCACGACCGGCTCGAGCGCCATACCGCGGCCAAGCGACTCCATCACGATCGCCGTTTCAACGAACGAGCACCCGAGACCGCCGACGTCTTCCGGCATCGTCAGCCCCAGCCAGCCAAGTTCGGCATAGGCGCGCCAATGTTCGCGGCTGAAGCCCTCTTGCTCCGATGCGATGCGCGTGCGCGCCTCGAATCCATACTCCTGCTGAACGTAGCGCTCTGCGCCGTCCTTCAGCATCAATTGTTCTTCGGAGAAGTTGAAGTCCATGGCTACAGTCCAAATGCCAGCTTGGCAATGATGTTCTTCTGCACTTCGCGCGCGCCGCCATAGATCGTGGATGCGCGAGCGATCAGATAGCCCGACGTGCGGCCGCCCATGTAATCCGGCCAATTTTCGTCGACCGCCAGATCACCCTGCGGCTCGCCGTGGTCGTCGAAACGCATCGCGCGGGGACCGAGTGCGTCCATTTGCAGCTGCGTCACGCGCTGTTGCATCTCCGACCCGCTGATCTTCAGCGCAGAGACGACCGCATCGAGATTGCGCTCGCTATTCTCTTCCGCAAGGATGCGGAGCACCGACCATTCGAGCGCCATCAGGTCCGCTTCGACCTCCGCGACCTTGCGCGCGAACCCGGGTGTATCGATGAGCCGCACGCCGTCCTCCCGCTCCTGCCCCGCGATGTCTTTCGCGCGTTGCAGCTCGCGTTTGTTGAAATACAGGAACGCGCTCGCCGTGCGCTCCTTCTCGAGGAGGTACTTCGCATAGGTCCATCCCATGCCGGCCTCGCCCACCAGATGCGACTTCGGCACACGCACGTTTTCGAGGAACACTTCATTCAGGCCCTTGCCGCCCTCGATCGAAACGATCGGACGCACCGTGATGCCCGGTGTGTCCATTTTGACCAGCAGGAAGGAAATGCCTCGTTGCGGCTTGACGCTCGTATCGGTCTTGACGAGGAAGAAGCCCCAATCGGCAATCGTTGCGTCGCTGGTCCAGATCTTCTGGCCGTTGATCACGTACTCGTCACCGTCGAGCACGGCCGTGGTCTTCAGTCCAGCCAGATCCGAGCCCGCGTTCGGCTCCGAAAAGCCCTGGCACCAGAACTCGTCGCCACGCAGAATAGGCCCGAGAAAACGCTCCCTCTGCCAGTCCGAGCCGAACGCGATGATGACGGGCGCCACCATCTGCGTCGACTGCCACCCATAGTCCATGGCATCGGCGTTGTACAGCTCTTCCATGAAGATGTGCTTGCGAAGCGCGCTCCAGCCGGTGCCGCCATGTTCGACGGGCCAATGGGGCGCACCCCAGCCGCGCTCGTACAGAATGCGCTGCCATCTGCGGATGTCATCGCGCGCAGGCGGATGCACGCCGACACGCCAGCGGCGTGAAATGTCGGCCGGCGCATGCTCACTGAAAAACGTTCTGACTTCCCGACGAAATGTTTCGTCTTCCTCGCTGTAGCCGAAATGCATGCCTGACTCCTGAATCTCTTGCGCCCTCGTTTGTCTGCTCTGTCGCGCCACTGCGCCGCGCTCGTGCGGGTGCTCCGCCTAGCGGCCTCTGAAAGCCGGGGCGCGTTTTTCTCTCGCGGCGAGCCGGCCCTCCGCGGCGTCCTCGGAGTTCACCGCAAGCGCCACCGCGTTCAGTTCCTGCGCAAGAAACTCTTCCATGCCACCGGGGTTCAACCTGAACAACTGCTTGGTCAGCCCGAGCGAGAACGTCGGGCCAGCCGCCAGTTCGCCAGCCAGCTTTTCGGCGGCCGCGTCCAACTCGCCGTCCTCGACGAGATGACTGGCAAGACCCATATCGAGTGCTTCCTTGCCGCTCAGCCGGCGATTCAGATACATGATTTCCTTGGCGCGAAACTCGCCGCAATGACGCGCAAGCAGATACACCATGCCGCCTTCAGGTAGGGTGGCGCGCATCAGGAATGCGGGAATGAACTGCGCCGTATCGGAAACGATCAGCTGGTCCGCGCACAGCGCAAAGCTCCAGGCAATTCCCACGGCAACGCCTCGTACCGCCGCGACCACTGGCTTGTTCAGGTTGTACAACCGAAGCGCGATCTTCTGATACACCGCCATCGATGCGCGCGCATGCGCCACGCTCATCTGCGGTGGCGCGGCACCGCTGCCCTTGATGTCGGCGCCGGCGCAAAATGCGCGGCCTGCGCCCGTGAGAATCACCGCGCGAATCTCCGGATCCTTTTCGATGCGATCGAGGTGGCCGAGAATCAAATCAAGCATTTCCGGCGTCAGCGCGTTGAGCTTCTCGGGGCGGTTCAGACACAGCGTCGCAACCGCGCCGTTCAAAGTGAGTTCAACATCCATGATGTTCGGATCTTCGTTTGAGTGTGGTTCGTCCGTTCGACGGTCTGGTCAACTGCCGCGAGCATGCAGGCGGATCATCCCGTCGCCGAACGGCTCGTCGCGGCGCTTGAGCGCTTCTTTCAGGCCAACCGCTTCCATGTCCGCCTTGAACTGCGAGCGGCGCGGCCCCTGGCTCTGGTGGGCCCGCGAGTCGTTTTCCACCGCGAGCCGCTGAAGCGTGCGCGAACCGGCCAGCTCCAGCCCGATGTTGACAATGCGCTTGTTGGCCGCAAGCAGATCGGCATCGACAAACGACAGACGGCGTGCCAACTCGCCCACCTCCGCTTCGAGCTGCTCTGCCGGCACCGCATCCATGACGAGCCCGATCTTCGCGGCATCGCGGCCCGTCAGCGAGTCGCCAGACAGCAGCAGGCGCTTCGCCCACTGCGGGCCGACGTGATAGAACCACATATGCGCAGGTGGCGAGCCGTTCGCGCGCGTGGCGGGAAAGCCGATCCTTGCGTTGTCGGCGGCGATCACCATGTCGCACGCTAGCGCGAGATCCGTGCCGCCCGCAAGACAGTTGCCATGCACCTGCGCGATGATCGGCTTGTGGATATCGGCCATCAGGTTGACCGTCTCCGACTGCCGCTCCATCGACCAGCAGTCGTCGTCGAAGCTGCGAATCGTTCCGCGATAGTCCCCCGGATCAGCGGCGTCCGCGGCACGATCCGAATACGTCGTCACCAGATCGTAGCCTGCGCAGAAATCGCGGCCAGCTCCCGACAGCACGATCACGTTCACCGATTTGAGGTCGTCGGCTTCGAGCAACGCCGCCTTGAGTTCCTGCAGAAGCGGATTGTTGATGGCGTTGCGCTTGTCCGGACGACTCAGCGTGATGCGCGCAATGCGTTCCGCCACTTCAAACTTCACGCATTCCGAAGTTTTCAGCCATTTGGCCATGGTCGATTCTCTCCAATTGAGGCGATTGCCGCTCACTGGGCAAACTGCCTGCGCAGACTCACCTTGCTGATCTTGCCCGTCGGCAGCCTCGGCAATTCGTCGACGAATGCAATGGCTTTCGGACATTTGTAGCTCGCGATCAAGCCGCGACAGAACTCGATCAATTCGGCTTCGCCGGCTTGCTCGCCACGGCGCAAAACGACGATCGCCTTGACGCACTCTCCCCACTTCTCGTGCGGCACGCCGATCACCGCCACGTCGATGACTGCCGGATGCTGGAGCAGCGCATCTTCGACTTCACGGCTGTAGATGTTCTCGCCGCCGGAAATGATCATGTCCTTCTTGCGGTCGACGAGGAAAATGTAGCCGTCCTCGTCCTGGTAGCCCATGTCGCCCGAGCGATACCAGCCATCGCGCAGTGCTTCCACCGTCGCCACGCTGTTGTTCCAGTAGCCACTCAACTGCGTCTGCGAGCGCAGCCAGACCTCGCCGGTCTGGCCTTGCGGCAGATCGTTGCCGTGGTCGTCGACGATGCGCAGGTCGATGCCGGGGCACGGGCGCCCCACCGATGCGAGACGCCGCACCTGTTCCGGAGACCCAAGCGGCTTGACCTCATGCGCGGGCAACCAGCAGGCGTTGCTCTCGGTCATGCCGTATTGGACCGAAAACACCGGGCCGAGCGCCTGAATGCCGCGCGACAGCAGCGGCGCAGGCACCGGCGCTGCCGCCGTGACTATGTTCTCGATGCTGGACACGTCATAGCTCGACAGCTCGGGCACATCGAGGACCGCCTGAAGCATCGCGGCAACCATGAACGTGAAGGTGATCCGTTCTTCGGCGATCGTCTCGAGCATTTGCTTCGGCTCGAAGGCGCGATGCACGACCGTCGTGCCGCCCATCCAGGCCACCGAATTAACGAAGCCAATCCCGCCGACGTGGAACGCCGGCGTCGTCTGTAGCACGCGGGTATTGCCCGAAAACTCCGTCACGAGCGCGCAGCTTTCCGCAGTGACGCACATGGCATGGTGCGTGCGCACGACGCCCTTGGGACGCCCCGTGGTGCCGCTCGTGTACATCAGGTACGCGTAGTCTTCCGGTTTCGAACGGATCGGCGGCCCTTCCATTGGGCCGGCTTTCATCACCGCCTCGAATGAAACGGCCCATTCCGGCGCGTCGCCAATGCAGATGTACTGCTCGATTTCCGGCAGTTGCGAACGCAGCCCGTTCACGACGTCGGCATACTGAGCTTCGAATACGAGCGCTTTAGGCGCCGCATCCTGAAGAATATAAAGAATCTCCGCGGGAGCCAGCCTGAAATTGACGGTTGCCAGAATGAAGCCGGCCCACTCGCATGCACGGTAACTCTCGTAGTACTCCGCGCAATTCATCGCGAGGATCGCAACCCGGTCCTGGCGCCGCAGGCCGCGCTGATATAGCGCTCCCGAAAAGCGGCGTGCACGCTCCGCCAACTGACTGTGCGTCAGACGCCGGTCGGCGTACACGAGCGCCGTGTGATCGGCATGCAAGCGAGCGTTTCGCTCGATCATCTCGCCAAGGGTTCTCATCTCAATCCCGTCGTTGTTTTGTCAGATCGACTGTTAGCCAGCGAGCGTCTGCGGATCGGCCAGCACGGTTCCAATGAATGCGGCGAAGCGCGCCGCGTCGGCTCCGTTGATCACGCGATGGTCGTAGCTGAGCGACAGGGGCAGCATCTTGCGCCAGCTGACGCCGCCGTCATCCGCCGGCGCGGCCGCCAGCCGGGTTTTAGTCACGCCGAGAATCGCCACCTCCGGCGCATTGACGATAGGCGTAAAACCAGTACCGCCAAAGCCGCCGAGCGAACTGATCGAAAAGCAACCGCCCGACATCTCTGCCATCGATAAACCCTTTTCGCGAGCCTTCTGCGAAATTGCTGCAAGTTCCACCGAGAGTTCTTCGACGCTCTTCCTGTCGCAATCGCGCAGCACCGGCACGAGCAATCCGAAGCGCGTGTCCACGGCGACCCCGATGTGGAAGTACTTCTTCAGAACGATGTTTTTGCCGTCACCGTCGAGCGACGCGTTGAATTGCGGGAACTCCTGCAAAGCCCGCACCACGGCTTTGATAAGGAAGACGAGCGGCGTCAGCTTAACCGCCGTGCCCGCCTCGTTACGGGCCTTGCGATAGATTTCGAGCGACGTAATATCAGCGTCGTCGTGGTGGGTCACATGCGGGATCGTCAGCCAGTTGCGCGACAGGAAGGCTCCTGTGAGCTTCTGGATGCGCGACACCGGCTTGACTTCCACCTCGCCGAATTCGGCGAAATCGACCTGCGGCCAAGGCGGCAGATTCGCGCCGAACGCGGGGACTGCGGCCTCGCCGGGGCCGGTATTCACATTGGACTGCGCTCGCGTAGTAACGGATTCGACACTCATCGCGGATGCCTCTTCGAACGACTGTTGGATGGCGTGACGGCCTGCGGCCAATCAGACGATTTCCGCCAGCACCGTGCCGACGGGATACACCTCGCCAACCTGGGCAACGATGCGCAGCGTGCCCGATGCGGGCGACTCGACTTCCTGAATCGATTTGTCGCTCTCGAGCGCGTAGAGAATCTGCCCTTCGCTCACGGTTGCGCCGTCGTCCGCCAGCCATTCGGCTAGCGTGCCTTCGTTCATGGAAAAGCCCAGTTTGGGAAGCAGAACTTGTGTGGTCATGACCTTGCTCTATTGATGATGGAATTCCGGGTGTTCGTGCCTGTCATTTCAGCGTCGCGCGAACCGCCGATTCGATTTCGGCCACGCCCGGTACGAACGCATCTTCGAGCGGCTTCGAGAACGGCACGGGGCAGAATTGCGCGCCTACGCGCTGCACGGGCGCCTTGAGCTCGCGAAACAGGGCTTCGTAGATACGGGATGCGATTTCCGCACCCACGCCGAACGGTTTGACGGCTTCGTGCACGACAACGGCGCGCCCGGTTTTTGCAACCGAAGTCAGAATAGTTTCGGTATCCAACGGAGAGACGGTGCGCAAATCGATCACTTCGCAGGCGATACCGTCCTTCGCGAGCGCCTCCGCGGCAACCATCACCTCCTGCACGCGGCGGCTGTAACTGATCAACGTGACGTCCGTGCCTGCGCGCACGACGTTGGCCTTTCCAAGCGGGATCGCCACGCCCCGCTCCGGCGCACTGCCCGGATTCCAGTAGGTCGGCATGTTCTCGATGAAAAGGCAAGGGTCGTCATCACGGATGCAGGACAGCATCAAGCCATACGCATCGGCAGGATTCGACGGTGTGACGACCTTGATGCCGGCAACGTGCGCAAACCAGGCCTCGAGGTAGTCGGCGTGCTGACCACCCGTGCCGAAGCCCGCGCCCGTCATGGTGCGGATGACGATCGGCACATTGGTCTGTCCGCCCGACATGAACCGCAGCTTCGCGGCGTGATTCACGATCATGTCCATCGCGACGGTCGTGAAGTTCATCAGCATGATTTCCGCCACAGGACGCATCCCGACCATCGAAGCGCCGATTGCCGCACCGATGATGGCCTGCTCCGAAATCGGCGTCGAACGCACCCGCGACGTGCCGTATTTCGACGACAGTCCCTTCGTTACGCCGACAATGCCACCCTCCTGGCCGTCGGCAACGTCTTCACCCAGCACGATTACGTTGGCGTCGGCGGCCATCGCGTCGTCGAGCGCGAAGTTGACCGCCTGGATGGTGTTGATGTTGGTTGGCTGCTGGCTCATGCAAGCACCTCGTCCTTGAAGATGTCGCGCCGAAGCTCCGCGACATCGGGATATTCGCTCGACAGCGTGAATTCGACCGCAGCGTCGATCTGCGCCTCGTGTTCGGCTTCCATCGCAACCAGTTGCTCCTCGGTCGCATGCTTCGCATCGATGAGCCACTGACGGAACAGCGGCACCGGATCCTTCGCGAGCCAGGCGGCCTTTTCGTGCTTGTCCATATAGGCGTCCGGGTCGCCGAACACGTGCCCCTGAAAGCGGAACGTGTTCGCTTCGATCAGCGTCGGGCCGCCGCCGTTGCGCGCGCGCTCGACCGCTTCACGCGCCGCCCTGTGCATCTGAATCGGATCGTTGCCGTTCACCGTGATGCCGGGCATCTGGTACGCGACGGCGCGCTGGGCGATGTTCGGCACGGACGTGCCATACGCGTATTTGGTGTGCTCGGCATAGCCGTTGTTCTGGCAGACGAAAATCACCGGCAACTTCCACACGGACGCCATGTTCAGCGACTCGTGGAAGGCGCCAATGTTTGATGCGCCGTCACCGAAGTAGGCCACGGCCACGCGCGATTCACCACGAATCTGCGCGGCGAGCGCAAGCCCATTTGCGATCGGCATCGAACTGCCGACAATTCCGGTCGTCACCATGACGCCCGACGCGGGATGCGTGACGTGCATCGGGCCGCCCTTGCCTTTGCACGTCCCCGTCACTCGCCCTCCGAGCTCGGCCCAGAGTTCCTTGAGCGGCACACCTTTGGCGATCATGTCGTGGACGCCGCGGTAGATCGTGCAGATGTAGTCGTCGTCGGTGAGACACACCGACATCGCCGACGGAATCACTTCCTGCCCGCGCGGCGAGTAGTACGGCATCACCAGCTTGCCTGCCTTGATAACGGCACGAAAGCGCTCATCGTTCTGCTTGATGAGAGCCATGCGCCTGTAGATGTCGACCAGGACTTCGCTGCTGGGCGGCTGATAGGCATTCATTCGTCACTCTCCTGTGTCACCAGATCTTTTGCGCGCCGCTCGCATGCAGCGCCGCGATATAACCGAACACGAACGATGCGCCGATGCTGCTGCCGGCGCCCGGATAACACCGGCCAACCACGGATGCCGTGCAGTTGCCGGTGGCGTACAGTCCAGGGATTTGCGAGCCGTCGTCCTTCAGCACACGTCCGAACTCGTCGGTCACGAGACCGCCTGCCGTGCCCACATCCCCTGGATACATGCGCACGGCGTAGAACGGCCCCTCCTCGATCGGCCCGAGATTGGGGTTCGGTTTGATGGTCGGGTCTCCATGACAGCGATCGAATGCGCGCGAGCCGCGACCGTAATCTTCGTCGACGCCCGTTTCGCAGAAGCCGTTGAAGCGCTTGACGGTCTCGAGCAGCCCAGCACGGTCGATACTGCATTTCGCGGCCAGTTCTTCGAGTGTGTCAGCCTTGATCATGTACCCACTGTCGAGCCACTTCTGCGGAATCTGGCCCGGCATCGCCGTGCCCCACGGGTAGTACTTACGCTGCCGGCTGTCCATGACGACCCATGCGGGAACGGCCTTACCCGTCTGCCTGTGGCGCTGGTACATGCGTTGACCGATTTCCATGTACGCTCCCGCTTCGTCGCAAAAGCGCTCGCCGTCCTGATCGACCATGATCGAAAACGGCAGCGACAGGTCGAGGTGATGCATGAACGGCAGCGGCGAGCCATCCGGCGCGCGTGCACCTTCGGGCAGTTCCTCGTTGGGACCGAGCGACGTCACGACCCACCACGCTTCCTCCATGCAGTCCACTGCGCCGCCGAGCGCAATCGCGGCTTGCAGGATTTCACCGGTATCGCCCGGATTCGCATTGGTCCAGTCCGCGGACGACGGCTGCGGCTGGTACCTGCGGCGCATTTCCGCGTTGTGTGAAAAGCCGCCGGTATTCATCAGGACGCCTTCGCGAGCGCGCACGCGCAACTCGCGGCCGCTGCGTACCGCGACGATGCCGGTCACGCGTCCGTCCTCGACGATGAACTCGCGCACCGGCGTGTCCGTCCAGATCGGCACGTTCGCGCGCAGCGCCATCTGCAGCATGCGCCCTTGAATCGCCGCGCCGTTGGCCACGAGCTCCTTGCCGGTGATCTTCTGATAGAGCATCCGGCCACCCAGTTGCATCGCCTTGCGCTTGCCGCCCCACGTCCGCTTCATCAGAAACAGTTGCGGATACTCGTCCGAGTTGGCCGGCATCGACGGGCCCTTGTAGCGCGACAGACGCGGCGCCCATTCGCCCAGTTCCTTCACGTCGAACAACCTGGCCAGCAGCGACCGGCCACGCGGCTCGCCGCCGGGCAGCGTGTCGTAGTAATCGGACCAGCCGTCCGCGTACACGAACTGCATCCCCTGCTGCTCGAGAAACTCGGCCATCTTCGGGCCGGTGCGCAAGTAAGCCTCGCGTCGCGCGTCAGAAGTCCCCGGCCCTTGATAAGTAACCGCCGCATCGAAGTACTGGCGCGCGCGTTCATAGGAATCGCTGACGCCGTGACGCTTCATCACATGATTGTTCGGAAGCCACCAGACCCCGCCCGAATATCCGGTCGAGCCACCGACCTTCGCCTGCTTCTCGATGATCAGTGCTTCTTTGCCCACCGACTTGCAGGCAAGCGCCGCACACATCGAACCCCCGCCGCTGCCGACCACCACGAAGTCGTAGGTTGCGTCCCAGTTTGTCGACATCACTCATCCCGCGCGATGAATTCGCGCAGCGCGCGATGAAAGTTCGAAACCGACGATTCCTGCAGCGGATTGGTGCGCAAACCCTTGAAGCCGCGCGACTTCATGCCCTGCTGAACGTTGGTCATGTTCTGGAAGTCCTGCCACAGGATCAGGCCGAAGTTCTCCTGCGAGTTCTCCTTCCAGTCGTCCACGCCGTAATAGAACTCGCGCTTCAACGGCGGCTCCGCCCCAGGCGCGAAGCGCTGCAGCGACCAGATGTCGTAGATGCACGAATCCGGGTTGTCGCCATCCGGCCGCGCGCGATAGAACAATGCGCCGTCCGGGTACGGCAGGAACACCAGATTCGGAAACACGTGCCAGTCCGCTCCCGCGCGACCCAGTTGTTCGAAAGAGATCTCGGGCCAGCCCGCACCCTCGGCGATGGCCGCCTCGCGCTGAAATTCCATCGCCTTCCCGAGGACTTCGAACTGGTTACCCGACGGCGACATTTCGGTCATCAGGCGCTTCGCGGCTTCGTAATCGCGCGCGGTATTGATCGCTTTCAGAGTCTCTTCCATTACCCGGAAAAAGTTCACGAGCCCCTGGCGTACGTCTTCCGGCATCGGCTTGCCGGTTCGCGGCGAGGGCGCGCCGATCATCCGCGTAGCCGTCGAATAACCAAACATCCCATGGCGGCCATAGGAGAAACTGCGCGTCACGTCATCGCCGGCGACGTCGAGCAGTTGCGGATGGGTTGCCGCTACGTGATAGCCCTCGTTGAACGCTTCGAGTGCGACCTTCCAGTTGCACGGCAGACGAATCGACTTGTACCAGCGGTAGCGCATCTTTTCGAACTCGAAGCAGTTCGTGATCTCCGGCACCGGGTCGAGAAATTTCGCGAGCGGCTCTGCATCCGGATCCATATTGATGAACACGAACCCGCCCCACGTATCGACCAGCACGTCCTTGAGACGAAGGTCCCCGTCAGCCATTTCCGGGCAACCTTCCCAATCTTGCCTGTCGAGCACACGCGCAAGACTGCCATCCAGATTCCACTGCCAGCCGTGATAGGCGCAGTGAAATTTCGCGGCCTTGCCACAGCCATTAGTCAGGCGCCGGCCACGGTGCTGGCAGACGTTGAAGAAGGCCTTAATCTGATCTCCCGCGGTTCGCACCACGATGATCGATTCGCCGGCCACGTCAAAGGTCACGAAGTCGCCCACGTTGGGAATCTCTTCCAGACGGCAGGCGACCTGCCAGATTCGCGGCCAGAGGCGCTCGTTCTCGCGCTCGAGAAACTGCTTCGACAGGTAACTGTCCTTCGGGACAAAATCGAGGCGGACAGTGTGCTCACCCGAATCGGGACTGGTGTTACCCATTGTTATCTCCTTCGTCATATGGCCGGCGTAGGCACCGGTTCCGGCTTTTTATGTGGCGGCCGCGCAGTCGACGGCCCTATTGCAACTATCAGTTCAATTATCTTGAACAGCGTTCTGGCCAGTGTCAATCCGGGCGAACGTCAATCGAGCGCCGCGGTCAGTGCCGGCACGGCCTCGAAGAGGTCGGCGCTCAGACCGTAGTCGGCCACCTGAAAGATCGGCGCCTCGCTGTCCTTGTTGATCGCGACGATGACTTTCGAGTCCTTCATACCGGCGAGATGCTGAATCGCGCCCGAGATACCCACCGCGATATACAACTGAGGCGCGACGATCTTGCCGGTCTGGCCGACCTGATAGTCGTTCGGCACGAAGCCGGCGTCGACCGCGGCGCGCGACGCGCCGACTGCGGCGCCAAGCTTGTCCGCGAGCGCGTCGAGCAGTTTGAAGTTGTCGCCGTTCTGCATGCCTCGGCCTCCCGACACCACGATGTTGGCTGCCGCAAGCTCCGGCCGGCTCGATTTCGTCAGTTCCTGGCCGACGAAACGGGCCTTGTCGAAAGCCGCTGCCGATGCGACTGCGCGCGACGGCGCGGCGGCCGAACCGGTAGCGGCCGCATCGAAGGCGGTCGGACGAATCGTGACGACCTTGATTGCGTCGGACGATTGGACCGTGGCGAGTGCATTGCCGGCGTAGATCGGACGCACGAACACATCGGGGGCCTTGAAAGCGATCACGTCGGAAATCTGCGCACTGTCGAGCAGCGCGGCCACCCGTGGCATGAAGTTCTTGCCCACGGCCGTGGAGGCCGCGATCACGTGCGTATAACCGCTAGCCAGCGAAACGACGAGTGCGGCCAGATTTTCCGGCAGCCCATGCGCGTATTCGGGTGCATCCGCGACGAGCACTTCGGCGACGCCGGCAACGTTCGCGGCCTGCTCTACCACCGCCGACGCGCCGTGGCCTGCGACCAGTACATGAATGTCGCCGCCCGCAGCGCCCGCCGCCGTGATGGCGTTGAGCGTGGCGCGCTTGAGGCTTGCGTTGTCGTGTTCGGCGATTACGAGAATAGTCATGATCAGATCACCTTCGCTTCGTTACGAAGCCTTTCAATCAGCGCTGCAACATCGGGAACCATCACGCCGCCCTTACGCGCCGGCGGCTCGGTCACTTCGAGAACCTTCAGACGAGGTGCAACGTCGACCCCCAGCGCGTCTGGGCTCAGCGTCTCCAGCGGCTTCTTCTTCGCTTTCATGATGTTGGGCAGCGTCACGTAGCGCGGACTGTTCAGACGCAAGTCCGTCGTGACCACCGCCGGCAGATCGAGCGCGACACGCTCGAGTCCGCCATCGATCTCACGCGTGACGAGTAGTTGTTGACCGTCCACCTCCGTCTTGAACGCGAACGTGGCTTGCGGCCAACCGAGCAACGCGGCGAGCTTCTGGCCGGTTTGTCCCGCGTCGTTGTCGATGGCCTGCTTGCCGAGCAGCACCAGTTGCGGAGTTTCCCGCGCGGCCACGGCGGCCAGCAGCTTGGCGACCGCGAGCGGTTGCAGATCCGCATCGCTTTCCACCAGCACCGCGCGATCAGCCCCCATCGCGAGCGCCGTACGCAGCACCTCCTGCGATTGCGCGGTTCCCGCCGACACCACGACGACTTCACTCGCCACGCCCGCTTCCTTGAGGCGCACCGCCTCCTCCACCGCGATCTCATCGAACGGGTTCATGGCCATTTTCACGTTGGCCAGATCGACGCCCGAACCATCGGATTTCACCCGAGGTTTCACGTTGTAGTCGATCACGCGCTTCACCGCGACCAGTATTTTCAATTTGACGCTCCGAACGCTTTGTTGAACAATGTTCTACATTCTGAACTCATTTTTTTGTAGCTGTCAACGAGAAGAATGAGGAGAACGTCGCTTTTCGCTCAATTCGACGCCCTCGTTCGACACCATGGAGACGACCAATGAAGCTCTATAGATGTGAACGGTTTGAAGGTATTGCGGGTCTGGCATTGCGCGAGGAACCCGATCCGGCGCCGCCCGGCGCTCATCAGGTACTGGTACAGGTCAATGCGAGTTCGTTGAATTTCCGCGAGTTGCTGCTGATCAACGGTGCGTATCGCGACTGGATGGCGCCTAACTTCATTCCGGCCTCGGACGGCGCGGGCGTCGTGCTTGCCGTCGGCCCAGGCGTGCGGCGCTTCCGACCCGGCGACCGGGTGATGGCCAATTTCGCGCAGAACTGGCACGGCGGCACTCGCCCGCAACACGCGGATACGCTGGGCCGCGGCGCTATCGTCGAAGGCATGCTGCGCGACAAGGCGGTGCTGAGCGAGGAAGAACTGGTTAGCGTTCCGGATCATCTTTCCGACGAGGAGGCCGCAACGCTGCCTTGCGCCGCGCTCACCGCATGGAACGCGCTGTGCCAGCATGCGCCGCTGCTGCCGGGCCAAACCGTGCTCGTACAGGGCTCTGGCGGGGTATCGCTGTTCGCTCTGCAGCTCGCCCGTCTGTTCGGCGCGCGCGTGATCGCGACTTCGTCGAGCGAAGCGAAGCTCAAACGGCTTGCCGAACTCGGCGCCGACGCCACGATCAACTACCGCGACACGCCGAATTGGGATGACGCCGTGCTGCGCCTGACCGATGGCTTTGGGGTCGATCTGGTCGTCGAGGTGGGCGGCGCCCAAACCTTCGGCAAGTCCATTGCCGCCACTCGCGACAGCGGGCGCATCAGCGTGGTCGGACTGCTGACCGGCGCCCCTTCTCCCGGCGAAGGATTCTTCACGCGCGGACTGTCGATCGCGCCGATCCGCGTCGGCTCCCGTCAGGATTTCGAAGCGATGAACCGCGCGATCGGACTGCACAAGCTCAAGCCCGTCATCGACTCGGTTTATGACTTTGCGCGCGTACCGGATGCGCTGCGGCACCTCGAAAGCCAGCAGCATTTCGGCAAGATCGTCATTCGCCACCAGTAACCAGCCTTCGCATGATCCACGGAGTCAGACTATGAAACTCTTTTCACTGGAAGGACAGATTGCGCTCGTCACCGGCGCGTCGCGCGGCCTCGGCTTCGCCATGGCTAACGCGCTGGCGGCAGCGGGTGCGACGGTGATACTGTGCGCGCGTTCGCGCGCGAGCCTCGAAACCGCTGCGGAATCGATTCGTAAAGCGGGCGGCGACGTCGATATCGAACCGTTCGACCTCACCGATCAGGGCGCAATCAGAAACGGCGTTCGCAACGTCCTTGCACGCCACGGACGCATCGATGTCCTGCTCAACAATGCCGGCATTTGCGAGTGGAGTGATTTTCTGCAGTCGAACCTCGACATGTGGCAAAGAACGATGGATACCAACGTCACGGCCGCCTACGTGCTCGCGCAGGAAGTTGCGCGCCCGATGATCGAACACGGACACGGACGCATCATCAACGTCGGGTCTTATGTGTCGGTGCTCGGTCGCGAGAAGCTGCAGGCATACGTGGCCAGCAAGCACGCGATTGCCGGACTGACGAAATCGCTCGGCGCGGAACTGGGCCGGCACGGCATTCGTTGCAACGGCATCTGCCCCGGCTACTTCCTCACCGAAATGGCCGAGCCTGTCACGTCCAACCCGCGGATGAAGGAAATCGTGCGCTCGCATATCTCGGTGGGACGCTGGGGGAACCCCGAGGAACTCGGCGGCGTCGCGGTTTTTCTCGCCTCCGAAGCGAGCTCCTACATGAATGGGCAAATGCTGATGGTCGACGGCGGGGTCTCGGAGATCCTGAGCTTCTCGATGTCCGTGGTGTAGCGCAACGAGTGGTTCGCCCCAACGCGCCGCGTGACCTGCAGGCAAACCGGCCCGCTATCTCCACGGATAGCGGGCCAATTCTTTTGTCCTGCCAGGGTGCCGCGCGAAGAGCGACACCCGTTACGCAGTCACGACCGCAGCGTTGCCTCACCGCTACAGGCCTCGACCTTCGTGGAACCGGCGGCGCCGCCCTTCGCCACTGCTTTACGCGAAATGCCTTGCAGCAGGAAATGCGACAGCGCCGGAATGAGGATCAGCGCGCCGATCATGTTCCACAGGAACATGAACGTGAGCAGGATGCCCATATTGGCCTGGAACTTGATCGGCGAGAACGCCCACGTTATGACGCCGGCAGCCAACGTCACACCGACCAGCGCCACGACCTTCCCGGTGAACTGCACCGCGTGCCGATAGGCTACACGCAGCGGCTGCCCTGCGCGCTGATACGCGAGCTGCACACTCAGCAGATAGAGCGCATAGTCGACGCCGATGCCCACGCCCAGCGCGATCACCGGCAGCGTTGCCACCTTCACGCCGATGCCGAGCTTGACCATCAGCGCCTCGCACAGCACCGACGTGATCCCGAGCGGCACGACCGCCACCACGACCGCGCGCCAGCTGCGGAACGTGATGAAACACAGCAGGATCACCGCTGCATACACCATCAACAGCATCGTGCGGTTCGCCTTGGCAACAACGACGTTCGTCACCGCGTCGATGCCCGCCGACCCGGCGACCATCAGGAACTGATGATCGGCGTCGCTATGGGTTTTCGCGAATGCCTCTGCAGCCTCCATCACGCGCGACAGCGTCGCCGCTTTGTGATCGGTCAGATAGGCGATGACCGGTGCGGTGCCGCAGGTCTGGCTCAGCAGATCAGGATGATCGAGCAGGATCTGCCACACCGTCTTGTTCACGATCGAAGGCACGCGGTCGATCGTGTACCACTTCGGGTAGCCCTCGTAGAACCCGGACGTCACCCAGCGCGCGAGACCGCCGACCGAGGTGGTGGTCTGCACCCCCGGCACGCCCCGCAGTGTGGTTTCGAGCCGGTCCGCCTCGAGCACCAGCGGGAAGTTGTTGGCGTCGCAGGTGCCGTGCGACGACTTGCCGATCACGACGAACAGGTCGCTCGACAGACCGTAGTGCGCGTTGGTGTACGCGTTGTCGAGGTTATAACGCGACTCCGGCCTGAGTTCCGGCGCGCCCGAATCGAGGTCGCCGATCTGCAGGTGCTGACTGATCGACAAGCCGAGCACCGTGAGCGCCGCCGCACAAGCGATCGCACCGACAGCCCAGCGGCGCTCGGTGAAGCGATCAAGCAGATTCCACAACGCGCCCGCCGACGAGGTGCCACGTGCGTCGTTCTGCTCGCCACGCACGCTGCGTCGTGCAGCCGACGGACTCACACCAACGTATGACAGTAGTACCGGCAGCAGCAGCAGGTTGGTGAAGACCAGCACGCCCACGCCAACGCTCGCGGTAAATGCCAGATCCCTGATTACCGGAATGTCGATTACCATCAGCACAGCGAAGCCAACCACGTCCGCAAGCAACGCCGTGAGACCGGCGAGGAAAAGCCGCCGGAACGTGTAGCGCGCCGCCACGTAGCGATGCGTGCCACGCCCGATGTCCTGCGTGATCCCGTTCATCTTCTGCGCGCCGTGCGAGACGCCGATCGCGAAAACGAGAAACGGTACGAGCACCGAGTACGGGTCTAGCACATAGCCGAGCGTGCGAATGATGCCGAGCTGCCAGACCACCGCAATCAGCGAACACGCCACCACCAGCAGCGTGCTGCGATAGCAGCGCGTATAGAGAAAGATCACGACGAGGGCGATCCCCGCGGCCACGCCGAAGTACATCGCTACCAGCTTGAGTCCGTCGATCAGGTCGCCGATCAGTTTCGCGAAGCCCACCACGTGAACCTGCACCTCGCCGCGGCCCTCCGCTTTGATGACCTCGTCGATCCGGTGCGAGAGCTTCGCGTAGTCGAGCGGCTTGCCGGTATCGGCGTAATGATCGAGCAGCGGCAGCTGGATCATGCTCGAATGCAGATCGTTCGACACGAGGCTGCCCACGATGTTGGCGCGCGCAACGTTGGTGCGCAGCTGTTCGACTGCCTGCGCGGACGCGTCGAAGCCGTCCGGCATCACCGGTCCCCCTGCGAAGCCGCGCTCCGTGACCACGTTCCAGCGCACGATCGGCATCCAGAGCGACTTCACGCCAGGCCGGTCGACGCCCGGAATCAAAAACAACGCGTCGTTGATACGCCGCAGCGCCGCGAGATATTTCGGATCGTAGATGTCACCCGACGGATTCTCGACGACGATCCGCAGCGAATTGCCGAGTCCTTTCAGATCCGCCTTGTTGGCGAGGTAGTTTTTGATGTACGGATGCGACAGCGGAATCATCTTCTCGAAGCTCGCATTCACATCGAGCCGCAGCGCCTGAAATCCCAGCACCGCCGTAATGATCGCGCAGATGACGATGAGCCACGGACGCCGGTTGAAGATCAACCGCTCGAGCGCGTTACCCGAGCGCGTATCGAACTCGGCAAGATCCGCCACCACGGGCATCTTGTCGAATTGGGCATTGTTGCCGCCAGCCATGTCTGCTCCCCCTTAGTGCAACTTCGACAATGCGATCCGCGACAGGCCGGCCGCACCGACCAGCACCGCGGTGTCGCCGCGCAGCGCCATGGCGAAGATGCCGCCTGGCTGGCTCGCGCCAAGTGTATGAAAGCTTGCTCCGTGGTCCGCGCTCTCGAGCAGTTCGCCCGCCTGCGTCGCGAGAATCAGATGACCGTTCGGCAGTTCGCCCGAAGCCAGAACGCTGGCGCCGGTTGGCAGCGTCAGCTTGTCCCACGTCGCGCCGCCGTCGGTGGAGCGATAGGCGCTGCCGAGCATCCCGTAGGCGATCAGCGCGTCGCCCGACGAAGCGAGACCGAAAAAGCTGCCCTTCGAAGGCGTCGGCACCGCGACGAAACGCTGCTTGTCGGGATCGAGCCTGAGCAGCAAGCCCTGCTCGCCCGCGACATAAAGCGTCCCGTTGATGCGGCGCATCGCATGCAGATTCAGTGCGTTGGGATTGTCGACGCGGTCGAACCAGGGCACCCAGCTCTTGCCGCCGTCGTCGGTATGAAAAATGATGTTGAACGAACCGATGACCCAGCCGGAACGCTCGTCATCGAACCAGACGTCGAGAAACGGACGGCCTCCCTGGTCTGCTTCAAAGCGCTCGGCCTCTTCGCGCGACGCCTTGAGATCAGGTGAATCGCCCTGTTGCTTCGCGTAGTACTCGCTCATCAGCCTGGCCGCCTGCTGGCCGTCGAGCTGTCGCGTCCAGCTATTGCCACCGTCGGTGGTATGGAGCACCTCGCCGTCGTGACCGACCGCCCAGCCCAGCGCGGCCGACTTGAACGTAACGGCCACCAGATCGGAACTCACCGGCACCGGTACCTGGCGCCAGTGCACGGCGGCGTCGTCCGATACGAGAATTGCTCCGCGCGGACCTACCGCGACCAGGCGCTGTCCTGCCTGCGCCAGCGCCATCAACGGTTCATGCGCGGCCTGCGGGTTGATGACGGCGGGCGAGCGCATCGGGTCGGCGAATTCGGCGTAGACCGCCCCGCTCGCGGCGCATGCCGCGGCGACGATTGCCAGCCAACGAAACAGGGTCTTGCGCATTGTGTCTCCTTCACAGTAACTGGCGATCGATCACGCGAACAGTCCTGAGCTTTTTATGAAAACTTCTTTGTGCGCCATGCCATAGCCGGCACGGCGCACGTGCTGCGTCCTTCCTTGTGCCTGGGCCGGCAGTACAGTGAACTCTTGAATTGGGCAGCGAGGATCGGCGTGCCGCTCGAGTCAACCAGCCACGTCTTCACATTATTGCGCTGCGCCGTACCCACGTAGCGCAGTTCCCAAACCCACGACGCTTCCTGACCGTCCTTCGGCACCGGGAACGGCTTGCCGCCGAATGCGCCGGAAACGAACAGGCCATTCTTTTCGAGCTTTGCGTTCTGCTGGTGATGCGTCCCGCCAGGCAAGCCGGGCAGGACGCATCACTCAATACCTCATCCTCAACTCGGCGCGCAATTAGCGCACACCCGCGGATTGCATACGCTCCGGCGTGAAGTAGTCGTTCGGAAAGTTCACGTTGAAGAAAATCCCGGGCGAGTCCGCCGGATGGCTGCCGAAGATATAAATGCCGCTGTTGAAGTCGTAGAACCAGTTACCGAGCGAATACGGCACCTTGTAGTCGTACGCGGGAACCGTGGTCTCAAAGCCGGCGCGATAGAGCTTGCCGGACTGGTCGTAGGCATCCATCATTCCCCCGCCGCCATCCTCGTCGAAGTACAGCGTCTTCTTGCTGTAGATGTGACGCGCGCCCGGCTTGAGCGTCAGCTCCACGACCCATACGCGGTGCAGTTCCCACCGGACATAATCGGGATTCACGAAATGCGGCGTGGTGATCTTGCTGGCCGGCGTGTCGTACTGCTGCTTGTAGTCGTTGTACGGAATGTACATTTCCTTCTTGCCGACCAGCTTCGCGTTCCAGCGATCGATCTTGCCGTAGAACAACTGGATGTCGTCCATCGTGATCGCGCCGGAATAGCCGGGGTTCGGCGTGTCGTAGGCGAGATCGGGCGCCACGCGCACGCGGCGTTGGCCCGGGTTGTATTCCCACGATTGCTGATCGTGATCGGCCGAATCCGTGAAGTACCAGAAGAGCGACGTGTCGCCAATCAGGCGGGCCGGTGCCGCGTAGTCGTTATATACCTGATACCAGATCGCGAGGGGACCCTTCTTGCGAAACTCCGCTTCGTACTTCGGCTCGAAATACGGATAGAGCAGCGAACTCTTGAACTGCGCAGCAAGAATCGGCGTGCCGCTCGAATCGACGAGCCACGTCTTCACGTTGTTTTTCTGGGCCGTTCCGACGTAGCGTATTTCCCAGTCCCACAGCGCCTCCTGACCGTTTTTCGGCACCGGGAACGGCTTGCCGCCGAACGCCCCATCGATATAAAGGCCGTTTTTATCGAGCTTGGCACTTTCCGCGTTCTTTTCCGAGTTCTGAAGGTACCAGTCCGGATACGAAGCCGAGCGGTGCGTCGGGTAAACGTCCATCCGGTAAGTCGGATAGCGCTTGAACAGCTCGATCGAGGCGGCGCTCAGTTTGTCGGTATATTGCTGATAGTTCTGAGCGGTGATTTGCAGAACCGGCTTTTCACCAGGAAACGGGTCCGCCCATTTACCGGAGTCGGCCTTGAACCCGGTCGGAAAGTCCTTGATGCCCCCCGTGTATGCCGGAATCGTGCCGTCCTTGTTGCCGGCAATTTCCGCGCCGAACGGGGTGATCCCACTCTCGATTGCCAGCGTATACGGCGAGGCCCAAACCGCGGCGAGTATCGCCAGCGCCTTAAGAAGCTTTGGGAATCTTTTCACACGTGCCTCCGTCATCAAAACGTTGTCTGATAGGTGATGCCGATCCACGACTTGTCGCTGTACGGTGCACCGAGCGCCGTCGCGGCTCCCGCCGTTGAGTACCCCTTCTTGTTCAGGTAGTAGGTGTAGGTAATGTCCACCTCATGCTTGTTGTAGATCGTGAAATCTAGCCCGATCACGAAGGTGTTCTGCCCCTGTGATTCGGCCGCTGGCGCGATGACAGATGAGTAGCCCTTCAGATTCAGATTAACGAACAGCGGCATCGTCAAATCAACCCCAGGGAATACCTGATACCACTGCGGGCTCGCACCAATGCCGATCCCGGCCCAGAAGCGCGTCGAGCAGTTGTTAAACGCGGAGTTGCCCGATGCCGAGCATTGGCCCGTGGTGTCATAACTGGAGTTGGCAAAATTCCGCGCATTCGATTGCACGCTTAGCAGCTCGTTGAACGCGAATTCCGCCTGCAGGAACATGTTGTCCCACAAGGGCGTCTTGCCGAACGACTGCGTGACGTTCAGCAGACCGTGCAGCGTGCGACCCGTCGGCGCATCGTTGACCGTGGTCGTGTTGACGGCGTTGAGTGGCATGTTCCAGCGATACGACAGCTCGCCTGCCACTGCCGCGCTGCCGATCGCACTGTTGAAGCCAGCGCCGATCAGGTTCACGTCGTTGCCGTACTTCGCCGTAACACCAGGAAGGTTGGTGCCTGGGAAGAGTTCCGGTCCGGCACCCGGGAGTAGCACCGCCGCCCATGGCATCTTCATGGCGAAGTGGCGGTACGTGAATTCATAGGTCGTTGCGAGCGAATCGACGCGCCACTTGCCGTTGACGCCGATATCGCCGATCTGGCCTTTCGTCGGCGCGATGCGTGGAATCGCGAATGTGCCCAGCCCCGGAATGTTTTGGTAGCTGGCGATCGGAGGGCCGTAAAGAATAGGATCGGCACCGCCGAAGTATGTGCCGCCTTCAGGCAGCCGATCGTGATTCCATTCGAACGTGTACTGCGCGCCGAGGGAGAACGTGTCGGTAATGTTCGTCGTCACGTTGGCCTGAGCCGTCGGCAACACGATTTCCTTGAGCGAAGCGCTCGGGCTCTGCGTCAGTTTCATCAGGTCGAGCGGCTGCTGACCGATGGCCACCGAGTTCGCGCCACCCAGCGTAGCAAACGCCGACTGCCCCCAGGTGACTGCCGTCCGGCCGAGCTTGACGTTGACAGAGTGACCACCGAGGTCAAAAGTGTGGAACACGAACGCATCACGCAGCTCGGCGCTCGGTCCCTGGTAGTACTTCTTGATGTAGCTGGTGTACTCGTTGTTCGGATAGTTCGGCGGAAATGCAGGATTGCTCGTATTGTGATTCTTGAACGTCGGGTCGTACCACGCGTCCATACTGATGCGGAAGCCGGACGTGTCCTTGTACTTGAAATCGAATTCGCTGTAGAGGTTCAGCATCGACTGGATCGTGCTGAACTTCGGCGTCGATAGATCGCCTTCGTCGTAGGTCGGGCTGTTCGTGTAGAAGTGGCTCGGGTTCTGAAGCCGGATGCCGTAGTCCGCACGCACCGTGTTGTCCCATTCCATGTCGATGTCCGGGTTCGGCACATCGAAGTGGAAGGCGTTGGCGTTCGCGCTCCACAACCCGCACGCTGCAGCGATGCAGGTCGCGTGCACGCCAAGGCTGATCGCACTTGGCTTTAGACTCTTCTGTTTCATGCGTCTCCTCTTGTCTTTGTCGAGCTGCCGCAGAAAAGGCCCAGGCCGTTGGACTGCCGCAGACTTTTGCAATGAAGCGAAACCGGCCTCCCTACCTCGTCAGCATCGCCTCAGATCCTTCCAACCGCGTCACCAGAATGCGAATGCTGTTCGGAAAGATAAACGCTCGAAACTCGACTGTCAACGCTCGCTCACCCCTAAGTGATGCAATTTTCCGAACGACTTTCTAAATGCGGGGTAAACGTGGATTTGAGTTCGATGATGAACTCGAAGCGGTCCGCGCATGGCCAGAATCGCACTGGTGCCCAATGCGTGCAGAGTGCGTGACGCTGACGAGACAGTGGTGACGCTTCCATTTGCGAGGTGTCCGCTTCGACTGCGCAGATTGGCGATGCAAACCATGGATGGCTTTCGGAAAACCGTCAGAGCGGATGATGAATCGATAGGCAGGCCGGACGCAGCCCGGATTCTTCGGCTTTAGTCCGGTACCCAGTACAGGCCACGATGAGCCGGTCTTTCGTCTTTCTATTCAGGCGCGAAAGCAGGACGAATCGCGGAAGCAGCCGAAAACGCTTGTGCGATCGGATCAGTTTCCTTGGCAGTCCTTTTGTATAGGCTGGTCATGAACCGCGATCAGACGAATCCCTTATCCCGTTGCTGCGTAGAAGTGCCTTTCTGGTTTGCGGGGAGGAGGCGGGAACACGCGCCATGCCCCGTCGTCGTGCCGAAAGAAGAATATCGCGAAAGCGTTCTCAGCGGCGGACGACCGCGCAAGTACACATTTCGTCTGGCCTGAATTTGCGAAAGTACATCGGCTGATGTGCACCGGGGTGGTTGCAGTGGGCGCAATCCACTTGTCGATCAGCGAACGCAAAGAACCTTCCGCAACCTTCATGTCCAGCTCCTTCTACGGCCTGTGCGCGCTGCTGGCATCACAACCGCGAACGCAAATTGGCGACTCTAACCGGCCAACCCGAAACCCTGCGAATCTGCTGCTTCGGCTTGCGACACGGTGGGAATGGTCGGGTTCCGGCGTAATGTGTCGGTTGACTAAATAATAGTAGTCAGCCGACCCATTATCAAGCCCAGATGACACCAGGGGAAATGCTGGTATGAACAAACCTGCCCTTTATTCGTGTAGGATATGTGATGTCGGGAGTGTCTGGATCAGACTCTATCTAAAAGCTAATTAGTCGGCAGACACATATTTATTCGTCATCTGACTATCATCAGATTAATGCCGGCGCTGCCCGATCAGGATCGAACGCCGCTCGTATCAGGCGGGTATAGCCCGCAGATACACATCCCGGACTGGCAACAAGCGAGAGGACAGCAGACGCCAAGGAGACCACAACAGATGAAAGACATGACCATCTCATCGGCAGACCTCGGCAACACGGCAGCAGACGGGCCCAGACGGCGCGGGAACAGAACGACCCGCGTGCCCGCCATCATCGAAGTGGCGATCGAGGTCTTCGCATCCGAAGGTAACGCTGGTTTCACTCAACGCCGCATTGCCAGCGAGGCAGGGATTCGACTGAGGACCTTGCAGCACTACTTCAGCACCCGCGAAGAACTATTGCGGGCCACGATCGAGGCATACACGGATCGCTATTTCGAGCACTATCGGGCGATCGCCCAAGACAAATCCCGGTCACCGGAAGCGCGACTGGATGTCATCGTCGACGAGGCGTTCTCTGTACTGACGGCGAGCGGCGGAAAACGCGTTAGCGCCTTTGTGCTGGAATCCTGGAGCCTCGCAGAGCACGAGCCCTTTCTGCATGCCCTGATGGCGAAATCTACTGCGGATTTTCAGGGTCTCCTGGCGGAACTGATCGCGCAGATAAACCCAACCTTGCCTTCGGGAGAATGCACGTTGCGCGGCGCCCTACTCCTTTCACATCTGCACGGTCTGGTCGTCTTTCTTCGCCGGTCCGGCGCGGACACCGTTAATGCGGACTCATTCCGTCACGCCATGAAGGTCGTCTGGCGAGCGTTGAGCAAGGCATCTCCATAAAACTGCAAGGCAGCTGCTTGTGCCAGAATCGCGCCCGTTTGGAGCGGTCGGCGCGCCATGTGACGGGCGCACCGAGCCGCAGATCGCCTTCTACAGACGCACATGGTCACAATGGCCTGCTCAGGCCATTGTGACCGATCCTCAGCGGACCACGTCCCAGACAAGAGGCAAGTGGTATAGCGTGCCGTTCACACCTCCGTGGACACCCGCTTTCTCGCCAGGCTTGATCTGGAAATCGGGAATCCGCTTAAGCCATTCCTGAAGGAAAACCTTCAACTCCACGCGCGCAAGGAACGAGCCGGGACAACGATGCGCGCCATTGCCGAACGTCGAATGAATCGGCGTAGGCCGAGCGAAATCGACGCTCAGCGGATCGTCGAACTTCCTCTCGTCCAGACCGTGCAGTGTGGTCGGCATGATTATCATGTCACCCGCCTTCATCTGCACGCCGTTGTACTCGAAATCGTGTGTGATCCGCCGCCCTTGATTGACCACCGGGAAGCGCCGCAGAAGCTCGTCCACGGCCTTCTGCGTCAGTTCGGGGTTGTCGATGAGCTGCTTCCGGTGGGCCGGGCTCCCAGCGAGGAATCGCGCGATAAAGCCCATTGCCGAGGCAACCGTGTCGAGGCCGCCAATCAGCACGAGACCACAGAGCCCCCGCACTTCTTCGTCGGTGAGCGCGCGCCCGTCGATCTTCGAATGGACAATCTTGCTGATGAGATCGTCACCCGGGTTCGCGCGGCGTTCCGCAATCTTCACCCCCAGGTACTGAAAAATCGCACCGAGCGCCTTGAGCTTCTCGTTGGCATCGACCGGGCGCACCATCTTGTCAGCGAGGCCGAGCAAGTACTCGCGATCCTCGGCGGGCAGCGCCACCATGTTCATGAAAATGCCGATCGGAAGATGCTGCGCAAACCCCGATACGAATTCCACCTCGCCCTTAAGATAAAAGCCGTCGATCAATTCGATCGCCATTTCGCGCGCCTTCTCCTCGAGCTTGCCGATTGCCTGTGGCATGAACGCAGGCGCGATCAGCGCGCGATAGGCGGTGTGCTGCGGAGGATCGAAGAAGATCGGCGGCAACGGTTGATGCTCGACGAGCGGCACTGTCAACTGCTTCGACGAGAAATTCTCATAGTCCTTGAGGATGTGATAGATGTCATCGCCGCGCGTCGCGATCCAGTGTCCGCCGTTGCGGGGTGTCCAGAGAATGTCGGGAATGCCTTCGGCGTGCAACTGCTTGAGCGAGAGATGGTAGTCGTCTTCGGCACCCGGCGGATTGTAGATATCGATGTCGAACACTCGTTCAGGCGATACGTGTGCGGGAATTGGCGCCAGCTCCGGAGTCGCGCCATGAGAAGCTACTGACATCAGTTGTCTCCTTTCTTCGAATCGACCGGCATGTGCGGTCGGGACCATTCTTGTCGTCTGATTAACTGCAATTACAGGAACGCACCGTACAGCTCGATATGGTGTTCGGTGTTTCCCCAAGTCATGTCGATGCAGGTGAGCCGCTTCACGTACCACCCCACCGCCAGTTCGTCCGTCATACCCATCCCGCCGTGCAGTTGTACCGCTTGCTGCGCCACGAAGCGTGCACTACGGCCAATGAGCGCCTTTGCGGCCGTAACAGCACGATGGGCCTCCAGGTCATCGTCCTCGCCAAGTTTCGCGGCAGCAAAGAAGACCATCGATTTCGCTTGCTCTACCGCGGTCAAAATATCGGCGGCGCGATGCTGCAGCGCCTGGAATTTGCCGATCGGCGAACCAAACTGCTTTCGCGTGCGCAGGTATTCAAAGGTCAGATCGCTCAGCCGCGATATCGCGCCGACCGCTTCCGCACACAGCGCGAAAATACCTTGATCGACGGTCCACTCGAGCAAGGGATAGCCCTGATCGATGGCGCCGATCACAGCCTGTGCATCGACGCGCACGTTGTCCAGCACCACCTCGGCGACACGCTGGCCGTCGAGTGCCGGAAATCCCTTGACGCTGACGCCTTGCGTTCGCGCATCGACGGCGAAGAGTGTGATGCCGTGCTTGTCGGTCCGCTCGCCTGCGCTACGCGCCGAAACCAGCAGAATGTCCGCGCTGTCGCCGTGAAGTACAACGCCTTTGCGTCCATTCAGGATGAACCCGTCACGCGTTGGCTCGGCCCTCATCGCAACATTCCACAAATCGAAACGCGCGCCCGGTTCAAGCGTCGCCAGCGCGGTCTTCAGGCTGCCGTCCGCGATACCAGCCAGCCACTCCGCCTTGCGCGCCTCGTGTCCCGCGCGCCCGATCAGCTTCGCGCCGATCACGGCCGTCGAAACAAACGGCTCCAGTACGAGCCCACGGCCGAAGGCCTCCATCACGAGCATGGTCTCGACCGGCCCCGTGCCAAGGCCGCCATGATCCTGCGGCACGTTCAGCGCCAGCACGCCCATTTCGGCGAGCGTAGTCCAGTGCGCAGCCGACCACCCCTCGGGAGTAGCGGCGAGTCGGCGCCTCGCCTCGAAATCGTATTCCTTTTCGACGAAACGGCCGACCACGTCGGCCAGCATCTGTTCCTCTTCAACCAGCGTGAAGTCCATGGCGTGTCCTCAGATGCCGAGCGCCTGCTTGGCGATGATGTTTTTCTGCACTTCAGTCGAACCGCCGTAGATCGAAATCTTGCGCCAGTCCAGGTAGTGCGCGGCCAGCGCGTTGAGCAGCTCGCCGTTCGCGGTTTCGCCGCGCCAGTGCGCCTCCAGCGCTTCGCTTACAAAAGGCACCGCATAGGGGCCTGCGCATTCCATGATCAGCTCCGTAAGCTCCTGCTGAATCTCCGAACCGCGGATTTTCAGCACCGAAGCCTCCGGTCCGATGGGACGTCCTGCAGTTTCGGCTGAGACGACGCGCAGCAGCGACCATTCGTGCGCGATCAAATCGATTTCCACCCTGGCGATGCGATCGCGAAAGCGAACGTCCTCGATGAGAGGCTTGCCGTGCTTACGCTCGGTGCTGGCAATCTCCTTCAGACGTCGCATGAAACGTTTGCAGTTGCCGAGGCCGGCGATATTGGTCCGCTCGTGGCCGAGCAGATACTTGGCGATCGACCAGCCGCGATGCTCCTCACCGACGAGATTGCTCACTGGCACTGCCACATTGTCGAAGAACACTTCGTTGACGTCGTGGCCGCCGTCAAGCGTGCGGATGGGTCTGACCGTAATGCCGGGCGTCGACATATCGATCAGCAGGAACGAGATGCCCTCCTGTGGGCGGCCGCTGCCATCCGTGCGGACCAGGCAGAAAATCCAGTTCGCCCATTGGGCAAACGAGGTCCAGATCTTCTGGCCGTTGACGACGTAGAACGGTTGATCGTCGCGCTCGACGCGGTCCGCACGCGTCTTGAGCGACGCCAGATCGGAACCCGCACCCGGCTCGGAGTAACCCTGACACCACCAGTCCTCCATCGAGATGATGCGCGGCAGGAACCGTTCGCGCTGCGCGTCGGTGCCGAACTTCTGGATTACAGGTCCAACCATCGAAAGGCCAAACGGCATCTGGCGCGGCGCGCCGGCGGTAAAGCATTCCTCGTCGAAAATGTTGCGCTGCGCGGCATTCCAGGCGGCGCCGCCGAATTGCGCGGGCCACGCAGGTGCGCCCCATCCCTTCCCGGCCAGAATGCGTTGCCAGCGCACGTAGTCTTCGCGCGGCACATGGCGGAAGTTCAGCACCCGTTCACGAATGTCGTCGGGCAAATGAGTCGCTACGAATTCGCGCACCGTGGCGCGAAATTTCTTGTCGGCGGGACTCTCTTTCAGGTCCATCGTCAGGCTCCAGTCGCGGCCCGGCAAAGCGCGTCGGCGCTGCCGGGCGCGGTTTCAGGCAATTTCCACGATTCCGTTGTTCAGCACCACCACATCGCGTGCGTCGACGCGCGCCCGCAGATGCAGACGCGTGTCACTGTCCCGCCAGAACTGGAAGCGCACTTCTTCGCCGGGGTACACCGGCGCGGTCAGGCGCAAGGCGAGTCGCTTCAGACGCTTTGCATCGTTGCCCGCGAAGGTGCGAATCGCGGCGTAACCCGCCATGCCATAGGTCGCGAGGCCGTGAAGAATGGGCCGGTTGAATCCGGCTTTCGACGCCACCTCCGGGTCCGCGTGCAGGGGGTTGGCGTCGCCCGAAAGGCGGTAGATTAACGCTGCATGCGCGCCGGTCGAAAAGACGTATTCCGCGTCCGGCGCGCGCTCCGGCACAGCCGGAAGCGCTTCGGGCGGCGCGTCGCTCGCGCCCGACTCGGCGCTGAACCCTCCGTCGCCGCGCAGAAAGGAGACCTGCCGGACTTCGGCAAGTTGTTCGCCCGTCGAGGCGTCGATGATGTCACGCTTGAGTTCGACGATCGCGCCCTTGCCCGCGCCCTTGTCCGAGATGCGGCTCACCCGCGTCTTGCTGACGATGGTCGCTGCAACCGGCATCGGGCGCATGAAGCGAACGTCCTGCTCACCGTGCACGAGCTTCAGGTAGTCGATGCCCGTACGCGAATCGCGCATCCACGATTTCGGCCACGCGAACGCGGCCGCGCAAGTTGGCATCGCTTGCAGGTCCTTTTCATATACGTAGCGCAGCTGTTCTGCGTCCAGCGGGTCTGCGCCCAAACCGAGACCCAGCGAATACAGCATCACGTCGCGCTCGCTATATGTCTGCGTGACATCTTCGATCGGCCAGTTCCTGACGACTTCGTAGTTCAGCATGAGGTGGTAGTCCTATGTGTGCTCAGTAGTCCGTGAAGTTGGGCTTGCGCTTCTCGAGAAAGCTCGCCATGCCTTCCTTGTAGTCATCGCACTGGTTGGCGATCGGCATGTCCAACCCGGCGTGTATCACCGCCTCGTGGGGCGTCTGGAACGGCACCTTCCCAGACCTGCTCCTTCATGATGCGCATCGAGCGCGGCGAGCAGTACTCCGCCATTTCACGCGCGTACGCATAGGTCTCCTCGACCAGCTTGTCCGCCGGAATTGCCCGATTCACGAGTCCCATACGTTCGGCTTCGCGCCCCTTGATCTTGCGTCCCGACAGCAGCAGGTCGAGCGCGTGCGCCTGGCCGACGTGACGCGCGAGTATCCAGGCCATTCCGTATTCCGCGCTCAGGCCGCGGCGCGCGAATGCCGTCGTGATGGTCGCGTCTTCGGACGCAAAGCGGATGTCGCAGAAAAGGGCGTGGATCAGGCCAATGCCGACGGTGGCGCCATTGAGCATCGCGATCACCGGCTTCGGAATGGCCGGGTAGTAAGAGCAGCGCGTTTGCCAGTCGGCGCGCTTGCGCATATCGAACGGACGCGGGAGCTTCGTCATGAGCGCGGCGGGATCACCGCCGAAGCTGTGAATATCGCCGCCCGCGCAAAACGCCTTGCCCGCGCCGGTGAAAACGATGACGCGCACGCCATGGTCCGAGCCCGCCGCCTGCATCGACTCGTACACTTCGGTCGCCACCTGGTCGTTCCAGGTGTTCATGTGTTCCGGACGGTTCAGCGTGATCGTCGCTACACGGTCCTTGACGTCGTACAGAATGGTCTCGAAGCGCATCAGATCCCTCCAAAGCTCAGAATGAACGCGGCAGGTCGAGCACGTGCTCGGCGACGTAGGACAGAATCAGGTTCGTCGAAATCGGCGCCACCTGATAGAGCCGGGTTTCGCGGAACTTGCGCTCGACATCGTATTCGCAGGCGAAGCCGAAGCCGCCATGGGTCTGCAGACAGGCATTCGCGGCTTTCCACGAAGCCGTGGCCGCGAGATGCTTCGCCATGTTCGCTTCCGCGCCGCACGGTTGATGGTTGTCGAACAGTTCGCAGGCCTTGTAGCGCATCAGATCCGCCGCGCGCACGTCGATGTATGCCTCGGCGATCGGGAACTGGATGCCCTGGTTCATACCGATGGGCCGGTCGAACACGATACGCTCGCTGGCGTACTTCGCCGCGCGCTCGACGAACCAGTAGCCGTCGCCGATGCACTCGGCCGCGATCAGTGCGCGCTCGGCGTTGAGTCCGTCGAGGATGTACTTGAAGCCCTTGCCTTCCTCGCCAATCAGGTTCTCTTCGGGAATCTCCAGATTGTCGAAGAACAGTTCGTTCGTCTCGTGATTGACCATGTTCGGAATCGGCCGCACGGTCAGGCCATTGCCGATAGCCTGGTGCAGGTCCACGAGAAAGCACGACAGCCCATCCGACTTCTTCTTCACGTCCGACAACGGCGTGGTGCGTGCGAGCAGGATCATCATGTCCGAATGCTGCACGCGCGAAATCCATACCTTCTGGCCATTGACCACGTAGCGGCCGTCTTTCTTCATGGCGGTGGTCTTCAGCTTCGTGGTGTCCGTTCCCGTGGTCGGCTCGGTCACGCCCATCGACTGCAGGCGCAGTTCGCCGCACGCGATCTTGGGAAGGTACTTGCGCTTTTGTGCTTCCGAGCCGTTACGCAGCAGCGTATTCATGTTGTACATCTGGCCGTGGCAGAACCCGGAGTTGCCGCCGTTGCGGTTGATCTCCTCCATGATCACGGACGCCTCGGTCAACCCCAGACCTGAACCGCCATACTCCTGAGGGATCAGCGCGGCCATCCAGCCGGCCTTCGTCAGCGCGTCCACAAACGCCTCGGGATAGACGCGCTCGTGATCGATGCGGCGCCAGTACTCGTCGGGGTACGCCTTCGAGAGGTCGCGCAAGGCGTCGCGCAGTTCCTGATATTGATCGGGTGTGGAAATTCGGCTCATGAATGGTTTCCGTTTGCTTGGCTGGACGCGCGGCTCACGCTGCTGCATCGATCAGTCCGCCGGCATTGGCGAGCTGGGTCAGATGATGTTCGGTCGAACCGAACTGGATGTCGATCACGCTCAGGCGTCTCAGGTAGTGACCGATCTTGCACTCCTCGGTCATGCCGATGCCGCCGTGCAATTGCACGCCTTGTTGACCGACGAAGCGGCCCGAGCGTCCGATCTGCACTTTCGCCGCCGACATACTGCGATCGCGTTCCGCCGCGTCCGGCTCCTCGCTCATCATGGTCGCGAAGAGCGCCATGCTGCGCGCCTGCTCCACCATGACGAGCATGTCGACTGCACGATGCTGGAGCGCCTGGAATGATCCGATAGGCACCCCGAACTGCTTGCGGACCTTCAGGTACTCCACGGTTTCTTCGTGCGCAGCTGCCATTGCACCTACGGCTTCCGCGCTCACTGCCGCGACCGCGTGAGCAACGACCGTTTCGATGAGCGGCAAGGCAGCGCCCGCCACGCCCAGAACGTCGCTATCCGGAACGCGCACCCCCGACAACTCGACGTCCGCCGCACCCAGCCGGTCTTGCGTCGGATACGTGTGGCGCGTCACGCCCTGCGCGTCGGCCCTGACCACGAACAGCCCGATGCCGTCACGCTCGCGCCTACCACCGGACACGCGCGCCGACACCACGAGAACGTCGGCGCTGCCGCCGTGGAGCACAACGCGCTTGGCGCCGTCGAGCACCCAGCCGGCGGCTTCGCGCCGTGCGGTAGTCGCAACGTCCGCGAGGTCGTACCGCGCCTGCGCCTCGCTGTGCGCGAACGCCATCTGCAACTCGCCCTGCGCAATCCGCGGCAGAATCGCCGCGCGTTGCGCCGCGTTGCCGCCAAGCCGCACCAAGCCGCCGCCCAGCACGACCGTCGCGAGATACGGTTCGACCGCGAGAGCGTGGCCCAACGCCTCCATCACGATCATCGTCTCGACAGGGCCGCAGTTGCTGCCGCCGTATTCCTCGTCAAACGAAAGGCCCAACAGACCCATGTCGGCGTAACGCGCCCAAAGCTCGCGGCTGAAACCGTCCGGCTCAGCGAGATACTTCGCGCGCTGCTCGAACCCGTACTCGTCTTTGACGAGCCGGTCGACGCTGTCCTTGAGCATGCGTTGCTCATCGGTGAAATCAAAGTCCATATCTCATGCTTCTCCGCAGTTCGCCCGTCGCTCAAAGTCCGAGTACGGACTTGGCGAGAATGTTCTTCTGAATCTCGTTGGAGCCGCCCACGATCGAGACGTGGCGCGCGAAGTAGTGATTCGGCGCAACGGTGAGCGCCCATTCGGGTTCGCGAACCGGATCGGCAAGCCCACGCAGGAAGTCGAGGTCGAGCGGTAGAGCATCCGGCCCTGCCACCTCGAGGAGCAATTCAGCTGCGAGTTGCTGCAGCTCCGAACCCTTGATTTTCAGGATCGAGGTCTTCGGGTCGGGCACATGGCTCTCCTGCGAGCTGCTCTCGGCGATCACGCGCATCTGCGTCATCTCCAAGGCCTTCAGTTCCACCTCGACAGCCGCGACACGTTCGCGAAAACGCGGGTCGTCCCACAGCACACCGTCGCCGCAGGGCACGCGCTTCGCAAGATCCTTCGCGTGACGCACGCGCATCTTCGAAACGCCCACGCGCGCAATGCCGCTGCGTTCGTTGCCAAGGAGATACTTCGCGTAATCCCAACCCTTGTTCTCCTCGCCAATTCGGTTCGCAACCGGCACGCGCACGTTGTCGAAGAACACCTCGTTGGTTTCATGGTGGCCGTCGATCGTGATGATCGGGCGCACGGTCAGGCCCGGCGTCTTCATGTCGATCAGCAGGTACGTGATGCCCTGCTGTTTCTTGCCGCTCGAATCCGTGCGCACGAGACAGAACATCCAGTCCGCGTGATGCGCCGTCGAAGTCCAGAGCTTCTGGCCGTTGATGACATAGTGGTCCCCGTCGCGCACCGCCTGGGTCCGCAGCGCGGCCAGGTCCGAACCGGCGCCGGGCTCGGAGAATCCCTGGCAGAACCAGTATTCGAGGCTCGCGATGCGAGGCAGGAAATGGCGCTTCTGCTCCTCGCTGCCGAACGCGATCAAAACCGGACCGATCATGTTCACGTTGAATGACAGCGTCTCGGGCGCCGGGGCCATGTGCAGCTCTTCCTTGAAGATGTATTGCTGCACCGCGCTCCAGCCCGTCCCGCCCCACGCCTTGTCCCACGCTGGCGTCGCCCAGCCGCGCTCGTAGAGCATGCGTTGCCAGCGGCGCAGGTCGGCCGCCGAATAGCGCTGCCCCAAGGTAGCCTTGCGTCGGATGTCGGCCGGCAGCGCTTCCTTGAAGAAGGCTCTGACCTCATTGCGGAACGCCAGCTCGTCGTCGGTATATCGCAGATCCATGAGTGTCTCGTTTCGTCTTTATGGGTCGCCTGTCGGGTGCGGCTCAGGCCAGCGTTCCCGCTTCTTTCAACTCGCCAATGCGGCCCGGTTCGAGCCATGCCGCCAGCGCGGCGTCGATCGTGGTCGCGTCGGGTGCCTCGGGCGCCGTCGGCTTCGCGGGCACCGTGGCGGAGAAGCGCGGCGCCGGCGCGGGCTGCACGATGCCGTCCACTTCGATGAACGTGCCGCGCGCCTTCAGATGCGCATGCTCGGGTGCCTCGGTCCACGACAGAACCGGTGCGAAGCACGCGTCCGTGTGTTCGAGCACGGTGGTCCATTGCTCGCGTGTGCGTCTCTTGAATTTCAGCGCGAACAGTGCGCGCGCGGCGGGCCAGTTGCTTGCGTCGAGCTGCGTACCCAGCGTTTGCGGATCGATGTCGAGCAGGCGGAGGAGTTCGAGATAGAACTTGTCCTCGATGGGACCGACCGTAATCCACTGGCCGTCCGCGCATTCATAAACGTCGTAGAAGTGCGATCCCGAATCCGTGATATTCGTCCCGCGCCCGTCGCGCCAGATGCCGGCAGCCTGCATGCCGAAGAACGTGGTAGCAAGGTTGGCCGTGCCGTCGACGATCGCGGCATCCACGATCTGTCCGGCGCCCCCGTTCCGCGCATGCAGGATCGCCGACAGGAGCCCCATTGCAAGGTACAGCGAACCGCCCGCATAGTCGCCGATCAGATTCAGCGGTATCGACGGTGGCTGATCGCGGCGGCCAATTGCGTTGAGGACGCCGGTGATCGCGATGTAGTTCAGGTCATGCCCGGCGTACTGCGCGAGCGGACCTTCCTGGCCCCATCCCGTGATGCGTCCGTAAGCGAGCTTCGGATTGCGTTCGAGGCAGGCCTGCGGACCCAGCCCGAGTCGCTCGGTTACGCCGGGTCGGAAACCTTCTATCAGGGCATCGGCGCGCTCCACCAGCGTGAGCACGAGTTCGACGGCCTCCGGGTCTTTCAGGTCGAGCGCAATCGTCTTTCGGTTGCGCAGCAACAGGTTGTAGCGCAGCGGACGCTCGATACCGAGCTTGACCGGCTGGCGACGTTCGATGCGCAACACCGTCGCACCCAGATCGGCGAGCAGCATCGCCGCCATGGGCCCCGGGCCGATGCCGGCCAGCTCGATGATTCGAACTCCTGCGAGCGGACCCATGGTTCAACCCTTGCGAGCGTGGGCGCGCATGGCGTCCCATTGCTCGTCGGTCCAGTCCTGCATCGCGCGGAAGGTCGGGCCGCCAACACCCTGCATCCAGCGGCCGCCGTCGATCACGATCATGTCGCCGGTGATGTAGCCGGAGCCATTGGACGCCAGATAAGCGTAGAGATTGGCAAGTTCCGCGTGATCGCCGAAGCGCCTCAGCGGCACCGAGCGCTCCTGCGGCTCGACCTGCGAGCCCGGCGGGTACAACTGCTCCCATGCGCCCGGCGTCGGGAACAGTCCGGGCGCCACCGCGTTCAGGCGAATGCCCTTCGGGCCCCACTCGACCGCAAGGCTGCGGGTCATGGCGAGAATACCCGCCTTCGCGGCCGCGGACGGCACGGTAAAGGCCGAGCCGGTCATCGTGGGCGTCGATACGGTACTGATCACGTTGCCCGGGTGACCCGCGTCGATCCAGCGCTTGCCCGCCGCGATCGTGCAATAGAAGCTGCCGTGCAGCACGATGTCGAGCACCGCATCCACCGCGCGCGCCGACAGGCTTTCCGTGCGCGCGATGAAGTTGGCCGCCGCGTTGTTCAGCAATACGTCGAGCGGACCATCCCGCCAGATGGTCTCCATCATCGACTCGACGGACTCGGCGCTGCGCACGTCCGCCTGCACCGTCGTGACACGCGCGCCAGCCACGACGCCGCGAAACTCGTCGGCCGTCGCGTCCAGCACTTCCTTGCGGCGACCGCAGATGACGAGATCGGCGCCCAGTTCGAGGTAGCGCAGGCCGATACTCTTACCAAGGCCGGTGCCTCCCCCGGTGATGAGGATTCTTTTGTTCTTCAGCAGGTCGGGCGTAAACATATGCGTTGAACTTCCAGTAGAGACAGCAACGGAGAATGGCGGCGTCAGGCACCCGTGAAAACCGGCTTGCGTTTTTCCATGAAGGCCGTCACCGCCTCCGCGTGGTCGCTCGTTTGACGGGTCAGCGGATTGAGGTCAGTTTCGAGGCGGCATGCGTCTTCGATCGAATTGCCCGCATTGACGAGGCTCGCCTTCAGGAGCGCCAGCGTCACTGGCGGATAGTTCGCGAAGCGCGCCGCGGCCTCGATCGCCGCATCGAGCGCGCCGCCGCTCGCGACCACCTCGCTGACCAGGCCGATGCGGCGCGCCGTGGCCGCGTCGATGACATCGCCTTTCAGCATCAACTCACGCGCCTTGCTGCCGCCGACCTTTTGCGGCAGTGTCCATAGAATTCCAGTGTCGGGAAGCAGTCCGACCTTGGCGAACGCACACGAGTACTTCGCGGTATCGGCACCGACCACGACATCGCATGCAGCCGCCAGCGACAGCCCCGCTCCATAGCACGTGCCCTCCACCGCCGCGACGACCGGCTTCGTGCCCGTATAAATCAGCTTGAACAGACGCACGCCCACCGCGATACGCTCACGAAGCGCCAGCAACTGTAGAGTGGTCGCGTGCATTTCGGACAGGTCGCCGCCCGCGCAAAAATGGCCGCCCGCGCCTGTCAGCACAATGGCGCGCGTTTGCGGATCGTCGTGCATTAGCCGGTGCAAGACCTCGGTCAGCGCAACGCGCATCCTCATGGAGAACGCGTTGCGGCGCTCGGGATAGTTCATCGTGACAATGGTCACGTCGCCTTGACGGCGCACCTGCACGATCTCGTCGGCGCCCGCGGCATTTTCCTTCTGCTCGATACTCATCGCATTGCTCCCCGCGCTCACTCACCCGTGAAGACCGGTTTGGTCTTTTCCATAAACGCCTTACAGGCAGCCTGATGGTCTTTCGACTGACGCAGGATGGGCTGATAGTCGATCTCGGCTCGCAGCGCGCCTTCCATGGTCGTCGCGGCGTTGGTCAGCGCGTCCTTCAGCAGCGCCACGCCGAGCGGCGGTAAGTCGGCAAGACCGCGCGCAACTTCGATTGCCTTTGCGCGCGCAGTACCCGGCCCGACGACTTCGTTGGCAAGGTGAATCGTTCCGGCCTTGTCTCCGTCGATTTCAGTGGCGAGCGAGAGCATCTCCCTCGCGCGAGCCATGCCGATGCGCTTCGGAAGCGTCCACAGAATACCGGTGTCCGGAATCAGGCCGACGCGCAGAAACGCCGCGCAAAAGCGTGCATTCGATGCAGCCACGACATAGTCGGTCGCGACCACGAGCGACAGCCCGGCGCCGAAGGCTACGCCTTCCACGGCCGCCACGACCGGCTTGGGTCCCGCCTGCATTTCACGCACTACCACGCACGACTCCGCCAGAATCTCGCGGCTTTGCAGGATCGTGCGCTTCGTCATCTCGGAGATGTCGGCGCCGGCGCAAAAGTGCTCGCCCGCGCCCGTCAGGACGATTGCCCGCGAGTCCGGATCTTCCACCATCAGCCGATGCATCGTGTCGCGCAACAACTGACGCATCTGACGTCCCATCGCGTTGCGGCGCCGGGGATTGTTTAGCGTCACGATCGCGACCGGTCCCTCGCGGGTCACCTCGATCAGCGACGTCGTATCGTTTTCTGCCGTTTCTTTCTCGCTCATGTTGGCTTCCTTCAGTCGGCCACGAACACCGGCTTGCGCTTTTCCATGAAGGCGCTCACTGCCTCCTGGTGTTCGCGGCTGCGGCGCAGGATGGGCTGCAGGTTGACTTCCGCTTCGATGGCTTCGTCGAGCGTACGGATGCCCGTCGCGAGCGCGGCCTTCAGGTGCGCGGTGGCCACCGAGGGCAGTTCCGCGTACTGTTGCGCCACCTTCGAGGCCGCGTTCAGCGCCTCCCCAGGCTCGACGACCTGATTGGCAAAACCGGTCTCGCCCGCTTCGACGCCGTTGAACTCCCGGGCACTCAGCATGAGCTCGCGTGCAAGGCCGCCGCCCACGCGCTGCGACAACGACCAATAGAGCCCCGTATCGGGCAGCAGCCCGACCTTGACGAACGCGCTCGCATAGCGCGCGGCCGATGATGTGACGACATGATCGCAAGCAGCGGCGAGCGACAGTCCAGCGCCAAACGCAAACCCTTCGACAGCGGCGACGATCGCTTTCGGGCCTTCGACCATCAGTCTGAAAATATCGAGCGGCAGTTCATTGCGCTGTCTATACTCGAGCACCTTGCGCGTCTGCATCTCCGAGATGTCCCCACCCGCGCAAAACGTATTGCCCGCGCCGGTCAGTACGATCGCACGGCAGGCTTCCTCATGATGCATCAGGCGATAAAGCTGCGCGTACAACGTCTCGCGCATCTTTAGTGAAAACGCGTTTCGCCGTTGGGGATAGTTCAATGTGACGATCGCGATTGCACCGTCTTGCCGGACCTGTACGATCTCCGCTGCATCGTTGCTGGTCTCTTCGCTCATCTGTCCGTCTCCTGTCGATCGGGGTTAGCGCTTTAGCGCTTACTCCGATCCCATGCAAAGCTGTTGACAGTGACCCTGGCGGGCGGCGTGTCTCACAGCGTGTCTTTACAGGGTTTCCTGCGTCCCGAGAATCACCGTGGCCTGGCTCGAGAGCACACCACCGTTACCGTGCGCGATCGCCAGCTTCGCACCGGGTATCTGGCGCTCACCAGCGCGGCCCGTCAATTGCCGCATCGATTCTTCCATCAGGAACAGCCCATACATGCCGGGGTGAACGCACGACAAACCCCCGCCGTTCGTATTGACCGCGAGCCGGCCGCCCGGCGCGATGCCGCCGTCCGAAACGAAGCGGCCGCCTTCGCCTTTAGGGCAAAAGCCGAGGTCTTCGAGAAACAGAATGGTGTTGATCGTGAAGGCGTCGTACAGCATCGCGACATCGATATCGTTCGCCTTCACGCCCGCCATTTGATACGCACGCCTGCCCGATTCCGCTGCGGCAGTCACCGTGAGATCCGGCATGCTCGCGATTTCGCGGTGCGAAGTGGCCGAAGCCGCGCCGAGCAGATACACCGGCTTGTCGGTGAGATCACGCGCTCGATCGGCGCGCACCATGACGATCGCTGCCGCGCCATCCGTCACGAGGCAGCAATCGCGCACGGAAAGCGGATCCGACACGAGGCGCGCGCCCATCACGTCGTCGATCGACATGGGCGTGCGCATATACGCATCCGGATTCAGTTGCGCCCACTTGCGCGCGGCGACGGCCACCTCGGCCAGATGCTCACGCTTCGTGCCGTACTGGTACATATGACGCGCCGCCGCAAGCGCATACGACGACACCGGATTCATCGGCTTATACGGGCTCTCCCACGGCGAAGGACGCGACGACTGCACGAGCTTGCCCGCCGCGCTGCGCTGATTGCTCCCATATGCAATCAAGGCAACATCGATCTGTCCCGTACACAACGCCATGGCCGCCGTGTGCGCGTAGATTTCGAACGCCGATCCGCCGCTTCGGTTGTTGTCGGTGAACTTCGGGTTAATACCGAGGTATTCGGCAAACGTGAGACCCGACAGCATGTCGTCCGGCGTGCACACGAAAAGGCCGTCCACATCGCCAGGCGTCAGTCCCACCTGGGCGAGCGCGTCAACGGACGCACGCGCAGCAAGGTCCAGCGACGACAAGCCAGGTGCTTCCCCAATCCCATAGGTGGCGCCTGCCACCAGTGCGGTACGCCCGCGCAAGTTGAATTCCATTCCATCTACCTTTCATCGGTGTGACCGGCTGTTGACGGCCGGCTGCGGGTTAGCGGGCGTCAGGCTGGTTCGAACACAAGCAATGCCGCATCCCCTCGGTACACGATCTTCGCCTGCACCGGCATGCCAATGCGCACGGCCTCCGGCTCGATGCCCTCCACACAACTCAGCATGCGCACACCTTCTTCCAGATCGATCACTGCGACGTTGTAGCTGGGCGTGGGCGATTTCTGGCGCACGACGGTAGTGGAATAAACCGTACCCTTCCCGCAGGCTTCGACCCACTCCAGATCGCGCATCCCGGTAACCGGCTCAGCCACCCGCGGGTAGAAGACATAGCGGCCGCTGCCGCGGCTGCGCTGGATCATCAAGCGGCCCTCGGCCAGGAATTTCTGATAATCGACTTCAGGACAAAGAGAGTCCATTCCCCGCTCCTTCAAATCGTTTTGCCATGGGCTCGCGCCGAATCGAGCCGCTCTGTCGGGCCAAAATGGAACAAATAACCGAACACTGTTCCAAATATTAAACGCACTGGGAGCGCGCTGTCAACGGCGGGAAAGCCCTGCCGTGCCCCGCCGCGCAAGGCTGAAACTACATCCCGACCAAATTCCCGACGCACCTCGGACAAACCCGCGGGAGCCGGTTTCAGCGCTTGACGATCACCTGGCCCATCGTTTAATTTATCGAACATTGTTCATAAACGTGAAGACCTCGGATGTCATCAGGAAGTGGTCGGCGGGGGCGACGTATCCCCACTCCGGAGACGAATCCGGGGGGCCGGCCCGAAAAAACCGTTAGCAAGAGAGCTCGAAGTGACATACGAACTAACAGACGACCAGCTTCAGATCCGCGACCTCATCCGTCGCGTCGCACGGGAGCGCGTGGCGCCGCGGGCCGACGAGATCGACCGTACGGCCGGGTATCCGCACGACATGTACGCACTGCTCAAGGAACTCGGCCTCTTCACGTTGCCGTTTCCTGAAGCGTATGGCGGCGCCGGCAGCGTGATGTCGGCCTGCATCGCGGTCGAGGAGTTCGGGCGGGTTTGCTACAACACGGGCTATCTGCTGGTCGTGCAATGGACACCGTTCGGAGCCATTCTCGAAGGCGGCACGGAAGAGCAGAAGGCCCGCCTTCTGCCGGGGCTCGCCTCCGGTGACTTACGCGGTGCTCTCTCCATTACCGAAGCGCAAAGCGGCTCCGACGTTTCGGGCATTCGCACGACAGCGCGCCGCAAGAACGGCGGCTATGTGCTCAACGGCTCAAAGATCTGGTGCACGAATTCGCATATCGCCGACTTCATTCTCGTCGCCGCCAGGACGCTCGACGAGGAAGGACAGGCGCTGGGCATCAATCTTTTCATCGTCGATCGCAACACGCCGGGCCTGACGATCGGCAATGAAGAAGACAAGATGGGCGCGCGCGGCGTGGCGTCGTGCCCCCTTTATTTCGACGATGCCTTCATCCGCGCGGAAGACCGTCTCGGCCCGGAAGGCGGCCAGGGGTTCAAGGTGGCCATGGAGGCGCTCAACACGAGCCGTCCCATCGTGGCCGCGCGCGCGGTTGGCATCGCGCAGGGCGCGATCGATCACACCGTCAAATTCATTCAGGACCGCGTTGCATTCGGCCAGAGCATCAGCAACTTTCAGGGTGTGCGCTGGATGATCGCTGACATGGTCACCCAGACCGAGGCCGCGCGCCAACTCGTCTATCGCACGGCGTCGCTCGTCGATGCGGGCGTTAGCGGCCGTGAACTCGCCCCAATGGCGGCGATGGCGAAGATGTTCGCGTCGGATGTCGCCATGAAGGTCGCGACCGATGCCGTGCAGCTATTCGGCGCCGCAGGCATCTCCAACGAGTACCCGATCAACCGTTATTTCCGCGACGCGAAGGTGGTGCAGATCATCGAAGGCACCAACCAGATCCAACGCAACATCGTCGCGGACAGCGTGCTAGGCCGCATCAAGAAGAACTGACAACGACAGCTCAGCTAACAGCCGAGCCGACAACGACAGAGGACAGGCAATGGAAGAAATCGAAACGGTTGGTCTGGGAATTCACTGGGAGGACCTGCCCGTTGGACGCAAGTTCAAGACCGTGGGCCGCACGGTGACAGAAACGGATGTCGTGAATTTTGTTTCGGTGACCGGCATGCTGGAAGTTCTGTTCACCAACACCGAGTTTCTTCGCGAGCAGTCGGCCATCAAGGGGCGCGTCGCGCCGGGCGCGCTAGTCTTCACGCTGATGGAAGGGCTGCTCACGCAGGCCACCATGCAGGGCGTCGGCTTCGCGTTCCTCAACATGGAACTCGACATCAAAGGCCCGACCTATGTGGGCGACACGATTCACGTGGAATGCGAGGTGATCGAATGCAGGCCTAGCAAGGGGCGCCCCGGACTTGGGCTGGTGCGCACCCGTAACCGCGTGATCAGGCAGGACGGCACGGAAGTGATGGTGTACACGCCGCTCAGACTCGTTAAAGGCAAGGAGTACAAGGCCTGAGCATGGAAAATCCCCAACAACCCCTCGAACCGGCGACCGGCCCGTTAGCCGGTGTCCGCGTGATCGACCTGACCATCAACGTGCTCGGTCCGGTCGCCACGCAGCTACTCGGCGACATGGGCGCGGACGTCATCAAGATCGAACCGCCCGAAGGCGACCAGAACCGCAAGAATGGCCCTGGCCGCAACCCCGACATGGCAGTGTTCTATACGATCATGAACCGCAACAAGCGCAGCGTGATCCTGAACCTGAAGCAGGCCGAATGCCGCGAAGCGCTGCTCAAGCTCGTCGAGACCGCCGACGTCATCGTGCACAGCATGCGCCCGAGCGCCGCCGAGCGCCTCGGCATCGACTATGAAACCGTGCGGGCGCGCAACCCACGCATCGTGTACGCGTCGGGTGCCGGCTATCGAATCGACGGACCCTACAAGGACCGCCCCGCTTTCGACGACGTGATTCAGGGCGAAACCGGCATTGCCGCGATGAACCGCGACGCGGACGGCTCGCCGCGATACTTCCCCACCGTGATCGTCGACAAGTTCTGCGGCTACGTGCTGGCGTCGTCAATCGGCATGGCGCTCTATCACCGCGAGCGGACCGGTGTCGGCCAGCTCGTCCATGTGCCGATGTTCGAAACGATGCTGCAATTCAATCTTTTCGAGCATCTTTGGGAAGGTGCGCTGGGCTCCAATGACGGAACCGGCCTGGGCTATCCGCGCATGTTCTCGCCGCACCGCCGGCCCTACGCGACAAAAGACGGGCATATCTGCCTGCTCGCCGTGAATAACGAGCAATGGCGCCGCGTGCTGTGCGCAATCGATGCAGCGCATCTGCTCGACGACCCGCGCTTCCACCACATGGCCGAGCGTATGCGCAACATCAGCGAGCTGTATCGCATCGTCGGCGACGCCATCCGCAACAAGACGACTGCGGAATGGAATGCGATCTTCGCCTCGGCGGACGTGCCGCACGGTCCCGTGCGCGACCTGAAAGACCTGATGCACGACGCGTACATCAAGGAGACCGGGTTCTTCCAGCGCTTCGAGCACCCGACCGAAGGCGACATGGTCATGACTTCGATACCGGTGCACTTCTCCGAGTCGCCCGGCAACGTTCGCTATCTGCCGCCGAATCTCGGCGAGCACAGCATCCAGGTTCTGGTCGAAGCGGGATATAGCGCGGACGAAGCGAGCGCGCTCCTCGCCCGGGCCACAGGAAGGGGCGAAGCCGTATCGGAAGCGCTGAGCAAGGATTAACTGGCGCGACAGCGCCTCGCACATCACGGAGGGAATCAATGAAGGGGCTCAAGGAGAAGGTCGTCGTCGTCACTGGCGCGGCAGGCGGGATCGGAAGCGCCATCAGCAGACGATTCGGCGACGAAGGTTCGACCGTCGCGCTGTTCGACCTGAACGAAGAAGGCGCCGCGCGTGTCGCGGCGGAAATCGAAGCGGCGGGCGGCAAGGCGCGAGCCTACCGCGTCGACATCACGGATCACGAAGGTGTGCATGCCGCGGTGGCGAGAGTCGAGGAAGAACTGGGACCGATCGAGGTTCTCGTGAACAACGCCGGCTGGGACATGGGTGCGTTCTTCCTGCAAACCGAAAAACCGTTCTGGGACAAGGTGGTGGCGATCAATCTGTACGGACCGCTGAACATGCACCATGCCGTGCTGCGACGGATGGCCGAACGTGGCCGTGGCCGCGTCGTCAACATCTCGTCGGATGCGGGACGCGTGGGCTCCTCGATGGAAGCGGTGTACTCGTTCTGCAAAGGCGGCCTCATCGCCTTCACGAAGACGATGGCACGCGAAATGGCCCGCCAGATGATTCCCGTCAACGTCGTTTGTCCTGGCCCGACCGCGACCCCGCTTCTCGACAACCTCGCGCAGGGTGAGAAAGGCGAGCGCATCAAGGCCGCCCTCGTGAAGGCCGTGCCGTTCGGCCGCATGGGCGAACCTGGCGACATCCCGGGCGTGGTTGCCTTTCTCGCGAGTGACGACGCCGCGTTCATCAGCGGTCAGGTCATCAGCGTGTCGGGCGGTCTGACGATGGCTGGATAAACGGCTCCGCGAACGCGATCAACCAACAACATTGGAATATGACATGGAATTCAAGGACATCGGCTATCAGGAGGCGGACGGGATCGCGACGATCACCATCAATCGCCCGAAGGTGTACAACGCGTTCAGCGCCGACACCGTTGAGGAGCTCATCAAGGCCTTCGGCCTCGCGGGATGGAACAAGGATATCGGCGTCGTGGTGCTCACGGGCGCCGGCGACAAGGCGTTCTGCACGGGCGGCGACCAGTCCGGCGACGGCTACAACGGGCGCGGCACTGTCGGCCTGCCGATCGAGGAACTGCAAAGCATCATCCGCGACATTCCGAAGCCCGTGATCGCACGCGTGAACGGCTATGCAATCGGCGGCGGCAACGTGCTGGTGACGCTCTGCGATCTCGCCATCGCTTCCGAGACCGCGGTCTTCGGTCAGGTCGGCCCGAAGGTCGGGTCGGTCGATCCAGGCTTCGGCACCGCCTACCTCGCGCGCATCGTCGGCGAGAAGCGCGCGCGGGAAATCTGGTACCTGTGCCGCAAATACAGCGCGAAACAGGCGCTCGACTGGGGTCTCATCAATGCCGTCGTGCCTGCGGAACAACTCGACGCCGAAACGAAGAAGTGGTGCGACGAGATTCTGCAGATGAGCCCCACCGCTATTGCGCTCGCAAAGCGCTCGTTCAATATCGATACCGAGAACATCCGCGGCATCGGCGCGTTCGCGATGCAGGCGCTTGCGATGTACTACGACACCGACGAATCGAAGGAAGGCGGCAATGCGTTCCGCGAAAAGCGCAAGCCGGAGTTTCGCAAGTACGTGAAGTGACCGGCGGAAATGCCGGCAGGGCGACGCTCAGCTTCGGCGTCGCCCTTTGCGCATCCGCGCGCCGAAGTTCAGTATTTGCGGAAGTTCACGCCGACACGCGTGCCAAGCCCCGGGAGCCGGTCCATCGGGCGGCTGCCATGCTCCGGGGCGGCTTCGCCCCATGCGAACCACACGTCAGGCTCGCGCGCATCGCCCACGCGCCGCCAGCGGCCGTCCACCTGCGGATTCTTGAGCGTCCCGAGACCGACCAGACGCCCGCGCGGATCGGGCATGAACTCCCACTCTTCGCCGAACGCTGAGTAACGGATGCCTTCCTGCCAATACCCATTCGCGCCGAAATCGATGGTGCCCGTCACGTCATAGGTAAAGCGCACCTCGCCCTTCTCGTTGCCGAGAATCGCGAAGCCGAACATGTCGTTACCGAGCGTGAAGTGCCCGAAGTCGATGCTGCCATCCTTATAGCGCGTCGCCCACGTGTACCAGACGAGTTCCAGCTTCTCCTGCACCAGCGCATCTTTCGTCTTGTAGATCTCGCCGCCCTCGTACATATGGATCGGATCGAAGCCGATCATGCCGCGCACCTTCTTTCCGAGTATCGTCCCTTCCATCTCGAAGATGTTCGCGACGTAGTACATGCCCGCGTCGCGGCCCGGCAGATACCAGTGCATGCCGGGCTTGACGAGCTTGCCCTTGATATCCATGCCGTTCTCTTCGTACCAGCTGCAATCCTCGGGCGTCCAGGTGACGTGAAAGCGATTGCCGCGCGCCTGCGGGTGGCTTCGCCAGTGGATGCGCCCCTCTTCGAGCGTTCTTGCGAATCCATCGTTCGGCACCGATTCCTTGCCTACCGGATGCATATGCATGCCGTCGTCGTGGCCGAGCGTCGTGCACAGGTAGAAACGCCGCCGCGTGTCCTTCGCGTCGGTCCGCAGGCCAGCGGGAATCCGCCGCATCGGGCAATAGATCTCGCCATCCTCGTCGCGCAGCGTTCCCCACAGGTAGAGTGCTTCGGGCGGCATGCCGAAGTATGCGCGGTTGGACAGCATGTCCTCGATGGTGGGCTCGAAGGCGCTGACAAGAGGCTGCCAGCCAAAGTCGCCGCGGCGCGGCATGGATAGTTTGGTGTCGCTCATGGTCGTTACACCCGTCACGATGGTGAAGTGGTTGGAGCGGCTCACTATAGGTATCCTCGCGCGTGGCTGAAAACCGGTCGATCCGCTCGTCTGGCCACGAGCACGCCCGGCGCGCGATCAGCACAGGGGCACAGGAGCTAACGTATTGATTTACCGGCTTTCTCTGCGGTCCGGAAACGCACGCTGCCTGCGCGCACGAAAGCTTCGTTACACGTAACGATCATGTGCGATATATTGAACGCCGTTCGCATTTAATACTGAACTCGGACATGCCAAAGTCGTCTGCCGAACGCGTCGCCGCTTATCGCACCCGCAAGAAGGCCGAAGGCATGGTGAGCCTGACACTGGTCGTCCCGGCAGCCGACGTCGCCCTCTTCAGCCAGTTCGCCGCGCAACGCCGCGAAAAGCTGCGCGACAACAGACATCCTGCCCAAGCCCCGCGCCAGCAGTGGCTCTCGATGCTGACCGCGATGACGCCTGCGCTGCCCCAAACTGCCGGGTCGCGCCGCAAGCGCAATGCGATCGGCGCACCGATCACGCGGACGCAGACGCTCTTCATGGCGCTGCTGAAGCACATCATCGATCTGGGATGGCCGGCAGGACTACCGCTCGGCTCCGAGCAGGAATTAATGAAGGTCCATGGAGTAAGTCGCGCTGCGTTGCGCGGAGCGATCCGCTTGCTCGAGCACCACTCCATCGTGAGGGTGCAGCGCGGCACCGGAGGCGGCGTGATCGTCGCCCAGCCGGACCTGAGCGCGACGATGCAGGCAGTCAGCGTCTTTCTGGAGTATGCGGGCATCGCGCCGCGCGATATTCTCGCGACGCGCCGCACGCTCGAACTGGCCGTCCTGGATCTCGTCATCGAACGGCTCGACCATGAAGGTGAGCGACGCGTGCACGACCAGGTTCAGGCCGAGGCGCCACTCGACGGTCGTGCCGGCGCCGATGAGTTGCTGCGATTTCATTTCCTGCTCGCCGAACTTTGCGGCGATCCCGCACTGCGTCTCTTCGACGGCATCGTCCTGCAACTTGCCGATGCGCATTCCACGTTTCATCGGCGCAGCCGAACGGACCGCGACCGCGTCGTGGAGAGGATCAAGGAATATCATCGCGAGATCGCGCGCGCGATCATTGCCCGCGATAAAGAGGAGGCTCGCAGGCAAATGGCCGACTACATCGCGGGGATCAGGACGTGGCTAGAGTAGCGGCAGCGCTGCGCTTGCCTGCCCGCCTCAACGGTCACCGATCTTGAACCGTGGCCGTGCTAGCCGTCTACGTCGTCAGCCTGCTCAACCGGTTCGACGCCGCCACCGCGTCGTCGATCATCTCGTCGAAAATTGCCTCGACTTTCCTGACCGCGTCGGCAAACACCGCAGCATGGCCATAGTCGATCATGCCCTTGCGCGTGTCACCAGTCACGTAAGCCTGATGCGCGAGTGCGCCCATCACGTGAGGGCGGAACTGCTCGAACTCGCTCACCTGCGCGCGATCCAGTTCCATGACCACCTCGGCGCTCTCGTTGCGCAGCACGCGATGATGATCGCGAATCGCAGACTTGACCACGACGCTTTCGCTGCCGTCGCCCGCCACCACCTTCGCCTTGACTTCAGGATGAATCCACAGCTCCTCGGCGACCATCATGCGCGTGCCCATGATGACCGCGTCGGCGCCCATCGCCAGCACGCCCGCAAGCTGTCGCCCGATGCCGATGCCGCCGCCGATCACAACCGGCAAGCCGATTTCGCGCGGCGCCTGCGCGGCCTGCACGATGCTGCCGATCTGGTAGATGCCCGGATGGCCGCCGCACTCATTGCCGACGACGATCACACCGTCGACGCCCATCCGCACCGCCGTATGTGCATAGCGCACGGCGGGCACCTTGTGCAAAACTTTGATGCCCGCCTCCTTGAGCAACGGCACGACCGCGTCGGGGCTCGCACCGGCGGTCTCCACGCAGGCAACGTTCTCTTCGATCAGAATGCGGATCTGTTGCTTGACGCGCTCCACTCCGCCCGCTTGCCGCGATATGTAGAGATTGACGCCGAAGTTCTTTGCATCGGTGAGTTCACGACAGGTGCGCAACTCGTTGCGGAATTCGTCGGAATCGGGAAAGCCCGCCCCGACAATAAAGCCCATGCCGCCTGCGTTAACGACGGCCGCGACATACCGCGCGTCGGACACGCGCGGCCCAAGACCGCCGCAAAGTATCGGGTGACGAATGCCGAGCAGATCGGTGATTCGCGTTCTGAACATCTGGGGGCGCACGATGTCCTTCCCTCCTGCAGGTCAGCGAAACGAGATCGTGTGGCCGCCATCCACCGCGATCGTCTGGCCGTTGATATAGCCGCCCGAACGCGATGCGAGCATCACGGCTAGCCCAGCGATCTCGTCGACCTCGCCGAAGCGCTGTGATGGATTGCGACCACGGTACCATTCGACCATCGCCTCGTCCTCCCATTGCGATCGCGCCATCTCGGTCTTGAAGGTGCCAGGCGCGATGCAATTGGCGGTGACGCCCTTTGCGGCGAATTCCATCGCGAGGTTTCTCACGAGCTGCATGTCGGCGGCTTTGGTGAGCCCGTAGGTTCCCGTCACGGCATCGCCGAACAGGCCAACCACGGATGCCACCGAAATAAAGCGCCCATAGCCACGCTCGATCATGCCGGGCACAGTCATCTGCGCGAGCCAGATATTGCTCTGGACGTTGACCTGCATGAACTTGTTGAACGTTTCGTCTTGCAGATCGAGTGCCGAGCCTATCCACGGGTGAATCGCGGCATTGGCCATCACGATGTCGACTCTGCCCCACTCGCCGTTCGCCGCAGCCACGAGACCTTGCAATTCCGCTTTACGGCCGATGTTGCAGGCAAACGGCAAGGCCACCCGAGTTCCGACCTTTTCGTTGATGGCTTGCGCGGCAGTTTCGCAGGCGTCGGCGTTACGGCCGGAAACGACGACTTTGGCGCCATGTTCCGCCATGCCGAGCGCACTGGCATAGCCAATGCCGCGACTCGATCCGGTGACGATTGCGACCTTGTCCGTGAGGTCAAAAAGCGATGAGGGCATACGTACTCCGCAAAGATGGAGGCTTGTCGATGAAAGCAAGGTTCACCGGGCAGGATCAGGCTTGCTTGCGTTTCTGCTGGGCGATGAACGCCGACGCGATCTCGTGATGCTCGTCGCTGAGCGTCGCCTCCAGTTGGCGTGCGAGGGTCGTGTCGAGCATCTGGGCCGCACTGCGATGGAGATGCAGGTTCATCAGCTTCTTGGTTTCGCGCAGTGCGTGGCGCGGTTGCTTGAGCAGCTTTTGCGCAAGCGTCATAGCCTCTTCCATCAGCTTGTCGGGCTCGACAACGCGATTGGCCAGACCGAAATCAACGGCTTGCTGCGCTGTGATGCGATCTCCAGTAAAGATCAGTTCTTTCGCCCGCAGCAGACTGGTGTAGAGCGGCCACGACACGGAGATCCCATCACCGACGACGAGACCAATGTTGATATGCGGCTCGGCGAGAAAAGACTTCTCCGACATCAGAACGATATCGCACAGCGTAGCCATCGTCGCGCCCCAACCGACGGCTGGCCCGTTGACGGCGGCAATCAGAGGAATCGGCACGTCGATGAAACCGTGGATCGTCTGCCGCGCATTCTCCTGCACGCTGCGAGCAAAGTCGGGGTCGTCGAGCGTCTTGACGAAGTGATTCATGTCTCCGCCGGCGCTGAACGCCCTTCCCGCACCGGTGAGAATCCCGACGCGCGCCTCGGGATCCGAGGCTAGCGCAGCAAAAAGCTTGGGGTAACTGAAGAGCATCTCGGTGGTCGACGCGTTCAGATCGTCTGGTCGATTGAGCGTAATGATCCGCAGGCCGCCGTCGGCCGTCACCTGAATGTCGTCTGGAAGATCGTAGAAATTTGCCATGCGAGTCCCCTCAGGGCGAAATTGTTGATTGAGCCAGCGTCACGGCCCTCGCGTCGCGCGCTTCGGTCAGGCAAGCGATTATTTCCCCACCTGCCACGCCATGCCGCCGCTTTGCCTTCTTTGCGCCAAAGCAGCCTTCTCGATCCGCAACGCCTCTTCCAGCGAAGCTAGCGCACCCTGATCGATCACGCGCTTGACCGTCGCGACGAGGTCGGGTCGGCGGCTCGCGATCGTCTTCGCTAGTGACGCTGCCCGCTCCATCAGTTGATCGTGGCTGAGCACCTCGTTCACGAGGCCGATGCGCAACGCGGTGGCCGCGTCAATCGGATCGCTCGTCAAGCTGAACTGCTTCGCCCACCGCGGACCCACGATATACGGCAACCTCGCGGTCATGCCGCCCCCCGCGAGCGCGCCGATTTTCGTGTGCGTGTCGGCAAAGCGCGCACGCTCGGACGCGATGATGAAATCGCACCCCATTGCAAGTTCCAGCCCGCCTGTAACGGCAGCGCCGTTGACCGCCGCGATTACCGGCTTGGTGATGCGCGGCCACATATCGATCATGTCCGCGACCCGCGTGCGCGGCGCATCGGGCGCGGAAAAATCATTCAGGTCGAGCCCAGCACAAAAGGCCGGATCGGCGCCCGTCACGATGAGGACGCGCAGGCTTTGGTCCGCTTCGAAACGATGCAATGCGTCGACCAGCGCTTCGGTCAATGCGAGGTTCAGTGCGTTGCGGGCCGCGGGCCGGTTCAGTGTCAACGTGAGAACCGTTCCGTCACTCTGCACGCCGAGCAGATCGGTTGCTTTCGCGTTCATGGCAATGCCTCAAAAGGGTTCACGCCGCCGCGACCATTGCCTCGTGCTGAATCTGGCGTGCGTAGCGATTCAGGTGATAGTCCGCGTTGCCGAACAATGCGTCGAGCACCAGATGACGGCGATAGTGATGTCCCACCTTGTATTCATCCGTGATGCCGTAGCCACCGTGCAACTGGATACCCTGTTGCGTGACGAACTTCGCGCTACGAATGGTCTGTGCCTTGCAGCCCGAGATTTCGACGCTCCGGTTCTCCCTGTCCTCGCTGATAGAGAGCAACGCACGGTGCAGTGTTGCGCGCGCCTGCATCGCTTCGATCGCCATGTCGGCCATCCGGTGTTGCAGCGCCTGGAAGCTGCCAATCGCCACCCCGAACTGCTTGCGCGTTTTCAAGTATTCCGACGCGAGCTCGATAGCGTCTTCCATATCGCCCACCAGTTCGGCACAGATCGCAACGACCGCTTCGTCAACGGCGGCCTGCAGTCCTTCGAACGCTCGCCCAGCCTCACCCAGAACATTCGATTCTGCGACGATCACACCATCGAGCAGCAAGTCGGCAGATGGCGTGCCGTCGAGCAACGCGCAAGTCTTCAGCGCCACGCCTGCCTGCTTCGGATCGACGACGAAAACCCCGATGCCGTCCGTGGCATCGGCTGCACCCGCCGCTCGAGCGACGACGAGCAGACGGTCTGCAACGGGCGCTCCAACCACGAGCGTCTTATAGCCGTCCAGCCGCCACGACCCGTCCTCTGTCTTCTTCGCGGTGGCCGTCACGTAATGCACCTGACCCCGCGCTTCACGTTCACTTTGCGCGACTGCATAGACAGTCTCGCCCGAAACGATCTCGCCAAGTATCGCCTCGCGCTGCCCGTCTCGCCCGCAGCACGTGACAAGTGACGCAGGAAACACACCACACATCACGTACGGCTCCAGCACCAGCGCGCGCCCGATCTGCTCGGCCACGATGGCGCTTTCGACTGACGAAAAACCGAGCCCGCCCAATTCATCCGGCACCGCGACACCGAGCCAACCCATTTCGCCGAACCTACGCCACGTCTCGCGCGAAAATCCGCCTCCTTGCGAAGCAAGATTGCGACGATGTTCGAACGTATAACTCTTTTGCAAGAAGCGTTGCGCGCTTTCCTGCAACATCCGCTGTTCGTCGCTCAACTCGAAGTCCATGCTGCACCCTCTTTATGCCGGCAATTGATGCGATCCCACGTCTCGGGGATCGAAGACCGTTCGTGACTCGATACGGCGTCAAAGATCGAACAGTGCTTTGGCGATGATGTTTCGTTGAATTTCGGCCGTCCCGCCATAGATCGAGCAAGCCCGCCGATAGAAGACCTCTGCCGCCAGGCCTGGCGCGTATTCAGGTCCGATGAACTGGGCCACGCGCAGCTCTCGCTCTTCATTCGGATCGGGATAGAACACGGCGCCATAATCGCCGATCACCTCCAGCAGCATCTCCGTGAGCTTCTGATGGAGTTCAGATCCGCGCACTTTGAGCATGGATCCGATCGCCATACCGCCGCTGCGCTCGTCTATCCCTTGATGCAGGATTTTCTGCACCGCCATGTCGATAGCGCGAACCTCCAATTCGTGCTGCGCGAAACGTGCCGCAAACGTCGGATCCTGAATCAATGGCTTGCCGGCCATCCGTTCGCGCGAGGCGTAGTGCCGGATCTTGCGCAGATAGCGCTTGAGGGCAGGCGCTTCAGCGCCAAGAAACGCCCGCTCGTTAAAGAGCAGAAACTTGGTGTATCCCCACCCCTTGTTGACCTCGCCGATAAGGTTTTCAGCGGGCACACGCACGTTGTCGTAGAAGACTTCCGCCAGATGATGGCAGCCATCGAGCGACGCGATCGGCCGTACGGTAACGCCCGGCGACGACATGTCGAGCAGCAGGAAGGAAATGCCCTTTTGTGGCTTCGCTTCGCTATCCGTGCGGACCAGCACGAAATTCCATTGACCGTAGGCGCCGAAGCTGGTCCAGATCTTCTGTCCATTGACGATGTAGTGGTCTCCATCGCGAACCGCCGTCGTACGTAGCGATGCAAGATCGGAACCCGAGCCCGGCTCTGAAAAACCCTGTACCCAGAACACTTCACCACGCTGGATAGGAGGAAGAAAGCGCCGCTTCTGCTCTTCGTTGCCAAACTCGCAAATCACGGGTCCGACGAGCGACACGCCCGCCTGATTCTGTATCGGTGCGCCTGCCAGATAGCATTCTTCCTCGAAGATGTAACGCTGCATCGCGGTCCACCCCGTGCCGCCGTCAGCAACCGGCCAATGCGGCACCGACCAGCCGTGCGTTTCGTGCAAGATGCGAGTCCAGCGCTGTGAATCGTCGTCACCTGCCAGAAAGCCCTGCTGCCCGCGAAAGGCCAGGTCGGCCGGCAAATGCTCGTTGAGGAACGCACGAACTTCTCTGCGGAACGCGATGTCCGCGGGATCTACGCGAAAATCCATTGTTTAGCTTCCAGCGTTTTCAGTACGTTGAACTCGATCAGCGCCCGCTGCTGCGCCAGCGTTGCCGACCAATGTGCGCGGCGTGGGCGGCACGCAATAAAGCTCGTCCACGACACCGCGCCGTCGCTCGAGCACATTGCGTTGGCTGATTGCGCTCTTTGCACTCAATTCGCCGTTATCGAGCGTCGGCTGCTCGCTTTCGAGCACGATGCGCGCAATGCGCGTAGAGCTGCCGCCAGGACGCGCGGCGAGCTGGTCGAGTCCGGTCTGGAAGAACGCGCGCACGCCGCGGCTGTTGACGATCTGGTCGGCGCCCGGCATCGGATCGTGAAGGTCGTCGCAAAGCGCACGGCACGCTTCGATGTCAGGGAAGACGAGCGCGGTCAGGTAGTCGCGGTCGTGCCCGGCAATCACGATATCCCGCGCATACGGGCCCAATACGTTCAGCGCGTACAGTCGCAACTCGGCGACGTTGACCCAAGTGCCCGAGGACAGCTTGAAATTTTCCGCAATGCGTCCGTCGAAGCGCAGTCCCAGTTCGAGGCGCTGCGGGTCGATGAACGTTGCTGCGTCACCGGAGCGGAAATAGCCTTCCTCGTCGAATGCGGCGGCGGTGCGCTCGGGATCTTTCCAATAGCCGGGCGTCACACAGTCGCCGAGGAAACGGATTTCCAGCTTCGCGCCGACCGGCGCCACCTTCACTTTGACGCCGGGCACGGGCAACCCCGCAATCGCTTCCCGTCGCGGATCCCAGGCCGCCGATAGCGGCGTTGGGCCTGCTTCCGTGCTGCCGATGCCCGACATGATGAGCACACGCTGGCCGATGGTACGCACTGCGAGCTCGTCGAGTTGAGCCCAGATGTATTTCGGCAGACTTGCGCCGCCGTAGTAGATGAGCGCGAGTTTGCTAAAGAATTTCTCGCGCAGTGCCTTGTCCGCCTGCAGATGCGGAATGAGCGAGGCCAACCCTTGCGGCGTATTGAGGTAGACCGCCGGCGCGATTTCACGCAATGCCTGCACCGTCGGGCCAATTTCCTCCGGCGTTGGCTTGCCTGGGTCCAGGTAGTAAGTCCCCCCGCCGTACAGCACCATGCCGAAGTTATGCGTGCCGCCAAAAGTGTGATGCCAAGGCAGCCAGTCGACGAGATCCGATGGCCCGTCCTGAAGAAACGCGAACACCTGGGCGACTTGCTGTCGATTGCTGCACAACATGCGCTGCGGGTAGATCACGCCTTTCGGTGCGCCTGTCGTTCCCGAAGTAAACATGATCTTGCCCACCGTATCCGGGCCGACTGCCTTGAATGCCTTGTCGACGTCGGCTGTAACCGGCGTCTTCAGCCACTCCGCGACGCGCGAACCGCCACGACCCTCCGGCAACGGACCAACGACGACACATTCCACGTCGCCGAACACCTCACGCAATGCGCGGCCATACTGCGCGCCGTCATCCGCGAAGACGAGGCCGGGCGTGCATACGGCCGCGAGTTGCCTGAGCTTCGAAAAGTCCTGCGATAACAGCGAATACGCGGGCGTCACCGGGATATAGGGAATCCCGACGTGCAATGCGGCGAGCGCGAAGAGCGCGTGTTCAAAGCTTCGATCGGAAAGAATCATCAACGGACGAGACGGCGACAATCCTCGATCGAGCAGCGCCTGCCCCAGCGCACGCGCACCGTCGAACGCCTGGCGGTAGGTCAGAGACTCCCACGACTTGCCGTCCGGCGTCCGCCGCGCAAGCAACGCGCGCTCGGGCGTGACGCTCGCCCAGTGTTCGAGCCGCTCCGTCAAGCGGATCGGATACGCCTGGAGCGGTTCCTTCAGTTCATACACCACGCTTCCGTCTGGCCTTCGCTCGACGATGGCATCCATGCTGCCGACGCGAATCGGGCGAAACGGCACATCCATCAGAGCGTCGTGCGAAGCCGTACCTGCATCCATCTGAGTCGTCCTGTTGTTATCTGGCAAGTCATGTCCCGCGAGCGCTCGCATCGCCTTCCGATACCTGGAAATGTTGCGGGCCAAGTTCAACCAATAATTGAACGTCGATCATCTTGCTGAACCAGAATAACGCGAAATCCCAGCCACGTCTATCCGTTGTCACCCACAAGGAAGGCCTGATAGCACACACGCAATCTGGCGCGAATGACGCGCGCAATGTCCGGCACGATCGCAGCCTTGCGCATCGCACAACAACGTGGACAGAAAACAAGAAATGCGCTACTTTCCGAACACCATTCGTATTGTTAAACACGACACCGGATCGTAACCGATTACCGGAACCAAGGAGCCATCATGTCGGAAGAGGTTGTCGTCACCGCTGCCGTTCGCACCGCTATTGGAGACTTCGGTGGCGCGCTATCGAGCATTCCGCCCACGACGCTAGGCGCAACGGTCGTTCGCGCGCTGCTCGAGCGTTCGAATCTGCCGGGTGACGAGGTGGGTCACGTGGTGTTCGGCAACGTGATCCATACCGAGCCTCGCGACATGTATCTCGCGCGCGTCGCCGCGATGGAAGGCGGCGTCAGCGCGGATGCACCGGCGCTGACGCTCAACAGGCTATGCGGCTCCGGCCTCCAGGCAATCATCTCCGCTGCGCAAGCTATCGCGCACGGCGACACGGAAATTGCGATCGGCGCTGGTGCAGAAAGCATGTCGCGCGCAGCATACGTTGCGAGCGGCGCGCGTTGGGGTTCGCGCATGGGCGACATCCGCCTGATCGACATGATGGTCGGCGCGTTGACCGATCCGTTCAGCGCTTGCCATATGGGTGTAACCGCGGAGAACGTCGCGAAGAAGTACGGCATTTCGCGCGACGACCAGGACCTGCTCGCCGTCGAATCGCACCGGCGCGCTGCGCAAGCTATTCATGACGGCAACTTCCGCGAGCAGATCGTGCCCGTAGCACTGCGCACGAAAAAGGGCGAAACCGTATTTGACACCGATGAGCATGTGCGGTCGGGCATGACCATCGCCGATCTCGCCAAATTGCGCCCGGCGTTCCAGAAAGACGGTACGGTGACGGCCGGCAATGCGTCGGGTCTCAACGACGGCGCGGCTGCAGTCCTGCTGATGGCCCGTCGCACCGCCGAACAACGGGGCCTTCGTCCGCTTGCGCGACTCGTTTGCTGGGCTCACGCGGGCGTTGATCCGCAATACATGGGCATCGGCCCGGTCCCTGCGACACGCAAGGCGCTGCAGCGCGCGGGTTTGACCGTCGCAGATCTCGATGTGATCGAAGCGAACGAGGCGTTTGCCGCTCAAGCTTGCGCCGTGGCGAAGGAGCTGGAATTCGACAGCGCAAAGGTCAACCCGAACGGATCGGGCATCTCGCTCGGCCATCCGATCGGCGCAACCGGCGCCGTCATTGCGGTCAAGGCCATTCACGAGTTGCATCGTTGCGGTGGCCGCTATGCGCTCGTGACAATGTGCATCGGCGGAGGTCAAGGCATCGCGGCCATCTTCGAGCGCATTTAGGGCTTCTTACAGCGTTATCCATTCAACCACAGGGACATACGTGGTACGCCCCGAACAACTGCTCCACCTGCAACGGCAGCCGGTGGCACCACGCCCCGCTGCGACGATGCTCTTGCTACGCGACGCGCAATACGAGCGTTCGCGCGCCATTGAAGTGCTGATGACACGACGTTCGGCGCAAGCGAGCTTCGCGCCGGGCGCGTTCGTCTTTCCTGGTGGCGCAATCGACCCGTCCGATGAACGAATCGCCGGCGGCGTACGACGGCGCCCCACGCAAGACGATACTCAAGCGGTTCAGGCCGTGGCCGCCATTCGGGAAACATTCGAAGAGCTCGGTGTGCTGCTGGCATGGCGACACGACGGCGGTTTCGTCGACGACCACGATATTGCGAGGCTAGGCCGCGCAACAGCGACCGAAGACCATTGCTCGCAGCACGGCCTCTCACTCGCCGCGGATCGGGTCTATCCGTTTGCGCATTGGATCACCGATCGTGACCTGCCGCGGCGCTTTGACGTGCAGTTTTTCGTGGCGCGCATGCCCGTCGGTCAAACCGCTGTCGCGGACGGCGCCGAGCAGTTCGAACCCGTGTGGCTCCGTCCCGACGAGGCACTGGCGCGTCATGCCTCGGGCGACTTCACGATGATCTTCCCGACCGTGCGAACGCTCGAACGCCTTCGCTCGTTCAACTCGGTTGATGCACTGCTCACGGCTTGCAGGTCCGAAAGGTCGCTGTGGAGCAGTTGTCCGCGCGGTGGGTTGAGCTCAGGCAGTGTCGTGCGCTGCATGGAAGGTGACCCCTCATACGGGGAACTGCGTCTCGTGTGCCCCGACGGTCAGGTGCTCCACTCTCTGGATTGGCGATCGACGGAAACCGCCCCGCTTCTGAGAAACGTGATGCGGTTGACCGCCAGCAACAGCGGCTTGATGACGGGCCCCGGCACGAATAGCTACATCGTCGGCACGGTGGCGACCGGCTTCATCGTGATCGATCCGGGGCCGGACGACCAGGCGCATCTTCAACGCATCTTCGCGGCTACGGGCGGCGATATTCGAATGATCGTCTGCACGCACTCCCACGTGGACCACGCACCCGGGGCGAGGCCACTGCAGTCCATGTGTCCGCACGAGCCACCAGTCCTCGGTCGTTCGGCCGGGCTTGCCGACAGGGCCAGCCATCACTTCGTTCCGGACCGCGAATTGCTCGATGGCGATTTGCTGACACTCGCGCATGACGGCGAGACGCATCGATTGCTCGTCGTCTCGACACCGGGGCACGCAAGCAACCATGTGTGCCTGGTCCTTCTGGAAGACGGACTGCTATTCAGCGGCGATCACATTCTGAATGGCAGCACGACCATCATCGATCCTCCCGACGGCAACATGACGGCGTACCTTACGTCACTCGACCGGGTGAACGCGATTTGCACCGAACGTGAGATCGACTTTATTCTGCCCGCACATGGGTACGTGCTGGACCGACCGCATGACCAGATCGCCCGCCTCAAGGCACACCGTCTCGCCCGGGAAGCAAAGATCGCCGGCGCGGTAAAGGCACTGCCGACCGGTTCGATCGACGACTGGCTGCGTCTTGCTTATACCGATGTTCCCGAAAGGCTCTGGCCAGCGGCATCCCGGTCGCTGCTGGCGCACCTCGAACGACTCGACGAACAAGGTCGTCCGACTTCGCAGGCCTGATTGCGATCGTAATACATGCATCGGCTGCCACGCCCGCTAAGACCGGGGGCGCGGGCAGCCTTGTTCGACGGCCGTCCTGTTGCGGACTCAGCTCTCTTCTACAAGCGCGGCCAGCCGGCCATGAATGAGTGCGCGCGCCTCGGCGACCATCCGACTCACGAGTTCCGCGCAGGTGGGAATATCCTCGATAAGCCCGATTGCGAGGCCAGCCGGAAACGTTCCGTCCTCGGTGTCACCCGTCTCGTACACTCGCTTACCGCGCTCACCGCTCACCAGCGGCTTGAGATCCGCAAACGTCACACCCTCTTTTTGCTCGAGTTCCAACACTTGCTCCGCTACCGAATTCCTGAAGATACGCGACGTGTTCTTCAGCGTGCGGAAGATCAGCGCCGTATTGCGCTCGTCATGCTCTACGAGCCTGCGCTTGACGTTCTCGTGAATCGGTGCCTCCCGCGTTGCCATGAAGCGCGTACCCATATTGATCCCATCCGCGCCGAGCGCGAGCGCGGCGACCATGCCGCGCGCATCGGCAATGCCGCCTGACGCAAGCATCGGAATATGCAGTTTCGCGGCCGCGGCCGGCAACAGGATCAGATTGGGCACGTCGTCCTCGCCCGGATGTCCGGCGCACTCGAATCCGTCCACGCTCACGGCGTCGCAGCCCAACGCCTCCGCTTTCAGCGCGTGACGCACCGACGTGCACTTGTGGATGACCTTGATTCCCGCAGCCTTGAATGCAGGCATATAGGGCTCGGGATTGCGTCCCGCCGTCTCGACGATCTTCACACTGTTCTCCACGACCGCTTGCACGTACTCGTCGTACGGCACTGGCTTGATCGTCGGCAGAATGGTCAGGTTGACAGCGAACGGCTGATCCGTCATTGAGCGAACCCGAGCGATCTCGTTGCGCAGCGCCTCGGGCGTGGGCTGCGTCAGAGCAGTGATGGTGCCGAGCGCACCGGCGTTCGAGACGGCGGCGGCAAGTTCAGCGCGACCCACCCACATCATGCCCCCTTGAACAATGGGGTATCGGATCCCAAGCAGCTCTGTAATGCGCGTTTTCATGTGCTGATCCCTGTGTAAGTGCAACCTGATCTTTCGATCCGCAATGGTCGAACCTCGCGTGTAAGATGCGCCGGACGTTTGTATTTACGAACACCGTGCAATTATATACACTTCCTCCACATCGCCGACACTCGTGTGCCGCACTCGCGGACGCCGATGCGATTGCACGAGGCATGAATGATCAGGAGAGTTGATGAACAAACGAGACAATCAGATTGGCGCTGAGGAAGTGTCGATTCGCCCCACGCGGGATCAGGCGGAAGAAGCCGTGCGTACGCTGATCCGATGGGCCGGTGACGATCCCGAAAGGGAAGGTCTCGTTCAAACACCTGCACGCGTCGCGCGCGCATACCGCGAGTTCTTCTCGGGCTATGACTCCGATCCGATGCAGATTCTCGCCACCACGTTTTCCGAAGTGGATGGCTACGACGAGATGGTGGTGCTAAAGGACATCCGTTTCGAGAGCTACTGCGAACACCATATGGTGCCTATCATCGGACGTGCGCACGTTGCCTACTTGCCCGAGCATCGCGTGGTCGGCATCTCCAAACTCGCGCGCCTCGTCGATGTCTATGCCAAGCGCCTACAGATTCAGGAGAAGATGACCGTTCAGATCGCCGATGCGCTGAACACCGTGCTGCAGCCGAAGGGAGTCGCTGTCATTCTCGAAGCTGCGCATCAGTGCATGAGTACGCGAGGCGTGCACAAGCCCGGCGCATCGCTGGTGACGAGTCGAATGCTGGGCGCATTCCGTGACGATCCTTCCACCCGCCGCGAGTTTCTGTCGATTGTCGGTCACGGCACGATTGCGCCATTACCCAATAGCTGAAAGCCAACGTCGGCTTCCTGCCGACGTTGGCTTTCATGGCAAATCGATCCTGGTATCCGTGGCAAGCGTCGTTGCAGGCTTGCGTCTGGCCTTAAACCTCGCTGGGTTGGCGCGTCTTTAAAGGCCGTTCGTAAGAGACGTCTTCACGATTTCGTGCACTGACGCCATTGCCCATCAGGATTTCGCGCCACGCAGTGGGCACTTGCGCAGGGGTCAGTTCGTTGATCGCTTCGGAGATGCAGACACGGGCGGCAATCGCCCATACGCCATCACGCTTTTCGAAGCGGTCGATATAGCGCCCCACCGCTAGCGTGTCTGGCTTGACGCGATTTTCTCCGAAGAAAAGCCAGTACGTCTCCCCGTGCGCCTCGTCGCCCTGCAATTCGACGCTGTGATTGAACACCATATGGTGGTGCGACAACTGATGCTCGGTATGATACGCAAAGGCCCAGTCAACGAATTCCTCTGCATCCCCGACGAATGCGCCGTGGTCGTCGATTGCGTCCGGATGGTACGCCGACAGCGTCAACTTCCGGTCCATGCGATCGACCCCGCGGCAATAGCGGTGCACGCATTCGAGTATGTCCTGCTTATCCAACAGTGCTTCGACGCGTGCGCTCAGTTCTTCATTCATGGCTTCTACCGTTAGATAGTCATGGCGACAAAAAAGACGACCGCACCGATCACGGCGCCAATGAAGCAACAATCCTCGCCTGTCGACAAATCGGCTTCCTGCGCTCGCGCACGGCTCGCAATCGCACATCCGATGATGCCCGCCAATGCCGTCGCCCCGAGCACGGCAAACATCATCACGACGTCGAAGAGTGCGGACCGGCCTAGCTCTTCCATGCGCAGATCGCGTTGCAGCAGCCAGACCGCGGCCGCCGAAATCGATAGGAGAATGAGTGGGAGCCATACTCTACGCGCTTCTCGAGCGCTCTCGCGAGTCAGCGTTTTCATCGCGCCCGGCCCTCCGTCCGCAGCTTGCCCAGAATACGAGGCGCCATTGCGCCCAGCACGCGCGCCGCCCAATTCGATTGCTTTGCGCGAGCCAATTCGTCCGACGACGGAGCGCCCTTTTCAGCGCGCTGGCGACGATAGTCGTACGTATAGTCCGCAAGAGGACCACGTAAATCGCTGTCGAGAAAGTACATCGCATGTCTCCGATCAGGCTAATGCCTCTCGGGCGCTTGCATGGCGCCTCTTGATGGACATCCTAGGTCATGGAATATGGTTATGCAACAGGTCGTTCAATTAATGACGTCGGTGTTTTCACTACCCGACCAGGCACAGACCGACGCGCATGCGCGAGCGCCCGCTGCACACATGGACGTGTGTGCGAACGGGTCGGCAATCAATCGGGGAAAGGCAATTGCAGCGCTAAGCCGCGTTCTCGACGCAGCTTGGCGATTCGAACATGACACGCAGACGAGTAATCAGGAGACCTGGAAGCCGCCGTCGACAGCGAGAAGCTGACCGGTGACATAGTCCGATGCCGGCGACGCGAAAAACAACACTGCCCTCGCGATATCGGAGGCGACGCCGATGCGGCCCAGCGGCATGCGACCAGGTTGGGTGATCGGGCCGTGAGCCTGATGAACCTTCGTCGATGCGGCCGCGCCCTCGGTTGCCACGCCGCCGGGCAGCACGGCGTTCACGCGAATTCCGTCTGCTGCGAATTCGAGCGCTGCCACCTTGGTGAGGTTGTTGACACCCGCCTTCGACGCGCCGTAGTCACCGTTGTCGAAAATCACCGGCTGCAGCGAAGCCACCGACGAAATATTGATAATGGAACCGCCGTTTTTGGCACCTTGCATTCGCTTGATCGCTTCGCGCATGCAGAGGAAGGTGCCGCGCAAGTTGATGCCGAGCACCTTGTCCCACTTTTCTGCCGACGTCTCGACGAATTGCGTCTTCGGATAGATGCCCGCGTTGTTCACGAGAATGTCGAGGCGCCCAAGTTTGGCCTGCACCGTTTCGTACATCGCAAGAATCGACGATTCATCGCCGATGTCCACTTTGATCGCGATAGCCTTGCCAGACGCACTTTCGATTTGCCTGGCCGTGTGCTGCGCCGCTTCCTCATTCAGGTCCGCCGCGACCACCGCCGCGCCGGCCGACGCCAGCAGCAAAGCCGTCTCGCGGCCGATGCCTGAGCCTGCCCCTGTTACCACCGCCACTTTCTGATCGAGATTGAAAAGACTCGCCACATTCGTGCTCATTGCTCCTCCTTTGGCTCGCCGCGCGAGCGGGTTGTTTTCTGAACGTCATTCGCAAAGATAAACACACCACTTTGGAGTGTCAAGATGAATGAGAAGCGGATGACGAAAGGAGCAGCATGGACGAAGCTGTCGAGCAGTGCGATTGCGCGTATCACCCCGCCGGCGGCGACGCGATATCGCGCATGATGTCGAGCATCGAACGGTGGTAGGGCTTGTGAGGTCTATCGGCCCACACCAGCGACACCTCAGTTTCGCCTGAAGCCGGAACATCCTCGATGTCGACGAAGGCGACACCCTCCACGGGCAGGTATCGCGCCGAGTCCAGCATCAGACCGATGCCCAGTTCATGAGACACGAGGTTGAGCATCGTGTATGGATGGCGCGCTTGCTGGGTCACCCGCGGCGACAGCCCCGCCTCGCGGCGCGCTGTCTCGAACGCAGCGAACAGCGGCTGCGACATCTGCTGAGGGAACATGATGAGCGGGTATCGCGCGAGATCCGCGATACGAATTGAAGGCTGCGCCGCCACGGGCCACTTCGCCGGAACCGCGGCCACCACACGCAGACGCTCGATGACCACGCTTTCCAAACCGGAGACGTCCGCCGAGCTGGTGACTACCACGCCCAGGTCGATGCTGCCGTTTTTCACGCTGGCGACGGTCAAAGCACTGCCGCGCTCGATCAACCGGACGTCAACGCCCGGCCATTGCTTGCGAAGCCCCTGAATGGCTAGCGGCATGATTCGCAGCGCACACATCGGCACGAACGCTACGCTCAGGCTCGCCAGTTCGTCGGCGGCTTGCCGCACGCGCCGCTCGGCCAGCTCCGCTTGCGCGATCAGTGGCTTCGCTTCCGCGAGCAACGCGGCTCCGGCGGCTGTGAGCGAAACGCCTCGCGGTGTACGTTCGAGCAGCTTGATACCAAGCTGCTCCTCCAGCCGCATGATCGACTGGCTGAGCGGCGGCTGCGCCATGCCCAGGCGCGCAGCCGCACGGCCAAAGTGCTGGGTCTCCGCAACCGCAACGAAGTGTCTGAGATGCCGCAATTCCATGACGTGATATGGCTTTGATATCGGGTGTCCCCAGCATATCGCCTTTGTCCCGTTGCGGTGCACTACGGACGAACCCTAGTCATATCGGGTGCGCACTATCTTGACGTCCAGCACCGTTCAACATACATTTTGGAATGTCGTTCTATAATACGAACAATGACCAAGGCGGCTCGGGTGAACTGGAACAGGTATGGGTAAAGAGAACTTTGGGTTCGACAACATGGCAAATCTCGATTACGTCGATTGATGTAATTTTTTTCATTAATTGACGATGCCCGAAATCCGAAACCTGCAGCCTTTCGTTCAGGCCGTCCGTTGCGGCAGCTTCATCGCCGCAGCCACCCGGCTCCAGGTCACACCGCCTGCCGTCAGCAAGAGCATTGCCACGCTCGAGCGTGAACTGGGCGTGCGTCTTTTCAACCGGACCACCCGCAAGCTCAGTCTCACGAGCGAAGGGCGGCAGTTCTTTCAACGCGTGGCGCCGTTGTTAAGTCAACTGGACGAAGCCGTCGCGGATGTGCGGCGCAGCCCCGAGCATCCTGAGGGTTTGATCAAAGTTTCGGTGACGCCCACGTTTGGAAGGCATTGTCTGACTCCGGTGATCGCGGAGTTTCTTCAACGCTACCCACTCGTCGAAATCGACATCAGCTACGACGAAATTGCGCCATGCCTGGTCAATGACGGTGTCGACGTCAGCATCCAGCACGCGCGGGGACGAGGGACCAACCATGTCTGCCGTCCGCTGTGTGACTACTCTATCGTACTGGTCGCGAGCCCGGACTACCTCGAACGCAAGGGCGTGCCGCAATCACCGGATGAACTGGCGGAACATGACTTCGTCGGCATCCGGATGCCTTTTGGACTCGCAGCGCTTCATCTCGAACGCTTGCCCGGAAGCACACGCAAAGGCGCCACGCGCAGGGAAAAAACGTTCGTCCATCATCCCCGCGGCCGCCTCACCGTGGCGGGTCAGCCGGATACCGGCCTTATCGCTGCGATCAGCGGCGCGGGCATCACGCCGTCCTCTGTGCCTGTGGTGCTGCCGCATCTGCATTCAGGAGCACTCAAGATAGTCCTTCCCGAATACAGGGTGCGCGTAGACGATGCGGAGGGTGTGGGGCCACGCATTTACGTGCACTATCCCCACCGCCAGTATCTGCCCGCGAAAGTCAGGGTTTTCGTGGACTATCTCCTTGAACGCTTTCGGACAACCGATATCGGCAAAGCGGAGCTCGACAAATACTCGGCCTAGAACCCTGGCCGCCTTCATTCGCGGTCCGTGCTACGCCGCCGGTACGCGGAAGGACTTGTCGAAACCTGCTTGTGGAAGATATTGCGAAATGCGCGCACGTCCGAATAACCGACCATCACGGCGATCTGCTCGATGGATATCTGCGTGTTACGCAACATTCGCTTTGCAGACTCGATGCGCAGTGAGCTCGCATAGGCACGTGGCGTCATGCCCAAGCTCCGTGTAAAGCGCCGCAGCAACGTCGCGTGACTGACGGCGAGGACGTCCGCCAGCTCGCTGATCTTGAAGTCCTGAGCGAAGCGCTGCGCGAGCCAGAATTGCGCGCTGCTCACGAGCGGATCGTCGCTCGTCAGGCGGCCTTCCTCGCGCTGGCCGTCCGTTCCGGTCGTCGATGCGAGCCATTGAGCGGTATGTGGAGATATTGCACGATCGACGAGGCGGGCCACCAGTTGCCACTCGCTTGCGGGCACGCTGCAAGTGTGCACGCCGTCGTGCTCGGCGATCGTGGCGCCAGTGTCCACGCGCACCTTTGGAAAGCGCGATCGGAACAGGCTTCTGAGCACTCGCGGGACCGCTGCTGCGCCGCCGTCGAGCAGCCCCGCCTGCGCGAGCAGCGCTCCTCCCGTGCCGCTCGCGGCCAACACCGCTCCCCGCGCACGCTGCCAGCGCAACCACTCCGTCACGGGCTCGGCGTGATCGAGGAGCATTGCGAGTGCCTCTTCACTGGCCACGGCGAAAGCCGGTACATAAACGATGCGGTACTCCGTATCGCCCAGCAGGTTCCCGTCACTCTCCATCCTTCGCCCGCCGGCGAACTCCAGGCTGTTTCCGTCGGCGCCCAGAAGGCGTACCTGGGTCTTCATCGTGTGCCGGTACGGGGGCGCGAACTGGGTGAATATGTGTCGTGCAATCAGCGCGAATCCGTCTACCAGCGCGCCGACGCTCGACAGATAACTGCCTGGCAGCACGAGCGCGGCAACGTCCTTCACTGGCTCGGTCGGGGCGGTGGGCTTGCGAATTTCGATCCCCCAATATGCAGATTTTGATCCTCTTTCGCCGCGATCTTAGCACGCATCATCGTCGGTATCGCCGGCGACAGGAACGGCGGGGAACACGGAGTCGCATCCGCTATCAATAGCCGCGCCGCCGCGGTTAAACAGGAGACACAAGTGAAGAGCCTCGAAGAAAAACTTGCCTATGGTTTAAAGGTATTCGGCGAAATCATGGGTGAAGACAAGGCAGCCGGCTTACGGGCCGCAAGCGAGTCCACCGGCTTCGGATCCGACATTTCACGCCTTGCCATCAACTACGCGTTCGCTGATGTCTGGGGCGACGACAAACTCGAGCGCAAGCAGCGCAGCCTCGTCACGCTGGGCATTCTCATCGCCAACCGGCAGACGCTCGAACTGAAGAACCACGTCCGCATTGCCGTGCGCAACGGTCTGAGCGCACGCGAACTCGAAGGGGTGCTCATTCAGGCGCTTCCGTATGCCGGCTTCCCGGCCGTCGCTTCCGCTACCACGGCCGTTCTGGAGACGCTGCGGGAACTTGGCATCGACACCACGACCCGCACTTCGGAAGAACGCGGATTGCTGTGAGCCGACATCAGAGCGCCCCCCGCGACCAAAGGAGACAATTTATGAGCACACCAAGCGTGGATATCGTGCCGACGATGCGCGAATTCAACGTTTCCAATGACCTTCTCGGCAATCACGCCGAGTTGCAAGAACGCTGGAACGAAGACGGCTACCTGTTCTTTCGCGACGTTCTCGACCACGAGCCGCTGGAGCGCATGCGCGGTCTGCTTGTTGATCACCTCGACAGCAACGGCTTCGTGGACCGCAACGACCGAGACGTGCGATGGACTGGCAAAGACCGCGAAAATTTCAGCTTTTTTCCCGTGAAGGCGATGAACGAGCAGCGTGCGGCACGCACCGTGATGGACGACCCCGCGGTTCGTGCATTCTTTCAGCGGCTCTTCGGCGTACCGCTTTATTGGGTACCTTTCACCGAATACCGCACGTCGCCGCCCGCTATCGACAAAAGCCGCACCCGCTTCGACTTCATTCATGAAGATGCGATCTACAGCGACCGCCTCGATTTCATCATCTGCTGGATTCCGCTGAGTGATATCGATGCGCAAGTCGGCGGACTGGCCGTGGCCGAAGGATTGCATAAGCTTGCGTGCCTGCACAGGAAGGACGGCGACAAAATCGTCCCCATCGATCTCGCGAGCGTGCCAGAAGACGCATGGCGCCGGACGAATTACCGCTTGGGCGACGTCCTGTTGATGAGCCGACGCACGCCGCACTCTGGCCTCAGCAATCATTCGGACCGTTTTCGTCTGTCACTCGACACGCGCGTCCTGCCGCACGGCGGAAGTTTCCCGTTTGAGCCCCGCTTGCCCTATGTGGGCACGCTAACGTCGATCGCATCGGACCAGATCGTCGTGCGCGACGCGCAGGGTGAACATGTGTTGCGACTCGACGACACGAGTTATCTGCGCGGCCTCCAGGGCAACCGCCTGCGCGGAGACGAAATTGCCGGGGTTTATCAGCCGGGATCCGAGGTGATCGTTGCGCATGAAGGCGGCCTCGTTCAAACGCTGCGCCCGCAGCATTGATCGTCGTGTCAGGCGCAAAGACGAAGCTTCGTCTTTGCGCCTCGCGGCATTCGCCTTGCTCTTTGGCCTAGCAATTCTGAAGCATCGACACGGGCAGCCTTTGCTCGCGGTTTTATGAACATCGTGCTAATATCAGAACGAATGCTTGTGAGCACCAGGCCGCGAGCCTGCAATGGCTGTCACAGGGTTAGCGGCATCGCGCGACAAGCCGCCTAGGCGTGACACGCCTGGCCAACGTCTAACGTTCGACCTCGGGACAAGTCATGATCGATTCATCCGCCGCGGTACTCGTCATTGGCGCCACTGGCGCACAAGGAGGCGCCGCGGCTCGCCATCTTCTTGCGGCTGGACGCAAGGTACGCTTCCTGACACGAAATCCAGACTCGCCGGCTGCGCGGGCACTCGTCGAAATGGATGCGCAGGCGCTACGGGGAGATCTGGACGACCGCCACTTGCTCGCAAAAGCGATGGAGGGCGTCGGTTCCGTCTTCTCCGTTCTCCTGCCTGATTTCGATCGCAGCGACAGGGAACGCCGCCAGGGTTTTGCGCTCGTCAACGCAGCGCGCAACGCGGAGGTCCCGCAGTTCGTTCACACCTCCGTGGCGCAGGCCGGCAATCATGAGACGTTTCCTGGCTGGAGCGAGAAACGTTGGAACCGAAAATACTGGACGGACAAATGGGACGTGGAAGAGGCCGTTCGCGCCGCGGGTTTCGAATCGTGGACGGTCTTGCAACCGGCATTCATGATGGACAATCTCGCTGAGCCGAAAGCGGGCGCGATGTTTCCGCACCTGCGCGAAGGCTTGCTGCTCAGCGCGTTGCTACCCGACGCACGACTCGACTGGATTGCCGCCGACGACGTGGGCGCGCTCGCGGCCAGCGCGCTAAACGATCCGCAACGCTGGCACGGTGAGACTGTGCCGCTGGCGTCGGAAAGACTCACGATGTCTGAAGTTGCGAATCGCCTGAACAACGTTCTGGGCGCACAGATCAACGTTTCGCACGTGTCACCGGATGAAGCCCGAGCAAAAGGTCTCGCACCCGGATGGGTGAATGCACAGGAATGGATCAACGCGGTCGGGTACCGCGTCGATATCGATTCGCTTTCCAAACGTGGTGTCCAGCTCACCCCGATGGTGGACTGGATCGATGCGAATCGACAGCACATCGTACTCGCATAGCTGGTCGGTGGATCGCGTGGGCAAGCCTCAGGTAATGGAAAATTCGCAATGAATGATCGTGTCCCCTCATGGTTCGACCACGCCATGGCCCAGCCGCGTCGATCTCACTTCACCGAAGGCGGCGGGGTGACTGTCCATTATGTCTCGTGGAACGCCGCAGACACCGGTAAGCCGCCACTTGTCTTCGCACACGGTTTTCTCGGGCACACGCACTGGTGGGACTTCATTGCGCCCTTCTTCACCGATCGCTTTCGCGTCTTTGCTCTGGATTTCCGCGGCATGGGCGACAGCGCCTACAGGCAGGAATACAGCGCCGACGTTGTTCGTGCGCGACCTCGTCGCTGTCGTGGATGCAATCGGCTCTGGACCGTGCGTCGCGGTGGGCCACAGTTTCGGCGGATCGCGTCTGCTCCAGGCGTGCGCGACCTTTCCCGATCGTCTCTCGCATGCAGTCGTGCTCGATTCGTATTTCATGCTACGTGGCGAAACCTTGCCTGCAGTGGAACGACGCCCGCCTCCCCGTCCCTATCCGGACTGGCATACTGCACTCAGTCGCTTTCGACTCATCCCGGAACAAGATTGCGAGCCGTGGCTGCTCGAGCATCTCGCGCGGACATCACTTCGTCAAACCGCCGACGGCTGGGTATGGCGCTTCGACCCGAAGTTGCGGAATCTCCAGCCGGTCGAAGGCGAAGAAGACCTGCTGACCCGCATCGCGGTTCCCGTCAGCTACGTGCACGCCGAGTGCAGCAGCGTGGTCAGCGTCGATCGCGCGCGCCGCATCGTAGCTTCGATTCCCGGCGCGAAGGGTCCCATCACGATGCCACGCGCAGGCCATCACATGATGCTTGACCAGCCACTCGCGCTGGTGAGCCTCTTGCGAGCCTTGCTAGCATGAATTCCAATCTGCGCGAATCGAAAACTGCGCCGTGGTCGAGCGGTTTGCCTCTCGCGGCCCTGATTGCGCGCGCCGTCGAAAAGCACGGCGCGACGCCACTCCATTTTCATACCCAGGCGGGTGCCTACACTTGCACCACCGAGTCCCTGCTGCACGACGCGAAGGAGATTGGCAAGGCACTCACAGCCGTCGGTCTGCGTCGAGGCGATGTGATCGCGATACAGCTTCCCACACAGCGCGAGACTGCGCTTCTGTATCTGGCTGCACTGGAGATCGGTGCGGTACTCGTGCCGATCGTACACATCTACGGTCCCGCCGAAGTCGGCTTCATCCTTCGACAATCCCGCGCCCGCGTTCTGTGCGTGCCCGATTTCTGGTCCCGAACCGACTACCTGGAGCGTGTCGCCGCGCTCGGCGACACGCCACCGACCTCGAGCGCGTTATCGTCGTTGGCGATCGGGCGCCCTCGAACGGCATCACGTTTGGCGCGCTGCAACGACTCGCCGCGACAACGCATGAACAACGCCCTGCTGACCCGCCAACGTCGGAAGACATCTGCCTGCTGCTGTACACGTCAGGAACGACAGCTTCGCCCAAAGGCGTGCAGCACTCTCATCGCACAGTAGGCGCAGAGTGGCAGATTCCGTTCATCGACGGGCCTGGGCCGTATCTCACGCCCTTCCCTGCTGGCCATATTGCAGGCTTCAATTTCCTGTTGCGTCCATTCATTACAGGCACCGAGATGGTGTTCATGGACCGATGGGACGCCTCGCTTGCCGCGCGACTGGTCGACGAGTATCGCGTGCGCCTCTCGGGCGGCACACCGTTTCATCTCCAGGGGCTCCTCGAAGCCGCCCGCCGCCACGGGCGCAGCCTGGCGTCCCTCGCTTCTTACGGTCTCGGCGGCACGGGTGTCACGCCCGAGCACGTCGCCATGGCCGATCGGGCCGGCTTCGCGGGAACCCGCGCGTACGGGCTGACCGAGCATTCGACAGTGAGTGTCGGCTGGGCCGATTCGCCTTTTGATATCCGGGCCTGCACGGACGGTCGCATTCAACCCGGCTCGCAGGTGCGCATTGTCGACGAGTTGGACAGCGACATGCCTGCCGGACGCGACGGCGAGATTCTGATCAAAGGACCGGAGCTGTTTGTCGGCTACACCGACCCGGCGCTCAATGCGGCCGCGTTCACTCACGACGGATGGTTCCGGACCGGCGATATCGGCCGTCTCGACGCAAACGGCTGCCTGACCATCACGGACCGAAAGAAGGACATCGTGATTCGCGGAGGAGAAAATATATCGTCGCTCGAAGTAGAGCGAGTACTTGCCACTCACCCGGCCGTGCGCGATGTCGCCGTCGTGGCGCAGCCAGACGCACGATATGGAGAAAGAGTCTGTGCGGTCGTCGTCTTGCACGAACGCACGTCGCTCGACCTGATCGCAGTCCAGACCCACTTTGCCGGCGCGGGCGTGGCCAGGCAAAAGACGCCCGAGCAACTTTGCATCGTTGCAGAGCTGCCGCGCACGCCTTCGGGAAAGGTGCGAAAAGGCGATCTGCGCAAGCAACTTTCCGCGTAGTAGCAAATCAGCTGGTACTTATCGAGCGGAGCCGTCCCGGCGCGACTTGAAAAACCGATCTCGTTGCATTGACACCTGATCGGACGAAACGAGCCGATCGTAGATTGCACGCGCTGCGGCCATGCCGGCATCGAAATCGGGCGACTCGGCTGCGGCGGCGATGGCATCCAGACACTGGCTTTCTATTGCATCGCTACAGCTGAGGCGTGAGCGCGCTTCAGCGACAATGGAAACCGGATCGCCATCAGGCAATGGCAACCGGCGAATCAATGGCAACGATGTACCGCCTATCTTCTCACGCGCAAGCTCGATCGCAAGGCGCGACATTTCATGCTCATCGCCATCGACGATCCGGTCAAATAACGCGGTGCCCCGGAAGGTTCCTGCGCGCACGATTTGAGCACCAAGAATGAATTCGATCGACTTCGCGAAGCCCAGCACACGCGGCAAGCGCTGCGTGCCGGACAAAGGGATCACGCCGAGCTTGCATTCGGGCAGGCCGATCTGCGCATTGTCCGCGACCACACGGTAGTGGCACACCAACGCGGTTTCCAGACCACCGCCAATGGCAAACCCGTGGATAGCGGCTACAACCGGCTTGTCGCTCGCCTCGATCATCGGATGAACGTGCAGCGACAACGCTGGCGAAGCTGTGGCAGCGGACGTGCCGAACTCGCGAATATCACCTCCCGCGGAAAAGCCGCGTCCACTACCATTGAGTACGATCGCGCGAACCCGCACGTCGCACCGGGCCGCTTCAAACGCGGCAACGAGTCCGCGACGGATTCCCAGACCTAATCCGTTCACTGGCGGATGGCTCATCGTGACGATAGCGATTTCGTCTTCTACACGATACTCGACGTCGGCGAAGCGATGTGGCTTGCAATGCGTCATCGGTTATCCGCTGTGGCGTTTGACGATGGCGGGCACTGTGCGCCTAACGGTTGTTAGCAAGCCAGCTCGGCATATCTGCCGGCCACGGATCGGCATACACCGCGTGCACACCCATCGCGGTCGTGTAGGCCAGATTCAGTATGTTGCAAAACGCGATGAAAGCCAGCACCCGAAGCGCCGTGCGCACCGCTGGATGGCAACCGACACGATCGACACCTCGCTCGATGGCCGTATATCCGTCTTCGTCGACGTTCAGCAGAAGGAAGGCCGACGCCACGAAAGCAGACGGAAACAGCAGGAACTCATAGACCGGAAACTGGTAGTAGTGACCGCCCCAGAAGGAGACACTCTGGAACGCACCCGGCCACGCGTCGAAGCCCATGAAGCGGCTGGCCGCGATGTCGAGCAACCCCATTGTCATCCAGATGGCGGCAAAACCAGCGAGTGCGAGTCGTACGTTGCCCGCGCGGGGCCAACGCTTACGGACCGCGCGCATGGCCCACACCGCCACTACGGCGGTGCCTGTAAAGGTATAGAAGTAGCTTGGCGCATCGATCAGGATAGGCTCAGCGATGCGAGCATGGGACGATTGCCAGAATGGAATGAAGCGACACCAGCAGCCGTAGTTCAGCGCATAGGCGTTATAGGTGAACATCGGGCGAAGAAAGTCCAGCCATGGATCAAGCCAATATGCCGAGAGCCAACCGATCATCATCAAACGCACCGCGTCGATGCGACGACTTTTGACGATTCCGTAGACATACCAGATCGCTACGGGAATCAGGATCAGCACGCTGACCCACTGGTAATGGTCGATCGTCGCCTTCACGGATTCCGGTAGTGGATCCGCGCCCAACTCGACGGGGCGGAAGTCCTCCGAACGAATCCATGCGACGTAGGTGCGGATTTGTGCAAAAGCGAAAAGGGCACCGAGCCCTGCCCACGCATACACGCTGGGCCAGGTTGTGCTGCGTCGAGCGACCATTTCCGACATGCTTTGCCTCCTTTATCATTCCCGCCATTCACATTTTTGAATATCGATCGTAAAAATGTACTCCCGCGGAAGTGGCGACGTCAAGTGCGTGTCGCTCAACGCCTGGTGGGTTATCGGCCCATGAGGTCATGAATCTCGTGATCGAGTGCCGCCATCGCGAACCGAGGCGCAACTGCACAATTGTTGACTTCGACCTGCCACTCCACCGGATTCACGAGCCAGAAGAACAGCCCATAGACGATGTGGCGCCGGTAGGCATCTAGCGCGCTTTCAAATGACGGCGGGTTGTTGACGCCGTGAAAGGCGAGCCGCTCAAGATAGTATTCGAGCAACGCGCGCTCCCATCTCGGCCGATCCGCGATATCCAGAGCCGATATCAGGAAGTACGTGACGTCATGAGCCCACGGTCCGCGTCGATATGACTGCCAGTCGAGAAAGCCGGGCGTGCCGTCGCGGTCGAAATACAGGTTTCCGAGATGAACATCGCCATGGAGAAACGTCATCGGCCCGATGCGGTCGAAAGCGCGCAGATCAAGGAGCGCCCGCTCCATCCAGTCACGATCGTGAAACCGCTTTGGCAGGGCGGCCCCGCGCGGCAACTGTGTATAGCTGGCGAACACCTCGGGTTTCAACTGGCCCCAGTGATAGGTGCCGGACTCGCCATCGGGCAGCGGGTCCTGCGGCGCGAGCCACGCCAGTTCGCCATCGCTTTCGAGCGCAGGCGATTGCCAGAACTGCGCGTGCCACCGCGCTTGCGCGTCCAGGTTTGCCGCCGCCTGCGCAAACGTCAGCGTCCGCTGCACGCGACAGAATTCCACTTCCCGTGAACGTAGATCCTCGAGGATCACGATCGACTGCCCGCTTCGACTTTCGGTCTCTGCATAGAAGCAGGCAGGCACATTTGCACGCAAGCAGGGATGGACTTCCTTGAAGAACTTCGCCTCGTATTCGTATATGTAGGCGTTCAAGTTCCGGTACTCGGGAACGAAACCGCCCTTGACGATCAGAGACTCCGGCAAGCGAAGCTCGCGCCCTGTTGCGTTGTAAGCAAGACGCACCCTGACTTTGGTAGCCGTGCCGTACATCACCTCGTCGATGGCCAGTGATTCGACGGCTACCCCTTCATGGCTGCGCGCGAGCGCCGACGTCAGCCACGAAGAGGTGATGTCCTCAACCTGCAAAGGAAGCGTGCCGGTACCTGGCCGCGGTCGGTGCGATTCCATCTGGACGGGGCTTCTTTTCGCAACATTCATCTTGGCGCCCTCCTGTGAGGTTGTATGTGCGTTCGCGCCGACATCATCATTGCCGGACCGACGTTCTCCACGCACATGTTGCGCGGCACGTCCGAAGACCCGCAACGAGGGAAATCCCGGCTGGTATAATCGTTGCGGTTTTAGAACGGCGTGCGTATTTTCGCCCACCGTTTCCACGAGGCCCGCTAGCACGGCGCTGAGTCGTTTCATTCCTGCCGTTCGTTAGAGCGCGGGATTAGTGAAACCAGCTCACTCTAATTGTTCCCCACGGTAACCATTGCGCGTCGGACGTTGTCGCTAGAATTCATCAAAAGCGAAATACAGCCCCCTGGAGACAACTCGATGACCACATCCTTGCTTGAGCGGCTATTCGGCATTAGCGGAAAAATCGCTGTCGTGACTGACAAGGGATGCAATTCCAGCATCGATGTCGCCCCTGTGCTGGCCGAGGCTGGCGCACGGGTCGTAGTCGCCGATCACAGCGCAGCGCACATGCACTCGGTCGTCGACAAGATCGTTTCGGCGGGCGGCGAAGCAATCGCTATCGAGGCAGACGTGGAACGTGAAACCTCCGTGATTGCGTTGTTCAATCAGGTCAGCGCAGCCTGGGGTAGCCCGGACATCGTGGTCAATTGCGCGGCCATGACCAATAACGGGCCGCTTACGGAGTTCTCCGAAGCCGCCTGGGACGAAGTGATGGCGATCGAACTGAAGTCTGTGTTCTTTTGCATGCGAGAAGCGATCAAGCGCATGCTCGCCGCAGGCCGGGGTGGACGCATCGTGAACGTGACTTCCATGGGAGCCACGCATGCCGTACTGAATGGCAATGGCGCCTACGGTGCCGCGCGAGCGGGCGTAGCGGGTTTAGTGCGCTCCGCAGCGCTGGACTATGCCCGCGACCAGATTCTCGTCAACTGCGTGCTTCCCGGTGCAGTGCCCGGCAAGGTTCAGTTTCATCCGGATATGCAGGCTCGCCTGAAAACAGAAAAGCTCACGGGACCCGGTACGGATGCGGAGCGACGTCTGCCGCTTGGATGGGGCGATCCCGCCGATATTGCCGCCGCGGTGCTGTACCTCGCAGGGCCGTCAGGCCGCTACATGACGGGCCAATCGATTACGCTCGACGGCGGATTTCTGATTAGCTGAAGACGTCCGCACCCAATCATCTTCACTGTCTGGTGAATTCCGATGAACTACAAACGATTGGGCCACAGCGGCAAGACTGAAGCGAACCGGACAGCGCGACCTTCATCGACACTCAAAACGGAGCATTCCATGTTTAGTGAAACACAGATTGGCGCGCACCTCGCGCAGAGGTTCAATCTCACGGGCAAGACCGCCGTTGTTACCGGCTCTGCGCAAGGTCTCGGTCGCGAGACTGCGCGACTGCTCGCCGAGGCCGGCGCCAAGGTCGTGATTGCCGACTTGAACCCCGATGCCGCGTCGGCAACAGCGTCGGATATCGATGCGGACGGCGGCATTGCGATGCCATGCAAAGTCGACGTGGCCGACGAAGCATCCGTCAAGGCACTATTCGCAGCCGTAGATACGAAGTTTGGCGGTGTCGACATTCTGATCAACAACGCGGCGCACCGTTCGAAGGCCGAATTCTTTGAAATGTCCGTCGAACAATGGGACCAGATGCAAGACGTCACGCTGCGGGGCACGTTCCTGTGTTGCCGAGAGGCTATCACGCGCATGAAGGCGAACGGCGGCGGTTCGATCGTCAACATCTCCTCCGTCGGCGCGCTTCGACCCACGCTGTGGGGCGTCAACGCCCATTACGACGCCGCGAAGGCCGGCGTGGACAGCATCACGCGATCACTGGCCAGCGAGTTCGCGGCCGACGGAATCCGCGTCAATTCAATCCTTCCAGGCGGCATGGCCAGCGAGGGCGGCAAGAACATCAGCGCGACGTTCAAGATTCGAGGGCCGATCGTAGGCGCAGGACGGATTCCGATGGGACGAATGGCCGCCCCGATCGAGGTTGCACAGAGCGTATTCTTTCTCGCAAGCCCTGCCGCAAGCTATGTCACCGGGCAGATCATCGCCGCGGACGGCGGCTTCACGGTGAGCTAGGCAGACTCCACGACCATGTTCGCTCGACCGTGGAACCGTGGGACACTGAAATGCCAGATTCAATTGACCAATGACCTCGAAGGACTAGTCGTCCGGTTACCCGTTTCGCAAATCTGACTGACGCCGACCCGGCTGTCTTTGCCCGGTGGCTTGCGCCGCTGCGTGACTGCGAATGGGTCGTGTATGCCAAGCGTCCCTTTGCGGGACCCGAAGCGGTACTCGCGTGCCTCTCCCGCTCTACACACCGCGTGGCGATCTCCAGCCAGCGCCTGCTCGCGTTCGATGAACGCGGCGTGACGTTCCGCTGGAAGGACTATCGTTCGAAAGGGCGCACCCGCTCCAGGACCATGACGCTGGAGGCCGGCGAGTTGATGCGTCGCTTCCTGCTGCATGTGCTTCCCGGTGGTTTTCACCGCATCCGTCACTATGGACTGCTTGCGAACCCGGTGCACCGCGCCAACCTCGCGAAGGTGCGTGAACTGCTGCAAGTCGCGGCAGAGGTCAACGCATCACCCGAATACACCGTCATCGAAACGAGACCGGCCTTCATCTGCCGGCGCTGCGGCGCATCGATGATCATCACCGATATCCTTGCGCGGACCGCGCCGATTCGCGCGCCACCCATCCTACCCATACTTCGCGGCGGCAGCCGTTCGACCTGGCTCCGATCGAAGGGCTACCTTGAAGGTGCAGCCGCCATCGCTCGGTTGCGGATAGCTAATCGCCCAATTCGACCCTTCGTACACGTTCGAGCCTGTTCGTCGCGCCTGGAACCCAGCCATTCGACGTCGGTCGAACTGGGCAAAGCTTTGTGGCAAAGCGATTCGTGACATCGGTGCCGGCCACCGTTAGTGTGTCGAGAACCATCGGTCGACGTCGATATCCCGATGACCCCTGGCAGGACACGGGCAACCGCAGTATTTCCGTGCATGCGGCGGTGCGTCATCTATTGGCGACGTGACTCTTTGGAATGCAAAAATGCAGGCATCCGAGTTGTCCGACGACCAGGTCGCGGAACTGGTAGAGATGTTCCGGCAGATGGGCGATCCGACCCGCCTCAAAATAACTGCGGCATGCCTTCGCGTGCCGATGTGCGTTTCCGACATCGCGGCAAAATTTGGTCTGTCGCAAACGCTCGTCAGTCATCACCTGCGGTTTTTGCGAGCAGCCCGGGTGCTGCGCGCCGATCGGCGCGGACAACAGATTTTCTGTGTAGCAGCTGACGAGCACGTAAAGCGTGTCATCAGCGACATGGCTGAACACGTGTGTGAACATCCGCCGTCCGAATTTGATGAGCCACCGAAGGAGGAATGACGCGTTTTGCCGCTGACCTGCCAGGCAAGCCCCGATGTTTTCCGACTATCGAATCCGCCGCGCCAGTTAATTAAAGCACGGACGCGTTTACTTTATTGGGGGTATGGCATCATCTAGGGGGGAAACAAAGGGCGTTGGCTTCGCCGTGCGTAAGGAGGATCGCTTACCATCTGGCCGGATTAACCGTTGCCCATTGCGGGCACGCCGCGAAGCCCACGTCATGCGTTCACTATCACGTGAGTCGAGGAGCATTGCTATGAGCACCTGCAACGAACCGCATCATGCCCATCATGACCATCAGCATGGTCCGAACTGCGGACACACTGCGATCAGGCATGGCGATCATATTGACTATCTGCATGATGGTCACCTGCACCATCCCCATGGCGATCACGTGGACGAACACCGGCTGGAGGTGAGCGGAAAAAATCCGGATCAATGTACTTCCAGCTGCGGCGGTCATGAGCCGGGACATGTCCACGGGCCGGCATGCGGCCACGAAGCGGTACCGCATGGCGATCACGTCGACTACCTGGTCAACGGCCACCTGCACCATCCGCACGGCGATCATTGCGACGACCACGGCCCGGTTGAACTCGCCTGAGTGCCCCGCACCAGGCAGGCGAAGTACCTCAATGCGATTGAGTATGCATGGTGCCAGGTTACTGCCTGGGTGGACACACCTTACTGTGTCCACTCAGGGAACGGGTCGGTAAATTTGTGCCACGCGACTTCATCACGGGCCAGTTCGTCCTCGCTTAGCAGGCAGGCATCAAAGGACGCACGCAAGGTTACCTCGTCCATTCCGGTGCCGATCAGGACCAGCTCCTGTTGACGATCCCCGAAACGCTCGTGCCAGCGGCTTCGGATCATCGCCTGTGCTTCGGGCTCCTGCGGCCAGGCGTGCCTGGGCACGGCCGCCCACCAGGTCCCGGCGCGTCCGTGACGCGAGATCGCGCCGGCTTGCGACCATTCGCCGACCGCATGGTTGCGCGAGGCCAGCCAGAAGTACCCCTTCGAGCGCACGACGCCCGGCCATTCGCACTGAATCCAGTCGAAGAAACGCTGCGGATGAAACGGACGGCGCGCGCGGTAGACGAAGCTGGTGATGCCATATTGTTCGCTTTCGGGAATGTGTTCGCCGCGCATCTCCTTGAGCCACCCAGGCGCTTGCGCAGCGGCTTCGAAGTCGAACAGGCCGGTATCGAGAACCTGCCCGATCGGCACCTGGCCAAAGCGGCTTTCGACGATCTTCGCGCGGGCGTTCAGCACCCGCAGCACGCCTTTGACCAACTCCAAATCGCTTGCGCTCACAAGGTCCGTCTTGTTCAGCACGATCACGTCGCAGAACTCGATTTGCTCGGTCAGCAGATCGACCACGGTGCGGCGGTCTTCCCCGCCCAACGTTTCGCCGCGATCCGCCAGGAAGTCGTGGGAACCGTAGTCGCGCACAAAGTTATAGGCGTCGACGACCGTCACCATCGTGTCCAGGCGAGAGATATCCGAGAGGCTGTGACCTTGTTCGTCGCGGAACGTGAAGGTTTCCGCCACCGGCAAGGGCTCCGATATGCCCGTGGATTCGATCAGCAGATAGTCGAAGCGCTTCTCCCGCGCGAGCCGCTGGATCTCGATCAGCAGGTCCTCGCGCAATGTGCAGCAAATGCAACCGTTGCTCATTTCGACGAGCTTTTCGTCGATGTGCGAGAGCTGGCTGCCGCCGTCACGAATCAGTTGAGCGTCGATGTTGACTTCCGACATATCGTTCACGATTACGGCCACCCGCTTGCCTTCGCGGTTATTCAGGACGTGGTTCAGGAGCGTGGTCTTGCCCGCGCCGAGAAAGCCGGACAGTACGGTGACGGGGAGCTTGTGCATGGAAAAAGTGGAGCCTCATACGTGGTGAAGAAGATCGCATGATCGACACGGCCAGCCTGCTGGCCGAGGCGTGTGCGCGGCAAGCAGGCTTGCGATCCTTCGTGTCAGTTCTGCACGACTTCGCCAACCATACAATTGTCGAGGCCCGCCTTGAAAAGATCATGTGGCAACTGTTTGCCGATGAAAACAATCCGGGTTTCGCGCGTTTCATTCGCGCCCCAGGACTTACCGATATCCGCGCCAAAAATCATGTGTACGCCCTGGAACACTGCGCGGCGGTCGACACCCGCCAGGTTCAGCACACCCTTGTAGCGCAGCATCGCGGCACCATAGATCGCAACCGTGGCGCTGAAGAACGCCTCGAGCTTGTCCCGATCCAGAGGCGCAGTAATGCGGTAGACGAAGGACGTCACATCGTCGTCATGCTCGTGCGAAACGTCTTCAAGGAAATCGGGCTCGATGTCGACGATGGCATCCAGACTGAAGCTGCGGATGTCGAGCAGTTGCTTCAGGTCCGTCTCGCCAAAATGTACCGGCCTGATCGTCGCGCGCGGGTTCATCTGCCGCAACCGGCGCATCAGTTGCTGCGCCTGCTCTTCGCCGACGAGGTCCACCTTGGATACGAGGATACGGTCCGCGAATCCGACCTGCTCCTGCGCTTCGTGATGTTCGTCGAGCTGCTCGCCGCCATGCCGCGCGTCGACCACCGTCACGATGGCGTCGAGCAGGTATTTCTCCTGCACGACATCGTCAACAAAGAACGTTTGCGCGACGGGCGCCGGATCGGCAAGACCCGTTGTCTCGATGATGACCCGCTCGAACGCGAGTTCTCCTGTCTCCCGTCGCGCGGCGAGTGTCGAAAGGATACGCACCAGGTCGCCACGCACCGTACAACAGATACAGCCGTTGTTCATTTCGACAATCTGCTCGTTACCGTCCTGCACCAGCAATTCGTTGTCGATGCCCGCTTCGCCGAACTCGTTTTCAATGACCGCAACGCGTCCGCCGTGATGCTCGGTCAGGATGCGGTTGAGCAAGGTCGTTTTTCCGGCACCGAGGAAGCCGGTCAGGATGGTCGTAGGGATACGCTGGAAGCCGGTTGCATCTTGCATTGCATTCTCCTGTGAGCGGCACGCGCTCAAGCATGTTCGCCCACCGAGGTGCGCGGGTGCTGAGCAAATGGTTACGGTCGAGATGCCCCAATGCGTGACAGCCCGCTTCGCTGATGCCACGGTCCGGGACGGCCAGTCTGTCCGGTGGAAACGTTAGACGCCACAGTTGTTATGTTATAACGTATCTAAATCTATCGGAACTTTATTTTTCGTGACCAGGAACGCCAATGAAAAAAATCGCCGCCGCGCTTTACAACTCCGTTCAGCACCGCGTATCCTGGAATTCAGGACAGCCAAACCGGTTTGTTTGGCGCGGCGCACGAACGCCCATCGGTAGCCTTTCGGCTGCATTGGTACTGCTTGCCGTGCATCAGGGAAGCGCCATGGCGGCATCAGCGGCGGCTGGCGTAATCAACGCCATCGGTGTGGAAAACGAGTACGCCGACGCGGGTTTCGCGTGCTGTCGGGCAGGCCGAGCAGGTGTTGGGCGTCGATGACCTTGCGTTTGCTATTGGGCGCGGCTGCGATGATCTTGTCGGCCCAGGCGTCGTATCCCACGCCGTTCTTGACGATCAGATCGGCGGAAGCAAGCTGCGCTGCCACCTTCGGGTTGACCTCGAAGGCGTGTGGATCCGTATTGGGATCCGTTTCGATCGCGCTCACCTGAACGTACTGAGTCCGACCGTCCGTACCCGCACGCCCATGACCGCAGCCAGCTCTGGGTCAACGGAGCTGAGCAGCAAGGGACGATAAAGCACGCCCACGGCAATCAACGCTCCCGTACCCACCGCCAGTGCGAGCGGAATGATCGCACCTGCTGGTATTGGCGCTGGCCGTTTCCCTATCAGCTATTACCGTCGGCGCCATCCTGTCGACCGCACTCCTGATAGGTCCGGCGGCGATCGCCTTGAGGGTGGCAAGGCGGCCAGCCTGGGCCACGGGTCTGTCCGCGTTATGCGCGCGGATTGCCCTGAACACCCGTGAACCGGGTGAGGCCTGACCATGTTCTCCAGCTTCATGACCAACACATGGATCGTGGCGGGCATCGTAGCAGCGGTCGCCGGACTCATCGGATTCTTCGTGGTGATTCGAGGCGCCTCGTTCGCCGCGCACGCCTTGCCGCTCGGCACCTTTCCCGGTGCTGCAGCGGCAAGCCTGCTCGGTATCAATCCGCTCTTCGGCCTGATCGTCTTCGCTGGTCTCGGCGTGATTGGAATCAGTTGGCTGGGCCGGCGCGGAAGACCCGAAGTCGCAACCGCCCTGTGCCTCGTCACGCTGCTAGGCCTCGGGGCGCTGTTCCTGAGCATGACGAGCGAGTATTCACAAGCGGTCTATGCCCTTCTCTTCGGCGAAGTATTGGGCGTGAGCAACACCGATCTCGCGCCGGTTGCCGCGATCAGCGGGTTCTCGATTGCGGTTACGGTTGTGCTCTTCCGGCCACTCCTGCTCAGTTCGGTATCGCCCGATCTGGCGAAGGCGAGAGGCGTATCGAGCCGCGCGATGGAACTTGCGTTCATGAGCATCCTGGCGCTTGCGACGGCAATGGCGCTCCCGGTAGTAGGCGCGCTGCTGGTGTTCAGCCTGATGATTGGGCCCGCGGCTGCGGCCCGCTCGCTGACTGACCGGCCGATTCTTGCGATATGCGTGTCGGTTGGAAGTTCGCTCGTCACGGTGTGGACGTCGATCGCCCTCTCCTATGTCTCCAACTGGCCAGTCGGTTTCTTCGTTGGCATGCTTGGGGCCGCCTGTTACGGAGTGGGGCAGGTGTGGACCCGGGCACGAGCCTGGTCGCTGGCAGGTGTTTCGCGAACCCAGGTTCATGCAGAATGAACGCGCCTGATGCAAGCAAGGGGGACGCGGGCCCAACCGATATGCAGGCAAGGCTCGTAGCAGCACAAGTGCAATGTGAGCAGCGCGGAGCCCGTTTCACGCCGATGCGCGCAAGGGTGCCGGAGTTGCTGTTACAGCACAATCGCTTTGTGACTGCTTACGAACTTCTCGACAGCATTCTGGAAACACACCCGCGCGCAAATCCAGCGACCGTCTATCGGATTCTCGGCTTCCTGATGGAGAATGGTCTGGCGCATCGGCTTGCCACGGTAAACGGCTATATCGCGCGCGCCGGTGCCACGGGTAACGGCTATCGTCTCTTTGCAATTTGCGGGCGCTGCAGCAAGGTCTCAGAAGTCGAAGCAAATGGAGTAAGGGATCTGATCGCGGCGTCGGTCGCTCGCGTCGGCTGTGCACCGGACGATGGAGCCGCCGAAATCACGGTCGTGTGTCGGGACTGCCGACAGGGTTGACTGGCCTGCTCCCTTTGACGGCCGCTCATCGGACCGGTTTCAGGCTTCTGAAGTAGGCCCGTTCCTCAAAGCGCATCCCCGCCAATGACCGGGCGTCAATCGAGACGAAGCAGCACGCGACGTACGGCGATACAGTACGGCTACGCAGGCAGCTTGCCAATCTGTGTCCATCAACGGCTACGTGCGTGCGGAAAAGCCTCGCCCCCTGATATCCTCGACTATCACCCAACGACCGCTAGCAAACCGACTTCAGCCGTTTGCCGGCCGTTCATCAACGGCTCTTGTTGGCCGGCAGTACGCATTCGCGCAAGTCGCCGGAAAGCTGCCGTTGAGGATTCCGATGTCGGCTCTGTAAAACGTTCATCGAACAGGTCCTATCGGCCAACTACGGACGCTGGGCCATACTTTGTCACGGACGTTCGAGCGTCCGCTTCGCCCAGACGACGGACGTTTGTGCGCCGATCACGTCTATCGCGTTGGCTACAGTGGTCCCGTACCCCATCGCATACGACCGACCGCCGGGAAGTGTGGCTCCGGGCGCGTGACGCCCCTCGGGCTAGTTTTGCTTAAAGGCGGTTGTAAAGAATTGCACGAGGTCGTCACGCGCCTGCTGACGCGCCTCGGGATCGGGCTGGACATGAATTACCCCACCTTTTCGCCGATTCGCACCCGGGTCGTTGAATTCACGACGACCGTCAAACACATCGAATTCGTGCGTCGCGCCCGGGAAGGCTCGCAGTGAGACGTGTGCGGCATCGGCCGGCGCGAGACTATGCAAGAGCGCCTGGCAAGCGGCTGCGCCACCATCGTAGTCGTCCGCCGTGCCGACGAAGATCCGGATCGGCGCGTCAACGAGGTCGCCGAAGTCGGCGCCTGGCACATGGTTATAAAGCCAGCATACGGGGTAGAACGCCACGGCTGCTTTCAGGTGGATATCCTTGCCGAGAAGTGCATCGCTGTGGCGGTGCGTCATCATGAGCAGAGACTCGATGCCGCCCATCGAACTGCCCATGATGCCGATGCGCGAGGCGTCGATTGCCGGTCGTCCTTCAAGCAGGCGATACGCGCCGACGATGTCGGGCAGATTGTCGCCAAGCGCCTTGGGACGACTGGACGCCCCTCCCGGAAGACCCCGGCCGCCCCATTGATCGATTTCGAGCGTGGCGATACCGGCGCGATTGAGCGCGGCGGCGTAGTAGACGCCACGGTAACTTAGACCGGAGGTGCCATGCATGAGGATCACAGCAGGAAGCTTGCCGGACACGTTGACTGGCACCTGCAGTCGCGCGCCGATCATGATCGGCTTGCCGTTCCAGTCGACCGGGTAGGCCAGATAGTTGATTCGCAGCGGCGGCGTATCTTCCCAGGCGTGCCCGGTTGAAAGATGACCGAGCAGGACAATCGCTCCAAACAGCGTGCGCAAAAGCGTTCTCATGTCGGCCCTCCAGGGATGTTTCGCCCGTGTTGGTTCACGACCGCCCCCTCCTCATAATAGGACGTCTGATAGGGCTGGAGTTCGATTGAGGCCGGAACCGCGGACGGACGCGTGACGCCGGCGGTGAAGGTCGCTCGGGATGAACAGTGTTCGTTGTCCAGCGAACGGCATGTAGGCAAGCAGACCGGCGGGCGGTCGACGACGCGTGGATGACAGTTGGGCCTCGAAAGCTGTCGCTCATCTGACGCGGCATCCAACGGCAGAAGTGGGTCGGTCGCCGTCCGTGCTGCACATCGCTCAATTGACGCTCGCACACGCTGCCATTCGGTATTTGTAATGCGGCCTGTTGCGGCCGTCCATGCCACGACGCCCCTCTACTTATCACGGCCTTCGTCGGTGCCAAGATTTCCCACCGGAGGTTCCACTGTCAGAAAGCGACTCGCGGAAACGTCATCGCCATCGTGGACCAGTTTCGCGGAAACCGACACCTTGCTGCCGAGCGGCAGCACGATTCCCCTAGCATCGTCAAAATCGGCGCCGGGAGCGAACACGTAGCCTTCTTTCGGGAGAAGGCTTATTTCCTTTATTAGATCGCGCGTGTTGGAATCGTCGTCAGGATTAATGACGCTACTGGCCGCAAAACCGTCTGGAATCCGCTTTATCTTCAGCTTGAAACTGTCATCGGGTGGTTCAACATCGACTTCACTGCCGCGTGCGTTCTTCGACCGCACATGCACTACAAGCTATCCGAGATTGTCGCTGTATGGCAAGACCTCGGTAGACAGGGATAAATTGATCGCCCAGTCTGAACCGCCAGCGAGGTCGAACTGGTAATACGCGAATATTGCCCCGCCGATCACGGCGACGGTTCCGAGCGTGGTTGCCCATTTCGACACGGGGTCCGCGTTTCTCCACAGCCATGCGAACACTGAACGAAGCCAACCACCTGCGCGCACGGCGAAGTGCCGGAATCGCAACCCCACGTTCCCGCTACGCATGGAGTCTCTCCTAACCTGTTTTCATTCAAGACGCCATGCGGCGCTCGTAGTACGGCCTGTCGCTACCGCAGAAACTCGTAGCGTTCGATGTCAGGGCATACGCTAACTGCCGGCACCATTGAACATACTGCGGACGGTCGTGAGTCGCTCCCAGATGTCTCCAGTGGGTCAACATGAGTGTAAGCGCCTCATCTCGGCCGTTCTCTAAGCAGCCATAAATGGAGGTAATTTGGTTCCCACCAAATTTTTTGGCGGGAACCAAAGTGGCCGACATAGTAGATGGCAAGAACGAAGCGCCCGGTAGGCGCCCGAACTTTCCGCGCGAATTCAAGCGACAGCTGGTCGAACAGACCTTCGAACCGGGAGCTTCCGTATCGCTGGTCGCGCGTCGCAACGACATTAACACCAACCTGCTGTTCAGATGGCGTCGCCAATATCTTCAAGGCGTATTCGGAGCACCACATCCGGCGCATGTGCAACAGCAGTCAGAGGTTGACGTTGCACCGTTTCTTCCGGTGAGCGTTGTCGCCGAAACCGAGACATCGATGTCCATGCGCGAGGCTGTGTCGGAGAACGTCTGCGAGATCGAATTTGACCGTGCACGCCTGCGCATCCGCGGCAACGTGTCGCCTGATATGCTGCGGTTACTGGTACGAGAACTGTCCCGATGATCGGGCTGCCGGCGGGCACCCGCATCTGGATTGCGGCTGGCGTCACCGACATGCGTTCCGGATTTCAGGGCCTGGCGGCGAAGGTGCAAACTGCACTGGAGGAGAATCCGTTCGACGGGAACGTCTTCATCTTCCGGGGCAGGCGCGGTGACCTCATCAAAATCCTGTGGGCCACGGAGGACGGGCTATGGCTCCTGGCGAAGCGGCTTGAGCGAGGGCGGTTTGTCTGGCCGCAGGCCGACGGCGGTAAGGTCCATCTGACACAGGCACAACTCTCGATGCTACTCGAGGGCATTGACTGGCGGCAGCCGCGTCGAACCGCGGCGCTATCGGTGTTGTAAACGCTTCGGGGCACGCGTAAACTCCGGCGCATGACCGATGATGCCCGTCTTCCGGATGACGTCGATGCGCTTAAGGCCTTGCTGCTGGAGGCTCGTGCCCAGCTTGCCGAGCGCGATATCGAGATCGAACAGCTCAAGGCCCAGATCGACAAACTCAAACGGGTGCAGTTTGGCCGCAAGTCCGAGCAGCTGGACCGGCAGATCGAGCGGCTCGAAACGGAACTGGATGAGCTGAGCGGTGGGCGCGGTGTCGCGGATGTTCGCCGCGACCGCACATCGGGCACAAGTGTGCCCGCCGGCGCAGCAGCCTCGAAGGAGGCGTTGCCGCCCCATCTGCCGCGTGAAGAGCGCGTGCTCGAACCCGATCCGAGCTGCCCGAACTGCGGCAACACCATGCGGCCACTCGGCGAGGACGTGTCCGAGCAGCTTGCCCGTGTCGCCGCCATGTTCAAGGTGATTCGCACGATCCGCCGCAAGGCGGTCTGCACCTGCTGCAATCACATCTCGCAGCCGCCGATGCCGGGCTTGCCAATTGAGCGCAGCATCGCGCATCCGGGCCTGCTTGCTGACATCCTCGTTTCGAAGTTCGCTGATCATCAACCGCTGTACCGGCAGTCGGCAATTGCCGCGCGTGACGGCGTTAAGCTCGACCCCGCCAGCATGGGGCGCTGGGTCGGCCAGTGCGAGGCTTTGTGCGAGCCGTTGACCGAAGCGCTGCGCGTCTACACGATGGCAACGTTCAAGCTGCACGCGGACGACACGCCGATCCCGGTGCTTGCACCGGGCAACAAAAAGACGCGCACGGGTCGCCTGTGGGTGTACGTTCGCGACGACAGCCGTTCGGGCTCGACGGACCCGGCCGCAGTCTGGTTTGCCTACTCGCCCGACCGAAAGGGGATACATCCGCAGACTCATCTGGCCGGATTCAAGGGCGTCCTGCAGGCCGACGCCTACGGTGGTTTCGACGAGCTGTATGCAGGCGGCAAGATTCGTGAGGCGGCTTGCTGGGATCACGCGAGACGGTACATATACGACGTTCATGTCCGCACGCCGACTGAGTCGACAAGGCACGTACTCGAGCTGATCGGCGAACTCTACGACATTGAGGCTGATATCCGGGGCGAGCCCGCCGCCGAACGATTGCGCGTACGGCAGGAGAGAAGCCTCGCGGTGCTCGCGACCATCAAGGCGTGGATGACGGACAAGATCGCGACCCTGTCGGCAAAATCCGAGTTGGCCAAGGCGATACGCTACTCGCTCAATCAATGGAACGCACTCGTTCTGTACTGCGAAGACGGTCGTATTGAGATCAGCAACGCTCTCGCCGAAAACGCTCTGCGCTGTGTAAGTCTGGGGAGGAAAAACTTCCTGTTTGCAGGCTCCGACAGTGGAGGCGAACGGGCCGCTGCCATGTACGGTCTGATCGGCTCGTGCAAACTGAATGACATCAACCCCCGTGCATATCTGGAATACATCCTGACTCACATCGCGGACCACAAAATCAGTCGCATAGACGAACTGCTGCCCTGGAACATGGTCGGCAAGTTGCCCACGCAATCCACTCCGCCGTCAGCGACAACCTGATCGCCGCAACGTCTCCTGCCGGTATCCGCGAGGTATCGATCAACGCGTTACCGATAGCGTGCCACATGCGCGCGACACATCACGAACGGCCGACGCGAGGCGCTTACACATGAGTCAACACGCATCGGACAGCGCGCGGCCCAGAGCGTGTCAAAACGGGCAGCGACTGGGAATTAACGAAACCTGGCTTGACGCAGGTCTCGACTTTTCGATTGCGGCGATCCGAGCGTCAAATCACAGCGAAAGTATTGCGAAGGCGCAGCACCTCCCAACAGGGCTCACGCCCGCATCGCTGTCATCAACGCTTCTGAACCGAGTAGCTTGATCACCCGCTTCATGTTGTACGCAAGCACGTGCAAGCTCATTTCTGTGCTCACCCGCTCGATGGTCCGTGTCAGGAAATGAGTGGCGCCCATCCATGCCTTGATCGTCCCGAACGGATGCTCGACAGTCTGTCGCCGGATGCGCATCATCTCAGGCGCATGATCAAGTCGCGCCTGCATCTCATCGAGAACATCTTCGTGTTCCCAGCGTGCCACGCGACGTTGAGGGCCTGGAGTGCAATCCCCCTTTAGTGAGCATTGCTGGCAATTTGAACTCCAGTATTTACTGATCTTCAGACCGCGCTCAACAGTTGAGAATCGTCAGATTAGCCGCTGGCCCGCCGGGCACCGATATTCGTCCGTCTGTGCGTTGTAAATGAAGTCATCCTTGCCGAAGCGGCCATTAGCCGTTGCGCTCGATGTCACCGGTTTCGGAACGAGCACGCTTATTCCAGCCTCATGGCATGCGAGTATTTCCTCGCTCTTGTAGTAGCCCCGGTCCGCAACTGCAGTGAGCTTGTCCACGGCCATCTCTGTACGGGCAAGCTTCGCCATTGACGTCAACTGATCACGATCGATCCCATCATTGATAACGACGTGCGCGACGATCAGGTGGTGCTTTGCGTCAACTGCAGTCTGCACGTTGTAACCAACAACCCCCGTACCTCGAGTCTTCATCGAACGGGCATCTGGATCCGTGAGCGATACCTGTTTGTCGGGTGCTGCGTTGAGTTGGACCTCGATCTCCTTGAGGCCTCGCATCTGCTCCTTCAAGGCCGCAATCTTGTCTTGCAGTCGCTCCGTCCTGACCTTCGCGATTGCAGGCTCCTGACGATCCGCTGTGTCCATCGCCTCAAGATAGCGAGCAATACTTGACTCGATGTCGCGCATGCGTCGTTCAAGCTTCGCGCTCGTGAAGTTACGGTCACGGTGGTTCACCGCCTTGAACTTGCTGCCGTCAATCGCAACGATCGCTTCGGCGAAGAGGTCCAGACGCTGGCATAGCATGACGAACTGACGGCAGACGCTACGGATCGCTTTGCCGTTGTCTTTACGGAACCGCGCAATGGTCTTGAAGTCCGGTGCAAGGCGGCCTGTAAGCCACATCAGTTCGACGTTGCGCTGGGCCTCGCGTTCAAGGCGGCGGCTCGACTGAATACGGTTCAGGTAACCGTAGATATAGATCTTGAGCATCACCTCGGGGTGATACGACGGCCGACCGGTCAATGCTGGTTCGACGCCTTCAAACCCAAGCTTATGCAGATCAAGCTCATCGACAAAGACATCAACTACGCGCACGGGATTGGTGTCCGTCACGTAGTCATCGAGGGCTTCGGGGAGGAGAAAGCTTTGCGTACGATTGTCGCCTTGAACGAACCGTTTCATCTTGCTCATCCTTCGCTATCGGATGGCAAATTCTAGCGCTCCAAAATGCGTTTTGACACAATCTGGGCCATGAGGGGACGATCGCTGTGAGGAATAGTCGGACATCCGAGCGTCGCTAGTACTCCAAAAGCGGCCTTGGAACCTGGTGGATTGATAGCCTTTATCTGGGCAAGGTCGGAGCCCATATTGGGTTTCTCAGTACGCGGAGTGACCGACAGATTCTCGCACTGACGTGAATTCAAAGTAGCGGGAATAGGAGATGCTTAGCTCTGCAGGATAGCCCGACGAGTGCTGTCTGATTGCGTCGCAAGTATTGATCGGATGCCACCCAACCAGGAGATGTCATGAAACCAATCCTCTACCGCCGGCTTCTCGCGAGCGCGATCACGATAGCTATCGCCGCGATGTGCGCGGGCTGCAAGCCCGCCGATAAGGCGGGTGGAACAGCCAACGCGGATTCGGCGGCGAGCAGTTCGCCGTCCGCCGCAAGTCAGTGACAAACAGATGACCGCATTGCCGTGCGTGGACGTGGCAGTCCTGTCCACGCACGTCCACCCTGCTTCACCGCTTTGCTATTGCGGCAACGCATAGGCAATCACGTAGTCGCCGAGCTTCGTACCGAATGAGCCATGACCGCCTGCCGCAATCACCACGAACTGACGTCCGTTGACCGAATAGCTCATCGGCGTTGCCTGCCCGCCGGCGGGCAGACGCGCCTGCCAGAGTTGCCTGCCGTTGTTCACGTCGAAGCCGCGAATGTAGTTGTCGGCCGTCGCGCCGATGAACGCCACGCCGCCCGCCGTGATGATCGGGCCGCCGAGCATCGGCATCCCCATCTTGAACGGCAACGGAATCGGCGAGCTGTCCCGCACCGTTCCGATCCGCTTCTTCCATACGATCTGGTTGGTCTTCAGATCGATCGCCGAAATGAAGCCCCAGGCAGGTTGCTTGCAAGGAAGACCGAACGGCGACATGAACGCATTCAGTGTCACGCCGAACGGAACGCCGTATTGCGGCTGAATTCCGGTCTCCGTCCCCGAACCTTTCGCGCCCGGTACCGGCTGAATCGGATTGCCCGGGCCACGCGGAATCAGCCGCGAAACGAACGGCAGCGCAATCGGATTGGCGACCGCAATCTGGCGATCTGTGTCGACCGCCATGCCGCCCCACTCGAACATGCCGAGATTGCCCGGAAAGACCAGCGTTCCTTGCTCTGATGGGGGTGTGAAGGTGCCTTCATAGCGCAGCTTGTGGAACATGATCCGGCATACCAGCTGGTCGTACATCGTGGCGCCCCACATGTCGGCATCGGTGAGATCCTTCGATGGCCGGAATGTCAGTCCGGAGAACGGCTGGGTAGGCGAAACATGGTCGCCGGGCGCCGCACCCTGCGGCACCGGGCGCTCCGGAGCCGGCACCACCGGCACGCCCGTGCGCCGGTCGAGCACGAACAGGTTGCCGGTTTTGGCCGGCGCATACACGACAGGCACGGTATTGCCCTTGACGTCGGTAATGTCCGCAAGCGTGGGCTGCGATGGCAGGTCCATGTCCCACAGGTCGTGGTGGACCGTCTGATAGAACCACGCGAGCTTGCCCGTCGACGCGTGCAGCGCGAGCAGGCCGCTCGCGAAACGCTCCTGATCCGCCGTCCGGTTGCCGCCCCAGATGTCCGGCGTGGTCACACCCATCGGCAGATAGACGATGTCCAGCTTGGGATCGTATGCAGCGGGCGCCCACGAGTTTGGGGAATTGAGCGTGTAGTGACCGCCGGCGGGAGGATTCTGATTCGGGTCCTTCGCGCCCGGGTCGAACACCCACAGCAGTTCGCCGGAACGCACATCGAAGCCGCGGATCACGCCCGACGGCTCGCGCGTCGAATAGTTGTCCTCGACCGCGCCCGCGACGACGATCACGTCGTTCGTGATGACCGGCGGCGAGGTCGGCTCATACATGCCGGGGGTCGTCACCGGCTGGTTGTGCTGGAGATCGAGATCGCCGCCGTTGGCAAAGGTTTTGCACAGTGCTCCTGTCTCAGCGTCAAGCGCATACAGGTGGCCATCGTTGACGGGCAGAAAGATGCGGCGCATGCAGGCCTCGGCGGTCGTGGCAGTCGCAGCGGGCGCAGACGCTGGTTGCTGAGCGGGCGCCGCGGCCGACGCTGCCTGCTGATCCGGCGCGGCGGCCGATGCGCCCGAGGGCTGATCAGCCGTCGGCGCGGGACCGGCCGCGGAAAGATCGACGTAAGACACACCACGGCAGGTCACGTGCTGGAACGACGGATCGGCCTTCAGCTGCGGATCGAATTTCCATTTCAACTTGCCGGTCCGCGCATCCAACGCCCATAGGATCTGATGCGGCGAGCATAGAAACAAGGTCTCGCCGATCTTGATCGGCGTGACTTCGTCCGTAATCTCGACGGGGTCGTTGGTGCCTTTGCTATCCCCGGTCCGGAAGGTCCACGCGACCTGTAAGTCCTTGACGTTTGCAGGCGTGATTTGAGTCAGCGGGGAATAGCGGGTACCGGCCTGGGTGCGCGCGTAGGTCGGCCAGTCGGCGGCGTCATCACCGGTCTCTGCGGGGGCCGCCGATGCCGCACTGAAGCTCCCGTTGACCGTTTGCGGGTCGTTGAAGTTCGCGTAGATGAGCACGCCCGCCCAGACAGCCAATGCAACGACGAGCGAACCAATGCCGAGCCCGCGTGCGCCCTCCATCCGCCAGCTCACGAGCAGCAGTAGCCACACGCCGAAAATGACCAGCACCCCGGAGCGCGGAGCCAATGCCCAGAAGTCCGTGCCGGACTCCCACAGTGCCCAGACCGCCGTCGCAATCATCACGAGCGCGTAGAGAACGAGCGCAGCGGGCTTGCGCCGGTAAAGCAACCACGTCACTACCGCGAGCAGCAGGCCCGTGATCAGGTAGTACCACGACCCGCCTACGGCAATCAGCCATGCTCCGCCGATCACGAGGTAAAGCGAAGTGAGCGCGAGAAACACAAGTGTGATTGCACCGATGACGACCGACCAACCGGGCTGTCTCGACATGATGATCTTCCACCCTAATCAAGAACGACGTGCGCGCGCAGACCGCAAAAGATGGGCCTGGTCTGTCCTGTTGTTCGATGCAGGCGCCTGACTTATCGTGGGTTATCGCGCGTGCAGCGATGAGATCGAACCTGCCGCGGACGTGCAACCGATACCTCGCTATCTGACCTGTTGGCCCAGGTGGTCGAGAGCGTAGCGTCGGCAATGCTCAAGATATGCCGCTTCGTTGGCGACGGTCAATTGAATCATGCTGCGCCACAGCGATGATGACGCATCGAGCGATCTGGGCCCCTTGCCTGTCAGCCCCGCATAAAAGCCCTTGGCGCCCGCTGGGCAGGAGGCGGGAGATCTTTTGAGGGCGCCTTTTTCACAACTGTGTTCCTTCCTGCAACGGCCATCTGCAACAACGGTGTAGCTAGAATCGTGCCGCGCTTGTCTTTCTGCAGGATGAATTCGACTGATTTTCGGTCAGGTGCAGCCCTCGCCTCCATTCGCAGCAATGCGCGACGAAGAGCGCTGTTCACATGCTTTCCGCGGGGTTGGCGGACCGTGTGAAGACCGTTGATAGCAGGATCCGGGGTGATTGCCTCTCGAAGCTCCTCGCGTCCCTCGCTCCGGCGTCCCCACTGTCAATCGGCTCAAAGATTTCCGAAGCAGACGTATTTGGCTTCGAGGTATGCCTCGATTCCGGAATGAGCGCCCTCACGCCCCATGCCTGATTCCTTAATGCCACCAAACGGTGCTACCTCGTTAAACACAAGGCTATCGTTGACTCCAACAACGCCGGTCTCGAGAGACTCCATCACACGGAAGGCGCGGCCGATATCCGAGGTATAGAAATAGGCGGCAAGGCCGGTCCGCGTATTGTTTGCCAGTTCGATCACTTGCGCCTCGTCGGTAAAACGAAGCACATTTGCAATCGGAGCCAGAACTTCGTCGCCGCAAACGCTCATCTCTGGCTCAACGTTCGTCAGCACAGTGGGTCGGAAAAAGTTTGATCCGGGAGACAGACGCGACCCGCCAGTCAAAATCGACGCACCCGACTGCACCGCGTCGTTCACGAGATTTTCGACGCGTGTCACTGCGTCATCATTGATGAGTGGGCCGATCTGAGCACCTTCGGAGAGGCCGTCGTCGACTTTCAATGCAGCGACTCTGGACACCAGTTTAGAGACGAAGCATTCGTAAACATCTTCGTGGACGAAGAACCGATTCGCGCACATGGCTGCCTGGCCAGAGTGCCTGAAACGCGCATCTAGCGCTCCTTTGACAGCCAGATCGACGTCAGCGTCATCGAACACAATGAACGCACAGTTCGCTCCCAGTTCGAGCGACACCTTTTTGACCGTGGAAGAGCACATGGCCATCAAACGCTTGCCATCTTCAATGGCCCCGGTAAAAGAGACTTTTCTGACCGTCGGGCTCGACGCAAGCGCACGGCCGATCGCATCGCTCTCACCTGTGAGCACCGATAGCACGCCTCGGGGCAAACCTGCGCTTTCGCCAAGCAGGCATAGCGCAAGCGCCGAGAATGGCGTCTTCGGATCGGGATGATGTATTACGCTGCAGCCTGCAGCGAGTGCCGCTCCTAATCGTCTCGCTACCATCGACGACGGAAACGTCCAGTAAGTGAGCGCGCCGCAAACTCCGATGGGCTGATGTAGCACCCGGATACGCTGATTGCGGCGAGGCGCAGGAATGTTGTCACCGTAGATTCGACGCGCTTCTTCCCCAAACCACTCAAGATAGTTAGCGGCTTGCGAAATCTCCGCACGGGCTTCGTGCAGAGGCTTGCCCTGTTCCAGGCACAAGACCATTGCCAGGTCATCACGATGAGCCAGGACTAATGACGCCCACTCCTTCAGCACGGAAGCGCGTTCGCGGCTACTCCAGTCACGCCACTCCTGAAATGCGGCCGCACCGGAGGCAATAGCCTCCTCCACATGTTCCATGGTTACTTGCGGTACGGAGCCTAGCACTTCCCTCGTTGCCGGATTCGTGACTGGAATCCTGGGAAGATCGGTGTCATCAACCCACGAGCCGGCGACGTAGGCCGATTGCTGGAATAGACTCGAGCACTGGAGTTTCATGAGCGATCCCCACGCTGCTTGTTGCACCTTGATGATGTCCCGACAATTCGACGTGCGACTAGCCGGTTCGTTCTGAGGGATCAGCGACCTGGATTGATCGCGCCCCCGTCCAACTGCTGCGTTGCTACGCATTTCTTCGCGATCCTCGGCTGGGCGTGGCGACACGAGCGGCACAAAGTCGGCAATGCTGATCAAGTCCACCACTCATGCCGTTACAGCATCTCCAGCGCGAGCGCCATACCCTGACCGCCGCCGATGCACAGCGTGACGATGCCGCGCTTCAGGCCGTCGCGGCGCATCGAATGGACGAGACGCGTGGTCAGGACCGCGCCCGTTGCTCCGATCGGATGACCGTGCGCGATCGCGCCGCCTTCGACATTGACGATGTCGTGCGCGAGTCCGAGCTGCTGGGCAACCGCGAGTGGCACGGCGGCGAATGCCTCGTTGATCTCGATGCGTTCGATATCGGTGAGCTTCCAGCCCGCTCGCTCCAACGCGATATGCACGGCCGGCACGGGACCGAGACCGAACATGCCGGGCTCGACGGCGGCGATGCCGAAAGCCGCAAGGCGCGCACTCGCTTCGATCCCCTTGGCGTCGGCATAACCGCGCTCGGCCACGACCATTGCCGCCGCACCGCTGTTCAGGCCGGGCGCATTGCCCGCCGTGATCGTGCCATCGGGACGGAACGCGGGACGCAGCTTTGCCAGCGTTTCCACGGTCGTTTCCGGACACGGCTGCTCGTCGCGCGTGAACTGGATGCTGCCCTTGCGCCCTTCTATTTCGACGGCGACGAGTTCGGCGTCGAATGCGCCACGTTCCTGCGCAGCCGCGAACCGTTGCTGCGAACGCGCCGCCCACTCGTCCTGGGCGCGCCGCGTAAGGTCGGATTTCGTCACCAGATCTTCCGTGTGCCAGCCCGAGTGCTCACCCGAGAATGCATCTACAAGACCATCGCGTAGCATGCTGTCGTGCATTTGCGCATTACCCATGCGGCTGCCCCACCGTGCAGTGTCCAGCAGATACGGCGCGCGCTCCATGCTTTCCATGCCGCCGGCAACCGCCACCTCACCGTAGCCAAGCGCGATTTCCTGAGCCGCCGAGACGATCGCCTGCGCGCCCGAGCCACAGACACGGTTGACGGTGAGCGCGGGTACCGATACGGGCACGCCGCCGCCGATGGCGGCCTGTCGTGCCGGATTCATCCTGTTGCCGGCCTGGACGACGTTGCCCATTACAACGGACGACAGCGCTTTCGGATCGAGCGCGGCGCGCCGCAACGTTTCCCTCACAGCGAGCGCGCCGAGTGCAGTTGCGGGGACGTCCTTCAACGATCCGCCGAATGCGCCGATCGGCGTGCGAACGGCATGGGCAATGACAACTTCACGGGTATTCATCGCTATTCCTTTGAATGATGTGCTGCACGGATGAGCCTCCGTCGGAGGCAAGTGGAGTTTCTGTAGTCGCAATTCGCGGCGAGCCCGCCGATTTCGCCGCCGATGAGGACGTCGTCGCGTCCTGTCGATTTCACGAGCACCGATCCACGATCAATGATCGACCGCCTTCATGGGCAAGAGACCCGTCTGGCCATAGAACTCCTGCATGGCGAAAGCTTCGCGCTCCCGCTGGGCGCCCGCGCCGCGATCCAGCATCGAGAAGATCCATATGCCCGCGAACGCAAGCGGCACTGAAATCACCGCCGGGTTGTCGAGCGGCACGAGCGCATGCGCCTGATGCAGCACGTCCACCCATACCGACCTGGAAAACAGCGTCAGAAACACTGCGGACACGGGTCCGAGGCCGCCCCCGACGACAGCACCGCGAGTGGTCATGCCGCGCCAGAAAATCGACGATACCAGCACCGGAAAATTCGCGCTGGCCGCGACCGCGGCGACCAGACCGACGAGAAACGCCACGTTGACATGCTCGAAGAGAATGCCGAATCCGATCGCGACGACGCTCAGCATCAACGTTGCCGCGCGCGATATGCGCATTTCGCGAGCTTCGTCGCCCTTGCCGCGCGCGAGCCAGCACGCGTAGAGATCGTGCGAAACCGTGGTCGCACCGGAAAGCGTGAGCCCGGCGAAGACCGCGAGAATCGTCGCGAAAGTCACGGCAGCGATGAAGCCGTAGAACAGACTGCCGCCCAAAGCATGAGCCAGATTGACCGCGACCATGTTCGAGCCGCCGAGCAGATCGCGCGTGAGATCGAAATGGCCATCGACGGCGGTTTTGAAGTACTCGGGATGTTGGGCGAGCAAAGCGATCGCCGAGAAGCCGATCACGAATGTCAGCAGATAGAAGTACCCGATGAAGCCGGTCGCGACGCATACGGACTTACGCGCTTCCTTCGCGTCGGGAACGGTGAAGAAGCGCATCAGGATATGCGGGAAACCGGCGGTGCCGAACATCAGCGCGATGCCGAGCGAAAGCGCATTGAGCGGATCCTTCAGCAGTTTGCCGGGCGCCATGATGCTGAGCGCGGCGGGATGAACGTCGACGGCGCGCCTGAACATCTGATCGGGACTGAAGCCGAATTGCGCGAGCGCGATGATAGCCATGAACGTGGCGCCACACAGCAGTAGCACCGCCTTGATGATCTGCACCCACGTCGTCGCCGTCATGCCGCCGAAAAACACGTAGATGACCATTAGCGCGCCGACGATCACTTCGGCCACCCAGTAAGGCAAGCCGAACAGCAGCTGGATGAGCTTTCCCGCGCCGACCATCTGCACGACGAGATAGAAGATCACGACGACTAGCGACGTGCTGGCAGTCAGCAGACGAATCGGCGCTTGCTCGAAACGATAGGCGACCACGTCGACGAACGTGAACTTGCCGAGATTGCGCAAGGGCTCCGCGAGCAGGAACATCACGAATGGCCAGCCGACGAGAAAGCCGATCGAATAGATCAGACCGTCGAAGCCGAACATGAAGACCATCCCGGAGAGACCGAGAAACGAGGCCGCGGACATGTAGTCGCCCGCGATGGCAAGCCCGTTCTGAAAGCCGAACCATCCGGGCAACCACCTGGAACACGCCGGCGATCCTCACAGCCATCGCATGCGGCTGGATCGAAGACGGTACGGTCGACATGCTCGCGGCCGACAAACGCCGCGACGCCGCGTTGCGCCAGACGATCGCCGGCCGTTTGCCAGGCGGCGTGAAGCGGATTGGCCATCCAGTGTCGTACTTTCTCTGGCTTCCGCTTGCCCAGGGAAGTGCGCGCGGACGTGATCGCCATGGCCCTGAGGCGCGAGAAGATCGCCGTTTCGACCGCGCATCCGTTCGCCGCGTCGGCGCACGTACCGCACGCGATCCGGCTCGCGCTCGGCTCGGTCAGCTTGACGACGCTCGAGCAGTCGCTGCAAACGGTCGCGCGGGTCATTGCCGAGCAGACCTACTGGTCGAAGACTGCGCTGCGCCGCACCCATCATCCCGGTGCGGCCCAGCGAGCATTGCGACGTATCGCCTGTGGCGGTTGTCCGAACGCTCGAGTGAACGCATCGCGCATGCGGCGCGGGTCGGAAAATCCAGTCTGCTGGGCGATCTGTTCGACCGTATGGCGGCTCCTTTCCAGCATGAGCCGCGCGGCTTCGAGACGCAGTCTCTCGACGGCCTTGGCGGGCGATTGCCCCGTCTCCGCCCGGAACGCGCGGCTGAACTGACGCGGGCTGAGCCGCGCGACTTCAGCCAGTTGTTCCACCAGCAGCGGTTGCGCGAGATTCTTCCGCGCGTACGTCAGCGCGGACTGAATGCGATCCGATTTCGCATCGAGTTCCAGCAACGCCGAATGCTGGGACTGACCACCGGCGCGTCGATGGGAAACGACGAGCGTTTGCGCGACCGATCTCGCAACGTCCACCCCCAGATCGGCCTCGACCAGCGCCAACGCGAGATCGATTCCCGCCGTCATGCCCGCCGACGTCCAAATCGAACCGTCGACCGCGTAAATCCGGTCTTCCTCCACACGGATGCGCGGAAATTTCTTCCGCAGCGCGGACGCATAGACCCAGTGCGTGGTGGCGCGCTTGCCGTCGAGAAGGCCCGCTTCCGCCAGCACGAAGGCGCCCGTGCAAATAGCGGCGACGCGCCGGGCCTTCGCCGCGCTGTGACGTGCGTAGGCGAGCAGCCCATGGGACGGCCGCACCGCGCCGGGATCGCCGCCCGTGAAAAGAACCGTGTCGAAGGTTCGCTCTTCGAAGGGTTCGGTCATCACCGTGGGACCACCGATCGGTCTGACCGGCGCGCCATGTTCCGACAGCGTGTGTACTTCGTAGAACGATTCACCGAATTTCTGATTAGCAAACGAAAACACCGGCTGCGCAGCGAGCGACATGGCGTGAAACCCATCGAACACGACGAACGCGACTGACGGCACGGCGATTCCTTTGAGTGGTGTCCTGAAACCGTAGTTTCTACGTCCTTTGCGATCTCGGCGGCCGCCCATATAAATGCGCTATGGATGCGCGGATTTGATTGAACGCGAACAAGCGGACCTCGACGATCCTTCCGCACCAGCGGTCGACCGACTCTTTCAGTTCCCATTCTAGTCACCGTTTCCTTATCGCAGGTCAGGAGAACTCCTCATGAAAGTCCTCAAATCCCTACTCGTCACCGCGCTGATGGCGGCTCCCGCCATCGCGAACTTGCCGGCGACCGCGCTTGCGGCCGAGGCGCCCGCGACGTCGGCTGCGTCGACGGACGACACGGCGATCCGCCCGTTCACGGCGCACTTTTCCGACGCGCAACTAGCCGACCTGAAGAAACGCATCGCGCAGACGCGCTGGCCGCAACCGGAGACGGTGACGGATCGGTCGCAAGGCGCGCAGCTCGCGAAGCTGCAGGCGCTCGTGCAGTATTGGGGCACCGACTACGACTGGCGGACCGCTGAAGCGAAGCTCAACGCGCTGCCGCAGTACGTGACCACGATCGACGGGGTCGATATTCACTTCATCTGGGTACGCTCGAAAAATCCCGGTGCGTTGCCGCTCATCATGACGCATGGCTGGCCCGGCTCGGTCTTCGAAGAGCTCAAGGTGATCGGACCGTTGACTGACCCGGTAGCGTACGGAGGACGGGCGGAGGATTCGTTCGATCTGGTTCTGCCATCGATGCCCGGATATGGGTTTTCGGGCAAGCCGGCAACGACCGACTGGACGCCTGATCACATCGCGCGAGCGTGGGAAGAACTGATGCGGCGGTTGGGCTATCAGCACTACGTCGCGCAGGGCGGAGACTGGGGCTCGGTGATCGCCGACAAGATGGCCGCGCAAAAGCCGCCGGGCTTGCTCGGCATTCACGTCAACATGCCGGCGACCGTGCCGCCCGAAATCGCAAAGCGGCTGAAGGCAGGCGATCCGCCGCCGCGCGGACTTTCCGACAAGGAGAAAATCGCCTACCAGTCGTTGAACAATCTGTACACGCGCGGCGGCGGCTATGCGGCGATGATGGTCACACGTCCGCAGACGATCGGCTATGCGCTCGCGGACTCTCCGGTCGGGCAGGCTGCGTGGATGTACGACAAATTCGCGGACTGGACCTACAGCGGCGGCGATCCTGAACGGTCATTGAGCAAAGACGAGATGCTCGACGACATCACGTTGTACTGGCTGACCAATACCTCCACGTCGGCGGCGCAGCTTTACTGGACCAACAACGCGAACAACTTCAATAGCGTGAACATCTCGATCCCAGCCGCCGTGACGGTGTTTCCCGGCGAGATCTATCAGGCGCCCCGCAGTTGGACCGAGCGCAGCTATCACAACCTCATCTACTTCAACGAAGTGAACAAGGGCGGCCACTTCGCGGCATGGGAACAACCGCAACTTTTCTCGGAAGAAATTCGCGCTGCCTTCAGGTCGCTGCGATGATCGCTGTCGCGCACAGCGTAACGTTCGAAGGAGATTCGCAATGTCGGATGAAATCAATAGGCGTCGTCGACGCCTTCTCGGGAGCGTCGCCATCGGCGCCGCCGCGCTCAACCTCGGTTTGAATGGCTGGGCGAATGCGCAGTCTGTTGCAGGAGATACAAACGGTAGCGCTGCGCCGCGACCAACATCGTTCGCGACGATCAAGCAGATCGACGCCGGCGTTCTGAACATCGGCACGCAACGTACCATCGGAGGCGGCATCGGTCACAATTTGCCGCAAGAAGCACCGCAGGCGTTTGCGGAGGCGATAATCGACGTGGCGCGCTACTAGCGTCGAAGCCAATGTGCATGTTCGCGCACCTCAGTATGCGGCGCGCGAACATGCATTCGATCGAACTCATTTTCCCAGGGACTTGCACCCGGCGACGCCGAGCGAGCATGAACACGCAAAGCCCATTCGCCGCAAGGATGTCTACCGCCGGATAAAGCCACGGCCACGTTCCATTTCGCCACCGTATGAAGCCGATGGCTCCCAGGGTGCGCTGCGTGGCGAGTGAGTCGTGCAGGGCAAGCAGATCTGCACCGCTTCCTGGTCGTTGTCGGCGTCAAGCGCGCGGGCCAATCCAACCGCAGCCCGCACGATTTTCGCCCGCTTCCTTTCGAAGTGCCGACATGCCTGATATGCCTGATATGCACTAAGGTATCAGTTGAGCGGCGAACTGGTGCCTGCGTGGCCCGAGCATGTGTGAGGCAGGCGTTTGAGCCTCGGCGGTAGCGCCGCGAGTCGCACGATCCGATGGAACTGCATTCCGACGCGCCGCTAACCGCCTTCTTGCACGTTACGGCTGGCCACGGGCCGGCTTGGCGGGTGCCGGCATTCCTTTTTCAGTGAGGAGTTGACCATGGCAAAGCAGACGATCGCTGAATATCTGGCAAAAACGCTTGAGGCCGCAGGGGTCGAGCGCATCTGGGGCGTGACGGGCGACAGTCTGAATGGACTGGCGTTTAGCCTGAGCCGACTCGGCTCGATCCGCTGGATGCACACACGTCATGAGGAGAGTGCCGCTTTTGCGGCCGGTGCCGATGCTGCATCGACAGGGCGGCTCGCCGTGTGCGCGGGCAGCTGCGGTCCGGGCAATCTTCACCTGATTAATGGACTGTTCGACTGTCATCGCAATCATCAGTCCGTGCTCGCGATTGCAGCGCATATTCCGTCGACGGAAATCGGCCTCGGCTACTTTCAGGAGACGCATCCTCAGGAGTTGTTCAGGGAATGCAGCTATTTCGCCGAGTTGGTGTCGAACGCGCAGCAGTTTCCTCGCGTCCTCGCGCGCGCAATGCACACTGCCGTCGAGCAGCGCGGAGTCGCCGTCATCGTCTTACCGGGCGACGTAGCGTTGAGCGATGGGCCCGTGGAAACCGCGAGTTGGACCGAATCGGCTCCGCCGTCCATCGTTCCGGCAGATAACGACCTCGACCGACTGGCGGATCTTCTCAACACGTCCGCGGCTGTGACGTTGCTGTGCGGCAGCGGCACGCAAGGCGCCCATGACGAAGTCGTAGCATTGGCGGACACGCTGGCTGCGCCCGTGGTTCACGCTTTGCGCGGCAAGCAGTTCGTCGAATGGGACAATCCTTTCGACGTCGGCATGACGGGCCTGATTGGTTTCAGCTCGGGCTATCACGCGATGCAATCGTGCGACACGCTGCTCATGTTGGGCACGGATTTTCCGTATCGCCCGTTTTATCCGAGCAACGCAAAGGTTGTCCAGATCGATTGGAAGGGCTCGCAACTCGGCCATCGTGCGCCGCTTGCACTTGGACTGGTGGGAACGGTCAAGGATACGATCAAGGCAGTACTGCCGCGTTTGCACAGAAAGACCGATCGTGGATTTCTCGACAATGCGCGCAAGCACTACGCTTCGGCAAGAAAAGGGCTGGACGACCTCGCTGTCGCGTCCGCTCCAGGCAGGCCAATTCATCCGCAATACCTGACCAGGCTCATCGACGAAGCGGCCGACGAAGATGCCATTTTTACCGCGGATGTCGGCACGCCGACACTCTGGGCGGCCCGCTATCTGACGATGAACGGCAAGCGGCAGTTGCATGGCTCGTTCAATCACGGATCGATGGCGAATGCCATGCCGCAGGCGCTCGGCGCGCAGGGCGCGAATCCTGGGCGCCAGGTCGTCTCGCTTTCCGGCGACGGCGGATTGTCGATGCTACTCGGCGATCTTCTATCGGCGCGACAATTGGATCTGCCGATCAAGGTTGTCGTGTTCAACAACAGTTTGCTTGGCTTCGTTTCGATGGAGTTGAAGGCTGCCGGATTCGTGGATACCAACGTGGATCTGAGCAAGACCGATTTTGCGGCGATTGCGAAAGGCGCCGAGATTTTCAGTATCAGGGTTGAGGAGTCGGAAAGTCTTCCGGACGCGCTGAAAGCCGCTTTTTCACATTCGGGGCCGGCGCTCGTCGATGTGGTGACATCGAAGTACGAACTTGCGATGCCGCCCAAGGTCGAGCTCGCGCATGCGAAGGGGTTTAGCCTGTTCATGCTGCGCGCGATCCTCAGCGGGCGAGGCGATGAAATCATCGAGCTTGCCAAAACGAACTTGCGCTAGTGCACGCGCACCGCAGAAAGCACGCCGCGGAGATGACCGATCAGAGTGGTCGACCGTTTTTACGGGCAGGTCGAAGGCGCTGCGCGGCGATTCAACAGAATAGGCCAGTCTTGGTTCCCTTCATCGATCGCGCGCGAATGGCAGCCGATGCGGGACCAACGGCCTCGCGGCTCCAGCTAGCGAGGGTCTCTTCACGGTCGACATGAACCCGACTCATCCGGCAGCACGCGGGTGCTTCGGACATCCGCCGCGCTTCACGAGCAAGGTATCGTCGGCAACGCGCGAACACCGTTCGAGCGATGCGGGGCTATGCCAGCAAACGGTCGTGGAGCTTGCGCAAAGTCCGTGCCGCGTCGAGCGTGCATCGTCCCGAGGCGATACGTGTCACAAATAATCAATGTGGTGGAATAATGGCGCGCCGTGGGCGTTTGTAGATTAGGCGTCGCGTGCGAGACCGCGAAGCCGTGGAACCGCGAAACGGAATCGTCGGCCGCGCACAGCGGTTGCGTCTCCGTTTTGCAGGAGGTTTGTCTGTCCTTTTTGTAAACGTTCACCGGCGTCGCGGCACTTGCCGCCAGCGATCCGCGACTCACCGGCTCAACGCGTGGCCGCGCGACAAGTCAGTCGCGTTGGCCGTGCAGGAGAGTTCTAAATGAAAGTATCAAGACTGCTATCGGCCGTATGCGTGATCATCGCGCTAGGAGTCGCATCGTTGTCGTTGGCCGCGTGCCAGTCCACGGGCGACACGAGCTCGTCGGGCAGCAGCAGCGGCACCAGCAGCAGCAGCGGCTATTGATGCGCGCTCGCGCGACCGTCAGCGCCGCGCGAACTTCGAAGCGGAAGTGATATCGCGGCTCCCGCAGCCGCGGCGCTATGCGCGTGCGCTGACGGGCGACTCAGTCTGGGCTGACCATCTGGTTCACGATACGGCCGAGCGGGCGCTCGCGTGCTGGAAAGGCTTTTGGCCCGACCGCAATCTGCGTGCGTGGCTGCTGACGATCCGGCGACACATTGTCTGACAGGCTCGTGAGGAAAATGCCGACATCTTCTTCTGGGACGAATCTGGCTTTCGGGCCGCTTCTTGAGTAGAGCAGCCGGTTGAATGACCATTAAGCGCAAGGGCGAACGACCGTAGGTGGCCGACTGAACCTGCTGAGTTGCAGTGCCGCAAAGCTGCCGCTGGCCTACGCGGGGTCTTTTGGATGGCAGCTTGCGGTCAACCCGGCCGAATGCGTACAGCCGGCCATGAAGCGCCGCTCGCCCTTTATCGACAGGTGTCGCGTTACGCGCCGAAACCGGTCATTTGACCGACGCGCACGCTGGCTGTTCGATCAGATTTGCGAGGCTGGTTGGAGCGAGCGCGTTATGAGCGCTGATAGAGAAGCGTCGGGTCCATACATGCACGAAATAGCCCAATATAGATCTGACCCAATGGAGCAGCCGCTGGGGGATCGCGGCTCGTACATCTGCTCGGCAGTGAAACGTCGCTTTGGTGCCCACTTTTATCCCACTCACGTCGCTTTGGCTGACGTTCGTATCGACCTCCCATCTTCGTGAGGGCGTGCTTCTCGTGCGACGGGCCGTCGCGAGGCCCGATGTCCCCGCCGGGGCGCGGCGTGCCGGACTTGCGGGCAGCGGCGCTCGCAACAGGTCGTCGGGCTATTTTGTCAAAATATGAACGTCGTTTATAATAGCGAATGGACGGCCGCAATCTGGCGGCGATCTAACGCTAGTCGTATGCGGGTGCTCTGTCATCGCGCAGGTATCCGGCTCGGCTTTAACCTTTACGCCGAAAGTTGTGGGCGGTTACGAGGTGTGGGCCACACTACAGGAGGAGCTCGCCGTGCCACGCGAAGCCGTCACCGCCTGCCGCATCTGCGCCGGCAACTGTTCACTGCGCTTGACCCTGGACAACGCCGGACGCGTCGTTGCTGCGCGCGGCGACCGCGACAATCCGCTCACGCGCGGCTACGCCTGCATCAAGGGCGCGTATCTGCATGAGGCGCATAACAGCGCGGAGCGGCTCTTGCACCCGCTGAAACGGCAGCGCGATGGCAGTTTCGTGCAGATGCCGCTTGACGTGATGCTGGCCGAGATCGCGGTGCAACTCCAGGCACTGATCGAGCGCCACGGCGCCGATGCGGTCGCAGCCTATCGCGGCACCATGAACTACTCTAACCTCGCCGCCAATCATATGTTGCCCGCCTTCCTCGCGGCGCTGGGTTCGAATTCGTTTTTCTCTACAATGACCATCGACCAGTCGGCCAAATGGGTGGCATTTGAGCGACTGGGCGGCTGGGCTGCCGGCAAAGATCCGTATGCGCTCGCCGACGCGCTATTGTTCGTCGGCACCAATCCGCTGGTGTCGCTAGCCACGTTCAACTTTGCATTGCAGAATCCGGTCAAGCAACTCCACGAAGCGAAGGAGCGCGGCCTGAAGCTGGTGGTGATTGATCCACGAGAGACAGAGACCGCCCGCCATGCCGATGTCTTCCTGCAGGTGCTGCCGGGCGAGGACCCGAGCGTCCTGGCTGGCCTGCTGCGCATCATTCTGTGTCGCGGCTGGCACGATGCTGAATTCTGCGCGCGCTACGTCAAGGACCTGCGACGACTGGCGCGCGCGGTCGAGCCGTTCACGCCCGAATACGTCGCCCAGCGCGCCGGCGTAAGCGTCGAAGGGCTCGAAGCCGCCGCTGCGGCCTTCGCGGAACCCGTCCGGGAGGCCGGCGGCCTGCGCCGCAAGCGTGGCTCGGCCGCGTCGGGAACCGGGCCCAACATGGCGCCGCACTCCAATCTGGCCGAGCATCTGGTCGAATGCCTCAACGTCGTGTGTGGCCGCTTCGCTCGCCCCGGCGACCCTGTACCGAATCCCGGTGTGATCGCCCCACGCTACCAGCGCCGCGCCGAAGTGATTCCGCCACGCCGTTCCTGGGAATCCGGCTGGAAGAGCCGTGTCGGCGGCTATGGCATGCTGTTCGGCCAGAAGATGAGCGGCACGCTGGCTCAGGAAATCACTACGCCTGGCGCCGGCCAGATCCGCGCGCTGTTGGTCGACGGCGGCAATCCAGTCGATGCCGTGCCCGACCAGCGCCGCATCGCCGATGCACTGCGCCAACTGCAACTGCTGGTATGCATCGAGCCTTTCATGACTAACACTGCGCGGCTCGCGCACTATGTGATTCCACCGAAGCTGATGTTCGAGCGCGCCGACCTGCATTCGCGCGACTATGAGTCCTACATCATGTTTCAGCCTTACGCACAATACTCGGCCGCCGTGGCGACGCCGCCGGAGGGATCCGAAGTCGTGGACGACTGGTTCGTATTCTGGGATCTGGCGCGGCGCCTGGGCAAGACCATCATATTCGACGAAGTTCCGCTCGATATGCGCGCAGCTCCGACCACCGAAGAGCTGCTTGCGATCCTGGTTCGCCACGGCTCGATCTCATTTGACGAACTGAAGCTGTACCCACAAGGGAAAATCTACGAGATCGAACCGATGATCGTGCAGCCCGGCGAGCCAGGGAACCCCGCGCGCTTCGACGTGATGCCGGACGACGTCGAGTGCGAACTGGCGGGCGTACTGAACGAAGCGGGGGCGCCGCCGGGGTTCACGCATCGCCTGGCGGTGCGGCGCGTGCGGGACGTGCAGAACACCATGTACCACCACTTGCCCGCGGTCCGCCGACGCATGCCGTTCAATCCGGCCTTTGTGCATCCCGATGACCTGGCTGCTCAAGGACTGACCGAAGGCCAGTGCGTGGCCATTGTTTCGCCGCACGGCCGCATTCGAGCTATCGTCAAAGCGGACGCCGCACTGCGCCGAGGCGTCGTTTCCATTCCGCACGGCTGGGGACCGATGCCCGACGAGGAGCCCGAAACCTACGCCGGCGCCAATCCAAACCAGTTGCTCAGCACTACAGTTGGTCTTGATCCGATCAACGCCATGCCGGTAATGAGCGCGATGCCGGTACGCATCGAAGCTGTAGACTGAATCGCAAGAGAGAACCCCCGTTCGAATCGAACGATTTGCTTCCGAGCACGACGATGCAGCTACGCTCACTTTCCGGACCTGTGTCGAGAGATTGCGAAACCGACCCACGACAAGCGCAACAAGATGTTCGAAGAAGCTCGCCAAAAGCGAGAAGCGTTCGTTAGCGAGAGTGTATCGATCGAGGCGACTCGCATGATTTCAGAAGGGGAGTATCCGACCGTTAAGCAACTCCTTCAGTTCGCTAAGTTGCTAAGACTTGGCGTCGAAAAAACGACAGACCGTCGTTGCATCCGGCAGGCGCAATTGAGCGCGCTTGAGCAAGGGTAAGTAGGCACCCGGCCCCGGAGGGGAAACACATCCAAACCGTAGCCAGCGCTTCCTCAAAAACAGATAAAAGGGCGTTGCCCGCTGTCCTCGCCTACCACAACAGCGGACAGAAACGTGGTGCATAGCAAATTGAAACCGCTTCTGGCAGTGACATCCGCTAGACCACATACGACGGAGGACGAGGCGCCAGCGCCCTCCTGAGCGTGCACCTCGGATGCTGGGCTCATGCGAGACGGTATCTGGTCAAGGCCGAAGATAACGTGCCCAAGGCGGCCCGCTCCCCCGATCTGCTCGCCACACGCTTCATCAAACTGATCGGCAAGCTGTTCGCAGCGGAGGCGCGCAGTGAAACGTGGCCGGCTGAACGACGACAGCGATTGCGACGACGATACAGTCCACGCGTGCTGGATGCCATCGAAAAGCTGATGCTTGAACAGTTGCCCGGCGTCGTGCCGCAAAGCTTACTCGGCAAGGCGCTGACCTATCTGTATGGACAGTGGCCCAAGCTGATCCGATACGTCGAGAACGGCAACTGGCCCATATCGAACAATCCCTGCGAAAATTCCATTCGCCCGTTTGTCGTCGCACGCAAAAGCTTCCTGTTTACCGATACAGTTGCTGGCGCACATGCGAGTGCGAATCTTTATTCGCTGGTCGAGTCAGCAAAAGCCAACGGCATCGACCCGTACTGCTACCTCACCTGGCTGTTGCAACGTCTGCCACTGGCGAAGACCGTCGACGACTACGACGCGCTGTTGCCGTGGAAGAAGCCCGCCAATCTCCGCTGACCCTTCTCCCGGCCACACAATTTACGCCTCAGAGCACCTCTGAGTGGCGTCGTTCGTGGACCGCATACAGACAATACTTCCCGAAAGGCATCGACCTGTCGGTCTACTCACAGGCCAAACTCAATGCCGTGGCTCGAAGGCTGAACGAGCGTCCAAGGAAGACACTGGACTACGAAACGCCGGCTGAACGGTTCCATCGAACTATTGCATCGACCGGTTGAATCCGCCACCCTGAACCGCCGTTCAACTCAAATCACCGGAACGGCTCCTTCGGAGGCGCACCTGCCGTCTGCTCATCGCATGCGCCGAGCGGACGCTCAGCCGCCAGCAATTCAACAACAGCGAAATTTAAGGCTGCTACCAAGGCTCAGGCGAACGGTCTGGTTTCATGCGCTCCGACCCAATCCATCGGTCCCTCCGAACACGCGCACAAACTTAAATCACCATGGGATCGTTTCCCCTTTCCAGCGCGTGAACGTCCCTGTGGGGCCGTCCGGACCCAGCAGCGCAACGCGCACCACCTCGCGAGCGCCTTCCTCGACGGTCTCGGTGCCCGCATATCCGTTGAGGTTCGTCCTGGTAAAACCCGGGGAGACGGCATTGACCTTGATACCTTCTGGCTCAAGTTCGATCGCCATGGCGACCGTCAAAGCGTTGAGAGCCGTCTTGGATGCCGGGTAGACGGGGCCGAAGATCGCGCGGTAGGGGAAGGCCGAGTCCGAGTTCGTCGTCAACGACCCAACGCCACTCGACACGTTAACGATGCGGGAGCCAGGCGTCTTGCGCAAAAGTGGCAGCATCGCCTGGTACACAGCGAGCACGCCAAACACGTTGGTGTCCCATATCGCGCGCATTTCATCTAGAGCCACATTGCTCGGGCGCGTCGTCTTTGCGTACTCCTCGACGGACTGACCGGGTTGCTTCTTCGTATTCGAGATGGCCGCGTTCTGGATGAGCACGTCAAGGCGGCCAAACTCGTTTCGGACGCGCTCCGTCGCATATGTGATCGAAGTCTGATCCGTCACGTCGAGTTGGAGCGCGAACGCGCCCCAGCCCAACTTCCCTGGCCGCAACCTCGCCGCGTTCGAGGCTGCGCGACCCTACCAACACAGTCAAGCCGCGTACCGCGAGATCCTTTGCAATCTGGAGACCGATTCCTTGATTAGCCCCGGTTACGAGAGCGACGGGTTTGTCCTGCATAGCAATCTCCTTATCGTAATGCGCTCGCGCGAGTACAAGCCGTGATCCATCCACGCCGCCCGCTCAGCGAAGCTCAGCCGCCCATGCTTCGGCGTCAGCGCCGGCCGGGATGCGCATTGGAGACGAGGGGTCGGTCGCCGCGCGCCACACGGCGTCGGCGACGTCCTGTGCCCGGGTCACCGGTGTAGAGGTGTCCTGAAACCGCGCGAAGACATCCCTGACGAGATCAGCGTAGGCCTCGTGGTCGAGGCCATGCATCTGCGCGCGGGCGTTCTCTGCGAACCGGGTGTCGGGCGCGCGGCCCGGCAGCACCAGCCGCGCTCGCACGCCGAACTGTTCGAGCTCCAGCGCCATTGACTCGGTAAATGCGTTCACCGCCGCCTTGCTCGCGCGGTAAGCGGCGATGAGAGGCAGGGCCTTGAGTGTGACGCTCGATGTGACATTCACCACGACGCCGGCCTTACGCTGCCGAAACTGCGGCAGCACCGCCTGCGTCAATGCGATCGTGCCAAAGGTGTTGGTTTCGAAAATCTCGCGCACCGTCGCCATCGGGACCAGTTCCGCGGGGGACGCCGCGCCGAAGCCCGCGTTGTTGACGAGCACGTCGATCGGGCCGGCCGCCTCGACAGCTTGGCGGATGCTTTCCGGATCTGTGACGTCGAGCGCCAGCACGCGCAAGCGCTCGGAAGCCCGCAACACGTCTGCGCCCGGCGTGCGCATCGTGGCGACGACTTGCCAGTCGCGCGTCAGAAAGTAGCGGGCGATTTCGAGACCAAATCCGGAAGAGCAGCCGGTGATCAGCACGGTTTTCATGCGAACTCCTAAGTGAGATGGTTTGCGTATGCCCGTACGATAGACTGCGGCCACTGTACTCGCTACAATCGGAAGTCCGAATTTCGTTTGCAGGAGTCCGGCAGTGATCGATCCATTGGCGGAAGTCGTGACCTTGCTGCAGCCGGGCGCCCGGTTTTCCAAGCTGGTCCTCGGCGCCAGTCCCTGGCGCGTTAGCCGCTCGGATGCCGGTCAGCCGTTCTATTGCGTGATCCTCGACGGCGCGTGCCGCATGGCGATCGACGGGCACGAACCCATTGAGCTGGTCTCGGGTGACTTCGTGCTGATTCCCGCGGCCTATGGCGTCGCGATGTCCAGCCTCGTGCCGCCACCGCCAGCCGTTCAGACGCCGCAGCCAATCGCGCTCGGCAACAATGAATTCAGAATCGGGGAGTCCGGCAACCCTGTCGATTCGCGAATGATGGTCGGCCACTGCAGCTTCGGTTCACCGGATGCAGCCTTGCTGGTCTCATTGCTACCGCAACTCGTGCATGTCCGCGGTGAAGAGCGGCTGGCCACCCTCGTACAACTTGTACGGGATGAATCGCGCGAGCAGCGGCCCGCGCGCGAGCTCGTGCTGTCACGACTGCTGGAAGTGCTGCTCATCGAGGCGCTGCGGTCCACGGCGGGAACGACTGCGTCACCGGGCCTGGTTCGCGGGTTGTCCGATTGCCGCCTCGCGGCCGCGATCCGCGTTATGCACGAACACCCTACGTGCGCGTGGACGGTTGCTGAACTCGCGAAAGAGGCCGCACTGTCGCGCTCAACCTTCTTTGAACGCTTTAACCGCGCGGTCGGCGTGGCGCCGATGGAATATCTGCTCACCTGGCGCATGGCGCTAGCAAAGGATCTGCTACGCCGCAACGGAGGCCGCGTCGCCGAGATTGCACAGCGGGTCGGCTACAGCTCCGCCAGCACCTTCAGCGTCGCCTTCACGCGCCACGTAGGGCGGCCGCCTTCACAGTACGCGCGCGAAGGTCAGCCGGCCACCGACGATACGTAAGCCATCGGAAACATGCTGTTTCTGATGGCGCTAAGGCCAGGGAACTCGTTGGGTCAAGGCAATTCATCAATGACGGCTGTTTGAGGATACTGTTGAAAAAGTCGCTGGCTGTCTCTGTTGCAAGGTTTCAGGGGGTCTTCTTACCCTTGACCGACGTGTGCCAGCGGTTTGTAGGCCGATCTGAGAGGTCAATTTTCGTGCAGGAGAACTGAAAAAGCCACGCAGCGACTTTTTCAACAGTACCTGAGCGGAGCAGCCATCTGAATATCCGAGCGACGGGATAAACGAATGGCGCTTCGTGGTCGCGAGCACGTATCCAAAGTCTGACCGTGCATCTGCCGTCCGCCGCATGAAATAGCCACTCGGTTCCATGGGCGTGGAGTGGAATGCCACGGGCGGCCGGGCGTTACACCGGCTGCTATGTCCGCGCCACTGTGTCGGGCGATTTTTCCGACCATACGCTGGCGAGTGATGCACACCTTCACACCTGCGGTGCAGGCACCCGTGGGTTTGGTCATTGTGCCCTGTTCGCGCCAGCATGGTACGGACGGGACATCGCCGGCTGGCTCCCTATGCAAAGGACCTCTCACGACCCTGAACTGCCCTTCTGCCCAGTCTAGCTGCAACGGCGGCTTTGAAACCAGAACGGCCGAAAGATCAATGAAAGCAGCAGGGCGACTTTCCGGCGAAGACGCTTTGAAGGGGGCAAACTAGGATGCTTTCCGGCAACGCCCGCTCAGCGACACCACGGCTCGCAGACGAGGCCACAACCGGTTCTGCCCCCCCGCAACTGAGGAGTTCCACGATGCCAGCTCATTCGCTCAACTTAAACGATCGTGTCGCCTTGGTGACCGGCGGCTCGCGCGGAATCGGACGCGCCATTTCGATCGCGCTTGCCTCAGCCGGCGCAGCAGTCGTCGTCAACTATCGGCAACGCGAGAACGACGCGGCCGACGTCGTCGCGGAAATCGAACGCGCCGGAGGCCGCGCGATCGCGGTATGCGCCGACGTATCGGTCGGAGACGACGTCGAAGCGATGATCGCCGAGGTGGAAAACCGCCTCGGCCTGATCGACGTGCTCGTGAACAACGCGGGCACCGCGACGATCGTCGACATCGACGATCTCGCGGAAGCGGAGTTCGATCGAACGCTCGCCGTCAATCTGAAATCGGCGTTTCTCTGCACGCAGGCAGTGCTGCCCGGCATGCGCGCGAGGCGCTGGGGCCGCATCGTCAACGTCTCGTCGGCCGCCGCCCGCGGCCCCGGCTTGGTTGGCGTTCACTACAACGCATCGAAAGCCGGCCTCGAAGGCTTGACGCGCGGCTATGCTGCACGGCTCGCCCGCGAAGGGATCACCGTCAACGCCGTTGCACCGGGACCGATCGACACCGAAATGGCTGGACCGCTTAAGGCGTCCAATGTCGCAGAAAGGCTGCCCGTCGGGCGCTTGGGCGAAGCAAGCGAGGTCGCGGAGGTCGTGCTGATGGTCGTCGGCAACGCATTCATCACGGGCCAAACGATCCCCGTCAACGGAGGCGCAAGCTTCATATAGATCCTTGGCCGCATCGCGCGCGGGCAAGATCCGCTGCGCGAGCGTTGCGCCCGCTCAGTGCACCGACGTCCTTTGTTGTCGCCGGATCGTGGGCCGCTTCGGCGGCGAGAATGGTCGCGCGAGCAACGCAGTACACGCCCATCTAACGACGCATGTTGGCCGAACCCGGAAGTTCGTCGTCGGTCGGTGACCCGCGGTCCTCTCGTGGTGCTGAGCTTCCGCAGTCGACCCCGTATAGATAGTCCGTCCCGGTTTCATTAATACTGGTGGCACTGGCAGCTTGCTGCCAGTGCAAGCGGGACATGCACCTGCGGATTACGAATAAGTCGACCCAAACGCCTGGACGTTTGCCGTTTTAGCGTCGAGTCCGCGGGTGCGCTTGCGCTCGTCAACGAATACTCAGGGTTCGCCGTCGCACCGGCTCACTATATTGCCTTAGCAGAGCACAAGCATGCATGTCCCTGCTGGATAATCTATCACTTGCAGAGGCTCACATGTCACCTCTGTCGGATCAGCAGTTCGCTGCGTATGTCGGCATCGACTGGGCGGACACCAAACACGATGTCCGCCTGCAGGCGGCGGGCGACACCCGGCGCGAGTTCAGTTGCGTTCCCCATCAGGTCGCATGCATTGATGAGTGGGCAAAGGGATTGCATCAGCGTTTTGATGGGCCGATCGCAGTTGCCCTCGAACTGGCGAGGGGACCCATTGTCTCCGCGCTGCAGAAATATGATTTCTTTGTCCTCTTTCCGGTTAATCCCTCAACCCTCGCGAGGTACCGTGAGGCGTTCAAACCGAGTCGGGCCAAAGACGATCCCACCGATGCCGAACTGGCACTCGATCTGCTGCTTTGCCATCCCGAGCGGTTCGCTCCGCTGAGGCCGCAAAGCGCGGGTATGCGTTGTCTGATGAGCCTGATCGAGCAGCGCCGTGAAATGGTCGGCGACAAGACGCGATTCACTAACCGTTTATGCAATACGCTCAAACAGTATTACCCGCAGGCGCTGGAGTGGTTCGAGCACATCGACACGGTACCGTTCTGCGACTTCATCACCCGCTGGCCGACGCTTCCAGCCGTCAAACACGCCCACCGCAGTACCCTTGAGACATTCTTCCATGCGCACAACTGTCGCCGCCCAAGGCTGATCGAAACGCGTCTGGAATCCATCCGCTCGGCTACTTCACTCACCGAGGATCCCGGCATCGTCTCACCCTGCCGGCTACACGCGCTGGCACTGGTCGCACAACTGCGAGCCGCGCTGGCTGCGATTGATGTGTTCGACAGGGAGATTGCGACGATCGCGCGAACGCTACCGGACTTCGCCCTGTTTGAATGCCTGCCGGGGGCGGGCCCGCATCTGACACCGCGGCTGCTTGCCGCATTCGGCGAACAGCGTGAGCGCTTCCGGCACGCGGCTGAACTGCAGAAGTATTCGGGCATTGCACCGGTCACTGAGCGCAGCGGGAAGAAATGCTGGGTGCATTGGCGCTGGCAATGCCCAAAATTCCTGCGCCAGACCTTCGTCGAATGGGCCGGTCACACCATCAACAAATCGTTCTGGGCCGGCGCCTACTACCGGCAGCAGCGCGCGAAGGGCAGCTCATATCAGGCTGCCGTCCGGGCGCTGGCATTCAAATGGATACGCATCCTCTACCGTTGCTGGCAGACCGGGACCCGGTACGACGAAAGCATCTATCTGAATGCACTCAGGAAGCGGGGCTCCCCCCTTCTTGGAAGCCTCGCGCTTCCCGCCTCGAAACGCTTGACGGACTGACTCAGGGCGTGAATCGGCCGTCGAACTTCACGGCGGTTATGCCGTTGATTTGCTGCGGTCTGGAACGAGCCGCCCGGAAGGTAGGCACGGCAACGCATTACGTGATGCCGCAACGACTACTGATCCGCCGCGCGACCTTGGCGTCGTAGCCATCCGGTCGCGACTGAGTCCACCAGTCGTCCTACTCATGCGTACCGGTCGCCCCAGTTTTGCAACCGAAGATTGGTCGCTCGTCAATGAAGGCCGACGACAGCTGCGATTTCAGGCAAATGCCGGCTGGCTCTTGACGCTCGGGCGTTCGCGCATTCTCGCGTACCAGGCGAGAAGGGCTTCGCACTCTGCGGGCACCCGCAGCTTCACGATCGACGCAAAGACCAGGCCCCCAATGACGGTGATGTCGGCCATCGAGAACGCATCCCCGGCGACAAACGGCTGCTTTTTCAGGACGTCATTGAAGTACTGCATGCCCCTGAGGGCTTTGTCGCGCTGACGAAACCCCCATTCGGGGTTCTGATAAAGCTCGACTTCGGGCCCGAGCCCAGGCGTGGCGTGGTGGAAATAGACACTGATGGCGTCGAGCAATTCCAGCTCGGCGCGCTTGCTCATCATGTGGATCACGCCCTTGTCGAGCGGTGTTTTGCCGGTCAGGGTGGGTGCGCCATCGAGCGTATCGAGGTATTCGGTGATGGCGGTGCATTCGGCGATGCAGGTTCCGTCATTGAGTTCGAGGACCGGCAGCGTACCCGAGTAGTTTTTCCCTGAGGTGAACTCGGGCCTTTTGTGCTCTCCCCTGTAAAGATCGACCATCACGAACTCGACGCGCGATTGCAGATTCTTTTCGGCCAAGGCGATGCGCACGCGTGTCGGATAAGGTCCCCTGGGGAAATCGTAAATCGTCATGATGGGGAGTTGGGTTACATCGGAATGAATGATGCTTGATGTCATGCTTACCTCTCCAGGTGGCTGTTACTCGGGATCGGAGGTTATGGGGAAGTATCTCCATCAACCTACCTAACGTTTGTTAGGTTTAACATAGAGGGTATAATTCGCTGTGTCAACAGTCATCCCAGTTTGCGGAGGCGGTCGTAGTGAAGAACGATTCGGGCTTGAGCTCCAGGGAACGAATCCTGGTGGCTGCTACAGAGATTGCGCAAGCGCACGGCTACAGCGGCCTGAATTTTCGTGATCTTGCTGAGGCTGTCGGCATCAGGGCCGCGAGCATCTATCATCACTTCGCAAGCAAGTCCGATCTCGGAGCGGCGGTGGCGAGGTGTTACTGGGAGGACTCGGCAGCCACGCTGGATGCACTTTGGGCCGAATCCGCGAATCCGATCGACTGTCTGCGCCTGTATCCGGATACATTTCGCAAGGCACTGGAGCGTGGTAATCGCATATGCCTCTGCAGCTTCATGGCCGCCGAATCTGATGACTTGCCGGACGCGGTGACGAAAGAGGTCCAAACCTTTGCTGATGTGAATGTTGCATGGCTGAGCAAGGTGCTATCCGCCACGGCCATTGTCCGCGCCGAGGAGCGCGAGGGGCGTGCTCGCGCCATCTTCGCAGCCGTCGCTGGCGCTCAACTCATCGCCAGAAGTCGCGCGGATATCTCTGTCTATGATGGGTTAATTGAAAGCTATCGTATTGCTGGTCTTTTGCCGGCATAGCGGCAGAAAAAAGTCGGTACGACGCCTCCTGGCCTTCGAGGTGCAGGTGCCGGTGTGCCGGATGGGCGAAGCGAGCGATATCGCCACAGCGGCGCTATTTCTGGCGACTGACGTTTCGCGGTACATGTTGGGCGCGGAGTCGGTGGTCGACGGCGGCATCTCGCTGCTCTAATGTCTCAGCCCAGGATCCTCGCATTGGTGATCGCACATGTATTGCTATCCGAAGATCGAACAGTCCGATTTGCCGCCGGCCTCACAGCTGAGATGGTCGTACGGCCTGGCTGATTTCGCGGACGCGTTCTCGGTGGACCTACCAGAAAGAGCCTGCCACGACGCAGAGGCTCTCGCACGACACGTCTTTGCCAGGCAGCCGGCATGGATTGGCATGCTGCTGAGATTCCGGGACATTCTCGTGCGGCCGTTCGGCTTGAAGACAGCAGTTGACCTCAAGGAGAAAGGAGGCGACAGGATAAGCCTATTTCACGTATTCGAACGATATGACGACGAGATCGTTCTCGGCGAGGATGACACGCATCTGAACTTCCGCGTGTCGGTCCTCGTGCAGCCGTCATCTCACAAGCGATCCCGCCTCATAGTGACGACGCTCGTCTTCTACAATCGTCCGCTGGGGCGAGCCTATATTACGCTCATCGCACCTTTTCATCGGGTTGTCGTACGAGCCTCGCTTCATCGAGCGCAGCGGCTAGGATGGCCCAATGCATAACGGCGATCCACTGAGCCGTCTGCGCGGCGCAGCCAGAGACTTCAACCCGCTCGCGATCCGGCAGTCATTCCGTGCCTGGTTGTCATCAAACTGCTGACGATCGATTTCTCGCACAGGGCAAAGGTTTCGCCAACACCCGATGAAGTGTGTGACCGCGCGGTGCTAGCCGTGCCGACTAACTGTCAGAATTAGTTTCTCTCGCCATTGCCATGACTACGCGCCGCGATGGCTGCATTGCGTTTCACGCGAGTGAAGCGACGAAGCGGGCGCGACGGTGGAAGAACTGTCGGTGGCACTCGCCATTGCCATCAACCTGAATGTAGGTGCAGCGCTTGCCCATTCTGTGCGCAACTTAGACGGCTTTAGCAAGACCTTATCAGAAGCAGACAATTTGCAGCGACGTTTTCGCAGCAGGCGGTGGCACCGCCGCCTGCCGTCGCCGTTGATATCAACTGCTTGAATTCCGAGGTATCGAAGGGCGGCACCAAACGGCCGAAACGAGATGCGTAGCCGACGTTTGAGCGACCGACTACTACCGTGGGCAACTGACGCCTCTTGGCCGGACAGCGACCGATAGTCGATCGCCATCCGGCGGTGCCTGCGCTTAAACCTCAGTCTGCTCCGCCATCTCCAGTGCATCGTCGACCTCGATGCCAAGATAACGTACGGTGCTCTCGAGCTTGGGATGCCCAAGGAGCAGTTGAACAGCGCGGAGGTTTTTCGTGCGGCGATAAATCAGCGACGCCTTCGCCCGACGCATCGTGTGCGTGCCGTACGCCGCGTCGTCCAGTCCGATCGACGCGACCCAGCGATGCACCAGGCGCGAATACTGGCGCTTCGAGAGGTGCGGCGATTCACGCAGCCGGCTTGGGAAGAGGAAGTCTGGCGCCGCCAGCCCCGCCGCCTCGATCCATGTCTCGACGCTATCCCGCGTCTGTTCGGTAATCTCGAACTGAACCGGTCGTTGCGTTTTCTGCTGCATGATCGTTGCCCGACTGGTGACGTACTCGCCGTGGCATACGTCGCGGACCGTCAGCTTCGTCAGGTCGCATGCACGTAGTTTGCTGTCGATAGCCAGATTGAACATGGCGAGGTCGCGGACGCGCGCCGAAAGCTGCAGGCGGATGCGAATGGCCCAGATTTCTTTAAGCTTCAGCGGGGGTTTCTGCCCAGTCAACCGGCCTTTGTTCCACGGCACTCTGGCAGCGGTTCCTTTCTCAGGTGTTTCCATGGCGATCTCCTTTCAATTGAAGGGAGATCCAGTCTGTGCCCGCAGTCAGCGGGCGCTGTCCGACCCACTCCGGACTCTAAACCAGACGCCACCTCATCGGCAGCTTTTTGGGGTGCAGCGGTCATTTATTCCTTCGAGTCGCACGGCACGTCAACGTGAGAACCGGCATTGCTGTTCAGGCCCGTTGCATACTGAATTCCGTTAGTGCGTTTGCCAGAATGTCCACGGCTTGTTCTGTAACGGCGTTGTATAGAGACGCACGCAACCCGCCAATTGAACGGTGCCCCTCTAGTCCAACGATACCCTGTTCACGAGCCGCCCCGATAAACGCATCGCCGAGCCGAGAATCACCGAATTTAAAAGCCACGTTCATTTGTGAGCGCCAGCGACGGTCCGCGTGGACGGTGACGACCCCCTCCAAAGCGTCCAGCGTGTCATACAGCCGCCGCGCCTTTCTCTCATTGATGCTCTGCATCGCGTGCAGACCGCCAACATCGAAGCGCAGCCAGCGCGTAATCAACGTCAGCACATAGATCGCGAATACCGGCGGCGTGTTGTAGTTGGAACTGTGCGAGACGTGGGTGCGAAAATCGAGGATCGCCGGCAAGCCGTCGGGGATCCGTTCAAGCAGCGAACGCTTGATTACCGCTACCGTTACCCCAGCCGGACCCAGGTTTTTCTGGGCGTGGGCATAAATCATCGAGTATGCGTCTGGCCGAATGGGCTTCGACAGAAAATCGGACGACATGTCAGCGATCAGCGGTACCCGCGTCGCCTCTTCGCAAACCGGAAATTGCAAACCTTCCACGGTCTCGTTCGACACGTAGTGCAGATAGGCGGCAGAGCCGGAGATGTCCAGTTTATCGAGGGCGGGCAACTGCCGGTAGCCCGTCGCGTGGCCGTCCCACGCAACTTTCCTCTCAGTCACCTTGGCCGCCTCCGAAGTCGCCCGACCGCTCCAGTAGCCGGACGTCACATATTCGGGCGGGGCGAATCCCTTCGCGGCAAAATTCATCGGGATCATCGCGAACTGCAGACTACTGCCGCCCTGCTGAAAGGTAATGGCGTAGTCGTCGGATATACCGAGCAGAACGCGCAGATTCTGTTCCGCTTCGTCCAGTATGGAGCGAAACCAGTCCGAGCGATGGCTCATGCCGAGTACGGAGATGCCGGTTTCCGGTAACGCGGTAATCGCTATGCGCGTCTGTTCCAGCACCGTTTCAGGGAGCGCTCCGGGACCACCGGAAAAATTCAATGCATTGGACTTCACTATGCCTCCGAGGCCAGCCGTGGGATTTTGTATGCGTTCGCAGCCGCGCGGCGCAGCATTTCATGAAAGGCGTCAGCAACCCGGCGAATTTGCGGAACCTTATAAGGAAAGATGCTCTGGTCGTCCAAGTCATGCACAACCATGCCCGTCGCGATCTCGAATATGAGCAGCCGGCCATCGCTCGTTTCAGCGCAATCGAATCCTACGTAATCGAGACCGGTCAATTCCGCGACGTTGCGAAACGCCTCGCGGTGACGCACAGCAAAATCGGTGTCAAAGCTCGCCATCAGGTGCGATTCTTCCTCTCGCCGGTCGGGATGCGTCGACATTTCCGCGTAAGGGTAGTGAACCATCCATTCCTTCGAGATGCCCATATGGCACACGAATGGCGTTCCCTCGATCATCACGATCCGGTATTTGCGAAACAGACCGTCGGCGCTGCTGTAGTCGATAAAAGGCGCCATGTAGTATTCCACGGCGTCAGACTCAGCCATGTAGCGCGCGAGTTCCTGAGCGTCAGACACTTTTGCCAGACCTTGTCCCGCGTGCGATCCTATCGGCCGTATGATGAGCGGATAGTTTGCGCCTAGTACCTCGGACAACTGCAACGCTCCCGAAACCGCTTCGTTGACCCGCTCACGGGAAAGGCGCACCGTGTGGGCCATACAGATACCGGGGGCAGCGCCCAGCAGAGCATAGGCGGTGTCACGCATTGTCTTCGCAATGTGTTCGGACCGGTTTAGTACGCGGCAACCCCTCCCGCTCGTCAGCGACGCGATTTGGGCAAGAACGGCCGCGGTTTCATCCGACGCGCATGCCGCAACGAAGATAACGTCGTGCTCGGGCAACTCGGCATCCCCCAGCGGCCGCGCGTCGACATACAGGACCTCTATCTGCAGGTCGGCGTTCTCAAGCAGGCACTCAAAAGGCGTGTTCGCCATCAGATCGCCCGGAGCCTTGAGCACCAGCACCTTCAAAGGAGTCTTGATCGTCTGGGCGCTCTTTAACCGATAATGTCTGGTCATTTGAAGCGCTTGCTGCTGGACGGCGAGAGCGGCCACCTTCTGGTATTTCAATTGCAACACTAGCGACAAATCGAGCAGAGCGTACGGGTCGTCATGACGCTTTACGTGCTCGAGCAGGCTTTCCCCCAGCGGCGTCAGATCGCTCCCGGCCGTTGCCGCCCGGAGCAACGCAGCCAGTCCCAGTGGCTGATGCATCGATGGAAGGCCGGCATCACCCGTTAATTCAGTTCGAACAGTATTCATGAATGGCGCGTTTCGGTGGAGCGATACCCGGGGCGAAAGAATGCGCTCGCCGGCATTACTTTTACGTGAAGTTCACTCAGGTCATTGACGGTGGGTGTCAGTCGGGATGCAGGTACACGCCGGCATTTCGCCGATGTAGCCGATCTCTTCCTCGAACCATGCTTCTGGGATCGGCCCGGATGTCGTTGCTTTACAGTCCGCGGGAATCGCGACAGCACTCGATGTGTTGGCTACGAGGGACAATCTGGCCGAGCTCGCGCGTCGCTTTGCAATTGACATGTATCTTTTCCTTCGATAGAAATGTCAGGATTTTGTAACCCACAACGTGTCCGACATACTGCATTAACCCCAATGTGCAGCCCATGATACGAGCTTGGGGCTGAACCAAACGAGGGAAAAGAGGGGCGATTGACCACCTATTCAGAGGACTTTGAGGCGACGACAGGTCAACGGTGACCGTTTTCCGTCCCTACACTCAAGCATGGTTCACGACCCGCAGTGTGAATCTCACGGGGCTGACCGCTGTTAGCGGCAATCCTGAATAAACGGGTGGATCTGCGGCTTCCCGGCGACTTCCCACGCTGTCCAACCAATTGAGAAGGGCGACGGCACGTCGGGCGTCGTCGAAACGCAAAGTCCGGTACCTGGGGCGAAGCCGACATTCAAATGTCCGCGCGGGAGCGCGAACGATCGTCCGCAGATGGCCGGCTACGGCCGGCTACACCAAATGGCGGTGCGGTGGCGGTCTCTTTGACAGCCTCCTTTTCGATTATTCCGCCGCAGGTTTCGACCCGCCGCCTACCATTGCGCGCTCGTCGGCAAGCGGACAGTTCTCAACTTCGAGCGCCGACGGCAGCAGGTGATCGCGGAACTGCTCGCGCAGCTTCAGTTTGTGCAGCTTTCCAACGGCCGTATGCGGCAATTCGTTGACGAAGACCACGTCATCGGGCATCCACCACTTCGCGACCTTTCCCTCGTAGAACGCGAGCAGTTCGTCGCGCGTGACCTCCGCGCGTTTGCGTTTGACGACGACGAGCAGCGGCCGCTGCAGCCACTTCGGATGGGCGCAGGCGATGCAGGCCGCCTCTGCGACGGCCGGATGCGCGATCGCGATGTTCTCGATTTCGATCGAACTGATCCACTCGCCTCCCGACTTGATCACATCCTTGCTGCGGTCGGTGATCCGCATGAAACCGTCCCGGTCGATCGTGGCCACGTCGCCAGTCGGAAACCAGCCGTCGATGAGCGGCGAGTCATCCTTCTGGAAATACCGCTTGATCACCCACGGACCGCGCGTGTGCAGTTCGCCGAACGCGACGCCGTCCCACGGCAGGTCGCGCCCATCGTCGCCGACGATCTTCATGTCCACGCCGTAGATCACGTGCCCCTGCTTTTCGCGCAGCCTGCGCTGCTCTTCCGACGGCCGCTGTGATTGTTCCCAGTTGAGTTTTGCGAGCGTGCCGAGCGGTGACATCTCGGTCATGCCCCATCCGTGAATGGCTTCGACGCCGTATTCCTCGAAGGTGCGCAGCATCGCCGGCGGGCACGCGGACCCGCCGATCACCGCGCGTTGCAGTGACGACAACCGCACCCCCGCTTCCTTCATGTAGTTGAGCAGGCCAAGCCAGACGGTTGGCACGCCGGCGGAATACGTGACGCGCTCCGCCTGCATCAGTTCGAACAGGGATTTACCGTCGAGATCCTTGCCCGGAAGGACGAGTTTCGCGCCCGTGAGCGGCGCGGCATGCGGCATGCCCCATGCGTTCGCATGAAACATCGGCACGACGGGCAACACCGAGTCGCGCGCCGATAGACACATCGCATCCGGCAGCGCACCGGCGTACGCGTGCAGCACCGTGGAGCGATGCGAATACAGCGCGCCCTTTGGATTGCCCGTCGTGCCCGAGGTGTAACAAAGGTACGATGCCTGGCGCTCGTCGAGGAGCGGCCAGTCGAATGCGCCGTCGTGCGGCTTGAGAAACGTCTCATAGCTGATGAGCGGTATGGGCGTCTGCACCGCAGGCAGATGCGCGTCGTCGGCAAGCGCGATCCACCTACGCACCTTAGGGCAGAGGGGCGCAAGGTAATCGATCAGCTGTGCGAACGTCGTATCGAACAGCACGTAGCTGTCATCGGCGTCGTTGATGATCCATGCGATCTGCTCGGGGAAGAGCCGGGGGTTGATGGTATGACAGACGGCCCCGAAGCCCGTCGTGCCGTAATAGGCTTCCAGATGGCGGTAACCGTTCCATGCCAGCGTGCCGATCCGTTCGCCCGGCTGCACATCCAGCGCGATAAGCGCCTGCGCCAGTTGCTTCGCGCGCTTTTCGCAGTCGCGATACGTGTAGCGATGCACGTCGCCTTCGATGCGCTTTGACACGATCTCGGTCGTGCCGAAGTGACGTGACGCATGGGCCAGCAGTGAGGAAACCGTCAGCGGCACGTCCATCATCTGTCCGAGCAGCGGTGTCGTCATAGCCGAGTCTCCCTGCTATTGCCGCGAACTCGGAATCGCGTAAGAGTGCTAGAAATATCGGACGCGGCACCCGCCCGGTAGCCGAGCCTTCCGGCTATTCAACATAGTTGAGGCCTGCGAGTGTTGCAAATAGATAAGATGGATATTGCTAATGTCTCGCGTCTGTAGCACCCGCAATCCGCACACGGAGACTAGCCCCACGCGCATGTCAGACCGTAGCCGGCCATGAAGGGACCGTCACCTGTGCACAGTCAGCGACGTTCGAGTGTCATAACGTGTTTCGGCAGCGGTCATTCGCGATGTGCGTCGCAGCGTGGCTCATTTGCAAAACAGGTCGCTGGTCGAGTTCGTCGCAGCCTTTACTTTCGAGCACCGTTCCTGTGAAGTCTGTATTCAAGCGGGTGGCTGGACCTTTTGCCGTTTCGGCTCATCTACTTTGGTGACCAGGTACTTGCCAAAATGAGCGTGCACAAAATCCACGAATACCCGCACCTTTGGCGTCATTTTCCGACTGCTGGGCCACACCATATGGATACTGTTGGAGTCGGTGACGTACGGGTCCAGCATGGTTTTCAGGCGTCCATCGGCGAGCGCGTTCTTGACAGAGAAGTCAGGCACGCATGCGATCCCGCGCCCTGCCAGAGCCATATAAAGCAACATGTCCAGGCTGTTGCACACCACCGTCAATGGCAGCGACGAGCCTGCCGCTGTGAATGTCGAATGCCGCAGCGGCCATTGGTACAGTTTTCCAGTGGGTGTCCAGCGATAGTGCAGACATGCATGATTCAAAAGGTCATCCGGATTCGTGGGAGTTCCCTTTTGTTTCAGATACTCCGGCGCGGCGACCAGACAGGCGCGCCAGTAACCCAGCGGGCGAGATACTAGCCGTGAATCCCGAAGCGCGCTCCCGCGAATGACGACATCAAATCCTTCATCGATTACATCGACCATTCGATCGGTGAAATCAAGATCGAGTTCAATCTCGGGATGTTGCTCCATAAAGGCTGAAAGCACTGGAAATGGTAGTCCCGCCGAAAGTGACAGCCCCACCCTTAGCCTCCCTCGCGGATGTTGGGCCATTGCGCTGAGTTCGTCTTCGGCCGCCTGAACTTCCCCGAAAATCCGTCTGCACCTTTCCAGGAACACCTCGCCTTCGGACGTAAGCCGGACGCTTCTCGTGCTGCGTTGGAAGAGCCGCACGCCAACGCGCTCTTCAAGCCTCGAAATGCTTTTGCTGATGGCCGACGCTGAGATGCCGAGTTCCCGCCCAGTGGCCGCAAAGCTCCGCGTTCGCGCAGTGTGAACAAAGACTTCCAGCCCGCCCAGCGCACTCAGGTTTTCCACATCAGCCCCCCACGCGGTATTCGTGACATTTTTGTCATGACCAATGTGAACGCTACCCCGATTAATGATGATGGGTCAATGGCTTTACGATGGATTTGAGAGGCGGGCGGCATGAGCACCATGCCGGCCGCGCTTCAACCAGTCCTTGGCGCACCGGTGTGCAGTGATCGAACAACGGGAGCGCCAGTGTTTTGGCAACTCAACGCGCCGTGCCGGCGCACCGGTTCTATCAGGAGAAAATTTTTATGACCACCGCTGAACATCTCGACGCTTACCTCAAAGCCATGGGCAATCGCGACGTCGGAGGGACCAGGATCCATATGGCAGATAATGTCGTCCTCAGAAGTCCAATCGTGCCCGCGCCGTTCGTTGGGAAGGAGCGTGTCGCAGACGTCCTGACGCAGCTTCTCGCTACTGTGGACGCCTTCGAGCCGAAGCTTCTCTTGCGCGATGGTGCTGACTTTGTCGCCGTGTTCACGATCCGACTCGGTGACCACGCAATTGACGGAATGGATCACATGCATCTGAACGAAGAGGGCCTTGTCGATAGCATGACCGTGGCATGGCGCCCGCTTCCGTCGGTGGTCGCGGTCCAGCAGAAGCTTGCCCCGAAATTGGGAGGAAAGGCGATGATGCTGGTTCCAGCGGATCAATCGGCCTGAATCATCGGTCCCGACCGCAATGGCATCGCGGCGTTGGCTGCGCATGGTGAAGGTGCGTGGATCGGTCGTGAAGGCTGACGGTGGAATCAGTACAAAGGTTAGCTCGTAGCCATCGAGAGGGTGTTCGCGATGAACGATTGGCGGCTTTCGCCTTCAAAGCGGTCCTGGGTAGCGCCGGTAGTTGAACGGCCGATAGGGGTCGGGAAGGCTCATTCAGACTTTGTGAAAGCCGACGTTCGTTGGCGCCTGTTTGTGAATGTCAGTGAAGCGATCGTCAGCCGCCGCACAACGTCCGACCGACGACCGGCGGCATTTGGAAGGCATTACCCTATGGCAGCGAGGGAGTGGATGTCGCTGGCAAATTCAAAGGGAAAGTTGGCCGAGATGTGGGTCGATAGCCTGAATCGAATGGTAGGCCGTAGCGATCTTAAGTTTCTTACGTTGCTGCCATGGGCGCAGCGCTTCGGCCCATTTGCCCGCTTGATGAACGAGAATCGTCAGTGGTGTGCACTGTGCCTCGAGGAGGATCTTCAATCTGGTAGCACGATCAACGAACGCCTGATCTGGTCAGTTCAATGGGTCAAGATTTGCGAGCGTCATCGATGTCGCCTTATCGACGCTTGTCCCACGTGCGGATACCGGCAACCATCCCAGATTTCTCCGCGACAGTTGTGCGGCTTTTGTTCCCGATGTGAAGGATGGCTTGGAGCAGCAAACGCACAGCCTCTTCTCCCGCGACAAACAACGGCACTGCGATACGAAGAATGGGCGGCAAAATGCTCCGCAGATCTTGTAGCCCGCGCCCCACCCTCAACCAGGATCGACGCCAGAAGATGCATTTCGCAAGTAATTGAACGAGGCATTTCCCGCTACTTCGACGGGGATGCAGCGGCGTTTTGTGAACACATAGGCGTGTCGAAGAGCTGCCCTCAATATTGGCGAACTGCGGGGCCGCCGCACGCAAGCACGCTTATGGCCATCTCGTATTGTCTGCAAGTTCCCCTCCACGAGCTCGTGGTGGGAGTTGATGCTTTCAAACGCAGTCGGCCACTTCCCTTACCATCGCAGCTAACACGTAAGCATATACGTGCCATCGCCCGGCCAATAGACTGGGAACAAGTCGAGCAATTCCTGACGGAAGTCGCAAACGGGATACTCGACTTTGATAGCCTTACGTCCGCCTTGGAGGCAATACATCTACAGCCCACCCGGGCGTACGCCCACTTTCCGAACCTATGTCGCCACGTAACGAAAAACACCAAAGCTAAACGTAAGGAGGCTATCCAAGGTGCTCGCGAAGAACGGAGAAGCCGGCTTGATAACGCCATTTTTCATAAGGTGACACGCATGATTTCGGGTGGCGAGCACCCACCATCGATAAGCTGCTCAGATTCGCACAATCACACGGTCTTATATGGACACCGCCCGGTTTGCCAGATCGATCTAGATGTGATCTTGAAGCGAGGTACCGGCTGCAGACTTATATCCGACCTTTCATGCAAGCCGAAGCCTGCGGGCCCTGATGGAATTCGCCGGGAACGTCCTCATCTGGGTCACGCACTTTTAAGCGCAAGGCCGTGTTCAGGTTTGCGTTCCTGCGGTCCGACCTGTTTCGCCATCACATGTGAACCTCAGCAACCTATCGGTACTTTAGTCTTTCCTTTGATGCTTGCCTGTTAAGCGGCTTTTACGCTGACATGATTCTTCTCGTACGCGCTGTTGTGCGCAAGAATAGCCTAGGCCGTGCGCGCCATCTTGTTGGCCATGGCCGCCGCGACGACGTTAGCTCGTCGTCGCTCCTGGATTGCCTTCTGCCATTCGCCAGACACTTTGGTATGACACATCATCGAGCGTGCACCATGGATTAGCAGTATGCGCAGGTACGGGTCACCCCGCTTCGATATCCCTCCCAACCATACCTTGCCACCGGTGCCGCTTTGCCGCGGGACCAGTCCGAGGAAGGACGCAAACTCACGGCCGGATTTGAATGTCGTTGCGTCCCCAATCGTGGCGACCAGTGCAGTTGCAGTGAGCTTGCCAATCCCGGGTACTTCAGCGATTGCCTGACAGGCCGCTTCCTGCCTGTGCCAGCCGTTGATCTGCGTCTCTAGTAGATTGATATCCTGCTCGATGCCGTCGATACGCTTCAACTGGTCTTGCAGGCTGTCGATCATGATTCCTGGCAAGGAGCCTTCGAGTTCGGCCATATGCGCACGGATCTCATTGAGTCCAGCCACGCGTCCCGCCCGAAACGACACACCGAACTCATAGAGGAGGCCGCGTATCTGGTTCACTTGCATGGTCCGAAACTTGATCAGCAGGGAGCGCATTCGGTGCAGACCGAGCATGGCCTGCTGGTCTTCCGTCTTTGTTGCTACGGTGCGCATCCCCGGTTGCTGCACCGCGGTCCAGATCGCCCGCGCATCAGCTGCGTCGGTCTTGTTCGTCTGGACAAACGGCCGAATGAACTTTGCATGCAACAGCACCCCCTCGTGCCCGATCGCCTTGATCTTGCGGGCCCACCAGTGCGCACTGCCGCATGCTTCAAGCGCGACACGACCTCCAGGACGCTGCGCCAGAAACGCTATGAGCTCGTCGCCTCGAAACCGCCTATTAGCTATCTCGCCGGTTTGTGTGTCGACCCAGTACATCTGGAAGATCTGCTTTGCAACATCCAGTCCGTATGTCGTAGCATTCATTTGGGCCCTCCGTTCCTCAAGTGGACGTGTTGAAACTCCACTCTGGCACATTGATGCCGATCGGTTCAGGAGGGCCTCAACGTTCGTACAAGGCCCTTCGTCCCCGAGGGGAGGACGGTGTCCATTCCATCTGGGTCCGGACAAACCGGCAGACCGTACTTGCATCCGGCAGGCACAGCTTCGCGCTCTCCAAGGCACCCCCGTAGTGCCGGAGGCATAGCGGGGAAGACTTCGCGGGGAGGCAACCAGCCCGCCCCTGAAGGCAGACGAAAACCACTCGTCGGACGGAGTTCCCGTCGCTGCCGCCGGCGCCTTTTTGCCGCCAACGTTGCCTGTTACAACTGGCGGCGCAAAATTCACCATAAAGCTTCCAAACGGAAGTTATATGGTTTCTTCCACAAGGTGTCGGAATACCCCGGAAGGCTTGCCGGGCGGAAGGCAGCCGACTCCAACAGTTGCCCGCAAAGCGCCGCCAGGTTTGACTCCCACTCTGCCCGACTACCACATACCCATCATCCTACCCATACTTCGCGGCGACATGCCCAGAGCGGCATCTACGCTGGTCTCCACCGCATCAGCCGGCACCACCCACTCTCCTGAGTGCGTCGGTCGACCACGCGACGCGCGACCGGTCCGTGCCCGCGACAAGGTCACCGGGCCGGCCACCTTGAAATCCATTCTCCGCTCGACTTCTTCGCGTTTCGTGTTTCGTGTTTCGTGTTTCGTTATGCTGATAGCATGCGCCGTCAATCGCCTGAATGAAACTATCCCCACTCGATCGTCAATCGGTGACGGGGACCCTTGTGTATACGGCTTCTCCGGCTGGTCTGGAGTGACGATACCGTCAGCCATACCGAAAAATCCATTCGGCAGTTTCCAGCTCTGGACAGACCGCAACAGAGAATCCACGCGCACTTTCGTTCAAACATCGCGAACACAGGGCATCCGAATGCCGACTTCTTCAGGAATACCGTCTTCGATACCGTCAGGCACTTTCCAGCGCGATCCTGGCAAAGCTTGAAGAAGCCATGATCCCAACTGCGGCCACGTTACCGACCGGAAACGATGCAAACCGTGCTGCAACCCCGGCGAGCGCAGCGCAGCGGCCGCTCGACCGGAAGATGCTGCGCAACCACGACTGGCAAGTGTCTCAATCTTCAGCAGGCGCGATCAAACTCATGTCAAGGGCAATTGTGCGTATCGCGAAACCCCGCATCGGAGAGCCCGCGCGATTCTCAGAGCCGATCAGGACACGCTAGCACGCGTCGGGCTGAGTCGGAGTTCGCCTCCATGGCGAGCCGTCGTCCCGGCGCGCTCCACGTCGGCATTCAAGGGCGGGTCGTTAGCTGACTTTGACACGCACCTTGGCTGAGCCGCTCGGACATTCTTGCTGAACGTGGTTCCGCGCCGATGTAATCGGGCTGTTCTCACCTAGTGTGGGCCCGTTCTCATCGAATGGGGTCCGGAGTACGGCGAGATTCTCAACTAATGCGGTTCCGACGTCAGGACGACCCGAACTGGTATCAGGAGGCGCCCTACATCGCAGAGGTGGTCGTGTTCAATGAGCATGAGCTGGCGCACTGTCATCCTCACGAAAACAATACATTCATACTCGGGGCTTGCCATATTCAAGACGGGATGCACTGACGCTTATCGAATAGGAGTCCTGACAGAATTGGATGCAGGCGGGGAGACGGAAGCTGCAACAACTTTCCGTGTCGACTCACCCGGCAGCGGAGCTATAAAGCCCCGCCTGGAACGCCCCGCATCTTCAGATTTGCCTGGCAGCTTGCGATCAGGGGGCGAGAACTTGCCACTGCTGGCTTTGCAAACCTTCGTATTGCCAAAGGTCTACATTTGCACCAGGGGCCGTCGAGCCACCCTTGACATCGATGCACGAACCGGGCGCGTGGGCCGGACACAGACGGTAATACTGCGAGCCGGTCGAGATGACACGCCAGATCTGATTGGCGGCACCGCGGTAATTCCACACCAGAACCTGCGCCCCATCTCCGGTACCCGCTCCGCTCACGTCCATCGCCAGGCTGCTACTGGCGGCGGCGACCTCATATTCGCCATTGCCCAGATTGACGAAGCTCCACAGTTGGCTTGTCGACCTCGTATAAGGAGTTTGCATCAGCAAGCTGCCGTTTGCCTGGCCGGCCGGTGCCAGCGCCAGCCCGCTCGATCGGGATACGATCTGATATGTCCCGTCCGGAATCGGACCGACACCTCGTGCACTACCATGACCCTGCACTGAATAGTTCGCACCGACCGTGTAGGAGCCGAAATTGTCGATCTGCCACCAGCTATTGGCGAGCGCCGTATTGCCGGCGAGCGTGCCGGTTCCACTGCGGGTGATGATGCCTTCATTGGTATTGCCGATGGCTGTATTGCCGACTATCGTTCCAGTCGTGGACTCCATGTCGAGACCGCTCATGGACAGACCGTTGTAGTTCGCAGTGCCTGGCGCGGTCGAGCCGTTGAAACTCAGGTCGTTGTTCGAGACGGTGAGATTGGCAGGAGTTTGCTGGGCATGAATACCCAGCCGATAGTTGCCGACGAATGTCGAGTTATCGACAGTGATCGCGTTGCTCCCCGGTCCGTTGATATGCAAGCCATCGCCCGCCCACGAGTTCAAGAAGCGCGAGTTGGTAATCGTCACATTCGTCGAGCCCCATAAATACGCATTGTGCCAGGCAAGGCCGTCGTTACCGTGCACCATAATGCCGCTATCGTGAAAGTAGGAGCGATCGATGGTCAGTCCATTGATGGACCCGGTTGCCATTCCTTCCGCCGTGTTCCTCACCTCGACGTTCAGAATCTTCAGGTTGCTCGCGTCGACAAGCTCCAAACCCTTCGCGGCTTCGTTGAGACCACCGCCCGCCACCGAGTAGGCGTTGTTAGGATCAAAAGCCGCCGACTTCGGAACCTGTCCGTCAAGCACAAGGTTCGAGATGGTAATGTCGTGCAGGCTCCCCTGGCCATTCACAAGGATTAGGTTCCATACATAGGGCGTCGACGGTCCTTGAATCACCGTTGCGGCACCTTGGCCCGTCAACGTGATGTTGCTGCCCGGGATCTGGATCGAACTGCTCAAGGTCCAGACGCCCGCGCCGAGCGTAACAGTGCCGCCACCCGCTGCCGCTACCGATTGAAGTGCGCTCTGAATGCTCTGTCCGGGCTGAACGGTGGCGTCCAGCGCGTGCGCGCCCTGCATCGGCAACAAAGCAGAGAGAGCCAGAAACGTTACTAGACTAATTGACCATCGTTTACTTTTCATGGAGAGCTCTGAAAAAATCGACGTATTGAGATGGAGGCGCCGTGGGGTGGCGGCAGAAGAGGCCAGGAAAAGGAGCACGATTGGGACCGTCAAGAGCCATGCTTCGTGCTCGATGCGTCGTCGCGATCAAGCGGTTTATCGTCATCCGCGGGCCGGACTTTAGGGGCCTTTCATAAATTTTGTGTTCAAGGCATAACATGTAGCTCAAGGAGCATGTATGCCACGCAAACCCAAAACGGCCCCCGCAGGCCCAGCCGGCCTTACCGTCAATTCCAAAGGAACTAAGGAAACCCTGATTTATCTAGCTCGGTCGCGACAGCATTGCGTTGCGCGCCATTCCTCGCTGACCCCTGATAGGGCTGAAGATCCGCTGTATTGGCCGGTCATTGCAGTGAAGCACTTCCCACAGCAGACGGCAGTAATCTTCGGCCAATAGTTCACGCGCTTCTGAACGTCTTCCTTCAACTCGCCGCATTCATCGCAGCGATCCAGGACACTGACCTGCAGCGGTCGGGAGCGCCACTGTTCGAGCGCGTTCATGTCAGCAGCCCGCGTGTTGATCTGCGACGCCGACGGCGATGATGTTCGCGGCCATCTTCCGCAGTTCTGACGACGTTGGATCATCTCGGTGCAGCTCGAGTAAATCACTTGCGTTCATGCTCATCGTGGCCCTCACTGGATACAGATGTGGCTAAGGTCAACAGTCCGGCGATACACGTTCTTGTTCAGTCAGGGGACGAACGTGTACTCGTCGTACGCGTTGCTACCGATATGAATCCAGTGCAGAACGTTTAACATGGCGCCACTTACTGTAAATGAAATCGCAAAGTCCATGGAATCAAGATAGATGGACGACCCAAAGAAAACCATTCTACGAACGGTCACTGCAATCCTCCGTTGGCATAGCGCATTCATACGTTTGGATACCTCGAGGCATCCAGGAAGTGAGTGTTCGAGTCGGCGATGTAACGGGAGCCAGTCATACGCAGGTGACCGTGCCGACGTTGCCGGGAGACAGCATGCCACTCACGAAGTCTGAAGGCGACGTGGTTGCCGATCTTGATGTTGTGGGCCTGTCAGATCTGTTGTCCAGTGTGGCATTTGCCGCCAGCGGGGAATCGACATTCGCATGTTGCTCGAGACGCAGATCACCGACAACACGATCCGATTCAAGCCGTCAAAGACGGCCGGCACGAGTGGCAAGGTACTGGACGTTGAGATCACGCTGCAGATCCGCGCGGTGATCGATCGCGCGAAGGCGATCAAGAAGAAGTACTTGATCACCAGCCCATACCTGTTCCCCACGCAGAAAGGCGGGGCGTATTCGAAGACCGGGCTTCATTCGATGTGGCGCCGCGCAAAGGATCGCGCCAACGTCACTGACAGCATCCAGTTCAAAGACCTGCGGGCGCTCGGTGCAACAGACGCCGCAAAGGCCGGGAAAGGTCGGTGACTGTCACGCTGACAGCATCCGACGGGCCGACATCATGTCCGTGCTGGATACCGTCAAGGCGTGCGGTGCCGCGCGTCTGGCCAACCGGCTGCCCGCCGAACTGAGGCAGATGTTCGGCTTGGCACTGGTGCGCGAGATTGTGGCGGCCGATCCGACGACCGGCATCGAAAAGAAACACGTTGGTGGTCAGGAGGAGGAACGCGAACGTGTGCTGTCGGAGGCCGAAATCCGCGCGTTGTCAGCCAGACTCGCCGACGCCAATCTGCTCAACTCGACGCAGCACGCTGTATGGGTCATGCTCGCGACGCTCACGCGGATCGGCGAACTGACCCGCGCGCGCCGTGCCGCCATCGATCTGGCAGCGGGCACCTGGATCATTCCGGCGGACCACTCGAAAAACGCGAAGGAGCACACGATCTACCTAAGGCAACACTGATTAAGTCCACCAATCTGGCACGTCAAGCGTTATAGAGATCGGATTAAACGAGGAAGGCAGAACAGGATGAAACAGCAGACGCTGGCGATGGCAGCCGATCAAGGTGCGGGTTTCGAGACCCACCGCAAACGCACGCGGCGCGACGAGTTTCTCGACACGATGAATGCGATCGTGCCATGGGCGCAGTTGTGCGCGGTGATCGAGCCGCATTATCCGAAGCGCGGCAATGGCCGCCCGCCAATTGGTCTGGAGCGCATGCTGCGGATCCACTTCGTGCAGCACTGGTTCAATCTGGCCGACTTCGCTTGCGAAGAGGCCCTCTACGACAGCGCCAGCCTGCGTCGCTTTGCCGGAATTGACCTGGGTTGCGAAGCTGTGCCCGATGCGACGACGCTGCTCAAATTCCGGCGCCTGCTGGAGACGCACAAACTGGGCGAGCAATTGTTTGCCGAAGTCGGCCGGGTCCTTCAGGCCAGCGGCATGAAGCTCAAAAGCGGCACCATCGTGGACGCGACGATCATCGGCGCGCCGAGCTCGACGAAGAATGAGCAGAAGGCGCGCGACCCCGAGATGCATCAGACCCGCAAGGGTCGCCAATGGTATTTCGGCGCCAAGCTGCACATCGGTGTGGACAGCCAGAGCGGCCTGGCGCACAGCGCGGTGCTCACGCCCGCCAATGTGCATGACAAGCATCCACTGCCGCAATTGCTGCACGGGCAGGAGCGGCGCGTCTACGGCGACAGCGCCTATGCGAGCCAGAAGGCACTGATCCACAGCAAGGCGCCCAGGGCGCGCGACTATACCAATCAGCGCACGCGCCGTGCGGGCGGCGAAGTCGACGAGGTGCAGCGCGGCAAGAACCGCAACAAGTCGAAGATCCGGGCGCGAGTCGAACACGTCTTCGCGGTTGTGAAGCGTCTGTGGGGATTTACCAAGGTGCGCTATCGAGGGCTGGCAAAGAACGCCAACCGGACGTTCGTCGCGCTCGCACTGGCGAACGTCTACCTGTCGCGCAAGAAACTGATGGCACCGGTACGCCCATAGTGGGCGAAAGGCGGGCAAAGTGCCCGCCCAACAGGCCTGCGAGGGCCGAAAAGCAAGGGCTTAAGCTCGGCCTCATCACTTGGCGAAGTTCAAATCGCTGACACGTCGCCGATTTACCCGCTTGTTCAGCTTTGCCCTAAGCGAGTTTGCCAAGACCCACATGCGGGCGCTGCTCGAACTCGGCGGCGATGAAGTCTGGCTCTTCCCGGCCGCCCGGCACGACGGGCCAGTGTGTTCCAAGTCCATTACGAAGCAGATCTATGACCGCCAAGGCGCGGCAAGCGGCACGCCGTTGCAGCACCGCAGCCAGCACATCGACGCGCTTATCTTGCCAGGCGGACGGTGGACCCCTCACGATCTGCGCCGAGCGGGCACGACGCCGATGGGCGAGCTCGGCGTCCATGGCCACGTGAGCGAGAAGTGCCTGAACCACCTCGAACAGAACAAGATCAAACGCACCTATCAACGGGCGGTCCGGCAGCAGGAACAGTCGGACGCATGGCGCCTGCTCGGCGCACGCCTGGAACTCCTGATGGATACCCCGTCGAACGTCGTGCCACTCCGGCATGACGCCGCGCTCTCCGTGGCCGCATAAAACCTACGGCGAAAGGTGTTCTGCGCGCCGTACGCGCGGACGCTTGCAGTCTTCGTCTGGCGCTCAGGCGATTCGCCGCTCAGCCCCATAACGGCCTGCCTAGTGCTCAGAGACTTGCGAACGAATTCGGTCAAACCTTTGATGACGCGGAACCGAATAAATTGGACTTGCCGGATTTGCGACGCGAATTTGTTGGATTCGCAGAAGGGTAAGATTGGCACACGTTGCGCCCGTTGCGAATGGCTGCCTGCGGGCCATAAACGGTCCTTCGCAGTCGCATGGCGAACGTCCGCTGACGAGCGACGAGGTGCCCTTTTGGCGAAGCGACGGCGACCGACAATTCGTCGGACGAGTCAGCTTCACTCTCAAGCGCCGCGGGCAGCTGTTCCGATTTGGACGGCCGTTCTGGCCGATGACGCCTTCCGATGGAACAAGTGCCCAGAACCAACACCCGCGTACCCAGCGCGCTCACTGTCTTCGTGTTGGCGTTCACGAGCTTGCGCATTTGTTCAAGCGCGTCCGCTGGCATTGTCCATTTTTCTGATCTGCTCAGAATGCCTGCCAGTCCACAGCACCTATATCCGTCGCAGTCACAGTGCCGCTCCCTGCGGTAGTGGCTGGCATCGTCTTTGTTAACGCTACAGGACGGGACGTGCGAACCTTGGGTACCGGCCGGCGCGGTTCGCTGAGCGGGGCGATTAATCGTGACGCAGATGCCCCCCGGTCGTCGACTTTGAAGACGGCCACTGCGTCACGCAACCCTTGGGCCTGCTGGGCCATCGACTGGGCTGCGGCCGAGGCCTCCTCCACCAGCGCGGCGTTCTGCTGGGTCACCCCGTCCATCTGGGTGACGGCCGTATTGACCTGTCCGATGCCGGTGCTCTGCTCTTCCGATGCCGCCGCGATCTCGCTCATGATGTCGGTCACGCGCTTCACCGACTGGACAATTTCGTTGATCGTGGCACGGGCTTCCTCAACGAGCTTCGAGCCGACGTCAACCCGGGTCACCGAGTCGCTGATCAGATCCTTGATTTCTTTGGCCGCCGTTGCGCTGCGCTGGGCGAGCGTGCGAACCTCGCCCGCCACGACGGCAAAACCACGCCCCTGTTCGCCGGCGCGGGCGGCCTCAACCGCGGCATTGAGCGCGAGAATGTTGGTCTGGAACGCAATGCCTTCGATCACGCTAATGATCTCGGCCACCCTGGCTGAGCTGTCGGAGATCCCGTTCATCGTTTCGATCACCCGTCCGACCACTTCGCCGCCCCGTTGTGCGATCCCCGACGCCGTGCTGGCGAGTGTGGTCGCCTGCTTCGCGTTGTCCGCATTCTGACGGACCGTGCTCGTCAGCTCCTCCATGCTCGAGGCAGTTTCCTCGAGTGAGGCCGCCTGTTCCTCCGTGCGCTGTGACAGATCCGTATTGCCCTGCGCGATTTCGTCTGCGGCGACCGAGATCGACTCGCTGGAGGTCTTGATGCCCTGCACGATGGCGGTCAGCTGGTCTTTCATGGCGCCCAGCAAAAACATCATGCTGGAACGGTCTCCTGCTTTCAGCCGCACCGCGACGCGCAGATTGCCGGCCGCGATCTCGCTGGCCAGTGCGGCCGCCTCCCGGGGTTCGCCGCCCAGCTGTCGTGTGAGGGCTCGGGCAATGACCAGCGCCACGCCCAGCGCGACTGCCGCCGCAGCGATAACCAGTCCGATCACGAGTGCTATCGCCCGTGAATACGCCTGACTCGCCGCCTCGCCTTCGCGGGCCGCGCCCGCCACGTTGACGTCGACGATCGTCTGGATGTCTTTTTCGATGGCATTGCGGGCCGTGTTGGACTGACCGCGCATCAAGTCCATTGCATCGCCTGTCTTGTTCTGTTCCGCCAGTGTCACAACCTGCCGATCGAGGTCGAGGTACTGCGGCATCAGCGTCTGGATGTCTGCGAAGGCAACTTTTTCTTCCGGTTCGCCGATGAGCTTCTCGTATTCGGCTGACACGCGCCGGTAGTCGGCAATGCCGGCAGCGATTACCGTTTCCGCATGCTGTATTTCGGCGGGGGTAGGCGCGCCGACAGCACGAAATTCACCGAGGCGTATAGCGCGGAGGGCGGCCTGCATCTGCAGGCTGGTGCGCACGCTCGGCAACCAGTTGTCGCGGAGTTCCGCGACGTGACTGTTCTCGCCGCTCACCTCGAATAGCGATACTGCGCCCAGTCCGACCATCAGGACGACAACAGCAGAAAAACCCAGGATGAGCTGGGAAAACACCTTCAAGTTTTTGAGAAACTGCACGATTGCCCCATTGGAATTTATATCACGCAGCGGATCCCGACCGGCCAGCCGGGAAATGCAGCAGGTCGTTCAGTCTGTTATCGGCAACGCGAATGATATATTTAATCTAAAGTGATTTTTTTATCATCAGGCTTTCGCGCAGGTTCTGCCTGTGGTCAGTCCCGGCATCAGCCCGTCTTTACATAACGGTGGCGTCGACAAGCTACCAGGAGCCGATGGATCGACAACCGGCTCGTCCAACGTGGCCAGAAGAGTCCTTCGTGAGCATGGACGGGAGCGAACACGAATCGGCAGCCTCCAGAAAGTCAGACCGGGCGGCGCGGGCGGAACAGCGGCTTTGGAGCGCAGCGGTGACAATCGCAGAAGCTAGCTGAAGGGGCAGAAACGGATCGCCTACGGAAGTTCGCCACGCGACCGGGGCCGAATACCTATATCGCGAGGATCGGTTCTCGCGCGGAACGTTGCACATCGACGGCCGGTTGGCCGCGCCGGCTCACATCAGCGCGCCGGTGTTGGCCGTATTCAATCCGCGCAGCCGCGTCATGCCGCCGGTATCCATCGTGCCTGCCGTTCATCGAGGCTTTGGCGATGCCCAGTTGCGCACCCTGCAGCGCCGCGTGAAGGCACGGCGCTCGAACCGCGCGAGAGAACTTGCACGCATGGAGCAGTTGCCGGTGGTGCTTTGCATTGCCGATACGACAGAGCTGAACTTTAACGGTCAGGACATCGATGGGGTCGTCCCGCTCAGTTATGAAGCACAGGTGGGCATGTATGCGCGCTGTGCTGCGCAACGGCTACTTGCCGGAGCGCGAAGTGTTGATGGCCGACGGCCCGATTGCCGTGAACGTGCCGAAGGTTCGCGATCGGTCAGGATCAGGCGTGAAGTTCAATTCTACTCATTAAAGTTTGGGTAAGGCGATGTCTGGAATTTCAGAAGATTCGAGGCCGGCTTTTACGGATACCCGGAACGCCCCTGCGCCTGTCTCCGTGCAAATGCGCGTCGAGCATGCTTCGAGCGCTTCGAAACGCATGGCATAATTCTTGCGGTTGGCCCATCTCGCAGGTCATCGCGACTGGCTTCTGCTCGCTTCGGGCTCGCGACATTACAAAATTTATTTTCGGGTTCAGGATTTTCAGAATGACAATTATCAAACACTTGGTCTTTACCCTGTCGATGGCGCTGATGGCGCTGACCTTACCGGCAGCTACGGCCTACGGCAGCTCTACCAGGCGCAGCAATGCTTCGAGGCCGTGCAGAACGGCGCGATTCCCGGCATGAAGGATCTGGCAGCGGCCAACTCTGCAATGACAGGTTCGAGCCGTGCGGCTTTCCGCCCACTTGTTGCATCGGCGTCATTGTTGCTGCCGGTGCGTCGGTCTATCTGTTGCGGGCCATATCAATTCCGCTGAATAAGGCGGTGGACGTTGCAAACCACATCGCCGACGGCAAGCTTGAGAATCAGATTGTCGTGGATTCACGGCTCTTTGCCGAAGCCATTCGGCTGGAAGTCCTAGCAAATATGTTGTGAAAGTTCAGAAAGGTTAGTCACTGTGATCAAAACGATAACGGCAGTTTTGTTGGGCGTGGTTCTTTCCGTGACCGCGTTTTCCGCGCAAGCCGGCGACACGAAAAAGGTAGATGTCCTGCTGGTGGGCGGCGGCATCATGAGTTCGACGTTGGGCGTGTGGCTCCATGAGCTCCAGCCTGACTGGTCAATGATGATGATCGAGCGTCTGGACGGTGTGGCCAAGGAAAGCTCGAATGGCTGGAACAATGCCGGCACAGGGCATTCCGCGTTGGCCGAGCTCAACTACACACCCGAGAAGCCGGACGGCACAATCGACATTTCGAAGGCCGTCGAAATCAACGAGGCCTTTCAGGTGTCGCGCCAGTTCTGGGCTTGGCAGGTCAAGAACGATGTGCTCAAGAATCCGCACTCGTTCATCAATTCGACGCCGCACATGAGCTTCGTCTGGGGTGACGACAATGTCCGTTTCCTCAAGAAACGCTACGATGCGCTGCAGGCGAGCCCGTTGTTCCGCGGCATGAAGTACTCGGACGACTTCGACCAGATCAAGCACTGGGTTCCGCTGATGATGGAGGGGCGCGATCCCAGGCAGAAGGTCGCGGCAACCTGGTCCCCCGTGGGCACCGACATGAACTTCGGCGAGATTACGCGCCAGTTCGTCGGCTACCTGCAGAGCCAGCCCGGCTTCAATCTCTCGCTCAACAGCGAAGTGCGCAGCATCAAGCGCAACGCTGACGGCACGTGGCGGGTGTCCTACGTGAAGACCCAGACCGGTGATTCCGAGCAGGACGTCGACGCGAAGTTCGTGTTCATCGGCGCAGGCGGCGGCGCGCTGCACCTGCTGCAGGCTTCGGGCATCCCGGAGGCCAGGGACTATGGTGCCTTTCCGGTCGGCGGCTCGTTCCTGGTGACGGAAAATCCGGAGGTCGTGAGCCGGCACCTGGCCAAGGCTTACGGCAAGGCTTCCGTTGGTTCGCCGCCGATGTCGGTGCCGCACCTGGACACCCGCATCATCGATGGCAAGAAGATCATTCTGTTCGGACCGTTCGCGACCTTCTCGACCAAATTCCTGAAGAACGGCTCGTACTTCGATCTCCTGACCAGCACCAATGTGCATAACGTCATGCCTATGGCGCACGTGGGCATCGACGAGTTTCCGTTGGTCGAATACCTGGCAGGTCAGCTGATGTTGTCGGATGACGATCGCTTCAATGCCTTGAAGGAATACTTCCCGCAGGCCCGGAAGGAAGACTGGCGCCTGTGGCAAGCCGGTCAGCGTGTTCAGATCATCAAGCGCGACGGTGCGAAGGGCGGTGTCCTCAAGCTCGGCACTGAAATCGTGAGTTCGCAGGATGGCAGTATCGCCGGTCTGCTGGGCGCGTCGCCGGGCGCCTCGACCGCTGCGCCGATCATGCTCAGCCTGCTCGAGAAGGTCTTCAAGGACAAGGTGGCTACGCCGGCATGGCAGGAGAAGATCCGGCAGATCGTCCCGAGCTACGGAACCAGGCTCAACGACAGCCCGGCCAAGGTCTACCAGGAATGGACCTACACCAGCGACGTGCTGCAGCTGACGCCGCCGCCGCAGATCGACCTCGCCACGACGCCGGGTTCGAAGCCCGAGGCCACGGCACCGCGGCCGGCCAAGGCTGCGACTGACATGGCGCTATAGCCCCGGACGGACCGGGGGCGACCGCGGGCCACACGCCGCTGGTCGAAACAGAGTATGCATGGACAGCCGGCGGCAGATGGCGAGTTTCGCGACTGGCCAGCGGTTGGCCAGCCACCCGTAAAGCCCTGCATCCCATCCTGTCTGTCTGAACACACGAGAAACTGGCGCGAGCGGGACGCATTTTTTATATAGGTAAACGGTGAAATCATGGTCGATGGCGCCGTTGCCGCCCTTATTGCTGTCGCAGCGGCGTCCGGTGCCGCGCGGGCGCAGGAATCCCCGCTGTCGGGGGCGTGGCGTTTGGTCTCCTATAAGGTCGAATCCAAAGTCACTGGCGGCAAGATCGCAGCAATGGGCGAGCACCCGAGCGGTCGCGTAATTTTCACCGCGGACCACCCGGTGGCGTTCATGTTGACTCGCGACGGGCGCAAACCCGGAAAGGGCGACGCCGAGAAGGCGGCTCTGTTGAACACCCTGGTGGCGTACACTGGCATCGAGCGCGCCGAAGACAATCAGTGGTGCACCAAGGTTGAGGCCGCCTGGAATTCCGAGTAGGTCGGCACGACACAGTGACGGGAGTTCCACGTCGCCGGCGACCGTCTGCAGGTGCTGACCCCATGGCGACAGATGCCGAACTGGGCCGGCATCGCCCGGTCCATCATAACCTTCGAGCGCGACAAGTAAGTTTCCTCGACCTGCGACGCCGGCACGCGTTCCTGCAAGCATCGGCAATTCGGGCTAACCTGCGTATCTCTTCGTTGCGGCCTTTGGGCTGCCCCTGCTCGGTGTGATTAGGGAGCCGATGTTCACGCTCGTCAGTCGACGAATGACTGGCTTGACGAACGCTGAAGGACTGCCAAGGTCGCTTTATGCCAAAGGCCCGCCGGTGGCGAGCGGGCGCCGTCACCTCATGAGGGCAGAGTGCGGCCAGTTAGAGCCGTTCACGGAACGGTGCATGAACGGCCGTTGCTCGGCTGATTGCTGTCGATCGCGATGCCGCTGGCCATGACACGAAGGCGCAGAGTATCTCTGGATTGTCCGTCTAGTTCGAACGTTGCCAGACTAGACCCCAACAGAGCAAGCGGCCACTTGGATCTATACTTGGGCAGTTGGAGACACCCATGGCTAATCACGACAGGCTGCATCCGCTACGTCCGCTCCTGAAGAATTGGGTTTGGGAGCATGGCCGAATCGGTACTCGCTATCTGGACTGCATCGATGGCGGAATCAAGTTTGACGAAGGGAAGAAGTCGCGCTTCGCGGCCGAAGAATACATTTTCGTGCCGCTCGACAAGGATGCTGACGACGATGCGTCTGTGGAGGGTCCTCCGATCCAGGAGGCGGGTCTTGCCCGGTTTTTGAGGGCAGCGCAGTTGGGCAAGCCGGAGGAAGCCGGCTCTATGGTGGAAGTCCAGCGCGCAGTGCAGGACTGCGTGGAACTTGGCCTGTTCAGCTCATATCAGATTGACGCTCAGGAAGCCTCTGCACGCTATGCGCAGGAGCCCATGTTCGACGATGAAATCCGCGCCGCGGTTGTCGACGATATCCGGCGTATCTACGCGGGCGCGCGCGAGCAACTGTCGCTGTACGATTTCAGTGTGCTTTACGGCTTGCCCACTCCGTTGCTCATCAACGAGGCGCCGTTCATCGACTGGCGCGTGCGCGGTAGTCCGGCCCTTCCGTTCGTCTCGCTTCCTCTTGGACCTTACTGCCTGCTGGTGGGTGCGCCGTCGGGCCGGAGCAGCCGAATTGGCCCAGTGGCCTGGAAGTCCGCTGCCACAATGGGACCGTTGAAGGACCACAACCGCCAAATCGCGGAGCACTCACGTTTGTGGCTGGTGGCGACCACCGATGACCAACTCGTCGATGTACAAAGCCGCTTGGCTGCGGCCTGGAGCCCCAAGCCGGAGGATGCGAAACCCTGACGAAGTCGGCGGGAAACGCGCGGCCGGCAGTGGCCGAATCATGAGGGCCCAGGCGTTAGCGAGACAACAACCTTGCTGTAGGAAGACCCATGAAGAAAGGAAAGACAAAACTTACCCGCCATGATGCTGAGCGCCTTTTCGAGGGATTGCCCGGCGGCAACGTGAGAGTATCGGGCCGGCCCGAGAACCCATTCGAAGCAGGAGCATTCGACGTGGTCGAGCGCGTCGACGACGAAACCAAACTCTGGAAAGACAACCTCATTACGCTTCCGATGGCGATCGAGTTGCCTGTTGGCTACGAGTCGGTGTCTCGCATGCGCGAGGCGATGGTCCGGGCATGGCGCGTGAAGTGGGTGAGGGAAGGTAAAAACGAGGTTGTCACCGAGTTTCCCGAAGGATGGACGGCCGTTCGCCCGGAAAGCGGCCCCATAGAGCTGAGAGATCCGTCTGGCGTGGTCCGCGCCTTATACGGTTGGGCTGCGGATGCTGAACTCAAAATTCTGCCGCGGTATCTTATTGAGTCACAAGCGAACAGTTCAAGCGGACTAGGCAGCCTGCTTGTCCGTGATCGCGGGAACGGTCAAATTCTTGAGCGGTCATCGATCTGGTCCGCTCAGACCGGTACCAATCATCCAGATTGGACCAGGCTGTCAGCGTGGCTCAACTTACGCTATCCACAACATCGCGACCCGCTGCGGTACTGGAACGATTGCGAGGAAAACATCCAGAATTGAGCCGCTTTGGCGGCGCTGTTCCCGAGGCAAACTACTGCACCCGGCTTGACGGAGGCGAAAGCAGGGCTCATCGCTTGATTGCGGCTTCCGCGATCGGCCACGAACGGTCATTCCACAGGGCCGCATAAATTGTCGACAATTTTGGTTCGACGTATCCTCGCAGATCAGTTGTTCGAAATCCCCAAACCAACGACCTGTATAACCATTCGATGCAAGCAAAGCTCCGAATCGCCAGACCTGTCAGCGACATTTCCCGGTCTGAAAGCATGTATTGCGCGGCCCTCAACCTGGTCGTGCTGGCACGATTCCAAGATCATCAGGGGTTCGATGGGGTGATGGTCGGACGTTTCGGGATGGACTATCACTTCGAGTTCACGCAATGCCGCGAACACCCGGTAGCGGCCTCACCGACGCATGAGGATTTGCTGGTGTTTTATGCTCCGGACCGAGAAGAGTGGGAGTCGGCATGCGACCGGCTTGTCGACAACGGATTCGTTCGCGTCAGGTCGTTCAACGGCGCTGATAATCATATAGCCGGCCTGCTTTCGGTCCAGCAGCGACGGCCAGCGTAAAGTCAAGGTCCAAACCGACTTGATGCACGGGAGGTCAGCATGGACAAGTTTGGCGGAATCGACCTGCACTCGAACAACAGTGTGGTGGTGATCTGTGATGAGGTTGACCGGGTCCTCTACCAGCGGCGATTACCCAACGATCCGATCCAGATTCGGGCCGCTCTGGCACCGTACCGCGCCGAACTGGTCGGGGTGGTCATCGAAGCGACGTTCAACTGGTACTGGCTGGTGGACGAGTTGATGGGGGATGGCTATCAGGTCCATCTGGCGAACCCGGCGGCAATCAGGCAGTACGAGGGTCTGAAATACAGCGGCGACTTCACCGATGCAGCCCATCTTGCGCAACTCCTGCGTCTGAGGCTATTGCCAGAAGGCTACATTTATCCAGCAGAAGAGCGGCCAGTGCGGGACCTCTCGCGCAAACGAATGCAACTGGTGCGCTGCCGGACCGCACAGATACTCTCAATCGAAAACCTGCTTTCCCGACAGACAGGTCAGCGGATGACCGGAGAAGTGATCAAGCATCTGAGCGACGAGCAGGTAACCGCGCTCGGTTTTGCGCCTGATGTGACGCTCGCCATGCAGGCCAGTCAGGCGGTGATGCGCACGCTGCAGGAGGAAATCATCATCTTGCAGAAGCGACTCATGGAGCGTGTACAACTGCGCCCGGATTATGCGCTGCTGAAGTCGATACCCGGTGTCGGCCCCGTACTGGCGACAACGATCATGCTAGAGACGGGGACCATCACGCGCTTTGCCGACGTTGGCAACTTCAGCTCGTATTGTCGCTGTGTGGATAGCCGACGGGAAAGCAACAACCGCAAGAAAGGGGAAGGCAACACGAAGAATGGAAACAAGTACCTCGCCTGGGCGTTTGTCGAGGCGGCGAACTATGCTATTCGCTACTGCCCGCAGGCCAAGCGTTTTTATGAGCGCAAGATGCGCGCAAGGAATGGAATCCTCGCAATCAAGGCGCTGGCGCACAAGCTGGCGCGCGCGTGCTATCACATGTTGCGTGAGCACCAGCCGTTTGACGTGAAGCGATGTTTTGCCTGACGGGTCGACGCATGGAGGCGAGCCAGTAACGTGACTGGCCTGCAGCCAGGGCTACTGATTGGACGTGCTCCTGCGCCGGCCCCACTGTTTGCGAAAAACCGGATCGCCCGGGCGATGAGCCATAATTGACTGGCGTCGCGAAAGTGACAGCCACGGCTCTGCGATGCAACCCATTGGACGTCGCCTGGCACCAACGTTTCTCTGGGGCGGCAATAGTCGCCAGGGCGGCTGCAGACCTGCGGCATGCTTGATCCCGATGGGTGTCTGGTGCGACCCGGTTCGCAACCAGCTGAGAGATAACGGATGTGATCAGGCTTCGTAGACAGCACGACAGACAACGGAAAAGCATCGCCAGATTGCAGTGTCGATGGTATTTCCGTCGGCACTGCAATCTGGCGATGGATGAATTCGTGCCTTGACTTGGGCCGGCGTAAGCGCCTCATCTCGGCCGTTCTCTAAGCAGCCATAAATGGAGGTAATTTGGTTCCCACCAAATTTTTTGGCGGGAACCAAAGTGGCCGACATAGTAGATGGCAAGAACGAAGCGCCCGGTAGGCGCCCGAACTTTCCGCGCGAATTCAAGCGACAGCTGGTCGAACAGACCTTCGAACCGGGAGCTTCCGTATCGCTGGTCGCGCGTCGCAACGACATTAACACCAACCTGCTGTTCAGATGGCGTCGCCAATATCTTCAAGGCGTATTCGGAGCACCACATCCGGCGCATGTGCAACAGCAGTCAGAGGTTGACGTTGCACCGTTTCTTCCGGTGAGCGTTGTCGCCGAAACCGAGACATCGATGTCCATGCGCGAGGCTGTGTCGGAGAACGTCTGCGAGATCGAATTTGACCGTGCACGCCTGCGCATCCGCGGCAACGTGTCGCCTGATATGCTGCGGTTACTGGTACGAGAACTGTCCCGATGATCGGGCTGCCGGCGGGCACCCGCATCTGGATTGCGGCTGGCGTCACCGACATGCGTTCCGGATTTCAGGGCCTGGCGGCGAAGGTGCAAACTGCACTGGAGGAGAATCCGTTCGACGGGAACGTCTTCATCTTCCGGGGCAGGCGCGGTGACCTCATCAAAATCCTGTGGGCCACGGAGGACGGGCTATGGCTCCTGGCGAAGCGGCTTGAGCGAGGGCGGTTTGTCTGGCCGCAGGCCGACGGCGGTAAGGTCCATCTGACACAGGCACAACTCTCGATGCTACTCGAGGGCATTGACTGGCGGCAGCCGCGTCGAACCGCGGCGCTATCGGTGTTGTAAACGCTTCGGGGCACGCGTAAACTCCGGCGCATGACCGATGATGCCCGTCTTCCGGATGACGTCGATGCGCTTAAGGCCTTGCTGCTGGAGGCTCGTGCCCAGCTTGCCGAGCGCGATATCGAGATCGAACAGCTCAAGGCCCAGATCGACAAACTCAAACGGGTGCAGTTTGGCCGCAAGTCCGAGCAGCTGGACCGGCAGATCGAGCGGCTCGAAACGGAACTGGATGAGCTGAGCGGTGGGCGCGGTGTCGCGGATGTTCGCCGCGACCGCACATCGGGCACAAGTGTGCCCGCCGGCGCAGCAGCCTCGAAGGAGGCGTTGCCGCCCCATCTGCCGCGTGAAGAGCGCGTGCTCGAACCCGATCCGAGCTGCCCGAACTGCGGCAACACCATGCGGCCACTCGGCGAGGACGTGTCCGAGCAGCTTGCCCGTGTCGCCGCCATGTTCAAGGTGATTCGCACGATCCGCCGCAAGGCGGTCTGCACCTGCTGCAATCACATCTCGCAGCCGCCGATGCCGGGCTTGCCAATTGAGCGCAGCATCGCGCATCCGGGCCTGCTTGCTGACATCCTCGTTTCGAAGTTCGCTGATCATCAACCGCTGTACCGGCAGTCGGCAATTGCCGCGCGTGACGGCGTTAAGCTCGACCCCGCCAGCATGGGGCGCTGGGTCGGCCAGTGCGAGGCTTTGTGCGAGCCGTTGACCGAAGCGCTGCGCGTCTACACGATGGCAACGTTCAAGCTGCACGCGGACGACACGCCGATCCCGGTGCTTGCACCGGGCAACAAAAAGACGCGCACGGGTCGCCTGTGGGTGTACGTTCGCGACGACAGCCGTTCGGGCTCGACGGACCCGGCCGCAGTCTGGTTTGCCTACTCGCCCGACCGAAAGGGGATACATCCGCAGACTCATCTGGCCGGATTCAAGGGCGTCCTGCAGGCCGACGCCTACGGTGGTTTCGACGAGCTGTATGCAGGCGGCAAGATTCGTGAGGCGGCTTGCTGGGATCACGCGAGACGGTACATATACGACGTTCATGTCCGCACGCCGACTGAGTCGACAAGGCACGTACTCGAGCTGATCGGCGAACTCTACGACATTGAGGCTGATATCCGGGGCGAGCCCGCCGCCGAACGATTGCGCGTACGGCAGGAGAGAAGCCTCGCGGTGCTCGCGACCATCAAGGCGTGGATGACGGACAAGATCGCGACCCTGTCGGCAAAATCCGAGTTGGCCAAGGCGATACGCTACTCGCTCAATCAATGGAACGCACTCGTTCTGTACTGCGAAGACGGTCGTATTGAGATCAGCAACGCTCTCGCCGAAAACGCTCTGCGCTGTGTAAGTCTGGGGAGGAAAAACTTCCTGTTTGCAGGCTCCGACAGTGGAGGCGAACGGGCCGCTGCCATGTACGGTCTGATCGGCTCGTGCAAACTGAATGACATCAACCCCCGTGCATATCTGGAATACATCCTGACTCACATCGCGGACCACAAAATCAGTCGCATCGACGAACTGCTGCCCTGGAACATGGTCGGCAAGTTGCCCACGCAATCCACTCCGCCGTCAGCGACAACCTGATCGCCGCAACGTCTCCTGCCGGTATCCGCGAGGTATCGATCAACGCGTTACCGATAGCGTGCCACATGCGCGCGACACATCACGAACGGCCGACGCGAGGCGCTTACGGGCCGGCTAATGGGTGTCACGTTGCTGACTCCATGACGAGATATCGGCAAGGACAGTCGTGTCTCAGAACACGGTGGACGGAGCTTGGGCAATGCCGGTGAAGAGACGCCAGGCTTCAAATCGCGCGGCGAGCTGTTTGCGATAGAGCGAGGCGCTCAGCAGATGACGCTTGAGCGCGAAGTGGTGGCGGATCGGACCGAAGCACGACAGGAATGACTGCGTGCGTTCGGGCAAGCGAAACCCTCGCATCCGGCGCTCGCGTTCACGCGTGGGTTGATGGCTTCTATGAGCAGAAAGTTGTCAAGGCCATTTGCGAACTGGCTTACAAAGGATAGGTCAAGTCTCCTTCTCCTCGCTGCAAAGTGGTGACATGCTGGCGTATGGCGGCAAGCGCGAGTGATGGCGCTCGCCGCCATACAAGCCGCATTTTCGCGGCATAGTCCGGCGGATTCCCACCGCCCTCAACTTCAACCATGGCTACAGTCCGGTCAACGTCGTTAGCCTGAAGCCGCTTATCGCGCGCGTAAGACAGCAACGTCTCACCAACTTCTATCCGCTGGCGTATGGCCAGCCTCATCCTTTATGCGCGTTACGCCGGAACCTGTTCCGGGAGCATGCCCCATCTGTTTAATCGGTCGCGTTAGCAACCCGCCATCAACACGGGCATGTTCACTGCAAACTCTCTATCGACAGGTATCGTACCTCCCTTGATTGCGTTGTCGCGATACCTTTCGGGCTCAGACTGACTTCAGTTGTGCGCCTTCGGGTATCACGCCGTCCTGCAAGTAACGCCACAGCGCGATCGCGAGGCGTCGTGCTACTGCGACGATCGCAATGCGCCGCACGCGGCGATTCGGTCCCGTGCCTTGCGTGCGCTGGTTGAACCACTGCGTCAGTGCACTGCCAGGCTGGTAACGGATCCAGCACCACGCCATCTCAATCAGCAGTGCGCGCACGCGACGGTTGCCCTGCCTGCTGATCCCCTGGTCCACCTGGCTCTCGCCACTGTCGTAGGGTTGTGGAACCAGCCCTACGCAGGCCCCAACTTCGCGCCGGTTATGGAAGTCCCGCCAGAACAGCTCGAGCGCCAGACGCGAGCCACCCACCGGGCCAATGCCATTTAGCTGCGTCAGAAGATCGATCCTTTCGCGTGCGGGTGCGGGCAGGCCAGCGTGTTGCGTTTTCTCGAGTGCCGCGAGTTGCTGCACGGCCAGCGCCAGCCGTTCGCACTCGCGCAGCAGCCGCTCCCGCAGCTCGCGCGGCAGTGGCGCACCGTCGTGACACCGCACCTGGTCACGGGCGAGGCGGGCGGCGAAGGCCTTGTGGTCAACCTCATCCCAGCAGCCGAGCGTGACAAGCAGTTTGCGCATCCGGTCACGATGCTGTAGCACCTCCTTCTGCAGTTCCCCTCGGTCGCGCATCAGATGGCGGGACGCTTCGTCCTGCGGTGACGGCACGTGCACCACGTGCATGCGGTCGCGCTCGCCGCAGCCACGCGCGCAGGCTGATCACCAGCCTGATTGCATCAAGCCGGTCAGTCTTGGCACGCCGCTTGGCGCTCGACCGGAATGCTCGCTGGATCGACCACATGACACTCGATACCGCGTGCCCGTAGCGCCCGATAGATCCAGAACGCGTCCTGGCCGGCTTCATAACTCACGACAAGGTGCACGCCCGCGGGCAGCGACCACTTCAGCTTCTGTTGTTCGATCACTTCCAGCACGGCCTGTAGGGGCGCGCGGGGGCTTGCGGTTGCGCTACGGTATACACCGCCGGCTGCTCCCGCTGCCCGTCGTGCAACGCTACCTTCCACTTCGCCGCGGCGAGTTCGAGTGATACCGCCAGCGCCGGTTCCTCAGTACGCGTGTATCCCTGATCTGTACGCATGATGCTCTCCCGTGAGCAAACCTCGGTACGCCGATTCTAGGCATTAGCCAGTCGACGACCTGGATGCTTCATAGCTTCCCAAGGCCGCCAATCGTCCCCGGTGTTCCGGAAGAAACGATGATGGGCTATAACACAGGCGGCAGCGCCGTGATGACCGGAAGATCACTTGTGCGCGCATGCGACGTCCCCGGACGCCGTGCGGCGAGCCCGGTACATAGCATGGTCCGGGAATCGTCGGTGACATTGGTGAGCGGCGCGAGCTGCATCCCGTTTGAGAGATCGAGTCGATTCAGACGCTTCCCCCTGGTGCTGCCCTGAACCAACCAGCCAGGAGCAGGCCATGGCCATGCGCAAGCGGGAAGACGATGAGGTGTATCCGAACGCCGCCGGGATCGATGTGGGCGCGTCCAGCCACTGGGTGGCAGCCCCCCGGACGGCCGACGACCAGCCGGTGCGCGAGTTCGGCACGATGACCGGTGACCTGCACGCGATGGCCGACTGGCTGCTCGCGTGCGGCGTCGATACCGTGGCGCTGGAATCCACCGGCGTCTACTGGATCCCGGTGTATGAGGTGCTCGAGCAGCGCGGGCTGACAGTCTGGCTCGTCGATGCGCGGCAGATGAAGTACGTGCCGGGGCGCAAGAGCGACGTACAGGACTGCCAGTGGCTGCAGAAGCTCATGAGTCTCGGACTGCTGCGTGCGGCCTGGCGCCCCGCTGGCGAGGTCTGCGTGGTGCGCGCGGTGGTGCGGCAGCGCGAGCTGCTGCTCACCGAACAAGGTAGCTGGGTGCAGCGCATGCAGAAGGCACTGCTGCAGATGAACCTCCAGCTCACCGAGGTACTCACGGACGTGATGGGTACGACCGGACAGGCGATCATCCGCGCGATCGTGGCCGGCGAACGCGATCCGAAGGTGCTCGCGCGTTTCCGCCACAGTCTCGTCAAGGCCAGTACCGAAGACATCATCAGGGCGCCGACCGGCAACTGGCGCGAGGAGCACCTGTTCGTGCTCGCGCAGGCGCTCGCAATGTTCGACGGTCTCGCCGAGCGTATCCTCGAGTGCGATGCGAAGACCGAGGCGCTGCTGGTCCCCCTGGGGCGTCACGACGTCCAGCTGGCCGGGCCGGACAAGAAACGCCAGAAGAACGCCCCCCGGTTCGACGCGCGTACCGCGCTCGCGCGCTGGACGGGCGTGGACCTGACGCGCATCAACGGCCTGTCCGTGGCCACCGTGATGACGATCCTCTCCGAGATCGGCCCGGATCTGAGCCGCTTTGCCAGCGTCAAGCACTTCTGTTCGTGGCTGCGCCTGTGCCCCGCCACGAAGATCAGTGGCGGCAAGACGCTGTCTTCCGGCACACGACCCTCCGCCAACCGCGCCCGGCAGGCGCTGAAAATGGCAGCCATGAGCCTGTCGCGCAGCGACTCGGCGCTCGGCGCGTTCTACCGCCGGCTGTGCTCACGCATGGACAAGCCGCGCGCCAATACCGCGGTCGCCCACAAGCTTGCCCGCATGGTGTACTTCATGCTCACGCGCGGCGAAGCCTTCGTCGACCAGGGGCAGCAGCGCTATGAGGAACAGCAGCGCCAGCGCAGCATCGCAGCCCTCAGGCGACGTGCTTCCGCCCTCGGATTCCAGCTCCAGCCAAACGCGCCGACTCCATGAAAACCAACCTTTTCCATTGGGTTTCTTGAGAGGATCTGTTTTCAGCGCGGTTGTTCACGCGCGCACAGGCCTTGACGAACACGTGCTTCACATTCGCCAGCTCAGGGATCTCTGTTTTCGCGGCCGAGTAGCTGCGCAACTGGTCGGTGACGATTTTCTTTGGCGCCGCAGGACAGGCCGCCAACACCCGTTTGAAGAAGCGTTTGGCAGCGGCCTTGTCGCGGCGCTTCTGAAGCAGGATGTCGAGTTCAATGCCGTGCTCATCGACTGCACGCCACAGCAGCCAGGGCTCGCCGCGCAGCGTCACGAACATTTCGTCGAGATGCCATGTGCTGCCCGGCTTGCGACGGGCAGTCCTGACCTGATGCGCAAAACTGGCGCCGAACTTGTCCGTCCACCGCCGGATCGATTCATGGCTGACAACCACGCCGCGCTCGAACAGTAGCTCCTCGATGTCGCGAAGGCTGAGTTGAAAGCGGAAATACCACCGAACCGCGTGGCTGATGACTGACGCCGGGAATCGATGGCCATGGAAGAGCGATTTCGTCTTCTTCATCACGTCATCTTAGCTGACCAGCGCGCTAACGTGACAACGCCTACTGGCCCGCTTCTCGGCCATTGCAGACATTGGCACGGTTGGTGTTCTACGTCGGCAATGTGGCGGACCGCTGACGGTGACGTCATCGAGCAACCCTACGGCAGCTTTCCGCATCAGCGAACTCACACTCTCGACCCTCAAGGGACGGTGGACGCAGGTAGGCCCGATTGACCGGTCCAGGCTGCAAACGATCATCGGCTCGCTAACCAGCGTATACCCCTGGACGGGGGCCGCCTCGTGCTCGGGGCATGCGCTGCTTGAACTTCCCAAGGGACGCAGTCCGTAACTCGCAACCCAGCGCTGTCCCTCGTACTACACGACGCTGAAGGGCCGCAGTCAAATCTACGTCGACAGTGTGCCCTGGCGCTCGATCTCGTTGCCGACGCAACCTGTCAGTTAGCCAGATCCTATAAGTTTGGAAGGTTGCGGCAATCATTCTTTCATTAAGCATAGCTAAAGCCACAGCAGTCGTACCCATGTTGTGCCATGCAGAGAGCCAGAAAACTCAACCGATTTCTTCAAAACATTCGGAGTCTGTACATGCAAACAATTTTCCTGCGACCCGCGACTGCCCTCACCCTGATCGCCGCCAGCGTGGCGACACAAGCGGCCCATGCACGCGAGTTCCAGCCCGGCAACCTGGTCGTCAGCCGCAGTGTTTAGAGCAATCTGTCGAGCAACGTTCAAACCGGCACGGTGCTGCCGCCGGGCTGCGCAACCACGCAAAGCGGCTGCTCGGCAGCGACCGGCGCGCCGAACGGCGGTACCTATCCGTACGTGTGGAACAACGTGATCTATGACCCGAGCTTCGGCATCACTGCGCGAGCCTACCTCGACCAGATCACGCCGCGCGGCGAACTCGTCAACACACTTGAGGTGCCGAACAGCGTGCATCCGGGCCAGGGTGGCGACCAGATGGTGACGAGCTTCACGTCGAAGTCGGAAATGGCGCTGAATCTGTCGACGGACGGCAAGTACCTGACGTTCATGGGTTACGTCGCTCCGGTGAGGTGCCGAACAGCGTGCATCCGGGCCAGGGTGGCGACCAGATGGTGACGAGCTTCACGTCGAAGTCGGAAATGGCGCTGAATCTGTCGACGGACGGCAAGTACCTGACGTTCATGGGTTACGTCGCTCCGGTCGACATGATCGATGCGTCTAACTCGAACACGCCGGGCGCGGTCGATCCGACCAACCCGGTCGGCCAGAACGTCTATCGCGCAGTGGCGCGTGTTGATGAGAACGGCCAGTTCAAGTTCACGGAAACCAACGCGTACAGCGGCAACAACGGCCGTGCCGCAATCCTGAACGACAGCAACGGCCAGAACATCATCTATACGGCTGGCAACGCAGGCAATGGCGGGAACCCGCAGCCGAACGGCATCGTGCTTGGCGCTGGCGCGCAGGTGCTCGACGCATCGAGCCAGCACGAAGCACAGCAAACGCCGGGCACGCCGACGCCCGTCGGCAGCTTTTCCGTTACCGAACTCGGTGCAAAGGCCGACAAGATCGGCAAGGACGACAATTTCCGCGGTCTGACGATCTACAACAACGTGCTGTACTACACGAAGGGCAGCGGCAGCAACGGCGTGAACACCGTGTATTTCCTCGATACGACGGGGACCGCGTGCCCGTCGGGCGTGGGCGTGCCGGCCCCGAACGCGACGCTGCCGACCAGGCCGCTCACGTTTAGCGCCGCGACGCTGCAAACCAACGGCCTTCCGAGCAACATGTGCGTGCTCGCCGGCTTCCCGACCACGCCGAACAAGTCGGCGAACCCGACGCACTACCCGTTCGGCCTGTGGTTCGCGGATAAGAACACGCTGTACGTGGCGGACGAAGGCGACGGCTACGCGGGCGGTTCGGACCTGTACACGCATGCAGCCGCGCAGCCGCTCGCTGGCCTGCAGAAGTGGGTGTACAACGCGGGGACGAAGAGTTGGACGCTGGCGTACACGTTGCAGAAAGGCCTGAGCCTCGGCCAACAGTACACGGTGAACGGCTATCCGACCGGATCGAACGTGGCAACGGGTCTGCCGTGGGCACCGGCAACCGACGGCCTGCGTAACCTGACAGGCACTGTCGAGAGCGACGGCACTGTAATGCTGTGGGCGATCACGTCGACCGTCAGCGGCAACGGCGACACAGGCGCGGACCCGAACAAGCTGGTGGCAATCCGCGATTTGCTGAAGAACACGACCGCTGCGGGCGCCGCCCAGGAACAGTTCGTCACGGTGCGTAGTGCAGGGTTTGCGGAAGTGCTGCGCGGCGTTTCGTTCACGCCGACGCACTGAAGCCGGCATGGGCCGTATGACGGTCCTGGCTTGACGGGAGGGTGGCCGGGATTTTCCTGGCCGTTCTTTCGTTCAGCTTCTTTCCCGAGGGGCACGCCGCTTCGGCAATCGCCTGCCCGAATCGAGGCTGCGTCTCATTGAGTATGCTCATGTGAGAATGCCGCCCGGTCGTTTCGAATTCCCGCCACGTGAACTCATCCACACAAGCCGCCCGAAAGCGGCCCTCGACGATTTTCAACGGGTCGCTCTACAGGACATTCATTGAACTGGTGCTCTCGGCCAACTACGGTCGTTGGTCCGAGCTTCCAAACGGACATTCGAAGGTCTTCTCCGCCCCTGCCAACAGACGTTCGGATTCAAGACACCATCATTGCGTTTCCGGCCGAAGCAGGAACTCGCCCCCCGCATCCGCAGCCCGTGTCGAGCACCCGCTTTCACCGCGCGGGTGCTTCAGTAACAGCGTGTTTGACCCTCCCGAACTACGTCGCGATGGTCGTCCCTGATCTAGCAAACGACAGTTCAGATTGCCGCATCGCAAGCGTGGCCAAAAAGCGTTCGATAGACCATTCGACGGTTGCAGCCAAACGTATCTCTTGCCGATGATTTCTGCTGGTTACGCTTCGCAGGCAATCCGAACATGACATCAATGTAATGTGAGCGTCAGCGTGCATCAACCTTCGTTGTACAGAATGAAGCTTACTCACTCCCGTTTCCGACGAGATGGTGAGATCGGGGGCTTCAATCATCGCGCGTGAAGCTCACCATACCCTAAATTCAGGAGGTGATTCACTATGAAGGCTCTTATCTATGCAGCGCTGGTTGCCGGCGTACTTGTCGCTCCCGCGGTCTCTTTTGCACAGGACGCTACCGCGCCGTTGTCACGTGCCGAAGTGCGCGCTGATCTAGTTCGGCTAGAACACGCCGGGTACCGGCCGGCCGCCAATGATGTGCACTACCCGGCAGATATCCAGGCGGCTGAGGCGCGGCTTCAAGCGCAGAACGTCACGATGTCGGGGAGCACAGGCGAAGGCGGAGTGTCGGATGGCTCCTCGCAGGCGGGTGCGCCAACGGCGACCGAAGGTACTCACTCGATCTACTTCGGTCACTGATGCCCGGATGTCCTGCGAGCTATGATCGGCGATTTTACCTCGGCCTGCTAAGGGCGTGATCGTTCACGCGGGATGCTTCGAGTCGAACAATCGCGTCGGCGAGCGGAGTCAGAAATGTGCGACCCGCCCGGTTAGGGCAGTGCAACGTCCGTCTGAAAGACGGACGTATAAATAACATATTATCGTTATCGTAAAAAACATTAACTATCGTAAATTGACGTCCGGCCCTACGCTTTAATCATCCCGTCGCATTGTGCTCAGGTCGCAGCGCTTGAGCCGCTAGCAGGCTGAGGGACGCGATCGAAGGAGATGGTCATGAACACTGCCGAGAAGTCCCTGCATTATCTGGTGGAAAAGTGGCTTGCGCCCGCTCCGCACACGCAAATTCGCGTACTCCAGTTTGGGCATATACGGGAAGACCGGAGGCGCTACGTGCAGGTCGAGGCATCAGCGCCGAACGGCTCGCATGCAATCTTTTTCTTTCGGCACGACGACGGTTGCTGGTGCGTATTTCCGCCCCGGATCGCGCGACCCTCAATGACCGATAATCGGCGTGCAGCTTGAAGTGCATAACGGGCTCGACAAAGCGGCAAGAAATAAAAAAAATGGGCAATTGCAGTTCGAATAGATTTACGGCAACTGCTTCGAATCGCTCGGCGTCGGCTCCAATGTGGATGCCCCATGCGCACATATTCGACGTTACTTCCGAATGTCCTATCTCTATAGTCAGCCATTTCAACGGGCCGCCCTCGCCAACCGCTGAGATGCGACGTTGATCCGCTGCTAGGCGGTCCGAACCATTGTTCGTGATCGCCAGGATCAGACATGGATGACCGGCTGCAGTCCAAGGAAGACACTGGATTACGAAACACCGGCTGAACGGTTCCATCGAACTATTGCATCGACCGGTTGAATCCGCCCATTGGCAACTGACGTTGAGTTCGCGCCGGATCGAAGGGCTGCTCCGGGTCGGGTACCGCCAATCGCAACCGGCGGTGCTGAGCCCCCTCACAGAAGCGCCGGAGCCGTGCCTGGAACATGAATCTGTGCTCTGGCGCGACTTGGCTGTAGATCGGCCCCGCCTGAAATGCTCGTGTCGATTCTTGCCGAATGACAGCGGCGAAGAACGGCGTAACGTTGCCAACGCTATTGCAAATCGAAGGCGCTAAAGAAGCGCGTGAAATTTCACGAAGCGTCGGCTCCTTGCAATATTCACGGCTGAAAACGGTCAGTACTTCCCGGCGCCGCCTCGAAGGGTCAATACCCTTTCGTATAGAGCGTCAGATGGTTACTCACCGACGTTACACCCGGCACGCCCTTCGCCACTTCCGCGGCCTGCTGGATCTGAGGACCGTCCGACACGCTGCCGGATAATGTCACGACACCGCCGCGCGCCTTGACGAATACGTTCGACACGTTGAAGTTGGGCGCTTTCGACAACGCCTTGCGTACATCCCGAGCCAGCTTCCTGTCCGCTGGCGTCGCCTTGCCTGAACTTGCAGCCGGACCCGAGCCCATCGGCATAACAGTGCTGGCTTGCGCGTAGACGTTCGACGTCAACGTCACGCATCCCACGACGACGAGCAGATTCACGACGTTCCATGCTTTCATGATTGCCTCCCTCGTTCGGCCTTGCAGATGGTGAGTCAAAGATAGCCAACATTCCGCTTCTAACAAAGCTGCTTGCACGATTAAGGGAAAGCCCGTATCCAGACGCGCGCCCGCTGGCAGGCCGATCATCGGGCGAGTTCGCGAATGAGCAGCCGCGGTATCGCTGGCGAGGCTTCACCGCAGATCCGAACGCGTGACGCATTGGAAGCCACCTCACCACGTGCACGATCAGCGTGCTGAAAGGTTACGCCTCAACGCGCTGCACAGAGGCGCCCGACTCCAGTACACATGGCAAGGAACGCTGAACGCCTCAACTGGCGCGTGTTTGCGCTCCAGCTAGCGCCCGCGTGATTATGACGCTCGTAGTATTTGTATCGGACGTTGAAGCTGAGTACTTCGAGGCAGGCGGTCAAGGCTCTCCTTTTGACCGTCGCGCGCGCCTTGTGTGGGCATAGACATCCGCGTGAACAGCCGCTACTTTGGAAGCTGCTGCTGCGGTCTTGCCAAGTCGAAGGGTAAAAGTGGCTCGCGTGCCGTCGATCGACGTCGGACAAAGATCGGCCATGAGCGGTTACGCACCACGGCGCTAAACCAGCCATCCGATTGACTGATTTCGACCGGCGGATTCAACCGGTCGATGCAGTACCGCAGCAGACGTGTCCATTCAATGGTTTGAACCGGAGGCGAAAGATGATCCCGAGCCGCAAAGCCGCCGCGCTGGTGTTACTCGCTGCATTGTCGCTGCGCATGTATGACGTACACGCGCAACACACTGACCAGCAAATCGCCGCCATCCTCATGGTCGCGAATCGAGCCGAAATCGAGGCGGGCAACCTCGCGCTAAGCCGAAGCCAGAGAAGAAGCATCCAGAATTTCGCTGGAAAAATGGTTGCAGAACACAGGGACTTGTATCAATCAGCCGTCGAATTGACGCAGAGGCTGATGCTCCACCCCGAAAATAGCAGGATGAGCGAGGCGTTCCGGAACGAAGGGGATGACAACCTCGCCAGGTTGAATGCGGCCGATGAGTACGCGTTCGACGGAGACTACCTCTATCAAGAGATCACATATCACCAGCAATTGGTTCATGCGGTGGACAACGCGCTGCTTCCCTCCGCGAAGAACGCGGAACTGAAGGCGCTGCTCGTCAGAGCGCGCGTGATTTTCATCTTGCATCTCGACTATGCGATTCGACTGCAATCGGCTCGGGTCTGGTAATCCCCAGGGGATTCGGGTGAGCCACCCGGCCATTTCTTCAGCCTGACCAGAACAAGGGTGCAGCAACCACCCGCAGCCATAATGGAGGCAATGGCGAAAGCCCAGCCGAAATACAGGCCGTGATCAATGAGCGCCCCCGCAACAAGTGGCGCAATGACGTTGCAGACCGCCATCAGCGACGTATTCAAGCCCATGATTGCACCCTGCTGCTGAGGTGACGATGTCATGGACAACGCGGCCATCAGTGTTGGCCTGGTCATCGCCGTTCCTACACTTGCCATGACAAGGCCGACGGCCAGCGGCGCAAGCCCTGGTAGAAAACTGAAAATGCTCAACCCTATGGAAAACAGTAGCAGGCTGACAGCAGCAAGCAGGTTCTCAGGAATCACTTCATCGAGTTTTTTCATCGCGACGGTCTGAACGATGATGTTGATGGCCCCGGATGCGGTGAAGATATAGCCCACCTCACGCGGTCCAAAAGCGGCTCCGTTCCAGACGTAGTGCGCCTGAAGAAACAGCGCGAACTGCGAGACGTACATGGAAAAGCCAAAATAGAACAGTGCCAGCACAAGAAGCACCGGCGCAGCGCCCGGAGACCGAAGCGTGCGCCATAGGGACAGCACCTGACGCTTTCCTTTACTCGGCGCTGATTTATCGTCGCCCGGCAGGAAGATCAGGTTGACCGTCGCGCTCAACGCCGACAATAACGCCGCAGCCAAGATCGGAGCGGAGATCGAGATACGCGATAACCCCGCTGAGAGTGACGGGCCAACCATCATACCTACCCCGACGGCTGCGCTGACGAGTCCGATAGCGCGACGCCGGTTTTGCGGTGAGCTGTGATCAACCGCATAGGCACTCGCGACCGAAAGATTTCCAGAAGTGATGCCGTCCAGGATACGCGCCAGAAAGACAATCAGAAGGTTGCCTGCGCAGGCGAGCAGCACGAGGCTGACAAACGTGCCGATCTGGCTACCCAGCAGGACCACTTTGCGTCCAAAGCGATCGGAAAGTCTGCCGAGCATCGGGGCGGCGATGAACTGACCGAGCGAAAAGATGGCCACCAGCGCGCCGAGGGCGAACGGGCTGGCGCCAAAGTGCTGCGAATAGAACGGCAGCAGCGGCAAAATGACCCCCATGCCGATGGCGTCGATAGCCACCACCCCAAACAGGGGGGCCATGACGCGCACTGGCGGGCGGTCCGCATCGGCTGACATGACCCACCACACTCATGGATGACTGACGTGATGCCCGCCGTGTGCCCGCTCCTGCACAAACTCGCCGGCCATAGTGCGCTCATGGATCTGCTCCGGCATAACGCCTGCGAGACGCGCGGCGACCAGCTTGTCGGGATCGACGACGCTCCGCCGTGCATGCCCCTGCGGGGGGTTGCGCATGTGCTCGGTTGCGGTCCAGTCGTTGCCGTAGTTGTTGACGTTGAGTTCGACCGCGTTGCCATCCGGGTCCGCGTAATTGAATACGGTTTGGAAGCCTTCACCTGCAGCAAACAGAGGCATGATGCCAAGGCCCTTCAGGCGCACGTAAGTGCCCAACAGGTCGTCCAGCGTGCGGTATTCGAATGCAACATGCTGCATGCCGGCCCGTCGACTGGCATCCGGCGCATGGCCCGGCAGCTCAAAGAACACGATGCGGTGGTGCACCTCATCGTTACTGACAAATGCTGCCCGGAAAGGCGGCCCACCCTGTGCGCCCCCGTCGTTGCCGAAGCGATGATTGATCGTCATGCCCAGCACCTGGCGATACCATTCGGTCATCGCATCGAGGTTGCCGGTGACCAGCCCGAAGTGCTGAAGCTTCGGGCGAATGGTGATTTCGGTATTCATTTGACACGCTCCTTTGAACCAGTCGGTGGAAACTGAACGAAACGGTTTCGTTCTATTAACGTAGCAGGCGCAGTTCGACGCGTCAAACATTATCGAAACGAAATCGTTTCGTTTCTTTACAGCCCAACACCCGTCGTGTTACATCAGTGATGTTCCATTACCCAGGCCACGTCCGCCCCACGCATGCCAAACCCTAAAATCGTCGTCCCCAAAAAGGAGGGACATGTTGCCTCCGCGAGCTCTTCCGGGCGCACCGGACGCCCTCCGGGAACGCTCTCCGGCGAGGTTGACGAACGTATCCTGGACGCCGCCTACCAGGTATTCGTGGAGCGCGGCCTCCACGGCGCGAGCATTGACGAAATATCCCGCCTGGCGCGTGCCGGCAAACCCAGTATTTATGCGCGGTTCGCGACCAAGGAGGCGCTCTTTGCGGCGGTGGGCATGCGCAACGCTGCAAGGGTGAGCGCGCATTTCGGCAACTATGGGAACACCGGGGCAACCCTCGAGGCGAGGTTGAGCAACATCGGACAGGAGATGCTTGGGCAACTGCTCGCAGGCGAGGTCATCGACTTCATGCGGCTGTCCGCGGCGGAAGCGCGCCGCGTCCCTGAACTTGCCCATTTCGGGCGAGGCGCACGCGAGCGCGGTGCCGCAGCCGCCCTGGAAGCCCTGCGCGGGGCCGCGAATGCAGCGGACATCCGGCGGTTCCCCGCCCTCGGACCCGCACGCATCGAGCGCACAACGCGGTTTTTTCTTGATCTGATCGTTGGCCCGCTGCTCATGCGCGCTCTCGTTGGCGAAAACCTGGAGGTCCTGCGGGCGCAGATCGAGCCTCACGTAAAGGAGAGCGTCGCCTTTTTCCTGGCAGGGTGCCGCACCGCCTGACGCGTCAGAATGACGGGCGTGCGGTCTTCACCTGACCCGCAACCGCCTTGATCTGATCGAGCAGCCACCGCCCGGCAGGGCCAGGTGGCGTATCGGTCCGGTAGATGGCCGACAGAGAAATGGCAACGTTCGCCCGCGTCTCTTCAAACTCCAGCGGCACGAGCGCGCCACTGTCCACGTCGGCCTGAACGACGTGCAGCGGCATGCCGCCCCAACCCAGTCCGGCCTTCAGGAAGGCAAGCAAAGCTGCACACCAGCTTGTAGGTACAATTACGGCACCGTCTCATGCCGTCCGTTGGTCGGCTGGTCCCAGTAGATCACCGGAGGTTCACTGCACTTGGGTCAATGGCCGGACAGGGTGTGCGCCGTGAAAAGGTGGCGCTTTCCAGCGGGTGCAAGCCCCACCCGGCAACCGCTCCAGCCGGAAGCAACCTATAAGGACTTTCCCTTTTTGCAAGCTTGGTGTTCATTCGGTCATTGATTGATTCCGACGTTGTGGCGGACGCGATGGCAGACCGGCGGCGGGGCAGACTGCATACCTATAAACGGCCTTGTTGGGGCACTGTCGCTTCTGTGCCCGGGCCCGGATAGTAACCGCGCAGCAGGACTCCATCCGGAGCGCGGCGCCACGCATGAGATGCGTCGCCTGGAGCTTCCTCGAGTTCGCCTGCTGCCGGTCTGACCTGTCGCTATCCATGCCTATTGCGTCCTTGTGTTGGGAGTGGCCCCTTTGGGGTGCTGTACGGTGGTGTCCTGCGTTTCAGGGATCCGTGGTGCGGCTCACGAGTCACGACGGACGGATCGGGGTATAGGAGGGATCGAAGCGCTCGCCTTTGGCGAGGATCGCCCAGAGGATTCGCGCGTGCTTGTTGACGATGGCGACCAGCGTTCGATACCAGCCCGCCCGCGCGCGGAGTTGAACGATCCAGCGCGACAGCCGGTCGGTTCGTCGATGTGCACTCGTTAGGGCCGAGCGAGCACCCTGGAACAGCAGGGTGCGCAGATAGGTGTTGCCCTGCTTGGTGATGTGGCCGAGCCGGGTCTTACCGCCACTGCTGGCCTGTTTGGGCACAGAGCCAAGCCAGGCGGAAAATTGCCGTCCGTTGCTGAACACGCGCGCGTCACCGACGGTCGCGACGGCGGCCGACGCGGTGAGCGGCCCGATACCAACGACGGCCATGAGGCGTTGCGCGCTGGTGTCATGTTTGACCCGCGCGGCAATCTGCGAGTCACACCACGCGATCTGCTCGTCGAGGGCGTGGATGTGATGCCAGCCGGCGAGGAGCGCGGCGCGTGCGATACCGTCCAGCTCTGTGGTCCCGTCCTCCAGTGCCTCGACGAAGTGGGCACGGAACGCGTCGATGCCTTGTGGGAGGAACACGCCGAACTCGAACAGTTCGCCACGCAGGCGGTTGACGAATGCTGTACGCTCCTCGACAAAGCCGCTGCGCATCCGGTGCAGCACCAGCACGTTCTGCTGGTCAGCGGTCTTCAGCGCGACGAAACGCATATGGGGGCGACTCGCCGCTTCACAGATGGCTTCCGCGTCCAGCCGGTCGTTCTTCACGTGCTTTCCGCCTTTGCGGTACGCCGCGGCGAACTGTGGGGCGATCAGGCGGACTTCGTGGCCGAGCGCGCGCAGCTTTCGGCCCCAGCAGTGGGCCGCGCTGCAGGCTTCCATGGCCACCAGGCAGGGCTCGAGACTGGCGAACCATTCGAGAAACTTCTGCCTTGGGATCGCCTTCCTGACCGCCACGCGCTCCATTGAGTCCGACTCCATGTACCACGATCAGGTTCTTGGCGAGGTCGACGCCGATACGAGTAATCTTCTCCATGACTTTCCCCTTCTCAGATGGGTTGCCAGCACCAACCATCGTGGCATATCGCTACGCCACGGGATGGGGGAAGTCCTTTCTAATTCGGAGCAGCTATGGAGGTAACGAAATGGCTGAAGCCTTCGGCGATGCGTGTCACAAATTGGTGACAGCGCGAGTGTGCAGGCCGTAACGCGAGTGAACGCCGAGCAAACCTCGAAAAGGTCGATGCGCAGGCCGACCCGACAACCCTATCGGGGAAGGCTGATACGGCTGGGCGAATGAGCAGGCTGGACGCCCAGTCGCTGCGCCGGGGTAGTGGCGACAGCATGTACACAAGGAAAGCGTACGCAACACGGGAAGTCCCTCGGCGTGGTCAGGGATGACCAACCGGACGCCCGTGAGGGACAGGCCGGGCGCCTTGGGATGACGGAGAGGCCCGTAGTACCGCTGAAGCCGGGTAATGCCGGTGGAGGGAAGGGGCCTCAGTTCAAGACAGACGCAATACGTAGTGAGGACGTGGAGATTGGGCAACCTATCAACTCCGATTCGTGTTCAGAAGCTGCAGATGGCGTTACACGCTAAAGCGAAGGCAGAAGCCGGGTATCGCTTCTACGCGCTGTACGACAAGATCTATCGCGAGGATGTGCTGGCGCATGCGTACGCCCAGTGTCGCTCGAACAGGGGCGCGCCGGGTGTCGATCGGCAGGACTTCGCGGCGGTCGAAGCGTATGGGGTGCAGCGGTGGCTCGGCGAACTGGCGCTTGCGCTCAGGCAGGAGAATTACCGGCCGGACCCTATCAGAAGAGTATTTATCCCGAAGGCCAATGGCAAGCTGAGGCCACTGGGCATCTCGACCCTGCGGGACCGGGTGTGCATGACAGCAGCGATGCTGGTGCTCGAACCGATCTTCGAAGCCGACCTTCCACCCGAGCAGTACGCCTACCGGCCGGGCCGCAATGCCCAGCGAGCGGTAGTCGAGGTGGAGGAACTGCTGTTTCGCGGTCGTACGGACGTTGTTGACGCCGACCTTGCGGACTACTTCGGAAGTATTCCCCACGCCGAATTGATGTTGTCGCTCGCGCGACGCATCGTCGATCGGCGCGTGCTGCATCTGATCAGGATGAGGCTGGAATGCCCGTTGAAGAAACCGATGACCGAGGCCGGAAGAAACGTACGACGGAGGCCAGGGACAGCAGGCGCGGCATTCCCCAGGGTTCACCCATCTCACCACTGCTGGCAAATGTGTACATGCGCCGGTTTGTGCTGGCATGGAAGAAGCTCGGGCTTGAGCGAAGTCCTGGCAGTCGAATCGTGACCTACGCGGACGATCTCGTGATCCTGTGCAAGCGGGGTAAGGCTGAGGAAACCTTGTCGCGACTGCGCGCGATCATGGGCAAGCTGAAGTTGACGGTCAATGAGGAGAAGACACGAATCTGCCAGGTGCCGGAAGGCGAATTCGACTTCCTGGGTTACACCTTGGGCGGCTGTACTCGGCGACGACAGGCCAGGCCCGTATGGGCATGCGCCCGTCGAAGAAGAGTATCCGTCGCATGGTCGAAAAGATCCATGCGATGACTGCTCTCAGGACGGTGTGGCAAGAAACCACGGAACTGGTGGGCAAGTTGAACCGCACGTTACGCGGCTGGGCGAACTACTTCAACGTAGGCACGGACAGACGCGCATATCGGGCGCTCGACAGCTACACCGCGACGCGGTTGCGCCGGTGGTTACGCAACAAGTACAAAGTCAGGCGAAGCAGGCACGGGGGCTATCCACGCCCGCATCTCTACAAGCACTTCGGTCTCGTGCGCCTGACGGGGCCTTGGGTGTAACGTGCCGTGTACGAAGGCGTGATGTCTTGTCCGAGAGCCGGATGCGATATGTGGTGTTGGTTCAAATGTGGTCGTGCGGCGCCCGAGCCGCGATCCTGACAGGATCCGGCCGGCTGAACGCCACATAAAAAGCCTACAAGGACCGGAGAAACGCCATCAGCGCGGGATCTTTGGCCCACCGCCTGTTCGCCTTTCGATTGCTGGGGATAGTAAGCTGCGCCAGAGCATTGGCCTTCGTCTCCAAATCAATTTCGGCGTAAACGTTGGTCGTATCAATGGAGACATGACCAAGCCACGCCCGTACGGTGTTGATATCGACGCCGGATCGGAGCAGGTGGGTCGCAGTTGAATGTCTGATGCTGTGCGGGCTGACGCGCTTGGATGCGAGCGAGGGCATATTGGCTCGCGCCTTGACAGCGTAACGCTCCACGACTGCGTGAATGCCGAAACGCGTCAGGGGTTGCCCACAGCGATTGAGGAATACCCGTTCCTGCGGTGGACGTTGGCCCGCGAGGTTGCACAACTCTTGTGCGGTGTCGGGCCATAGCGGACACTGGCGCTGTTTGCGGCCCTTGCCGAGAACGCTCACGCTGCTGGAGATCGCATCGACGTTGCCGATCGTCAGGTGGGCCGCCTCGTCTGCCCGTGCACCGGCATTGTAGAGAAACAGCAACAGGGCGTAGTCACGGCGACCTTGAGATGTACGTCGATCTGGACAAGCAAGGAGCGCATCCATTTCAGGTTTGTCGAGATAGGGCACCACCGCTCTTGTAGTCTTCTTGTAGGGGATGCAGCGCAGCTGTGTGCACCATTGGATATGTTCCGGGCTGTGCTCGCCAACGAATCGAGCCAGAGCATGGATAGCAGCCAGGCGCTGATTCCGCGTTGCGACGCTGCATCCGCGACAGACTTCGATATCTGAGAGGAAGTCCCGGACGATCTCGGCCGACACATCTATCATTGCCAGCCGATCGACCGGTTTGTGGGCTCGACCTGAAACGAAAGGGATCAGTTGGCACAGCGCGTCGCGGTAGCTCTGCTGAGTGTTGCGAGCGAGGTTCCGCTCGCTGATCAGGTGCTCGAGCAGGAAGCGCCGGACCCAGGGTCCAAGAAGGGTTGTGTCACGCATGATCGTCGCCTCCCCGGGCGTAGCGCTCGAAACGTAAGCTCGCCTGCCGCAGCAACTCTGGCGTCATGGTCAGGTAGGGCTGGGTGGCGCCAATATGCACGTGACCAAGATAGGTTGCCAGCTGGGGCAGCAGGCGTTGCACATCGGCGCCTTCGCGATACCAGGAGACCAACCGGGTAACCGTATAGGTGTGCCGAAGGTCATGAAGTCGCGGCTGATACCGCGCACCATCGTCACGACGTACGTGTGCGCGTTCACGCAATTGTTTGAAGGCATACTCGGCGCCGGCTCTGGATAGACGCTGTCCGCGCTTCGTCAGCAGAAAGGCAGCGTCGGGGTCGAGTGGCGGGCATTTATTGCGTTCGACGGCGTACCCGGCCAGCACCGATGTCAGATCTGTTCCAGTCGGCACAACCCGTGTCTTGTAGAACTTGGTTTCACGAATGCAAAGGATTCCGGAGGCCAGATCGACATCTGCCAGATTCAGACCGACAGCCTCGCCGATGCGAAGCCCGGTACCATAGAGCAGTAGCAGGAGCGTGCGGCAGGTTAGCGATGACAGATTGCAGCGGTCACGATCAGCCGTCGCCGCGAGTAGACGCTTCATCTCTTCTCGCGAGTAGATGTACGGCACGAAGGTTCGGGGTTCCCTTGGTACCGTTAAGGGTAATGGCGAACTGGTGGTGTAGGTGCGAGCAATGGCAAAGCGGTAGAAGCCGCGCAGCGCGCTGAGCTTGCGATGCCAGAAAGCCGTGATGGGACCATTGCCGACAAGGAACGCATAGACACGATCGGCGTCGACCTCGCGCATATCGATGTCGCCGAGCGTTCGATGAAAGGACTTCAAGGTACGCGCCTCAGTGGCAAAGCGCATCCCCAGTGACTGTTTGTAGGCCACGTACGCGGCGACCGCTTCAGGCAGTTTCATAGCAAGTCTCCCAGGGCAAAGTCTGCAACGTGCCTCAGACCAGCCAGATCGACCTTGGCATAGGTGCGCGTTGCATGGGCGCTGCGATGACCCAGGTGGTCACCGATTTCCTTGAGTGAGAGTCCCTCTGCCACGAGGCGGGTCGCGCACGCGTGTCGAAGTGAATGCGGTCCACCACGACGGCAACTGACATCCAGAACTCGCAATCGTCGGTTGACCAGGTAGTGCAGACTCGTAGGCGCGAGCGGACGAAACGGGGCTCGTATGGTGAGAAACAAGGAGCGCGAGACAATATGAGGTCGCACCTGTTCCAGATATCGCAGAATTGCTTCACCTACCTCGACTGTAAGCGGGTAGTCCTGCTTGCTCCGCTGCTTTGGACGGCTGATGTGAAGGATGTCATGTTCCCAGTCCACGTCGTCCAGAGTCAGAGCAACGACTTCACTCCTTCTCAGCCCGTAGACCGCCAGGAGCAACAGAATGGCGCGGTCCCGAATATCTTGGGGACTGTCCGTATCGGTGCTGCGAATGAGTCGCTGCACGTCTTCCCACTTCGGCCCGGCTGGAAGCGTCTCGTGGCTGAACAGACGCGGTCCTTCGATACCGGCGGCGAGTTTCTTCGAGCACCAGGTTTGCTCACCGGCGTAGCGGAGGAAACTTCGCAGCGCGCCGGCAACGCTGACCATCGATACCCGGGACCAGCCTTGCAATCGTCTCAGTGCAAAAAAGGCGTCGACCTGTTCGAGTCGCATCTCGCCGATGCTGCTTCCTTGCTCGCTGAGCCAGGACAAAAACGCCTGAACGTGCCAGCATCGATTGTGGATCGTGTGTGACGACAGGCCGCGCTCCTCGCGCAAGTAGCTGTCAAACCGTTGAACAAGATCGCCGAACGGCGGCGTTTCAGGTTGCTGCTCCTGTAGTCGTCCCAGGAAGCGAAGCCAGGCCGTAGCGGTCCGAATAAACCGTTCCCGCGAGAACCTTCCCGTCAGGATTCGCTGATGCCGTCGCTGGTAACGAACCCAGCGATCGGCCGCCATCTCGACCTCCGCAGGCGGAATCAATCGCCCGTTGTCGAGCGCGATACGCTGGGAGATAGCCACGAGCTCAGGTGCAAGGCCCAACAACGTTGAATGGGCTGCACCACCCTGTGCGCAGTGGGCCAGATAGCGTTCTCGATCATCGGCCGATGGACCATTGCGATGACGAGCCAGTACACGAGGGTAATGAAACAACGTACCGAACATGATCGGATCTCCGAGTTATCCTTCGGATCTCCGACGCTACTCCGACGCCGATTTATGTGGCCTTCAATTGGCACGCGCCGCTGACGAACCTCGTCCCGTCCCCGCAAGACCACATTTGAGCCAACACCACATATCGCATCAAATGAGTTCGATCACATTTGATGCGGGAGATCTGCATGTCCGGTTCGATGAGCGGGGTGTGGAAACGGGGCTAAGGCGAGGTTACTCGGGCACCGCCAGACGAAAGGGGCGGCAACAGACAAACCGAACCTACCGCTACCGCGCCACATCTCGACTCTACCGGAAGTGTGGGTTCGCTGATGCAGGAAGCTGCCGCCCGGCTGCCCGATGTCGCCACCGTCGGCAATGGCCGACGACGCGACTGACATGATCGCGCGCGCGAAGGTCCGTTGTCTGGGCGGAGCCGGCATCCAAACGTCCGCGTGAAACCGTAGGCCATCGTCCGTCGTTGGCCGAACCTTGTCGATCATCCATCAATCGAACGGCACTTCCCATGAGCGGCAACAGGCGGACCCGCTGCCACCGTTCGGACCAACGCCGACGCCCCGTCCGCTTAAAGAAGTAAAGCAGCGCCAATTTGGGCGGCCCCTCCGATGATGCTGGGCGGACGATTACCAGGGTTCGGTCTGATCTGTCAAGATGGGGTCGCCCGATCGAACCGTTTGTGGCGAAAATGCACACTGCATTTTTTGCGCTGAATACTCCCGCAAACGATTGCGTATACTCTGTGCACCTCTTTCTCCGAGGCGCGCCCTATGCGGCAGGAATGGCTTGAATCTCTCCAGCGACTTAGCTGGAACGCTCCGATAACTTTGGCACTAGCGTCGGCAGCAGTCGGCTCTGTCGTGACGCTAGCGTGGATTTCGGCGCGAGATGCCCGGGAGCGCAGGCGTCAGCGACGCGACACTGCATTGGAGCTGGCGTTATCGCTGGAAAGCTACGCTCGAAGCTGTCGGACAATGATGCATAAGGCTGTTTGGGCGGCAGCGGAGCCGGTCGGCCCTATCAGCCGCGAAGCCAGCAAGGGCGTGTCCATCCCTGCTTTTGCCTATCCGGACAGGCTGCAGTGGCACGTCCTGAGCCGCCGAGTTATCTCCGAGTTGCGTGAATACCCGGCTACTGTGCACGCTGCCCGAGAGTACTTGGAGGCATTTCGGGAGTTCGGCGAGCCGATAGACCTTTGCGGTCAGGTCCAATATGAGTGTGCGAAGGCCGCGATGTCAGCACTCGCGCTGGCTAGAACCACGCGTAGGCGGCACAGTGCCGCTACGTGGAAACCGGGTGCCAAAGATTCAGCCATGGAGCGCGAACTGTCCGACTTCATCGCGACCGCTGAAGAAAAGCGCAAGGCGTCGCTCGAGCGTCGAACGGAATCCACACTTGGTCGGCGAGCTGACGCACAGCCGTTCAAACAACAACCGCTAAGCGCCTGAAACTTAGACCGGACAAAGGGATATCAATCTATCAGGCGCCTCGCGACCCTCAACATCCTGTGGTACTCACGAGAGGTTTGCGGCTGCTTCCAAGGTGTCAACGCTTTCGGCATGACGACAAGTCGTCGGCCATTGCAGACGCTCAGCTAACGACCCTCATCGGGCGGCTACACAGCGCTAACCGGCCGTTCGCCCGAGGCGGCTCCGGAGCGGCGACTCTCAAATCCGCGAACGCGTACTTACGACCCGTTTGAGCCGTTCGACACAGCGCTGCGTCACCGACAGCTTCCAAGGGCGGATTCAACCGGTCGATGCAATAGTTCGATGGAGTCGTTCAGCCGGCGTTGCTCACTCCACGGCCTTCGATGATCGACGAATCACTTTGTCCGGTCGCGAATGCGTACTATTGCCCCTGCGCGGGTTACAACTAGAGCGTAATGTGGTGGCTTTTTGCCCTTGGCAGCACTGAACGGCATGGGCGCGTATCTTCCGGCACGCACAAGCCTCTCGACAGATTGTTCGGCGAGCCATTCGCCGCATGAACCGGCGTTTAACTACGCAGTTTGCCGGCGACCAACGACCAAACATTGAGGATTTCATCCGTAAGCGATCCATTTTCGGCGTCTAGCCGCTGGGGACAGGAGCGAGGAGCATAGGTGTCCACCTATCCGGAGGTGGACACCTATGGCTGACAAAGATCCAGAGTTAAGAGTAGTTCGACGCAGCAGCGACGGTCGCCGTCGTTACGACGATAAAGGCAAGCGTGCGCTCGTTGAGGAAGCGCTGCGTTCTGGCGTGTCGGTTGCCCGCCTGGCGCAGGAGCACGGGATCAACGCCAACCTGCTACGCAAGTGGATCACGAAGTACCTTCTGGAGCGCGAGAAAGGCATCTCGCCGGCATCGCAGGATGATGCTACCGGCGAACAGGAACGTCCGCATGCCCCGGAGGAAATCGTACTGGAGGGCGCGCTCGCGGTGATTGATGGCGCGCCCATTGACATCCCGGGTTCGCGCAAACGCTCCCCACCTGTCGCCTCGCCCACGGCATTCGTGCCTGTCGTTGCAGCACCACCAGCACTGCCAACCGCACCGCCGTCACCATCGCCATCGCCATCGCTGACGCTCGCACTGCATGTGCGACTGTCCAACGGCGTCGAGTTTGATCTCGGCGAGGCGAGCATCGACGAACTGACCACCGTGGTCCAGATGCTGGGGAGGATGCCGTGTTCCGGTTCGACGAAGGCCTGAAGGTCTACCTGCATCGGGAACCCGTCGACTTCCGGTATGGCATGAACAGCCTGTCGATTCTCGTGGAGCAGGCCATGCATTTGAACCCGATGGATTCCTCGCTCTATGTGTTTACCAACCGGAGATGCGATCGCATCAAGATCCTGGGCTGGCAGGGCAACGGTTTCTGGCTCATGCTCAAGAGACTCGAGGCAAACGATCGCTTCGTGTGGCCTGACAGCGCGAACCGGGTCGCGACACTGAGCGTCGAGCAGTTGCACTGGCTTATCGAGGGCATCGACATTGCCGCAGTCCAGCGACATCCCAGTCGAAATTATGCACGCGTGAGCTGAACACGTCACCGGCGTGCCGGTCTAAGCGGTATGCCGATCAACGTGATCATCGACGCCGACGAACTCAAGGCACTGCTCGCGATGCGAGAGGCCTATGGTTCGCTTCAGCGCGATCATGAGGAGGTTCGCAGCGCACTGCGCCTCGTGACAGCTGAGCGCGATCTCGCCGAGGAACGACTGCGCGCTTACCGTCGCGAACTGTTTGGCGCGAAAAGCGAAGCGCGCGCCTCGGACCAGTTCGGCCTGTTCAACGAAGCCGAAGCGCTCGGCGCGAACGCCACTCCCGCGCAGGAAGATACCCCCGGAACCGAGGTCGCGGCCCACAAGCGCAAGAAGCGCGGCCACCGCAAGCCTCTCGATCCCAATCTGCCGCGTGATGTCGTGCGACACGAACTCCCTGAGGCAGAGCGCTTCTGCGATCACGACGGACACGCGCTCGTCGAGATCGGCGTCGAGATCAGTGAGCAGCTCAATGTCATTCCCGAGCAGTTGCGAGTCACCCAGCATCAGCGTATCAAGTACGCCTGCCCATGTTGCGATCTCGGCATCAAGGTTACGCCGGCACCGCCCCGTATCATCCCGCGTGGGCTGCTGAGTGAATCGGCGCTCGCGTGGATCGCCACCGGCAAGTACCAGTTCGGCATGCCGCTCTATCGCCAGGCCGGTCTGCTGCGTCGCTTCGGCGGCGACATCTCGTCGAACACGATTGCCGCGAGCATGGTCCGCGTCGGTCTTGCGACGCAACCCGTCATCAACCTGATGCGCGATGCGCTGCTCGATGCCGAACTGATCTACGGCGACGAGACGACGTTCCAGGTCCTGAAGGAGCAAGGGCGAAAGCCGCAAACGAAAAGCTATCTGTGGGCGCAGATGACCGGTTCGGGCATCCCCATCCGTTGCTTCACCTATACGCCAGGTCGTGGCGCCAGGCTGGCTGACAGGCTGTTTGCCGGTGTCCGTAAAGGTGCCGCCCTGATGACCGATGGATACGAACCCTACAACGGCATCGCTGAACAGTACCAGCTCGTGCACCTCGGATGCTGGACGCACGCAAGACGGTACTTTGTGAAGGCGGAAGACAATGTCCCCAAAGCAGCGCGCCCGCCCGATCTGCTCGCGACACGCTTCATCAGCCTGATCGGAAAACTGTTCGCGGCCGAAGCGCGAAGCCAGACGTGGACGGCTGGGCGACGACAGCGATTGCGACGACGATACAGCGCGTGCGTACTCGATGTTATCGAAAAGCTGATGCTTGAGCACTCGCCTGGCGTCGTGCCCAACAGTCTGCTCGGCAAGGCGCTGACCTATCTGCACGGGCAGTGGCCGAAGCTGATCCGTTACGTTGAAGACGGCAACTGGCCCATATCGAACAACCCTTGCGAAAATTCCATTCGCCCGTTCTGCCTGGGACGCCGCGGCTGGTTGTTTGCTGACACCGTCGATGGCGCAAACGCGAGCGCCAATCTCTACTCACTGGTCGAAACCTGCAAGGCGAACAGCATTGATCCGTATCGCTATCTCACCTGGCTATTACAGCGTCTCCCGCTGGCACAGACCGTCGACGACTACGACGCGCTCTTGCCCTGGAAGATGCCCATCGATCTCCGCTGACTGAGCCCTGTAACACATCTCATGAGAACCGCGCCCTTACTCTGAGGGGTGTCGTCAATGGATCGCGTACTTTCATCCGCGTCCCGGCGTGAGACACGTTGACTGTGCCTGCGTCCTGCGCGGACTACGCACCAGTCGCGCGCCTCGCTCAAACGCGCGCGATGCGCACCCTCGCCCGTACCATTGGCGGTAAGCGCGCCCCCTAACAGCCCTGCTCGCGGACTTCAACCAACGTGCGATCCAATCCATATTTCCTGAGCTTTTGATACAGCGTGCTCTTCGCTATACCCAGATGCCTTGCCGCAGACGTCAAGTTCCCGTGCGAGACGAATATTGCGTTGCGAATCGCTCCCTGCTCTGTCGCCTCCAGTGTTACCCGTTCGTCGCAGGAAGGCAGCTCATCGTATGTGGAGCGGATCGACGCATTGTTCGTGCGCAGTTCTGGCGGCAAATCGTCCGACGTCAGAACCGCTGCGCTTGCTGTGAGAAGCATGCTCTCGACCACGTTGTGAAGCTCCCTGACGTTCCCTGGCCACGAATAAGCGCTAAACGCCGCAAGCACATCGTCGTCCATCGCAGGAATCGCCCTACCTTGCTCCGTCGCAAACTCGCGGACAAGGTATTCGGTGAGACGGCGAATGTCGCTTGGCCGGTCGCGCAACGGCGGAATGCGAATGCTGGTCACGGCGACGCGATAGAAAAAATCCATTCGGAAGCGCCCTTCCGCGACCTCCGTTCTCAAGTCGCGATTGGTCGCTGCAATGAGACGAAAAGTCACTGACCTGGGCACGGTTTCACCGAGCCGATAGATCTCTCCCTGTTCGAGTACGCGCAGAAAATGTGGCTGCAGATCCACCGGCATTTCTCCAATCTCGTCGAGAAACAGGGTTCCGCCGTTAGCCGCTTCGATCTTGCCGAGCGCGCCCCCGCGCCGTGCCCCGGTGAACGCTCCATCACCGTAGCCGAATAATTCGCTCGCCAGCAGTTCGCGCGACAAGCCGCCGCAGTTAAGCGCAACGAACGGGCCGTCCTTCGCCGGGCTCGCATGATGGATGCCCTTCGCAAACAGTTCCTTGCCCACCCCTGTCTCGCCGAGCAGCACGACGGGCGCGCGCGAGCGGGCGATCTGCCGTGCCTTGCCGATGGCCTCGAGCAATGCCGGGGCTTCGCCAAGGATACGTTCGAAGCCAGCCGCCGATTCTCTATCAGCCCCGCAGCGGGACGCGCTGCCGACGCCACCCGCGACGCCGCGACGCGGCCCGAAGGGTACGATCAGCAAGCTGCCAATACGTCTACCGTCTTCGACCACCGGTTCGATCCAGTCGGACTGGATCCAGTAAGGTAGATCGACGGGCGCTGCGCCGGCGAACGGGGAGTCGGTGGCGAGCGCCAGGATGCGCCTTGGCCGGGCAAGCGAAAAATCCCCGCCGACTGCCGCGATAGCGGCCTCGGCGTTTTCATTGGCCTTGATGGGGTAGCCACCATGATCGAACACAACGGCGCCGTCGGACGCGAGCCTCGCCAGGCGGCTCATGCATCGATCGAGCAACAGATAGCGAAGCTCCATCGTGCGTGCCGCCAGTCGGCTCTCGATCCGGCTGGCGGCCGTGACGACCAGCGCCAGGCTGTGCCGATTGTAGGATTCGGACAACCCGGACACGTCGATGACGCCGACAATCGTGCCATCACGCGGATCGCGAATCGCGTTGGCCGAGCAGGTCCAGCGCTTGATGCCAGCGCAAAAGTGTTCGGCGGAATGGATCTGCACGGGCTGGCCGACCTCGATGGCGGTACCGATCGCGTTGGTGCCACAGATCATCTCGTTCCAGGACGCGCCGGGCAGCAACTGAATCCCGTGCGCCGAAGCAATGGCGGCCGGGTCGCCTTCAAGGTTCAAGATGGTGCCGGCCGGCTCGGCAAGGGCCATGACCGTTTCGGTCTGCGCGAGAAAATCACGTGCGTGCGCCATCACCGGTGCACTTGCCTCAAGCAGATCGCGGTGATTGCGCTGCAGCGAGTACAGCAAGTGCTCGTCAAGTGGCGGCGGTGCATGGCCCAGCCGGGGATCGACCTGTCGCTCGACGCAGCGATGCCACGACGTGTCGACAAGGTGCCGCACAACGCTGTGCGGTGCTTCCCCGCCACTCAGGAACCGCTCCCAGGCCGCCATGATGACCGCTTCGTCGCCCGGGTTCGAGAACATCTGAGTGGCATCTGGTGTGCTCATAACTTGTCTCCTTCTCCATGCCCTGCCGCAGGTCTCCGCCGACAATGTCGCGCACTCACGTCGGTCCGCAAGGCCGTCTCGAGGGTAAGTTGTTGTCCATCCGAGGTTCACGTGTACCTGAGTCAGGCTCTGCTCAATGTGCCGTGGGGATCGCACTGCATTTCCAGTGCGCCGCAACATGAGAGGCGTGATCGGCTCCGGCAAGGAAATCGGCAAGAACAATGCCAATGCAAGAATGCAGCCGGAGGAAGGCCGGCCCGCCGCCGGGCGGCCGATTTCCGAACGAACCTTGAAAAGGCACCGTTCGATTTTCGAACGGTGGCGCCTCGCCGTTCGCGGGCGTGAATGGCGATTTTTTGCGGCGCATCAAACTGGACGGCGTAGGAGGCGGCGGATGAAGTCAGTGAAATGCGCGCATTGCGCGTCATAGCCGTACTAGCGACGGTTGCGCCGAGCTCTCAGATCTGTTCTCGGAGTACGCGGCCTGACAAGCCCGTCGCGCGGGGGCGCCAACCAGTGGCATGGCACCGCCCTGCGGGATAACCGGGCGCGAGACGGCCGCGCCCTCTGTGTGCCACGCTCAAGCGTCAGGCAGCGCGCTCAGGCACCGGCAACTGCAACCAGTCCTTGTAGAACGCCTCTATATTCGGCTCGAAATCATGAATCACCGGATACCACGGCGTCGGTGCTTCGACGTCGTGCATGGTGCCGCAACTCGGGCAGAAATACTCACGGTAGACCTGCCATTGGGTATCGGGCGCCATGAGCTTCGGATAGACCTCCAGCATTTCCTCTTCGGTATCCCGCACATGGACAAGCGCATGCAGCTTCCAGTTCTCACGGTAGTCGCAGAACTCGTGACCGCAATCGCACTTGACAACCCATTGCTTGCTCTTCGCGGCTTGCACGATATGCAGGTGAGGTCCGAGCGGCAAGACGATCCTGTCGGGAAACGAAACTTTTCCCTGTAGTACCTCGAGGTACTGGCTAAAGCGTTCGTGGTCCTTCGGCATGGACAACATACGCACGGTCGTATCCCAGTCGAGTCGGCCGTCGACCAGATTGCTGACCTGCTCTTTCGTGTAAGTAGACATTTCGGTGCTCCTTGATTCCGGATCTGTTCAATATCGGCACTAGGCCCAATGGCTGGTGCCGTTAGCGGGACGGGTTACTCTTCGACCTGAACCACCGTGGTCACGTCGGGCAGCAATGACAGGTCCATGCGGTACTTCGAGCCGTAGGACGGGACGTCGAGCTCTGCCTCGGTCAGATTCCAGTCTTCGGGCAGGTCCCAGAACTTGCGGAACTGGTTGAGGAATTTTTCCGACAACCCGAAGCTGGTCGCGAACATATGGCGCACCGGCCGCGAAGCGTGTTTGGTGAGGATGCGCTCGCGCTCCTCTTTCATCCATTCACGCGTCGGCAGGGAACGCGCAAGCCGCTCCTTGCGGATTTCGCCACGGCGCTTCACCGTCTTTTGTGCATCGACCGTCCACACCCCGGCCGCATCCTGCAACAGCACCGCTCCATACACCTTCTCTGCATACTCCGGAAGCAGGAAGCTATTTTTGAGGTCCTTCGCAATGGCTTCAGGCTCGCGGTCGAGCGGGTCGCCAAACCCTGGACCGCCACGCAGGTAGTTGAGGTAAAGGTCGTGGTTTTCGTAGCAATCTTCCGTGGTCATGCACTGCTTGTCGCGCTTGACCTTCGAAGTCGCGACGATGTGGTGCTCATAGTCCGGAGCGTCGGGGTTCAGGTCGCCCCCAAGCGGCAGCGAAAGCGATTGCGCGATCCGCTCCTTCAGGCCCGTCTTGTGGGCCTCAAACCGGTAGCCGGTGGCCGCGGGATACCCGCCCATGAACCCCCAGTCGCTGTTCATGTAACCGTTGCCCATAAAGAACATCGTCCAGTCCTGCGCCTTCCAGACCATGCGCAGGGTTTCGAAGCCACACCCGCCGCGGTACTTGCCGTAGCCGCCCGAATTGGCTTTCACGTTGCGCCCGAGATAGAGCAGTGGTTCGGCCATCTCCCAGATCTCGATGTCACCCATGTCGCCTTCCGGATTCCAGATGGCTGCGGCGTGATTGAGACCGTCCTTGATGGCGCCCGCGCCCGTCCCGCAGGAGGAGGCCTCGAAGCTGTTGACCGCATGCACCTCGCCATCCTGGTTGATGCCCCCGCCTTGCAGCCAGTTCGACGTATTGGCGTTGCCGGCGTTGACTTCCTCCAGATAGCCGCGGCTGAAGTACGCCTGTCCGAGGCCGCGCCAAAGTGCGCTCCACCCCGACACGAGGAAGTGCCACGCATACGCATGGCCTGTGCGGCGGTCATCCGGGTTCATCCAGGTGCCCTTCGGTAGGTGAAACTCGGTGCCGAAGTAAGCGCCGTCGTTGATGCGCTGGGTTGGCACCAGCGTCTGGGTCATCATCACCCAGATGCCACTCGTAAAAGCGACGTGATGGGCATTGAAGGTATGCCAGCCCCAGCGGCTCGCGCCCTCGAAGTCGAGCCGCCACGTGGCATCGGGCCGGATCGTCATTTCCACCGGCGAGTGCATGATGGTGTCGATCTTCGCAAACGCGGAGGGCGTCTGGATATCGTCATGCGAATACGGCACGTCCACGAAGGAGACCTTGCGGTACGTGCCAGGCAGCGTCATCGCCTTGATGCGGCTTTGCAACCCGCGCCGCCCCTCTTCGATCACCTCGTAGCTGAACTTCTCATAGGCTTCCAGTCCCTCGGCCGTGACGATTTCCTCGACCATGTTTCGAATCATGTGGCAACCGGCAATCCGCGTACGCTCGTCAAGGATCCAGTATTTAGGCGTGCGGACCGAACGCTGGCTCTCGTGGAGCCAGTCGCGCAACGGCGTATCGTTCACGCCGGTCTTGCGGCAGGTGATCTGATAGCCGTCGCCGAAGCGCTGCACCTGGCCCGTCGACATGGAACCCGGCGTCACCGCACCGGTATCGATCACGTGCGTCACGCCCCCCACCCAGCCGATCAGCTTGCCGGCCGAGAAGATCGGTACGATGGTCGCAATGTCGCAAGGATGAACGTTGCCGATCGAGCAGTCGTTATTGGTGAACATGTCGCCCGGGTTGATGCCCGGGTTGTCCTCCCAATTGTTCTCGATCATGTACTTGATGGCGGCGCCCATCGTGCCGACGTGAATGATGATGCCGGTCGAGGTCAGTACGCAGTCGCCGACCGCGTTGTACAGCGTAAAGCACAGCTCGCCTTCCTGTTCCACGATCGGCGACGCTGCAATCTTCTTCGCGGTTTCGCGAGCGTGCACCAGTCCGCCGCGAATCTTTGAGAAAAGTTTCTCGTAGCCAATCGGGTCCTTCTCGCGCAACTCGAGCCGTTTGAGTCCGTTGTAATGACCGGTCTCGCGGGTGCGGGTCATGATCTCGGCCCGAAAAGCCTTGAGCGTCTTGCCGTCGCCGAGCAACCCTGCGTTGCCCAGCTCCTTCGATGTCATCATGTTCATTTCCGTCTCCTCACTTGACTTCTTTCAGGTGGAACAGGCGATGCTTGTCGAGTGTCGTCTCGAAGCCGTCTGGAACCACGAAGGTGGTGGAAGCGGACTCGATGATCGCCGGTCCCACAATACGGTTGCCGGCCAGCAGCGATTCCATCTGCCAGATGGCGGCGTCGACCCACTTCTTGTGGCGATAGAACGGGCGCTTGCCCAGATACGCGGACTTGGGCGCTGCAACACCTGACTCCGGATCTTCCGGCAGCACCGGCTTCTGGGTCGCGACGAGGCCTCGCATGATCGCGCCGGTCGCGCTGAAGCCAAGCTCTGGCGAGCGTGCGGAGCTCGCATAGACGCGCGAGTAGGTTTCCTCGAACGCCTCGGTGATCTTTCTCCAGTCTTCCGCAGTCGTTGCGCTACTGATCGGTGCCGTTATCTCCAGGTCGTTCAACTGCCCCATGTACTGCATCCGGTAGCCGGGCAGCAAGGTGATGTCCTCCGGCTTGAAGCCGTTGATCACGAACTCTTCGACGACCTTGTCCGCCAGCTCCCGCCACGCTTCCTGGATGACCGTCGAGGCCGCCGCCTTCTGTTCGTCAGGAGCGTCCGGTGCAACCGCGATATCGACGCTCTTGTCGTAGCGATACTCGAAGTCGGCGCATGCGCAGCCGAATGCGGAAAATCCAGCGGCCCACGCAGGCACGATGACGTCCTTGAAGCCGAGACCTTCCGTATAGCCGTACGTGTGGACCGGACCGGCTCCGCCGTAAGAGAAGCACACGAAGTCGGTCGGGTTGTAGCCCTTGGCGCTGATGTTGGAACGCAGATACTCATGCAGGCTGAGGTCGAGCAGTTCGATGACGCCCGCAGCGGCGTCTTCCACCGACAGCCCGAGCGGATCGGCGATCTGTGCCTTGATGTGCTGGCGAGCGCGTTCGACGTCGAGCTTGATGGCGCCACCGAGGAAGTTATGGGGATTGAGATAACCCAGCACAACGTGGCAGTCGGACACCGATACAGTGTCGAGCCCACTCTCGGGCCAGCAGGTGCCAACGCGATAACCTGCGCTGTCCGGACCGAGCTTGATGGAACCGCTATACGGATCGAGGCGCACAAAGCTGCCGGCGCCCGCCCCCACCGAATCCATCGCAACCAGCGGCAACGACAGCACGAGACGGGCCATGTCCGGGTCGGAGGCAATCGCAAAGTTGCCTTTGGTGATCAGCGCCATGTCGAAGCTCGTGCCACCGATATCGCTGCAGGCAATATTCTCGTAACCGAGCTTCTCACCCAGCAGCTTCGAACCGATGACCCCACCAATCGGTCCGGACACGATGGTACGAGCAAGCTCCTTGGCCTTCCAGCTAATGGTGCCGCCATGTGTGGCCATCACGCGCAGGTCGAACTTCGCGCCGTGCTTCCTGAAACGGTCGCTGACCTTCTTGAGTGTTTGCCGCGACGGTTCAGCCGCATAGGCTTCGAGAATCGTGGTGTTCGTGCGATGACTTTCCTTACGCGACGGGTAGTAGTCGACCGAGGCGAAAACGGGCACGTCGACGCCGATCTTCTTCAGTTCATCGCGGCATACATCGCGAGCGCGCTTCTCGCTCGTTTCGTTCTTGTGGGACTGGAGCAGACAGATGACGATTGCCTTCGATCCGGCGTGCACGAGTTCCCGCGTTGCCTTGCGTACTTCATCTTCACGCAGGGGAATCACGATTTCGCCCTGGACATCGGTACGCTCCGTGACACCGCGAGTGCGCGCAAGCGGGACAAGCGGTTCGTCGTAGCGGTGGGTGTTCAGGTGGATGCGTTCTTCCAGAGCGTAGCCGAGATAGCTCTGAATGGCCCGCCCCATCGAGTGAATCTGTTCGAAACCTCGATTGCAGATAAGGCCGACATCCAGGCCTTTACGCTGAACAACGCGATTGAGCATCGCGGTGCCGGAGTAGACGCACGTAACAAGTTCGGGGTACACGTCGTCGACCTCACGGTTCCACTGAGCCAGCGCATCATGCGACGACTCGAGGATCGCCAACGACTCGTCCGCTGGATTGCTTTGGGCTTTGCCGACAACGAACCGGCCATCCGAGCGCACGAAGAAGGTATCGGTCATCGTGCCACCGGCATCGATGCCCAATACCTGGACGTGTGAAAGTTGCTGTTCCATTAGTGTCTCCAGCTCTGCTTGATTGAACATCGCCTCAACGAGGAGGCGCGATGCGAAGCGAAGCGAGCACGGCGACTCGCTTCGGAGGAGATATTTGCAAGGGGTATGCCACTGACCGCCGAACTCGGGTTTTGTCGGCAAGCTATTGACTGGATTGACTTTTCTGGATGTCTGGCGATGTGCCCGCGGCGGACGACGGGTTCACGCAACGACCGGTTCCGCGACGGTCAGGCGTTTGAAGAGCGGAATCCGAACGCTCGTCTGACGGGCCTGTAAAGCACAGAAATTCACACCACGGCGGCGCATTTAACCAGGCTCTACGTCATCGAATGATGTGCCGGGTGACTCCTAGGTCCCGCGCCAGGGCGTACTTTCTGATCTTCAGATACAGCGTGCTTTTAGCTATGCCAAGCTGTGCAGCCGCCTGGGTCAGGTTGCCTTCGCTTTGCTGGATCGCCATCCGGATCGACTCTGCTTCTGCCATTTCCAGCGAGCACACCTTCTGGCGTGTAAGCTCGGCCCCGGTGGAGGATGCCGCCTGTCTGGCACCCGCAGAAGCTGCGCAGGCGCCTACCTCGGGTGGAAGATCGCTCACGGTAATCACGCCACCTTGCGCCATGAGCACCGCGCCCTCGATCGCATTGCGCAGCTCACGCACGTTGCCGGGCCATGCATAGTTCAGCAGGCAGTCATAGGCCGCATCGTCGAACACGGCATCGGCCACGCCGTAACGTTCGCGTAAGACGTGCAACCAGTGTTCAAGCAGGCTTGGCAAGTCAGTCTTGCGTTCGCGCAGCGGCGGGATCGAGATGTTGGTGACGGCCAGCCGGTAGTACAGGTCCATGCGGAATTTGCCGTCAGCGACATCTGCACGCAGATCGCGATGCGTTGCAGCGACGAGGCGGAAATCGACCTTGCGAGCCGTGTTCTCGCCCAGCCGGTATATCTCTCCTTCTTCCAGCACACGCAGCAGATGTGGCTGGATGTCGAGAGGCATTTCGCCGATTTCGTCGAGGAACAGCGTGCCGTGATTCGCAGCTTCGATTTTCCCTGTCATCCCGGATTTACGTGCGCCGGTAAACGCCCCTTCCGCGTAACCGAAGAGTTCGCTCGTTAGCAGATCGCGGGACATGCCGCCGCAATTCAGCGCGATGAAAGGGCCGCCGGCCCTCACGCTCGCCTGGTGGATGCCCTGCGCAAACAATTCCTTGCCCACGCCCGTTTCGCCGACGAGCAGTACAGGGACCGATGCTTTCGCAAGCTGCTGCGCTTTCTGGATCGCCGCACGCAGTGCGGGGCTCGTGCCGACAATGCGGGAGAACGCCGGTGCGGCCATCGACTCGGCGGCAAGTGGCAAGTCAGACAGCAAGGCGGCGCGCCGGGCGGCGGCCGGGGCGATCAGCATGAAGCCGAGCGTGTCGCTGCCTTCCGAGACCCTTTCGATTTGCGCCAGACGCAGCCACGCCGCCGATTGCGGCGACATCGAGCCGACCGCGATCCTCGCGATGTCCGGGATGGGAAAAGCGCCTTCCAGTGCGCCCGATATGCCAAGCCGGGCAAATGCGGCCGGCGCCTGCGGATTCGCTCTGACGAGGCGTCCGCAATCGTCCACGACAATCACGCCGTCCGTGCGCCCGGAGCAATAGGCCATGCAACGTTCCATCAGCCGCAGTCGCCGCTCCATGGCGAACTTGCCGAGGCTGCTCTCGATCCGCCCGGCCATTGAGACGATGAACGCCAGACTATGCTGGCTGTAGGTTTGCGCAAGCCCCGAGACATCCAGAACGCCGAGTACCGTACCGTCGAGCGGATCGCGGATTACCGTGGCCGAGCACGTCCACCGTTTGATCGGCGCACAGAAATGCTCGGAGCCATGAATCTGCACGGGCTGCTGCAACACCAGGGCGGTACCGATCGCATTGGTCCCACAACTGAGTTCGTTCCAGGCGCAACCGGGGATCAAGTGAACCTCGCCGGCCGGTTCCATGATGCGCGTGTCTCCGGCAAGTTCGAGAATCATCCCATCTGGATCCGCTAGCAGCAGGACGGTCCCCGTCTGCGAAAGGAACTCGCGTGTCTGATGGATAAACGGCACGCTGACACGCATCAGGCGGTCGTTCCTGACGCGCAAGTCGAAGAGCGGCCCTTCTTCCAGCGGAGGTGGAGCGCCCGCCGTATCGGGATCCACGCGGCCGTCCATGCATCGGTGCCAGGATTCGTCAACCATCCCACGCAGCGCACCCGTGGGCGAGTAGCCACCTTGAATCAGACGCTCCCAAGCAGCCATGACGCTGGTGTCGCGCTCCGGACTGGCAAACCAGTCCATTGGCGTACCTATCTCTTTCATGCTGTCTCCGTATGAGCACGAGTACATCACCCGATCAGCGGGTTAGCTCTGCGTCCGGCATCTTTTTGCGCCTGAAACACGATTGCCTGAACTGACGCCCGGTCACCGCTTGCATGTGTCGTACATCGCCCGTCGTCGGACCGGGCATGCTCGATGGCGATAACGAAGGAAGCGGTTCCGAACACCTCGCCAGATCGCACAGGCCGAGGCACGCGCGGGGCGCGTCGGTCAGCACTTCCCGGAGTCGTCGCTGCTCATCAGCGTTCCATAGCGGCGCAGGCGTCTGTCCAAATTCTATCCCCGAAATACAGGACCGTCCGAAATTCGAACGCTTCGAACGGCTTACGTACGTCAGGGTGGCGCCGACCTCCAGAAAATACCAACGAAATCAATGCCTTGAAATATTTCGCCGAACCCGGCGCGATCTATGCGTCTGACGTGGCAAAGACCGGTGGCAGCGCTTTTTCAGCGTTCGGTCTGGTAGCGAAAAATACTCGCCGCTGCGCAACGTAAATGAGGTCCGAGGAGAAAGCAATGAACACCGGTGAGAGGTCCCTGCATTTGCTGATCGATAAATGGCTGGCACCCACCCCAGGGATGCCGGTTCACGTCGTACGGTTGAGTCACAAAGGTACGAGTCCTCGACGTTGCGTATGCGTCGAGGCGTTGCGTCCAGGTGGCTTGCTTGCGATTCTTTTTTTCAGACACGATGACGGTTCATGGTGTGTGTTCCCCCCCGCCCCTGCCAGACCAACCATGAGGTTTGATCCGCTTCAGAAGTGCGCGACCGATCATGGCTGCACTGCCTCATGAACGTATGCGGTCCACGAACGACGCCACTCAGAGGTGCTCTGAGGCGTAAATTGTGTGGCCGGGAGAAGGGTCAGCGGAGATTGGCGGGCATCCTCCACGGCAACAGCGCGTCGTAGTCGTCGACGGTCTTCGCCAGTGGCAGACGTTGGAACAGCCAGGTGAGGTAGCAGTACGGGTCGATGCCGTTGGCTTTTGCTGACTCGACCAGCGAATAAAGATTCGCACTCGCATGTGCGCCAGCAACTGTATCGGCAAACAGGAAGCTTTTGCGTGCGACGACAAACGGGCGAATGGAATTTTCGCAGGGATTGTTCGATATGGGCCAGTTGCCGTTCTCGACGTATCGGATCAGCTTGGGCCACTGTCCATACAGATAGGTCAGCGCCTTGCCGAGTAAACTTTGCGGCACGACGCCGGGCAACTGTTCAAGCATCAGCTTTTCGATGACATCCAGCACGCGTGGACTGTATCGTCGTCGCAATCGCTGTCGTCGTTCAGCCGGCCACGTTTCACTGCGCGCCTCCGCTGCGAACAGCTTGCCGATCAGGTTGATGAAGCGTGTGGCGAGCAGATCGGCGGAGCGGGCCGCCCTGGGCACGTTATCTTCGGCCTTGACCAGATACCGTCTCGCATGAGCCCAGCATCCGAGGTGCACGAGCTGATACTGTTGCGCGATGCCGTTGTAGGGCTCGTATCCGTCGGTCATCAGAACCGCACCCTTGCGAATGCCGGCGAACAGTTTGTCGGCCAGCTTCGCGCCGCGACCAGCCGTATAGGCGAAACAGCGGATGGGTGTTCCCGATCCGGTCATTTGCGCCCAGAGATAGCTTTTCGTTTGCGGCTTGCGCCCTTCTTCCTTCAGGACCTGGAACGTCGTCTCGTCGCAGTAGATCACGTCAGCCTCGAGCAACGCGTCGCGTCAGTGTGCCCGATATCTGCTGAGGTGACCATTTCCACTCGAGCAGAGTGAGAACGATGCGCCAGCAGACGCTTTGCAGGCAAAGCTTTGGGGGGCGGCGACCCGCGCTGCGGCGTGCGGCACTGAGCGCTTCAGCCGACACGGACGCGTAGCCAGCAGGCAAGCTGTTTCGCGCCAGTTCACGGCTAACGGTGGCTGGCGAGCGACCGAGTATCCGGGCCATGGCCCGGATACTCGAACCCTGCAGATGCAGACTTGCAATGATCAGGCGCTCTTCAGGCTGAAGTTGTTGATACGTAAGCGCCTCATCTCGGCCGTTCTCTAAGCAGCCATAAATGGAGGTAATTTGGTTCCCACCAAATTTTTTGGCGGGAACCAAAGTGGCCGACATAGTAGATGGCAAGAACGAAGCGCCCGGTAGGCGCCCGAACTTTCCGCGCGAATTCAAGCGACAGCTGGTCGAACAGACCTTCGAACCGGGAGCTTCCGTATCGCTGGTCGCGCGTCGCAACGACATTAACACCAACCTGCTGTTCAGATGGCGTCGCCAATATCTTCAAGGCGTATTCGGAGCACCACATCCGGCGCATGTGCAACAGCAGTCAGAGGTTGACGTTGCACCGTTTCTTCCGGTGAGCGTTGTCGCCGAAACCGAGACATCGATGTCCATGCGCGAGGCTGTGTCGGAGAACGTCTGCGAGATCGAATTTGACCGTGCACGCCTGCGCATCCGCGGCAACGTGTCGCCTGATATGCTGCGGTTACTGGTACGAGAACTGTCCCGATGATCGGGCTGCCGGCGGGCACCCGCATCTGGATTGCGGCTGGCGTCACCGACATGCGTTCCGGATTTCAGGGCCTGGCGGCGAAGGTGCAAACTGCACTGGAGGAGAATCCGTTCGACGGGAACGTCTTCATCTTCCGGGGCAGGCGCGGTGACCTCATCAAAATCCTGTGGGCCACGGAGGACGGGCTATGGCTCCTGGCGAAGCGGCTTGAGCGAGGGCGGTTTGTCTGGCCGCAGGCCGACGGCGGTAAGGTCCATCTGACACAGGCACAACTCTCGATGCTACTCGAGGGCATTGACTGGCGGCAGCCGCGTCGAACCGCGGCGCTATCGGTGTTGTAAACGCTTCGGGGCACGCGTAAACTCCGGCGCATGACCGATGATGCCCGTCTTCCGGATGACGTCGATGCGCTTAAGGCCTTGCTGCTGGAGGCTCGTGCCCAGCTTGCCGAGCGCGATATCGAGATCGAACAGCTCAAGGCCCAGATCGACAAACTCAAACGGGTGCAGTTTGGCCGCAAGTCCGAGCAGCTGGACCGGCAGATCGAGCGGCTCGAAACGGAACTGGATGAGCTGAGCGGTGGGCGCGGTGTCGCGGATGTTCGCCGCGACCGCACATCGGGCACAAGTGTGCCCGCCGGCGCAGCAGCCTCGAAGGAGGCGTTGCCGCCCCATCTGCCGCGTGAAGAGCGCGTGCTCGAACCCGATCCGAGCTGCCCGAACTGCGGCAACACCATGCGGCCACTCGGCGAGGACGTGTCCGAGCAGCTTGCCCGTGTCGCCGCCATGTTCAAGGTGATTCGCACGATCCGCCGCAAGGCGGTCTGCACCTGCTGCAATCACATCTCGCAGCCGCCGATGCCGGGCTTGCCAATTGAGCGCAGCATCGCGCATCCGGGCCTGCTTGCTGACATCCTCGTTTCGAAGTTCGCTGATCATCAACCGCTGTACCGGCAGTCGGCAATTGCCGCGCGTGACGGCGTTAAGCTCGACCCCGCCAGCATGGGGCGCTGGGTCGGCCAGTGCGAGGCTTTGTGCGAGCCGTTGACCGAAGCGCTGCGCGTCTACACGATGGCAACGTTCAAGCTGCACGCGGACGACACGCCGATCCCGGTGCTTGCACCGGGCAACAAAAAGACGCGCACGGGTCGCCTGTGGGTGTACGTTCGCGACGACAGCCGTTCGGGCTCGACGGACCCGGCCGCAGTCTGGTTTGCCTACTCGCCCGACCGAAAGGGGATACATCCGCAGACTCATCTGGCCGGATTCAAGGGCGTCCTGCAGGCCGACGCCTACGGTGGTTTCGACGAGCTGTATGCAGGCGGCAAGATTCGTGAGGCGGCTTGCTGGGATCACGCGAGACGGTACATATACGACGTTCATGTCCGCACGCCGACTGAGTCGACAAGGCACGTACTCGAGCTGATCGGCGAACTCTACGACATTGAGGCTGATATCCGGGGCGAGCCCGCCGCCGAACGATTGCGCGTACGGCAGGAGAGAAGCCTCGCGGTGCTCGCGACCATCAAGGCGTGGATGACGGACAAGATCGCGACCCTGTCGGCAAAATCCGAGTTGGCCAAGGCGATACGCTACTCGCTCAATCAATGGAACGCACTCGTTCTGTACTGCGAAGACGGTCGTATTGAGATCAGCAACGCTCTCGCCGAAAACGCTCTGCGCTGTGTAAGTCTGGGGAGGAAAAACTTCCTGTTTGCAGGCTCCGACAGTGGAGGCGAACGGGCCGCTGCCATGTACGGTCTGATCGGCTCGTGCAAACTGAATGACATCAACCCCCGTGCATATCTGGAATACATCCTGACTCACATCGCGGACCACAAAATCAGTCGCATCGACGAACTGCTGCCCTGGAACATGGTCGGCAAGTTGCCCACGCAATCCACTCCGCCGTCAGCGACAACCTGATCGCCGCAACGTCTCCTGCCGGTATCCGCGAGGTATCGATCAACGCGTTACCGATAGCGTGCCACATGCGCGCGACACATCACGAACGGCCGACGCGAGGCGCTTACGTTGATACTGAGTTCTTTCGTGCATCGCAACACCTTATACGAAACAGGTGTTGCACTTCAGATTTGAGGCCGCCGGGCTTTTAAGCACCGAGCCAACCCGCATTCCGGCAGTTCCCAGAATCGCTTCATTCAGCTCCTCCCACGTCAGCTCGCGCTGCTTGCGGGTGCCCACCTTGCGCTCCTTCGGCCGCGGCGCTTCGCCCTGGTTGGTCCTCGATGGCGAGCCCGACGCCCGCCTGTCATCACGCTGTGCCTGAATGACCTGCGCCATCTGCAGTGTGTGCCCGAGCCGCTTGTTATCGACCACCGCCGCCTGATCGATTTCCGAGAGCCGGTCGTATGGCGCACAGGGCAGGGCAGCACCATTCACCCGGATTTCGATGCGTCCGTCCGGGTATTCGAACACATCCAGATAACGGTGAATCAGACTACGGTTCGCCACCGTATCCTCCAGCAGATAGATCACACGGTCATATTGCACCGTCAACACCTTCGACACGCGCCGCGGCACACGAACGGTCAGGATCAGATCAAGATCGTCGTCGGCACGCAGCGGCCGGTGTGCATCGAATGTGCTCCGCGGCATCTTGCCAAACCGACCGTTAAAGTCAGCGATGAAGTGGGGCGCATAAGCATTGGCGGCCTCCTTCGTGCTGATGCCGCGTAGCCGCAGTTCCTTCACAAGACGATCCTGCAACGTCAGGTTCGCGCGCTCGACGCGCCCCTTCGCCTGGCTGCTGTTGGCGCAGAACGTATCCACATTGAGCTCGTACAGCGCGCGGCCAAACTGCGTCACACCCTTGCCAGGCGTCACCGAATGGCTGTTGCAATGGAAGACGCTGGCCTTGTCGCTGTACAGCGCCACCGGCTTGCCATGCTGTTTAAGGTACGCGCGCATCGCCTCGAAGTAGCTGAAGGTCGATTCGGTCGCCGCAAAGTGCAGTGCCATCAGCCGGCCTGTTGCATCGTCGATGAACACCAGCAGCGTGCACGCCGGCGCGCGGTCCTCGAACCACCGGTGATCACTGCCGTCGATCTGCACCAGTTCGCCCAGGCATGCCCGCCGGTTTCTCGGCTGGTGAAGCTTCGGCGGCCGCTGCTTGCGCGGAATCCACAGGCCCGCATCGCGCATCCAGCGTCGCACGGTTTCCTTCGCCAGCACCACACCATGACATTCGGCCAGCTTCTCGCAGGCCAGCGTTGGCCCAAAATCCGCGTAGCGTTCACGCACCAGCGCCATAGCCCGCGCCCGCAGATCAACCGGCAGTTCGCGATTGCTGGGCTGTCCACGCCGCGCCGACACGAGCCCGGCCGGTCCAGCGGACTCGTAGCGTCGCACCAGCCGGCTGATCTGACGCTCACATAGTTGCAGCCGTTCAGCCGCCAGTACGATCGTCAGGCGATGCTGGACGACCGCCTCGATGATCTTCACGCGCTCGAGTTCGTGCATGCTGATCGTGATGAATCCACGTCCGTTCATGGTCTGGCTCCGGGCTGGCTGTGATGCGCAGCATGCGCCACAGCCAGCCCGGAGCAGGAAACCGGACATTTCTAATGAGCCAGAACCGGACATTTCTAAAAAGCTCTGACAGTCGAAATTATGCTCATTTCCTTTATGTCAACTCGACTTCGAGCGTTTCTCGCGAGAACGCGTACTCCACGTCATGATGGCCGTCCGATAAAAGGAAGACGACCGGGAAGTTCACCGCATGACACGATCAGCCATGTCAGTTTGCGCAATGTGCACAAGCAGCGTGAGTGCGGCGCGACTCTCTTGATTTGCGCACTTCGCAACGACTTCGAGCTCGACGACGATGCTGGTCGTCGACGGGCTCGGCATCGGGTGCGTTAAAAACCTTGAGGTATCGGCATTTAGGCTGTTCGTTGCCCATGGCGCGCCCGGTGCTTCAGGGCCTCTGTGCAACGACACCGGCGAGACTATGCAACGGAGCGTGCTCGCCGCCGACGACCCCTCCGCCGTCTCGATCAACGTGATCGAGACGCGCAAGCCGATCCGGCTGTCTTTTCCTATCGGGCTACGCCGGCCGCACCACGGCCGCGGATCTCTCCTTGCGGCTCACGACGAACCGCTTCAAGGCGGGCGCGGTCAGCTATCTCGACGTGGTGACCGCGCAGACGATTGCGCTGACGAATCGCCGGATCGCGGATCAGAGCGCCGAGCGGCGGTTGGAGTCTAGTGTGTTGTTGCTGAAAGCGCTCGGGGGCACGTGGGGCAGTGAAGCCAGAAGCACGGCGGGGCCGGTTTAGGCCCGCTGGACACACTCACACAAGCCCGCGGGAACATCAGCACGAACCGCGTGCTGCGCGCATCGCTTTGCGCATGCACCGAGCCGCCGTGCAGTTCCATGATCATGCGCACGATGGCGAGCCCGAGCCCGGTCGATCCGATGGACCCGGCGGACCCGGTGGGCCCTTTTGACAGCGCCGATGACGGCAGCGAACTGCGCGACGGATCGATCCGATAGAAGCGATCGAAAATCCGTTCGAGATTCCCGGCGGAAATCGGCTGCCCCTGGTTCTCCACACTGACGCGCACGACCTCTGCGGACGCGCTCGCGTCCAGCACGATCTCGCCGCCCTACACCGGCCGCGCCACGCAGTCACCAATCCACTCGTCGGTCTGAGGCGGAGCCTCGTTAGAGGTATGGCTGTCTCATACCATCGTATGACTGGCTTAGGGTAACGGCTCCGGCTACATCGCCGCCAAGACTCGGAGCCCCCTTGCTGGATGCCCAGAGGCATTCAAACGTATGAGCGCGCTATGCCAACGTTGGACTGCAGCGACCGTTCGTACAATGGTTTTATTTGGGTCGTCCATCTATCCTGATTCCATGGACCTTGTGATTTCAATTAAGTGGTGGCGCCATGTTCAACGTTCTGCATAACTTGATTTATATCGGTAGCAACGCGTACGACGAGTACACGTTCGTCCCTTGGCTGGGTAAGAACGTGTACCGCCGGGCCGTTGACCTTAGCCGCATCTGCATTCCGTGAGGCCACAATGAGCACGAACGCAAGAGATTTGGTCGAGCTGCGTCGAGCTGATCCGACCTCGCCAGAACTGCGACGGATGGCCGCGAACTTCATCGCCGTCAGCGTCGGAGATCAGCGCGAGGGCTGCTGACATGAACGAACTCGAATGGCGCTCCCGACCGATGCAGGTCCGTGTCTTGGATCGCTGCGACGAATGCGGCGAGTTGAAGGAAGGCGTCCAGAAGCGCATGAGCTATTTTTGGCCAGAGACTACAGCCGTTTGCTGTGCGAAGTGCTTCGCCGAAATCACCGGCGGATGCAGCGGATTTGCAGCCTGCCACGGGTCCACAAGCGCTCGCACATTCGCGACGCAGACTGAGCACCAAACTGCACTTGGTGCTGAATTCGGCAGGCCGGCCTTTGCATTTGGACCATTCGTGAAAATGTGAACAGAGCCTGGCATGCGCGACCTTTGCCGTCCCAGCGACCGTGGTGCCGACCTTGGGTGCTGAGTGTCCTGAGGGGAGGCACATCTGAAACTCGCTGCAGCTCGCCCAACATTTCAACGAGCCCGGCAGCTCAAGCGTAAACGACGCCTTGGGACCGGCTGCTTAGTGTGCGCTCCACCGTCTGACCACAGGAGGTCCAACATGAGATTTGACGCCGCCACTTTTCGGCAACTGCGCCCTCTTGCTCCGGTCCACGATGACGTACTCAATGCAGGAGAGGTCGAGCACGCAGATCAAGCCGTGATCCTACTCGCACTTGCTCAACTGTGCTCGCAGTTGTTCGGCGCGTACCACTGCCAATACCCTGCCGAGACAGCGCAAGCGCGCCCTCGACACCGTCGAGTCTCAGTAACACTCTCCCCAGACTGTTCGACGGCTTGTAGGGTTTTGTCGCATTAGCGCGGAAACACTGAAATGTCGGCCTGAGGAAAACGCATTGATCCCACGATGAAAAAGACACTGACGCCGCAAACGACCCTGCCCCAGGGATTGCCAAGCTTTTGCAGCGGCTGCACTATCCGCTTGATGTGATCCTGATGTGCGTGCGTTGGTACGTGGCCTATGTGCTGAGGCTGCGAAATCTGGAAGAAATGATGACTGAGCGTGGCATCTCCGACATCGAGGCAAGCGGCGTGCGGGTCACCTGAATACGACTCCCGACCATGATCCTGACTTCCTATCAGCGCCAGATCCTCGTCTGGAGCGCCATCGCCGCTGCCCGATCATCAATGCCTGGTTTGTGCTGGGTCCGTGGGTCCGTAGGCGGCCAGGAACACGTCGACCGCTCTCTGGACGACCTTCGCGATGTTGCGGGGGCTGGTATCGGCCGGCACGCCAAACAGGCAAAGCTCCATCAACTCCGCTTCATACAGCGTGCGCAGATGCGCTGTCGCGATGGCTGCGTTACAGCTGCGCAGCTGCCCGGTGTCAATCAATTGCTGCAGGAAGACAGCCACCGTTTGCCAGCCGAGCTTCGGCCCGCGCTCATAGAACAGGGCGCCGACTTTCGACCGGCCGCCTTCGCGATGCGCGAGACGGCGTACCGCGAGCAGTTGCGGTTTCAGCACCGCAACCAGATAGTGCGTGCCGAAGCTCGTCAGTGCATCGCGAACCGGCGCCGAGGTCTTGAGCAGTTCGAACCCCGCCCGGACTTCCTCCTGCGCGGCGGCAGTCATGAACTCAGTGAACATCTCTTCCTTCGACTCGAAATAGCTGTACAGCGTGGCTTTGGACCCGCCTGCCCGTGCCGCGATCTCGGACATCGACGCCTGCTCGAACCCCACCTCACTGAACACCTCGAACGCGGCGTCAACAATCGCCTGCCGCTTTGCTTCCGTTTTCCCCCTCATCCCGGGCTCTCCTTTTGTTTATGCGATCGATCGACGACGCCGCCGGCGGCGACGCACCTGACCGAGCTTCCATCTTTACAGGTTTGGACTTTAACATAACTAAACTGTATGGTTTATTTACGTTGACAGCAACAGTGTGTTTTCACTATACTGAACCGTATGGTTTCAATTTAGATATACTTTGGATTGCGAACACTTATGGACCACCTCGAAACGCTGCGGACTTTTTGTACCGTCGTCGAAATGCAGAGCTTTACGCACGCCGCGCATGCGTTGGGCATCTCAAAGGCAGTCGTCTCGCGCGCGATAACGGGGCTCGAAACCAGGCTCGGTGTGCGTCTTTTTCAGCGCACGAGCCGACACCTCGCACTCACTGAATCCGGGGAGGAGTTCTACGCCGGCTGCTCGCGCGTGGTGGCTGAACTGGACCTGCTCGAGGCCGGTACCGGGGAGCGCGCACGGGCGCCTGCGGGGGTACTGCGGCTCGTCGCCCACACCACCGCGGCGCTGATAGAGTTGCCACCGCTGATCGCCGGGTTCCGTGCCCGCTACCCAGCCGTGCAGCTCGAATTGACGCTGGCGGAACGACCAGTCGATCTGATCAGGGAAGCCTTCGATCTCGGCATCGTGCTGCCGTTCATGCTCACGAGCGAGCTCACGATCACCCGTGCGTTGTGTCGCCTGCCCCTCGCCGTGGTGGGCTCGCCCAGCTATCTGCAGGGGCGCCAGCTACCGCAAAGGCCTATCGACCTTGCCGCATTCCGCTTCGTCACAATACTTGCGTCGATCAGCGAACCACAACTGCGGTTCCGGCGCGGTGGCGAACAGATCGCCGTGCCACTGGAATACGACGTGTCGAGCAACAACGCCGCGTTGAACAAGGAACTGGTGATGAGCGGTGCTGGTCTCGGCGCGTTGCCTCTTACGATGATCGGCAATGAGCTGGACGATGGCCGGCTGGTACGACTGCTGCCCGACTTCGAGCTCATGAGCGGGGACGCCGAACTCAGGCTCGCATATCGCGAAAGGGGCCTGATGACGGCGAAGGTCCGGGCGTTCATCGACTATGCGACGTCGTACTTCGACGCGCGCGCGGCTCAGATGGGCCACGTCCAACAGCAGCGGACGGTGGCCGGCGGCAGTGGCAGGCCGTCCTGATTGCTGGATGCTCATGCAAACCTTCCCTACTCTCGTCGTCTGCGAGCATTGTGACAGCGTGTACCGCCGCCGCGCGCTGGCCACGCGCGAGGTGGCGCGCTGCGGGCAATGTTCGGCGGTCCTGTATCGCGCGAGCCAGCTCGATGTCGATCGGTGGCTCGCGCTAACCGTCGCCGCAGCCATCGTCTTCGTGATCGCCAACGTCTGCCCGGTGATCCGGATCTCCCTGCAGGGCCTGCACAGCGAGACGACGCTCTGGCAGTCCGCGGCAGCGCTGGCGCACGGCGCGGTTGCACCGATTGCGCTCGCCACTGCGATGATGATTGTCGTGGTACCGCTTCTGCAGATCGCGCTGCTCGGCTGGGTACTGGCATTTGCCCGCGCCGCACGCCGGGCGCCGGGTTTCGCATGGAGCATGAGGCTGCTTGCGATGCTGCGCCCGTGGAGCATCGTCGAGGTCGGCGTACTTGGCATGCTCGTGGCGATCATCAAACTTTCCAGCTTCGTGCAGGTGGCAGCTGGTCCCGGCATCTGGGCCACGGCAACGCTGATGGTGCTGATCCCAATGATCGCCAGTCGCGATGTCCACTTGCTGTGGGCATGGACCGACGCGGAGACAGCATGAAGCCACCTCCTCGCGCGGGACAACTCGGCCTGATTGCCTGCCATGGATGCGGACTGGTTTGCGCACATATGCCGCGCGTGGACGGACACGCCCAATGCCCGCGCTGCAGACGAGCCCTGCATCGGCGGCGCCCGGACAGCATCGCACGGTCGTGGGCGTTCCTGATCGCTTCCCTGATTTTCTACATCCCCGCCAATGTGCTGCCGGTCATGCACACGAGCCTTCTGGGACACGGCAGCGACAGCACGATTCTCTACGGCGTCGTGGAGTTCTGGAAAGCAGGGTCCTGGGGCATTGCGTCGGTGATCTTTATTGCAAGCGTAGTCGTGCCGTGCGCCAAGTTCCTGATCCTCAGCATGCTGCTCGCGACCACGCAACGTCGCAGTCGCTGGGCAATGAGCGAGCGTGCCCGTTTGTACCGGCTCGTCGAAGCGGTCGGCTACTGGTCGATGCTCGACGTGATGGTGGTGGCAATCGTCTGCGCGCTGGTCAGCTTCCAGGCGCTGTCCGACAGCGAGCCGCGCATCGGCATTCTCTTTTTCGGCCTCGTGGTGATTCTCACCATGCTCTGCGCCATGAACTTCGATCCCCGACTCATCTGGGACGCTGAGGAAACATGAATCCTGTATCAAACAAGCCGCTACCCGAACCCCGAGATCCTCGCGTCACCCGTAGCCGCTGGCGGGTATCGCCCGTCTGGCTCGTGCCGCTCGTCGCCGCGCTGATCGGGCTGTCGATGGTGATCCACGCGTGGCTCTCGGCCGGCCCGGAAATCACCATCTCGTTCAGGACCGCTGCGGGGCTGGAGGCCGGCAAGACCCCTGTCAAATACAAGGACGTGACGGTCGGAACCGTATCTACGGTCGCGCTCAGCGACGATGGCTCGCACGTGGTCGCCTCGGTTTCGCTTGCCAGGAGCGCGCGGAGCCTGGCGCGCGCGGACAGCCGCTTCTGGGTCGTCCGGCCTCGTTTGGGCATGACCGGTGTCTCGGGTATGGACACGCTGCTGTCGGGCGCCTATATCGGCGTGGACACCGGCACCTCGGAGGTCGCGCGCACAGCGTTCACGGGGCTGGAGACGCCTCCCGCCGTCATCAGTGGGACGCCGGGAACGAGTTTCACGATTCATGCGGACGACCTCGGTTCGCTCGACATCGGCTCGCCCGTTTACTACCGGCGCATTCAGGTCGGCCGCGTCGCGTCGTATGGGCTCGACGCCGATGGCCACGGCGTCAGCGTACAGATCTTCGTCGATGCACCGTATGACCGGTTTGTCACGGCGGACACCCGCTTCTGGAATGCGAGCGGGGTCGACCTCTCGCTGGGTGCTGACGGTTTCAAGCTCAAGACGCAATCCGTGGCCACGATCGTTGGCGGCGGAATTGCGTTCGCCACGCCCGTCGGCAGCACGAGCGCCGGCCCAGGCGGCAGCCGGTTCATTCTGGCGAAAGATGAAGAGACCGCGATGGCGCCGCCAGACGGTCCGGCCCAGTACATCGAGTTGCGCTTCGCACAGTCGCTGCGCGGCCTGTCCAGGGGCGCTCCCGTGGTGTTTTCGGGAATCAACTTCGGGCGCGTGGTTTCCATGAAACTCGATTACGACCCGGCCACGCAGCGTTTTCCCATGATCGTCGGCATCGAGGTCTATCCGCAGCGGCTCGGACCGGTGCTCGACAAGCTGCCCAAAATAAATGGCGATATCGAAAAGGTAGCGCAATTCCTGTCCACCATGGTCGCGCACGGTCTGCGCGGACAGGCGCGCTCCGGCAATCTGCTGACCGGACAGCTCTATATTTCGCTCGAGTTCGTACCGAACGCCCCGAAGGTCTCATACGACGTCGACGCGCGACCGCTTACGCTACCGACCGCGAGCGGGGGCTTCGACCAGTTGCAGGAGCAGATAGCAAGCATCGTCGGCAAGATCGACAAGATGCCGCTCGACTCGATCGCACGCCATCTCGACACGGGTCTGGCGGACCTCGACAGCACCCTGAAGCAGATCAACGGCCAGGTGCTGCCGGCGACCACGCGGACCCTTGAGCAGGCTCGCCAGACCTTCGGCGCCGCGCAGGGCATGCTGGCCGAAGACGGGCCGCTCCAGGAAAACCTGGGCCAGACGCTGCAGGAAGTGCAGCGCACTGCCCGCTCGCTGCGCACGCTCACTGATCTGCTCGGCCGCCATCCGGAAGCGCTGCTGCGCGGCCATGCAGCGGACCGTTCAGCCGTGGCCCCGGTCACCGCGGCCAGCCCCTCCGCTTCACAGGAGTCCAAACAATGAGTTTTTCAGCCCGCGCCAGCCTGCGCGCAGTCACGCTCACCGTCGCGCTGGCCCTGAGCGCCTGCTCGTCCGCGCCGGTGCACTACTACACGCTGGTTTCCCCGGCAGCACAGCCCGCTTCCGCCCAGCCAGCCGCGCCGTTCGCGATCGACGTGCTGCCAGTGGGCGTTCCCGCCGAGCTCGACCAGCAGGCGATGGTCGTACGGCAGGGCGACAGCGGCGTTGCGGTGCTCGACGACGAGCGCTGGGTCGCACCGCTGGGCGATCAACTGCGCGCCGCGCTATCCACCGAACTGGTGCGCCGCCTGGGCACCCAGGACGTGGCCGGTCTCACCCGGCCGATCAATCAACCGGTGCTGGGCATCAGGCTGCAGATCCGGCGCCTCGACGCCTGGCCGGGGCACGCGGTGCAGCTCGAGGCTGACTGGAGCCTCGGTTTCGCGCAGGACCCCAACGGTGTCCGCCTGAGCTGCCATACGCAGCTGCAGCAGGCGGCGCCGGGTGGTTACGCGGACCTGGTGCGCGCGCAGCAACTCGCCATTGCGAGCCTGGCCGGCCGCATCACGGAGGATGCGCGAGGCTGGGCGCAGTCGCGACAGCGTGGCTGCACGCCACAGGCCTGAGCCATCACACCCCATACGCAATTACGTGCCCTTGCCGGGTCCACCATCATGCGCAAAGTACCGGACTTCGTCTTTCGTCTCGCCCTGCTGGCGTTATTCAGCCTGATTCTCCCGACAGTCTGGGCAGCCACTCCGTCGGAGTTCATCGCAATTGCGCCTCTGGCATCGCCTGGCGATGGCACTGACACCCTGGCAATTCTGGGGGAGCTGCAGACTCAACAGGACCAGATCAAGCAGCGGGCATCGACGGCGACAAGTGACGCGCAATTCGTCGAGCTGCAGACAGCAATCCAGCAGCTTTCAGCCCGGGTGGACAACCTCCTGGCTACGTCATTGGTGCCCGGGCGCGCGAAATTGCAGGCCCAGCTTGACGTGCTCGGTCCTGCGCCGGCTCCGGGCACCAGTGTCGAGACGCCCGCGGTCGCGGAGCAGCGCCTCGCTATGGCGGAACAGCGGGCGCGGCTCAACGCCGAGATCGGACAGGCGGAAAACATCAGGGAGAACCTGCCGAACCTGACTACCCAGATTGGCCGGCTGCACAATGACCATCTTAAGAACCAGCTCGCTTTTCGCTCCGGCAGCATTCTAGGCCCTGCGTTCTGGGCACCGCTCTTACAGACCGAACCGACCGACCTTGACCGGCTGAAGGCATTCATTTCGCTGCTTACCGGTCAACTGCAGTCGGCGTGGCAACCCGGCGAGCGATTCACGATTGGACTGATGCTGCTGCTCGCGCTCGGAACATGGACAGCAGGCGCCCATCTGCTCGAACGGGCACTGGTATGGTTCTGCCTGCACCGCCTTCCCGAGGGCCGTTTGCGACGCAGCGCAATCGCGCTGTCGACCACGCTCACCAGCGTGGCGGCCGCTGCATGCGCGGTCCGGCTCATCTATCTTGCCCTGACTCATCAGCAGCCACTAAACGCCAACCTGCGGGATTTCGCCAGCGAACTGACTACGCTTGCCCTGACCTGCGCAATGATCGCGGGACTGGGCCGGGCGCTGCTGTGCAGTGACCGACCCTCGTGGCGCCTGACGGTCATGGCCGATCCGGTGGCGCGCGCCATCGAGCCATTCCCCAGGATACTTGCCGCCCTGCTCATGCTCTCAGGCACGGTGGAGCAGTTCAACAGAACAGTCGATACCAGTGTGCAGATGACGCTGCTCGGACGCGGAGTGGTCTCGCTGGTGGTCGCACTGACCATCGGCGCCGCTCTGCTGCGGGCAAACCGCGTGCGTAATGCGCTGGCCGCCGCAGGAGAACCGCCGGAGGTCCGTTCGACCGTCGCCGGGTTGATCCACGCCGGTGTCACCATTGCCGTCGTGGGCGCGCTGTTTTCGCTGCTTACCGGCTACATTTCGGTTGCTCGATTCCTGACCTATGAACTCGTCTGGTTCGACCTCGTCCTGTGCAGCTTCTACCTGCTGAGCAGGCTCACCGAGGACATCTGCGAAAACCTCTTCTCGGCGCACCATGCCAGCGGCAAAACCATCAAGCAGCTATTCGGGCTGGACGACATCCACCTCGAACAGGCTTCGACGGTGATGTCCGCGGTGGGCCGCAGCCTGCTGCTGGCGATCGCGGTCATCGCGCTGCTGACCGGCGGCTTCGGCACCACGCCCGCCGGCCTGGCTAGCACCATCCTCGAGATCGTCGGCGGCAACCGGCTGCGCAGGCTGCACATCGTTCCCGAACACATTGTCAACGCGGTTCTCACGCTGGGTGTTGGCCTGTACCTGCTCCGGTCCGTGCGCAAATGGCTGGATCAGGAGTTACTGCCGAAAACCGGTATGAGCGTCGGCATGCGAGCCACACTGCTCGCGCTATTCGTCAACACGGGCCGGGTGCTTGTCACGCTGCTGACGCTGTCGATACTGGGTGTGCGGTGGACCAGCCTCGCATGGATCGTCAGCGCGCTGTCGGTCGGCATCGGCTTCGGGCTTCAGGAAATCGTCAAGAATTTCATCTCCGGGCTGATCCTGCTGACCGAGCGCCCGGTCAAGGTCGGGGATATCGTCAGTATTGCGGGCGTCGAGGGCGACATCCGCCGCATCAACGTTCGCGCTACCGAAATCCAGCTCGCCGACCGGTCCACGGTCATCGTCCCGAATTCCCACCTGATCTCGCAAAACGTGCGCAACGTGACGATGGGAAACCGGACCCAGGGTGTCACGACCCTCACGCTCACCTTCCCGTTGAACATCGATCCCGAACAGGTGCGCAATCTGCTGCTCGCGGCGTACGAAGCGCACCCGTCGATACTGGACCATCCGGCACCGTCGGTCATGTTCAGTCAGCTCGCCGCCGACGGCATCACATTGAGTGTCACCGGCTATGTTCGCAGCCCAAGAATAGCAGGCGATACGAGGAGCGACCTGCTGTTCGACATTCTCAAGCGGTTGCGTGCAGCGGCCATTACGTTGGCAACCCCGCAGACTGTGATTATTCGAGATCCGCGGGAAGCTGACACTTTTGTCCATGACCTCTCTCCTGACCGGAAAGGCGTTGTCCGCACGGGAGGCGCACATGTGAACGTATAGGTGGCGGCCTCAAATCTGAAGTGCAACACCTGTTTCGTATAAGGTGTTGCGATGCACGAAAGAACTCAGTATCAACAACTTCAGCCTGAAGAGCGCCTGATCATTGCAAGTCTGCATCTGCAGGGTTCGAGTATCCGGGCCATGGCCCGGATACTCGGTCGCTCGCCAGCCACCGTTAGCCGTGAACTGGCGCGAAACAGCTTGCCTGCTGGCTACGCGTCCGTGTCGGCTGAAGCGCTCAGTGCCGCACGCCGCAGCGCGGGTCGCCGCCCCCCAAAGCTTTGCCTGCAAAGCGTCTGCTGGCGCATCGTTCTCACTCTGCTCGAGTGGAAATGGTCACCTCAGCAGATATCGGGCACACTGAAGCGTATGTATCCGACCGACCCGACCCAGCAGGTTTCGCACGAAACCATCTACACGGCTATCTACGCCCAGCCGCGCGGCGAACTGCGCCGTCAGCTCATTGCGTGCTTGCGCCATGGCCACAGCACGCGCATGCCGCGTACACGGGGCACAGACCGGCGCGGACAGATTCCCGACATGGTCAGTATTCATGTGCGGCCGCCCGAAATCGAAGACCGACTGCTGCCTGGGCGCTGGGAAGGCGACTTCATCAAGGGTGCCGGCAACCAGTCCTCGGTAGGCGTGCTGGTCGAACGGACCAGCCGTCTGGTGCTGCTTGCCAGGATGGAAGATGCCACCGCCGCTTCAGCGCTGGCCGGCTTCTCCGCCAAACTCAATTCGATTGTCGCGCCATTACGGCAGAGCTTCACCTACGACCAGGGCAAAGAAATGTCGCGGCATCAAGAACTCACCGCCGCAACCGGCGTGAAGGTGTACTTCTGCGACCCGCACAGTCCCTGGCAACGCGGCACTTGCGAAAACACCAACGGGCTGCTGCGCCAGTATCTGCCCAAAGGCACGGACCTTTCGGTCTACAGTCAGGACGAACTTGACGCTATCGCCGACAGTCTGAACAGCCGACCTCGTGCAACTCATGCCTTCCATTCGCCGTTCGAGGTCTTCGCCGCGACCCTTGCTTCAGCAAGTCAACCTCAAGGCTCTAAACATTAAACCCGCTGTTGCGCTTCACTCTTGAAACCGCCGGTAGAAAGATCCTCGCGGCTACATGTGGACAAGGAGCCAGTCGGCGCGGGGCCAAGATGCTCAGCCGCGAAGTTGCTGACGCCGTGGTTGCCGCCCTCGAACATCCACAGCTCTCCTTTGGGCATCTCGCTGGCGGTCCGCCGACCGTGCCGGCCGGCGTCCAGCAACGCGTCCGCTGTCCCGAAGGGGGGTGCGGCGGAAATCCTGGACTCGTTTATTGGTTATGCTGCAAGCCCAAGGCTCTGACGGTATTCGAGAGGGCTGAGTGAGCCAAGCGAGATTTTAATCCGCTTTTCGTTATACCAGCGGATGTAGGAATCAACTGCCGCAATGAATTGGTCCATGGTTGTAGCCTGCCAGGCCCGAGGATAGAACAGTTCGGTTTTCAACCGGCCGAAAAAGCCTTCGCAGGCCGCATTGTCAGGCGAGCATCCTTTGCGCGACATCGAGCGGATGAGCTTCGCATTGCGGATACGTGAGAGCCGCCCTGGCCAGCGATAGTGGGCACCGCGATCAGAACGAATGACTGGCCGATCGTTGGTGTTGGCCACCTTCTCGATGGCGGCGTCCAGCATGGTGTTCACAAGCTCGGCATCCGGACGCGTGCCGATTGACCAGCTGATGACCAGTCCATCGAAGCAGTCGATGACGGGTGACAGATATACCTTGCCGGCCGGGATCTGAAACTCCGTAATGTCGGTGAGCCACTTCTGATTCGGGGCTGCCGCCTGGAAGTCGCGATTGATGAGGTTCTCCGGCGCAGGGCTGATTTCTCCCAGGTAAGAGCCGTAGCGACGCCGCCTCGTGGTGGCAGCGGCCAGGCGCTCCTGCTTCATCAGACGCCGCACGACTTTCTCCGAGATGAAGACCTGCTGCCGACCGAGAGCCGCCCGAATCCGACGATATCCGTAGCAACGATGATTGAGCTCGAAGATGCTCGTGATGGTACGACGCACGTCAGCAAACTTGTCAGACACCCGCAGTCGTGCGCGGTGGTAAAAGTAGGAACTGCGGGCAAGCCCCAATACGGCGAACAGTTCTGGCAGCGCATAGATTTGTCTCAGGGCATCAACCAGCATCGTCTTCTCCCGGTTGCTCAGGAGTTGCGGGTCGACGCCCAGGCCTTTTTTTAACAGTTCATGTGCCTTCTTCAGGATGTCGTGTTCGAGTTGCAACTGCCGTATTTCGCGTCGAAGCGATTCGACCTGCCGCTCCAGTTCTGCCCGCTCAGGGGTCGATGCTGGATTCTTGGGGCGTTTCATGGATGCCGGAACCTCACGACCGAGTAGCTTGTTTTTCCAGTTGTATAGCGTCGGCCTGCTCACGCCTATCTTTTGGGCAACCACGCTTGCACTTTCGTCTCTGGTGCACAGTTCGATGACTGCCGCCTGCTTCACCTCGCGGGGTTTCGGAACGCACCCAGCTTTGCCGACAATGCGCTTCACGGTTCCCGGGCGCAGTTCTTCAACCCACGCTACAAGCGTTCCTCGCCCCGGGTATCCCAAAGCCCTCAAGGTTTCAGCAGCACAACAATCATGGTTTAGATAGTGATCGACAGCCGCCTCCTTCTGTTCGAGTGAATACTTAGGGCAACACTGATTAAGTCCACCAATCTGGCACGTCAAGCGTTATAGAGATCGGATTAAACGAGGAAGGCAGAACAGGATGAAACAGCAGACGCTGGCGATGGCAGCCGATCAAGGTGCGGGTTTCGAGACCCACCGCAAACGCACGCGGCGCGACGAGTTTCTCGACACGATGAATGCGATCGTGCCATGGTCGCAGTTGTGCGCGGTGATCGAGCCGCATTATCCGAAGCGCGGCAATGGCCGCCCGCCAATTGGTCTGGAGCGCATGCTGTGGATCCACTTCGTGCAGCACTGGTTCAATCTGGCCGACTTCGCTTGCGAAGAGGCCCTCTACGACAGCGCCAGCCTGCGTCGCTTTGCCGGAATTGACCTGGGTTGCGAAGGTGTGCCCGATGCGACGACGCTGCTCAAATTCCGGCGCCTGCTGGAGACGCACAAACTGGGCGAGCAATTGTTTGCCGAAGTCGGCCGGGTCCTTCAGGCCAGCGGCATGAAGCTCAAAAGCGGCACCATCGTGGACGCGACGATCATCGGCGCGCCGAGCTCGACGAAGAATGAGCAGAAGGCGCGCGACCCCGAGATGCATCAGACCCGCAAGGGTCGCCAATGGTATTTCGGCGCCAAGCTGCACATCGGTGTGGACAGCCAGAGCGGCCTGGCGCACAGCGCGGTGCTCACGCCCGCCAATGTGCATGACAAGCATCCACTGCCGCAATTGCTGCACGGGCAGGAGCGGCGCGTCTACGGCGACAGCGCCTATGCGAGCCAGAAGGCACTGATCCACAGCAAGGCGCCCAGGGCGCGCGACTATACCAATCAGCGCACGCGCCGTGCGGGCGGCGAAGTCGACGAGGTGCAGCGCGGCAAGAACCGCAACAAGTCGAAGATCCGGGCGCGAGTCGAACACGTCTTCGCGGTTGTGAAGCGCCTGTGGGGATTTACCAAGGTGCGCTATCGAGGGCTGGCAAAGAACGCCAACCGGGCGTTCGTCGCGCTCGCACTGGCGAACGTCTACCTGTCGCGCAAGAAACTGATGGCACCGGTACGCCCATAGTGGGCGAAAGGCGGGCAAAGTGCCCGCCCAACAGGCCTGCGAGGGCCGAAAAGCAAGGGCTTAAGCTCGGCCTCATCACTTGGCGAAGTTCAAATCGCTGACACGTCGCCGATTTACCCGCTTGTTCAGCTTTGCCTTAGGCCTCGAACGTACATAGCCGCTCCGCACATCATGACATTGTTCGTATTCGCGATGCCAGGACTTAAGGAAAGTCTGCAAAAGCCCTGGCTTTGCGTTGCTGCTGAGCTATCCTGGAAACAGAGCGAATTAGATGAGGAGCAACGTGATGACGCAGCTTGGTCTTGGTCTGGATCTGTCAACGAAGCGCACGCGCAAGCGGGAATTTCTCGATGAGATGCGACGCGTCGTGCCCTGGCTGAAGCTGATTGCGCTGATCGAGCCGCACTATCCCACGGGCAAGACCGGTCGGCCACCGTTCCCGATTGCAACGATGCTACAGATTCATTTCATGCAGCAATGGTTCGGTCTGTCAGACCCTGCTATGGAAGAGGCACTCTATGACGTGCCGCTTTATCGCCAGTTCGCGGGTCTCGACGGCGAGATGGTCCGCTTGCCGGATGAAAGCACAATTCTCCGGTTCCGCCATCTGCTGGAAACGCACGGGCTGGCGATGCAAATGCTGGCGCTGGTCAATGAAATCCTGACGGCGCAAGGCCTGATGCTTAAGGCCGGGTCGGCAGTCGACGCCACCCTGATTGCCGCACCCAGTTCGACAAAGAACGACTCCAAAACGCGCGATCCGGAAATGCAATCCACGCAGAAAGGTGGCAACTGGTACTTCGGGATGAAAATGCATATCGGCGTGGACGCCGACTCGGGCCTGGTCCATACGGTCGTTGGGACCGCGGCCAACGTTCACGACATCACCGTAGCCCAGGCGCTGCTGCATGGTGAAGAAACGGATGTGTACGCGGACGCCGGATATCAGGGGATCGAACAGCGTTGTGAGACTGACGCGGTTCGGTGGCATGTTGCAATGCGACCGGCAAAGCGCAGGAAACTGGATCTGAGTGATTCATTGGACGCGATCTACGATCAGATCGAACGCCTGAAAGCGGGTATTCGGGCCAAGGTCGAACACCCGTTTCGTATCCTCAAGCGGCAGTTCGGTTACATGAAGACCCGCTATCGCGGTTTGATGAAGAACACTGCCCAGATCACTACGCTGTTTGCTTTGGGCAATTTATGGATGGCGCGTAGAGCTTTGCGCAAAGCTTGAAACAGCGGGCCAATAACGGCCATATGTCTGGCTGGAACGCTCCGGCGCACGGAAAAATCCTGCAATCCACGCATCAACACAGATCTGAACGCCGAGGCTGCGCTCAATGTGAAAGGCAACGCTTCAAATGCGGGTTTTGCAGACCTTCCTTAAGCGAGTTCTTTGTCGGGTATCCCAGCCGTCGAATGGTCGCCGCTAAGCGTTTTCCCAGTTTGATGTAAAGCCGAACCGCTCGAATGCGGTCTTCGCACGAGTACATGAACTACCTCCAGGTAGTCCAAGTTTTCCGCCGCACCTCCTTCTGGGGAAATTACGGGCGGCATTGACACTACATGACTTCCGGCATCGCTTCGCAGTTGAAGTGCTGACACATTGGTATCAGTCGGGACAGGACGCATGGCGCATGTTGCCGGTGCTGTCGACCTATCTTGGGCACATCTACGTGGCCGGCACATACTGGTATCTGAGCGGCTCGCCCGAATTGATGGCACAAGCGATGGCTCGCCTGGAACGCCGTTGGGGAGAGTCATCATGACGATGGAACCCAGCTTCGCCAGCTTACTGGAGAAGTTCTTCATCCAGCGCCTGTAGATTGTCAATTACGATGGCCGCCCGTGTTGCCTCACGAAGGAATGTTACTCGGCGGATTGTTGTCGTTTTCGCTTTCTTTTTTTTCTTCTTTCGTGGTTTGCCGGGCGCGGAGCGCGCGGCCCCCGGCGACTTTCAACTTTTGCGCAACTTACACTTCGGCTGGCGCATCAGCGGACTTTCGCAGGCCGCCCAGAATAAGTTCTTTTACGCGCTCTGCGCGCCACGCCTTGACCCGACGCTGTAGCGTTCTTAGTTGTGCCTGACTTGCGTACGCTTCTGGAAACATCGCGGCCAACCGATCCATCAATACGTTGGCCGGCACCGAGGGCTCTGCAATCAGCCATCCTTCGATTAGCGGCCACGCGTCGGCGAACGGATCCACCCGACTTCTCCACCAGTGCTTTGCCTTGGGTTGTTTTCGGTGCGTTGGACGTGTCTCACCTTCCTTCCATGCGGAAGAAAGGCCTGCGAGGAAGACGGCGACGTCTGAGTCGCCCGCCGGCGCGGCTTCAGCACGCACGCCGTGGGCCGCGAACTCGCTCAATGTTTGCTGTGCCGTTCGCATCTCCTGCAGCAGCCGCACAGGATCAAGGCCTTTGAACTGTGCCTTCAGCTTTTCCTTGATAGCGGGTTCAACGCTGTCGTGTGCCAGAAGCCGATCGCACGGCGTCGCCGGCGCTAGATAGACCTTGTGTACGCGCGCACCGTCACGCGTCTTGGACTTCAGCTTGAACGAAGGCTGGAAGAAGTTAATGTATAGCCGTGATGACGCGTACAGCTGCGCCAGCGCGTTCCTGGCATCGACACTGCTCAGCCGGCCATAACCGACCAGCCGCCGCACGACGGCGCCGTTCTTCTGCTCCACCCAGGCCTGATCGTTCTTCTTGTAGGCCCTCGAGCGCGTCTGCACAAGACCGCGGCCCTTGCAGTAGTCGAGGACGCTTTGGTTCATGAACGCACTGTCATTATCCGAGTCCACTCCAAGCATCGCGAATGGCAGATCGGCAGCCGCTTTCTCAAATCCTTCAATCACCAACATCTGGTTGCGTACCCGCATGGCCACACATTCTGTCCAGCCGCTGGCGATATCAGTCAGCGTGAGGGTGTGGACGAACTCACCGTCTATCTTCGAACCGCCGCAGTGTTCGACCATGTCGATCTCGAAGAAGCCCGGTGGTGGATCGCGCCAGTCGGCGAAGGTACGCACTGGAATGCTGCGCCGGATGGCCGAGCCCACCCCCGTGCGCCGTTTGCGCTGCCCATCAATGTGCGCACGCGCATTGGCCAGCATGCGATCGATGGTCGCCGCGCTGACCTGAAGGAGTTTGGCCTTGACGACCGGATCCAGGTCGAGATGACCATGCCGCTCCATGGCATCAACCAGCTTCGGGATCAACGCCTTCAGTCGCTTGCCGCAAACCCTGTCGGCTGCTTCCCAGAGCACCGTCAGCGCCTGGCGTACCGCTTCGTCGTATAGCCGGTTGCGCTCGCGTGTCCCCTTTGCCGCGCCGGGTTCTTCCCGTAGCAGCCGAATGGCGTGCTTGCGGTGATACCCGGTCAGAGCCACGAACTCATCGAGAATCCTGATCCGGTCACCGAACGTCGCGCTGCCATACCGCAATTGCAATGCTGCCACCAACTCCTTGCGTGTCGTCATGCTGATTTGCCTCGTCACCTCGTGCCGCTCCCGCCGGACAATCCGACGGGTAGCAAACTACGTGAGGCAACAGGTCAGCGCGAGTTGCAATTCCGATGAGTCAATGCGCCGGCCAAGGTAATTGTCGTTCTCTAAGCGCCTGATGCACCAGCGTCAAGCCAGCGTTCACGCAATTGCTTCGTACCGCGACACATTCCGGTTGCTGCTGGAGTTTGTACAGCGAAGCCTGCATAAAGCGCCATCAACTCTGGCCCTGGAAGACATTGACGCGCCGCTGGTCATGGACTTCCTCGATGAACAGGAGCAGGTGCGCGGCGTCACAGCTCGAACGCGAAACCTGCGTCTGACTGCAGTGCATTCGTTCTTCCGGTATGCGGCCTTCGAGATGCCGTCACACGCTGCGCACATCCAGCGAGTGCTGGCCATCCCGGCTAAACGGTTTAGCCGCGCATTGGTCCCCTTCCTGCGCCGACAGGAGGTCGATGCATTGCTGGCCGCGCCTGACCAACACACCTGGTCAGGTCGTCGCGATCACGCCCTGTTGCTGCTCGCGGTTCAGACGGGGTTGCGCCTGTCTGAGCTGACCGGCCTTCGGCGCGAGGACCTGCACATTGGCGCTGGTGCACATGTCCGCGTGTTCGGCAAGGGGCGCAAGGAGCGTTGCACGCCGTTGAGCAAGAACACTCGTGCCGTCTTGGCCGCGTGGGTTCAGGAGCCGCCGCGGGCCGCGAATCAGCCACTGTTCCCAAATGCACGTGGGGGCCGGCTGAGCGCACACGGCATGCACTACCTGCTTCGCAAGTATGTCGGGGCGGCAGCAGACAGATGCCCTTCGCTAAAGAACAAGCGCGTCAGCCCGCATGTGTTGCGACATACGACAGCGATGGATCTGCTGCAAGAAGGCGTCGAACCCTCGGTGATCGCACTGTGGCTCGGTCACGAATCGGTGGAAACAACACAGGTCTACCTCGACGCTAACCTCACGTTGAAACAGGAGGTCCTAGATCGGACGACGCCCCCCAACGGCAAGCCGGGACGGTATCGGCCGGATGACCGATTGCTGGCGTTTCTGAAGGGCCTGTAGGTCCGGACTATATCCCGCGCTGCGCGGCCAACTGATGACGTCATGTCAGTCTCGTGCGCCACGGGACATAGTTCAGCGCCGGACATAGTCAAGCTTGGTATGGCCGAGGAGCAACTGAACGGCGCGGAGGTTCTTCGTGCGGCGATAAATCAATGACGCTTTCGTTCGGCGCATCGTGTGGGTGCCGTACGCGGTGTCATCCAGCCCGATTGATGCGATCCACCGATGCGCCACGCGCGAATACTGACGCGTCGAGATGTGCGGTGATTCGCGGAGCCGGCTCGGGAACAGGAAGTCAGTCGACGCCAGCGCTGCCGACTTGATCCACGCCTCGACGCTGTTCCGGGTCTGCTCGGTAACCTCGATTTGAACCGGCCGTTGAGTTTTTTGCTGCATGATCGTTGCCCGGCTCGCGACGTGCTGCCCATGGCAAACGTCACAAACCCGCAGCCTCGTCAGATCGCATGCGCGCAGTTTGCTGTCGATTGCAAGATTGAACATCGCGAGGTCGCGAACGCTTGCCGAAAGCTGAAGGCGGATACGGATCGCCCAGATTTCCTTGAGCTTCAGCGGAGGCTTCTGGCCTGTGAGCTTGCCTTTGTTCCAAGGTATCCTGGCGGCCGCCGCATCGTCTGTGGCTTTCATGACTATCTCCTTTCAAGTGAATGGAGAGCTAGTCTGCACCGGCCGACATCGGGCGCTGTCCGACCCATTTCTGTCCATCGCACAAAGTGCGCGTCCGTCTGGAACTGTCGCGACACCGGACAGTGATGGCGAGGATCATTGTCAGCTTGATTCGATTGCGCCGGCGGAGGCGCTGCGGGTGAGGGCAAGGGCGGGCACGGTAAACTGGAATCTCGCGCCACGGGGCACGTTCGCGGCGACCCACAGCCGGCCCCCATGCGCTTCCATAATGGACCGGCAGATCGACAGCCCCATGCCCATTCCGCTAGCCTTCGTCGTATAGAACGGCTCGAAGACGCGCTCGGCGTCCTCGGCCGCCACGCCCGGCCCCGAATCGCACACGGAAATGAGGACGTCACCCGAATCGTCCCTGCCGCTGCTGATGGTCAATTCGCGTGCCCTGTCGTCAACCGCGCTCATCGCTTCGATGGCGTTGAGCACCAGATTCAGCGTCACCTGCTGGAGCTGGATGCGGTCCCCTTCCACCAGCGGCAAGTTGTCGGCCAGTTGCGTTCGCAGCGACACGCTGTTCTTTTCGGCCTCGGCTCGAGTCAAGGCAATGACCTCGGCAATCGCCTCGCCAATCTGCAACTGCTGCTTACTCGGCGGAGCGTTCTTGACGAGGCCGCGAATCCAGTTGGCGACCTCGCTTGCGCGCTTCGCGTCTTTGACGATCCGATCAAACGCCCGCCGGGCTTGCTCCCAATCCGGCGGCTGAGCGCTTAGCCAGAGCAGCCCCGCCTGCGCGCTCATGGCATTCGCGGCAACCGGCTGCTTGATTTCGTGAGCGATGGATGCGACCAGTTGCCCCATGGTTGCTACCCGGTTCGCATGCTCGAGCGCCGTCTGCGCCTCACGGTAGCGGCGCTCGACCTCGCGCATCTCGGCCTCCACCCGCTTGCGCTCGGTCAGATCGAGGACGAACCCAACGCCTTGCCTCCCGCCCTCGAAGGCGGCCGCGCCCACCATCACGGGTACGCGGGTGCCGTCCTTGCGCAGGTACTCCTTCTCGTAAGCTTTGAACGTTCCAGTCCTCAGCAGCTCGTCGTGCGCCTGTGCCGTGCGCGCGCGCCATTCCGGCGGCGTGAGGGTCGAACGCCGTACGCGGCCGGACAGGAAGTCGTCGCGGTCGTATCCCACCATCCTCAGAAACGCGTCGTTCACTTCATAGAGGACTGCGTCGGCGTCTTCAGGCGTTTCGCCTTCAAGCCGCCACATGAAGATCCCGATGATGTTGGCGTCGACGAGTCGCCGGATCTTTGCCTCCCGCTCCGCCAGATCCCGGTATAAGCGGGCGTTCTCGAGCGTCATCGCGGCCTGCGACGCCAGCAGCTTCAACACCGCGATGCGGGCCGGCGCGAACGCACCCGGCGTCAGATTGTTCTCGAGATAGAGCGCGCCGATGACTTCACCGTGGTTGATGAGCGGCAGGCAGAGGACGGAGCGGACCTGTTGTTGGCAAATGTACGGATCGGCGCGAAACGGATCCTGGTTCACGGCGTCGTCGAGCGTCAGGCTTTCGCGGGTGCGCATGACGTAGTGCAGCACGGATTCGGGAAGCATCGCCCTTGTCACACGCTCGTCGCACACCTGCACGAAGAGCGAGCCGCCCTCGACTGCCGTTGCAGCCTTGATGCGCGGTTCGCCCCCGCTCGCGAGGACCAGCAGCCCCCGCTCGCCGCCCGCCTGCTCGATCGCAGTACGCATGAGCGTGTCGAGCAGCTTGTCCAGCACGATCTCACCCGAGACTGACTGCGAGACCTTGAGCACGGTGGCGAGATCCAGTTGCTCGACCGGCGCCCCAATCGTCCCGACCGCGCCGGTTGTGGGCTGTTCCCGGTTGATGACCGGGTACCTCTGGTCGAGTTGCCGCACCTTGCCGTCCGCTCCCCAGCAGAGATAGCCGTAGCGGGCGTTCCGTAGATAAAGGTCAGCGATCTGATCGAAGCCGCGCGCCCGGTAGAACCCGGAAGCGAGTTCATTGGCGAGCGCCTCATGGTGGACGAAACCATTGTCGTGCGCCGAGCGGATGGCCTGCTCGTAAAGGCGCATCGCCTCCGCATCGTGGCCTTCAATGCGGGCAATCTCGGCACCGACCAGCGCCGCACGATTCTCAAAGTTTTCGGGACAAGTCTCTGCTCGTAATTCAAGCTGTCTTTTGTGAGCGGCGATTACTTCGAGGTACGCCTGCCGCTCGTCGCCGGAAACGGTGTCCCAGCGGGCGGCCAACGACAGCGCGCTGAAGAAATGATATTCAGCTTCTTCGAGATAAGACGCTAATGTCCATAAAAGACGTTGGGCCCTCGACGAGGCATCGACGGCCGCCGCATAGTCGCCTGCAAAGAAGCGCGCCTGCAATTTCCGGATCCAGTACAAGCACTGGGCAACCGCCACGTCGGGATTCTCCATGAAGTGACGCTCGATTTGCGTCTCATCAAGCTGTTCATCATCAAAATGACCGAAGGAAGCCGTCTGGTCTCGCAGCGTTCGTACCAACCCGAGCTGAGCGGTACTGACGTCGACGGAGAATCCGAAATGTACTTTTTGCGCGAACGTCCGGCTGGCTTCGGCTTGCTGCTGCACGTCGGCGAGCGGATCCCCCGCGGCGAGCATGTTGGAAGTCATATGGCCGTGGCAGTACGTCTCGCAAATGAGGTCGCCGACCGTCTTTGCAGCCTCGAAGCCGCGGCGCAACAGTTCCCGGCCCGCCCGGACATGTCTGGCCATGGGCAAAATGACATTTCCGAAATGCATGTAGGTCCTTGCCCGGAAACGCTCGAACCCGCATTGTTCGACAAGGTCGTAACCCAGCTGGCCGAATTGATATCCGACCTTGTAGTGGCCAAAACGCGCTCCGGCCAGCATGCCGAGCCGGACGTAGGCGGAGGCCGATCCGTCGCAATTGCCGCGCTCGAGGCTCAGGTTGACTGCCCAGGAGTTGACCAGACACCACAGGTTGGCGTCCGTGAACAATGCCGCGGCCCCGATTTTTGTTAAGACGTCCATTGTCGCCAGCGATTCCGGGTCGGTCATCACCGGCAGCTCAATGAGGTCGTCAATCTTGCGGTCCCCAAGCTGGGACCAGATCCGTTGATATTCGTCTAGCGCAATTTCTTCCGGGGGATGCAGCGACCAGTCGATCCCCAGATGCCCAAGGTAGTCGAGCGCTACTGCAATGGCGCGGCTGGCCTGATCAAGCCTCATGTATAGGTCGACGCGCAAGCACGTCACATTCGCGCGTTCGAGCACATTTGCAGCGCGGCGTGAAAGCTCGTTCAGCCGCTCCTCCGCAGCCGTCAAGGCGCCCGTCAGAAACTCGCATTCGGCGAGGAGCAGCTGAATACCGAAGGTCAGCTCATGACGGCGCTCCCAGTCAGCCTCCACGAGCAGCGCTGCACCGGCATTGAGATAGCTGAGTGCCGAGGCGTAGGCTGTGGAAGCCTTCGCGCGCTTACCTGCCAGCAGATTCATTTCGGCGAGCGCTTCGCGCTCCTCGGGTGAACTGATCAATGTCGCGCCGCAGTTGAGTTGATTGACGATGTCGAAGACGGCCTCCTCGCGCTTGTCGGGCGGCGTGTGGGCCGCCAGCAGCCTGCCGATGCGCAGGTGCGCCGCGCCGCGCCGTTCACGCGGAATCAACGAATAGGCGGCCTCCTGAACGCGATCGTGGACGAACCGGTAGGCGCCCGGGAGGCGCTCGAGGAATTCCTGACGGACGGCCGGCCACAATGCCGTGCAAACCTGCTCCTCGGAGGCTTCCAGGACGACCGTTAGTGTCGCGAGTTCGGCGGCGTTGCCGAGACATGCCAGCTGCTGCACGGCGACCTTCGTTGCTGCCGGCAGGCGATCGAGCTTTGCCACCATAAGGTCTGCGACGTTATCGGTGTAACCCTTGGCGCGAATACGATCGAGATCCCAGCACCACCGCGCGGCCTCATGCTCAAAGCTGAGCATGCCCTCATCGGCAAGCGAAGTCATGAACTGAATCGCGAAAAACGGATTGCCGGCAGTCTTCTCGTGCAGCAGTTGAGCGAGCGGCGCCGCGCGCGCGGGATCGCAGCGCAGCGCGTCCGCCAGCAACTGCAAAAGATGCTCGCGGGCGAGCGGCGCCAGTGTGATCTCCGCGACCCGTCCGCCGGCGGTCTGGATGGCAGCGAGCTTGCGCTTAAGCGGATTGGCGACCGTGACTTCGTTGTCGCGGTAGGCGCCGATCAGCATCAGGTACTGCACATCCGACCGGGTCAATAGATCCTCGATGAGATCGAGCGTCGCCGCGTCGACCCATTGCAGATCGTCGAGGAAGAGCGCCAGGGGATGTTCGGGCCGGGCGAAAACACCGAGAAAGCGGCGGAAAACCAGCTGGAAACGGCCTTGTGCCTGCTTCTGTTCGAGCGGCGGCACAGGCGGCTGCTCGCCGACGATCAGTTCGAGCTCGGGGACCAGATCGACCATCAGTTGGCCGTTGGGGCCTAGCGCTTCAAGCAAGGCGTCGCGCCAACCGTTTAGTTCGGCCTCGCTCTTGCTCAGCAGGGCTCGAACCAGGCCGCGAAAAGCCTGCGCGAGGCTCGAATATGGAATGTCACGCTTGGATTGGTCGAACTTGCCTGCGGCGAAAAGCCCGCGCGGCGGTACGAGCACCTTGTGCAGTTCATGGACGACCGCGGACTTGCCGATGCCGGAGTAGCCGGATACCAGCACCAGTTCGGGCGCTCCGCCATGGACGATGCGTTCGAAGGCCGCGAGCAACGTCTCGACCTCGCGCTCTCGCCCGTACAGCTTCTCGGGGATCAGCAGCCGGTCCGGGATGTCGCGTTCGCCGAGCGGAAATGGGTCGATCCGGCGCACCGTTTGCCATTGACGCAGGCAGCGCCGCAGATCGTGTTCGACGCCGCCCGCGGTTTGGTAACGCTCCTCGGCCGTCTTGGCGAGCAGCTTCATGACGATTTGGGACAGTGGCGCTGGCACCGTCTCCAACCGCTCGCAGGGCGGCACCGGCTTTCGCGCGATATGGCAGTGCACCCACTCCAGCGCGCCGTCCGCCGTGAAGGGCAGAACGCCCGTGAGCAACTGGTAAAACGTAGCGCCGAGCGCGTACAGATCGCTGCGGGCGTCGACGGAACGGTTCATGCGCCCGGTCTGCTCCGGGGCCATATAAGCGAGGGTGCCGGCGATGGTCTCGGGCGGCTCAGGCGCCTGCCGCTCGCGAGGCAGGCGTGAGGCGATGCCGAAGCCGGTGAGCCTAACCTCCGTGTTTGCGCGGTTCACCAGAATATTGGCCGGCTTGATGTCCTTGTGAATGAGGCCGCGCTGATGGACACTGCCCAAGGCCGAGGCGATGCCGACAGCGAGGCGCAGGAAACCTTCGGTCTCTATCGGTAGGCCGAGCAGTTGCTCGAGCGGCTCGCCGCCTGGATCCTCCAGCAGTAGCAGGGGCCGAACGCCTGTGCGCACGAGCTGTAGCGGCCGCACTGCCCACGCGCTGTCCAGCTCGTCCTTTAGGCCATATTCGTGGGCGAGGCGATCGAAAATGGCGGGCTTGGGGTGCTCGTCGGCGGGCAGCACTCCCAGCACTGCGCTCTCATTGCCGTCGGCGTCCTGACGCCGTATGCGGTACAAGGCAAGTTCGCCGTCCTCCAGCAAGACCTCGACCCTCTCGTCCCCAAGCGGTCCGAACCGAAAAACCGGGTTCAACTGGTGCCTCCCCATTAAGCGGGTCGCAGCTGGCGCGGGAAGCGCGGGACGCATTACCTGCCAGGCAGACCGTAAATGCAAGTCTGCCACACGCAACAGGCCAATGGCGCTTTCGCTGGAGCAGCCGTTCCGGCCGCGAACAAAGATCAGGCCTGGCGAACTTCATGAAGGCCCGAGCGAAAAAGGTTTACCTGTCCCGACACTGCAAATAAACAACACTCCGTAACTAATATCTGTGCCTCAATGAAATGACACGCTACGCTCGCTTCACGGTCTTATTGTTCGAACGTTGAAAAACTTTCCCAGTCAGCTTACCAATTACTGTGGATTGCTAATGAAAAAATACTCATTTCCAGCGCCACTGGCGCGCTTTTCGCTGCCGCGGCGGCGTTGGCATTCGCACAAAGCTCGGTCACGCTGTACGGCATCGTCGATGAAGCAATCCGGTATCAGACGAATGCTGGCCCGGGTGGCAACGACCAGGTCGCCATGACGTCCGGCCCGGAAACCCACAGCCGCTGGGGCTTGAGGGGCAGTGAGGATCTGGGGGACGGCTGGTCCGCAGTCTTCCGTCTGGAAAACGGCTTCGAAGCCTTTAATGGGCAACTACACGTCCCTGGCACACTGTTCAGTCGGCAAGCTTTCGTGGGTCTGTCGAACAAAACGTGGGGCTCGCTGACCTTTGGCAGGCAATATGCGCCGGCCTACGACACCCTGGGCGATATCTTCGACCCGCTGACCGTTGGGAACTATTGGCAAAACAGCTGGATGTATAACGGCATCGGCCCTTACCTCGAAGTCAACAACTCGGTCAAGTACAAGGGCAGCTTCGATGGCCTGGATGTCAATGCCCTCTAAGGCTTTGGCAACCAGCCGGGCGCGGTCGGTCTCGGCGCCACCTATGCCGTGGAACTGACGTACACGTACGGCCCTGCCATGCTCAACGCAGGCTTCCACCAGGTCTCCGTTCCGACATCTGCGACTGGCTCTTCGGTTGGCACCAGTGTCGGCAGCTCAATCAATGGCGCCAAGACCAACTTCCTGCACATCAGCGGCGCGTTTCAGGTCACCCACGACATCCGCCTCCTGGCCGGCTGGCTGCGGGGGCAGGATCAGACTGGTTTGACTGACAGCAACATGCAGCAATCTGGCGCGCCGACACTGAAGGGTGGCAGCCCCAACCGTATCGACGACACCTATTACGTCGGTGCGAACTGGCACGCCATGCCTGCGCTGCTGTTCACGTTCGCCTACTACTACGGGCAGACGCGCAATGCTGAACTGCTCGACGGCACGCTCGGCAGGGGGGTGAACCAATCGGCTACCGTTCTCGCCGAATACTCGTTCACGAAGCGCACGGAAGTCTACGGGATCACGGACTTCGCGCGCGGCACAGGCGCCTTCTCCGCCGACTACCCGGGCGGGGTCAACGGCCAGGGCGTTCCGACCAACACCATTGGCCGGACCAATCAGGTGGGCGTGGCAATCGGACTTCGCACGATGTTCTAAAGACGCGTTCATACCCTCCGACGCGGACCCCGCGTCGGGTGCACGGGCCAGCGCAACAGCGTCGGCCCGCGCGCCCTTTCTCGATGAGGCGAGTTTCCCGCTTCGATGCTTTCAGCGGTTATCTCTTGCGAACCTGGCTACCCGACGATGCCACTGGCGTGACAGCCCGTATGCTAGAGGTTTGTCCACTCCGTTCGTCTTGTACTAGCCGTGTGGCGCTCCGACGGTCCGATGTCGAGTGAACCAGCCGTTGGAATGACGGCCTCGTGTGTCGCGCGAACGACAACTATTGGGCCGGCCTCTGCCTGACGGCGATCGGCACAGCCCAACCGGGCTCCGTGCCGTCGACGGCTAGATGGCCGAATCCTGGTCGCGACCGTCCCTTGCGGAGCCTTACAGCTTGCCCATACGCGAATTTCCGGCACACTACGCGCATCCTCGCTCAGCCTCACATGCCATGCCCCATTCGTTTAAGCCTACCGCCGAACAGCACGCCGTCGTAGATGGGGTTCTTGGCGGCGGCGACCTGAAGGTCAAGGCGTATGCCGGCGCGGGCAAGACTTCGACGCTACGGCTGGTTGCCGATCATCTCGCCGGTAACCGCGGCAGCTATCTCGCCTTCAACAAGGAAATCGCCGGGCACGCTCGCCGCGGCTTTCCGCCGAATGTCAGCGCGCGCACGGTGCATTCGCTCGCGTATGCATCCGTTGCTCCCGCCTTGACCGCGCGCTTGAATCTCCCGGCCGAGCCACCGCACGAATTGGCTGCCCGCTATGGCCTCGGACTCAACTGGTTGCGCGTTTCCGTCCATTGCGAACGGAAGAGCTACGATGACCGTTGGTAATCGTGCGAAGCCAGGAACATCGTTGTGAAAAACGACTGGCATCTCGATATCGGAGATTGCATTATGATCAGGAATGCGAATGCAACAGGCGTGAGCAATCACGGCGCGTGCCGCAGTCAGTGAAGTGCGAGCCCCGCGCTGGTTCAGCAGTAGTGGCGCAGGTTAATCATCGTATAGGCAAGCGTCTTGAACGCGTAGTGAACGTCACTGATGCGTTCAAAGCGCAGCAGCAGACGGCGGAACTTGTCCTCCCAGGCGAAGACCCGTTCAATGGTCCTGAAGCGCTCCTCGAAGATGGCCGGATCGTAGCGCTGCTTGCGGCCCCGCTTCGGTATTTTGCTTCCGCGCGGATTCTCGGGGATGTTAGGGGTCGTGCCGCGATTGAAGATCGCCTTGCGGTTGGCCCTGCAGTCGTAAATGCCATCCAGGCTGACGATTGAACCGTGCAGGTCCGCGCCAATGGCGCGGGCCATGGCGGTGAGGCTTGGCAGCGCGTCGCGCAACAGCGGTGATTCGTTGCGGTTACCGGGAGCGCTGATGAATGGAGCAATGACGTTGCAGTTGCGATCGCACAAGGCCACCACCTTGTCGCCCTTCAGATGCTTGTGCCCGCTATACCCTAGATTGTCGCCGCCTTTCTTCGCCGCCGTCGTGGTGCCGTCGTCGTGGATGACCGAAAGGTCAAGCAGCTGGTCCTGATGAAGTTGCTGCACCGAGCCCGAAAAGATGGCATCGATGCAACCATCGGCCTGCCAGCGACGAAACGTGCGGTAGATGCGCGTACAGTGGATTTCAGGGTGACCTTCTGCATTCCTGTCGATCGGCAGCATCTTCCATTGGTAACCCATGTACAGCGCCTGCAGGATGTAGTTGAAGACCTTGTGCAAGGCCAGCGTGGGGGGAGGTCCGCGACGGCCCAGGCTCAGATGCGGCCAGACAAATTGCTCGAACTGCTCCAGGCGCAATCTTGTTGGAATCTCTTGCCAGTATGGGCTTCGGGTCATTCGCTGCGTCCAGAAATCTGGACTTTAGCCGATCTGGCTACTCTGACCTGAAATCCAGTCCTGACGCGGCTTGCAGACAAATTCCACGGTCGTCGAAAACCCGCAACCAGTTGTAAGGCACGAGACGGTCTCGATGAGCGAATCACCGCTTGCTGAGTAAATATGTCATGTGAATGTGCGAGAAACGCGAGCGACTGCTCGCCCATCGCTGACATATAATTCGAAAGTTGGTTAATTAGGATTTATATGATGGCGGATGAGCGACCCCTTGGGACCGAGCAGCCGGAGCTGCCAGCCGAGCGCGGCGTTGCGCAATATCACCGGCTGGCGTCCCTGCTGCGGCACCGAATTGCGAAGGGCGATTACCCGCTCGGCACGCAGCTGCCGCCGATCACGCAACTCGCGGACGACCTGGGCGTCGCCGTCATCACCGTTCGGCAAGCATACGAGCTGCTTTCCAAGGAAGGGCTGATCCGCAGCCAGCGGGGCGTCGGGACCCACGTTGCAGCGCTGCCCGCCGTCACGGGCGACCTCGAACAGGTGATCAACAACCCCTTCGCCGCACCGCAGGCGCTTGCCTTCGAGATACTCGAAGTCCGGCGCCGCACTCTTGTGCCACAAGAACTGCTCGGACCGGATGGCCGGTCGGCCGACGAATACGTCTGTGTCCGCAAGCTGCACTCCTATTCCGGCGAGCCGTTCTGCTACGCCGAAATCTATGTGCCGACGTCGGTTTTCGAATCGCTGCCCAGGGACATCGCCAGGAAGCGGAAGCTGCTCGCCGCGGTGCTCGACGAACTGGGCGCGCGCTGCAAACGCTTGCGGCAACGCGTGACCGTGATACCCGCGGATTTCCCCCTGTGCGACATGCTGAAGATTCCGTTTGCCTCGCCCGTCGCGAAGATGTCGCGGCGCCTGGTTGACGGCAAAGGCAACGTGCTGTACGCCGGTGTTACCTGGTATCGGGGAGACCGCTACGTCTCCGAGATCGACCTCCCCGCGTCCGCCCTGAAAACCGTGCCTGGGATCACCGAGCCGCAGCGGCGGGCTGTCGGGTAAGCCCGTACTTGACGCCGCTTTGCGCATGCCTAAACTACTAACATTAGGCATTTAGGTTTAAGTCCCTGAAGTTGAGTCCTGAGTGGAGCTCGATGCGCATGCGGAACCTTCTCTTCCTCCTGGCTACCCCCGTCCTTGAGCCGCAAGCGATGGCGGTGGCCCCTTATCCGGCCAAGCCCATCAAGATCATCATTCCCTTTCAGGTCGGAAGCGGACGGGACGCCAGGGCGCGCGTGCTCGACCAATCGCTGCCCGCCAGCAAGGGCAAGCCCGTCATCGTGGAAAATCATCCCAATGCCTCCGGCTTCACGGCGGCGCAGGCCGCCGCCCCGGAGCTCAAGACCGCATGGAGCCAGCCCGAATGAAGCCCGTACCTACCGTGGTCAGGGCGGCCGATCTTGCCGCCTACGCGCCGGCGAACCATACCGGCACCTCTAACGTGCGCGTGATCGGCCCCGAGACTGTCGGCGCGACGGCGCTCGAAGTGCTGGTCGGCACGATCATGAAATCGCACGGCGCGCGGCCGCACGCGCATCCCCACCTGGAGCAATGCGCCTACATGATCGAGGGAACCGGCGAGTCGGGGGCGGAGGGCATCGTGGAAGCGATGGAGCCCGGGACCTGGGCTTACGTGCCGGCCAGCGTGTTCCATTCGTTTCGCGTGACCAGCGACCAGCCCGGGCGTGTGCTGGTCGTCTATACGCCGCCTTATGGCGAGAACCCGGCGCACACGATCACGGAACCCGACGGCGCTGCCGCCGCGCCTGCTCACGGCAAGGTGCGCGTGCTTGCCGCCGGCGACGCCGCCACCGGCACGGTTCCCCTCATCGACCGCGAGACCGCTGACGCGCGCTGGGTCGACATTGCGGCGCTGCGCATGCCTGCCGGCAGCGCATCGGTCTGCGCCTCGGAGCCTGACGCCGAGCAGGTTCTCTACGTCGAAGACGGACGGATCGACGCACGTGTCGACGGGCAGGACTTCGGTCTCACCCCGGGCGACTTCCTGTTTCTTCCGCGCGGGGCCGCTGCCTCCCTGCGCTGTTTGCCGGAGCAGCCTGCGTCCGGCTTCCTTATCAAAGGGCGGCTTCCATCGACTGCCTTACACCCACTAGCAACCGGAGACAACGCATGAACGCAAGAATTCTCGCGCAGCCCACCACGTCCACCGGCGTCCCGCTGCCGCTGCCCGCCCTGCCCCAGGACAAACTTCTGACCGTCAACATCGAGCAGATCCCGCTGATCAGGGATGTCTTTCCGGGCATCCACATCAAGCCGCTGCGCCTGGACCTGGAGCGCGGCGAGTGGGTCTTCATGGCCATCCTGGAACCCGGTTGCTCGCTGCCGATTCACTACCACACCGGTACGGCGCAGGTGTGGACGATCCAGGGCTGCTGGGCGTATCGCGAATACCCCGAGCAGCGGCAGACGGCAGGCTCCTACCTGTACGAGCCCGCCGGCTCGGTGCACACCTTCTACACCCCCGAGGACAACACCGAGGACACCATCACCATCGCCTGGATCGAAGGCGCGCAAGTGAGCTTCAACGAGGACGGCACGTTCCACTCGCTCAATGACGCGGTCTCGATCCGGTACGCGATCGAGGCCCTCGCGGCAGCGCGCGACATCGGACCGGTGCCCTACATCCGCGGCAACGGCGCCGACGTGGCCGGTTCCTGACCGGAAAGAGGAGCACGGACAGAATGAACAACGACTCGAACCAGGGTGGGCCGCTGGCCGGCCTGCGCATCATCGACATCACCGAAGTCGTCATGGGACCTTCGGCCACGCAGATGCTGGCCGACCTGGGGGCCGACGTGATCAAGGTGGAGCCGCCCGGCGGCGACATGCTGCGCGCCGTCGGACCCGGCGGGCGCTCGGGCGCCGGCCCGCTGTTCCTCAACCTGAACCGCAACAAGCGCAGCGTTATGCTGGACCTGAAGCGCCCTGCCGGCAAGGAAGCGCTGCTGAAGCTGGCGCAGACGGCCGACGCGCTGGTCTACAACGTGCGGCCGCAGGCGATGCAGCGCCTCGGGCTGGATTACGAGGCGCTGCGGCTGGTGAACCCGCGCATCGTCTACGTCGGCACCTTCGGCTTCAGCCAGCGCGGCCGCTATGCGGACTCGCGCGCCTTCGACGACCTGATCCAGGCGGCCGTCGCGATCCCCGAGGCCAGCGTGCGGGCCGGTTCCGACGTGCCGCGCTATGCCCCGCTCAACCTCTCGGACCGGGCCACGGGCCTGTACGCGTTCGGCGTGATCTGCGCGGCCCTGCTAGCGCGCGAGCGCACGGGTTGCGGGCAGGCGGTGGACGTGCCGATGTTCGAGACCACCGCGCAGATGATGCTGGGCGATCATCTGTACGGCCACACGTTCATCCCGCCGCGCGGCGGCTTCGGCTATCCGCGGCTGCTCAACCCGCAGCGGCGGCCGTACGCCACGCAGGACGGCCTGGTGTGCCTCGTCGTCTACACCGACGAACAGTGGCAGGCCTTCATGCGCGTGGTCGGCGAGGCCGAGCGGTTCAACAGCGACCCGCGGTTTGCCGACGGCGAATCGCGCACCCAGCATGTCGAGGCGCTGTACGAGATCCTCGCCGACAAGCTGAAAGCGCAGACCACGCAGCAATGGCGCGAGCTGCTGGAGCCGCTCGGCATCCCGGTGTTGCCGGTGCACACCTTCGAGTCGCTGATGGACGATCCGCACCTGCAGGACATCGGGTTTTTCCAGCAGTTCGAGCATCCCACCGAAGGCATGCTGCGAACCATGGCGGTGCCCAGCGAATGGCCGCAAACCTCGCTGCCGCCGCTGCGCCCGCCGCCGCTGCTGGGTGAGCACAGCGCGCAAGTGCTGGCCGAGGCCGGCTACTCGCCGCAGCAGATCCGCGAGATGGCGCAGGAGGGCGTGACGCAAGTGGCGGCGTGCAGCGAGTCAACGGGAGTCGAAGCATGAGCGAGGTCGTGCACGGCAGCCGGCAGGACGGGCGGCTGATTCTCACCATCGACCGTCCGGAGCGCCGGAATGCGCTCAACGCGGAAGTGATCGGCACCTTGCAGAAAGCGCTGGATCGCGCCCGGTCTGACGAGACGATTCGCGCGGTGGTGCTCACCGGTGCGGGCGACGAGGCGTTCTGCGCCGGCGCCGACCTGGGCGGGGATGCCTTCGCGTTCGACTACGCCACGCCGACCAGCGCCTATGCCGACCTGCTGCGCACGGCCCGCACGCTGAACGTGCCGCTCGTCGCGCGGGTCAACGGCGCCTGCATGGCCGGCGGCATGGGCCTGCTCGCGATGTGCGATCTCGCCATCACGGCCCGGCACGCGAGCTTCGGCCTGCCCGAGGTGAAGGTGGGCGTGTTCCCGATGCAGGTGCTCGCCGTGCTGCAGGCCCAGTTGCCGCTGCGCTGCCTGGCGCAGCTGTGCCTGACGGGCGAGCCCATCGACGCGGCGCGGGCACGCGAGATCGGTCTGGTGAACGAGGTGGCTGACGACCTCGACGCTGCGCTCGAGCGCCTGCTGTCGCGGCTGCTCGCCAACTCACCTACCGCGCTGCGGCGCGGCATGTATGCGATGAAGGCGATGCGCTCGATGTCCTTCGAAGAGGCGATCGCCTTCGGCGAAGGGCAGATCGGCCTGCTGGCCCTGACCCAGGACGCGCGCGAGGGCCTGGCCGCATTCAAGGAAAAAAGGAAACCGCAATGGACGGGCAACTGACATCCGCGACGCCGGGCAAGGTCGTGCGCATCGGCGGCGCCTCGGGCTTCTGGGGCGACAGCAGCCTCGGGCCGCTGCAGCTGGTGCGCTGCGGCGCCATCGATTACCTCGTGTTCGACTATCTCGCCGAGCTCACCATGTCGATCCTCGCGGGCGCGCGCATGAAGCGGCCGGAGGAAGGCTACGCCATCGACTTCGTCACGGTGGCGCTGCGCTCGGTGCTGAAGCAAGCCGTCGAGCAGGGCATCCGCATCGTCAGCAACGCCGGCGGCGTGAATCCGAGGGGCTGCGCCGCGGCGGTGCGGGCTCTGGCCGACGAACTCGGCGTACCGGTGCGGGTCGCGACCGTCGAAGGGGACGACGTGCTCCCGCTTGCCGCCGCGATGCGAGCGGCCGGCACGGTCGAAATGACCAGCGGCGAGCCTATGCCGGAGCGCCTGGTGACGGCCAATGCCTATCTCGGCGCACTGCCCATCGCGCGGGCCCTGGCCGCGGGCGCCGACATCGTCATCACCGGCCGCTGCGTCGACAGTGCGGTCACCCTCGGCGTGCTGATGCACGAGTTCGGCTGGGCGGCCGACGACTTCCACCGGCTCGCCGCCGGCAGCCTGGCCGGCCACATCATCGAATGCGGCTGCCAGGCGACAGGCGGCCTGCACACCGACTGGGCCAGCGTGCCGGACTGGGCGAACATCGGCTATCCGATCGTCGAGTGCCGCGAAGACGGCAGCTTTGTGGTCACCAAGCCCGCAGACACCGGCGGCCTCGTCACGCCCGCAACCGTCGGGGAGCAACTGCTGTACGAGATAGGCGATCCGGCCAACTATCTGCTGCCGGACGTGACCTGCGACTTCCGCCAGGTGCGCATGGAGCAGGCCGGGCCGCATCGCGTGCTCGTGACCGGCGCGCGCGGCCGCCCGCCAACCGGCACCTACAAGGTCAGCGCCACCGCGCCGGCGGGCTTCAAGGTGTCCGGGCAGCTCACCATCGTCGGGATCGACGCCGCAGCGAAGGCCAAGCGCACGGGCGAAGCGCTGCTCGAGCGCGGCCGTCGGCTGCTGCACGAGAGCGGGTTCGCGGATTTCCTGGCCACCCATATCGAGCTGCTCGGCACGGAATCAGCCTACGGGCCGCATGCTCGCCCCTTGCCGACGCGCGAAGTTGTGTTGCGCCTGACGGTGAGGCATGCCGACCGGCGCGCACTGGAGATGTTCAGCCGCGAGTTAGCCGCACCCGGCACGTCCTGGTCGCCCGGCACGACCGGTGCCGGTGGCCGTCCCTCGGTGTCGCCGGTGCTGCGGCAGTTCGCCTGGCTCATTCCGAAGGCGCAGGTGACGCCGACGGTCACGCTCGGCGAGACGACATTCGCCGTGACGTTGCCGCCACCGCAAGCGCAGGCCGCGCCCGGACCGCTGGCGCCCATCGAGGGTGCGCTGCCCGCGGGCCCACGCCAGACCGTGCCGCTCGTGAGAATCGCGCTCGGACGCAGCGGCGACAAGGGCGACACCTCCAACATCGGCCTCATCGCGCGGCATCCAGCCCTGCTGCCGGTGCTGCAAGACCAGGTGACGCCAGAACGCGTCGCGGAGTACCTCCGCCATCTGGTGCAGGGGCCGGTCCACCGTTACGAGCTGCCCGGCATCCATGCCATCAACCTCGTCTGCGAACGGGCGCTGGGCGGCGGCGGCATGGCGTCGCTGCGCAACGACCCGCTCGGCAAGGGCATGGCGCAGATGCTGCTCGACATGCCGGTCGACGTCCCCGCAGACCTGCTGCAGGAGCGCCCCGCATGAATTTCGACTTCTCCGACGACCAGCTTGCAATCCGCGACGCCGTCGAGGCCCGCTGCGCCGACTTCGGCGCCGATTACTGGCTCGAGCGGGACCGCGATGGACGCTGGCCCAGCGAGTTCTGTGACGCCGTCGCTCGCGGCGGGTGGTTCGGCGTGACCATGCCCAAGGAACACGGCGGCGCCGGCCTCGGCATCTCCGCGGCTGCGATGGTGATGCGCACGATCGGCAAGCTCGGCTCGGCGGCGGTGTCGTCGGTACATCTGAACCTGTTCGGCCCGCAGCCGGTGGTCGTGTTCGGCAGCGAGGCGCAAAAGCGGCGCATGCTGCCGCCGTTGATCGACGGTTCGGATCGCGCCTGCTTCGGCGTGACCGAGCCCAGCGTCGGTTCCGACACCACACGCGTCAGAACCTTCGCCCGCCGCGCGGGCGACCGCTACATCGTCCACGGCCAGAAGGTCTGGACCTCGACCGCGCAGCACGCCAACAAGATCCTGCTGGTGGCCCGCACGACGGCGATCGAGGCATGCGCGCGGCCGATGGACGGCGTCACGCTGTTCTACACCGACCTCGACCGTTCGCATGTCCGCATTAGCGAGATCGACAAGATGGCGCGCAAGGCAGTGGACTCGAACGAACTGTTCATCGACGGGCTGGAGATTCCCGTCGAGGATCGCATCGGCGACGAAGGCCAAGGCTTCAGGTACCTGCTGCACGGCCTGAATCCGGAGCGCATCCTCGTCGCGGCTGCCGCGCTCGGCGCCGCTGAGACCGCGCTGGCGCGGGCAACCGACTACGCCAGGGAACGCGTCGTGTTCGGCCGGCCGATCGGCAAGAACCAGGCGATCCAGCATCCGCTGGCGGAATGCTGGATGCGCCTGCAATCGGCCGAACTGCTGATGTGGAAGGCGGCGGCACTCTACGAAGCCGGCAAGCCCTGCGGTGTCGAGGCTACGGCGGCCAAGTACCTGGCGGCGGAGGCCAGTTTCGAGACGTCGTTGCGTGCGGTGCGCACGCACGGCGGCTACGGCTACGCGACCGAGTACCACGTCGAGCGGGGCCTGCGCGAAAGCGTGCTGTCGCTGCTCGCACCGGTGACACAGGAGCTCGCGTTGTGCTACGTCGCCGAGCAGGCGCTCGGGCTGCCGAAGTCGTACTGACCCGCGCAGCGCGAGACAAACCGCATCCAGGGCGTGGCAACGGCACGTCCGACGACACCAACCAGATCAATCAGCAACGGTCGATAAACCCGGGCCTGGAGACTGCGAAATGAGGATGAACGTTGCGGGAGGACAGTTTCATGAAGAGGTTTGAGGGTAAGGTCGTAATCGTCGTCGGCGCCGCCGGTCAAGACAACATGGGGCAGTGCATTGCCCGACGCTTCGCCGGCGAAGGCGCCAGCGTGATTGTGGCTGGACGACGCGCGGAGCCGTTGGATCACCTGGCAAGCGAAATCGGAGGCGCCAGCCGGCTTTGCGATTTCACGCGCAAGGAAGACGTCGGAGCCCTCGTTGCCTTCGCGCACGAGCGCTACGGCCACGTCGATGTCGGCATCAACGCCACGGGCTGGGGACTTCTCCGGCCGTTCGAAGAGACGAGTGAGGATGAACTGCAGGCGATGATGGATCTCCAGTTCAAGGGGCCCTTCCAGTTCATGCAGGTGCTCGTGAAAGCGATGAGGCAAAATCCGACGCCGGGGGGCTCGATCATCATGATCTCGCCCGCGACCGCGACGATCATGCTTGAGAACCACGCCGCCTATCTGGGCACCAAGGCTGGCACCGACCACGTCGTGCGCTGTGTGGCCAACGACTTTGGCCATCTCGGAATTCGCGCCAATTCGATCTCTCCTGGCGTCACTCGCACGCCGATGTCGGGTGACGCCCTGGACATCCCGAAATATTGGGGCCTTCGAGGCCGGCTATCCGCTCCGACGTATTGGCACTGTGGACGACGTCGCCGAAGCGGCTTTGTGGTTGGCAAGCGACGTGTGCTTCATGACGGGACAGAACCTGCAGGTCAATGGCGGCCTGACGCTGCGCCGCAATCCGACAGTGACGGAAATGGGCGCCGCCTATGCCCGGGTTATCGCGGACCTGTCCGCATAACGGAATCAATGGGGCAGACACGATTGAATATTCGTCCGCCGCCGAACGTGTCGTGCGTGGGGAGGCCGTGGCGCAGCTGGAGGATGCCGCGCCATGACAAATAAGTGCATCGGTTCCGGGGCGCATCCAGGCGATGCAGCTTTCCTGGTTATCAAATCAAGTAAATCAAAGGAAATGACGTGAGCATCTTCACAGTGATATCGCCTGAATTCAAGGATCAGGAACGGCTGCAACTGGTGCATGAGTTCGATGGCTTCGACGGGACCGGCCAGAACCGTTCGCCCGCGCTGCAATGGCACGGCGCGCCGGCAGGCACGAGGAGCTTCGCCCTGACGCTGTACGACCCGGACGCACCCACCGGCAGCGGCTTCTGGCACTGGATCCTGTTCGATATCGATTCGTCCGTCACCCAGCTCGCCGCAGGCATAGGCTCACCCGACGCCACTGACCTGGGCGCCAGCGGCACTCAGGTCACCAACGACTACGGCGCCACCGGCTACGGCGGTCCCTGTCCGCCCAAGGGCTTGCCGGCGCACCGCTATATCTTCACCGTGCACGCGCTGGGTGTGCGCAAGCTGGAGCCGCCGGCCAACGCGCCCAACGCGGTGGTGCGATTCGTGATCTACCAGAACACGCTCGCTACGGCCACCCTGACCGGCCTCTACAACCGGTGAGGGTGCGCCTTGCTGTCACTGTTTGAACCGCTCGCCAGCAGCCCCAGGGCCATCTGCCCGAATCGAGGAACACGATCTAAGCATGGGGACTGCTTCCTGCCCCACTCGATGCCGGTAGAATCGCCCGGCCCAGTTTCATTCCAGCACTAGCCGTACGCCTGCCGGAAGTGTCCTGCGATTGCAAAACAATTAGGAGACCGAGATGAAATCGAAGTGGAGTGGCGCTGCAGCGCTTGTCGTGTTCGCGAGCGCAGCACACGCGCAATCGTCGGTGACGCTGTACGGCATACTCGATACCGGGTTCCTGTATCAGAGCGCGAACGCGAGCAACTTTCAGTCGAAGGTGAATCTCGGGCATGTCTACGAGCTCAAGGACGGCGGCATCTATGCGAGCCTCTGGGGCTTGAAGGGCACCGAGGACATCGGCGGCGGCTACAAGGTCAACTTCAAGCTGCAGGGGTCGTTCGACACACCCACCGGGAGGGCCGGATTGGCCGACACACCGACCGCCACCGCGATGTTCAACCAGCAGACGACGGTGGGCGTGTCGAGTCCGTACGGCACGCTCGACCTGGGCCGGCAGATCCTGCCGATGATCTATGCGATGGCGGACACCGACGTACGGAACGCCCAATACTTCGGCAGCATCCTGACCGCATGGCTCGGCCTGAACCAGGCCGCGGGCTGGCCGGGCACCAGCACGAACGGCTCCATCGGCGCGCTGTATGACGACAATGCGATCGTCTACCAGTCGCCGAAATTCTACGGCGCATCGCTTGCGCTCGAGTACGCGCCGGGCGGCGTCGCCGGGAAGTTTCAAGGCGGCACGCGCGAGTCGGCCGTGCTCAAGTATTCGAACTACGGCCTCAACGTGGCGGGGGTGTACTACAACGGACACGATGCCAACCCGTTTGCGCCCAACGGTGCCGTGACCCCGGCGACAGGCCTGAACAACAACCGGTTCTGGTACGTTGGCGCGCAATACACGTTTTACAATGTTTCCGTGTCGACGTCGTACGGCATGGGCAAGAATCCGGCGAAAAGCAGTCAAGACAGCTTCGAGATGATCTCCGCTGGCCTCGGCTACCAGTTCACCCCATTCTTCAAGGTCACGTCGGGCTTCTATTACCTGAGGGACCGGAATTTTTCGTCCAACCAGTCGAATCTGTTCGCGGTGGGCGCCGAATATAACCTGTCCAAGACCACCCTCGCCTACGCACAGGTCGGGTACGTCAACAACCGGGGCAACATGAGCCAGACGATCGTATACGCTGCGCCGGTTCCGGAAGGAACGTCGAGCACCGCAGCAATGATCGGCATCCGTCACGCTTTCTGACCCGTGAACCACGACAATCGGAGCATCGAATGAGCACAACCAACATGGCACTCAGGATGGCCGGTGGCATATTGCTCGCGCTGGCATCGGTTCACGTCTCGGCGCAGTCAGGCGCAGCGAGCGCGGCGTCGAATGGCGCCGCGACGGCGGCGTCGGCCGCACCGGCGGCCAAATCGGACCGGGCGGCCAGTCGCGCACTGCGCCGCAAGGTCTATTCGGCCATCGTGAAGCACAAGGAGATCAACGCCGGGAACATCAGTGTCGTCGCGAAGGGCGGTGCAGTCACCCTCTACGGGACGGTCGTCGACCCATCGCAGATCGACAAGGTGGCCGAAATCACCAAGGGCGTCCCGGGCGTCATCTCCGTGACCACCAAGCTGACGGTCGAGAAACCGTTCGGCGGCCAGTAAGCTATGGCGGTTCTGTTGCAGTAAGGCCGGTCCGCTATGATGTGCGGAACGACATGAACGACTGAAAGCTCGATGAAGACGATGAATCCGGTGGTGGCCCGAGTGCTCAAACGCCTGCATTATCCGCTGGACGTGATTCTGACTTGCGTGCGCTGGTACGTGGCCTATCCGCTGAGCCTACGGCACCTTGAAGACATGTTGGCTGAGCGCGGCGTTTGGGTCGATCAACTCACGCCTCGCTCGCTCGACGCTTGACCGCTTGCACGTAGGGGAGTGCGATCGCATGGTCGACGTCAACATTAAGGGCGAGTTGTACGGCATCGTCGCTGCGTTGGAGTTGACGATGGTGGCTAATAAAGCACACGTCATCAACGTCTTGTCGGCGACCGGACATAAGTTCGGTCCATGCATTGGACCGACATACAAGAAGGTCCGCCAGACTCCGGCTATGACTTGATGTCGTTGTGTGGATCGCGCAAAAACAAAATGCGGCTAGGCCCAGACTCTGCGGGGTTTTCCGCCGTTTCTGGCGGAGAGGGAGTGATCGAACAGCGCTGCGCTCTGCGGAGTGATAAACCTATAGGAGCCAAATCGATGTTTCGATCTGAGCAGCGATCCACCACCTTGCAGTGTCCTCATAGAGATTCCGTCAGGCTGTTATCGATAGGCCGTACTAGTATCCAACGCGCATTCCTGGTTTTCCTAAGCGAATGAACTGCTGCTCCGCCGCCCTACAGTTGGACCGCTGGCAGCCCCCGAGCCGTCAGAAATGGGACTGCGTTACCAGTAAACAGGTTGTCGCGAACACAGTTCTCGCATTGCGCGCATTGATATACGAGCCTCAATCTCGTGAGCAGCGAACGCGGCCGGCCCCTCGACGCGACCCAAAATTCCGCTTTGTTCCCGCGAGAGCCGTCCGTCCTGTGGGGGCAAACGTGGGGGCAAAATCGCCCCAAACGAAAAGGCTCTCAGAGCCGAAGCCATGAGAGCCTTATATCTATTGGTCGGCGCGAGAGGATTTGAACCTCCGACCACCTGCACCCCATGCAGGAAATGATTCTCCACACGAAGACAAAGTCCCCCTGCGACTGCCTGCCCGTCAGTAATGCTCAATGAACGATCGAAAGAAACCTGTCGAATGGTCCGGCTTTCTCCGTGTTCGAACAGCAACTATGCAGCGAACGCTTCTGATACCGCCGACGCCGTTGGCACAGTGCTCTCCTGCGCTTTGCCGCTATACCTTCCCCAGTCTTCCATCATCAGGCGCCGACGCTCAAGCTGGTCGCGACGCCGGTAGGCCGCTACCGTCTGCGATACGATGATGTGAGCCAGTGCTTCTTCGGCGAGTGAATCCGGGTATTCCGTACATTCGGCCACCCAGTCGCGAAACGTCGACCGGAAACCATGCACAGTGATCCCGTCCCGCGACATGCGCCTCAGCAGAGTCAGCATCGCCATGTTCGACAATGGGCGACCTTCCTTGCAGCCCGGGAACAGGTAGCCGTATTTCGCCCGCGGCAGCGCGCTGCGTACGATGTCGACGGCCCGTTCACAAAGCGGCACGCGAAGCAGCCGGCCACTTTTCGTCCGGTCGCCGGGTATTGACCAGATACGGTTGGCGAGGTCGAACTCCTCCGGCCGCGCAAAGCGGACCTCGTTCGTGCGGGTGGCTGTGAGGATAAGCAGGTGCAGGACCCGTGCTGCACGCCTGGGGCGCTGCTCCAGGTCGCGAATAAACCCGGGCAGTTCTTCCCAGGGCAGCGCGGGATGATGTCTTACCTGTGAGCGTTTCTTCGAGCGCGGCAATACGAGTTGCAAATGGTCAACGTACCGTGCCGGGTTGCTGCCGGTGCGGTGGCCCATGATAGTCTCGGCGTCGAGGATGGCCTTGATACGGCCGCGCACCCGGCGCGCGGTTTCCGCCTTTTTCGTCCAGATCGGCTGAAGAATCCGCACGATCATCGCGGTGTCGATATCGCGCACCCGGACCTCGCCGATCACCGGGTATGCGTACCTCTTGAGCGTATTACCCCACTGTTGGACATGCTTGCGGTTTCGCCACTCGGGCTCCCGCGCGCAGATGAACGCTTCGGCTGCCTCACGGAACGTCACGTTGGCATCCGCCGAGATATCGAGCAACTGTCGGCGCTGCTGCTCGCGCCGCGCGAGGATGGGATCAATCTGGTCACTGACCATCTCGCGGTAGCTGGCGGCCAGTTTCCTCGCCTCGCCAAGCGAGACTCGCGAAACCGGACCGAGGCCCATCTCCCTCAGGCGGCCGTCAAGCCTGAACCGGAACACCCACGAACGCGCGCCACTGTCCGCGATCTGCATGTAGAGACCACCGCCGTCGGCGTAATGGCCCGGGGCCACCTCCTTCGCGATCCGCAGTGCGCTGAGCCGGTGCAACTGTCGTCCTGACATGCTTCCCTCCTGCCCACTTACCCATCTTCCTACCCATACTTCGTGTGTAAATTGTGTGGGACCTTACCGGAATCAGCAAGCACGTCGTTACCCATAAACCGCTTTAAAATCAGCGGTCTAGAGGACGTTTTCGGAAGAAAGATATCGGAATACCCGGGAAGGCTTGCCGGGCGGAAGGCAGCCGGAGTCGAACCGACCTGAGAGCGTCTGACGCCCTCAACTGGGTTTGAAGCCCAGCCGCACCACCGGATACGAATGCCTTCCTACGGTGATTGAATGACGCGTGCCCGATAGAAACAGACCGCCAGCCAGATCAAGGCAGATCGAGCCAGCGGCTATCCGTGCGCACGAGGTGCAGGCCACGGTGGAAGCGAGTATACCCAACCCGGTCGAAGAACTCCAAAAGCTGGATCGCGCGTTTTCGGCCGAGCCCGGTCGCGTCGCGAAACGGCGCGGCCGCCACGGTGCCGCCGCTCTTGTGCGCCTCCGCCGCCGCGATCGACGCAAGTTCGCGAATCACCTGCTGGTGATAGAACAGGTCATGCACGACCTGGAACAGCTCGCCCTGACGCGCGAGCTTGCGCAGCAACTGACGCGCGCGCTCCTCCGGCACACCGTGCGCATTCGCGAGCTCGCGCACCCACGGCGGATCGAAACGCCCCGCCTCGATCTCGGGCAGCAGCGTCGCGGCAAGCGCCTGATCGGCGGCGTCGAGCGTCACGGCGTGGCCGGGCAAATGCAGCCACGGTCCGCGTCTGACGAGCTCGCCACGCACCGCCGCAACGTCGACCAGCGCGCGCCACAGCGCGTCGTCGACCAGTGGCGCCGCGATGCGCCGCAAGCGCGACACGTCCGGGCCGAGTTCGTCGGGCGAGCGCTCGTGGTATTGCGCGAGCGCGCTCGTCAGGCGCCCCTCGAGCGTGTGCCATGTCGCGTCCGCGACCAGCAGCGCGTCATGGCCCGGCAGTTCGATCGTGCGAGTCGCGGCGGGCAACGCGAGCGCGGCTGCCGGCATCCCCGTGAGGCGCTCCAGCAACGCCCGCGACAAACCGTGCGGCGCGCGAGCGAACAGCGCGTCGAGTGAGCCGGTGTCGAGCAGCGACTGCATCGCGTCGAGCCAGCCGAAGCGCTCCGGCGAGCGCCGCTTGCGCGCCGGAGCGAACGCATCGAGCACGTGCCCACCGCCCACCGTGCGATTGGCCTGAGCGTTACGCACGACGAAGCGATCGCCCGGCACCGTGCACACCGGCCGCTCGAACACGAGTTGCACGCGCGCGCGCTGACCGGGCGCGAGCGTGTCGCCTTCGAGCAGCGCGACATGCGCAACCTGATGCTGCGTGCCGAGATGCACGTGCAGCGGCTCCCAATGTTCGAGCGCGTGCGGCGCGTCGGCGAGCAGCGTCAACGCGACGTCGACGCGCTCGCTCGCTTGCGACAGTCGCGGATCGACGATCCAGTCGCCGCGCTCGATCGCACTCTTCTCGATGCCCGCCAGATTCAGCGCGCAACGCTGGCCGGCGCGACCGGTTTCGGCGGGGCGATTCTGCGCGTGGATGCTGCGCACGCGCACCGATTCGTTTTTCGGCGCGAGCAGCATCGTGTCGCCGACGCTCACGCTGCCCGCCACCACGGTCCCGGTGACGATCGTGCCCTGCCCCGCGAGCGTGAACACGCGATCGACGGCGAGGCGGAACAGGCCGTCGTCGCGCTTCATGCGCCATGCGGCGGCCTGCTCGCGCAGATGCGCGTTCAGCGCGGCGACGCCTGCATCGCCCGCGCGTGTCGCGCAGGTATCGAATATCGGCGCGTCGCGCAGCACGCTGCCAGCGACGAACGCGCTCACTTCATCGCGCACTTCGCGCAGGCGCTCGTCGTCGACGCGATCCACTTTCGTCAACGCGATTGCGCCGCGCCGGATGCCGAGCAGTTCGACGATCGCCAGATGTTCGCGTGTTTGCGGCATCACGCCGTCATCGGCGGCGACTACGAGCAGCGCGAAGTCGATGCCGCTCGCGCCCGCGGTCATCGTATGCACGAGCTTTTCGTGGCCCGGCACGTCGATCAGACCGAGCACGTCGCCGTTGTCGAGCGGTACGTACGCGTAGCCGAGCTCGATCGAAATGCCGCGTGCTTTCTCTTCCTTGAGCCGGTCCGTGTCGACGCCGGTCAGTGCCTTCACGAGGCTGGTTTTGCCGTGGTCGATATGCCCAGCAGTACCGACGATCATGCGTGCCCGTCCTTCAGCTGCTTTTCGGTTGCGCGATCAGCTGTGCGATCAATTGTGCTTCGTCGGCGGCTTCGAGGCAGCGCAGATCGAGCCGCAACGCGTCGTCCGCGATCCGGCCGAGCACCGGCCGCGCCATCTCGCGCAACTGCTTTTCGAGCGCGAGCAGATGACGGCCGCCGCGCTTGCCGTCGGTCATCCTGATGACGAGGCCATAGCTCGGCAGCACGTCGACGGGCAATGCGCCGCTGCCGATCTGGCTGAACATCGGCTCCGCGGCCACGCTGTAGCGCGCGTCGATCGCCTGCTGTAGCGCCGGTAACACGCGCTGCGCGGCGGCGTGAATATCTTCGGCAGGCCGCGTGAGGAGCCGTAGCGTGGTCAGCCGCTCCGTCAACTTCTCCGGCGCGCGATACAACTGGAGCACAGGCTCCAACGCCGCAAGTGTCAGCTTGCCGACCCGCAGTGCGCGCTTCAGCGGATGCTTCTTGATCTTCGCGATCAGATCGCACCGCCCGACGATCAACCCAGCCTGCGGGCCGCCGAGCAGCTTGTCGCCGCTGAACGTGACCAGATCGGCGCCGGCCGCGACGGTCTCGCGCACCGTCGGCTCGCGCGGCAAGCCCCATTCGGCGAGATCGACGAGCGTGCCGCTGCCGAGATCGACGGCGACCGCAAGCCCGCGCGCGTGCGCGAGCGGCGCGATCTCTTCGATACCGACTTCCTTCGTGAAGCCACTGATCGCATAGTTGCTCGCGTGGACTTTCATCAGCAGCGCGGTACGCGCGTTGATCGCCTGTTCATAGTCCTTCAGATGGGTGCGGTTCGTCGTGCCGACTTCGCGCAGCTTCGCGCCCGCGCGGCTCATGATGTCGGGAATGCGAAACGCGCCGCCGATTTCGACGAGTTCGCCGCGCGACACCACCACTTCCTTCTTCGCCGCGAGCGCGGACAGCGTGAGCAGCACCGCGGCGGCGTTGTTGTTGACGATGGTCGCCGCTTCGGCGCCGGTCAGCTCGCAGATCAGATCGTCGATCAGTTCGTCGCGGTCGCCGCGCGTGCCGGTGGCGAGATCGAACTCGAGGTTGGCCGGTTGCGTGAGCGCGCTCATCACGGCGCGCACCGACTCATCGGGCAGCAGCGCGCGGCCGAGGTTCGTGTGCAACACGGTGCCGGTCAGATTGAACACGCTGCGCAGCCGCGACGCGTTACGGGCGAGCAGCGCCGCGGCGACCGTCGCATGCAACTGCGCGGTATCGAGCGCGCTCACCGCCGGGTCGGCCGCCGCATCGCCCGATTGCGCACTGATGCGCCACGCATCGAGCGCGTCGCGCAGCGCGTTGAGTACCTGGGTGCGGCCGTATGCGCCGATGAGCGGCACGAATTCTTCCGACGCCAACACCTTGTCCACCGACGGCACGCGCGCCATCAGCGCGCGCAATGCCGAGCTGCTCACATCGCTCACGAGCAATCCTTGTCGTTTTGAACTTGCGTCCGGTCAGGTCGCCGTCAGGCCGACTCGTCGCCCTCCGTTTCGGCCGCGCCGGCCGTCTGCTCCGGCCACAGCCATGGATGCGGCGACGCGCGCCGGTAACCTTCCGCGCCCATCAGCAGATCGAGCGTGAGGCTCGCGAGGTCGTCCGCGAATGGATCGAACTCGTAGTCCTTCGCCTGAATGCCGATCTTGCGGTAAGTATGGCATTCGTCGCACGACTCCGCCTTCAGCGCGGCGTTTTTCGATTCGGCCTCGCGCGCGGCTGCGTCGGCGTCGGGCGAGCCGGCTACCTGGTACGCGATGCCCTTCGTCGAATCGCAGTTCGAGCATTTGCTACGGACCATATGCCATTCGGTCGCGCACAATCCGCATTGCAGATACCGATAGTTGTCGTACGCGCCGCCGATGCGCAGCGTGCTCGCCACCGGATGCGAGCCGCACACCGGGCACAGGCCCGGTGTGTCGAGGTACGGTACGGCGCGCTTGTCGATGTCGGCGGCGAGGTCGGTCCATACGACCTGCAGCGCGGCCATGATGAACGGCGCGCTCGCCGGCTCGACGTCGGCGAAGCGCTGCGCGAAGATCGCGTCGGCCTGCGCTTCGAGCGCGGCGACGTCGAGCGAGCGCAGGCGCGCGAACAACGCCACGAGCGGCGGCGTCAACGGGGGACCCGCCGCTTCGATCCTGTCGAGCAGTTGTAGCAACACGTCGCGCCACGCCGGATCGCGCTCGCCGGACAGCGCCGGAATCAGCGGCATCGAATACTGCTGCGCGCTCGCGATCAGCTCGGGGCTCGGTGGCTGGGCCTTGAAGTGCGCGAGCACCGCCTGCTGCGCATCGGCGAGCGCCGCCATCAGCCGCAGGTAGCCGGCGATCGGATTGCCGCGCGAGGCGAGCTGACGCAGGCGCGCGGCGCGCGGCGCGAACACCGCGAGCCGCTCGGGCATGCGGATTCGGGGTATTGCCGAGGGATCGAGCGACTCGATGTCGGCGGCTTCGAGAATGCGTTGAGTCAAGATATCGACCTCTGAAAACTGAAGGGCCGCCGCCCGTCATCGACGAGGCGCGGCGGCCCGGTGCGAAGGGCGCTGCGGCGCATTGAAACATGCGCTGGGGCAGCGCCGATTGAGCATACTTTACTTGCCGATGATTTCCCTGAACCAGTTTGGATGATGCTTGCGCGCCCAGCCATAGGTAACGGTGCCGCGCGTCATCGCACCTATGGAGCCCTTGACCCACAGCGCCGCATAGATATGCACGATGATGCCGACGATCAGCAGGAATGCCGTCACGGCATGCACGAGCGCCGAGAGCCGGATCACACCAATCGGGAAATAGAACGAAAAGTAGCGCCGCCAGATCACGATGCCGCTCAGCAACAGCAGCAGCATACAGATCACCATCACGAAGAACAGCAGCTTCTGCCCGGCGTTGTACCTGCCGATTGCGGGCAGGCGTTCCTCGCGATTGTTCAGCACGTCGCCGATCTGCTTCATCCACTGGATATCCGCCTGGTCCAGATAGTTGTGATGCCAGAAGCGCAACGCAAGAATCAGGAACGAGATGAACATCACGCAGCCGATGAACGGGTGCAGAATCCGCGTCCACTGCCCGCCGCCGAGTACCACGTACAGAAACGCCATCGACGGATGGAACATCGCGAGACCGGACAGCGCAAGCAGGACGAAACAGATCGCGGTGATCCAATGATTCGTGCGCTCGTTCGGCGTATAGCGCACGATCAGGCGGTTGCCCGTTACGTCCGTGAAGTCGGTGTGCTCCGAGTGGTTCATTGCGTACCCTCCCGCGAACGGCGTGCTTCTTCGGCTTCCTTGACGGCTGCGGCTTCGTCGGCCTCGGAAACCTCGTTCGGGCCGACCCGCGTGTAGTGGAAGAAGCCCGCGAGCGCGGCGATCCCCATAATGGCGAGCCCGATCGGCTTGGCTATGCCCTTCCACAACGAGACCAGCGGACTGATGCGCGGATCGTCCGGCAGGCCGTGATACAGCGACGGCCGGTCGGCGTGGTGCAACACGTACATCACATGCGTGCCGCCGACCTTGGCCGGGTTATACAGGCCAGCGTTCTGAAAACCGCGCTCCTTCAGATCGACGATGCGGTCCTCGGCCTGCTGCTTCATGTCCTCCTTGGTGCCGAACATGATCGCGCCGGTCGGGCAGGTCTTCACGCAGGCTGGTTCCTGGCCGACCGCCACCCGATCCGAACACAGCGTGCACTTGTATACGCGGCGATCCTGCTTCGACATACGCGGTATGTCGAACGGGCAGCCGGCGATGCAGAAGCCGCAGCCGATGCAGTTCTCCTGGTGGAAATCCACGATGCCGTTCGTGTACTGCACGATCGCGCCCGGCGACGGACAGGCCTTCAGACAGCCCGGGTCCTCGCAGTGCATGCAGCCGTCCTTGCGGATCAGCCATTCGATATCGCCGGCGGAATTCTCGTACTCGGCAAACCGCATGACGGTCCACGAATTCTCGGTGAGGTCGGGCGGGTTGTCGTAGACGCCCACGTTCACGCCGATCTCGTCGCGCAGATCGTTCCACTCCATGCAAGCCGTCTGACACGCCTTGCAGCCGATGCACTTCGACACGTCGATGAGCTTCGCGACCGTGCCCGTGGCCGGCTCGCGAATCACCGGCGGCTGCGTGGTGGTGGCCGAAACGCGTCTGATGTCCAGTGATTGCAGTGCCATCTCTGTTCCTTATGCCTTTTCGACCTTGACGAGGAACGACTTGAATTCCGGTGTCTGCGAATTCCCGTCGCCCACCGGGGGCGTCAGCGTATTGACGAGATAGCCCGGCCTTGCGACTCCCATGAAGCCCCAATGCAGCGGCAGCCCGACGGTCTGCACCTTCTTGCCTTCGATCATCAGCGGTTTGATCCGCTTCGTCACGACCGCAACGGCAACCACATGCCCACGGTTCGAGCTCACCTTGACCCGGTCGCCGGCCACCACGCCGATCTCCTTCGCGAGGTCGTCGCCGATCTCGACGAATTGCTCGGGCTGGATGATCGCGTTCAGATGCGCGTGTTTGGTCCAGTAGTGGAAATGCTCGGTCAGACGATAGGTGGTTGCCGTGTGCGGGAAGTTCTCGTGTGAGCCGAAGGTGGCCTTGTCGTCCGGGAACACGCGCGCCGCCGGATTGCTGACGGCCAACTTGTTGTCCGGATGCAGCGGGTTGTAGCCGAGTGGCGTTTCGAACGGCTCGTAGTGCTCGGGGAATGGCCCTTCCACCATATTCTCGCGCGCGAAGAACCGAGCGACCCCTTCCGGATTCATGATGAACGGATTCATGCCGTTTTCGGGCGGCTCGTCGACCTTGAAGTCCGGAATGTCGGCGCCCGACCACTTGCTGCCGTTCCACGCGATCAGCTTGCGCGTCGGATCGAACGGCTTGCCGCTGAGGTCGCACGACGCGCGGTTGTACAGAACCCGCCGGTTCACCGGCCATGCCCAGGCCCAGTTCAGCGTGTTGCCGATGCCGGTCGGGTCCGAGTTGTCGCGGCGGCCCATCTGGTTGCCCGCCTGGGTCCACGCGCCGCAGAAGATCCAGCAGCCGCTCGAGGTCGAGCCGTCGTCGCGCAGCAGCGCGAAACTCGCGAGCTGCTCGCCCTTCTTCGCGAGCACCTTGGTCGTGTCCTTCGGATCGGTAACGTCCGCGAGTGCCTTGCCGTTGAACTCCATCGCGAGTTCTTCGGGCGTCGGGCTTTCCGGGTTCGCATACGGCCAGCTCATGTTCAGGATCGGATCGGGATACTTGCCGCCGTCCTTGCGATAAGCGTCGCGAATACGCAGCCACAGCCCCGCCATGATATCGAGGTCGCTCTTCGCTTCGCCGGGACCGTCCGCGCCCTGCCAGTGCCACTGCAGCACCCGGCTCGAACTAACGAGCGAGCCGCGTTCCTCGGCGAAGCAGGTGGTCGGCAGACGGAACACCTCGGTCTGGATCGAGCCGCTGTCGACGTCATTGAACGGGCCGTGGTTCTTCCAGAACTCCGACGTTTCGGTCGCGAGCGGATCCATGATCACGAGCCACTTCAGCTTGGCCAGCGCCGCGCCGTTCTTCGCCTTGAACGGCGCGGCGGCAAGCGGGTTGAAGCCCTGCGCGAGGTAGCCGGTCATTTTGCCCTGATTCATCAGCTCGAAGACCTGCAGCAGGTCGTAGGACTTGTCGAGCTTCGGCAGATAGTCGAAAGCGAAGTTGTTTTCGGCGGTCGCCTTGTCGCCCCACCACGATTTCATGAAGCTCACGTGGAACGCGCGATAGTTGCGCCAGTAGCTCAGCTGGTTCGGCCGCAGCGGCTGCGTGGCGCGCTTCGCGATGTAGGCGTCGAAGTCCTGCTCCGCTTCCATGGGCAGCGTCATGTAGCCCGGCAGCAGGTTCGACATCAGGCCGAGATCCGTCAGGCCCTGGATGTTCGAATGGCCGCGCAGCGCGTTCATGCCGCCGCCCGCGATGCCGATGTTGCCGAGCAGCAGCTGCACCATCGCGCCGGTGCGGATGATCTGCGAGCCGATCGAGTGATGCGTCCAGCCGAGCGCGTACATGATCGTGGCCGCGCGCCCAGGCACCGACGTCGACGCGAGCATCTCGCACACGTGCTGGAACTTCTCTTTCGGCACGCCGCAGATTTTCTCGACCTGCTCGGGCGTGTAGCGCGAGTAGTGCTGCTTCATCAGCTGATAGACGCAGCGCGGGTCCTGCAGCGTCGGGGCGACCTTGGCGAAGCCGTCGTCGCCGCGCTCGTAGTCCCACGAGGTCTTGTCGTAGCTGCGCTTCCCGGCGTTGTAGCCGGAAAACAGGCCGTCCTTGAACGCGAAATCCTCACGCACGATGAACGGCATGTCCGTGTAGTTCTTCACGTACTCGTGCTGGATCTTGTCGTTCGTCAGCAGGTAGTTGATCACTCCGCCGAGGAACGCAATGTCCGTACCGGTGCGGATCTGCACGAAGTAGTCCGCGACCGACGCCGTACGCGTAAAGCGCGGGTCGACCACGATCAGGCGCGCCTTGCGGTGCGCCTTGGCTTCGGTGACCCATTTGAAACCGCATGGGTGGGCCTCGGCCGCATTGCCGCCCATCACGAGAATCACGTCCGCGTTTCTGATGTCGACCCAATGGTTCGTCATCGCTCCACGGCCAAACGTCGGGGCAAGACCTGCCACCGTCGGGCCATGTCAGACACGCGCCTGATTGTCGAATCCGAGCATGCCAAGACTGCGAACAGTCTTGTGCGTCAGATAACCCACCTCGTTGCTGCCGGCCGATGCCGCGAGCACGCCGGTAGTCAGCCAGCGGTTGACCTTTTTGCCGTCTTCGGTCGTCTCGACGAAGTTCGCGTCGCGGTCTTCCTTCATCAGCTTCGCGATGCGGTCTAGCGCGTCTTCCCACGAGATGCGCTTCCACTCGCTCGCCCCGGCCGCGCGGTACTCGGGATAGCGCAGACGGCTCGGGCTATGGATGAAGTCGATCAGGCTCGCGCCCTTCGGGCACAGCGTGCCGCGATTGACCGGATGGTCGGGGTCGCCCTCGATGTGGAAGATGCTCGTCTTCACATTCTTAGCCTCGTCGCCAAGACCGTACATCAGGATGCCGCAGCCCACCGAACAGTACGGGCAGGTGTTGCGGGTTTCAGTCGCACGCGACAATTTGTACTGACGGACTTCGGCCAGCGCGGGTGTCGGCGAGAAGCCCATCAGGGCCAGGCTCGATCCGGCAAGTGTCGTGGCAGAGACCTTCAGGAATTGTCGCCGAGTCATTTGCGTCATTGCATGGCCTCGGCTCTTTTGGGGACAAAATTGATTATAGATGCCGTTTCGCGACATGCATCGTATTCGCCACCCCGGTAAATGGGACATGCGAAAGTCACTTGAATGAAGGGCGGCACGCTGCCTGCACGATTTATTCCCGCTGCTGGGCACCGTTCATGCTGCATCCGCGAATCGGGACTCCCATTGACCTTATCGGCGGATTATTGCGCTCCTATGAACTCCCCGACTTTCTCCTGTCGCGCGGCACGCGGCGCGGCCTCGCTGGCGCTCCTCGGCGCCGCGCTGTTGGCCTCGAGCCCGCGCAGCTTCGCGCAGATTCCCCAGCCGCGCGGCTCTTCGCAAATGGAAAGCCGCTCGTCCGCGATGGGTTCGACGCCCGAACCGGCTGCTTCGGCGGTTCATGAATCGCAAAAACCTCAGTCGAAAGACAGCGGGCAGGGTAGCGCGCGCGGCAAAACCACCGGTCAAGGACAAAAACCCGAAGGGGCTGGCGGATTTAACAATGGCCTGTATGGGACCGGCGCGGGCAGCAATAATTGAGGTTCTGGAATCTCGATAACTGGTTTGTTAATTGTCGACGCCGATCAATTCGCGCGGCGCCGCGGAATTGCGTTGTAGCGTAAAGAATTCGTTTCATCGCGCGGACATGCCGCTTGCATTTCCTTCGGCATTAGTATTTTTTACGCGGCCGTCTATCGCTGGCAAAACGGGGTTCGAAACGGTTTCGGCATAGCGCCGGTTTGCGCCCGTGCCGACGCTGCACAGTGTGAAAACAACCCTCATAATGCGGTCATTCGACGAACCCCAACTCTCGCCCCCATGACCCAAGTTCAAGCAAGCCAGTCGCCCCGCCTGACGAGCCTGTCGCACGGCGGCGGCTGCGGCTGCAAGATCGCGCCCGGCCTGCTCGCCGATCTGCTCAAGCGCAGCGCGCCGCTGCCATTCTTCCCCGATCTGCTGGTCGGCAACGACACCGCCGACGACGCCGCCGTCTACAAGCTCAACGAAGACCAGGCGATCGTCGCGACCACCGATTTCTTCATGCCGATCGTCGACGATCCATTCGACTTCGGCCGCATCGCCGCGACCAACGCGATCTCCGACGTCTACGCGATGGGCGGCAAGCCGATCATGGCGCTCGCGATCGTCGGCATGCCGATCAACGTGCTGCCGCACGACGTGATCGCGGCCGTGCTGAAAGGCGGCGAATCGGTCTGCGCGGAAGCAGGCATCCCGGTCGCGGGCGGCCATTCGATCGATTCGGTCGAGCCGATTTACGGCCTCGTCGCGCTGGGCATCGTCGATCCGAAGCGCATCAAGCGCAACGCGGGCGGCCAGGCCGGAGACGTGCTGATCCTCGGCAAGCCGCTCGGCGTCGGGATTCTGTCCGCGGCATTGAAGAAGGACCGGCTCGACGAGGCCGGCTACGCGGCAATGATCGGCGCAACCACCAAGCTGAACCGGCCGGGCGCCGAGCTGGCGCGGCTCGACGGCGTGCATGCGCTGACCGACATCACCGGCTTCGGCCTGCTCGGCCACACGCTGGAACTCGCGCGCGGCTCGAAGCTGACCGCGCGCGTGCGCTACGCGGACCTGCCGTGGCTGCCGAACGTCGCGAGCCTCGCGAAAGCAGGCATTTTCACCGGCGCATCGGGCCGCAACTGGGATGCCTACGGCCACGACGTGGTGCTGCCCGCCACCTTGCCGTCCGTCGGCCGCGCGTTGTTGACCGATCCGCAGACGTCGGGCGGGCTGCTGGTGTCGTGCTCGCCCGAAGAGGTAGACGAAGTGCTCGCGCTGTTCCGCGCCGATGGCTTTGCCGACGCACGGGTGATCGGCGAGCTGGTGAGCGGGGAAGCGCGGGTCGAAGTCATCTGAGGTAGGTGGCCGAAGGACGTCACTGGAGAACCCCGGGAAGGACGCATATAACCGGCCCGAACGAGCCGCCCATGCGATAATTTCTGTCTTCCCGCGGTCCGTTTTGTCCCTACTCCCTTGAAAAGTCTTCTAGTCAGCCTCGACAAAGCCGGCGATTTCGATGAAATCGTCGACGTTCGCACTCCGCTCGAGTTCGAGGAAGACCATATTCCGGGCGCGACCAACGCGCCAGTGCTGAGCAACGAGGAACGCGTGCTGGTCGGCACGACCTACAAGCAGGTGTCGCCGTTCGAGGGCACGCGGCTCGGCGCGGCGTTAGTCGCGCGCAACATCGCGCATCATCTGGAAACCACGTTCGCCGACCGGCCGCGCAACTGGCGCCCGCTGATCTACTGCTGGCGCGGCGGCAAGCGTTCGGGCTCGGTCACGACGCTGTTCAACATGATCGGCTGGTCGGCGCGGCAACTCGACGGCGGCTACAAGAGCTACCGGCGCGCCACGCTGGAGAGGCTCGAAACCCTGCCGCGCCGTTTCAGCTATATCGCGCTCGTCGGCCCGACCGGCAGCGGCAAGACGCGGCTGCTGTCGGCGCTGCATGAGGCCGGCGCGCAAACGCTCGACCTCGAGGCGCTCGCCTCGCATCGCGGCTCGTTGCTCGGCGCGTATGCGGGCGTGGCGCAGCCGTCGCAAAAGCGTTTCGACACGCTGCTCGTCACCGCGCTGCGCGACTTCGACGTGAACCGGCCGGTGTTCGTCGAGGCGGAAAGCCGACGCATCGGCTCCGTCACGCTGCCGCTTGCGCTGCTCGAAACGTTTCATCGCGGCGCGTGCGTCGAGGTGCGCTCGAGCAGCGAGGACCGCGCGGCGTTTCTGCTGCAGGATTACGCGCATCTGTTCGAGCATCCCGATTACTTCAAGGGACAGCTGGAACGGTTGATCGGTCTGCACAGCCGCGAGCGGATCACGGGCTGGCTCCGGCTCGTCGACGAGAACCGGCGCGCCGAGCTCGCGCGCGAACTGATCGAACGGCACTACGATCCCGCATACGCGCGCAGCAGCGGCCAGCATTTCGAGCAGTTGCCGGACGCGCTGCAACTCGATTTCCGCCCGAACGACGCCGACATCGTCGAGCAGGCAAAAATGCTGCTCGCGCAGCTCGATACCCGCACGCTAGTCGTCGGTTGATCCACAACGACATTCAACAACCATCATGCAGTCAACCCTTCGGCAACCCCGCGTCCCGCTCGGCTGGATCGTATTTCTGCTGATCGCCGTCGTCGGCCTCTTCTATGTGAAGTGGTTTCCGTACTACAACCGCGCGTTCGTCGCCGCGAGCCAGCATTCGATCGGCAAGTCGATCCTGATGGGCACGTCCGCGAGCGCGCCGGCGGCCTCATGGCAGGCCGCGATCGACTTCGCGCTCGCTTACGGCAAGGCAATCTGGCAGGCGATGGTGCTCGGCCTGCTGCTCGGCTCCGCGGTACAGGCGCTGATTCCGCCGCAATGGGTCGCGCGCGCGCTCGGCCGTGCCGACTTCAACAGCGTCGTCAAAGGCGGCCTGATGTCGTTGCCGGGCATGATGTGCACCTGCTGCGCGGCGCCCGTCGTCGCGGGCCTGCGCGCGCGTGAAGCGGCGCCGGGCGCGGCGATTGCTTTTTGGCTCGGTAATACCGCGCTGAATCCCGCTACGCTGATCTTCATGGGCTTCGTGCTCGGCTGGCAGTGGATGGGCCTGCGCCTCGCGCTCGGCATCCTGATGGTGTTCGGCCTCGGCTACGTCGTGAACCGCATGGTTACGCCGCAGGAAGCGCAAGCGTCGCGAGAGGCCGTCGCGCAACTGGTGAGCGCCGACGATCCCGGCACCGCGTTCTCGCGCTGGATCACGATTCTGGGGCGCATGACGCTGCGGCTCGTGCCGGAATACATCGCGCTCGTGCTGATTCTCGGCGCGGCGCGCGCGTGGCTGTTTCCGCACATCGGCCCGGACGTCGACAACAGCCTGCTGTGGATCATCGCGCTGTCGATCGCCGGCACGCTGTTCGTGATTCCGACCGCGGGTGAAGTGCCGATCATTCAGGCGATGCTGTCGTTCGGCATGGCCGCCGGCCCCGCCGGCGCGCTGCTGATGACGCTGCCGCTCGTGAGCGTGCCGTCGCTCGCGATGCTCGCGCGGTCGTTTCCGCGGCGCGTGCTGACGGTGGTGGCCTGTGCAGTGGTGGTGTGCGGTGTCGTCAGTGGATTGCTGGCCGTTACGCTGGGCTTCTGAGTCGGTTTTTGAGTTCGAGTCGTAGAAGAAGGAAGCATGAAACGTATTGCCGCATTCGCTGTCACGTGTTGGTCCGCTGCCGGGCTGCTGTACGTTGGACAGCACTCGGTGGCGCTGATCGCACTGAGCGGCGTCGTGGCGTTCGCAGGGTTCGATCTGCTGCGGCCGTGACGGCGGCGTAGTTTTTCCCTGCTGCGAAAGTGCGCTCGTCCCTTGCGCTCGCCGTATCGTTCGCGTCCGCCTGCGCCTAACCGGGAAGCGCGTCGCGAATCGCCGCGAGCCACAATGCGACCGCATGCGCGCCCGGGTCCATATGACCGAGCGCGCGCTCGCCGACATAGCTCGAACGCCCGCGCCGCGGATGCATCGATGCGGTACGAGAAGTGCCATCGCATGCCGCCTCGACGGTGGCCTGCAATGCGGCATCCGTCGACACTCCCTGAGCGAGTGCGTCGTGCAGCGCGTCGGCAGCGGGCCTCAGCGCATCGACCATCGTCCGGTCGCCCGGCCTCGCGCCCCCCAGTTCCATCAACCCATCGACACCGGCGCTGAACGCCGTCGCCCATTGCCGGGCGGTGGTCCCGCCCGACTGTTCGAGCGCGGCCGCCGCGCGCAGCAGCATCACCGCGTACAGCGGACCCGACGTGCCGCCCACCACGCGCCGCAGCGTCGCCGACATGCCGCGCCCGGGGTGGTTGCTGACGCATAGGAATCGAGCTCGAGCTGCACCGCGCGTGCGCCGCGCGCGAGGCTGATGCCGAGGTCGCCGTCGCCGACGCGCTGGTCCATTCCGGTCAATGTCGGCTCGGCTGCCAGCAGGCACTCGCAGACCGCTTCGTTCGCGCACCGCGACCTGCGCGACGCGGCCACTCAGCGCAGGCCATGCGCTCGTCTGTGAGGCGGCGTCGAGCAGGCTCAGCCGTTCGTCATCGATACGCAGCAGCGTCAGCGAGACGCCGGCCATTTCGAGCGCGCTCAGGAACGTGCCGGCCCACGCGCGCGCGACTTCGATGCCGCGCCCGGCAAGCTCGCGCAGCGCGGCACCAGCCACCACGTTGAGTTCGCTCGGCGGCGTGCCACCCAGATTGTTGACGAGCAGCGCGACGCGCTCGCCCGCCTGCAACGCGAGATTGTCGACGATCTTTGCAAGCAGCTTGCCGACGATCGCGTCGGCCGGCTCCAGCGCGCCGCGCGCCACGCCGGGTTCGCCATGAATGCCGAGGCCCCATTCGATTTCGCCATCGCCCAGCGCGAAGCCCGGCTTGCCCGCGGCCGGCACCGTGCACGGCGCCAGCGCGACGCCCATCGTGCCGAGCGACGCGGCCGCTTCCCGAGCGAGCCGCGCGACCTCGGCCAACGGCAAACCGCGCGCGGCCGCCGCGCCCGCGATCTTGTGAACCAACACTGTGCCCGCGAGTCCGCGACGGCCCGCGTGATCGCCGCTCGCGCTCAGCGCGACGTCGTCGGCGACGATCATCATCTCAACGAGGATGCCCTCGGCGCGCGCGATTTCGGCCGCGAGGCCGAAGTTGAAGCGGTCGCCCGTGTAGTTCTTGACGATCAGCAACGCGCCCGCGGGGCCGGCCACGGCGCGTATCGCGTCGAGCACGGCGTCGGTGGAGGGCGAGGTGAAGATCTCGCCGGCCACCGCCGCGCTCAGCATGCCGTGGCCCACGTAGCCGCCGTGCGCGGGCTCGTGGCCCGAGCCGCCGCCCGAGATCAGCGCGACCTCGCCGCGCGCGGCCACGGCCTGGGCATCGGCGCGCAAGACGATCGTGCCGCCTTGCAATAGCGAGAGTTGGGGATTGAGCGCGATGAGCCCGTCGAGCATCTCGGGGACCACGGTGGACACATCGTTGATGAGCTTCTTCATTGCGTCAGCTCCGTTGGATGCTGGTGGCATCGCATGATCGAAGACGCGATGGGAACGGCAGTCGGGTCGGCGGCGAAAGCGGAAGGTCTAACTGTATCGCGCATTGTCGAACGACGACGCAACAGCGAGAGAGCGCGCATGAATGTGCACGAGCCACGAGCGGACAACGAAAACGAAGGGGACGTGATGCCGAACGGCGAAACTGAGGGAACGGCTGGATGGATTTGACAGGGACGTAGACGAAAGCGGAACCGCTTTCGTCTACGTCACAGATGCGTTGGTAGGCTCGATTGGATTCGAACCAACGACCCCCACCATGTCAAGGTGGTGCTCTAACCAACTGAGCTACGAGCCTTTAGAGGCGCGAATTATAGAGACTCCATGCGGACTGCACAAGCCCTTGCCGCGATTTATCGAAACGCATGCATGTTGATCAGTTCGTCGCGGTCCATTCGGTGTGAGGGTCCAATGGATAAACCGGCCGCTTCACGTGCTCGAAGCTGAACAGACCATAGTCCGAACTCGTGACGCCGCGGCTATCGCATTCGACGAGTGCCTCCGCGATCGGCACGAAAACCGGCCGGCAATACATGCGTGATTTGAGCAGCAGAAAACGCGCGCGGCGCGGATCGATGCCGACGCTCTCGAACACGCCGAGATCCCACGGCTCATGCGTTCGTTCGGTCACGACGAGTTTCACCGTGCCGGTGTCGAGCACTGCCGCGCGCCCCATGTACGCGCGCTGGCCGGTGTAGGTCGGGCCGCTGATCACGTATTCGCCGTCGGTCAGCGCGCGCACGACGCCGGTCATGGCAAGCGGCGAACGCGAGGGCAATGCATCGTTTGTGAGCTTGTTGCCGATCGCGAGCGTGACCGTGCTACCGACACCCGAGGCCGCCAGGGCCGCGACCGCCTGCGGATCGCACAACGGCCCGCTGACGATGCCTTCGAGGCCCTGCCTCAACGCTTCCTCGAGCAAATCCATCGTGTCGCACGTGCCGCCCGACATGCAGTTGTCGCCGTGATCGAGCATTAGCACCGGTTTATCGGCGGCGCGTGCCAGCGACGCCGCCCGCGCGACCGATTCGGCAAGCGGCGCGCTGCGATAGACGAAATCGTCGCGCTCGTCCCAGATCTGCCGCGCGATGCGCTCGGCGACCGCCTCCGCATCCGCGCGCTCGCCATTGCCCACGACGACGACGCTAATGCATGGCGCTTCGATATCGGCGAGCGAGAAGCCCGCCAGCACCGACACCGCGAGCATGCCGTCGGCCTCGGCGGCGCGCGCGGCATCGAGCGCGCGTTTCATCGCGCCGTCAACGCTCGCGCTGCGCAGCGTGTGCGTGAGCAGCGGCGGCTGACGCCACGCGATCACCGGCTTCGCGTGGCCCTCGATCATGTCGAACAGCAAGCGCGCAGCATGTGCGCCAGTCTCGTACATGTCGACGTGCGGATAGGTCTTGAAGCTGACGATGACGTCGGCGTTGTCGATCATTCTTTGCGTGACGTTGCCATGCAGATCGAGCGCGACCGCGATCGGCGCGTGCGGCAGCGACGCACGCACGCGACTGAGCAGATCGCCTTCACCGTCGGTCGAGTTCTCGGCGACCATCGCGCCGTGCAGATCGAGCATCACCGCGTCGCAGCCCGTAGCGGCTGCCACGATCGCGTCGCAGATCGCATCGTAGGCGGCGGCGTCGACCGGCCCGCTCGGATTCGCCATGGCGGAGATCGGCGTCACGATTTCGGCATGCACGCGCTCGGCGGCGTCGATGAACGCGGCCATCGCGGTTTGCATGCCCTTGTTTTCGTCGAACGCGGCGCGGCCGTAGCTCGGACCGTTGCGGCCGAATGCGGCCAGCGGGGTCTCTACTGGCGAGAACGTGTTGGTCTCGTGGTTCATTCGTGCGATCAGGATCTTCATGCGCGCATGCTCCCCGTTCTCGACGCCGCGCTCGGCATCACCTGCAGCAGCATATTGCAGCCGGCTTGCAGATGATCGGCGCGCGCGTCCTCGATTTCATTGTGGCTGATGCCGTCCTTGCAGGGAACGAAGATCATCGCGCTGGGTGCGACGCGCGCGAGATAGGCGGCGTCGTGGCCCGCGCCGCTGATCACGTCCATCGACGACACACCGAGCCGCTCCGCGCTCTGCCTGACCTCGGCGATCCATTGCGCGGCGAATGGCTGCGGCGGGAAGTAGACGACCTGCTCGATGTCGATGGTTATGGGGGCGTCCAAGCTGCCGCTCGCGCTGGTGGCGGCGGCGTCCGGCTTGCTGGCCGAGGTTGTTCCAATCGTCATGATAGAGAGGTTTCGCCGAGGTAGATGGCCGGACGAGCGCGAGGTGGCAATGCGGCGCGACGCCGTTCCGTGGGCAAGCATAGGAAGCAAAGCCGCTGGATTCGTGGGGAGTGAACGGCGCATCGCGGGCGATGTAGGTGCCAATTCGCTCGACGACGGCCGCCGCGACGTGCCGGCAATCTGCGCGCAAGTGGCCGTCAGCAAACGTTTTCGTCGAAGGAAGTGGCTAAAACGCAATGAAGGCTCAACCTTTTGCTAAGCGCGCCGTTATTGCATGTGCTCAGGCAAACCCCTCGGATCTCCATGGCACAACCAATTCCTTTCCGCAACACTGGCGCCGCCCGCGCGCGACATGCCAAAGCCATGCTGTTGCCCATCGCGCGCCAGATCGCCGACGATCTCGCGTTGCGAGTTCATCTGTCGCTCGACGCACTGCGCCGCGGCCGCGGTACGAAGAGCGATGCGCAGACGGTCACGCAGATCATGCTGTTGACCAGCTACCTCGCTGATGCCGGCTTTGGCTCGATGAGCCACGAAGAGCTCCACGCCGCGAACCGCGCCTCGGCGATGGTGTTCGACGGAGGTCGGGAACGCAACGAATGGAAGCTGGACGAAGCGGGATTCGCGCTCTTTGCATCGATCGCAACGAGCTACGATCGGCAGCTGCATCGCGCTCCGCTTTGGGCGATTACGGAGGCCAGCGAAAGACTCGACCGCTTTATCGCAGGGGGATCCGATCGAGCGCCGGCGCGTAAGCGGGCTTAGCGTGTTTGGAGGAGGTGCTGGCCGGCCGAGCCAGAAGGACACGGATTTTGGACGACCGCGTCGGAAGTCGCCGGGTTACGCGGATGCGTCGCGGATCGGAAAGTAGTGAAGCGCGCGGTATCCATCAGCGCAACCCGTCAGAAGTTGGAATTTAGTACGAGACCAACAACGCTGCGAGAGATCAGGACGAGGTGAGCGAGATCCCGCTGCGGCAGTGCGACGGCTCGCTGGATGTCAGAACGCGTAACCTTGATCGTGCCAGTAGTGCCAGTCAGCGACGGCGAGTCGTGTCGGTTTATCGCTGTTCACGGGGGTGATCTGAGCCAGGGGTGCCACCACCTCACGTTGGCCCCACCGAACCCGGACGAAGATGCCAACCCGACACAGGTCTTCATGAGCGAGTCCGGTGACCGAGACGTGTTCACCCGGGTGCAGCGGTGAAGAGGCCATTGCCTGGCGAACGCCGGCCTCGAATGGAAACGAGAGCTGTTCTTCCAGATAGCAGTACCACGACATCGCCCGCTCTTCCTCGGTATAGGCGTCGACCACCACTTCCATCTCAATGCGATGTTCACGTTTTGCGTCGATCCTGGGCTTGGCCATGATGTTGTCTTCCGACCGGTGTTGATAGGGCTATAGATCGACGATACGCCGCAGCAGGCCGTAGGAAACGCGCCAGTGCCCCTCGGAATCTGTCACGGCAATCGAGGCCGTTTTCGAGTTGAGTCTGACGATGGTGCCGACACGCTCGCTCAGGTGTTTGTCCGTGAAACCGACGGTGTCGCCGACGAAGAACTCTTCGCGTTGTGCGCGCGGTGGCGGTGCCGGTTCAGGATGAATCGGGGCTGCGCTATCGGCAATGATCGCCGCGTACGGTAGCGCCCAGCGGCGCCGGCTCGCATTGTCCTGAACGACCGCCTGTGTTTGCCGAAGCTCAACGACGGTTCCCTGCAATGGAGGGGCCAGCGGGTTGTCGGCGATATAACTGATAGCCATGCCGAGGTGCAGGCGCTGCCGTACTTCCAGAATGCGTCGGGGATCATCGAGCATTTTTCCGACGGCGAGATAAAGGCGATAGAGTTCGGCGCTGGGCGCCTGCCGAAGTGAGTCGAGAATGTCCATGAATGTGAGGGCGTTTAACGGGCGAGCGGCAACAGTTCGTGCACGCGATTGACAGGATACGATGGCAGCTTCTCGAGCGTGTCCTTGAGCCACGCGTACGGCTCGAAACCGTTCAGGCGAGCCGTGCCGAGCAGCGAATACATCGTGGCGGTCGCGCGGGCGCCGCGCGGGGAGCCCGCGAACAGCCAGTTCGCCCTTCCGAGGGCAATGGGTCGGATTTGCCGCTCGAGCGCGTTGTTGTCCGGCAGCAGGATGCCGCTCTCAGTGTAGCGAACGAGCGCCGGCCAGTGACGTAACGCATAGCCGAAGGCCTTTGCAAGCGCGCGCCTGAGCCAGCAAGCCGATGACGTTGCCTTCCAGCCATTGCTGGAACAGCGCAAGTAGCGGCAGTGCTTCAGTTTGCCGCGCCGCATATTTGAGGTCAGGCGTCTGGTCCTTGATCCGCGACTCGATCGCATACAACTGCGCGATCCACTGCAGCGCCTGCGCGGCAAGTCCTGGTTTGCTTTGCACCTTCGCGATTTCGAAGAAGCGTCGGCGGCAATGGGCCCAACATCCGACCTCGACGATGGCGCCGGTTTCGTAGAGCGCGTCATGTCCGCTGTATGCGTCGGCCTGCAGATAGCCTTTGTACCTTTGCAGGTACCGTAGCGGATGCGAACCCGCGCGCCACTCAGCGAACTCGAACACGACCGCCCGCGGATGGTCGACCCAGATGCCGTTCTTCTCACGTTGGCCGGCGCCCAGGTATCCCCATAATCGCGCGGTGCGTGTGGCCTTGCGACCCTTCTCGAGCAATGGCAATGACGTGTCCACGTGCATGCGAGGCGCCTGCAACTGGTGAGCCCGTAGCGGTGGCAGCAGCACTTCGAGCAGTTCGGCTGCCGCCAGCTTCCATTCGCACAACGTTGCGCGGGGCAGGTGCACACCACGTCGTGCATAGCGCATCTCCTGCCGGTTCAATGGCAGATGATCGACGTAGGTGTTGGCCAGGATGTTAGCCAGCAGGCTCGCGCTCGCGTTGCTCTTCGGCAGCGGCGACGGCTGGGCGCTGGCCGTCACGATGGTCGACTCGCCAACCTTCTTTGCCGCGTACCTGAAGCGGATATGCTCAATCACGGTGAGCCTGGATGGCTCGTAGTGCAGCGTCTCGCTGCGCTCTTCGCCGTTGCGTTCGAGCGAATCGAATGCCGCCTTCTGTTCGTCGCTCAGATCGTATTCAATGCGCGTGCGCGGCAGGTCCTTCGGCAGGGCCGGACGTCCCTTGCGGGTGTGGCCCGTGACCGGAACCTCGGCGGGCTCGGGCGGAACGGGTAACTCCCTCGCGGCATCGAACAGCTCCGCCTGGCCCGCCGGCCGCTCGGAACTCGCCCCGAAGCGAGCGCGGTTCGCCTGGGCAATCTGGTGTTGCAGTGTTTCCAGTTGCTCCCAAAGCACGCATGCCAGCCGGTTCTGTTCGAGCGCGAAGGCTTGCAGCGCATCGGGCTCGACCGGCAATTCCGCGACAGTGATGGCAGAGGGCGGCATGCCTGTCATGATGCCCAACTCGCGCGACGTTTACAAGATGCCGCAGCGTCGTATCTACGCAGGCGAGAGCAAAGTCAGCTCACGCGCGTCACCGCGACGGCACAATGCGGCTCGCGCGCCGGGATCTCGATGCCTTCCAGCCAGGCGCTGAGTTCAGCGAGCGTGAAGCCGCGTTGGGCGGGTGACGACGGTGATGGAAAATGTCCGTGTTCAAGCCGCTTGTACCAGAGCGCGAAACCGGTGCGATCCCAATACAGGCACTTGACCTTCGTGCGGTCCCGACCAATGAACACGAACAGATTGCCAGAAGCCGGCTTCTGGGCAAGAAGCGGTTCGACCAGATACGACAGTGTGTCGATCGACTTGCGCATGTCGACCGGATCACGGCAGATGTAGGCACGAACGTCGGCGGCGATCAGCACCGCGCACCTCCAGGCTGCCCGAGCACGAAGCGCACAATGCGCTCGGCGTGCGCGTCCGTCAGTTCGATGCGAACTCCGGCGAGTGACAGCATCACCCGATCACGCGTAGACGACGTGTCCACTGTCGGTGATGGCACCGCTGGAGGCGCCCCGATGCCCGCATGGGAAACGACGAACGCCGCGTCAACGGTGAGCGCCAGCGGACGCTCGGCTTCATGCTCCAGGCTCGACAGTCTCTTGCGCCACAGACCGAACGTACTGACGGCAAGTCCCTGCTCACGGCAGAAGCGACGCTCGCCAAGTCCGCTTCCTTTCCAAGCCATGACCATCTCTCGCCAGAACGCCTCACCCTGCCGAGGCCGTCGCGTGCCCGTCGATACAGTCTCTCCCGTGGTGTTCTCCATCGCATTGCTCCGTGGAGCGGTCTCCTGAATCGCCGGACACAGTTTCCCCCTAAAAATGGCGGGTAGGCATACGACTTTGTTTTTGACTAACAACAAAAAGAAGTGATGGAAGTGTTGACGGGACCGGAACGCCGGCGGCGGTGGTCGGCCGAAGAGAAGCTGGCGATGGTGAGAGAGAGTTTCGAGCCGGGCAAGTCGGTCTCGATGGTTGCACGCCAGCACGGCGTGAATCCGAACCAGCTGTTTCACTGGCGCACGCTGTATCAGGATGGCAGCCTGTCGGCTGTCAGTACCGGCGAGGAAGTCGTACCAGCGTCGGAGCTGAGCGATGCGCTGAAGCAAATCAGGGAACTCCAGCGACTGCTCGGCAAAAAGACAATGGAGAACGAGATTCTCCGTGAGGTGGTGGAGGTGGCGAAGTCGCGAAATGGATTGCGCGCTCACCCTCATTGCCGGGGGACGAGCAGTGAAGCAGGTCTGCGACGTTCTGTAGCGCGCTCAAACGTGGCGGCAAGGCTTGCACGTCCAGCCGACTGGCAGGAGGGACGCAGCGCCAGGAAGATGGACGATGCCGGGCTGGTCGAAGAAATACGGCTGACCGTCACTGACCTGCCGAGCTATGGTTATCGCCGGGTCTGGGGTATGTTGCGTCGGCAGCGGGAGAATCAGAGCGCGGCCCCCGTCAATGCCAAACGGGTGTACCGGGTAATGCGCGTTCACGGCCTCCTGCTACAGCGCAAAGCGCTCCCTCGACGCCCGCAGCGCCGGCACGATGGCAAGGTCGCGGTGGCGAAGAGCAACCAGCGCTGGTGCTCGGACGGCTTTGAGTTTCGTTGCGACAACGGTGAGCCGCTGCGTGTCACGTTCGCTCTGGATTGCTGTGACCGTGAAGCGATGAGCTGGGTGGCGACAACTGGTGGCCACAGTGGCGACGTGGTGCGTGACGTCATGCTGGCAGCCGTCGAGAAGCGCTTTGGCAACGTCTCGAAGGCACCGGCTGAAATTGAACGGCTGACGGACAACGGCTCAGGCTACACGGCGGAGAAAACCAGGACCTTTGCGTCTGACATTGGTTTGAAACCGTTGACCACACCGGTGTGCAGCCCGCAAAGTAACGGCATGGCAGAAAGCTTCGTGAAAACGATGAAGCGTGACTATGTCGCCTTCATGCCGAAGCCAGATGCCGCAACCGCAGCGCGCAATCTCGCCGTCGCGTTCGAGCATTACAACGAGCAACACCCTCATAGCGCGCTGAAGTACCGCTCGCCACGCGAGTTCAGGCGCAGGACCGATTCATCAACTCAAGTGTGAGGCGGTGTCCGGAGGTACAGGGGCAAATCCACTCCGTCGTTACGATGGCTACACCTTCGCACCGCGCGTACTTGCGCTCAAGACGGGGTGCGCTGACGGATACAGCGCGCAAAGTCGGCCGCGTAAGCGCAAAAACCCCACCGCGGCGGGTGGGGTTTCTGACTGGGGAGGAGCCTGACGATTACCTACTTTCACACGGGCAATCCGCACTATCATCGGCGTGGAGTCGTTTCACGGTCCTGTTCGGGATGGGAAGGGGTGGGACCGACTCGCTATGGTCATCAGGCATGACGGGTTGCTGCGTCGCAGGGTTGGAGTCAACCGGTTGCGCCACAGCCAATCGGGAAGAAGCGTAAAGGATTCGGGTGGGGGTTGTGTTGTTTCTGGCACAACACCGATCTCAACCGTGTGCGTGTTCCTGCCCCCTTCGGGGGTGGGGTCCGGGTAAGCGCTTTGCATGGGCCCGGAGTAAGTGCTGAAGCACTAACTCCGGCCGACAGCTGAAGCGCCAACGCTGACCGCAAAACACACCGGTTATAGGATCAAGCCTTACGGGCAATTAGTATCAGTTAGCTCAGTACATTACTGTACGTGCACACCTGACCTATCAACGTCCTGGTCTTGAACGACCCTTCAAGGGGCTCGAAGCCCCGGGGATATCTCATCTTAAGGCGAGTTTCCCGCTTAGATGCTTTCAGCGGTTATCTCTTCCGAACATAGCTACCCGGCGATGCCACTGGCGTGACAACCGGTACACCAGAGGTTCGTCCACTCCGGTCCTCTCGTACTAGGAGCAGCCCCCTTCAAATATCCAGCGCCCACGGCAGATAGGGACCAAACTGTCTCACGACGTTTTAAACCCAGCTCACGTACCTCTTTAAATGGCGAACAGCCATACCCTTGGGACCGGCTACAGCCCCAGGATGAGATGAGCCGACATCGAGGTGCCAAACACCGCCGTCGATATGAACTCTTGGGCGGTATCAGCCTGTTATCCCCAGAGTACCTTTTATCCGTTGAGCGATGGCCCTTCCATACAGAACCACCGGATCACTATGACCTGCTTTCGCACCTGTTCGACTTGTCAGTCTCACAGTCAAGCACGCTTATGCCATTGCACTATCAGCACGATTTCCGACCGTACCTAGCGTACCTTCGTACTCCTCCGTTACACTTTGGGAGGAGACCGCCCCAGTCAAACTGCCTACCATGCACTGTCCCCGACCCGGATCACGGGCCAAGGTTAGAACCTCAAACAGATCAGGGTGGTATTTCAAGGACGGCTCCACGCAGACTGGCGTCCACGCTTCATAGCCTCCCACCTATCCTACACAGACCGGTTCAAAGTCCAATGCAAAGCTACAGTAAAGGTTCATGGGGTCTTTCCGTCTAGCCGCGGGGAGATTGCATCATCACAAACACTTCAACTTCGCTGAGTCTCGGGAGGAGACAGTGTGGCCATCGTTACGCCATTCGTGCAGGTCGGAACTTACCCGACAAGGAATTTCGCTACCTTAGGACCGTTATAGTTACGGCCGCCGTTTACCGGGACTTCAATCAGGAGCTTGCACCCCATCATTTAATCTTCCGGCACCGGGCAGGCGTCACACCCTATACGTCCACTTTCGTGTTTGCAGAGTGCTGTGTTTTTATTAAACAGTCGCAGCCACCAGTTTATTGCAACCCTTTCACCCTTCTGGCGCAGGCCAGTCAGGCTATGAGGGCGTACCTTATCCCGAAGTTACGGTACCAATTTGCCGAGTTCCTTCTCCCGAGTTCTCTCAAGCGCCTTAGAATACTCATCTCGCCCACCTGTGTCGGTTTGCGGTACGGTCACTGTGAAACTGAAGCTTAGAGGCTTTTCCTGGAACCCCTTCCAGTTGCTTCGTCGCCTGAGCGACTCGCCTCGCACCCTTGAATTCCGCGCCCGGATTTGCCAAAGCGCCTTCTCCAATGCAAGGACCGGGACTTCCAACACCCGGACAACCTTCCGCGATCCGTCCCCCCATCGCATTTCACAATGGTGCAGAAATATTAATCTGCTTCCCATCAGCTACGCATTTCTGCCTCGCCTTAGGGGCCGACTCACCCTACGCCGATGAACGTTGCGTAGGAAACCTTGGGCTTACGGCGAGGGGGCCTTTCACCCCCTTTATCGCTACTCATGTCAGCATTCGCACTTCCGATACCTCCAGCACACTTTCCAGTGCACCTTCGCAGGCTTACGGAACGCTCTCCTACCATGCACATTACTGTGCATCCGCAGCTTCGGTATATGGCTTAGCCCCGTTACATCTTCCGCGCAGGACGACTCGATCAGTGAGCTATTACGCTTTCTTTAAAGGGTGGCTGCTTCTAAGCCAACCTCCTGACTGTTTTAGCCTTCCCACTTCGTTTCCCACTTAGCCATATTTGGGGACCTTAGCTGGCGGTCTGGGTTGTTTCCCTCTTGACACCGGACGTTAGCACCCGATGTCTGTCTCCCGTGATTGCACTCTTCGGTATTCGGAGTTTGCTATGGCGTAGTAATCCGCAATGGACCCCACAACCATGACAGTGCTCTACCCCCGAAGGTGATACACGAGGCACTACCTAAATAGTTTTCGGAGAGAACCAGCTATTTCCAGGTTTGTTTAGCCTTTCACCCCTATCCACAGCTCATCCCCTAACTTTTCAACGTTAGTGGGTTCGGTCCTCCAGCACGTGTTACCGTGCCTTCAACCTGGCCATGGATAGATCACCTGGTTTCGGGTCTACACCCAGCGACTGGACGCCCTGTTCGGACTCGCTTTCGCTACGCCTGCCCTAATCGGTTAAGCTCGCCACTGAATGTAAGTCGCTGACCCATTATACAAAAGGTACGCCGTCACCCCTTCGCAGAGGCTCCGACTGTTTGTATGCATGCGGTTTCAGGATCTGTTTCACTCCCCTCCCGGGGTTCTTTTCGCCTTTCCCTCACGGTACTGGTTCACTATCGGTCGATCACGAGTATTTAGCCTTGGAGGATGGTCCCCCCATCTTCAGACAGGATTTCACGTGTCCCGCCCTACTTCTCGTACACCCAGTTCTTCCATGCTGTTTTCGTCTACAGGGCTATCACCTGCTATGGCCGCACTTTCCAGAGCGTTCGACTAACAATACAGATAACGTGTACAGGCTGATCCCATTTCGCTCGCCACTACTCTGGGAATCTCGGTTGATTTCTTTTCCTGCGGTTACTTAGATGTTTCAGTTCACCGCGTTCGCCTCACGCAGCCTATGGATTCAGCTACGGATACTCCATTAGGAGTGGGTTTCCCCATTCGGACATCTCCGGATCAATGCTCGTTTGCCAGCTCCCCGGAGCTTTTCGCAGGCTACCGCGTCCTTCATCGCCTGTGATCGCCAAGGCATCCACCACATGCACTTGTTCGCTTGACCCTATAACGGGTGTGTCTCTGTCGACCAGTGTTAGCGCTTTAGCGCTTACTCTGGTCCCATCCCCGGAGGGGACAGGTTCCCGAAGGAGTCGACCATTCACGTTCCGTTACAGGTTGAGTATTCGTGTTGCGCCGTATTCCAAGGCAATCTTTCGATCACCTTTAAAATACATCGATACAATCACAACCCTGATTCACCTACTCACACACCCATCTCCAGGTATGCTTTCGTGAATCTCTTTACTACTTCTTCCTGATTGTTAAAGAACGGCAGCCGGTATGAAGCCTGTGCCTCATACCGCTCTGACTGGCTCAATCGCCAATGCGCAACGCTCTGCCTTCAGGCAGAACCCTGCGCATTGAGGATTGGTGGAGGATGACGGGATCGAACCGACGACCCCCTGCTTGCAAAGCAGGTGCTCTCCCAGCTGAACTAATCCCCCAGTCCCACAGATATTCCAGCGGCCCCAGCCCTTCAGCTCACCAGACAAGACCGTGGTGGGTCTGGATGGATTCGAACCATCGACCCCCGCCTTATCAAGACGGTGCTCTAACCGGCTGAGCTACAGACCCCTGATATCTGTCTGCGTTGCTTCCATTAACCACAGCCGATAAGCGTGAGCACTTGAGTGCAGTGAATGCACAGCTCTGGAAAGGAGGTGATCCAGCCGCACCTTCCGATACGGCTACCTTGTTACGACTTCACCCCAGTCATGAATCCTACCGTGGTGACCGTCCTCCTTGCGGTTAGACTAGCCACTTCTGGTAAAACCCACTCCCATGGTGTGACGGGCGGTGTGTACAAGACCCGGGAACGTATTCACCGCGGCATGCTGATCCGCGATTACTAGCGATTCCAGCTTCACGCACCCGAGTTGCAGAGTGCGATCCGGACTACGATCGGTTTTCCGGGATTGGCTCCACCTCGCGGCTTGGCAACCCTCTGTTCCGACCATTGTATGACGTGTGAAGCCCTACCCATAAGGGCCATGAGGACTTGACGTCATCCCCACCTTCCTCCGGTTTGTCACCGGCAGTCTCCCTGGAGTGCTCTTGCGTAGCAACTAGGGACAAGGGTTGCGCTCGTTGCGGGACTTAACCCAACATCTCACGACACGAGCTGACGACAGCCATGCAGCACCTGTGTTACGGCTCCCTTTCGGGCACTCCCGCCTCTCGGCAGGATTCCATACATGTCAAGGGTAGGTAAGGTTTTTCGCGTTGCATCGAATTAATCCACATCATCCACCGCTTGTGCGGGTCCCCGTCAATTCCTTTGAGTTTTAATCTTGCGACCGTACTCCCCAGGCGGTCAACTTCACGCGTTAGCTACGTTACCAAGCCAATGAAGGCCCGACAACCAGTTGACATCGTTTAGGGCGTGGACTACCAGGGTATCTAATCCTGTTTGCTCCCCACGCTTTCGTGCATGAGCGTCAGTATTGGCCCAGGGGGCTGCCTTCGCCATCGGTGTTCCTCCACATCTCTACGCATTTCACTGCTACACGTGGAATTCCACCCCCCTCTGCCATACTCCAGCGCTGCAGTCACCAATGCAGTTCCCAGGTTAAGCCCGGGGATTTCACATCGGTCTTACAGCACCGCCTGCGCACGCTTTACGCCCAGTAATTCCGATTAACGCTCGCACCCTACGTATTACCGCGGCTGCTGGCACGTAGTTAGCCGGTGCTTATTCTTCCGGTACCGTCATCCCTCACGGATATTAGCCACGAGGTTTTCTTTCCGGACAAAAGTGCTTTACAACCCGAAGGCCTTCTTCACACACGCGGCATTGCTGGATCAGGCTTGCGCCCATTGTCCAAAATTCCCCACTGCTGCCTCCCGTAGGAGTCTGGGCCGTGTCTCAGTCCCAGTGTGGCTGGTCGTCCTCTCAGACCAGCTACAGATCGTCGGCTTGGTGGGCCTTTACCCCACCAACTACCTAATCTGCCATCGGCCGCCCCTTGAGCGCGAGGTCTTGCGATCCCCCGCTTTCCTCTCCCGAGCGTATGCGGTATTAATCCGGCTTTCGCCGGGCTATCCCCCACTCCAGGACACGTTCCGATGTATTACTCACCCGTTCGCCACTCGCCACCAGACCGAAGTCCGTGCTGCCGTTCGACTTGCATGTGTAAGGCATGCCGCCAGCGTTCAATCTGAGCCAGGATCAAACTCTTCAGTTCAAACCTGTTACTGTTTTCGGGCTCTCTCGAACCCGGTCGCTCACTCAACGTACTGACGATGATTGATCCGTCTTCCGACAGACAAACCTTCCTCCAATACTGTGTGAGGCTTCTGATACTTCTGCCTGACAGCAGATTCCACAGAATCCGCCGCCGCATTCCGCATCAAGCGCCCACACTTATCGACTGTTAGTTTTTAAAGATCGGTCCGCCAAACCCGCCGCGCCTGAACCACCACTACCCGGCACTGCTTCGTTTGCGTCGCTGCGTCTGCAGCAGAGAAACGAGATTATGGAGAGCGGTCGACAACACGTCAATACCCTTCTGCGAATTTCTTTTGGGGGACAGCATTTGGGGACAGCATGCGAGGATACGACTCCATATACAGGAAAACGACATGGAGCCCCCTTGCGCAAGGAGCAACTCGCCCCTATCTAGGTTACGTCGCGCGCATGGCCACGGACTATGCACCTGCGTAGCCTCACGCATGCCTGCGACAACAGCGGCGATGATTTGATGTGCACCCATGAGCGCGAACCCCCAAGCTCGTATATAATGCGAGCCGCGCAAAATTTCGCATATCCATCGGCCCGCTTCGAGCGGGCTCATCTTTTTTGCTCCCCAGAGCACAGCCCAACAACCGCGTTGAGTCACATCAGGTGATGCTGAGCCCTGCTCGAAACGCCTGACGGTAGCGTCTTGCGTCTCATAGCGAAGCCTCTAGAGGAAATTACGTGAACCCTTTTGATCGCGAAGATTCGCAACACGACACCGCCGCCTTCACTGCCAAAGTTCCGTCCGGCCGTTCGGCCAAAGGCAAGGGCGCCGGCAAAGCGATTCCCGTGGCAGCCGAGCTGCTGCCGCAACAAGCCGAAGAACGCCAGCGCCTGATGCGCGCACTGATCCAGCTGGGTAAAGAGCAAGGCTACCTGACCCACGCGCAGATCAACGACCACCTGCCCGACAATTTCACCGCAACCGCCGCGATCGACAGCATCGTCAGCGCGTTCAGCGACATGGGCGTGCAGGTCTACGAGCAGGCCCCTGACGCGGAAACGCTGCTGCTCAACTCGAATTCCCCCGCCGTGGTGTCGGACGACCAGGCGGACGAGGAAACCGAAGTCGCGCTGTCGACCGTCGACTCCGAGTTCGGCCGCACCACCGACCCCGTGCGTATGTACATGCGCGAAATGGGCGCGACCGAGTTGCTCACCCGCGCAGGCGAAATCGCGATTGCGAAGCGCATCGAAGACGGCCTGCACGAAATGGTGCAAGCGATCGCCGCGTGCCCGCTCGCGATCTCCGCGATCCTCGCGAGCGCGCAGCAGGTTGTCGACGGCGAGCTGCGCATCGACGAACTCGTCGACGGCCTGAATGAAGAGACGGCCGCCGCAGAAGAAGTCGCGAGCGCCGACACGGATGCCGATGAAGACAGCAACGCCGACGAAAACAGGGAAGACGAAGAAGACGACGACGTCGGTCCGGCCGATTCGTCGGCGGCGGACGAAGCTCGCCTGAAGCAGCTCACGAGCGACTGCCTCGAAATCTTCGCCCAGGTCGGCATTCTGTACGACCAGATGAACGCGTCGCACACGCGCGGCGACGTCACGTCGAAGGCCTATCTGCGCGCACGCGAAGACATTCAGCAGCACCTCGCGAAGATCCGCTTCACCGCACGCACGATCGACCGTCTGTGCGGCGACGTGCAGCGCCAGGTCGCGCAAGTGCGCGCGATCGAGCGCAACATTTTGCAGATTGTCGTCTCGAAGGCCGGCATGCCGCGCGAGAAGTTCATCGAAACGTTCGCGGGTAGCGAGGCCGACCTCGGCTGGACCGAGCGTGCCGCGCGCACCGGCGCGTCGACCTATGGTGCGGCGCTCGAGCGTCACCTGCCGGCCATCCAGTCCGAACAGCAGAAGCTGATCGACATCGAAGCGACGGTGTCGCTGCCGCTCAAGCATCTGAAAGAAATCAACCGCCAGATGGTCGCGGCCGAATCGAAGATGCGCAAGGCCAAGAGCGAGATGATCGAGGCGAACCTGCGTCTCGTGATCTCGATCGCGAAGAAGTACGTGAACCGCGGCATGCTGTTCCTCGACCTGATCCAGGAAGGCAACATCGGTCTGATGAAGGCCGTGGACAAGTTTGAATACCGTCGTGGCTGGAAGTTTTCGACGTACGCGACGTGGTGGGTCCGTCAGGCCGTCACTCGTTCGCTCGCCGATCAGGCGCGCACGATCCGCGTGCCGGTGCACATGATCGAAACGATCAACAAGCTGAACCGCATTTCGCGCGAGATCCTGCAGCAGACCGGCCAGGAAGCGCATCCTGCGGTGCTCGCGGAACGCATGGAACTGTCGGAAGAGAAGGTGCGCGGCATTCTGAAGATCGCGAAGCAACCCGTATCGCTCGAAACGCCGGTCGGCGACGACGGCGATGCGACGCTGGGCGACATGATCGAAGACGCTGGCGTATCGTCGCCGGCGGATGCCGCGATGCAGGCCGACCTGCGTGCCGCGATCGACGACGCGCTCGACTCGCTGTCCCCGCGCGAAGCGAAGGTGCTGCGCATGCGCTATGGCATCAACACGAAGTCGGATCACACGCTTGAAGAAGTGGGCAAGCAGTTCGACGTGACCCGCGAGCGGATCCGTCAGATCGAGAGCAAGGCGATGCGCAAGCTCATGCATCCGAGCCGTGCGGACCGTCTGAAGTCGTTCCTCGACCGATAAGCGTTTGCCACGCTTGCCGTGCGCGCTGCACGGCAAGCCGCCCACATCGTCATACACAAGCAGCGGGATGAACCGGTCGACGGTGAGTCCCGCTGTTTGCTTTTGTGCTGTACTTTTCCACCATTCTTCAGGCGCGAATTCTCCGCTTCGCTTCCCCCTGTTGTCCACAGATTTTGGGAACAAGCTTGTGGACAACCTGCGCATGACTGCGCTAACTCATTGAGCGTACTGCGTTTCGCGCTCGCGCCTGAGATGAGTCGCGTGTCTCGTTGCTTGCCGCACATCTTGCGAACCGCCGTCCATTGCCGCGCTCTCAACGCGAGTCCAATCTCAGAAGGCGCCACCATGATCGAGCAGATTCAGCATGCCCTCGCCGGTAAGCGGCGCCGCCACGGTGCTTTGCCCCAGCATATGCGGATCGAGGTAGCCGGAAACCTGCAGCGTGTCGACGGCAAAGCGCATCAGCCGATGCAGCACGATTGGCGCCCCAAGGCCGAGCGTGAACACGATGATCGCAAGGTTGCCACACTGCAAACTGAGCAGACGCGCCACGCTGACGTTACTGCCGAAATGCAATTGCGAGCCGAGCGACGTATTGCCCATCACGTGGCGCGTCAGCGCGACGACATAGAAGCCGCGGATCAGCATCGTGCCGATGGAGAACAGCGCATAAAACAAAAACAGCGATCCGAGCGCGGCCCGCGACGGCGCCGTACTCGCCCCCGGCACGTGGCCGACATGCATCGATGCGAGAGCGCCCTTCAGAAATACCATGAACAGCACCGCGAACAACGCGACCACGCCGACGAACGTAACGAGGAACAGACCGTAAACGACCCACGCGCGCCCCTTGAAGCGAAGCGCCAGGCTACCGAAGCTGCTCGCGTTGATGCGGCACTCCATTAGACGCATCGATGACCACGGCGTCATCTGGCCAAGCGTGACAACGCACAACAGCGCGTAAAGCAACGCGCGCACGCCGAAGCCGAGCGCCGAGCCGGTCATGCCGCCGCGAATACCGCACCACTGCGTCCGGCTCAGCCGATAGCGCTGCGCGCCGAAAAACGCACCCGCCGCGAACACGACGATCAGCAGATACAACGCGATGACAGGCAGCGAACCGAGTGCCGCGCTTTTCGTCAGCATGCGCAAGACCACGCTTAGCGCGCCAGCCGCGAACACCGCGCTGAACACGACCACGATCGCGAACAGAAAGCCCTTGAATAGCTCCGCCCCGGTGCCCGTGTACTCGAAGCGCTCGTCCTGAAACCGCATGCGCGACCAGACATAGCGGCGGTTGTTCGTGGTCGCCCAGAAGCGGTAAATACCGAGCGTCACGATTTGCAGCACAAGGTTTCTGAAAAAAATGCCGTAGAGGTCGCCGAGCGTGCCGTCGTAGATCAGCAGCGGCCGCTTCTCGTCGAGTGAATTCATTGCGTTGCCCTCTTTTCCTCAATTTAACGTTTTTGTGGCCCACTCACGCATTCTCCTGCGGCACTCATATGCGGCATGCATGGGCGAACGCGACGGGCGACGATGCTTTCCCGTGCGAAGGCCGACTCGTGTGGCGCGAACCCGTGTAAAACCTGTCTTTCAGACATTCCGGGAATCACGCAAAACGGAAGCCGGCCGGCAAGCACGATAATTACACGGTTTCTTATCTTTATAAATGGCATTTCCGCATATAAATCGACCACTTCCATTACAAGATTTGGTAACGCCCGAATTTATTCGAATTGCATAATCTTGAAATTAAGGCATGCAATAACGATTTCATTGGGGGCAATCATTTGAGGGGCCACTCGCGCGTACGCGCCGTTCGACGTGGCAATCCCGGACGACCTCATCTGCGGCTTGCCACGGTCGGTCTCATAGAAGGCACGCGCGGACGAAAACGATTGCGTATTCGAACTCAACGCGATTCGCGATTAATAAGGAATGCGGTGAGTTCTGTTAAATCGCCACAATTTATGGCATTTGGATAAAAAAACCCGGCTGCACATTAGATGCTCGCCGGGTAATCTGCCGCATTCCACTGATTGTGTTGATGCAATCAGGATTTTATTGCTCGTCGAAGTACTGCTCGAGCGCGCGGTTCATTCGGTGCACGCCGGTTTCAATCTCCTCCACACCCGGCGCGGCAAACGACAGGCGCAGCGCAGCTCTATCGGCCGCGTCCTTGTAAAACGCGACACCCGGCACGAACATCACGTTCTGTTCGATGCACACGCGCAGATAGTCGGACGCATCGCGTGCCGCGTTCAGACGCGCCCACACGAACATGCCGCCGGCCGGACGATGAAATACGATGTGCCGCGCGAGATGCGTGTCGAGCGCATCGCATAGCGCGCGGCATTTGACGGAATACGCATCGATAATACGTGGCAGATGCCGCTCCAACCCGCCGCTCGCGAGGTACTCGGCGGCAATCGCCTGGGTCCAGGGCGCGCTGCATAGATCGACGGTCTGCTTGGCGACCACGCATCGCCGCACGATCTCCGCGTGCGCGACCATCCAGCCGACACGCAAACCCGGCGCGACGATCTTCGACAGACTCGATAAATGCACGACCCAGTCGCGTGAACCGGGCACCTGCTCGCTCAATGCGAAAAGCGAAGGCACTGCCGTGCCATCGAAACGCAGATCGCCATACGGATCGTCTTCGACGATCACGAACCGATAACGCGCCGCCAGTTTCAACAATACGATTCGACGTTCGAGCGACAACGTCGCGCCGGTCGGATTCGCGAACGTCGGCACCGTGTACAGCAGCTTGGGAGCGCAACGCAGCGTGCCCGTCTCGAGCACCGCGGCGAGCTTCGCCACGTCGAGGCCGTGTTGATCGACGGGCACCGTGACGACGTCGGCCTGTTGCAGCTTCAGCGCCTGCAAAGTGGCCGGATACGCGGGCTGCTCGACGAGCACGACGTCGCCGGGCGCGACCATCACGCGCAGCAACAGATCGAATCCTTGTTGCGAACCGGTCGTCACCAGCAGGTCTGTTGGCGCGCATGGCGTGCCGCGCCGTGCCATCAGCTGCGCGAGCTGTTCCTTGAGGATCGCGATGCCATCGGTCGGGCCGTATTGCAGACACAGCGTCGGCTGTTGCGAGGCGCGCGCGGCCGCGGCATCGAGTCCTGCACGGTCGAACAGATCGCTCGCCGGATAGCCGCCGGCAAACGAGATCATGCCGGGCCGCGCGAGGTATTTGAACAGCTCGCGGATCGGCGAGCCGCTCGGGGCTTCGAATGCGGAATTGAATGAGAACATGATGACGGCCGCCTGCCTTTCGTGTGATATCGATTGGAATGTCGAAGACAATCGGCGTCGATTGTGGCCATCGGCGGGCTCTGCGGCAAACGATATCTACGCACTACTTATTGCGTTTTTCGCATGACCCGCGCATCGAGCCATATAAGGCGCTACACCACGTTCTTTTCGATGATCGGCCGGTTTTCGAGTACGCGCGTAAAGCTTAGTGAACTGAGATCGAGCGTCGCATAGCGGCCATGCAGAATCAATTCGCTGATGCCGCGTCCGGTTGCCGGCCCTTGCTGCAAACCGTGGCCGCTGAAGCCGTTCGCGAAAATGCAGTTATCGATATCCGGGTGATGGCCAATGATCGCGTTCTGATCGAGCACGTTGTATTCGTAATAGCCGGACCAGCAGTTCTGCACGCGTAGCGCCTCGAATTGCGGCACGCGATTGGCGAGCGTCGGCCAGATCACGTCGTCGAATAGCACGTGATCGACTTCATCGAGCGGTAGATCGTCGGGATCGTTATCGGCCGACGGCGACGTGCCGCAGATATACGAATTGCCTTCAGGCCGGAAGTACACGCCGCTCGGATCGATCAGCAGCGGACAGCGTTCAAGCTTTGCCGGCGACGTGACGTTGAAGATACTGCGCCGCCGCGCATAGACGGGCAGATCGATGCTGACCATCTGTGCGACCTTGCGCGACCATGCGCCGGCCGCGTTGACGACGACGTCGCAAGCATAGGTCTCACCGTCAGCGGTTTGTACATGCATGACGCGATTGCCCTCGCGATGGAGCGCGGTGACGTCTGCCGCGACATAGCGCGCGCCGAGCGCCTGCGCTTTCTTGCGCAGCGCCTGTACTAAACCGTAGCCGTCGAACCAGCCCTCGCCGCTTTCGCCATAAGCGCCGGCAACGAGGTCGTTGGTATTGAGCCAAGGGAAGCGCGTTTGCAAGCCATGCGTGTCGAGCAGGCTGATATCCGCGCCGAGGCTTTTTTGCAGCGCGTGATTCTCGCGCAGCGTCGCTTCACCGGCAGGTGTCGCGAGAAACAGGTAGCCGCCTTCGTGCAGATCGATCGAGGGCCGGGTGCCGTCGACTTCGAGCCGCTCGCCGATCGAGCGAAGAAACTCGATGCCGAACAGCGACATCTGAATGGAAAGCGGCGTAGAAAACTGCTGCCGGATCGACGCCGCCGACAAGGCCGACGACGAACGCGCATAGGTCGGATCGCGCTCGATTACCGTGACGCCGACTGTCGGATCGGACAGCCGCAAGAAATACGCAATCGAACTGCCGATCACCCCACCGCCGACGATCACGACTTTCGAACTCACGTCTTACTCCACGAGTAACGTGGCCGCTCCGGAACGCCGGGCGGCGCAAACGGATTGCTATCTGGAACGCGCGGCTGTGGCGCGCCGGACGGCGACGGCGGCGCACCGGCATCAACGCGATGCGCCGCCATCGTTCACGACGTCACACTTGCGCGCTCAGTCGAGATTGAAGTCGATACCCTGCGCAAGCGGCAACGCCGACGAGTAGTTCACGGTATTGGTCGCGCGACGCATATAAGCCTTCCATGCATCCGAACCCGACTCGCGCCCGCCGCCCGTTTCCTTTTCGCCGCCAAACGCACCGCCGATCTCCGCGCCGCTCGGTCCGATGTTGACGTTCGCGATGCCGCAGTCGCTACCCGAAGCGGACAGGAAGCGTTCCGCTTCGCGCAGGTCGCTCGTGAACACGCACGACGACAAGCCGTGATGCGCTGCATTGTTCGCCTCGACCGCATCGGCGAAATCGGCATAGCGCAGCACGTACAGAATTGGCGCGAACGTTTCCTTCAGCACGACCGACGTTTGCGACGGCATCTCGACGATGGCCGGACGCACGTAGTAGCCGCCCTCATAACCCTTCACTTCGACTCGCTCGCCGCCGAACACCTTGCCGCCCTCGGCCTTCGCCTGCTGCAGCGCTTCCTGCATGCGGTCGAACGATTGACGGTCGATCAGCGGCCCCATCAGCGTGCCCTTTTCGAGCGGATTGCCGATCGGCACGCGGCTATACAACTGCTTCAGACGCTCGACGGTCTTCTCGTACACGCTGTCGTGCACGAACAGACGCCGCAACGTCGTGCAGCGCTGACCGGCCGTACCGACCGCCGAGAACAGGATGCCGCGCATCGCGAGTTCATGGTCGGCCGTCTGCGTGACGATGCCGGCGTTGTTGCCACCGAGTTCGAGCAGCGAGCGGCCGAAGCGCTTCGCCACTTCGACGCCAACCTTGCGACCCATTTCCGTGCTGCCCGTCGCGCTGACGATCGACGCGCGCGGATCGGCCACGAGCTTTTCGCCCACGTCGCGTCCGCCGTTGATCAACGCGGCCAGGCCGGCTGGCGCGTCGCCGAATTCCTTCAGCGCGTCTTCGAGAATCCTGTTCACGGCCAGCGCCGAGAGTGGTGTCTTTTCCGACGGCTTCCAGATCACCGCGTTGCCGCACACCAGCGCGAGCGCCGCATTCCATGACCAGACCGCCACCGGGAAATTGAACGCCGAAATCACGACGCAGGTGCCGAGCGGATGCCACGACTCCGCCATCCGATGACCCGGGCGCTCGGACGCGATCGTCAAACCGTACAACTGACGCGACAGACCGACCGCGAAATCGCAGATGTCGATCATTTCCTGCACTTCGCCCATGCCTTCCTGCAGGATCTTGCCCGTCTCCAGCGAGACGAGGCTGCCGAGCGCCTGCTTCTGTTCGCGCAGCCGTTTACCGAGCAGCCGCACCAGCTCGCCGCGGCGCGGCGCCGGCACGTTACGCCACACGGCAAACGCGTCTTTGGCCCGGGCGAGCGCCGCGTCGACCTCGACCGCCGTCTGGCTGGCCACACGGCCGATGAGCTCGCCGGTGATCGGCGAATGAACGGCGATATCGCCGGCTTGCGAGGCTTGGGCAATGCCGAGATGGGCGAGGATAGTGGACGCGTCCATGTGAACCCCTTTAATTTCCGATACGAAACAAGAGTAAGTTCGGAAACTATACACGCGGGTTTTTGTGGCGGCAAGAAGATGCTTGGGGAGTGAAATACCGGTTGACAAAAGGGGGGGGGGCGCTGTTTCCAGAAGGAAACTTCGTCAGACTTCGGGCGGGTGTCACGCTCGCGCGTCAAGCATCTGGCCCGCCATCCTCCTCCAGCACCGCCATCAACCGGTCGACCAGCGCACGCGCGAACGGCGGCAAGTCCTTCAGACTGCGCACGCAGATCTTCAGCTTGCGCACGGCCCACGGATCGTTCAGGCCGACGATCGCGATCTGCATCGTCTTTCTGTGCCGCAGCGCGACCGACTCCGGCACGATGCCGATTCCGACACCCGCCTCGATCATCCGGCACGCGGCCTCGAAGTTGCCGACCTGGATGCGAAGTTTGAGACGCGCGCCGAGCGCATCGGCGGCACTCGTGATGAACGCGTGAATCGCGCTCGACGTCGGCAGGCTCACGAAGTTCGCGTTCAGCACCTGCGAAAAATCGATCGACGCTTGTCTCGCGAACGGATGCTCGCACGACGTAACCAGCACGAGCCGATCGTCGCGATATGGCAGCATCTGCAGATGCTCGGCATGCACATTGCCCGCGACGATGCCGATATCGGTCGCGCTGTCGGCGACGCCCTTGACGATCTCGCCGCTCAGCACTTCGCGCAGATCGATGTTCACGTCCGGGTGATCGCGCAGGAAACGGCTCAGCACGGCCGGCAGAAACTCGCTGATCGCGGTCGTGTTGGCCCAGATGCGCACGTGGCCCTTGATGCCCTCGCCATACTCCTGCATGTCGCCGGCCAGATGCTCGACGCGTTCGAGCACGAGCCGCGCGTGATGCACGAAGGCTTCGCCCGCGGGTGTCGGCGTCACGCCCTGGCTGGTTCGATAGAGCAGCTTGATGCCGAGCTGCTCCTCGAGATTCTTGACCCGGTTGCTGGCGGCCGGCGCCGATAGGTGCGAACGCTCCGCCGCACGCGCGAGGTTGCGCGTGTCGGCGATATGCAGGAGCAGGCGTAAATCTACGAAATCGAAGTGCATGATGAAAGCTGCTAGCGAAGCATGCGCAAAGCAAACTTTCATCTTAACCGGGTACAGTGAAAATTTAGCCGGGGAAAGATCCGAATCGACAGATCACCTTGATGCGCGCACGGCTTAAGCCGACTCTCGCATCATCTCCGCTTGCGGTATCAGCTCGGCATCGGGCGAAATCTCTTCGAGCGTCTGCTGACTCGTTTCGATGCGCAGCGCGAGAATCGCGATACTCAGCAACAACAGCACGCCACCGACCATCGTCAGCACACCCGTCACGCCGAACTCCGTGTAGAGCAGCAGCGCGACGTAGGGTGTCGACATCGACGCCGCGCGGCCGCACGTGCCGGCCACGCCGGTGCCGCGCAAGCGATGCGCGGTCGGAAACAGCTCGGGGATATAGCCGAACAGGCCGAGCGTGCAGACCGTGTAGATCGTCGTGACGAGCGCGAAACCGACGACCGCGATCGGCACTGGCGCGCGCATCTGCACGTAGACGAAGCCGAGCACGATCGTTGCAAGCGAGAACAGCACGATGCCGTTGCGTCGCCCCAGGCGGTCCGTCACGAGATAACCGACGACAGCGCCGGCCGGCGCACCGAACGACATCAGCAGCACGAAGCCGAGCGACTGCACGATGGTCAGACCTTCCTTGACGAAGAACGTCGGCAGCCACGCGACGAAACCGTACAGCGACATGTTGATCGCCATGCAGGTCAGCGCGGCGACCAGCGTGCGGCCGATCATGCCGCGCGCGAACAGCGCCGAGAACGGCGCGGCCGGCACCTCGTGACTGACCACGCGCGAAACCGGCGGCAGCTTGCCGACGCGCGCCTCGACCTGTCGCTCGATTGCCGAGACGGTGGCCTCCGCCTCTTCGAGCCGGCCGACCGTTTCGAGCCAGCGCGGCGACTCCGGCATCCGATGCCGCAGGAACCACACGACCATCGCGCCAACCCCCGCGATCGCGAACATGTAGCGCCAGCCGAGATGTGGAATTACCCAATAGCCGACTGCGGTCGCGCCGAGCAGACCGGAGTTGATGATCAGCGCGAGCAGCGCGGTCCAGCGGCCGCGTGTGGCGGGTGGCACGAACTCACACAGCGTGCCGGCCGCGACCACGAGTTCGGCGCCAAGACCGATGCCCATGACGAAGCGCAGCAGGATCAGCCAGTAGATGTTCGGCGCGAAGCAGGCGGCGAGCGATGCGATGCCGAAGATCGCGAGATTGGCCTGATACGAATAGCGTCGACCGAAGCGGTCGCCGAGATAGCCTGCCAGCCCCGCGCCGATCATCATGCCCATGAAGGTCGCGGAGATGAAGAACGAGCCGAGGCGGAGATCGGTGAAGCCGGTTTTGACCATCGCCGCGAGCGCGCCGTTGGCGAGATAGATGTCGAAGGCGTCGAGGAAAGCACCCGCGCCGATCAGGCCGAGGATGTTCCAGTGGAAGCGGGTGATCGGCAGGCGGTCGAGGCGTGCGCCAGAGTTGATGGGGGCTGGCAAATTGTGTCTCCTGTCTTTTTAGGCTGCGCGCGGGCGAGAGGCGCGAGCGCGGAATAGTTCTGCGAGGCCGCCTTCGTTCGATGCGGCGGCTCGGGGCAGAGCGCTGAACGGCCGTTGTCGGATCGTGCAGGGCCGTTGGCTTCAAGAGTGCGACAGGTGACGTGGGGTGGGAATTGGGCTTTTTGGAGGTGAGTGTTCCGGTTTGATTAAGGGAATGGTAAAGAAGCGATTTGCATACCCGAAAGGCGGCAGCGCATCGAGGTCGATTAATGCAAGCCGTTTGTGTAACGGCCGCTCGCTAGTGAGCGTTCGCCAACTCGACAACTAAGTCCAGAAAGGCACGCGTCTTCGCCGGCATGTGATGCCGTGACCGATAGCACGCGTAGAGGGGATAGCGCTCGTCAGCCCAGTCGGGAAAGAGATTGATCAACCGCCCCTCTTTCCTGTCTCCGAATTGCGGAATTCCAGGCATCGGTGGCTCGGGCCTTCGAGATCTTCCTGCTTTGCCGGCCGCCCCAGTCGCGCGATGTACGACGGCGCGGCGACCGTCACCGCGACCGTGTCGAACAGCTTGCGTGCGACGAGAGTCGATGTCCTCGGCTCGCCGAACCGCAGCGCAAGGTCAAAGCCCTCGAGAACGAGATCGTCGAAATGGTCGCGCGCGATGAACTCGATTTCGAGTTCAGGATACGCATCCATGAACTGATTGAGTCGTTGCCCAAAGCCGGTGACTGAGCCGCAATTATCGCCGGCTCAAGCCCCATCGCGCCATTTATCCCGCTGTCCGGTTTTGCACGGGCACTTCTGCGCCGGCGCTCCGCGTGACAGAGTCGCTGAGGTCCGTCCTCGTATTGATGAACCAGGCGGAAACCGAAGCCAACAAGAAGCAGCCGACGAAGAGGTGGAATACGACATTGAAGTCATCATTCGTCCTGGTCAGGATGTAACCGACGATCAGCGGGGAAAGAAATCCTGCCAGCTGACCCGCCGAATTGACAAAGCCGATTGCCGACCCGATGACCTTGTTCGGCAGCGCGACGTTCGGGATGGTGTACAGCGAACAGCCGGCCATGGTTGAGAAGACGTAGCCGATCGTCTGAAAGAACACCGCCGTTTCCGCGGTCTCCGCATGGGCCGTCAGATAGGCAAAGATGGCGGCCACGACGCAGCCGAGGACGACAAGCAATTCGCGACGATTGCGGAAGAACTTGTCGGAAAGAAAGCCCGTGATGCAATAGGCAATCGTGCCGACGAGAAATGGCACCGACGCCATAATGCCCATTCTGGCCGTCGAAAGACCGCGCGCTTTCAGCAGATACGTCGGGAACCAGCTCATGATGCCCCACGAGGCGATGCTGAAGACGAACAAGGTAACGAAGCACCACCAGACCAGCGGCGTTTTCACCAAACCAGCAAAATCCGCTTTGCCGGCAGAGGCAGACAAAGACTTTTCGCTGGTACCGATTTCCTCCAATTCGATCTTCGAAACGTGCTTGCTGTCTTTCGGGCTGTTTCTGATATAGATCCAGCCGAATACGGCCATCGCGACACCGGGTATGAACAGACTCGTGAAAATCGCGCGCCATCCCCACGCGGCCATCACGGCCGCCACGAACAGCGGCGCCAATGCGGGTCCCAGCGCATTCGTGGTCATCATCAGCCCGGTTGCCCGTCCCACTTCGCGCTTTGGGAACCACGCCGACAGTGCCTTGAACGCGGCGGGAGGAAAGAGCGCTTCGCCGATGCCGAACGCGACCCGCACCACCAGCAGCAAGCCGAGCGAATTGCACAGCCCGGTAAGCGCGGTGAAAATCGTCCACCAGGTGATGCCGATCGTCGTCATCAGCCGCGGACCGAATCTGTCTGCAAGCAGGCCAGCCGGGATCTGACATAGCGCGTAGCTGAAGAAGAACGCGCTCAGGATTCCACCCATTTCCATCGCGGACAGATGAAACTCGGACGCAATGAATGGAATAGCCGCTGCCATGATCATTCTGTCCATGTAACAGAGCAGATAGATTGCGAACAAAATAAGCAGCACGAGGTAGCGATGTCTCCAACGAAAGCGCATGAGATCTTCCTTATTATTAAATGACAGCGATGACACGAAATCCGAGCTTTAGCCGATCAATTGGCGGTAAGAGAACGACTTGAAATCGGCAGGCTCGCGAAAGCCAAGCATGTCGTTGACGGTGATACCTGCGAATGCCCCCGTGAAGCCGATGGGGGTTGCATATTCATCGCTGAGTTTCGTGAAATCCTTTTCCAGTTCAAGGTCCTTCCAGTCACCGTGCGTCAAGCGATAGAAGAAGCGCAGTTTCGCGTCCACGACGCGAATCCGCAGGTCGATCCCGGTGGCCTCGGGCAGCGTCGCCAGTCGATTGCTGTAGGCGAAGCTGCCGGCATCCATTTCCATGTAGGACAGGATTTTTGTGCCGTCGTCGTCGCGCGTGACGAACAGATAGTAGAAGGTGTTCTCGTCGTAACGCGCCATGAGCCCAGCCATGTGCAAATATGACATGGGTGAAAATTCCAGCGCGGTTTCGACTTCGAACTGCCAGTCACGGATGCGACAGGCCAACAAGCTTTGATGGAACCGCGAAGTCGGCGACTCTTGCCCCCTTATCCGCAGATAGCCCGGACGTTCGTGAAGATTGCACCAGTCGTCGCCGATGGGGATGCGCAGACTCTGCAGTTCCAGGGGCAGCGCGGCACGTTGTCCGAAATCGATCGTCCAACTGCTGTCGAGCCTTTGCTCGATATCCGAGCCGATCGCAAAAGATTCGGCGGGAACCACTCCGCCACTGGCGAGGCGGGGCCAGTCGGCATGCCATTCGATAGGTGCGACACAGGTTTCACGGCCTAGCGGCGAGCGCTTCGTGTGCGCATCGATTGGTCTCGATCCGAGGTACGTCATGTACCACTGGCCGTTGGGACCCTCGACCAGATTGCCGTGGCCGGTCCGCTGAATCCGTCCATTCGCGTCGCGCGACGTGAGCATCGGCGTATCAGGATGAAGCTCGTATGGACCGAAAATGTCGCGGGACCTGGATACACACGTTGCATGTGTATAGCCTGTGCCCCCCTCCGCTGTGGTCAGGTAGTACCGGTCTCCCTTCTTCAGCAAATGCGGAGCCTCGTAGATCTGACATTTCATGAAGTAATCGGTCTTCAGGTTGGCGCCTTTATAGATGACGTGCTCTTCGCCGATCAGCTTTTCCTCCTGCACCGAGTATTCCCGCAGAACGATTCCGACGAACAGGTCTTCGTAGATACCTCTGAAATCGCGCCGGATATAGGCGAGCCACTTTTTGCCAGATTCGTCGTGGAACAGGGATGGATCGTATCCACCGGACACGAGATGCACGGGCTCCGACCAGGGTCCGGTGATGTCCGGGGCGGTTACGAGGTAGTTGTGCATGTCACGAAGCGGGGAGATCTTCTGCTCGCCTTTCCATGCCTTGGTGTCGGTATAGACGAGCCAATAAAGACCGTCGTGATAGGAGAGGGCTGGCGCCCATATGCCTCCGGACGGCTGCTCTCCGATCAGGTTCAATTGCGATAGCCTGTCGAGAGGCGTGGCCTTGAGTTCCCAGTTGACGAAATCTTTTGATTCGTAAATGAGAACGCCCGGATACCATTCAAACGTTGAAACCGCGATATACCACGCATCCTTGCCACGGCACACGCAAGGATCCGGGTTGAAGCCGCGCAGAACTGGATTTTGAATAGTACTCATCGGGAGGGTATTTTTTGACGTGCTGAGAGGAACAGATCTTCTTTATCGACAACGTTGCGACCCCGAGCTTTCGGAATCGCCCACAACCCTCCGCGCCCGCAGAATCACCGGCATATCGACCATCCTCCCATCCACGGCAACCGTGGCGCCATGGCTCGCCTCGACAGCCGCAAGCACCCGTTGCGCCCACTCCACCTCGGGGTCACTCCATGCATACGCGCGATGCACCGGGTCGATCTGCTTCGGATGAATGCAAAGCTTGCCGCCGAAACCGAACCGCCGGCCGCGCCGCGCATCAGCTTGCACCGCATCAGCATCGGTAATGGTCGTCGACACGCCATCCACCGGCGCACCAATGCCAGCCAGCCTCGACGCAAGCACGATCTGCGAGCGAAACAGATGCAACTCCTCGCCATCCCCATCGATGCCGAGATCGATCTGAAAATCCAGCGTACCGAATACGATACGCAGCACGCGCGGCGCGCTGCATAACTCCGCAAGATTCGCGAACCCGCGCGCAGTCTCGACAATCGGCAGCACGCTCAACGCCGGATGCGCGTTCGCCAGCACCGCGTTGATCTGTTCGCGCGTCTCAGCCTTCGGCAGCACGATTCCGGCGACGCCGGTCTGCCCAACGAGCGCCGCAACGTCATCTGGAAACCATGGCGTATCCGAGCCATTGATACGCACCCAGGCGGCCCGCGATGCGTTAGCCGACACCGTGGCCACAACCGCCGCACGCGCCGGCACCTTCTGATCCGGCTGCACCGCGTCTTCCAGATCGAGAATCACCGCATCCGCGCCGGCCGCATAGGCCTTGTCAAACCGCTCAGGCCGATTCCCAGGCACGAACAGATACGACCGGGGCAACGCGCTCATGCCGCCACCATCGTGCGCGAAGTTGCATCGAATACCGAGCCAATCTGCTTCTCTTCGGCAATATGCCATGCGCGGCGAAGCAGTTGCGCCGCCTCCTCTTCGCTAGCCGCACCCGAAAACGCCGCCAGCCGATGCAGCTTCGTCGCAATCTCGTCGCGCGACAAGGTATTGCCTGGATCGCCCTTCGGCTCATCGGCACGCCCATCGAACACGCGGCCGTCGGTCGTCGTCACCGTGACCTTGCCGATCCAGCGTGCGGGATAGGCGGCGTCGACTTCAGCGTCGAGCGCCATTGTGACCTTGTCGCGAAACGCGGCGATCTCGCTCGCGTCGAAACCCTGCTCGAATTCGGTCACGCCGGCATAGCCGTGATGCGCGACCAGCCCGAGCACTGTGCCCATGTTGAACTTCGCCTGATGTACGCTGCGCGGCGCGACCACGGGACCGAGGACATCGATCGCGCCTTGATGCACGTGCGCGACGACCTTCGCGATGTCGCGCGGCGCGAAACGATGCGTCTGCACGACGGCGAGCAGCGCATCGGCGGCCGGATGCGTATGGCGGCACGCCGCGTGATACTTGAACGACGTCTCCGCGGTCGCCCAGCGGCTGCCAAGCCGATCGACGAGGCGCGCCGGATCGGCGTCGCTCGACATGCCCGCGGCCATGCCCTGGGCGCCTTCGAGAATGTGCGTCGCGCCCTTGAAGTCGTCGGCGGCGAGTTGCGCGGCCATCAGGCCGTTCGCGGCGGCCATCGCGGTGTGCAGTTGCTTCGAGTCGGCGGCGTCGCGCAGAAATTCCCATAGGCCGCTCGCCTGCGTGCCCGCCGAGCCGAACGCATCGAGCATCCGCGACGGCAACAAACCCAGCAAGCGTCCTGCCGTTGCCGCGGCCGCGACCGTGCCGACCGTGCCCGTGGTGTGAAACACCTTGTAGTGCGAGCGCCCGAGAAATTCGCCGATGCGAATGCCGACCTCGTATCCCGCCACCGCCGCCGCGATGAAGTCGCGCCCCGACGCTCGCTTTGCCTGTGCCAACGCGAGCGCAACCGGAAACACCACGGTCGCCGGATGAAACACCGAGCCATTGTGCACGTCGTCCTGTTCGGCGAAATGCGATGCCGCGCCGTTGATCATCGCGGCGAAATACGGCGTGGTACGACCGCGGTCGATCAGCACCTCGCAGAGGCCCTCGTTCGTCGCCCCCGCTGCCGTGCGTGCGAACCGCGCGATCGTCTCGACCGGGCGCGCGCCTTTGCCGGCCAGCGCCGAGCCGAGCCAATCGACGTACAGGTTGACGGTACGCTCGACGACCTCGTGCGGGATACGGTCGAAGTCGAGTTGCGCGGCGAAAGTGGCAAGCGTGAGACTGGGATGGTCGTTCATGGGGTCGTTAGCGAATCAGATCGTGCCCGCCGCGCGCAGCGCGTCGATACGCCCATTGTCGTAGCCAAGCTCACGCAGAATTGCTTCCGTATGTTGACCAAGCGTGGGCACAGGGTCCATTCGCGGCTCGAGGTCGGAAGGCAGACCGGGCGGCCGCAATGCGGGTATCGTCCCCGTTGCCGTGCCGACTTCCTGCCAGCGCTCGCGCGCCTTCAGTTGCGGATGCGCCCACACGTCGGCGAGCGTATTCATCTGCGCGTTCGCGATGCCTGCCTCATCGAGTCGATCGATCACGTGCGCCGCGCTCTGCTTCGCGAACGCCGCGACGATCACCTCGCGCAAGGCGTCGCGCGCCGCAGTGCGTTTCGAGTTCGATGCAAAGCGTTCGTCGGTTGCCAGTTCAGGCTGTTCGAGCACGCGCTCGCAGAACAGCTTCCATTCCCGTTCGTTCTGCAGGCCAAGCATGACCGTCTTGCCATCGCCAGCGGGAAACGGGCCATAAGGATAGATCGTTGCATGCGCGGCGCCCGCAAGCGCGGGCTGCGACTGACCGTCGATCGCGTAGTAGAGCGGATAACCCATCCACTCGACCATGCTCTCGAGCATCGATACATCGATGCGGCAACCGCGCCCTGTGCGCCCACGCTGCAACAGCGCGCTCAGGACGTTCGAATACGCGTACATGCCCGCCGCGATATCGGCGATCGAACAGCCCGCTTTCGCTGGCGCGCCGGGCGAACCGGTGATCGACAGGAAGCCGGACTCGCTTTGAATCAGCAGGTCGTACGCCTTCTTGTCGCGATACGGACCGTCCGCGCCGTAGCCGGAAATATCGCAGACGATCAACTTCGGATACTTGTGGCTCAATGTGTCGTAGCCGAGGCCAAGCCGTTCGGCCGCGCCTGGCGCGAGGTTCTGCACGAGCACGTCGGCATCGGCAACCAACGCATCGAGAATCTCGGCCGCCGCGGGCTGCTTCAGGTCGAGCGAAAGACTCTCCTTCGAGCGATTGGTCCACACGAAGTGCGACGACAGCCCATGCACACGTTCGTCATAGCCGCGCGCGAAATCGCCGACGCCGGGCCGTTCGATCTTGATCACGCGCGCCCCGAGATCGGCCAGTTGACGCGTGCAGAACGGCGCGGCAATCGCGTGTTCGAGCGTGATGACCTTGATACCGTCGAGTGGTCTCATGATGTCCGCCAGCGGGTCAGAACGAACGCGGCAGCCCGAGGATATGCTCGGCCACGTACGAGAGAATCAGATTGGTCGATATCGGCGCGACTTGATACAGACGCGTTTCACGAAACTTGCGCTCGATGTCGTACTCGCACGCGAAGCCGAAACCGCCGTGAAATTGCAGGCACGCATTGGCCGCTTCCCACGACGCATCCGCCGCGAGCAGCTTCGCCATATTCGCCTGCGCACCGCACGGTTGATGTGCGTCGAAACGACGTGCCGCTTCGAAGCGCATCAGGCTCGCTGCCTCGACGTTGATGAACGAGCGCGCGATCGGAAACTGCACGCCCTGGTTCTGTCCGATCGGCCGGCCGAATACGACGCGCTCCTTCGCGTATTCGGTGACTTTATCGACAAACCAGTAACCGTCGCCGATGCATTCCGCGGCGATCAGCGTGCGCTCCGCGTTCAGGCCATCGAGAATGTATTTGAAGCCTTGCCCTTCCTCGCCGATCAGATTCTCGGCCGGAATTTCGAGGTTGTCGAAAAAGAGCTCGTTGGTCTCGTGATTGACCATGTTCAGAATCGGCTGCACGGTCAGGCCATGACCGATCGCCTCGGGCAGATCGACGATGAAGATCGACATGCCCTCTGATTTCCTCTTCACGTCCGCGAGCGAAGTGGTGCGTGCGAGCAGAATCATCAGGTCCGAGTGTTGCACGCGCGAGATCCACACCTTCTGACCGTTGATCACGTAACGGTCACCGCGCCGCTCTGCGGTCGTCTTGATCTTCGTCGTATCGGTGCCGGTGGTCGGTTCGGTCACGCCCATCGATTGCAAACGCAGGTCGCCGTTCGCGATCTTCGGCAGATACTTGCGCTTCTGTTCTTCCGAACCGTGCCGCAGCAGCGTGCCCATGTTGTACATCTGCCCGTGGCACGCGCCCGAGTTGCCGCCCGCGCGATTGATCTCCTCCATGATCACCGACGCTTCCGTGAGCCCGAGCCCCGAGCCGCCGAAGTCCTGCGGAATCAGCGCGGCGAGCCAACCGGCCTTCGTCAGCGCGTCGACGAACTCTTCCGGATAACCGCGCGCCTCGTCGATCTTGCGAAAGTACTCGCCGGAAAACTGCTGACACAGATCGCGCACGGCCTCGCGAATGTCCTCGAACGAATCGTGTTGCGTGGTTTGCATAGTGGAGTCTCGCGGAATTCAGGCGAGCGCGGCGGTCGCGCGCATGGTCAGATAACCTTCGTGGTCCTTCGCCCACAGGTCGATGGTCTTGCCGTCGGCGGCCGCCTTGCCGCATACCGTGAACGGCTGGTCCGCGAACGTGGGGCGAAGCGCGCGAAACGCGAAGCTTTGCAGCGTCGCTTGCGGCAGTTCTCGGCGCACGAGATCGACCAGCAGCGTCGCAATCAGCGGGCCATGCACGACGAGGCCCGGATAGCCTTCGACCTGCGTGACATAAGGATGGTCGTAGTGAATGCGATGGCCGTTGAAAGTCAGCGCCGAGTAGCGCAACAGCATCACGGCATCGGCGTCGATCGTGCGGCGCCATGTTTCGTCTTCGGGCGCGGGCGCCGGCTGTTGCGGCCGCGCGCCCTCCTGCGGCGCGTCGCGATAGACGATGTCGTGCTCCTCTTCGAGCTTCAACTCACCATCGACTTCGATCGTATGTTGCACGGTGACGAACACGAGGCGGCCCGAGCGGCCGGTCTTGTCCTCGATATTGGCGATCGTCGACGTGCGCCGCGCATGCTCGCCGATCTTCAGCGGCGCATGAAACGTGAGCCGGCCGCCAGCCCACATGCGGCGCGGCAGTGGCACGGGCGGCAGAAAACCGCCACGCTTCGGATGTCCGTCGGGACCGACTTCGGATAGCGGCGTGACCGGCAGAAAGTACAGCCAGTGCCACAACGGCGGCACGGTGTTACCGTTTTCCTCCCGATCGAGCGTGGCGGCAAGCGCCTTCAATGGAAACGCGGTGATGTCGTCTTCGGCCACCGCCTGCTTGTTGAGCCAATCGTCGAGTTTCTCTGGGGCAGCGGACATGACGGAGTCTCCAGATTCAGTGTGTTGATCCTCGTGAGGGCCCACTATGACCGACGCGCTGCGTTCCGCGAAGTTCGATTTTCCGAAGCGGGCCTTTGTTTTTCGTTAAGACGTTGAGCCCAGCGAGCGGCGCTGACGATCTGTTGTCAGCGCGATCGGCGGTTCGATGTGGCTTGACCTTAGTGCCGGGCCGCGACGGCACCCCTGCGCCTGTTCGCTTATTTGAGCCCGAGCCGTTTAGCCAGCCGATTCAGATTCGCCCGGTCCAGCCCCAGCTCGCGCGCGACCGCCGCCCAGTTCTGCCTGTTGCGGATCAGCGCTTCGAGAACGAGATTGCGTTCGAACTCGGTGACCGCGCTGCGAAAGTCTTTCGTCTCGCTTTCCTCGCTCTGCGTGGCGATTTGATTGGCTTCATGATCTTGTGCGTCCGGCAACGCGAAGTCCGCGGCCGTCAACGTCAGAATACGGCGGCGCTCACGATTGGCCGCCAACGCCTTCAGTGCACTGCGTCCGATCAGATGCTCCAGTTCGCGCACATTGCCGGGCCATGAGTAGTGCAGCAATGCGGCCTGCGCGTCAGCCGCAAGGCGCAGGCTCAGCAAACCGAGCCGGGAGCGATTGTCTTCGAGGAAGAAGCCCGCCAGCAGTAGCACGTCGCGGCCACGCTCGCGCAACGGCGGCACGCGTAGCGGATACACGCTGAGGCGATGATAGAGGTCGGCGCGAAAGCGGCCCGCGCGCACTTCTTCGGCGAGGTCGCGATTGGTTGCGGCGATGAGCCGCACGTCGACTCTGTGTTCGTGGTCCGAGCCGATGCGCTGCAACTGGCCGTTCTGCAGCACGCGCAACAGCTTTGCCTGCACCGCGAGGGGCAACTCACCGACTTCGTCGAGGAAAATGGTGCCGCCGTCCGCGAGTTCGAACTTGCCGCGTCGATCCGCCGAGGCTCCCGAAAACGCGCCGCGCACGTGCCCGAACAGTTCGCTCTCGACGAGCGTATCGGGCAACGCCGCGCAGTTCAGGCTGATCAGCGGCTTGTTCGCGCGCGGCGACAGCGCGTGGATCGCATTGGCGACAAGTTCCTTGCCGACGCCGGTCTCGCCGGTGACGAGCACGGTCAGATCGCTGGCGGCCACCACCTCGATGTCCTTGATCATGCGGCGATGCGCGTCGCTGCTGCCGATCAGCTCGCGCCGGCTCTCGCTGCTCGCCAGCCGATACGCTTCCGCGCGGCGCTGCGCCTCCTCGCCATTGCGCGCCAACGCGTCGATGCGTTCGACGACGCTCACGGTCGCGGCCGCGAGGCCGAGAAACGCCTGCAGCGAGGCCATGTCGAGTGTGTCGAAGCGCGCCGGGTCGAGTGCGTCGAGCGTGAGCAAGCCCCAAGGCTCGCCGCGGATGAACAGCGCGCACCCCAGACAGTCGTGCACTTCGAGGTGCCCGGCCGCCATGACTTGCACGAGGCCATCGTAGGGATCGGGCAGACCGGAATCGGCGGCGAAGCGCGTCGGCCCTGGCTGGGCCAGCAGCTCCTGAAAGCGCGGATGCTCGGCGACGCGAAAACGCCGCCCGAGCGTATCGCTGCTCAAGCCGTCGATGGCGAGTGGCACCAGCGTATCGCCTTCGAGGCGTAGCAGAGCCGCCGCGTCGCCCGGAAATAGCGAGCGCAGCGCGCTGAGCAGCCGCCGATAACGCTCGCGCTCGGACAGCTCGCGCGACAGGTCGAGAATCAGCGGGGTAAGAACATCGAGGACCGCCCCTGTAGTCAGATCGACTGCGGGTCGAGTCTTTTCGACTAGGGTCGAATGAACCATCTTAATTGCCAGATCGTTGATCTAAATGCATTTTATACCTGGCACGAATCGTGGATCGTAAAGGCAGTCTGCCGAAACCGGCTGTGACATTCGCTGATAGACAGACGCTCACTCAGACTCTCACCAGGACTTAAAAACATGCTATCCGCCGAACACCGCGCCATCATCAAAGCAACCGTGCCGCTCCTGGAAAGCGGCGGCGAGGCGCTCACCACGCACTTCTACAATCTCATGCTCAGCGAGCATCCGGAAGTGCGCCCGATGTTCAATCAAGCCAATCAGGCAAGCGGCGCGCAACCGCGCGCGTTGGCCAACGGCGTGCTGATGTATGCGCGCCATATCGATCAGTTCGAGCAGTTGGGCGGGCTAGTCGCGCAGATCATCAACAAGCACGTGTCGCTGAACGTGCAGCCTGAGCACTATCCGATCGTCGGCAAGTGTCTGCTGCGCGCGATTCGCGAAGTACTCGGCGCGGACGTCGCAACCGACGCCGTGATCGAAGCGTGGGCCGCCGCGTATCAACAACTCGCCGATCTGCTGATCGGCCTCGAAGAGAAGATCTACGCCGAAAGCGCAGCAGCGCCCGGCGGCGGCTGGCGCGGCACGCGGTTGTTCCGCGTCGCGCGCAAAATGCGTGAAAGCGACGAGATCACGTCGTTCTATCTGCGTCCCGATGACGGCGGCGAATTGCTCGCGTTTCAGCCGGGTCAGTACATTGGCGTGCGACTGGTGATCGACGGCGAAGAAGTGCGTCGCAACTATTCGCTGTCCGCAATGAGCGATGGCCGCGAATATCGCATCAGCGTGAAGCGTGAACCGAATGGCACCGTGTCGAAGTATCTGCACGAGCAGATCAAGGAAAACGACTCGCTCGATCTGTTCGCGCCGTCCGGCGAATTTACGCTGCAACCTGGCGACAAGCCGTTGGTGCTGATCAGCGGCGGTGTTGGCATTACGCCGACGATGGCGATGCTGGAGGTCGCGCTGAAGACCAATCGTACGGTGCATTTCATTCACGCGGCCCGTCATGGTGGCGTGCATGCATTCCGCGGCGCAATCGATGCATTGGCCGCACGCCATCCGCAACTGAAGCGCTTCTATTGCTACGAGGAGCGCCGTGATGGCGATGCCGAATCGCACGCGGTCGGTTATGTCGACGAAGCGAATCTGAAGAAGTGGTTGCCCGAAACGCGCGATGTCGACGTGTATTTCCTCGGGCCCGTCGCGTTCATGAAGGCAATCAAGAAAGGCCTGAAGACGATCGGCGTGCCGGAATCGCAGAGCCATTATGAGTTCTTTGGGCCGGCTGCCGCGCTCGAATAAAGCACCCGAGTAATCGACGAGTATTTGCCCTCTTTGAATCGCTGCGAAGCGCATTCGAAGACGGGCATGTTCGGGCTTCGATCACGCCGGCGGTTTGGCCTCGTAAAAAGCGGGCCAAATCTGCTGCGCCTTCTAGCGCTCCCTTCGGCGGCGAAACGCCCACCAGCCTGTCAGCCCGGTAAAACCGGCGACCAGCACCACCATCAGCCAGAAGCCATGCTTGTTCTCGGCGAGCGGAATGCCACCGACGTTCATGCCGAAGAAACCGGCGACGATATTGATCGGCATCACCAGCACCGTGACTAGCGTCAGCGTAAATAGCGTCCGGTTGTTCTACTCCTCGAGGCGCGAGGTGATTTCTTCCTGCAGCAATCTGACCCGCTCGATCAATCCCGCTACGTCCGAAAGCACGACCGAGAACTCCTCCGTCGATTCACGCAGATCTTGCACGTCTTCCGCATGAAGCCAGCGAGGCGGCCTCGCCAGCAAGCGGAAAATCGCGCCCGGTTCGGGTGCCAGCATGCGTTGCAGGCGTGTCAGCGTGCGACGCATCGCGCCGCGAGGTCCAGGCGGTTTTGCGTCGGCCGTTGCGACAGAAAGCGATCCTCGATTCGATCGACGTCGACACTGGTTCGGCGGACGATCTGCACGAGCAGGTCGGCCTGATCGCGCATCAGATGAACTAGCAGTTCGGCAGGTGACCTGAATATTTCACCTTCGCGCACCGACGCGCGCAAACGGTCGACCGAGCGCAGCGGCTTCAGCCGCGCCGTCACGATGAGCCGCTTATGTGCGTAGATCCACAGCGTCGCGATTTCTGACGGGATGAATTCGAGGTTGAACATGACGTCGTTGACGACCGCGCGCAGTGCGCCGTCCGCATGCTCGATCCGCGTCGAATGCGAGCCTTCGCGCAAGGCGTCGAAAAAGGTTTCGGGCAGATCGAGTTGTGACCGTATCCAGCGCTCGCTCGCGCTATGCGCGAGATTGAAGTGAAGCCATAGAAACTCGCCAGCGTCCGTCGCGCTAGTGCCGGCATCGTCCTCGCGCTCGCGGAACCGGTCGATGACTTCGTCCGCGTCGATCGGCCGCCCGGCGAGCGTCGGCGAAAACCGGAAACCGCAGACCATACCCGACGAATCCGCGCCGTAGGTTTGCATTGCCAGATCTGATTTCATAGGTCGTTCGATGCCAGCGCTTCCGAAAGGAATACGTGAGCATAGCGCGAACAATTGAAAGAGAGTTGACGCGCGCACTTTCCGACGTCGTATTGTCGAATTGTGGCGGCTGGATTGTCTCCGAAACGTCATCTCTGCCGATGACGGCCGCGTAAACGCAAAAACCCCACCGCGGCGGGTGGGGTTTCTGACTGGGGAGGAGCCTGACGATTACCTACTTTCACACGGGCAATCCGCACTATCATCGGCGTGGAGTCGTTTCACGGTCCTGTTCGGGATGGGAAGGGGTGGGACCGACTCGCTATGGTCATCAGGCATGACGGGTTGCTGCGTCGCAGGGTTGGAGTCAACCGGTTGCGCCACAGCCAATCGGGAAGAAGCGTAAAGGATTCGGGTGGGGGGTTGTGTTGTTTCTGGCACAACACCGATCTCAACCGTGTGCGTGTTCCTGCCCCCTTCGGGGGTGGGGTCCGGGTAAGCGCTTTGCATGGGCCCGGAGTAAGTGCTGAAGCACTAACTCCGGCCGACAGCTGAAGCGCTCACGCTGACCGCAAAACACACCGGTTATAGGATCAAGCCTTACGGGCAATTAGTATCAGTTAGCTCAGTACATTACTGTACGTGCACACCTGACCTATCAACGTCCTGGTCTTGAACGACCCTTCAAGGGGCTCGAAGCCCCGGGGATATCTCATCTTAAGGCGAGTTTCCCGCTTAGATGCTTTCAGCGGTTATCTCTTCCGAACATAGCTACCCGGCGATGCCACTGGCGTGACAACCGGTACACCAGAGGTTCGTCCACTCCGGTCCTCTCGTACTAGGAGCAGCCCCCTTCAAATATCCAGCGCCCACGGCAGATAGGGACCAAACTGTCTCACGACGTTTTAAACCCAGCTCACGTACCTCTTTAAATGGCGAACAGCCATACCCTTGGGACCGGCTACAGCCCCAGGATGAGATGAGCCGACATCGAGGTGCCAAACACCGCCGTCGATATGAACTCTTGGGCGGTATCAGCCTGTTATCCCCAGAGTACCTTTTATCCGTTGAGCGATGGCCCTTCCATACAGAACCACCGGATCACTATGACCTGCTTTCGCACCTGTTCGACTTGTCAGTCTCACAGTCAAGCACGCTTATGCCATTGCACTATCAGCACGATTTCCGACCGTACCTAGCGTACCTTCGTACTCCTCCGTTACACTTTGGGAGGAGACCGCCCCAGTCAAACTGCCTACCATGCACTGTCCCCGACCCGGATCACGGGCCAAGGTTAGAACCTCAAACAGATCAGGGTGGTATTTCAAGGACGGCTCCACGCAGACTGGCGTCCACGCTTCATAGCCTCCCACCTATCCTACACAGACCGGTTCAAAGTCCAATGCAAAGCTACAGTAAAGGTTCATGGGGTCTTTCCGTCTAGCCGCGGGGAGATTGCATCATCACAAACACTTCAACTTCGCTGAGTCTCGGGAGGAGACAGTGTGGCCATCGTTACGCCATTCGTGCAGGTCGGAACTTACCCGACAAGGAATTTCGCTACCTTAGGACCGTTATAGTTACGGCCGCCGTTTACCGGGACTTCAATCAGGAGCTTGCACCCCATCATTTAATCTTCCGGCACCGGGCAGGCGTCACACCCTATACGTCCACTTTCGTGTTTGCAGAGTGCTGTGTTTTTATTAAACAGTCGCAGCCACCAGTTTATTGCAACCCTTTCACCCTTCTGGCGCAGGCCAGTCAGGCTATGAGGGCGTACCTTATCCCGAAGTTACGGTACCAATTTGCCGAGTTCCTTCTCCCGAGTTCTCTCAAGCGCCTTAGAATACTCATCTCGCCCACCTGTGTCGGTTTGCGGTACGGTCACTGTGAAACTGAAGCTTAGAGGCTTTTCCTGGAACCCCTTCCAGTTGCTTCGTCGCCTGAGCGACTCGCCTCGCACCCTTGAATTCCGCGCCCGGATTTGCCAAAGCGCCTTCTCCAATGCAAGGACCGGGACTTCCAACACCCGGACAACCTTCCGCGATCCGTCCCCCCATCGCATTTCACAATGGTGCAGAAATATTAATCTGCTTCCCATCAGCTACGCATTTCTGCCTCGCCTTAGGGGCCGACTCACCCTACGCCGATGAACGTTGCGTAGGAAACCTTGGGCTTACGGCGAGGGGGCCTTTCACCCCCTTTATCGCTACTCATGTCAGCATTCGCACTTCCGATACCTCCAGCACACTTTCCAGTGCACCTTCGCAGGCTTACGGAACGCTCTCCTACCATGCACATTACTGTGCATCCGCAGCTTCGGTATATGGCTTAGCCCCGTTACATCTTCCGCGCAGGACGACTCGATCAGTGAGCTATTACGCTTTCTTTAAAGGGTGGCTGCTTCTAAGCCAACCTCCTGACTGTTTTAGCCTTCCCACTTCGTTTCCCACTTAGCCATATTTGGGGACCTTAGCTGGCGGTCTGGGTTGTTTCCCTCTTGACACCGGACGTTAGCACCCGATGTCTGTCTCCCGTGATTGCACTCTTCGGTATTCGGAGTTTGCTATGGCGTAGTAATCCGCAATGGACCCCACAACCATGACAGTGCTCTACCCCCGAAGGTGATACACGAGGCACTACCTAAATAGTTTTCGGAGAGAACCAGCTATTTCCAGGTTTGTTTAGCCTTTCACCCCTATCCACAGCTCATCCCCTAACTTTTCAACGTTAGTGGGTTCGGTCCTCCAGCACGTGTTACCGTGCCTTCAACCTGGCCATGGATAGATCACCTGGTTTCGGGTCTACACCCAGCGACTGGACGCCCTGTTCGGACTCGCTTTCGCTACGCCTGCCCTAATCGGTTAAGCTCGCCACTGAATGTAAGTCGCTGACCCATTATACAAAAGGTACGCCGTCACCCCTTCGCAGAGGCTCCGACTGTTTGTATGCATGCGGTTTCAGGATCTGTTTCACTCCCCTCCCGGGGTTCTTTTCGCCTTTCCCTCACGGTACTGGTTCACTATCGGTCGATCACGAGTATTTAGCCTTGGAGGATGGTCCCCCCATCTTCAGACAGGATTTCACGTGTCCCGCCCTACTTCTCGTACACCCAGTTCTTCCATGCTGTTTTCGTCTACAGGGCTATCACCTGCTATGGCCGCACTTTCCAGAGCGTTCGACTAACAATACAGATAACGTGTACAGGCTGATCCCATTTCGCTCGCCACTACTCTGGGAATCTCGGTTGATTTCTTTTCCTGCGGTTACTTAGATGTTTCAGTTCACCGCGTTCGCCTCACGCAGCCTATGGATTCAGCTACGGATACTCCATTAGGAGTGGGTTTCCCCATTCGGACATCTCCGGATCAATGCTCGTTTGCCAGCTCCCCGGAGCTTTTCGCAGGCTACCGCGTCCTTCATCGCCTGTGATCGCCAAGGCATCCACCACATGCACTTGTTCGCTTGACCCTATAACGGGTGTGTCTCTGTCGACCAGTGTTAGCGCTTTAGCGCTTACTCTGGTCCCATCCCCGGAGGGGACAGGTTCCCGAAGGAGTCGACCATTCACGTTCCGTTACAGGTTGAGTATTCGTGTTGCGCCGTATTCCAAGGCAATCTTTCGATCACCTTTAAAATACATCGATACAATCACAACCCTGATTCACCTACTCACACACCCATCTCCAGGCATGCTTTCGTGAATCTCTTTACTACTTCTTCCTGATTGTTAAAGAACGGCAGCCGGTATAAAGCCTGTGCCTCATACCGCCCTGACTGGCTCAATCGCCAATGCGCAACGCTCTGCCTTCAGGCAGAACCCTGCGCATTGAGGATTGGTGGAGGATGACGGGATCGAACCGACGACCCCCTGCTTGCAAAGCAGGTGCTCTCCCAGCTGAGCTAATCCCCCAGTCCCACAGCTATTCCAGCGGCCCCAGCCCTTCAGCTCACCAGACAAGACCGTGGTGGGTCTGGATGGATTCGAACCATCGACCCCCGCCTTATCAAGACGGTGCTCTAACCGGCTGAGCTACAGACCCCTGATGTCTGTCTGCGTTGCTTCCATTAACCACAGCCGATAAGCGTGAGCACTTGAGTGCAGTGAATGCACAGCTCTGGAAAGGAGGTGATCCAGCCGCACCTTCCGATACGGCTACCTTGTTACGACTTCACCCCAGTCATGAATCCTACCGTGGTGACCGTCCTCCTTGCGGTTAGACTAGCCACTTCTGGTAAAACCCACTCCCATGGTGTGACGGGCGGTGTGTACAAGACCCGGGAACGTATTCACCGCGGCATGCTGATCCGCGATTACTAGCGATTCCAGCTTCACGCACCCGAGTTGCAGAGTGCGATCCGGACTACGATCGGTTTTCCGGGATTGGCTCCACCTCGCGGCTTGGCAACCCTCTGTTCCGACCATTGTATGACGTGTGAAGCCCTACCCATAAGGGCCATGAGGACTTGACGTCATCCCCACCTTCCTCCGGTTTGTCACCGGCAGTCTCCCTGGAGTGCTCTTGCGTAGCAACTAGGGACAAGGGTTGCGCTCGTTGCGGGACTTAACCCAACATCTCACGACACGAGCTGACGACAGCCATGCAGCACCTGTGTTACGGCTCCCTTTCGGGCACTCCCGCCTCTCGGCAGGATTCCATACATGTCAAGGGTAGGTAAGGTTTTTCGCGTTGCATCGAATTAATCCACATCATCCACCGCTTGTGCGGGTCCCCGTCAATTCCTTTGAGTTTTAATCTTGCGACCGTACTCCCCAGGCGGTCAACTTCACGCGTTAGCTACGTTACCAAGCCAATGAAGGCCCGACAACCAGTTGACATCGTTTAGGGCGTGGACTACCAGGGTATCTAATCCTGTTTGCTCCCCACGCTTTCGTGCATGAGCGTCAGTATTGGCCCAGGGGGCTGCCTTCGCCATCGGTGTTCCTCCACATCTCTACGCATTTCACTGCTACACGTGGAATTCCACCCCCCTCTGCCATACTCCAGCGCTGCAGTCACCAATGCAGTTCCCAGGTTAAGCCCGGGGATTTCACATCGGTCTTACAGCACCGCCTGCGCACGCTTTACGCCCAGTAATTCCGATTAACGCTCGCACCCTACGTATTACCGCGGCTGCTGGCACGTAGTTAGCCGGTGCTTATTCTTCCGGTACCGTCATCCCTCACGGATATTAGCCACGAGGTTTTCTTTCCGGACAAAAGTGCTTTACAACCCGAAGGCCTTCTTCACACACGCGGCATTGCTGGATCAGGCTTGCGCCCATTGTCCAAAATTCCCCACTGCTGCCTCCCGTAGGAGTCTGGGCCGTGTCTCAGTCCCAGTGTGGCTGGTCGTCCTCTCAGACCAGCTACAGATCGTCGGCTTGGTAGGCCTTTACCCCACCAACTACCTAATCTGCCATCGGCCGCCCCTTGAGCGCGAGGTCTTGCGATCCCCCGCTTTCCTCTCCCGAGCGTATGCGGTATTAATCCGGCTTTCGCCGGGCTATCCCCCACTCCAGGACACGTTCCGATGTATTACTCACCCGTTCGCCACTCGCCACCAGACCGAAGTCCGTGCTGCCGTTCGACTTGCATGTGTAAGGCATGCCGCCAGCGTTCAATCTGAGCCAGGATCAAACTCTTCAGTTCAAACCTGTTACTGTTTTCGGGCTCTCTCGAACCCGGTCGCTCACTCAACGTACTGACGATGATTGATCCGTCTTCCGACAGACAAACCTTCCTCCAATACTGTGTGAGGCTTCTGATACTTCTGCCTGACAGCAGATTCCACAGAATCCGCCGCCGCATTCCGCATCAAGCGCCCACACTTATCGACTGTTAGTTTTTAAAGATCGGTCCGCCAAACCCGCCGCGCCTGAACCACCACTACCCGGCACTGCTTCGTTTGCGTCGCTGCGTCTGCAGCAGAGAAACGAGATTATGGAGAGCGGTCGACAACACGTCAATACCCTTCTCACAATTTATTTTAAAAAGTTGAAAAGCTTAAAAATTGAGCAGCGCCGCGTGCAACCTGAATTAGTTAGGCTTCCAATTGAATTCTCCGGAGCGCCGCGGCGAAAGGGAGAGATGAGTGGAGTTGCGAAAAACCGTTAAGCAGCTTTTCCACAGAAAATGTTTGCAAGGCTGTGGATAACCGCTCCACAACCGCGGCAAGTGCTTGATCCAAAACCATTCCCGCGCGTTGCGCGCGAAGCATGGCCGCTTGCGCGGCCACGTGTCACCGTCACAATCAGGCGGACTTCATCGTCACCCGCGCATTCGTACGCATAAAAGCGCTGCGCTCGACCATCGCGCCAAACAGCAGCCCGATCGTCGTCCACATGACCACCTGCATGCCGATCGCCGCGACGCGGAACTTCCACAGCAGCACAGCCGGGAACGCGGCCGGCACTTCATTGATGACCGGCATCGACAGTTGCACGGCCGCGATGACCACAACGAACAAGAGCCCCGCGACGATCGAACCGTTCCACGCACCCAGCTTCGCCGCCGCGCGACGCCGCACCTTCAGCGAAAACACCATCGTCGCGAGCGAAATCGCGATCATCAGAAAGAACAGGCCCGTGCGCGTGCCGATCGTCTCCGGATCACCGATCGACGGCGGATTAGCCGGATACTTGATATTCGGCACGATCACGAGCGTCATGAACGCGCCAAGCGCGAGCCACGCGGACAGCGCACGCACGCTCAACGTACCCGCGCGTCCATACGCATACGCAAACACCAGCGAGAACAGGCCGCCAAATGCCGCGCCATACGTGACCACGCCAGTCAGCAGGCCGAGGCCAGCCTGCGTCTGACGGCTCACGATTTCGGGCTCGGGCGCCTCGCCGCGCGCGGCGGCCGCTTTTTCTTCGAATGAAATGGCCTGATCGACCTGTGGTTCGCCGACGATTCGAGCGAACGCAAACGTGAGCAAGCCCGCGACGATGCCCGCGAGCATCCCGCGCACCAACAATTTACCTACCATGTCGAACTCCGTTAGTGGCAGGGAAAGCCGAGCAGATGGCGGCCGTCGTGCACGAACTCATGCACGTACATGCCGGGCACGAGCGACGTCGCCCCCTGTTCCGCACCAACGAAGTAAAGCGCGAGCAACAGCAGCAAGCCGCCGAACACGACCCACGGCAGCAGTTCGCGCAAAGGAATGGGAGTGGGCTGGGCCGCCGGTTGCGCAGCGCGATCAAGAACAGCTTCGGTCATGATGGACATCTCCTGGGGGTGACGCGCCCCGAAAGTCGATTGCAGAGGAATGGTGCGAAGCTCAGGTCTGGCTTTCGGCTCTTGTGGATTGCAATGCCGATTACAGTGGCGCGACCGCGCCGGGCTCTCACCGGCTTCCGTGCTTCGCAGTGCCACCATTCTACGCGCTAAACTGCGGCTTCCGTGACGGCGAGGGTTACCTCGCAACGCTCGCCGCGAACCGATGAAACCTCGCAGGCAAGTGCAAATGGAGCGCCAACGCAAAGAAAATGGATACGCGACTACTACTGGTGAGCCACGCGGCAACGGCCGCGCAGCGCGCGGGCCGCTTCCCTGCCGACGATCCGCTCGACGCGCGCGGTCGCGCCGAAGCCGAAGCGGCGCGACCGCGTCTCGCGCTTCCCGCCGACGGCGCCGTGTTCACCAGCCCCGCCGCCAGCGCGCGCGAAACGGCCGCCGCTCTCGGTCTGAGCGCCACGCCTGCCGACGCATTGGCGGATATCGACTATGGCAAATGGCGCGGCCAGCGCCTCGCGGACATTGCCGACGAAACGCCCCGCGAACTCGCCGCCTGGACACGCGAGCCCGACGCCGCGCCGCCCGGCGGCGAATCGTTCGGTCAACTCGTGCAGCGGGTTGGAGAGTGGCTCGACGCGCAGCAGGCAGACGTGCGTTCATGCAATGCCGTCAACGAAGCAAGCTTCGCGGCCTTTGCGCACAGTCGAACCATCGTCGCAATCACCCACGCGACTCTGCTGCGAGCGGCAATCGTGCACGCCCTCGGCGCATCGCCAACCGTGTTCTGTCGCATCGAGATCGCGCCGCTGTCGGTCGTCGAATTACGCCACTCGCGACGCGGCTGGTCGTGGTGGCCCGCTGCCGCCTGAGCGGCACCGCCGCTTACCTGCCCGACACCACGAGCCGCAACCGGTTGGCCCCCTCTGGCGTCAGCGTGATTTCGGTGCGTCGATCCTTCGCGCCGAGATAAAAGTGCTGACGTCCCGGCGAATTCTGATCGTGCGTTGCATCGGGCAGGCAGGACGCGACGTCGGCCGCGACCGCTTCCAATGCATCCGCGTTCGAGCCCGCCGCCTGATGCGGCGTCCACGTGCACTGGAAACTTCGATGCGCGGCCGAACATTGCGCGTCATCGCCATAAGGTTGCGCAACGCCTTTGCCGTCGTCGGGTGTCAGCGAGGCGAAGCCGTCCGGCGCCGCGGCCACGATCCGTTTGAGCGCACCGCAAGGTCTGGGGCTATCGTCGGCGGATGCACTGACCGGCAGCAGCGCAACGAGCGATGCCGCGGTAAGCGCGATAGCGGAAAGTCGATAGGTTTTCATGGTGTGCGTGAAGCTTCCAAAGTGCCGCTGATGAAAAACTCGCAGCGAGTCACCTTTAACAGCACGCTTCATGCCCATGCGCGCGAGGCCCGAGCACGCATGCAATGCACGACGGCACACAAATGGCGTAGCGCCATACCGGCCGCGACATCGCGCCCGTTTCGATCAAAGCCACTGCCGACGTCATTTCAACCATCATGTCGACCACTACCGCCGCCCCTACCCCCGCCCGCATATCGTCGGGCATCGAAGGCATCGACGACATCCTCGGCGGTGGTCTTACGCCGAACCGCATGTACCTCGTGGAGGGTGTGCCAGGCACGGGTAAGACCACCCTAGCGTTGCAATTCTTACTCAAGGGCCTGCACGAAGGGCAGACCGGCCTTTATATCGCGCTGTCCGAAACCCGTGCTGAACTGCTCGCGATCGGCGCGAGCCATGGTTGGGATCTGAGCCGTTTCACGATACCTGTTCCGCTATTTCGAGCACCACGGCGAAGTGCTGACGGCAATAACCGCCGTCAAGAGCCGCGCGAACGATCATGAACGCACGATCCGCCAGTTCCGCCTCGGCACCGAAGGCGTCGAGGTCGGCGAAGCGCTGCGCGACTTCAAGGGCGTGCTGTCGGGGCTGCCCTTGTATCGCGGCAGCACCGCGATGCTCGGCACGACGAACCATCTGATCGATACGTCAGGACAGTGAGCGATGGAGCAGCGTGTCCTCATCCTCGCACCGTTCGGCTGCTCGCGTGAATCAAGCTCAAGTGAATCAAGTAGACCACTTGCCTCAAAATGCCCATTAAATCGCGGCGCACCGCACACCCAACGATTCTGTAAGCCCACCTCCTGGCCACCGATTTAATGCCGCTGTCGCATTCGCGCCGCAGACTCCTCCGGTTCGGCCACGATTTCCAATTCAATAGTTTGCTAACGAATATTTTGGAAATACAATACCGGCCATGTCGAATCTCGATGCCCTGCGCCGCACCGTCAGCAGCACGCTGGTCGTCGCCGCCAGAAAGTGGCGGCGCACGAGTCATGGTGTGCTCGCGGCCTTCAACGTATCCGAAGCGTGCGCGACGCCGCTTCTGACCGCGAGCCGGCTCGGCTCGGCGGTGCGTCAGGTCACGCTCGCCGATCACATCGGCATCGAGGGGCCTTCCCTCGTGCGGCTGCTCGACCAGTTGTGCGCGGCCGGCCTGATGCGCCGCGACGAAGATCCCGAAGACCGCCGCGCGAAGACCGTCGTACTGACCGACGAAGGCCGCGCCGTCACCGCGAAGATGGAAGAGGAGCTGGTCACGTTGCGCGCGCAGGCGCTCAAAGGCGTATCGCGCGACGATCTCGAGGCCGCCCTGCGCGTGCTCGACGCATTCACGGCCGATGCCGCCGGACGGGCCGAACCGGGAAGCGTCGAGCGCGACACGCGTCACGAACGCGCGCAGCCCGTGCGCCCGGAATCGGTCAGGCACGAGGCGACGAAGCACACCTCGTCGGCGAAGCGCGAGCCCGCCAAAAGCGCAGCGCTTGCCAGCAAGGTCAAACGGACGAGCGGCAAAAGCGCTGCCAAAACGGCCGGCAAATCACGCGGCACCGCCAAGGCGCGCAAGTCCACCAAGCGCGGCGCGCGAGCCACCGCGCCGCACAACGCAGATTCCGCGTAACGGTTTATGGTCTATCCCACTCTCCGCGACTGGCTGTTTTCCGTCAAAACGTTCGCCGCGGCCATGCTCGCGCTTTACATCGGCCTCGCGTTCGAACTGCCGCGGCCGTACTGGGCGATGGCGACCGTCTACATCGTGTCGAACCCGTTCGTCGGCGCGACCCGCTCGAAGGCGATCTATCGTGCGCTGGGCACTGCGCTCGGCGCGTCGGGCGCGGTGCTGCTGGTGCCGCCGTTCGTCGAATCGCCGTACCTGTTCAGCGTGATCGTCGCGGCGTGGACCGGCACGATGCTCTACCTCGCGGTGTCCGACCGCACCGCGCGCAGCTACGTGTTCATGCTGGCGGCCTATACGATGCCGATCATCGCGCTGCCGTCGGTGACGAATCCGACCGGCGTCTTCGATCTCGCCGTGAGCCGGACCGAGGAGATCATTCTCGGCATCGTCTGTGCGAGCATCGTCGGCAGCGCGGTGTTTCCGAGCCGGCTCGCGCCGACGATCATCGAGCGCACCGACGCATGGTTTCGCGACGCCGCGTTCTACGCGACCGAAACGCTGTCGGGCCGCATCGCAAGCTCGGCGATTTCCGGCGCTCGGCAACGACTCGCGAGCACGATCAACGGTCTCGAACTGCTGCTGAGCCAGCTCGCCTACGATCACACGCGGCCCGACGTCCTCGCGCGCACGCATGAACTACGTGGCCGCATGCAACTGCTGCTGCCGATCATGTCGTCGCTCGCCGATCCGCTGCTCGCGCTCTACAACAACGGCCCGCAACACTGGCCCGAAGGACTTCAGACGCTGATCGACGACGTCATCAAGTGGTTCAACCAACCGCTGCCCGCGCCGAGCGAGGGTGATCACGCGGACGAGACCGCCAACGCGCTGCGCGCGCGCATCGCCGCGATGCACCCGCCCGCCGCCGCGCTCACGCATTGGGACGGCGCGCTGCTGTCGAATGCACTGTGGCGCCTAGGGCAAGTGATCGACGTGTGGCAAGACTGCCGCTCGCTGCGCATCATCATCACACGCGAGGAAGGTTCGTGGCGGCCGCATTTCCGTCACTGGCGACTCGGCGGCACCGAGCGCTTCTACGATCGCGGCATGATGCTGTTCGCGACCGTGTCCGCGGCCGCGGCTGTGGTGCTCGCGTGCGCGCTGTGGATCGGCTCGGGCTGGAACGACGGCGCGAGCGCGGTCACGCTCGCGGCGGTCGCCTGCTGCTTCTTCGCCGCGCTCGACGAACCCGCGCCGTTCGTGTTCCGCTTCTTCCTCGCGACCGGCGTCGCCGTCGTGGCCGCGGGTCTCTATCTGTTCGTCGTGCTGCCGCAGGTGCACGACTTCCCGATGCTGGTGATCCTGTTCGCCGCGCCGTTCATTCTGGTCGGCACGCTGATTCCGCGCCCGCAGTTCAACATGGTGACGGTGCTGGTCGCGGTGAACACGGCCACCTTCATCAGCATTCAGGACGCGTACGACGCGAACTTCCTGACGTTCCTGAACGCCAACCTCGCGGGCCTCTCCGGCCTGCTCTATGCATACTTGTGGACCCGTGCAACGCGCCCATTCGGCGCCGAGCTGGCCGCGGCGCGCCTGTTGCGCTCGAGCTGGGCCGACGTCGCGCTGACCGCGTCGACGCGGCCGATCGAAGATCCGCGCAATCTCGCCGCGCGCATGCTCGACCGGCTGATGCAATTGATCCCGCGCCTCGCGGCCACCGACGATTACCGCCATCCGTCGATCGAGAGCTTCCGCGATCTGCGCATCGGGTTCAACGCGCTGGACCTGCGCCGCCTCACACGCAAGCTCGGCGGCGAAACGGCCGGCGCGATCGACCATGTTCTCGATGGAGTGCGTACATACTACGAGAGCTGCATCGATCGACGCCACCGCGAGCCGGTGCCGGACAGCCTGATGTCGTTGATCGACGTGGCCGTCGCGCGCGTCACCGCGCAGGGGCTCGCCAACGCCGCGGCGCCGACCGAGACCTCGAAGACCTCGGCGCGTCAGTTGCGCGATGCGCTGCACGCGCTGGTCGGCTTGCGTCTTTCGCTGTTTCCGGCGACCCTCACGAAACCAACGCCGACCGAACCGGAGGCCGCTGCGTGACGCACCCATTCTTGCGCCCCTGCTTGCGCCCGCTTGCCCACCCCACCCCGCCCCGCCCTTTTCCCGGTTCCCGCGATGATCGGTGAAATCGATATCTTCGGCGTGTTCGTACCGGCCGTGCTGGTGCTGATGTTGATTGCGTATCTGATCAACCTCGGCATTCGCACCGCGCTCGATTACACCGGCTTTTACCGCTTCGTCTGGCATCGCTCCATCTTCGATCTCGGTGTCTATGTGCTGGTGTTGGGCCTTGTCGTCGTCGTTTCGCACAGACTAATAACGTGAAAAAAACCTGGTTCTCCGTCGGTCAGATCCTGCTGACCCTGATCGTCGTAGTGGTCGCAGCATTCGTGCTGTGGAAACTCGTCGACTACTACCTGTTCGCGCCGTGGACCCGCGACGGGCGCGTACGCGCCGATGTGATCCAGGTCGCGCCCGACGTGTCGGGACTGATTTCGTCGGTCGAGGTCATGGACAACCAGCAGGTCAAGCAGGGCCAGGTGCTGTTCAGGATCGATCAGGCGCGCTACACGCTCGCATTGCGACAGGCCGAGGCAACGGCGCAGCAGCGCCGCGCGACGCTCGATCAGGCGCGCCGCGAATACGCGCGCAATCGTCAGCTCGGCAACCTCGTCGCCGCCGAAGTACTCGAAGAAAGCCGCTCGCGCGTCGACGCGGGCGAAGCCGCGCTCGTCGACGCGAACGTCGCGATCGACACCGCGAAGCTGAACCTCGAGCGCTCGACGATCAAAAGCCCGGTAGACGGCTATCTGAACGACCGCGCCCCGCGCGCCGGCGAATTCGTCGCGGCCGGCCGCGCGGTGGTCGCGGTGGTCGACATGCATTCGTTCCGCGTCGACGGCTACTTCGAGGAAACCAAGCTGCGCGGCATCGACATCGGCCAACCGGTCGACATCATCGTGATGGGCGAGCCGAAGCCGCTGCGCGGGCACGTGCAGAGCATCGTCGCCGGTATCGAAGACCGCGACCGCACGCAAAGCGCCAATCTGCTGCCGAACGTGAACCCGGCGTTCAGCTGGGTGCGGCTCGCGCAGCGCATTCCGGTGCGGGTCGCGCTCGATGAGGTGCCGGCTGATTTCCGCCTGATCGCGGGGCGTACCGCGACGGTGTCGGTGCGTGACCTGTCGCCGCTCAGGAGACGAGCCGTGTCGGGCACGGGTGGCGCATCTGGCACGGTCGCCGCTTCGGCTGCGCCGGTGGCGCCGGGTTCGTCGGTGGCCTCCGGGTCCGCTGGGTCGGGCACCGCACCGTCGGGCGCGTCGCAATGAAGTTCGTGCGTACCTTGTCCTCGCTGGCGCCGCGCTTGCCGCTGCTGCCACTGCTGCCGCTGCTGCCGTTGTTGCCGCTCACCGTCGCGCTGAACGGCTGCATCAACGTCGGGCCGAACTACACGCTGCCGAAACAGGCGCTCGTCAATGCCCCGCTCGCGAACGGAGCGATCGAGGGCGCCGATCCCAAGCTGACGTCAACCCTCAATCTGCCGACCGTCTGGTGGAAGCTGTACGACGATCCGGTGCTGAACGGTCTGGTCGACGAGGCGTTGAAATCGAATACCGACCTGCGCGTCGCGACCGCGAATCTCGCGCGCTCGCGCGAGGCGCTGGGCATAGCACAAGCGCAGGGCGGTTTTTCGGGCAACGCGTCGGTGGCGATCCAGCGCGCGCAGGAATCGGCCGAGCAATTCCTGCTCTTCGAGAAACTGCCGGTCGCCAACCTGGGTGACATGGGCATCAACGTCTCGTACGAAATCGACCTGTTCGGCAAACTGCGCCGCGGCGTCGAGGCGGCGGCGGCGGACACCGAGGCCGTGGAAGCCGCGGGCGACCTCGCGCGCATCACTGTCGTCGCGGACGTGGTGCGCTCGTACGTCGAACAATGCTCGGCGGCCGAGGAGCTGCGCATCGCGCAGCAATCGCTCGCGCTACAGAAGGAGCGCGTGGACGTGTCGCGCCGTCTGCGCGACGCGGGACGCGGAAACCAGACCGCGGTCACGAGCGGCCAGACTCAGGTCGAGACTCTGACGGCCGACATTCCGCGCTACACCGCGCGCCGCAAGATCGCACAATACCGGCTCGCGATGCTGCTCGCCCAGGCGCCGTCGCAATTGCCGCCGGCCGTGCTCGCCTGCGACCGGCTGCCGCAAATCCACCAGCCGATTCCGATCGGCGACGGCGCCGGGCTGCTGCGGCGACGCCCGGACGTGCACGAAGCCGAGCGTCAGCTCGCGGCGTCGACGGCGCGCATCGGCGTCGCGACCGGGGCGCTTTATCCAAGCATCAGCATTGGCGCGTCGGCGGGCTTCACCGGCATTCTGGAAGACATTCCCACCTCGCCGACAGCGCGTTGGGCCTTCGGTCCGCTGATCAGCTGGACCTTCCCGACCAATGGCGCGCGCCAACGGGTCCACGAAGCCGAAGCGTCGAGCCAGGTCGCGCTCGCGAAGTTCGACGGCGTGGTGCTGACCGCGCTGCGCGAAACCGAGACCAACCTCGCGACCTACGCGTCCGATTACGCGCGCGCCGAATCGCTGCGCGCGGCGCTGAAGTCGGCGGCGCAATCGGCGGATGAAACGCATCGGCTGTATCGCGCCGGGCGCGAGTCGTTCATCTCCGATCTCGACGCGACGCGCACGCTGACGGCCGCGAAGTCGCAGCTCGCGGCGGCGGAGGGCCAGGTGGCGATCGATCAGGTCAATCTGTTCCTGTCGCTGGGCGGCGGGTGGGAAGTTGGCGGGCAAAGCACGCCGGGTGAAACGCGGCCGCAGCTGAAGGCAACACCTGTCGCGGCCAGGCCGTCCGCGAAGTCGGGAGCGTCGACGGCCGCAACTGCGAAAGCGCCTTGATCGGCCGTCTTACGATTTATTTTTGAGAATCTTTCTTTTTGCTTTCACTTTCGGTTAAATACGTGACACCACTTCACGCTACGGGGTCTCGTATGTCGCCATTCATGCAGGGTGTAGTCACGTTGGGCGGATGCATCGGTATCTTCACCGCGGTGGTTGCGGTGGTCGAAATGTTGGCTAATTGAGTTGGGCGGGCGGCGGACCGAAAGAGTGGCTAGCTGTTCCGCACTTTCGCCGCCGCCTGATGTATCGCTGCCCGTACCCGCGGATACGTGCCGCAACGGCACACCACCGGCGTCATCGCCTCGTCGACGTCGGCATCGGTCGGATCGGGCTTGTGCTTCAGCAACGCGCAAGCCGCCATCAATTGCGCGCTCTGGCAATAGCCGCACTGCACCACATCGAGTTCGATCCACGCGGCCTTCAGCGCCTGCGATTCGCGTCCCTGCAAACCCTCGATCGTCGTGATCTTCTGCGTATGCAGGCTCGACATCAACGTCTGGCACGCGAAGCACGCGGCATCGTCGAGATTGATCGTGCACGCGCCGCAGATGCCCACGCCGCAGCCGAACTTGGTGCCGGTCATGCCGAGATCGCAGCGCAGCACCCATAGCAGCGGCATGTCCGGATCGGCATCGACCTTCACCTTGCGTCCGTTGATATTCAGTACCGCCATGCTTGCCTCCTGAGTCGCCGCGCTACACCGCAAGCTTTTGCTCATCGACCGTCCGTCATGCAAGCCGCAACGGCAGCGTCCGCAAACGCTGCCCCGTCAGTGCGAACACCGCATTGCCCACCGCCGGCGCGATCGGCGGCACGCCCGGCTCGCCGACACCTTGCGGGTGCAGCTGGCTCGGCATGATGTCGACTTCGATCGCAGGGCACCCGTTCATCCGCACGACCGGAAAGTCCACGAAGTTCTTCTGCTGCACCTGGCCGTTGACGATCGTGATCTCGTTCTGCAACGCGCTCGACAGCCCGAACACGATGCCGCCTTCCATCTGCTGACGGATCAGATTCGGATTCACCGGCAAGCCGCAATCGATTACGCACACCACCCGATGCACGCGAATCTGCCGGTTCGCGCCGATCGACACCTCCGTGACCTGCGCGACCACGCTGCCGAACGCCTCGTGCAACGCGACGCCACGAGCGCGACGCGCGCCATCGGCGGCGGGTTTTAGCGGACGCCCCCAGTCGGACAACTTCTCGACACGCTTCAGGACCGCCAGATGACGCGGATGCTGCGCGAGCAGCATCGCGCGAAACGCGATCGGGTCCTGGCCGGCCGCGGCGGCGGCTTCGTCGGTGAAGCTCTCGGTGAAGAAGGCCTGATGCGAGTGGCCGACCGAACGCCAGAAGCCGATCGGCACCGGTAATTCGACTATCTTGTGCGACACGCGCGCGGCCGGCCACTCGTAGGGCTGATCGAACGCGCCTTCGCAGGTGGTCTTGTCGATCGGGATGTGCGGCACGCCGTAGTAACGCGCGAGCGCATCCGGCACGATCGCCTGACCCGCCGACTTCGCGTGCCAGGCGACCAGCTTGCCGTGCTCGTCGAAGCCGGCCTGAAACCATGCTGCGCATGCGGGCCGGTAGAAGTCGTGCGTGAAGTCCTGCGCGCGCGACCAGATGGTTTGCACCGGACGGCCATCGGCCTCGCGCGCGATCGCCGCGGCCTGCGCGACGAAATCGAGTTCGAGGCGCCGGCCGAACGCGCCGCCCAACAGCTGCGTCTGTACATCGACGAGATCGACGTCGAGGCCGAGCACTTTCGCCGCATGATGCCGCGCCAGCCGCGGCATCTGCGTCGACACCCAGACGGTCGCTGCGCCGTCCGCGACCTGCACCGTGCAGTTCAGCGGCTCGACCGCGCCATGCGCGAGATACGGTGCGTGATAGACCGCTTCGATCGTGCGCGCCGCGCGACTCATCGCGTTGTCGACGTTGCCGACGTGGTAATACACGTGGCCGTCCGTATGGTCGAGCGTCTCGACGAGGCGGCGGTCTACCGCCGCGCTCGACACCTTCGCGGCCGCGCCGTCATGCCAGGTCACGTTGATCGCCTCGACCGCGCTCATCGCGCGAAACGCGTTGTCCGCGATCACGGCCACGCCGCCGGTGCCGCCCGCGTACGGCGGCACGGCGAACGCCTTGATGAAGCCCCGCATCTTTTGCGCGGGCGTCGCGTCGAAATGCGCGACCGTGCCGCCGAGCGTCGGACACATCACGACGCTCGCATAGACCAAACCGTCGGGCAACACGTCGATGCCGAAGCGCGCCGCACCGTCGATTTTCGACGCGGCTTCGATGCGCCGCACGGGCTGGCCGATCAGCTTGAAGTCGGCCGGCTGCTTCAGGACGACGCTGCGCGGCAGCGGCTGGCGCGCGGCCATCGACGACAACTCGCCGAACGTCGCCTTGTGCCCCCACGGGTGCAGCACGTAGCCCTTTTCCGCGCGGCATTCGCGGACCGGCACGTCCCAGCGTTCGGCCGCCGCCTCGATCAGCATCACACGCGCCGACGCGCCGGCCTCGCGCATCGGCGTCCAGAGATCGTTCATGCTCGAGGAGCCGCCCGTCATCATCGTGCCGATCTCACGCACTGCCTTGCTCGTGATCCACACGGTGCCGCGGCGGATGTAGCTGTCGTCGTCGGGGCGAAACGGCAGATCGTCGACGATACCCTGCACCGCGTTGTAGATCCGGTCGATCGGCGCCGCTTCGACTTGCACCTGCCGCCAGTCTGCGTCGAGCTCCTCGGCGAGCAGCATCGCAAGCCCCGTATGGATGCCCTGCCCCATTTCGGCCTTCGGCACCATGATCGTCACGCGGTTGTCGGCGTCGATCTTCACCCAGCCGTTTAGCCCAACCTGAGTGCCTTGCGTCGGCAGCGGCGTCGACGTCATCAGGCGCTGCCGCGGCGGCAGCACGGCCCAGCCGACCAGCAGCCCGCCCAACGCACTGGCGCCGCCAAGCAGAAAGGTTCTGCGCGTCAACATGGCATGGCTCGCTCGGCTGGCTCGATGGTAGGAAAGCGGCGACAGCGCCGATGCACCCCGTCTTTGTCTGCGAATAGTAATAAGACGAATCAGCGAGCGTGAGACTTAAATGCGCGCGTGAACCTCGAGCGGCCGTGCGGCGTGGGAAGGCGGGGACTGAAAGCGGCGGGGGAAAGTCGTGGGGTGTTTCATTAACTGCGTCCGCGCAGAGGCGGCGGTGTGCCGGCGTAAGTCACCGCCGGCACACCGCGAACCCTGCGCTTGATTCAATCAGGCGATCATGCGACTGGATCAACGGCGGTTCGAACCCGACACCACGTCGATCCACACGGCCAGCACGAGGATGCCGCCCTTCACGATCATCTGCCAGTACGCGTCGACGTCGAGCATGGACATGCCGTTGTCGAGGCTCGCCATTACGAGCGCGCCGATCAGCGCGCCATACACGGTGCCGGAGCCGCCGCGCATCGAGGTGCCGCCGATAAAGCACGCGGCGATCGCGTCGAGTTCGCCCATCGAGCCCGCCGACGGCGAACCGGCCGCGAGCCGCGCCGTGTTGACGATGCCGGCAAACGCGCACATCAGCCCCATCAGCGCGAAGATCGCGAGCTTCACGCGGTCGGTGTTGACACCCGACAGCCGCGTCGCTTCGAGGTTCGAGCCGACCGCGTAGATGCGGCGTCCGAACACGGTCTGCGTCGCGATCCATGTGAAGACCCCGAGCAGCGCGAGCAGCAGCAACACCGGCACCGGAATGCCGCCGTAATTGTCGAGCATCGCGATGAAGCCGGCGAGAATCGCCCCTGCGCCGATCACCTTCGCGACGTCCTGCCAGAAAGGCACGACGCGCAACTGATAACGCTGCCGATTCGCGCGCTGGCGGATCGTCAGGAATGCCAGCAGCAGGAACAGCACGACGGCGAGCGTGTCGCCGGCGAGCCGCGGCAGATAGCCCTGACCGACGAACACGAAGCTGTCCGACACTGGCGCGATCGTCGACCCTCCGGTAATGCCGAGCAGAATGCCGCGATACGCGAGCATGCCGCCGAGCCCGACGATAAACGACGGCACGCGCCGATACGTCGACCACCAGCCGTTGAACACGCCGACCGCGATGCCGAGCAGCAGCACGACCGGAATCGTCACGCCGATCGGCCAGTGCCGGTTCACGTCGAGAATCGCCGCAACGCCGCCGAGCAAACCGAGCAGCGAACCGACCGACAGATCGATTTCACCGGCGATGATCACGAACACCATGCCGCACGCGAGCATGCCGGTAATCGACATCTGCCGCAGCAGATTCGACAGATTGCGCGGCGTGACGAACGCGCCGTGCGTGAGCGCCGAAAAGAAAATCCAGATCACGGCGACGGCAATCAGCAGCGCGAGAATCTTGTAGCGCGCGAACAGTTGCTGGATCCGTTGCGTGCCGCCGAATGCGCCTCGCGGCGCGGCGTTGTCGGTGCGTTGGGAAGTTACTTCGGGAGTCATGCGGCACTCGCTGCGGTTGGGTTCGAAGATAGATGCACGGGGCGGATCGCGGCGCCGAGAATGTCTTCCTGCGTGAGGCCGTCGTTGATGAAGTCGCCGCGCAACTCGCCTTCGCCGATCACGAGCACTCGGTCGCTGATGCCGAGCACTTCCGGCAATTCGGACGACACCATCACGATCGACATGCCGCGCTGCGCCAGTTGGAAGATCAGCTTGTAGATTTCGTATTTGGCGCCGACATCGACGCCGCGTGTCGGTTCGTCGAGAATCAGCACGGTCGGGTTGGTCAGCAGCATTCGCGTGAGCACGGCCTTCTGCTGATTGCCGCCCGACAGACTTGCAATCGATAACATCGGATTCGCGGCGCGCACGGAAAGCCGCTTCATTTCCGTCTGAATCGTGTCGAGTTCGGCCGCGGAATCGATACGTCCGCCCGACGCGAAACGCTGCAACACCGCAAGCGTGATGTTATGACCGACGCTCATGCCGGGCACGATGCCGTGGCGTTTGCGATCCTCGGGCACCATCGCGATGCCGGCGCGAATCGCGTCGATCGGCGCGCGAATTTTCAGCGGCTTGCCGTCGAGCATGACGTGCGCCTCGCTGATGCCTGCATACGCGCCGAAAATCGCCTGCATCAGTTCGGTGCGGCCCGCGCCGACGAGCCCGGCGACACCGAGTATTTCGCCGCGCCGCAACGAGAACGACACGTCGTCCACGCGCTTGCGGCGCGGATTCGTCACGTCGAAACAGGTCACGTTGCGCGCTTCGAAGATCACGTCGCCGATCGGATGCGGCTCGCGCGGAAACAGGTTCTTGATCTCTCGGCCGACCATCAGCGAGATGATCCGCTCGGTCGTCAGGGCGTGCATCGGCTCGGTCGCGACATGACGGCCGTCGCGAATCACGCTGATCGTGTCGCAGACGGCGGCGACTTCGTCGAGCTTGTGCGAAATGTACACGCAGGCAATGCCGCGCCGTTTCAGATCGCGCACGATATCGAGCAGAATCGCGATTTCGGAGGCGGTCAGCGACGACGACGGTTCGTCGAGGATCAGCAGCTTCGCGCGCTTGTTCAGCGCCTTCGCGATTTCGATCAGCTGCTGATGGCCGCCCCCGTAGTTCATCACGGGCTGCGCGGCGTTGATGCCGCTGATGCCGAGTTCGCGCAACAGTTCGTCGGCGCGCTGATACATCGCCGCGTAGTTCATGCGGCCGCCGGGCAGCGTGATTTCGTTGCCGAGAAAGATGTTTTCCGCGACCGACAACTCCGGCACGAGCATCAGTTCCTGGTGGATGATGATGATGCCCGCGCGTTCGGTGTCGCGCACGCTCGCGGCCTTCAGCGTCTCGCCTTCCCAGGTTATTTCGCCATCCCACGTACCGTGCGGATACACGCCGGACAGCACCTTCATCAGCGTCGATTTGCCCGCGCCGTTTTCGCCGCACAGGCCCACGCATTCGCCCGGCGATACGGTCAGATCGATGCCGTCGAGCGCCTTCACGCCGGAAAAAGCTTTGACGATGCCGCGCATCGTCAGAAGAGGTTGCGTCATTCGCTATGTCTCGCTGCAAGTTGGGCCGATGTTCGATCACGCTCCCGGGCGCCATGACCCGGGAGCGTGGCGTTCACATAGGGCCCGTCTCCGTGTTATTTGCTCGCGAGTTGCTCTTGCGTGTAGAAGCCGTCCCTCACGACGGTGTCGAGGTTCGCCTTCGTCAGCTTGGTCGGCTGCAGCAGCACCGTATCGACCTTCTTCTTGCCGTTGTCGTATTGCGCGTTGAACGCCGGCTTGTCACCCTTGGCAAGCGCGACCGACAGCTTCGCTGCTTCGCCCGCGATCAGCTTCAGCGGCTTGTAGACCGTCATCGTCTGCGTGCCGGCCGCCACGCGCTTCACGGCAGCGAGGTCGGCATCCTGACCCGAGATCGGTACCTTGCCCGCGAGGCCCTGCGCGGCGAGCGCCTGGATCGCGCCGCCAGCGGTGCCGTCATTCGACGCGACGACTGCGTCGATCTTGTTGTTGTTCGCGGTCAGCGCGTCTTCCATGATGCGCAGCGCGGTCGATGCGCTCCACTCCGGCACCCACTGCTGGCCGACCACCTTGATGTCACCCTTGTCGATCGCCGGTTGCAGCACCTTCAGCTGGCCCTGGCGCAGCATCTTCGCGTTGTTGTCGGTCGGTGCGCCGCCGAGCAGGAAGTAGTTGCCCTTCGGCCGCACGTCATAGACGCCCTGCGCCTGCATCTCGCCGACCTTCTCGTTGTCGAACGAGATATAGGCGTCGATATCGGCGTCGAGAATCAGGCGGTCATACGAGACTACCTTGATGCCCGCTTTGCGCGCTTCGGCCACGACGTTGCCGAGCGTCTTCGAGTTGAACGGCACGATCACGATCACGTCGACGCCGCGCGAGATCAGGTTTTCGATCTGCGAGATCTGACGCTCTTCGCTCGCATCGGCCGATTGAACCGACACCTTCGCGCCGAGCTTTTCCGCCGCGGCGACGAAATAGTCGCGATCGCGCGACCAGCGCTCGACGCGCAGATCGTCGATACAGAAGCCGATTTCCGGATGAGCCTTGCTGGCGTGCGCGAGCGGCGCGGCGAGCGACAGGCTGGCGAGTACCGCGCCGCACAACAGCGAACTCAGGACGTTACGACGCATTGCGAATTTCATTGATGTCTCCTTTATGTAGTGATAGCCGGAATACCGGACGTATCGGTCTGCGCTGCGAGCCGCAGACTCGGACAAGCGACAACCCACAGCTTGCTGGTGCGCGCGGTCGACGTGGCCGCGCGATCTTTATTCAACGTCCGCTATAAATCGCCTGATTTACGATGTTTTCCATCTGTTCCTGTTGCCCGCTCACATGCCGCGGATTCAGATCGCGCGCCAACGTGTCCGCCGCAAGCGTCGACAGCGAGTAGTCGCCGGACAGGATCTTGCGGCCGAACTCGCCATCCCAGCCCGCGTAGCGTTGCCGCTTGAACTGCTCGAGGCGCTCGTTTTCGACCAGCACCGCGGCGCGTTCGAGGCCGAGCGCGAGGTTGTCGATCGCGCCGACGTGGCCATAAAACAGGTCTTCCGCATCGACACTTTGGCGCCGCACCTTCGCATCGAAGTTCATGCCGCCGCTCGTGAAGCCGCCGTGGCGCAGGATCTCGTAGAAGGCCAGCGTGAGTTCCTCGACGCTGTTGGGAAATTGGTCGGTATCCCAGCCATTTTGCGGATCGCCGCGATTCGCATCGACGCTACCGAAGATGCCGAGCGCAAATGCGGTCGCAATCTCGTGATGGAACGAGTGCCCCGCGAGCGTCGCGTGATTCGCCTCGATGTTGACGCGAATCTCCTTGTCGAGGCCGTGCTGCAGCAGGAAGCCGTGCACGGTGGCGACGTCGTAGTCGTACTGATGTTTGGTTGGCTCCTGCGGCTTCGGCTCGATCAGCAGCGCGCCCTTGAAACCGATCTGATGCTTGTGTTCGACCACCATGTGCAGGAAGCGCGCGAACTGCTCGCGCTCGCGCACGAGGTCGGTGTTCAGCAGTGTGTCGTAGCCTTCGCGGCCGCCCCACAACACGTAGTTTTCGCCGCCGAGGCGCAGCGTCGCGTCGAGCGCATGACGCACCTGGGTCGCCGCAAAGGCGAAAACCTCCGGATTCGGATTGGTCGCGGCGCCGGCCGCGTAACGCGGATGCGAAAACAGATTCGCGGTGCCCCACAGCAATTTGACACCGGTATCCTGCTGCTTGCGCGCGAGGTAGTCGGACACGCGCAGGAAGTTCTCGCTGTATTCCTTCACGCTCGCGCCTTCGGGCGCGACGTCGGTATCGTGGAACGTGTAGTACGGCGTGCCGAGCTTCGAGAAGAATTCGAACGCGGCGTCGGCCTTCTGCAGCGCCCGCTCCATTGCGTCGCCGGGTTGCTGCCACGGCCGCCGGAACGTGCCCTGACCGAAGATATCGACGCCGGGCCATACGAAGGTATGCCAGTAGCAGACGGCGATACGCAGATGTTCCTCGAGCGTCTTGCCGAGTACCTTCCTCGTTTTGTCGTAGTGACGGTACGCGAGCGGGTTGTCCGATTGCGGGCCTTCGTAACGAATCTCTGGAATGTGTTCGAAGTAGGACATCGGCGTCTCCAATGTATGCTGCATTGCAACCCACGCGAGAAGCCGCGCAGGCCGACAAAGTGACGCCATGCTGCCGCTTGCACGATGTGCCGGCAATTGCGAAATTGCGCAGCGCGCTTGATGTTTCTTACCGCCCGCGCGTTTGTTTACTGCCGTCGCGCGATTCGGCGCCTAGAATAACCAGACGCTTAAAAACGGGATTGCTCCCAGGCACCCGACACAATGGAGACAAAGGCGCGTGGTCCATCGATCCACCCGCCGCTCACCGCCATGACCCGTCCACAAGCACCTCAGACAACCCATCGCATCGCGCTGCTGTTCAACGCGAACAAGGTCTACGATCGCGAGATCATCACCGGCATCGGCAACTACCTGCTGTCGACGCGGGTCGCGTGGGATCTCTTCCTCGAAGAAGACTTCCGCTGCCGGCTCGCGGGTATCCAGCGCTTCGACGGCGACGGCATCATCGCGGACTTCGACGATCCCGCCGTCGACGAAGCCCTGCGCGACTGTCCACTACCGGTTGTCGCGGTCGGTTCGTCGTACGAGGATCCGACGCAGTACCCCCCGGATTTACCCTATATCGCGACCGACAACAGCAAGCTCGTGTCGCTCGCGTACACGCACCTGATCGGCGCGGGCCTCGAAAACTTCGCGCTGTACAGCCTGCCGCAGGCGCAGGAAAACCGTTGGGCGCAACAGCGCGAACTCGCCTTCGCGCATCTGCGCAGCGCCGACGGACGCAGCTCGGCGCAGATCGATAGCGAGATCTATCGCGGTCTGTCGACGAGCGCGCCGTCCTGGAACCAGGCCATCGAACAGCTGACCACCTGGCTGCGGCAACTGCCGAAGCCGGTCGGCATCATCGCGGTGACCGACGCGCGTGCGCGGCATTTGCTGCAGGCATGTCTGATCGCGGGCATTCCGGTGCCCGAGGAAGTCGCGATCATCGGCATCGACAACGATCCGCTCACGCGTACGCTGACGCGCATTCCGCTGTCGTCGGTGATCCAGGGCACCGAGGAAATGGGCCGTACCGCCGCGCACATCCTGCATCAGATGCTGCACGGCGCGCGCTTTCCGGGGCGCCGCATTCTGGTGCCGCCGGTCGGCATCAACGTGCTCGAATCGACGCGGCATCAGCCGCTCGCGAGTCCTTACGTGATGCGCGCCCGCCATTTCATTCGCCAGTACGCGTGCCAGGGCATCCGCACCGAGCAGGTGGCCGACTATGTGGGCGTGTCGCGTTCGTCGCTCGAAGAGTATTTCCGGCGCGAGCGTCAGTGCACCGTGCATCAGGAGATCTTGCGCCACAAGCTCGACGTCGCGAAGTCGCTGCTCGCGAAACGCGATGCGTCGAGCGCGGAAGTCGCGATCCGTTGCGGCTTCACGTCGCTGCAATACATGTACGCGGTATTTCGCCGCGAACTCGGCTGCACGCCGCGCGAATACCAGGAGCGCGTGGGCCCGAAGACCAAAACCGCTGGCTGAGCATGCTTTCTATTTTTTCTTCGCACTGACCACATGATCAGCATCGCACAACTCTCTTCCGAGCCGTGGGGCACGCTGCAGGGCGGCGATCGCGTACGGCTTTACACGTTGCGCAACGCGCACGGCATGAAAGTCGCCATCAGCGACCTCGGCGCGACGCTGGTTTCGTGGCACGCACCGGACCGCGCCGGACGTCTCGGCGATATTCTGCTCGGTCACGACACGCCCGCCGAATACGTGGCGGCCTCGACCTACATGGGCGGACTGATCGGCCGCTGGGCGAATCGCATTGCGGGCGCGCGCTTTTCGCTCGACGGCATCGAGTACACGCTCGATCGCAACGAAGGTCCGAATCTGCTGCACGGCGGCACGGTCGGTTTTCATCGGGCGTTGTGGGAGGTCGCCGAGGACGACGGCGCGTTGCTGATGCGGCTCGAGTCGCCCGAAGGCGATGCCGGTTTTCCGGGCAACGTGACGGTGCAAGTACGCTATTCGCTCGACGACGACGGCACGCTGACGATCGGCTACGAAGCGATCACCGACGCACCGACGCCGCTCAATCTGACGAGCCATCCGTACTTCAACCTGACCGGGCGCGCGGGTACCGACATTCGCGGCCACGTGCTGTCGATCGACGCCGAGCGCTTTTTCGAAGTCGACGCGACGATGATTCCGTGCAAGCTCGCCGACGTCGCGGGCAACGCATTCGACTTCCGGCAGAGCGCGCCGATCGGCGGCCGGCTCGACTGGCCGCACGCGCAACTCGCGCGCGCCGGCGGCTTCGATCATTGCTACGTGCTGCGCGAGGCACCGGCAAACGCGATAAAGGGCAACGACGGCCACGCGCCGCCGCTGCGCGAAGTCGCCTGTGCATACGATCCGGGCAGCGGACGCGAACTGACCGTCGCGACCGATCAGCGGGGCTTGCAGTTTTACACGGGCAACGCGTTGAACGGCAACCCGGGACGCGGCGGTGTCCGCTATCAACGGCACGCCGGCTTGTGCCTCGAGGCGGGCGGTTTCCCGAACGAGGTCAATATGACCGGGCAGAACGAAGTGATCGTGCGACCCGGAGATACTTATCGGCAAATCACGAGTTATCGCGTCGACGTGCGCAAAGGTGTGTGACGAGATTTGCGGCCGCTTTTGCGCTGTTTTACGAGAACCAGCGACGGCGAGATTACAGCTCGCCGACTACCCGTTCTTTGCAATACTGAATTAGTCGGCTAGTGGTTTTCCCCAAGTTCGCCCCCCTCTAAACTGCGCTTATGGCACCGGTATCGCAGCGGTGCTGGATAGACAGACAACTACGGAGGGAAACATCATGAAATCGCTTATCCAGGCAGTTGCGCTTACGGCCCTGATCGCTGCGCCGGTCGCGTCGTTCGCGCAATCGGAACAGCCGATCACGCGGGCCGAAGTCAAGGCAGAGGTGCAGCAACTCGAACAGATTGGCTATAACCCGGCCATCGTGCTCGATGCCCAGTATCCCGCGGACATCCAGGCGGCCGAGGCACGCGTCTCCGCGATGAAAGCGAAGGGCCAAGGCGACACGTCTGGCTATGGGTCGTCGATGGGCGGATCATCGCAAGCGGGCCATCATCCGATGTGGGTCAATCCGGACGGTCAGTGACGAGTCGCGAACGTATAGTGAATGTCCGTAGCGAGGAAAGATTCTTGAGTTAACGGCCCTTTCCCCTCTTTGCGGTTTTCGCCGTTTCGAACCGATATGAAGCGGGCGCATGTTTTCAAGGCATGCGCCCGCTTTTTACGTTTATGCGGCACCAACAACGTACCGCTAATTCTGACGCCGCGGCAGATTCACCCAGCCCGTGCCTGCGGGCATTCCGCCTGATACCAGACGTCCACCTGCCTCTGCGCGCGCTCAAGGCTCGCCGGATAGTCAGGATCAAAGCGTCGTTCAGGGTGGTAGCCCGCTTGCTGCAGCGCTGTCAGTTCGCTCATGCTCCGCTGGTGCGTGGCCGGTGCCTTGTTCCTGAGGTCGGTCAGATCGCGGCATTGCGTTGCACTCAGATGCGTTTGCGCGCCGCCATTCCCGCCGCCCGCGGCGCAGCCAACGAGCGTGAGCACCAACACGGCAGGGATCGACCGCATCTGGGTCGCGATGTTCATGTTGTGCCTCCTTTGGGGAAATGACCTCGTCGCGAATGCCGTCTTCCCACGCGGCCCTTCGCATCTCTGAACCGGCTTCTTCGCCTGTCGTCATTTTGAATTATTGGAAACGTCTGTGAAAGTCGCCACCAATATCATCAACCACGGTTTCGATACGGACATAGACTTTCCCCTGGTGAATGCCGATTCGCCTGCGCAACAGTTGGCGCGGCGTTTTCCCCTCAACGAGGGAGCCGCTCCCTCACACCAAGGAGACATGCGATGCCCCGCACCGCCGCTGAAAAACGCGCCGCTTTCCGCGCGCTGCACTCGTCTGGCTGTTTCGTGCTGCCCAATCCGTGGGACGCGGGCAGCGCCCGTTATCTGCATACACTAGGCTTCAAGGCGCTCGCGACGACGAGTTCCGGTTTTGCGTGGTCGACCGGACATGCGGACAACACATTGCCGCGCGAAACGATCCTCGCGCACCTGCGCGCAATCGTCGACGCGACCGATCTGCCGGTCAACGCCGACTTCGAAAACGGCTTCGGCCGCGACCCGGAAGAAGTCGCCGAGAGTGTGACGCTCGCGGTGGAAACGGGCGTCGCGGGTCTGTCGATCGAAGACTCGACCGGCAACCCCGCCGCACCGCTGTTTCCGGTCGACGTCGCCGTGCAGCGGCTCAGCGCGGCACGACGTGCGATCGATCAGAACGGCGGCGATACGCTACTCGTCGGCCGCGCGGAGAATTTCTTCGCCGGCAAGCCCGATCTCGACGATGCCATTGCGCGTCTGAAGGCCTATGCGGCGGCGGGCGCCGACTGCCTGTATGCGCCGGGTATCCAGACGCGCGAGCAGATCGAAGCGGTGGTCGCGGCCGTCGCGCCGAAGCCCGTCAATCTGCTGATCGGCTCGACATCGACCCTGACGTTGCAGGACGTGGCCGCGCTCGGCGTGCGGCGGATCAGCGTCGGCGGCGGGCTCGCGCGCGCGGCGTGGGGTGGCTTCATGCACGCCGCTCAGGCGCTGGCCGATGGCCGCTTCGACTTCACCGGCGCGACGGCTGGCACGCAGCTCAATGAGCTTATCAATCGCAGCGCGTGAAAAACGCCGCGCAAACGACGCCTCATCAACGTGAGATCGCCACGCTGCGTCGAACTCATCGGAAAAGCCACGACGTTTCCGATGAGAAAAGCGCTCGAACGCCTGAATCGGCGCACAAAGGCCCCGGTCACGCCAAATGTTATGATCGGAAACATTATTCGCCCGATCAAGCGCGTACCCGACCGGCAGCAAGCCTCATGGACACCCACCTCACCAAATCCGCCGACACGTCCTCCACCGATCTCGGCCGGCGCGTGCGCGCCGCCCGTCAAGCGCAGGATCTGACGCTCGAAACCGCGAGCCGCCTGTGCGGTGTCTCGCGCTCGACGCTGTCGAAAGTCGAAAACGGCCTGATGTCCCCCACGTTCGACGTGCTGCAAAAAATCGTGCTGGGCCTGAAGATCGAAATTGGCGAACTGTTCGGCTCGACGCCGAAAGTCAGCGCGAGCGGCCGGCGCGCGCTGACGCGCAAGAACGAAGGCCAGCGCCACGCTTATCGCGGCTATCAGATGGAGTTGCTCGCCACCGACCTGGCCCACAAGGCGATGCTGCCGTTTCGCATCCGCATCTCGGCGCACACGCTCGATGCATTCGACGACTGGGGCCGCCACGAAGGCGAGGAGTTTCTCTACGTGATCAGCGGCAGCGTGTGCCTCTATTCGGAGCTGTACGCGCCGACACATCTGAACGCGGGCGACAGCCTCTACTTCGACAGCCGCACGGGTCACGCGGCGGTGTCGACCAGCGAGGAAGACGCCGAAGTGTTGTGGATGGCGACCAATGCGGACCTTCCGCATACACCGCCTGCCGCGAACGAGTCAGCGAAGAAATAGCGCGCCCTGCACGGCGCGCGCACTCAGCGCGCCGCCAGAGCCCGTTGCGCGAGTTGCGCGATATGCAGTGCGTGTCGCCCTGTGCCGTGCTCGATCTGCTCGCGACAACTGAAGCCGTTGGTCAGCACGATCGTTTCCGCATTCGCCGCCATAGCGTCGCGCACGGCCTCAAACATGTCCTCGCCGATCTTTTCCGACAACGCGTGATGCTCGATGTTGAAGCCGAACGATCCCGCCATCCCGCAGCAGCCGGTATCGAGCAGCTTCCATTTGACGCCGAGCTTGTTCAGCAACGCCGCATCGCCCTGCATGCCAAATAGCGCCTTCTGATGACAATGGCCATGCACCATCACATCGGCCGCGAGCGTCGGCCACTCGAACGGCTGACGCGCGACGAAATCGGCAAACAGATACGTTTGCGCGGACAGCTTCTTCGCCAACGCATGATCGGGGAGTTGCTTCAGCAACTCGTCCTTGAACACCGATAGACAGCCAGGCTCCAGACCGACCAGCGGCACGCCGGCGGCGATGTCGTCCGCGAGGTCGTCGACGATATGCGTGAGCAGCTCGCGCGCGCGTTCGAGCAGGCCGAAGTCGTACAGCGGACGCCCGCAACACAAACGTTTCTTCGGTAACGCGACGTGCCAGCCGAGTTGCGTGAGCACCTCAGCGGCGGCCTGCGCGATCTCGGGCGTGAAGTGGTCGTTGAATGTATCGACCCACAGGATCACCTTCTTTGCGTCGCCGCCGAACGCATGAATCGCGGATGCTTGCGACGACGCACTCCGTCTATAAGTCGCAGCGGCGAACCGCGGCAACGCACGCGTCTGCGCCACACCCGCGATCCATTTGCCGAGCGCGGACAAAACGGGCGCCGTCGTCAGAAAGTTCGTCACGCGCGGAAAACGCGCGGCCCACGGTGCCCATTCGCCGATCCGCCCCATGAACAGCGCCTGACGCGGCCGACGATTGTTCTCATAGTAGTGAGAAAGGAACTCCGCCTTGTACGACGCCATATCCGTATGCGTCGGGCAATCGGACTTGCAGCCCTTGCATGCGAGGCAGGTATCGAGCGCTTCTTTCACTTCGCGACTGTTCCAGCCGTCGGCGATCACGTCGCCTTGCAGCATTTCCCAGAACAGATGCGCGCGCCCGCGCGTCGAGTACTTTTCCTCGCGCGTGCCGCGATAGCTAGGACACATCGTGCCGCCTTCGAGCGAGCGGCATTTGCCCATGCCGATGCAGCGTTCGATCGCACGCTGAAAGCCGTCGCCTTCCCGGCTCGCGAACGCGAGCTTCGTATGCAGCGTCACCGGCTTGTACGCAGGGCCCATGCGCAGGTTTTCGTCGGCGCGGTATGCATGCACGACTTTGCCCGGATTCAGACGATTCGCCGGGTCCCAGATCGCCTTGAACTGCTCCATCGCCTGCATCAGCTCGGGGCCGTACATGATCGGCAGAAACTCGGCCTTCGCCTGGCCATCGCCGTGTTCGCCCGACAGCGAGCCGCCGAATTCGACCACCAGTTCCGCCGCTTCGCGCAAGAACCCGCGCCACGTCGCGATACCTTCCGCGCTGCGCAGATCGAACGTGATGCGCGCGTGCACGCAGCCGTCGCCGAAATGGCCGTACAGGCTCGTCTCGTAGCCATGGCGATCGACGAGCGCCTGAAACGCGCGCAGATAATCGCCGAGCCGCAGCGGATCGACCGCCGCGTCTTCCCAGCCGACCACCGGATCGGGCTTGTCGCGATCCACTGACAACGCGACCGCCGACGCCCCCGTCTCGCGAATCGACCACACCTTCGCCTGCAAGGCGCGATCTTCGACGAGCATCGTCGAGATTTGCGGCCCGGCCGCGCCCGATTGGAAATACGCGGCGGCGTCGCGTGCCTGTTGCAGCACCTCGTCCTGCGTGTCCGCGCCGAATTCGAGCACGACCCACGCATCGCCTTCGGGCAGCAGTGCGATCTCGTCCTTCTTCAGGCCGCGCGCCTGCAAGCCGCGAATGATCGCGCGGTCGAGTCCCTCGACTGCGATCGGCCCGCAGCGCATGAAATGCGGCACAGCGTCCGCCGCCGTATAGATGTCGGTGAAGCCGACCACGACGATCACGCGCCTGGCCGGACTCTTCACGAGCCTCACTTTCGCCTGCAACGTGACCGCGCACGTGCCTTCGCTGCCGACGAGCGCACGCGCGACGTTGAAGCCGTTTTCCGGCAGCAGTTGATCGAGATTGAAGCCCGACACGCGCCGTTTGATCTGCGGGAATTTCGCGCGAATCCGTTCGGCGTACGTGTCGCGCAGTTGCTTGAGCGCCGCGTAGATTTCGCCTTGACGGCCACCCGCCGCGATGATGCGTTCGAGTTCTTCCTCGGAGGTCGGGCCGACCCAGAAACGCGCGCCGTCGAAGGTCGCGATTTCGAGCGCTTCGATGTTCTCGACGGTCTTACCGGCCATCACCGAATGCGCGCCGCACGAGTTGTTCGCGATCATGCCGCCGAGCGTGCAGCGGCTATGCGTGGCGGGATCGGGCGCGAACGTGAGGCCGTGCTGTTCGGCGGCATCGCGCAAGGAGTCGCACACGACGCCCGGCTCGACGACCGCGACGCCCGCAAGCGGATCGATCGAGACGACGCGGTTCAGATACTTGCTCGCGTCGGCCACGACCGCGACGTTTACGCATTGGCCGTTCTGCGACGTGCCGCCACCGCGCGCGAGAAACGGCACGTCGTTGCGACGGCATGCGGCGAGCGTTGCGAGCAGATCGTCGAGATCGGCCGGCACCACGACACCGAGCGGGACTTGCCGATAGTTCGACGCATCCGATGCGTACAATGCTTTGGAACCCTGATCGAATCGCACCTCGCCGCGCACGTGCTGGCGCAGGTCGCTTTCGAGCGCCTGCAATAGCTCCGCGCTGGCCGAGAAAAGCGTGGCGACACGCGGTTCATTCAAAGCGCCCCGCTGCGCGCCAACCCGCCGCTCTTCATCCAATGACAATGACGTCCCCACTGCGCACCTCGTCTGCGATGCCGGCGCTCGCGCCGCCGTATGCGCTCAGGCCGCCTGGCTCGCGGTCATCCGGAAGATGCCCTGTGCGTTGCCCGCGTCGAAACGCAGGTCCGTTTCCCAGCGGCGCGCGTCCTGATCGAAACTGCGCTTGCGCGTAATGAATTCGTAGAACGAGCCCGGCACGTCGCGCGTGACGACGCTGCCGTCGGCCGCGCGAAATTCACGCTGCACGACATCCGCGCGATACGCGGTCTGGAACACGCGGCCGGAACGCGAATGCTCGACTTCGGGCTTCATCGGCCGAGCCTTCGCCTTCTGTTCGTCCGACAGCTTGAAGACGTCCGCGACGCGATCGGTCGCGTGATTGAACGCGTTACCTTCGGTCGCGATCCACGCCATCTCCGCCGATTCCTTCAACAATACTTCGTAATCGGCTTCGCGTGGCATCTCGTGCTGACGCGCGAACGCACCGACGATCACCGGTAGCAACTCCTGCGCCGCATCGAGCGGCAGCACGCCATCGCGTTCGAGTTCCCACAAGAGGCCATGGGCGCGCGGCGTCAACGGATCGCGCGAGGCACCGATCACGTTCGTCACCGCCTGCTGAAACGCCGCGGAAAAACGCTCCGGGTGCAGTTCGCTGACGAAGAACTGCGCGATCTCGTCGGCGGCGTCCTCATGCGCCCACGCGCGGCCGGTCATGCCGAGACGATCGAGCGGGTAACGGCCGTTGATCCGAAAGCCGAGCGGCCGCAGGATGCGCGCGAACGCGGCCTCGCCGGGCGGCAGCGCGCCGCTTTGCGGCCAGCGCACGGTGCGCAGCGCGCCATGATCGAAGTACACACTGCCGCCGGCGGCGACGGTTTCCTCCGTATAGCGGCGGCCGTTTTCCGAGCGCGCGAGCAGATCGTCGAACAGCGCCATGTTCATCGCCTGTGCGAGTTCGGCGCGCGTGACGCTGCCGCTTTCCCACTCGTTCAACACACGCGGATGATTCAGCGTCGCAAAAAGGCGCGCGGCTTTCTCCGCGCCCAGCAGCTTCACCAGCAGTTGTTCGACGTTCGCATTCTTCAAGTTTCGCATCCGGCTTCTCCACGCTATACGTTGAGCGCTGCACGAGCGCCTCCTAACGGGCGAGATTATTCAGAATGCGCTGCGCCCCCGTAAAGCGAGATAAACTCGCCACTTGATGCGTTTTTGGAATTAACGTGCGAAAGTTCAAGATTCCCAACATGGGCGCGCTGCTCGCATTCGAAGCCGCCGCGCGGCACGAGAGCTTCACGCATGCGGCGCGCGAACTGTTCCTCACCGAAAGCGCGGTGTCGCGACAGATCAATACGCTCGAAAGCAATCTCGGCGTGCGGCTGTTCGTGCGCGTCAAGCAACGCGTGGTGCTGACGCGCGCGGGCAAGGTCTACAGCGCGCAGGTGCGACGCTCGCTCGAACACCTCGATCGCGACACGCTATCGATCATCGCGCACGGCAGCGGCGGCGGCTATCTGGAACTCGCGGTATTGCCGACGTTCGCATCGCAATGGCTGATTCCGCGCATGGCCACATTCAATGAACAATACCCGGACGTGCGCGTGAACATGGGCGTGCGTACCGCGACGTTCCCGTTCGCCGAGACGCATTTCGAAGCGGCAATTCACTACGGCAAGCCGACGTGGCCGGGTACGTCGGCCGATTTTCTGTTCCGCGAGGAAGTGGTGCCGGTCTGCGCAGCGAGTCTGCTGAAGCGGCCGGTCCGCAACGTCGCCGAACTACTCAACTATCCGCTGCTGCATTCGACGACGCGACCCGACGGCTGGGCGACCTGGTTCTCGAATCTCGGCATCGACGACAACCGCACGATGCAGGGCGTGCGCTACGAACTGCACACGATGCTGATCAGCGCTGCCGCGGCCGGACTCGGCATCGCGCTGGTGCCGCGCTTTTTCGTCGACACGCAGTTGCGGCAATTCGGTCTCGTGATTCCGTTCGACACACCCGCGCTCGCCGAGGCCGCGTACTACCTTGTCTATCCGACCGAGTTGAGCCACGGCAAGCCGCTCGCGAGTTTCCGCGAGTGGCTGCTGCGCGAAGCCGCCGCATACGGCGCGATTTATCCGGACTTGGTGGAGCGGCCCGAGGGGGCGTGAGGTGACGAAAGCCGCATGCGTGAGTGATCCAATCACGCATGCGGCTACGCGCAGTGTTCAGCTGCCGGTGCGCGCCTGGGCCAATGCGGCGAGATTGCCTTCGCCGAAGCCATGATGTCCCTGGCGTTGCACGATCTCGAAGAAAATCTCGCCGGCGCGGCGGCGCACGAAGGTCTGGAAAAACAGCAGCGGTACGCCGTCCGCGCCGATCTCGCCATCTACGAGCACATGCGTGCGCCGCAGTCGCTCGACATCGAGCCCGTGGCCCGGCAAACGTGCATCGAGCTGCTCGTAGTAGCGCGGCGGCGGCTCGACGAATTCGACGCCGTTCGCGAGCAGACGCTCGACGCACACGAAGATGTCGTCGGTGGCGAGCGCGATGTGCTGCACGCCTTCGCCCGGATGATCGGGCAAATACTCGTGCATCAAGTTGGTCCGGCCCGTGCCTTCCTCGTACAGCGGCACGCGGATCGCGCCGCACGGCGACACCATCACGCGCGATTCCGCCGACACATGCCAGTTGGCGTGCAGCTCGTGGATCTCGCGAAAATTCAGCAGGTCGCGATAGAAGTCGATCCATTCCTGCATGCGGCCTTCGCCAACGGTTTGCGTCAGATGGTCGACCGCGATCAGGCCGCTGCCCGCGTGATTCAGATCGGCTTCGGCGGTGTCGATTTCGATGGGCCGGAAGTCGATGTCGAAGATCGAGATATCGCCGAGGCCGCCGCGCTGACCGCCGCGCCCGCGCCAACGATCGACGAAATAGATGTGCGAATCGCCGATGCCTTGAATGGCCGGAATCAGCAGTTCGCCGGCACCGAGGCGTTCGCCCTCGAACTCCCATGCGCCGAGTTCCACCGCGCGTTCGAACGCGCGCTGTGCGTCGGCGACGCGAATCCCGATCGCGCAGATGCCGACCCCGTATTCTTCCGCGTAGCGCGCTGCGAACGAATCGGGCTCCGCGTTGATCAGGAAATTCATCTCGCCCTGGCGATACAGCGTCACATCCTTGCTGATATGACGCGCGATCGCCTTGAAGCCGAGCCGCGTGAAAGTCTCGCCGAGCGTCTGCGGATCGCGCGCGGCGAACTCCACGAACTCGAGGCCCGCCGTGCCGAGCGGATTGTGCTGCGGCGCCAATACGGCGCGCTGCGCGGCCTCTGGCGTGGGCAAGTCGCTGGGCATGGCAATCTCCTTGTACGGTCTTTCGATGCGGAGCCGGTCTTTCCGAGTTCGGCGCGACGTGTTCCGGTCGTTCGCGAGGGGCTGCGTGGTGCGTGCTCGCTCGTGGCGTGCACGCGGCGTGCCGCGGGAACAACGGGCTGCGGCGGCTTTCGCACCGTGTTTTTACACCGGGTCGCGGGGCGTCCGCAACCTTCCTTTTGTACTGGTTGGTTCATATGCCGAACGGCACGCCACTGGTGCTCGCGGGCAGGCGTGCGGGAGGCGGGCGTATCAGTCGAGCGGCGCGTCCCCTGGGCTGCCTTTGCGCGCCGTTTTGCCAACGGTTTTACCGACGCCTTTGCCCGGATCCTTGCCCGGCATCGCCGCCATTCTGCCCCGCGCGACCTCGCGCACCGCCTCGATGAACGCGCGTCCCACCGTCGACGGCTGCGTATCCGAGCGACGAATCAGCCCCACCGGCTCGCCGGTGCCCGCAAACGGCAGCGGCAAGCGCACCAGCATGCCGTGCGCGAGCTCGTATTCGACCGCGCTTTGCGGCACGAACCACACCGCGCCGTTTTCGAGCGTCAGCGCGCGCCCCGTCGATACCGACAACACCTCGACGAACGCCGACAACGGCGGCACGCCCCACGCGCCGAGCAGGCTCTCGGCCGATTGGCGGATCAGCGTGCCGAACGGCGGCAGCACGATCGGAAATTCCTCCAGCGACGTGGCGGGCAAGGCCTTCCCTTGCGCCAGCGGATGCCCGGCGCGCACGACCGCGATCAGCGGCTCGGTAAACAGTTGCTCGAAACTCAGGCCGACCATCCGCTCCGGGTCCGCGAGGCGGCCGATCGCGAATTCGATCGACCCCGCTTTCAGGCGTTCGAGCAATTCCGGATTTGCGCCGGTCGCGAGGCGCACGATCACGCGCGGCCACTGCGTCGCGAACTGTCTCAGCACGGGCGGTACCAGCACCGCGGCGACAGTGGGCAGCACACCGACTTCGAGCGTCGCGGCGGCCGCGCCCTCGGCCCGCGCAAGCAGATCGACGCCCTGGCGCAGCGCGCTCACGCAGGCGCTCGCGTGCGGCATGAAAAGCTGCCCCTCGCGCGTCGGCACCGCGCCGTGACGGCCGCGCTCGAACAGCTTCACGCCGAGAATGGTCTCCAGCTCGGCGACCGTCTTCGATACCGCCGGCTGCGTGATGGACAAACTGTCCGCCGCCCGCTGGACGCTGCCGAACTGCGCGACGGCCAGAAAGCACTGGAGATGACGGAATTTGACGCGGCTATCCGCGAGACTGCGTTGCATAACGGAAGGTTATACGAAACGGGCAAAAACGTCATTTTTCATAACCGCACGCTTTGTATAAAGTGCGAGTCATAACGTCGCATCCCCCCGATTCCTCCAACGGAGACACCTCATGGAAGATTCAATTCTTTCGCCGCGAGATTTCGCGTCCCATCCCGAGTACATCTATCCGCCGTACGGTTCGTCGGTCAAACGCGGTCCGTCGCGTCCGCTGATTCCGCTGAAGGAACGGCTGCGCGACCAGCGCGTGCCGGTCTACGGCACCGACGACCTCGACCCGCTCGACAGCGACCTGACCCGCAACGCGGTGCGCAATGGCGAACCGCTCGGCGAGCGCATCATCGTGACGGGCCGTGTGCTCGACGAAGGCGGCCGGCCGGTGCGCAACACGCTGGTGGAAGTCTGGCAAGCGAACGCCGCCGGCCGCTATGTGCACAAGGCCGACCAGCACGACGCGCCGCTCGACCCGAACTTCCTCGGCGCGGGCCGCTGCATCACCGACAACGAAGGCCGTTACCGCTTCATGACCATCAAGCCGGGCGCGTATCCGTGGGGCAACCATCCGAACGCCTGGCGTCCGCAGCACATCCATTTCTCGCTGTTCGGCGACCACTTCGGCTCGCGTCTCGTCACGCAGATGTACTTTCCCGGCGATCCGCTGCTCGCATTCGACCCGATCTACCAGGGCACGCCCGAGCACGCCCGTGAGCGCATGATCTCGAAGTTCTCGCTCGACACCACGCAAGAGGCCTACGCGCTCGGCTACGATTTCGACATCGTGCTGCGCGGCCCGAACGAAACCCCGATGGAGCGCTAAGCCATGACGACTCTCAAGCAAACGCCTTCGCAAACCGTTGGTCCGTACTTCGCCTACGGTCTTTGCCCGCAGCAATACGATTTCGACTTCAAGAGCCTGTTCACGAACGTTCTGGCCGACATGGAAGCGGCCGGCGAGCACATCACGATCGTCGGTCAGGTGTTCGACGGCGACGGCAAGGTGATCGGCGACGCGATGATCGAGATGTCGCAAGTCGACTCGAGCGGCCACTATCCGGAATCGCGCGAAGAAATCCTGAAGACCGGCTTTCACGGCTTTGCGCGCGTCGGTACGGGCACGGATCCGCACAAGCGCTTCATCGTCGAGACGGTGAAGCCGGGCCGCTCGAATCCGCACGAAGCGCCGCACATCGACGTAATCCTGACGATGCGCGGCATGCTGCTGCACACGTTCACCCGCATCTATTTCGAGGACGAAGCGCAGGCGAACGAGCAGGACACCGTGCTGGCGTCGGTGCCGGCCGAGCGCCGTAATACGCTGATCGCGCGCCGCGTTGCCGGTACGGCCAACGTGTATCGCTTCGACATCCACATGCAGGGCGATCAGGAAACCGTGTTTTTCGACCTGTGATGCGCGATTCGTCGCGAGACTCCGAGCAGTAAAGATCGAGCCCGCCTTGCGCGGGCTTTTTTTCGCGCGGGCGTTTCGCGGTGCGCCTGCGCGCGCTCAGCAGCGGAAATGATCGATGCTTTGTCCGGCGTGAATCGCGCGCGCGAGCCACGTCGGTTTATCGCCGCGACCGTCCCACGTGTTACCGAACGCGTCGCGATACAGCACTGCGGCCACGGCGTTCGCATCGGCTTCGAGCGATTCGGCCAGCGCTTCGAGTGTGATGCCGTGGTCGTCCATGCGTCGGCGGATCCACGCGATCATGCGCTCGCGCAGGTTCTCGTCGCGTTCGAACAGTCGTTGTTGTCCTTCTCGTTGTTTCATAACGTATTGGTGTCGCAGCTCTTGCTGGCATTAGACAAACGGGCAACTCGCATAACAACGCGAGGCTCGTGCGTAATTCAATTTGAATGGAAGCAATTCGACGAATTCACGCGATCCATGCAAATGCGTGAAAAACCGCATTTGCAAGTGATGCCTGTCAGATCCTGAATTAAAGCGCCTGAAGTAAAGCGCCTGAGTTGAAGCGCTGGGATCAAGCGAATCGGCTACTCGAAAAATCGGCGTGGCTCGAATTGCGCCCGTGTTTCGCGTCGTGCGTCGCTTCGTCGTGACGAGGGAGCTTCCGCGTATGGAAAGTCATTCTAGCATTCGATGTATTTTGGCCGCAGCAAAGAACTTTTTCTAATTGTACTGATTGCGCGGCTTCCGAGTTTTCGGTATTCGTGGCTTCCGCCGCGCGATTGGCGGACAATGCGAGACTCGGTATTCGCCAGAACTTCTGGCATCAGCCCGACATCAGGAGACACGACCATGCCCGCCTCGACTGCCATCCTCACGATCCTCGCCGCGCTGCTATTGGGCGCGATGAGTCCGGGGCCCAGCTTCGTCATCGTCGCACGCAATGCGATCGGTCTGTCGCGCGGCGACGGTCTCGCGACAGCGCTCGGCATGGGTATCGGCGGTGTGTTTTTTAGCGGCATCGCGCTGCTCGGGCTCTATACGCTGCTCGCGACGGTCGAATGGCTCTACGTCGGGCTGAAAGTGGCCGGCGGCGTCTACCTGGTCTATCTGGCGTCGAAAATCTGGCGCGGCGCCGCGAAGCCGCTCGCGTTCAGCGAAACGCGAACCGGCACCGGCGGCAATCCGCGCAAGTCGTTCTGGATCGGCTTGAGCACGCAGCTCAGCAATCCGAAAACGGCTGTCTATTACGGCAGTATCTTCGCTGCGCTGCTGCCGCAGCATCCGCCGGTGTGGTGCTATTTCGCGCTGCCGCCGGCGATCTTCGCGATCGAGGCGGGCTGGTACACGATCGTCGCACTGTGCTTTTCGAGCCAACGGCCGCGCGAAATCTATCTGCGCTGGAAGGCGTGGATCGATCGCATCGCCGCGAGCGCGGTGACCGCGCTGGGCCTGCGGCTGATTTTTAACGCGCACAAGGTGGGAATTTGACGGCGACACGAAGCGGCGCGCACCGTCGTGACTCGATGCGCGCCACTCGCGCCGCCCTGAATCAGCGGTAGTCGCGGCGCGTTACCCTTTCCCCTCCGCCTTGATCCGCGCGCGCAACTCGAACTTCTGGATCTTCCCCGTCGACGTCTTGGGCAACTCGCCAAAGCGCACCGCCTTCGGCAACTTGTAGCCGGCCAGAAACAGCCGGCAGTGCGCGATGATTTCCTCCTCGGTCACCTGCGCGCCTTCCTTCAACTCGATGAACGCGCACGGCACCTCGCCCCACTTCGGATCGGCCATCGCGACCACCGCCGCCACCGACACCGCGGGATGCCGGTACAGCGTGTCCTCGACCTCGATGCTCGAAATGTTCTCTCCGCCCGAAATGATAATGTCCTTGCTGCGGTCGCGGATGCGGATATAGCCGTCGGCCGTCCGCACGCCGAGATCGCCGGTATGGAACCAGCCGCCTTTGAAAACCGCTTCGGTCGCGCGCTCGTTCTTCAGATAGCCCTTCATGCAGATGTTGCCGCGAAACATGATCTCGCCGATCGTTTCGCCGTCGTCCGGCACCGGCGCGAGCGTGTCCGCATCGAGCACCGCGACCGCCGCCTGCAGGTGATAACGCACGCCCTGGCGCGCGGTCAGGTCGGCGCGGATTTGATCGTCGAGCGCGTCCCATTCGTCCTGCTTTGCGCAGACAGCCGCCGGCCCGTAGGTTTCGGTGAGCCCGTACACGTGCGTCAGATCGAAGCCGATCTGCTTCATCTTCGCGATCACCGCGGGCGGCGGCGCGGCGCCCGCGACCATCGTCGACACGCGATGCGTGATGCCCCCGCGCCATTCGGCCGGCGCATTCACGAGCGAACTCTGTACGATCGGCGCTCCGCAGTAATGCGTGATGTGTTCGCGGCGAATCAACTCGAACACGGTCTTCGCGTCGAACTTGCGCAGACAGACGTTGACGCCCGCACGGGCGGCCACCGTCCACGGAAAGCACCAGCCGTTGCAGTGGAACAGCGGCAACGTCCACAGATAGACCGCGTGCTTCGGCATGTCCCATTCGAGGATGTTGCTCAGCGCGTTCAGATATGCGCCACGGTGATGGTAGACGACGCCCTTCGGGTCACCGGTCGTGCCCGATGTGTAGTTCAGCGCGATCGCGTCCCATTCGTCGGCGGGCGGAGTCCACTCGAAGGAAGGGTCGCCGGTTTGCAGGAACTGCTCGTAGTCCGTCGCGCGAATGAACTGCGCAGCGTCGGCGGGCTGCGCGTCGGCCACGCTGATCACGCGGAGCTTCGGGAATTCTAGCGCCGCGCGATGCGCGAACTCGCCGTATTCGGTGTCGACGATCAGCGCCTTCGCCTCACCGTGGCGCAGCATGAACAGCAGCGTCGCGACGTCGAGCCGCGTGTTCAGTGTATTCAGCACGGCGCCGGCCATCGGCACGCCGAAGTGCGCCTCGACCATCGGCGGGATGTTCGGCAGCAGCGCGGCGACCGTCTCGCCGCGGCCGATGCCGGCCTCGCGCAGCGCGCTCGCGAGCCGCCGCGCACGCTCATAGGTCTCGCGCCAGTTGCGGCGGATCTCCCCATGGACGATCGCGAGCCGCTCGCCATACACTTGCGCTGCGCGCACGAGGAAATCGATCGGCGTCAACGGGACATAATTGGCCTCGCGCCGCCCGAGGCCTTCGTCGAACATGTGCTGTGTCATTGCTTCGTCTCCTGAGGCGCGAGCCGCGCCGCCGATTGTTGTGACCGTGTTCTATGAATGAACCAGGGCCTAGCCTAGCAATTGTCGTCAAGAACTGTCTGTCATTCAAATATGCGTTGCTCGAATCGAGTCTGCCGTTCACGGGCTTCGTGATCCGGCAATTGAACAACCGGATGGGGGAATTCATCGCGTCGATCCAGAACACCCGGCTGCCCGACGTGGACGCACGCGTCGCGCAATCGCTCGCGCAGCTGTTCAATCCGGATCTGTATCCGGACACGGGTCGCACACTGGCGATTTCACAGGAAGAAATCGGTCTGCTCGCGGGAGTGTCGCGGCAGCGCATCAATCAGGCGCTGCAGAACCTCGAGAAGCTGCGGATTTTGCGACTGTCGTATAACCGGATCGAGGTGCTCGATCTCGAGCGGCTGGCTGCGTACGGGCGGGAACAGATCTAGCGACGCGACTGGCGCTCGCTACCCGGCGCGCACGCCGCCCTTGCGCGTCGCGCGCGTTTCGAGAGCGTCGTCGGTCTTGAACAGCGCGAGCATGATCGCGCTCAACACGCCCGTTTTTTTCCAGCGCAGATAGTAGCGATGCGCGGTCTGGTACGGAACGTAGTGCTCGGGCATTGCGCTCCACGGCGCGCGCGCGTGCAGCACCCACATCACGCTATTGAGCACGTGGCGAATTTCGATCGGCGGACGACCACGGCGCGGGCCGTCATCATGCAAGGTTTCAGGTAACAGCGGCGCGACCCGCTGCCATTGCTCGTCGGTCAGCTCCTGAACGACTGGCGAGGTCGCGATGGATTCGGAAGATGGACTATTCATGCGTGAAAGCGCACGCGTAAAACGCGTGCCGGCGTCGCTCCGAAAGTCGTGTCGATACGTCAATTCGCTCGAGACTACTTGAAGCTTGCCTGGGAGAAAGTCAACTTTTGTCACCAGGAACGGCGCGATTGTCAAAAATGGCGACAGGTTATTGCGCGATAGCGGCGATGGCGCCGCGCGGACGGTGATCTATCATCGGCGCGCCCGGCGCCGCCCCACTCGGCGCGCGCCGCGTCCGAACTAGAAAATCTCTCCACACGCTGGAAATCCTTTGAGACCCATCCGCTTTATCAAGACCGCCGCGCTCGTCGGCGGCGGCGCCCTTGCCGTGACGTCCGAACAAGCATCGGCACAAAGCTCGATCACGCTGTATGGCGTCGCCGACGTCAGCGTGCGCTATCTGACGAACTCGAACGCCAAAAACGACGATCGTCTGTACATGACGAACAGCGCGATCACCAACAGCCGCTGGGGTCTGCGCGGCTCGGAAGACCTCGGTGGCGGTCTCAAGGCGATCTTCGATCTGGAAAGCGGCATCAACCTGCAGGACGGCTCGGCCTCGGATAGCCGGCGCATTTTCAATCGCAACGCGTACGTCGGTGTCAGCAGTCCGTACGGCACGCTGACGCTCGGTCGCCAGAAGACGCCGCTGTTCGACCTGCTCGGCGACACCTACGACCCGCTCACGGTCGGCAACTACAACGAGAACTCGTGGCTGCCTGGCGCGCTCGGCGCGGGGCTTTACGCCGATAACGCGATCAAGTACACGGGCACGTTCAAAGGCCTGACGGTGGCCGCGATGTACTCATTCGGCACGAAGTCGGAATCGACCGGCGACGGCGGCTTCTCGGGCCAGGTGCCAGGCCATCTCGGCGCGGGCAACATGTACGGCTTCACGCTGTCGTACGGGTGTCCGCTAGCGGTCGCGGCCGGCGTGCAGCAGAACAGCGACAACAGCAATCACAAGCAGACCATCTTCAACGCGAACGCGGCCTATGCGTTCAGCTCGACGAAGCTGTACGTCGGCTATCTGCATTCGAAGGACGACACCGGCTTCGTCGACAGCGCGCTCGCGCAGCAGACGCTCGTGCCGGGCGTCGATATCGTCAAGGGCTCGGGCCGCATCGACAACGGACCGTTCGCCGGCGTCACGTGGCAGGCCACGCGCGCGCTGACGCTGACGGGCGCCGCGTACTACGACCACCTGTCGAACGCGGCGATCGGCGCTGGTCAGCTCGGCAGTGGCTATCGCTACACGTTCGTCGCACTGGCCGAGTACGCGCTGTCGAAGCGCACCGCGGTGTACGGCACCGTCGATTTCGACAAGGTGTCGGGCGCGGCGTCGGTCGAACTGCCGGGCCGCGACAACCAGACCGGCGTTGCGCTCGGTTTGCGGACAATTTTCTGAATCGTTTCACGTCGTCATGGCAAAACGGGCGTCCTCTAGGGACGCCCGTTTTTTTCGCCTCGCATACGGAAACCGGCTCACCGGTCTGCCGCGCGCATAAAAAAAGGTGCCGCGAACGGCACCTTTCTGTACTACAGGCAGCTTCTGCTGAAGCTTAGAAGCGGTGACGCAGACCGACCGTAGCAGCCGTCTGGTTCTTCGACGACGAGGTCGGAACCGTGTTGTCGCCGCTGTAGATCGAAGCCACGCCGCCGTCACCCATTGCGTGCTGGTACACAGCCTGAGCGTAGACGTCGGTGCGACGCGACAGCGAGTAGTCAGCCTGCAGGCCGATCTGGTGGTAACGGGTCTTCATGTCGTTACCGTCGGCGTTGATGCCGTAGCCGCGCGCGTCGGTGAACGTGTACGCGACGCCGAGAGCCATAGCCGGGGTCACGTTGTACTTGCCGTTGATTTCGTAGTTGTTGGTGTGGCCTTGACGCTGACCAGGAGCTTCACCAACCAGGTTGTCGACGCGCGATTGCGTCCATGCCACGCCAACCAGCGCCGGGCCGAAGCCGTACGAAGCGCCTGCGCCGAACTGACGCTGACGGAAGTTGCCTTGCAGCACGCCCGCGGTGTTCGCCAGAACGCCGTCCGATGCGCCGCTTGCGTTAGCAGCCGGGTTGTTTTGCTGAGCGTAGGCAGCACCGAGGTGCAGGCCTTGCCACTGGTATGCGGCGCCCAAGCTGTACTGACGGTTGTTTGCGAAGCCACCAGCCTGGTTCGAGAAGCCGTACGTGCCGCCGAACGTGAAGCCAGCGTAGTTAGCGCTCGAGTACTTGACCGAGTTGTTGACCGACAGACCACCGTTGGTGTTCAGGTTGTCGTTGTTGAACGGGTGCGCGAAGTACGTGCCGCCCCAGCTGCCCGTTGCGGTCAGCGGTGCGAGGTAGTCCTGCGCTGCGTCGTACTGGCGACCCAGCGTGACCGTACCGAATTGCGAGCTCGACAGACCGACGAAGGCCTGACGGTTGAACATGCCGTTGTTGTTAGCGTACTTGCCGTTGTTGATGTTGAAGCCGCTTTCCAACGTGAAGATTGCCTTCAGACCGCCGCCCAGATCTTCCGAACCACGCAGGCCGAACATGCTCTGGTTGATGCCGCCGCTACCTGCTGCCCACTTGGAGTTGTGGGCAACGTTGCTGGTGTACGTCAGACCTGCGTCGAGCAGACCGTACAGGGTCACGCTGCTTTGTGCGTGAGCGACCGAAGCGAACGATGCGGCAGCCGCAACGACGATGAGACTCTTTTTCATGGGAACTCCAATTCGAAAAATTTATACGGGGAGCAGGACCTGCCTCAGCAGCCGATGCATCGCATTTGCCGCCGCCCGCTTGGCCGAATCGTGGGGATCGGCCGGGCACCCTTGAAGCGAAGCGTGAGTGTAGGGGGACACCCTGGTACCGACGCAGGCAATTCACGCAACAGGATCTTTCGAAATTCGCAACAATGTTGGAGCCGATGGGGATAACTTCTTGTTTTTCCACCGTTTATTGCAAGATCGAGGTGCCGGATCGACAGCTCCAGCCAAAACGAATTTGCAACGCGTCAATATTCTAAGTTGTGCATTTGCAACAGTGCTTTAATACGCGTGACGTAATCGGGTCGGAGCAAATTGACGAAAAGACCGGCCGATATTTTTTGTAATCGAATGGTTGAAGTGACGGTTTTCCGCGTCGTTTGAGATTTATTTTTGGAGCGCCGGAACTTAATAGAGTTAAATGCAGTCTTGCTCGCGCACCCGCCAATTAATGGTTTCCGGCGGGCGATTAACTCGTCGAATCACCGAGACGGCTTATTCACCTAATCTTTATTGACCGACGCAAGCAATCGCTGCCGCCCCCGGGCAGCACAACGGTCTGAGCCTGCCGCGTCGAATCAGCATTCACTATTGAGACACTGCCATTGCGGCGGTCTTCTGATTTCCCGCTTTAGTGAGCACCCTCTGTCACGTCTCTATAAGATGCGCGCGCGATTCGAAAAAGCCTTTAGCACGGGCGTTGCCCGGAGGTGAATTGCGACGCCGGCCGCCGCGTGACAAGACCCGCCCTGAAAGCGGACGGCATGCATCAACAACCCTTCCGCATTTAATTAACGGCGGGGTTGCGCCCGTTTTTACACGGAGTTTCCCTGATTACGCGTGATCACCGCTTATGGCTGGCGCGGAGCGCGCTTAAGCGCCTCCACGTGCGGGCGAGGTCCGGCGCGAGCGGGTCGGTGTCGGGCGGTGTGGGGCAACGGACGCGGCTCGCCGGGGTTGAGGCTGGGCACTGGTCGCCCAGCTGAGGCAGCCGAAGGCCGCCCAAAAACAAAAAAGGGTTCCGGAATTCGGAACCCTTTTTTCGATACTTTGGTGGGCCGGGTGGGATTCGAACCCACGATGTCCTTTCGGAGGTGGATTATGAGTCCACTGCCTGCAACCAGCACGGCGTCCAGCCCAAGAAAAAAGACCCGGTCGTGAAGGCCGGGCCCGTTTCGTCGATTGGCCGACATACTACACGAAAAAGGGGCCTCCGCAACCGCTTCGCTTCGGCGAAACGACCGGGAGGCCCCTTTGATCGCATCATTTGCGGCCAACCGCGGCCGTCGCCGTCAATTCCCTTCGAGGAATGACTTCAGCTTGTCCGAACGGCTCGGATGACGCAGCTTGCGCAGCGCCTTCGCCTCGATCTGACGAATTCGCTCACGCGTCACGTCGAACTGCTTACCGACTTCTTCGAGCGTGTGATCCGTGCTCATCTCGATACCGAAACGCATGCGCAACACCTTCGCTTCGCGCGGCGTCAGCGAATCGAGCACGTCCTTCACGACGTCGCGCATACTCGCGTGCAACGCCGCATCCGCCGGGGCGACCGTGTTCGTATCTTCGATGAAGTCGCCCAGATGAGAATCGTCGTCGTCACCGATCGGCGTTTCCATCGAGATCGGCTCCTTCGCGATCTTCATGATCTTGCGGATCTTGTCTTCCGGCATTTCCATCTTCTCGGCCAGCGTCGCCGGATCCGGCTCGAGACCGGTTTCCTGCAGGATCTGACGCGAGATGCGGTTCATCTTGTTGATCGTTTCGATCATGTGAACCGGAATCCGGATCGTGCGCGCCTGGTCGGCGATCGAACGCGTAATGGCCTGGCGGATCCACCACGTCGCATACGTGGAGAACTTGTAGCCACGACGGTATTCGAACTTGTCCACCGCCTTCATCAGGCCGATGTTGCCTTCCTGAATCAGGTCGAGGAACTGCAGACCGCGGTTCGTGTACTTCTTCGCGATCGAGATCACGAGCCGCAGGTTGGCCTCGGTCATTTCGCGCTTCGCCTGGCGCGCCTTCAGTTCGCCGGCCGCCATCTGACGGTTGGTTTCCTTCAGGTCCTTCAGCGGCAGCACCACGCGCGCCTGCAGATCGAGCAGACGTTGCTGCTGTTCGCGGATCGCCGGAATGTTGCGCGTGAGGATCGCGCTATACCCATGACCTTCGGCGACGATCTTGTCGGCCCATTCGAGGTCCGTCTCGCTGCCCGGGAAACGCGCGATGAATTCCGCACGCGGCATGCCGCACTTGTCGACGACCGTATGCAGGATCTGACGCTCGACCTGACGCACTTCATCCACCTGCGCGCGCAGCGTGTCGCACAGACGCTCGACGGTACGCGCGGTGAAGCGGATCGTCATCAGCTCGTTCTGGATGGTTTCCTGCGCCTTCAGATACGACTTGGACTTGTAGCCTTCCTTCTCGAACGCGCGACGCATCTTGTCGAACCATTCGCTGATCGACGCGAATTTTTCGAGCGACGCGCGCCGCAGCGCTTCGAGTTGCGCGGCGTTGGCGGTGGCTTGCGCCGCGCCATCGTCTTCTTCCTCGTCCTCTTCGTCCTCTTCCTCGGCTTCCTCGTCTTCATTCTCGATCGCTTCCGCCTCCTGCGCGGAGAAGCCGTCGGCGTCTGCCGCGTCGGCGTCGATCAGACCGTCGACGAGTTCGTCGATGCGCGCTTCGTCGTTGGCGACGCGCTCGGCCATCGCGAGAATGTCGGCGATCGTGGTCGGGCATGCAGAGATCGCCATCACCATGTGCTTCAGGCCGTCTTCGATGCGCTTCGCGATTTCGATTTCGCCTTCACGCGTAAGCAGCTCGACCGTGCCCATTTCGCGCATGTACATACGCACGGGATCGGTGGTGCGGCCAAATTCGGAGTCGACGGTGGACAGCGCGACTTCAGCTTCCTCTTCGACTTCGTCGTCTGACGAAGCCGCGGGCGCGTTGTCGTTGAGCAGCAGCGTTTCAGCGTCCGGGGCCTGTTCGTAGACCGCGACGCCCATGTCGTTGAACGTGCTGATGATGCCTTCGATCGCCTCGGTCTCGGTGAAGTTGTCCGGCAGGTGATCGTTGATTTCAGCGTACGTGAGGAAGCCGCGCTCCTTGCCGAGCTTGATCAGGGCGCGCAGCTTGGAGCGACGCTCCTCGAGTTCCTCCACCGTGCCAGGCTGCGACGACGCGAACGCATCCTTCAGCAGCGCTTTTTCCTTTGCACGACGGTCGCGAGCCTTGACCTTCTCCGGCTTGCCCGGTGCGGCGGCAGCGGTTTCTTCGGTCTGGGTTGCATCGTCATCGACGGGTACTTCATTCAGCTTTTTCGTCATGGAGTTCGCCGTACCGGCTGTAGTCTCGGCCCCCGGCTGTTGGACAACAGCCGGTTGAACCGTGGATACTGAAGTCACGCGCGCTACCGCATCGTTCTGAACGGCAGCCGCTTCCCTTGCGCTTCTGACACCCGCCCGCTTGGCAGCCGGCGGTGCTACAGCTTTCGCCGCCCGAACCGGTGCGGCCTGCGCGGCCGCAGTGGTCGACGACTTCTTCCCGGCAGCCGGCGCAACGCTGACAGCAGACGTTCTTCTGGCGGATGCAGTCAGCTTGGCTTCGGGAACTTTTCCGGTGCGCTCTTTAGCGCGAGAGCCCATTGCATGATTTCCGCCTGTCGTCTTTGCCATCGCATCGCCTTTCGCCTTTGCTAGGAAAACCCTTGAAAAAACAAACCGCTAGAAACTTTTGATTATACCACCCGAGGTTTCGGACTCTCCGCTACAGCCCGAGCTGACGCTTCATGTCGGCCCGCTTCCGGTTGAGCTCCGAAAACTCGGCAAACTCTTCAGGCGTATGCCGCGACTGTCGCGAAAGCTGTTCGAGACGATCGCAATAAGCGTCGTATCGCATCTTCAAAATCGCGGCTTTCAGCTCCTCGCCGACAATTCGTTCCTGCTCGCGCCGTTCCTCGATGACGGCCGCGTCCTTCGGGTCTTTCAGCAGCAAATCCCGGACGTTTTCATCATAGTCTAGAATTTTGCGAAAGATTTCCTCGAAAGTTGGGGCGTTCGCGCCATTTCGCAAGAGATCGGACAACAACTGGAACGCTGCCGAATCGCCGAGGGCTCGCGCGTGCGTCGTCACTTCCGCGAACAGTTCGCCGTGCCGGGTCACGGTGAGCAGCGCCTCTTCGGCCTCTTCGTCGAGCATCGCGACCGTGCGCGGATACATCACCAGATTGCGCAGCGTCTTTTCCTCGATGCCGGTCACGCTGCGCCGGTCCTTGCGGGCCGGCGCCTCGCGCGACGCGGCCGCGATCCGCGCGTCGACTTCGCAAAGCGCCGCGACTTCGCTGAATGGCACATCGAGCCGGTCTGCGAACATATGCATGATCTGCGCGCGCAGCGCATTGGCCGGCAACGCCTGTAGCAGCGGTTTCGCGTCGAACAGCGCGCGGGCCTTGCCTTCGGGCTGATCGAGCTCCTTGCCGGTCAACACCTCGTTGAGCATGAACTGCGACAATGGCATCGCCCGTTCGACCTGCTCGGCGAAAGCCTCGGTGCCGAACTCGCGCACGTAGCTGTCGGGATCATGCTCGCTGGGCAGGAACAGGAAACGGATCGTCCGGTTGTCGGCGGCGTGCGGCAGGCACGCATCGAGCGCGCGACGCGCGGCGCGCCGGCCGGCCGCGTCGCCGTCGAAACTGAAGATGACCGTATCGGTCTGGCGCATCAGTTTCTGCACATGAATCGGCGTGCAAGCGGTGCCGAGGGTCGCGACGGCGTTCTGGAAGCCCAATTGGGCCAGCGCGACCACGTCCATATAACCTTCGACGACCAGCACGTAATGTTGCTCTCGAATCGCAAGACGCGCCTCGAACAGCCCGTACAGCTCGCTGCCCTTGTTAAATAGCGGCGTTTCCGGTGAATTCAAATACTTTGGCTCGCCGCCGTCGAGCACGCGGCCGCCGAAGCCGATCACCTGCCCCTTGACATTGCGGATCGGGAACATGATCCGCTCGCGAAAGCGGTCGTAGCGGCGGTTCTGACCCTGCGCGTCCGACTTTTCGCTGACGATCACGAGACCCGCTTCGACCAGGGCGTCGTCGCGATAGTTCGGGAACGCCGCCTCGAGGTTTTGCCACCCGTCCGGCGCATAGCCGAGACCGAAGCGCGCGGCGACTTCGCCGGTCAGGCCGCGCTTCTTCAAATATTGGATCGCGCCCGGCGCACCGCGCAGTTGCTTACGGTAGTAGTCGCAGGCGATCTGCATGAGATCGGACAGCGCGGTTGTGACGGCCTTCGATGCCGCCGGCGCGTAGCCGCCAGTTGCGGCACCACCGCCGCCGCCATATCCGGGAGAAGGCTCGTGCGGTACGGTGAGACCCACCGATTGCGCGAGCTCGTTGACCGCTTCGGGAAACGACGCGCCCACGTGTTCCATCAGGAAACCGATGGCCGTACCATGCGCACCGCAGCCGAAGCAGTGATAAAACTGTTTAGTCGGACTAACCGTAAACGAGGGGCTCTTCTCGTTGTGAAACGGGCACAGCCCCATGAAGTTCGCGCCGCCCTTTTTCAGCTGCACATACCGGCCGACCACGTCGACGATATCGACGCGGTTGAGCAGGTCCTGCAGGAATGACGGTGGGATCACAGTAAATGACGCTGCCTGGAAAGCTTCAAAATCCAAGCCCGGAGACCGGGCTCGACACCGCGCCCGGGTCCCGCGCCTCGCCTTCAGGAGGCGCGCGACCCGGACAAATCGACAGAGTTACTTAGCGAGCGCGGCCTTGACCTGTGCGGAGACGGCGGTCATGTCGGCGCGGCCGGCCAGCTTCGGCTTCAGCACGCCCATCACCTTGCCCATGTCCTGCGCGCCGGCAGCGCCGGTTTGCGCGACCGCCGCCTGCACCTCGGCAACGATTTCCGCTTCGGACATCTGCTCAGGCATGTACGCGGAAAGAATGGCCAACTCGGCCTTTTCCTTGTCCGCAAGATCCGTACGTCCTGCGGCCTCGAACTGGCTGATCGAATCCTTGCGCTGCTTGATCATCTTGTCGACGACGGAGGTTATGGCGGCATCGTCGAGCGTGACCCGCTCATCGACTTCACGCTGCTTGATCGCGGCGAGCAGCAGGCGGATCGTCCCGAGACGTTCGGTCTCGCGCGCCCGCATGGCAGCTTTCATATCGTCGTTGATCCGGTCCTTGAGACTCATCACTCACCTGAATTGCGTTGAAAAGTTGAAAAACCGGCCGGTCGACGGCGGCGATACCGCCGCATCAGCACAAAAACCCGCTTGGGACTTCTTCCTCAAGCGGGTTGGCGCAATTTTGCGTAGCGGATGCGACCCTGCCGGTTGGCCCGATGGGCCGGGTTTGCCATGATGACACCTGTCGTGCCGCCATCGGTTTGGATGCTGCCGCGCCGTGTACAGCGGGGCAACGCCAGAATCAGTAGAGCTTCCTTGGCAGCATCTGGCCACGCAGACGCTTGAAATGACGCTTCACTGCCGCCGCCTTCTTGCGCTTGCGTTCGGCTGTGGGTTTCTCGTAAAACTCGCGAGCGCGAAGTTCCGTCAGTAAGCCGTTTTTCTCCATGGTGCGCTTGAAACGGCGCATGGCGACTTCGAACGGCTCATTGTCTTTTACGCGGATGGTCGTCATTTTTCAATAACGGAACTTTGTAAAGGTTCAGGAGTATAGCAGAGCTTTCTCACAAAGCCATTGCGCCGTCAAGCCCCCGGGTATATTCGGCCGCCGCCTCGCCCGCCGCGACACCCGACGCCCACGCCCACTGGAAGTTGTAGCCGCCGAGCCAACCAGTCACGTCGACCGCCTCGCCGATGAAGTAGAGGCCCGGCACCCGCGCGCTCATCATCGTGGTCGATGACAAACCGCGCGTATCGACCCCGCCGCGCGTCACTTCGGCCTTGCGATAACCCTCGGTGCCGTTCGGCGTGAGGGTCCAGCGCGACAGCGCCTCACCGATGCCGCGCAGCGCCTTGTCCGGCAGATCGGCGACGCGGGCCTCGGCGGCCACCTGGTGAGTGTCGAGCCACACATGCGCGAGCCGCTGCGGCACCCATTCCGATAGCAGATTGGCGATCTGCCGCTTCGTGCCGTTTTTCGCGTCGATGAGCGCAGTCGCGGCGTCGCGCTCCGGCAGCAGATTGATGTGAATCGGCTCGCCGGGCTGCCAGTAGCTCGAGATCTGCAGCACGCCTGGGCCCGACAGGCCGCGGTGCGTGAGCAGCAGATCTTCGGTGAATTCGGCGCCGGTCTTCGTATTGCCAGTCGACAGTTGTACTTCAAGCGACACGCCCGATAGCGCCGCGAACGGCTCCCAGTCGGCCGGAGCGAAGGTCAGCGGAACCAGCGCGGGACGCGTGTCGATCAACTTGTGGCCGAACTGCTTGGCGATCCGGTACGCGAAATCGGTCGCGCCGATCTTCGGGATCGACAGACCGCCCGTCGCGATCACGAGCGCACGGGCGGCGATCGTGCCCGCCGTCGTGCCGAGCAGGAACTGTCCTTCGGCGTCCTGGCGCACCTCTTCGACCGACAGCGGCGTGCGCCATGCAACCCCACCGGCGCCGCACTCGTTCTTCAGCACGTCGATGACCGCGTCGCTCGACTGATCGCAGAACAGCTGGCCCTTGTGCTTCTCGTGCCATGTCACGCGATGCTGCTTCAGCAGCGCCATGAAATCGCGCGGCGTATAGCGCGCGAGCGCCGAGCGGCAAAAATGCGGATTCGCCGACACATAATTGGCCGGCCCCGCATACAGATTCGTGAAGTTGCACCGGCCACCGCCGGAGATGCGGATTTTTTCCGCGAGACGCTGCGAGTGGTCGATCAGCGCCACACGCCGGCCGAGTTGACCTGCCACGGCCGCGCACATCATGCCGGCCGCGCCCGCGCCGATCACCGCGATATCGAAGGATTCCATGGGGCCGCATTGTACCTGCCGGGCCCTCGCGTCCATGCTCGTGCTCTGCCGGCCGCCTGTCCGCGCTGGTATACTTTGAGGCTTACCTTTCACTTCCGGACGCGCGTCGCGCGCGCCCGTCTCAAGCGATTCATCATGCTCGTTCTCGGCATCGAAAGCTCCTGCGACGAAACCGGTCTCGCGCTCTACGACACGGAGCGCGGCCTGCTCGCGCACGCGCTGCATTCGCAGATTGCGATGCATCGGGAGTACGGCGGCGTCGTGCCGGAGCTTGCATCGCGCGACCATATCCGCCGCGCGCTGCCGCTGCTCGAAGAGGTGATGGAGCGCGCCGGCGTCGCGCGCGGCGACATCGACGCGATCGCTTACACGCAAGGGCCCGGGCTCGCGGGCGCGCTGCTGGTCGGCGCGAGCGTCGCGAATTCGCTGGCGATGGCGTGGAACAAGCCGACCGTGGGCATTCACCATCTCGAAGGCCATCTGCTGTCGCCGCTGCTCGTCGACGAGCCGCCGCCGTTCCCGTTCGTCGCGCTGCTGGTCTCGGGCGGCCACACGCAGTTGATGCGCGTGACGGACGTCGGCTTCTACGAGACGCTCGGCGAGACGCTCGACGACGCCGCCGGCGAAGCCTTCGACAAAACCGCCAAGCTGCTGGGCCTCGGCTATCCGGGCGGCCCCGAAGTCTCGCGCATGGCCGAGTTCGGTACACCCGGCGCAGTCGTGCTGCCGCGCCCGATGCTGCATTCCGGCGACCTCGATTTCAGCTTCAGCGGCCTGAAGACCGCCGTGCTCACGCACGCGAACCGGCTGGGCGGCGCGAACATCTGCGAGCAGGCCAAGGCCGACCTCGCGCGCGGTTTCGTCGATGCCGCCGTCGACGTGCTGGCCGCGAAATCTCTAGCGGCGCTCAAGCGCACGAAGCTGAACCGGCTGGTGGTGGCGGGCGGCGTCGGCGCGAACCGGCAGTTGCGCGAAGCGCTATCGGCCGCCGCGCAGAAGCGCAATTTCTACGTCCACTACCCGGACCTGTCGCTGTGCACGGACAACGGGGCGATGATCGCGCTGGCCGGCGCGCTGCGTTTGCAACGCTGGCCCGAACAGGCCGGCCACGACTACGCGTTCACCGTGAAGCCGCGTTGGGATCTGACGTCGCTCGCGCACTGAACCGCCGCCCCAAGAGGACAAAAAGCCGCTTTACAAGCGGCTTTTTGCTTCAATGCTTTCGAAAGGAAACGGCGTGGAGCGATCAGGAACGTATCAGGCGAGGCGCTTGTCCCGCTCGATCACCGCATACGCGCTGTGATTGTGAATCGACTCGAAGTTCTCCGCTTCGAGCACATACGCGACGATGCGCTCGTCGGCATTCAGACGCTGGGCAACGTCGCGCACGAGGTCTTCGACGAACTTCGGATTTTCATACGCGCGCTCGGTGACGAACTTCTCGTCCGGGCGCTTGAGCAGGCCCCACAGTTCACACGACGCTTCTTCCTCGGCGATACGGATCAACTCTTCGACAGCGACGTCGCCGTTCAGCTCGGTATCGATCGTCACGTGCGAACGCTGATTGTGCGCGCCGTACTGCGAAATCTTCTTCGAGCACGGGCACAGGCTCGTGACCGGCACCAGCACCTTCAGGAACACCCGCGTCGCGCCATGGCGGGTCTCGCCGGTCAGCGTGACTTCATAATCGAGCAAGCTCTGCACGCCCGACACCGGCGCGGTCTTGTTCACGAAGTACGGGAACGACACTTCGATGCGGCCCGCCTCGGCCTCGAGTTTTTCGAGCATAGCCGCGAGCATCGTGCGCAACGTGGCCGGTTCGAGCGGCGCCTTGTTCTCTTCGAGCAACGCGACGAAGCGCGACATGTGGGTGCCCTTCTGCTCGGCCGGCAGATGCACGTCGAGATTCCACGTGCCGACCGACGGCTGCACTTCGCCACCTTGCGTGCGAATCGTCAACGGATGACGCACGCCCCTCACGCCGACCCGCTGGATCGGAATCTGGCGCGTGTCGGGGGTGCTTTGCACGTCGGGCATCACGAAAGCGGGATTCATCTGATTCATTGTTTTGTCCTTTCTGGAAAGCGCCGGGCTGCGCCAAGGTCTCGCTGCATCGGCGACTATCGCGCAGCGAATTCGAGGCGCCCAGCGGCCATGCGGATCAGCGCGCGCAACGGCGAACGCCGGCTCGCGCCGGCGTTGGGTGACGGGCCGCAACACCCGTCGGTACAAACTGGAGATTGCCGAAGCCGCCGTCGCATGACGGCGGCATGAGTCGCACCTACGACGGCACGAGAGCCGACAGCGCTTTACGCGACGCGCTTCACGGACGACTGACCGCCGACCGCGCCGCTCGCAAGGAAGCGTTCGCGGATCGACCGGGCGATACCCGCGGCGTCGAGACCGCAAGCGGCGAGCAGCTTGGCCGGGTCCCCGTGATCGATGAACCGATCGGGGAGGCCCAATTGTAGTACGGGGCGCATAACCCCACTTGCGAGCAGGGCTTCGACGCACGCCGAACCCGCGCCACCCATGATGCAGCCTTCCTCGACGGTGACGATCGCGTCGTGCGTCTCGGCCAGCTTGCGCACGAGTTCGGTGTCGAGCGGCTTCACGAAGCGCATGTTCGCGACGGTGGCGTCGAGTTGCTCAGCAGCCGCGAGCGACGGCGCGACCATCGTGCCGAACGCGAGAATCGCGATGCGCTTGCCGGCCGGCACTGACGTCTCGCGACGCACTTCGCCCTTGCCGAGCGGCAACGCGGCCATCTGCTTGACCGTTGCGACCCCGGTACCCGCGCCGCGCGCGTAGCGCACAGCGGTCGGATGCGACTGCTGCAACGCGGTGTACAGCATCTGGCGGCACTCGTTTTCGTCCGACGGCGCCATCACGGTCATGTTCGGAATACAGCGCATGAACGCGAGGTCGTACGCGCCCGCATGCGTCGCGCCGTCCGCACCAACGAGACCCGCACGATCGATTGCGAACACCACCGGCAGGTTTTGCAGCGCGACGTCGTGAATCAGCTGGTCATATGCGCGTTGCAGAAAGGTCGAATAGATCGCGACGACAGGCTTCATGCCGTCCGCGGCAAGGCCGCCCGCGAACGTCACCGCGTGCTGCTCGGCGATGCCGACGTCGAAGTAACGATCCGGGAAGCGCTTTTCGAACTCGACCATGCCCGAGCCTTCACGCATTGCCGGCGTAATGCCGATCACGCGCGAGTCGAGTTCGGCCGCGTCGCACAGCCACTCGCCGAACACCTGCGTGTAGGTCTTTTTCGACGGCGTCGCGGCCGGTTTGATACCCTCGGCCGGATTGAACTTGCCCGGGCCGTGGTACAGCACCGGATCAGCCTCGGCCAGCTTGTAGCCCTGGCCTTTCTTCGTGACCACATGCAGGAATTGCGGCCCGCGCAGTTCCTTGATGTTTTGCAGCGTCGGAATCAGCGAATCGAGATCGTGACCGTCGATCGGCCCGATGTAGTTGAAGCCGAACTCCTCGAACAGCGTGGCCGGCACGATCATGCCCTTCGCGTGCTCCTCGAGCTTGCGCGCGAGATCGAGCACCGGCGGCGCGACGCGCAGCACGCGTTCGACGCCCGCGCGCGCGGCCGCATAGAAGCGCCCCGACATCAGGCGCGCGAGATGGCGATTCAGCGCGCCGACCGGCGGCGAGATCGACATGTCGTTGTCGTTGAGGATCACGAGCAGCGGCACGTCGTCTTCGACGCCCGCGTTGTTCATTGCCTCGAAGGCCATGCCGGCCGTCATCGCGCCGTCGCCGATCACGGCGATGCCCATGCGGTTGTCGCCTTGCAGCTTGCTCGCGATCGCCATGCCGAGCGCGGCCGAAATCGACGTGCTCGAGTGCGCGGTGCCGAAGGTGTCGTATTCCGATTCGTCGCGCTTCGGGAAGCCCGAGATGCCGCCCAACTGACGCAGCGTGTGCATCTGGTCGCGACGACCGGTCAGGATCTTGTGCGGATAGGTCTGATGGCCGACGTCCCAGACGATCCGGTCGTGCGGCGTATCGAAGACGTAGTGCAGCGCGATGGTCAACTCGACCGTGCCGAGGTTGGACGAGAGATGGCCGCCCGTCTGCGATACGCTGTCGAGCACGAAGGCACGCAACTCGTCGGCAAGCGGCTGCAATTGGCGGCGATCGAGGCGGCGCAGGGCTGCCGGGTCGTCGATGGTTTTCAGCAAGTCGTACATCGTCGTTCCATTGTAGGAAAACTTACGCGCCCGCACTTCATACATGCACCCCGGGGATGGAAGGTGCGCGGCGGCGGGCTTTCGCGTTCAGCTGACCCGGTTCACCACCAGGTCGGCCAGTTCGGCAAGACGCTGCGCGCGCGCGCCGAACGGCGCGAGCGCGGCGTGCGCGTCGCTGCGCAGTTGCGCCGCGAGCGCGCGCGACGCGTCGAGCCCAATAATCGACACGTAGGTCGGCTTGCCGTCCTTCGCGTCCTTGCCGGCGGTCTTGCCGAGCGTTGCGGAGTCGGTCGTGACGTCGAGAATGTCGTCGACGACCTGAAACGCGAGACCGACCGCGGCGGCGTAGGCGTCGAGCGACGCCAGACCCTGCGCGTCCGGCGTCTCGCCGGCCAATGCGCCCATGCGCACGGCCGCGCGCAGCAACGCGCCGGTCTTCATGCGATGCATGGTCTCCAGCTGCGGGCGGGTCAGCGTGTGGCCGACGCTCGCCAGATCGATGGCCTGGCCGCCGCACATGCCGATCGAGCCGCTTGCGAGCGCGAGTTCGCGTACGAGCGAGGCCTGCTGCGGCCGGCCGAGTACGTCGGACGTGAGCACAATGAATGCCTGCGACTGCAGCGCGTCGCCGACCAGCAGCGCGGTCGCTTCGTCATACTTGACGTGGACCGTCGGCTTGCCGCGGCGCAGTTCGTCGTCGTCCATGCAGGGCATGTCGTCGTGCACGAGCGAGTACACGTGAATCATTTCCAGCGCCGCCGCCGCCGCATCGAGGCATTCGGCACGCGCGCCGGTCAGCTCGCCGGCCGCGTGGCACAGGAGCGGCCGCACCCGCTTGCCGCCGCCGAGCACCGCATAGCGCATCGCCTCGTGCAGCCTGGCGGGTTCGGTCGTCTCGGCCGGCAGATAGTGTTCCAGAGCCGTTTCGACGCGTTCGAGCACCGAGCGCGTCCATTGTTCGAATGTCATAGGTCGTCCCCGCTCTCAGTCGCGGCTGTTCCTGCGGTATTCATGGGCAGCGGCTTGAGGGTCTCGCCATCGAGGACCCGCACCTGCTGCTCGACCTTTTCGAGCTGCTGTTGACAGAATGCGACAAGTGCCGCCCCGCGACGGTAAGCGGCCAGCGATTCCTCGAGGCTCAGACTGCCACCTTCCATGCGCGCGACGAGCTCTTCCAGTTCGGTCTGCGCGGCCTCGTAGTTCTCCGGCAGCGGCGCGCTATCGCCACTTTCGGCTGGTGCGGCGGCGGAATCGTTCGATGCGGTCTTCGCCATGAATAGTCGCAAAATTAAAACAAGTCGGACATTCTACGGCAAAAGCGACATTTTCGATCCGCTCGCCGGCCTGCGCCCCGCCGTGCTGTCTCGCATCGAGCCTGTCCGATGCCACCCTTGCCCCGCTTCGACCCTGAAGTCTCGCAGAAAAAAAGCTCGAGGTCTGCGGCGAAAATGCCGAACTTTCTTGACATTTTTAACCCAAATCAGGGACTTAAGTGCCCCTGTCACAGGGAAACGGGTATAATTGCGGGCTCCCTAAATCGAATCTTCGATGGTTGGGTTGTTCACTGCTTTCACGTCTTCATCGGGAGTGGGAATGTCCAATCTGAGCAATGCATTGCAGTTGCGGTCTGTTCACAGCCAGCTGCCAGTCACGGCTTACTTTGACGAAGCGCTTCTTACGCGCGAAATCGACACCCTTTTCAAGAAAGGTCCTCGCTACATCGGCCACGATCTCATGGTGCCCGAATCGGGGGATTATTTTGCCTTGCCCAGCGAACGCGAGGGGCGGATACTCGTCCGTAACCAGCAGTCGCAAGTCGAGTTGCTGTCGAACGTGTGCCGCCACCGGCAAGCCATCATGCTCAACGGCCGCGGACAGACGCAGAACATCGTCTGTCCGCTGCATCGCTGGACGTACGACCTGAAGGGCGAGCTGCTCGGCGCGCCCCATTTCGCCGACAACCCGTGCCTGAATCTCGGCGCCACGCCACTGCAAAACTGGCAAGGTCTGCTGTTCGAGGCCCAAGGTCGGGACGTCGCGAAAGATCTCGCACGCCTCGGCACCAAGCGCCACTTCGATTTCTCGGGCTTCATGTTCGATCACGTCGAAGTCCATGAGTGCAACTACAACTGGAAGACCTTCATCGAGGTCTATCTGGAGGACTATCACGTCGCCCCGTTCCATCCGGGCCTCGGCAGCTTCGTCAATTGCGACGATCTGACGTGGGAGTTCGGCGACTGGTACAGCGTGCAGACGGTCGGCGTGCACAAGGCGCTCGAGCAACCGGGCAGCCCGACGTATCGCAGGTGGCACGACGAAGTGCTGCGCTTTCGCGACGGCAATCCGCCCGAGTTCGGCGCGATCTGGATGGTGTACTACCCGGGCATCATGATCGAGTGGTATCCGCACGTGCTGGTCGTGTCGTGGCTGATTCCGCGCGGTCCGCAGAAGACCACCAACGTGGTGGAGTTCTATTACCCCGAGGAAATCGCGCTGTTCGAGCGCGACTTCGTCGAAGCCGAGCGCGCCGCCTATATGGAGACAGCCCGCGAAGACGACGAGATCGCCGAGCGCATGGACGCCGGCCGCCTCGCGTTGATGGAGCGCGGCGAATCACAGGTCGGACCGTATCAGAGCCCAATGGAAGACGGTATGCAGCATTTCCACGAGTTTCTGCGGCGCGAACTCGGCACGGTCTGATCCGCGCCGCGTGGCGCATCGATCGACTCAAGGAAAGACGGGCTTCGACCCGTCTTTTTTTGTTTAGACTACCAACATAGACCGGCCATTCGCCAGCCGCGTGAACGACGCGGCCCGCAGCCGCCATCGCCCGTATCGAGGAGACGCTCATGCCCCACACTCATTACACCACCCTGATCTCCGCGACCAATCTTGCCGAGCGGCTCACGGCCGCGCCGGGCAGCGTGTTCGTGATCGACTGCCGGTTCGACCTCGCCGATACCGACGCGGGCGAGAAAGCCTGGCTTGCCGGCCATCTGCCGGGCGCGCACTATCTGCATCTCGATCGCGATCTGTCCGGGCCGACGAACGGCTCGAACGGCCGGCATCCGCTGCCCGATCGCGCGCGGCTCGTCGAAACGCTGGAGTCGCGGGGACTGAAGCAAGGTCAACAGGTCGTCGCATATGACGCACAAGGCGGCATGTACGCGGCGCGCGTCTGGTGGCTGTTGCGCTGGCTCGGTCACGACGCGGTCGCGCTGCTCGACGGCGGGCTGCAGGCATGGGAAGCGGCCGGCCAACCGCTGACGCAGGACGTGCCCGCGCAGAACACCGGCGACTTCAAGGCGGCCGCGCCGCTCGCCGTGACCATCGATACCCAGGCGGTCGAGCGCAACCTCGGTTCGAAGGAGCGAATCGTCGTCGATGCGCGCGCGGCCGATCGCTATCGCGGCGAAAACGAGACGCTCGACCGCGTCGGCGGCCATATCCCGGGCGCGCTGAACCGCTTCTTCAAGGACAACCTGACCCCCGACGGCCGCTTCAAGCCGGCGCACACACTGCGCGAGGAATTCCACGCGCTGCTCGGCGACACGCCGCCCGAACACGTGGTGCTGCAGTGCGGCTCCGGCGTGACCGCCTGCGTCAATTCGCTTGCGATGGAGGTTGCCGGCCTGCATGGTTCAGCGTTGTACGCGGGCTCTTGGAGCGAATGGAGTTCCGACCCGAAACGGCCGGTGGCGACGGGGGCGAAACCTTGAGCGCGAGCCGCCGCAAGTCGTAACCAGACGCGACAAATTCGAGCAGCGCTTCATGCCACGCCATGCTGCTTGAACCACACGAGCGTACGACGCCAGCCATCCTCGGCATCGGCCTTCTTGTAGCTCGGACGGTAATCGGCGAAAAACGCGTGACCTGCGTCGTCATATACGACGAACTGCGAGCCGCGTCCCGCTTGCGGCCCTTGCGCGATCGCCTGCTTCATCTGCTCGAGCGTGTCCTGCGGAATGCTTTGATCCTGGCGTCCATACAAGCCGAGCACAGGCGCATGCAGGTCGGCGACGAGATCAAGCGGATTGGCCGGCGTCATCGCATTCTTCGCGCCGGTGACGCGACCATACCAGGCGACGCCTGCCTTCACGCGCGGATTGTGCTCGGCATACAGCCACGAGATGCGCCCGCCCCAGCAGAAGCCGTTCACGCCGAGCCGGTTGAGGTCGCCGCCATTCTCGCCGGCCCACGCGGCGGCCGCGTCGAGGTCGGCCAGCACCTGCTCGTCTGGCACCTTGCTGACCAGTTGCTCGTCGAGTTGCTGCATGCTCGTATAGACAGTCGGATCGCCCTCGCGCTCGTACAGGTTCGGCGCGATCGCCAGATAGCCCTGCTTCGCGAAGCGCCGGCAGACGTCGGCGATATGCTCGTGCACGCCGAAGATTTCATGCACGACGAGGATCACCGGCAGATGCGTCTTGCCCTTCGGCTGCGCGCGATAAGCCGGTATCAGCGTACCGCCCGAATGGAACGCCACTTCCCCTGCTTCGAGACCGTCGCTATCGGTATGGATGGTTTGCGCCGAGACTGGCAGCACCGCCGCCGCGAAGCCGGAACCCAGCGTCGCCTTGATGAAGGTGCGCCGATCGAAAGGAACGTGCGGGATCAGACAGTCGACTTCAGGCTTCAGCATGGGGCGCTCCTCGAAGTATTGTTAGAGGCAACAGGATACGCCTTGCGCGCATCCCGTTGCACATTCAACTGAGGAGATCGTCGGCGCGCGTCAGTGCAGCTTGACGCGCGGCAGCGTGGTACGGCGCAACCAATGCGCGAAGGTGTCGAGCACCATGCGCGGATAGCCGTGCAGCGCCGCGATATGCAGCCGGTACAGCGACATATACATGAAGCGCGCGAACAGCCCTTCGATCAGCATATTGCCGCCGATCACCCCGCCCATCAGATTGCCGACCGCGCTGAAGTGGCCGAGCGAGACCAGTGAACCAAAGTCGCGATAGGTGAATTCCGGCAGCGGCTTGTTGTCGAGGCGCGCCGCCAGTGCCTTCAGCAGAAAGCTCGCCTGCTGATGCGCGGCCTGCGCGCGCGGCGGCACGTTGCGCTCGTTGCCCGGCCACTCGCAGGCCGCGCAGTCGCCGAGCGCGAAGATGTTGTCGTCGATCCCGGATTGCAGCGTACGGCGCACGACCAGCTGGCCGAGCCGGTTGACCGGCAAGCCGTCGAGCTGACCGAGGACCGCCGGCGCCTTGATGCCCGCCGCCCACACGGTCAGATCGGCCCGCACGGTGTGACCGCTCGCGGTGCGGATGTAGCCCGGCGCGACCTCGGCCACCGTCTCGCCGATCATCAGCTTCACGCCGAGCTTGGTCAGTAATTCGGCGGTGGCCGTGGAAACGCGCTCCTGCAACGCGGGCAGAATGCGCGGCCCCGCCTCGATCAGCACGATGCCGACGTCATGCCGCGGATCGAGCTTGTGCAAGCCATACGCGGACAAAACCTGCGCGGTATTGCGCAACTCCGCCGACAACTCGACCCCCGTCGCGCCGCCGCCGACGATCGCCACCTGAATGCGCGGCTCGCTGGACGTCCACGTGCCGGGGCCCGGTCTCGACTCGACGGGTTCGTGCGCCTGATGCTCGGCGCGCATGCACGCCGCTATCAGGCGCTTGCGGAAACGCTCTGCCTCGCTAACCGTATCCAGTGCGATGGAGAATTCGGCCGCTCCCTTGACGCCGAAGAAGGCCGTGGTACTGCCAATCGCGATGATCAGCGTGTCGTACTCGAGCTCGCGTTCGGGCAGCAGTTCAGCACCGTCGTCGTCCAGCACGGTGCCGAGCGTAATGCGTCGGTTCGTGCGGTCGAGTGCGGTCAGGTCGCCTTGCTGGAATGCGAAGCCATGCCAGCGCGCCTGCGCCGCGTACGGGAGCTCCTGCGTGAACGGGTCCATGCTGCCCGCCGCCACCTCGTGCAGCAGCGGCTTCCAGATATGCGTCGGATAGCGGTCGACCAGCGTGACCTGGGCCTGCGCGCTGCGCCCCTTCTTGCCGGCCCCATAGCGATCGCCAAGACGCGTCGCCAGTTCCAATCCTCCCGCACCTCCGCCAACGACGATAAATCGATGCATTGCACTTCTCCGTGTAGCCGATGAATTATCTGTCGCGACGCTGCGCATGAATACGCCGTCCTGAACCGATTGTCCTCGACCCGCCTGGGAAGTCACAAGTCGCCAAAACCCATGTGTGACATGCGCACGACGTTATCGTGCGCACGTCACGGGCATGTCAATGCGCTTCCTCCCAGTTCAGGCCCGCACCGACCTCGGCGACGAGCGGCACCTTCAGCGCGGCGACGCCGCACATCAGTTCTGGCAGGCGCTTGCGGACTTCGGACAACTCAGCGTCGGGCACTTCGAGAATCAGTTCGTCATGCACCTGCATGATCATCCGCGTGCCGATCTTCGAGCCTTCGATCCAGTTCTGCACGGCGATCATCGAAAGCTTGATCAGGTCGGCCGCGGTGCCCTGCATCGGCGCGTTGATCGCGGCACGCTCGGCGGCCTGGCGGCGCGGACCGTTGCCGCCGTTGATCTCGGGCAGCCACAGACGGCGGCCGAACACGGTTTCGACGTAGCCCTTCGCCTTCGCGCTCAAGCGCGTCTCGTCCATATAGCGCGCGACGCCGGGATAGCGCGCGAAGTAGCGGTCGATATAAATCTTCGCCGCATCGCGCGTGATGCCGAGGTTCGACGCGAGTCCGAACGCGCTCATGCCGTAGATGAGCCCAAAGTTGATGACCTTCGCAACGCGCCGCTGATCGCTCGACACTTCGAGCGGCGTCACGCTGAAGATTTCCGACGCGGTGGCGCGGTGAATGTCCTCGCCCTGCGAAAACGCGCGCAACAACGATTCGTCGCCCGAGATGTGGGCCATGATGCGCAATTCGATCTGCGAATAATCGGCGGAGACGAGCTTGTGCCCGAGGGGCGCGATGAACGCCTCGCGGATGCGCCGACCTTCGCCGGTACGCACCGGAATGTTCTGCAGGTTCGGATCGTTCGACGCGAGCCGCCCCGTCACCGCGACGGCCTGCGCGTAGTTCGTATGCACGCGGCCGGTGTGCGGATTGACCATGCGCGGCAGCTTGTCGGTATAGGTCGACTTCAGTTTCGACAGGCCGCGATGTTCGAGCAGAATCTTCGGCAGCGGATAGTCTTCGGCGAGCTTCTGCAACACCTCTTCGTCGGTGGAAGGCGCACCGCTCGGCGTCTTCTTGATGACCGGCAGTTCGAGCTTCTCGAAGAAAATCTGACCAATCTGCTTTGGCGAGCCGAGGTTGAATTCGCCGCCGGCCAGTTCGTACGCCTTGCCTTCGAGTTCGATCAGACGCGTGGCAATCTCACTGCTCTGCTGACGCAGCTTCTCCGCGTCGATCAGCACGCCGGTCCGCTCCATCTTGCGCAGTACGCGCGAAGTCGGCACTTCGATCTCGCGATACACATGGTCGAGCGGCTTCTCCGCGGCGATCTGCGGATACAAGGCCTGATGCAGACGCAGCGTGATGTCTGCGTCTTCGGCCGCATATTCGGCGGCTTTGTCGAGCGCGACTTCGTCGAAGCCGATCTGCTGCGCGCCCTTGCCCGCGACCTCTTCGTACTTGATCGTCTTCACGCCGAGATGACGCAGCGCGAGGCTGTCCATGTCGTGCGTGCGATGCGATTCGAGCACGTACGACTCGAGCAGCGTGTCATGCTCGACGCCGCGCATTTCGATGCCGTAATTCGCGAGCACCTGTTCGTCGTACTTCAGATGCTGGCCGACCTTCTTGTGGTCGGCGCTTTCGAGCCACGGCTTGAGCTTCGCGAGCACTTCGTCGCGCGGCAGTTGCACTGGCGCGTCGGGGCCGCGATGCGCGAGCGGCACATACGCGGCGCGGCCCGCTTCGACCGACAGCGACAAGCCGACGATCTGCGCGATCATCGGATCGAGCGACGTGGTCTCGGTATCGAACGAGGTCAGCTCGGCCGCATTGCTCCTGTCGAGCCACGCGTCGAGCTGCTCCCATGTTTGCACGGTCTCGTAGTGGCGCTCGTGATCGACGGACAACGCGGGGGGCACGTCGGTTTCCGGACCTTCGACCGCATCGGCGATTTCGACTTCTCGCAGCCACGTCTTGAAGCCGTGGCGCGTGAACACCTCGCGCAACTCTTCGCGCGATTCGGGAAGGCTCGGCAAACTCTCCTCGATCGACACGATGTGCCCGGTCAGATCGCAATGACGCTCGACTGTGACGAGCTTGCGCGCCATCGGCAAAAAGTCCAGCGCGCGGCGCAGATTCTCGCCGACCGCGCCCTTGATCTCGCTCGCATGCTCGACGATGCCATCTAACGACTCATATTGCGTCAGCCATTTGACCGCGGTTTTCGGACCGCACTTCTCGACGCCCGGCACGTTGTCGACGGTATCGCCGATCAGCGACAGATAATCGATGATGCGCTCCGGCGGCACACCGAACTTCGCGACCACGCCGTCGCGGTCGAGCGTTTCGTTGGTCATCGTATTGACGAGCGTCACGCGGTTCGACACGAGCTGCGCGAGATCCTTGTCGCCGGTCGACACGACCACGTTCATGCCGAGCTTTTCCGCTTCAGTGCACAGCGTGCCGATCACGTCATCCGCTTCGACGCGATCGATCATCAGCAGCGGCCAGCCGAGCGCACGCACCGCGACGTGAATCGGCTCGATCTGACGGGCAAGATCTTCCGGCATCGACGGACGGTTCGCCTTGTATTCCGGATACCAGTCGTCGCGAAAGGTTTTGCCCTTGGCGTCGAACACGCACGCGCTATACTCTGCTGTGACTTCCTTGCGCATGCGCCGCAGCATGTTGATCATCCCGTAGAGCGCACCCGTCGGGCCACCCTCGGGACCGCGCAGATCAGGCATCGCATGGTAGGCCCGGTACAGATAACTCGAACCGTCGACCAACAGCAGGGTCTTACCTTCAAGGCTTCGTTCTTCAGGCATTATGACTAAGAGAAAAGTGATTCCGAGTCTGCGATCGCTCGCAGATCAAGAGCGCGCAACGGCCAAGAAAGCCCGCGCATCGTGGCAGATGTTCACGATTATGGCAGAGTTTATCGAGGCGACCGAGTACCTGTCGGAGATTCGCCCGGCGGTCAGCATCTACGGTTCGGCGCGCCTGAAACCGAACTCGCCGTACTACAAACTCGCCACGCAGATCGCGCGCAAATTGTCGGATGCTGGCTTCGCGGTGATCTCCGGCGGCGGCCCCGGCATCATGGAAGCGGCCAACAAGGGCGCGCATGCGGGCAAGGCGCCTTCGGTCGGTCTGAACATCGAGTTGCCGCACGAACAGTCGGGCAACCAGTGGCAGGACATCTCGCTGCGCTTCCGCCATTTCTTCACGCGCAAGGTCACGTTCGTGAAGAACTCGGACGCGGTGATCGTGATGCCCGGCGGCTTCGGCACACTCGACGAACTGGCCGAAGTGCTCACGCTGATCCAGACCAAGAAGTCGCGCCATGTGCCGATCATTCTGGTCGGCGCCGAGTTCTGGGAAGGTCTGCTCGCGTGGTTCAAGAGCGCTCTGATTCCGATGGGTTTGATCAATCCGACCGACATCGATCTGATGCAGGTGATCGACAATCCGGACCAGGTGCTCGAAGCGGTGCTCAAGTTCTACGAAGACCGCGAGGAAGGCGAAGTTCATCCGGTCAAGTCGGAAGAAGACCGGATGTTCTACCTGTGATGGCAAGAGGCGGCGCGCCTCGCATTATGCGTAGCACGATGCCCATCGTCGCGCACATGGCGGGCAGCCTTCGGGCTGCCCGCTTTCGTTTTGCAGACCAGTTTCCGGCGCGCTGACTGTCAACCGGATTGGGAACAAATCGTTTGCACGCTTGCCGTCCGGCGCTAACGTGCTTAGCTGGTACTCGAAGCTCGCAATCTGAACGAACTCACCTCACCCGAAGCCGCGCTCGCGCCGACGTTGCGTGAGATCTTCAGCGGTTTTCTCGGCCTCGGTCTCATTTCATTCGGCGGCGCGTTGCCGCTCGCGCGCCGCGCACTCGTCGATGCTGCGACTGCCGCTGCTGCCGACGATGCTCGTGCTCACGCCGCTCAGCATTTATCTTGCTGCAAGGAGCGCGCGATGAACGACACGCTCGTTTCACTTGCGGCGATTTTTAGTCAGCTGTCACTGCTCGCGTTCGGCCGCGGCAATACGATCCTTCCGGAGATGCAGCGGCAGGTGGTCGACGTGCATCACTGGATGCCGGCCAGCGAGTTCAGCGCGCTGTTCGCGCTCGCTCAAGCCGCGCCCGGCCCGAACCAGATGATCGTCACGCTGGTCGGCTGGCATGTGGCCGGCTGGGCCGGCATGCTCGTCACGTCGATTGCGAAGTTCGGGCCGTCGTCGCTCCCGACGATCCTCGCGCTGCATGCGTGGGACCGCTTCAAGTCGTGCCGGTGACGGCCGGCCTCGTCGCGGCGAGCGCGGCGCTGATCGCACGCGCGTCGAATCCGACCGCGATAGCGTGGTCGATTACTGCGTTCACGGCCGTGATGGCGACGAAGACGCGGATTCATCCGCTGTGGCTGCTGGCGGCGGGGAGTTTGATCGGGTTGACCGGTTTCGGGCAGGGTTGAGCCGGCGAGCGTCACCTCGACAACCAACGAAGCCGATTGGTTCCGACGTCGCTCGCGAGCCATCTTCAAAGCGGCACATCCAGCGTAAGCGGGCTGTTTATCAGTGCCTCCGCCTGAGTTACTGAAACGCGACTTCCGCGAAACTCCGCAGCTTGCGGCTATGCAATCGATGCAGCCCATTCATCCGCAGCAGTTCCATCGCCTTCACGCCGATCTGCAGATGCTGATCGACCTGCGCGCGATAGAACTGATCGGCCATGCCCGGCAGCTTCAGCTCGCCGTGCAGCGGCTTGTCCGACACGCACAGCAACGTGCCGTAAGGCACGCGGAAGCGGAAGCCGTTCGCGGCGATCGTCGCGCTTTCCATATCGAGCGCGATTGCACGGCTTTGCGACAGCCGCTGCACCGGCTCGCGATGATCGCGCAGCTCCCAGTTGCGATTGTCGACGCTCGCCACCGTGCCCGTGCGCATCACGCGCTTCAGCTCGACGCCGTCGAGCTGCGTGACCTGCGCGACCGCGCGCTCGAGCGCGACCTGCACTTCGGCGAGCGCCGGAATCGGCACCCACAGCGGCAGATCTGCATCGAGCACATGATCTTCGCGCACATAGCCGTGCGCGAGCACGTAGTCGCCGAGACGCTGCGTGTTGCGCAGTCCCGCGCAGTGGCCGAGCATGATCCACGCATGCGGACGCAGCACCGCGATGTGATCGGTGATGGTCTTCGCATTCGACGGCCCGACCCCAATGTTGATCATCGTGATGCCGCTGCCGTCCGCGCGTTTCAGGTGATAGGCCGGCATCTGCGGCAGACGTGGCGGCAGCGTGCCCTCCTGCGCCTGCTCGCCGAGATTCTCGTTGTAGGTGATGACGTCGCCGGGCTCGACGAACGACGTGTATTCGCTGCGATAGGCGCGCAATTCCTCGTCGTCGGTACGGGCCATCATGCCCCGGCCGAGCTTGACGAATTCGTCGATATAGAACTGGTAGTTGGTGTACAGCACGTAGTTCTGCACATGCGTCGGCGAGGTCGCCGTGTAGTGCTTCAGCCGATGCAGTGAAAAATCGACGCGCGCCGCCGTGAACAACGCGAGCGGATGCGGCTCGCCCGGCAGCGGCTCGTACGTGCCGTTGACGATGCGGTCGTCGAGCAGCGCGAGGTCCGGTATATCGAAGATGTCGCGCATCAGGAACAGGCGCTCGCGGTCCAGATCGCCTTCGAGGTGGATGCCCTCGGCGAACGCGAAATGAATCGGAATCGGCTGGTCCGACACACCGACCTCGATCTGCACGTGATGATTCTTCGCCAGCAGCCGCAGTTGCTCGCGATAGTAGTTGCCGAACAGGTCTGGCCGCGTGACGGTCGTCTCGAACACGCCCGGCCCCGCGACGAAACCGTACGAGCGGCGTGAATCGACGTGCGTGTTGACCTCGGTTCGCACGCGCACGAACGGATAGCAGGCGCGCACGCGATGGTCGAACTGCTCGTTGCGGCGATAGCGCGCGAACGCATCGCGCAGGAACGACGTGTTCGCCTCGTAGATCGCGGCGAGGCGGGTGACGGCCTCGGCCGCGTCGTCGAAGCCTTCGGTTGGGAAGCTGTTGGCGGGAGTCTGCACCGTGCGCTGATTGATATCGTTGTTGATCATCATCGTTCACCCTTTTTGATGAGACGACATTACCACGGAACCCGCTGTTGCCAAATGTCGGCGGCGACGCTTGCAACAGCGCCCGCGAGAACGCGCGCAGGTTGCGCGAAAGCGGCGCAAAATAAGGCTTCGCGCCCGTGCGTCAGGCCGGATTTGCTAGAATCTGGGCACCCAATCGGAGAATCACCATGAAGCTGCTCCTTCCCATCGCTGTTGCGCTGGCTCTGGCCTTCGGCAACGCCGCGATGGCTGCCCAGCCCGTCGACGAACCGCCGGCCGCCGGCGTGCCCCAGTCCGCCAATGAACGGGCCGGTCTGCCGGACCTGGACAAGATCAATCGTCCGGGCGCAGAGGTCAGCTCGAAGGTCGACATCAACGTTCCGCGCACGCCGAGCTTTCACGAAGTCAGCCCGAACGGCACCGAAATCACCGAATTCCGCGACAAGGGCAAGCCGGTCGAAATCAACGTGCAATCGAATTTCGGCACCCGCTACCAGATGAGCGCGTCGCCCGACACGTCGCCCACCGTCCACGACAGCGGCAAGCCCAGTACGCGCTTGCCATCGGTGAATCTCCACTATTGATCGTTACGAAAGCGGCACGCCGGCAACGGCGGCCGCGGCGCGACCGCGCCCCGCTCAACCCGATCGCGGCCGCTGCGCGATGAACCCGCGCTGAATTCGGCGACGCTTGCACTTCGCCGTTCCGCATTCGTCGCCCGCTCCGCCACATTCGTTTGTCTCACCTCGCACTGGCCGCACCGCGCCAGCCCGAACAACCTGATCCGACGTTTCCGCATGGCCGTCTTCACCGCTGTCAACGAATCCCAACTCGCAGAATGGATGAGTCACTACGATCTCGGCGATGTCGTCGAGTTTCGCGGCATTTCGTCCGGCATTGAAAACAGCAACTTCTTTCTGACGACGACGCGCGGCGAATACGTGCTGACGATTTTCGAAAAGCTGACAGCTGAACAACTGCCGTTCTATCTGAACCTGATGCGGCATCTTGCCGCGCATCGCGTGCCGGTACCGGATCCGATGCCGCGTCTCGACGGCGCGCTGTTCGGCATGCTGCACGGCAAACCCGCGACCATCGTGACGAAGCTCGAAGGCGCACCCGAACTCTCGCCGGGCGTCGAGCATTGCGTCGAGGTCGGCCAGATGCTCGCGCGCCTGCACCTCGCGGGCCGCGACTATCCGCGCTATCAGCCGAACCTGCGCAGCCTGCCGTGGTGGCGCGAAACCGTGCCGACGATCCTGCCGTATCTGGAAGGCAAGCAGCGCGATCTGCTGGCCTCCGAGCTTGCGCATCAGGAAGCGTTCTTCGCCTCCGCCGATTACGCGGCAATGCCCGCGGGCCCGTGCCACGCCGACCTGTTCCGCGACAACGCGATGTTCGCTCACGCGGCGCCCGACACCGGCCACGAAGTGCGGCTCGGTGGTTTCTTCGATTTCTATTTCGCCGGCTGCGACAAGTGGCTGTTCGACGTCGCGGTGACGGTCAACGACTGGTGCGTCGACCTCGCGACCGGCAAGCTCGACGCCGAGCGCACCGAGGCGCTGTTGCGCGCGTATCAGACGGTGCGGCCGTTCACCGTCGAGGAAAATCATCACTGGGGCGACATGCTGCGTGCGGGCGCATACCGTTTCTGGGTCTCGCGCCTGTATGATTTTCATTTGCCGCGCGCGGCCGAACTGCTGAAGCCGCACGACCCCGGTCATTTCGAACGCATTCTGCGCGAGCGCCTGCAGGGCGTCGCAAATCCAGGCATCCATACCTCATGCAACTGATCGAAGTCCCCGCGAAAACCGGCTATGTGTGGTTCCGCCAGGGTATCTGGCTGTTCCGCAAGAATCCGCTCGCCTTTCTGACGCTGTTCTTCACCTATTTGCTGGTGATGACGCTCGTGTCACAGATTCCGGTGGTCGGCGGCGTGTTGCCGCTATTGTTCATTCCCGGTGTCGCGGTCGGCTTCATGGCCGCATGCCGCAACACGATCGCGGGCAAACCGGTGTTTCCGACCATCCTTGTCGACGGCTTTCATTCGTATGGCCCGGTGGTCGCGCGGCGGCTGCTCGTGCTCGGCGTGCTGTATGTCATCGCCATGGCGCTCGTGCTGGCCGGCTCGGCGCTCGCCGACGGCGGCATGCTGCTGAAGGTGATGCTCGGCAACGCGTCGATGGACGAGAACACGATCGCCAACAGCAATATCCCGCTCGCGGTGATCACCGCGCTCGCGTTCTACATACCGGTCGCGATGCTGTTCTGGTTCTCGCCCATCCTCGCCGCCTGGCACGACGTGCCGCCCGTCAAGGCCATGTTCTTCAGCGTCGTCAGTTGCTGGCGCAATCGCGGCGCTTTCGTCGTATTCGCGGCGCTGTGGTTCGCAGTCGCAACGGTCGTGTCGATCGGGCTGTCCGCGCTGATGCAGGCGCTCGGCGCGGCCGACTTCGCGTTCGCGATCCTGATGCCCGCGACGATGATCGTCACGACCATGCTGTACTGCTCGTTCTACGCGACCTATCGCGGCTGCTTCGGCGTGCAGACGCCGCAAACGCCGGATCTGCCGACCACGCCGGCGGCCTGATCCGTCGTTCCCGCGCGGGAGCCGTTCTGGCGCCCGCGCGCCGCGTGTTCCGCGCGCATCTTCCCGACGTCTCTGTCGACACACCTGTTCCCGACGCTCGGCATCCTGAATCGACTTGCGGCACAATGGTTTGCGTGCAATCCATTTGCACGCTCTTTTTGCCGAGATGAATCATGACCCAGCGCCCCGCTCTCCCCTTCACGCTCGACGAGCAACTGTGCTTCGCGCTCTACTCGACCTCGCTCGCGATGACGAAAGCGTACAAGCCGCTGCTCGAAAAGCTCGGACTCACGTATCCACAGTATCTGGCGATGCTCGTGCTGTGGGAAACCGATGACATCACCGTCAAGGACATGGCCGCGCGCCTGAATCTCGATCCGGCGACGGTCACGCCGCTGCTCAAGCGCCTCGAAGCGCAGGGACTCATCGAGCGCGCGCGCGGCACCGACGATGAGCGCCTCGTCTACATTCGCCTGACGGGCGCGGGCAAGGCGCTCAAGCGTCAGGCGCGCGACGTGCCCGGCGAAATCTTCTGCGCGACGCAGCAGACGGCGGACTTCCTGCTGCGTCTGCGCGACGACCTCACACGCCTGCGCACGACGCTCAACGACTTCATGGACCAGTAGGGCGATAACTGAAAAGGACTAGTTCCGGTTCCATCGCAAAATTAATTTGTACACAAATGATTTGTGTACTATCTTACTCATATGCTGCTTAGCTAGCGCTTCGCCGGACCGGCGAACCGGCAGCCAGCGGCAAACATGCCAATCGTGACACCCCAGACTAGGAGCTGCACCATGAACATCCTCTACAAGGCAAGCGCAACGAGCACCGGCGGCCGCGACGGCCGCGCCGTATCGTCGGACAATGCATTGGACGTGAAGCTGGCGGCACCGCGTGAACTCGGCGGAAATGGCGCAGCAGGCACGAATCCCGAACAGCTGTTTGCAGCCGGCTACTCGGCCTGTTTCCTGAGCGCCATGAAATTTGTCGCCGGGCAGCGCAAACAGGCCCTGCCGGCCGACACGCAGGTTTCCGCCGACGTCGGCATCGGTCCGAACGACAAGGGCGGCTTCGCGCTCGACATCGATCTGCGTATCACTCTGCCGGGTCTGGCTGCGGACGCTGCCAGGGAATTGGTGGATGCAGCGCACCAGGTCTGCCCGTACTCGAACGCTACGCGTAACAACGTCGCGGTTCGTCTGCACGTCGCTTGAGGTCAGGTCGGCCGTTGCGCCGATCAGCAATGCTCAAGAAGAACCGCTCACGGCGCATTACCCTGCGCCGTCGCGAGCAGCGCCCGCACCCTGCGCAATAGGGCCGGGCGTTGATTTTTTTCGCGCGCACGGCACGCATCCTGCTTAGCCGGTCCTCGACCACCTTCAGCCCGACTGCCTCTCCCGATGACACGCGCCCGCCGCCTGCACGACAGCTTCGACTCCGGCCTCGTCTGGTTCCGCCGCGATCTGCGCAGCACCGATCATGCCGCGCTGTACGACGCGCCCAAGCATTGCGAGCGTGTCTGGGGCGTGTTCGTGTTCGACACGACGATCCTGCAGCCGGTTGTCGATGCCTGGCAGACGCGCCACCCAGGCGAGCCGTTGCAGGATCGCCACACTCGACCAGCTCGGCTTCGCGCCTTGGCAACCTGACGGACTTGCAACTGCCCGCCGGCATGAGCGGCGCCCAACAGCTGCTCGACGATTTCCTCACGCGCATCGACATCTACGCGGAACGGCGCGATTTCCCCGCTGCGAAAAGCCGATCTATCTGTCGGTGCATCTGCGCTTCGGCACGGTGTCGATCCGAACATTGGCGCGGCTCGCGTACGAGATTTCGCTGCAACCCGATGGCAAAGGCGCTGCGACGTTGCTGTCGGGACTGATCTGGTGGAATTTTTACTTCATGGTCCTCGCGCACCACCCGCGCCTCGCGAAAAGCGCGCCGTTCAAGCCGGAATACGAGCAGTTGCACTGGGAAAAAGGCCGCTCGGCCGACGCAGCGTTCGCCGCCTGGTGCGACGGCCGCACCGGCTATCCGCTCGTCGATGCCGCGATGCTGCAGTTGAACCAGACCGGCTATATGCACAACCGTCTGCGGATGGTCACGGCAAGCTTCCTCGCGAAGGATCTCGGCATCGACTGGCGGCTCGGCGAGCGATACTTTGCCGATTTGCTGAACGACTTCGATTTCTCGGCGAACAACGGCGACGGCGGCTGGCAGTGGGCCGCCTCGACCGGCTACGGCGCGCAAACTTATGTTCAATCCGGTCACGCGATCCGAAAAATTCGACCCCGACGGGCGCTTGATCAAACGATATCTACCGCAGCTCGCGAACTTGCCGGCAAAATGGATTCACGCGCGGTGGCTGGCCGGCGCGGAGCGGCTCGCGGAATTCGGTGCATGGTACTGGGCGGGAATTATCCCGAACGGATCGTCGACCAGGCACAGGCCCGCGAGCGCACACTGGCCCGATACGGAAAGTGAGTGCCTGCTCACATTTTTGAATAAGAAGGTCTGAAGGGGGCGAAGATGCGCCGTCTGCCGTCGCTGCTCGTGTTTTTGATCCTGACGCTGGCGGCCGGCTGGGCCGCGAGTCTGTCTCTGCCGGACGTGTGGTACACGGGCCTGCAAAAGCCTGTGTTCAATCCGCCGAACTGGGTTTTCCCACCGGTCTGGACCGTACTTTACGTGTTGATGGCGTTTTCCGCGTGGCGCGTGTGGAAGCGCGACGGCCTGACCGCGGCGATCGTACTGTGGGTCGTGCAACTGGTGTTCAACGCCGCGTGGATGTGGCTGTTTTTCGGCCTGCATCGGCCAGAGACAGCGCTGATCGACATCCTGATTCTGCTGCTACTGATCGTGACGCTGACGTATGTGTTCTGGCGGCGCGATCGTCTCGCGGGCATTCTGCTCGTGCCGTATGTCGTGTGGGTCGCGTACGCCGCGCTTTTGAACTACGCGTTGTGGCAGCTGAATCCGGCTGCTTGAGTGGAGTCCGCCAAGCGGGCGCGAAGGCCGCGCGATGAGAAAAGGGGAGTGCGCGACAGGGCACTAGCCTTGATGACCAACCCCAAACACCAGCGCCTCACCACGCGCCGATGTTCCGATTGCTGACTGCCTGATGCCGATTTTACAGGCAGTCGGCTTAGCCGTAGTGCTGGCTCATCCACGACGGACGCGCGTTCGTCTCTTGATCGAGCTTGCGCATGCGGAATTCGAGATCGTAGAGATCGGTCGCTTCAGCGAGATAGGCGTCAGCGCGCTCCTTCGCGAGCTGGTCCGGCGACTTGGTCAGAAACAGGAACAGGCGGCTGATCAGATACATGGTTCACCTCGGCAATGATAGCTAGGCGTTTACGCCTAAGGGATAACCCGTATTATAGGGAAAACCCTGATTTCATGCCACTACTCATTTTCGAGGTGTTGCTCGGACGTCACCGCCCGACCGACGATGCCGCCAATCCTTCCGCGATGCGGCCCGCGTCCGTACGACGCTGATGCCGGAAAAACTCCCACAGCATGGCGCTCGCGTCCGGGCCCTTGGACGAGTGGAAGGGCAGCGCATCGTCGCCGCCGGCCCATGCGTGACCCAGCCCCTGCACACGACAAACCCGTACCACGCGCCGGCCACCGCGCAGATAATCGCGCATCACGACGCCATTTTTGCGGTCCTCGCGCGTCTCGCCGCCTTTGCGCGCGCCGTTTGCGTCAATGAGGCGGTTCAGACGCAGGAACTGTGTCGCCAACTGGTCCGCGTTGACCGGCGCCACCACATGGTCGGCATCGCCGTGGACGATCAATGCCGGCATGCCTGGGTATTGCGCGACGTTCGTGGTTTCGTCGACGAGTTCCGCCGGCTCGCGACGCGCGCCGCGCCGCATCACGTCCATCGCGGTAATGCCGGAGCGCGCCTCGCCGAAAGCGGGGCCGGAATGCAGCGCGACCGCAGCGAAATGCCCGGGGTACTTGACGGCCAATAGCGCGGTCAGCCCCGCGCCCGCCGAAATCCCCGCCACGTAGACACGCGCGCGGTCAAAGCCGTGTTGCTCGACCAGCGAATCCACCAGCGACACGACCGCACGCGCTTCCGCGCCGCCCGCGTTATCGCCGGCATCGTACCAATGCCAGCAGCGGTGCGAGTGCGCGTGCTTCGATTGCTCCGGATACACGACCGCGAAGCCGTAGCGGTCGGCGAGCAGGTTCATGCGCGTACCCTCGGCGAATTGGTCGATCGACTGCGTGCAGCCATGCAGCATCACGACCAGCGGCATCGCCTCATGCGCGTGCCCGGAAGGGATATAGAGCCCGTACTGCAGGTGATTGACCAGCCGGCCCGGCGCGGCCGGCGCGGAATGGAACGAGCGCGTCCACGCGCCGCTCGCCCACGCGGCCGCGCGTGGACGCACGCGCGACTCGCGCGGCGCTTCGCGTTTCATCGGCGTGCGTAGCGCGGCAGCCGGCTTCAGTGGATGAGCCTTGCTCGACGGTTTGGTGGTGGCGGCGCGAACCGGTCGCGCCTGCGCTCGCTTGGCGGTTTTTTGCGCGTGTTCGGTTTGGATCGCAAGCAGGCGCTTGAAACCACGCAGCCAGATTTTCGACAGGCTTTTTGCCATCGGCGATAACCTCGCAAAAGGGACAAATGTGGACCCCAAAACTGTGGATCAGATGAAGTTGTGCAATGCACAATAACATCATTTTTCTTGCGGTGCTGAACACCAGCGCCGCTCTTCGTGGCCATTTCGATCGTCGCGAACCTTGCCGGGGCCCTGTCGTCAAACCACGTCGATAGCCGTTCGGCAGCTCACATTCGGCGTGCAAAAGCGCTGTGCGCCGCAAGACCGTCGCGCAACACCCGACTATACTGGCGGTTGATTTCCCGACGTGTCGATCCGGGCCGCATCGGCGTTTCGTGCCGGCCGCGCGCCGATTTCCACCAACCCGATTTCACGCGACCCGCGTCGCGCTCCCGCCATGCCCGATTTTCCGATCCACCTGTGGTATTCGATCACCAGTCTCGGCGGCGCCGGCTTGACGCTACCGCTCGCGCTCGCCATCGCGCTGTGGTTGGCGGTCGGCTACTCGTGGCGGCTCGCGGCCTGCTGGCTCGCGCTGCTCGGTACGGCGATCGGCGTCGTGACCGTGACCAAGCTCGCCTTCCTCGGCTGGGGCGTCGGTGTGCGCGAGCTCGATTTCACCGGCGTCAGCGGTCACTCCATGCTGTCCACGGCCGTCTATCCGGTCGCGCTGTTTTTGATGCTATTGCCCGCGCGCCGCGCCGTCCGGCTGCTCGGCGTGCTCGGGGGGCTTGCCGCCGGCCTGGCGGTGGGCTTGTCGCGCGTCGTGCTGAGCGCGCATTCGCCGTCCGAAGCCGTGACTGGCTGCCTCGTCGGCGCGCTCACCGCGCTCGTGTTCGTGCGCATCGCGTGGAATGCGGAGCCGGGCCGGCTGTCGGCGCTCCCGGTCACCGTCAGCCTGATGGTGCTGGCAATCCTGATGCACGGCGTGCACGTGCCCACGCAGCGCTGGGTCACGCATATCGCATTGAAGGTGTCCGGCCACGACCGGCCGTTCATTCGCGCGAAATGGCGGTCCCCCCGCGACATTCGACCGTCGGCCGCGCCGCTGTCGCAAACGCGCAATACGCTTGAGCTGATGCGCGCGTCGGACATCTGAGCACGCTGCGCCGGCCCTTCCGCCGCGTTTTCAAGCTTCCCTTTACAGTTTTGTAGCACTTCCCTCGCTTCACGCCATACGTGAAGCGCTGCGCCGAATCGACCGTTTCGCGCACCGCTATAACCGCGCATATATTACGATAGCGTTTTTAGGACACTGCTTCCCGTTCACGTCAGACTCCAGGTCCTTCATGACACTCTCTTGCCATCTGAAGCAGTACGCGCTGTGCGTCGCAGCCGCCGTCGCCGTCGTGGTCAGCGTCAAGGCCCACGCCGATGAACTGGTGGTCTCGGCCGCCGCCAGCCTGACCAATGCGTTCAAGGCGGTCGGCAAAGCGTTCGAGCAACAGCATCCGGGCACCAAGGTCCTGTTGAACTTCGGCGCGTCCGACGTGCTGATGCAACAAATCGTCAAAGGCGCGCCCGCCGACGTATTCGCGTCCGCGGATCAGAAGGCAATGGACAAGGCCGCCGCCGAAAAGGTGATCGTGCCGTCGACGCGGCGCGACTTCGCCGCCAACTCGCTGGTGCTGATCGTGCCAGCCGACAGTCATTTCGCGCCCGCCAACCTCAACGCGCTGACGACCGCGAACGTCAAGCGCGTCGCGTTCGGCGATCCGGCCTCGGTGCCGGTTGGCCGCTACACGCAAGGCGCGCTTCAGGCCGCCGGCGTGTGGGACGCGGTCAGCGCGAAGGCGGTGCTCGCGTCGAACGTGCGTCAGAGCCTTGATTACGTCGCGCGCGGCGAAGTCGACGCCGGCTTCGTGTTCGGCACCGATGCCGCGATCATGCCCGACAAGGTCAAGGTCGCGCTGAACCTGCCGACGCAAACGCCGATCAGCTATCCGATCGCGCAGGTCGAAGGCAGCCATCACGCGGCCGACGCGCAAGCCTTCATCGACTTCGTGCTGTCGCCGGCCGGTCAGGCGGTGCTCGCGAAGTACGGCTTCAAGCCGGCGCATTGATTCACGGGGAGAGCACACGCTCATGCAACAGGCCTGGGTTCCGCTGCTGCTATCGCTGAAGGTCGCAGGCTGGGCCACCGCGCTCACTCTCGTGCTCGGCGTCGCGGCCGCGCTCGGCCTGTCGCGCTGGCGCTCCGGCGCGCGCGACGTGATCGATTCGCTGCTGATGCTGCCGCTCGTGCTGCCGCCCACCGTGCTCGGCTATTACCTGCTCGTGCTGCTCGGCCGACGCGGCGTGATCGGCGCGTGGCTCGACCGCTTCGACATCCAGCTCGTCTTCACGTGGCAGGGCGCGGTGATCGCGTCGACGGTGGTCGCGTTTCCGCTCGTGCTGAAGTCCTCGCGCGCTGCCTTTGAAGGCGTCGATCCGCAGTTGGAGCGCGCGGCGCGCACGCTCGGCGTCAGCGAAGCCGCGGTGTTTTTCCGCGTGACGCTGCCGCTCGCCGCGCGCGGCATCCTCGCGGGCGGCCTGCTCGCGTTCGCGCGCGCGCTCGGCGAATTCGGCGCGACGCTGATGATCGCGGGCAATCTGCCAGGCCGCACGCAGACACTGTCGGTCGCGGTCTATTCGGCGGTGCAGGCCGGCGACGACAGCACCGCCAACTTCCTCGTGCTCGTGACATCGGTCGCGTGCGTGACGATCCTGCTGCTCGCGGGGCGTCTCGTGCCGCAGCACACGCTTCTGAGAGCCCGCTGACATGCCGCTCAACGTCGCCATCCGCAAGACCTTCGAGACCGCCGAGCGGCGCTTTACGCTCGACGTCGCGTTCAGCGCGAGCACGCAGCGGCTCGTGCTGTTCGGGCCGTCGGGCGCGGGCAAGAGCCTGACCTTGCAGGCGATCGCCGGCTTGCTGCGTCCCGATGAAGGGACCATCACGCTGCACGGCACCACCTTGTTCGATAGCGCGGTCGGCATCGATCAGAAGCCGCAGGCGCGCAAGATCGCGTATCTGTTTCAGGACTACGCGCTGTTTCCGCATCTGAACGTGCGGCAGAACATCGGCTTCGGGTTGCACCGGGGCTGGCTCAATCCGCGTGCGCGCGGCGCGCATGCGCAGGTCGATTACTGGCTCGATGCGCTCGAATTGAGGGGCTTGGCGGGCAATCACCCGGCGCAGCTGTCCGGCGGGCAGAAGCAGCGTGTGGCGCTCGCGCGCGCGCTGGTTTCGCAGCCGCGCCTGCTGCTGCTCGACGAGCCGTTTTCCGCACTGGATAGTGAGTTGCGCCAGCGCATGCGACGCGAGCTATCGGACCTGCAAACGCGGCTCGATATTCCGATGGTGCTGATCACGCACGATCCGGACGACGTCGCCGCATTCGGCGATCAGGTCGTGCAGGTCAGCGACGGCCGCGTGCGCGAGGATCATCCGTTCGCAGGATATGCGCGCAGCGAGGCGTCGCCTCGTTGAGCGGGTGGCATTGCGCCTTCGTTATGCCCCGGCAATCTCAATCCTTCACGCCAAGTATCACGCTCGACGCCTTGAACGCCGCGACCGCGCTCGCGCCTTCCTGCAAACCGAGCATGTCGACGCTGCCATTGGTGACGACCGCCGTGACCACCGCGCCGCCTTCGAGCCCGAGCGACACTTCCGCGTTCACCGCGCCGCGCTTCACGCTGTGCACGGTGCCAAACAACTGATTGCGCGCCGACAGGTTCAACGGCGCATCGCGATCGCCATCACCCGGTACGAGCAAAACGACCCACGACGCCTTGATCAGCGCAAACGCCGCCACGCCGACCGCGAGTCCGAGGGCTTCGGTGCTCTCGTGCGTGAGCACGGCGACGATCGTGTGGCCGCCGGGCAGCGCGAGCGACACTTCGTCGTTGACGGTGCCGCGCTCGATCGCCGACACCGTGCCGTAGAACTGATTGCGCGCGCTCGTCTTCACGCCGATGCGGCCGATCAGGTCCCAGTCCGTCGCGAAGCCCTCGCCAATCGCCGCGCCCGCGCGTTCGAGAAAGCGCCGATGCTCGCGCTCGACCGCGCGAAACGTCTCGATCAGCTTCACCGCGCGCGGCGTCAGCGTCGTGCCGCCGCCACCCTTGCCGCCGGTCAGACGCACGACGAGCGGCTCGCCGGCGAGGTTGTTCATCGTGTCGATGGCATCCCACGCGCCTTTGTAGCTGATGCCGACCGCCTTCGCCGCGCTCGTGATCGAGCCGGTCTCGCCAATCGCCGCAAGCAGCGCGATGCGGGCCGCGCCGCCGAGCGTCTGCGTGCCCGCCTGAAACCAGACGGAGCCGCCGAGTTCGAGGGCATCGCGGGGAGGATCGGGGCGGTCGATGGTCATGGCAGAGAGTGGTTGAGGGTACGTGGTAGGGCGGCGAATCATTATAGCGACGCGCTCTTGCGCCGCTGGCCCCTACGCTTGCCGCTCACCATGGCACGACTCTGCCGAGGTAGTCGAGGTAATGCAAACCGGCACGGCCGTCGTATGCGTCGATCGTGCTGACCAGGTTCGGGATGCTTTCGTCGATGCTCAGACACGCGTCCGGCCCGCCCATGTCGGTTCGCACCCAGCCGGGCGCCATCAGCAGCAGGGTTCTGGTATCGCTTCGATGACGTGCGGCAAAGCTGCGCATGAACATGTTGAGCGCGGCCTTGCTGCCGCGATAGACCTCGTAGTTGCCGTTCTCGTTGTTGGCGACGCTGCCCTGCCCCGACGACATCACGCCGATCGTGCCAGTCGGCCGAACGAGATCCTGCAAGGCCTCGACGACCCGCATCGGACTCAACGCGTTCGTCACCATCACGCGCACGAATTCGTCGGTCGATACATCCGCGATCGTTTCACTATCGTCGTTCTTGACGCCGGCGTTGACGAACAGCAGGTCGATCGGACGTCCTTCGAGGCGGCCCCGCAACGCGGCGACCTGTTCGGGAATCGTGATGTCGACCGTTTCGACTTCAAGTGCGTCATGTGACGCCGTCGCAAGCTGAAGGAGCCTGGTCGTGGAATTTTGCCTGCCGGTCGCGATGACTCGCCAGCCGCGCTTCAGATACTCCTCGACCATCGCGAAGCCGAGGCCGCGCGAGGCGCCGATCAGAAGCGCGGTTTTTTGCTGGTTTGCGGGTTGCATGGAGCGTTTCCTGTCGATGAACTCGGGTTGAAGCCGGTCCAGGAAATATAGTCCCGCGTGATACAGGGCGGAAGATGCAATGCTTGCACTTACCGACCGTGAATCGTCGACAATGAGCAAGCGCACGAATCAGGAGACCGCGCGATGTCACCCACTCGTGAATACTGGTTCCCAGCCAAACGCTATGGCTGGGGTTGGGGCCTTCCCGTGCGCTGGCAAGGATGGGTGACGCTGCTCGCGTATTTCGTGTTGCTCGGGGTGGTCGTTTTCCGGTTTCGACCCGCGGGTCATCCGCTCACGTTCGCCTTGCTGGTCGCGCTATTAACAGTGGCCCTCGTGGTCGTGTGCTGGCTGAAGGGCGAGCCGCCGCGCTGGCGGTGGGGTAAGGACTAGCAAGTCCGCTCAGCCACGCCAGCACCCACGTCTCTAGCCGGGCATGCAGGTGGTCGGGTTCATTCGGTTTCGCTGTCGTCGGTGTCGGCATTGGAGTTGATTTCGTGTCGCATCGCCGAGCCAGCAAGTACGCTCGCTTGCAGGGGCGCGGCCTCCTTGCGCTCGCTGTATCGATCGGTCAGATAGTCCGAACGGTCCCGCACGAGCAGCGTGAACTTGAACAGCTCTTCCATCACGTCGACCACGCGATCATAGTAGGACGAGGGCTTCATACGGCCATCGGAATCGAATTCCTGGTATGCCTTCGCGACCGACGACTGATTGGGGATGGTCACCATCCGCATCCAGCGGCCAAGCACGCGCAGCGCGTTTACCGCATTGAACGATTGCGAGCCTCCGCACACTTGCATCACAGCCAGCGTGCGCCCTTGGGTCGGCCGTATTCCCGCGCTTTCGAGCGGCAGCCAGTCGATCTGATTCTTGAATACGGCCGTGAGATTGCCGTGGCGCTCCGGGCTGCACCAAACCTGCCCCTCCGACCACTCGGACAGCTTGCGCAGTTCGACGACCTTCGGATGATCTGCCGGGACGCTATCGGCGAGCGGCAGGCCGTGCGGGTCGAATACCCGCGTTTGCGCTCCGAAATGCCGGAGGATGCGCTCGGCTTCGAGCGTCAGCAGCCGGCTATACGACGTTGCTCGCAGCGACCCGTAAAGCAGCAGGATGCGTGGCGGATGCGTTGAAGTCGTCACGGGTGCCAGCTTGTCCACGTCCGGTATATCGAGGTGAATAGGGCTGACGTTCGGCAGATCACTCATCACGATCCGTTTCTCCTCAAGTTGGGCGCGACTTTGCGCTGCCCTGATTCGTACCATGCTTGCGAACGGTTCACGACCCCCACGACGAGCAGCATCACGGGGACCTCGATCAGAACCCCAACCACCGTCGCCAGTGCGGCACCCGAATGAAAGCCGAACAGGCTGATTGCCGTGGCCACGGCGAGTTCGAAGAAGTTGCTTGCGCCGATCAGACTCGACGGGCCAGCGACGCAATGTGCGACGCCCAACTGGCGGTTGAGCAGGTAGGCCAGTCCCGAGTTCAGAAACACCTGAATGAGGATTGGCACGGCGAGCATCGCGATCACCAGCGGCTGCTCAACGATCTGCTGACCCTGAAACGCGAACAGCAGGACCAGCGTCACGAGCAAGGCGCAGATGGACCAGGGACCGAGACGGGCGACGACGCTCCGGAAATGCTCTTCGCCCTTTCGAAGAAAGCGTTGGCGCAGCAGTTGCGCGAGGATGACTGGGATCACTATGTAAAGGCCAACCGAAGCGATCAGTGTGTCCCAAGGCACTGTGATCGCGGACAGCCCGAGCAGCAACGCGACGAGTGGCGCGAACGCCACGACCATGATCGAGTCGTTCAGCGCGACCTGCGACAGAGTGAAATACGGGTCGCCCTTGCACAGCTGCGACCACACGAAGACCATTGCCGTGCACGGCGCGGCGGCGAGCAGGATGAGACCTGCGACGTAGCTGTCGAGTTGCTCGACGGGCAGCCACGGCCTGAACACGTGACGAATGAACACCCAGCCCAACGCGGCCATCGAGAACGGTTTGACGAGCCAGTTGACCGCGAGCGTCACGCCGATGCCGCGCCATTGGCTGCCGACCTGCTTCATCGCCGAAAAGTCGATCTTGATGAGCATCGGGATGATCATCACCCAGATCAGCACGCCGGCGGGCAGGTTGGACGTGCGCGACTTCCATGCGCCCGAGCGCCTGAAATGCGCCCGGCAACACCTGGCCGAGTATCACGCCTGCCACGATGCACAGCGCGACCCACACCGTCAGATAGCGCTCGAAGAAGCCGATAGCCGGGCGCGCGGCTGCACGAGCCTCAGCGCGACTCATTGGTTTCCTCTGCCGGACGCTCGCCAATGGCACGCATTTCGCGCTGGATTGCGTCGTGGTTGAGCGCGCGCAGCGGCAGGTTCACGAACTGGCTCACGCGATTCATGATCTGTCGATAGACCTTGTCGAAAACTTCGCGCTTCCCGTCGTCGGTTCCCTGGCAGGCTGCGGGATCTTCAAAGCCCCAGTGTGCGCTGATCGGCTTGCCGGGCCAGATCGGGCAGACCTCGCCCGCAGCCTGATCGCATACGGTAATGACGAAGTCCATCTGCGGCGCGTCGGGCGTTGCGAACTCGTCCCAGCTCTTACTGCGCATCTTCGCGGTGTCGTAGCCCAGTGCCGCGCATTTCTCGATCGCGAACGGATTGACTGCGCCGGATGGATGGCTGCCCGCGCTGTACGCGCGAAACTGTCCTTTGCCGAGCACGTTGAACAGCGCCTCGGCCATGATGCTGCGTGCGCTGTTGCCGGTGCAGAGAATCAGTACGGAATACGGTTTGCCGCTCATGTGCGGCTCCGAAATGAAATGCCTGTCTGGGACGGAGCGCAGCAGGCTGCTGCGGATTCGTTTGCTGCCAATGCCTGAGTATGAGATTGCCCATAGATGGGAGCCGATTCGAGCGTCAGGAAGGTTTCCCAGGCCACGCCTTGCGGATCGACGGTCCACGCCTTGTCCGACTTCGCGTAACAGCATGTCGTGCCGCTCTGGTGCTGCACGGGAACTTCAGCGGCGGCGAAGCGCGCGTTCATCTCTGCCAGTTCTTCATCGGTTTCGACCTGGATGCCAATGTGATCGACGCCAGGTTTCGCCCCGCGTTGCGAGATCGCGAAGTTCACGACGGGGTCGCTCAACTCCCACTTGCAGTAATCGCTCTTGATGACCGTCGGCTCGACGTTGCCAAACATCGCGCTGTAGAAGCGGATGCTGTCGGCAAGATTGTCCACAGCCACGTGAATGTGCATGCGTTTCATGTTTCGTCTCGGCAGTTGGAAAGGTCGCTCGCGGCGCACGATGCACCGGAGCAGCAGTTCTCTGTGAGGAAGCCGATCAGCGACGTCATCGCGTCGAAGTTTGCGGTGTAGATGACGAAGCGCCCTTCCTGTCGCGGACTCACCAGTCCGGCGTGTGTCAGGTCTTTCAGGTGGAATGAAAGGCCGGAAGGCGAAATGCCTAACCGCTGCGCTATTTCGCCAGCCGCCATGCCTTCGGGGCCGGCAACGACGAGCTGGCGAAAGATCGCGAGACGGGATTCGTGAGCGAGCGCGCCGAGCGCGCGTACGGCATTGATCGTGTCCATAAAGACACTATATCCACTTCATCGTTATATTTCAATATTTGTTGAAATGTCGCAATTTGGTCGGTGGTTCGCTCTTTGATGACGCATTTCGCTAGTCGGGACGGCTTGCGTACTGCGCAATCCCATTCCCAAACGACCAGTTCTCCTTCTCGACCTCGACGAGATTGATGAACACATCCTCGGGCCGCACGCCCGGCGACTTCCCGAGTTCATCGACGATGCGTCGGTACAGCGCCTTCTTCTGCTCGACCGAGCGCGTGTTGCTAACGGTCAGTTGGATCACGACGAGATCGTCGCCGCGCTCGATATTCTGGTACTGCCGGTCGTAGATCATGTTGTCGGGCGTGTGCTCGGTGATCAGCATGAACATGTCGTCCTTCGGCACGTTGAACGTGTCCACCAGCGAGCGCTGGATGCCGGCGGTCAGCGCCTGACGGTAATCGGCCGGCTTGCCGGCGCGCAGTGAGATCCGGGTGAGCGGCATGATGGGCTCCTTGTTTGCGGTGTTGGGTTGAACACAGCTTAGGCGCGCTCGGTCATAATAAACAGATATCCCTGTCTATTTCATCCATTTTCATCCGAAATGAAAGTCCTCGATCTCGATGCGGTGCGCGCCTTCGTGCTGGTCGCCGATCTGCGCAGCTTCACGCGCGCCGCGGACGCGCTCGACACCACGCAATCGGCCGTCAGCCTGAAGCTGAAGCGACTGGAGGCGCACCTGGGCAAGCAGTTGCTGGAGCGCACGCCGCGCATCGTGCGTCTGTCCGCCGACGGCCACGCGTTTCTCGGCGCCGCGCGCGAGTTGCTGAACGCGCACGAGCGCGCGCTCGGCGCGCTGTCGGTGGAGCGGCGACGGCTCGTGCTCGGGCTCAGCGAGCACGTTGCGGGCTCCGATCTGCCACACCTGCTCGGCCGGCTCAACGCACACGATCCGGGCCTCGTGATCGAGTTGCATATGGGCACATCGGCAGCGTTGCTCGCGCAGTTCGACGAACGCCGGCTCGATGCGGCGATCGTCCGCTACGGCGCCGACGAACCGCCGCGCGATGACGCGCAGACGCTGTTCAGTGAACCGCTCGGTTGGCTCGCGACGCCGACATGGCTGCCGCGAGTCGGTGAGCCGCTAGCGCTCGCGCTATTGAGCCCGCCGTGCAACGTGCGTGACGTCGCGTTGCGCACGCTGACGGCGGCGGGGATCGCCTGGCAGGAGGTGTTTGTGGGTGGTGGCGTCGCGGCAGTGGGCGCGGCTGTGGCCGCTGGGCTCGCCGTGTCGCCGCTCGCGCGTCGGGTTGCGCCGCGCGGTCTGATCGACGTCGGCGCGCGGCTCAGCTTGCCGGCCCTGCCGGAATCGCGTGTGACGCTGCATTCGCGCGTGCGCGAGGCCCGCTCGGCGGAAACGCTGCGGCTGCTTGCAAACGGCCTCGCCACGGCGTGACGCCACGACCGATGCCACACCGCGCCGCTCGAAGCAGCCTTAGTGGATGATCGGCGGCAGCGAACCGCTGCTGGCGGTCGCCGGATTGGGCACGGAGCCCATCGGCGCGCTGTCGCTAACGTTTGCGGACGCGTCCGACGAAGTCCGCACGGGCGGTTTGATCAGATTCGCGCGGGAAATCGCGGGCTTCGCCGCGACCTTGTCCACATGCGGACGCGCGGTGTGAGCCGCCGCGAAATCGGCGTGCACGACCTTGCCCTGAGCCGGCTTCGCGTGCGCCAGTTGCACATGCGGCTGCGCGTGCTTCGCGGTCGGCGCGGTCACGGTGGCGTGCGACCGGTTCGGGCCCGACGCCGCGACTTTCGTACCGCCTTTCACGTTCCCGCCCGCCACGAGACGTTTGACGCCGTTCCCATGCGCCGCGAGTTTGCCGCCGTGGGCCGCGCTAGCCGACGCGACATGGGTTGCCGCGTGCCGGGCGCTCGCCGTCTGCCGCGCATGCGCACCAGCTTTGGTCTTGATTCCGCCCTTGGCGCCCGCCTTCACTTTCACCGCCTCGGGTTTTTTCCGCGCGTGCGCCTGTTGGGTAACGTGTCCGCCCGCGATATGCCCGCCCGCCTCCGGCGGATTCCACACTTCCGCATAACCGGCAGCCAACGCCACCTCCGACACACACCACACGGCCAGCGCCGCTGCTACTCCTCGAACCCGCATCTGCTGCTTCTCCTGATCGACGGCTGCCAAAACGAGCCGGGATTATATTCTCTTGCAAAAATCCACTTTTGGACTAATATTCTTAAAAAGTACACATAGGGACTTACCCGCAATGGCTCACGCTGCCCGAATTTCCTCGCCCGAGGCATCGCCGCGACGATCGCTTTCGGAACCCACGCTGACGCAGATGTCCGCGGCCGGTCTGCGTGCGTTCTTCAACATCGCGCGCGACTGGGACCTGAGCGCCGACGAGCAGATCGTGCTGCTCGGCAAGCCGGGCCGTTCGACGTTCTTCAAGTGGAGGGCGACGCCCGAGACCGCGCGCCTCAGCCACGACACGCTGGAGCGATTGTCGCTGCTGCTCGGCATCTACAAGGCGCTGCAGATTCTGCTGCCGCAGCCGAGCGCCGCCGACACCTGGGTCAAACGTCCCAACAGCGCGCCGCCGTTCGGCGGCAAACGCGCGCTGGACCGCATGCTGGCGGGCAACATCAGCGATCTCGTGGCCGTGCGCCAGTATCTCGACGCAATGCGAGGCGGCTGGGCGTGACACAACCGCAATGGCAGGACCGCTGGACCAGCGCAGCGCTCGATTGGTCGCCCGCGTATCGCGTGATTCCGACGCGCTTTCCGGCCATCAACCTGTTCGATCGGGTCGCATCGCCGGAGGATTTCGACGCGCTGTACGCGCTCGAAGCGATGACCAACGACCGGCTGCGCACCGAAATCGGCGAACTCGATCTGGTGCCGCGCGAGGAGCGCCGTTTCGGGCCCGGCTACGGGCCGATCATGGCCGCGCTCACGCATCTGAATCCGCTCGGCAGCCGCTTTTCCGACGGCACCTACGGCGTGTTCTATTGCGCGCGTTCACGCGCGACTGCGATCGCGGAAACACGCTATCACACGGGTCGGTTTCTCCAGGCGACCGCCGAGCCGCCTATGCGTCAACAGATGCGTCTCTACACGGTAGTCGCACAAGGCAGCGTGGTCGACTTGCGTCGCGATCCCGAGTTCGATCCCGCCGTGTTGTCGCCCGACGACTACCTTCCCGGACAGGCGCTCGGGCGCGCGGTACGCGCGGCAGGCGCGCCGGGCATCGCGTATCCGTCGGTGCGCGACAGCGCTGGCGAATGCCTCGCGGCATTCCGCACGATGCTGCTGCGCGACTGCCATCACGCGGCATACCTCGAATACAACTGGAACGGCACGAGCGTCGATATGGTGTTCGAGTTGAATCAGGTCGGGTGACAGAAGAGCGGCGAAGCAGCGCGGGGACTTCAGCCGTTCAAGGCAAGGCCAATTCCGCCGCCCCTTCCGCGCGCGCGGCCTCGACCGAGATCGACCAACGACGCAACGCCTGCGGCTGCACGATCGTCAACGTGCCGTCCGGCCCGAACGCGCCCGTATCGATGAACACTTGCGAACCGATCTGCATGATGTCGCGCACCGGCGTATGGCCGCAATAAGTCAGCGACAGCCCGCGCTGCCGCAGCGGATCGCCGTTGCCCAGCGCGAGCTCGCGACCCCACAGCAATTGCTGGCGCGTTTCGGCCGAATAATTGCCCGCGTCGAGCTCGGCGTCGGAGCCGAAAAATTCGGCGTGCAGAACGTTGAAGCGCGCCTTGCCGCTGCCGATCACGCGCACGAGCGGCAGCGTGCGCAGATGCTCGGCGTAATAGCGCAGACGCTCGTCGGGCACGTCGGCCGCCCACGCGCCGCCGATGCCGTACCACCACTGCCGCCGCAAGCGGCCGTCGGCGACCGCGCACAGCGCGTCCTCGTGATTGCCGAGCACCGCATGGAACCACGGCTTCGCGAGCAGCGCGAGCGCCTGCTCCGAGTGCTCGCCCCGATCGACCAGATCGCCGACCGAAAACAGCCGGTCGCACGTCGGATCGAACGCGATCTGACGCAGCAGGTAGCGCAAAGCGTCGACGCAGCCGTGCAGGTCGCCGACCACGAAATCGCGGCCGGCCTCGTTGGCGTCGTGATGCTGAACGAAGTTGGCGGGGGTGGAATCCATCCCACCATGATAATGCGGCCGACGCGCGCGCGTATGCGGGGTGCCTATCGTATCCGCACGCTTCATCGAGCAAGAAAGACATCGAACGACGCAAAAATGACGCTGAAACGGCACATTTGCGGTATGTGTTACCGGAAATGCACGTTTGCGCGAGTCACTCCTGGCGCGCGCCCGAGTCGTCCCGCGCGCTATTGCAGCGTGCGCAACTTCGCCACCTGGTCGGCCGCGATCGTCGCCTGCGGATTGCCGAACCGTTTCGTCACGTAGTTGGTGATCGCCGCGATCTGCTCGTCGTCGAGATGGCTGCCGAACCCGGGCATCAGCACGTCCGCGTGCGCGGTCGTGCGATTCACGCCGTGCAGAATGACCAACGTGAGATTGTTCGCGTCGTTCGCGCCGACCGTCGAGTTGTGGATCAGCGACGGATACGCGCCCGGCGCGCTCGCGCCCACGCCCTGCCCGGTCCAGCTATGACAGGTCGCGCAATTGGCGACGAACAGCTGCGCGCCGTTCACGCCGGTGATCGCGGTGCCGCGCATGGCGGTGACGTCGCTGGCCGGCTTGCCCCATTGATGACGGGGACGCGCGTCGCCGCCGCTCACGGCCGGCACCGAGCGCAAGAACACGACGATCGAGCGCAGATCCACCGGCGTCAGGTACTGCGTGCTGTTCGCGACCACTTCGCCCATCGGGCCGGCCGCGTTTGCGCGGCTCGGCGCCGCGCCGGTCGACAGATACGCCGTGAGTTCGTCGTCGCGCCAGTCGCCGACGCCGCTCAGCTTGTCCGGCGTGATATTGAACGCATGCCAGCCGGCCTGCGCCGCACCGGAGAAACGCGCGCTCGACTTCAGCCCCTGCATGAAATTGCGCGGTGTATGGCATTCCTCGCAATGCGCGAGCCCTTCGACCAGATACGCGCCTCGGTTCCATTCGGGGCTCTGTTTCGGGTCCGGCACGAAGCGCCCCTCGGTGAAGTTGAACATGTTCCAGAACACCATTAGCCAGCGCTGATTGAACGGGAACTTGAGGCTGTTCGAGGGCGGCGTGTAGTGAATCGGCGCGAGCGTGTTCAGATACGCGCGAATCGCGAGCACGTCCTGTTCGGTCACGCGTGTGTAGGCGGTGTACGGGAACGCCGGATAGAGCCGCTCGCCGCCTTTGCCGATGCCTTCGTGCATCGCGCGCATGAAATCGGCGTCGCTCCATTGGCCGATGCCGGTGTCGGGATCGGGCGTGATGTTCGGCGTCACGATCGTGCCGAACGGTGTGCTGATCGGCAGGCCGCCCGCGAATGGGCGCGACTTGTCCGCCGTATGGCAGGCCGCGCAATCGGCAGCACGGGTCAGGTATTGGCCGCGCTTCACGAGTTCGCCATTCGCGGCCTTGCCTGCGAGCATGGCCGGGCCGCCGACCGAAGCCTGCGCCGCGTCGTCGGCGCGCGCCTGGGTGATCGGCATTTCGTCGGTCGAGTTTGCGTCCGGGCCGTGCGACTCGTGCCACGCTATCGACAGCGCAAACAGCGAAAACGCGGCCGCGAGCGCCGCGCCGCCGAAGCGGCGGCGCTGGTTGACGTGCATCAGCGCAGGGTCCGGCTGCACGCGACAGGTGTTCTTCGTCATTGTGGCTCTCCGGTCGGCGCTCAGATTTCGCGCTTCAGCTTGTCGCCCAGTTTCAGCGACAGCGCAGCGATCGTTAGCGTGCAGTTCACCGACGCGGCGGTGGGCATCACGCCGCTACTCGCGATGAACAGGTTCGAATGATCGTGCGTGCGGCAGTCCGCGTCGACGACCGAACTCGCCGCATCGCTGCCCATTATCGTCGTGCCCATGATGTGATTGTTGGGCGCGAAGCTGTCGTCGAACGAGACCTCGGTGCCGCTGAATAGCGTCGCGATCTGCGCATACAGTTCGTGCGTATTGGCGGCGCTCTTCTTCACGTAGTCGTTGATCGAGTAGTAGATCTCGGGCTGAGGAATCCCGAGCGCGTCCTTGTGATCTGCCGACGGCACGATGCGGTTCTGCGGCTCCGGCAGATGTTCGTGAAAGCTGTTGATGTTCAGCGTGCGCGCCGCGCGGTCGCGAATCTGCCGGTCGAGCTCGGCGCCGGTCAGGCCTTTTTTCAGCAGGTCGGCGGTGACCCCCATCGTCGGCACGCCGTTCGACAAATGCAGCTTCTTCGACGAGTAATCGGAGCGGAACGCGCCGTCGCGGAAGTTGACGATCGAGGTCATCTCCATCGGGCCACGGCCGGGCCACAGCGGTTCGTTGGCGAGAAACGTGACGCCGGTGCCGGGATGGTCCATCAGGTTGCGGCCCAGCTGATCGGAGCTGTTGCCGACGCCGTGCGGGAATTTGTCGGAGGTCGACATCAACATCAGCTTCGGCGTTTCGATGCCGTTCGCCGCGAGCACGAACAGCTTGCCGGTGACGCGTGTGCTGTTGCCGTTCGGGTCCTTGTAGTGGACCGCGGTGATGAGCCCTTTGTCGTCCGCTTCGATGCGATACACGACCGCTTCGGGAATCAGTTTCGCGCCGGCCTGCTCGGCCTTCTCCGCGTGAATCACGCCGTTGTACATCGCGGCGATCGGGCAGATCGGCATGCAGTTGTTGTTGCCGCAGCAGGTGGGCCGCGCATCGTACGGACGGCTGTTGCGCGCGACCGGTTCGGGCACGACCTTGAAGCCCTGCGCGTTGAGCACGTCGCTGAACCGCCGATCCATGTACGACAGTGGCAGCTGCTGCATCGGATAGGGCTTCGAGCGCGGCGAACCGAGATCGATCGAACTATCGGGACCGGACACGCCGAGCTGCACTTCGGCGGCCACGTACCACGGCTCGAGCGTTTCGTACGGATACGGCCAGTCGCGCCCGACGCCATACAGCTTGCGCAACTGGAAGTCCGACGGCAGCAGCCGCCACGCGGCGGCCGCCCAGTGCCAGGTCGTGCCGCCGACCAGCCGCACGTATTGTGAGTTGTACGGATAATCGCCCTTCTGGATCAGGTAGTTGTTCGCGGGCGCGTACTCGGGATGCGGCGCGTAAGGCGTCGACGGATACGGCGTCGCGAAGTCGGACTTGGCCGGCGAGTTGCGGAAGTTCTCGACGATCTGCCAGCGCGGAATGCGCGGCCCCGCTTCGAGCAGGATCACCGACGCGCCCGCCAGCGCCAGCTGATGCGCAACCAGACTGCCGGCGACGCCGGAGCCGACCACGACGATATCGGCGGATTGTGTGTTTGCCATCGTTTCTCTCTTCGATGCCCTGCCAGTTGCGGGCTTTGTTCGTGCGACGCTTGCGGGTCCGGCGTGCTGGTTGCGCTGCTGGCGTGGCCCGCTCGCGGGCTCGCGCGGCTTACGCGGGCGTCGGCTTCTGCGTCCAGTAGAACGGCACGTCGCGGCAATAGGAGGGAATCGTGAGCACGTCTTGCACGGGCTCGAACATCAGCGCCTTTTCATACGCGATCACCTGGACGTGCGGCATGTCGCCGACGAGGCCCAGATACCACGCGCGCATGATCGCGCCGACCGTTTTCGCGAGCGCGGGCTGGTCGGTCTGCAGCGCCTGCGTGACCGTATCGGACGGCACGCCGCCGTGGCCTTGCAGCCACGTGTTGAGCGCCGCGACGTCCGGCGCGAACTGGTTATCGGCACGCGACAGCGCATCGTAGACACGTTGGCCAAGCACGGTATCGAAACTGCTACGACCGGTGAGGTGTTGCGAAAGCGCGAGGAAGGCATCGAGTCCGCCCCCGGCTGGCCGCGTATCGGCGAAGGCGGGCGCGATCCACGACAGCGAACGGCTCGCGCCGGCGAACCCGAGCGCCGCGGCCGTCGCGCACGAGCCGAGCACCCAGGCCCTGCGCGAAGCGGAAAACGACGGCGGCAAGCCGGTGAAACGTGTGGCATTGCGATAAGACTTCGCTCCTTGCCGATGCGTCACGTGGGGATGCGCATCGTTATCCTCAGGAACATCTGTCATGGGGGCTCCAGATGATGAGTCGTTCTCGACGAACAGCGCGGCGAGGGCATGATGCCGTTCGCCTGCCGCTTCGTTTGCTCTTCCCCAAACCTGGTCTTACGCCGCTTCAGCGGTCTCGTATCTGTGCGCGTGATTCACGCGCGCCGCATGTGTGGAGTTGCATGCATGATCGCAACGATTGCTGCCGTTTTCTGCCAATCGCCTTTCAACTGAAAGCGGCGCGCAAGGCCGCTGCGAAAGACTATAGCCTGTGACCCACCATTCGACAATCGGTCCGCGTTGCACGCGTAGAATCCGCGACACCGACTGCCCTACACTTCGTCGTTCATCGAGTCCATGTCCATCAACTACTATCCGCAGCTTCTTCGCAATCGGCCCCGCACGGTGATCGGCCTCGTGATCGGGATCGTCGTCGCGTTCCTCGTGCCCGGTCATACGAGTCCGATCGCCCGCACACTGATCGGCTGGGACGCGGCCATCTGGAGCTACCTGCTGATGATCTGGGTGCATATGGCTCTTGCCGACGAGCACCGCGTGCGCGAATACGCGATGCGCGACGACGAAAACGCGGGCGTCGTGCTGGTCGTCATCTGCGTCGCGACGATCGCGAGCGTCGCCGCGATCGTGCTCGAACTCGCGTCGGCCAAGGGCGCGGGCGGCGCAACGACCGTCTGGCACTACCTGCTGACCGGTCTGACGCTGATCGGCGCATGGTTTCTGATTCCGACGATCTTCACGCAGCACTACGCGCGCCTCTACTACGACACGGACGCGCAAGAGACCGCGTTGAAGTTTCCCGATCATCATTTGCTGCCGAACTACTGGGACTTCCTGTACTACTCGTTCACGATCGCGGTCGCGTCGCAGACTTCCGATGTCGTGTTGCGCTCACGCGAAATTCGCCGCGCGACGCTCGCCCAATCGGTCCTGTCGTTCTACTTCAACGTCGCGGTGCTCGGCCTGTGCGTGAACATCGCGGCGGGGCTGCTGGGTTCGTGACACGGCCGCTGCGCAGCGTTCGGATGAATTTCATGCGAATGCCACGCGCGTGCCACATGGCTGCCACGTGAGCGGCACCCGGGCTTCACGCGTCCGCTTGAACCGCATTCCGTGCAACGCGGGGCCGCCCGTGTAAAACCGGCCCCACACCATCCCGTTTTACATGCCGGCCACCCGCGGCGTGCGTAACAATGCCCGCATTTTTGCGCGCGCTCCGTGCGCGCGCGCACCTTCGGCACCCGCCATCTCACCGTAACCTCCCCGCTTCCGCGCTAGCGCGGTGCCTGGCTGCCCGCGCGTTGGCACACGGTTTGCTGCTTTCCGCGACGAGTGACGACCAGTCCCGCGAGACCGGCGTCTGGCGTCAAAGCACCCGCGACTGGCCAGCGGCGCGACGATCTTTGCACTACATTGACCAGTACGTGCCCCCGCTGACGCATCGCGCGGCATCCGGCTCGGGAAGCCTAATGAGCGCTGTGATCGCATGCCAAGTGCATCCACACCGCAGCAGGACAACTCTGGAAACGACCGATGGAATCTCCAAACGGGTACGCGCCGCGGATTTACTTTTTTCATTCTCTTCTCGTCGGGCCCCTCGATGCCTGGCCCGCGCAGTTCGCTCATGCGGCCGGGCTCGGCTTCGATCATGCGTTGATCGGCGGGCTGTTCGAGCCCGGCCAGGCCGGCCATGGCCAGGTGGTCGGCAATCACGCTCGGCTGCATCCGGTGTTCGAGGCGCAGCATTCGGTGCACGACGCCGTACGCATGCTCGCCGATGCCGCGCGCCGCAACAACCTGACACTGCTGGTCGATCTCGTGATCGACCGCATGGCCGCCGACGGCGTGCTGTACAGCGAGCATTCGGACTGGTTTCACGCGCGTGAGTCCGAGCTCGCACGGCTCGATCCGCGCCACGTGCATCGCGAAGACAACGTTGCCTACGCGAATTTCGACGACCCCGCGACGAGTGCCTCGCTGAGCGTCTGGTGGACCCAGCAACTGCTCGCGCTCGCCGAGGCGGGTGTCGGCGGCTTCCGTTTCGATTCGCCGCATCGCGTGCCGGCTGCCGTATGGCGGCACCTCGGCGATGAAGTGCGCGCGAAGCATCCGCACGTGCGCTTTCTCGCGGCAACGCCGGGCCTGTCGCGCGGCGATCTGCCCGGTCTCGAAGCAGCCGGCTTCGACAGCGCGTTTTCGTCGGTGCGCTGGTGGGATTTCCGTTCGAGCTGGATGGCCGAGGAGCATGCGGCGCTCGCGCGCGTTGGTGCGCCGATCGCCTTTCCCGAAGCGCCGTACGGTACGCGCCTCGCCGCCGAGCTGAGCGACGTGCATGATGCGGCGATCGTCGAGCGGGCGTATCGACGCGCGCTGTTCACGTCGGTTGCATTGGGCAGCGGCTGGATGATGCCGATGGGCTTCGAATACGGCATCGCCGAACCGATGTCGCAAACGCGCGGCGACGCCGCGCAGTTCGCCCGCTCCGCGCAGTCGCGCCGCTTCGATCTGAGCGCGGCCGTCACCCAGGCCAACGACTTCGCGCGCAACACCCCGACGCTGCACGCGAACGGTGAATTGCGCCCATTGAGCGGCCCCGGCGCATCGGCCGCAGTTCTGCTGCGCGGCGACGCAGCCGATCTGCGCGACGCCAGCGAAGCAGTCCTGATCTTCGTGAATCCCGAACTCGGCGCGCCAGTGCGTGTCGATCCCGCGCGCTTCCTCGCGGGCGTGCCGGGCAGCTTTACGCGCTTCGCGCCGCTCGATGCGCGCGGCCGAACCGAACCCGCGGCACTCGCGCCGTTCGCGCTCGCGCCCGGTGCGGTGCGGCTGCTGCGCGCGTTCAAGGAAAAGCCGATCTACCTCGCGCCGCCCATCGACAAGGCGAACAGCAAGCGCAGCGGCCGCAAGACAGTGCTCGACGCGATCGAAGCGCCGCGCGTCGCGATCGAGAGCGTGTCGCCGTCGGTGGAGAACGGTCGCTTCGCAGCCAAGCGCAGCGTCGGCGCGCGCGCGGAAATTCGCGCGGCGATCTTCGCCGAAGGTCACGACAAGATCGCGGCTGCCGTGCTGTGGCGCGCGGCCGACGAAACCGCGTGGCACGAAGAACTGATGTCGCCCGCGCCGCCGGCCGGGCTCGACTTGTGGAGCGCGCGCATTCCGCTCGAGCGGATCGGCCGCTACGAGTTCACCGTGATCGCGTGGCGCGACGACTTCGCGTCGCTCGTCGAGCACATCCAGAAGAAGCAGAAGGCGAACCAGACCGTCGAGATAGAACTCGACGAAGCCACGCATCTGTTCGCGCTCGTGCTCGCCGAAGTCGAGACGACCGAAGGCGCCGACAAGGAGCCGCTCGAACACATCGTGCGCGACTTCCAGAAGGCCGACGCCGAACAGAAACTCGCAGTGATTCTCGCGCCCGCCACAGCGAAGGCAATGACCGCTGCGCGCCATCGCCCGTTTCTGAGCCGCGACCCCGTGATCTACAAGATCGACGCGGAACGCACGGCCGCCTATTTCGCGAGCTGGTACGAGATCTTCCCGCGCTCGATGAGCGACGACGAGTCGCGCCACGGCACGTTCGCGGACGTGACCGCGAAGTTCCCGCGCATCCGCGACATGGGCTTCGACGTGCTGTACTTCCCGCCGATCCACCCGATCGGCCTCGCGAACCGCAAGGGCCGCAACAACACGCTGACCACGCAGCCGGGCGATGTGGGCAGTCCCTATGCGATCGGCGCCGCCGAGGGCGGTCACACCGCCGTGCATCCGCAGCTCGGCACGCTCGACGATTTCAAGGCGATGCTCGCCGCCGCGCATGCGCATGGCCTCGAGATCGCGCTCGACTTCGCGATCCAGTGCTCGCCCGATCACCCGTGGCTGAAGGAGCATCCGACGTGGTTCGCGTGGCGCCCCGACGGTACGCTGCGCTACGCCGAGAATCCGCCGAAGAAGTATCAGGACATCGTCAACCCGGACTTCTACGCGCACGACGCCAGGCCCGACCTGTGGCTCGCGTTGCGCGACGTGATCCTGTTCTGGGTCGACGCGGGCGTGCGCATCTTCCGCGTCGACAATCCGCACACCAAGCCGCTGCCGTTCTGGGAATGGATGATCGCGGACGTGCGTGCGCGCCACCCCGACACGATCTTTCTCGCCGAAGCGTTCACGCGGCCGCGCATGATGAACCGGCTCGGCAAAATCGGCTTCTCGCAGTCGTACACGTACTTCACGTGGCGCGAGTCGAAGCGCGACTTCACCGAGTACATGGGCGAACTCACGCAGACCGGCGCGCGCGATTTCTATCGGCCGAACTTCTTCGTCAATACGCCGGACATCAACCCGCGCCATCTGCAATCGCAGGGACGCACGGGCTTTCTGATCCGCGCGGCGCTGGCCGCGACACTGGCCGGCCTGTGGGGCGTGTATAGCGGCTTCGAACTGTGCGAGGCCACCGCGCTGCCGAACAGCGAAGAGTATCTGGACTCCGAAAAGTATCAGTTGCGGGCGTGGGACTGGCACCGGCCCGGCAATATCGTCGGCGAGATCACCGCACTGAACCGCATCCGTCGCGCGAATCCGGCGCTGCAAACGCATCTCGGTCTCACGTTCCTCGCCGCGCACAACGACCACATCCTGTGCTTCGAGAAAGCGACCGAATCGCGCGACAACGTGATCGTCGTCGCGATCAATCTCGATCCGTTCAACGAACAGGGCGCGGACATCGAGTTGTCGTGGGACACGTTCCAGCGCTGGCATCTACACGATCACGCCACGCTCGAAGTGATCGACCAGATGACCGGCGCGCGCTTCGAATGGCACGGTCGCTGGCAACACGTGCGGCTCGGCTCGGGCCAACCCTTCTCGATCTGGCGCATCGCGCCGCTAGGCGGTCTGCCTGCCGATCGCCCCGAGGACAGCGACCACGACCCCGACAGCGCTCCTCACGCAGACGCTGTCAACCCAACCTGGATGGAAGGTGGAACATGAAGCGCGACGATCCAGCCCAAACCGCGCACGAGGCGCAAACGGCCGTGGCCGTCGGCACCGCGGCGAAGGTACGCACGCGCCGCCGCGGCAAACCCGCGGTCCTCAGCGACGATCCGCTGTGGTACAAGGACGCGATCATCTATCAGGTGCACATCAAGTCGTTCTTCGATGGGAACAACGACGGCGTCGGCGATTTCCCCGGTCTGATGGCCAAGCTCGACTACATCGCCGAGCTCGGCGTCAACGCGATCTGGCTGCTGCCGTTCTATCCGTCGCCACGCCGGGACGACGGCTACGACATCGCCGACTACCGCAACGTGCATCCCGACTATGGTCAGCTCGCGGACGTGCGGCGCTTCATCCAGGAAGCGCACGCGCGCGGCATCCGCGTGATCACCGAGCTCGTCATCAACCACACGTCGGATCAGCACCCGTGGTTCCAGCGCGCGCGGCGCGCGAAGCCCGGCTCGAACTATCGCAACTACTACGTGTGGTCCGATACCGATCAGAAGTACCCGGAGACTCGCATCATCTTCATCGACTCGGAGCCGTCGAACTGGACGCACGATCCGGTTGCGGGCGCGTACTACTGGCACCGCTTCTACTCGCACCAGCCCGATCTGAACTTCGACAATCCGGCGGTGATGAAAGAGGTGCTGCAGGTGATGCGTTTCTGGCTCGACATGGGCATCGACGGGCTGCGGCTCGATGCGGTGCCATACCTCGTCGAACGTGAAGGCACCAACAACGAGAACCTGCCTGAGACGCACGAGATCCTGAAGCGGATTCGCGCGACCATCGACGCCGAGTACCCGAACCGGATGCTGCTCGCCGAGGCGAACCAGTGGCCCGAAGACGTGAAGGAGTATTTCGGCAACGAAGACGAATGCCATATGGCGTTCCACTTCCCGCTGATGCCGCGCATCTACATGTCGATCGCGAGTGAAGACCGCTTCCCGATCACCGACATCATGAAGCAGACACCGGAACTCCCCGAATCGAACCAGTGGGCGATCTTCCTGCGCAATCACGACGAGCTGACGCTCGAAATGGTCACCGATTCCGAGCGTGACTATTTGTGGAACACCTATGCGAGCGATCGCCGCGCACGTTTGAATCTCGGCATTCGCCGCCGTCTCGCGCCGCTGATGGAGCGCGACCGCCGCCGCATCGAGCTGATCAACTCGCTGCTGCTGTCGATGCCCGGCACGCCGGTCATCTACTACGGCGACGAACTCGGCATGGGCGACAACATCCACCTCGGCGACCGCGACGGCGTGCGCACCCCGATGCAGTGGTCGTCGGATCGCAACGGTGGCTTCTCGCGCGCCGACCCTGAGCAACTGGTGCTGCCGCCCGTGATGGGTACGCTGTACGGCTTCGACGCGGTCAACGTCGAAGCGCAGAGCCGCGACCCGCATTCGTTGCTGAACTGGACCCGCCGCATGCTTGCGACGCGGCGCGCGAAGCAGACCTTCGGACGCGGCACGATCCGTTTTTTGAAGCCGGAAAACCGCAAAATTCTCGCGTATCTGCGCGAGATGCCCGGCGAGGCGCCGATCCTGTGCGTCGCGAATCTGTCGCGCGCGCCGCAGGCGGTCGAGCTCGAGCTGTCAGAATTCAACGGCTTCGTGCCGATCGAGATGACCGCCGATTCGGTGTTCCCCGCGATCGGTCAGCTGACCTATCTGCTGACGTTCCCGCCCTACGGCTTCCTGTGGTTCATGCTGTGCGAAGGCGGCGGGCGTCCGACATGGGCGCAGGCGCATTCCGAGCCGCTGCCCGAGTTCGTCACGATCGTGATCCGCGAAGGACAATCCGGGCCGACACCCGAAAACGTGCGGCTGCTGGAATCCGAGGTGCTGCCGTCGTGGCTGAGCCGGCGCCGCTGGTTCGCGTCGAAGGATCAGAAGATGCATGCGGTGCGGCTGGCCGCACTGACCACGATTCCGAACGGCGGCTTTGCCTTCACTGAAATCGAAGCGGACGTCGGCGACCACACTGAGCGCTACGTTGTGCCGATCGCGATCACATGGGGCGGCGAAACCACCACGCCGCTGTTTCTGCAACTGGCGCTTGCACGCGTGCGGCGGGGCCGCAACGTCGGCCATCTGACCGACGCGTTCTCGCTGCCGATCTTCGCGCACAACGTGCTGCGCAAGATGCGCGAGCGCGCGGTCGTGCCGACCGTGCAGAAGAGCGAGATCAAGTTCCTGCCGACTGAGCGCTTCGCCGAACTCGACGGTCTCGGCGAGCGGCCCGAGATTCGCTGGCTCGCGGCCGAACAGAGCAACAGCTCGCTGATCGTCGCCGATGCCGTGGTGCTGAAGCTGGTGCGGCGGCTCGTCAGCGGCATCCATCCGGAAGTGGAAATCAGCCGCTATCTGACGCAGCTCGGCTATGCGAACACCGCGCCGCTGTATGGCGAAGTGGTGCGCGTCGATCCCGAGGGCGTACCGCATACGCTGGCGATCCTGCAGGGCTTCATCGACAATCAGGGCGATGCGTGGAACTGGTCGCTCGACTATGTGCGCCGCTCGGTCGACGAACTCGCGATCGCGATCGACACCGAAACGCAGACCGTATCCGATCGCACGAACGAGTCGATTCTGCTGGACGGTTACGGCGAACTCGCGGGCATCATCGGCCGCAGGCTCGGTGAGTTGCACGTCGCGCTCGCCACGCCGAGCGACGACCCCGCGTTCGCGCCGGAACCGGCCAACGCCGACCAGGTGAAGGCGTGGGTCGACGCGACGCAGACCATGCTAGCGGCCGCGCTCGATCTGCTCGCGCCGCGCATCGCGGACATGAGCGACGCGGACACGAAGGGGCTCGCGCAAAGTCTGATCGATCGCCGCGCCGCGCTCGTCGAGGCCGTCGACAATCTCGTGCCGGGCGACGCGGGCGCGTTGCGCATCCGCATCCATGGCGACTTCCATCTCGGCCAGGTACTGGTCGCGCACGGCGACGCGTATCTGATCGATTTCGAAGGCGAGCCCGCGCGTTCGCTCGACGAGCGTCGCCAGAAATCGAGCCCGTTGCGCGACGTGGCCGGTCTGATGCGCTCGCTGTCGTATGCGAGCGCAGCCGCGCAATCGACCACCGAAAGCGCGCCGCAACAGACCGCCGATCGCAAGCGCGCGCTGTTCGAACGCTTCCGCGCGCACGCGACCAGCGCGTTCCTCGCCGAATACCGCGCGGCCGCCGCGCAGTCGCCGGCGCCGCTCGTCGCGCCCGAATCCGAAGAGGCGCTGCTCGATCTGTTCCTGATCGAGAAAGCCGCTTACGAGATCCGCTATGAGGCGGCCAACCGGCCGACGTGGCTCGGCTTACCGGTGCGCGGCCTCGCGGCGCTCACGAGCCGTCTGCTCGGCGACACCGGCACGCCGCCGCACCACGATCCATCAACCCAGGCGCCTGGCGCGGCCACGCCGCCTAACCCGGCCGAGGGCGACTATGAGTGAGCATGATCCGGCCGCAGGCCTTCAACCCGTCGATATCGACGCGCTCGTCGAAGCGCGTCACCCCGATCCGTTTTCGCAGCTCGGGCTGCATCAGACGGACGCGGGGCCGATCGTGCGCGCGCTGCTGCCGAACGCCGCGCACGTCACCGTGATTTCGCGCGCTGATGGCGCGACGCTCGGCGAACTCGAACAGCTGCGCCCTGGCCTGTTTGCGGGCCGCATCACGTCGGCGATGCCGTATCGCTTGCGCATCGACTGGCATGGTGTGGTGCAGGAAGTGGAGGATACCTATTCGTTTGCTCCGGTGCTCGGCGACGAGCCGCTCGAACGTCTCGCGCGCGGCGATCCGTACGCGGTGCTCGAATGTCTGGGCGCGCGGCCGGTCGACGTCGACGGTGTGCCCGGTGTGCGCTTTGCGGTGTGGGCGCCGAATGCGCGGCGCGTGTCGGTGGTCGGCGACTTCAATGCGTGGGACGGCCGCCGCCATCCGATGCGGCTGCGTCACCAGGCGGGCGTGTGGGAGCTGTTCGTGCCGCGCGTCGGCGCCGGCACGCGCTACAAGTACGAGCTGCTGTCGCGCGACGGCCATCCGCTGCCGCTGAAAGCCGACCCGTGCGCGATGCAGACGGAAAAGCCGCCGGGCACCGCATCGATCGTCGCACACGTCGACGAGATCGAGCAGTTTCCGTGGAGCGATCACGAGTGGATCCAGTCGCGCGCCGACAAGCAGACCGCGCGCACGCCGATCACGATCTACGAAGTGCACGCGGAGTCGTGGCTGCGCGTCGCCGAGGAAGGCCAGCGTGGTCTCGTCTGGGAAGAACTCGCCGAGCGGCTGATCCCCTATGCGAAGAGCATGGGCTTCACGCACATCGAATTTCTGCCGATCGCCGAGCATCCGTTCGGCGGTTCGTGGGGCTATCAGCCGCTCGGGCAGTTCGCGCCGTCCGCGCGCTTCGGCAAGCCCGAGCAGTTCGCGCGTTTCGTCGATCGCGCGCACGAAGCAGGGCTCGGCGTGATTCTCGACTGGGTGCCCGCGCATTTCCCGAACGACGCGCATGGCCTGATCGATTTCGACGGCACGCCTCTCTATGAGCATGCCGATCCGCGCGAAGGCTATCACCAGGACTGGAACACGATGATCTACAACCTCGGCCGCAACGAGGTCAGCGCGTTCCTGATCGCGTCGGGGCTCGCGTGGTTGAAGCGCTATCACATCGACGGCCTGCGCGTCGATGCGGTCGCGTCGATGCTGTATCGCGACTACTCCCGCGCGGCCGGCGAGTGGGTGCCGAACATCTATGGCGGCCGCGAGAATCTCGAATCGATCGCGTTCCTGAAGCGGTTGAATCACGAGGTCCGCTATGTGCCGGGCGCCCCCGGCGCGATCACGGTCGCCGAGGAATCGACCGCATGGCCGGGCGTGACCGCGCGCCTCGCGGACGGCGGCCTCGGCTTCGACTTCAAGTGGAACATGGGCTGGATGCACGACACCCTGCACTACATGCACGAAGACCCGATGTATCGCCAGTATCACCACCACAACATGACGTTCGGCATGGTGTACGCATATTCCGAGCACTTCGTGCTGCCGCTTTCGCACGACGAGGTGGTGCACGGCAAGGGCTCGCTGCTCGGCAAGATGCCCGGCGACCGCTGGCAGCGTTTCGCTAATCTGCGCGCGTACTTCGGTTTCATGTGGACGCACCCGGGCAAGAAGCTGCTGTTCATGGGCGGCGAATTCGGCCAGATGGCGGAGTTCGACCATGACGGCTCGCCGCATTGGCATCTTCTCGACGATTCGAACCACCACGGCGTGCAATTACTGGTGCGCGACCTGAACCATCTGTATCGCAACGAGCCCGCGCTGCATCTGCTCGACAGCGAACCGGGCGGCTTCGAATGGTTGATCGGCGACGACAGCGGCAACAGCGTGTTCGCCTATCGGCGCACCGACGGCGCGGGCCAGGAGTTCGTCGTGGTGTGCAACATGACGCCGGTGCCGCGGCTCGGCTATCGGCTCGGCATGCCGCGCGGCGGACGCTGGGTGGAAGTGCTGAATACCGATGCAGGCGTGTACGGCGGCTCGAACATGGGCAACGGCGGGCTGATTCATTCCGACCATGTATCGAGCCACGGCAGGCCACATTCCGCCGCGCTGACCTTGCCCCCGCTCGCGACGATCGTATTGCGCGCGGACTGAGGAAACGTGCCGTAACACGGGCGCGCGGCGCACAGGCAGCCGCCGCGCGCCCGTTGCATGAAGACCCAGGCAGACCCGAGCTCCAGCTCGACAATCAGAACAGGAAAGGGAAATCATGTCGCATGCGTTGCCCGACCGGTTGCTGCCCGGCTCGCCGTATCCGCTCGGCGCGAACTGGGATGGGCTGGGTGCCAATTTCGCGGTGTTCTCGGCCAATGCGCAGAAAATCGAGCTATGCCTGTTCGACTCAACCGGCCGCAAGGAGATTCGCCGCTTCACCATGCCCGAATGCACCGACGAGATCTGGCACGGCTATCTGCCGAACGCGCATCCGGGCACCGCGTACGGCTTTCGCGCGCATGGGCCGTATCAGCCGCACTTTGGGCATCGTTTCAATCCGCACAAACTGCTGCTCGACCCGTATGCGCGCAAGCTCGTCGGGCAGTTTCGCTGGTCCGACGCGCTGTTCGGCTATCGCGTGCATTCGAATCGCGCGGACCTTTCGATCGACCGGCGCGATTCCGCGCCCGCGATGCCCAAGTGCGTCGTGATCGACGAGGCGTTCGACTCGTCGCACGACAGGCGGCCCGACGTGCCGTGGGGCGAGACCGTGATCTACGAAACGCACTTGCGCGGCGCGTCGATGCTGCGCTCTGATCTGCGCCAGCATGAACGCGGCACATTCGCGGCGCTCGCGTCGCCAGAGTTCATCGAGCATCTGCTGAAGCTCGGCGTGACCGCGGTCGAGCTGCTGCCCGTGCACGCATTTCTGAACGACCGCTTTCTCGTGGAGCGCGGCCTGCGCAATTACTGGGGCTACAACACGGCGGCGTTCTTCGCGCCGGAGCCGACCTATCTGAGCACGCACCGGCTCGACGAAATGCGCATCGCCGTGCGCCAGCTGCACGCGGCCGGCATCGAGGTGATTCTCGACGTGGTCTACAACCACACTTGCGAAAGCAATGAAATGGGCCCGACCATTTCATGGCGCGGCCTCGACAATGCCAGCTATTACCGGCTGATTCCCGGCGACCAGCGTCACCATATCAACGACACGGGCTGCGGCAACACGGTCAATCTGCCGCATCCGCGTGTGCTGCAGATGGTGATGGATTCACTGCGCTACTGGTCGACCGCGTTCAATATCGACGGCTTCCGTTTCGATCTCGGCGTGACGCTCGGGCGCGAAAGCCACGGCTTCGATCCGGGCTCGGGCCTGTTCGACGCGTTGCGCCAGGACCCGGTGCTATCGCAACGCAAGCTGATTTCCGAGCCATGGGATCTCGGCCCTGGCGGCTATCAGCTCGGCAATCATCCGCCGGGATTCAGCGAATGGAACGACCGTTTCCGTGACACGGTGCGACGTTTCTGGCGTGGCGATGCCGGCCTGCGGCCCGACCTCGCCGCGCGCCTGACCGGTTCGGCCGATCTGTTCAACCGGCGGCATCGCAAGCCGTGGGCGTCGATCAACTTCGTCACGTCGCATGACGGCTTCACCTTGGCCGATGTCACCGCGTACGAGCAGAAGCACAACGAAGCCAACCTGGAAGACAACAACGACGGCCACAACGAGAATTGCAGCCGCAATTGGGGTCTCGAAGGCGCGACCGACGACCCCGCGATCCTCGCGATCCGCCGTCGCGTGTCGCGCTCGCTGATCGCGACACTGATGATCGCGCTCGGCACGCCGATGCTGCTTGCCGGCGACGAGGCGCTGCGCACGCAGCGCGGCAACAACAATGCGTACTGTCAGGATAACGACCTATCCTGGATCGACTGGGACCTCGCGGATTCGCCGGAAGGTCAGCGCATGACCGAGTTCGTCGCGCGCGTGATCGGGTTGCGCAAGCGCCATCCGCTGCTGCGTGAAACGCGCTTTCTGTTCGGCGACCGCGAAGTGCTGCCTGGCCTGTTCGACGTCGGCTGGTTCGACGAACACGGCGATCCGCTGACGATCGAAGCGTGGCAGGACCCGGAGGGACGCGCGTTCACGTTGCGTCGCGCGGGTCCGGGCCTGAATGGCGAAACCGAAGTATTGTTACTGATGCTCAACGCTCACGAGGAACCGCTGCAGTTCGCGCCTCCCGCGCCGCACCTGGAATGGCATGTGCTGTTAGACACGGCCGATCCGGAACGCGCGCCGCAGCGGCTCGCGACGGCCGAACTCGAGGTCGCCGCGCACGGCCTCGTGATACTCGCCGCGCAACCGACCGGTGAAGCGGATTGGCAAGCCGGCTGGGTGGCTGGCGCGCAGCACGGGCCGCGGCTGTTGACCGCGCTGCCGCCCGATCCGGGCGCGCAGACCGCAAACGACGATGGTTCGCAATGAACGATGCACTGCGGCGACCTGGTTCGAGCGTGGACAAATCGCACCGCAGCCGGGGTGGCAAGAATGTTGCAACGCAATGCCTGCTTGCGTTGCGGCGCATTGCCGTCCAGGCTCGTTAGCAGATTCGAATGGTGAAGACATGTCTGAAAGTCCGATTGATCCCCACACGCATCATCACGCGCACTGCCTGCCGTTCAGCGCGCAGTTGATCGGCGCGGGCGGCACGCGACCGCGCACGCGGTTCCGTTTTTGGGCACCGTCGTGCAACAGCGTGCGGGTGGTCGTCGAAAACGGCCCCGCGCAAGGCACGCACGACATGGCTCCGACCGGCAACGGCTGGTTCGAGACCACCGTGGAGAGCGGCGCGGGCACGCTGTATCGGTTCCAGCTCGACGACGGGCAGGCGGTGCCCGATCCGGCCTCGCGGTTCCAGCCGCGGGACGTGCACGGCCCGAGCGAGGTCATCGATCCGCGCACGTACCATTGGGAACACACCGAATGGCACGGCCGGCCCTGGGAAGAAACGGTGCTGTACGAATTGCACGTCGGTGCGATGGGCGGGTATGCGGGCGTGCAAAAGCGCCTGCCCGAGCTCGCCGCGCTCGGCGTCACCGCCATCGAACTGATGCCGTTGAACGACTTTCCCGGTCGTCGCAACTGGGGTTACGACGGCGTGTTGCCGTACGCGCCCGACTCCGCATACGGCCGCCCCGAAGAACTGAAGGCGCTGATCGACGCCGCGCATGGTGTGGGCCTGATGGTGTTTCTCGACGTCGTCTACAACCATTTCGGACCGGACGGCAACTATCTGCATACTTACGCGGAGCCGTTTTTCCTCGCAGGCGTGAACACGCCGTGGGGCCCCGCGATCGACTTCGAGCGCAGCGAAGTCAGCGACTTCTTCACCGACAACGCCGTCTACTGGATCAACGAGTACCGCTTCGACGGACTGCGCTTCGATGCGGTGCATGCGATCGACAATCCCGGGTGGCTGCGCGAGCTGTCGGACCATATCCGCGCGCGCGTGCAGCAGGGCCGTCACGTGCATCTGGTGGTCGAAAACGAGCACAACAGCGCGAGCCTGCTCGGCGCGCATTTCGACGCGCAATGGAACGACGACGCGCACAACACGCTGCACGTGCTGCTGACCGGCGAAACCGAAGGCTATTACCACGCGTATGCCAACGAACCGATTCGACGGCTCGCGCGAGTGCTGGCCGAAGGCTTCGCGTATCAGGGCGAGCCGTCGCCGCTGCACGATGGTGCGCCGCGTGGCGAAGCGAGCGCGCATCTGCCGCCGACGTCGTTCGTGATGTTTTTGCAGAACCACGATCAGATCGGCAACCGTGCGTTCGGCGAACGTCTGCGCAAGCTGACCTCGGATGACGCGCTGCGCGCCGCGACCGCGTTGCTATTGCTGTCGCCGCAAATTCCGCTGCTGTTCATGGACGAGGAGCATGGATCGACGCAACCGTTCCTGTTTTTCACCGATTACACCGGCGATCTCGCCGACGCCGTGCGTGAAGGGCGACGCCGTGAATTCGCGCGCTTTGCCGCGTTCAGCGATGAGAAACGCCGCGCGCAGATTCCCGATCCGAACGATGCCCAGACCTTCGCCGCCTCGTCGCCACCCGCGCCCGATGTAAAGCCGACGCCGGATCGGCTCGACTGGATGCATTACTACAAGTCCGCGCTCGCGGTGCGCGCGAAGCTGATCACGCCGCGCCTGAAACATACGAAGGCGTGCGGCGCGACCGTGCTGCGCGATGCCGGTGGCGGCGACGCGAACGCGCTGATCGCGCGCTGGAAACTCGGCGATGGCGAGACGCTGTCGATCGCGCTGAATCTGTCGCAGCAGAACGTCGCGTTCGACGCCATCCCCGACGGCAAGATCATTTTCGAAACACCGCCGCGCGCGCGCGAACAGGCCGACGCGCGGATGTTGCCCGCGCATGCGTGCATCGTGTGGCTGACCGGCGACATCCACGAATTCGCGAGCCGCCACGATGCGCGCATCGCATCGCACGAGGAGCAGCGCGCGTGACGACCCGACGCCCCAACGACAGGCTCGCCGCGCTCGCCATCCGCGCCGGCTTCGAGGTGGAGTGGCAGGACGCGCACCACAATACGCAGCACGTGCCCGAAAAGACACTTGGCACGCTGCTCGAACGCATGGGTCTGCCGTGCGGCAACGCCACGGATATCCGCCACAGCGCCGCTGTTCTGGAGGCCGAACTATCGGGCCGCCGGCTACCGCCGCTGATGACCGCGGTGATCGGGCGTGGCATCGCGCTGCCCGCGGCCGCGGTCAGGTCGGGCAGCCATTACCGGATCGAGCTGGAGAGCGGCTCGATCATCGACGGCCGCTTCACCGCGCCGAAAGGCGAGGAAGCGCTGCTCGCGCCGATCGACGAAACCGGCTATCACACGCTCGTGATCAACGACCAGCGCATGACGCTCGCGGTCGCGCCGCCGCGCTGCTACACCGTCTCCGACGCGTGGCGCACGCTGCACGGCGGCGACGGAGAAGGCGAACGCGAAGCCGCGCCGCCACTGTGGGGCATCGCCGCGCAACTGTACGGCTTGCGCCGCACCGGCGACGGCGGCATCGGCGATTACACGGCGCTCGCGCAGCTTGCGCGGCACGGCGCGCAGCACGGCGCGCACGCGCTCGCCGTCAGTCCGACCCACGCGATGTTCAGCGCGCAGCCCGAGCGCTTCAGCCCGTACGCGCCGTCGTCGCGTTTATGGCTCAACGTCACGCATATCGATCCGGCCGCGGTGTTCGGCGCGGATGCGTCCGCGTCCGCATCGGCGCAGGCCGGCAACGCGTGGTCCAAATATGAAGAGCTGCCGCTGATCGATTGGCCGCACGCGACCCCGCTGAAGCTCACGGTTTTGCGCGCGCTGTACGAGCAGTTCAGCGCCAACGAGCGCCCGCAGCACTCGCCGCGCGCGCTCGAATTTCACGGCTTCTGCGAACGCGCGGGGCGCGCGCTCGAAGATCACGCGCGCTTCGAAGCGCTGCAGGCCGCGCAGCTCGCGCAAGGCGGCGACGGCCATTGGCGCAACTGGCCCGATGCGTTGCGCGACCCACGCAGCCCCGAAGTCGAGGCGTTCGCCGCCGCGCATCGCGACGAGGTCGACTTTCATCTGTTCCTGCAGTGGCTGGCATCGCGCGGCCTGTTGCACGCTCAGCACACCGCGCGCGAAGCCGGCATGGCGGTCGGCCTGATCGCCGATCTCGCGGTTGGTTGCGACAGCGCCGGCAGTCATGCATGGTCCTATCCCGACGACATGCTGCAGGGCGTATCGGTCGGCGCACCGCCCGATCTCTTCAACCAGGCCGGCCAGTCGTGGGGACTCACGACCTTTTCGCCGCGCGCGATGCGCACACAAGGCTTTGCCGCGTTCATCGACATGCTGCGCGCGGCGTTCGCGCATGCCGGCGGCATCCGCATCGATCACATCCTCGGCTTGCGGCGTCTGTGGCTCGTGCCCGAAGGCGAAAGCGCGCGCAATGGCGCGTATCTGCGCTATCCGCTCGAAGACCTGCTGCGGCTGATCGCGCTCGAATCGTGGCGGCATCGCGCGATCGTGATCGGCGAGGACCTCGGCACCGTGCCGTCCGGGTTTCGGGAGCGGCTCGACGAGCACGGCATCGAGGGGATTCGCGTGCTGTGGTTCGAAGGCGCCCCCGACGGCAACGGCTTCAAGGCGCCGGCCGATTGGGACCGCTACGCGGTCGGCACGACGACCACGCACGATCTGCCGACCGTCGCCGGCTGGTGGCGCGGCAGCGACATCATGTGGCGCAACCGCATCGGCCAGACGATGGCGCGCGCCGATGGGCGCGATCCCGAGGAAGCGGCGCTCGAAGAGCGCGCGCAGCAGCGCGCCGACTTGTGGCGCGCGTTCCAGCAAGCGGGCGTGGCCGCGCCCGATGTCGCGCCGCCGGACGCCGACAACGCGCCGGTCGACGAAGCGCTCGCATTCGTCGCCGCGACACCCGGGCCGCTCGTCACGTTTCCGCTCGAAGACCTGCTCGCGCTCGACGAGCAGCCGAACCTGCCGGGCTCGATCGACGAACATCCGAACTGGCGCCGCCGCATGACGCTGCCCGTCGACGCGATGTTCGACGACCCCGTGTTCACCGACCGCCTGCTGGCCGTCGACGGCGCGCGCCGCGCCGCCGCGCCTTCATCCCACACTTCCGCGGAGCCTGACACGCCATGACCGTTCCACGCTCCACACTGCGCCTCCAGTTCCATCGAGGCTTCACGTTCGACGACGCCGCGCGGCACGTCGACTACTTCGCCGCGCTCGGCATCAGCCACCTGTACGCGTCGCCGATCACGACGGCCGAGCCCGGCTCGATGCACGGCTACGACACCGTCGACTACACCCAGGTCAGTGCCGAATACGGCGGCGAGTCGGGCCTGAAGCGCCTCGTCGACAAGCTGCGCGCGCACGACATGGGGCTCATCGTCGACATGGTGCCGAATCATATGGGCGTCGGCGGGTCGAGCAACGCGTGGTGGCTCGACATCCTCGAATGGGGCCGCCACAGCGCGTATGCGCGTCATTTCGACGTCGACTGGCATTCGCCCGATCCCGCGCTGCGCGGCAAGGTGCTGCTGCCGACGCTCGGCGCGTCGTACGGCGAAGAACTGGCGGCGGGCCGCATCGGGCTGCATTTCGCGGCCGAGAGCGGACGCTTTCATATCGGCTACGGTCCGCACGTGTTCCCGATCTGCCCGGTCGATTACGCGGCCATCCTGCAAGGCGCCGACCGCGCCGATCTGAGCGCGCTCGCGAATCGCTTTCAGGGGCTCACCACGCAGCCCGCCGATCAACCGCGCGCCGCCGAGGCGCGTGACGCGCTGCGCGAGTTCGTCGCGCGCGAAGGCGAGTCGGCAATCGAGTTCGTGCTGGAGACTTACGCGCCTGAGGATCCGGTCACGCGCGACCGGCTGCATCGGCTGATCGAGCGACAGCATTTCCGGCTCGCGTGGTGGCGCACCGCCTCCGACGAAGTGAACTGGCGGCGCTTCTTCGACATCTCGACGCTCGCCGGCGTGCGCGTCGAGCGGCCCGAGGTGTTCGAGGCGGTGCACGCGCTGATCTTTCGCCTCTATCGCGAAGGGCTCGTAGACGGCTTGCGGATCGATCACATCGACGGGCTCGCCGAGCCGCGCGAATACTGCCAGCGTTTGCGCCAACGGCTCAGCGAGTTGCGCGACACCGCGCCGTATGTGGTGGTGGAGAAGATTCTCGGCCGTGGCGAGCCGTTGCGCGACGACTGGCCCGTCGACGGCACGACCGGCTACGACTTCATGAGCGACGTCGGCGCGCTGCTGCACGATCCGGCCGGCGCGGACCCGCTCGCCGGTACGTGGGCCGAGCTCACCGGCCGCAGCGCGCGCTTCGCCGATGAAGCGCACGCGGCGCGGCGCAAGATTCTCGCGGAAAACTTCTCGGCGGAACTGGACCGCGCGGCGCGCGCGCTGCATCGGATCGCACGCGATTCGCTCAGCACGCGCGACTTCACGTACCCGGCGCTGCGCCGCGTGCTGACCGAACTGGTCGTGCATTTCTCCGTGTACCGCATGTATCCGCTGGGCGGACTGCGCAGCGCCGCCGACAACGTCTATTTCGAGGAGGCGCTCGCGGGCGCGCGCGCTTCGCTGCCGCGCTCGGACCATGCGGCGCTCGAGCGCGTGAATGCGTGGCTCGGCGGCAGCGCCGAAGAGGCCCCGCCCGCGCGGCCCGGCGCGCAGTCGCAGCAGCAGGCGCAAGGCGGCGGAGCGCCGCCGCATGCGGGCTCGTCCCGGCGCAGCGCGCAAACGCTGTTTTCGCAGCTGACCGCGCCGCTCGCCGCCAAGGCGATCGAGGACACCGCGTGCTATCGCTACGGCCGTCTGCTGTCGCGCAACGAAGTCGGCTCGGACCCGGGCGAGTTCGCGCTGTCGGTGGAGCAGTTTCATGCGGGCAATCTCGAGCGCGCGCAACGTTTTCCTCATGCGATGCTTGCGACCGCCACGCACGATCACAAGCGCGGTGAAGATGTGCGCGCGCGGCTCGCGGTGCTCAGCGAGATCGCCGACGAATGGGGCGCGACGTTGCGTGCATGGACGACGTTGAACGCACCGCAGCGTCGAGCGCTCGACGGCACGCCGATCAGCAGCGTGAGCCAGGACAAGAGCGACGCATGGGCTCCCGGCCCCGCCGCCGAGGCGATGCTATATCAGACGCTGGTGGGCTGCTGGCCGCCGGCGCTGCGCGCCGACGACGAAGCCGGCATCAAGGAGCTGGCCGAGCGCGTCGCGCAATGGCAGTTGAAGGCGCTGCGCGAGGCGAAGCTGCAAACCAGCTGGCTCGCGCCCGACGAAGCCTACGAAGCCGGCTGCCGCGAATTCCTGTTCGGCATCCTTGCGCCGCAGCGGCGCGACGCCTTTCTGAAGGAGCTGTCGGCGTTCGTCGAGCGCATTGGTCGCGCGGGCGCGCTCAACAGCCTGCAGCAGACGGTGTTGCGCGTCGCGTCGCCTGGGATCCCTGATCTTTATCAAGGCACCGAGCTGTGGGACTTCAGCCTCGTCGATCCGGACAATCGGCGGCCCGTCGATTTCGCGAAACGCGAGGCGCGGCTGCCGCAGACGCAAACGCCGCCGTCGGAATTTCTGACGGACTGGCGCGACGGGCGCGTAAAGCTCGCGGTGATCCAGCGCGTGCTGGCGTTGCGCGCGCATCTGCCGGAGCTACTGAGTCAGGGGGCGTATCTGCCGCTCACGGTGCGCGGCGCGCATGCGTCGAGTGTGATCGCGTTCGCGCGGCGGCATGGCAATGCGTGGGCCGTGGTGATTGCCAGCCGGTTGGCCGCGCGACTACTTGGCGATGATGCTGGTCTGCCGCTCGTCGAGCCGGCGCAATGGGCGGATACGGCCATCGAAATGCCGCCCGATCTGTCGGCGCGTGCGCTGTTCGATTGGCTGAGCCCCGCCGCGCCGAAAGTCGACGATCACGGGCTGCTGTATCTGCGCGACGCGCTCGCCGCGATGCCGGTCGCGGTGTTGGTGGAGGATGGGGTGCCTCGAAGCTGAGGTGGCTAAAAAGGGTTGAGGCTTCGGGTTGGCTCGGCCCTCAACCGCCCTCGTCGTCGAACAGCTTCGGATACACGCGCACGAGCACGATGCGCGGTCCCTTCATCTTCTTGACCACGACGTCGAAGTCTTCGAACTCGACGCGCTGCCCTTCGCTCGGCAGATCGTTGAGCGCCTGGATCACGAGCCCGCCCACCGATTCGGCCTTGCCTTCATCGATGTCGATACCCAGTGCACGTTCGAGCGACACCACCGGCAAGCTGCCCTTGCCCATCAGCGTGCCGTCGTCCATGCGGGTCCAGTCGGCGTCGCCCTGGCGGAATTCATCGTGGATCTGCCCGACCAGCGCGCCGAGCAGGTTGTCGAGCGTCAGGAAGCCGATCGGTTTCGCGTTCTTGTGGCCGACCAGCGCGAAGTGCGGCGCGCCCTTGCGAAAGCGCCGGAACAGTTCGAGCGCCGGCATGTCCGGTTTCACGTACTGCACGGGGCGGACGTAGCGCGACAGGTCGTCGAGCGTGCTGCCCGCCTGGCGCGCGAGCAGCAGGTCCTTCAGATGGATCATGCCGGCCACGCGTTCGCCGGATGCATCCTCGAACAGCGGATAGCGGCTGAAGCGGTGCCGCGCGACCACCTGCATGTTGTCGCGCAACGGCAGATCGCGCCGCAGGCACACCATTTCATGCGACGGCCGCATCAGGTCCGATACGGTCATTCGCGAGAAGTCGAGCGAGTGCGCGATCGTGTTCCATTCGTCCTGGCTGTACGCGCCGGTCGACACACCGAGTTCGCTCGCGACGTTCGCGCGGCGGCCGCGCAGGATCAGCTTGAGTTCCTCGGTCGAGTAACGCGAGTCGTGACCCTGGTCGGTATCGAGCCCCGCGGCCTTCAGCACCGCGTTCGCGCTCGTGTTGAGCAGCCAGATGGCCGGGTACATGGCCCAGTAGAAACCGTACAGCGGCGTCGCGGCCCACAGCGAAATTTTCTCCGCCTCGCGAATCGCGAGCGACTTCGGCGCGAGTTCGCCGACCACGATATGCAGGAACGAAATACACGAAAACGCGAAGAACAGCGAAATGCCATGCATCAGCTTCTCGGACTCGACGCCGATCAAGGTGAAAAGCGGCATCAGCAGTCGCGCGAACGCTGGTTCGCCGATCCAGCCGAGGCCGAGCGACGCGAGCGTGATGCCGAGCTGACATGCCGACAGATACGCGTCGAGCTGTCCGTGCACCTTCGCGAGCAGACGTCCGCGCATGCCATGCTGGGCGGCAAGGCTTTGCACGCGGGTCTGCCGCAGTTTGACCAGACCGAATTCGGCGGCGACGAAAAAGCCGTTGAGTGCAACCAGAAACATTGCACCGATAAGAGCGACAACCTGGGTCAAAGCGACGGGCTCCGGCAACAAAAGTTGTCAGTATAGGGGCTGAAAGCTCGATGAAATCTTGATTGTGCGCTAACGCATTCGCGCGCGACGCTCATTTCGGCGCCGCCGCGCTGAACGGCACGCGCAGCACGAGCGTGGCGGGGGTCGCGGTGACGCCGTCCGCTTCCGTCGTATCGCTTTGCTCGAAGCTTCCGCCGTGCGCCTCCGCGACGCGTTTGCACAACGCGAACACCCACGCGATGCGCTTCGCCTCGCGCGGTTCGCCCGCCTGCTTGCGCGCGAACGCTTCGAGCACATGCGGCAGCGCGGCGTCGTTCAACGCGGCCTCGTTCGGCTCGTACGTGACGCTCGCATGCCATGTGCCGTTGTCCGCGCGCGCGGCCAGTGCGACCTCGGTGCCCCGCGCGCTCGCTTCGACGGCGAACGTCAGCATCAGCCACGCCGCGGCGGCGAGCCGAGCGCGGTCGCCGTTCAGTTGCTCGGTGGCGATCTGCGAGTCGAGCCGCACTTCGACGCCGCGCGCGCGGGCGAGGCCGGCGCGGACTTCCTCGACGGTTTCGTCGAGCAGCGGATGCAGCGGAAAGGGTTCATACGTGAGCGCGAGCGATTTCGTTTCGGCGCGCGTCGCATCGACGATCGTCTCGAGCAGTTTCACCTGCTGATCGACGCCGCTGCGAATGCCGGTGATCGCGCGCTGTGAATTGGGATCGTTCGCGTCGAGCTTGCGCTCGAGCACGTACGCCCAGCTATGAATCGCATTCAACGGACCGCGCAGGTCGTGCGACACCAGCGACAGCACGTGATCGCGCATGAACAACGCGGTTTCCGCGCGCAGCCGCGCGCTGCGTTCGGTGATGACGAAGCCGGCCGACGCCGGCTGGGCGCCAGCAGTCCCGTTGGGTGACGTAGTCACGATCGAGTCCTCTCAGGCAATGCTGGATGATGGGGGAAGCCTCATTATAGGCATCCCGTTCGGACCGACCAGTCGAGGCCGAATCGCGACGCGGGATGCAATCCGCATGCCATGCGCGGAACCGGACCAGACTCCGCGATCGACGTCAACGCGCCTACAATGTCGGCTTTACGTTTTGATCTGAGGAGCAACGCATGTCGACTGTGACGACCGAATCCGGCCTGAAGTACGAAGATCTCGTGGAAGGCACCGGCGCCGAAGCCGTGGCCGGCAAGACCGTGACCGTGCATTACACGGGCTGGCTGACCGACGGCCAGAAGTTCGATTCGAGCAAGGACCGCAATGACCCGTTCGCGTTCGTGCTGGACGGCGGCATGGTCATCAAGGGCTGGGACGAAGGCGTGCAAGGCATGAAGGTCGGCGGCAAGCGCAAGCTGACCATTCCGCCGCAACTCGGCTACGGCGTGCGCGGCGCGGGCGGGGTGATTCCGCCGAACGCGACGCTCGTGTTCGAGGTCGAACTGCTCGAAGTCTGAGTCACGCCTGAGTATTGTCGTGAGCCACGCCGCCGTCACCGCCCCCAACGTTTCGCTGCGCTGCTATGGCGCGATCGAAGCGTCGGACGTGCACGACTTCCACCAGGTCGTGCTGGGGCTCGACGGCGCAATGGTGATGGCGGTTGACGGCGTCGCCGAGCAGATCGACGCCGGCTCCGCATGGCTGATCCCGGCCGGCGCGCGGCACGATTATGCGGGTGTCGGCACGAACCGGCAGCTCGTGCTCGATTTGCCTGCGGCGTCGCTGGCGGTGCCCGAGCGGTTGTTCGAGCGCGCGCGCGCCGTGGCCGTTGATCCATCGCTCGCACAGCTCGTGCACGCGATTGCCGCGCATGCTGCGGGCGGTGTGGGCGAAGCGCAAGGTAATGCCTTCGGTCACCGTCGCTTTCATTGGGATGCTGCGGCACGCCTGGGCGCCGCGCTCGTCGCCGATTCCGGGGCACTAGCCGGTGTGCAGAGCGAAGGCGTTCGCCTCGATTTCGCGCGCATCGACCGCTGGCTGCGCGCCCATCTGTCCGAGCCGCTGAAGATCGCGGACCTCGCCGCGCACTGCGGCTTCGGCATGCGGCGTTTTCATCAACTGTTTATCGATGCGTTCGGCGAGACGCCGCATCGCTATTTGCAGCGGCTGCGGCTCGACACGTCGATCACGCTGCTTGCGGACCCGCGTCTTTCGTTAACCGATGTCGCGCTCGAGATCGGCTTCGGCGATCAGAGCGCTTACACGCACGCGTTCACGCGACGTTTCGGACTGGCGCCCGGGCAGTGGCGCGCGTTGCGGCACTGAGCGTGGCGGAGGTGGCGCGGAGGGCTTTGAGACCCTTGAGGCCATTTGAAGCCTGTATGCCGCGCACAGGTTTTGCCCTGCCTGTCAGCTTTCGAGCCCACATTGCAGATCCGCAGGGATATCGCCCGCGTTTTCAAGCCCTACCGCAAGCCGGATCAGACCTTCGCTGATGCCCGCCGCCGCGCGCGCTTCGCGCGTAATGCGGCCGTGCGTGGTCGTCGCCGGATGCGTGATCGTCGTACGCGTGTCGCCCAGGTTGCCGGTGATCGAGCAGACTTTCGTGCCGTCGATCACGCGCCATGTGTTCGTACGCATCTGCTCGGGCGTGTCGCCCTTCAATTCGAACGACACGATCGCGCCGCCCAACTTCTGCTGACGCATCGCGAGCGCGTGCTGAGAATGCGATTCGAGCCCCGGATAGAACACGCGGTTGACGGCCGGATGCGAGTCGAGCCAGCGCGCGATTTCGAGCGCATTCGCCGACTGCTTCTCGACGCGCAGCGACAACGTTTCCATGCCTTTCAACAGTACCCACGCGTTGAACGCGGACAGCGTCGGCCCGGCGCTGCGTACGAACGGAAACACCTTTTCCATGATGATTTTCTTCGAACCGACCAGCGCGCCGCCGAGCACACGACCCTGGCCGTCGAGGAACCTGGTCGCCGAATGCATGACGACGTCCGCGCCGAGCTTCAGCGGCTGCTGCAACGCCGGGCTGCAGAAGCAGTTATCGACGACGAACAGCGCATTCGCGTAATGCCGAACTTGCTGAAGATCTGCGAGAACATGCCGAGCGTCTAGCCGAACAGCGCCCGCGAGCTGACGAGGTGATCGCCCGCCTGCAACGTCGACATCACGACCGACATGATCGCGGCCATGCCCGAAGCCGTCGCGATGCAGGCCTCGCCGCCTTCGAGCGCGGCCAGACGGTCCTGGAACATCGAGACGGTCGGGTTCGAGAAGCGCGAGTACGTGAAATAGTCCTCGGAGTTCCTGAAGCGTTCGGCGGCGTCCGCGGCGCTCGCGAACACGAAGCTCGAGGTCAGGAAGATCGCTTCCGAGTGCTCGTTGAAATCGCTGCGCACGGTGCCCGAGCGAACGGCCAGCGTGTCGAAGTCAAAGTCGTGGAAGTCGTCCATGTTGGTTCTGGTCTCCAGGTTTCCGTGACTGCTTCCGTGGCTAAATGAGGCAGCAATAAAAAAGCCCGCTTTTGCGTCGGCATAAGCGGGCTTCATGTGCGGGGAGGCTGGAGCCAGGGCGGACGACCGTGGCGTTCCGCCCTTCGCTTTAGCTGTTTCGGGTCACCCCGCGTCCGCAAGCTGAGATCAAATCGACGCAAGCCAACATGTTAATACGCTCGTGGCGCGGTGTGTACGCTCAACCCACCGACAGTTGCAGATGCAGCTGTGAACGCGCCGGGCCGCCACCGTCGATCGCTTCGCTCGCGGCATCGCGATCCGATTGCGACGACGGCGCGAGACGCGCGCTTTCGATGCGGTCGAGGTATTCGGTCGTGATGTCGCCGGTCACGTAGTTGCCGTCGAAGCACGAAGCCTCGAACTCCTTCAGCGCCGGATTGATATCGCGCACCGCCTGCTTCAGCGCATCGACGTCCTGATACACGAGGTGGTCCGCGCCGATCATGCGCGCAACTTCCTCGTCCGAGCGGCCGTGCGCGACCAGTTCGCCGCGCGTCGGCATATCGATGCCGTAGACGTTCGGGAATTTCACCGGCGGCGCCGCCGACGCGAAAATCACCTTGTTCGCGCCCGCATCGCGCGCCATCTGCACGATTTCGTGCGACGTCGTGCCGCGCACGATCGAGTCGTCGACGATCAGCACGTTCTTGCCCTTGAACTCGATGTTCATCGCGTTCAGCTTCTGGCGCACCGACTTCTTGCGCACCGCCTGCCCCGGCATGATGAAGGTACGGCCTACATAGCGGTTCTTGAAGAAGCCCTCGCGATACTCGACGCCGAGCTTTTTCGCGACCTGCATCGCGGCCGGGCGCGACGAATCGGGAATCGGCATCACCACGTCGATTGCGACGTCGGGCAGCTCGCGCCTGATCTTCTCGGCGAGGTAGTCGCCCATGCGCAGACGCACGTTATAGACCGGCACGCCGTCGAGCACCGAATCCGGACGCGCCAGATACACGAGTTCGAAGATGCAGGGATTCAGGCTCGTGGTCGTCGCGCATTGCTGCGAATGCAGTTGGCCTTCGGTGTCGATGAAAATCGCCTCACCCGGCTGCACGTCGCGCACGAATTCGAAACCGATGCCTTCGATCGCCACCGATTCCGACGCCAGCATCCACTCGACGCCCTCTGCCGTTTCGTGCTTGCCGAGGCACAGCGGACGGATACCGAACGGGTCGCGGAAACCGAGCAGGCCGTAGCCGGCGATCAGCGAAACGATCGCGTACGAGCCGCGCACCCGGCGATGCACGCCCGACACCGCCTTGAACAGCGCGGCCGGATCGAGCTGCAGACCCGAACTCGACAGTTGTAGTTCGTGCGCGAGTACGTTGAGCAGGACTTCGGTATCGGAATTGGTGTTCACGTGGCGGCGGTCGATGCGGAACATCTCATCTTTCAGCTGCTGCCAGTTGGTGAGGTTGCCGTTATGCGCGAGGATGATGCCGAACGGCGCGTTCACGTAGAACGGCTGCGCTTCTTCTTCGCTCGACGCCGAACCGGCGGTCGGGTAACGGACCTGGCCGATGCCCGTCGTGCCCGGCAGGCTGCGCATGTTGCGCGTGCGGAACACGTCGCGCACCATGCCATTGGCCTTGTGCATGTGGAAATTGCTGCCGTTCGTCGTCGCGATGCCGGCGGCGTCCTGACCGCGATGCTGCAGAAGCAGCAGGCTGTCATAGAGGAGCTGGTTGACCGGGGAATGGGAAACTACGCCTACGATGCCGCACATGGCATGTCCTTCAAAGGTACGAAATTCGTGATGGCGACCGGTGCCCGCGACCGCGCCCGCGCTTTCATGCGACGGCACGCGCTACGACGTCAAGGCAGCCGGTATGCGCCGGAGTCCTGTTGCGCATTGCTCGGGGCGCCCGAATCGTCCACATGGACGTAAGCGGCGAGCGCCTCGGGGAGCAGCGGTTTCATTGCGCGTACGCCCGCAACCGCATACGGACGAAACAGCGCGTTGCGCCAGAATTCCTCTTTGGGCAGTTCGGTCAAGCCTGCGAGGGCGACCAGAATCAGCACCAGAACGACCCCACGCACGAGGCCGAACATCAAACCGAGCGAGCGGTCCGCACCACCCAGTCCCGTGACCTGCACGAGGCGGCTGAGCAGCGCGCTCACCACGCTCGTGACCAGCACTACGCCGATCACCACGAGCGAAAAAGCCAGCAGCCACTGCGTCAACGCGCCGCCCGGCCAGGTAGACGGGATATACGGGACCACGTAGCCCACGAACTCGCAAGCGATGAAAAACGCCGCGACCCAGCCGATCAAACCAAACACTTCCGACAGCAAACCGCGCCAGGCGCCTCGCAGCGCCGACAAACCGATCACCGCCATTACAGCGTAGTCGAAGGCAGTGAACATCGCTCGCTTACTGTGCGCTGCCGCCGTTCGAGCCCGACACGAGGCCCGCCTCGCGGACCTTCGCGACAGCGGCGGTGGCCGCGGCGCGGTCGGCGAACGGGCCTGCACGCAGCAATGTCAGCGTCGAGCCGTCGGCTTGCTTCCTATGTTCCGTATATGTGGGCACGCCTGCCGCTTTCAACTTCGCGGCCCAATTGCGCGCGTTCGCTTCGTTCGAGAAGGCGCCGAGCTGCACCGCGAAACGGTTGCCCGGCGGCGAGGCCGGCGTGCCGGAGTTCGCGTCGGCGCTGACGGGGGCCGTGTTCGCTTCGTCGTCGGTCGACGCCGACGGTGCGGTGGCGGGTGCCTTCGTCTGTTTGGCGGGGGCAGCAGGCGCGCTGTTGGCTGCGAGCGATTGCGTTTGCGGCTTCGCAGCGGGCTTCGGCGTCGCGGCGGTAACAGCGCCAGTTGCGGCGGAGGGGGTCGCGCCTTGTTTCGCTGCGGTCGATTGCGTCGATTGCGTCGATTGGGTCGATTTGGCGGCGGAGGCCGAGGCTGCCGCCGTGGTCGCCGCGCTCGTTGCCGGCGCGAGGCCGGACGCAGCCACGCCCGTGTCGGCGGCCGGCGGATTGTCCGGCGCGACGCCGGCCTGCAAGTCTTCGTTGGCGGTGGATCTGGAGAGCTTCGGCGCGGGCCGGTTCGGAATGTCGATCGAGATGTCGTCGGTGACGGGCTTGGGGTGCGAGTCCAACACCATCGGCAGGACGATCACCGCCGCGACAACCAGTGCGATTGCGCCGACGAGCCGGCGGCGCGCGCGCTGCTTTTCCGGCAGCGTGGGGTCGAGCAGCATTGCATCTGCATCGACGGTGCGCTCGGTGCGGCGGGTGCGCCGCTCGACGCGTTCACCCCGGGTGGCCCGATTGGAACTGGTGTTTGCGCCGCGCCGGCTGGGCGCGTCGTCTTTCTTGCCGAACGAGAAAATTCCCATGAATCGCTTGGTTCGAGCCTGGTGCCCGCTCAGTGTTGCTGCGATTTCCGGTAGGCCATCACACCCGCTACCGTATAGAAACTGCCGAAAACGACAATTCTATCATTCTCTGACGCACGTTTTAGCGCGTCCTGGAAAGCCTGCGCCGGCGTCGCGTAACGCATGACGCTGCTGTCGGCGCCGTCTTCCACGCCCAGCTCGCGCAACACGGTTTCCAGCTCTTGCGCGGACGCGGCGCGCGGGGTCGGCAGATCGGTCACGCACCAGTGATCGATCTCGCCTTTCAGATGACTTAGCACGCCGGCGATGTCCTTGTCGCGCATCGCGCCGAACACCGCGTACGTGTACGGGAAAAAGCCCATGTTGCCGAGGTTTTGCCCGAGCACCGCGGCGGCATGCGGATTGTGGCCGACGTCGAGCACGATGGACGGCTTGCCCGGCAGCACCTGGAAACGACCCGGAAGATCCACATTGGCGATGCCGAGCCGGATGTCCTGCGCGGACACCGGCAGACGGTCGCGCAAAGCTTCGAGCCCGGCCAGCGCCGCCGACGTGTTGATCAGCTGATTCGCGCCGCGCAGCGATGGATACGCGAGCGCCGAGCGCCGCAGCGTCGGGCCGACATAGCTCCACTGCTGTCGCTCGCTGCCGGCCTGGCCTTCGTAACGGAAATCGCGGCCGAACAACCACAATTGCGCGTCGATCTTTTCCGCGTGATCGATCAACGATTGCGGCGGCACCGGGTCCGCGCAAATCGCGGGCTTGCCGGGACGGAAGATACCGGCTTTTTCGAACGCGATTTTTTCGCGCGTGTCGCCAAGATAGTCGGTGTGGTCAATATCGATGCTCGTGATGATCGCGCAGTCGGTGTCGAGGATATTGACCGCGTCGAGACGGCCACCGAGGCCAACTTCGAAAATCACCGCGTCGAGGCCGTGCGACGCGAACAGGCTCATGATCGCGAGCGTCGTGAATTCGAAGTAGGTCAGCGTGACCGGTTTGGCGAGGCTCTGGCGCGCGGCCTCGACGACTTCGAAGTGCGGCAGCAGATCTGCGTCGCTTGCCATTGCCCCGTTGATGCGCGCGCGCTCGTTGAACGACAGCAGATGCGGCGACGTGTGGCAGCCGACCGTATAGCCCGCGCGCAGCAGGATCGCTTCGAGAATCGCGCAGGTCGAGCCTTTGCCGTTCGTGCCGCCGACCGTGATGATCGGGCACGCAAACGATAGCTGCATCGCATCACGCACCTGGGAGATTCGGCCCAAACCCATGTCGATGCCGACCGGATGCGCGGATTCAAGGTGCGTGAGCCACGCGTCGAGAGTGGGGAATGTCGTCATCGGGTGAATCTTGAGTGAGTCGCGGTAGTTCGGTTCTGCAGTGCTGCAAAGGGTGCTGGTCAGGCGGTTGCGGTTGCGGTTGCGGTTGCGGTCGCGGGTCGAGGGTCGAGGGTCGCCAGTCATGGGCGTAGGTCGTTGCGCGGTTTATGCGCACAAACCCGCGCCTTGAGCCGCGCCAGCTTCGGCTTCGACCGCTGCCGCATCGCAGGCGACGGTAATTATCCTGGAAATGACAGCGCGCCGCTTGATTGCTCACGCGGCGCGCTATTTTTTGATTGCTTCTCTGGCTCCGCCGCGTCTTCGACAGCGCGGCGAAAGAGCGGCAAATGCAGTGCTGCCCGGCTTTTACGCGACCGCGTCCGCCGGCTGATGGCTCAACAGCGCCAGCAATTGCGCGATCTCTTCGCGCAGCTTGCGACGATCGACGATCATGTCGATCGCGCCCTTTTGCAGCAGAAACTCGGCGCGTTGGAAGCCTTCCGGCAGTTTCTCGCGCACGGTCTGTTCGATCACGCGCGGACCAGCAAAGCCGATCAGCGCCTTCGGTTCGGCGATCACGACGTCGCCGAGGAATGCGAAACTCGCGGACACGCCGCCCATCGTCGGGTCGGTCAGCACCGAGATGAATGGCAGCTTGGCTTCCGCCAGCTTCGTGAGCATAGCGGTGGTCTTTGCCATCTGCATCAACGACAGCAAGCTTTCCTGCATCCGCGCGCCGCCCGAAGCGGTGAAGCAGATGAACGGCACTTTCTGTTCGAGCGCGTTCTGCGCCCCGCGCGCGAAACGCTCGCCGACCACCGAACCCATCGAGCCGCCCATAAACGAGAACTCGAAGTTCGCCACGACGACCGGCAGCGTGTGAATCGCGCCGCCCATCACGACCATTGCGTCGGTCTCGTCGGTTTCGTCCATCGCCTCTTTAATGCGCTCAGGGTACTTGCGGCTATCTTTGAACTTCAGCGCGTCGACCGGAACGATTTCCTGGCCGATTTCGTAGCGGCCTTCCGGATCGAGCAGACCGTCGAGGCGCTCACGCGCGCCGATGCGCATGTGATGGTCGCACTTGGGGCAAACATGCAGATTGGCCTCGACGTCGTTGCGATATAGCACGGCTTCGCACGACGGGCACTTGATCCACAGGCCTTCCGGAATTCCCTTGCGGTTTTTCGGGTCGGTTTGTTTGATTTTCGGCGGCAGCAGCTTATCGAGCCAGCTCATAGGGAATCCTTCTGGGTCAGCAGTCGCGCGAACGGCGGGACGAGCCCGCCGCTCACGTTACCGCGACAAAAAATAACTGTTATCGGGCAGTCGCAACGCTATCGAGCGCCTCGCGCACCTCGGCAACGAAACGCGTGAGCGTCTCGGCAGCGGCGTCGGGCGCTGCCTGTTCGAGCAATTGAACGATACGGCTGCCGATCACGACGGCATCGGCCACCTCGCCCACCGCACGCGCCGTTTGCGCGTCGCGAATGCCGAAACCGACGCCCACCGGCAGGGGGACGCGCGACTTGATGGCCGGGATTTTACTCGCGATGCTGGAAACGTCCAGATTTGCGGCGCCGGTGACCCCTTTCAGCGACACATAGTAGACGTAGCCGCTGGCGATGCGGCCGACTTCGGCGATACGTTCGTCGGTTGAAGTCGGCGCGAGCAAAAAGATCGGATCGATCCCGGCAGATTGCATCTGTTCCGCGAAGTTTGCGCACTCTTCGGGCGGATAATCGACCACCAGCACGCCATCGACACCGGCTTCCTTCGCGGCTTTCGCGAAGGCCTCGGCGCCCATTCGCTCGATCGGATTCGCATAGCCCATCAGCACGACCGGGGTTTTGTTATCGGCTTCGCGGAAGCGTTTGACGTCGGCGAGCACATGGCGTAGCGACACGCCCTTCGCGAGCGCGCGTTCAGACGACCGCTGAATGACAGGACCGTCTGCCATTGGGTCGGAAAACGGCACGCCTAGTTCGATCACATCGGCGCCGCCGACGGCGAGGGCGTGCATGAACTCGACCGTGCGAGCCGGGTCCGGGTCGCCAGCGGTCATGAACGGGATCAAGCCTTTCTTACCTTGGGCGGACAGTGCGGCAAACGTGTTCTTGATACGGGACATGGAAGTACTCTCGGAATTAGGGCTATTGCGCGCCCATTGCCGCGCGCTTTTCGGCGAACTTAGCGGCGTATCTCACGCTTTTCACTGCACTTCGGTCGACGGCTGCACTTTTGGCCTGGCTCGGGTCCGACGGGGCGCAGCAGGCGTAGCGGCGGCGCTGACGCGCTCGCGCGCTATCGCACAATAGCTCTCGTTGATCTCATAGCCGACGAATTCGCGCTGATGACGGGCGCAAGCGACTGCGGTGGTGCCGCTGCCCATGAATGGGTCGAGCACGCGGCCGCCCTTCGGGCAGCTGGACAGTACCATCCGCTCGACGATTTCCAGAGGTTTCTGGGTTGGATGCGCAACGCGCTCGGCATGCTGCCGATGCAGACGCGATACCGACCAGACATCCTTCGGATTATAGCCAAGCTCCAACCACTTGCTTCCTTCGAACAACTTTCGCGAACGCGCCTTCTTCGTGACTGCATCGTACGGGATGCGGACGGGATCGAGATCGAAGAAGTAGTCCTTCGACACCGCGAAAAAACCGATGTTGTCGTGCACTGACGTGAAGCGGCGAGTGGTGCCGCCCATACTCGGCACGCGCCGGTCCCAGATGATTTCGTTGACCATCGTGAGTTTCGTCTTCAGGAAACTGAAGATTTCCGGCGCGTATTGCCAGGTGCAGAAAATATAGAGCGACCCTGTTGGCTTGAGCTTCGGTACAGCGAGCTCGAGCCAGCCGCGCGTCCAGACGAGAAATTCCTCGCCCGTGCGCATGTCCGAGTCGTTGCCATAGTCCTTCCCCAACCCATAAGGCGGATCACAGACGATCAGGTCGATCGACTCATCGGGAATGTTCGCTACATCGGTTAGAAAATCGCGGTTCAACAGCTGAACGCCGGCCGGCACCTGCGCCAGCAGCGGTGCGGATGCCGCGGCCGCCGGGACTTCGGCGGCCGGATTCGTGGATTCAATCGCCGGCTGCGGCTCGTCGAACTCGTCGCGCATCGTCGCGGCTCAGAACTGGATACCCGATCGCTCAGCGACCGTGTGCATGTCCTTGTCGCCGCGGCCCGACAGGTTGACCAGCAGAATCTTGTCTTTCGACAAGGTCGGCGCGAGTTTCGTAGCGTAAGCGAGGGCGTGGCTCGACTCCAGCGCCGGAATGATGCCCTCGATGCGGCAGCAATCGTGGAACGCCTTCAGGGCTTCTTCGTCGGTGATGCCTACGTATTGAGCGCGATTGCTCTCTTTTAGCCACGCGTGCTCGGGGCCGACGCCCGGGTAGTCGAGGCCTGCCGACACCGAATGCGTCTCAATGATCTGGCCGTCTTCGTCTTGCAGCAGATACGTGCGGTTACCGTGCAACACGCCGGGACTACCACCGATCAGCGATGCCGCGTGACGACCCGTTTCGATGCCGTCGCCGGCCGCTTCGACGCCGATCAACTGCACGGAACTATCGTCGATATATGGGTAAAAGATCCCCATCGCATTGGAACCGCCGCCAACACACGCGATGACGGCGTCCGGCTGACGGCCAGCGAGTTCTGGCATCTGCACGCGGCATTCGTCGCCGATCACACGCTGGAAGTCCCGCACCATCATCGGGTACGGATGCGGACCCGCAACCGTACCGATGATGTAGAACGTGTTTTCGACGTTGGTGACCCAGTCGCGCATCGCTTCGTTCAGCGCGTCCTTCAGCGTGCGCGACCCCGATTCGACCGGCACGACCGTCGCACCGAGCAGTTTCATGCGATAAACGTTCGCGGCCTGGCGGCGCACGTCCTCGGCGCCCATGTACACCACGCACTCCATACCGAAGCGCGCGCAGATTGTCGCCGTGGCCACGCCGTGCTGACCGGCGCCGGTTTCCGCGATCACGCGCGGCTTGCCCATGCGCTTGGCGAGCAGCGCCTGGCCGATCACGTTGTTGATCTTGTGCGCGCCGGTGTGATTCAGGTCTTCACGCTTCAGATAAACCTGCGCGCCGCCGAGCAATTCGCTCCAGCGCTGGGCGTGATAAATCGGGGACGGGCGACCCACGAAATACTTCAATTCGCGCTCGTACTCGGCGACGAACTCCGGGTCTTTCTGATATTTCTCGTACGCTTCACGCAACTCGTTGAGTGCGGAAAACAGCGTTTCGGCGACGAACACACCACCAAATTGGCCGAAGTGGCCTCTTTCGTCAGGCAAGTTGTACATGGTGATCACTCTTCTCAGGATGGCTCGCGGCTTTCATCGGAAAGCGCCCGCGAGCCTGAATCATTCAGCGTCCGCAGCGCGCACTGCGCGTACGAACGCCGCCATCCGGGCGTGATCCTTCACACCCCGGGCGCCCGCTACTTCGATGCCGCTCGAGACATCGACCGCGTACGGGCGCACGCGATGGATCGCATCACTGACGTTTTGCGCGTTCAACCCACCACTCAAAACGGCCCGATGCGCGAGCTCTGCTGGAATAAGTGACCAATCGAAAACCTTCCCACCGCCGCCGTAGCCTTCGACATGGGTGTCGAACAGAAGACCACTGGCTGCTGAATAGTTGAACGCCGATTCTACCAAATCGGCCGGCCGAGTATCCGCCGCAACACGCAATGCGCGCAACCAAGGCAAACCCGCAACGCCGGCGAGCACCTCGCACCGCTCAGGCGTCTCGTCGCCGTGGAACTGCAACAGCGTCAGGTTCACGTTGCTCGCGACTTCGTGAACCCATTCCGGCGTCGCGTTGACGAACAGACCGACGACCGACACGAACGGCGGCACCTCATGCACGAGTTCGACCGCTTGCGCGACGCTCACCGAGCGCGGGCTCGGCGGATAGAACACGAGGCCGATCGCGTCGGCGCCGAGGTCGATCGCATTTGCAATGTCGACGGGTTTCGATAGTCCGCACAGCTTGATGCGCGTGCGATGTGGCACGCCTTGCAAGGCGGTGGCGTCGGTCTGAATGGCGGGGTTCTCTGCTGCTTTCATGTTTCCGGTTGTTCGGTCCATACGCTGCTCCACGGCACGCTGCCCGTCGCCGGGTCGGGCACGCCGAATTGCTCAGGATAGCCCACTTGCGCGAGGTACAAGCCGTCGGGCATGAAGGTCGGCGCCGCGCAATCGCGGCTACGGCTCGCGAGCACGTCGGCCATCCACGCGACCGGGCGGCGGCCGCTGCCGATTTCGATCAGACAGCCCATCATGTTGCGCACCATGTGATGCAGGAACGCGTTCGCGCGGAAGCGGAAATGCACGAAGTTACCCTGTCGTTTGACGTCGATCTGGTACAGGTGCTTGAACGGCGTCTTCGACTGGCATTGCGACGAACGAAACGCCGAAAAGTCATGCTCGCCGATCAGGTGCTCGGCGGCCGAGCGCATCACGTCGACCTCGAGTGGCATGTGCACCCAGCCGGCGCGCGTCGTGAGCATCGGCGAGCGAACTGGACTTACGTACAGCACGTAGTAATAGGTCCGCTCGAATGCCGAAAACCGCGCGTGAAAATCGTCGGGCATCGGCTTGGCCCATTGCACGCCGATCGTCTTCGGCAGAAACGCGTTCGGGCCGCGCACCCAGGAGATGTCGAGGCGATCGAGGTCGGTGTCGAAATGCACGACCTGACCCAAGCCATGCACACCGCGGTCGGTGCGGCCGGCGACCACCGTCTGCACGGGCGTGCGCATGAATTTGCGCAGCGCCCGTTCGAGCTCGTCCTGTACCGTGTTGCCATGCGGCTGCGACTGCCATCCAGTGAACGCGGCGCCGTCGTATTGCACGCCTAATGCGATGCGCTTCACGACAGCGGTGCGAGAGTCGAAAGCAAAGCGCGGGCTTCGGTGCGCGTGGCTGGATCGTTTGCTTCAATCACTTCGTTGATGAGCGCGCGGGCGCCCGCCAGATCGCCGAGCTCGATGTACTCGGAGGCCAACTCGAGCTTGTTGCGCGCGATGCGGCCGAGATCGGCCGGTGTGAAGGCCGGCAATGGCTGAGCCGGGCTCGGCGGCAACTCGAGGTCGAAGTCGAGCTTCAGCGCGCCGAAGCCGGCCGCGCCGAGGCCCGCGACGGCGCCGTGGCCGGCTGTGCCGGCGGTGATCTGGTCGGCGATGTGCGGGGCGTCGTCGTCCGCTCCATGGACGCCGAAGGCCTGCTGCGCGGTCGTGTCGGGCGATGCGACCGGTTGCGTCGAAAGCGACGTGGAAGGCTCCGCTTCGCCGACGGTGGGCTCTTCGATGCGTGGCGGCAGCGGCATGTTGAGGCTGCCGAACGCGTCGACGGCGTCGCGCGGGAACTCGGTCGGTGCGGACGGCGCAGGTTCCGTCGGCACGGGGATGTCGCTGAACGGCTGACCGAACGACGTAGTGGCGCGCGGTTCGATCTGATGTTGCGTGAAATCGATCACCGGGGGTGGAACGTTCAAGGGGGACTGCGGTTCGGCCGTCGCGGTGTGCGACGCTGTCGAGGGCGGTTCCGCGGCGCTTGAGCTCGGGGTTGTCGTTGTGCCTGTCGTTTTCTCTGCGGTCGGACTTTCTGTGGGTTCCTCGTCCCATTGCAGGCGATGCGCGTTCTCGTCCTGCGTCGCGGCGCCAACCGGTTCGAGCGGTCCCAGCGGCAACGCGTCGGCGCCGAGTTCTGCCGCGGCGGCGAGATTGGCGGCCGTCGCGGCGGAGCGCAGCGTCTCGTCATGGGCAGGTGCGACAGCCGGTGGTTCGCTGGACAGTTCGCTTTGGCTGGGTAGCGGGATGCTGGCGAGTGGCGCCGTCGGTGCAGTAGGTTCGGGCGTGCCTGCTTGCTGTGCCGCCTGTTCTTCTGCGGCGCGCTCGGATGCGCTGCGTTCTGCTGCTATGCGTTCCGCTTCCGCATGTTCGGCGGCGACGCGTGCTGCTGCTTGTTCGGCTGCTGCTTGTTCCGCTGCTGCGCGTTCCGCCGCGGCGTGTTCTCCGGCCGCTGCTCGCTCCGCTGCCGTCTTTTCGGCTGCTGCACTTTCCGCTGCGGCTTGCTCGACTGCTGCACGTTCGGCTGCCGCGCTTTCTGCTGCGGCTTGCTCGGCTGCTGCACGTTCCGCAGCCGCGCGTTCCGCTGCTACCCGCTCCGCTGCCGCTGCCTGTTCGGCTGCCGCACGTTCCGCAACCGCATGCTCTGCTGCTGCGGCCTGCCGTGCAACCTCCTGATCTTGCGCGTCCGATCCTTCCGTGACCGCCGCCTGCCCCGCCGCCGCGCTGCCATTGCGCGAATCGGCCTCACGCGCGGATCTCGCCATTCCTGCATCAGTTGTCTGGGCAGCCCGTGCCGCAGCCTCTTTATCGCGCTTGCCGCGACCCATGCGCAGAGCAGCGAGCAGAACGATCAGTGCCGCGCCCACGGCCGCCGCGATGCTCAAATCGCGCTGAGAGATGCCGCCTTCATTCGACGGCGACGTCGTCACATTCGCGTGCTCCGGCGCCACGGCCACGTTCGCCGCGGAACCTGCCGGTGCCGGCTGCGCAGCGCTCGCCGGCGTTGGGCCTGAAGCGACGGGCGCCCCGCCGATACCGTGCTTCTGCAACTCCATCAGCACGCGGTTTTTCAGCGCCAGCAATTGCTGCAGACTCGACACCTGCGGATGCGGCTGCGAAGCCGCATCCGCGGCCGCGGCCGCCGGTGCAGTCGCGGTCGCTGCCGACGGCGCTTGTCCGGCGGGCGCGCTCGCCGCCGGTTGAATCGATCCGGCCCATTCCCGCGTGCCACTCGTCGCCACCGGCGCCGAACCGGCCACTGGCGCGGACGAAACCGCACCGCCCGCCGCCGCGCCGGTCGATACCGCCGCGCTGGCCGCGCCGGAAACCGTGGATGCGGCTGGCGTCGTCGCTTGAGCCGCCGCGCTGGCCGCACTCGCGGCGGCGGCGTTGACCTGCGCGACTGCACTCGCCGTGCTGGCGGCAGCCGCCGCCGCGGCCGGCGCGGCAGTCGGCGCGGAAGCGGGCGCAGCCGCCGTGGACTCCGACGCCCCTGCCGCGGCCCCAGTCGACGAAGCCGCCAAGGCCCCCGACGCATCGAGCGCCGGCACGATCAACACCGCTCCTACACGCATCCGGCTCGGATCGTGATTCATGAACGCGGCCGGATTCGTGTCGAACAATGCGTGCGTAGCGCGCGCGAGTACCGCCCGGTCATGCGACTGCGTAATAGCGATCGCGACATCGTTCAGCGACTGCCCTGCGTGTACGGTGTACTGAGAGCCCGCAGCGACAGCAACGACAGCGGTAGTGGAACTGACAGCGGAAGCGGCATCCGGCGCGCTCGCGGCGCTAGCCGACGCGGCAAACGCATTGCCCGCGCCACCGCCGAGCAGCGCAAGGGCGAAAGCGGCACAAGCGGCCATCGCCGCCGGACGGCTGCTGAATCGAACCTTCTCGTGACGAATGGACATAGCCCGAAGAGCGGAGCGTCGAAAGTTCATCGGGACTCCTGGCGCGTCAGCGCGCAGCCTTTTTTGCGAGTGGAAAGAGACAAGATGATCGGAGCACACAATGAAAAAAGCGCCGCGCAAGCGCGACGCTTCTTGAGTTGTCTACGCGTCGTGAGCGCGTAGTTTACTTTACTTGTCGAGCACAATGCGAAGCATACGACGCAGCGGTTCAGCCGCGCCCCACAGCAGCTGATCGCCGACCGTGAAGGCCGACAGATACTCGCCGCCCATCGCGAGCTTGCGCACGCGGCCGACCGGCACCGTCAGCGTACCGGTGACAACCGCCGGGGACAGATCGCGCATCGACGCTTCGCGTTCGTTCGGCACAACCTTGACCCAGTCGTTGCCCGACGCGAGGATGCTGTTCACTTCGTCGAGCGGCACGTCCTTGTTCAGCTTGATCGTGAGCGCTTGCGAATGGCAGCGCATTGCGCCGATCCGCACGCACAGACCATCGACGGGAATCGAACCCGGCGTGCCCATGGCCGGCTTGCCGAGGATCTTGTTGGTTTCCGCGCCGCCCTTCCACTCTTCCTTCGACATGCCGTTGCCGAGATCCTTGTCGATCCACGGAATCAGCGAGCCCGCGAGCGGTACGCCGAAGTGGTCGGTCGGCATGCTGTCACTGTTCATCGCTTCGAGCACGCGGCGGTCGATGTCGAGAATCGCCGAAGCCGGGTCCGCCAGTTCGTTCTTCACCGCGCCGTGCAGCGTGCACATTTGCGACAACAATTCGCGCATGTTCTGCGCGCCCGCGCCGGATGCGGCCTGATAAGTCATGGCCGTCATCCAGTCGACGAGGTTTTCGCGGAACAGGCCGCCCAATGCCATCAGCATCAGGCTGACCGTGCAGTTACCGCCGATGAAATTCTTCTGGCCTTTGACGAGCGCGTTCTTAATCACGTCGAGGTTGACCGGATCGAGAATGATGACCGCGTCGTCCTTCATGCGCAGCGACGATGCCGCGTCGATCCAGTAGCCGTTCCAGCCCGCCGCGCGCAGCTTCGGGAACACTTCGTTCGTGTAGTCACCGCCCTGGCAGGAAATGATCGCGTCGCACTTCTTCAGGTCGTCGATGCTTGTCGCATCTTTGAGCCTGGTCTCGTTTTTGGCGAACGAAGGCGCGTTGCCGCCCGCGTTGCTGGTGCTGAAAAACACCGGTTCGATCAAGTCGAAATCGCCTTCCTGCTGCATACGTTGCATCAGGACGCTGCCGACCATGCCGCGCCAACCTACGAGACCTACGTTCATGACTTCATACCCTTCGAATGGAAACTTCCCCGCGTCTTTGCCCGCAGTGACCGCGCGGGGAAGATGGGCGGGCACGACGGACGATCAGCGCTTCGTGATCGTTTTCGGGGTAATGGTTTTGATGGTAATGGCGAGCTCGATCGCACGGGCCGTTGTGCCGTGCAATTTGGAAATCGAGGAGATTTGGGAGATCTGAGCCATCACAAGAATATACACGAAAACGGAAAACTGGCGGCGTTCTTCGCCGTATGACGCGCAAATCGGCCTGTTTCAAGGCCCGATTCGCGTTTTTAAAAGGCCAGTATCGTTGACCTGACTACCGCATGCCCTCGCTCTGCGAGCGCATGCGGTGCACGCGTTTTACAGCGCGGCCACGACGGCATCGCCCATCGCGACGGTGCCGACCTGCTTGCAACCCGGCGTGAGAATGTCGCCGGTGCGATATCCCTGTTCGAGCACCTTCTTCACCGCGGTTTCGATGCGATCGGCCTGCTCCGCCTTGTTCAGCGAATAGCGCAGCATCATCGCGGCCGACAGGATCGTGGCGAGCGGATTGGCAACGCCCTTGCCGGCGATATCCGGCGCGGAGCCGTGCGACGGCTCGTACAAGCCCTTGCTGTTCTTGTCGAGCGATGCCGACGGCAGCATGCCGATCGAGCCGGTCAGCATGGCTGCCTCGTCGGACAGGATGTCGCCGAACATGTTGCCGGTCACGATCACGTCGAACGACTTCGGCGCCTTCACGAGCTGCATCGCGGCGTTGTCGACGTACATGTGCGACAGTTCGACGTCCGCGTATTCCTTCGACACGTCGATCATCACGTCCTTCCAGAACTGCGACGTTTCGAGCACGTTGGCTTTATCGACCGAGGTGAGCTTCTTGCCGCGCTTTTGCGCCGCCTGGAACGCGACGTGCGCGATGCGGCGCACTTCGGGTTCCGAATAGCGCATCGTGTCGAAGCCTTCCTGCGCGCCGGCGAACAGGCCGTCCGGCGACGTACGCACGCCGCGCGGCGCGCCGAAGTAGATGTCGCCGTTCAGTTCGCGCACGATCAGGATGTCGAGACCCGAAACGATCTCTTCCTTCAGCGACGATGCGCCCGTCAGTTGCGGGTAGCAGATCGCCGGACGAAAGTTCGCGAAAAGTTCCAGGTGCTTGCGCAGACCGAGAATCGCCTGCTCAGGGCGCAGCGCGCGTTCGAGCTTGTCGTACTTCCAGTCGCCGACCGCGCCGAACAGGATCGCGTCGGCTTCCTTCGCGAGCGCGAGCGTCGGGTCCGGCAGCGGGTGGCCCTTCGCTTCGTAGCCTGCGCCGCCGACCGGCGCTTCTTCGAGTTCGAACTTCTCGCCGAGCACGTTCAGGACCTTGACGGCCTCCTTGACGATTTCGGGACCGATGCCGTCGCCCGGCAACACTGCGATCTTCATGCGAATTCCTTGATGATTTTTTCGGATCTTTCTGGCGCAAACCGACATTGGCGCGCGGACTTCACGCCCCTAACGCCCTCACGGTTTCGCTTAACGGACGAGGCGATTGTTCAGCCACGGTTGCTTCGCGAGACGCTCCGCTTCGAATTGGCGGATCTTGTCCGCGTGACGCAGCGTGAGGCCGATGTCGTCGAAACCGTTCAGCAGACAATACTTGCGGAACGCTGCGACTTCGAACGGATATTCGGTGCCGCCGTCGGCCGTGCGCACGACTTGCGCTTCGAGGTCGATCGTCAGCTCGAAGCCGTTGAACGCATACGTCTCGTTGAACAGATGATCGACCTGCTGTTCGGTCAGCACGATCGGCAGCACGCCGTTCTTGAAGCAGTTGTTGTAGAAGATGTCCGCGAAGCTCGGCGCGATCAGCGCGCGAAAGCCGTATTGCTGCAACGCCCAGGGCGCGTGTTCGCGCGAGCTGCCGCAGCCAAAATTCTTGCGCGCGAGCAGCACCGAGGCGCCCTGGTAGCGCGGCTGGTTCAGCACGAAATCCGGGTTCAGCGGACGCTTCGAGTTGTCTTGACCCGGTTCGCCGTGGTCGAGGTAGCGCCATTCGTCGAACGCATTCGGACCGAAACCCGTGCGCTTGATCGACTTCAGGAACTGCTTCGGAATGATCGCGTCCGTGTCGACGTTCTCGCGATCGAGCGGCGCCACGACGCCGGTGTGTACGATGAATTTATCCATGACGCTTGTGCCTGTTCAGGACCGGGCGATGCGACTGGCGGCTGGAACCCCCGCGCCGTATCGCCGGCAAAAATCAAAAACCGCTTATTTCTCAGCGTGATTGCTGATCGAATTGCCGAGGTGCGACATGTCCTGGCCGAATCCGTGCACCGTGTTGCAGCCGGCAAGACCGAGCAGGAGCCCGGCGAACGTGCCGAGTGCGAAGCGGCGCAATAGAGTGATGCGATTCATGTTCTTCATCATGCGATTTATCCGAGCTTGCGAATGTCGACGAAATGCCCTTCGATGGCCGCAGCCGCGGCCATTGCGGGGCTCACCAGGTGCGTGCGGCCACCAGCGCCCTGACGACCTTCGAAATTGCGGTTCGACGTGGAGGCGCAACGCTCGCCCGGCTCGAGCCGGTCGGCGTTCATTGCCAGACACATCGAGCAGCCCGGCTCGCGCCATTCGAAACCGGCCTCGGTAAAGACCTTGTCGAGGCCTTCACGCTCCGCCTGCGCCTTCACGAGACCCGAACCCGGCACGACCATCGCCAGACGGATGTTCGGCGCGACGCGACGGCCGAGCTTCTTCACGACGTAAGCCGCGGCGCGAATGTCTTCGATGCGCGCGTTGGTGCACGACCCGATGAAGATTTTATCCGGCTTGATCGACTCGATCGGCGCGTTCGGCTCGAGCGCCATGTACTTGAGCGCGCGCTCCATCGCGTTGCGCTTGACCGGGTCCTTTTCGCGCTCCGGATCCGGCACGCGGCCGTCGATCGGCGTGACCATTTCCGGCGACGTGCCCCAGGTCACCTGCGGCACGATTTCGGCGGCGTTCAACTCGACCACGCGATCGAAATGCGCTCCGTCGTCCGAATTGAACTGCTTCCAGTACTCGACCGCGTGATCCCACTCGACGCCCTGCGGCGAGAACGGACGGCCTTTCAGATATTCGACCGTGGTGTCGTCGACGGCGACCATGCCGGCGCGCGCGCCCGCTTCGATCGCCATGTTGCAGACCGTCATGCGGCCTTCCATTGTCAGCGAACGGATCGTCGAGCCGCCGAATTCGATCGCGTAGCCGGTGCCGCCCGCGGTGCCGATCTTGCCGATGATCGCGAGCACGATGTCCTTCGCGGTACAGCCGCGCGGCAATTGGCCCTCGACCTTCACGAGCATGTTCTTGCTCTTCTTCTGCAGCAGCGTTTGCGTGGCCAGCACGTGCTCGACTTCCGACGTGCCGATGCCGTGCGCGAGCGCGCCGAACGCGCCGTGCGTGGACGTGTGCGAGTCGCCGCAGACGATCGTCATACCCGGCAGCGTGGCGCCCTGTTCCGGCCCGATGATGTGAACGATGCCCTGACGCAGGTCGTTCATCTTGAACTGTGTGATGCCGAAGGCGTCGCAGTTGGCGTCGAGCGTGTCGACCTGCAGCTTCGACACCGGATCGGCGATGCCGTGGCTGCGGTCCGTGGTCGGCACGTTGTGGTCGGACACGGCCAGGTTCGCGCTGATGCGCCACACCGGACGCTGGGCGATTTTCAGGCCTTCGAACGCCTGCGGGCTGGTCACTTCATGCAGCAGGTGACGGTCGATGTAGAGAATCGCGGTGCCGTCGTCTTCCGTGTGGACCACGTGCGTGTTCCACAATTTGTCGTAGAGAGTCTGTGCCATGGTATGCGGGGTAGTAATGACTGCGGGCTGACTGTGTCGATCGATTATGCCACGCTGCGCACCGCGATGGGCTGCATAGACGGCGAAAAAACCGATAAAAAACATGGGGTTGGCTGGTAGTGTCGATACCTGTATCGGTGTTACCCGGCAAGCATCGGCGACCGGCGACGCCAATGCGCCGCATGCCCCGACCCGCGGCGGCCGCAGAAACAGAAACGCCCCAACGGTCAACCCGTTGAGGCGTTTCATTCACTCCAATTTCGCGCTTGTGCGCGGCACGAATGCCGCGACGAAGCAAGTATCGGGGTCGATCAGCGATCAGCGATCAGCGCTGTGCGATCGGCTTCGCTTCACGCAGCGTCTCGCCGATGAACAGCTGACGCGGACGGCCAATCTTCTGCTCGGGATCGGCGATCATTTCGTTCCACTGCGCAATCCAGCCGACCGTGCGTGCCATCGCGAAGATACAGGTGAACATCGACGTCGGAATGCCCAGCGCGCGCTGCACGATGCCCGAGTAGAAGTCGACGTTCGGGTACAGCTTGCGCGACACGAAGTACTCGTCTTCGAGCGCGATCTTTTCCAGCGCCATCGCGAGCTTGAACAGCGGGTCGTCGTGCAGGCCCAGCTCTTCGAGCACTTCGTGGCAGGTTTCGCGCATCAGCTTCGCGCGCGGATCGTAGTTCTTGTACACGCGGTGGCCGAAGCCCATCAGCTTCACGCCCGAGTTCTTGTCCTTCACCTGCTTGATGAACTCAGGAATGTTGTCGACCGAGCCGATTTCTTCCAGCATGTTCAGCGCGGCTTCGTTCGCGCCGCCGTGCGCCGGGCCCCACAGACACGCGATACCGGCCGCGATACACGCGAACGGATTCGCGCCCGACGAACCGGCGAGCCGCACGGTCGACGTCGACGCATTCTGCTCGTGGTCCGCGTGCAGGATCAGAATGCGGTCGAGCGCGCGCACCAGCACGTCGTTGACCACGTACTCTTCGCACGGGTTCGAGAACATCATGCGCATGAAGTTCGCGCTGTACGACAGGTCGTTCTTCGGATACACGAACGGCTGGCCGATGCTGTACTTGTACGCCATCGCGACCAGCGTGGGCAGCTTCGCGATCATACGGATCGCCGACACTTCGCGGTGACGCGGGTTATTGATGTCGAGCGAGTCGTGATAGAACGCCGACAGCGCGCCGACCGCGGCGACCAGAATTGCCATCGGGTGCGCGTCGCGACGGAAGCCGCGGAAGAAGAACTGCATCTGCTCGTGCACCATCGTGTGCTTCGTGACGGTGCCGACGAATTCGACCTTCTGCTTCTCGTTCGGCAGCTCGCCGTTCAGCAGCAGGTAGCAGGTTTCGAGGAAGTCGGCGTTTTGCGCGAGGTTGTCGATCGGGTAGCCGCGGTAGAGCAGTTCGCCCTTGTCGCCGTCGATGTAGGTAATCGCCGAATTGCACGCCGCCGTTGACATGAAGCCCGGGTCGTACGTGAATTTGCCGGTCTGGCCGTACAGTTTGCGAATGTCGATCACATCCGGGCCGATCGTGCCCTTGTAAATCGGCATTTCGACGCTCGGCGAATTGTCGCTGAACGATAGCGTGGCTTTAACATCTGACGGGGTCATAGCACATCCTCAATCGAAGTATGGATACAGGGTTTCGATAATTGCACGCCTGGAACAACGGACTGGCGGCGCTCAAGCGTTGCGCAGCAACTCCAGAACCCGGACCACGTCCGGGTCGGCTAGATCGCCTTCTGGTTCCTTGCGCGCGAGCAGCAAGTCCATCAGGTCGTTATCGCTCAGCTCGAGCAGGCGCGTGAGTGCGCCCACGTCGGCATCGCTGAGGTCATGCTCATATCGGCTGAAAAAACGCTCGAAAATCAGGTCGTTTTCCAGCAGGCCCCGCCGTGCGCGCCAGCGAAGACGCGCGCGGCGGAGAGGGTCGGACTGATGCGATGTTTCGGTCATGTCGGTACACCCCGCGCCGCGCCCGGGCGCACTGACCGCCTCTCGGGGGCAGCGCGCGCCAGGGAGCGTGGAGCTCATTGATACTAGACAGCGCGGCGAACCATCAATTCCTTGATCTTGCCGATTGCCTTGGTCGGGTTAAGGCCCTTCGGGCAAACGTCGACACAGTTCATGATCGTGTGGCAACGGAACAGACGGTACGGATCTTCCAGGTTGTCGAGGCGCTCGCCGGTTGCCTGGTCGCGGCTATCCGCGATGAAGCGGTAGGCTTGCAGCAGACCAGCCGGGCCGACGAACTTGTCCGGGTTCCACCAGAAGCTCGGGCACGACGTCGAGCAGCTCGCGCACAGGATACATTCGTACAGGCCGTCGAGCTCGTCGCGTTCTTCCGGCGACTGCAGACGTTCCTTCTCCGGCGGCGGCGTATCGTTGATCAGGTACGGCTTGATCGAGTGATACTGGTTGAAGAACTGCGTGAAGTCGCAGATCAGGTCACGCACGACGGGCAGGCCCGGCAGCGGACGCAGCACGATCTTCTGCGGCAGGTCGTTCAGGTTCGTCAGGCACGCGAGGCCGTTCTTGCCGTTGATGTTCATTGCGTCCGAACCGCACACGCCTTCGCGGCACGAGCGACGGAACGATAACGTTTCGTCGAGCGCCTTCAGCTTGATCAGCGCGTCGAGCAGCATGCGTTCGTGCGAGTCGATTTCGATCTCGTACGTTTGCATGCGCGGTGCGGCGTCCTTGTCCGGATCGTAGCGGTAAATTTCAAATGTACGCTTGGCCATTTCTCTGAATTCCTTTGACTTGTGCCTTAGAAGGTACGCGCTTTCGGCGGAACCGATTCGACGGTCAGCGGCTTCATGTGAACCGGCTTGTAGTCGAGGCGATCGCCTTCGCTGAACCACAACGTATGGCGCAGCCAGTTTTCGTCGTCGCGATGTTCGAAGTCGTCTTGCGCGTGCGCGCCACGGCTTTCCTTGCGCGCTTCGGCCGAGACCATCGTGGCGCGCGCCACTTCGATCAGGTTCGCCACTTCAAGCGCTTCGATACGGGCCGTGTTGAAGACCTTCGACTTGTCCTTCAGATGGATGTTGTCGACGCGTGCAGCCACTTCGCGGATGGCTTCGACGCCTTCGGCCAGCAGAGCCGACGTACGGAACACGCCAGCGTGCTTCTGCATCGTGCCGCGGATGTCGTTGGCGACCGACTGCGCGTACTCGCCCGACGACGAGTTATCGAGCTTCGCCAGACGCGACAGCGCGAAGTCGGCTGCATCGGCCGGTAGCGGCTTGTGTTCCTTCAGTTCCTTCACGTGCTTGACGATGTGGTTGCCGGCAGCCCGGCCGAACACCACGAGGTCGAGCAGCGAGTTCGTGCCGAGACGGTTCGCGCCGTGCACCGACACGCACGAGCATTCGCCCACTGCGTAGAAACCGTTGACGACTTCTTCGTGGCCGCGCGGCGTACCGACCACCTGACCGTTGATGTTCGTCGGGATACCGCCCATCTGGTAGTGGATGGTCGGCACGACCGGGATCGGCTCCTTGATGCAGTCGACGTTCGCGAACTTCAGCGCGATTTCGCGGATCGACGGCAGACGCTTCATGATCGTCTCGGCGCCGATGTGCGACAGGTCGAGCAGCACGTGGTCCTTGTTCGGACCGACGCCGCGACCTTCCTTGATTTCCTGGTCCATCGAACGCGAGACGAAGTCGCGCGGCGCCAGGTCCTTCAGCGTCGGCGCGTAGCGTTCCATGAAACGCTCGCCGTTCGAGTTACGCAGAATACCGCCTTCGCCGCGCACGCCTTCGGTGATCAGCACGCCCGCGCCGGCCACGCCGGTCGGGTGGAATTGCCAGAATTCCATGTCCTGCAGCGCGATGCCCGAACGGGCCGCCATGCCGAGGCCGTCACCGGTGTTGATGAACGCGTTGGTCGATGCCGCGAAGATCCGGCCCGCGCCGCCCGTGGCGAACAGCGTGGTCTTGCCTTCGAGGATGTAGACGTCGCCGGTTTCCATTTCCAGCGCGGTCACGCCGAGCACGTCGCCGTCGGCGTCGCGGATCAGATCGAGCGCCATCCATTCGACGAAGAATTGCGTCTTGGCAGCAACGTTCTGCTGGTACAGCGTGTGCAGCAGCGCGTGACCGGTACGGTCAGCCGCCGCGCAGGCGCGTTGCACCGGCTTTTCGCCGTAGTTCGCGGTGTGGCCGCCGAACGGGCGCTGATAGATCGTGCCGTCCGCGTTACGGTCGAACGGCATGCCGAAGTGTTCGAGTTCGTAGACGGCGTTCGGTGCTTCACGGCACATGAACTCGATCGCGTCCTGGTCGCCGAGCCAGTCGGAGCCCTTGATCGTGTCGTAGAAGTGGTAGTGCCAGTTGTCTTCGCTCATGTTGCCGAGCGAAGCGCCGATGCCGCCCTGGGCCGCGACCGTGTGCGAACGCGTCGGAAACACTTTGGACAGCACGCAGACCGACAGACCGGCGCGCGCCAGTTGCAGCGACGCGCGCATCCCCGAGCCGCCCGCGCCGACGATGACCACGTCAAACTTGCGACGCGGCAGAGAATTCTTGATTGCAACCATGCTTTTATACTCTCCAGAGAATCTGCGCAGCGTAGCCCGCGCATGCGAGCAACCAGAGGATCGTCAGCGCCTGCAGGACGAGACGCGTGCCAACGGGCTTCACGTAATCCATCCAGATGTCACGCATACCAACCCACGCGTGGTAGAACAGCGAGAGAAGCGTGACGAACGTGGCGAGCTTCATCCACTGCGTCGCGAAGATCGACGCCCAGCCGTCGTACGAAAAGTCGCGCGCGAGGAAGAACCACGCGAGCAGAATCACCGTGTACACCGCCATCACGCAGGCGGTGACGCGTTGCGCGAGCCAGTCGCGCAGACCGTAATGCGCGCCGACGACGAGACGCTTCGAACCGATTCGGTTATTGGCTGACATTTTTTAGAATGCTCCGAACAGTTTTGCCGCGAATGCGATGGTAAGCAGCGACGACACAACGATCACCACGATGGAGGTCGATTTGCCCTTCTCTTTCGACACGGCATCATGATTCGTATCCATCACGAGGTGACGGATGCCGGCGCAGAAGTGGAACAGGAAGGCCCACGCGAGAACCAGCGTGATCAGCTTGACGATGATGTTGGAGAGGAAGCCTTTGAATACTTCGAAGCTCAGTTCGGAAGTCAGGCTCTGATCGAAGAGGAACAGCAGGAACGGAAGGAAGAGAAACAACAAGGCACCGCTCACGCGATGCAGAATCGACACGCGCCCCGCCAGCGGGAGACGGTATGCCGTCAGTATTTGCCCAATACCGATGTTCCGGAATTCCGGCCTCGGTTTTTTTACGGCTTCTGCCATGCTAGACCCCTACTATGTAGTCACACTAATCCGCAATTTTAGCGCCTTTTTATATCGCGCTGCAGCGAAAACCACGCTGGGTCCTTTGCCGCGCGCGCATTGAAAGCGCCTTCCGATCGGCACGCGTGTGGGACGCCGCGCCTCGTTTAAGCCCGATTCAGCTCAGGTCGTTCTGATAGTAATACCCGGTTGTGACATACCAACCTCGCCGGACTTCGACCGGCCGGTCCCCATAGGTATAGGACACGCGCTCGACCGACAGCAACGGAAAACCCGCCGGCACATGCAGCAGGTCCGCCACGGAAGGCTCCGCCGCGATCGCGCGGATTTTTTCCGTCGCGCGAATCATGCGGGTACCGAATTCCGTCTCGAACATCGCGTAGAGGGGACCCTTGTACTCCGACAGCCGCTCGAGCGTGAGCCCGCGGAACACGACGCCGGGCAGCCAGATTTCGTCGAGCACGGTGACTTCGCCGTCGAACTGCAGCAGACGCTTGATCAGCACGACCGGATCGGCTGGCTTCAGATCGAGCTGCCGCGCGATTTCCGCCGATGCGCGCAGCCGCCGGCATTCGAGCAGACGGCTCACGTGCGGATGCTCGGCGCCGTCGTCGGCGAGCAATCTCAGGAAACGGAACTGCGCGCGCTCTTCGTTGTGCGTTGCAACGAATGTGCCCTTGCCCTGGCGGCGCACCAGCAGGTTGTCGGCGGCGAGTTCGTCGATCGCCTTGCGCACCGTACCCTGACTCACCTTGAAACGGGCGGCCAGTTCGACTTCACTAGGAATGATCTCGCCTGGCTTCCATTCGCCGCTTTCAAGGCTCTGCGTAATCAAGCCCTTGATCTGCTGATATAAGGGGCTGAAGGTAGGCGACGCGGCAGCGGAAACAGCGGATACGCCTTCGCCGGCGGCCCCTTGGCCATTCGGGTTCACAGGATTCGCCGGGTTCGAATTCATGCGCGCATTTCATCATAAAGGGCTGGGACACGTCTAGGGTTTTCCCCGCGATAGATGTGTCTTATATAAGACATAAGATACAGTTGACTTTGTCTGTTTCGACTCCTACACTCCTTGTCGAGCAAGGGTTTGCGGGATTTTGCGGCGGCTGTTTGATGCAGCGCCGCGACGCTCCGGCAGCCACTCTGCACCATGCCGTCCCCTACGCAGTTCAGGTTTCGATTCGCCGCCATCCGTTGCATTCGCGCGCTGTCTCCGTGTTGCACCCGCTGGCCCGATGCTTGCCGAAACGCGCTGTTTGCAGGAGCCCGCACCGTGCAGTTGCGGCCCCGGCCCGGTGTAAGCCCTGGGCCATCCCGTCCCGCTCCGCAGTACAGCTTTCCGGCACGGCGGTCTTGCCGCAGCGCGCCGCCCGGTCTCGGCAATTCCGAGCCCGCACGCGAACAGTGAATTCCGCCGTGTTTCATAACGCTACGCTGAACGCGCATATAGAATGGCGTTTTCCCTAGCGTCTAACGCATCGTCCTGGAGATTTCTCAATGGCTAAGCCCGCAAAGCGCGTTGCCGTCACCGGCGCCGCAGGTCAAATCGCTTACTCCCTGCTATTCCGCATCGCCAATGGCGACCTGCTCGGCAAGGACCAGCCGGTGATCCTGCAACTGCTCGATCTGCCGCAAGCGCAAGCCGCCGTCAAAGGCGTCGTGATGGAACTGGATGATTGCGCATTCCCGCTGCTGTCGGGCGTCGTGATCACGGACGACCCGAAGGTCGCATTCAAGGACGCCGACATTGCACTGCTCGTCGGCGCGCGTCCGCGTTCGAAGGGTATGGAGCGCAAGGATCTGCTGTCGGCCAACGCCGAAATCTTCACGGTTCAGGGCAAGGCGCTGAACGACGTCGCCAGCCGCGACGTGAAGGTTCTGGTGGTCGGCAACCCGGCCAACACGAACGCATACATCGCCATGAAGTCGGCGCCGGATCTGCCGAAGAAGAACTTCACTGCGATGCTCCGTCTGGACCACAACCGCGCGCTGTCGCAACTGGCCGCCAAGTCGGGCAAGCCGGTCGCGTCGATCGAAAAGCTCGCAGTGTGGGGCAACCACTCGCCGACCATGTACCCCGACTTCCGCGTTGCAACGGCTGAAGGTCAGGACCTGACCAAGCTGATCAACGACGAAGAATGGAACCGCAACACGTTCATCCCGACCGTGGGCAAGCGCGGCGCGGCGATCATCGAAGCGCGCGGCCTGTCGTCGGCGGCATCGGCGGCTAACGCTGCGATCGACCACGTGCGTGACTGGGTGCTCGGCACGAACGGCAAGTGGGTCACGATGGGCATCCCGTCGGACGGCTCGTACGGCATCCCTGAAGACATCATCTACGGCGTGCCCGTGACCTGCGAAAACGGCGAGTACAAGCGCGTCGAAGGTCTGGCAATCGACGCGTTCTCGCGCGAAAAGATGGACGGCACGCTGCAGGAATTGCTGGAAGAGCGCGACGGCGTTCAGCACCTGCTCGGCTAAGCATCTGATGCCGATGAACCGGAACTCCGAAGCGTCAGCGCGGCGGGTTCCGGTTTTTTTCGTGTGAATGGCCGTGCGATCATCGCCATTCACCTCTGATTCGAACGTGCTTTGCCGTTGCCCGACGGCACTCGCGCAGAGCACGCCCGAATCCGACATCCTTAATCCTCACCACACCCCACACGCCGAAGATGCGCGTTCTCACACCCGCCGAAGTGCTGTTTGAGGGCGAAGCGCCGCCCGCTGTGCTGCCTGCCTGCGATCACTACGCGGGCAGCGAAAAGCTGATGCTGAAGTCGCTCGCGTTACAGCAGCAACTCGGCCCGGTGTTCGATATCACGCTCGATTGCGAAGACGGCGCGCAGGTCGGCCGCGAGGCTGAGCACGCGGAACTGGTCGCATCGCTACTGGGCAGCGAGCATGACCGCTTCGGCCGCGTCGGCGTGCGCATCCACGACTTCGCTCACGCGCACTGGCGCGACGACGTACGCCTCATTCTGCGCGCCGCAAAGCGAGCACCCGCTTACATCACGCTGCCGAAAATCCGCAATGTTCACGATGCCGCCGAAATGATCGCGTTCATCGAGGCGACGCGGCGCGAGCTCGGCCTCGCGCAGCCGGTGCCGGTGCAGTTGCTGGTCGAAACCCACGGCGCGCTTACGCGTGTGTTCGAACTCGCCGCGCTGCCGGGCGTCGAGGCGCTGAGCTTCGGCCTGATGGACTTCGTCTCCGCGCACGACGGCGCGATCCCCGATACCGCGATGCGCTCGCCGGGCCAATTCGATCATCCGCTCGTGCGGCGCGCGAAGCTCGAGATTTCGGCGGCCTGCCATGCGTTCGGCAAGGTGCCGTCGCACAACGTCAGCACTGAAGTGCGCGACATGAGCGTGGTCGCGGACGACGCACAGCGCGCCCGCAACGAGTTCGGCTACACGCGCATGTGGAGCATCCACCCCGCGCAGATCGAGGCGATCGTCGCCGCGTTCGCGCCGCGCGACGAAGAAATCGCAACGGCCACCGAAATCCTGCTGGCCGCGCAGTCCGCGCATTGGGGCCCGACGCGTCATGGCGATACGCTACACGACCGCGCGAGCTACCGCTATTACTGGTCGGTGCTGCGCCGCGCGCAAACCACCGGCCGCGCTGTTCCACAAGAAGCGGCGCCGCTTTTTGCGCAAGTGGGCGCCAACGGACAGTCTGTGGCATAAGCGACGCGTTTTTCAAACGGCAGGATGAGCCGGCACACAGGAGAAGGCGGAACATGAGCGAGACGACGCAAGCCGCTGGCGCAACAGGCGACAACGAAACGCAAAGCGGCTTCAAACCAAAGAAATCCGTCGCGCTGTCGGGCGTGACCGCGGGCAACACCGCGCTGTGCACGGTCGGCAAGACCGGCAACGATCTGCACTATCGCGGCTATGACATTCTCGACATCGCCGAGGCGTGCGAATTCGAGGAGATCGCTTATCTGCTGGTTCACGGCAAGCTGCCGACGCAGGCCGAACTGACCGCGTACAAGACGAAGCTGAAGTCGATGCGCGGCCTGCCCGCCAACGTGAAGGCCGCGCTCGAATGGATTCCGGCCGCCGCGCATCCGATGGACGTGATGCGCACCGGCGTGTCGGTGCTCGGCACCGTGCTGCCCGAGAAAGACGATCACAACCTGCCCGGCGCGCGCGATATCGCCGACAAGCTGATGGCCTCGCTCGGCTCGATGCTGCTGTACTGGTATCACTACTCGCACAACGGCAAGCGCATCGAGGTCGAAACCGACGACGATTCGATCGGCGGGCATTTCCTGCATCTGCTGCATGGCGTCGAGCCGTCGAAGGCGTGGGTCGATGCGATGCACGTGTCGTTGAACCTGTACGCGGAGCACGAGTTCAACGCGTCGACGTTCACCGGCCGCGTGATCGCGGGCACGGGCTCGGACATGTACTCGGCGATCACCGGCGCGATCGGCGCGCTGCGCGGCCCGAAACACGGCGGCGCCAATGAAGCCGCGTTCGAAATCCAGTCGCGCTACCAGACGCCTGACGAAGCCGAAGCCGACATCCGCCGCCGCGTCGAGAACAAGGAAGTCGTGATCGGCTTTGGCCATCCGGTCTACACGATCTCGGACCCGCGCAACAAGATCATCAAGGAAGTCGCGAAGAAGCTGTCGAAGGAAGCGGGCAACACGAAACTGTTCTCGATCGCCGAGCGGCTCGAATCGGTGATGTGGGACGCAAAGAAGATGTTCCCGAACCTCGACTGGTTCAGCGCGGTGTCGTATCACATGATGGGCGTGCCGACCGCGATGTTCACGCCGCTGTTCGTGATCTCGCGTACGGCAGGATGGAGCGCGCACATCATCGAACAGCGCGTCGACAACAAGATCATCCGGCCGAGCGCGAATTACACCGGACCCGAGAATTTAAAGTACGTGCCGCTAAATAGGAGAAAATAGTGATCGCTGCGCGCTCCACAGCGCGTGCAGTTCAACCCACGCGGCCGCCGGACCGGTCGTCCGCGCACTGTTTAACTGATTTTGATAGAAAGGTTTTCTCCATGAAAAAGCTGATGATCGCCGCCATGATTGGCGCCCTGTCCACGACGATGCTGACCGTCGCGACTGACGCCGCCGCTGCGGACACGGCCACCACCACCACGAAGAAGGCTGTCGCAAAGCGCCCGGAGCCGCGCCGCCTGATCAAGCGCAAGGCGAATCCGGCGAAGGAAGCGAAGGTCGATCCGACTCCCGAAGGCGCGGAAAAGTGGTCGTGCAAGGATGGCCTTGCTTTCGAAATGAAAGGTGACATGAAGCGCGACCAGATCGTCGTGGTTCACTGGGCGAACAAGAACTACAACCTGCCGCGCGAAGCGACCACGACGGGCGCCGACCGCTTCCACGACGCAGCATCCGGTATGGACCTCGTCGTGATCCCGACGAAGGCCATGCTGTTCCAGGACAAGGACAGCTCGCGTCTCGCGGACGAGTGCAAGACGGTCGCCATGGAACAGGGCGCGCCGGCTGCAACGCAATCGAACGCGATCAACAAGATCGGCAACTGATTTTCGCCGCCAGGGAAGCCCCCGATGTCCGCCCCGATCTCCAACGTACGACCCGCCCCGGACGCCGTCCTGGTCGATATCGTCGACTACGTGCTGGATTACCGGATCGACAGCGCGCTCGCGCTGGAAACCGCGCGTCATTGCCTGATCGACACGCTCGGTTGCGGACTCGAGGCGCTTACCTACCCAGCCTGCACCAAGCTGATGGGACCGATCGTGGCAGGCACGATCGTCCCCAACGGCGCGAAGGTGCCGGGCACGTCGTTCCAGCTGGACCCGGTTCAGGCGGCCTTCAACATCGGCGCGATGATCCGCTGGCTCGATTTCAACGACACCTGGCTAGCCGCCGAATGGGGCCATCCGTCCGATAACCTCGGTGGCATTCTCGCGACGGCCGACTGGCTCTCGCGCACCGCCATCGCAGCCGGCAAAGCGCCGCTGACGATGAAAGACGTCCTGATTGCCATGATCAAGGCGCACGAAATTCAAGGCTGCATCGCGCTCGAGAACTCGTTCAACCAGGTCGGGCTCGATCATGTGCTGCTCGTCAAGCTTGCGTCGACCGCCGTGGTCGGCCAGCTGATCGGCCTTACGCGCGACGAGCTGATCAACGCGGTATCGCAGGCGCTCGTCGATGGGCAGGCGCTGCGCACCTACCGTCATGCGCCGAACACCGGTTCGCGCAAATCGTGGGCCGCCGGCGACGCGACCTCGCGCGCCGTGCGCCTCGCGCTGATCTCGAAGACCGGCGAGATGGGCTATCCGTCGGTGCTCAGCGCGAAAACGTGGGGCTTCTACGACGTGCTGTTCAACGGCAACGCGTTCCAGTTCCAGCGTCCGTACGGCTCGTACGTGATGGAAAACGTGCTGTTCAAAATCTCGTTTCCGGCCGAGTTCCACGCGCAAACCGCCGTGGAAGCCGCGCTCGCGCTGCATGTGCAGCTCGCCGCGCAGGGCCGGCGCGTCGAAGACATTCGCCGCATCACGATCCGCACGCACGAAGCGGCGATTCGCATCATCGATAAACAGGGTCCGCTGAACAATCCGGCTGACCGTGATCATTGCATCCAGTACATGATCGCGGTGCCGCTGATTTTCGGCCGTCTGACGGCTGCCGATTACGAAGATTCAGTCGCGCAGGACTCGCGTATCGATGCATTGCGCGCGAAGATGGAATGCGTCGAAGACCCACAGTTCACGAAGGACTATCACGCCCCGGAAAAGCGTTCGATCGCCAACGCACTGGCGATCGAATTCAACGACGGGTCGAAGTTCGGTGAAGTCGTAGTCGAATACCCGATCGGTCATAAGCGCCGTCGTGAAGACGGTATTCCGTTGCTGGTCGAGAAGTTCAAGACCAACCTCGCGCGGCGCTTTCCGGTCAAGCAACAACTGGCGATTCTCGACGTATCGCTCGACCAGGCCAAGCTCGAAGCGACGCCGGTCAATGAATACGTCGATCTGTACGTCATCTAGGTTGAGTACTGTAGTTCCGCGATCCAAACCAAGGAAAACACCATGGCCCACAACCTCCACAAAACGCTCAAGGAATTCGACAGCGGTTCCGGCAAAGGCAAGTTCTACTCCCTGCCGCAACTCGGCAAGGCTCTGAACCTCAAGATCGACCGCCTGCCGGTCTCGATCCGTATCGTGCTGGAATCGGTGCTGCGCAACTACGACGGCAAGAAAGTCGCCGAAGAACATGTCACGCAACTCGCGAACTGGAAGCCGACCGCGGCGCGCGTCGACGAAATTCCGTTCGTCGTGTCGCGCGTCGTGCTGCAGGACTTCACCGGCGTGCCGCTGCTCGCCGACATCGCCGCGATGCGCGGCGTCGCGAAGGCCGTCGGCAAGAACCCGAAGTCGATCGAGCCGCTGGTGCCGGTCGATCTGGTCGTCGACCACTCGGTGCAGATCGACCACTTCCGCGAGAAGAACGCGCTCGACCTGAACATGAAGCTGGAATTCCAGCGCAACAACGAGCGCTATCAGTTCATGAAGTGGGGCATGCAGGCGTTCGACACGTTCAAGGTCGTGCCGCCGGGCGTCGGCATCGTTCACCAGGTGAACCTCGAGTACCTCGCGCGCGGCGTGCACAAGAAGGCCGACGGCGCGGACACCGTGTACTACCCGGATTCGCTGGTCGGCACGGACAGCCACACGACGATGATCAACGGCATCGGCGTGGTCGGCTGGGGCGTGGGCGGGATCGAAGCCGAAGCAGGCATGCTCGGCCAGCCGGTGTACTTCCTGACGCCGGACGTCGTCGGTGTGCACCTGAAGGGCAAGCTGATCGAAGGCGTGACGGCGACCGACCTCGTGCTGACGATCACCGAACTGCTGCGCAAGGAGAAGGTCGTCGGCAAGTTCGTCGAGTTCTTCGGCAAAGGCACGCGCTCGCTGTCGGTGCCGGACCGTGCGACGATCGGCAACATGGCGCCGGAATACGGCGCAACAATGGGCTTCTTCCCGGTCGACGAAAAAACCATCGACTTCTTCCGCGGCACGGGCCGCACGGACGCGGAAATCTCTGCGTTCGAAAACTACTTCAAGGCGCAGCAGCTGTTCGGCATTCCGGGCGAAGGCGACATCGACTACACGAAGGTCGTCACGCTGGATCTCGCCACGGTCGCGCCGTCGCTGGCAGGCCCGAAGCGTCCGCAGGACCGCATCGAGATCGGCCACGTGAAGTCGACCTTCACGGACCTGTTCTCGAAGCCGGTCGCTGAAAACGGCTTTGCGAAGAAGGCCGCCGATCTCGACGCGCAATATACGACCAGCAACGGCGTCGACGTCAAGAACGGCGACGTGCTGATCGCCGCGATCACGTCGTGCACGAACACGTCGAACCCGAGCGTGCTGCTGGCCGCCGGTCTGCTCGCGAAGAAGGCTGTCGAGGCTGGCCTGACCGTCGCGCCGCACATCAAGACTTCGCTCGCTCCGGGCTCGCGCATCGTCACCGAGTACCTGACGAAAACTGACCTGCTGAAGTACCTCGACAAGCTCGGTTTCACGCTGGCCGCTTACGGCTGCACGACCTGTATCGGTAACTCGGGTGACCTGACGCCGGAACTGAACGAAGCGATCACGAAGAACGACATCGTCGCGGCAGCCGTGCTGTCGGGCAACCGTAACTTCGAAGCGCGGATTCACCCGAACATCCGCGCGAACTTCCTCGCGTCGCCGCCGCTCGTCGTCGCGTACGCGATCGCCGGCAACATCACGCGCGACCTGATGACCGAGCCGGTCGGCAAGGGCAAGAGCGGCAACGACATCTACCTCGGCGACATCTGGCCGACCAGCGAAGAAGTCAACGCGCTGCTGAAGTACGCGCTGGATGCCGACGCGTTCCGCAAGAACTACTCCCAGCTCACGAAGAAGGGCGACCTGTGGAGCAAGATCGAGGGCGAAGTAGGTCAGGTCTACGATTGGCCGAAGTCGACCTACATCGCCGAGCCACCGTTCTTCGGCAAGGACTTCTCGATGACGCCGGCTTCCAGCATCGCGCCGGTCAAGGGCGCACGCGCGTTGGGCATCTTCGGTGACTCGGTCACGACCGACCACATCAGCCCGGCAGGCTCGATCAAGGAAGACTCGCCAGCAGGCCGCTGGTTGAAGGAAAACGGCGTGCAAAAGGCCGACTTCAACAGCTACGGCTCGCGGCGCGGTAACCACGACGTGATGATGCGCGGCACGTTCGCGAACGTCCGTATCAAGAACCTGATGATCCCGGCGAAGGCGGACGGCTCGCGCGTCGAAGGCGGCCTGACGATTCACCAGCCGAGCGGCGAACAGCTGTCCATCTATGACGCAGCGATGAAGTACATCGACGCCAGTACGCCGACCGTCGTGTTCGCGGGCGAAGAGTACGGCACGGGCTCGTCGCGCGACTGGGCGGCCAAGGGCACGCAACTGCTGGGCGTGAAGGCTGTGGTCGCACGCAGCTTCGAGCGGATCCATCGTTCGAACCTGGTCGGCATGGGCGTTCTGCCGCTGCAGTTCAAGGGCTCGGATAGCGTGCAGTCGCTCGGCATCACCGGCGAAGAAACGTACGACATCGAAGGCCTCGGCGACGACTTCAAGCCGCAACAGGAAGTCACGCTCGTGATCCACGGCAAGGACGGCGACAAGCGCGTTCCGGTGCTGCTGCGTATCGACACGCCGATCGAAGTCGACTACTACAAGCACGGCGGGATTCTGCCGTTCGTGCTGCGCTCGCTGCTGGCTGCTTAAGCCTCGCGGCAACGCATACAGCCTCGCTGTTTTGCAGGGGCTGCGTCCTGTGGAGGGCGCAGCCGACTTTGAAGCCCGACCTGAGGTCGGGCTTTTTTTATCGGCTCGCCGAACGCCACGGCTCACGCGCCGCGACTCCTCCATCACTTCAAGCCGAAATCGACCCGCGTCGTCGCACCCTTGTCCTTGATGTCGTCGGCATTCATCTTCGGCGCGACGATAAACACGCGGCTGCTGTCGATCTTGCCTTCCAGGTACTGCTGCACACTCTGCGCGCGCCGCTGCGCGAGTTGCCGCAAGCTCGCGTCGTCGATCGGTGCGTTGGCCGCGAGCGCGCCCTTCATGTCGTCGTCGGGCAGCGTCTTCGTCATACCGATGAAGTTGCGCGGCTTCTTGAAGTCGGCGGACTTGTAGGCCTTGGTCAGATATTTGTCGTAGTCCTGCTGATCGACCGTGACCGTCGACGGATCGACGCTCTCGCCGTTACCCACCGCGTCCTTGATCTTCTGCCGCTTGACCATCTGATCGACGTACTGCGTGCGCAGCGCCGGCTCGTCGACCTTCGGATCGACGCGTCCGATCAGGTCCATGCGGATCGACGGCTTGTCGGTGAGTGCCGTCACGATCGTGTCGAGTTTCTGCTTGTCCGCATCGGTGAGCGTCGCCGAGCCGGCCTCGAATTCGACGTAACCGAGGTCCTCACCATTGCCGCCGAACGCGTGCGCGATCAGCGAGAACGGCGCGGTCACCGCCTTTTCGAGCAGATTGAGCACCGCATGCCAGATCAGCCCGCCGATGCTGAACTCGGGGTTCGACAACGAGCCCGACACTGGCAGGTTCACGTCGATCTCGCCGCGCGAGTTCTTCAGCAGCGAGATCGCGAAACGCACCGGCAGCTTGGTCGCGGTGTCGTTGTCGACGTGATCGCCGAACGTCAGCTGATCGATGAACAGGTGGTTGTTCGCATTCAGCTGGTCGTTCTCGAGCTTGTAATGCAGATCGACGTTGAGCTTGCCCTTCGTGATCGGATAGCCCGCGTATTTCGCCGAATACGGCGTCAGGTTGGTCAGCTCGATGTCGTGCGCGGTCGCGGTCAGATCGAGCGCCGGTTTCGCGATCAGCGGATTAATGGTGCCGCGGATCGTCAGCGGACCGTTGGCCGCGAGCTTCGCGGCGACGTCGACCGGCGCGGGCGTCGTCGATTCCGTACCGAACGCGCCGATCGTGCCCTGAATGGCGACGAGGTTCGCCGTGTAGTTCGGCCTGATGAAGTTGTCGGTATAGGTCACGCGGCCCTGCTGCAACACCAGTTGCCCGACGTGCATCTTGACCGGGTTTGCTGGCGGCCTCGCGGCCGTGGCGCTGGCGACGGCCGTGGCGGCAGGCATGCCGGGCGTTGCAGCAGATGCCGCGACCGGCGCCGACGCCGCGACTGCCTCGGACACCGCCTCGGGCGTCAGCGGAATCGGGTGCGAGCCGCTCTTGTCGCGCGTCAGCGACTGCGTCGTACCGCCCTCGTGCGCGACCACATCCTTCAGATTCAGCTTGCCTTGCGCGTCGAGCAGCACACGCCCATAGAACTTCGAGAACGTCACGCGGCCCGCGTCGACGACGGTGCCGTGCTCGTCGTAGTCGGCCTTGAGGTTCGACAGCGCGAGCGAGCCCCAGCCCACGAACGGGTCCGACGTCACCTTGTCGAGCATGCGCACGGCGACGAGCGCCATGTCGCCGCGAAAGTTCGCTTTCAGCGACTTAGCCTGGGTGACCGCGAGATCGCCGTTCGCGTTCAGCAGCGCGCTCGCAAGCGTCGCGTTCAGGTTGCTGCCGAAGTACGGCTCGAACGCGGCCGCGTCGAGCTGGTTCGCGTTGATCTTGACGGCCAGCTTTAGCGGCGTCGCGGTCACGTCGCCCTTCACAGCGAGCGTGCCCTTCTTGTTCAACGTCGCCTGCAGGTCGACCGGCAGCGGACGGCCCAAGTCGTCGCTGATCTGCCGCACCTTCAGCTGCACCGGCGCAAAGCTCAGTTTGACCGGCTGCGGCGTCGTGTTGTCGGTGAAATCGGCGGTCGCATCTTTGAGCGTCAATTCGGCGATCTTGTAGCGCCATGCGGGGCCTTCGGCGTGCGCTTGTTTCGCCGCGTGGATCGCCGTGCGCTCCGTCGCCTGTTGATGCGCCCCCGCGAGCGCATTCAGATTGATGGTGCCGTCCTTCAGGCGCTGCGCGTCGACCGCGAGACCGGTTACGTCTACGCTCGTCACGTCGGCCGTGCGCGCCGCGACGTCGACCTGTTTGACTACCACGTTACCCTGCGCGAGCGAGATCACCGGCGTCTTGCCGCCGCGCGCCGCGAGCTTCACCGCCTGCATGTCCAGCTGCGTGTCCGCGACCGTCAGCGCCATCGGCGACTTCGACCAGTTCGCGTCGATATTCGTCGTCGCGGACAACGCGCCGTCGAGCACCTGCGCGGACGTCGCGGTATCCAGATACGGCTGCAACGGCGGCAGCTTCAGCGACTTCAGATCGAGCTTCGCGCTCGCCGTCTTCGCCGCGAGGCCGACCGTGCCGTCGGCGGCGAGCGAACCGCCGCCGTCTTTCAGGTTCGTGTTCAGCGTGTAGTGCGCTGGCGCCGACGCGAGCGTCGAGAAATCGGTCAGCGTAACTGCGAGGTTTTGCAGCCCGGCTTCTACTGGATGCGACACGGCTTCGTCGTGTACGTTCACGGTGCCGTCGTTGAGTGTGAAACGTTTGATCGCGACGTCGAACGGCGGGGCCGCCTTTTCGGCGGCGGCGGTTTTGGCGTTGGCATTCGCGTCCGCGGTTTCCTTTGGCGTGGTTTTTTCCGGCGCGGGCGCGAACATATGCTCGACGCTCAATACGCCGTCCTTGTCGCGCGCGAGGCTCGCGCTCGGCGCGTCGATGCGGATATCGTCGAAGTGATAGATGCTCTTCAACGGTTCGAGCGATGCCGCCGTCACATGCACGGCGCGCGCCGCGAAAAACGGCGCCTTGCCTTGATCCTGCACGTTGACGTCGTTCAGATCGACGGTGCCGGCGACGCGCAGCGACGGCGTGTCGTTCGACATCTCGAAGTTCAGCTTCAGGTCGGTGGACAGCTTGCCCGACTGCACGATCACCGGCAGCTTCGACGGCGCGTAAGACACCAGCTTCGGCACGTCGAGCTCGTCGAAGCGCAGCGACACTTCCGACTCGCGCGACGCCGCGAACGGCTTGGTCCTGCCGTCGATCGCGAGCTGACTGTCACCGTCGAGACGCGCGCGCAGCAGCGGCTCGACGAAGATATCGGTCTTCGACGGCAGCGTCGCGATGAACGGAATGCCGAGCTTCCATTGATCGATCACGTGGCTCGTGCGGAGCAGCCGGTCGTCGAACCTGATCTGGCCGTTTTCGACGCGAATGTTGGAGACGGAGAACTGCGTCGGCTTGCTATTCGGTTTTGCCGGCTGATTCGCGAATTTCTCGATCAGGTCGCTGAAATTGAAGTGCTGCGCATCGAGGCGAACGATATGAAAGCGCGGCGAATCGACCTGCACTTCGTCGACGATGGGCGCGCCGCGAAACAGCGAACTCCACGACGGCTTCACGATGAGCCGCGAAATATCGACGAAGTCGCCCGCGCCGCCGCGCTCGCCGATATGCACGTTGTCGGCCTCGAAACGCAGCGTGTACGGATTGAGCGCGATGCGGCCGATCGACGCCGGCCGGTCGAGCTGCTTGCTCAGTTGCTGGCTCGCGATGTGGCGGATCAGCGGCGGCGCCGCGAAAAAGCCGAGCAGGCCGAACAAGACGACGAAGATCAGCAGACCGACGAGAATCCGTCGCGTACGGCGCGACTGCGCGACTGCGCGCACGGTCTGTATGGAGGAGGCTAACGATGCTTTATTGAGGCTTGCCATGCTCGATGTGGAGGAATGCGGCGGCAAGCCCGCCGCGAAAAACAGAGATCCCGCAAGCGGCAGTATAAGGCGTGAATCAATGGTTAGACAGGAATGTCAGGCCCGCCTTGACGATTCGTGCTGCTGACTGACTGGCTTTCCCGCGAACGAGATTTTCGCGAGCGTTAGATAACGAAACCGGACGGCGCGCGGTTTGCCCGCGCGCCGTTCACATCATTGCCGCACGACCGGGGGTGGCTGCCAGCTGCCGTCGGTGGCTTGCGGCTTCGGCGCATACAGGCGTAGCACCAGTTGCATGTCCGCGCGCGGTGCGGGCAGCCAGTTACCGGTCCGGCTGCGCGTCGACGACACGACCACGTCGAGCGAACCATCGCGATTGCGGCGCGCGCCATTGCGATCGCCAACCGCGAGCCGCGTCGGCGCGTTCTCGCTCAGCGCGCCATCCTTCGTATACGCGGTGATCGTCCAGAAACCGCGCACCGGCGGCAGCTGGTTCGCCGCGAAGTGGATCACATAGCGATTCGCGCCGTTCAGCGTGTTGCCGTCGCTGTCCTGCGTGACGAACGCGCGTACTTCGTCGTCCTTCGTACCGAGGCCCAACTGTGTGCTCGCCGCATACGCGCGCAACCCATAGTCGGGACCGTAGTTGCCGACGGCATCGCCGAACCAGCTCCAGCCGTTCGCGCTCAGCAGATTCGACGGCGGCGTCGCGACGCGATCGCGACCGTCGGCGAGACCGGCCGCGAGCGCATCGGATGACTCCGGCAGCTTCACAGGATCGCCCGGCGTCACGCCGAGGTCGGCGAGAAATTGGAGCGCGTGCGGATCGGCCGGTGTCGGTGGATTGTCAGGCAACGCGTCGGCGAGACGGCCGAAGAAGCCGCTCGCGTCGAGCGCGGTGACCTGCTGCGCCGGCGTGCCGCTCGGGCCCGCGACGCCGCTTGCGTAACCGCGCGGCGGCACCGCCGGCTCCGCGTCGCCGACGAACACGCTCAGCGGCTCCAGACGGATCGCGTGCTGCAGCTTGCGCACCGCGTTCAGATCGCGCGCGCCGTTCGACTGGATGCGCACGCTGATCCATGCGTTGCGTGTCGGCACTTCGACGCGCTTTGCGCCCTTCGGCAGCTCGCCCTTCCAGCCCGGTGCGACGAACGCGATCGTCTGCGCGCGCAAGCCCTTCGCGGTGCCCGTGCCCGCGGCGAACTGCGGCCCGGTCGACCACGCGACGTTGGTCCACATGTCGAGCACGCGAGCATCGACGTAACGGCCATGCGAATCAGGTAGCGCCAGGATCACCGGCTCGGCGGCAAGGTCGAGCCAGCCGGTCGAGTCGAGCGTGTCGAGGCTCGGCTGCGGCGGATTGGTCGCGCCGATCGGCGGCAGCGCCTGCGCGTGACGCAGCGTGTTGAAAGGCGCCTGACCCGGCTCGGTGCCGACCGCCGCATCGCGCGCGGCGCTCATCAGCACGAGCGGATAGCCGAATACGTAGGAGTCGGCGACTTCGTCCTTGATCCAGCCGGTGCGTTGTTGCGTCGCGGTGGGGGTCGACGCGCAACTGGCCAGCAGTGCCAGACCCGCGAGCGACGCGCAGGTTCGTTGAAGCAAAAACAGTTCTCGGAGATTTTTTATCATTCGTTCAGAGTGCGGAACGTGCAGTCCTATGGGGGATGCCGGTGTGCAGCGCCTGGTGCATGCGCGGTTCTCCCGAAACACTGCGCAGCGAGTCCGCGGATTGCGATTCCGACAACACCGCGTTGTATCGTATCCTTGCTAGCCAGGCAAGCACAAAGCAGGGAATTGTGGCTCACAGCGCGCAGGCGCGTCACCGATGTGACAATCGGCGTCGCTGTCACATTATGTTCCCGCGCCAACGGCTCGCGCGAGCGCGCCATGCTTTTTTGATTCGCGCATTCGTCGATCCGCCAGTTGAGCCGTTCGCCTCCACTCTTTCGTCGTCCTGCATTCGGAATACTTCAATGTACATGCCCGCCCATTTCGAAGAGAACCGTCCAGAGGTTCTTCATCGCCTGATCGCCGAGCACCCGTTCGGCGCGCTGATTACGCACGGCCCCAACGGGCTCGATGCGAATCATCTGCCGTTCGAGGCCCAGGCGGATGCGGCGGATTCGTCACGTCTGGTGCTGCGCGCGCACGTCGCGCGGGCGAACCCCGTCTGGCAGGAAGCCGCGACCCATCCCGAAGCGCTCGCGATCTTCCAGGGGCCGACCGCCTATATTTCCCCGAGCTGGTATCCGAGCAAACACGAAACGCACAAGCAGGTGCCGACCTACAACTATATGGTCGTGCATGCACATGGCAGGATCGTGGTGCATGACGATGAATCGTTCGTGCGCGGTCTCGTCGCGCGACTCACGCGCGAGATGGAAGCCGGCGAGCCGGTGCCATGGAAGATGGGCGACGCGCCCGCCGACTACATCGCGCAGATGCTCGGCGCGATCGTCGGTATCGAGATCGAGGTAACGCGGCTCGTCGGCAAATGGAAGCTCGGGCAGAACAAGGCGGCCGAAGACCGGCGCGGCGCCGCGCAAACGCTGCTCGCGCGCGACGGCGATCAACAGAAGGCGGTGGGACAGGCGATGCTCGATGCGCCGCCGGCGTTCTGACGACGGCCGCATAATCCGGCCTTGACCTTCCCGTCATGGGAAGGTCAATACTGGATTCACGATGCGGCCCAATGCCGCCACGAGCCTCGCCTGCCATGACCGCACTTGCCAACCCGCAGCGCCCCGCCGACGCTGCCGCTTCTTCTTCGCCCACGCGCGTCGTCGAACTCGACATCGGCGGGATGACTTGCGCGTCGTGCGCGAGCCGCGTCGAGAAAGCACTGACCAAGCTGCCGGGAGTGGCGCGCGCGTCGGTGAATCTCGCGACCGAGCGCGCCCGCGTGGAAAGCGACGCGACGCTCGGGCCTCAGCAACTGGCCGATGCCGTGCGCAAGGCCGGATACGAAGCGACGCCGGTCGCGAACGCCGAGCTTGCCGCGCCAACCGCGACGCAAACCGCGACACCCGCCGCCACGCCGGGAACCATTGAACTGGAGATCGGCGGCATGACCTGCGCAGCCTGTGCGTTGCGCGTCGAAAAAGCGCTCGCGAAGGTGCCTGGGGTCGCGCGCGCGTCGGTCAATCTGGCGACCGAAACCGCCACCGTTCATCCACAAGGCACCGCATCCGCCGATACCGGCGCGCTGATCGCCGCCGTCAGGAAAGCTGGCTACGAAGCGACGTTGAGCGCGCCGCCCGCTGCTGCCGCTCCAACCAGGACAACGGCAGCTATCGCCGCGTCCGGCGACGAAAGCGACATCCTCGACACGACCCACGCCCCCGTCGTCGACCGCAAGCGGATTCAAACCCGCCGCGACCTCGCGAGCGTCGTTGCGTCCGCGCTGCTGACGCTGCCGCTCGTCGCACCGATGTTCGGCGAATGGTTCGGCCTCCACGCGATGCTGCCAGCCTGGCTGCAATTCGTGCTCGCGTCGATCGTGCAGTTCGTATTCGGCGCGCGCTTCTATCGCGCAGCCTGGCGCGCGGTGCGCGCCGGCGCGGGTAACATGGACCTGCTGGTTGCGCTCGGCACATCGGCGGCGTACGGCATCAGCGTCTACGAACTCGCGATGCATCCGGGCGACACGATGCATCTGTACTTCGAGGCATCGGCGGTCGTGATCACGCTGGTGCGCTTCGGCAAGTGGCTCGAGGCGCGCGCCAAGCGCCAGACCACCGACGCGATCCGCTCGCTCAACGCGCTGCGCCCCGAGCGAGCGCGCATCCGCGACGGCGCCGGCGAACGCGAGGTGCCGCTCGCGCAGGTGCGGGTCGGCACCGTCGTGATCGTGCGGCCGGGCGAGCGCGTACCGGTCGACGGCGCAGTGCTCGAAGGCCGCACGCATATCGACGAAGCGCTGATCACCGGCGAAAGCCTGCCGGTGCCGAAACAGACCGGCGACGCCGTCACGGCCGGCTCGATCAACGGCGAAGGCGCGCTCGTAGTGACGACCACCGCGATCGGCGCGGAGACGACGCTCGCGCGCATCATCCGGCTCGTCGAAAGCGCGCAGGCCGAGAAGGCGCCGATCCAGCGGCTCGTCGACCGCGTCAGCGAAGTCTTCGTGCCGGCGATTCTCGCGCTCGCCGCGCTGACGCTGATCGGCTGGCTGCTCGCCGGCGCGGGCGCGGAAACCGCGATCCTGAACGCGGTCGCGGTGTTGGTGATCGCCTGCCCGTGCGCGCTCGGCCTCGCGACGCCCGCCGCGATCATGGCCGGCACCGGCGTCGCCGCGCGCCACGGCGTGCTGATCAAGGACGCGCAAGCGCTGGAAATCGCGCATCGCGTGTCGATCGTCGCGTTCGACAAAACCGGCACGTTGACGCTCGGCCAACCATCGGTAACGGCGTTCGAGCCGGTCGTCGGCTTGAGCCGCGACCAAGCGCTCGCGCTCGCGGCGGCGGTGCAGCGGCATAGCGATCATCCGCTCGCGCGAGCGGTGATGCGCGCGCACGAGGCTCAGCTCGGGCAAATGGCCGGCGAACACGAGGGCGGGCCAGGCGCCACCGCCGCTCGCGCCGTCGCCGGCCGGGGCGTCGAAGCCGACGTCGACGGCCGCACGCTCGCCCTCGGCAGCACGCGCTGGCTGCGCGAGCTCGACATCGCGCTGCCGACCGCGCTTGCCGCGCGCGCGCAGGAACTCGAAGCGGCGGGCAACACGGTGTCGTGGCTGATGACGCGCGCGCCTCACGCCCCCGAAGCGCTCGCGCTGATCGCGTTCGGCGACACGGTGAAGCCGACCGCGCGCGCGGCCGTCGCGCGGCTCGCGCAGATGGGCATCCGCAGCGTGCTCGTGACTGGCGACAACCGCGGCAGTGCGGCGAGCGTCGCGCGGGCGCTCGGCATCGACGAATTCCACGCCGAGGTGCTGCCCGACGACAAGGCCCGCGTGATCCGCGACCTGAAGATGCGCCACGCCGGCATCGTCGCGATGGCGGGCGACGGCATCAACGACGCGCCCGCGCTCGCCGCCGCCGACATCGGCATCGCGATGGCGAGCGGCACCGACGTCGCCATGCATGCCGCCGGCATCACGCTGATGCGCGGCGACCCGGCGCTCGTCGCCGACGCGATCGACATCTCGCGCAGAGCCTGGCGCAAGATCCAGCAGAACCTGTTCTGGGCATTCGTCTACAACCTGATCGGCGTTCCGCTGGCCGCGTTCGGCTTGCTGAATCCGATGCTCGCGGGCGCGGCGATGGCGTTTTCGAGCGTCAGCGTCGTCACCAATGCGTTGTTGTTGCGGACGTGGCGAAGCGCGCCCGGCCGAACCGTCGATCCGGTGCGCTGAGCAACGCAGCAACACCTTCCGCATTCCGCCTCGTCCCTTTTTCGGGGCCCGTTTTTTGTGGCCCCTTTCAGCCTATTACGGGCGGCTTTCAGTCGCCCTAAAGCTGCCGTCTCCCGAGCCGTAAACCAGTAAATCGATGCCGTTCGCGGCCATGCCCGACGCGCGCGTCGCCTGTCCCCTTTTCACGCCTGCCCATGAACTTTCTCTTCTTGCGCCGCGCCAGCGTCGGCGCGCGGCTTGCCGTGCTCTCCTGCGTGCTGGTCGCGTTGATTATCAGCACCTTCGCGTGGGCGCTCGCGCGCGCCGCCGGCGACCAGGTGCGCGACCAGGTGCTCGCCCGCATCGCCGAAAAAGACCGCTCGATCGCGGCGATGATAGAGCTGTTCGACAAGGCGCTGTCGGCCGAAGTCGATCGGTCGATGGCGCTGTTCGCGAGCTTCCTGCCCACCGACTTCTCGCTCGACGACACGCAGAAAGTCGACATCGGGAGCACCGCGACGCCGACTTTCAAGGCCGGCGGCAAGGTGCTGAATCTCGACTTCACGATTCCCGACCAGTTCCTCGAACGCAGCGGCGCGGTCGCGACCGTGTTTGCGCGCAGCGGCGACGACTTCATGCGCGTGACCACCTCGCTGAAGAAGCAGGACGGCACCCGAGCGGTCGGCACGCTGCTCGACCGCAAGGGGCCGGCGTATGCGCCGCTGCTCGCGAACCGCTCGTACACCGGCCTCGCCATGCTGTTCGGCAAGCGCATGATCACGCAGTACCGGCCGATCGCCGACGCGAGCGGCCGCGTGATCGGCGCGCTGTTCGTCGGCGTCGACGTGGACAAGGAGATCCAGTCGGTCCAGGACGGCATCCACGCGCTGAAGATCGGCGCGAGCGGCTATTACTTCGTGCTCGACGCGTCGAGCGGCGCGGAGCGCGGCAAGCTGCTCGTGCATCCGGCCGCCGCGGGCGAGAAAGCCGACGACGCCAACGCGCCGTATCAGCGCATGCTCGACATGAAGCAGGGCGAGCTCGACTACCGCTCGGCCGACGCGACGCTCGGCGAGAGCGACGCGCGCGACAAGTTCGTGTCGTTCGTCACGGTGCCGGAGTGGCAGTGGCTCGTCGGCGGCGTCGCGCCGCGCGACGAAGTGATGGCCGAGGTCGTGCGCACCCGCAACGCCTTCATGCTGCTCGGCCTCGCGCTGGTCGGCCTGTTCGCGATCGTGTTCCTCGTCGCGGTGCGGCGGCTCGTCAGCCGTCCGCTCGACGAAGCCGCGCGTGCGTCGGAGCGTCTCGCCGCGGGCGATCTGAGCGTGCGCGTCGCGCAGCACGGCCGCGCGCGCGCCGACGAGATCGGCCGCCTGATGCTGGCGATCGACGGCATCGGCGAAGGCCTCGCGCGCATCGTCGCGCAGGTGCGCAACGCGTCGGCCGACATGTCGGCGGGCACCGAGAAGATCGCCACCGGCAGCGGCAACATCGCGATGCGCATCGCGACCCAGGCGAGCAGCCTCGAAGAGACCGCGGCGAGCATGGAGCAGATCACGTCGACCGTGCAGCAGAATGCCGATCACGCGACCGAAGCGAACACCCTCGTCACCCACGCCGCCGACGCCGCGCTCGAAGGCGGCCGCGCGGTCGAGCGCGTGGTGTCGACGATGGGCGAGATCGGCCGCTCGTCGCAGAAGATCGCCGAGATCACGACGGTGATCGAGGGCATCGCCTTCCAGACCAACATCCTCGCGTTGAACGCGGCCGTCGAAGCGGCGCGCGCGGGCGAGCACGGCAAGGGTTTCGCGGTCGTCGCGTCGGAAGTGCGCGCGCTCGCGCAGCGCAGCGCGGCGGCGGTGAAGGAGATCGAGGGGGTGATCGCGGTGTCGAGCGCGAACGTCGACAGCGGTTTTCGCATCGCCGAAGAAGCGAGCGCGACGATGCAGGGAATCGTCACTCAGGTCGGTCAGGTCCGCGCGATCATGAGCGAAATCAATGTCGCGTCGCGCGAGCAGTCGGGCGGCATCGAGCAGGTCAACCTGGCGGTCACGCAGATCGGCGAGGCGACGCAGCAGAATGCGACGATCGTCGTCGATGCGGAAGCCGCGGCGGCCGAGTTGCGCGAGCAGGCTGCGCGGCTCGCGCAACTGGTCAGCGTGTTCAAGCTCGAAGGCGAGCGCGGCTGACGGATCTGCTTGATGCGGACGGCCGCGGACGGCGGCCGCCGCGCTCAGAACTCGACGTCCAGTTCATCGATCTCCTCGACCTCCTGACGCGCGAGCGCGATCCACTCGCGCATTTCGGGCAGCGCCATGATGCGCTGCCCGTATTCGACCATATCCGGATCGAGTTGCACGTCATAGGTCACGAAACGCGTAACCACCGGTGCGTACATCGCGTCTGCGGCGGTCCGCTCGCCGAACAGGAACGGGCCGCCGTACTCCTTCAGACATTCACGCCAGATCGTCACGATCCGCTCGATATCCGACTGCGCGCGCGCCCATACCTTGAAGCCCGGGAAATGCGCCTTCAGGTTCATCGGCAGCGCCGAGCGCAACGACGCAAACCCCGAATGCATCTCGCCGCAGATAGAGCGGCAATGCGCGCGGGCGCGGATCTCGTGCGGCAACAGCGCGGCTTGCGGTTTCAGCTCGTGCAGATATTCGGCGATCGCCAGCGTGTCCCAGACCTTGACGCCGTCGTGCACGAGGCATGGCACCAGAATCGACGGCGACAGCAGCAGTAGTTCTGCGCGCGTCGCGGGGTCGTCGATCGGCACCACGATTTCTTCGAACGGCAAGCCGCTGAACTTCGTCAGCAGCCAGCCGCGCAGCGACCACGACGAATAATTCCTGCTGCTTATCGTGAGCGTAGTATTTCCCATACGTGTGTCCTCCAGATCGGGCATCGCGCCGCGCGTGCCTGCACCCATGCACGCCGCGGTGCGCGCGCGCACCAAAGCGCGGCAAGGCCGGCCCATTTCGCCTATGCACGCAAGTGATATGCCGACCCACGCAGATATGACGCGACACAGGGGGCAACGCGCGCCAGCGCCTGGCGCATCACTTGCTTTTATTCGAGTTCCTGGCTTTCTGGCGCATTCGAGTGAAAGTATGAATCTGTTCGCCTATCCCGCCTATCAGGCCTGCGCCGACCTGCTGCTACCGCTGCGGCACGGCGCGGCGCTGGCGAACCGTTCGCTCGATGCGTGGTCCGCATTCGCGGCTACGCCGCACGGACGCTCGCTGCGCGCGACGTGCGAACTTCTCATGCTCGGCGGACTCACGCCGAAGCGGCCGCCGTTCGGCATCGGCAGCGTCGTCACCGAAGGCGAGCCGGTCGCGGTGGTCGAGGAAGTCGTCGCGCGCACGCCGTTCTGCTCGCTGCTGCATTTTCGCAAGGACGCCGTGCTTTCAACGCCGCAGCCGCGCGTGCTGATGATTGCGCCAATGTCGGGCCACTTCGCGACGCTGCTGCGCGCAACCGTGCGCACGATGCTGACCGAGCACGACGTCTATATCACCGACTGGCACAACCCGCGCGACGTGCCGCTCGGCGAAGGCCGCTTCGGCTTCGATGAATTCGTGCGCCACGTGATCGACTTCACCGCAACGATCGGGTCCGGCACGCATCTGCTCGCGGTCTGTCAACCGACCGTCGCAGCGCTCGCCGCCGTCGCGCTGATGGCGGCCGACGACCATCCCGCGCAGCCGGCCAGCATGACGCTGATGGCCGGCCCGATCGACACGCGCATCAATCCGACGCGCGTCAACGAACTGGCCAGGAGCCGGCCGATCGAGTGGTTCGAGCGCAACCTGATCAGCGCGGTGCCGTTCGGGTTTGCCGGCGCGCATCGTCGCGTGTATCCGGGTTTCGTGCAGCTGGCCGCGTTCATGGCGATGAATCCGGGCCGCCACGCCGACTCGTTCGAAACGATGTACTACGAGCGCGGCAAGGGCGATCCGCGGAAAGCCGACACGATTCGCACGTTCTACGAAGAGTACTTCGCGACGATGGATCTGACCGCCGACTTCTATCTGGAGACCGTCAACACCGTGTTCCAGCAGCATGCGCTGCCGTTACGCGCGCTCGAAGTCGAGGGGCGTCTGGTGGAGCCGTCGAAGATTCGCCGCACCGCATTGCTGACCGTGGAAGGTGAAAAGGACGATATCTGCGCGGTCGGTCAGACGCTCGCCGCGCAGGACATGTGCGATCGTCTGCGGCCGTATCTGAAGACGCATCACGTGCAAACGGGCGTCGGCCACTACGGCGTGTTCAGCGGACGTCGCTGGGAGCGGGACATTTATCCGCGCGTGCGGGCCGTGATTTACGACAATGAACCGCGCGCGGTGCTCGTCAGCTCGCGTGCGCGCCCGATCCAGCCGGTGCCCGCGGCGATTGCGGCGGAAGTCACGGCGGCCGCGCCGGTCGCGGCTGCGGTCGTCGAGGTTGAAGTGGATGCGCCCGTGGGCGGGAGCGGGAGCGGCAACAGTGACTCCGCGGCAAAACCGTCCGCGCAGTCCCCACGCAAGCCGCCGCCGGTGACACCCTGAGCGATCCGCTAATCAGCGGAAGCTGCTGAGGGCGAGTTCAGGCCGTTGGCCGGATCATCTGGAACATCTCGCCGATCTGCGCATAGTCGGCGCGATAACCCGCGCGCATGATCGGCTGCGCGGCGTGCGTGTCGAACAGGCCGTCCTTCAGATACGCGTCGTCGATATGCACGCCGACCACCTGGCCGAGCGACAGATAGTTGTCCATCGGCTTGCCGTCGACATCGTGCAGACGCACGATCTGCAGCAGCTTGCATTCGAGCGCCGCCGGCGATTCGGCCACGTGTGGCACCGCCACGTTGCGGCCCGGCGCCGCCGTGAGCCCGGCCAATGCGAACTCGTCGACGTGCGGCGCGACCGGCGCCGACGAGCGGTTCATCTGCTCCGCGAGCGGCCGGGTGGCGAGATTCCAAACGAATTCGCCGGTCGCCTCGATGTTGGCGAGGCTGTCCTTGCGGCCCTCGCTGCTAAAACCGATGATCGGCGGAAAGGTCGCGAACGCGCCGAAAAAGCTGTATGGCGCAAGATTGAGCGTGCCTTCGGCATCGCGCGACGAAATCCAGCCGATCAGCCGCGGCGCGACGATCGCCTTGAAAGGATCGTGCGGCAGGCCGTGACCGGCGGCGGGGTCGTAGAAGTAGTGAGACATGAAGTGGCTTGGGGTTGGCTTGGAGTTGATTTAGGTTCGCTTGCGACGCGTGTGTCAGTTAGCGCGAAAAGCGGCGGAGTACCAGGCACGGAACGGCTATTTATACCGCACTAGCCGCGCCCGATCACGCGCTTGCGCCCTTCCTTTACCCGCGCGATGCGCGCTTCATCCCAGTCATGAAACCCAGCGCCGCTGCGCACGCCGACACGCCCCGCGTCGACCTGCGCGCGCAGCAGATCGATCACGTCCTCGTCTTTCGCGAGTCGCGGCATCAAATGCGACGCGATGTCGACGAAGGTGTCGAGTCCGCCCATGTCCGCGCCCTCGAATGGTCCGACGATGCCCCAGCGGCGTCCCAGCGAAGCTTTCATCACGCGATCGACGACCTCGGGCGTCGCTGCCCCCGAACGCACGATGTGCAACGCCTCGCGCAGCACCGCGAACTGCAGCCGATTACCGACGAAGCCCGGAATCGCCTTCGCGAGCACGACCGGCTCCATGCCGATCGCGCTCATCAGTCCGGCGGTTTGCTGGACGACTTCGGGCGCGGTCTCGGTGCCCGGCACGACCTCGACGAGCGGAATCATGTGCGGCGGGTTCCAGAAATGCGCGATCACGAAGCGTTCTTTCGCGCGCAGCGGGGTGGCAAGCTGGTCGGGCGGGAAGCCGCTGGTGTTGCTCGCGAGGATCGCATCATCGGCGAGCAGGCTGGTCAGCGTCGCGTAGAGGCGGTGTTTGAGTTCGAGCACTTCGGGAATCGCCTCGATCACGAAGCGCGCTTGCCCGATCGCATCGAGTCGCGCATTGGTTTCGATGCGCGCGAGCGCCGCCTGTTTGGCAGCATCGTCGATACGGCCCGCGTCGATCAGTTCGTCGAGCACGGCTTGCGCTTTCGGCGCGACGCTCGCGAGTCGCGCCGGATCAACGTCGTGAACGATCGTCCGGTATCCATGCAACGCGGCCTGCGTCGCAATGCCGACGCCCATCAGTCCCGTGCCCACCACCCCTATCGCTACATCCTGTGTCGTCTTGTCCACACGCGCTCCCGCTGCCGTCGATGAAAGCCCCGAAGCATAGCGCAGCACGCTGCGATACCACGGTCGGAGTCGCACGCCCAAATGCGACGAAGCCGGCCTTCCCCTCGAGGGAAGACCGGCTTCGTGGACTCACGCCGCCTGTTGCGGCGCCATCAGGCGCGCTTTAGTAGCGCGGGGGCGGCGGGCGGTGATCGTCGCGATCGCCGCCGCGGTGGTGCGGATCGTAGTCGCGCGGATGATGGCGCATCCACTCGTCGTGCTCCCAGTAGCGGTGGCCGTCCCAGTAACGATCGCCATGCCAGCCCATGTTGATCGACACGCCCACCGGCATCATATGCGGTTGGCCGTACACGACTGGTGCCGGACCGTGTTCGACGATCACGCGGTCTTGCGCGAATGCGCTACCAGCCGCGACGAGTGCGCCGCCCGCGAGCAGCGTTGCGATCAGCGAGCGCGATGCCTTGCCAAAGTTTTTCATAATGACCTCCCGTCAAAGTTTTATTCCAGGCCAGCGTCCGTGTTTGCTCGGATCGTGCGATTCGCTTCGTTCGCTTCGCTTGTGAGCCGAACCAGACGCCGTACGCTTGAGACTCACTTTAGCGGCCCGGATCGCGTGAAGACGTTAGCACTTGTAAGCGAGCATTTCATAGATGGGGCCTGATGATGGAAGCGCGGTGTCGCTTTCGCGCTTCATTCAACAAAGGCTTAGGGGCGATGCTTTCATTCGACTCGCTGAATCAGCGCGAAAGCTGGTTACATTCATTTCGGCCCCGAAATATTTCGCAAGGAGCCGGACAGACATGGGGGCCTGGCGCTGATACGTCTGTCTCGTTGCGCAATGGTGCATCGCGATAAGAGAGCCCCAAAAAACAAAAAGCCACGATCCGCGTTTCGCGAATAGTGGCCCAATGAGAAGCGCACTCGAGGTGCGCGCCCGGCGCGTTGTCGCGCGCTCGGGAGGTGCGGGTGGTTTTAGTCCGTCAGCTTGATGCCGAACAGCGTGGCCTGCGCGCGGCGCAGACGCTGTGCTTCACGGGCACGCGCTGCGTACGAATAGTCCGAATCCAGCGGCAGATGGGGCGACGCAAAGAGGTCGCTGACCTTTTGGAACAGTGCAAAGATGTAGCTCATGGCGACTCCCGGTTAGTGACTGCATTGCCAGGGTTTTCCCTTAGTCGCGATTATAGGGGTTTTCCCTAGGGAAAAGCTAGTGCAATGCAGCAAATTTTCGCTGCGGCGGGTTGCCTCGATGTCATTGGGCCGGGACGTGTTGCATGACGACAACGTCCCCGATTTAGTGACTCGGCGGGCGCCCGTGCGAAGCGCGAGCGTGCCGCGCGCGCGTCGGCGTCGCGCTGGGCTGTAGGGGCGCGGCGGGGGGTGCTGCGGTGGGGGTCGTGGCCGCGGGCGCCGACGCGGCGTTCACTGTCGCCGCATGCACGTCGAGCAGGCTCACCATCGCCGCTTGCTGGTTCTGCATCATCTGTTCGATGCGGTGTTGCTGCGCCGTCGTCTCGCGCGTGAGGCGCATCAGCAGCAGCGTCTGCGCGATGCCGATAGCCACCGTCACCAGCAGCGCACCGACCACGATCGACAGCATCCATTTCACGCGCCGCGAATGATCGGTCGCGGCGCGGCGTTGATCGGCGATCACGCCATAGAGCGCATCGACCGTATCGGCGAACGCGGTGGCACGCGCGCGGTCGAGTTCCGGCTCCGAGCGTAGTGCGGCGGCGGCCGCGTCGGTGCGGCGCGCGTCGCGCGAGGAAGTGGCGAATCCGGCGTGGTTGTCTGCGGACGAGGACCGGGGTGTCGTCAACTGCGCGGTGGCGGAGAGCTTGTCGTCCCGTTTCGTGGTCACGGCCTCTGGCGAGGCGGATTGTGTACGCGTCGCGGGCTCGTCGGCGGACTGGCTCATGCTACTGCCGTCGGTCGCAGCGGACGTTGCAAGCGAAGCCGGGGCGGTAGCAGCTGCAGCATCGCGCGATGCCGTCGCGGCTTTCGCGAACGTCGCGACGAAACGCTGCTGTGGCTTGCCCGCGCCCGCCGTCGCAGCCGACTCCGCTTCGGCCGCCTGGCGCAACGCGGTCACGCTGCGCGCGACGGTCGCGGCGGCCATCGCCGAGCTGAGCGGCGCGGATGGCTCACGCGACACTGCCGCGGGCTTGTCGTCGGTGTTTGCTGCGGCGTTCGGCGCTGAGCTGTCGGGGGCGCCGTTCGCGGGCTCGTTCGCGGGCTTGTTTGCAGACGCATCCGCAACCGCCATCACCGGCTCGACGTCAAACCCGCTCAACTGCCCGTTCACCGGCATCGACGCATCCAGCTTCGCCGCACGCGGTGCGCGGCGCGCAGTTTTGTCGAGCGACCCGTGCTCATCGAATGCGCCGACCGCCTGCAGCACCACGTCCGGCAGTTCGAAGCCGTGCAGCGTGCCTTGGCGGACGTCGATGTTCATCGCCTCGAGCGTCGCGCGGATCGGATCGTCGGGGAACAGGTCGAGCGTGCTGTCGTCGCGCGCGACGCCGCTCAGTTGCGCGAGGCGTTGCGCCGAGCGCGCCGCGCGCGCCAGCTTGTTTTCGGTTTCGGTGGAGACGGCGCCCTGGCGCTGCTTCTTCGAAGCGACGCGCGGGGGCATGGACTGCGGGGATGCTGCGGAATCTGCCATAGAGGAAAAAGCGGTCGTCGCCAGGAACGGGGCGCCGGATGCCGCTTGTCATTGCCATTGGAATATTTAGAGCCAGCATTGTCGCATGGCGCTCCGCCCGTGCCGAAGCCATTCCCCGACGATTTGCGCCCTTTCGCGTCGTCGCCCTGGAATTCCCGCACGCCCTGCCATTGCCGAAGCCGAGCGCAGGTCGACTCGTATTCCGCATTCGACACGCGATGCAGCGTGATGATCACTTCGTCGCACTCGTTCACATCGTCGCTTTGCTGCATCACGAATTACGCGGACACGATCATGATGAGCGCCGAGCCCACGCAGACCAACATGTGCGTGCGCAAGCCCGCCGCCCACGACAACCGCTCCCGCTCGTAGCCGATCACGCTGCCGAGCATCGCGGCCAGCACGAGACGGGAAATGAGTTCGAGATTACCGGGCATTGTTGTTCCTCCTTATCCGAAATGAGCGGCGGCGGCAGCTCAGTGCGCCTCGCGTTGCGCATTCCATGCGGCTCGTGCATCTGTCGCGCCTGATGCGTCTGTCGCCCGGTGTCGGCGCCGAGCATTTCGGATGCTTGACCCAAGGTGTCAGCGCGAGGCGTTTGCTTTATGCTAGGCCGCACACCACAGCAGTCTCGGCGAGCGGGATCCTGAAACGCCGCCCTGAACGCTGCCCCGACACACTGCGCGCGTTGCGCGCCCGAACCAACCGACGATGCCAAGCACGCCCCCTCCCCCTGCTTCGACGACCACCGCCGTGACCGCGCTGCGCGAGCACTTCGCGAACGTGGTGCTGCCGATGTGGCGCGGGCCCGGCTTCAATCACGCGTTGCAGCTGCCCTACGAAGCGCTCGACGCCACCGGAGGCGAGCCGCTGCCCGCGCAACGCTATCGGGCGATGGCATGCGCGCGGCAGCTGTTCACATTTGCACAAGCGGGCGACATGGAACACGCGGGCGTGCTGTTCGATTCGCTGACCCGCACCTTTCGGGACGCCGATCACGGCGGATGGTTCTACAGCGTCGACGCGCTCGGCGTGCCGCTCGACACCACCAAGGACCTCTACACGCACGCGTTCGTCGTGTTCGCTTGCGCGGAATACGCGCGGCGCTCCGACAACCTCGATGCGCTCAAGCTCGTGCACAGCACGACCGCGCTGATCCAGTCGAACTTCGCCGCCGACGGCGATCTGTTCAACGCCGCGCTCAACCTCGACTTTTCGAAGGTCACCGGCACGCCGTTGCAGAATCCGCTGATGCACCTGACCGAAGCGTGGCTCGCCGCCTGCGAGGCGACGCGGGACAACGTCTTCGGCGCCGCGTTGCGCCGCCTCGCTGGCGCGGTCGCGCGACACTTCGTGCATGCGCCGAGCGGCTGTATCGCCGAATTGCCGATCGGCGCGAGCGGCAACCGTCTGGAGCCGGGACATCAGTTCGAGTGGTACTGGCTGGTCAGGCAGGCGGGCGCGCTGTTCGATGGCACCGGGCTAACCGACGCGCTGGCGCGCGCCTTCACCTTCGCGCAGCAGCATGGCGTGAACCCGGACAACGGCGGCGTGTGCGCATCGCTCGACGAGGCTGGCAAGGTCAGCGACGCGAGCCAGCGGATCTGGGCGCAGACGGAATATCTGCGCGCGCTCGCCAGTCACGACGATCCTGCCGTGCGCGCGGCGCTGCCGCAACAGATCGCACGTTTTCAGCGATGCTTTTTGCATGAACACGGCTGGTTCGAATGCAAGACGTCGAGCGGCGAAATTGCACGTACGGACATGCCGTCAACGACGCCTTATCATCTGGCCACCGCCTACGCGGCGCTGCCTGTGGACGCCGAATTTCGAGCGGGAACTTAGCCGAATTTGGCCAGTGATAGATGAAGTTCAACGCTTGATCGTCTCAATAAAGTGCGGCACGCACGGACGAATGTCCGCCGCCGGGTCGCGAGAGAAATTTAGTGTCGCTGGTAAACCCTGGCGCAAAAAAAGCTCTCGTCAGACGTTCTCAAAGCGCGAAAAAACATCAAAACCGGGGAATACCCGGATGCAGGTTGATTGGCGTCTGTCATAAAGACGTGATACAACTCTCCCCTCGCGCTCGCTCTCGCCTTCGAGCAATTGCGGTCGCGATGCAATACACAACATTTATTTGGATCAAAAATGGCAACAGGTACTGTTAAGTGGTTTAACGATGCAAAGGGCTTTGGCTTCATCACCCCGGACGACGGCGGCGAAGACCTGTTTGCACACTTCTCGGAAATCCAGTCTTCGGGCTTCAAGTCCCTGCAGGAAAACCAGAAAGTGTCGTTCGAAGTCAAGCAAGGCCCGAAGGGCAAGCAGGCTGCGAACATCCAGCCGGTCTAAGTACCTTTGGGTACTTTGAGACAGACTTGGACGTCACGATAGGTGCCTCTACAGGCGCTTGCGTTTAATGCAAAATGGCTCGCTTTACGCGAGCCATTTTCTATTTCTGCGTCGTTTTCATGCGTCGCCGCTTTAAAGGGCGTGCATCCCGGTCAATGCGAAATCAGCATTTGCGACGGACATTGCTCCGCGCTGTTGCGTACGCAACACACTTTCAGAAATTTCGAACACGGAAACGGCCTGCTTCAGTTGCTCGGTTTGCTGATGCAGCGAAGCAGCCGCCGCCGCGGACTGCTCGACGAGCGCCGCGTTCTGCTGCGTCATCTCGTCCATCTGCACGACCGCCTGATTCACCTGCTCGATGCCGGTGCTCTGCTCGAGCGACGACGCGCTGATTTCGGCCATCATCTGCGTGACGCGCGAGATCGACGCCGACACATGACCCATCGCTTCGCCGGCGCGCTCGACGAGCGTCGAGCCGCCCTGAATCTCCGCGACCGATTCGCTGATCAGCGTCTTGATTTCCTTCGCCGACTGCGCGCTGCGTTGCGCGAGGCCGCGCACTTCGCCGGCCACGACCGCGAAGCCGCGGCCCTGCTCGCCCGCGCGCGCCGCCTCGACGGCGGCATTCAGCGCGAGGATGTTGGTCTGGAACGCGATGCCGTCGATCACCGAGATGATCTCGGCGATCTTGTCCGAGCTCTGCGCGATGCCGCGCATCTTGTCGACCACCTGATTGACGACTTCACTGCCGCGCGACGTCGCGTCAAGCGCGGTCTCGGCGAGCGCATTGGCTTCGCGCGCATGATCGGCGTTCTGGCGCACGGTCGCTGTGAGTTCCTCCATGCTCGATGCCGTTTCCTCGAGCGATGCCGCCTGGTTTTCGGTGCGCGCCGACAGATCGGCGTTGCCGGTCGCGATCTCGTTGGCGCCAAGATGGATCGAGTCGGCCGATTCGCGCACGCTCTTGACGGTGCGTGCGACGCTTGCCTGCATCGTCGCGAGGCCCGAGAACAGACGGCCGATTTCGTTGCTGCCGCGTGCGGCGATCGGTTGATCGAGACGGCCTTGGGCGATGCGCTCGAAGTGGCGGCCCGCTTCCTCGAGCGGTGCCACGACGCCGCGGCGCAGCGCCGTATAGACGGCGAGCGTGCCGGCGACGAGCACGAGCAAAATCACCACGCTGACGATGCGAAACGCCGCCACGCGCGCATCGATCGAATCGAGCGACGCGCGGCTCGCGGCGTCGCCGAATTGCCCGAAGTTGTGCACTTCCGCCAGATAGGCGTCCTGAAACGACTGCGTCGGCTGATCGAGGAAGGCCTGGATGTTGTTCGAGTCGAGATACTGCGCGAGCTCCGCGAGCGCGCCATGCAGCGTCTTGTAGCGTTCGGCGAGCGCGGCGGCGCGCGCGCTGTTTTCGTCGCTGGTCTTCTGCGCGCTCATGAAGGCCGCGAAAGACTGATCGGCGGCGGCGAGCTGTTCGCGAGCGTGCTGCACGATGTCCGTGGGCTCGGTGCCCCCGCGCACCATGCGCGTGCCGGCACGCGACAGGTTGATGCGCGCGTCCATCAGGCGCTGCGTCGTCTGGTTGACCGCGTCGACCTGCTTCAACGCGATGTTCGACAGATCGCCGACGTCGTCGTGCGTGCGCGTCAGTGACCAGAAGCCCAACCCTACCGTGACGAGCTGGAAGACGCAGAACGCGGCCAGAACACATAGGAGGCCGGATGCGACCTTGATCTTGCTGAACATCGTGGACACCTGGGAACAAAGGATGACGGGGGTACACCAGGGTTAACGGCAGGCCGATTGGCGGCTTGAGGCCAATTCCCGCAAAAAGCGCTCTACATGCGGGTTTCATCGTCGATCGTCGCGATTGCGGTTGTTTTGCGCAACAATGCGTCGCTGGTCGCGCGGAATCACCTTGCGCAGCGCAGCGGCACTTCCTAGAGTGGGTAGGGACCGCGTGACGCACGCCGCGCGGATGTTTTGTTGCACCGATGTACTACCCAGACCCTGCACGAAGGAACCACGATGACCGACCTACTCGACCGGGCGCGCGGCGCACTGCACGCCCAGCCGTTCAGCATGCTGCTAGGCGCGGAGTTGATGCACGCCGGCAGCGACGAGCTCACCTTGTGCCTGCCGATTCGAGATGAACTGCGGCAGCAGCATGGCTTCGTGCATGGCGGCGTCATCAGCTATCTCGCCGACAATGCATTGACGTTCGCTGGCGCGCTGTCGCTGGGTCCGAGAGTCGTGACCGGTGAGTACAAGATCAATTATCTGCGCCCGGCAGTGAAGGGCACGCTGATCGCGCGCGCCAGTGTGGTCTATGCGGGCAGGCATCAGGCGACCTGCCAGTGCAGCGTGTTCGTGATGGAGGGGAATCGCGAGAAGCTGGTGGCGGTTGCGCAGGGGACTGTGAATCGGATTGGAGAGAACGGGGAGCAGGAGGCGGGGGCTTAAAGCCGGGACGCCATGAAAAAAGCCGCTCCTGCGCGAAACAGGAACGGCCTTTCATTTCAGAGCGATATGACGGAAAGAGAAAGCGCGTTACTCCGCCGCGTAAGTCTTCTGCGTCTGCTCGCCCAGCCCTCCGATACCCAGACGCACCGTCTGCCCCGGCTTCAGAAACACCGGGTTCGGCTTCACGCCCATGCCGACGCCCGGCGGCGTGCCGGTCGAGATAACGTCGCCCGGCTGCAGGCTCATGCACTGCGACACATACGACACCAGCTTCGCGACACTGAAGATCATCGTCTTCGTGCTGCCGTTCTGGTAGCGATGGCCGTCCACTTCGAGCCACAGGCTCAGGTTCTGGGGATCGGCGACTTCGTCGCGCGTGACGACCCACGGGCCGATCGGGCCGAACGTGTCGAAGCCCTTGCCCTTGTCCCACGTGCCGCCGCGCTCAATCTGCCATTCGCGCTCCGACACGTCGTTGATGACGCAGTAGCCGGCCACGTGCTCGAGCGCGTTTGCTTCGTCGACATACTTCGCCGCCTTGCCGATCACGACGCCGAGTTCCACTTCCCAGTCGGTCTTCTTCGAACCGCGCGGGATTTCGATGTCGTCGTTCGGGCCGCTGATCGCGCTCGTCCACTTGTTGAAGATGACCGGTTCGGCCGGTACCGGCAGATTCGATTCCGCCGCGTGATCCGCATAGTTCAGGCCGATGCAGATGAACTTGCCGATCTTGCCGACGCACGGTCCAACGCGCGGATTACCTTCGACGACCGGGAGCGTTGCCGGATCGAGCGCGCGCAGTTTCGCGAGACTTTCATCGCCGAGCACAGCGCCGTCGATATCGCCCACTACCTTCGACAAATCGCGAATCTTGTCTTGCGCGTCGAGCAGGCCCGGCTTTTCCTGGCCTTTCGGCCCATAACGAAGCAGTTTCATCGTTGCACTTCCCTTTACGTTCAGTAGTGTTCGGTTCGTCAGTCAATCAGAATCAGTTCGACCATCCGCCGTCGATTACATGGAGTTGGCCCGTCGTGAACGACGACTCGTCGGACGCGAGATACAGCGCGAGCGCGGCGATCTCCTCCGGCTTGCCGATGCGGCCCATCGGCTGACGCGCGACGAAGGCGGCCTGCACCGCATCGAGCGACGCGCCCTGCGCCTGAGCCTGCGCGGCGATTCGCTGTTCGAGAGACGGCGAGGACACCGTGCCCGGGCAAATCGCGTTACAGCGTACACCACGCGTGACGAAATCCGCAGCGACGGACTTCGTCAACCCGACCACCGCGGCCTTCGACGCGCCGTACGCGAAGCGATTCGGCACGCCCTTCACGCTCGACGCCGCCGACGACATGTTGATGATCGAGCCGCCGCCCTTCTCCAGCATGGCCGGCAAGAACGCGCGAATCATACGGTACATGGCCTTCGCGTTGAGGTCGAACGCGAAATCCCAGTCCTCCTCGCTGCATTCGAGGATATTGCCCGAGTGTACGAAGCCCGCGCAGTTGAACAGCACGTCGATCGTGACGACTTCCGCGGCGAGCGCCTTGATCGCCGCGCCATCCAGAACGTCGAGCATGCGCGCCTCGACCGGCTTGCCGGCGAGTCCGTCCATGCGGATATCGGTGGCGATCACGCGCGCGCCTTCGCGCGCGAACAGTTCGGCGGTGGCGAGACCGATACCTTGTCCCGCCGCGGTGATCAGGGCCGTTTTGCCGGCCAGTCTTTGTGTCATCTACGACTCCAGTTGAATGGGCTGCTAACGAAATCAAAGCCGATAAAACGCGGCGGCGTTCTCGCCGAACACGGCGTCGCGCTCGGCGTCGCTCAACGACGCGACGAGCGTGGTCGCCACCGAATGCCAGAGCAAATAGTCGCCGTTCAGTTCGAGCACCGGCCAGTCGCTGCCCCACATCAGCCGCGCGGGACCGAACGTGTTCAGCAGATGCTCGACGTAGGGCCGCAGCGTGTCCTCGGTCCAGCCGGGCGAGGCCTCGGTCGCGAGACCCGACAGCTTGCAGTGCACCTGCGGCAGCGCGGCCAGCCGCGTGATCGCGTCGCGCCATACCGGGTAGCCCGCCTGGCCGTAGCGGATCGGCGGCTTCGCGCCATGATCGACAACCATGCGCAGCGCCGGAAAACGCTGCGCGAAGATCTCGACGTATTGCACGTGACGCGCGTAGATCAGCGCATCGAACGCGAGGTCGTGCGCGATCAGCGCCTCGATCGCCGGCGCGAGATCGGGGTTCGCGATCCAGCCGTCGTCGGGCAGATCCTGAAGCATCGGCCGCACGCCCTTGAACTTCGGCTCGCGCGCGAGCACCTCGATCAGATCGGGCGCGTTCGGCAACAACAGCGGCACCCAGCCGACCACGCCCGCGATCGACGGCTCGTGCCGCGCGATGTCGAGCAGGTAGCGGGTTTCGTCGAGCGTCGGCGCGGCCTGCACGACCACGGTCCGCTCGATGCCGGCCTGTTCGCGCAACGGCTTCAGATCATCAGGCCCGAACGGCCGGTAGAGGATTTTCAGCTCCGGCGTCAGCCACTCGTAGTCACCCCGCGCGGGGTCCCAGTAGTGCTGGTGAGCGTCGATCGGCATGGTCGGATCAGTCCTCGGGCGCGGGCGCACGGGGGTCGAGCAGGCCCGCGTCGCGCAATGCGGACCACAAGGCCGCGGGGATCGGCAGCTCGAACGACGCGACGTTCTCGCGCAATTCGTCGGCGCTACGCGCGCCGGTCAGCACGGTGGCGACCGCCGGGTGCGCATACGGAAACTGCAACGCGGCGGCGGCGAGCGGCACGTCATGCGCGCGGCATACCGCCTCCAGACGCGCGACGCGCTCGATCACCTCGGGCGGCGCGGCGCCGTAATTGAACTTCAGATCGCCTTCGACGCCCCGCGCCAGAATGCCCGAATTGAACGCGCCGCCGAGCAGGATGCTGACACCGCGCGCCTCGCAGGCGGGCAGCAGGTCGTCGAGGGTGGTCTGCTCGAGCAGCGTATAACGGCCCGCGAGCAACGCGCAATCGATATCGCACTCGGCCATCGCGTCGAGGATCACCGCGCCCTCGTTGACGCCGAGGCCGAGCGCCTTGATTGCGCCCGTCGAGCGCAGGCGCTCGAGCGCACGGAAGCCGCCCCCTTCGGTCAGTTGCCGCCAGTAGTGCGGATGCTGGTCGCCGTGCGTGACGCGACCGATGTCATGCACAAGCAGGACGTCGATATCGATGATGCCGAGGCGCTGCTGGCTGTCCTCGAACGAACGCAGAATGCCGTCGTGCGTGTAGTCGTAGATCGCTTCGAACGGCAGCGGATTCTGCCAGCCTTCGCGGTCGTCGAATGGCGACGTGCGCGGCACGAAGCGGCGGCCGACCTTGGTCGACAGCACATACTCGCCGCGCGGATAGTGGCGCAGCGCGGCGCCGAGCCGATGCTCGGCCTTGGTGTTGCCGTAGTGCGGCGCGGTGTCGAAGTAGCGCACACCCGCGTCCCAGGCGGCGGCGATCGTCGCTTGGGCCTCCTCGTCGGACAGGTCGCGGTACAGGCCGCCGAGCGGCGCCGTGCCGAGCCCCAGTCCGCTCACCTGCAACGAGCCGCGGCCGATACGGCGCCGCTGCCCGATTTTCGATACGATCGATGCCGACATGAGCGTGTCTCCAGATTTGTGGTCTTTTTACCATGCGGCGGCGAGGGCGCGGCGGTCACACTCCGCGCACCGCTTGGGAAGTGCATTCATTCACCAATGAACGTATTATTCATATTCGAATTTTTCCAAGTCAAGAAAACTACGCGGCGCGGATGCCTGGGTTTTCCCTGGACATAGGCCACCCAGTTCGCGAAATGCTACGCACTCGCCCGCGCACACCAGATAATAAGAACTCCACACCGAATTCTCCGACCCTCACGATGGACGCCGAAGACAAGGACGACGACCGCTATCGCGCCCCCGCGCTGGATAAAGGCCTCGATATTCTCGAGCTACTGTCCGAGCAGAAGGAAGGACTCACGCGCGCCGAAATCACGCGGCAGTTGGGCCGCAACGCGAGCGAGATGTACCGGATGCTCGAACGCCTCGTCGCGCGCCAATACGTGGTGCGCTCGGCGGCTGGCGACCGCTACTCGCTGAGCCTGAAGCTGTTCGCGCTCGCGCACCGTCATCCGCCAATGAACCGGCTGATCGCAGAAGCGCTGCCGCTGATGCAGCGTTTCGCCGACGCGGCCGAGCAGTCTTGTCACCTCGTCGTCTACGACCGCGGCAACCTGCTGGTGATTGCGCAAGTCGACGGACCGGGCACATGGGGCATGTCAGTGCGGCTCGGTTCGCGGGTCGGCCTGATCGACACCGGTTCGGGGCGCGTGATGCTCGCGTTCCAGAGCGTCGAGCAGCGCCAGCAGATGCTGGCGGAGCACACGAAGGTGAAGGGCGAAGTGACGCTCGATCTCGACGCGCTGGAGGAGGCCTGCGAGCGCATCCGCGCGGCGGGCTTCTGGCAGAAGGACAGCCAGCAGACCTTCGGCGTCACCGACGTGACGTTCCCGATACTCGCGCCGTCGGGACAGGCGAGCGCGGTGCTGACCTGCCCGTATCTGCGGCGGATCGACGAATACGTTGCGCCGACGCTCGAAGCGGCCACCACGCTGCTGCGCGACACGGTGCAGGCGCTGTCGATGTTCCGCGAGCAGGCGGCGTAATCGGTAAGCTGCGGGTAAGGTGCGCGGCGGCGCGCACGCGCACATGGTTTAGAATGGCGGCCCTTCCAAAATAACGCCGCATGACGGGCTCATGCGTGCGCATCGATTGAGCAATGGCCAAACTTCTGACCGATTCCGAATTCCAGCGTTTTTCCGAACTCCAGCAGAAGCAGTCGAGCTTCACGATCACCGCCGAAGAAGCCGACGAACTGCGCGACATCGTCGCCCACGCGCAGAAGCGCCGCGACGACCGCGCCGCCGCGATGCAAAGCATCGAGACCTTCATCCAGCAGTTCCACATCACGCCCGACGAGCTGTTTTCGCCCGAGCAGATCGGCGAAGCGGCGCGCACCTATGGCCTGATTCCGGCCGCGCGCAAGGAGCGCGTGCTGCCGCCGTCGCTGATGTTCAACGGCAAGCCGTACCAATGGACCACCCGTGCGCTGCCCGACGAAATTCGCGTGCCGCTGTTCGACGCGTTCAAGGGCGGTGAGTCGGTGAAAGCGTTCATTTCGACGCTGAAGGACGCGAACCGCTGCGCCGCGACGATCGCGCGGCTTGAACACGAAACCGGCGCCGTGTATGCGCAGGCATGGCTCGACGAGCTGTCGGTCACGCGCGCGCAGGTCGATGAGGCGGCACAGAAGCTGGCGGCGTGAGGCGGTGAAGCCATGCGTTGAGCGGCTCGCGACGTCAGCCGCTCAACGCGCCGGCTGGTTCTGCGCGGCGGACTTCGGGTCCGCCCCCGCCGTTTCGTCGAGCGCCATCCGGAAGCCGACCACACCGGGGTCATCGGTCCGCGTGATCGTGAAGCCGCTGGCCTTCGCGAGCGCGATCATCGCGGTGTTCTCGCGCAACGCTTCACCGATCAGCCAGTGCGTGTCGCGCGCCCGCGCGTACGCGATGATCCGCTGCATCAGCAACTGGCCGAGGCGCCGCCCTTTCTGATCCGAGCGCACGGTCACCGCGAATTCGGCCGTCTCGTTGTCGGGATCGGCCACCGCACGCACCACGCCGAGCGTCTGCGCGACGCCGTCTTCGTTGTCGACCGTCGCGATCAGCGCCATTTCCCGGTCGTAGTCGATCTGCGTCATGCGCGCCAGTTGCGAGTGGTCGAACGCGCCGACTGAACCGAAAAAACGCAGCCGCAAATCTTCCGGCGTCATCGCCTGCACGAACTCGCGATGCGCGTTTTCGTCTTCGGGGCGAATCGGCCGCACCGTTACACGCATCCCCTGCCAGTCGATCGTTTCCTCGAAGCGGCGCGGATACGGCACGATCGCGAGACGGCTGCGCTGCGCGCCGAGCCGCAACACGGGATCGACCACCGTCACGCGGTCCCGGTAGACCCTGAGCTTCAACGACAGGCCGACGATCTCGCGCACGTCGCAAACCGCTTGCGACACCGCCGTCAACGCCGCGAGCGTAGGCTCCGGCGCGACCAGCCTCGCGTAGTGCGAACGCGTGACGATGTCGCGCGCGAGCATCGGATTGAGCGGCGGCAGGCCGTACACGTGCAACCCGCTGGAAACGCCGTCGATCGGCGGTGCGGCGAAGCGGAACACGGGGCCGAAGTTGTCGTCGTCGTGCAGTTCGACGGCGACGTCGACGATGGGTTTTGCGGCGCCGTCGGCATCGGCGCCCGACGCATCGGCGCCCGACGCGTGGGCGCCCCCTCCTTCCGCGCCCTCCACCCGCAACCCGAACCGCGATAGAAACCGCGCTGCCGCCGCCCCGGCAAGCTCGCTCGCGCCCGCCGCCAATGCTTCGCGAGCCTGCGCCTGGGCGGCGTCGATCGACTCGGGAATCTGCGCAGGCAGGCCTTCCGGCGTTTGCATCAGCAGTTCGCGGCCCAGCCGGTAATCGACCAGACGGGCGAAGGCGCGCGCGAGCCGCTGCGGCGTCGTGTGCACCGGGATGCCCTGCGCATGCAGCGCGTCGCGCCTCGTCGCATCGACACCGCCGAAAAAGCACGCGAGCAGCCCGCGATACGCAAAGCGCTGATGCTCGATCAGCGCCTGCGCGACGTCGTCGACGGGCGCGCCATGCGTCGATGCGTGCACCACGACGGCGGTGCCGGTCTCGCGATACTCGCCGAGCAGCTTTAGGGCGGTGCCGAAGTGCTCAGGACGCGCGCCGTCGCCGAGCAGCAGCGGATTGCCGCCGACCGCGAGCGGCAGCGCCTCGCGCAGCGCGTCCGACGCCGCGGCCGGCCACGGCGCGAGCAGGCCGCCAGCGGCGGTGAACGCGTCGCGCGCGAGCGTCGCGAGACCGCGGTCGCTAGTGATCAGCGTGGCGGTGGCGCCCGCCGCCACGCGGCCGACGCCGAGCGTTTCGATTTCGTCGAGCAGATCGTCGAGCGCGTCGACGCGCACGAGGCCCGCGCGCCGGAACGCGGCTGTGTAGAGACCGTCGGCGGGATCGTCGCGGCCGGAGCGCAGCGCGAGCACCGGCTTGTTGCGCGCCGCCGCGCGCGCGGCCGACATGAACTTGCGCGCCGCCCGCACGCTGTCGAGTTCGAGCAGGATCGCGCGGGTGCCGGGGTCGCTCGCGAGGTAATCGAGCACGTCGCCGGCATCGACGTCGGCCTCCGCTCCGAGCGCCACCGCGTGCGAAAAACCGAGCCCGCGCGCTCGTGCCCAGCCGAGCACTGCGTTGGTCAGCGCATTCGACTGCGACACCCACGCGACACCGCCCGCCTTGACCGTGCACGACGGCGCGCCCAGATGCGCGCCGAGCGCCGGCGACACCACGCCGAGACTGCCGGGTCCGACGATGCGCAACAGATGCGGCCGCGCCGCCGACAGCGCGTGCCGCAGCTCGAGCCGGTCTTCATCGCTGCGCACCTCGCCGACGATGATTACGGCGCGCGTGCCCATGCCACCGAGCTTATGGATCAGCGAGGGCCACGTCGCGGGCGGCGTGCAGATCACCGCGACGGTGGGCGCCTGCGGCAGATCGCCGACGTCGGGAATCACCGGGTGGACGCCGAGCGTCGCGTGCTTCGGATTGACCGGCCACAGCGGGCCGTCGAAGCCGCCTTCCAGCACACGCGCCCAGACCATCGCGCCGGTGCTGCCCGGCCGCTCGGACGCGCCGATCACGGCGACGGATTTCGGGCGAAACAAGGCGTCGAGGTTGCGAACGGTCACGGGCGCACCATGCGGTTGGACAGGAATTGGAGCCGGCTTCGCGGCGAGGCGGGTGGTTCCGTCAGCATAGGCGAAGTCGCGCGCTGGTGCGGGACGTTGTTGCGGCGGAAAAGTAAAAAGCCGCGTCGAACGACGCGGCTTTTTCGCTTCGAAACCAGCGGACTCGTGGTTTTACATCGCCTTTCTGAACGGCGCCCCCGAGTGCTCGCGCAACTCGTTGAACACGATCTTCGGCCACGCCTTCTGCGCGACTTCGATCTCCGATACGTGCGAGGCCAGATAGGTCGGCGCATCGGACGCATCGAGCGCGATTCGCGCCGAGTACGAGTCGGTGAAGCGGCGCAGTTCGGCCGCATCGTCGCAGGTAACCCAGCGCGACAGCCGGTAACGCGCCGGCGCCATGCGCACGGCGACCTTGTATTCCGTCGACAGACGGTGCGACACCACTTCGAACTGCAGTTGCCCGACCGCGCCGAGAATCATCAGGCCGCCGGCTTCGGGACGGAACACCTGGATCGCGCCTTCCTCGCCGAGCTGCTTCAGCGCTTCGCCGAGCTGCTTCGCGCGCATCGGATCGACCACTTCGACGGTCTGAAAAATTTCCGGCGCGAAGAACGGCAGGCCGACGAACTGCAGCTGCTCGCCTTCGGTCAGCGTATCGCCGAGACTCAGCGTGCCATGGTTCGGAATACCGATGATGTCGCCCGGATACGCCTCGCTCACCGTCTCGCGACGCTGCGACAGGAACGTGACCACGTTGTTTGCGCGGAACGTCTTGTTCGAGCGCGTGACCTTCACCGCCATGCCGCGCTCGAAACGCCCCGAGCACACGCGGATGAACGCGACGCGGTCGCGGTGCGCGAGGTCCATGTTCGCCTGCACCTTGAACACGACGCCGGTGAACTTCGACTCTTCCGGCTGCACCGGACGCTGCACGGTCATGCGCATCGACGGCGGCGGCGCGAGGTCGACCAGCGCGTCGAGAATCTCCTTCACGCCGAAGTTGTTGATCGCCGAACCGAACAGCACCGGCGACTGCTGGCCGGCGAGGAACTGCTCACGGTCGAACTCGGGCGTCGCGCCGCTGATCAGATCGATTTCTTCCTTCGCACGCACCCACGCGTGGCCGAAACGACGCTCGCCTTCCTCGTTGCTCAGCGCCTGCAGCGTTTCGACTGCGCCGCCGGCCGTGTCCTGACCGGCGCGGAACACGCGCACCTGATCGCGCTGGACGTCGTAGACGCCCTGGAAATCCTTGCCCATGCCGATCGGCCATGTGAAAGGGACCGCCGCCACGCCGAGGTGCTGCTCGATCTCGTCGAGCAGTTCGAGCGGCTCGCGCACTTCGCGGTCGAGCTTGTTGATGAACGTGACGATCGGCGTCTTGCGGCTGCGGCAGACTTCCAGCAGCTTCAGCGTCTGCGCTTCGACGCCGTTCGCGCCGTCGATCACCATCACGGCGGCATCGACCGCGGTCAGCACACGGTAGGTGTCCTCGGAGAAGTCTTCGTGGCCCGGCGTGTCGAGCAGGTTGATCACGCAATCGCCGTACTCGAACTGCATCACCGAGCTCGCGACCGAAATGCCGCGTTGCTTTTCGATTTCCATCCAGTCGGACGTCGCGTAGCGGTTGCTCTTGCGGCCCTTCACGGTACCGGCGATCTGGATCGCGCCCGAGAACAGGAGCAGTTTTTCGGTGAGCGTGGTTTTACCCGCGTCCGGGTGGGAAATGACCGCGAACGTGCGGCGGCGTTTGAGTTCGGAGACTGACATCGGGTCTGGCGGTCACGGAAAGGGGTTCAGGCGGTTCCCGGCGGCCGTGGGCGGCCGGTATGCCGCGCGTGGCGCGGCGGCGTCGAGCTGCGAGAATCGGGCGCGGGCCCGGATCGGCCGGCGCTCGCGCCGCGTCCGAAAACGGGTGGCGAACGGGTCACGACCCAGCGTTCGACAATGCGGAAATCGCTGGCGCAAAACGGCGCAAGGTGCGAATGATACACGTCTGGCGCGACGGCCGGGGGAAAGGGCTCCGGCACCGGACGGGGCGACCGCGCGAGCGTCGGCGCGCCGCGCATGCTTCTGGCAAAGGTGAGCGTTTTCGGGACTTACGGCGGCGAATATCGATTTGCGGTCAAAGGTGAGGATCGCGAAGCGCGTGCACGCACCTGCCAGGTCGCGGGCGCCACCAACGTGATGCGCAGGAAAACGGCGATAAAGCTTCGCACCGCTATGAACAGGTTCCGGCTCGACGCCTGGAAACGCCCGCCAGAAAAGGCTGTCGCGGGTTTACGGCGAGCGGCGCGGGGCGGTGCGGCACGATGGCGATTCGCACCCGCGGAGGTGCGTCGCGCGACAAAGCCTGGCTCACCGAAGCATCCCGCGAGGTTCGAATGCATCGGTAAATATCGCCGTGTACGTTCAGGCGTCACGCAAAGGTGAGCGTTTTCGGGACCTTTGCAACGGTGCGGAACGGATCAAACCACGCATCACTTCAGAGAACACGGACGCATCGGCGCCCACGACGAAGCTCAACCTTCGATCAGAAACCGCTCGCGGTTTTTGCCGACGAGCCAGGCCGGCGAGCGCCCACGGCCGCTCCAGGTTTCGCCGGTCTTCGGATTGCGGTACTTGGCGACGGACGTCGTCGTCGACGACTTGCGGCGCGGCTTCGGCGAGGCGCTCGTCAAGCCGAGTTCTTCGGCGGTCAGGTCGTATTCGGCAATCTTCTGCTTGATATCGGCGATAGCTTGCGAGACTTCTTTTTCGCGCGCGGCTGCGACTTCCTTGTGAAGTTTTTCGAGTTGCGCAGTCAGCTGTTTGTAAGAGGCCATGCCGGTGTTCCCCCCTCGGTTGGACGCACTGCGATGAATCGCGATGAATGGTTGGCGGACACTATCAGACGAATAAACCACAGGATAGTGAATCGCGCGGCCGAGCGCATGCGCGGCGGCCCCGCTCAATCGTCGATCGCATCGTAGACGCGGCGTTCGAAGTCGATGGCCATCGGGAAGGGGTCGATCGAGCGGCGCTGGATCAGCATCAGGCCGATCATGTTCTCGACCGGATCGGCGAACCAGCTCGTGCCGTACGCGCCGGGCCAACCGAACGAGCCGAGCGAGCGGTAGCCGAGCGGCAATTGCTGCGCCGGATCATCGACGATCGACAGGCCGAGGCCGAAGCCTTGCCCCGCCCAGATCACATGACCGAAGGCAGGCAGGCGGCGCTGGTCGCGGCTCAGGAAATTGCTGCGCATCAGGTCGACCGAGCGATGCGACAGCAGCCGTGTGTCGCCGACGCGGCCGCGCCCTAGCAGCAGTTGCGCGAATCGCAGATAATCCTCGGCGGTCGAGACCAACCCGCCGCCGCCGCTCTGAAAGCGTCGCGGATTGGCCCAGCGGCTCGCCGCCGCATGATCCTCGACCACACGGCGCCGCGTGCCGGGATCGATGTTGTACGCGGTGGCGAGGCGCGCAAGCTGTGCGTCGGGCACCCAGAACGCGGTGTCGCGCATGCCGAGAGGCGCGAAAATGCGCGTGCGGAAAAACTGCCCAAGAGTCATGCCGCTCACGCGTTCTATCAGCACGCCGAGCACGTCGGTCGCCACGCCGTAGTGCCAGCGCGAGCCGGGCTGGAACATCAGCGGCAACGCGGCGATACGCGCGAGCCACGCGCTGTTGTCGCCGCTCGCCTCGAAGCCGTTGAACGCGGCGGCGTAGGCTTCGCCAAGCGGCCCCGTCGCCGTGAAGTGATACGCGAAACCCGCGCGATGCGTGAGCAGGTCGAGCACCGTAATCGGCGCGCGTACCGGGTCGGTCTGGTCGAGCGGGCCGGTCGGGTCACGCAGCACGCGCGGCGCGGCAAGCTCGGGCAGCCACCGCGAGATGGGCGCATCGAGCGCGAGGCGGTCTTCCTCGATCAGCATCATGATCGCGGCGCTCGTCACCGGCTTCGTCATCGACGCGATGCGAAACAGCGTGTCGCGCTCCATCGGCAATTGCGCGGCTTCGTCGCGTAGGCCCGCCGGCTCGAAGTAGCCGATTTCGCCGCGCCGCCATACGAGCGACACCACCCCCGCCACTTCGCCCCGCTCCACGTAGCCCTGCATGGCGTTGGTCAGCGTCGCGAGCCGGGTCGCGGCAAGTCCTGCAATCTGCATGTTCATCCGGTGTCGGTAAAAGAAAACGTGCGCGCGCCCAGGTCGCTTTGGGCGATCAAACCGAAAGATAAAACCTGTCCGGCGAAAGCGCACACGACGGCTTTCCTAATTGCCGATCCCGATTGGCGGACACAATGATGACATTAGGCTTTCTGCCGTTTTTCCAACGCGCAAAGCGCGGCATCGAGGCGTTTGACGCGGGTTACCTGCGCCGGCACGAGAACCGCGCCGGAAACGTGCTGAAGGCGGTTACGCCAGTAAGACAAAGGAATACGGTCTTCTGCGGAAATATGGGAAATTATGTGCTCAAGATGCTCGATGTCTTTTTCGAGTTGCTGATGATTCATTGCTTTCCCCGGATTTTATTGAATTAGTGTTGAAGCAAAAAAATCGAAAGCATGAAGCCGCGTTGGCCCGCGCGGCCCGACGTAATGCCCGCCAGTAGCGAAAAACCTTCCTGAACTTCTTCTGTGTCGGAAAAAACCGGCAATTTCTGCTCGCCGGGGTTAAATCCCCCACGGTTTAAAAAAAGAATACTGCTGTCAAATTTCACGTTCCGTTGCCTGCCGCACCGACTTCGTTCGACGCCTCGAAGGTCAAGATAAATCGTGGTCCGGGCGCAAAGGATAATCGGTGCGCGGTGACTCAACGTTGTAAAAATGCCGCATGTGGCTTACTTACCCAGTTCGCATGTTAACCGCTTATCGGGCACACATTAGGCGCATGAATTTATGACGGCCATGTGGTAACCGGAATGACACGAGCGTGGTCAGCGAGCGCATCGGGAATCGGCAGGGAATAACTGGGAACAGGTGAAAAAAACCGAAGGCCGCCAACGGATCGGCCAGCCGCGCGCGCCGGCATTGCACCGGCACGGCATCAGGTGCTTACTTCGCGGTCGCGCGGCAGGCGTAGATCAGGCTCAACGTGCCGCCCTCGCTCGACTGGCGCACGACGTCGAATGCGCCATTGCAACTGGCGGCCGCCTGTTGCGAGCACGAGTCGGAACCGACCGGGCATTGCACGAGCGTGGTCGCACGGCCGTCCGGCAGGAACAGCGGCGCGCTGCTGCTGCAACCGCCAAGCGCGACGATCGCGCCGACGGCCAGTATGCCGCGTGAGCGGCGCGCGAAGAAGGAAAGGCATTTCATGGAGACCCCGGTCACGTCTTGTTTTTCGATCTCGCGATTGTGCCACGCTGTTCTCGTGCTGCGTCAGTTGGCGCGGCGCGGCTGGCCGGGCGCGGCGAGTCAAACGTCGATGCCGTGCGCGGCGATCTTCTTGTACAGCGTCGCGCGGCCCATGCCGATCTGTTTCGCAGTGTCAATGACGCGGCCGCCGTTCGCGCGCAACGCGTCGCAGAGAAAGCGCTTTTCGAACGCGGCCATCGCGTCGCTCCACGAGGTGGGTTCGGCGGTGGCGGCCACGTCCACGCTGGCGGCCGCGACAGACGGGGTCCGCGCCGGTGCCACCGCGCCGCCCTGCCCCGAGCCGATGAACGGCGCGAGCACACGCGCATCGATGCGCTCGCTGTCGGACAGCATCACGGCGCGCTCCAATGTGTTGCGCAGTTCGCGCACGTTGCCGGGCCAGTCGTACGCGCACAGCAGGCGCAACGCGTCGTCGTGCAATTCGAAGTGGCTGCCGCCGCCTGCCTGCGCGGCCAACTCCTCGAGCATCGCGTAGGCAAGCGCCTCGATGTCGGACGGACGCGCGCGCAGCGCCGGCGCATGGATCGTCAGCACGTTGAGCCGGTAGAACAGGTCCGCGCGAAAACGCCCGGCCGCGACGAGCGCCGGCAAATCGGCCGATGTCGCCGCGATGATCCGCACATCCGCGCGCACGATCCGATTCGAGCCGAGCGGCTCGAATTCCTTGTCCTGCAGCACGCGCAGCAGCTTGCCCTGCAACGGTAGCGGCATGTCGCCGATCTCGTCGAGAAACAGCGTGCCGCCGTTGGCGAGCTCGAACTTGCCGACCCGCCCCCTGCGATCCGCGCCGGTGTACGCGCCGGGTGCTGCGCCGAAGAACTCGACTTCGAGCAGCGTGTCGGGAATCGCCGCGACGTTGACGCTGACGAGCGGCTTGTGCGCGCGCGCCGAGCCGCCGTGAATCGCATGCGCGAGCAGCTCCTTGCCGGTGCCGGTTTCACCCAGCAGCAGCACCGGCGCTTCGAGTTGCGCCGCGCGCCGCGCCTGGCGCTTCACTTCGAGCGACGCCGCGCTCGTGCCGACGAAGCTGCCGAACGTATAGCGCGCACGGCGCGCCTGCGCAAGCGACTGACGCGTCGCGATCAGTTCCTGCTGCAACCGCGAGTACTGCGAAAAGAGGGGCGACAGCGCTTTCAGCTCGTCGAACAGCGCGAAGCCGACCGCGCCGATCGTCACGCCGGCATCGTCCTTGAGCGGCAGGCGCGTGACGACGAGCGGCTCGCGATCGGTCTCCATGATGTCGAGCAGGATCGGCTTGCCGGTGTTGACGACCTCGCGCATCAGACTGTTTGGAATCACCGCTTCGCAATCCCGGCCGATCGCCTGCTGCGGGTCAGCAAAGCCGAAGCGCGCCGCATACCGCTTGTTGATCCAGACGACGCGCGCCTGCCCATCGACGATGAAGGTGCCTTCGCTGAAGTTTTCGAACGTCCGAAACAGCGAATCCATCGCCCGACGAAGCACGTCGTCATAGGTGGCGGGCAGGCCCGTCCAGTCGGTCAACATGCTGTCGCTGTCTCCGCTTATCGTTTTGATTGCATCAATCTCAATCGGTGGACGAATTTATCTCCAAATTGAGACACACGATAGGCCTTATGCATCATGACTTACCCTGGTTTCAGGTGTTCTTCACCGGATGAAAGTCCCGTTTCGGAGACGCTTGGGTACAATCCGCCAACGATGCCTCGGCCCGCCGCTGCGCGGCCGCGCCATGCGCCACGGCGGGCCAGCAGCAAAACGTCAGGCATGGCATGGAACCTGCGTTCCGACCGCGCCGCGCCGTCGCTCGATAGGGACGGCAAACATGTAGAACAACCAGGCTATGGAGACTCAATGACCTTTCTCATCGTTATCGCCGCGCTGGCGTTTCTGATGTTCGCTGCGTATCGCGGCTACAGCGTGATCCTGTTCGCGCCGATCGCGGCGCTCGCCGCCGTCCTGCTAACCGAACCCGCCGCCGTCGCGCCGGTCTTCACGAGCATCTTCATGGACAAGATGGTCGGCTTCGTGAAGCTGTACTTCCCGGTGTTTCTGCTCGGCGCCGTATTCGGCAAGGTGATCGAGCTGTCGGGCTTCTCGGAGTCCATCGTCGCGGCCGCGATCCGCTATATCGGCCGCTCGCGCGCTAACGCGGTGATCGTCGCGGTGTGCGCGCTGCTCACCTACGGCGGCGTGTCGCTGTTCGTCGTCGTGTTCGCGGTCTATCCGTTCGCGGCCGAGCTGTATCGCCAGAGCAACATTCCGAAGCGGCTGATGCCCGGCGCGATCGCGCTCGGCGCGTTCTCGTTCACGATGGACTCGCTGCCCGGCACGCCGCAGATCCAGAACATCATCCCGACGACGTTCTTCAAGACCACCTCGTGGGCCGCGCCGACGCTCGGCGTGCTCGGCTCGCTGTTCATCATCGTGGTCGGTCTGTCGTATCTGGAATGGCGCCGCCGCGCCGCGATGGCGACCGGCGAGGGTTACGGCACCGACCTCGTCAACGAGCCGGAGCGCGTCGAGTCGAAGCAGCTGCCGCATCCGCTGCTGGCGGTCGCGCCGCTCGTCATGGTCGGCGTCGCGAACTTCCTGCTGACGCGCTGGATTCCGACCTGGTACGGCCCGTCCTTCACGGTCACCCCGGACATCCTGCCGGGGCTGCATGCACCGGTCGAAACGAGCGTCAAGGCTCTCGTGGGGATTTGGGCCGTGCTGGGCGCGCTGCTGCTCGGCATCGTGATGGTCGTCGTGACGGCGTTCAGTCGCGTCAGCCAGCGCTTCGCGGTGGGCACCAAGGCGGCAGTGGCGGGCGCGCTGCTGGCCTCGCTCAACACCGCGTCGGAATATGGCTTCGGCGGTGTGATCGCGGCGCTGCCGGGCTTTCTCGTCGTCAGCAACGCGCTGAAAAGCATTCCGAATCCGCTCGTCAACGCCGCAGTGTCGGTCAGCACGCTGGCGGGCATCACGGGTTCGGCATCGGGGGGTATGAGCATTGCGCTCGCCGCGATGTCGGATACGTTCATCAAGGGTGCGGAAGCCGCGCATATTCCGCTCGAAGTACTGCATCGCGTGGTCGCGATGGCGAGCGGCGGTATGGATACGCTACCGCACAACGGCGCGGTGATTACGCTGCTCGCCGTGACGGGTCTCACGCACCGGCAGTCGTATCGCGACATTTTCGCGGTCACCGTGATCAAGACGCTCGCGGTGTTCTTCGTGATCGCGGTGTATTACGCGACCGGCCTCGTGTGAACGTCGAACCGGAAAACAGTACTTTGATCTGATAGATCCGCATTACTCCCACCTCGACAGCCCGCCAACGAAGCACGAGGATGGAGTCGTCAGCGCCCAATGTTGCAAGGGCAGGCTGACCCGAGTAACAACGGCGTTTAACGGCCCGTCCCTGTCCGGACGGGCTATTTTTTTGCGCGCGCCCAACGCTTCCTAGCCCGCCCCCGCGTCACCCGCATGACAAAACCCGAACGCACGTCGCCCCACCGCGGGGCATGAAAAATGCGTCCGTCGCGACGAGGAGTCGCGTTAAACTGGTTGCTCGCTCCGCAACCGCGAATCCGCTAGCGGCAGCGTCACACTCGACTAAAACCCCGGCGAGACAGAGACAGAGGCAGACGCAACACGGCACGACGACGCGGCAGACGGCACGCCGTCCGCCCCGTACAATGGTTCCATCACCAACGCAACAAGGACAACTTCGATGCGCATCACCGGGTCCTCCGGGTCAATGGCCCTGCTCACCGAATACGACGACGCAACGGCGCGCGAACTTCGCTCGCTGCGCCTCGAATCGACCGAAGACGGCAAGGGCATCCTGCTGATCGAGGTCGATGAGCGCAAGCCGGGCATACATCGCGAAGTGCGCTACGAAATCACGCCCGCGGAGCTGATCGCCGCGATCCGCGCGCATGGCGCCGAGTTGCCGGGCGAGCAGCACAATCATCGTCAATGAAGCAGGCGCGCGGCGGGTGTGACCGTCGCGTGACTCGGCAGCCTCTCGCGCCGGTTGCGTCGCGCTTCGACGCGTCAGCGCGGGATTGTTCGCATTAGGCGCGCCTGCGCGCGTCGCCGTGCTTCCGTTTGTTCCGCTCACGCCGCCAATCCCCGCTTTCCCTACGGGTTTTTGCAAGCGCCTTCGCGCGTCTCGTCGAGCGCGCTTACCCGGCCTTCAGCAACTTGTCACAAGCGGTTGCCACGCTTGTGTATCGAGGCATGCGGCCACATAGGGCGACCTGATCGCAGCCAGAAGACGGGCCGATTTCCGGGCCGGTTGCACGTCTCGAAAATACGTCCATAATCCTTGCATTCCCCTTTGCATTCCTTACCGCGCTGCGCCCGCAAGGGCCGCGGATGTTAAACCGATGCTACATGACCTCGTCGCGCAATATGGACCGGCGCTCGTCTTCCTCAATGTGCTGGCCGCCGCGCTCGGGCTGCCGGTGCCGGCCATGCCGTCGCTCGTGCTGTTCGGCGCGATGGCCGCCATGCACCCCGGCTCGGTCGGCACGCAACTGCTGCCGGTCCTCGTGCTGTCGATCTTCGCGACGCTGATCGGCGACAGCGCGTGGTACGTCGCGGGCCGCATCTACGGCGGCAATACGCTGAAGACGATCTGCCGGCTGTCGCTGTCGCGTGACACCTGCGTGAAAAAGACCGAGCGCTTCTTCGGCCGCTGGGGCGTGCGCGTGCTGGCGATCGCGAAGTTCGTGCCGGGACTGTCGATCGTGTCGATCCCGATGGCCGGCGCGATGGGCACGCGCTACCGCATCTTCCTCACCTATGACGGCGTCGGCGCCGCGCTGTGGTCCGGCACCGGGCTGATCATCGGCGCGCTGTTCGCGCGGCAGATCGACATGCTGTTCGCGATTGCCGGGCGGCTCGGGCGTACGGCGGCGCTCGTCGTCGTCGCGTTGCTGGTGCTGTACGCGGTGTACCGGTGGATCCGGCGCCGTCAGTTGATCGCGAAGCTCGCGTCCGCGCGCATCGAGGTCGACGAACTCGCGAAGCTGTTCGCGGCTGACCGGGCGCCGGTCGTGTTCGACATCCGTTCGGAGGAGAAGCGCAAGCTCGATCCGTTCGTGATCCCCGGCGCGCAATTCGCCGATGAACGGCAACTCGGCGACATCGTCGCCACCTACGCGCACGATCAGAAGCTCGTGATCTACTGCTCCTGCCCGAACGAGATTTCCGCGGCATGGATGGCCAAGCAGCTCAACGAAGCCGGCTTCTCCGACGTGCTGCCGCTGCGCGGCGGCATGGAAGCCTGGCGCGATTCGGGCAAGCCGGTCGACTCGCTGCCCGCGATGCCGCCGCCGGAAGTCGCGGTCGACGACATCGCGCCCAAAGCCGTTTAGCCGTAATCAGCGACGGCATCGTCCGCCTGACGCGCGCGGCACGGCTCGTCCCGGCGTGCGAGCGCGCATCGCGTTGCCTCGCGTTCAATCGTGCAATGAATATCGAAGGAGCGGTTCAATGCTTTCGACTCAGGACGTTTCGACTCAAGAAGTGGAAGGACAGCAGGGGGTCGTCGCCGACGCGCCGTTTTCGTCGCTATCGACGCGCATGCACCAGATGTTTCCGCAGCTCAGTTGCGCCGAGATCGACCGGCTGCGCCGCTTCGGCGAGATCGGTCACTGGAAGTCCGGCGAACTGCTGTTCGAGACCGGGCACACCGGGCCCGGCATGTTCGTGCTGCTCGAAGGACGCGTGAAGGTCTATCAGCGTGACGGCATCGGCCGAGAAGTCTTGATCGGCGAGCACGGCGCCGGGCATTTTCTGGCCGAGGTCGGGCAGCTGTCGGGCAAGCCCGCGCTCGTGAACGGCCTCGCGATCAGCGCCGTCGAAGCGCTGCTGATTCCGCCCGAGCGCCTGCGCGCGCTGATCGTCGCCGAAGCGGAACTCGGGGAGCGCATCATGCGCGCGCTGATTCTGCGGCGCGTGTCGCTGATCGAAAAGGGCGCGGGCGGGCCAATCCTGATCGGCAATAGCAGCGACGCACGGCTCGTGACGCTGCAAGGCTTCCTGTCGCGCAACGGCCATCCGCATTCCGTGATCGACGAACGCGACGAAGACGCGCTGCGTCTGATCGAGCAGTTCGCCGCGCAGCGCGAGGACCTGCCGCTCGTGATCTGCCCGGACGGCTCGGTGCTGCGTCATCCGAGCATGCCGGAGCTTGCCACTCGCTTAGGTATGCTGCCCGATCTCGACGACACGTACGTGTACGACGTCGCGATCGTCGGCGCGGGGCCGGCGGGACTTGCCGCCGCGGTGTACGCGGCCTCCGAAGGACTTTCGGTGATCGTGCTCGACAGCCGCGGGCCGGGCGGCCAGGCGGGCGCGAGCTCGCGCATCGAAAACTACCTCGGCTTTCCGACCGGCATCTCGGGCCAGGCGCTCGCCGGCCGCGCGTTCGTGCAGGCGCAGAAGTTCGGCGCGCACGTTGCGATCCCAGTCAACGTGAAAGCGCTGCATTGCGGGCAGTCGCCGTATCGGCTCGAGCTGAAATGCGGCGGCCACATCAGCGCGCAGGCGATCGTGATCGCGAGCGGCGCCGTGTACCGGCGCCCGGCGCTCGACGGGCTCGAGCGCTTCGACGGACGCGGCGTCTACTACTGGGCGTCGCCGGTCGAGGCGAAGCTGTGCAAGCGCCAGGAGGTCGTGCTGGTTGGCGGCGGCAATTCGGCCGGCCAGGCGATCGTCTATCTGGCGACGCACGCGGCCAAGGTTCACGTACTGATCCGCCGCAGCGGTTTCGAGGCGACGATGTCGCGCTATCTGATCGACCGCATCCGCTCGCTGCCGAACGTGTTCGTGCATCCGAATTCCGAAGTCGGCCGGCTCGAAGGCGATGAGGACGGGCTCGTGTCGGTCGCGCTGAAGCGGCCGCTGCCCGACGGCGTCGATCACTTCGACACCCGGCATCTGTTTCTGTTCACCGGCGCGGACCCGAACACTGAATGGCTGCGTACCTGCGGCGTGCAGCTCGACGCGAAAGGCTTCGTGCTGACCGGCATCAGCGCGCATGGCTCGGCCACCGCGTGCGATCTCGGGACCACGGTCGAAGGAGTCTATGCGATCGGCGATGCGCGTGCCGGTTCGACGAAACGCGTGGCCGCGGCGGTCGGCGAAGGCGCGGCCGTGGTCGCGCAGATTCACCAGTTGCTGGCGCAGACGAGCGGTGCAGAGGTGGCGCTCGGGGCGTGAGCCTCAGAGAGCATGAAAAAAAAGCACACGGTGAGTTACACAGTGCGCTTTTGTATAACAGACGGCACGATGGCTTGCGCCGGAGCGGACCCGCGTGTTCAGCAGTCCACTCAGCGGTCCAACTTCGCGCGCAACTCGCGCGCGGCCTCCAGCAATCCTTCGTAACCCGAACGCGCGTGCTCCGGCAGATCGGGATCGCCGACCAGCGCACCAAGCGTTTCGATCAGACTGTACACAATGCCTTTCGCGGCGCCCGACGCAATGCCGCCTGACGACACCTGCTGATCGACGTGACTGAGCGCCGCGTCGAGCTGCTCGATCTCGGGACGATCGTCGGAGGGCGGCTTGGGAGAAACGTCTTGCGTCATGATCGAACATCGCTCCATTGAGTGCATCGGTAAAGTTGTTATATACCGATCGTGCGCCGCCGTCTATTCGTGTTCGGCGCGACAGCGATCCACGTCAAGGCGTCCAGCGATACATCAGCAGCTTCGCGCGCGCGTCGTCTTCGACCAGCACCACGTACTCGCCGTTATCGCGCTGCACCGCGCTGATGCCGAGATACACGTCGACCCAGCCGCTCGTGCCGCCGACGCTCGCGCCCGGCGTCATGTAACCGACCGCAGTGCCGTTGCGCGCGTCGTAGACGTCGATGCGATCGGTGTACAGCTCGGCAACGAAGATATAGTTGCCCGCCACCGCGACGCCGACCGTGGTGGTCTGCGGATCGCTTTGCGTGTTCCACGGCAGCGAGACCGTGTATGTCAGCGTCGGGTTGCCGCTGCTCCAGTTGTCGTAGCGGGCCAGCACCGGACCCGCTTCCTTCCAGTGCGTCGGGTCCCACGGAATCGCACTCGTGAAACCGGACAGATACATCGTGTCGGTCGCTGCGACGTAGACGAGCCGCGCGAGCCGCGTGAATGGCGCGGGCATCGCGAACATCTTCGCACTCGCGTACGTGTAGATCGGATTGCCGGCGGAGTCGAGACCTTGCAGCGGCATCTCGCGCACGCCGCTCAATGGCGTGACAAGCCACACGTTGCCGGGTTCGTCGACCCACCAGAAGCCGTCGCCGACCGTGCTGCCGGTCGACGGATTGCCGCTGATCTCGCTCGCGTCGACGGCGCCATTGCCATTGCTGTCGCGCCACAGCCATTCGCCGTACGTCGGTTGCGCGGCGGGCCATGCGCCGGGCAGCGGATTCTGCGCGAGCATCCCCGACGGTATCGCGATCTCGCCATGCGCGGCGTCGAAGCGATAGATGTTCAGATAGTGCGCGCCCGGATCGAGCGTATAGAGAAAGCGCTGGCCATCGAATCTGCGCACCATCGGTTCGCCACGCACGCCGCGCGGCTCGTGAAACGCGGGATCGTCGGGGTAGTCGAAGCGATCGAGCGTGAACGCCGCATACGACCATTCGTGGCCGACCGGCTGCTTGTAATCGAGCGTGAAGCGCTTCGAACCCGTGTAGATGGAAGCGGGCGTGGCCGGGTCGAACGCGCCGCTATCGACGAAGCTCAGACCGTAGAGCCGCCAGTTGAGCACGCGCCTGCCGTACACGTAGCTCTCCAGCACTGCGCCCTGCCCTACGGATGCCGAGCCCAGCGCGCGCGGTCCCTCGCCGTTTTGCGCGACGTACAGATTGCCGGCCGCGTCGACGCCGATGCCGGTGATGCCGTTGAAACGCATATCGCCGGGCACGCCGCGCACCGGGTGGAAAATGCCGTTGCGCGTGCCGATCGACGTGCCCGCCTGCATCTGGCCGCCAGCGCCCTTGTTGAACATGAGGATCTGCTGCGAAACGCCGTTGTCGGCGACCAGCAGTTGGCCGGATGGCGTCACTGTGAGGTCGCTCGGCACGGTGCCGGCGGGCAGTGTCAATGGACCGGCGAGCGCGGTGCCGTCGGCGCGGTAGTGCAGGATGCTCAGATTGCCCGTGCCGAAGCCGCTGATGATCCACAGCGTCGAGTCGGTGTCGATCGCGATGCGGGCCGGCGACACGACGCTCCACGAACGCAGCGGCTGCATGGACTGCGCGTCGTACACGGCGATCCGGTTACCGTACGTGTCGGCCACGTAGAGCTCGCTGTCGGTTGCGGCGAGGCCGCGAATGCTCGCGTCGGTGCCAGTCTTCACCGTATCGACCGCGACGAAACTGTTCTTCGTCGCGTTCGCGCTATTGCCGATGCCGCCGGAAAACGGCGCGCCGGTCGCGAGATTCGCAAGCGTGCGTCGCGTGATGCCGTACCAGGTCTGATTGGCCGGCGGATAGTCGGCGCCGACCAGCGCATTGTTCTCGTTGCCGATCGACATCGCCGCGTACAGGTACGTGTGGTTCACCGTCACCGCGTCGCCGCCGGCCGCGCCCCAGCCATGCGTCGAACCGGCGACCGCGAGCTTGTCGCCCCCCTGATAGGCGGCGATTTCACTGCCGCTTTCGTCCCACGGCGCATTCGTATAAACGGTGCCATTGGCGCCGACGCTAATGGCCTGAATATCCTGCTGCATCCATTTGCCGTCGCCAAATCCGAAACTATTACCGATCCATGAGGTCGTGTAATTCAATTGGGATTGCGCGGAAACATTCGGCGAGATCAGGCTGTGGATTAACACCACGGCCAAGCCAAGGCGGGAGAAAGGCTTCACGGCAGTCGGTCCTTGCGAGGCGCGAGACGCGCGCATCAGATTTGGCGTTTTATCCTCTCATATAAAAATAGTAAATTTATTGATGAAAAAATGATAATTGAATGCCGATTCATCCAATTCATTCCATTTGCATCGAATCATGTTTCCGACACAATCTTTCCTTCGCGAAACCGGTAAAAACCGGTTCCCGTAAAGACTCACCGATCAGAGATTCAGTCGCTTTTTCTGCTCCTGTAAATCCTCACCTCGAGCGAGACGCTCATCATGTCCGCGCCGCCCGGAGACGCTCGAAAATCCGCCGCGTCAGATCGAACGCCACCAGATTGCCGGCCACCACGAGCATTAGACCGACCACCGCGAGCGCTGACCACCGATATCCCTCGAACAGCGTCGATGCCGCGAGCGCGACGATCGGAAACAGCACCGTGCAATAGGCGGCCCGCTCCGGGCCCATACGGCCGACGAGCATCAAGTACGCCGTAAAGCCGATCACCGAGCCGAACACCGCGAGATACGCGAGCGCACCGAGATAGCGCGCTGACGGTTCCACCGCGAATGAATAGCCGGCGAACAGACTTCCGAGCGTCAGGACCGCCGCACCGATCAGCATCGCCCAGCTGTTGGTCGCGAACGGATGCAGGCCCATCGACTGCATGCGGCTCGACAGCAGGTTGCCGGCCGAGAAGCACAGCGTGCCGAGAAACGCGACGCCGAGCCCGAGCCATGCGGTGTGATCGCCGAGATGCCCGGCCATCTGCTGCACGAACAGACAGACAATGCCGACGAGCCCGAGCAACGCACCCGCAATCGCGCTCGGCTGCAGAGGCCGGCCCATGAACAGCCGCCCGTTGATCGAGTTCAGCAGCGGCGCGGTCGAGAACACCACCGCGACGAGCCCGCTCGGCACGAGCTGTTCGGCGTAGTAGAAGCACAGGAAATTCAGGCAGAACAGCGCGAGACCCTGCGCGGCGAGGTAGCGCCAGGCGTCGCGCGGCGGCCAGATCGGGCGGCGCATGATGCGCGCCAGTGCGAACATCAGCAGCGCGGCGATCCAGAAACGCCACGCAATCGATACCGGTGGCGGCACCGCGCCGAGTTGCCATTTGATTGCGATCCACGTGGTGCCCCAGATCAGCACGGTGATGGCATAAAGGAGGAGATTCATGGTCGGGCCTCAGACTGCAATGACGGACTGCGATGACGCGCAGAAAGCCCGACTATGGAACCGCGCCGCCGCCCGCAATTGTCCAAAATTGCGCACTTTTTCGCGCCGATGCGCAGGCTGACGGGACGCGCCGTATACTTGCCGCTCAACCAGCACCCTACACCGGAAAACCTCCGCGCGCAGCCGTGAACCCCACCCCGTCCGTCCCCGTGATATCCACCGCCGGCATGCCTTTTGGCCTGCAGTCGGTCTGTCACACGCTCGCCAGTGCGAACGCGCATCTGGACCGCTTCGCGTGGCTCGGCGACGGACTCGCGATCGCGCTATGGACTCGCGACACGAAGGAGGACGAGACCGTCTACGACCGGCCAGGCCATCACACGCTGTCGTGCTATCTGGACGGCGGCTATCGCACCGAGCGCCAGAAAATGCCGGGCCACTACGGCGCACCGTCGCGGCTGTGCGCACTGCCCGGCGATCACGAATCGCGCTGGTGGGTGCGCGGCCACATGCACTTCATGCATCTGTACTTCCTGCCCGAGCATTTCACGCGACGCGCGGTGCAGGAGCTCGACCGCGAACCGCGCGAACTGACGCTCGCCGATCGCACCTATTTCGAGGACCCGCGCATTGCGAGTCTGTGTCAGTCGCTCGTCAACGAGGAGTGGGAAAGTCCCGACGGTCTGCTGCGCACCAACGAGACCGCGCACGAAGTGCTGAGCCTGCTATTGCGCGGCCAAGGCGTACGGCGCGCGAACGTGGCGCTGAAAGGCGGGCTGTCGGCCGCGACGCGGCGCCGCCTGCGCGACTATATCGACATTCATCTTGCGCAGCCGTTGACGCTCGGGGAGTTGTCGGGTGTCGCGGCGCTGTCGGAGTTTCATCTTGCGCGGATGTTTCGCGAGTCGTTCGGGTTGCCGCCCGCCGCCTGGATCGCGCGGCAGCGGCTCGATCGCGCGCGCACGCTGCTGCGCACGACGACGTTGCCGCTCGCGCAGATCGCCGGGCAGTGTGGCTATGCAAATGCGAGTCACTTTAGTCACCGGTTTCGCGAGGCTGTCGGGGTAACGCCGAGTGGGTTCCGGCAGGCTATCGGTGTTTGAGATTCGCGTTTGAGATTCGCGTTTGAGTTTCGCTTTGCGGTTAGCTCCGTGTCATCGCAGCGCCATCGCCAGCACGCGCGCGACGTGGATCGCGTCGACGCCCGCGCCGTCGTGAATCTGATGCCGGCAGCTAGTCCCGTCGGCGACCATCACCGTGGCCGCGTCCAGCTTGCGCACCGCGGGTAGCAGCGACAGCTCGGCCATCGCCTGCGAGCTCGCGTAGTGCTCCGCTTCATAGCCGAAGCTGCCGGCCATGCCGCAGCACGACGATTCAACCGTCGATACCTTCAATTCGGGAATCCACTTCAGCACGGTCTGCACCGGCGTGAATGCGTCGAACGCCTTCTGATGGCAGTGGCCGTGCACGAGTGCCTGCTGCATCGGCAGCGGCTTCAATTCGAGCTGCAATCGTCCGGCCTTTTTTTCGCGCACGAGGAATTCCTCGAATAGAAACGCGTGCTGCGCGAGGCGCTGCGCCTCTTCGCCGAAACCGTACTGCAGGAATTCATCGCGCAACGACAGCAGACACGATGGCTCCAACCCCACCACCGGCACGCCACGTTCGACGAACGGCCTGAACAGCTCGAGCATGCGCCGCGCTTCCTCTTTCGCTTCGTCGACGAGACCCGCCGCGAGAAACGTGCGGCCGCAACACACGGGACGCTCTCCCGGGCGTGCATTGAAGTGGACCGTGTAGCCCGCCGCTTCGAGCACCTGTTGCGCGGCGCGCGCGTTGTCGGGCTCGAGGTGGTTGTTGAAGGTATCGACGAACAGCAGGACTTCTTTCAGCGCGGACGCCTGCGCAGCGTTGCGTGCAGGCTTCGCGGACACCGCATCGGCCAGAAACGCCTTCTTGAACCGCGGCAAACTCCGCTCGGTCGCGAATCCGACCGAGCGCTTGATCCACGCCGACAGCACCGGCACGTTGTCCGCGAGCGCCAGCAGCCCCGGCATGCGGCTCGCCGCGCCCGCATAGCGCGGCATGAACGCGACGAGCCTGTCGCGCAGCCGCACCCCATGCGTCTTGACACGCGCCGCGCGCGCCTCGATCTTGAACTTCGCCATATCGACGCCGGTCGGGCAATCGCGCTTGCAGCCCTTGCACGATACGCACAGGTCGAGCGTTTCCTTCACGTCATCGCTCGCGAGCCCGCTTTCGCCGAGCTGCCCCGAAATCGCGAGCCGCAACGTGTTGGCCCGCCCGCGCGTCAAATGTTGCTCGTCCTTCGTCACGCGATAGCTCGGGCACATCGTGCCCGCGTCGAACTTGCGACAGTGGCCGTTGTTGTTGCACATCTCGACCGCTTTCGCGAGGCCGCCGCTCAGATCGTCGCCGCTGCCGGGCGCGCTTTCTGCGCCCGTCAGCGGATCGCGCTTCACGTTCCACGTCGACCAGTCGAGCGCCGTTTCGATGCGCCATTCGCGATAGCCCGGCGCAAAGCGGAAATTGCGCGCGTCGTCCATCTTCGGCGGACGCACGATCTTATCGGGATTGAAGCGGTTGTCCGGATCGAACAACGCCTTGATCTCGCTGAACGCCTGGTTGAGCCGCGGCCCGTATTGCCATGCGACCCATTCGCCACGGCATAGCCCATCGCCATGCTCGCCGGAATACGCGCCCTTGTACTCACGCACGAGCGCGGCCGCTTCCTCGGCGATCGCGCGCATTTTCGTCGCGCCGTCGCGGCGCATGTCGAGAATCGGCCGCACGTGCAGCGTGCCGACGCTCGCATGCGCGTACCACGTGCCTTCGGTGCCGTGGCGATGAAACACGTCGGTCAGCCGGCTCGTGTAGTCGGCCAGATGTTCGAGCGGCACCGCGCAATCTTCGATGAAGGACACGGGCTTGCCGTCGCCCTTCATGCTCATCATGATGTTGAGACCAGCCTTGCGCACTTCCCACAGCGCTTTTTGCGCATTTGCGTCCGGCATCTCGACGACCGCATCGGGCAGGCCCAACTCGCCCATCAACTCCGTGAGCTGCTTCAGCGACGCGAGCTGCGCGTCGCGATCCTCGCCCGCGAATTCGACGAGCAGAATCGCCTGCGGCTCGCCGACCAGCGCCTTCTCGACCACCGGACGAAACGCGGGATTGCTCAACGCGAGATCGATCATCGTGCGATCGACGAGTTCGACAGCGACCGGCTTCAGCTTGACGATGTGCTGCGTGAGCGCCATCGACTGCCGGAAGGTCGGAAAGTTGACCACGCCAAGCGCCTTGTGCGCGGGCAGCGGCGCGAGCTTCAAGGTGATCTGCCGGCTGAATGCGAGCGTGCCTTCCGAGCCGACCAGCAGATGCGCGAGGTTCGCGCTGCCGTCATCGGTATAGGCGCGCGGATTCTGGCAATCGAACAGATCGATGTTGTAGCCCGCGACGCGGCGCAGCACCTTCGGCACGCGCGCGATGATTTCGTCACGCTCGCGCTGTGCGATCCGCGTGACGCCCGCGACGATCTGCTGCAAGCGCTCGCCTTGCGGCGGCTCGCGCAGCGACGCGAAGCGCGCTTCGCTGCCGTCGGCGAGAATCGCGTCGATCGCGTCGACGTTGTGCACCATGTTGCCGTACTCGATCGAGCGCGAGCCGCACGAGTTGTTGCCGGCCATGCCGCCGATCGTGCACTGGGCAGCCGTCGATACATCGACCGGGAACCACAGTCCATGCGGCTTCAGCCACGCGTTCAGATGATCGAGCACGACGCCGGGCTCGACCGTCACGGTGCGCGCGTCGGCATCGAACGCGACGATGTTGTTGAGCCACTTGCTCGTATCGACCACCAGCGCTTCGCCGACCGTCTGCCCACACTGGCTCGTGCCCGCGCCGCGCGCGAGCAGCGGTACTTGCTCGCTGCGCGCGATATCGAGCGCGATGCGCAGGTCGTCCTGATCGCGCGGCACCACGACGCCGACCGGCGTGATCTGATAGATCGACGCATCGGTCGCGTAGCGGCCGCGGCTGGCGAGATCGAACAGCACGTCGCCGCGCAGCGCTTTGCGCAGATGCTGCGCGAGCGGACTCGTTGCGCGCGCGGCGGAGGGGACCAGATGGATCGGCTTGACGAGCAAGCCCGCAGTGGGATTCGTCATTTCGTCGGCCTGTGAGGAGCGCGCCTGAACCGCGCAGCTCGAATTACCTAGTACAGCGTCAGATGCACCGGCGCGAGTCCTTCGATATGCCCGCTCACGTCGCCCGCCTCGCGCGGAAAGAACATGCCGCTGTACGAACCGGCGGTGATCACCGTCTCCGGCGTCACCGCAATGCCGCGCGAACTCGCGTGATTGACGAGCCACGTCAACAGCCGCCGCGGATCGCCGGCCGGATTCGCGGGCGTCGTTTCGACGACATCGCCTCCGTTGAACGCGAAGCGCAGCGACGGCGCGACGAACGGAAAATCCTCGCGATACCGTGTGAATTCACCGACGATCAGCGCGCCGTGATTTTGCAGGTCCGCAAGCTGCGCGAGTTTGTCGATGGCGGGCCACGCGGCATAGCGGCTCGCGACGATCTCGATGGTCGCGCCGATCGAGCCGATGCTCCCGAGCACTTCGTCCTCGCGGTACGGTTTCGTGGACGGCTCGAAACGCCGGCCGAAACGGAACGCGACTTCGAGTTCGAGACCGAGCGGCGCGAAGCCTTCGCGCGACAGACGCGCGCCGTCGGCGTGCAGATCGGTGTCGGGCAATGGCGCGCCTTGAATCGGTCCGCTCGCCGATTTCGCGCCGATCTTCCAGCCGCCGATTCGCGCGCCGCACGCGCTCAAGATTTCGTGCTGGATTGCGTAGGCCGCGTCGGCATCGGAAGGAAGCAGCTCCGGCGGCAACGTATCGAGCACCGTGCGATTGCGACGCGCATCGGCAAGCAGCTGGCTCAATGATGAAGTCATGTTTTACACGCCCATTCGGGTGGAAACGTGCGCCTTCTCCGACGCGCCAACTTCGAAGCGGCTCTCCGGCTGCATGCGGAACGCGAGCACGACGCCGATGCCCATCAGCAACATGCTGCCGACGAACGGCAGATCCCAGTTGCCAAAGTGGTCAATCAGAAAGCCGCCCATCACCGGCGAGATGATCGCGGCGAGTGCCGAACCCGTGTTCATCATGCCGCTCGCGGTGCCGGAGAATTCCGGCGCGATATCCATCGGGATCGCCCACATCGGGCCAATCGTCATCTCGGCGAAGAAGAAGCCCGACGCGAGACAGGCAATCGACAGCGTCAGGTCATGCGTGAACATCAGAGGAATCAGCGACAGCAGGCAGAACAGCATGCACACCGACACCATCCAGCTGCGCGCGCGTTTGAGGCTGCCGGTGCGCTTGAAGATCGCATCGGTGACGATGCCGCCGAGCGTGTCGCCGATCACGCCGGCGAAGAATACGACCGACGCGAAGATCGCCGACTTCTGCAATTGCAGATGGTGGTTGTGCAGGAAGTACAGCGGAATCCAGCTCAGGAACAGCCAGAGTGTCCAGCCGTAGCAGAAGTAGACGATCGTGACCGGCGTCATGCGGCGAAACAGCTTGCCCCACGGCAGCCCGGAGACCTTCGGCTTCGGCGTGGGCAGCACCGCGAGTTCCTCGGCCGTGATGCGCGGATGATCTTTCGGATGCTCGGTGAACGTGACCGCCCACATGACCACCCACACCAGACTCAGCGCGCCGCAGATAAAGAACGATTCGCGCCAGCCCCAGTTGGTCATCACGATCACGATGAGCGCCGGCGCGACCGCGTTGCCGACTCGCGACGCCGCGTGCGTGATGCCCTGCGCGAAGCCGCGCTTTTCCTTCGCGACCCAGCGCGACATCGCCGACGTTGCAGCCGGGAACGTCGCGCCTTCACCGAAACCGAGCACGAGCCGCGCGGCGAGCAACGAAGCGAGCCCGCCCGCAAAGCCCGTGAACACCGTCGCGAGACCCCAGATGGCGCCACAGAACAGCAGCGTGCGTCGCGCGCCGAAGCGATCGCTGACCCAGCCGCCGATCACCTGAAACACCAGATACGGATACGCGAAGGCCGAGAACACGAGCCCGACCTGCGTATGCGTGAGATTGAATTCCTTGCCGAAACCCGCCGCCGCGGTGCTGACGTTCACGCGATCGAGGTACGTGATGAAGTACATGATGCAGAGCATCACTAGAACGATACTTGTCGCACTGGTCAAACGAAACCGCTTCATCGTCTCTCTCCATGGCATCTGTCGACGGCGCGCCTGAAGTGGCGCGCTGCGTCGTCGCCCGTCGGCCGCGAGGCCGCTATGGACGCATTGCATGTTGTTCTGGCCGCGTTCTGCGCGCGGCTCGATGAGGGAAGCGCTCCCTGCGCCCGACAATCAAGCCGCGGCCTTCAACCCCGGCGTCTTCGGTGCCTGGCTCAGCCACTCCATCGCAGCCGGCATGCCGCTTTCCTTGAGCGGCACGCCAGCAAGCCGCAGACCCATTTCGCAGCCAGCCAATGTCGCGAGCAGCATCAGATCGTTGCAATCGCCAAGATGGCCGATGCGGAACATGCGGCCTTTCATCTTGCCGAGGCCCGTGCCGAGCGACATGTCGAAGCGTTCGTAGATCAGCTTGCGCACCTCATCGGCATCGACACCGTCGGGCGTCATCACGCCCGTCAGCACCGGGCTATAGACGGCGGGATCGGCGCACTGGATTTCGAGTCCCCACGCGCGCACCGCGCGGCGCGTCGCTTCGGCAAGCCGCTCGTGACGCGCGAACACGTTGTCGAGCCCTTCGCCGAGAATCATTTCGATCGCTTCATGCAGCCCGTACAGCAGATTCGTGTTCGGCGTGTACGGCCAGTAGCCGGATTTGTTCATGTCGACGATTTCCGTCCAGTCCCAGAAGCTGCGCGGCAGCTTCGCGTGCTGGTTGGCGGCCATCGCCTTCGGCGAGATCGCGTTGAAGCTGATGCCCGGCGGCAGCATCAAGCCCTTTTGCGAGCCCGACACGGTCACGTCGACTCCCCATTCGTCATGACGGTAATCAGCGCACGCGAGACCGGAGATCGTGTCGACGATCAGCAGCGCCGGATGGCCCGCGGCGTCGATCGCGCGACGCACGGCGGCGATGTCGGACGTGACGCCGGTCGAGGTTTCGTTGTGCACGACGCAGACCGCCTTGATCGCATGCTGCGTGTCGGCGCGCAGACGCTCTTCGATCATCTGCGGCTGCACGCCGCGACGCCAGCCTTCGATGCCTGGCAGCCCCAGGAATTCGGGCTTCAGGCCGAGCTTCTCGGCCATTTTTTTCCACAACGTCGCGAAGTGGCCGGTCTCGAACATCAGCACGTGATCGCCGTGGCTCAGCGTATTCGACAATGCGGCTTCCCATGCGCCCGTGCCGGACGCCGGATAGATGACGACCGGCTGCTGTGTCTTGAAGATCTTCTTGATGCCGTCGAGCACCTTGAGACCCAGCTCGCCGAATTCGGGTCCGCGATGGTCGATGGTCGGATAACTCATCGCGCGGAGGATGCGATCGGGCACCGGACTCGGCCCCGGAATCTGCAGGAAATGACGGCCAGCGGGATGAAAATCTAGCTTCAGCATCGAACTCCTCCAATTGAATTTTGCATGCAAAAAACTATATCAGACGAACCGCGATGCTCCCAAGACGAAAATTGGCCTCTAGGGGCCCGTGTTTACCCGCGTGTGCGCATGGATTAACTAATCGATATGGTTCCGATAAAATCCAATTCATGTGAAGCTGAGGATTTTTGTATGCAAAATTCGGATCTCGACGCGGGTCTGACCGCTGCCCCGCTGATGCCGAAGGTCGAGCGTCAGCGCCTGCACGACACGGTGGTGGAGCACATTCGCCGCTTTATCGTCGAGGGAGCGCTGGAGCCCGGCAAGAAACTGAACGAGCGGGAGTTGTGCGAAACGCTCGGCATTTCGCGCACGCCGCTGCGCGAGGCGCTGAAGGTGCTGGCTGCCGAAGGTCTGATCGAGATTTCGCCGAACCGGGGCGCGTCGGTATCGAAGATGTCGGAAGCGGAGGTGCGTGAGACCTTCGAGCTAATGAGCGGCCTCGAAGCGTTTTCGGGCGAACTCGCGGCCGAGCGCATCACCGCGGCCGAACTCGCAGAGATCAAGGCGCTGCATTACGCGATGCTTGCGTGCCGTGCGCAGAACGATCTGCCGGGCTACTACAGTCGCAACCAGGCGATCCACGACAAGATCAACGAAGCCGCGAGAAATTCGGCGCTGCGGCAGACGTATGTGTCGGTCAACCGGCGGCTGCAGGCGCTGCGCTTTCGCTCGAACTATCAGACGCCGAAGTGGGACCGCGCGATTCACGATCACGATGAAATGTTGAAGGCGCTCGAGGCTCGCGACGGCAAGAAGCTCAGCGCGATTTTGCGACAGCATCTGCTCGATAAGCGGGATGCGGTTTTGCAGGTACAGGTGCAGGAGGAGGTGGTCGCTTCGGCCTCCGGGTTGAAGGCGTGATGCGCACAACTGATGCCGAATCCCGCTCCTCGCCACTCCGTCGGCAACAAAACTTGTCCACCTAAATTGTTGGCAAGCCTGTGGACAACCTTCGCACAGCGAGCTTAAGTGCTTGAAGCATGAGAACTATCTGCGCGCGGTGCACACGTAGGCAGTGAGCGTCGCTACGGAGTCCGTGATACTGGCGAGTGGGCTTCGCAAGGATGCCGTTTCACTCGCGCCGACCTCGAAGTCCAGTTGTCCACATAATTTGGGAACAAGCTTGTGGACAACCTGCGCACAGGCCTGCCAAGTGTTTGATACGGCAGGCCTATCGTGCGCGGATGCGGGAGCGGGCAGCGGCGCGGCACCTCACGCGATGCAAGCCAACGGCCGCGCCCTCCACCCTCGATCTCACTGCGTCGTTTCACGACTGCGCAACGACTCCGGCAACCCATACAGCACGATCAGCGCGCACACCACGCTCATCGCGCCGATCACATACAGCGCCGGCGTCGTGCTGTCGGTCAGATCCTTCACACGTCCGACCATCACCGGGCTCACGATCCCGCCGAGTTGCCCGAGCGTGTTGATCAACGCGATACCGCCCGCGGCGCCCGCGCCCGTCAGCAGCTTTGGCGGCAGCGCCCAGAATGCCGGGATCGACGCGACCACGCCCGCGCCCATCACGGCAAGCGCGACCACCAGCAAGGTGGTCTGCTTGTCGAAGAATCCCGCGGCGAAGAAGCCGAGCGCCGACATCAACAGCAGCCCGAACACGAACTTGCGCCGCTCGCCGCTGGCGTCCGACAGGCGCCCGACCACCACCATGCAGATCGCGCCGCACACATAAGGCACCGCCGTCAGCAGCCCGACCACGGTGGGATTCTTCGTTCCCGCCACGTGAATCAGATGCGGTGCCCAGAAATTCAGGCCGTACGACGCGACCTGAATCAGGAAGTACACGAGCCCAAGCGTCAGGAAGCCCGGCGTTTTCAGCGCGCCCAGCAGCGAATGGCCGGTCTCTGCCGGGCGGCTTTGCTGCGCGATCTGCCCAGCGAGCAGGCTCTTTTCCGCCGACGACAGCCAGCCCGCGTCGTCGATGCGATCCTTCAGCAGCTTCAGCACCAGCAGACCGAGCACGACGCACGGCAAGCCGCCGAGCAGGAACAGCCAGTGCCAACCGGGCATGCCGAGCACGCCGTCCATATGGCCGATCACAAGCCCCGCGAGCGGTGCGCCGACCAGCCCCGACAACGCCGACGCGAGAAACAGCATCGACGTGATGCGGCCGCGGTATTCGGTCGGAAACCACAGCGTCAGGTAGTACAGCACGCCGGGCGCGAAGCCCGCTTCCATCGCACCGATCACGAAGCGCAGCCCGTAGAACTGCCATTCGTTGTTGACGAACACCATTGCCGCGGTCGCGAGTCCCCACGAAATCATGATCCGCGCGATCCAGCGTCGCGCGCCGACCTTATACAGGAACAGATTGCTTGGGACCTCGAACAGGACGTAGCCGATCACGAACAGACTCGCGCCGAGACCGTACGCGGTGTCGGACAAGCCCAGATCGCTTTGCAGCTGGACCTTCGCGAAGCTGATATTGATGCGGTCGAAGAACGCGAACAGATAACAGATCATGATGAGCGGCATCAGCCGCCACGCGACTTTGCGGACGATGGCCGCGAGATCATCCGCGCCATGTTCGCGGGTACTGCCCGCCACTACGCCAAGGTCACTCATGCTTGTCTCCAATGCCGGATTCGGCGGTGCCGTCCGGTCGTTTGATCGGTTGAGGGTTGGTTTGTCGGGTTGCGGTTCAGATCTGCTGAATGCAGTCGGGCACCGGATGCAGGTCGCAATTGCGACCCGCTTTGGCGACTTGCCCCGGCATGTCGTGGCCGAGCAATGCAGGCAGACCGCGCGACAGCGCGAGCAGCTTCGGCAGGTCGATCCCGCTCGGGATGCCCATTTCGTCGCACAGATTCACGAGGTCTTCGGTGCAGATGTTGCCCGAGGCGCCCGGCGCGAACGGGCAGCCGCCGAGCCCGCCGAGCGCCGCGTCGAAACGGCGCGCGCCGGTTTCATACGCGGCGAGCACGTTGGCGAGACCGAGGCCGCGCGTGTTATGAAAGTGCAGCGTGAGCGCGGCGGCCGGCAGCCGCTCGAGCGTGCGCTTGACGAGCCGCGCCACCTGGCGCGGATTCGCCATACCGGTGGTATCGGCGAGCGTGATGCCCTCGATGCCCATCTCGCGATACGCGTCGACGATGCCGATCACGCGGTCTTCGTCGATGCGCCCTTCGAACGGACAGCCGAACGCGGTCGCCACCGTCGCGTTGAGCCGCACGCCCGCGGCCATCGCGCGACGCACGATGTCGTCGAACGCCGCGAGCGACGACTCGCAGCTCATGCGCATGTTCGCGCGGTTATGCGTCTGGCTCGCGGACATCACGAGGTTCAGTTCGTCGGCGCGCGCGGACAATGCGCGCTCGGCGCCCTTCAGATTCGGCACGAGTGCGACGTAGATCACGCCGGGTTGCCGCTCGATCTGCTGAAACACGGCTTCGCCATCGCGCAACGCGGGAATCGCTTTCGGCGACACGAACGAGCCCGCTTCGATGCGCGTGAATCCGCATTTGGATAGCCCGTTGATCAGCGCGATCTTGTCAGCGGTTTCGACCCACGTGGGCTCGATCTGCAGGCCATCGCGCGGAGCGACTTCCTGCACGATCAGCTGGTCGAACGATTCGGCCTCGAGCATCGAAAAGATCGCGGTATTCATTGCACTGCTCCCTCGCGACGTAGCCGCTCGATGTCTTCGTTGGCCAATCCAAGCTCGCTGAGCACGCTGCAGGTGTGCTCGCCGAGTGCCGGTCCTTGCCAGCGCACTTCGCCCGGCGTGTCCGACAGCTTTGGCACGATGCCCGGCATCTTGACCGACCTGCCGCCAGGCAATTGCGCCTGCAGCACCATGTCGCGCGCCTGGTAATGCGGATCGGCGACGATGTCGGCCACCGAATAGATGCGCCCCGCCGGCACTTCGGCGCGTTCGAGCGCGGCGAGCACGTCTTCGGTCGCGTGGTGCGATGTCCATGCGGTGATCGCCTGGTCGAGCATCGCAACCTGCTTCACGCGGCCGTCGTTGTGCGCGAGCGCGGGATCATCGGCGAGATCGGGGCGGCCGATCAGGTGCATCAGGCGTTTGAAGATCGGATCGCTGTTGCCCGCGATCACGACATAGCCGTCGTTCTCGGTGCGATAGGTGTTCGACGGCGCGATGCCCGGCAGCGCGCCGCCGCTGCGCTCACGCACATGGCCGAGCAGGTCGTATTCGGGTACGAGGCTTTCCATCAGATTGAACACGCTCTCGACGAGCGACACATCGACCACCTGGCCTTCGCCCTGCCCTGTCTTCACGCGCAGCAGCGACATCAGCGCGCCGATCACGCCGTGCAGCGACGCGAGCGAATCGCCGAGACTCACGCCGACGCGCGCCGGTGCGCCGTCCACTTCGCCGGTCGTGTAGCGGATGCCGCCCATCGCCTCGCCGATCGCGCCGAAGCCTGGCCGGTCGCGATATGGGCCGGACTGACCGTAGCCGGAAATGCGCACCATCGTCAGTTTCGGATTCAGTGCGTGCAGCACGTCCCAGCCGAGGCCGAGCTTTTCGAGCGCGCCGGGGCGCAGATTCTCGATCACGACGTCGGCATCGGCGGCGAGGCGCTTGACGACCTCGACGCCATCGGCCGATTTCAGATTCACGCAGACGGACTTCTTGTTGCGCGATTGCAGATACCACCACAGCGACGTGCCTTCGTGCAGCTTGCGCCATTTGCGAAGGGGGTCGCCGGTTTCGGGCGCTTCGATCTTGATCACGTCGGCGCCGAACTCGGCCATCAGGCGCGCGGCGAACGGCGCGGCGATGAGGGTGCCGATCTCGACGACGCGAATACCCTGCAGTGGTCCGCCCATGTTGCTGTCTCCGAACTCGTTTCGTGTTGGGAGACAGCTTAGGAGCGGCGTGGTGGCGGCGTCCAACCGCAATTCGCCAACGACCGTTCGCGAACGGCGAACGTTCAGCGGCGGCTGCGGGCCCGGCGCGGAGACTGGGTGGTGGTGGAAGCGGGTTAGGTTTGAGCGTCTGCTGCCGCTTCCCGCGCCTCGACCGTGCGCAGATGATCGAACAGCAGCCGACTCACCGGCGATAACGCATCGACGTCGCGCACGACGAGCACGAGGCTGCGCTCGGCCCAATCGTCGTCGAGCGGCATGCCGACGAGGCCGAGCGGGCGGCCCATCAGTTGATGCACCTTTTGCGGCAGGACGCCGACGCCCATGCCAGCCTGCACCATCCGGCACACCGCATCGAAGCCCGGCACGTGGATGCGCAGGCGCAGCGGCTTGCCGGCCTGGCGCGCCGCGAGGTGGGTGCGCGCGTTGATCGAGCTCGCCGAATGCAGGCCGACGTGATCGCCATCGAGCGTTTCGGCGAACGCGATGCTCGTGCGTGCCGCGAGCGGATGATCGTCGCGCATCACGATCACGAGCGAATCGCGTCGGTAGTGCTCGACGTGCAGCTCGCGCGTATCGGCGTCGCCGGAACAGATGCCGAGATCGGCGAGGCTTTCGTCGATGGCTTTGACGACGCCGCCGCTCGGCCGCTCCTCGAGATCGACTTTCACGCGCTCGTGCAACGACTGGAACGCGCGCAGATCTTCAGGCAGAAATTCGACGATCGCCGACAGGTTCGCCATCATCCGCACATAGCCGAGCACGCCGGTAGCATGGCCGGCCAGTTCGATGCCGATGCTCTCGATGTCGCGCAGCACCCGGCGCGCGTGATGCAACAGCGTTTCGCCGGCCGGCGTCAGCGTCATGCCGCGCGCGTTGCGCTGGAATAGCGACGCGCCGACCGCCTGTTCGAGTTCGACCAGTCGCTTGCTGGCGGCGGACACGGCGATCGCCTCGCGCTCGGCGGCACGCGTGAGCGTGCCCTCTTCGAAGACGGCGAGAAAGAGCTGCAACGTGGTGAGGTCGAGCTTGCGGAGAAGGTTTTTGATGACCATGGCGCGGCGACGAAAGTTCGGTCAGTGATAATCATCCTCTAGCTGATGGCGCACCGCCAGTACGGTCACGGTTTGGTTGTCGTCGATCTTGAACAGCGCGACGTAGCCCGCGCGACCGAATGCGATCAGCAGCTCGCGCAAAAACGGCGTATCGCGCTGAACCTCTCGGGAAGTGAACGGCGATGTGCGCGGCGTGGCGATACCATCGCGGATGGCTTGCAACGCGCGTTCCGCGAGCGGGAAATCCCTGTCGTCCTGCCGCAAACAGCCCTTCACGACTTCCACGCCGAACCCAGAATCATCGTGCAGAAATTCTCGCGATGATAATGCGGGTCTTTCAGCGCGAGCACGTCGGCCTTCACGTTGCCGAACGTCGTGTGCGGCTTGTGGATCGTGCCGTGCGCGAACGCATCGATGATACCTTCCTTGAAGTGTGCGCCGCGCGGATGCGCATGCGTGACTTCCTCGCGCTGCTGTTCGCTGAATTCGTCGTAGGCGAGGCCGAGCACGTCCATTTCGACGCCCGCCGTGACGAGCGCGACCACCGGCTTCATATGCTGCGGAATGCCTGGTGTCGTGTGCAGCGCGATCGCGGTCCACACCTGCTCGATCTCGTCCTCGCCGATTCGATGCCGCCGCAGAAATTCACGCGCGGCATTCGCGCCGTCGACTTCGAAGCGCTCCTGCTCGCTGCTGTATGGCGCGACGAGGCCCATGTCGTGAAACATCGCGCCGATGTACAGCAGTTCGGGGGCGAACTTCAGCTGCTTGCGTTGCCCGGCCAGCGCGCCGAACAGAAACACGCGCCGCGAATGGTGATACAGCAACTCCGTTTCGGTGTCGCGCACGAGTTCGGTGGCTTCACGCGCCATCATGCTGTCGGGAATCTGGATACCTGCGATCGTCGTAGTCATGCCGCGTACTCCTTCGTATGCGAACGTGAATGTGAAAGTAATCAACGGGACGCGCGCTGCGGCTTCAGAGCGCGTTTTGGTATGCTGGTCCGCGCCGTGATGTCGATGCCTGTCGCCTGCCTGTGAGACCGCGCGTCCGACCGATCCAGTATTGGCCAGCGCGGCGCCGCGAACAATTGCGGCGAGCCGTTGAACACTGCCAAACGCACAGCGTTGACTGCCGCGGCGTGCCCTTCACGTTCCCCGTCAAAGGAAGTCATCCGATGCCCACCGTCGCGATCGCGATCTTCCCAGGAGTGCAGGCACTCGACGTCGCCGGTCCCGTCGACGTGTTCTCCGAAGCGAACCGCTTCGTCGCGCCCACGCGGCACTACGAGGCCAAGCTGCTGGCCGCGGACCCGGCGCCGCTGCGCGCGTCGAACGGGATGACGCTGGTGGCGGACGCGACCTTCGAGCAGTCGCGCGAACCGTTCGATCTCGCGCTCGTCGCCGGCGGCCCCGCGCTACCGCACAACGAAGTGCCGGACGCGCGCCTGGTCTATTGGCTCGCCAACGTCGCGACACGTTGCGCCCGCTACGGCTCGATCTGCACCGGCGCTTTCGCGCTCGGTCACGCGGGCCTGCTCGATGGGCGCCATGTGACGACGCACTGGCAGCACGCCGCGCAACTCGCCGCGCAGTTTCCGCGCGCGCGGGTCGACTTCGATCGCATCTATCTGCGCGACGGGCCGCTGGTCACCTCTGCGGGCGTGACGGCCGGCATCGATCTGTCGCTCGCGCTGGTGGCCGAGGATCACGGTCCGCATACCGCGCTCGCGGTCGCCAAGCGGCTCGTCGTGTTCGCGCAGCGGCAAGGCGGTCAGTCGCAATTCAGCCCCTATCTGACCGCGCCCGCCGACGACACCTCGCCCGCCGCGAAAGTGCAGGCGCACGTAATGGCGCGTATCCATGACAGCTTCACCGTCAAGCAGCTCGCCGACGTCGCGGGCATGAGCGCGCGTAACTTCGCGCGCGTGTTCGTGCAGGAAACCGGCGTGACGCCGCATGAATTCGTCGAACGCGCGCGCGTGGATGCCGCACGCAAGCTGCTCGAAAGCAGCGCCGCGGCGCTGAAGACGATCGCCTACGATTGCGGCTTCGGCACCGCCGACCGCATGCGCATCGTGTTTACGAAGCGGCTTGGCGTGACGCCGGTGCAGTATCGCGGGCGCTTTCGCCCGGTGTGAATACGGCGTGAGAAAATCGTCGACTCTGCACGTCAACGATCACCAGGAACGACATGACCTCCTCTTCTCCGATTCGCGCGATCGTCACCGGCCATACGCGCGGCCTGGGCGCGGCGCTCGCCGAAGAACTGCTCGCGCGCAACGTCATGGTGCTGGGTCTGTCGCGCTCGCGGCATGCCGCGCTGAAGGCGCGCTTTGCCGCGCGGCTCGAAGAGATCGAGCTGCCGCTGGCCGAGCCCGCACGCGTCGCGCAATGGATCGCCACCGACGCACTGAGCAACTTCGTGCGCGGCGCGCAGACGGTGCTGCTGATCAACAACGCGGGCATGATGCAGCCGATCGGGCCCATCGAAGGACAGGACGCCGCGAGCGTCGCGGACGCGGTGAGCCTCAACGTCGCGACGCCGCTGATGCTCGCGAGCGCGCTCGCCGCCGCGGCCGTCGACGCAACCGACCACCGCATCGTGCACATATCGAGCGGCGCGGCGCGCAACGCGTATCCAGGCTGGAGCATCTACTGCGCGACCAAGGCCGCGCTCGATCATCACGCGCGCGCCGTCGCGCTCGACGCGGATCGCGCGCTGCGCATCTGCAGCCTCGCGCCGGGTGTGATCGATACGGACATGCAGGCGCAAATTCGCGGTAGCGGCGAAGAGCAGTTCCCGATGCGCCAGCGCTTCGACGAGCTGAAGCGCAACGGCCAACTGTCGACGCCCGAGCAATGCGCGGCGCAGCTGATCGACTATGCGCTCAGCGATGCGTTCGGGGAGACGCCGGTCGCGGACATTCGCGAGATCGCGAAATCGGCCTGAACGGGCTATTGCTGCCGGGTATTTGCGCTCCCGAAAAGCCTCACCTCAAGCACGGAGCAGTGGCGGATCGGCGTCAGCTACCGTCGCCATTGCCCCCGAAAAGCCTCACCTTTGAGGTGAAAAGAGGACTCGAGGAGGCATTTCAGCGAGTGCATTGCGGCGCTCACACACCGCTCCCGAAAACCCTCACCTTTGATCGAACGCAGCCGGATCGCTTCGCCGATGCCGGCCGCGTATGCGGCAGATCGCCTGGACATTCAACGACTTACGTTACACAGCTGGCGCACGGTCACCGCGACGGATGCCATGATTGGCGACTGCATGAAGCGCGTTTTGCACGTCAGCACGACGGGCCGTCGCCCGATACAGCATCGACGGCTCCCGAATATCCTCACCTATGGCTGACCGGCACAAATGCGCGCATTCCCGCGAGCCTCTTGCCGCGCGGTTTGTGCCGTTCCTGGCCCGGCCGGTTAGTTGCAAAAGAACCGCCCGCGCGCGACTCCCGAAAGTCCTCACCTTTGACGCGATGCACGCGCCACGTTCATTCGATCGGCACGTTCTTCAGCCCGCGCACCGCGACGACGTTCTTCATCGCGTCGACGATTGCCGTTCTAAGCTGCGCGGGCAGATGGCCGCAAAATTCGTCGTTATTCTGATCGTCCAATTGCGCGAGTTCGGGGACGAGCGCCTGTGCGGCATCGCTTAACGCGATCAGATGATGCGACGGTCTTCGTCGACCGTCTCGCGTTCGAGCAGCGCCTTTGTCTCTTGTGCGCGCCGCCTTCGCCGGCCTCCGGCGAGACGGTCGGACCGCATGACGCCTCTGACGGAAACGTTGCATCGACGTGGGCGAACCTGACGAAAAGGAAGCAAGGTTGGGAATGCGATATTAGTTTCTCAGGAAACCATTCGCAATTTGTAGCACCGCCCAGGCGACTCCCGAATTCCCTCACCTTCAACTTTGAAGTGCGCGTACAGGTGCGCATATTCTCACCTCGGCGGCTCCCGAATCTTCTCACCTATCGCTATCGGCGCGTGCGCCGCAGAATATAATCGGAGCCGACGGTCGATTACTCGTCGCGAGGCGGTAGTGCGTTGCGCCGCCTCTTCTCCGCTGGCAGCACGCGGCTCGAACGGAAGTTCCTGACAAACCGGCAAAGGAGGAAGAATGAAAACAAACGGCGCGAGCAGAATCCTCGGTGCAATGTTCGCGGTGGCCATCGCGACTTGCGCGACCTATGCACACGCACAGACGCGCGAGATGCCGAACGATGCGTCGATGCAAAGCCAGTCGGTCCCAGCGGCTTCGAACCGGAACAACAACCGGTCCGACAGCGCAATCGTACGCGACGTCCGCCGCGCTTTCACGCGCACCACGAACCTCAATTCGGCGAACATCCGCGTCGAAGCGCGTCACGGCATCGTTACGCTGACCGGCACGGTGCCGCGGCAATCGCAAATCGCACGAGCCGGCAACGCCGCGCGATCGGTTCGCGGCGTCAGAAGCGTGCATAACCGGCTGACCGAGCGACGGCGCGCCAATCAGTGAGCACGGCGTGGTGGCATCGGCCGGACGGATCGGTGCCGCCTGTTCGACCTCCCCCCTATATCGGCCTCGACCCGCATGTCATTCAAAGTGCCCACCGTCGCGCGCCGCACATTTTTTCTGCTCTGCTTAAGAAACAGGTTGACCTCGGCGGAAGGCGAACCCTAGAATTGAAAAATCATCACCAATGGGGCTCATGCCTTGGACACCTGCAGTAGCCGACTTTCGAACAGATTCGCTGCCTGACCGGCAGGACGTCCGCGCTCTCTTCATCAGCCGCCGTCTTGCCAGTTGGCAGACGGTGCGCGCCGCAGTTTCTTCCCGTGCACCTAAAGTAACGTCGTATCCGCATGACGAACGCCGCGTTCACGCGCGTTCCCGCGCCGATACGGCGTCGCATCGCGAGCCTTGCGCTTGCGGTCGCGTTTGCGCGCGCGTTGTCAGTCAACGCAAACAGTTCAACGCAGTGCGCGCGAACGCGTGGATAAACACGTGTGTAGCGAACGTGCGTAGCGAACGTGCGTAGCGAACGCTTCAGACGCTCGAACGCAGTCCCCGCTACACACCGACAAGGAGCCGCCATGCCCGACAGTGACAGTTATCCCTTATGCCGCTTCCCCGTTCTATCAACTGAGGAAAGCGAGTAGACCTCCACCGCCGCGCCCGAACATACGCGGCCTCCGTGTCTGCTGGCTTTCCACCAGCGCGTCGAAACCGGCGCACGGAGATCCCTCATGCAATTCGGCCTCCTTCTTTCGCAGTTCCCGCGTGTGCAGGAATCGCGTGCCCATTACGACGGCATGCTCGTGCTACACGCACCGCATCCGTTCATCGCCTTCTGCCGTCGCGTGATGTCGCGCGTGGCATAGCGTTTCGCGATCCAACCTTCGACAAATACAACCAGGAGAGAACGAGATGTCTACTCCGACGAACATTTCCTCCGCGCGCAGCGCCGTGCTCGATTCGGCACACGTCGGCGATATCAAGGGCGCGCTCGGCACGATCGCTCACCATGACATCGCGCCACGCACGAGCTGGTGGGCGCGCCTGCGCACGCTGCTCGCGATCCTCGGCCCCGGTCTGATCGTGATGGTCGGCGACAACGACGCGGGCGCATTCGGCATCTACACGCAGGCCGGCCAGAACTACGGCACCACGTTGCTGTGGACCATGCTGTTGCTGGTGCCGGTGCTGTTCGTCAATCAGGAGATGGTGTTGCGGCTCGGTGCGGTCACGGGCGTGGGCCACGCGCGGCTTATTTTCGAGCGCTTCGGCAAGTTCTGGGGCGCGTTCAGCGTCATCGATCTGTTCCTGCTGAACGCGCTAACCATCGTGACGGAATTCATCGGCATCACGTTCGTGCTCGACTTCTTCGGCGTCTCGAAGATCGCGGGCGTGTGTATCGCCGCGGCGCTGACGATGGCCGCCGTCAGCACCGGCGACTTCCGCCGCTTCGAGCGTTTCGCGGTCGCGCTGTGCGTGTTGAGCCTGCTGCTCGTGCCGGTGCTCGTGTCGATTCACCCGCCGGTCGGCCAGATCGCGCGCGACTTCTTCATTCCGAACTGGCCCGCGCACTCGAAGCTGTCCGACGTGATGCTGCTCGTAATCGGCATCGTCGGCACGACGGTTGCTCCGTGGCAGCTGTTCTTCCAGCAGAGCTATGTGGTCGACAAGCGCATCACGCCGCGCTTCATGAACTACGAAAAAGCCGACCTGTGGATCGGCATCGTGTTCGTGCTGATCGGCGCGGTCGCGATGATCTCGTTCAGCGCGGCGCTGTTCGACGGACGGCCCGGGTTCGGCAACTTCACGGACGCGGGCGGTGTGATCGCTGGTCTCGAGAGATACGCGGGACGTACCTCGGCCGTGCTGTTCGCGATCGCACTGTTCGACGCGTGCGTGATCGGCGCGGCGGCTGTGTCGCTATCGACCGCCTATGCGATCGGCGACGTGTTCAAGATCCGCCATTCGCTGCACCGTAGCGTGTCGGATGCGAAGGGCTTCTACGTCGTGTACTTCGCGATCGTCGCGGCCGCCGCGGCATTGGTGCTGATTCCAGGCAGCCCGCTCGGTCTGTTGACCGAAGCGGTGCAGACGCTCGCCGGCGTACTGCTGCCGAGCGCGACCGTGTTCCTGCTGCTGCTGTGCAACGATCGCGCGGTGCTCGGTCCGTGGGCCAATTCGAAGAAGCTCAATCTGTTTACCGGCGCGGTGATCTGGGTGCTCGTGATGCTGTCGATCATCCTGACCGCGTCGGTGATCTATCCGGACATCGCGGCGGAAACGATCATCGAAGTACTGACGGGCGGCACGTTGCTCGCGGTCGTCGGGTATGTGGCGAGCTTCGGGATGCGCAAGCTGCGCGGCGAGTCCGCGGCCGAGCCGGCTCCGTTCTATGCGAAGGACGCCCGCAACACGTGGCGCATGCCGCCGCTCGACGAACTGCCGCCGCCGCGTCTGACGCTCGCCAAACGCGTCTGGATGAGCGTGCTGCGCGGCTATCTGCTGCTCGCGATCGCGCTCGTGATCGTCAAGGTCGTGCAGATGGCGTTGCTGAAGTAGTGCGAATGGTGAGGAGTTCCAGGAGGTCGGGGCAATGGTGAGGTTTTACGGGAGCCATGTCCGGAGCGACAACGTAAGCGCTGCCGGAGCCCGAGATGGCCGGCAGCGCTTCAAATGACTCATTGCCCCTTCCACGCGCACGGCACCCGGTGAAAATTCCGGTCGAAGTAAATCAGGCTGTCACCGTCGGCGCGCACGCGAATCTGCGTGGTCTCCACGAACATGACCGAGTGCGAACCGACTTCCTTCGCTTCCACGATCTTCCCCTGCAAGCTCGCGAGCGCGCCGCGCAGCACCGGCACGTCGTTCTCTCCCTGATCCCAGACAGGCAGCTTGAAGCGATCCTCCATCGAAAGACTGGTCATGCCCGCAAAGTGCCGCGCAATACTTTCGAGGCTCGCGGGCAGCACGTTGATACACACATCACGGTTTCCGACGAACACCGCGTGCATCGCGCTCGACTGGTTCAGGCAGATCAGCAGCGGCGGCGGCGTGTCGGTGACCGAGCACACCGCGCTCGCCGTGATGCCGCAGCAGCCGTGCGGGCCCGCCGTGGTGATCACGTTGACCGCCGCGCCGAGGTGCGCCATCGCCTGTCTGAACTGCTGGCGGTTTTCATCGATCCCGGCATCAGCTCGTACTGGTTGGCTCGACATATTGAAGTCTCCTGTGTTCGGTTGCCAGTCATCGCAAGATGAACCGGTAGTGTTAGCGAGGCTTTGCGGCCGCTTTTCGGCCGGCTATCATGAAAGCCCTCTGACGATCATTCCCGCGTGCCTTTTCCATGCACGCGTCTGCCCATTCCAATGCCGCGAAGCGACCGCCCCCCGTCACCGATGCCGCCCCCATCGTCTATATCGTCGACGGCGACAACGGCATGCGCACGTCGCTCGCGTGGCTGCTCGAATCGGTCGGCATCCAGTCGCAGGGCTTCGTCAGCGCCGCGGATTTCCTGCGCGCCTTCGACATCAACGTGCCCGGCTGTCTCGTGCCGGACGTCCGCATGCCGGTGGTGAGCGGCTTCGACGTGCAGGAAGAACTGAACCGTCGCGGCTCAACCTTGCCGATCATTTTCGTCAGCTGCCACGGCGATATCCCGATGTCGGTGCGCGCTCTGCAGCACGGCGCGATCGACTTCGTCGAGAAGCCGTACAACTCGCAGCAGATGCTCGAGCGCATTCAACGCGCGATGAAACTCGCGTCCCAGCGTCACGCGAAACACATGCGCCAACTCGAACTGCGTGAGCGGATCAACTCGCTCACGTCGCGCGAGAAGGAAGTGCTGCACGGTTTGATCGAGGGGAAGCCGAGCAAGGTCATCGCGGTGGATCTGTCGATCAGTGTGAAAACCGTGGACGTGCATCGCGCGAGCATCAAGGAAAAGCTCGGCGCTTCGTCGATTCCGACCCTCGTGCGCGGCGTGCTCGAAGTATGGAGCCCGTCGGACGAGCGGCCGGAATGACCCGGCCGCCTCGGCCCTTGCAGACGCATCAGCGCATGTACAGGCCTCCGTTGACGTCCCAGCACGCGCCATTGGCGAAATAAGCGTCACCGGAAGCGAGCATCACCGCGACATCGGCAACATACGACGCGGCCCCGAGCTTGCCGACCGGTAACGCTTCGATCACTTTTGCCAGCTTGTCCGCCGCCACGCTCTCGTGAACGATCGGCAAATCGAGCGGCCCCGGCGAGATCGCGTTGACTGTCACACCGCGCGCGGCGAGATCGCGCGCGAAGACCTTGGTCAGCGTCAGCACGCCGCCCTTCGCGGCCGCATAGTGCGCGCCCGTTGCCGAGCCGCCATTCTGCCCCGCCAGCGACGCGATATTGACGATGCGGCCCACGCCGCGCTGCGCGAAGTACTGCCCGAATACCTGGCAGCCGAACAGAACGCTGCGCAGATTCACGTTGATGACCTGATCGAACTGCTCGGCGGTAATGTCCATCACGGGCACGACCTTCGAGGCGCCCGCATTGTTGACGAGCGCGTCCACGCCGCCCCAACGTTCGAGCAACGCGTCGCGCGCCGCTTCGAAGTCCACCTTGCGCGTGACGTCGAGCCGGATTGCGCAGGCGCTCGAGCCGTCGCTGCTGAGTTCATACGCGAGCGCTTGCGCGGGTTCGATCGCGATATCGGCCAGCGCGACCCTGTAGCCTGCTTCGTGAAAACGACGCGCTACAACGGCGCCAAGTCCGCGCGCGGCGCCGGTCACGAGCACGATTCTGTTCGACATGTTGCTGACCCCTTGATTGCGTTCAGGCGGATTGCGCGAGGCGCGCATCGAGGTGCGCGGCGACCGCGCACACCGTTTCGTCGTCGTTCTTGCGACCGATGATTTGCAGGCCCGCCTTCAGCGTCGAGCGTTCGATCGGAACGGGCAGGCTCAGCGCTGGATGCCCGCTCAGGTTGAACGGCCGGATCAACGACGACATGCCGATCACCGACGTGCCTGCGCGTGCCGCTTCGAGCGTGATCGGCAATGCGGGCAGCGTCGGCAGCACGAGTACGTCGACCCGGTCGAGCGCGCGGTCCACTTCGTCAGTGAACGTGCGGCGCACGCGTTCCGCCGCGTCGAGATCGGCGGCGCTCGTGGCCGCGGCCGCGCGCAGGCGCGCTTCGATATCGGCGCCGAGCTTGCCGCTTGCCACCAGATGGCCAAATGCGCGCGATGTCTCCGCGTTGATCACCGCGAGGCCGGCCGTGAATGCGTCCTTCAGCGACGCGAGTTCGATCGCTTGCGTGGCGAGTTCGGACTTTCCGACAGCGTCGGCGATTGCTTTGGCGATGTCGTCATCCGCGTCGACTGCGACCATGCCAATGCGCAACTGCGAAACGTCTCGACGCGCATCGTCAACGCGAAACGAAGGATCGATCGCCGTCATCACGCGAATCAGCGTGTCCGTCTCGCGCGTAAACGGTCCAACGCAGTCGAGTGTCGTGACGCGCGGCGCCACGCCGTGCCGCGACACGCGGCCGAACGTCGGCTTCAGCCCGATAACGCCGCAGCATGCGGCGGGACCGCGCACCGAGCCACCGGTGTCGGTACCGAGCGCGGCGTCCACGAACTTCTGCCCGACCGCCGACGCGGACCCGCTCGACGATCCGCCCGGAATGCGTGCCGCGTCCTGCGGATTGACCGGCGTGCCGGAAAAGTCGTTGATGCCGGTCATGCCGAACGCGAGTTCGTGCATGTTGGTCTTGCCAGTGACGCGCCAGCCGGCGTCGAGCAAACGCCGCACGACTTCGGCGTGCTCCGATGCAAGCGGTGCGTCGGCAAGCGCGCGGCTTGCCGCCGTCGTCGCGTAGCCGGCGACGTCGATGCTGTCCTTGATCGCGATCGTCGGCGCGTCGGCGTTGTCCGTCGCGCTCAGATCGAATGTCTGCAGAAATGCGCTCATGCCGAAACTCCCTGGGCCGGGTTGACTTGCCACGGTGCATCGAAAAGACGCTCGGTACGGAAATGGCGGATCAGCCATGTCGCGCCCGCATCGTGAGTGGCGGGCACGAAGTCGACTTCGAGGCGCGCCGCGATCAGTTCCGCTTTCGCATCGACATAACCCGAAGCCTGCAACATGATCCAGCGACCCTTCGCCGTGTCGCCGTTCACTTCGATATGCTCCGCAGTCAGAAAGTGGACATTGGTCGCGAAGTGCGGCGTGGGCGGCAGATAACGCTGCAGCATCGCGACGATCTGCGCCGGCCCTTCGAGACGCCCGAACTTGTCCGCGTACTGCGGGCCGATGCCTTCCCAGATCGCGTCTTCAGCGAACAGCGCGACGAGCGCCTCGCCTTCGAGCGCGCGCATGGGCACATCGCACAGCGCCATGTAGCGCGCGATCGTCTTACACACCGCGTTCTGTGCTTCTAGCGCTTTGACGCGCGCGAGCAGCGCGTCGATAGCCGGATCGGTCATCGCGTCACGCATGGTTGGCGACCGCTGGCGGCACCGTCAGCGCACGGCCCACGCGCGCCTCGATCTTGCCGTAGCGCCACAGGTTGTAGTCACCGACCGGCGTCGTCCGATACAGATTGCACACGGCCACCGCGGTATCGAAGTCGGCGACGTCGGCCATGATGTAGAACGTCCACGGCGCGCTATCGGCGTTGCCGACCACGAGCCGATCGTCGTCCATCACGCCCAGCACGCGCACGTTTTCCATCGCTTCGATCGCGTTCAGCATCTTGCCGTACGCTTGCCACACTTCGCCGATCTGTTCGCGCGGCAAGTCGAAGAAGTTCTGCGAGACGCCGCAGCAGAACAGCACACGCAAAGGCAGGTTTCGGTTGTCGCTCATGGGACCATTCCTTGGTTCGATTGATTGAAGAGAGCTCACAGGTAGCCGGGAATCGCCTGCACGCCGACGAACACGGCGCCGGCTCCGTCGTAATTGCCTTCGCCGAGGAAGGCGTGTTGCGTGACGACCATCGCATCGCGCGCGAGACGTTGCAGCGGATGGTTGCGATAGATCGCCTACCGTGCCGCCCAGCCGATACGCGCGGTTCACGACGTCGGCGCCTTCCCGCGCGATCTGCGTGGCCGACAGGCGCAGCAGACTGACCTGATCGGGCGTCACGTCGTTGCCCGCGAGGATCGACTGCCAGACGCTGTCGGTCGCCTCGTAGAAGAACGCGCGCGCCGACCGCAGTTGCGCTTCAGCCTTCGCGAGTTCGATGCGGTAGTACGCGCGGTCCGCGAGTTGCGACGCGCCGGTCGTCGTCTTGCTGCCGCCGGACATCGTGTTGGCGACGTCGAGCGCCGCGCGCGCGAGGCCGAGATTGACGACCGCCAGCACTTTCGCCTGCTGTCCCAAGCCTGAGCGCATCGCGAAGCTAGCGGCCCAGCGCCCGCGCGGTCTTGCCGCCGATGCCGAAGTCCGTGTTGGGAATGTCTTTGATCATCACGCGTGTGGAAGGCAGCGGCACGTCGAGGATCGCCGCGATCGTTTCGGATAGCTGGGCGATCAACGCGACTTTCTGCGCGTCGGTGCGCCCCGCTATCAGGATTGCGATGATGACCGGCAACGCGGCAGGCGTGAGCTTGCCGCCAAGACCGGCGTTCGTTGCCGCCAGCTCCGATAGCAGAATGCGCACGGACTCCGGCGGCGCGGCGATTGCCTCGACGGTCGCATCGGTCAACCCTTGAATCAGCTTCGCCTTGCGTTCGTCTGCATAGCCTTGCGGCAAATAGACTTCGAGTGTCGGCATGATGACCGGTCAGAGCAGGAAGCCGATCGCGCTCAGCGCATCGGTGGAATCGATCAGGCGGATCACTTTCTCGACGAGACGCGGCTCGCCGCTCGCCATGCTGATCTTGTGCGTCAGATCGGCCGCGAAGATCGTCGACGTGCCCCGCTTGTACGCGATGATGATCTGCGACGACTTCACTTCGACCACGTCCGCGCCATCGCTCGCGAGCGTGAAACGCGACACCGTGCGCACCGTGCGCGCGGCATCCGACGCGGATGCCGAATAGCCGGACGTCATGCGCTGCACGCGCAGCTCGCGCATGTGCTGATCGTCGTACGCGTAGTTCAGCGTTGCCGCGTAATCGGTCGCCTTCGGATCGATCGGCACCACGTAGTGGCCCGCCGGGTCCCACAACTCGAGCCACTCGCGATAGTCGCGTCGATCGAGCAATTCGGCTTCGCGCCAGATGAACTCGATCGCGCGCGCAAAGGTCTGGTGGGAAAAGAGTGCGTTTCTGTCGTCCATCATGCCTGCTCCATCATTGCGCGCCATTGCTTGTAGGCTTCGCGCATGCCGGTTTCATCGGTTGCGTGGGCGGTTTTCTCGCCGTTCGCGGCGGTCGTTTCGCGATTCAGACCGCGATTGACGAGGATCGGTACGTCCGGTCCCGCATGCGAGCCGCGCTGCACGCGCTCCCACGCTTCGGCGTCGTCGGGACTGCCGAAGCCGAACGGGCCCTGGAAGTGCTCGTGAATGCGCAGGCGCACGCGGTTCGCTTCTTCAGGACCGCCGTCCATCGCGAGCGCGACGTGGCGAATCTCCGTTTCCTCGGCGGAAATCGGCCGCAGCACGCGGAAGAACGCCATCGACAGCGCGAGATTCGGGAACAGGTTCAGGTTGAAGCCGACGCCCATCAGCGAGCGCACGATGCGGCGCACTTCTTCCGGCGGGTGCTTTTGCGCGAGTTGCGCGGCGAGTTCGCTGAAGCGCTCGGGCAGCGGCGCGCCATCGTCGCGGTCCAGATCGACGATCTCGGGCATCAGCACCGCGAGGCTGTGACCGTTGCCGAGCGAGCGGCAGAACGCCTGGTCGCTCGTCATGAAGCTCGTGATCGCGGCGGCGGTCTCGTCGTCGATCGACTTCATCCACGACTTGTGCACGACCGGGAAGTGGTACAGATCCGTCGTGTTTTCGAGCTGGATCTTCCAGTTGCCCTTGAACTTGAACTTGTGCTCGCCGTTGGCCTTGATCGGATAGCCCGCGCCCTGCTTCATGAACAGGTCGATCCACGGCTTCGCGCCGCCGAGGAAGTCTTCGAGCGGTTCGATCGTTTCGTTGAAGCTCGCGAAAATGAGGCCCTGATAGACGCCCACGCGCAGCTTCTTGAGCGGCAGATCGCCCCTTTCGCATACGCCTTCGTAACCGTCGCCGTACGGCAGAGCGCGCAGCGTGCCGTCGAGCGCATAAGACCAGCTGTGATACGGGCACGTGAAGCCCTTCGCATTGCCCTTGTGCTCTTCGCACACGGTCGCGCCGCGATGCCGGCAGCGATTTTGCAGTACGTTGACCGCGCCGCTCTTGTCGCGCACGACGATCACCGGCTGCCGGCCGATCGTCGTCGTGATGAAATCGCCGGGCTTCTGCAGCTCGCTGTCATGCGCGACCCAGATCCACGTCTTGTAGAAAATGCGCTCCAGTTCGACTTCGAACAGCTCGGGATCGTAGTACAGGGAAGGCGCGATGCGATCGGCCTCGGCGCGCCTGGCTAAAGCGCTGGTGTCGATGGTTTGATAGGTCGGCGTACTCATCGTATGCGGGGGCAGTTGCGTGGTTGGAATGAAGACGCACATCGACGCGACGAGTCGCGTGCAACACATCAGCGCATCCTCTCGTTGACATCAGTCTCGCTTTGCGACGATCATGCGTCAAATCGATTAAAAACAGGTTGTCGAATAAGTTCGGCTGATATCACAAGAGACCCCATGACCTCCATCGACCACGTCGATCTCAATCTGCTGAGAGTGTTTCAGGCGATCGTCGACGAGCGCAGCCTGACGAAAGCGGGCGAACGCCTCGCGCTGTCGCAGCCCGCGGTCAGCTACTCGCTCGGCCGTCTGCGCACGATGTTCGACGATCCGCTCTTTATCCGCACGCGCGCGGGTATGCAGCCGACCCCCGTCGCGCTCGAGCTCGCGGAAATCGTCGGCCACGCGCTCGACACCGTGCGTCAGGCGCTGCGTTACGCGGAACGTTTCGATCCGGCGACGAGCACGCGCACGTTTCGTCTGTCGCTATCGGATGCGGGCGAAATGGCGTATCTGCCCGCGCTGTGCGCGGCGCTGCAGAAGTCCGCGCCGCGCGTGAAGCTGGTCGTCGAGCCATTGCCTGTGGAGGAGATCGAAGAGGCGCTTCGCTCGAGCCGGTTGGACTTCGCGATCGGCAATCTGCCGTCGCTGCTGCCGCGCACGCGGCATAGCCTGCTGTTCGAGGAATCGTATGTGTGCATGACGCGCAAGCGCCGCGACCTGCCGAGCGATGACACGCTGAAGCTCGAACGGTTTCTGGCCGCGTCGCACATCCAGGTGCGCTCCCTCGAACATAGCCACCATGCGCTCGACGACGCGCTGCGCGCGCAAGGCGTCGGCCGCAATATCGCGTTCGCGTTGCCGCACTTCGTCGCGGTGCCTGGCGTGCTCGCCGCGACGGATCTGTTCGCGACGCTGCCCGAACGGCTCGCGCATATCCTCAATCGCGGCGACGCGTTCCGGATCTATGCACTGCCCGTGCCGCTGCCGAAGGCCGCCGTGACGATGCACTGGCACGAGCACTTCCACGAAGACGAAGGCATCGCGTGGATGCGCGGCCTTATCACCGAGATCCTCGCGGGCTTCGAGAAAATGTGATTGCGCGCAGGTAAATCAGAGGTCGAGCACGAGCACGGGGGTTCGCGAGCGCGACACGCAGCAGCAGATCACGCTATTGCTTGCGCGCTCGGCCTTGCTCAGGCAGTGATCGCGATGCTCGGGCTCGCCGCTGACCACATCCACCATGCAGGTGCCGCACACGCCTTCGCCGCACGACGTGTCCACTTCGATACCGATCGACGCGAGCGCATCGACGATCGACGTGTTCGCATCGACTCGCACGGTCTGACCGCTGCTCGCCAATTGCACGTCGAAGCTATCGAGCGATGCTTCGGCCACGGGAGCCGGCTCCGCCTTGAAACGTTCGAGATGAATCGCTTCCGCGGGCAAGCGTTGCTGAGCGCTCGCTACGACAAAATCCATGAACGGCGAGGGACCGCACGTGTAGACATGCGCGTTCGCGCCGGCATCGAGCAGGCACGCATCGAGCGCGGGTTTCAGCTCCTCGGGCTGCACGCCGAAATGCAGCTTCACGTGCCGTGCGAACGGCTCGCGCGTGAGCAGCGTCATGAAGGCCGCGTGCGCCTCGCTGCGGGCGAAATAGTGCAGCGTGAAACGCGCGTGCCGCGCGGCGAGCCGATAAGCCATCGACAGCAACGGCGTAATGCCGATGCCCGCGCCGATCAGGATGTGCTCGTCCGCGCTTTCTTCGAGATGAAAAAGGTTGCGCGGCGCGCCGACCGACAGTTCGGTGCCGACGCTCACCTCTTCATGAAGCGAGCGCGAGCCGCCGCGCGATTGCTCCTCCTTCTTCACCGCGAAAATCTGCGACTCGATACACTCCGGGTCGCCGCACAACGAGTATTGCCGCGTGACGCCCGAAGGACTCGTGACGTCGATATGGGCGCCGGGTTCGTAGCGCTCGAACGGCAGCCCGTCGAGCCGCGAAATGCTGAACGAGCGGACGCCGTGCGCTTCTTCGCACAAGGCATCGACGCGGACTTTCAGGGTTGAAGCTTGCATGATTGCCTTCCGATGTGTTCCTGGGGAGACGATATGCCGAGATTAGCGCCCCGCATCGGATAAGCAAAATAGATTAAAAAACCGTTCTTGCATCAATGCAATTTATTTTATGCTGAAGTGTCAAGCGCCCGACAGCGCGTCCTCCTTGCGTTGCGATTCGCTGCGCGGCTGCGTCGCGTCATTCGAAAACGGTATGTTCGGCTTCGTGAAGAAGCTCAGCACGATGCCGAAGAGCATCACGCCGATCGACAGTACGAACGTCAGATCCCAGCTGTGCAACCGGTCGGCGACCAACCCGGCGATGACTGGGCTCGCGATCGCCGCAGTGAAGCCGGTGCCGCTCATGATGCCGCTGGCCGTGCCGGAGCGGTCGTAGGCGACGTCCATCGGAATCGCCCACATCGGGCCGACGTTCATTTCGTTGAAGAACATCGCCGCGGCAAGGAAGATCAGCGAAATCATCGGATCGTGCAGCAGCACGACGGGAACCAGCGACAGCGCGGTCAACGCCATACACGAGGCCACCAGATAGCTGCGCGCAAGCTTGACGTTGCCGGTCTTGCGCAACAGGCGGTCGCTCACCATGCCGCCGACGAGATCGCCGATCACGCCCGCCACGAATACGCCCGAGGTGAACACCACGGCCTTCCTGATGTTCAGGTGGAACGAATGCATGAAGTACAGCGGCATCCAGTCGAGCATCAGCCACAGGATCCAGTTGTAGCAGAAGTACACCGCCGAGATCGGTGCCATGCGTTTATACAGGCGCATCCACGTGCCGCGCGGATCGACCGGACGCGTCCTGGGAGGCGGCAGTTTATCCAGTTCGGCGCGCGTGATGCGCGGGTGATCGACGGGACGCTCCGTGTAGGTCAGATACCAGAGGACCAGCCAGACGGCGCTCATTGCACCGAGCAGATAGAACGAAAAGCGCCAGTTGAACGCGGTCATCAGCGTGAGGACCAGCATCGGTGCGATGGCGTTGCCCAGCCGCGCGGACGAGTGCGTGATGCCCTGTGCCATGCCGCGCTTGTCACGGGCGATCCACGAGGCCATCGCGCTGGTCGAGGCCGGAAACGTCGCGCCTTCGCCGAGACCCAGCAGCAGGCGCGCCGCGATCAGCGAAGCGAAACCGCCCGCCATGCCGGTCAGCGCGGTCGCCACGGCCCAGATTGCCGCACATGCAAGCAGCGTGCGGCGCGCGCCGAAGCGGTCGCTGACCCATCCGCCGACAAACTGGAAGATCACGTACGGATACGCGAATGCCGAAAAAATGATGCCGAGCTGCGTATTGCTGAGGCCGAGCTCGCTCTTGAACTGCCCCGCTGCCGTACTGACGTTGACGCGATCCACATAGGTGATGAAATACATCAGGCACAACATCACCAGCACGGTGGTGGTGGCCTTCAGCGACAGGCGTTTCATGTGTCGTCCTCCAGATGCGGTTTATTTTTTGTGGTGAAGCCACGCGATTGCGCGTGCGATCCGGGACGCTCAGCCTTTCGGCGTTCCCGAGCCGAAGGCCGCGACGGCGTCGCGGAACCGCTGGCTGCCGTACACCTGCTCGACGAGATCCTCGTCTGCGAGGCTTTGATCGATCACGATGCGCCGCAAGCTCTCCTTGACCGCATGCTGCGTCACGGGCGATAGCGCAACGAGCCGCTCGGCGAGCGCGCACGCCGCGTTGCCGACCTGTTCCTTCGCCGTGACGTCATACACATAGCCGCACGCGTGCGCTTCGGCGGCGCTGAGGAAATCGGAGAGCAGCAGCATCTTCTTCACGCGCGGCACGCCGAATGCCGCCACGAGCCTCGCGAGATTGCGTGACGACAGCGTGTTCGATAACGTCTTTGCGATCGGCGCGCCGAAGCGCGAGCCCTCCGCACAGATGCGGAAGTCACACGCGGTAGCGATGGCGAGTCCGCCACCCACGGCCCAACCGTCGATCGCGGCGACGGTGGGCACCGCAATGCGTTCGACCGCGTCGATCACCTGTTCGACGAGCGCTTCGTATTCGACGCCCTGCGAGCCTGCCGTAAAGTCGCGGAAGTAGTCGATGTCGGTGCCCGAGATAAAGGACTTGCCGCCCGCGCCGCGTAGAACGATACAACCTACGGTTTCGTCCGCGCGGCATTGGTCGATCAATGCCAGCAAGGTCTCGTACATCGGAATCGACATCGCGTTGTGCCGCTCGGGGCGGTCGATCACGATCTGCGCGACCGACTCCGTCAGACGTTCGAGCCTGACTTTCTCACTCGTCGCTTCGCTCATTTCGCGGCCCCGTTGATCTCTGCGTAAAGCTCGTCGTTGTGCTCGCCCAGCCGCGGCGGATGGCGTCGCACGCGCTGCGGCGTACCGAGCATCTTGACCGGAAAGCCGATGTTCTTGACCTTGCCTTCAACCGGATGGTCGATCTCCATGCACATGCGGCGATACTGCGCATGTTCGCTGCTGAAGGCTTGCGGATACGACAGGATCGGTCCGGCGGGAATGCCTGCGGCCAGCATCGTCTCGATCCATGCCTCGCAGTCGCGCTGGCCGAACGACTTCTCGAGCGATTCGATCAGCGCTTCGCGGTTCTTCAGGCGCAGGGAAACGGTCTCGAACTCGGGATTCGTCAGCAGATCGGTCCGCTCCAGCAGTTCGCAAAGACGCGACCACAGCTTCTGGTTGGTTGCGCCCATCACGAAGTAACCGTCGCGCGCCTTCACGGCCTGATACGGCGCGCTCATCTTGTTGCTTGTGCCAAGCGGCGTCGGCTCGACACCCGTTCCCCAGTAGTCCGACATATCCCAGATCGAGAAGGCCATCGCCGAATCGAACAGAGACGCGTCGATGTGTTGCCCCTGCCCGGTCTTCTGCGCGCCGATATAAGCGGAAAGCACGCCGTACACGGCGAACAGCGCACAGCCGATGTCCGCCACCGGCACGCCGGCCTTCACGGGCTTGCCGCCTTTGTAGCCCGTCACGCTCATGACGCCGGACATGGCCTGCGCCATCAGGTCGAAGCCGGGGCGCTGCGACCACGGGCCGCTCTGACCGAAGCCCGAAATGCTCGCGTAGACGATCTTCGGGTTGATTTCACGGATCGTCTCGTAATCGATCCGCAGCCGCTGAACCACGCCGGGCCGATAGTTCTCGACGATCACGTCGGCGGTCCTGGCCAGCTTGCAGAAGAACTCGCGCCCTTCGTCGGTCTTCAGGTCCAGCGCGACCGAGCGCTTGTTGCGGTTCATGTTCAGAAAGCCCATGCTGTCCGGGCCTTTCATCTTGAAGCCCATGGCGCCGCGCGTCTGGTCGCCTTCGAGGGGTTCGACCTTGATGACGTCCGCGCCGAGATCGGCGAGCATCATGCAGGCGAACGGGCCGGCCATCACCTGGCTGACGTCGAGCACACGGATGCCCTGCAGCGGCAACGGCCGGTTGTCCGTATCCGCGTCGTCGCTGGATGGTGTTTGTGCGTGGCTTTGCTTCATGTCGTCTCCTGTTTTTCCTGCCGGGCCGCTGTCGCGCGAAGCGCGTCGCGCGGCCGGCCGTTGCAGCACCGTGTTGGCGTGCGTCAACTGTCGCGCACGCGAGGGTGCCGCCGCAAGAATGCGACGGTCATACCTGGTTTCGCAAAAGACGAAGGGGGTGCTTTGCAGTCGAGGGCGTCGAGCGCAGGAACTGCTGCGCCCGCGCTTCAGCGGCCTGCCACGCGCCGTCCGGCCGTGAGCGCGGCTTCGACGTTGCGCAGCGTCTGCGCCTGCGCATGTCCTTCCACACAAGACAGTACGTAGCTACGTTGATGCCAGTCACCCGCGAGCTCGACGACGCCGAGGCCGTCCTCGGGATGGAAGCTGCGCAGCACGTCGGGCGGCATCAGACCCACGCCGAGCCCGTGCCGCACGACGGCGAGCATCGTGTCGAAACCATTGACCAGATAGTCGCAATCGAAGCGGCGGCCGCGGCTGTGAAACGCGCGCTGCACGGCGGCAAGGATTGCCGAGCCCTTGCCGAGGCTGACGAGCGGAAGCTCGAGCAAGGCGTCGAGCGTGATCGGCTGCGGATCAAGATGGAAATGTGCGCGGCTATAAACGAGCACCAGCCGGTCCTCGCGATAGCGCATTTGCGGCAGATCGAGAAAGCCGCTCTTCTTTTCGTAGATGCCGATGTCGATCATCTTGTCGCGCAACATCTGCTGCACGATGCGGCTGTTCTCTTCGACGATCTTCAGCGAGATGCCCGGATAAGCATTCCGGATCGCGGCGATATCCGCGGCGAGAAACTCGATGATCACGGCTTTCGGCGCGCCGATCACGATGCGTCCGTCGAACCCGCTCACGAGTGCCTGCGCCTCGCTCGCGAGCCGGTCCACCAGCGTGTCGACCTGCTGCAGATAGCCGAGCAGCTTGCCACCCGACTCGGTCATTTCCACGCCGTGCGGTACGCGCCTGAAGAGCTTCGTGCCGAGTTGCTCCTCGAGATCCGACACGCGCCGCGACGCCGCCGCCACCGCGAGCCCCAGCCGGTTGGCCGCCCGCGAGATGCTGCCCTCTTCGACCATCGCGACGACGAGACGAACGGTGGTGGTGTCGACTTTCATGCGCTGACATGAGGAGCGGGTCTTGGGGGAGTGCCATGTTACCGCACTCCTTTACCTCGGACTGCGCGGGCCAAAGCGAAGCCTTCGCGCGATACACGTCACCGCGCGAAGGCTTGCACGCCAGGCAGGCGAAGCATTACGGCTGACGCGTTTCGTGCGTGAACTTCAGCGTCACGACTGTGATGAGACCGAGCACGATGAGGAACACGGCAACCGGCCAGTAGGCCTGGTAGTGCGCGAGCAGAGCTGTCGCGATCAGCGGCGACAGGCCGCCCGCGAAGATCGACGCGACTTCGTGACCGAGCGCCACGCCGGAATAGCGGACTTCGGTGCTGAACAGTTCGCCGACGAGCGCGGGCAGCGTGCCGATCATCGCGCCGTGGCAGACCGCCGTGCCGAGCAAAAGCGCGAGCCAGATCAGCGGCGTGGACTGCGTGTTGAGCAGCCAGAAGAACGGAAACGCCATCACCGCGAGCGACACCGCGCCGATCATATACACCGGCTTGCGCCCGATGCGGTCCGACAGCTTGCCCCACGCGAGCATCGCGCCCATTTCGACGACCATCGCGAGCATCACGCCGGTCAGCATCACCGAATTCGAAATGCCCACGAACTTGCCGTACACGAGCGAGAACGCGAGAAAGATATAGGCGCCGCCGTTTTCCGCGACCCGCAGACCCATCGCCATCAGGATCTCTTTCGGGTGACGCTTGATCGCTTCGAGCACCGGCATATGCGCGGTCTTGCCGGCTTTCTCAGCGTTCTCGAAGTCGCGGCTCTCCGGCAGGTTGTGACGGATGTAGACGCCGAGCGCGAAAATCACGATGCTCGCGAGAAACGGCAGACGCCATCCCCATGACATGAACTGATCGTGCGGCAGCGCTTGCGCCGCGAGGAACGCGCCCGCCGACAGCACGAAGCCGCCGCCCACGCCGAGCTGACTCCACGCCGCGAAATAGCCGCGTTTTTCGGGCGGAGCGTTCTCGCTGATCATCAGCACGCCGCCGCCCCATTCGCCACCTGATGCGATGCCTTGCAGCAAGCGCAAGCCCGCGAGCGCCGCGGGGGCGGCCAGACCGACGTGCTCATAGGTCGGCAACAGCCCGATGCCGAAAGTCGCAAAGCCCATGATCAGTAGCGTCCAGACGAGCGACGCGCGGCGTCCATAGCGGTCGCCGATATGCCCGAACACGATGCCGCCCAGCGGACGCGCGACGAAGCCGATCGCGAACGCGGCAAACGCCCCGATCGTGCCGATCAACGGGTCCGCGTGCGCGGGAAAGAACAGTTGCCCGAGCACGAGCGCAGCCGCGGTGCCGTACACGAAAAAGTCGTACCACTCCATCGCGTTGCCGGCCACTGACGCAATGATGATTTTCCTGAGTGCGCGATCCGACTCTGCCGTGGCGCGCCCGGCCGTGATCGGGGATTGAACGGAGGACATGTCTGCTCGCATCTGAAGTGGGGGGATGGCGGCCTTTCAGAAAAGGCTTCGCACGATACGCAGTGTCGAGGCGACAGATAGTGGCGTCAAATTAGCCGAAAAGCAGGGCGGGTATCAGTGCAGCTAATATGCCCGGCGTGCCCGGCACCCGCGGGCAAGCTCACGGGCGCTCAGCGTGCCGGCTGATGAAACATCGTATGGATGGTCTCGCGCAGCCACGCGATGCCGGGGTCCGCCGCGAACTGCGAGTGGGAGTGCACCTGGATTTCGATCGGCGGCAGCGGAAACGGCAGCGGCAGAATCCGGAACGCCTTGCCGCGGTTGAAGCGCTTCGCGATGCTTTTCGGAAAGATCACGGCAAGATCGGTATTCATCACGATCTCGGGCGCGACGACGAAATGCGGCAGCCGCAGCACGACCTCGCGCTTCAGGTTCAGCTCGTCGAGCCATTGCTCGACCATCCGATGCCCGGTCGCATTGGTGCTCGCGTACACGTAGCGTAGCGCGGTCAGATCTTCGCGGCTCGGCCTCGTCTTGCGCAGCGGATGACCGGCGCGCACCACGCACACGTGCTCGTCGACGAACAGCGTCCGGCTCACGCAGCCCGCGTCGAGACCCGGCACATAGCCGAGCGCGAGATCGACTTCGCCGGCGCGCATCGCCGCGCTGACCGACTCGACCGGCACATTGGCAACCTCGATGCGGATGCCGCGCGCTTCGCGATCGAGCAGCGCGGCGAGCGGGGGCAAGAAGTAGAACTCCGACATGTCCGACATCGACACGCGAAACACCCGTCGCGCGGTCGACGGCTCGAACTTCGCCAGCTGCTGCACGGCTTCGTTGATGATCGCGAACGCTTGCGCGAGCGGCGGATAGAGGCGGTACGCGGCATCGGTGGGGACCATGCCGTTGGGCGTGCGCGAAAACAGCGGGTCTTCGAACAGAGTGCGCAGACGGCGCAGCGCATGACTGACCGCCGGTTGCGTGAGACCGAGCCGATCGCCGGCCGCCGTCAGACTGCGCAGGTCCCAGATCGCGAGGAACACGCGCAGAAGATTCAGATCGGCGATGCCGGGATTCAGCTTGTTCATGCGCAGCTCTCGCAAACTAAGGCACGTCGCTGGCAGCGCGACGCGCCGGTCAATATGCGGCGAGGTTACCGTAGATGCTGCGCATTGCAAAATGCGGCGTTGCCCCGCTGTACGGCGGCAGCGCGTGGAAGTCGCGGCGCATCGCATCGCGCACCGGCGACGCGAGCGCATCGGTGAGCGCGCTCGCATCGTCGAACACGACCTTGTTGCGTTGCAGCGCGCTCGCGCGCGCAAACGGCAAACCGCTGCGGCTGTCGATGCGCGTGTAGATCTCCATTTCGCGCAGCGCCGGCAATCGCAGCATCAACGGCGGATGATGCGCCAGATAGTGCGTAAGCCACGCGTTGAAGTCTTGCGCGACGCCTTCGTATGCGACCAGATAGGTGCAGCGTTGCGCGTTGTCTTCGACCGACGCAGCCTGCGGTGGCGCGAACATGCGCACGGCCATCACCTGCTGCGAGAAGCTTTGCGGGCTGAATTCGGCGCGCATGGCCGAATGCAACGCGTGCGCGATCGCGCCGTCAGGTTCGAGCGCGGCTTCGAGCGGCTCGAGTTCGTCGAAGTACCACTGCAGCGCGCACGACGGCGCATCCGCCGCCGGCGCGATACGCGCATCGACCTGTCCCGCGATCGGCTCGTGCACGATCAGCTTGCGCAGCCCCGCGACTTGCGTGGCGGCCCGCAGCAGCGCGGGCGGGTCCGTGAGCGATTGCCGCGCGTCGCTCGCGCCGATCAGAAAGAGACAGACCTGCATTGTCATGCCTCCTCGCAAGCCGCGACACCGGCACGCGCAAGCCGATGGAACTGCCTGCCGAAGTAGACGAGGCCATCGCCGTCATCGGCCGTGGCGATCCGCTCGATCCGCACGAACATCACCGAGTGCGAGCCCACCGTCTTGCTGTCGACGATCTGTCCTTCGAGGCTCGCGAGCGCGTCGCAAAGCACCGGAGCGCCGAGCGCTCCCGGCTGCCACGCGCATTGATCGAAACGCGCGTCCATCGAGCAACCCGTCATGCCGGCGAACACGCGCGCGAGGTCCTGGCAGTGCGCGCCAAGGATGTTGATGCACAGGTTCGCGTTTTCGTGCATCACGTCATGCACATAGCTCGATTGATTGATGCACACCAGCATGGTCGGTGGCATATCGGTCACCGAACAGACCGCGCTCGCGGTGATGCCGCAGCGCCCGCGCGGACCATCGGTCGTGATGATGTTGACGGCCGCGCCGAGGCAAGCCATCGCGTCGCGGAAGTGCGTGCGCGTTTCGTCGTGCGTCATGACAGTCGCTCCACGTCGCTCAGGGATAGGGCGTGACCGGCGGTATGCCGACGAACAGCGCGCCCGACGCGTCGTAGGTGCCTTCGCCGAGAAACGCGTGTTGCGTGACGACGATCGAATCGCGCACCATCCGCTGCATGCGGCTCTCGCGATAGATCGCGCCGATGCCAGCCATCTTGTACGCCTGCATGACCACCTCGGCACACGTATGCGCGGCATGCGTCGCGGAGAGCCGCAGCAGATTGGCCTCGCTGGGTGATACGGGGTCGCCCGCCATGACCGTGCGCCACGAAGTTTGCGCCGACTCGAAGAAGAACGCGCGCGCGCTGCGCAGATTCGCCTCGGCCTGCGCGAGACCCGAGCGATAGTACGCGCGGTCGGCAAGACGCGGCGCGCCGGTCGTCGTTCTGGTTACGCCGGACATACCGGCCAGCAGGTCGAGCGCCGCGCGCGCGAGCCCGAGGTTCACCGCCGCATGCACCTGTGCCTGATATGCGACGGCGGGGTAGCGGTAGAGCGGCTCGTCGATCAGCGGCGCACCGCCGCGCACGAAGGTCCATTGCTCGTCGACGAACCTGTTTTTCAGGCGCAGATCGTGGCTCCCGGTGCCTTGCATGCCGACCACGTTCCAGTTGTCGACGATCTCGACTTCGCTCGCCGGAAACACGGCCGTGAACGGCTTGCCCGCGTTCGCGTCGCCGACCTTGCCCGGCGCGCCACCGATGCCGACGCCGATCCAGTCCGCGCCCTTGCAGCCGCTCGCGAAACGCCATTGACCCGACACGACGTAGCCGCCGGGCGCACGCTCGGCCGGTTGCAGGGGATACAGACCGCCCGCGAAAACCTGGTCTGGACCGGACGCGTAGATGCGGGCCTGAGTCTCGACCGGCAGCGACGCAAGATACGTGTTCGCGGAGCCAAAGGCCGCGACCCATGCGCTCGAACCATCGGCGATCGCGATGCGTTCGAGCATCGCCAGAAAGTGTGGCGGCGGCAGCGCGTCGCCGCCGAAGCGTTTCGGCGTGCTCGCGCGGAAGATGCCCGCGCGCTTCATCTTCAGGATCATGTCGCGCGGGACGTGTGAAACCGCATCGAACTCGTCGCGGCGACGCTCGACTTCGGTGATCAGGTCATCGAGCGACAGCGGGCCCGAGTATTCAGGGTAGTCCTCCTGCGTGTCGATGATGGGTGCGTCGGCGGTGCAAGCGCGGGCGCTGGCGGTATGAACGGCGTGCATGCGCGTTACCTCTTGATTCAGTGATGTGAACGATGTCAGTCGGTTTCCTGATGCGCTTCGATGCGCATCGCTTTCGGATAGGTCTCCCGGGCGAGCAGCGTCGCGATCACGGTGATCAGGCCGAGCACGCCGAGATACAGAGCGACCGGCGTCGCGCTGCGATAGTGCGCGAGCAGCGCCGTGGCGATCATCGGCGACAGGCCGCCGCCGAGCACCGAGGAGATTTCGCGCCCGATGCCAAGCCCCGAGAAGCGCAGATGTACCGGCAACAGTTCGCTGATGAACGCGGGCTGCGCGCCTTCGAGGATGCCGAGGGTGAGGCTGTTCGCCAGCACGAGGGCCGTGATCACTTTCCAGTATTCGCCGGAGCCGAGCAGCGCAAAGTACGGCCATGCGACGAGCACCATCGCGATCGCGCCGGCGAGATACACGGGCTTGCGTCCGACCTTGTCGGTCAGGTAGCCGAAGAACAGCGAGAACGGAATCATCAGTAGCATCGAAAGGGTCAGGCCGCCGAGCATCCAGCTCGACTTGATGCCGAGGAACTGGCCATACGCGATCGAGAACGCGAAGAAAATGTACGACGCACCGCCTTCGCCGAAGCGCAAACCGAAGATCGTCAGCACTTCGCGAGGACATTGCCGCAACACTTCGATCACCGGCATGCGGGTGTCGCGACGCGTTGCCTTCGCTCGAGCGAACGCGGCGCTTTCGCCGACCGAGCGGCGCATCCACAAGCCCAGTGCGACGAGTGCGGCGCTGCAGAGGAACGGAATGCGCCAGCCCCAGCTCAGGAAATCGGCAGACGACAGGTTCTGCACCAGCAGGAACGCACCGGTCGACAGCACGAAGCCGAGCGCCGCGCCGCACGGGCTCCATGCGGCGAGCGCGCCCCGCTTCGATTGCGGCGCGTTCTCATGGATCAGCAGGATGCTGCCGCTCCATTCGCCGCCCGCGGCGAGCCCCTGCACGATGCGCAGACACACGAGCAGCGCCGGCGCGGCGAGGCCGATCTGCTGGTAGGTGGGCAGCACGCCCATCAACATAGTCGCCGTGCCCATCGCGAACAGCGTCAGCATCGTCACGAGCTTGCGCCCGTAGCGGTCACCGAGATGTCCGCACAGCACACCGCCGATCGGCCGCGCGATGAAGCCGACCGTGAAACCGCCGAACGCGGCGATGGTGCCGGTGAGCGGATCGCTGCCGACGGGGAAGAACAGCTTGCCGAATACCAGCGCGGCGGCCGTTCCATACAGGAAGAAGTCATACCATTCGAGGATTTGACCCAGCACGGCGGTCGTGACCGCACGTCGTACGCCGCTCGTCGCGGCGGCGGATCGGCGTGATGCGAGCGGGGCGCTCAGATCGGAATTCACGGCGTCAGAGTTCATGGCTCAGGGAGAACGAAGATTGAGGTTCCCGCATGACGATGGCTCTACGCAGCGGGGCGAATCACATCCGGACGACATGGCTGCACGATATGAGCGGCGATAAACGCGGTCAAATTCGGGCCAAAAATGGTCGATATGAATGGCGTGCATGGGCGACGCCCGGATCGAGCGACGCGCGAATGGTGAGGAGTTCCAGGATGCGGCGCTACGGTGAGGGTTTGCGGGAGCGGTGGGCGGGATGCGCGACGGCTCACGCGGTGTGCGTCGGAACGGCGATGGGGATGAGGTGCGTCGAAGCGCGCAGCACGTGCTTCGCTGGCTTCAGCGTTGCGGTGAACGATTGCGCTTCGGACCTGCGAGCGCGGAGCGCGTCGGTGTCCAGTGCGCGAAATGCACGCTGGAATGCAGGGTTAAAAGTTGAAGCGAGCCTGTTGAGGTGAGGTTTTCCAGGATGGTGAGGATTTCCAGGAGTCGAGAGAACGACGCTTTGTGCGCCATGGTGAGGAGTTCCAGGAGGTCGACCCCGCATTCGAGACCTCGCGCTCGCGGCAATTGCTCAATCCGGGTAGAACGGAAGCCTTTGGCTCCCGAAAAACCTCACCTGGGGCGATCGCCCACGTTGCTTACGGCGCCTCTCAGTTATCAGTTGTAGAGCGTGGCCTTTGACACGCCTGCCGCGCCGCAATCTCGGACATCGACGCCTGCTCGAACCCCAATTCGCTGATTACCTCAAATGCGGCGTGAACGATCACCTGCCGCCTTTCTTCTGTTTTCACCCTCATCTTCAATGCGCTCCTCCTCCGGTCTGCACGACCGATCAACGACATGGCCGACCGCGGCGACGCCCGTGACCGGCCTTCGACTTTCAATGTTTTGATCTTACCATATCTGAACCGTACAGTTCATTTAACTTGACGCGGACGTCTTAGATAACTATACTGTGCAGTATTGAAAAAGCGAGCAAGGGAGCAGGGAATCATGCAAGAGAGATATTTGACAACGCGCCAGACCACCCGGATCGTCATCGTCGGCGGCGGCATCGCTGGACTTCTGCTCGCGACCAGGCTGGGCAACACGCTTGGCCGCAGCGGCCGCGGTCAGGTCACGTTGATCGACAAAAGTGCAACCCATATCTGGAAGCCCATGCTGCACACCATCGCGGCAGGCACTCGCGATGTCCAGCAACAGCAGGTCATCTATCTCGCCCACGCCCGCGACCACGGCTTCAACTATCAGCCAGGCGAAATGGAAGGCCTGGACCGCAATGCGCGTATCGTGAAGCTGGCTGCGCTGCGTTCGCCGTCGGGGGAGGTCGTGATCGGGCCGCGCACGGTCGAATACGATGTGCTGATTCTTGCGTTAGGCAGTCGCGCCAACGACTTCGGCACACCAGGCGTACTTGATCATTGCCATTTCATTGACAGCCAGACACAGGCTGAAGTTTTCAACGAAGCATTGCGAATCCGTATATTCCAGAGCGTTGTGACGAATAGCCCGTTGCGCGTGTCTATCGTCGGCGCCGGAGCGACCGGCGTCGAACTGGCAGCGGAATTGAGCCGCTTACTCGAAGTGGCGTCGAGTTACGGCGACCCCGGCATCCGCTCACGTCTGCAGCTCACCCTTTATGAAAGCGCACCGCGCGTACTGGCGGCATTTCCGCCGGCGGTGTCGGAGTCCAGCGAGGCACAGTTACGGCATATCGGTTTCACGGTACGAACGGGCACGCGAGTGACCGCCGCCGAACCCGATGGACTCCGGTTGGCCGACGGCAGCAAGCAACCGGCGGATTTGATGGTATGGGCGGCGGGCGTCAAGGCCCCTGATTTTCTAGGCAAACTGGATGGGATCGAGAGCAATCGTTCCAATCAGATCACCGTCAGGCCAACCCTGCAGGCACAGGACGACGACACACTATTCGCCCTCGGCGACTGCTCGACGTTGACGCTCGCCGGCAACGAACGTCCTCTCGCACCCACGGCGCAAGTCGCCACGCAACAGGCACAACACCTCGCGAAGCACTTGCCGGACTGGCTCGGCGGGGGTTCATTGCCCGACTTTGCATTTCACGACTTCGGCGCGCTCGTGTCGCTGAGCGACTACAACGCTTTTGGGACGCTCGGGCAGTTCGGATTCTTCCGCGGCGGGTTTATCAAGGGCCGATTCGCGCAGCTCAGTCACGCCATGCTGTATCGACAGCATCAGCAGGCTTTGCACGGTTTTGGCAAGGCCATGATGCTGTGGACTGCCGAGCGGATTAACGGCTTCGTGCAGCCAAAGATACGGCTGAGCCGAGCGCCGCCTCGCTTTTGACGGGAGTAGTGCCATGGTTCAATGCATGACGGTCGACACCGCATGGCAGCACACGGTCGGCCAACTCGATTTGGGATGCGCGCAACAATTGACGGCTCGGGTCAGGCATATAGTCGATTCGCGTGGATCGAGCCGTCTGCCGGTCAAGAATGGCGACGTTGCGATCGCGCTGCTCGATCGACCCAGTCCACGAACAGCCACCGTATCGTGGAGCGACCCTCGAGGTTGCAAGTACGGCGAGCAGCTTTGGCGCCTTGAAACAGCGAAACGATCGGGTATATGCGCTTTGAGCGGACAAGGCATCGCCGCAGGCGATGTAATCTACCGCCCCACAAAGGTCGAACCGCCTCCCGCAAACGCGGCTGCCATGATGCTCGCAACATTAGTCGAGCTCGCCTTTAGCGATCCATCTTGTTGATTTTCGCGGGCGTGTTTCGCTGTTGATCCTTCCCGGATCAACACTGCGCGACAGCGCAGTTGCTGCCCGCGACCGATCAGTCAACTTGTATCCTCGAGCCACATACAGGACGTCGCCGATGCGCGTGAATGTCGCTTAACAGGTGTGCGAGGGACGTTTGCAAATCTTGCGCGACTCGACGTGTTTAGTTTGTAGGTTGAGGGTGTCGAACGGAGCTTGTGCTGGCCGGCGCGCTACATATCCAGCTAGCCTGTCGAGATCGTCTGGTCAAATCCGCCCCCATGCGAAAGTGATTGTCACGATCTCCGAATCGCGCCGTTATAGACGCGTGGGCAAATGGTCACGAAGGCGAAACCGGCAATGGATCGTGCAAAAAAGTTGCCAATCCGATGTCGGTCAAGGGTCCGGGCACAGCGAAAGTGTTGAACCCCAGCATGGGCCGCGTTCGGCGCTTGATCCGCGTCAAGGGGGAATGGCGGTAACTCCACCAGCCAACAGAACCGTCATAAATGCCCCATTGGGCGAGTGATCGAGTGGCCTTCGTCGTTGCGCGCAGAGGGCTCAGTGCGTCAGGACGGTCGTGTGCGCGGCGAGGCGCTCGACCTCGAGTAGCGCCTGGCCCAGCACATCGATAGCCCCATTCGTGGTGGAGGCCGTAGCAGCGCTGCGCAACGCGTGCTGAACGATGTCGTGAATGACGTCCGTGTTCGATGAACCGATCTGGAACGTGAGTTGGTGTGCCATAAGTATTCCTGCGTAAATAGCGAAGTGTGTGTCAGATGGATGCAGTATAAGCAAAGCGCGCCGCCATTCGACGCGCGTAATTATGAGTTGCAAGATCTTCAATATACGGGTTTGTGCGAACCGCGAATCGCTGGCATCAGAACAACAAGCGGAAGGTATTCCAATATTCACGTAGCGGTCTTGGCAACGAACTTCGATTGAAGCGTGCACGCTCGACGGCTGATCCCGCTTGCGTAACGCCCGGCTGGATAGCGTCGAAGCAAATGTGCTGCGTGTCATTCAGACGGTCCGCACCGCCCTTGCCTCCGGACACACTAAAGAAGCGCGCAACCGCTTCAGCGCAGTCGCGCTACAACCTTGCAGCGACGACAACTATCCGTTGCCCTGGGGATGCTTGTAAGTAGATAGTAAGTGACTAAACTGGCACTCAACGAACTGGCAAACAGCACTCAAGGCCTCGCCAGACCGTTGTTCCCCAAACACCGCGTCTCCATCCGACGCTCGATATGGAGTCTGATCATGCCAAAGTCGAAGACCTTCATCCCCGTCCCTGTTGTCGCGTCGATCTTGTCCTTCTCGACCGCCGCATTCGCTAACAGCAATGGTCCCCAAACGTATGAGCAAGCGGCTTCTCAAGCGGTTCAGCGTCAAACGGTCGGCTACCACGAACGCGCAAGCGCCGATACGCAACATGCAATGGACTTTCAGGCAGTGTTAGCCCGCGTGGAAGCCCAACGACAGGCGTTCAACAACTACGGCGGGGTGACTAGTTCGTCGGCTTCCCTCCCGTCAGACAACGTAGCGTCGGATAAACCCGTCGACTTCAGTACCGCAACAGCGTCCTGGCGTTACAAGGCAACCTTGGCCGCGCGTTGATACGGCCCGCGGCTGCTAATCGCATCAAGATCAATACAACCAACTGTAGAGAATTGAAATGAAAAAGATCTTCCTCGTACTGTTCGCCTTCCTTACCAGCACATCCGTTCTTGCGCAAAACAATCTGCCGCAGCAATTGCCGTCGCAGCAGACAGCGTCCGCCGGGCAACCGTCCACGAAGCAGCTTTCACAAGGTGGGCCGCAGCTTCCGCAACCTCCGCAGCTTCCGACACAAGCGTCGGCGCAAGTCCCGACCCAGCTTCCGAAATAACCCCATATGGCTACGCAACCCGCGCAGCCATACCTGGGGAGACCGGCGAATGTCGCGGCTACTGGGATCCTGTTCGTAGCCGTAGGCGCATGCGATGCATGACGGCGTTTGCCGGCGATTCGTTCATGACGTCCGCAGATCGCTGGCCGCGAGACCGTGGTTGGTTCAGCAATGGACTGCTCTCAACCCTTCCTCAGCAATTCCTCAGCAATTCGATAAGGCGCGGCGTCTTCGCCGGCTGCCTGTGGGTTTCGGCGAGAGCATCGACCGCGATCGGCGTGCGTGCCATCCGGGCATGATCCGGAGTAGCCGTCCACTGGCCCATTCATCGTGACGATTGGCTCCGGAACAGGCTGATACCCATGTCAGGCGTTGCAAACGGCGGATTCGCCGACGCTGTGCAGGGTGAACCGTTCACCTGGCGACACGATGTCGGTTCGCTTGCCGTCTCCCAAGATTCGCGACCGTCCAGGCGACTGCCTATGCGGCGTCAGTCCCGTCCGTCGGCCCATATGCGGCCAGAAACACGTCGACCGCCCTTTGAACGACCTTGGCGATGTTGCGGGAACTGGTATCCGCCGGCACCCCCAGCAGGCAGAGTTCCAGCAACTCCGCTTCATACAGCCCGCGCAGATGGGCTGTCGCGACGGCTGCGTTACAGCTGCGCAGCTTCCCGGCGTCAACCAATTGCTGCAGGAAGTCCGTCACCACTTGCCAGCCGGGCTTCGGCCCGCGCTCATAGAACAGGGCGCCGACGTTCGACCGGCCACCTTCAAGATGCGCGAGACGGCGCACCGCGAGCAGTTGCGGTGTCAGCAGCGCAATCAGACAGTGCTTGCCGAAGCTCACCAGTGCGTTACGAACCGGCACAGTGGTCTTCAGTTGCGCGAGTGCAACTTCTATTCCCCGTTGCGCGGCGACGCCCATGAACTCGGCGAACATCTCCTCCTTCGACTTGAAGTAGTTGTAGAGGGTGGCCTTCGACACGCCTGCCCGCGCCGCAATCTCGGACATCGACGCAAGCTCGAACCCCAATTCACTGAACACCTCAAACGCGGCGTCAACGATCACCTGCCGCTTTGCTTCTGTTTTCACCCTCATCTTTGATGCGCTCCTCCGGTCTGCACGACCGATCAATGACATGGCCGGCGGCACGCCCGTGGCCGGCCTTCGACCTTCAATGCTGCAATTTTACCATACCTGAACCGTACAGTTTATTTGTTGTTGACATCGCCGATTTCGATAACTAGACTGTGCAGTATTGTAAAACGGAGCGAGGGAGCAGGGGATCATGCAAGAGAGCACCGAGGTTGGGATGCAGCACAAACCAGTGAGGCTGGCCGTCGCGTTCGCCTTCGCCATCGTGGCGAGCGCCTGCGCGCAACTGCCTGACATGCCGCAAAAGCCGGTAACGAAGGACATCAGCAGGTATGAGACGGCCCAGAGTCTCGGCGCGGCCGGCGGCAAGCAGGCCGGCACCGCGTCCGCGTGGCCCACCGACCAGTGGTGGCTCGGCTATCGCGATCCGCAACTGAACGGCCTGATTTCAGAGGCGCTCAAGGATGAGCCGACGCTGGCGGCTGCCGAAGCGCGGCTGCATAACGCCGAGGCGTCGGCGCAGGTGGCGGGCGCGGCGCTGCTGCCCGAAGTCAGCGCGCAGGGCTCGGTCGAAAAGAAGAAGCAGAGCTACAACAACGGTATTCCCTCGGATTTCGTTCCCCACGGATGGCGCCCCTACGGCAGCGCCGAGCTCGACTTCAGCTACGAAATCGACTTCTGGGGCAAGAATCGCGCTTCGCTAGCCGCCGCCACGTCGGAACTCGAAGCGGCGCGCGCCGATGCGGCGCAGGCCCGCATGGTGCTGTCCGCGTCGATCGCCGCAGCGTACGCCGACCTCGCGCGTCTGTTCGCCGAGCGCGACAGTGCGCAGGCGGCACTGCAGGTGCGCACGCAATCCGCACAGCTGTTCCGGGAGCGTTTCGCGAACGGGCTGGAAACGCAGTCCGGCGTCAAGCAGGCTGAATCGAAGCAGCAAAGCGCGCAGGCCGACCTGCTCGAGCTGGATGAATCGATTGCACTGGAGCGCAACCAGATCGCCGCGCTGATGGGCGCGGGGCCCGACCGCGGCTTGCGCATCGCACGGCCGGCCGTCGATCTGACCCAGCCTGCCGGCATGCCCGCCAACCTTGGACTCGGCCTGCTTGGCCGTCGCCCGGACGTGGTCGTTGCACGCCTGCGCGTAGAGGCGGCGGCGAAGCGGATCGACGTCGCGCGAGCCGGGTTTTACCCGGACATCACGCTCGGCGCGTCGATCGGCTTCCAGTCGCTTGGCCTGAACATGCTGACGAACGCGGCTTCGCTGGCCGGCAACTTCGGGCCGGCGATCACGCTGCCCATCTTCAACGGCGGACGTTTGCGCGGCGAACTGCGCGGCAAGCGGGCGACCTACGACGAGGCGGTCGCGAACTACGACGAAACGCTGACCAAGGCGCTGCACGACGTCGCTGACGTTGCCGCAAGCAAACGCGCGCTGGCGGATCGGCTGCAAGCGACACAAGCCGCCTACGACGACGCCGCCCAGGCGCACCAGGTCGCGCTCGATCGCTATCGCGCCGGCCTTGCCGGTTACCTCGAAGTGCTGAACGCCGCCGACACGATGACTTCCGCGCAGCGCCAGCTCGCCGATATCCAGTCGCGCACCTTCTCGCTCGATGTCGCGCTCGTGCGCGCACTCGGCGGCGGCTTTCAGGCCAGCACGCCGGCCGCGACCGACGCAACCCATCCCAACAAGCAAAGCTGATTTCAAGGACTCCGATCATGTCTGAAACCCAATTCGTCAAAACCAGCGAGTCGCTGATGCCGGACTCGCCCGCTTCCGCTGCTCCCGTCGATACCGGCGCTGCGGCCGGCGCTCCCCCTTCGAACCGCAAGAAGCTGTTCGCGCTGCTCGGCGGCGCCATTCTCGTCGCCGGTCTCGGGTACGCGAGCTACTGGCACTTCGTCGCCTCGCATTACGTGTCGACCGACAACGCCTACACCGCAGCCGAAGTCGCATCGATCACGCCGGCGGTCAGCGGCATCGTCAAAAGCGTGCCGGTCGTGAATACGGAGCAGGTCCACAAGGGCGACGTACTGGCCGTCGTCGACGACACCGACGCGAAGATTGCGCTGGCGCAGGCCGAAGCCGATCTGGGCCGCGCCGAACGCAAGGTGCGCGGCTATGTCGCGACGGATACGCAACTGAGCGCGCAAGTCAGTGCGCGCGCAGCGGACGAATCCCGCATGGCCGCGCAGATCGCGTCGGCCCAGGCCGACTTTGACCGCGCGGCGATCGACCTGCAGCGTCGCGAAGTGCTAGCCCACACCGGCAGCGTATCGGGCGAAGAGCTGAGCAACGCGCGCGCTGCATCTGCCACCGCCAGGGCGGCGCTCGACGCAGCCCGCGCTGCGGCCTTGCAGGCGAAGGCAAGCCGCGACGCCGCAGTCGGCTCGCTCGAGGCGAACAAGGTGCTGATTGCGGACACGACGGTCGATACCAATCCGGAAGTCCTGCTCGCACGCGCGAAGCGCGATCAGGCCCGCGTCGATCTCGAACGCACCGTGCTGCGCGCGCCGGTCGACGGTGTCGTCGCGAGCCGCCAGGTTCAGGTGGGTCAGCGCGTTCAGACCGGCACCACACTGATGAAAGTCGTGCCGATCGAATCCGTCTACGTCGATGCGAATTACAAGGAAACCCAACTCGGCAAGGTGCGCATCGGTCAGCCGGTGGAACTGAAGTCGGACCTGTACGGCAGCAAGGTCGTCTATCACGGCAAGGTCGAGGGTTTCTCGGGCGGTTCAGGTTCCGCGTTCGCGATGATCCCCGCGCAGAACGCGACCGGCAACTGGATCAAGGTCGTGCAGCGCCTGCCGGTGCGCGTCAGGATCGATCCGGCCGAGCTTCGCGCGCATCCGCTGGGTATCAACCTGTCCATGGAAGCGACGGTCGACACGCGCGGCGGCAACGACGCGCCCGCACACTAAGGATGCGCCATCATGTCTTCCACTCAGGTCAATGACATCGCATTGCCGCCGCTGTCCGGCCCCATGCTGATTGTCGCGGCGTTGATGATCGCCGCCGCCAACTTCGTCGCGGTGCTGGACAGCACCATCGCGAACGTGTCGCTGTCGACCATTTCGGGTTCACTCGGCTCCTCGACCAGCCAGGGCACGTACGTCATCACGTCCTACGCGGTGGCCGAAGCGATCACCGTGCCGCTGACCGGCTGGCTTGCGAGTCGCTTCGGAACGGTGCGCGTGTTCATCACGGCGCTGATCATGTTCGGACTGGGTTCGGCACTGTGCGGAATGGCGACGTCGCTCGGCACGCTGGTGCTGTTCCGTGTTTTTCAGGGGCTCGCGGGCGGCCCGCTCATGCCGCTCTCGCAAACCCTGCTGCTGCGCATTTTTCCGAAGGAGAAGGCCGCCGCGGCGCTTGGCCTGTGGAGCATGACGACACTGATTGCGCCGGTGATGGGCCCCGTGCTGGGCGGTATCATCTGCGACGACTACCACTGGTCCTACATCTTCTTCATCAACGTGCCGGTCTCGCTAATCTGCGGATACGCCGGATGGATGCTGCTCAAGCGCTTCGAATCGGAGAAGATCCGGATGCGGATCGACACGGTCGGGCTCGTGCTGCTGATCATCTGGGTCTCTGCGCTGCAGATCATGGTCGATGATGGCAAGGACAAGGACTGGTTCAGCTCGATGGAAATTCGCGTCCTCGCGATCGTTGCGGTGATTGGTTTCCTCGCCTTCCTCATCTGGGAGCTGACCGAGCGAAATCCCATCGTCGATCTGCGGGTGTTCCGTCATCGCGGCTTTGCCGCGAGTGTGGTCACCATGTCGCTGGCGTTCGGCGCGTACTTCGGCGCCACCGTGCTCACGCCACTGTGGCTGCAGAACAATATGGGGTACACGGCCACGTGGGCCGGGTATGCCCAGGCGACGACGGGCATCTTCGCGGTGGTCGCCGCACCGTTTGCCGCCAGGCTGTCGACGAAGTTCGATGGACGCTGGCTCGTGTTTGCCGGCGTGATGTTGCTCGGCTCGGTGACGCTGTTCCGCACCCATGCGAATTCGGACATGGACTTCTGGCAGGTGGCACTGCCGCTGCTGCTGCAAGGCATCGGCCTGCCGTTCTTCTTCGTGCCGACGACGAGCATCGGCCTGAGCAGTGTCGACGAGCCCGAAACGGCGTCGGCGGCGGGACTGATGAGCTTCTGCCGGACCTTCAGCGGGGCGATTGCCACGTCGGTCGTCAACACGTTGTGGGAGGACAAGACCAAGTTCAACCGCGCGGAGTTGTCGGGCCTGGTCGATCAGGCCGGCCACTTCATGTCCTCGCTGACCGGTTCCGGCTGGAGTGCGGATCAGGCGCAGGCGCAGATCAGCAACATGGTCGAGTCGCAGGCGGTGATGCTCGCCACCAACCAGCTTTTCTTTAACATCGCATGCTGCTTCATCGTCGGCGCGCTGGCGATCTGGCTTGCGCCCAGACCGACGCGTGTCGCGGATACGTCACAGGCACATTGAAGGCCAACGGGGGGCGCGCCCCCTGCCTTCGCTGGTGTTGAATGACGACGACTGATGCCCCCTCGATACGCCGCCGCGTTTGCCTGTCGCGTGCGGGTCACCTGAATACGACTTCCGACCATGATGCTGACTTCCTATCAGCGCCAGATCCTCGTGTGGGGCGCCATCGCCGCTGGCCTCGGTATCCTTCTGTGGATCTTGCGCCCGGTTCTGACGCCATTCCTGCTCGGCGCGCTCATCGCGTACATGCTGCAGCCGGGCGTCGAGTGGCTGGTGCGCCAGCGTGTGCCGCGTGCAGTTGCCGTCCTGCTGATGATGCTCCTCTTCGCACTGCTCCTGACCCTGCTGCCGCTGCTTGCGTTCGCCGTGATGCACAAGGAAGGACCCGAGCTCGCCAAGAACTTTCCCGTTTTCATCGCAGGCCTGAACGCGTGGCTGCAACCCAGGCTGGCACTGCTGGGTGTCAGCTACTCACTCGATCTGGTCGAAGTCCGCCACCTGCTGACGGGCGCCACGATCGGCGACGGCCAGACCGTCATGCTCGCCGCCTGGCGGTACGTGCGGACAGGCAGCAACGTCGTGTTTCCCGTGGTAAGCAACGTCATACTGGTGCCGCTGGTCCTTTTCTATCAGCTTTACGACAGGCACCAGATATTCGCGCGGATGGAAAGCTTTGTGCCGCGGCGCTGGGTCGGCAAGGTCCGGGCACTCGTGACCGAGATGGACCACATGCTGTCGCAATACCTACGCGGCCAGTTGCTCGTGATGGGCGTGCTCGCCGTGTTCTACCCGATAGCGTTGACTCTGGCCGGCCTCGACATCGCGCTGCCCATTGGACTCTTCACCGGCTTCGCGGTGTTCATCCCCTACGTGGGTTTCGCCCTGGGACTGGCCCTTGCCCTGCTTGCCGCGGTTCTGCAGTTTGGCGGCTGGTACGGACTGGCTGCAGTCGCAGCCGTGTACGGAGTTGGGCAGGTTCTCGAAAGCTGTTTTCTTGTTCCCAGACTCGTGGGTGACCGCATCGGGCTGCACCCGCTCGCAGTGATCTTCGCGCTGCTTGCGTTTGGCGAGCTTTTTGGTTTTTTTGGTGTGCTGCTCGCGCTGCCGGTCAGTGCGATCCTGGCAGCGGTGCTGGGCGACCTGCGGCGCCGCTATGTGGCCAGCGCGCTCTATAAGGATTGACCGCCGGTTTGCCCTGGATGTCGATCTGCCGCCCGGACAATGCGGGCGGCAGCCGGATAATCAGTGCGTGGTTGGTGCGGCGTGCGTCGGCCCGTATGCGGCCATGAACACGTCGACCGCTCTCTGGACGACCTTCGCGATGTTGCGGGGGCTGGTATCGGCCGGCACGCCAAACAGGCAAAGCTCCATCAACTCCGCTTCATACAGCGTGCGCAGATGCGCTGTCGCGATGGCTGCGTTACAGCTGCGCAGCTGCCCGGTGTCAATCAATTGCTGCAGGAAGACAGCCACCGTTTGCCAGCCGAGCTTCGGCCCGCGCTCATAGAACAGGGCGCCGACATTCGACCGGCCGCCTTCACGATGCGCGAGACGGCGCACCGCGAGCAGTTGCGGTTTCAGCACCGCAACCAGATAGTGCGTGCCGAAGCTCGTCAGTGCATCGCGAACCGGCGCCGAGGTCCTGAGCAGTTCGAACCCCGCCCGGACTTCCTCCTGCGCGGCGGCAGTCATGAACTCAGTGAACATCTCTTCCTTCGACTGGAAATAGCTGTACAGCGTGGCTTTGGACCCGCCTGCCCGTGCCGCGATCTCGGACATCGACGCCTGCTCGAACCCCACCTCACTGAACACCTCGAACGCGGCGTCAACAATCGCCTGCCGCTTTGCTTCCGTTTTCCCCCTCATCCCGGGCTCTCCTTTTGTTTATGCGATCGATCGACGACGCCGCCGGCGGCGACGCACCTGACCGGTGTTTCCGATCAATACTGACGATCTTATCATAACAAAACTACCCGGTTTATTTGCGTTGACGGCAACAGTGCGTTTCACTATACTGAACAGTATAGTTATAACCCATTTTGACTTACCTTGAATTGCGAGCACTTATGGACCACCTCGAAACGCTGCGGACCTTTTGTACCGTCGTCGAAATGCAGAGCTTCACGCACGCCGCGAATGCGTTGGGCATCTCAAAGGCAGTCGTCTCGCGCGCGATAACGGGGCTCGAAACGAGGCTCGGTGTGCGTCTTTTTCAGCGCACGACCCGGCACCTCGCACTCACTGAGTCCGGGGAGGAGTTTTACGGCGGCTGCTCGCGCGTGGTGGCTGAACTGGACGTGCTCGAGGCCGGTACCGGGCAGCGTGCACGGGAGCCTGCGGGGGTACTGCGGCTCGTCGCCCACACCACCGCGGCGCTGATAGAGCTGCCACCACTGATCGCCGGGTTCCGTGCCCGGTATCCAGCCGTGCAGCTCGAATTGACGCTGGCGGAACGGCCAGTCGATCTGATCAGGGAAGCCTTCGATCTCGGCATCGTGCTGCCGTTCATGCTCACGAGCGAGCTCACGATCACCCGTGCGTTGTGTCGCCTGCCCCTCGCCGTGGTGGGCTCGCCCAGCTATCTGCAGGGGCGCAAGCTACCGCAAATACCCAGCGATCTCGCCGCATTCCGCTTCGTCACGATACTTGCGTCGATCAGCGAACCACAACTGCGGTTCCGGCGCGGTGGCGAACAGATCGCCGTGCCACTCGAACACGACGTGTCGACCAGCAACGCCGCGTTGAACAAGGAACTGGTGATGAGCGGTGCTGGTCTCGGCGCGTTGCCGCTGACGATGGTCGGCAAGGAGCTGGACGATGGCCGGCTGGTACAGCTGCTGCCCGACTTCGAGCTCATGAGCGGGGACGCCGAAATCAGGCTCGCATATCGCAACAGGGGCCTGATGACGGCGAAGGTCCGGGCGTTCATCGACTATGCGACGTCGTACTTCGACGCGCGCGCGGCTCAGATGGCCCACCAGCAGCAGCGGACGGTGGCCGGCGGCAGTGGCAGGCCGTCCTGATTGCTGGATGCTCATGCAAACCTTCCCTACGCTCGTCGTCTGCGAGCATTGTGACAGCGTGTACCGCCGCCGCGCGCTGGCCACGCGCGAGGTGGCGCGCTGCGGGCAATGTTCGGCGGTCCTGTATCGCGCGAGCCAGCTCGATGTCGATCGGTGGCTCGCGCTAACCGTCGCCGCAGCCATCGTCTTCGTGATCGCCAACGTCTGCCCGGTGATCCGGATCTCCCTGCAGGGCCTGCACAGCGAGACGACGCTCTGGCAGTCCGCGGCAGCGCTGGCGCACGGCGCGGTTGCACCGATTGCGCTCGCCACTGCGATGATGATTGTCGTGGTACCGCTTCTGCAGATCGCGCTGCTCGGCTGGGTGCTGGCATTTGCGCGCGCCGCACGCCGGGCGCCGGGTTTCGCATGGAGCATGAGGCTGCTTGCGATGCTGCGCCCGTGGAGCATCGTCGAGGTCGGCGTACTTGGCATGCTCGTAGCGATCATCAAACTTTCCAGCGATGATCGCGGGACTGGGCCGGGCGCTGCTGGGCAGTGACCGACCCTCGTGGCGCCTGACGGTCATGGCCGATCCGGTGGCGCGCGCCATCCAGCCATTCCCCGGATACTTGCCGCCCTGCTCATGCTTTCCGGCACGGTGGAGCAGTTCAACAGAACAGTCGATACCAGTCTGCAGATGACTCTGCTCGGACGCGGAGTGGTCTCGCTGGTGGTCCCGCACTGACCATCGGCGCCGCCCTGCTGCGGGCAAACCGCGTGCGTAATGCGCTGACCGCCGCAGGAGAACCGCCGGAGGTCCGTTCGACCGTCGCCGGGTTGATCCACGCCGGTGTCACCATTGCCGTCGTGGGCTCGCTGTTGTCGCTGCTGACCGGCTACATTTCGGTTGCACGATTCCTGACCTATGAACTCGTCTGGTTTGACCTCGTCCTGTGCAGCTTCTACCTGCTGAGCAGCCTCACCCAGTACATCTGCGAAAACCTCTTCTCGGCGCACCATGCCAGCGGCAAAACCATCAAGCAGCTATTCGGGCTGGACGACATCCACCTCGAACAGGCTTCGACGGTGATGTCCGCGGTGGGCCGCAGCCTGCTGCTGGCGATCACGGTCAGCGCGCTGCCGGTTGGCATCGGCTTGGGGTTTCAGGAAGTCGTCAAGAATTTTATCTCCGGGCTGATCCTGCTGACCGAGCGCCCGGTCAAGGTCGGCGATATGGACAGTATTGCGGGCGTCGAGGGCGACATCCGCCGCATCAACGCTCGCGCAACCGAAATTCAGCTCGCCGACCGGTCCACGGTCATCGTTCCCAACTCCCACCTCATCTCGCAGAACCTGCGCAACGTGACGATGGGAAACCGGACCCAGGGTGTCACGACCCTCACGCTCATCTTCCCGTTGAACATCGATCCCGAACAGGTGCGCGATCTGCTGCTCGCGGCGTACGAAGCGCACCCGTCGATACTTGATCATCCGGCACCGTCGGTCATGTTCAGTCAGCGCGCCGCCGACGGCATCACATTGAGTGTCACCGGCTACGTTCGCAGCCCCAGGATAACGGCCGATACGAAGAGCGACCTGCTGTTCGACATTCTCAAGCGGTTGCGTGCGGCGGCCGTTACGGTGGCGACCCCGCAGACCGTAATTATTCGAGACCTGCGGGAAGTTGACACCGGTAGCTCTGTCGTCTCTCGGGAGTGAAAACACGCTGGCAGCATCTGACGCGCATACAGATATATTCAAACCGGTCTCGCTAACGGCAACCCTAACCGGATCTTCCCTCACGTGTGCGGTCAGCAATTCCAGGAGGTCCTTATCAGCTGCAAACGGTGCGCTGAATCTAAACTGGGGTCGCCCATCTCACGGGTACACCGAGCAGTAGTTTTAGGAGGTCACGGTCAGAACACAACCGCTCTCCTCGTGGAACACATCAAGCGCTTGTTGCAAAGGCTGTCAGTCAACTCAACGGGCACCCCGCCCTTAAACCCAGCAATTTACATCTGGGCGAAATTGTCATTGTTTCAATGACGTTGACCTATACTGAATCGAAGGCCCAGCCAAATATTCAGCGGCAATCATACTCAAATTTTCGCCTTTTCAAGATCATTGCTTCAATTCAGTCGAACGCCGGCAAGCCTCACCGGACAAAGGAAGTCGCAACTGTCATTCGGCGAACGAAGTAATCTGGCACGCGCGAAGCGCTAAATTTTAATAGCCGCATTCCCGCTCAGCAGGGCAAGTCGCAACTGTTTTTCCAAAAATCAGTGTTTTTCTGTAGGTCGCGACTTTTTTGCCAATTGGGAGCTCCGTCAGAACTTTACCTTCAGCTGAAAACCAATCGTAAAGGGCAGATTGTCCGATGGGATCGGCGGAATGACGATGAAGTTCGCGCCGACGCGCTTGTATTCGAGCATCACGATCGGCGCGACCACCGGGCCGATCGTGTGATTGCTGCCAAGCCCCCAGTTGCCATAGTTATAGCCGGAGATGATCCCGCCGATCGCCGCGATCCGCACGATTCCCCAATGCGCGAACTCCGGCGCCCACACGCCGCCGCCGTAGTAGGACGGCCGACGCAGCGAGTTGCGAAAGCCGCCGGCCGTCAGCGCCCACTGGTTGTTCAGCCAGCATTCGACGCCAAGCCCGGGATTGAACTGCTCGAAGTGCGTATCGGGATCGGGGTTGATGTGATACGAGCCGAGCATCGCGTCGACCCATACACCGCCGTCACACCAGTTGCCCGCGTGCGCCGCGGAGACCGCCGCGAAGCTGGCGAAAAGCGCCACCGCGGCGCGCCGGATATTCTTGTTCATCTGCCTGAAGTGCATTTCTTCTCCGTCACCGGTCGAGCGCCGGTGTCATGGTGTTCTGGCGATCCGCGTGCCGCCCGTCGCGCACTGTACCTGAAGCCGTGCGGTCGATGTCGAGGACTCGCTCGGCCGGCCGGGCACGCGACGTGCCCCCGCAGCCGGAACCGCCACGATAACGGAGAACCGATGGCGCCGTGATGAACAAGCGGTGAAGAAGTTCGCGGCGCCCATCGGGTGCGCCGCCGGCGATGAATGTGGTGAGAACGTCTACAGACCGAGATCGGACAGGCTGGGGTGATCGTCGGGCCGCCGGCCGAGCGGCCAGCGATACAAGCGGTCGGCTTCGCGGATCGGCAGGTCATTGATGCTTGCGTGACGATGCGCCATCAGACCATGCTCGTTGAACTCCCAGTTCTCGTTGCCATACGAGCGGAACCAGTTTTTCGAATCGTCGTGCCATTCGTACGCGAAGCGCACTGCGATGCGGTTGTCGGTAAACGCCCACAGTTCCTTGATCAGCCGATAGTCGAGCTCCTTCGCCCACTTGCGGCGCAGAAAGCCGACGATCTCCGCGCGGCCATGCACGAATTCGGCGCGGTTGCGCCACACGCTGTCCGTCGTGTACGCGAGCGATACGCGCTCGGGTTCGCGGGTGTTCCAGGCGTCTTCCGCGGCGCGCACTTTCTGGATCGCGGTATCGCGAGTGAATGGCGGCAGCGGCGGGCGGGCTTCGATCGTATCGGCCATGATGGTTCCTCAGTCAGGTTATGGTGCGCCGCGATGGCGGCCGTTTGGTTGCGGCGGGTTTCGCTGCCGCATCGAGCAAGGTCTTGCCAACCGCCTGCGCGTCGAGCGCCGCATCGGCTTCACCGCTCACGAGCGCCACCGCGATCGCGCCGTCGAGCAGCACGAGCCATTGCCGCGCGAGCGGCGCCGCGCGACGCGCATCGATTTGCGCTTCCACTACGAACGCGACGCATTCGGCACGCACGAAACCGAGCAGCCGTGCCTTGTGTTTGCGCGCGACGACGCGGATCGGATCGTCGGCGGATTCGATTTCGCCGGCCGCGTTCAGAAACGCGCAGCCATGAAAATCCGCCGATGCGAACCACTCGCGCAGCACGTCGAACATGCCGAGCAGGCGTCTGCGCGCGCCCTTGCCGCGCCGTTGCGTGCCGGCGATAAACCAGTTCATCCAGCGCTCGTCGCGCCGTTCGAGCGCGGCCGCGATTAGCGCATCTTTCGACTCGAAATGCGTGTAAAAGCTTTTGCGCGCGGTGCCGGACTGCCGCACGATCGCATCGACGCCGGTTGCATGGATGCCGCCGGCGTAGATGAGCGCCTCGGCGGCATCGAGCAGCCGCTCGCGCGCCGTGCCGGGCTGGGCCGCGTCGTTTGGATCGGTCGGAATCGTTTCGTGTGTCATGGACGAAAAAGTAGAACGATCATTCTCCCTCGTCAAGTTTTTCTTCGAGCTTCGGCGCTGTGGGTGCGCTTGCTGCTATCGTGATGGAGATCGCTTGATCACCGCTCAACCGGAATCGCTTCGATGAAACCATCCTTCGTTCGCACCGCGTGGGTACGCGCGCTGCTCGGCGCAACGCTGCTGGGCGCGGTGGCCTGCACGCCGATCCAGGTGCTCACGCATTCGGTCAGTCAGAACGAGGCGCGCGTTCCGCCCGGACGCTACGACATCGATCAGGACCATACGAGCATCACGTTCGATATCGATCACTTCAAATACACGCGCTTTACGATGCGTTTCGATCGCAAGCAGGGGGAGCTCGACTGGAACGACGGCGGCCTCGACCGCAGCACGGCGTCGGTCGCGATCGACGCCGCGAGCATCGACACGAACGTGCCGCTGCTCGACAAGATGGTGAAAAGCGACAGCATGCTCGACGTCGCGCGCTATCCGCAGATCCGCTTCGCGAGCACGCGTTTCGAGCGCACCGGCGAAGCGCGCGGTACGCTGAGCGGCGATCTGACGATCCGCGGCGTCACGCAGCCGGTCACGCTCGACGTCACGTTCAACGGTTTCGCGCCCGATCCGCTGACGAAAAAGGACACGCTTGGCTTTTCCGCGGACGGTCATTTCAGCCGCGCGAAGTTCGGTCTGTCTACCTGGTATCCGGCCGTCGGCGACGATATTCACGTGCGCATCCAGGCCGAGTTTGTGAAAACGCCCGCAGGCGCGTAAGCGCGCTGCGGGCGTCAGCGTTCTGACGGCGAAGCACCGACTCAGGCAGATGTCCAGTCGAGAATCACCTTGCCGCTTTCGCCGGAGAGCATCGTCGCGAAGGCTTCCTGATAGTCGTCGACCTTGAAATGGTGGGTGAGGATCGGCGACAGATCGAGGCCGCTTTGCAGCATCGCGACCATCTTGTACCAGGTCTCGAACATCTCGCGCCCATAAATGCCCTTGATTTCAAGGCCTTTGAAGATCACCTGGGTCCAGTCGATCGCGGTTTGCGCGGGTGGAATGCCGAGCAGCGCGATCTTGCCGCCGTGGTTCATCGCTTCGAGCATGCCCGTAAAAGCACTCGGCACGCCCGACATTTCGAGTCCGACGTCGAAGCCCTCGGTCATGTGCAGATCGTGCATCACGTCGCGCAACGATTCGCGCGACACGTTCACCGCGCGCGTCGCGCCCATCTTGCGCGCGAGTTCGAGGCGATAGTCGTTGACGTCGGTGATCACGACGTTGCGCGCGCCGACGTGCCTGGCGATCGCGACCGCCATGATGCCGATCGGCCCAGCGCCGGTAATCAGCACGTCTTCGCCGACGAGGTTGAACGACAGCGCCGTATGCGTCGCGTTGCCGAACGGATCGAAGATCGCGGCGAGATCGTCGGAGATTTCAGGCGGGATCTTGAACGCGTTGAAGGCCGGAATCACCAGGTATTCGGCGAACGCGCCCTCGCGATTCACGCCGACGCCGATCGTGTTGCGGCACAGATGCCGGCGGCCCGCGCGACAATTGCGGCAGAAGCCGCAGGTGATGTGTCCTTCGCCCGACACCCGATCGCCGATCGCAAAGCCGCGCACTTCCTGCCCCATCTCGACGATTTCGCCGACGTATTCATGGCCGACGTGCATCGGCACCGGAATCGTCTTCTGCGCCCAGTCGTCCCACTTCCAGATATGAATGTCGGTGCCGCAAATCGCGGTGCGCGTGATGCGGATCATCACGTCGTTATGACCGACTTCGGGCTTCTTCACGTCGGTCAGCGTGAGGCCCGGCCCGCGTTCGAGTTTTGCCAATGCTTTCATCTGCTTCTCCATTCGAATCACGCGGCGATCACGTGGTGATGACGCCGAGCTCGCGGCCGACGCGCGCGAACGCCTCGACGGCACGGTCGATCTGCTCCGGCGTGTGCGCGGCGCTCATCTGCGTGCGGATGCGCGCGCGGCCACGCGGCACCACCGGGAACGAAAAACCGATCACGTAGACGCCTTGCTTCAGCAGCGCATCGGCCATCTTTCCCGCGAGTTGCGCGTCGCCGAGCATCACCGGAATGATCGGATGTTCGCCCGGCACGAGCGTGAAGCCGAGCGCGCTCATCGCGCGGCGGAAATGCGCGCCGTTTTCGCGCACGCGTGCGCGCAGCAGCGCCCCTTCATCGCTGGCGAGCAATTCGAGTACCTTCAGCGACGCCGCCGCGATGCTCGGCGTCAGCGTGTTCGAGAACAGATACGGGCGAGAGCGCTGCCGCAACAGCTCGACGACTTCCTTGCGCGCCGCGACGTAGCCGCCCGATGCGCCGCCGAGCGCCTTGCCGAGCGTGCCGGTAATGATGTCGACGCGCGCCATCACTCCGCAATGCTCGGGCGTGCCGCGACCGTGTTCACCGATGAAGCCGACCGCGTGCGAGTCGTCGACCATCACCAATGCGCCGTACCTGTCGGCCAGATCGCAGATGCCGGCGAGGTTCGCGATGATGCCGTCCATCGAGAACACGCCGTCGGTCGCGATCAGTTTGAAGCGCGCGCCCGCCGCATCGGCTTCCTGCAGGCGCGCTTCGAGATCGCCGAGGTCGTTGTTCCTGTAGCGAAAGCGCTTCGCCTTGGACAGCCGCACACCGTCGATGATGCTCGCGTGATTCAGCTCGTCGCTGATGATCGCGTCGTTTTCGTCGAGCAGCGTTTCGAACAGGCCGCCGTTCGCGTCGAAGCAGCTCGAGTAGAGAATGCAGTCCTCGGTTTGCAGGAACGCGGCGAGCGCCGCTTCGAGTTGCTTGTGCACGGTTTGCGTGCCGCAGATGAAGCGCACCGACGCCATCCCGAAGCCGTCGCTGTCGAGGCCTTGCTTGGCGGCTTCGATCAGCCGCGTGTCGTCGGCGAGACCGAGATAGTTGTTTGCGCAGAAGTTCAGCACGTCGCTGCCGTCGGCAAGACGCACGTCGGCCGACTGCGGACTCGCGATCACGCGCTCGCTCTTGTAGAAGCCGTCGGCGCGGATCTGGTCGAGGGTGCCGCGCAAATGGGCAAGGTATTGGTCACGCATGAACGGGACTCCTGAGAGTGATGGCGCCCGCATTCGCATGCGCGCGGGAAGGGCGGCCTGTTATAGTCGGTTGTCAGCTTTATCGGATATTTTCGTTTTTCCGAACTAAAATCCGGTATATCGAACAACTCTAAACGATGGGTCAGGAAATGGCAAGTTCGGGTACACGCCGCACCGCGTCCAATGCGGCGCCCACCTCCGCCAGCGCGGCATTACCGCCGAGTGCGGCGATTGCGGCGCCGCCGCGCGTCGGCGAACAGATTCAACGGCTGCGCGCCGAGCGGCGCATGACGCTCGACGATCTGTCGCGCGCGGCCGGCGTGTCGAAATCGATGCTGTCGGAAATCGAGCGCGACAAGGCCAATCCGACGATCGCGGTTGCATGGCGGCTGACCAATGCGCTCGGCGTAAGCCTCGATTCGCTGTTTGCGCCGCCGAAGTCGCCTGAGGCAATCGCCGTTTCCGGACCGCACGATATTCCTACGCTAAGCGGTCATGAAGCGAAATACCAGTTGCGTGTGTGGGGACCGATCGAGCTGGCCGGCAAGTTCGAGTGGTACGAGTTGACGCTGCAGCCAGGCGGGGCTCTCGTGTCGAACGCGCACGAGCCAGGCACGCGCGAGCATCTGACCGTGCTGCACGGCTCGATCGAAATCGAGGCGGCCGGCGCGACGAAGCGGCTCAAGGTCGCGGACACCGCGCGCTACGTCGCGGATGTTCCGCATGCGATCCGCAACGTCGGCAAGAGCGCGGCGAAAGCGCTGCTGGTCGTGATTCACGGTTAGGCCGTTCGGCCAGGTTGCGCCTGGTACTGTATGTTTGTACAGTATCAGGTGTCGATTGGAGCCGAGAATGAACAACCTGAAAACCGACCCTACCGATCAAACTCTCGCCGCGCTGCGCTTCCAGACCGCCGCGCGCGATCTCGAACATATCGTGCGCAGCATCGCCGCGCGCTACATCGTCAGGCAAGTGCCGCTCACGTGGCGTCTGCTCCATGCCATCGAAGCCGAGGCGCTGGCCGATCTCGGTTTTGCCAGCCGGCACGACGCGCTGATGCTCGGGCTGTTCCAGCGCCCGTCCGATCTGCCTTATCCAGAAACCGATGACGGCGTGGATTTCGGCACCTCCAACGCATTGCCCGCCGTTTTTGCGTTTGCCGTCAATGCGTACGAGGAAGCGGCGCGCCGGGCGGCGCTGCCACGGCCGGCCGATGCGCCCCTAAAGCGCGCCCGGGCGTGGGGCGGCTAATGGCGGCACCACGTCGGGGTGGCTCGGATCCTCTTCCATTCCTCGCGGTCGGCCTTGCGGCGGTCAGCGCCTACAATACGCGGACCAAACGGTGCAACTAACGGAAGGATTGCTCATGTCACCTCCTCATCTGTCCGACCCCGTTCCCCGTCCCGCGCCCTCTACCGATCTGTTCGATCAGCAACGCGAAGACTGGCGTCGCGACCCGCAGGTCGCGTTCGATGCGTGGCTCGCGAAGCAGCACTTCCGTCGCTCTTCGGCGTTGGTCTATCAGGCTCAGTGGGGGCAGTTTCTCGATTGGCTTGGCGCGCGGCAACAAAGCCTCGCGACGGTCGACACGCCCGCGATCGCCGAATTCGTCGCCAGCCTCGAGATTCGCAGAACGCAGCGGATCCGCTATTTGCGGCTTATCGAGCGCGTGCTCGATCACGTGCGCGAGATCGAATCGGCGTCGACCAACCCGGCTCGTTTCATCGCTCAGGACGGGGAAGCCGCGTGGCGCAATGCGCGCGACAATGAGCCGACCGGGTTTCTCACGCATGCGGAACGCACTGCGTTGATCGCGCGGCTGTTCGCGCCGTTGCCGGCGTTGTCGACCGCGCAGCGCTGGAGAGAGCGACGCGATCGCGCGTTGATCGCGGTGTTTCTGGGCGGAGGACTGAAGACGGGCGAAGCGGGAGCGTTTACGGTTAGTTGCGTGAGAGAGGGCTCGCCGTGGGTCACGATCGAGTCCGCGAATCCAGTGCTGACGCGGCGCACGCGACTCGCGCCGTTCGCAATGGCGATTCTAGACGCCTGGCTAGCGGAACGCCGGCTGACGCAGCTGGCCGGCAAGCTTGTGTTTCCCGCATCGCCGTCGGGCAGGCCGATGCATAAGGCCACGATGCTGCGCGCGGTGGATGCGCTCGTCGATGCAGCGGGGATTGCCACATCGCGCCAATCGCGCGCGAGTCCGCAGACCTTGCGCAACACGTTTGCGGCGGACCTTTTCGAAAGCGGAGTAGAGGCCGAACAGGTCGGTCAATGGCTCGGCTTCGTGCAGGCGGTGTCCGCGAACCGGCTATATCGCGCGTGGCAAACCTGGATTGATCAGCAGGATTCGCCCGCGACAGAGGAGCCGGATCCAGCTGCGGCGCCGTTGGCCGAGCCCCGCCGTGACGGGCGTTTGACGAGGAAAACGGGAGCCGGCGAACCCTGAAGAACCTCACCGTTGCGGTCCCGAATTTCCTCACCTTTGACGTTTTTCCGTTGGATTCGCCGCCTCTGGTTAACGCATCGCGTGGACGGAGCGGGACGACGGCGCGGTGGAGCCATCGTTCGACAGAAACTGGTTCACCGCCGCGAGCCGCGATTCGCCGAGGCCGGAAGAGTGCTCGCATTCCGGGCACAACAGTTCGAAACGGTGATCGACCTGCGACAGCTCCGGCTCACCTTCCTCGCATTTCGGGCATCTCGCGGGCAGCGTCACGTGGCCGTCAGCCGCGGTGCCGATTATGCTCAACTCTTTGCTCGTGAGCCGTCCCTCAGTAACCAGCGAGCACAGCAGTTCGGCGATGGCTGGATCGATGCCCTGCTGGCCACGCAGGGTGGCGACTTCTTTCGTCAGCGCGTCGACTTCGTCCGACTGCTCGCGCAGCTGCGCGTCGAGCCGATCGGCGCGCGCCTTGGCGGCGGCAATCTGCTGAATGAACTCGAATTCCTTGCGGCTCGCATCACGCACGCCGGACTGATACGTCGCGGCCATGCTACGCAACGAGTCGAGTTCGACCAGCATCGGCTTGACGCGCCGCTCGGCTTCGGCCACCGCATCCTTGATCTGCTGTGCATAGCGCTCCGTGCTTTGCCGCAATTCGACGTGCAACGCGTCGATCCGGTCCCGCAACGCAGCATTGGCAGTCTGTTCGTTTTCGAGCCGTTGCCGCAGCGCCTCGTTCTCCTGGTCGAGCCGGCGCATGGTTGCCTGCATGCCTTCGAGGTGAACGCTGCCGTGCGTAGTCGCGCTCGATAACTGGGTTTCAAGTGCGCGAACCCGCTCCCACGCGGCTTCGGCGCGCGCTTCGCTGCGCCTGATGGAGTCGTCGGCCGCATCCCGACGAATTTCCGCCTCGCGTACGCGTAGATCGGCGGCGCTGATCTGCGCGCGGATCTCTTCACGTTCGCCATCGAGCGACGCTTTGGCCTGCACGACCGCTTCTTCGAATAGCGCGCCCAGCAGTGCGCCGGCGCGATCTTCCAGTGCCTTTGGTATCGCGCCCGCTCCGACCTTGACCCGCGACACGCTGCGGATGCGCTCCCAGAAATGATCGATGTCCTTCGGGATGTCGCTCGCGCTGCCGGTTTGCGTGAGATCGCGAACGGCCGCCATCGATGGCCGGATGCCGAGATCGAAAAAGAGCCGTTTGCATGCATGCAGCGACAGATCCTGGCGGCGCACGCCCTGCGCACGCATCGATTCAAGCTCGTCGCGAATGGCTTGCCGCTCCTGATCCAGATTCATGTTTACCTCGATGCGGCTCGAATTGGATGGATCATAACAATTTACGTAGTGTTTGCTACTGATTTATCGGTGGCGAACGGATTGGCGTATACCGACGAGCTTTTGCGTGCAAATTGCGATAGTAAACACGCGCCTACCGTTTTTCACCGTGAAACAAAACGAAGAATAGCTAATAAGCCATTGTATTAGAAGAATTTTATTTGATTTTCGCATGATCGCGCACTGTTTCACGATTGATCGGCAATGGCTGCGGGGTGGTGGGCTTTGTTTCACGGGGCTCGCGGGTGTAAGGCTTGAGAGTAATAAAAATAAACACCTTTGAACCCTTGTTAAAGACGTTAACGACTCGGCGAACCGTTATCTGGCGGGGCTTTCAGGCCAGCAAGGTGAAGCTTTGCGGGAGCCTTGGTGAGGGTCTGCGGGAAACTCGAGTGATGGGGTTCGGGAAGCTCGGTGAGCGGCTCCGGGACGGAACGTGAGCGGGTTCAGGAATCACCGTATACGTGGGGTTTGGGCAAAGGTGAGGTTTTGCGGGACTTCGCAGCCGCGAAGCGCCCGACACCCCTCGAAAGTGTCTGTTCGGTTTGGTCTGCAGCAAGGTGAGGGCTTTCGGGAGGCTCGCGAGCGTGGTTTTTTGCCGGTTTTTTGGGGTGGTTAACCGCTTTGGTGAGCCGTGGCGGGAGAAAACGTAAGACGAAGGTGAGATTTTTCGGGGCGCGGGGTCCAGTTTTGCTTTCTTTTTGAGCATCCATACTGCTGAGGTGAGGTTTTACGGGAGTCAGGAACCGCTGGCGATTGGAAAGGTGAGGGGATTCGGGGAACTGGCTGATCAGCTAGATCCGCGAGCTGATTTGGCCGGTGATTCCGTCAAAGGTGAGGCTTTTCGGGAAGGTCTGGATAGGGTTCTGCGCGTTAAGGTGAGGAGATTCGGGACTGAAACGCGGGCTATCGGCCGGAGATGCCCGGCGGATGGCGATTTGCGAGTGTAGGGATACCTGGTCTGTGATTGCAAAGGTGAGTCTTTTCGGGAGATTCATGGGGACGCAATGAAAAGTGCCGCGGTGCGAAAAACGGGCTTAAGGTGAGATTTTACGGGGACACCGGTGGTTCGAGCGCTGGATGGGATTATCGCAAGTCACGGAAATCATTGATTTTTTTCTGTCCTCCGGCAAAGGTGAGAGTTTTCAGGAGTTCTTTGGGAGGGGGCGCCGAGGCCTCCGTAAACGTCAAAGGTGACGCTTTTCAGGGGTTGCATTGGGGAAATGCGGTACTGGCGCGGCATGAGCCCGTGTCGTGTTGTGCCGTTCTGCGGTGCTACGGTGAGGTTTTTCGGGAGCATCGGAGCGGTGAGGATTTGCCTGTGGTTGGATCTCCCCTTTTTCGGCAGCTTCGGACGAAGCTCGAAGTCAAAACAGGTGGTTAACGCCGGCAGGTTCTCGGTAGTGAGGGCTGAATCGTCAGCGGAGGCACCAGGCAGTCGAATGGCGCGCCCGACGATAGGAAGCTTGATGCACCCGACAACAGGGCTGACGGGGCGCCCGTCGCTGGCCCACGCCGCGTTGCGGGCCCAATACCGTGCGGGCATTCCATCTATCGATCCGGACTGTGCGTCGGCCGGCAGCACGCGACGATCGACGAAACGATCGCGAGGCCGCACGACGAAGTCATCACCCGCCCCGGACACCAGCCGTTTACACGAGGTTCTCGAAAAAATCCGCGAAAATTTTTGAGGTGAGAAGATTCGGGATCAAGTCCTCCCCGTTGCGGCACGCGGCGAAACGAGCCGGATTCGCAAACGCCTCGACCGGCAACGGGAGCCCGATTCTGGCGGCACGCACAGGAGGTGAGGGTTTTCGGGAGTTGCTCGAGGTGAGTTGCGCTTCGTAAACTCGCTTCACCGGCAATGGTGAGATGGGCGCTATAGACGCGTATCACCACAGCCGGTATGCTTTCGCGAAATCTCCTCCTCACCCCGACGCATGGCCACGAAGCGCGCGAAAAAGACCGATGTTGTCAGCCCGAGCTCGGCTGAGCTGCGCAAAGCCGTCGAGGCGATCGCGATCCAGCCCAAGAGCGGCAAGATCACGCTGCTCACGCGCAAGCTATTTAACGTGTTACTCGCGGTGGCCCAGCAAGCGGATGAATCGGGCGACACCTATCGGGCGCTTCTGTCCGACATCGTTGCCAATTCCGCGTTCGATTCCAATGACACCGCGCTCGTCAAGGAGCATCTGCGCCGCATGGTGTCGGTGCAGGTCGAGTGGAGCACCGGCACGTCGAGTCAGAAGCCTGGCCGCAAATGGGGTATTTCGACGCTGATTGCGGACGCGGAAATTCTCGAAGATCCGACTACGCGTCGCGTCTGGGTCGAGTTTTCGTTTGCGCCGAAGATCAAGAAGAAACTGCTCGATCCGGTTCAGTATGCGCGGCTGAGTCTGCAGTTCCAGAGCCAGCTGCGCAGCAGCGCGGGCCTCGCACTCTACGAGATCTGCGTGCGCTACCTGACCAACCCCAGCCACCTGACGATGCGCGAGACCTGGGAATGGTGGCGGCCGATTCTGTCGGGGACGCCGGATACCGAAGCCGGCGACGAGGCGAAGCGCGAGTACAAGTATTTCAAGCGAGACTACCTGCGCCCGGCCATCGCCGAGGTCAACGCGGTCACGAACATTTTTGTCGAGCTGATCGAGCATCGCGAGGGTCGGCGCGTCGCTGAAATCCAGTTCCGCGTGACCGAGCGCAAGCAGCCGATGCTCGCGCTCGACGAACATCCGAACGTGTTCGACAGCACGCTGGTCGACCGGATGGTGAAGATCGGTATTCCGCTCAAGGAGGCGCAGACGCTTTATGCGGACAGCGAGGAGAACCGGATCCGCGCGGCGCTGCAGATGACCGAGCAGCGTATGCGCAGCACGTCACTGCCGCCGGTGCGCAGTGCGCCGGCGCTGTTCAAGGATGCGTTGAAGAAAGGCTATGCGCCGCCGGTCGAGGCGCTGCCCGCGGGTGGCGGCACCAGCAAGGCCGCGGCGTCGCCGGCCGACGATCTGAAGGCGCGTCTGCTCGGTGAATACTCGGCTTACCGTCGCAAGCAGGCCTACGAGTTGTACAACGAACAGGGCGAGTCGGAGCGCGATATCGCGCGACAGTCGTTCGAGGAAGATGAATTGCCGGGACTCGGCACGCACATGCGCGACGACTGGCGGCGTCGCGGGCTCGACTCGAAGATCGTCGAAACGGCGTTCTTCGACTGGCTCGCGCGCAGGACCTGGGGCGAACCGACCGACGGCGACCTGCTCGCCTTTACGCTGAGCCAGTCGCGCGCGGCCTGATGGGTCGATAACTGCCTTTGAAATCCAGGCGGCGGTGCATGCGCACCGCCCTCACGTCTTACTTCAGCATCTTCTCGATCTGCCGCAGGATGTCGTCGCGCTTTTCACGCGTGAGGCCTTTCAGGCGCAACTCGAGCCGGTCGTCCCCATACGACTTCAGATCGCCGACCGACACACCACCAAGCTTGATTTCCAGACGTTGCGCGTAGCGCTGCCGGCCCGCCGGGTTGGCGCTTTCCTGCGAGGTCGCTCGGCCTTTGACAATGTCGGCGACCTGGCGTGTGCTCAGATCGTCGGAAAGGATCCGGTTGATCAGTCGCAGTGTCGCCTCCGCGCCGCGAGCCGTGTGGTAGCGGCCCACCTGATACGCCATGTTCGAGCCGAAGCGGTCAGGGCGCGCGACCATCTCCTGCATCACGGTTTCCGGGAGTTTGGCGATGGACAGCGCGACTGCGACCGTCGATTCGTCGAGGCCGAGATGTTCGGCCAGTTCCTTCTGGCTCTGGAAATGCCGCTCGTCGAGAAAGCGTCGCCACACGACCGCGTTGTCGAACACCGTCTGCGAGTCGCGCTGCACGTTGAGGTCGTAACCGAGCTTGTAGCTCTGGATGCCGATCGGCAGATCGATGACTATCGCTTTCACCGACTCCTTGTTCGCTTCTTTCAGCGCACGCACCCGTCTGCCGCCGTCACTGACGAAGTAGGTGCCAGGGTTGTCATAGTCGGGAATGACGTGAATCGCCTGCTGCTGCCCCTGCTTCGCCAGATTGACGGCAAGCTCCGCAATCGACGACTTCACATAGAAGTACCGTGGATTGAACGGGCTCGGCTTGATCGTCTTGAGCGCCAGTTCGATGATCTGGCCGGGACGATAGCCGTGTTCGAGCCTCCAGGCGCGGTAGGCCGCCGATTCGTTGTCCGGATCAGGAATCTCCGCGTCCTGCAGACGCGACGGCAAGACGGCCGGAATCGGACGCCCGGCGATCACGGGAGTTTTCGGCTCGTTACTGACCAGGCCGTCGATCGCATTCAGACGGTCGAGCGCGGTGCGCTTTTCGCTGCTGGTCGTGTCAGGACGTGCTTGAAAGCCTTTGGCGAACTGGGACGGTTTCATTCAGGGTCCTTTATGCGCATAAATTCACGGGAGCAAGGCGGCGATCTCGTTGGCGCACGCCCGCACTTCGAGCGCGGCGAGCTTCGCGCCGCGGTCGTTCATCTGAAGCACCGTTTGCCCTAACGCCATTGCCTGCTTGTAGGCTTCGCGCGTGGGAATCTGGGTCTTGAGGAGAGGGAAGCCGAGTTCTTCGAGCGCGCGCTTCAGTTCGCGCGTCAGCATCCGTTTCTCTTCCGTCTTGTTGAGCAGGAACACGGCTCGCAGGTCTTCGTTCATGACCTGCGCTTGCTGGACCAGCTTGACGAGCCCGATGCTCGACCAGTAATCGGCAGGGGACGAGGAAGTTGGGATCACCGCGACGCTCGCCGCGAGCAGAACGACGCCCGAGACTTTTTCGGTGATGGAGGGCGGGCAGTCGACGACGATGATGTCGTAATCAGCCACGAACTTCTTGATCTCGCGATGGATCTGGCTGCCTGCTTCGGACAGGTTGACGACGGCGAATGGAATACCGATGTCGCCGTCGGAGGCAGCACTGGCCCAGTGAATCAGAGTGTTTTGGCCATCCGCGTCGACGACGAGAACGCGTTTGCCTTTCTCGTGAAATGCAGCGCCGAGATGCATCGCGATGGTGCTCTTCCCGACCCCGCCTTTCTGTTGTGTTACCGCGATGATTTCTGCTGCCAAATTTCACCTCCTCTTTTTAGACGCAAATGGATTTTACCTGGTTGAATTGCTATTTCAAATGATTTGCGTAAGCGCAGTTCGGAAATTGGCCATTCGGCAAAGGGTTTATGCGCATAAAGAGGCATCGAACGTGTGCCTGGGGTCTTGCGGGATATCAGAGCAAGCGTGGACTGGGGCTTAAGCGTTGCTGATCGCTGCCCGGCGGCGGCAAAGGGAAAGTAACGAGTGCTCGCGTACTGCGTGCACAGTCGTCGGTGACTGTTCGCGATTCTCGGGCTGATGTGCAGAGAAAAGGAGCGCACGTGTCTGAGCGACCAAAGGGGTGAGAGGTGCCAGACTTTATGCGCATAAAGTTCGCGTGCCAATTGGCCCGGAGGGACCATTCGTCATGAACTCGTCCGACGCCAATTCTCCCCAGACATGGCGGCAAGCGGCAAACGTGCATCCGGCACCTCATCAGCGGGCGATATAGGTTGTCGTTTGAATCGCGCCCGCGCGAGCAAATCTCAGGGGGACTAGAACTCAGGGTGCCAGCATTAAACTGTTCACACGCGCCTCGAAGACAGCGTCGGTTTATGCGCCAGACTGTGTCAAAACGCGTGGCCACTGGGAATTGACGAAACCTGTTCCGGCGCATGTCGCGGCTTGTCGTTTGCGGCAATCTGAACGCAAACCACAACCGAACATATCGCAAAGGCTCAACAACCCCGTACGGGCATCACGCCCGCATCGCCTTCATAACCGCTTCTGAACCGAGTAGCTTGATCACTCGCTTCATGTTGTACGCCAGCACGTGCAAGCTCATCTCCGTACTCACCCGCTCGATGGTCCGTGTCAGGAAATGAGTGGCGCCCATCCATGCCTTGATCGTGCCGAACGGGTGCTCGACAGTCTGTCGCCGGATGCGCATCATCTCAGGCGCATGATCAAGTCGCGCCTGCATCTCATCGAGAACAGCCTCGTGCTCCCAGCGTGTCACGCGACGTTGAGGACCCGGCGTGCAATCCCCCTTTAGTGAGCATTGCTGGCAATTTGAACTCCAGTATTTACTGATCTTCAGACCGCGCTCAACAGTTGAGAATCGCCAGATGAGCCGCTGGCCCGCCGGGCACCGATATTCGTCCGTCTGTGCGTTGTAAATGAAGTCATCCTTGCCGAAGCGGCCATTAGCCGTTGCGCTCGATGTCACCGGTTTGGGAACGAGCACGCTTATTCCAGCCTCATGACATGCGAGTATCTCCTCGCTCTTGTAGTAGCCGCGATCCGCAACTGCGGTGAGCTTGTCGACGGCCATCTCATCACGCGCCAGCTTCGCCATCGACGTCAACTGATCACGATCAATGCCATCATTCGTAACGACGTGCGCGACGATCAGATGGTGCTTCGTGTCAACCGCCGTCTGGACGTTGTAGCCGACGACTCCCGTTCCTCGTGTCTTCATCGAACGGGCATCGGGATCCGTGAGCGACACCTGTCGGTCCGGTGCTTCGTTCAGCTTAACCTCGATTTCCTTGAGGCTTCGCATCTGTTCCTTCAAGGCCGCGATCTTGTCTTGCAGTCGCTCTGTTCTGGCCTTCGCGATTGCAGGCTCCTGACGATCGGCTGTGTCCATCGCCTCGAGATAGCGAGCGATACTTGACTCGATGTCGCGCATGCGTCGTTCGAGCTTGGCGCTTGTGAAGTTGCGATCACGATGGTTCACCGCCTTGAACTTGCTGCCGTCGATCGCAACGAACGCTTCAGCGAAAAGGTCCAGACGCTGGCATAGCATGACGAACTGACGACAGACGCTGCGGATTGCTTTGCCGTTGTCTTTACGGAACCGAGCAATGGTCTTGAAGTCCGGCGCCAAGCGGCCCGTGAGCCACATCAGTTCGACGTTGCGCTGAGCCTCGCGTTCAAGGCGACGGCTGGATTGAATACGGTTCAGGTAACCGTAGATGTAGATCTTGAGCATCACCTCCGGATGATACGAAGGCCGCCCTGTCAGCGCTGGCTCAACACCTTCAAACCCAAGCTTCTGAAGATCAAGCTCATCTACAAAAACATCGACTACACGCACGGGATTGGTGTCCGTCACGTAGTCGTCAAGTGCTTCAGGGAGGAGAAAGCTTTGTGTACGACTGTCGCCTTGAACGAACCGCTTCATCTCGCCCATCCTCCGCTATCGGATGAGCCATTTTAACCTGTCAAAATGGCGTTTTGACACAGTCTGGCGCATAAACCGACCCACCTCGCCGATGGTTCGAACAACGCGGATGCCGCAGTCATCCCGCGCCTCGTCATCAAGTCACCCGCTAAAATTCCCGAACCCTTCTAACCGTCACAGCAACCTTCAACGGCGTAAGCCCCGAATCCAGCCATGATCACCATCTACCACAACCCGCGCTGCTCCAAATCTCGCACGACCTGCGAACTCCTCGCGAACACCTACAATCCCGCAAACGAAGCGACGGAAATCGTCGAATATCTGAAGAAGCCACTCACCGTCGCAGAGCTTGAGAAGCTCAATGCTCAACTCGGCTGTCCCGTCCGCGAAATGATCCGCGACACCGAGGCTGAATATAAAGAGCTCAATCTTGCCGACACGTCGCTGACGGACGCCCAGCTCTATGAAGCATTGGCGAAGCATCCGATTCTGTTGCAACGACCGATCGTCGTCAGAAACGGACGGGCTGTCATCGGCCGCCCGCCGGAAAATGTCGCTGCGCTTTTCGCCTGATCGCGCGACCGTCGAAGTAAAACGATGTGGGCAATGCCGGACTCGAACTGCTGCGCTAGGCTTTGCCGGACAGCGCGGCATCCTTGGTCACGATCTTCGTCGGAATCAGATGCAGTTCGGTGAACGTATCCGCGATGCGCTGTTGCTCCGCAAGTACGTTCGCGTCGACGGGCTTGTAGATATGCGCGTAATGCCGCAAGCCTGATTCGATCACGCTCGCGTCGAGCCCTTGAATTGGCGCGAGTTGGGCGGCGGCCTCGCTGTAATGGCCGCGCACCCACTCCCCTTCCCTGCCGACTTCATCGATCACGATCGCAAGGACGTCGCCGTTCTGTTGCGCGAAGGGCCGCGCGCTCAGAAAGAACTGGTGGTGACTCACGATACCCTTGGCATCGGCGAGCTGCCGCGCGTTCGTTTGCCGCCTGGCGGCTTCGAGGAACGGATCCCAGATCGCCCACGCATCGACCGCACCGCGCTCGAAGGCCGCGCGTGCATCGGCGGGCGGCAGATACACGGGTTGGATCTCGCTGAACTTCACGCCGTTCTTCTGCAACGCGGCGACGAGAAACCAGTGCACATCCGAGCCCTTGTTCAGCGCAATCTTCTTTCCCTTCAAATCGGCCAAGGTTTTGATTGGCGCGTCCGGATGCACGAGGATGCCTTCGGCGTGCGGCGTCGGAATTTCATACGCCGTGTAGACGAAATTGGCACCCGCAGCCTGCGCGAACACGGGCGGCGCTTCGCCCACATAGCCGAAATCGATCGCGCCGACGTTCAGCCCTTCCAGCAATTGCGGCCCAGCCGGAAACTCGGTCCATTTGACCGCGATGCCAAGTGGCGCAAGCCGCTTTTCGAGCGTGCCGTGCGCCTTCAGCAATACCAGGGTGCTTGCGGCTTTCTGATATCCGATGCGAAGTTCTTTTGCATGTTCATCGGCGGCAAATGCGGCGGCGGAGAAGACCGGCAACGCGGCGGCGGCCAGCGTTGCGCCTACGCCGGCCAGAAACGTACGGCGCGTCAGCAGCGGATCACGGGACATGAGAATACTCGTCGAAAAAGAATTTAACGGACGCCAAAAGATGGTCCGATTGGCTCCGACGATAATTCGTCTGCGGGCCTGGACGAACCGATAAATTCGCATAAGCAAATCATGCGGCAGTAGCGAAGCATTGCCCAAAGCCCAACCTATCCCCTCCCGCTACAATCGACCGGCAAAACAAGCGCCCGCGACCACCAGTTCGCGGCTGCATCGATCAACTGCAAACGAAGAGAGGAAAAAAGCCGCCGTGCCTGTAACGACAACACTGACACCGTGGGCCGCCCACGACACCCAACTGATCCTGTCGTGCGCGCTTGGACTAGCACTGGTCATCATTTTCATCAGCGTGCTGAAGCTCGCGCCGTTCCTGTCGATCCTGGTCGGCACCTTCGCGGCGGGCTTCACGGCCGGCCTGCCGCTCGAAGCAGTCGCGAGCGCGTTCAGCAAAGGCGCCGGCGCATTGCTCGGCGACGTCGGCATCATCATTGCGCTGGGCGCGATGCTCGGTGCGTTGATGGCCGAATCGGGCGCCGCCGACCGGCTCGTGTCGACGATCCTCGCGCACTCGACCCCGCGCACGCTGCCGTGGATGATGGCCGTCGTCGCGCTGCTCATCGGCCTGCCGCTGTTCTTCGAAGTCGGCCTCGTGATGATGGTGCCGATCATCTTCGTCATGGCGCGTCGCGCGCAGCAGCCGATTCTGCGCATCGCGATTCCCGCGCTCGCCGGTATGACGACGCTGCATGCGCTGCTGCCGCCGCATCCGGGTCCGCTGATCGCGGTCAGCGCGTTGCACGCCGATCTCGGTTTGACGTTGGGCCTCGGCCTGATCGTGGCGCTTCCCGCAGTGGTCCTCGCCGGTCCGCTGTATGGCATCTGGCTGTCGAAACGCATGCACGTCGTCGAGCCTGAAGAAATGGGCAAGCTGTTCACCGCCGAGCAGAACGGCTTCGAGCCGCCGGGCTTCGCGATCTCTCTGATCACGATCCTGCTGCCCGTCATTCTGATGCTCGGCCGCACGGTCGCGAAGCTGCTGCTCGAGCCCGAAACATTGTTATTCGAGACACTGAATTTTCTTGGTGAGCCGCTGATCGCGCTGGGTCTCACCGTGCTGTTCGCGGTGGTCGCGCTCGGCTGGTCGCGCGGCATGGCGCGCGAGCGCGTCGGGGGCATTCTGCGCAAAAGCCTGCCGCCGATCGCCGCGCTGTTGCTGACGATCGGCGCGGGCGGCGGCCTGAAGCAGGCGCTCGTCGCAGCGGGGATCAGCGCGACGATCGGCAAGATCGCGGTCGGGGCGCATATGCCGCTGATCTTGCTCGCCTGGTTGATCGCCGTCGCGCTGCGTCAGGCCACCGGCTCGGCGACGGTCGCCACGACGACGACGGCCGGCATCGTCGCGCCGGTCGTCGCGGGCCTCAGCGCGACGCACAATTCGCTGATGGCGCTCGCGATCGGCGCCGGCTCGGTGTTCTTCTGCCATGTGAACGACGCCGGCTTCTGGATGGTCCGCGAATATTTCGGACTCCAGCTTAAACAGACTGTGCTGGTGTGGTCGGTCTTGCAGACGATCGTATCGGTCGTCGGTCTCGCGTTGACGCTCGTGCTGTGGAGCGCGTTGACGTGAGCACGGCGCGCGCGACAGCCTCACCCATTTGGGCAGCGTATTGACGCGCGCACAGCGGAACACGCGCGCAGAACCTCACGCGACGCCAGGCAGCAAGCCGCGCCTCGCGTCATCAACAACAGGAGCCACGGTCATGCTCGAATTGCGACCAACCTGCGAAGGCTGCGGCAAGTCACTTCCGCCGAACGCGCCCGACGCAATGATCTGCACTACGAATGCACGTTCTTCGAGGTCTGCGCGCTGACGAGGCTGCGCAACGTGTGTCCGAATTGCGGCGGAAATTTCGCGCATCGGCCGATTCGCACCCGCGCGCAACTCGCCAAACATCCGGCGCGTGCCGATGCGCATCCTGTCGGCATCGATGAAGCATCGCATGCCCGCTTTTTCGAACGCTATCGCGACGTGCCGATCGGCGAGCGCTGAACTGCGGTGTTGCAAAGCGGCAAATCACTCGTCGCCGCTCACCTCTCCATCCACGTTCGCCACTCCGCTCGCCACATGCGCGGCGACCCGCAGCAGGCGGATCTGTTTGCGATAGTTCCGGCACCCGCTGCAGGTCGGCAGATGCAGGCGGATCGCGAGCCATTCGCCAGTCGACAGGGAGCGGTCGAGCGCATCGGATAGCAGCCGCGTGATCTCCTTACATTTCCCCATTCGCATCCTCGCTGGATAGGCCTTTTTCGCTCAGACACGTGCGCAGCCGCAGCCGCGCGCGATAGATCAGCACGCTGCAATGATTCGCGTTGATCTGCAGTTCCGCGCAGATCGCCGCGATGTCGAGGTCGAGAAACTCCCGCATCATGAACACGCGTCCAATGTGCTCGGGCAAATGCTCGAGGCACATCTCGAACAGCGTCCAGAATTGCTGCTGGCGCAATGCGGTTTCGGGTGTCGGCCACGGACGCGGTTTGGTCTCGCGCGACCAGTGGCCGTTGTCCTTGAAGAGCTCGCGATCAAGCAGCGCCTCGCCGTCGAGTTCGGCTTCGAGCGCCGACAGATTGACCGTGCGCTGGCGCGCGCGCAGCGTGTCGACGAGCTTATGGCGCAGGATGCCGAACACCCATGTCTTGTGCTCCGACTGCGCGGCGAAACGCGTGGCCTGAGTCCACGCGGCGGTGAGCGCTTCCTGCACGGCGTCCTCGGCGGCCGCGGCGTCGCGCAATTGCAGACGGGCGAAGCGCACGAGGTCACGCCGCAATTGCGCGAGATAAATGGGATCGTCCAGCGAGGGAGCGCCTGGCTGCGTCACGCCATGCTCCGTCGCTGCGCTGTCGGCAGCGCGCTGCGCTGCGCGTGTCGTCCTGAAACGTCGTGATTCATGAGCAGATGGTCGTCCTCGCACGGTTTGCGGATGCGTGCGCCATTCTCCCTCACGTTCTTGCCCTAGCGAATCGGTATTGAACATATGCCCCCTGGCAATCGATGCCTGAGGAGCTTCGTCGCGCGGCGCGGCTGCTTATGACACCGGAAATTAATTGTTGCAAGAAATGATATTTCGAGCCCGCGCGCGACAAGGGTTTTGGATCGCCACACCGACCGACCAACGCGTCGCGGTCGACCACCAATTCAACCCAACCATCCAATAGCGATTTTTTCAATTTATAAAATAATGTCTTCTCATCTTCGCTGTTTGTGGACGCGGGCCCGCTCGCTATTCTTCACGCCATCGATCGCATCAGATCGCACAACCCACACACAAGAGGACGCACACCATGAAACGCATTTTCTCCGCCCTGATCGCTTCGGCCGCGCTGTTCGCAGCGGCTTCGGGTGTCGCTCACGCCGACGCTCCGGCTTCGACCTGCAACGGCCCGGCGTCGTACTGCAACGTATTTTTTGGCAACTGATCGGCACGTCGAAATACGCAGCAAGGAAGCATGAGAAAAGGGCGCCGGCAACGGCGCCCTTTCATATTCCAGTATTCAGCATTCGGCCTGCATGGGAATACGGCGGCGTCAAGCGGCCCCTTCTAGCCACGGCCGACGGACAACCCGCGAGTCCTAGCGGCTCGGCGCCTTCCCTCCGCCATCGAGTCCGGCGCCCGTGCGCCACACCTGTTTGCCTTGTTCCGACAACTCGCCGCAGCTATGCGTGGCATCGGCTTCGACGCCGTCGACGGCCATCTCGCCGCCCGCCGGCTCCTGCGCGCGCTGCCGCGCTTTCTTGCGCGCGGCGACCGCTTCGTCGTGGGATTTTCCTGCGTAGTCGAGACTCATGATCCGGTCCTCCAGAAATGTCGATGATGTCCATTTGCCTCAAATCGCCCTGGCCCGAAGGCATGCTTGATTGGCAAGGCAAAAGTTCCACTTATCCACAAGGTTATTCAGCGAATCTGTGGATAACTTTTCGAGCCGCGAGGTTATCCACCGACAGGTGCCGCAAGAATCCTTCCCGGTCCGCTATGACCTGGCCAAATCCGCCAGGGCCTGGGCGTTTCGCGCGGCTTTTGCCTATGATGGACAGTTCGTACTCTCTGCGCGTCGAGCGCCTTACCTGAGGAAGCGAACATGGCCTATCACATTGCAGTTGTCGTCGGCAGCCTGCGGCGGGATTCCTTCAATCGCCAGCTGGCTAAGGCGGTGATTTCCCTTGCTCCAGCCGATTTCACCTTCGAATACATCGATATCGGCTCCTTGCCGCTGTACTCCCAGGACTACGACGCCGACTATCCCGAAGCCGGCAAGAAGCTCAAGGAGCGCGTGCAAGCCGCGGACGGTCTGCTGTTCGTGACGCCCGAATACAACCGCTCGATACCTGGCGTGCTGAAAAACGCGCTCGACTGGGGCTCGCGGCCGTGGGGCACCAACTCGTGGGCCAACAAGCCCGGCGCGGTGATCGGCACCTCGGTCGGTGCGACCGGTAGCGCGCTCGCTCAGCAGCATCTGCGCAACGTGCTCGCCTATCTCGACGTCGCGGCGATGGGGCAGCCCGAAGTGTTCATCAAGCACGATCCGGCGGTGATCAACGAAAAAGGCGAGATCGTCAACGACGGCACGCGCAAGTTCCTGCAGACGTTCATGGACCGCTACGTCACGTGGATCAAGCGGCACGGGGCGGTGTAGCCGAGCCTCAGCGCCGCTGACCGCGTCCTGACCATCCGCCGAAGCAACGCGAACACAGCGCGCGCCGCGTAAGGCGGCCGCGCTCGTGTCGCTCGGCGCATCGCCTACACGTGGTGATGGCCGGTCACCCGCTCCCAGCCGTGACGCACCGCGAGCTTGAAGCGCTCCCACGTGCTGTCCGGCGACGTGGTTTCCCAATGGCGGCGTGCTTCGGGCTCGATCTCATCCCACCGACGATTGCGGAATCGCGCGTCGCGAGCGATCTCCGCGCCGTAGCGATAGGCCGGCACATAGTCTTCGTAGCGCGCGTTCGCGGCGGCGTACTGCTCGTCGTAGTGCGCGCGGAAATCTTCTTCGTACTCCAGATATTCGTTCGGCATCTGCGCGCCGGGACCGGTGCCCGGCTGCCCGCCTTCGGGGACGATGTCGGACGGCTGCATCACCGCGCCCGAACCTGGTACCGAGCCGGCGGCGATCGCGCTGCGTCCCGCATCGCCGGCGAGCGGATCGACGATGGGTTCGTTGACCGGATCGCTCATCGGCCGTTCGCTGATCGGCGGCGGCGCGAACGGCTTGGCGGCGGCGCCGATGTCCGCCGGCGGCATGGCGGTCAGCGGATCAGGGCGCGGGGTGGCGGGAGGGGACATGGTGTCGGGTGCGGTCGTACCGGTCGCCGAAGTGGCGCCCGTCGCGCCGGCGATTCCGGTCGATTCGGTCATGGCCGCCGCACCCGCTGCGCCGCTGCTCGAACTCACGCCCGCCGCCCCCGGTGTCGCAGTGGTGTCGCGCATCCCGGGCGTCGCACCCGCCTCGGTCGTTACGCTCGACGTGCGCGGCGTTCCCGGCATCACCGCGCCGATGCCCAGCTCATCGAGTATCGAGTGGTCGCGGTCGGTGGCGGACGGCGTGTCCGCCTCAGGCGGGCGGTCGCCGATATCCGTCGCGCCGAGCCGCACGAGCGTATTGCGCGCCAGCTCCGCATGCGACTGGCTCGCCGCGTGGACACACACGAGCACCGCGCCGCGCCGCATCGCCTCGGCATAACGCGCGGTGTCCGACGAGCGCGGCCCGGTCGAGAACAGGCTGGCGAGAAAGCGCTCGATATTCGCGAGCACGCCCGCGTTGGCGACTTCGCTGGTGGCCGAGCCAACCGAAGGTTCGGCGTTCGCCTGCAACTCGATCTTCTCGCGCGCAAAGCCGGTTTGCACGAGCGTGTCGCGGGCGGTTTCGGCCTGCATGTAAGTGTCGAATAAACCAATCACGGTATGTTGCATGGTTGTCTCCCGGCATGTTCTGCTGGAACGGGCGACGCTCGCGGCGGCGTCCCTTTGCCGTCTGCAGGCGAGCAACCTTCATGCCCCGCACCGCCGCGCGGCGCCGCCGCGTCCCATGCCCAGCCGCGCTGCCCGGCGTGCTACGCATGACGCGGGCTCACGATGTAAAAAGCGCGATGTGTAAGCGCCGCGCTTTTTACAAGGCCTGGTAAATGACGCCGGCACGGCGCGGACATCAGGTATCGGCCGGATGCGTGGCGGCATCGTCGCTCGTTTGCACGGCGTCGTGCTGGATCGTTTCGAGCAGTTGCTCCAGCAGTCCGATATCGAACGGCTTGGACAGCACGCGCACGTTCACGTGCCGCGCGCGGTCGAGCTCTTCAGCGTAGCCGGTGACGAGGATGACCGGCAGCTGTGGGTCGAACCTGAGCACCGCTTCGGCCAGATCGATGCCGTTCATCTTGCCGGGCATGTGAATGTCCGACAGCACCAGATCGAACGGCAGCGGCTCGCCGGTGCTCGCACGCTTCGCGCGGGCGTCGTCGAGTACACGCAGCCCCGTGTCGGCGTTGAACACGCAGGTAACCTGATGACCCATCATCTGCAGCAGCGCCTCGGTGCCGGCGGCGACTTCTTCGTTGTCCTCGACGAGCAGCACACGCAGACCCTGCGGCACGCCGCTTTCGGTCGCTCGCGCCGCTTCTGCAGGTCCGGCCGTGTGCGGCTCGGTCGACGCGCGCGGCAGATAGAGCCGCACCGAGGTGCCCGCGCCGATCGCGCTGTCGATTGCCGCGAGCCCGCCCGAGCCCTCGCAGAACGCGAAGACCTGCGGCAACCCGAGTCCCGTGCCCATGCCTTTGGGCTTGGTCGTGAAAAGCGGCTCGAACGCGCGCGCGAGCACGTCGGGCGCCATGCCGGCGCCGGTGTCCTCGAGCGACAGTTGCACGAACTCGCCGGTCAGCGGAAAGCCGTCCTCGTGACGGAACACGACATTGCTCGCGCGCACCATGAAGCGCCCGCCGTTGGCCATCGCATCGCGCGCATTGACGGCGACGTTGATCAGCGCGAGCTCGAGCTCGGCGACGTCGACGCGCACCGGCCAGGTATCGTCGCCGCTATTGATCACGAGCGACACCTTCGCGCCGAGCGATGCGCGCAGCAGTTCGCGGCACGACGGCAGCCAGCGTTCGAGCGACAGCGTCTCGGTGCGCAGCGGCTGCTTGCGCGCGACGCCGAGCAGCTGCCGCGTCAGCGACTGGCCGCTCTTCAGCGCGCGCTCCATCGCCGACAGTTCGCGCTCCAGTCCGCCGACGCCGCGCCGTCGCACGATCTGCACGTTGGCCGACAGGATCATCAGCAGGTTGTTGAAGTCATGCGCGACGCTGCCGACCAGCGTGCCGAGCGCTTCCATCTTGCGCGACTGGCGGTAGGCGGATTCGATCGAGCGGCGCATCGATGCCTCGGCCTGCCAACGCTGCCACGCTTCCTCTTCGGCGCCGAGGCGGCGCAGCGACAGCCAGATCACGCACCACAGCGCGATCGACGGCGTGAACATCGACAGGACCAGCACGCTCAGGTGCTTGTACCAGGCGGCCCAGATCGCCGACGTGCGATAGCCGCACAGCACGTAGACCGGATACGAGCCGACGTGCCGGAAGGCGACGATCAGGTTGCCGCCGGCGAAGCTCGAGCGCATCCGCACGACGCCGGAGCGCTGCCCCTGCCTGACCGCTTCGGCGAACGGCGAATCGGACGCAAGCGCGGTCGGCTCGCGTGGGCCGCGCGGGTAATGCGCGAGCACCGCGCCGTCGGTGCGCACGAGGCTCATGATGATCGGCGTAGCGTCGCTGCTGCCGAGCAACTCGCGATAGAACGCGTCGAAATAGCTGGGCCGCAGCGCGATCGACACGACGCCCGCGAACGAGCCATTGGGCGCCTGGCGCTCGACGCCCATGTTGAACACCTGCTCGCCGCTCACATGTCCCGTCATCACTTTCGACACGTGTTCCAGCACGTTGCCGTCGCGGATGCCGACGAAATCGTCGCGCTGGCCGATCGAATTTTCCGGCGACGGATACACGCGGCTGCTCACGAGCAGCGCGCCCTGCTGGCCGAAGATCGACACCGAGGCTACCTGCGGATAGCCGCCGCCCATCGTGCGCAGCTTGTCGTGAATCGTGTGTTCGCGCGCGCGGATGCCGTCGTCGTCGAGGCCGTCGGTCAGATCGACGATGCGCGAGTTCAGCGTCTCGTTCATGTCGAACACCTTCAACGCGTGTTCTTCGGCGACCCGCACCGTGCGCAGCGCCAGATCGGTGGCGTCGGCCTCGCGCGAGCGCAGATCGGCGAATGCCATCGCCGCGACGTAGACGAACGGCAGCACGATCGCCGCGACCAGCAGCGCGATCAGCGTGATGCGACGCACCTGGAAATTCTGTTCCGGCACGGTGGGAAACGACGCGTCGTCCTGCTCGCGGGCAGGACGACGCGAAAGACGGCCCGCGCGCGCGGAGTCGACCCGGTCTGATGTCATTGTCGTTGACGCGAAAAGTCGTTCGGATGTGGCAGCCCCGTATCGGGCCGTTGCCGGCACCATGCCGCCTTCAGAACAAGCATAGACGCAGCACGGAAAAACTTGCCGCAAAGCGTGGGGGATGGGCGTCCGCCCTGCCGGCCGTTCTTTAAGAGCGGCTTTAAAACAGCGACGAATCGGGAAGCGCAAACGTACACAAAAGGATAAAGATAAAAAAATGTCCGCCCCGACGATAGATCTGTTTCTGAAATTCGCCTAGCAGAGAAACAGATCGTTACCGTCAGCGATTCTGGCGAGTTGCTTTTGCGCGACTTTACTTCGACAATCCTCGCACGATAAAAAGGCCGTTGCCACCTCTGTGCGCCGGATCGTCGAGGTTCGCCAAACGCGTCCTGCTGCATTCGCACCCCCTCTCGCCAAAGGCAATTGCAATTCGACAGGCGCCACTGTACCTGGTCGTGCATCGGTCGGCATCACGCGAAGGTGTGCCACCCTCCGCTGTCGTGACGAACGAAATACGCACACAACCAGGCGCGGAAAGCGCGCAGATGAACCAGCCGATTCCTTTATCCGACCCGCCCAAACCGCCCGACCCGCCGTTGCCATGCTCCCCATTGTGATCGCCGACGATTCGCTGCTCGCCCGCAAGTTGCTCACGAAGGCACTGCCGCCCGACTGGGCAGTCGACGTGTCCTACGCGACGGACGGGCACGAGGCGCTCACGCTATATCGCGAGGGCAAGGCATCGGTGATGTTCCTCGACCTGACGATGCCGGACATGACCGGCTACCAGGTCCTCGAAGCGTTGCAGCACGAGGACCTCAACACCTTCGTGATCGTCGTTTCCGCCGACGTGCAGCCACTCGCCCAGCAGCGCGTGCGCGAGCTCGGCGCGATCGCGTTCATCGCCAAGCCGGTGACGCCGGAGGCGGTCCTGCCCATCCTCAAGGAGTACGGCTTGTATGTCTGAGCCCGCCTTCACCGAAGACCAGCGCGACGCGCTACAGGAAATCGCCAATCTCGCGATGGGCCGGGCCGCGACGCGGCTCGCGGGCCTGCTCGATTCGTTCATCGAACTGTCGGTGCCGCGCGTGCGGATGGTCGCGGTGAGCGACGCGGCGCGCACGCTGCGCGAGATGACCCATATCGACGACACGGTCAGCGCGGTGCGTCAGGGCTTTCGCTCGGACATCAAGGGCGAGGTGCTGGTGATCTGTCGCAGCGACAGCATCGCGCAGCTGTGTTCGCTCGTCCGCGACCCGTACGCGCGTTCGAGCTACGAGGAGGTCGGCGAGCGCGAACTGATGCTCGACGTCGCGAACCTGCTGTCCGGCGCGTGCGTGTCGTCGATACTCGACCAGCTCGGCCGCACGCCGGTGTTTTCCGCGCCGGGCATGCTCGGCGACACGCTGACGCTCGACGAAGTGTTCCAGCCCGGCGTGCTGCAATGGCAGGTGGCGCTGCTCGTCGAAGTGAATTTCGCGCTCGAACATCAGAGTTTTCGCGCGCATCTGGTGATGCTGATGGCCGAAGAATCAATCCGTCACATGAATGAAGCGCTCGATGCGCTGCTGTCCAGTATATGAACGTCTCCGTGGATTCGTTGAGCGACCTCGTGGTCGAGCGGGTCGGTTTTGGCATCTTCGTGCTCGACCGTGAACTGAACGTGCTGATGTGGAATCGTTTCATGCAGGACCATAGCGGCCTGTCGGCGGAGCAGGTGGTCGGCCACTCGATCTACCAGAACTTTCCGGAGCTGCCGCGCGTGTGGCTGTCGCGCAAGATCGAGAGCGTGTTTCAGCTCGGCAGCTTTGCGTTCAGCTCGTGGGAGCAGCGCCCGTATCTGTTCAAGTTCGATCACGACCGGCCGATCACCGGTGGGGTCGACTTCATGCAGCAGGACTGCACGTTCATGCCGCTGATGCGCGGTCGTGAAGTGGTGGCCGTGTGCGTGACGATCTCCGACGTGACGCATGTGAGCATCGTGCAGCGCGAACGCGAGGAGGCAGTTGCGAAGCTGCAGGAGTACGCGAATCGCGACGGACTGACCGGCATCGCGAACCGGCGCTTTTTCGAAACGCGGCTGCGCGACGAGTTCACGCGCTGGCAGCGCTACGGCGGCGACATGTCGATGTTGCTGTTCGACCTCGATCACTTCAAGAAGATCAACGACCAGTTCGGTCATGGCGTCGGCGATACGGTGCTGCGTGTGATGGCGCAGCGCGTCGCCGGCGTGGTGCGCGCACAGGACACGTTCGGGCGCTTCGGCGGCGAAGAGTTCGCGCTGCTGCTGCCGTGCACGCCGCTCGACGACGCGATGCTGGTGGCGGAGAAGATCCGTCGCGTGATCGAGGAAACGCCGGTCGAGCTGATTGGCACCAGCGTGCCGGTCACGGCGAGCCTCGGCGGCGCGACGGCGCGCGCCGGCGTGCCCGCCTACGACGTGCTGATCAACGAGGCCGACGCGGCGCTCTATAGCGCAAAGCGTCAGGGCCGCAACTGCGCGGTCGCGTTCCGGCTCGCGGGAGCCTGATTCGCTAGCGGGGGCGGCGCGGTCGAGGCCGCCGCGCCGCGCCCGGCGGCCTTCCTTTCCGTCCCCCTATTGACCGGCGAAACTGCGGTCACCGGCAAAGATTGCTATACTTTTCGCCGTTTCCGGCCGCCCAGCCGGATGTTTCGCGCGTGTCCGCGCGCGCGGGCCCACGGCCCTGCGGGTTGGCATAAAAACCTCTTTGAACGCCTTTCAGCGGGCGCCTCCAGCGGAGATCGTCTTGGCTGTTTCCAATCTTGTCGTGGACGATACTGAAATCGACGCCGCTGCCGCCACGTCCGGCAGCTCGTTTTATCTTGCGATGCGCATCTTGCCGGCGGCGCAGCGCGATGCGATGTACCAGGTCTACGCCTTCTGCCGCGCCGTCGACGACATCGCCGACAGCGACCTGCCGCGCGCCGAGCGCGCGGCAGGGCTCGAGCAATGGCGCGCCGAGATCGACGCTTGCTACGCCGGCCAGCCGCGCGCGTCGCTGCGCGCGCTGACGCGGCACATTCACACGTTTCATCTGCAACGCGAGGATTTTCACGCAATGATCGACGGCATGGCGATGGATGCCGCCGCCGACATCTGCGCGCCCTACGACGCCACGCTCGACCTCTATTGCGACCGCGTCGCGAGCGCGGCCGGCCGTCTGTCGGTGAGGATATTCGGGATGCGTGACGAGCCGGGCCGGCTGCTCGCGCACCATCTCGGCCGCGCGCTGCAGCTCACCAACATCCTGCGCGATATCGACGAAGACGCCGTCATCAACCGCTGCTATCTACCGCGCGAGCTGCTCGCGCGCGAAGGCATCGCGGCCACGGACCCGCGGCAGATCGCTGACGATCCGACGCTGCCGCGCGTCTGCGCGACGCTCGCCGAGCGCGCGAAGCAGCACTTCGCCGAGTCCGACGCGATCATGGATCGCGAGCCGCGCGCTCAGGTGCGCGCGCCGCGCATCATGTCGGGCGTCTATCGCGTGCTGCTCGAGCGCACGCTGGAGCGCGGCTTCGACGTTCCGCGCACGAAGGTCCGCAAGCCGAAGCTGCGCCTGCTGTGGATCGTCGCGCGTTACGCGCTTTTCTGAACTGATGCCGAAGCTCGTCCACGTGGTCGGCGCGGGCGTGGCCGGGCTCGCCGCCGCCGTGCAACTGCAGCGGCGCGGCGCGCGGGTCGTGCTGCACGAAGCGCAGGATCACGCGGGCGGCCGCTGCCGTTCGTACTACGACGCGAAGCTTGGTGCGACGCTCGACAGCGGCAATCACATCGTGCTGTCGGCCAATGCCGCGACGCTCAACTACGTGCGCGCGATCGGCGCCGCCGACGAACTGGTCGGCCCCGCGCAGCCCGAGTATCCGTTCGTCGATCTGGCCACGCGTTCGCGCTGGAGCGTGCGTCTGTCGCCGGGGAGTTTGCCGTGGTGGATTTTCGATGCGCACGCGCGCGTGCCGAACACGGGCCCGACCGATTACCTGTCGCTCGTGCCGCTGCTGTTTGCGAAACCGGGCCGCAGCGTCGCGCAGACGATGCGCTGTGACGGTCCGCTGTGGGAACGGCTGCTGCGGCCGCTGCTGCATGTGCTGCTGAATCTGGAGCCGCGCGACGCGTCGGCCGAACTGACCGGCGCGCTCGTGCGCGAAACGCTGCTCGCGGGCGGGCTCGCGTGCCGGCCGCTGGTCGCGCGTAATGGTCTTGGCAGCGCGTTCGTCGATCCGGCGCTGCGTCTGCTGCAACATGGCGGCGCGACGATCCGGCTCGGTTCGCGTCTGCGCGACATCACGTTCGCGGCCGACCCGGCCCGTGTGCAGGCGCTGCATTTCGACGATGAGAGCATCGCGCTCGGCGCGAACGAGGCGGTGATTCTCGCGCTGCCGCCCGAAGCCGCGGTGGCTCTCGTGCCGGGCCTGCGCGCGCCGACGCGTTTCGCGGCCGCGCTTAACGTGCATTTCGCGGTCGAGCCGCCGTTCGGCCTGCCGCAGATCACCGCGCTGCTGAACGGAACGGCCGAATGGTTGTTTGCGTTCGACGACAGACTGTCGGTGACGCTCAACGGCGCCGAGCGGCTCTTCGACACGCCGCATGACGCGCTGGCAGCGGCCGTCTGGGCCGAGGTCGCGCAGGCGGTCAATCTGCCGGTCGCGCCGCTGCCGCGCTGGCAGGTGGTGATGGAATCGCGCGCGACGTTTGCAGCGCTGCCCGCGCAGGAGACATTGCGGGCGGGCACGCGCACTCGCTGGAACAATTTGCTGCTCGCGGGCGACTGGACGGCCACCGGCCTGCCCGCGATGCTCGAAGGCGCGATCCGCTCCGGCCAGAAGGCCGCGGATACGCTGCTGAATCAACCGATGGAACGCAGATGAACGACTTATCTCACACCCAGCCGCTCGACGCGGCGCTGCCCGAAGCCGCCGATGCGGCGCCGAACCTGGCCGAAGCTGCCGTGGTTGCCAACGCGCCCGCCGTGGCGGACGCATTGGCAACCGCAACGCCGGTGCCCGTGCAGGGCGCGAGCGCGCTCGACGCATCGATCACGCGCGCGACCGATGCGATCCTGGCCGCGCAGCAGCCGGACGGCCATTGGGTCTACGAACTCGAAGCCGACGCGACGATTCCGGCCGAATACGTGTTGCTGGTCCACTATCTCGGCGAAACGCCGAACCTCGAACTCGAACAGAAGATCGCGCGTTATCTGCGCCGCATCCAGTTGCCGAACGGCGGCTGGCCGCTCTTCACCGACGGCGCGCTCGACATCAGCGCGAGCGTGAAGGCGTACTTCGCGCTGAAGATGATCGGCGACCCGGTCGATGCCGAGCACATGGTGCGCGCGCGCGACGCGATCCTCGCGCACGGAGGCGCGGAACACGCGAACGTGTTCACGCGAATCCTGCTCGCCCTCTTTGGCGTGGTGTCGTGGCGCGCGGTGCCGATGATGCCGGTCGAGATCATGCTGCTGCCGGTGTGGTTCCCGTTCCATCTGTCGAAGGTGTCGTACTGGGCGCGCACGGTGATCGTGCCGCTGCTGGTGCTCAACGCGAAGCGGCCGCTCGCGCGTAATCCGCGCAAAGTGCGCATCGACGAGCTGTTCCGCGGCGCGCCGGTGAACACCGGCATGAACGAGCGCGCACCGCATCAGCACGCGGGCTGGTTCGGCCTGTTCCGTTGTGTCGATTCGGTGCTGCGCGCGGTCGATGGCCTGTTGCCGAAGGCGACCCGCGAGCGCGCGATCCGCGCGGCGGTCGCGTTCGTCGACGAACGGCTGAACGGCGAGGACGGCCTCGGCGCGATTTTCCCGGCGATGGTCAACTCGGTGATGATGTACGACGTGCTCGGCTATCCGGCCGATCATCCGCATCGCGCGATCGCTCGCAAATCTCTCGACAAGCTGCTCGTCATCAAGGACGACGAAGCCTATTGCCAGCCTTGTCTGTCGCCGGTGTGGGATACGTCGCTCGCCGCGCACGCTTTGCTCGAAACCGGCGAAGCGCGCGCCGAACAGGCGGCCGAACGCGGGCTCGCGTGGCTGCGTCCGCTGCAGATCCTCGACGTGCGCGGCGACTGGATTTCGCGCCGCCCCAACGTGCGGCCGGGCGGCTGGGCGTTCCAGTACAACAACGCGCATTTCCCGGATGTCGACGATACCGCGGTGGTCGCGATGGCGATGCATCGCTCGGCGGCGCTCACGCAATCCGATGTGGATCGCGAAGCAATTGCCCGCGCGCGCGAATGGGTGGTCGGCATGCAAAGCAGCGACGGCGGCTGGGGCGCGTTCGAACCGGAAAACACGCAGTACTACCTGAACAACATTCCGTTCTCGGACCACGGCGCGCTGCTCGATCCGCCGACCGCGGACGTGTCGGGCCGCTGTCTGTCGATGTTCGCGCAGATCGGCGAGCTGCCGCAAAGCAGCGAGCCGGCGCGGCGCGCGTTCGACTACATGCTGCAGGAGCAGGAGTCGGACGGCAGCTGGTATGGCCGCTGGGGCCTGAACTACATCTACGGCACATGGACCGCGCTGTGCTCGCTCAACGCGGCCGGCATGTCACACGACGACCCGAGCATGCGGCGCGCGGTGCAATGGCTCGTGTCGATCCAGAACGACGACGGCGGTTGGGGCGAGGGCGGCGAGAGCTACAAGCTCGACTATCGCGGCTACGAGCGTGCGCCGAGCACCGCGTCGCAGACAGCCTGGGCGCTGCTCGGACTGATGGCGGCGGGGGAGGTCGATCAGGAGGCGGTGGCGCGCGGTATCGACTATCTGCAGCGTGAGCAGCGCGAGCATGGGCTGTGGGACGAAACCCGGTTTACCGCGACCGGCTTTCCGCGCGTGTTTTATCTGCGCTACCACGGCTATCGCAAGTTCTTCCCGCTGTGGGCGCTCGCGCGCTTCCGTCATCTGAAGCGCAATGGGCTCACGCGCGTCACGGTCGGGATGTGACGGATGTCCGTGTCGATGACGCCGTCCGTGGGGACGGGCGATAGCGGCTTGCCGGTGATCGTCGTGACGGGCATGGCGTTCGAGGCGCGCATCGCGCGCGGCGACGGCAGCGTGCGCGTCGAAGTCGTGTACGCGGCGCGCGCCGATCTGCTCGAGCGTGCGCTGAACGCCGCGGTCGCTCGCGGCGCGGCGGGGATCGTCAGTTTCGGCACGGCGGGTGGGCTCGCGCCGGATCTGCAACCGGGCGCGCTGATCGTCGCGGATGCATTGCATGGGCCGTTCGGGCGTATCGACACGGATCGGCAATGGGCGGAGCGGATTGCCGCCGCCGTGACCAACGTCAGGACGGCCGAAGGGCTCGCGGGACGTCTGCGCCGTGGCGCGATGGCTTCGGTCGCCGCGCCGCTGATCACCGCCGAAGACAAACGCGCGCTGCACGAATCGACCGGCGCGCTCGCGGTGGATATGGAATCGCACATCGCTGGCGCGACCGCTGCCGCGCACGGTCTGCCGTTCGCCGTGTGTCGCGCGATCGTCGATCCGGCCTGGCGCACGCTGCCGCCGGCCGCGACCGCTGGTTTGCGCGACGACGGCAGCACCGCCCTCGGGCCAATTCTGCGCGAATTGCTGCGGCAGCCGTCGCAACTCGGCGCGCTGCTGCGCCTCGCCGGCGATGCGCGCGCCGCGCGGACTACGCTGGTCGAGGCGCGGGAGGCCTTGGGGAAGGGCGGCGCGCTGCGGATCGCGGGCGTCAGCAGTTGAGCGACGGGGATGGCGGTTAGCCATCCCGACTGCGTCTGGGGCCGGCAGCAAGTCGCTAGCGGACGTGCCTCCGAGACATCGCCCGAAGCGGTTGACCACTAGCGGTGGTCCATCGTGGGACCCCAAGACTATCAGCACGATTAATTACGCAATTTTGAAATATTAGGGAAAACCCCTACTTTTGGTACAATGCTAGTGTTAACCCTTAGGTCCCGGCGCACGACGCGCCCTCCCGGGAGCCTCAGACACGGAGTGCCAAATGAATTTCCACACGAGAAAATGGGTCAAGCCCGAAGACCTGAATCCCAACGGGACATTGTTCGGCGGCAGCCTGCTACGCTGGATCGACGAAGAAGCCGCGATCTACGCGATCTCTCAGCTGGACAATCAGCGCGTCGTGACCAAGTTCATGTCAGAGATTAACTTCGTCAGTTCGGCACGCCAGGGCGACATCATCGAACTGGGCATGACCGCCACGCATTTCGGCCGCACGTCGATCACGCTGCGCTGCGAAGTGCGCAACAAAATCACACGCAAGAGCATTCTGACGGTCGAGAAAATGGTATTCGTCAATCTCGACGAAAACGGCGATCCGGTGCCACATGGCCGCACGCGTATCCGTTATGCGGACGAGCAGTTCGCTCACTATCGCGCGAACTCCAAGCCAGTGCCGCAAACGGCACCAGTCGCGGCGGTCGAGGAAGATCGGGGCGCGGCGCGCAGCGACGTCGAGAGCCTGCACTGAGCGGGTTGCAGCGATGCCCGCGGGCTTGGGCGGGCGACGTTTGGCTGTACTTCCACGCGGGGCACCCATCGAGGGCGCCCACTGTGCCTTGGAGCGCTGGATCGACGTGCCCAGATCCCCTAAAGCGTTATTGCGGGGCCGACGCCGGCTCAGCAGGCACGGCTGGCGTACCGCCCGCGCCACTGTCACCCGGATCGGTGTAGTTCGGCAGATCCCCGCTGGGCGCGTTGGTCGCTCCACCGGAAGCCCCATTGGGCGCCGGCGAGGACTCACCCGGATCGTTGTAATTCGGCAGCGCGCCGGGCGCGCCCTTGGCCGCGCCGCCTGCTCCCGAAGCGCCATTGGGCGTCTCGCCCACATCGCCCGGATCGGAGTAATTCGGCAGGCCGCCCGCCGGCGCACCTGCCGCAGGGGCAGCAGCCGGGCCCGTATCGCCGTGATCGTCGTAGTTCGGCAGCGGCGGAGGGTTATTGCTCGTGCCGCGCAGCCGCGCGAGGCGCTGCTGCACAAAGGCATCACGCACGAACGAGTACTTGTCGAGCGCGGCCTGCTCCAGAAGGCTGGTCGCGCCGAGCAGATCCGAACGTGTGCTCACGAACTGCAGCACGTATAGCGGATTGCGGGTTGCGGGTTCGATATAGTTCAGCGGATTGAACTTCACATCGACGACGAGCCCCATGCTGTCGCGCACCGAGCTCGGCCCGAACAGCGGCAGCACCAGATACGGACCCGACGGAATGCCCCAATGCCCGAGCGTCAGACCAAAGTCCTGATGATGCTTGGGCAGACCGGCCGGCGTCGCCCAGTCGAGCAGGCCGCCAATCCCAAACACCGAGTTGAACGCGAAGCGCATGATGTCTTCGGTCGCATCGGTGATCTTCAGTTGCAGCAGCGCGTTTGCGGCGTTGGTGAGGTCGCCGAGGTTCGAGAAGAAATTGCTGACGGCGGTGCGCAGCGGCTGCGGCGTCACTTTCTGGTAGCCCTTCGCGACCGGCACCGCGATATAGCGATCGACTCCGTCGTTGAAATTGAAGATCACCCGGTTCACCGGCTCGAACGGATCGCCCGGCTTGCGGTCCGGAGCGGTCGCGCAGCCGGAAATGAGACCCGCGGCGGTGAGCGCCAGCGCGGTGTTACGCAGCTTCATGCTTATATTCCTTTTTGCTTCCCGCGACGTTGACGCGGCTTGCCCATCAGCACCGGCTGGAAAACCACCGCGCCGATCAGCGTGCAGAACAGCGAAAGCACGAGCAGCCTCCCCATGCTGGACGTGCCCGGATGGTGCGACAGCCACAGGCTACCAAACGCGGTGGCCGTTGTGGCGGCGCTGAACAGCACCGCATGCGTGAGGCTCGACTGCAACAGGCCGGTCTGGCCGTGGCGCCACGCCATCACGAAGTAGATCTTGAACGCGACGCCGACGCCGAGCATCAGCGGCAGCGCGATGATGTTCGCGAAGTTCAGCGGCATGCCGAATACCACGCACAGTTCGAGCGTGACGATCGCGGACACCAGCAGCGGCACCAGCGTGCGCAGCACGTCGCCGACCCGGCGCAGTGCGATCCACAGCAGCACGGCGATCGACAGCAGCGCATAGACGGCCGCCTGCAGGAACGCCTTGATGATCGTGTTGGCCGAATGCAGGATCGAGATCGGTCCGCCGATCGCGCCGGGCTCCGCCCTCTTCACCGCGTGCGCGAAGCGCGCGAGCATCTGGTCGTCGTTTGGATCGACGCCGGGCGGCACCTTCGGCGCGATATCGACGAGCGCATGACCGCCCTTGCCGATCCACATCGCGGTGATGCCTGGCGGCAGGGTCTGCTGGGTTATTTCGCTCGGCTGCAGAAGGTTCTCAAGCTGCTTCAACGCGATGCGCAGCGTGTCGGACATCGCGACTTCGGCGCGGTCGCGCGTGGCGGCGTCGGCGGCGGCGAGCTTTTGCAAGGTCGCGGACAGGTGCTGCGCATCCGCCGCGCCCGGGCCCGGATGGTCCTCGGCCGCGAGCGACAACTGATTCGCCGCGCGCTTCAATGCGGCGACGCGCAACTCGTCGGTGGCTTGCGGCGCGGGCTGCTGTTGCAGCGCCGGCAGCAGCTGTTGCGCGGCGCTCGCGATCAGCATCATCTTCTGCTGCTGGTCGGCCGGCACGAAGGTGCTCAGCGTGTTGACGCGGCCCACTTCCGGCAGCTTGCGCAGTCGCTCGGCCATCGCGTCGGCGTCGACAAGCGACGGCGCCAGCGCCTGCACGTTGTTCACCGCGGCTTCGGGCGAATCCTTCAGCGACAGCAACGTTGCCATCGACTCGGTGTGCGGGTCCTTCAGATGCAGCGGATTGAAGTCGAAACGCAGGTGCGTGAGCAGCGGTGTCGCGCCGATCACGACGAGCAGCGTGCCGATCAACACCGGCTTGCGATGACGGTCGAGGAAGTCGTCGACGGGCTCGAGCTGCTTGAAACCGGGCGAGGCGACTTCGCCCGGCGGATTGAAGAGCTTCAGCAGCGCTGGCAGCAAGGTCATGTTGGTGAGGTACGCGACGAACATGCCGACGCCCGCGATCTGGCCAAGCTCCGACACGCCGCGATAAGCGGTCGGCAGGAACGAGAAGAAGCTCAGCGCGACTGCCACGGCCGCGAGCGTGAGCGGCACGCCGATGCTGTGCGCAGTGTGCATCAGCGCGGCCGACAGCCGGTCGTCGCGGTTGCGCTCCTCGCGATACTTGACGCCGAACTGCACGCCGAAATCGACGCCGAGCCCGACGAACAGCACCATGAACGCGACCGAAATCATGTTGAGCGCGCCGACCATCAACAGGCCGAGCGCGGCCGTGATCGCGAGGCCGACGAACAGCGTGATGAACACGGCCGCGATCATGCGGCCCGAGCGCAACGCGAGCCACAGAATGATCAGGACGACGATGAAAGTGCCGATGCCGTTCAGCACCGCACCGTCCTGCACTGACGCGAACTCCTCGTCGGCGAGTGGCTGCTCGCCGGTCAGGCGGATCGTCGCACCGTAGCGCTCCTGGAGATGCAGCGAGACCGCGGTTGCGCGAATCGCCCTCGACGCGCTCGCGCCCGGCTCCAATGCATCGTAGTTGACGACCGGCTGCACGACGACAAACGAGCGCGCCGGATCGGTGGCGGCGCTTTTATCGACGAGTGCGCGCCACGATAGCGCGGCGGGCTGGCCGGCCAGCACGCGATCGAGCGTGTTCGCGCTTTGCGCAAGCAGCCGGCTCATGTCAGGGAGTTTGACCTGGCCGAGTTGCAGCGGCAGCAACAGGGTCGTAGTCAGCGTGCCGGCGAGACCGGTCAGGCTCGGATCATGCGCAAGTTGATTGACGAGCGGGCGCGACTGCACGAGTTGCGAGGTGGTGGACATCACCTCGTCGGTGGACGGAAACAGCAGGCCGTTGTGTTCGAAGAACGGGCCGCCGGCGGGCTGCGAGACCGACGTGAACTCCTTCGGATCGGCTCTGAGCGCGGCGGTCAGCGCGTTGGCGGCGGCGTCGGCGAATTCGGGCGCGCGCGCCTCGACCACCACCAGCACGGTGTCGCCACGGTCGGGGAAGGCAGCGTCGAGCGCGTTCTGGACTGCCGCCCATTGCTTGTCGGTCTCGATGAGACGGCTGATGTCCGTGTTGATCTTGAAGTTATGCGCGACGTATATGCCGCTCAGGACAGCGAGCACGATCGACAGCGCGATGATCCTCAGCGGATGACGCACCGAATACGCGACGAGACGGACGATAGATGACTTCAGCATGTAGGCGGACGTGGCCTTATCACGGGTGTTGTTTTTGACGAAGGTGCATAAGTATACAGAGCCCGGGCAGGCAAGCCCGACTTCGGTAGCAAGTACGGCTCCTGACGGCTTCGTCCGGATGGGAACGTAATCCCCGCTATACTGGTGTACCTCTCTTTAGCCGCGGGGCTGCGGCCCGTCGGCGCTACTTCTTTCGAGTCATGACAAGCGTATGAAACGATATCTGACTGCTTTTCTGGCTGCGGCCGTGGTATCCACGGCGGCGTTTGCGCAGAGCGCACCCGACGCGGTGGTAAAAAGTGCAGTCCAGGGCACGGTGAGCGCAATGAAGGCTGACCCGCAGGCGCGCGGCGGCGACATGGCGCAGATCACCCAGGTCGTCCAGACGCACTTCCTGCCCGCCACCGACTTTCAGCGCACCACACGTATCGCGGTAGGCAAGCCGTGGGCGACCGCGACGCCGGAGCAGCAGAAGCAACTGTACGAGCAGTTTACGCTGCTGCTCACGCGTACCTATGCCGCATCGCTGTCGCAACTGCGCGACCAGGACGTGAAGTTCCAGTTTGCGCCGGTCAGCGTGCAAGGCGGCGCGACCGACATCGTCGTGCAATCGCACGTGATCAGCAACGGCGGCGATGACGCGATCGACTACCGGCTCACCAAGGGGCCGTCGGGCTGGAAGATCTACGACATCAACATGATGGGCGCGTGGCTGATCCAGGTGTATCAGACGCAGTTCGCCGACCAGATCGCCAAAGGCGGCATCGACGGGCTGATCAAATTCCTGACCGCGCATAATGCGCGCGGCGCGTAAGCGGGTCGGTCGACAGAAGTTTCAATTGGTAAAAGAAAAGCGCGGTTGCCTTGATTGGCCACCGCGCTTTTTTTCGAGTTGCTGGCGCTAACGATCAGGCGCAATACAGGGGCGGCGCGCGGCCGCTCTCCTGTCGAACGCCTCAGTGCGCGGCCGTCGCGGTCTCCACCTTCTTGCCCTTGCCGGCGCGCGTGATTTCTTCGAGCTTGATCTCGACGTGACGCGAGAACACGTACTCGGCGGGACGCTGCTTGTCGAGCGGAATGTCCTGCGCGAACGCGCCCGTGGTTTTCGGGCCGCGCATGCTGACCTTCAGCGCCTTCAGCGGATGCGCAACCGTGTCCATCACGGCCGTCGCTTCGAAACCGCAGTGGACCATGCAGTCCGCGCACTTCTCGTAGTTGCCGGTGCCGTACTTGTCCCAGTCCGTGGTTTCCATCAGTTCCTTGAAGGTCTTCACGTAGCCTTCGCCGACCAGATAGCACGGTTTTTGCCAGCCGAACACGGTACGCGCCGGGTTGCCCCACGGCGTGCATTCGTAGGTCTGGTTGCCCGCGAGGAAGTCGAGGAACATCGCCGACTGGCTGAACGACCAGTTCTTGCCATTGTTGCCGCGCTTGAAGATTTCGCGGAACAGCTGCTTGGTCTTGTCGCGGTTCAGAAAGTGCTGCTGGTCCGGCGCGCGCTCATACGCATAACCCGGCGACACCGTTATGCCGTCGACGCCCATCGGGCCCAGCGTGTCGAAGAACTTCGCCACACGTTCCGGCTGCGCGTCGTTGAACAGCGTGCAGTTGATGTTCACGCGGAAGCCGCGGCGCTTCGCTTCGCGGATCGCGGCGACGGCCTTCTCGTACACACCTTCCTGCGACACCGAGTGATCGTGCGATTCCTTGTCGCCGTCGAGGTGAACCGACCACACGAAGTACGGATTCGGCTCGTAGTCGTCCATCTTCTTTTCCATCAGCAGCGCGTTCGTGCACAGGTACACGAACTTCTTGCGCGCCATGATGCCCTTGACGATCTGCGGCATTTCCTTGTGCAGCAGCGGCTCGCCACCCGCGATCGACACGACCGGCGCGCCGCATTCGTCGACGGCCTGCAGGCATTCTTCCAGCGACAGACGCTGATTCAGGATCGGGTCCGGATAGTCGATCTTGCCGCAGCCATTGCAGGCGAGATTGCAGCGAAACAGCGGCTCCAGCATCAGGGCGAGCGGATAGCGTTTGTTGCCGGAGAGATGCTGGCGCATGATGTATGCGCCGACGCGGACTTTCTGTAGCAGCGGAATAGACAAGGCGTCCTCCTTAAACTTCGCGTGCAGCGAGTGGTTGCATCAGTTTCGATGGCAACTTGAATTCGACTTTTTCTTCACGGCCCGCCATCGTCGTGACATCGACGGGCCCCCATGCGCGTAGCGCATCGATTACGTTTTCGACCATTTCTTCGGGTGCCGACGCGCCGGCCGTGATGCCGACCGTGTGCACGTTGGCGAACCATTCCGGCTTCACTTCGGAGCCGTCGGCGACGAGGTAGCTCGCCACGCCGCTCTCGCTGCCGATTTCGCGCAGCCGGTTCGAGTTCGAGCTGTTGGTCGCGCCGACCACCAGCAGTACATCGACCTCTTTGCTCAATTCGCGCACCGCTGCCTGGCGGTTCTGCGTTGCATAGCAGATGTCGCGCGTGTCGGGACCGACCATGTCGGTAAAGCGGCGCAGCAGCGCGTCGATGATGCCGCGCGTGTCGTCGACTGACAACGTGGTTTGCGTCACGTAGGCGAGCGGTGCATCGACCGGCAACTCGAGTTTCGCGACTTCTGCCTCGCTCTGCACGAGCAGCACCGTGCCGGGGATCTGGCCGATCGTGCCTTCCACTTCGGGATGGCCGGCGTGGCCGATCAGGATCAGCGTGCGGCCGGCGGCCACGTACTGACGACCCTGTACGTGCACCTTGGTCACGAGCGGGCAGGTTGCGTCGAGCACGTCGAGGCCGCGCGCTTCGGCATCACGTTCGACGGTTTGCGCAACACCATGCGCGCTAAATATCGCGACGGCACCTTGCGGCACTTCATCGAGTTCCTCGACGAAACGCGCGCCCTTCTGGCGCAGATTGTCGACCACGTGACGGTTATGGACAATCTCATGGCGGACATACACGGGCGCGCCGTGTTGCTGTAACGCACGATCGACGATTTCGATTGCGCGGACAACGCCCGCACAAAAGCCGCGGGGCTGAGCAAGGATGACTCGCATAAGTTGGCGAACTCCGACTAACGCGGGTTTCGAAGAAGTCGTGAAACTGACTTTATCGCCGCGCTCATCTTGATTAGTTGACGTCTTGAGCCCCGGCGACCGGCCGGTACAGCAAAACCAAACGCGCATTCTAACGCTATCGGGGCCACTTTGCTTTTTGCTGTGGCCCGTGTGTTGGCCGCTTGCCGCAGCCGCTGGGCCGTGCGGACGACCGGGGCGGCGAGCGTTACAACGATGTAAGGAGTCAGCGCGGGATGGCCTCGTAACGCGCCCGACCATGACCGCACACTGCACCGTCACGACGGAACCCTTAAACTACCGATCCTTGCCGCGCGGACATCGCGCTGTATTACAGAATGGTTTCGAGGCTCGCTGGATGGACGTCGATCAGCACGAAAACTTTCCGATCGCGAGCGTGTTGCTGCCTAAGGCCCTACGCGCGCCTGTCGGTATTATCTATCAGGTCGTGCGCACTGCGGCCGATATCTCCGCAGAAGGCCAGCGGAGCGCCGCCGAGCGGCATGCCCGGCTGACCGATTTCCGCGCCGGGCTCGACGCGATCGCGCAACGGCGCGCCGCGCCCGTGCATGCGCTGTTGTTCGGCAAGCTCGCTGGCGTGATCGCGCAATACGAGCTGCCGCTCGAACCGTTCTACGATCTGCTCGACGGCTGCGCGCAGGACATCGATACGAATCGCTATGCGGATCGCGCCACGCTCGTCGACTATTGCCGCCGCTCGGCGCATCCGGTCGGGCATCTGCTGCTGCATCTGGTCGGCGCGGCGACGCCGCGCAATCTTGCCGACGCCGACGCGATCTGCACGGCGTCGCAGCTGATCAGCTTCTGGCTCGACGTCGCCGCCGACTGGCAACGACAGCACGTGTACCTGCCGCAAGCCGATTTGCGCCGCTTCGGCGTGACCGAGGCGCAGATTGCCGATGGTGTCGTCGACGATGCGTGGCGCGCGCTGATGGCGTATGAAATCGCGTTCGTGCGCGCCACGCTGGTCCGCGGCGCACCGCTCGCGCTGCGCATGCCGGGGCGGCTCGGCATCGAGCTGTGCGGCGCGGTGCATGCAGGCTTTCGGTTTCTCGAGCGCACCGAGCGCGCGGATTACGATGTGTTCCGTGCGCGCCCGGTCCTCAATCTGTTCGACTGGTGCGTGGTGGCGGCGCGCACCCTGAAAATGCGACTATCCAGACGCGTCGGCATGGCGGCGCGCTCAATCGAGGGTAATGCTTAATGGCGGCGGTCCTGTTCGTTCTTTCGTGTGTTTCCCTGCTGATCTGGTGCGTGCTGCTGTTCGCGCGTGGCGGCTTCTGGCGCGCGCGCCCCGCCGCGCCGCTGGCCATCGCGGCGCGCGACGCATGGCCGGCCGTTGCGGCCGTCGTACCGGCGCGCAATGAAGTCGACGTGATCGCCGAGGCGGTCACGTCGCTGCTCAAGCAGGACTATGCAGGCGCGTTCCACGTGATCGTCGTCGACGATCACAGCACCGACGGCACCGCCGACGCCGCGCGTGCCGCAGCGCTGCGGCTGCAATGTCCGGAGCGCCTCACCGTGCTGAGCGCGAAGCCATTGCCCCCAGGCTGGTCCGGCAAGATGTGGGCGCAGTCGCAGGGCATCGAGGCGGTGCGCACGCTCGATCTGCCGGCCGAATTCCTGTTGCTGACCGATGCCGACATCGGCCATCCCGCCGAGGCGTTGACGCAGCTCGTCGCGCGCGCGGATGCCGAAAAGCGCGACCTCGTCTCGCTGATGGTCCGGCTGCGCTGCGATTCGTTCTGGGAAAAGGCGCTGATTCCGGCCTTCGTGTTCTTCTTCGCGAAGCTGTATCCGTTCGCGTGGGTCAACAATCCACGCAACCGCACCGCGGCCGCGGCGGGCGGCTGCATGCTGGTGCGCCGCGCGGCGCTCGAGGAAGCGGGCGGCATCGAGTCGATTCGCGCCGAGCTGATCGACGACTGCAGTCTTGCCGCGCGCATCAAGCATCGTGGCACCGGCCGTCATCCGATCCGGCTCGATGTGGCGGCGAAGAGCGTGTCGCTGCGTCCCTACGATAGCTGGCGCGACATCTGGAACATGATCGCGCGCACCGCGTTCACGCAGCTGCGCTACTCGCCGCTACTGCTCGCGGGCACGCTCGTCGGCATGGCGATCATCTATCTGTTGCCGCCGGTCGCGGCATTGATCCTCGGGCCGCTCGGCTGGCCGGCCTGGATCGCGTGGGCGGCAATGTGCTGCGCCTATGCGCCGATGCTCGTCTACTACCGGCGCTCACCTCTGTGGGCGCCGTTTCTGCCGCTCGTGGCGCTGTTCTATGTCGGCGCGACGTTCGCATCGGCGGTGCGCTACTGGCGTGGCAAGGGTGGGCAGTGGAAGGCGCGCGTGCAGGCACCAGTGCAGGAGCGCTGATGTCTGGCGATGGCCGAAGCACTCGTCGGATGCAGAAGGCAGACGTAAAAAAAGCGGCTCCAGGCCGCTTTTTCTACGTAGCGCGTTTCATCATGCGTTCGTCAGCATCATGTACATCTGGATCACGATGTCCGGCGAGAACGTGAACGGCACCCAGCCGTGGCCGGTGTGGCGCATCACGAGCAAGCGGTCGCCGTTCGACTGCTTTTGCACGGCCATCATCGGATTCTTCGTCGAGACGAATTGCCAGCCCGGTGGGATGCCTTGCGGCTGCTCCGGCGTCATCGACGCTCGTGCGTTCGACAGTTCCTCGATCAGCCGGCTGATCTGGTCCGGGCGTAGCGCGACGGTCTGCTCGCCGATCGTCATCGTGATTTCGTCGCGCGCGGGGCGGTTGATTTCGAGCGTCGGCTGGAATTGCGGGGCGGCCGGCTTATCGATCGCTTCGGCGTTCGTTTCTGCGTTTGCTTCGGTGCTCGCGGGCTGTTCCGCTGCCGCTTGCGCCGCTGCTTCGTGCGCGGCATGCTCCACCGCCGCGGGCGATGCCGCAGCGTCAGCGCTTGTCTCGGGAGTGTTCTCGGCCTGCGTGGGCACGACAGCCTGAATGAGCTGATCGACGCCCATTTCCAGCGCGCCGAGCTGTTCGTGAAGATTCATGCGAGGTTTCTCAGGTAGGACCCGCAATTTTACCTGCTGCGCGCAGGCTTGGACCCGTCGCCGGCGCGGGACTTGTAACAAAATGCTTACGGCCGCTGTTCAGCCCTTCACTTATCCCTTGATCACCGCTTCAGATACCCCGCCTGCCGGAACCATTCGAGCGCATCGGCGAGCCCCTCGCGATAAGGCCGCGCCCGATACCCCAGCTCCTGTTCCGCCTTCGCCGACGTGAAATACATCTTGTTCTTCGACATCTTCAGTCCGTCGAGGGTGACGAAAGGCTCGCGCTTCGTGAACTTGGCAACGGCTTCCGCGCCCATCGCGAGCGGATACAACGGCCAGCGCGGCAGGCTCAGTGTCGGTGCCTTGCGGCCGGTCAACGCCGCGATATCGGCGAGCATCTGCTGCAACGGCAGATTTTCGCCGCCCAGAATATAGCGCTCGCCGATCTTGCCGCGTTCGAGCGCAAGGAAATGACCGGCGGCGACGTCGTCGACGTGCACGAGGTTCAGCCCCGTATCGACGAATGCGGGAATCTTGCCGAGCGCCGCCTCCAGAATGATGCGCCCGGTGGGCGTCGGTTTCACGTCGCGCGGGCCGATCGGCGTCGATGGATTGACGATCACCGCGGGCAGACCGTCCTCGGCGATCATGCGCTCGACCGCGCGCTCGGCGAGCACCTTGCTGCGCTTGTAGACGCCGATCGCCTGGTCGGCGCGAAGCGGCGAGGTTTCGTCGGCGGACTGGCCGGAGCTCGTCACCTTCAGCGTGGCGACGCTGCTCGTATACACGATGCGTTCCACGCCTTCCTTCAACGCCGCGCGCATCGTCGCCTCGCTGCCTTCGAGATTCGCGCGCTCGATCTCGCCGGGGTCCGGCGCCCACAGCCGATAATCGGCGGCCACGTGCAACAGATAGCGCACACCGCGCAGCGCGTTGCGCATCGATGCTTCGTCGCGCATGTCGCCGACGACGATTTCCGCGTCGAGCGATTCGACGTTCTTGCGCGGACTCGTCGCGCGCACCAGCACGCGTACGCGAAAGCCCTTGCTCTGCGCGATGCGCGCCACCGACGAGCCGACGAAGCCGGACGCGCCGGTCACGAGCACGAGATCGCGATTCTGTTCGGTCATTCTGTTTTCATTTCCTGCGTGACGGTCGACGGATTGTACGTGGCGCGCGCAAAGGATGGGCGTTGCCGAGCGCGCTCGCCGCGACGCGACTAGAATGCCGGCTTGAAAGACTGTCAGGCATTAAAGGGAGGTAGCGGCATGGCCCCGGATCTGGATGAGCGGATCGAAACGTATTACGCGCGGGTGCGCGGCACCGTGCAGGGCGTTGGCTTTCGGCTTGCGACGGTGCGCCAGGCGCACGCGCTCGGCATCAAGGGATGGGTCGCGAATCTCGACGACGGTTCGGTCGAGGCGATGTTGCAGGGACCGGCCAATCAGATCGACCGGATGTTGTCGTGGCTGCGTCACGGACCGCCGGCGGCGCGCGTGACCGAAGTGAGCGGCGAGGAGCGCGCGACGGACAGGCGTTACGAGCGCTTCGAGCAGCATTGAGCTCGAGCTGCGCGAGTTAAAAAAGCGGCGGACCGTCCAGAGGAGGGCGCGCCGCTTTTTCGTTTATGCCTTTATCGGCCGTTATTTGCCGCGTGGTCGGCGCTTACCGGGCCACCAACAAACTCTCCGCGAATCCCCACTCATCCTCGATCCATTGATGGCTGCACACGAAGCCGGCGCCATCGACGATCGCGGGCAATTCTTCCGCGCGATACTTGTGGCTGCTTTCGGTCCAGATCGTCTCGCCTTCCTTCAGCGACACCGTCAGCTTTGCGGCGCGCACGTGAGCGGTGATATCGCGCTTCGCGCGCAGATGCATCTCGATGCTGCGCGCGTCCGGATTGAAGCGCGCCACGTGCTCGAATTCATCGAGCGGAAAGTCGCCGTCGAGTTCGCGGTTGATGCGCGCGAGCAGGTTCAGATTGAACGATGCGGTTACGCCGATCGCGTCGTCGTAGGCTGCGACCAGCACCGGCGTGGGTTTGATCAGATCGGTGCCGAGCAGCAGCGCGTCGCCGGGCGCGAGCATGTTGCGGATCTCGCGCAGAAAACGCGTTGCCGCGAGCCTGCCGAAGTTGCCGATCGTGCTGCCGAGAAACAGCACGAGCAAACGGTCGCCGGGCGCGCGCTGCCGGCTCACTTCGGCGAGACCGGCCAGATAGTCGCGCTCATAACCGACGATCGAAATCCGCTCGATGTCACCGAGTTCGCGCCGGCACAACTGCAACGCACTGCGCGAAATTTCAATCGGGCAGTAGGAAGTAGGGCGTTTTTTACACAGCGCCTCGAGAATGCGCCGCGTTTTACGGCCGCTGCCGCTGCCGAGTTCGGCGACCGTGACGTCATGCGGCAAATGCTCGACGATGTCGGCCGCGTGCTTCGCGAGCAGACGTTCTTCGGCGCGCGTGACGCCATATTCGGGCAATACGGTAATCACTTCAAAAAGTGCGGAACCGACCTCGTCGTACAGATACTTCGACGGCAGCTCTTTCTGCGGCGTATGGGTGAGGCCGGCGTACACGTCGGCGGCGAAGGCGCGACGCAGTTCGGAAGGCGAGTTGCTGAGCGATAGGGCTGGCTGGGTCATGCTGGCTCCAGTAGTCACATTCGATGAGCGGGATTGCTGCCGGACGGTGACATGCGCGATGAAACGCAGTTGAGGCATGCCGTGGGCGAGATGCGCGGGCGGTAATTCGTGGCGGCCTGACAGACTGCGCTCGAAGCTGCATTCGCCGACCCGGCTCGTGAGTGCTGCTCGTTGCGTGCCGCTGTGGACGTCGTTGTCGCGCGGTGCGGCCACAGCGTGCAAATTCTTCGGTAGCAAGATTCGCGCGAGGCGAGGACGAGCCGGAAATGGCTTCGCCGGCCGCGGCGCACGAAGTTATGTTCTAGTGCATCGACGCGCGACGCGCACGACCAATTGCAGCCGACTGACGAAAAAGCGCAAGCCCGTTGGCGAATAACCCGTCTAGAATGCCCGTTTTCCTACGGTTTTGCACCGCCGCTTCAGAACAACAACGCAGCGTCTGCCGCTTTGCCCGCGTGGCCGCCTGCTCACGAGACATCATATTCATGACGACAACGAACGCCGCGAGCCTGCGTCGCGCGCCGCAAGCCCACGCGTCACACCGATTCCCGACCGCGCAATGAATCACAACGACTTCAGGCGCGGGATCGCATTGTCGGTCGGCGCGTCGGCGATGTTCGCATTATTGTCCGCTTACGCGACGCTGCTCAAACCGCTGTCGGGCCTCGACATCTTTGCGTGGCGCATCGTGTGGACCGTGCCTGGCGCGCTGCTGCTCGTCGCGGTGCGCAAGCGCCTGCCGATTCTGCGCGCGCTCGTTGTCCAAATGATGACGCAGCCGAAGCTCGGTGCCGCGATGGCCGTGGCTGCGGGCCTGCTCGGCGTACAGCTGTGGCTGTTTCTGTGGGCGCCGCTGCATGGGCGCATGCTCGAAGTGTCGCTCGGCTATTTCCTGCTGCCGCTCGCGATGGTGCTGGTCGGGCGCTTCCACTATCGCGAGCGGCTCGACGCGTTGCAGTGGCTCGCGGTCGCGTGCGCGGCGGTTGGTGTCGCTCACGAGCTGTGGGTGACGGGCGCGTTCTCGTGGCCGACGCTCGTCGTCGCGCTCGGTTATCCGCCTTATTTCGTGGTGCGTCGTCAGATCAATCAGGATTCGCTTGCAATGTTCACCGTCGAGATGGCGTTGCTGCTGCCGGTGGCCGCCGTGTGCATTCTCAGCGGCGGCTCGCTGCAAGCGATCGCCGGCCGCGCCGAAATGTGGTGTCTGCTATTGCCGGGCCTCGGTGCGTTGAGCACGCTCGCGCTAGCTTCGTATCTGAAGGCGAGCCGACTGCTGCCGGTCGCGTTGTTCGGCATTCTCGGCTACGTCGAGCCTGTGCTGCTCGTATTCGTGTCGATCACGCTGCTGCGCGAAACGCTGAGCGTCGCGCAACTCGCGACCTATGTGCCGATCTGGATCGCCGTCGCGCTGACCGCGCTGCACAGCGTGCGCTTCGTTCGGTTCGCGTCGAACTGAACTACGGCGCTCGCTCAGCGATGCGCGTCGGTCCGCCGCGGATCGATGCGCGTCGGGCCTACCTCAGCCTCGATCGCATCGCGCAGTTCGGGGCGCCAGCCGACACCGAACAGCGCTTCGGCGAGCACGAATAGCGGGCCGATCAACAGGCCGATCACGTCGTCGACGAACGCCGGCTTGCGATGTTCGTAGGCCACGTGGCCTACGAACTGGAACACCCAGCCGACCACGAACAGCCCAATGCCGGTCGCGAGCCACACGAGCGTCGTTTGCGCGGCGATCCACTCGCCGAACCCGACACAGAGCGCCGAGACGCAGGCCATCAGCACGCCGAGCGGCACGTCGAGCGCGAGGTAGTAGACGGTCGCCGCCACGAACAGCAGCCACGCCGGCGACAACGCGACCGGGAACATCCCGGCGCCAAACGACGGGCGGCTCAGCAACACCGCGAGCGCGAGCACGATCATCGGAATGCCGACGAAGTGCGTGGCGATATTGCGCCGGTCGCGATGGTAGGCCGCGTATTGCGTCAGTTGCTGCGTCAGCGTTCTCATCAGTGCCGCTCCTGTGTCAAAGTCAGCATAATCGCGGGCAGCGGATTTTCAAACCATCGGGTAGCCGACAATCAGCAACGACCGTCCACGGATACCGTCCATGACAGAGCGTTTTTCATCGAAAGAGCTTGGCGGGCTGCTCGACCGCAGCGCGTGGTTTCGCGCCGCGCCAGCCGATCTGCGGGTGCAATTGCTCAACGCGGGGCGCGTCGAATCTCTCGCGGCAGGTCAGCGGCTTTTCACGCGCGGCGCTGCCGACGACGGCCTGTACTGTGTGCTCGACGGCCTCGTCAGAATCGGCGCGGCGAGTTCGAACGGCAAGGAAGCGTTGCTCGCGGTGATCGAGCCGGTGAACTGGTTTGGCGAGATCGCGCTGTTCGACGATCGATCGCGCACCCACGACGCCTATGCCGAACGCGATACCGCGCTGTTTCATGTGCCGCGCGCGGCGCTCGCCGCGTTGCTCGAGCGCACGCCGGCTTACTGGCATGCGTTCGGTCTGCTGCTCGCGCACAAGTTGCGTCTGGCGTTCGAGGCGATCGAGGAAGCCGCGCTATTGCCGGCCGCACCGCGTGTCGCGCGGCGCCTGTTGCTAATGGCGGGCGGCTATGGCGAACCCGGCTCATTGCGCAACGTGCTGAAGGTCCGGCAGGAAGACCTGGCGATGATGCTCGCGTTGTCGCGGCAGACGATCAATCAGGTGCTCAAGCACTTCGAGACGCAGGGCGCGTTGAAGCTGCGCTATGCGGAGATCGAAATCGTCGATGCCGGCAAGCTGCGTGAACAGGCTCTCGTCGAGCGCATTTAACGCGCGCTCGGGTGGCTGACGCGACGTTTCAATGGACCGATCGTCGCGGCGGGCAACGTGGTGAGCAGCATGTGCAACGTGAAGTGGAGATCTTCGCGCGCGATGTCGAGTTGCACGCGGTCTTCTTCGCGCACGGTTTCCGTGTTGACTACATAGACGCCGAGCGGCGAATGAAGCAGTGCGCGCAAGTGAGCGTGCGGCAGCGTCAAGAGTAGAAGCGCGCGCGCCGACGGAAACGGAATGACGTTGCTGTGTTGAACCTGCTTGCTGGCAGGTTGCGGCGAGAGCTTGTCGAGCGATTGGGTAAGAGCCATGTGATGCGGCGTTCGTGCGACGCGATGGTGAATTGGAACAATTCGAGAGTAGTCGTCCGCGAGTAAAGACGGTGCAAAAATTCGCGCGTCTGTCGGCAAAAAGATACGATGGGGAATGACGCGCCACAAAGAAAAAAAGGCGAGTCATAAGACTCGCCCTCCCTGAACGGCACAGTCCGGCTTCGATCAACTTCTATTTGAACAGCACCTGCATGGCCGGTCAGCGCCGAAACCGATCACGTGTTATTGCGTTATTGGTCGTGTCGGCTTTCGCCGGGGCAGTGCTGGCCTCTTTCGCACTCTCCGTTTTAGTCTTCGCTGCGCTCGTTTCGACGGCATTTTTGGCCGTGGACTTGTGGGCCTTCTTCGTATGGGCGGAAGTCTTTTTCACGTGCTTTTGCGTAGCTGCTTCGGCAGGCGCTTTCATTGCGGTCGCGCCGGCTTGTACCGCGGTGCTTGCCTTCAGATTCGCCTGGCCGGTGGCTGGCAACTGCGTGGTTTGCGCGGGTTGTTCGGCAGACGGTGCGGCCGTTTGAGCAAAGGCGGTCGACACGAGCAGTGCGGAAGCAACAGCGGCGAAAAGCGTCTTCATGATGTGACTCCAGGTTGAATCGGTGGATTCGTTTGTCGCGGCTGAATCATTTCAGCGCTGCCGGTTTAACGTAGGGCGGAATACAGGAGTTGACGCCGCGCTGGTGACAAAACGTAAGTAGTGCGTCAGCGCGGATACATGTTGCGACTCACAAAGCGAATCCCCGGAAAGGCGCCACGCTCAATGAAGACGCGACCGCGGTCTTGCCGAGCAATTGCGCTAAAGCCTCCGGCGAGACCGCTGGGCTAAACAGGAAACCCTGGGCCACCGTGCATCCGTGACGGACCAGAAACTCGCGCTGGACATCGAGCTCGACCCCTTCAGCGACGATATCGAAGCTCAGCGTTTCAGCAATCGCGATGATGGCAAGCGACAGAGCTTCGAGTTCCTTGTCCCTGCCGATTTCGCAAACGAAGGCGCGATCGATCTTGATGCGGTCGACGCTAAAGCGTTTCAGATAGCTGAGGCTCGAATAACCCGTGCCGAAGTCGTCGATAGCGATGGACACACCGAGTTCGCGCAGTTCGCGAAAAGCCCGTTGCGCTTCTTCAGCGTTGCGCATCAACGTGCCCTCGGTGACTTCGAGCTCCAGCAGTTCGGCGGGCCAATCGGCATCGTCGAGTGCCGAGCGCACGACGCCTGGAAGGTCCGCCCGTTCGAGTTGAAGTGGCGAAACATTGACCGATATGCGCACGGGCGGAAGCCCCGAGCGTACCCATGCGCTCGCCTGCAGACACGCCTGCCGCAATACCCACGTGCCGATGCTCTGGATCAGACCGGTTTCTTCGGCAAGCGGGATGAAGACGGCCGGCGAGACTTCACCGAGTTCGTCGTCGTGCCACCGCAAAAGTGCCTCGGCACCGACGATGCATCCGGTTTTCATGTCGATTTGCGGCTGATACGCCAGATACAACTCATTGGCTTTCGCCGCGCGCCGCAGTCGCGTCGTGAGCCGCAACTTCTCGGCGGCCGCCCGGCTCAGCTCCGGTTCGTAGAATTGATACCCGTTTCTCCCGCGCGATTTCGCCACGTACAACGCGGCATCGGCATTTCGCGTGAGCAGTTCCGGCTGGTCGCCGTCTTGTGGAAAAGTACTGACGCCGATGCTTGCTTCGAGATAAAGCTCGTGCTCGCCGATGCGATACGGCTCGCTCATCTCGTGAATGAGCGTGTCCAGCATTTCGGTGAGTTGCTTCGCGTCGGCCCGTTCCGCGACGATGACGAATTCATCGCCCCCGTAACGCGCGACGAAATCCGTTGCGCGCAGCAGACGCTGAAGCCTTCGCGCCACGGCCTGTAGCAGCAAATCGCCAATGCGGTGTCCGAGCGAATCGTTGACGTCCTTGAAACGATCGAGATCGAGGAACAGGACGGAAACGTTCTGACCTGTCGCTGCCGCGCGGACGAGTGACTCTGAAAGATGTTCGCCGAGCAGCACCCGGTTGGGCAGATCGGTCAGTGCGTCGTATCTTGCTTGATGCTCGAGTCTTGTGAGCGAACGACGAAGATGCGCTCCAATGCGCCCGTTCCCGTGAATCAGCGAAAGCAGCAACAAGGCCGAAGCGACGCCGCAGCTCAACAGCATGCGCGTAAACCACTTCCCATCCAACGAGGATTTGCTGACGACTAAAGCGACCTTGACGTCGGCCGCGAGTCGTACGTCGACGACCCGCTCGAGAACGCTATAGAAATAGGCGTCGATTTCTTCGAGTCCGGGGTCGCCCACTGCCACACTGCCGGGATGTTCCGCGATCTTGCGCGCAAGACCAAAGCTCAGCTCGCTAAGTCTGCCGATCATGTCGTCCAGATCCGACAGCCTCGATATGCATTCCTGATTCTCGCTGCAGCTCTCGCGCGCGTCGTGCGTCAACGCGAGCAGTTCCAGCATCGGAAAGCTATAAGCGGCGCGGTTGTAAAGCGGCACCGTTGCGATCGAGGTGTAGAGCGTCGCATGCTCATCGAGCATGACTTGCTGAACCTGGTCGAGGTCGTGGCGCAGCCGCCCGGAAGCCTGGATCGTCCGAAGCGAACTGTCCTGCTCGCTGCTCTGGCGGATTGCGAGGAAGGTACTCGTCGCAATGACAGCGAGAATGGCAAGTACGGCTATGACAGTACCGGCTTTGCGCGTTGCTTCCTGTCCCAAGGCCCTTCCCTTTCCGTCAACCCGGCGCGGGCGAACACCTACCCGCCCGGATAGTGAATGTTTAGGTGGCTGCATGACTTGCCTTAGGGCGCTCCGGATCTGCCTGTAACGGCGCGCTATGGGTCTGCTTATCCGCCTATCGATCGGCAAATTCCACGCGGTTGCGCCCGCTTCGCTTGGCGCGGTACAGAGCCGCATCGGCGAGGCCATATGCGGTGTCGAAACAGGTTCCGACCTCGTTGATGCTGACGCCAAAGCTGGCCGTGATGCGGCGCTCGACGGGTGGAACGACCAGCGAGTCACCGATGGCTTCTCGCATGCGCTCGGCAAGAATGGCACCGCTGGCCGGTTCATGACCGGGCAGCAGCACGGTGAACTCCTCACCGCCCACTCGCCCGATGAAGCCTTGTTCCCCGACGATTCTGCGCAGACAATCGACGACCCCCGAAATGACCGCGTCTCCGGTGGGGTGGCCGTAGTCGTCGTTGATTCGCTTGAATTCGTCGATGTCGAGGATGATCATCACCGCGCTGCTGATGCGCAAGACCTTGGTGGTCCGTTCGATCACGGCACTGCGGTTCAGTACGCCCGTCAACGCGTCGTGCGATGCGCGATACGCCAACTGCTGGGCCAGCGCCTGCATCTCGCGTTCGGCCCGGTCGCTGCGGCCGATCAGGCGCCGTGTCTCGCGCATCAGGCGCTGGAAGTGCTCGATCAGTTCGCCCAACGACTGGCGATACTCCGCGGGGTCCGCATCGATGATCGAATGCATGGCCCGAGCCTTTGCCAGCGCGGTGCTCTCGTTCTGGAACAGATCGGGTGCGCCGCCCGAGGACACGTCAAGGGAAGAGGTCGAACGCACTTTACTTTCCCTGCTGCGCAATGGGACGATCGGTGAACTCGATCGCGCGGAAATCGGTTTTCAGTTCTTCGCCGAATTCGGCAATGGTCTCGTCTTCCTCGTCGCGATACCAGTTCATCGACACCCGGCTTCCCGATTCCGCCGCCTGATCGAGCGCGTCGAAGATGCTGAACAGCATTTTGGTACTCGAGCTATTGAAGTACGTCAGCGCGACGTCGATAGTGATCTCGGCCCCGGCGTTCGCGGCGAGGTATTTGCGCATCTGCTCGATGATCGGCGCGTAAAAGGCGGCTGCGTTCTCGGGGTAAGACTCTCCCCTGATCGACAACGCGTGTTGGTCGAAGCGAAAATCGACTTCGGGCGACGTCGTCGTCGCGGGGATGTGTAGGTTTTCCATTGTTCGTGTGCCTTCCTGCTCAGATGATGGCCATGAGGCAAAACAGCGTGGTGCCCGGTTCGTCGGCACGCGGATGAAAAGCGAATTCAAGCGGCGCGCTCGCATCGCGCGCCATCGTCAGGAAGCCGAGCCCGGCGCCCTTGCTGTCTTTCGGAGCGTCGGTGCGCAATGAAACCTTGTACGCTTGCTTGATTTCTTCGAGTGACATGTTGCGCAGAGGCTCCAACCTGCTTCGCAGGTCCTCGACTTCGGCGGTCGCGATGGGATTGACGCACAACATTACGTGATGTTCGCCGTGCCTGGAGATGCACACCGCGCCCTCGCGTATCTCGCCTGCCCGTTCGCCACCGGGCTCCAGCGCGTTCGACGAGTAATGAACGATGTTCTGTGCCAGCTCGATAAAGGACGAGAAGAGTTTGCGGCGAGTAGGACCGCTGACGCCGGCGACTTCGAGCTGCAGTTTCACGACTTCGCCCATCGACGCGACGATGTTATGGGAGAAGTAGCCCTTGTGATAGAAGAGCACGTTGCGCCGCTGGGCGAGTTCGAAAAAGGCGCTGTCTTGTTCTGGTAGTTGGGACATTCTGGGAATTCGCTAAATGCGGGCGCAGAAAAGCGTGACGTCGTCACGGCGCGGTTGCTTGCCTTGCCACTCCGCGAGCGCGAGCCGGACGCGCTCGCAAATCGCCGCCGGAGTTTCGGCACGGTTTTCGAGAATCAGGTCGAGCGCACGGCGCCGGCCGAAAGAAATGTTGCGCGGGCCGCCGATCTGATCGGCGAGGCCGTCGGTATAGATGAACAGCAGGCTGCCCGCCGTGACCGGAATCGAGCGCAAGCTCCACGCATAGTCGGCGCGACTGTCCACATAACCGACACCCATGCGGTCGGCGCCGATCGTTCGGAACTCCGCGGCATCGGGCGACAGGATGTGCAGAGCGATCCTCGCGCCGGCAAAATGCAGCACGCTCTCCGTGGCATCGAACCAGAAGAGTGCGGTATCCAGACCGTCGTTGGATTGGGTTCCTTCGTCGGCACTGTTCACTTGCCCAAGCAAGCCCTTGACGTTTTGATTGACGGCCGCCAGTAGCGCGGCGGGGTCGCGCGGACCGATCTGTTCGAGCGCCTTCGACAGTGACGCCGAAGCAAGCAAGGTCATGAAGGCGCCCGGTACGCCATGGCCGGTGCAATCGGCAACAGCGCCAAACCAGCCGTTCGGAAAGGCCGCGAAATGATAGAAGTCGCCGCCGACGACGTCGCGAGGTTCCCAGACCATCGCCGCGTCGCGCAGCTTCATCGACAGGGTCTCGCTGGAAGCACGCAACATGGCGCGCTGTATCACGCTGGCGTACTCGATACTCTGCATGATCTGGCGGTTCTTCTCCGCCTGCATTTCCGCGACCGCACTGATAAGCTGCAGACCACTGCCGAGACCCGAGAAGAGTCCGTCACGTGTCACGATGAAACCATCGACCAGCGCTTTTTCTCCGGCCTCGACGGTCCTGAACGTCAGCGCTTCGATGCTCACGTCGGCGTCGACGATGAGCGGTTCCTTGTCCATGAACGCGATGCAACTCTTCTTGTCGTAAAGCTCTCGATGGAACGGCTTGCTCATTTGCGACATGAAGATATCGCGGTTGATCAGGCCGATGGGACGGTGGTCATCGATGACGGCGAGACTCTGCATGTCGCGGCGCGCTGAGAAGATCTCCATGACCACGGAGTTGGGATCTTCAACGTCTACGGATGGAACTTCCTGGCACAAGTCTCCGGCAGTGCACGGATTACCCTGTGCGGAAGAACGGCGAAATCTCGAGAACGCAGCATGCATGGCGACGCCAGTCGATGTGTGAAGAAACCTCGCACGCTAAGGTTTCTCTATGTACATTATGTGACAGAGGGGAGGCGATCCGCTCTATTGGCGCCAGATTAGAAAACTGGCGGTCACGCAAAGGTTTGCGTGCCCGATATCAGTAAAACTTACGATCTGCGAGGTTGCGCAAATGCAACGCCGCCGAATCCGTTATTGAAACGGGTTCTGCACGATACCCGGTTTAGCATCCGGCTCGTCCTGCACCTTTGCCGGTAAATCCTTCTGCGCCTGCAGGCTTGCGACGATCGCATCGAGCGCTTCCTTCAACGCGAGCGCCGCCTTCAGTCCGCGTTGATCGCGCGTCAATTCGAGCGTGCCGTTCAGCACGACACGCGTCGTGCCATTGCTGAGCGTGAGCGCATCGCCTTGAATGTTGAGTACGTCGTCATCGTTCGAATAGGGCTTAAACACCTTTCAGTCCTCCTGGCCGCTGGTCCTTGAGGTTGTCCGGAATGCCCGGAAAGCGGATGCCCGACATCGCTTCGAGTTCGTGAATCGTGCGGATGTCGTAGCGGTTGGTCGCTACATTATCAACCACGACTGCGAAGGCCAGTTGACGCGACGGCACGTAGACGACCTTGTACAACTGGGTGGGCACGAACACGCGCGTCGTTCCGATCGTCTGCAATTGTTGGCCGGTGAACAGCGGTCCGGTGACGACGTACGTGTCGTCGTAGGCGAGTGCGATCTTGCGCACGGCAGTTTCGATGCGTGCCCACAATCGTTGGTTGTTCTGACGATTTTGCGGCACGATGTTCGCGAGCGAGAACGATTGCGCCATCGCCTCGTCGTTCCACCGATTACCCGCCGGACTCATATGACCGCGATCGAAGCCGCTGCGTTTGTAGTCGGCGAGTGTCGCGCCTTCGCCTTCGGGCAGACGCGCGTCTTCGAAGAACTTGTTGGTGCGCACCATGTCCTTCGCTTCTTCGATGTGCTCACGCGTCAGATGCTCGGCAGACCACAGCGGACCGTGCGTGATACCCGAATGCAGCACCGCGAAATCGCTATAACAAAGCAGGCGCGTTTTCGGCGCCATCCTCTGATTGGTGAGGACGGGCCATTGCGCATTCGGCGTGAATCCGGCGCAGGAAGGCGCCGCGCTCGCATGAGCGGCGACGACGAGTAACAGACTGGCAAGCCACTTCTTCATGTGTCGGTGGTTCAATGAACGGGGACGCAAGTATAGCGTCGTGGCCCGCATCGAGCGACTGCACAATGCGAATCGAAGGAAGGGAATTGGAAGCGGTAGAGGCGACGTGCGCCGGACAAAAAAGTGGGCCGCTTTGCAGCGACCCGAATGCGTGGACTTCCGAATCTACGCACGCAATCTTAAGAAGGTCTTAAGGCTTGCGAGATCGCGGCACGTTATGTTCGATTGCGCACGAACAGATTTACGCGTACGAACAGTGCTCGTGCAATGAGCCGGAAGTTTCGACCGGAAAAGAGTAGCGCGACGAATCGCGCCAGAACTTAATTACCGAACACGCTGTTTTCAGCGTGCACTTTTTGACGATCCACCGCCTGCAAACGCCAGAAGCCGCTAGTCGCCTTGCGTGTTTGCAGCGCGGTCCATGCAGCGGCGCCTTGCGCGGCGCTCACTCGCTCCTTGCGATCGACGTGCAGACCGCGCAACGTACAAAGCGGCGCGTCGGCGCTCGGTGCGCACAGCGTGGTCACGCCGTTTTCGTCGCGCAGTTCGCCCCATGGGGGCAGGTCGATCCCTTGATGCGCTTCTCTCGACCACCGATGTTCATCGGTATCGAGCCAGAGCACAGCGTAATCATGGCTTACGGTGGGATCGGAACCGTTAATCAGGATGGTCAGTCGCATATCAGTTCCGTTCATAAATTGCGAAGGGCTTTATCAGTCTAGGCGGCGCGGCGCTTTATGCAAGACAAAGGCATGATGTGCGAATGGAAAATCAAGTCGCCAAAAGGTTTGACGAGGTACGGTGAATCCTTACTGCGCCGCGGCGTACGGGATATGCATGCAGTAACGACCACATGCAGACCGCGAGCCGCGACAAATCAACGCAGCCGAGGGTGGCTCAAGCGAGATCGAGCGAAGCGGTCAGATCGCCGAGCGGCGCGAGTCCGTTGCCTGCGAATGCCTTGTCGCGCGCGACCACGCCATCGAGTGGCGCGAGTCCATGCACACGGCTAATGAAACGCAGAATCGAGTTCGTGTCGTACACGGTGTGATCGACATAACCCTTCTTCGCCAGCGGCGAGATCACGAGCGCGGGAACGCGCGAACCCGGACCCCAGCGATCGCCGATCGGCGGCGCGACGTGGTCCCACCAACCGCCGTTCTCGTCGACGGTGACGATCACGACCGTGTTCTGCCATTGCGGGCCGCGCTGGATGTGCTCGATCAGCGTCGAGATGTGACGGTCGCCCGAGGCGACGTCCGCATAGCCCGCGTGCATGTTCAGGTCGCCCTGCGGTTTATAGAACGTCACGGTCGGCAAACGTCCCGCGTCGATGTCGGCAATCAGGCGATTGGTCGACGCGTCGTTACCCATGCCGCCGTCGCGCAGATAGCGGCGGCGCGCGGCGGTGCCCGGCGCGTAATTGGCGAAGTAGTTAAACGGCTGATGGTGGTACTGGAAGTCGGGCATCGACCCCGTATCGCGATGATCGAGCGCGAATTGCCACGCGCCGCTGTACCACGCCCAGTCGATGCCCTTGCCGGTGAGCCGGTCGCCGATCGTCGCGTAATTCTGCGGCGGCATCACCCGCGGGTTCGACGGATCCGCGAAAGCCGGGTCGCCGCCTTCGGCCGGACGCACGCTGCTCGGCTGATACGGCGGCGCCATCGTGTTGACTGCGTAGCCGTCGGCGGTGAAAGCGCCGTCATTGACGAACTTCGGCGGACCGTCGAGCGCCGACGCAGGCGAATTGGGCGCGAGCTTCAAACGGGTGCCGGTCGGATCGTCGCCTTCCACGACCGACACCATCTTCTTCGCCGGACTGTTGTGGATGTCCGGATAGTAGGGCGCCTGCGCCGAGATCAGGAAGATATGGTTCAGCCAGGAGCCGCCGAAGGCGGCCATGAAGAAGTTGTCGCACAGCGTGTACTGCTGCGCGAGATTCCACAGACGCAGCGTGTCGGCGGAATTGCGGTAGTGCCCCATCACAAGGCCGCCGGAATCGCCCCACGCGGCGAACTGGTTGTTGCGCCCCGCGTTGATCTGCATCTGGTTCTGATAGAAGCGATGGATGAGGTCGCGCGTGATCACGCCGGTCGGCAGCGGCGCGCCGTGCGCGTCGACGATGCGGAACGGCCGGTTGCGCAGATGATCGAGATCCTTTTCGCCGATCATGTAGCGCTTGCCGTCCACTTCCTGCGCCTGCGGCACGAGCCCGCCCCAGATCTCCGGCAGCCGCGGCAGCGGCGTCTTGCCATCGCGGTCGAGCTGGACGTATTGCTCGGCGGTGACCGCGTCGAGCGGATGCTGGACGCCGGGGTAGTTGCCGTACAGGTTCGCGAAGCTGCGATTCTCCGCGTAGATCACCACGATGTTCTTCACCTGATCGTGCAGCGCAGCGTCGAGCCGCAAGTCGGCGGCGCTGCGCGGCGGCCCGTTGCCCGCGAGTTCCTCGCCTGTTTTGCAGCCGGTCAGCGCAAGGCCGAGGCCGACCGCCGCGAGACCGGTCAGGACGCGCCGGCGTTCGGGATCGTCGGGGGCGTCGTTGGTGCTATCGATTGAATCGGGGTTGCCCAGTTTCGGCGGCAGGTGAGGATCGTGGTCGGTCATCGGTGAGTTCCGAAGGAGACGTGACGGTCGCATCGGCGCCGCTCGAAGCGGCGCGCGCGACACCGGTTACGGGTCCGCCGAGGCTGGCAGGCCTCGCGGCTTTACGGCAGCCGACGCTTGACGCGCCAACTGTGATGCGTGGCATCGACGGCCAATAGTAGCCAGTGCCGTGCGTCGATCGGATGACGTTTTTGCGTCGCATAACGGTCGACGGTCAATTCGAGTTCGTCATGTGCGCGCCGATGGCAGGTGGCGTGCGCACCGGAACCGTCCGCGAATTCGACGCGCGCCTCTGCGACGTTTGACGCGCAGGCCGGCTCGGGAAGATTCGCGATGCGCACCGCGCAGCCCGGATAAAGATGCGAGTCGGCAACCTGAATCTGGACCGCGTTGGACATGACGTGGCCTCCTACGCTTGGGCGGCGCGAGCGAGCGGCTGGAATACACCGCGCCGCCGGACCGGATCAAAGCATAGCACCCCGCATGGCTGATTCGCCGCATGCTTCGCGCATCATCCTGAATTGAACCCGATGAACCGCATAGAGACGGCAGCCAGGATGGCAAAAGAAGAGCAGACAGGAGTGGGACGCAGGCAGGTCAAACCCCGGGCGGCGGCAGCCTCCGCGGCACAACACCAACCGGCGCAGTCGCACGCGCAGAGCGCGGACGTGTCCGCTTCCGCCAACGACGACGGCGCCGGCGGATCGACATATCTCGTGCCCGGCCTCGAACGCGGCCTGCGCTGTACGAAATCGTGCTCCCGATCGGCCTGCTCGCGTCGAGCGCGCTCGGTGCCTGGATCGTGCCGCGCTTCGGCTGGCAGGCGATGTACTTGCGGTCGCGGCGTTGGTGCTCGGCGTGCTCGGATCGCTGGCCTGCGCGTTACTGGTCGACAAGGTGGGACGCAAGCCGATCATCAGTATCTCGTTCCTGCTTGCGCGTTGTCGCTGGCCATGGCGGGTGTGTTTCACGGCTCGTCGGTGTACGTGGTCGCAACCTGCTGCGCGCTGGCGCTCGGCTTTCTCGCCAGCGGCTTCATCGCGGCCTATGTGTACACGCCGGAGCTGTACCCGACCAGCATCCGCGCGATGGGCTGCGGTGTCGGCGGCGCGTGGCTGAAGGTAGCGGCGATCTTCGCGCCGGCGATCGTGTCGAAGACGATTATCGGCGGCAACCTGGAAGTGGCGTTCTATATCCTCGCCGCCGTGCCGTTCCTCGCGGCGGTCGCGGTGCACTTCCTCGGTATCGAAACCAAGGGCAAGGTGCTGGAGCAGCTCGAGGCTTGACCGGGACTGCGTGATGACCGCTTGAGCAGTAAAACGAAAGGCGCACCGGGTGGTGCGCCTTTCGTCTTTGATGAGCCTTGATGAAGCGCTGAGCGCTAAAGCGCTTTGCGATAAATCACGAAGCCGGACTTATCCGCGAGCTTGTCATAGAGCTGCATCGCGGTGTGATTCGTCTCATGCGTCTGCCAGTAGACGCGTCGCGCACCGTCGGCTTTTGCGCGCGCATAGACGGCCTCGATCAGCGCGCGGCCGACACCCTTGCCGCGCTCGCTATCGAGCGTGTACAGGTCCTGCAGATAGCAGATCGGCCCCGCCATCGTCGTATGACGGTGATAGAGAAAATGCACGATGCCCTGCAACTGCCCGGCGCGTTCCGCGACGAACGCATGCATCGGCTCGTAGCCGTCGAAAAAGCGATTCCACGTGATTTGCGTGATCTCGCGCGGCAACGCGCTCTCGCCCGAGCGGCCATAAAACGCGCTGTAGGCGTCCCATAGCGGGAGCCATGCATCGAAATCGTCACGGGTGACGGCGCGAATCTGCAGCGGGGCGGACATGTGGGCGGCTCCTTTGGAAAGCTGTGGAACCGCCAGCATAAAAAATTTGCGACGCGATTGTTAGCTCCACCCCACGCGCAAAATCTGGAGCCACGACGCGTGCGACAGTGCGGTGAGCCGATGCATCACCGCATACCGCGAGTCAGTGCTTGCGATGTTGCTTGTGAAGCAGCTCGTTGCGGACCTTCTTCGCGGCGAACAGCGGCACGTAGTCGAACACGCGCGCCTCGTTCCGGAATTCGGCGAGCGTATCGGCGTACATGCGCGATACCGTTTCCGCGGGCGTGTCGGTTTCCTCGGCGATGCTTCGGACCACTTCGTCTACATTCGGCTCAGGCTGGGACATGGTCTCTCTCCGGGTAGGACGGCAGGCTGGATGGATGGTACGCGGACGGTAGGAGTCCATTACAGGATGCGAATCGCGAGCGCGCCAATTGAATCGACCTATCGTTCGACTGATTTCACAGAGATTTTTTTCTTGCGCTGCGGCAAGCGCCCCCGCGGTGAGGCCGTGCGGAAAATCAACTGGGTGCGCGGTGGTGAATACCCGGGAAACGCACAGGGCTAAGCGACCGCCGTCTCTACCTCTGCACTTTCTGCGCTACATGCGCGATCCGGTCGCGCACGACGCCGATCGCCTGCTTGAGCGCGTAAACATCCTGAAAGTAGCGATACGGAATTCGGATCTGGCTAGCATTCGCGTCGATGCTTTCAATCTCCTCACTCCATTGCGCGATCTGCGCGCGAGACGGCTCGGCGTTCCTCCACACTTCGTCCTCGAGCGCCTTGATCGCCCGGTACCACACGAACAGGCGCTTCTTCATACGCGCTTCGAGCATGCGCGGCAGCGCCTGCGCGAGGCCGATCAGCAGCGCGAGGAACGGCACCAGAATCAGCAGCCGCCGTTCGATCAGACTCGCGAGCCAGAACGGCAGGTAGCGATACAGAAACGGCCGGCCCGATTTGAAGTACCGCACGCTTTCGTCGGAGATCGGGAATTCTTCGGTGTTCACGTTGGGGAACGTGCCGAGCGGCGTGAAGTAGTCCTCGGCGCCGTGCACCGTGCGCGCCGCGTCGAGCAGCAGATAGACGAGCGCCGGATGCAGCGTGTCCTTCGACACGAGCAGCGCCGTCGCCGCAAGCAGCGTGACGTCGCTGCGCGGCAGATCGTCGGCGACGCTCGTCGAGGCACGCGGCAAGATGATCTTCGACAGCGACGGGAATTTTTGCGCCAGTGCATCGGCCTGCGCGAAGCTCATCAGCTTCAGGTTGCTGGTGAGCAGCGTGTGCTGCATGTCGGCGTCGGGCCGGCCAATGAAGAATGCCGCGTCGACCTGACCGCTTTCGAGCCCCTGGTATGCGGCGTTCGCGTCCATCTGCAGCAGCGTCGAGTTCTGACTCGTGACGCCGCTATAGCCGAGCAGCACTTGCGAGACGTTGAGCAACCCGCTGCCTGGCACGCCCATCGAAATGCGCTTGCCGCGCAGTTGCGACAGCCGGTCGATCGTCGCATCGCCGCGATAGAACACCCAGATCGGCTCGTACGACACGGCGGCGATGGTTTGCAGATTGTCGGTGTCATTCGGACTGGTCGTGCCCGACTGGATGAAGCCGACCTGATAGGCGCTGTCCGGGTCCGCGAGCCGCTGGTAGTTTTCGACCGAGCCCGACGAGCTACGGATGTCGAGCTTGATGCCTTCGCGCTTGAGCAACGGCGCGTAGCGATCGGCGAAGCCGCGATAGATGCCGCCGTCCGCGCCGGAGGTGATGACGATCGTGCGCTGGAACGCGGGCTCGAGTACGAGCGCGAGCATCCAGCCGAATGCGGCGATGAGCACGATCGCGCCGACGATTAGAAGACGCCGGCGCCGCCGCGTCATCGGGGTTCTCGGGCTGCGCGACAGCGCGGGGTCTGGTCTCGGCATCGTTACCCGGTTTGGTCAGGTCCGGCCTTGGTGACTAATGGGATGGAGGCGGTCTCTATTTCCTCAACTTTACGATATCAGGGAGATTTATTCGATATTTGTCACCCTGTCTGAAAATAGAAATCGGGTGGCACACGTAGTTGCCGTTAATGAGATTGGCAAATGGCGAGGTTGCCCAGCGGACTCGACACATGACTGGAACCGGGTTGCTGGGCCAGGGCGCCCAGCAGAAAACGTGGTGTGCTGGAACCTTCCGATCAACCTGAACTTTGAAATGCAACGTGCAGGAGTACATCATGGCGACAGACGCGACGATCGAAGCAGCAACGCCAGAATAATTCGACATCCTTAAAGGACCGATGGGGTGCCGGCGCGCATAATCGCAGCGGTTGACGCATTGGCCGCGTAGGTCAAGGAAGCATGCGACGCGGCCATTGCCACCCGCGAAGCGGTCAGAGCCGACGACGTGGCGTTCATTGGTCGAGATGCCCGTAACCACCGTCAAGATTTGTCAAAGCGGGACGTCACCGACAGCCGAACAACGTTAGTCATCGTTCGTCAGGAGAACTGCGAAACGACGTGTCGATTCGAACGTGGAAAACGCAATGACCAGGCCGACGGTGATCGGCACTGCGAGGAAGGCGCCCGCGATGCCCCAGATCGACGACCACACCGCCAGACTGATCAGGATCACCGCGGGGCTCAGGTTCATTGAGCCGCCCATCAGCCACGGGTCAAGGAGATGGCCGACCACGAAGTTCGCGAGCGTGAGCGAGATGAACAGCACGATCGCCGCGTTCCACTGGCCGAACTGCAGCGCGGCGAGCAGCGTCGGCACCGCGACCGAGATCCACGAGCCCGCATACGGGATGAAGTTCAGTAGGCCGGCCAGCACCGCCCAAAGCTCCGCGAATTCGAGTCCGACGAGCCGCATGCAGATCCAGCTCGCGATGCCAAGGATCGCGCCGAGCAGGGTCTTCATCGCGAGATAGACGCCGATCTTCGAGTTGATCTCGTCGATTACCGACACGATCCGCGTCGAGTCGCCCGCGAAGTTCACGAGCTTGCGGCGGTATTTCGCGTGCTCGATGAGAAAGAACGTCGCATAAAGCAGCACGACGATGATCGCCGCGAGCAGCGACGACACCGACGACAGCGTGGCGGTTATGATCGCCTGCACGTTGACGCTCGCTAACAGATCGCGGCGGATCGCAGCCCAGTTGGCCTCCGTTTCGATGTGCAGCAGCGCGGCGAACTTCGTAAACAGTACGAGCAGCGTCGCCTCGTACTTCGGCGCGACGGCCATCAGCCGGTCCCTGTCGGACAGCAGCAGGTCGACCGACAGGTAGACCGTGAAGAGCATCAGCGTCGCAGCGATCGCGTGGCGCAGGCCGTCCCGCAGGCGTGCACCGAGGTAGGGAATGCGGCGCAGCAGGTTGGCGAGACCGAAGACCACGTACGTCGCGATGATGCCGAACGCAATTGGCACCAGCACGGGGCGGCCGACATACAGTCCCCACCCGAGCAGTGTGGCGAGCACGGCCGCACATGTGCATTTCAGCAGACCCGGGTTCATGCGTTTCCTCGCGAGCAGCGCTGCCTGGCGGGTTGTGGGCCGCCGCGTCAGTCGCAGCGGGACTTTTCGTCGGATAGCGTCGGGTCGGTGGTGCGGCGCTTGCGCCGTCCTCGCCACAGCAGGCTGACGACGAACGCGACGACACCCGCGCCGATCACGATCGCCATCGCAGCCGGCAGGTGCGAGCGGACCCACGGCACGTTGCCGAAAAAATACCCGGAACCCGCAAGTGAGCCTATCCAGATCACCGCGCCACCGGTCGCGAAGCGCACGAAGCGGCGAAACGGCATCTTCGTCGCGCCGGCGAGCGCGGGCGCGACCGCCCGGACGATTGCGATGAACGGAGAGTACAGCAGCAGCGCGGCGCCATGACGTAAGTAGAGCGCGCGCGTTCGCGCAGTCACCTTGTCGATCCAGCCGCTGCGCTTCGGGTTCCATACCGACGCGACGGCACGTGCCAGCGCATAGTTGAACACTTTTCCTGCAACCGCGGCCGCGACCAGCAACGGCGCGAGCCACACAGGCTGCAGCACGCCGACGGCAGCGAGCGCGCCGGACAGGAACAGGAGCATGTCCGCGGGCAGAATGACGAGCGGCAGTACGCCGACACTGCAGAAGACGATCGCCCCGAGGATTGCGTAGGCCAACGGGCCATGCTGGACCAGCAGCGCTTCGAGGTCCTGGTCCAGTTGCAAGACGAATTGCACGAACGTGGCCATGTGTGCCGGCTACGTGTCCGTTGGTGGAGGGGGAAGTATAGCGGCAAGCCCGCAGCAGTCCCGCACTGTGTGCCTGGCGGGCGCAATCGCGTTGCGCATCTTGACGTCGCGAGCAGCCGGCCACGGCTGTATGGTCGCATCTTTCGCGCGTTTCTCAACGCCGGGCGCCGCCGGCGACGGAAACCGTCGGGGCAATGCTTTCGTGCCGGCCGTCCCGTTCGCGTGCAGCCGCATCGCGAGATTTTGGTAGTACGCCAACTTTACCGAGTAGGGGTGAAAGCCGCGCAGACAGGGCCGCGCCGAAGTCAGCAGTTTGACAGCTTCCTGCTGGGCATTACAGAGGCCAGCGACACATCAAGGAATCGGAAGCGCCGCGCAGAAATGAGTCTGTGATCGACCGTTAACTGATCGAAGCCGACATCTCAATGTCCTAATTACGACCTTTGCGAAGGGCCGTATATGGACTCCTCCTCGCCCGACTAGCGCACGGCGCATGATTAACGACGTGTTCGACCGGTCAACGAGGAGGAACCCGAGATGGACATTATTCGCGTTGGGATTGATCTCGCAAAAAACGTTTTCCAGGTGCACGGCGTCGATCGAAGCGAGAAGCCGGTGTGGCGCCGCAAGCTTACCCGTAGGGAATGGCTGGACGTCTTGCAGCGAACCGTTCCTTTGCGCGCCGTGATAGGGATGGAAGCCTGCAGCGGTGCACATCATTGGGCGCGGCGTCTTCAGGTGATCGGATACACGGTCAAGCTGATCGCCCCGCAGTTGGTGAAGCCGTACGTCAAGAGTAACAAAAACGACGCAAACGACGCCGAAGCTATCTGTGAAGCGATGAGTCGGCCAGGCATGCGTTTCGTCGCCGTCAAGACCATCGGGCAGCAAGACGTGCAGGCAGTTCACCGCGTTCGCGCCGGATTGATGGAGCAACGTAACGCAAAGGCAAATCAGATCCGCGACCTGACTTCCGAGTACGGCATCGTGGCGCCCAGAGAGATTCTCCAGTTGCGCCGCGCTGTTCCTGTTTGGTTGGAAGACGTGAACAGCGGTCTGAGCGACCGTTTCCGGCGCCTGCTCACGGGGCTGTGGGAAGATCTGCGTTCCCTGGACGACCGGATCCGCGAACTCGACCGCGAAATTGCCGCAATTGCTGCAATTGCCGCATCCGATCCAGTAGCTAGACGTCTGCAGCAACTACGTGGTATCGGGCCGATGGTAGCAACCGCGCTAATCGCAACCGTGGGCGATGCCAGACAGTTCGCCAATGGCCGACAGATGGCCGCGTCGCTCGGAACGGCTGCTAGGAATTAGTAAGGGAGGCGACGCCTACGTGCGCTGCCTGTTAATTCACGGTGCGCGCGCGATGATCCAGATGGCCAGACGACGGACTGATGCACTAAGGCAAAGCTGAACAAGCGGGTAAATCGGCGACGTGTCAGCGATTTGAACTTCGCCAAGTGATGAGGCCGAGCTTAAGCCCTTGCTTTTCGGCCCTCGCAGGCCTGTTGGGCGGGCACTTTGCCCGCCTTTCGCCCACTATGGGCGTACCGGTGCCATCAGTTTCTTGCGCGACAGGTAGACGTTCGCCAGTGCGAGCGCGACGAAACGCCCGGTTGGCGTTCTTTGCCAGCCCTCGATAGCGCACCTTGGTAAATCCCCACAGGCGCTTCACAACCGCGAAGACGTGTTCGACTCGCGCCCGGATCTTCGACTTGTTGCGGTTCTTGCCGCGCTGCACCTCGTCGACTTCGCCGCCCGCACGGCGCGTGCGCTGATTGGTATAGTCGCGCGCCCTGGGCGCCTTGCTGTGGATCAGTGCCTTCTGGCTCGCATAGGCGCTGTCGCCGTAGACGCGCCGCTCCTGCCCGTGCAGCAATTGCGGCAGTGGATGCTTGTCATGCACATTGGCGGGCGTGAGCACCGCGCTGTGCGCCAGGCCGCTCTGGCTGTCCACACCGATGTGCAGCTTGGCGCCGAAATACCATTGGCGACCCTTGCGGGTCTGATGCATCTCGGGGTCGCGCGCCTTCTGCTCATTCTTCGTCGAGCTCGGCGCGCCGATGATCGTCGCGTCCACGATGGTGCCGCTTTTGAGCTTCATGCCGCTGGCCTGAAGGACCCGGCCGACTTCGGCAAACAATTGCTCGCCCAGTTTGTGCGTCTCCAGCAGGCGCCGGAATTTGAGCAGCGTCGTCGCATCGGGCACAGCTTCGCAACCCAGGTCAATTCCGGCAAAGCGACGCAGGCTGGCGCTGTCGTAGAGGGCCTCTTCGCAAGCGAAGTCGGCCAGATTGAACCAGTGCTGCACGAAGTGGATCCGCAGCATGCGCTCCAGACCAATTGGCGGGCGGCCATTGCCGCGCTTCGGATAATGCGGCTCGATCACCGCGCACAACTGCGACCATGGCACGATCGCATTCATCGTGTCGAGAAACTCGTCGCGCCGCGTGCGTTTGCGGTGGGTCTCGAAACCCGCACCTTGATCGGCTGCCATCGCCAGCGTCTGCTGTTTCATCCTGTTCTGCCTTCCTCGTTTAATCCGATCTCTATAACGCTTGACGTGCCAGATTGGTGGACTTAATCAGTGTTGCCCTAAGTCTGTGGATTATGCGCATAGCGGGAGACCGGCACCCGAATATTGCAGCCGTGGCACTGGCAAACAAGACGGCTCGAATTGCCTGGGCGATGATCACAAGGGAAACTGACTATCAGCCGGAGCTTGCTGCGCACTGAAACCGAGAGCAACCAGCTGTACCTTCATCCACGATTGCCAAACAAGCCGCACGATGGCCAACAGGTCGAACCGGCGCTGATCAAACCCGCGAAGGACCGAGGCCTCGAGCCCGTAGGAGCGATTGGGAGTCAGCGCGCGAATAGCCCATCAGGGTCCGTTGCCTCGCAGAGGCACATTTGTACGAGACCGGATATACGTGAGCGATCGACAATGAGGCTTGATAGGCGACATGTTTGCAAACGAGGAGGAGTCCATATACATATACGGACCTTCGGCCCCAAAGTGCAAATTGGTGACAATCGATTCGGCGCGATAGTATTCGCACAAGAAGTAAGCCTCGCGAATCCTTTGACCGGAAGCCGTTCCCAATGAACATCGCCTTTTCCGATACAACCGAGTCCGACGCCGACACACTGGTCGCCATCCGTATCGCCGCGATGCGCGAGAGTCTGGAGCGCATCGGTCGTTTCGACCCGCAGCGTGCCCGCGAGCGCTTCCTCGGGTCATTCGACCCTGCGCGGTGTCGATTCATAGAGGTCGATGGCGTTCGGTCGGGCTTTATCCTCATTCGCCCACAGGCAGACTACTGGCTACTGGACCATCTTTACATTCTGCCGGCGCACCAAGGGAAAGGAATCGGCGCAGCCGTCTTGCGGGACGTCTTCGCGAATGCCGACGCGCAACGCATGCCAATCCGCCTCTGTGCTCTACGAGGCAGTGATTCAAACCGCTTCTACCAGCGGTATGGATTTGTAAAGGCTGACGAAGGAGAATGGGATATCTACTATGTGCGTCAGCCAATCGAAACACAGGAAGAAAGCTAGGCTGCATTGGTATTCATAGGGCGCGGCCCATCGCTGGAGTCGGCGACAGAAGTTCGAGCGTCCAGACGCCTAACCATGTACTGCGGAGTTCGGCCACTTTCGGCCGTTCGACAAGGCCGTTCAGATCCGCGACAATCGCCTCCGATGCCGAGGTTCGGTTTTCCATCTCAACGGTTCGACTTTCCTATGCGGGTGGCATTTTGAATGACGAGAGCTACATCGGTTGGTTAAGACAGAAGGTCGGTAATGGTTTGATACTGAGCCCGTCGGTTGCGGCCGTGATTCACGATCACGAGGGCAGACTTCTCTTGCAAGAGAAATCTTCGGATGAGGCTTGGAGTTTGCCAGCTGGGGGAGTTGAACTGGGTGAAAGCCCCCAAGAAGCAATTGCCCGGGAGGTGATGGAAGAGACCGGATACGCCATCCGCATTCATGGCATTCTCGGCGTCTTCGGCGGCCGAGCATTCCGATACACGTATCCCAATGGCGATCAGGTTGAATACGTTGCGACGTTGTTTCAGTGCAAGATCACTGGCGGTTCCGGAATTCCTACCGACACCGAAACCAAGGTCACCCGGTATTTCAAAAGGCACGAAATGCCCGAACTGGCATTACCGTATTCGATCGACGATTTGTTCCGCAAGTTCTAAAAGCTGATGGCAAGCCAGCTACGCGTGATCGGCAGCGGCCGGCGGCGGAGGCGGATTCAACCGGTCGCAGCCTCGCGAGGCTCAGGCCGCATATGCCAATCGCATGAGGCAGCGCGCGGCCACTTTGAGACGTTCGACACGACCGGCCGAATCGTCGACAATCAGCCTTCGAAATTCTCTTAATTCAGACTGACGCAGAAGAGCTATGACAGCAACTGTTACTGATATCTCGACGCTCGTCCACGAATTTTGGACACTCATGGGCTCAAACGACTTTGCGTCAGTCGAGTCAGTGCTAAGTGAGCAATTCATCCTCGAATGGCCCCAGTCGAACGAACGCATCAGAGGCGCGGCGCGGTTTGCGCAAATGAACTCGGAGTATCCGGCAGAAGGGCCCTGGCGCTTTACGGTGAACCGAGTCGTCGCCAACACCGGTCATGAAGCAGTATCCGATGTGACCGTTACCGACGGTGCGTTGACGGCGCGAGCCATATCGTTTTTCTCAGTCGAAGCCGGGAAGATTACTAAGATTGTCGAATACTGGCCCGAGCCTTATGCTGCGCCCGTCAATAGAGCGCATCTTGTTGAGCTCATCGACGAGGAGAGCCCATATTGACTGGTGTGTCGTGGCTAGATCACCGGCACGGACCGGCCAATTTGAGACCTTCGACAACGCTGGATAGATCGTCGACAATGGTCAAATGAATACGGATAGCCGTCGTCTTCGCTCGTCGTCCGGCAATCTGCTCTCCCATTCGACCCGCTTCTTCAGCCATGACTATCGCCTTCGAATCACCCGATCAACCTGACGTGATCGCCCTCATTGCAGATCTGGACGTGTACCAAGACACCCTGTACCCGCCGGAGAGCAGGCACGCTCTCGACCTCGCATCGTTGAAGCTTCCTAATGTCCTGTTCGCCGTTGCGCGGGACGTTGAGGGTCACGCAATCGGCTGTGGGGCGATAGTCCTCCACTCTGATTTTGGCGAACTCAAACGCATGTACGTAAGTCCTCGCGGCCGAGGTCAAGGTGTCGCGAAAAAGCTCATGTCACAGCTTGAGTCGCGGGCAAGAGACGTTGGGTGCAAGCTGATCAAGCTCGAAACCGGACCGTACCAACACGAGGCGCTGGCGTTGTACGAATCAACTGGCTATGAGCGTCGGGGACCGTTTGGCGATTACGCGAACGACCCGCTGAGCGTGTTCATGCAGAAACGCATTGCCACGTGAGACGTGGCTTCGCACGGATACGCGATATTTCCGAGCAGGTTCGAAACCATTTGCGGGCGTTGAAGTCTTGCTGCCGCTTAACCTTTTGCTATCGGATGCACGCCGCCCGTAATTTCGATGCGCCGGCCGCACATGCAAAACGCATGAGACCCTGACCGGCCAACAGCGGACGATCGACCTCAGCGGACAGATCGCTGACAATGTCAAACTGTTATGTCTTGCATGCGATGACGTTATCCGGGAGAGGGTTTATATGCGACGAATTCTTGCGATTGGTGGATTTTCCAACGGCGAGTCGGAGTTGCTCGCCGCTACATATATTCGCGACCTGACCGGGAAACCAAATCCCAGAATTTGTCTTCTCTCTACCCCGGCCGCTGACCCGCCAATGTTAATCAATGATTTTGATGCCATTTACGGGAAGCTCGGTTGCCAAACCTCCAACGTTACCTTCTACGGCGTGGCAGGCACCCACTGCGTTCGGGCGGATAATGCCGCAGCGCATCTGCTTCAGCAGGACGCGATCTTCGTCAGCGGCGGCAATCCACGATGCGCATTGGCGCTGTGGAAAGAGTGGGGTCTGGTGCTCAGACAAGCGTGGGAAAGTGGCGTCCTGTTGTCCGGGATGAGCGCTGGGGCGATTTGCTGGTTTGACCATCACGTACCGTCGCCAGCCAATCGCAATCTTCCGCTTCCCCCCGGCCTCGGAATTCTACCGGGCAACTGCGACGTCCATTTTCATGCGGGTGACGGAACTCGCCGAAAAGAACTACTGCAAACGATGCGGATACTCGCGATGCCTTCGGCGATCGCAATCGACGACGATGCGGCGGTATTGTATGAGGGCGACGCTATCGCAGCGGTGCTATCCTGGCGCGAGGGTGCTACTGCATATCAACTGGAAGGCCATCCTGACGGGGTGACCGAACGCCCGTTGCACGCAAAGGCGATCGGCTCGCTTCGCTACGAACCCGAGCGTCGACCGATTTCCCTATCACTTGCGGCGAAGGAAGCGTGCGTTGGACGATATCAACTTATGAGCCCGATGGAGGTACTGATCACCATTGAGGGTGAACAACTCTTTGCCCAATATGGCAGTCAACCAAAACACGAGATTTTCCCGGAAAGCGTAGATCGGTTCTTCCTGAAAATCATCGATGCTCAAGTGACCTTTGAAAAAGACCGAAGTGGGAGAGTCGCTTCGCTTGTCCATCATCAGAACGGTCGTGATACGCGTGGCGTGAGACTTCAAGATAAAGATAGCAATGGGCTGTGATCGGCCAACAACGGCATTCGACGCGGCGCCTTGAACCGGCGACAATTATTTAGCGTCGATTCTAACGATCCGACGTCTTGAACGCTTTATCGAAGCCAACGTGGGGCGTGAAATGAAAACTGATTGGCGATTGATTCGTGAAGTTTTAAATGCGGCTATCGATAGCTGCGAGCGTTTGGAACAGGCAGGCTATGCCGCAGAGCACCGCAGTCGTTCTGTCCAAGTAAACGGACAGCAAGTGAGCGTGCAGGAGTTCCTGATTAGCGCGTGGACGTTACCCGAGGGTGCCCGCTACGAAGTAATCCGGGCGCGTCAAGACAAGGATCTCGACCTACCTTATGTTCCGGAAGCGGCGCGGATTCTCACTGCGGTAGCCGCCGCATGTGCAGAACTTATAGGCGCTGGGGATATGCCACCGGCCGAACCGTATATGCGGGGAATGATTGATTGGTATCGGAACCACTTCGATCCCAACGTGCAACGCGCAATTTCGACGGCCCCCTAGCCGCGTGGGTGGTCACAAGGATCAGGAGGTCGAACGTCCGTTTTGTGGAACGTCGAAAGTCCGAAGTGGGTCGGTTTGGTGCGTTCGCCGTCGGCCCGCGTTCGGCCAACATCGGCCAGTCAAGGTCAATGCCCAGATCGTCAACTGCGTGCGTGTCGGTCGACGCGAGTGTTAGCGACCCGATAACGATGAGTTGCTCCAGCGTTCATACAATGCTGCGATATCCGTGGCACAGAGCAACTTCATCGACTTGGCGATCTCGTCCAGCGGCCAGTCCCACCAGTTCATCTCAAGGAGCATCCCGATCTCATCGTCCGAAAAGCGCTTTCGGATCGGCTTTGCCGGATTCCCGCCGATGATCGTATAGGGTTCAACGTCCTTCGTGACAACGGCGCAACTCCCGATCACGGCACCGTGACCGATGTGAACACCTGGCATGATCATCGTTTCGGAACCGATCCAGACGTCATTCCCGACAACCGTATCGCCGGCGGGTTCGAATGCATCGCAGGCGTCAGCAAACGCCGGTTCTTCCGTCATGTAGAAGAAGGGAAATGTGGTTACCCAATCGTTCCGGTGCCCCTGGTTGCCCGCCATCATGAACGTCGCACCACTTCCGATAGAGCAGAAGCTACCGATGATCAGCCTGTCGACACCTGTGCGGTCTGGCAACAGGTAGCGTGCACAGTCATCAAAGGAGTGTCCGTGATAGTAGCCAGAGTAGTAGCTGTAACGCCCCACGATGATGTTGGGATTGGTTACCTGCTCTGAAAGCGGCTTCCCCTTGAAGGGGCTGTCGAAGTAATTCTTCATAAAGGGACCACGCTGTAGTCTGGGGTGCGTTTATCGTTCGAGCACGAAGGTTACGAGGAAATCCGGTAGCGGCAAACCTGAGCCGTGCGGCAGAATCTTTTCGTCAATGACGGTCGGGACCAGTTTCGCCGGTTTCAGCCAACTCCGGTCAGTCGACGCCGCCGCGTAAATTCGCGACAATCAGAGAGAATTCCGGTCGCTCACGGCGCAGCGTCAAGCTCACATCCTGGCGTCAGCCAGTGGTCATCTACGCCCGACGATCACATTCGAGCAGCCCGTACAGCGCGCTATCCGACACCTCATCGCCAACTATCCAGCGATCACGCAACAACCCTTCGCGGACAAATCCGAGCCGTTCGAGAAGAAGCGCCGAGGCTACATTTCGTGGGTCGATATCCGCCTCAATCCGGCGTAAATTCAGCGTGCCGAACGCGTGCTCGATCAGCGCGGAAACCGCCTCACTCATATATCCGTTTCCCCAATGCTTGCGTTGCAGACCAAAGCCTATCTCCGCGCGTCGGCATTGCTCGTCTGCATGAAAGAGAGCGCAATCACCGAGCACTTCGCCGGTTGTCTGCAACTCGACTGCACAGATGAAGTCTTGGCCGCCAGTTGACCTCTTCAATTTACGTGCGACTCGATCCGTTGCCTGATCCAGGGAAGTCATCGCCGGAAACGAAAAATAGCGCATCGCTTCCGCGTCCGACCAGATCGCGAACAGTGGTTGCGCGTCTTCATGACGAAGCGGCCGCAGAACGAGGCGTGGGGTAGTCAGCGTGACGGGCTCGAATAATGGCATGACGAGGGCAGGGCACCGGAAATAGATGACCCCATTAGAACATGTGGGTCGAGAGCCAACAACCGCACGCATCGAACCGCGTGGCAGCACAGCCTTTGTGCGGCCACTTTCGCGATTTACCTCTGTCGCTTATCCTTTGGACTGTCCGTTGGCAAGATTAATCAATATTTTCGCAAGGTCGGGAGGGTCCGTGTGGCTCGTGGATGGACATTTAAACTGGACCTGTGTTAGCGAAGCGCACGCGGCACTTGTTGCCACGAGGCAAACTGCCAGGAAAAGCGCCTTATTCGACAACATAGTATCGGGTGCCGTCATCAACGCGGATACCAATGCCGCGACGGAAACGGATACGGATAGTAACGCGCACACTATCGAACCCAGCCCATCAAGACAAGCAGTACTCGATTTCCAGATAGTGACGATCCGCTGACAAGGCCGTCCAGATTGCGATTCAGCTTCTCGCGAGCGAGAAACAACCTCTTCAATGTGATGCAATGTGTCGGGTAGCTCCACCTCGAGTCAACCGCTGTGCTGCACTACGCCCCCACCCCCCACCTCACCTCCCAACTCCCGCGCAATAAACTCCACGAACGCGCGAATACGATTCGACATCTGATGCCGCGGCGAATACACCGCGAAGATATCCGCGTTCGGTGTGTCGTGATCGGGTAGCAACTGGACGAGCGATCCTTCCGTCAGATACTGCCGGATGTCCCATTCCGCGCGCATCAGGATGCCGTGTCCTTCGAGCGCCCATTTGACGGCGATCTCGCCGTCGTTGGTGGTCAGCGTGCCCTTGATCCGCACCGCCTCGGTCTTGCGCGCGGCGCCGCGTCCCGAGGTCAGCCGCCACACGCCGTACGCTTCGTCGCCCTGACGAATGCCGATGCAGTTGTGGCGCGTCAGATCGTGCGCCGTGAGCGGCATGCCGTGCGCCGCGAGATACGACGGCGCCGCGCACAGCAGACGCCGGTTCGGCGCAAGCCGACGCGCGACCACGCGCGTATCGGGCGGCTCGCCGAAGCGGATGCAGACGTCGAAGCTGTCGTCGGTAAGCGGCGGGGGCGTGACCGACAACTGCAGTTGAACCGACACCTGCGGATACCGCGCGACGAAGCGCGAGATCGCCGGCCCGACATGGCTGCGCCCGAAGCCGAGCGTCGCGTTCACGCGCAGCAAGCCCTTCGGTGTCTTCTTCGCCGAGCCGAGCAGTTCGGCCAGTTCGTCGATCTCGTCGAGAATCCGCCGCGCGCGGTCGAGGTATAGCTCGCCTTCGGGCGTCAGCATCATGCGGCGCGTCGTGCGGTTCACGAGTGCGACGCCCGCGCGCTGCTCCATCTGGGTCAGGCGCTTGCTGACGGCCGCCGCGGTCAGCCCCAGTTCGCGTGCGGCTGCGCTGAGGCTGCCGCTCGCGGCGAGCGTCGAGAAAAAGCCCAGATCGGCTGGCTGGACGGTGTCGCGCATCGTCTTTTCCGTGCCTTCGCATTTGTGAATGCAAGTTAAAGATGCTTTGAGTTTAGCACCGGTTTTTACCCGTGGGATCGCGCTAGAGTCCACTCACGCCATTCCCCAAGCACAGGACGCAGACATGAAGACCTATCGCATCGCAACCATCCCCGGCGACGGCATCGGCAAGGAGGTCGTGCCGGCCGGCGCGCAGGTGCTCGAGGCGCTCGCGAAGACCACGCACGCCTTCACGTTCGAGTTCGAGAACTTCGACTGGGGCGGCGACTACTACCGCCAGCACGGCGTGATGATGCCGGCCAACGGGCTCGACGCGATCCGCAACAAAGATGCGATCCTGTTCGGCTCGGCGGGCGACAAGGACATTCCCGATCACATCACGCTGTGGGGTCTGCGACTGAAAATCTGCCAGGGCTTCGACCAATACGCGAACGTGCGCCCGACGCGCATCCTGCCCGGCATCGACGCACCGCTGAAGTACTGCAAGCCCGAGGATCTGAACTGGGTGATCGTCCGCGAAAATTCGGAGGGTGAATATTCGGGCGTCGGCGGCCGCGTGCATCAAGGCCATCCGATCGAAGCCGCGACCGACGTGTCGATCATGACGCGCGCCGGCGTCGAGCGCATCATGCGCTTCGCGTTCCGCCTCGCGCAGTCGCGCACGCGCAAGCTGTTGACCGTCATCACGAAGAGCAACGCGCAGCGTCATGCGATGGTGATGTGGGACGAGATCGCGCTCGAAATCTCGAAGGAGTTTCCGGACGTCACGTGGGACAAGGAACTCGTCGACGCGGCGACCGCGCGCATGGTCAATCGTCCCGCGACGCTCGACACGATCGTCGCCACCAATCTGCACGCCGATATTCTCAGCGACCTCGCGGCCGCGCTCGCCGGCAGCCTCGGCATCGCGCCGACCGGCAACATCGATCCGGAGCGCCGCTATCCGTCGATGTTCGAGCCGATCCACGGCTCCGCGTTCGACATCATGGGCAAGGGGCTCGCGAATCCGGTCGGCACGTTCTGGTCGGTCGTGATGCTGCTCGAACACCTCGGCGAATTCGACGCGGCCAGGCGCGTGATGCAGGCCGTCGAGGCGGTCACCGCGAACAACGCGTTGCATACCCGCGACCTCGGCGGCACGGCCACGACCGCGCAGGTGACGGCGGCCGTGTGCGCGTTCATCGAGCGGGCGGCGACGCCCGCGGCAAACGCGGCTTGAGCGCCGGCTTCGCGCGAACTGAACCGGACTGAGCGGAACCGGGCGCAAACCAGGCGCAAACCAGGCGCGCGGTCTACACCCTGGCCATCACGTGGCCGGCACCCAACCTTGACTCGACTAGCTCGGCCCAACGTCGGCCGGCGCGAGGCTCGCGCGCGGTCCACTGCCGCGCGCCGCAGGAGGAGACAATGACTTCGGAACTCGAAAGCCGGGTGTCCCGCAAGCTGATGCTGCGGATCATCCCGTTCGTCATGCTGTTGTACTTCGTGAGCTTTCTCGATCGCGTGAATGTGGGTTTTGCCGCGTTGTCGATGAACAAGGCGATCGGTCTTTCGCCGACCGCGTTCGGCCTCGGCGGCGGGCTCTTTTTCATCGGCTATTTTCTGTTCGAAGTGCCGTCGAACCTGATCCTGCACAAGGTCGGCGCGCGGCGCTGGATTGCTCGCGTGATGGTGTCGTGGGGGCTCGTGTCGCTCGCGTCGGCGTTCGTCGTCGGGCCGACCAGTTTCTATGCGCTGCGCTTCATTCTCGGCGTCGCGGAAGCGGGCTTCTTTCCCGGCATCATCCTGTATCTGAGCCTGTGGTTTCCGGCGCGGCAGCGTGCGGTCGCGGCGGCATGGTTCATGGCCGCCGCGCCGATCTCGACCGCGATCGGCTCGCCGATCTCCGGCGCGATCATGAAGCTGCCGCCGATTGCCGGACTCGTCGACTGGCAAATGCTCTACATACTCGAAGCATTGCCCGCGATCATCCTCGGCTTCTGCGTGCTCAAGTATCTGACCGACAAGCCCGCGCAAGCCGAGTGGCTGCAGCCCGAAGAGCGCGACTGGCTGATCGCGAGGCTGAAGCTCGAAGCCGACGCGCGGCACGCGCATGCGGGCCACACGGCCGGCGCGCTCAGCGCGTTGCGCGATCCGCGCGTGCTCGCGCTCGCGCTGATCTACTTCGGCACCTCGGCGGGACTTTATACCCTCGGCTTATGGGCGCCGCTGATCATCCGCCAATACGGTTTCGGCACGTTCGAAACCGGGCTGCTCGCCGGCGTGCCGAGCGTGCTGGCGGTGATCGCGATGGTGCTATGGGCGAAGCACTCGGATCGCACCGACGAACGTACGTGGCATGTCGTGATTCCGTGTGCGCTTGCGTGCTTCGGCTTCGTGTTCGCCGGTAATGCGACCACCGCGTTGATGATCGTGCTTGCGCTCGTCGTCGTGAACGTGGGAATCAGCGCCGCGAAGGCGCCGCTATGGGCGATGCCGAGCATGTTCCTGTCGGGCGCCGGGGCGGCGGCGGGCATTGCCATGATCAACTCGATCGGCAATCTCGGCGGCTTCGTCGGGCCGTTTGCGATCGGCTGGCTCAAGCACGTGACGGGCGGCTATACGGCAGGGCTTTACGTGGTCGGGGCGACGTTGGCGGTGTCGGCGGTCGTGACGCTGATGTTGAGCCGGCAGACGAAGCATGCGCCGGTCGCAGTGGGCGAACGGCCGGGGCATTGAGCGAAGCACCGATGAAGCGAGCGCGCCGCCGGTTGAAAAGCCGGCGGCAACCGCGAATTCATCCGATACGTCAGTACCCCACTACCGGAAGCCGTAGACCAGAACCTTCTTCCCTTCGAACGCCTCCTGCACACCTTGCACGCAATCCATCGGGCAGCTGTAGCCGTCGGGGGCCGACGCGGCCGACGGGATGCTCGCCCGATAGACGACGGATTCGATCTGCGTGCCGTCCGAAGTGACTACGATGTTCAGGTCGGTCACGACGCCGGCTGGCACGGGTCCTCCGGCGGTATAGACAATCGACATGGTGCCGGTGCAATCGGAGTTCACCGAATAAGTGCCTTTCTGCGCCGGATTGAAGGTTATCTGCCCACCTTTCGGCACGCCGTTGATGCTCCCGAAATCGGTGCGGGTAAATTTGCCGTTGCCGTCGAATGTCACGAGGGCGACGTCATCGAGGATCGACTGGGTGGCGAACGGATGCAGCACGTTGCTCGAATCCAGCAACCCAAGGATCACGCCGTGACCGATGAACCCATAGGGTCCTTTTAGCGTTGCGTTCGAGCAAAGACCGCCGCTACCGCCACGGCCCCGGTCGCCGTCATCACCACCGGCCTGCGCGGTGCCACTGAGCGACAGAAGTGCAACGGCTACAGCCGACCAAATGCTTAATTGCCGGGTCTTCATCTTCATCTCCTTGTCAGCGAATCAGGCGCGTGAAATCGCGGCGTGCAAGGGGCCTATCGGCTGCCGGATCAGGCGCCTGATTCAATGAAGCAAAAATAGTCGATGTGAAATGGCCGCAGCGATACCTGGTCGCCGTCGCGTGAGGGACCAGGGGTGGGCCAAAGTGGTGAATGGCGAAACGCTTTCACCAAGCAGTCGTATTTCGCTCGGTGTCGGCGGATACGTGCGGAAGGGATGCACGAAAGTCCGCGCAATGGTGACTTCGTGGGTCAGCCACGCCTGAAAGTCGCATAGCGAAAACCAGTGTAATCGATGCTACTTGCGGCGACCTGATGAATATCGGACAAAAGGAAGGCACATTCAGATCGCGCGCTGCGAGTCGTGGCGCTGTCTTTCGGCAGCCCCTCACCGAACCTTGTCCTCGGAATACGCTCGCACCCGTCGACGCCGCACCACCATCAGCAAACAAACCCCACTTGCCGCCACGACATTCACCGCCGGATAAAACGCCACGGCCACACTCCATTTCGGCAGCGCAAGAATCGCGAGCGCATATTTAAAAACACAGAGCGCAAAGTACAAGAGACTCTCGCTCCACGGATCACGAATAGTCTTGCGCACCGTCGGCGCGAGGCCGACGAGTTCGATCAGCGTCACAAGACAGATGGACAACGTCGGATCATTGGTGAGTGTTCAGAGCGGAATAGCCGACAAGGCAGCGGCAAGGCAAAGCCAATCAAAAGCGGTCCGCTGCCGTTCACCCCGAAAGACGCTCGATACGAGAACAAAGAAGCAGGTGGCCGCGATCGCCGCCGTACACCACGCCGAAGGACCCGCACCGGCGACGAACTGGCCGACGGCCGCGATCGCCGTGACGACCGACCAGATTAGCCACGTGAACAGATGCGGGCGTACGGTGCCGCACCAGATCGCAAGGCCATAAGGCAGAAACGCGACTAGCGAAACGATCGCCCCCACGACACCGAACAGTCGAGTCATGTCCTGATCGATGCTCATCATAGGACGATCACACCCGGCATCGCCCCCGATACCGCGCCGGCGGCGCCCCACATGCACGCGTAAAAAACCGCGCAAACGCCGTCGTCGAGGCAAAGCCGACCCGTTCGCTAATCTCGCTGATCGACATCGGTGTATGCGCGAGCAGCATGCGTGCTTCGTCGATACGCATTTGCATCAGCACGTCGCTGAAGGTTTTGCACTCCGCCGCGTCGAGCAACCCTCGATAGATGCGCGCTGAAACGGACTTCTGACGCAAATCCACTTTGCCTCCTCCGGTCGAAACCTGTCTGCGGGTTTTCCTGACTCTTCATCGGTCAAGTGCTGCACCTATCGGTCAAGCGCGTTTCGGGCGCATCCCTAGAATTTCTTTCGGCGCATTACCACGAGCGCTTAGCGTAACAGGACGCGTCACGTGCCGGTAGCGCGTCGATACAACGTTACGCAATGCAAATCACATGACCGACAACGACAACACGGAGCGAGATGATGAGAAGGAAGCTGACGATACCCTTTGCCGCAAGCGCCATCGCCTGCGGTGTCGCGCTGGTGCTCGCCGCCTGCGGCAATGGCAGCAACATCAGTGACCCGCCGTTGCCGTCCGATCCCGATGCGCGCGCCGATGCGCGTGCCGCCGCGCTCGTCCAGAAGATGACGACCGCCGAAAAGATTCAGCTCGTGCACGGCGTGGGCATCCCCAACGCGGGACTCGGCGGTCCGTATCCGGCCGGCGTCAACGGAGCCGGCTACATTCCCGGCATCGCGCGGCTCGGCATTCCGGGCCTCGCAATGGCCGATTCGGCCGGCGGCGTCAATGTCGTCAACTCGAACGCGACGGCGCTGCCCGCGCCGGTGGCGCTCGCGGCAAGCTGGGACCCCACGCTGGCGAACCAATATGGCGCGCGTATCGCGACCGAGTTGCGCGTGCTCGGCTATGGCGAAGGTCTCGGTGGCGGCGTCAATCTCGCGCGCGAACCACGCAACGGCCGCACCTTCGAGTACATGGGCGAAGATCCGGTACTGACCGGCACGCTGAGCGCCGCGCGCACGATCGGCACGCAGGCGCAGAACGTCATCGCGACGATCAAGCACTACGCGATGAACGATCAGGAAACGAACCGCATGACCAGCAACTCGGTCGTCGACGAACGCACGATGCGCGAAACCGAACTGCTCGCGTTCGAACTCGGCGTCACGCAGGGAACGCCCGGCAACGTGATGTGTTCGTACAACCTGGTGAACGGCGTTTACGCGTGCGAAAACCCGTATCTGCTGACCACCGTGCTGAAGAACGAGTGGGGCTTCAAGGGCGTGGTGCAGTCGGACTGGACAGCCACGCACAGTACGGTCGCCTCGGCATTGGCTGGCCTCGATGAAGAAGAGCCTGGCGATCTCGGCGGCGGAGCGTCGATTCCGGGCTTTACGCTGACGTCGTATTTCAACACCGCGCTGACGAGCGCGGTCAACGCCGGCAGCGTGCCGATGTCGCGACTCAACGACATGGTTCAGCGCAAGCTTCGCACGATGATTCGCTATGGCGTCTTCGATTCGCCGCCAACCACCGGAGGAAGCGTCGATCAAACCGCGGGCAATGCGCTCGCGTTGCAGGTCGCGCAGCAATCGTCGGTCTTGCTGAAGAACGCGGTGGCGAGCGTCGATTCGCAACCGGTGCTGCCGCTGAACGCGGTGGGGCTATCGTCGATCGTGGTGATCGGCGGTCACGCGGATGCGGGCGTGCTGTCGGGCGGAGGCTCGGGCGCGGTGCCGGCGGCCGCGGGCAACGCGGTGTCCGGTTGCGTGTCGCCGTCGCCGCTGTTGAGCACCTGCGCGACGTGGTACAAGTCGGCACCGCTGGCCGCGATCCAGGCGAAGGCGCCGAACGCGAGCGTGACCTTCGTCGACGGCACGAACGCGGCGACAGCGGCGACCGCCGCCGCGAAGGCGGACGTGGCGATCGTGTTCGCGACGCAATGGGAAAGCGAGGGCGCGGATCTGCCGAGCCTGAGCCTGCCGAGCAATACGACTGACAGCTATAACCAGAGCTACGATCAGAACGCGCTGATCAGCGCGGTCGCGGCGCAAGCGAAGCGCGTGATCGTCGTGCTCGAGAACGGCAGCCCGGTCCTGATGCCGTGGCTATCCAACGTGCACGGCGTGCTCGAAGCGTGGTATCCGGGCGTGCAGGGCGGCCAGGCGATTGCCGATCTGCTGTTCGGCGCCGTGAACCCGTCCGGCAAATTGCCGATCACGTTCCCGATGCAGGACCCGGATCTCCCGCAACCGACGATCTCGGCTACCGATACCACCGTTACCTACAGCGAAGGGCTCTTCATGGGTTATCGCTGGTATGACGGCAAGCAGATCGCGCCGCTGTTCCCGTTCGGTTATGGGCTGTCCTACACGAGCTACAGCTACTCGGGCCTCAACGCGCAAGTGGATGCGAGTGGCAACGTGAAGGTGACCTTTACCGTCAAGAATACGGGCTCGCGCTCGGGCGCGGAAATCGCCGAAGTTTATGCCGCGTTGCCGAGCGGTCTGGGCGAACCGCCGAAGCGTCTGGTCGGCTGGCAAAAGGTCGCGCTGCAGGCGGGGGAGTCGCAGCAGGTCAGCGTATCGATTGCGCCGAAGCTGCTGTCGACGTGGGACGCGACCAACCACGTGTGGAAGCTCAACGGCGGCGTCTATCAGATGATCGCGGGGGCTTCTTCGCGCGATCCGAATGCGTTGACGGCAGTGGTGACGATCGCGGGGCATTGAGCGCTGAGGTTTTGAACTGGAAAGCCTGGTAGCGGGGTACGGGGTCGAGCGCCGTATCCCGCCGGCACGCGTTCGGCATGTCAGTGGCCGGGCAGACGATAAGCGAACTCGTACGAATGCGCGCCGTCGACGATGTCGATCTTGAACTCGCCTTCAATGCCGCTCAGCTCGCCCGTGCCTGAATCCGGCACGACCGTCACCGCCAGCGCCGCTGCGCCGCGATTCATCACGCCGATATGCTGCAGCACGAACGTGCCCTGCTTGCCCGCCAGCGTGCCAGTGACCTGTTCGAGCGCGACATAGCCGGCCGAGCCTTTGACGTTCGTCATCGCGCTCAGCATTTGCCCTTGGGTGGTCGCGGCGAGATCGCCGGAGATCTGCTTGTCGATCGACATGCGGCCGAGCTTCGATTCGGCCTCCGCGTTTTCGAACGGCATCGGTTGAAGGGAGACGATGAAGGTGCCTTTTGCGACGTGGTGAGTCATCGGAATTTCCTCCTGGCTTGAACGGGCGACGGCGAAGCAGCGAAACGAACCGTGACGCTTCCGAACCGTAGCACACGTCGCTGTCAGTGCTCTGCACGCGCAGTGCCGTCGCTCGTGCCGAACGCGTCCGCGAACTCGCGCTTCAACCACGCGAGCGCCGGGTCCTGGTCGTGCGCCGCGGCCCACATCAGCGAAACCTCGTAGTCCGGCACCTCGAATGGCAGCGGACTCAGCGCGAGACCGAGCGTATCGCGCCAGACGCGGCCGATGAACTCCGGCACCGTCGCGATCGCCGCCGTGCGTTGCACGATGAACGGACTGGTCGCGAAGTTCGAGCTCGAAAACACGACGTCGCGCTTCAGTCCCTGCATCTCGAGTCGTTCATCGATGAAGCCGCGCAGCTCGGCGCTGAACGAAGTCAGCACATGGCGGTGGCGCAGAAACTCGTCCATCGACAAATGCTTGCGGCGCGTCCTGACGAGCTGGGGGTTGTAGACGCTCACGAAGCGCCATGAAAACAGCGGCGTGAGTCGCTGCCACGGCACGCATTCGCGGAATACGCCGACCGCGAGTTCGATGGCGCCATCGTCGAGCATCGCGGCGGCGCGCGTCGAATCTGTGGAGCGCGCGATCAGCTTCACGCCGGGTGCGGTGTCGGAGAGGCGCGCAATGATCTCTGGCATCAGCAGCAGTTCGAGCGAATCGCTGAGGCCGATGCGGAACACCCGCTGCGCGCGGGCCGGATCGAAGACGGACGGCTGCGTGAGCGCCTGATGCAGCGATTGCAGGAACGGCTCGATCTGCCGCGCGAGTTCGAGCGCGCGCGGCGTCGGCGTCATGCCTTGCGGCGTGCGCACGAACAACTCGTCGCCGAACGTCTCGCGCAAGCGCTTCAGCGCGCCGCTGACGGCCGGTTGCCCAAGAAACAGCCGCTGCGCGGCACGCGTGACGCTGCGCTCTTCCAGCAGCGCGCGGAAGGTCAGCAGCAGGTTCAGGTCGAAGCGGCGAAAATCATTTTCAATGATGTTGGCCATGACATTAAACGATTTGAGTGATGGGCTCGCACCGCGCATTCTACTGCCACGAGGTCTTCCGTTCACACTCAGGAGCAATGACATGGACTGGCAAAATCAGAAGGTCGTGGTGCTAGGTGGCTCGTCGGGCATTGGGCTCGCGCTGGTGAAGCGGCTCGTGACGGCTGGCGCGAGCGTCGTCGCGGTGGGGCGCGACCGCGCCAAACTGGACGATGCGCTGATTGGCATCGGTGGACAGGTGACAGGCGAGGCGCTCGATTGCGCCGATCGCGCGGCGCTCGGACACTTCTTCGGCGGCCTCGGCCGGATCGATCATCTGGTGATGACGCTGTCGGGCGGCGAAGGCGCGGGGCCGTTTGCCGAACTGGATCTGGCCGCGCTGCGGCGTGGCTTCGAGGCCAAGTTCTGGCCGCAGCTCGAAGCCGCGCAGACCGCGCTACCCACCCTGCGTCGCGACGGCAGCCTGACGTTTCTGACCGCGATTTCGGCGCGCATCGCGAATCCGGGCACGGCGGGTCTGGGTGCGATCAACGGCGCGCTCGAAAGCATGATCGGCACGCTGGCGCGCGAGCTTGCGCCGCTGCGCGTGAACGCGGTGTCGCCGGGTGTGATCGATACGCCGTGGTGGGACAGATTTCCCGCGAGCGTGAAGAGTGAGCTGTTTCGGCAGCAGAGCGAAACGCTACCGGTGCGGCGCGTCGGGCAGGCCGACGATGTCGCGCACGCGCTGCAGTTTCTGCTGGAGAACACGTTTATGACGGGGGCGGTGATCGAGTGTGACGGCGGCTTGCGACTACTGTGAAGCACGGGCGCGGGAATGCGTGGTCAGGCGTTCTTCGCCCGCTGAACGCGAACCGGCAGAAACATCGCCGCCGCGAAGCACAACAAATGCAGGCCGGCCAGCAGCACGAACGTCGGCAGAAAGCGGCCGGGCTGTGCACCCGAAACACCGTGCAACGTCGACGCTATCACCATCGAAAGCAGCGTCGTCGCGAACGGACCGCCCACTCTCTGCGCGATGTTCAACGCAGTATTCGCAACCGCGAGCCTTTCTCTCCCGATCGACGAATACGCGGCCGAGATCGACGGCACGCTGATCGTTCCCTGACCGACGCCCGCAAAGAACAGACCGACCGCGGCCCATCCGGCGGAGAACGAATCAACGCTCAGCCACAGAAACACGAGCGTGCTCAGAAACGCCAGCAGTGCGCCGCCCGCCGCGAGCGCGCGGCAGCCGAGCCGCTCAGTCAACCATCCGAGCAACGGAAACGAGCACATCATGCCGACGCCGGTTGCCGCGAGCAGGCCGCCCGCGTGCGCGGCCGACAAACCGCAGCCCGCGATCAGAAAAAGCGGCACTGCGAGCTGCCGTCCATACATGATTCCGTTCGCGAAGAACTGCGCAAGTGCGGCGACCGAGAACGTACGTGTCGCAAACATGCGCACGTCGATCAGCGCGGTATGGCCTTTGCGCGCCGCGTACAGCACGAAGCCGGCGAGAAAGGCGACGCCCGCGAGCAGACACGCCAAGCCCACCGCTCGTGGCGCGTCCTGAAGTCCATAGACAAGCGCGACGAGCCCAGGGGAGATCAACGCAAAGCCGGTGAAATCGAACGGTCGCTTTTGCGACTCGGCGGCATCGCGCGGCAGCAGCAACACCGCCATCGCGACGCCGAAAGCGCCCACCGGAACATTGATGAAGAATAGCCAGGGCCAGCTCGCGTGCGCGAGCACGAGGCCGGCCAGCACCGGGCCGAGAATCGGACCGAGCAGAATGGGTAGCGCGGTGTAGCCCATCACCCGCTCGAGGTTCTTGCCGGCCACGCGTCCGATCATCATTTGTGCCATCGGCACGAGCACACCGGCAACGAGGCCCTGGAAGATGCGCGCGCCGATCAGCTCGCCGATCGTCTGCGCCGCGCCGCACAGCATCGACGCTATCGTGAACGTCGAAAAGCAGAACAGATACAGCCGCTTCGCGCCGATGCGGTCGACCAGCCAGCCGTTGAGCGGCAACATCAACGCCATCGCGAGCAGGTAGCCGCTGACGATCCACTGCGCGGTAGCGATCGACGCATCGAGCGTATGGCCGATCGCCGACAGCGACACGTTGACCAGCGTCGAGTCCATCTGCGACATGAACGAGCCGATCGACACGACCGCCGCGACTTTCCACATGGTCGGATCGATCCGCGTGGAAGCGGATGCGGAGGCGCGCTCGCGCATGCCGTTCATCGCCCCGCGCGTAGGCGGATCATGGTCCGGCGCAGGCTCATGTTCAATGCCGGCTCACGCTGCCTTGCCGCTCGCGGTCGCCGCGGCCGCAGGCTGTATCTGCTCAAGATGGCGCAGGAGCTTCGTCACCATCACGACGACGACGAACGCGAGGACCACGAAGAACAGCGCGAGCGGTGTGAGCACCTGCACCGACACGAAGCCGGCCAACCCCATCATCGCCGACGACACCAGCAGCAGCGCGCAGCCGAGAATCGCGCTCGTCAGACCCGCGATGTGCGGGAACAGCGAGTTGCCCTTTGCCATCAGCGTCGGATACATCGCGCCGGCGCAGAAGCCCATCACGAGCACAGGCGTCGCGAGCGTCCACACGCGCAGACCGACCGTCAGCGCGAGCAGCAGCATCGCAAGCGACGCGGCCGCCATCAGCCGTGCGCCGACGCGCAGCCGCTGCTCGGCGCTCGGCAGACCCGGACCGTGCAGGCGATTCGACAGACCGCCAAGAAAGTACATCATGCCGATGCCGAGCGCGAGGTAGCCGAAGAAGGTCGGCGGCTTGTGCAGCGTGGTCTGCACCATGAACGGCCCGACGATGTTGAACACGAGCAGGATGCTGTAGCACAGGCCCTGCGCGAGGAAGCAGCTCTGGAACACGGGGCTCGCGAGCACTTTGCGCGCGTTCGCGGTCAGCGTGCGCGGTTCGAGATGGACGGGCTTCGGCAAGGTCTCGCGATAACGCCACAGCAGCGCCCACATCACCAGCGAATAGATCAGCAGAAACACGAGGCACGCGCGCCAGCCGAACGCGGTCTGCAGATGCGCGCCGATCACCGGCGCGACGATCGGCGCGAGCCCCCACGCGATTGCCATGTACGTGAACGCATGCAGCAAGGCCTGACCCGCGAACGAATCGGTGATGATCGCCTTCGCCAGCAGGTTCGTGCTCGCGATGCCGAAGCCCTGCAATGCGCGGGCGAGGATGAACGTCTCGAGATTGGGCGCCGCGAGCGACAGCAGGCAGCCGACCGTGTAGACCGTCAGACCGAACGCGAGCACGCGCTTGCGGCCATACGCGTCGGCGATCGGACCGAAGATCAGCTGACCGAACGCGTAGGCGGCCATGTAGCCGGTGACGCTGGTCTGGATCGCCTGCGGCGAGGTGCCGAAGTAGCGCGCCATCGCGGGCAGCGCGGGCACGTAGATGTCGATGGCGAGCTGTCCGGCGGACGCGAACAGGCAGATCAGGAATAGCAGGAAGCGCGGCGAGTTCGGGGCGGAGTCGGCGGAAGCGGGGTGGTCGGCGGTGGCGTGGCTCATGGGTGCATCGAAAGGGAACACTGGCGGCGCGGGCATCGGTGCGTTCGGATATCGAACGGAAAAGGCGCGAATGCCCCCGGCATTATCGCCGCGTATTGTGCCCGTGGTATGGCAGGAAGTGGGATAGTCCCTGGCGGGGGTGTGGGATGGCGCGGCCGACGAGCGCGCTATCCCGCCGCAACGAGGCTCATTTCGCGCAGTCCTCGATCGAGCGCAGCAACGCGCCTTGGTCTGCCGGGTCCTGGAAGAACGCGACGAAGCTCGCATGCTCGTCGTTTGCGATGCGGCCGGAGCAGTCCTTGCCTTTGAGCGGGGGGCGAGACGCCGTCCAGATCATCGCCATCACGGCGAAAGCCAGCACGATGCCTGTAAAGACGAGCCCGAGCAGTAACGACCTGGCGTCGTCCGATATTGCGTCTAGCCGATGCGAAGCCTCCCGCGGCTCGCAACTTCTGGTTGAAGGTGAGTTCATGCCAATGGCCCCGATGGTGAGCGTTGAAAAAACCAGCGCCACCATCTTCTGTCTGCACGTAAGATTGGAAAAGTTGAGTTTACTGACCGCGTGATTCAGCTTTTCTGACCAATGCCATTCCGATTCCCATTCCGATGAGAGAAATCAGTCTCGACCGCCTGCGCACCCTTGTCGTCGTCGCCGACCTCGGCTCTTTCGCCGAGGCCGCTCGCGTTCTGCATCTCGCGCCGCCCACGGTCAGTCTGCATATCGCGGATCTCGAAAGCCGCGTCGGCGCGCCGCTGTTGTCGCGCAAACGCGGTCAGGTGCGGGCCTCGGCGATCGGCGAGACGCTGGTGGCCCATGCGCGTCAGATGCTGGCCAATGCAGAGCAGGCACTGGAGGACGTGCGGCGACAGGTGGAAGGGCTCGGCGGACGGGTTCGGCTCGGCGCTTCCACCGCGGCCATCGCGAATCTGCTGCCGCAGGCGTTGGAACGACTGGCCGCCGGGCATCCCGGCATCGATGTGCAAATCGCCGTGCTGACTTCGCACGAAACGCTGACGCGACTCGCCCAGGAGTCGCTCGACGTGGGCATCGTGGCGCTGCCGCAAGCGCCGCTACGAGGGCTATCGATCGAAACATGGCGCCGCGATCCGGTGGTCGCGTTCATGCCGGCCGGGTGGACGTGTCCAGCTCGCATCACGCCGCAATGGATCGCCGCGAAGCCGCTGATTCTGAACGACGCGACCACGCGGCTTTCGCGTTTGACGACGGAATGGTTCAGCGCGGCGGGGCAGCACCCCACGCCGCGCATCCAGCTCAACTACTCGGATGCGATCAAGAGTCTCGTCGCAGCGGGATACGGCGCCGCGCTGCTGCCGCAGGAACCGAGCCGCTCGTCGGCCGACGAGCGCATCGTCACACGTGCGCTGCGCCCGGCGTTATGGCGGCAGTTGGGCCTGGCCTTTCGCGCGGGTCCGGTGGAGCGTCCGACTCAGTATGTGCTCGACGTATTGCGGAGTTTGCGGTTGAGCTAGCGGGCTGTGTTACGTCGCCGACGCTTTCCGCCTCTCCTGCTCCTCGCGATAAAGCACGAACTCTTCCGCCAACGCTTTTGCAACGGAAGCCCTACGCGTGATTCAAGACGGTGTCGCGGCGTACTCAATACTCAGGTCTCGATCAGATGCAGAAACTGCCTTACCCGTGAACTGCTGCCTTCACCAAAGAAGGCTTGCGGTGTCGTGTCTTCGGCAACCACGCCGCCATCCATAAAAACAACCCGATCCGCTACATCTCGCGCAAACCGCACTTCGTGCGTGACGATCAGCATCGTCATGCCCGCTTTGGCAACGTCGCGCATGACGGTCAGGACATCCTCCCGCAGCGCTGGATCGAGAGCAGACGTGGGCTCGTCGAAGAAGATGACCTCTGGATCCATCGCGAGCGCCCGCGCGATCGCTACGCGCTGCTTCTGACCGCCGGACAGCCGTGCCGGATATTCGTTGGCTTTTGCGGCCAGGCCAACCCGTGTCAGCAGGTGAATTGCGCGCTCCGACGCTTGCGCACGAGGGACACCCTTCACGCTGAACGGACCTTCCATCACGTTTTCCAGTGCTGTCCTGTGCGGAAAGAGGTTGAACGACTGGAACACCATTGCGGTGCGCTGGCGGATCGCGCGGATCTTCTTCTGATTCTGGCGTGACGGTTTTGACAAATCGTTGCATTCGACATCAATGCCGCATACTGTCACGCTGCCGGCATCCGGTACCTCGAGGAAGTTCAGTGAGCGCAGCAGCGTGGTCTTGCCCGACCCGGAGGGACCCATTACAACGACAACCTCGCCTTTCGATACGCTGAAATCGACGCCGCGCAAGACCTGGTTGTTGCCAAATGCCTTCGAAAGTCCACGGACTTCAATCGACCTGATATCAGTATTCATACAAAACGCCTCGAAATGCGATTCTCGAGGACGGTCTGGACTATCGTGAGAATCTGGTTGATGCCCCAGTAGATCAGGCCGACCATCAGGAACATTTCCATGTAGCGGAAGGTGGAGGCGCCGACCTGGTCGGCGACGCGGGTCAGTTCTACCACCGTGATTGTCGAAGCGAGGGATGTATCTTTGATTAGTGCAATCATGCGGCTGCCGACAGGCGGAATGGCGATGCGTAGTCCTTGGGGAAGAAGAACCCGCGACATGGCTTTCCAGTAACCCATGCCCAGCGACATCGCAGCTTCCCACTGGCCCGTGTCCACCGCGTTGATGCCGGAACGGAAGTTCTCGCTCAGATACGCGGCCGAAAACAGCGTGAGCGCGAGTAGCGCGGCGGGAACCGGTTCAAGTGTCAGACCGTACCGGGGCAAACCGAAATAGATCAGCAGTATCTGCACGAGCAGCGGCGTGCCACGGAAGATGGATACATATGCGAATGCGAACGCGCGTAGTGCACCTATGCTGGAGATACGAGCCAAGGCGACCAGCAACCCTAGCGTCGAACCGAGCACAAACGACAACAAACCGAGAAAGAGTGTCATCAGCACCGCACTCTTTAACAGCGGAAGCGAGCGCATGAAAAGCTCGATCATGACTACTCCTTGTGCGCCTTCGCTTTGGTGATCGTGCCGGGCATATCGTAATCCCGCCCGACCCACTTCCTGGCAATGGCCTCGATCGTCCCGTCAGCCATCATGTCTGCAATCGCCTTATCGACCGCTGCGAGCAGGGCCGGTTGGCCTTTCTGCAAAGCCGGCGCTGATAGCTGGTAGATCAAGGGTTCGCCCACTTCCTTGACCGGTAAATGGTTGACGTTGGCGTACTTCATGCCGCCGAAGTGCGAAATGATCACCGCGTCGATACGTCCATTGCCCAGATCGCTGAAGACGAGTCCCCCGTTATCGTACGAACGGATGTCGGAGTCATGCAGGTGTGCTCGTGCCCATGTTTCATTGCTCGAGCCAGTGACCACTCCCACTCGCTTGCCTTTAAGGGTTTCCTTGCCCTTAATGTCTGTGTTGCCGGCAGGTACGAAAATGCGGAAATCCTCCACGCCGTATGGATCACCGAAATCAACCTGTTGTTGCCGTTCAGGCGTAGGTGTGAGATCGTTCATCACAAGGTCGTACTTGCCCGTCTTCAACCCTTCCACGAAGTTCTTGAACGAATCGGCGACGAATACTACGTTCGGCACGCCAATGCGCTTGCCGACTTCCTTTGCAATTGCAACGTCATAGCCGACAGGTTGATTGTTTTCGTCAAGCATGCTCCATGGGGGACTACTCTGGGTGTTGGCCACGCGCAATGTGCCACTCGCCTTCGCCTGCGCGAGAAGATCCGCTGCCTGCACAGTAGCCGGTGAACTGAATGCCGCGCAAAGCGTCACGAAACTCGCTATCGTGACAAAGCGTCCCCATCCCTTGATTGATTTCATCTCGTACTCACTCATCCAGGTAAATTGAGTTAAAAAATCTACGCAGCGGTTGCTCGGGCGCGTCCGAATGCGTCAAGACCGGCATTCAGATCCGCAAGCAGCATCGCCGGGTCCTCCAACCCGATCGAAAGGCGCACGATAGGCTGGTCGGTAAGCGGGAACGCACGCTCGGCCTGCAACGGGGCCGGGTAGTAGGCAGCGAGGCTATGCACGCCTCCCCAGCTCGCCCCGATGGGGAAATACTGGAGCGTATCGAAGAATGCGTTGAACGCGTCGTCCGCCGCGGGCTGGAGGATCAGGGAGAAGAGACACCCGCTGCTCGCAAAATCCCGCTTCCAGATGGCATGACCGGCATCGGACTGCAGTGCCGGGAACAGCACCTTGCTCACTTCCGGGTGACGTTCGAGTTCCCTCGCAATCTGCAGCGTTGAGGCGCTCTGGGCAGCGAAGCGGACCTTCAGGGTTTGCAGGCCGCGCATGACGAGGAAGCAGTCATCAGGGCTGGTCTGCTGGCCGAGAACGCTCTGCGTCTCGCGCAAAGTCGCGTAGTAATCCGCGTCGTTCATGCTGATGCAGCCCACCAGTAGATCCGAATGACCACCAAAAAATTTCGTCGCGGCTTCGACGCTGAAATCCACACCATGTTCGAGCGGTTTGAAAGCGAGCGGGCTTGCCCAAGTATTGTCCATCATCGTCAATACGCCGTGACGTTTCGCGACTTCGACGATCGCCGGAATGTCGGGCATCTCCATCGTCACCGTCCCCGGCGACTCCATGCAGATCATGCGGGTGTTGGGCTTGATGTACTTTTGAATCGCAGCCCCGATTGCCGGCGGATACAGTTCGACCTCGACGTCGAAGTGCGCCAGCCACTTATGCGCGAATGTCTTGAGCGCGCCGTAGCAGGCAGCGGACACCAGCAGGTGATCGCCGCCGCGCACGAAGCCCATCACGGTCGTCATCAGCGCGGATTGACCGGAAGGCGTCACCACGCAATGCGCGCCACCTTCGAGCTCGGCGATGCGGTGCTCCAGTTCACGAGCCGTTGGCGTTCCGGTGATGCCATAGCTGTAACCGTCCGGTTGCCGCTCCTTGCGGCGCGAAAACTCGGCCAGAGAATCGAATACAACCGTCGATGCCCGCACGACGGATGGGGACAGGCTGCGGAACGGCTGCGGCGCCTTCTGGGGATTGCTTGTCATCTTGCTCCCGGTGATGCCTCGTGGTGGATTGATGATCGAAGTTTACTTTCACCCGGGATTGCATCAACATCGGAAATAATTAGCTCAATAAGTCTAGGTTATGCGAATCAGGGATATTGAAGTGTTCAGGGCGGTCATGAACGCAGGAAGCACGAGCAAGGCGGCGGCCCTGCTCGGCATTTCGCAACCGGCTGTCAGTCAGGCCATCAGGCGTCTGGAAACCATGGCGGACTTCGGCCTGTTCGAGCGGATACGCAGCCGGCTCGTTCCCACCCAGGAAGCCGTCGCCCTGATGCGTGAGGTTGACCAGTACTTCCGCGGATTCGAGGTCATCGAGCATCGAATCCGTAGTTTGCGGTCCTACGGATTGGGCCGGATGGCGATCGCCTCTCTGCCGGCACTGGGCACAGGCTTTCTGCCACGTGTCATTGCGGCGTTCGATGCCCCGTCCAGAAACGTGCAAATTTCGCTACAGGTGATGAGTTCTCGCGAAGTGCATGAGAAGGTCTCGGCTGGACAGGTGGATTTCGGCCTGATGTCCGACGAGATGTCGATGGCCGGCCTCGAACACTCGGTGTTCGCGCGTATGCGGGCTGTCGCAGTGATGAACTCACATCATCCTTTGGCCACGCGTGCTGTCATCGCTGTTGCGGACCTGCCTGAATTTCCTTTCATCGCGTTGAATCCCGAAGACAGCACCAGGCTACGCCTGGACACGCAACTCACGGCACGCGAAATCCGTCTCAAACCGGTCGTCGAGACGCCGTATTCGCACACGATCTGCGAACTGGCGCTCGCGGGAGTCGGTATAGGAATCGCTCATCCGCTCGTGACGTTGGACTTCGCAGAGCGGGGGCTCGTCGTGAAGCCGATCGACATCGAGGTAATGTTCACAGGAGTGCTGGTGTTTCGCCCTGGTACCCCACTCACGGAAACCGCGAGGCAGTTCATGCGGCACATGAGAATGCAGCTCGAACGTGACCAGAAGGCGCTCAAAAGGGCGCTGGCGAATTGATCGGATAGAAATCGGACACGCTGATCGCTACATCGCGCCTGGCCTCGTCACGTTCGACACCGCGTTCGAGCGACGGCTCGAACGCGCGCAAGCGCAAGGTGAACTCGATGCTGCCGCGAGTCCCGCGCTGATCTGCGGGGCGCCAGCCAGAACATAGGCCAAAACACCAGCTAACAGGCGGCGCAAGTCTCACGACTAAGGCGCCGCGACCGCGCATCGCCTAGCGGTTGATGAACTGCTGAAGTTGCGCCGGATAGCGCTCGCCCGTCACCTTGATCTGCTCGAGCGCCGCTTCGATGTCGGCGAGATCCGCCGGTGACAGCACGACGCTCGCGGCGCCGACGTTCTCCTCGAGGCGCGGCAGCTTCGTCGTGCCGGGAATCGGCACGATCCACGGCTTTTGCGCGAGCAGCCATGCGACTGCGATTTGCGCGCGGGTCGTGTCTTTGCCGTTCGCGATCCGGCCAAGTACGTCGACGAGCGCCGCATTGGCCTTGCGGTTTTCTTCCGAGAAGCGCGGCACGATATTGCGGAAATCGCTCTTGTCGAAGGTCGTGCGTTCGTCGATCGTGCCGGTCAGAAAGCCTTTGCCGAGCGGGCTGAACGGCACGAAGCCGATGCCGAGTTCTTCGAGGGTCGGCAGCACGCTTGCTTCGGGCTCGCGCCACCACAGCGAATACTCGCTTTGCAGCGCCGCGACGGGCTGCACCGCGTGCGCGCGGCGGATCGACTCCACGCTCGCTTCGGACAGGCCCAAGTGCCCGACCTTGCCCGCGGCGATCAGATCTTTCACCGCGCCGGCAACATCTTCGATCGGCACGTTCGGATCGACCCGATGCTGATAGAACAGATCGATGCGGTCGGTTTTCAGGCGCTTGAGCGCGGCATCGGCGACGGCGCGAATGTTTTCCGGGCGGCTGTCGAGCCCCTTTTTCGTGTCGCCGTCACGAAAGCCGAACTTGGTCGCGATCACCACCTGATCGCGAAACGGCGCGATCGCCTCACCGACCAGTTCCTCGTTCACGAACGGGCCATAGGCTTCCGCGGTATCGAAGAACGTGACACCGTGCTCGAAGGCCGCGCGGATCAGTTCGATGCCGGCCGATTTTTCCGTAGCGGGGCCGTAGCCGAAACTCAGGCCCATGCAACCGAGGCCGAGAGCGGATACTTCAAGGCCGCTTTTGCCGAGTTGACGTGTTTGCATACGATGCTCCAGTTGACGCGCCGAACCCCGGCCGCTGCCAGGACCACGACGGTTGGGATGCGGGACGAGCCACGCAGGTCGTGGCACTGGAAGCGAGTGTAGGTTGCTGTGCGTGACTCAACAATATCTCTATACTTGCATGAGCTATTGAATCGAATTCACAAATGCCCAATTCCAGGCCGCCACGCGCGGGCCCCGCCGAACTGACCGCCTTCATCACGATCGCCGAGCAGCGCAGCTTCAGCGCGGCCGCGCGCGTGCTCGGGCTGTCGCCGTCGGCGTTGAGTCACGCGATGCGCAACATGGAATCGCGGCTCGACGTGCGGCTCTTCAATCGCACCACGCGCTCGGTCGCCTTGACGGAAGCCGGCGAGCAATTGCTACGACGCGTGCGTCCGGCGCTCGCGGACCTCGACGACGCGGTGGTGGAAGTCACGGCCGCGCGCAACCGGCCGTCGGGCACGATCCGGATCAGCGCTTCGGAGGCGTCCGCGAAACAGCTCGTGCAGCACGTGCTGCCGGATTTCTTCGCGCGCTATCCGGAGATTCACGTCGAGTTCGTGGTCGATTCGAGGCTCGTCGATATCGTCGCCGAAGGACTCGATGCGGGCATCCGCGTGCTCGAAGACGTGCCGCGCGACATGATCGCGATCCGCTTCGGGCGCGACATGCGTCTCGCGGCGGTGGCGTCGCCCGAGTATCTCGTGCGTCATCCCGCGCCCACGGCGCCGCACGATCTGATGCTGCACCGTTGCATTCGCTTTCGCTTTGAAAGCGGCACGCTGTATCGCTGGGACCTCACGCATCGCGGCAAGAGCGTGAGCATCGACGTCGATGGGCCGATGACGCTCGGCAATCTGAACCTGATGGTCGAAGCGGCGTTGGCCGGCATCGGCATCGCCTGGGTGCCGCTCGACCATGTAGCCGAACATGTCGCGAGCGGCCGGCTCGTGCAACTACTGCCGGAGTGGAGCCCGACGTTCGCGGGCTTGTGCCTGTACTACCCGGCCAACCGTCATCCGCCGAGCGCGCTGCGTCTGTTCGCCGAGGCGGTGCGCGCGTGGGGCGAGCGGCAGTTGAGCGATGAGCGGGACAAGGAGGCGCGGCGTCGCGTGAAACGAGGCGGTGCCCGCAATCCAAAGCCCGAAACAAACTGAAACACGCAGGTTGAGCGCTTTGCGGAATAAAACGGCACAGTTGGGCGTTTGCCTGATACCGGTAGCGTCGATTTTCAAACAACTTTCGCGGCATTCATCGCCCTCGCGAACGGAACAACCATGAACACCCAAGCGAATTCCCTGACCGATTCGATCGATGCCTCTCGCCCGCCGCGCTATACGCGCACCGCGATGACGCTGCACTGGCTGATCGCGTTGCTGATGTGCGTCAATGTCGTGCTCGCTCTGTCCGCTGATTCGCTGCCCGACGACTGGGTGCGTCCGGTGATCGACACACACAAATCGATCGGCATCACGGTGCTCGGGCTCGCGCTGCTGCGCATCCTGTGGCGCGTGTCGCACAAGCCACCGCCGTTGCCGCGCGAGTTTCCGTCGTGGGAAAAGATTGCCGCGCACCTCGCGCACTTCGCGCTGTATTTGCTGATGATTGCGTTGCCGCTGTCCGGCTGGCTGCACGATTCCGCGTGGAAAGACGCGGCCACGCATCCGATGCAGTGGTTCGGCCTGTTCCAATGGCCGCGCTTCGGCTATGTGATGCATCTCGACCCGACACTGAAAGAGACGTTGCACGATCGCTTCGGCGCGCTGCATGCGTGGCTCGGTTATGCGCTCTATGCGTTGCTGGCGATGCATATCGGCGGCGCGCTCAAGCATGAGTGGCTCGATCGCAAATCGGTGTTGAAGCGCATGACGCCGTGAAGCCGCGGCGTGTTTTTGACGGCGCGCGAACACAGCTTCGCCAACTAACCGCAACCCAGCTGAACCTGAAACACTCGCCTTGAAGAAGACTCTCGAACAGGCACTCGCTGTCGCGTCGCCGCGCATTCTGCCGCGTCGCGCGACGCTATCGAGCACGCTGATCCATTCCAGCGTCGTCATGCTGTGGGCACTGCTGTTCGCGCGAGCATTCTTTCTGCGTGGCGCGCTCGCGTGGTCGACCGGTATTGCGTATGTCGTATATGACACGTTGCTGCTCGCGTTCGTCACGTGGAAGTCGTTGCCGCTCACGCGCCGCACGGCGCCGCTCGAAGTCGACCACGAACGGCGCGAGTTGCCGGGCATGGGTGTCATCGTCGCGTCGCGTAACGAGGCGGCCGTGTTGCCGGTCACGCTCGCCGCGCTGCTGCGGCAAACGCACGGCCCTGCGCAGATCGTGATCGCCGACGACGGCTCCACCGACGCCACCGCCGAACTGCTCACGCAACGCTTCGGCCTCACGCCCGCCGCCGATGGCGTGCTGAGCGCGCCGAGCTCGCTGCATCCGAACCTGTTCTGGCTGCGCGTGCCGCACGGCGGCAAGGCCCGCGCGCTGAACGCCGCGATCACCGTGATGACGACCGACACCGTGATGACCGTCGACGCCGACACGCTGCTCGACGACGACGCCACCTACGCGATGCGCGCCGCGTTCGCGAGCGAGCCGTCGCTCGTCGCGGCAGCGGGCATTCTCGTGCCGGTCTGTGGCAAGTCGCTGTCGGGCCGCGTGTTCCAGTGGTTCCAGACCTACGAGTACATGCGCAACTTCATCGCGCGTTTCGCGTGGATGCGCGCGGACAGCCTGCTGCTGATCTCGGGCGCATTCGCGTCGTTCCGGCGCGATGCGCTCGTCGCGGTCGGCGGCTTCGACCCGCAGTGTCTGGTCGAGGATTACGAACTGATTCACCGGCTGCGCCGCTATTCGGTGGATCACGAGCTCGGCTGGGACGTGCGCGTGGTCGGCGAAGCGCATGCGCGCACCGATGCGCCCGACACCCTCGCAAGCTTTCTGCGCCAGCGCCGCCGCTGGTTCGCGGGTTTCCTGCAGACCCAGTACTGGAACCGCGACATGACCGGCAATCGGCGCTACGGCACGCTCGGCATGCTGATGCTGCCAGTCAAGGCGGTCGACACGATGCAGCCGATTTACGGCCTCACGGCATTCGCATTGCTACTCGGTTTTCTGTTCGGCGGACACGGGGCGATCGTCGTGTCGATCTTCAGCGTGATCGGCCTGAAAACGGCGATCGATCTGGCGTTTTACCTGTGGAGCATTCATCTCTACCGGCGCTGGACCGGCGAGCGCAGTGGCAACAGTCTCGGCATGGCGATGCTTGCGGCCGTTGCGGAGCCGTTCACGTTCCAGCTCGCGCGTCATCTGGGCGCCGCGCTCGGCTGGCTGCATTTTCTGCGCGGCGGCCGCACGTGGGGCGTGCAACGGCGCTCCGGGCTCGTCGCGGTCGACGAGGATTGAGCAGCTCGAAGGGCAGGTCAATGTTTCTGTAGGGCGGGTGTGGTAAAGGTAGCTCGTTCACCCTGATGCGCGCGGCTGCGCAACGTGTGCTGCGACGCATCGCGCATGCCGGCGAAAGTGCCATGCGGCGGCTGCATCAAGTAGACTGGTGAAGATGCCGCACTGCCATGCAGCGCGGCAACCTTCCATCAGCTGGTGCACGGAGGCTTGACCTATGCATGCAGTTCCCCCGCTCGAACAGGAACAGGAATCCGCAGGCGCAACGCTCGCTGCCGCGTCTGCTCAAGCCACTCACGAGGCGCCGGTGCGCGATCTGCGCCGCGTCGCCATTCATCCGGATTACTGGTACCCACTCGCGTGGTCGCATGAAGTGAAGCGCGGCAAGACGCTCGGCGTGACCTTCGCCGGCGATCCGATCGTGCTCGCGCGCACCGAGAGCGGCAAAGTGTTCTCGCTGGAAGATCGCTGCGCGCATCGGCAGGTGCCGCTGCATCAGGGCGTGGTCGACGGCGAATCGATTCGCTGCGGCTATCACGGCTGGACCTACGACTGCTCGGGCAAGTGCATCGACGTGCCGTACCTCGGCCGCGAGCGTCTACCGAACGGTGTGCGCTCGTATCCGTGTCAGGAAGTGGAGGGACTGATCTTCGTGTTTCCCGGCGACGCCGCGCTCGCGGAGGAGCGGCCGTTGCCGGGCTTTCGCTCGGTGTCGGACCCGAAGTACAAGACGCGCCGCTTCGGCCGTCCGGTCAACTGTCATTATTCGTTCATGCACGAGAACCTGATGGACATGAATCATCAGTTCCTGCATCGCCGCCAGATGGGGCGCATGCGCGCGCGTTCGCTCGGGCGGCGACGCGGTGAGGGCTGGGTCGAGGTCGACTACACGTTTGCGCGCATGGAGGGGCAGCAGCCGCTAGGCGAGGCGATGGTGTTCGGCGAGAGGCGCAAGACCGGTGGCTCCGGCGACAAAGACGTGATGACGATCCGCACCGAATACCCATACCAGACCCTGCAAATCCGCAACGACGAGCAGACGCTGGTGATGGACCTGTGGATCGTCTATGTGCCGCTCGACCGCGAGCAGCGCACCAACCGAACGTTCGGGCTGCTGTCGATCCGCAAGCCCGGCATTCCCGGTGTGATGAATCTCGCATGGCCGCTGCTGGTGTGGTTCACCGAGCGCATTTTCAAGGAGGATCGCGAGATCGTCGAGGCGGAGCAGCGCGCCCACGATTCGCAGGGAGCGGACTGGAATCATGAGGTGTTCCCGGTCATCAACGACTTGCGCGCGCTGCTGCGCGAGTGCGGCACGCCGGACCAGGTGGTCGGCGCGGGCACCGGCGATACGGCGGTGATCCGTTTCTGGGATTCGCGTCACGGCGATCCGCTCGCCAAGACCTGAGCGCGGCGCGGGTGTGTTCACCGGCGCCGCGCACCCCGTCCCGTCACGGCTTTCCCCCTCGCCGGGAATTAATCCATCTCCCCACGGTAGACAATGCGCGGCGCGCGAGCGGCGATAATATCGCCCGGTACTTTTATTGCACGCGAGTTTGCGTCAATCGACATTCGTCGCGTCAGCACCCGTGTACCATTGCGCTTTTTCCGAACTTCAAGATTCGCTCGTGACCACGCAACAAACCCCCACCAACTCGCGTAAATCCCTCACTCTGCTGCAGTTGCTTGGCCTGATCGGCGCCGCTGGCCTGATCGCCTCGATCGCGCTGAATCTGCTGGTCCACGCGCACTGAAGCAGCGCCCGCGTCGCGCGGGCAGCCTTGTGCCGGCGCGCGTCGCCGGCTTTCTCGAGATTTTTGATTGCCATGTACAAGAAGGGCGTAGCCGTAGAAATCCAGTTTTCCCCCGAGCGGCTCAACGACGGCGCCGGCGATCCGTACTGGATCGATCTGACCCACGACGAAGCGCAGCGCCTGCTCGACAGCCTGAAGGCGCGGCTCGCGGGAACCGGTAACGGCACGGTCGCGCCGCTCGTCGTGAGCCTCGATGCGACGGCGCGCACGTGCGCGGCGGATGCCGCTGCGACCGGTACGCCCGATGCGCCGTCGGCCGCGAACGTCGCCACAGCCGACGACTTCAAGCAATGGGTCTGCGTGATCTGCGGCTGGGTCTACGACGAAGCCGCCGGCGTGCCGGACGAGGGCATCGCGCCGGGCACGCGCTGGGCCGATGTGCCGGCCGACTGGCGCTGCCCGCTGTGCGATGTGGGCAAGGAAGATTTTGCGCTGGTGGAGTTTTAAGCGGCGGGCCGAGGCTCGCCTGATAAACCCGCTCTACGCCGTCCCTTCCGGATAATCCGCCCCCTCGCTCGTCGCTCGCCAGGTGTCGAAATCGCCGCGCAGAAAGTCGAGCTTCCTGTACGCGAGATCGAGCGCGGTCTTGCCGAGCAGCAGACGCAGCGGCGGCGCGTCCGACAACGCCGCATCGATGATCGCCTGCGCGGCGCGCACAGGGTCGCCGGTCTGCTTGCCGCTACGCGCTTCGGTCTGTTTGCGGCGCTCGCCGGCGGTCGACGCATAGTCGTCGATCAACGTTGCCGACTGCTTGATCGACGGACCCGCCCAGTTGGTGCGAAACGGCCCCGGCTCGACGATCAGCACGCCGATGCCGAGTGGTTTCACTTCCAGCGCGAGCGATTCCGACAGCCCTTCCACTGCGTACTTCGTCGCATGGTAGTAGCCGGTCGCCGCGAAACTCGCAATCCCGCCAATCGACGACACGTTGACGATCAAACCGCTGCGCTGCTCACGCATGATCGGCAGCACGGCCTTCGTGATGTCGACGAGGCCGAACACGTTGGTCTCGAACATTGCGCGGACTTCGCTGTCCTCGCCTTCCTCGATCGCGGCCAGATAACCGTAGCCCGCGTTGTTGACGAGCGCGTCGACGCGGCCGAAATGGCGCTTCGCCTGCGCGACCACGGTTTCAATCTGCGCGCGATTGGTCACGTCGAGCGGCAGCACCAGCGCGCGCTCGCCGTGCCCCTCTGCGATGTCCTTCACTTTCGATGCATCGCGCGCGGTGACGACCGCGCGCCAGCCGCGTTCGAGCACGAGCTTCGCGAGTTCGCGGCCGAAGCCGGTGGAACAGCCTGTGATCAGCCAGACGGGATTGTCTCGATTCATCATTTGGAACACTCCTGTTGAGGGTCTATGACGTGAAGACTGGAAAACGGCGCTAAAAACGGCGCCCCGATGCGGCGCAGACGCGCGGCGCGTCGATAATCGGTATGCGGGTGATGTCAGCTCGACGCGTGCCCGGTTCGCGCGGCGGACGGTTCGGGCGGTGGCCCCGCGCGAACGCGCGCGGCGCCGCGCGGATTCGCCGGGCGATGAAGCGGGGACGCCGCCGTGACTGCTATGAATGCGATGACCGCTTGGGGCTGGTGTGGCGCTTCAATTGTAGTCGCAGCGCGGCGGCTTCGCTTTGCAGCGCGCCGACGAACGCGTCCGCGAGCGGATGCGCGGGCCGGTGCTCGGGACGGATCACGCTGACGCGAAACGGCAGCGACAACGCGAGCGCCCGGATATGCAGATTGTGACCCGCGAAATCGAGCGCGGTCAGCGGATTGACGATCGCAATGCCGAGCCCTTGCCGCACGAAGCTGCACACGGACACCGCGGTCGGCGTTTCGATCAGCAGGCGGCGCGCGATGTCGGCTCGCGCGAACGCTTCGTCGATTTGCAGGCGGTATGGATCGTTCGCGGACAGGCTGATGAACGCCTGATCGGTGAAATCTTTCAATGCGATCACGCGTTTCGCGAGCAGCGGGTGAGCGTCGGGCAGCACACACACTTCATCGACGGTGATGAGTGGCGTGAGCCGCGTGCCGGGCGGCGGCGCGTCGTGCTCGGTGAGGCCGAGGTCGTAGCGCTGCGCGGTCAGCCATTCTTCGAGAAACGGCGACTCCTGCGTCGCGATCGATACGCTGACGCCCGGCTGCATATCGTGAAAGCGTTTGACGGCGCCCGGCAGGATCGAATGCGAAAACACCGGCAGCGCGATCACGGACAGCTGGCCACCCTTGAATTCGCGCAGCGCGGCCGCGGTCGACGCGACGCGTTCGAGCCCGACGTACGCGCGCTTGATCTCGTCGAACAGCGTCAGCGCGGATTGCGTGGGACGCAGCCGGCCCTGCACTCGCTCGAACAGCGCGAAGCCGATGCGTTGTTCCATGCGCGCGAGTTCGCGGCTCACGGTGGGCTGCGACGTGAACAGCATCTCGGCTGCCTTGGTCACGCTGCCGGCCGTCATCAGCGCGCGGAAGATTTCGATGTGCCAGTGCGTGAGCGCCATGGCGGGTCCGTGGTATATCAAAAGTGAATAGGCGAGCAATAGATTGGTATTTTACTGAATGATCGCCGCGGATCATCATGTCGGCTATCGCTTTCGCAAAGCTTCGACATGCAACCGACCATGACGCCATTCGACTCCCATCAACTCGCCGACCTCGCGCGCCAGCACGGCACGCCGCTATGGGTCTATGACGCCGACACGATCCGCCAGCGCATCGCGCAGTTGCGCAGTTTCGACACGATCCGCTACGCGCAGAAGGCCTGTTCGAACGTGCACATCCTGAAGCTGATGCGCGACGAAGGCGTGATGCTCGATGCGGTCTCTTTGGGTGAACTCGCGCGCAGTTTTGCCGCGGGCTATGCGGCTCAACCCGCATCGAACGGGGGGCCCGAAGGCGTCGTCTTCACCGCCGACGTGCTCGACCACGCGACGCTGGCGACCGTGCTCGACGAGCGAATCACGGTCAACGCCGGCTCGCCCGACATGCTAGAACGGCTCGGGAGACACGCGAGCGAAGGCCATCGCGTGTGGCTGCGGATCAATCCCGGCTTCGGTCACGGCCACAGCAGCAAGACCAACACAGGCGGCGAGCACAGCAAGCACGGCATCTGGCGCGATGACTTGCCACGCGCGCTCGAACTGGTGCGGCGCTATCGGCTGAAGCTCGTCGGGCTGCATATGCATATCGGCTCGGGTGTCGATTACGGGCATCTCGCGAAAGTATGCGATGCGATGGTCGATGCGGTGTCGCAACTCGATCAGGATATCGAGGCGATTTCCGCGGGTGGTGGTTTGTCGGTGCCGTATCGCGATGGCGAGCTGAGTGTCGATACCGCGCATTATTTCCGGCTGTGGGACGACGCGCGGCGCTGCATCGAAGCACGCGTCGGGCATCGCGTGCGACTCGAAATCGAACCGGGGCGCTTTCTGGTCGCGCAGGCAGGTGTACTCGTCGCCGAAGTGCACGCGCTGAACCGGCGGCCGTCGCGGCAATTCGCGTTGCTCGATGCGGGCTTCAACGACCTGGTGCGGCCGTCGTACTACGGCAGTTATCACGAGATCAGCGTGCTTCGGCGCAATGGCACGCCGAGCGATGCGCCGGCCGGCTCGTTCAGCGTGGCGGGGCCACTGTGCGAAGCCGGCGACGTGTTCACCCAGGCGCAAGGCGGTGTCGTCACGAGCCGGTCGATGCCCGCGCCTCGAGTGGGGGACCTGCTCGTGTTCCATGACACGGGCGCGTACGGCGCGTCGATGTCGTCGAACTACAACAGCCGGCCGCTCGCGCCCGAGGTGCTGATCGAGCGCGGCAACGCGCGGCTGATCCGGCGCAGGCAGCGCATCGAAGAATTGATAGCGCTCGAAGCAACGGCGGCTTGAGCGGCGCATTGGAGTTCAACACTCAACGCTCAATGCGCCCGCACCGCGCGCGTGTACGACGCGATCATCGTCGCGAACTCCTGCACGGCTGGGGTCAGCGGAATCGCGGCGCGTTGCAGCAGACAGACGTTCTGCTGCAACGCGCGCTCGCGCACGGGGATCGTCGTCAGCACGTCCGCGAACGGCCCGCGCTTCGCGATGACCGATGATTCGAGGGACAGGCAATCAGTCGCGGCTACCAGGTGCAGCGTCTCGTACAAGCCCTCGACGGTCGCGACGATCTTCGGCGGCGGCAAGCCGTAGCTGTCGAACAGATAGCTCAACCGGTTGACGTGCGGCTCCTCGGTCAGATTCGGCGAGCGCGTCGTCACCCACGTGCAATCGACGAGTTCGGCGAGCGACTTCGCGCGCGCCTTCGGATGACCGCGCCGGCACACGATCACCGGGTCGGACGGATAGAGCGGCGTGACCGACAGATCGGCGGTGTCGGTCTGCTTCGATACGAGCGCGACAGCGAAATCCAGCGTTCCTTCGCGGATCCACGAAATCATCATGCGCGACGTGCCCGTGCGCAGATGCACGGCGACGCGCTCGAAGCGCGCACGAAATTCCATCAACACGGGCGCGAACGCGTCGACGAGCGGCTCTGTCGTCATGCCGAACGTGACCTCGCCCACGTAGTCGCCGCGCAGTTGCCGCACGTCCTCCTCGGCACGCTCGCATTCACCGAGGATCGCGCCGGCCCGCTGCAGCAGCCGCTGGCCCAGCGCGGTCAGCGCAATGCCGCGATTGGTGCGCGTGAACAGCGTTGCGCCGAGCATCGATTCGAGGTTCTGCAACTGCTGCGTGATGCCGCTTTGCGCGATGCCGAGCGCGCGCGACGCCGCGCGGATGCTGCCATGCTCGGCGACCGCCGTGAACGCGCGCAGCTGGGAAATCGTCAATGCCATGGCGACAGGGTTTGGTGATCGGTAAAAGTGATCATGATAGTCCGAACGAGACTTCTTTGAGGCGCCACCGCGGCTTACGATCACGCTGTCCTGATCCGCTCATCGTCGCCTTCCATGAAAACTCCACTGATGACTCTCTGTGCCGCGCTGGCTTTCAGCAGCGGCGCGTTCGCCGCTGACGCCAACACGTTGCGCCTCGGCAACGATCCGACCTATCCGCCGATGGACTCGAAGGCGCCCGATGGCAGCCTGAAGGGCTTCGACGTCGATCTCGGCAACGAGATTTGCCGGCGCATCCACGCGCATTGTCAGTGGGTCGAACTCGAGTTTTCGGGCATGATTCCGGCGCTGCAGGCGCGCAAGATCGACGCGGTGGTGTCGTCGATGGCGATCACCGAGAAGCGCGAGCAGCAGATTCTGTTTTCGTCGAAGCTGTTCCAGTTCAAGTCGCGGCTGATCGCGCGGCAAGGCTCGTCGCTCGCGCCTACGGCGAGCGGACTTGCCGGCAAGCAGATCGGCGTGCAGTCGGGCACGCAGTTCGAAGGCTACGCGCTGAAGAACTGGACGCCGCTCGGCGCGAACGTGGTCGCCTACAAAAGCCAGGACGAGGTGTTCGCCGATCTGCAGAACGGCCGGCTCGACGGCGCGTTGCTCGGCACCGTCGAGGCCGATTACGGCTTCCTGCGCACACCCGCGGGCAAGGGCTTCGCGTTTGTCGGCGAGCCGCTTTCGATGGGAGATCGCGGCGTCGGCATCGGCTTGCGCAAGGACGAAACCGCGGTCCAGGCATCGATCGACGCGGCGATCGCGTCGATGCGCAAAGACGGCACCTATGCACTGATTGCGAAGAAGTACTTCGACTTCGATCCGTACGGCAATTGATCCAGATTTCCAACATTATCTTCGCGGTTTTCCATTCATGAACAGGCAATCGATTCCGCTTGTGTCGCCAGCAATCGGCACGCACCGCGAACTGGTGTCGTTTCATTTCGGCCCGGCCAATAGCGGGCAGAAGATCTACATCCAGGCGTCACTGCATGCCGACGAAACGCCCGCGATGCTGACCACGGTGCTGCTGAAGCGGCGTCTGCGGGAGCTCGAGGAAGCCGGCGCGCTGAACGCGCAAATTGTGCTCGTGCCGGTGTCGAATCCGGTCGGGCTCAGTCAATACGTGTTCGGGCAGTTCATCGGCCGCTTCGATCTCGGCAGTGGCAAGAACTTCAACCGGCATTTCGTGCAGTTCGCAAAGCTCGTCGCGAATGCGAAAGAGGCGCTCGGCGCAGACGCGAACGAGAACCGCCGCATCGTGCGCGAGCTGCTCGCGGCCGAACTCGCGCAACAGAAGCCGCTGACCGAATTCGAGTCGCTGCAACTGGCGCTCTTGAAGTTGTCGTGCGACGCGGACGTCGTGATCGATCTGCATTGCTCGCTCGAAGCGGCGATGCATGTGTACACGAGCGAAGCCGCTTGGGCCGAGTTCGAGCCGCTGTCGCGCTATCTCGGCGCAGAGGCGTCGTTGCTCGCGACCGATTCGGGCGGCGGCGCGTTCGACGAAACCCACAGCCTGCTGTGGTGGACGTTGCAGCAGCAGATGCCGGCGAGCAAGCCGGTGCCGACCGGCTCGATCGCGGTGACGGTCGAATGCCGCGGCCAGCGCGACGTGTCGTATGAAGTCGCGCAGCAGGATGCCGACGCGCTCGTCGACTATCTGATGTGGCGCGGCGCGATTCGGGGCGAGGCCAAGCCGTTGCCGCCGCTGCTGTCGCCGGCGACGCCGCTCGCGGGCAGCGAGCAGTTCTCTGCGCCGGTGAGCGGGATTCTCGTGCACCGCGCGAAGATCGGCGACAAGATCCGCGTCGGCCAGCCGCTGTTCGATATCGTCGATCCGCTGACCGACGAGACGACCACGATCGCGAGCCAGACCGAAGGGGTGCTGTACATGCGGCGCGCGATCCGTTTCGTGACGGCCGGTGCGCCGCTCGGTCGCATGACCGGCACGCGGCCGATCCGAACGGGCGTGTTGCTGGGCGCCTGATCGCGTAACGGCTATGCCGGACTCGGCATCCAGGGGCCGCCTCGAAGCCTCGCGCAACGATGCTGACGGGCGCCTCAGCCGCCTTGCCGCGAAGTAGCCGGCGCCGCCCGGCCGGCGATCCGGCGCCTCGCCTGTTGTGCGGATTTAATCTCTTTCAGCCACGAAAAAGCCCAAGCCCGCCTCCGGATAAAGGCCGATACTCGTCGTCATACTCAACGTGAGTCGGCGCGGCCGGCTTTTTGAAGGAGACGGACAAAGTGAGCAAGGCTATCCAATGGAGCGGGGTATTTCCCGCCGTCAGCACCCAGTTCAAGCCGGATTTTTCGCTCGACATCGACGCGACGCACCGCGTGGTCAGCAATCTCGTCAAGGACGGCGTGTCGGGTCTGGTGGTCTGCGGCACGGTTGGCGAAAACACCTCGCTGAGCACGTCGGAAAAACTGCAGGTGATCGAGGCCGCGCGCGACGCGGCTGGCGGCAAGGTGCCGGTCGTCGCGGGTGTCGCCGAGTTCACGACCGAGTTCGCGCGGCAGACGGTGCGTGAAGCCGCGCGTGTCGGCGTCGACGGCGTGATGGTCATGCCGGCGCTCGTCTATTCCGCGAAGCCGCACGAAACCGCCGCGCATTTCCGCTCGGTCGCGAGCAGCACCGATCTGCCGGTGATGATCTACAACAACCCGCCGATCTACAAGAACGACGTCACGCCGGACGTGCTGATCGCACTGCAGGACTGCGAGAACATCGTCTGCTTCAAGGATTCGTCGGGCGATACGCGACGCTTCATCGATCTGCGCAACGCGGTGGGCGACCGCTTCGTGCTGTTCGCCGGCCTCGACGACGTGGTGGTCGAAAGCATCGCCGTTGGTGCGCAAGGCTGGGTGTCGGGCATGTCGAACGCGTTCCCGAAGGAAGGCGAGACGCTGTTCCGTCTCGCGACGCAGAAGCGCTTCGATGAGGCGCTGTCGCTGTACCGCTGGTTCATGCCGCTGTTGCACCTCGACGCGCGCCCCGACCTCGTGCAATGCATCAAGCTGTGCGAGGAACTGCTCGGCCGCGGCAGCGCCGTCACGCGTCCGCCGCGCCTCGCGCTGCAAGGCGACGCGCTCGCCGAAGTCAAAGACATCGTCGCCAAGGCGCTCGCCACGCGTCCGGCGCTGCCGGACGTCGGTCTCTAAGCACCGCGTTTCAATACGAGCCTCAAGAAACATCGGCACCCTGTCCGCCACGTAGGCGGGACAGGATGCCGAATCAGACTGCGAGTAAGCGTAGCTGGCGGTTGTTGCCTCAACTCGCGCTCAGCACCGGCGCAACCGCAGCCGGATCGCTGATACTCGGCCGGCCGTTCTCGACGTGACCGGCAAAGCGGCGCGAGAAGCTCGCGTCGTCACTGCTCGTCACCGTCAGGTCGTACCAGTGATGGCTCGACGCAAGCACCCAGCCTTCCTCGATACGCGCATTGGCCGGCACGACCACGGTGCGCGGGCGCGCGCCGTACGCGTTGTCGATCACCGTCAGATGCGCGATGCCGCCGCCGCTGTTGGTGAACTTCAGGAACACGTTGCCATTCGCGACGTCGTATTGCGCGGTCACTTCAGGCCGCGCCGGCTGGTTGTCGCCATGACCGTTGCCATGGCCATTCTGCGTGCTTTGCGTGCTCGCCTGGGTGTTGCCCGCGAACTTGCGCACGAAGCCGTTCGGGCCGAACACGTCGAATGCATACACGCCGTTCGTCGTGCTCAGGTCGAACGTGTCGCTGAGCGACTTGCCCGCTTCGACCGTGTAGCGCCACGGACCGTCGTTGCGATTCGTCGCGTACACGTAGAAGTGCGCGCCCTGGTCGCCGGTGTTGCCGATCGTGATTTCGAACGTGTCATTGCCCGCGTTCGCCGCGCCGTTCACATGCAGTTCGTACGGCAACGCGCGCGCGAAACGGATGCCCGCTTCCTGCGCATCGACCGGAGTCGGCGTCGTCGGCACGGTCGGCTTCGGTTGCGTCTTGCACTGGTTGTCGGCCATGCTCATGTAGTTGCTGGTGTCCGGCAGCGACGGCATCTTCGCATCCGGCGTGCGGAAGTCGAACGCGGTGGTCAGGTCGCCGCATACCGCGCGACGCCATGCCGTGATGTTCGGCTCATGCACGCCGAAGCGCGTTTCGATGAAGCGGATCACCGACGTGTGATCGAACACCTGCGAGCACACGAAGCCACCCTTGGTCCACGGCGACACGATCGTCATCGGCACGCGCGGGCCGAGGCCGTACGGATAGCCGTCGGCGGTGTAACTGCCGCCGCGCAGCGGATTGACGACATTGTGGATCTCGCCGTCGGTCGTCACCGTCGACTTGCCCTGCGCGGACGTCGTCGGCGGTTGCGGCGGCACGAGGTGATCGAAGAAGCCGTCGTTCTCGTCGTACATGATGAAGAGCACGGTCTTGCTCCACACCTCGGGGTTCGACGTCAGCGCGTCGAGAATCTGCGACGTGTATTCGGCGCCGTACGCGGGCGTGTAGCTCGGATGCTCCGAGTAGGCGGCCGGCGGGCACAGCCACGACACCTGCGGCAGCCGGTTCGCGAGCACGTCGGCTTTCAGGTCGTCGATCGTGCGCACGGTTTGCGCGCGCTCGTAGAGCGGCGAACCCGGCTGCGCGTTGATGAAGTTCGTGAAATTCTGCAGGATGTTGGTGCCGTAATTGCCGTTCAGCGGATCGACGCCCGACGTGCCCTGCTGATAGATCTGCCACGAAATGCCCGCGGCCTGAAGACGCTCCGGATACGTGGTCCACGACAGCAACTGATAGTTCGGCGGACCATCGCCGTCGACCCAGTCGTTGTTGTCGAGCAGCGGGCCGCCCATCGTGCCGGTCGGGTCGACCATGCCGGTCATCAGATACGCGCGGTTCGGGTGCGTCGGTCCCGGCAACGAGCAGAAGTACGCATCGCAGATCGTGAAGGCGTCGGCGAGCGCGTAGTGGAACGGGATGTCGCTACGCAGGTGGTAGCCCATCGTCATGTCGGTCTTGTTGGCGGGCCACTGGTCGTAGCGGCCGCCGTCGATCGCGTAGTGAGTCTTGTACCACGTGTGATCGAGATCGCCGACGCACTGCGCGCTCGTCGTCGCGGTGTTCAGATGGAACGGCAGCACCGGCTTGGTCGGGTCTTCCTTCGACGGCTGATTCCACACCGGCAGGCCGCTCGGCAGCGGAATCGGGAAGCGGTCGTTGTAGCCGCGCACGCCGCGCAGATGGCCGAAGTAGTGGTCGAACGAGCGGTTCTCCTGCATGAACACGACGATGTGCTCGATATCGCGAATCGTGCCCGTGCGCGAAAACGCGGGCACGGCGAGCGCGTTGCGGATCGACTCGGGCAATGCGGTCATCGCGGCGGCGGCGCCCGCGGATGACGCCACGGTTTGCAGGAAACGGCGACGGCTAGTTGATGTCATCGAATATCACCTTCTGCGTAGGGGAAGAATGGCGCGCGTGAGCGTGCCTTGGGGTGTTTCGTTGTCGGTTACGCGTTGCTCTTGCTGATCAGTTGCGGACTAGTTGTTCGCGCTGTCGCCGGGCGCGTAGCGCATGACCGGCGCGACCTGCTGGCTGTCGGCCGCGAGACTGGCCTGGATGTTTTGCGCGATCGCGTCGGTGGCGGCTGCGCCACTTGCCGCGTTGCTTGCCGTGTTGTTCGCCGTGTTGTCCGCGAATGGCGCTGAGGCGTTGGGAGTCGCCACTGCCGCTGCCGTCATTGCGGGGCGTTGCGCCGCGTCGTTCGGCGCAAGGGTCGTGGTCGTCGCGTTGCTCGTGGAAGAGGAGTCGTCCGCGCCGCAACCGTTCAACGCTATCGTGGCAAGCACCAGCAATGCGGCGCTCGCGATGCAACTGATTTTTCTCATGTCTGCATCCGGTTCGATGAAAGCGGGTGCAGTCTCTATTCCTTTCAAGAAATAATTGTGAAACGTTTGCGCTCGGCATAAGTTTCGATAAATCGTCGGTTGATCGAAAGAAAATGGAAAGTATCGGGAAGGTCAATGTTCATGGCGCTGCCATCTGCGCTATGTTTGCTGCTTTATCGTCCGCGCATGAGCACGATTCAATGACTCGCATCGATTCACCCATCGACATCTCGCAACTCGAAGACGAATGGCTCGAAGCCGACGGCTTCGGCGGCTTTGCTTCGGGCACGGTCGGCATGTTGCGCACGCGCCGCTACCATGCGCTGCTGCTAGCCGCGACGCGCGCGCCGGGCGGGCGCCTGGTGCTCGTCAACGGCATCGAGGCGTGGGTCGAGGCGGGCTGCGAGCGCTTCGCGTTGACCATGCAACGCTATGGGCCTGACGTGATCTATCCGGATCTGCGCGGCCGCCTTGCCAGCTTCGACACCGCGCCGTGGCCGACGTGGCGCATTCAACTCGGTGCGCACGCGGCGATGATCGCCGACGTGTTCGTCAGCAAAGCGACGTGCGAAACGGTATTGCGCTGGCGGCTCGAAGGCGGCGAACTCGATGCGCCCGTGCTGAAGATCAGACCGCTGCTGTCGGGCCGTGACTATCATGCGCTGCATCACGAGAATCCGGCCTTCAACTTCGGCGCGCAAGTCAGCGCCGATCAATCGTGCGCGAGCTGGCAAGCGTATGGCGGACTGCCGGTCGTGCGAGCGGCGACGAACGGCGCCTATACGCATGCGCCCGACTGGTATCGCAACTTCTGCTACGTGCGCGAGCAGGAGCGCGGTCTCGATTGCAGCGAAGATCTCGCGACGCCCGGCGTGTTCAGCTTCGATCTCGCGGAGGGCGACGCGGTGATGATTCTGAGCGCGTCGAGCACGTCCGCCACCGAATGCGCGAATGACAAAGCCCAAACCACCGCCCACGCCGCCCAACTCGCCCACACCGAACAACAACGCCGCGCCGCACTCGGCTCGCGCCTGCAACGTTCGGCCGACGCCTACGTCGTCACGCGCAACGAAGGCCGCACGATCCTCGCGGGCTTTCCGTGGTTCACCGACTGGGGCCGCGACACGTTCATCGCGATGCGCGGCCTGCTGATCGAGTCGAACCGTCTCGACGATGCCGAAGCGATCCTGCTCGAATGGTCGGGCACGCTGTCCGAAGGCATGCTGCCGAACCGCTTCCCCGACTACGGCGACGCGCCCGAATACAACTCGGTCGACGCGTCGCTATGGTTCATCGTCGCGGTTCACGACTATCTGGCGACGCCGCATGCGGGCGCGCAAACGCGCGCGCATCTGCAGCAGGCCGCCGAAACGATCCTGACCGGCTACACGAACGGCACGCGCTTCAACATCGGCATGTGCGCGGACGACGGCCTGCTGCGCGCCGGCATCCCCGGCGTGCAACTGACGTGGATGGATGCGAAAGTCGGCGACTGGGTCGTCACACCGCGCATCGGCAAGCCGGTCGAAGTGCAGGCGCTGTGGATCAACGCGCTGCGAATCGCGTCAGCATGGAACCCGCAGTGGCGGCAAGCTGCCGAGCGCGCGACGCTCGCGTTTCGCCGGCGCTTCGTCGATCCAGCCACCCAGGCGCTGTTCGATAACGTCGACGTCGATCATGTGCCGGGCACGGTCGACCGCTCGATCCGGCCGAATCAGATCTTCGCGGTCGGTGGCCTGCCGTTTCCGCTGCTCGAAGGCGCGGCGGCGCGCGCGGTGGTGGGTCAGGTCGAAGCGCAATTGCTGACGCCGCTCGGCCTGCGCACGCTCGCGCCGTCCGATCCCGCCTATCGCGGCCGCTACGGCGGCGCGCCGCGCGAACGCGACGGCGCCTATCATCAGGGCACCGCGTGGTTGTGGCTGATCGGCCCGTTCGTCGAAGCGTGGCTGCGAGTGAATGGCGCGAGTGCCGATAATCTCGGGCAGGCGAGGGCGCGTTTTCTCGCCCCGCTGTACGCGCATCTCGATCACGCGGGCCTCGATCACCTGTCCGAGATCGCCGACGGTGACGCGCCGCACGCGCCCGCCGGTACGCCGTTCCAGGCCTGGTCGCTAGGCGAATTGCTGCGCGTCGAAAGTCTGCTTGCCCGGCTCGAGCACAACGGCGCGTAAACCGCGCTACGATGTGGGTCCCACCGTTAGGGTCTGTTTACATATGGAACGCACGTGCGTTGCCGGGAGAAGGGCCGCTCGCAAGGACTGCGACGCCGCGAATACTGGACGTATTCGCAAGGAGCATGACGCAGCGAGCGGCCCTTCTCGCGGCAACCCCAGTTCTGGATTTCATTGCAGGGGAATGCCCGCTATCGGGCGCATGGCGGCGTCGCGCGTCGCTCACGTGGCGTGGCCACGCAGCGCTCCTTGCTCCTTGCCATGCGCCCGATAGCGGGCATTCGCACGTGCGTTCCATATGTAAACAGACCCTGGACCTGTTGCAAGGACGTTTTCATGCCACCGCTGCGCGCTGCCAATCTGCTCGCCACGATCGAAGGTTCCCGCGTGCATTCGCCCGAATGCGGCCATTGGCAGCGCTGGGGGCCGTATCTGAGCGAGCGCCAGTGGGGCACGGTGCGCGAGGACTACAGCGCGAACGGCACCGCCTGGGACTCGTTTCCGCACGACCATGCGCGCAGCCGCGCCTACCGCTGGGGCGAAGACGGCATCGCCGGTTTCGGCGACGACCGGCTCAGCTGGTGCGTGTCGCTCGCGCTTTGGAACCGCAATGACCCGATCATCAAGGAGCGCCTGTTCGGCCTGACGAACTCGCAGGGCAATCACGGCGAGGACGTCAAGGAGCTGTACTTCTATCTGGACGGCACGCCCACGCATTCCTACATGCGCATGCTGTACAAATACCCGCATGCGGCCTATCCCTACCAGGACCTGATCGACGAAAACGCGCGCCGCGGCGGCGATATGCCAGAGTACGAAGTACTCGATACCGGCGTGTTCGACGATCAGCGCTATTTCGACGTCCAGATCGAATACGCGAAGCACACGCCCGACGACATCGTGATGCGCGTGACGATCGAAAATCGCGCGGACGAAGCGGCGTCGCTCGATGTGCTGCCGCAAATCTGGGCGCGAAACTCGTGGTCGTGGAAAGAGAACAAGGACAAGCCGAAGCTCGTCGCCGGTACCGGTCATGATGGCGCGGTGCGTCTGCTTGGCCATCACCATGTGCACGAACCGATCGTCGTGAGCGCGTGGTCGAAGGACGCGCCGGAACTCGCGTGGCTGTTCTGCGAGAACGACACCAACGTGAAGCGGCTGTTCGGCATGGACGGCGCGGGCCCGTTCAAGGACGGCTTCAACGACTACCTCGTGCACGGCGACGCGAACGCGATCCGTCACGACGCGGGCACCCGGGCCGCCGCGCATGCGGCGCTCGAGCTCGGGCCGCACGGACGCGCGGTCGTGTATCTGCGCTGGCACCCGCAATCTGCGACCGATGAAGCGCCATTCGATGCCGACGCGTTGATCGCGCGCCGCCACGCCGAAGCCGACGAATTCTATGGCGCGTTGCAACACGAGATCACCGACCCCGATGCGCGTCTCGTGCAACGTCAGGCGCTCGCCGGCATGCTGTGGTCGAAGCAGTACTACCAGTACGACGTGCAACGCTGGCTCGACGGCGATCCGCTGCAACCGAGCCCGCCCGCCGCGCGCAAGCACGGCCGCAACACCGACTGGCGGCATCTGTGCAACGCGGACATCGTGTCGATGCCGGACAAGTGGGAGTACCCGTGGTACGCGTCGTGGGACCTCGCGTTTCACGCGGCCGCGTTCGCGCTGATCGATCCGGCGTTCGCCAAGAAGCAGTTGCTGCTGCTCGTGAAGGATCGCTATCAGCACCCGAACGGCCAGTTGCCCGCTTACGAATGGGCGTTGAGCGACGCGAACCCGCCGGTCCATGCATGGGCCGCGTGGCGCGTGTACGAGATCGACCGCGCGCTGACCGGCAAGGCGGACCGCGATTTTCTGGAGCTCGTGTTTCACAAGCTGCTGCTGAATTTCTCGTGGTGGGTGAATCGCAAGGACGCCGACGGCCACAATATTTTTCAGGGCGGTTTTCTCGGGCTCGACAACGTCGGCATCTTCGACCGCTCGTCGCCGCTGCCCACCGGCGGCCACATCGACCAGGCCGACGGCACCGCGTGGATGGCCGCGTATGCGCTCGACCTGATGCGTATCGCGCTCGAACTCGCCTACGCGAACCATGTGTTCGTCGATATTGGTGTGAAGTTCTTCGAGCACTTCCTGTACATCGCGGAAGCGGTCAGTTGCGACGACGGCTGCGACACGGGCCTGTGGGATAGCGAGGACGAATTCTTCTACGACAAGCTGCGCCTGCCCGACGGCAGCAGCATGCCGATGCGCGTTCGCTCGATCGTCGGACTGATACCGCTATTCGCCGTGCACGTGCTCGAGGAGCGTTTGCACGGCGGCTTGCCGAGCTTGCGCGAGCGCCTCGTGTGGTTTCTCGAGCATCGGCCCGATCTGGCGAAGCTGGTGTCGCGCTGGAACGAACCCGGCAAGGGCAACGCGCTTTTGCTGTCGCTGCTGCGCGGGCATCGGATGAAGGCGTTGTTACGGCGCGCGCTCGACGAAAGTGAATTTCTGTCCGATCACGGCGTGCGGGCGTTGTCGCGTTGCCATCGCGATCATCCGTTCGTGTACCAGCACAACGGCAACAGCTTCTGCGTGAAGTATCTGCCGGCCGAATCCGATACCCGTGTGTTCGGCGGCAATTCGAACTGGCGCGGGCCAGTGTGGATGCCGGTCAACTATCTGCTGATCGAATCGCTGTACGAGTTTCATCGCTATTACGGCGATGATTTCCGCGTCGAGTATCCGACCGGGTCGGGCCAGAAGTTCTCGTTGAGCGAAATCGCCGACGAACTCGCGCGCCGCGCGACCACGCTGTTCCTGAAGGACAGAAACGGCGAGCGGCCGGTGATGGGTGCGTATCCGCTGCTGCAGGCGGACCCGCGTTCGCAGGATCTGATCCTGTTCCATGAGTATTTTCATGGCGATAACGGTCGTGGCGTCGGGGCTTCGCATCAGACCGGCTGGACCGGGCTCGTCGCGTTGCTGTTGCAGCCGCGCGCGATGGCGGCATCGGGCAACGTGCCGCTGGCGGGGGAACCGGCGCCGGCGCCCGCGCCGATTCCGGTGCCGGCGGCTTCTGCATCCGCGGTAACGCCGGCGGTGGTGAAAGAACCGGTACCGTCGCTCGCGGCCACGACGACGAAGTAGGCACGCCGCGCGCTAACGCGCGAACGCGATTGAACTGTGCGGCAGCGCCCGTGGTCTTTCATGTATCGCCGCGTTCGTTCTATCGGCTTACCAAGGTCCAAGTGAATCCCATGTCGACCACACCGAACCCTTCCGCTTCTCCCGATCAACACAACGCAACGCCCGCCCTGAGCTGCAAGCTCAGCGCGAGCCGGTACGACACCCTGTCGTCGCCGGCCGGCAAGAAGCCCGCGCCGCCATGCACGCTCGTGATCTTCGGCGCGGGCGGCGATCTGACCAAGCGTCTGTTGATGCCGGCGCTCTACAACCTCGCGGTCGATGGCCTGCTCGACAACAGCATGAAGATCATCGGCGTCAATCACGGCGAGCGCGAAACGCGCGAATGGTGCGACGAACTGCATACCTCGCTGCAGAAGTTCGCCGCCGACAAGGCCAGCACCTTTCACGCCGGCAAGCTCGACGACAACGCATGGAACTGGGTCGCGCAGCGCCTCGAATACATGGCGGGCGAGTTCGAATCCGACGATACGTTCGCGAAGCTGAAGCAGAAGCTCGATCAGTCGAAAGGCGGTAACGCGATCTTCTACCTCGCGGTCGGCGCGCGTTTTTTCAAACCGATCGCCGACCGGCTCGGCAAAGCCGGCCTGCTGAAGGAAGGCGACGGCGCGAACGGCGGCTTTCGGCGTCTCGTGATCGAGAAGCCGTTCGGCACCGATCTCGCATCGGCGCGCGATCTGAACGGGCACATCCTGTCGTATGCGCGGGAGTCGCAGGTGTACCGCATCGATCATTTTCTCGGCAAGGACACTGTGCAGAGCATCCTCGCGGTGCGCTTCGCGAATGCGATGTTCGAGCCGGTCTGGCGGCGCGAGTACATCGATTGCGTGCAGATCACGGCGGCGGAAACGATCGGCGTCGAGGGGCGCGGCAGGTTCTACGAGCAGACCGGCGCGTTTCGCGACATGGTGCCCAACCACCTGTTCCAGCTGCTCGGCATCGTCGCGATGGAGCCGCCGAATTCGTTCGACGCCGAAGCCGTGCGAAACAGGAAGGCCGAGCTGTTCGACGCAATCCAGCCGCTGACGCCCGCCGACGTCGTCTTCGGCCAGTACGAAAAAGGGCCCGCCGGCGTGGGCTATCGCGAGGAGCCCGACGTCGCGCCCGGCAGCACGACGGAAACCTACGCGGCGGCGCGCGTGTTCGTCGAGAACTGGCGCTGGGCCGGCGTGCCGTTCTATCTGCGTACCGGCAAGCGGCTCGCGGTGCGCCGCACCGAGGTTTCGGTGCAGCTGAAGCCGGTGCCGTTCCGCCTGTTCCGCGATACGCCGGTCAACGCATTGACGCCGAACGTGCTGACCATTCGCATCGATCCCGAGCACGGCTCGAGTTTCGATTTCAACGTGAAGGTGCCGGGGCCGGGTGATGCAGGTCGGTCCGGTACAGTCGTCGTTCAACTATGGCGACTTCTTTGCGGAAAGCGCGAACGTCGGCTACGAGACGCTGCTGTACGACTGCATGCATGGCGATGCGACGTTGTTTCAGCGCGCCGACAGCATCGAGACGAGCTGGTGCGCGGTCGACGACGTGCTGCATCCGAGGAGTGGCGGCGCGGTTGCCGTGCGCGGCTATGCGGCCGGCAGCGACGGGCCGGCCGAAGCCGACGCGCTGCTCGCGCGCGATGGCCACGCGTGGCGCCCGTTGCAGCAGAAAGCGCCCGGTGGCAAGTCGTAGCGGCACCTTTGAAGCAACCCGCAGACCCGCATCACAACCGCCTCAACACAATCTGGAGACATCGTGGCAACACGCAACAAGTACGCAGTGAAAGGGAATGCGCCGAAAAGCGGCAGCGGGCACATCCTCGCGATCGACGTCGGCGGCACGGGCCTGAAGGCCGCGATCATCGACGCCGACGGGCAGATGAAAACCGAGCGCGTGCGCGTTGCGACGCCGCATCCGTGCACGCCGGATCAGCTGGTGGACGCGCTCGCGCAACTCGTAGCTCCGCTCATCGAGCAGGTGCGGCCAGTCTGTATCTCGATCGGGTTTCCGGGTGTCGTGCGCAACAACCGCATTCTGACCGCGCCGCACTTCGGCATCGAAGGATGGCACGACATTGCGCTCGCGGATTCGCTCGCGCAGCGCCTGGGCGGACTGCCGGTGCGGATGATCAACGACGCCGAAATGCAAGGCTTCGCGGCGATCGAAGGCCACGGCCTCGAATTCGTGCTGACGCTCGGCACAGGCGCCGGCACCGCGATGTTTCGCGATGGCGAGCTGATGCCGCATCTGGAGCTCGCGCATCATCCGGTCAGCAAGAAGGGCGTCGCGTACGACGAATACATCGGCGAGGCCGCGCGCGAGCAGATCGGCAACAAGCGTTGGAGCCGGCGTGTCGAGAAGGTGATCGGCATTCTCAAGTCACTGGTCAATTACGACAAGCTGTGGATCGGCGGCGGCAACGCGGCGCGCATCAAGTTTTCGCTGCCGGCGAACGTGGCGACCGTATCGAACGACGCGGGGATCGAGGGCGGCGCGAAATTGTGGCATCCGCTTTCGGTGCGCGAGACGCGACAGTATCCGGAGGCGACGCAGAAGACGGGGCGGTTCAAGCCGAAGTGAGGCGGTGGATTGCCGCTGCCATCACGTATCCAGTGCCGCGGCTCCACGTCCAAGGGTTCATATCAACCCATCAACGATTGCCGAGGCGATCCGTGCCCGAACACTGGTCAGCGCTTCGACGCTGGACGTGCTCATAACTACTTCGGCTTTGCTGGCAACGGATTATCCTGTCTGTAAGTGCGCCTGGGGTTAATGACCAAATGCTTGACCTGTGCGTCCAATTCCTTACTGTGATACAGGTCCAGACACTTCAGGAAATCGAAACGGACACCTTCAGTTTCCGATTCAACCAGCGGGTTTTGATAATTTCGCGCCAGATAATTGTCCACCAAGGTTTTGATCGCGTCTGGAGCCTTCTCCAAGTCAAAGTAAGTCCAGTCTCGCAATGCACTGACGCTGCTTCCCGCATCCATAGCAGCGTCTTTGTCGTTCCTGTAGGCGTTCGCTATACAAGTAGCCAGAACCATGTCTTTGTAATTCTGTGCATAAGTACGTGCTCCAGCTTGTGGAGTCGCACGTTGATCGCCTTTTGCATAGCAAGCAGACATGCCGAAGATGAGGGCCGAGGCAGTTAGGATGCCAACCCCAACCTTCTTCACGGCAAACTCCAGAAGTTCGCGCGGTCAGTGCGATACTTCGCCTCAGGTTCGTTGAAATAGCAGTGGTCGTAGCAGGCTCTGCCGTCGAACAATGTCGCATGCCCTTGAGCATCCGACCAACCTGAGACTTCAAAAAGAATCAGCCCCTTCCTGCCAGCAAGCACTCCGCCTCCAGATGGCGGGTACTTGACGACTTCAGGTCTTCCCCACCGCTGCTGAAGGAAGGCAATCAGATTTTTGACGCGGAAAAAATACTGCCGCTTATCTGCTCCCGATACTGTCTGTCCTGGAATGTTCGGAATAGTCAAACCTGCGTGGTTCAAGATGTAACTCATCCGTACTGCGCAGGTATTGTTCCAGCGTTGATTGGGATCAGGGTTGTTGATGTTCTTCTCAACGTACCCGCCAATTACTTTTGCAACCTTGGCACCTGAATTTGCAGGGTCGAATATTCGCTGGGAAGCGGCCCACGCAGCAGTGAAATGAGGTCGAGTCATTTGCTATCCTTGATTTTCGGCTTCAGTAAGATCGTCGTTGTGCGGTTGCCGATGACCGTTTCGGCCTACGAGCTATCTGTTTGATTTGCACAACCCCATCCGCAATATGCCGCCTCTTCCATCTCAAAACAACATTCTCGTTATAGTTGCTCTCTGAACTGCAAAGCTCTCAACGGCACGTCCAACCCCGGAGACTCCCAATGACTCGCATCCACCTGACCCTCGCGCGGCGCCTCCTCTCCGTCGGCGCGTGCGCGCTGCTCGCCTACGCGAGCGCGCATGCGTATGCGGCACAGGCCTTCGCGGTGTCGTCGCCGGGACTGGCCGATGGCGGCACGCTCAACGCGAGCCACGCGGCGAGCGCGAACAATTGCGGCGGCGGCAACGTGTCGCCGGCGCTGCAATGGCATAACGCGCCGGCCGGGACGAAAAGTTTCGCGGTGACTATCTTCGACCCCGACGGCGCGAAAGGCCTCGGCATCGTGCACTGGATCGTCTATGGCATCGCGCCTACCACGACCGGACTCGCCGAAGGCGAAGCCGCGCCGGCGGGCAGCGTGGCCGGCACGAATCGCACCGGCGGCCCCGGCTATTACGGCCCGTGTCCGCCCGTCGGCGAGGTACCGCATCACTACGTGGCGCAGGTCTATGCGCTCGATCTGTCGCCCGACGCATTGCCGGCCGGCTTGACGCGCGACGCGTTCCACGCCGCGATCAAGGATCACGTGCTCGCCGCGACGAGCACCGTGCTGCGCTACGGACGATGAAGACGCGCGGCCGAACGCCGGGCCGCGCTTGATCTGCCGGCGGGCGCCTAGCGCGCCGCGTCCCCCCAACGATACTGCACGCTCGCTTCATCGAGCTGGGTCTTGATCGCGGCGTCGAGCGTGAACTCGGCCGCCGCGAGCGTATCGCTCAACTGCTCCGCGCGGCTCGCACCAATGATCGCCGACGTAATCAGCGGATTCGCGAGCACCCACGCAAGCGACGCCTTCGTCAGCGATTCGCCGGTCGGCGCGACGATCGCCTTCAGCCTTTCGATCGTGTCGAACTCGCGCTCATGCCAGTAGCGCTCCTGATACATCGCGCCAGCCTTGCCGACGCTTTCGGTGAAGCGCCCTTCGGCGGGCGTCGCGTCGAGCCGGTGCTTGCCGCTCAGCAGTCCGCCCGCGAGCGGGTTATACGGCATCACGGCCAGTTGCTCCTCGGCGGCCAGCGGCAGCAGCTCGCGCTCGATCTGGCGAAACAGCAGGTTGTAGCGCGGCTGGACCGACACGAAGCGCGCGACGCGTAGCACGTCCGCGCGCCCCAGTGCGCGCGCGAGCCGGTAGGCGAGAAAGTTCGACACGCCGATATAGCGCGCCTTGCCCGAGCGCACGATCGCATCGAGCGCTTCGAGCGTCTCGTCGAGCGAGGTCTTCGCGTCGTCGGAATGGAGCTGGTACAGGTCGACGTAGTCGGTGCCGAGGCGCTGCAAGGACGCGTCGATCGCATCGAGCAGGTGCTTGCGCGACGCGCCCTGGTCCCACGCGGCGGGCCCCATCTTACCGACCGCCTTGGTCGCGACGATGAAGCGCTCGCGTTTGCCCTTCAGCCAGCGTCCGACGATTTCCTCGGTGCGTCCGGCCAGATTTTCGTCGCCGCCGAGCGGATAGACGTTTGCGGTATCGATGAAATTGACACCGGCGTCCGCGGCCGTGTCAAGGATGCGGTGCGATGCGGCTTCCTCGGTTTGCAGCCCGAAGGTCATGGTGCCGAGACACAGGCGCGAAACGGTCAGGCCGGTGCGGCCGAATTGGCGATATTGCATAAAGTCGACTCCAGAGGGAAGGAATGCGCTGCCGAAGCGATGAAACTACATTGTTGTAAAAAGGATAAACCGAGTCGCGATTCGGTGTGCCTGACGCACGCCGGGATTGCTGACTTCCAGTAGATATGAAATGATAGCGATTCTCATTTAAACCTAGCCAGCCATCCCGTCATCTCCATCTCACACTACGGAGAGCGGCAGCCAGCCATTTGCGGCTTTGTCATGAATTCGACGTCAGTGATGCGAATTTGACAAACGCATTTCTGACGGGATTTCCATGCTCAATCTCACGCCGCTCGCGACAGCGCTAGCGCTCGCTTTTGCCATTCCTTTGGCGACCCCGGCGCTCGCGCAAAGCGCGCCGCAGAACGCACAAACCAACGCCCGGAACAACACACCCGCCGCCGCGCAGACGCTGCCGACCATCGGCGTGCAGGCTCAGGCCGTTCAGCAGGACTTCCAGGCCGACCGGGCGACCGTCGGCGCGAAGACGCCGACCGCGCTGCGTGACATTCCGCAGACCGTCACCGTGATCAATCGCGACCTGCTCGCCTCGCAGGGCGCGACGTCGTTTACGGACGCGCTGCGCAACGCGCCCGGCGTGACGATCGGCGCGGCCGAAGGCGGCCAGATCGGCAACAACATCAATCTGCGCGGCTTTACCGCGCAGAACGACATCTATCTGGACGGCTTTCGGGACCGCAATCAGTACTACCGCGACACGTTCAATCTTGAATCGCTCGAAGTGCTGTACGGTCCGTCGTCGATGCTGTTCGGCCGCGGCTCGACCGGCGGCGTGATCAACCAGGTCAGCAAGAAGGCGAACCTGACGGACTCGGCGGAAGTCTCCGGCATGATCGGCACCGACGACCGCTACCGCTCCACCGTCGACGTGAATCACAAGCTCACCGACACCTCGGCGATCCGCCTCAATGCATTCGGCCAGAGCCTCGGCTCGACGCGCGACGTGATGAAGAACAAGGACTTCGGCGTCGCGCCGGAACTGCGCTTCGGCATCGGCACGCCGACCGAGATCACGCTGTCGGCGCTGATCCAGCGCAACCACGACATGCCCGACTACGGCATCCAGGCGCTGAACGGCCGCCCGTCGCCGGTACCGAAGAACACGTTCTACGGTTTGACCAGCGACCGCACGATCCAGGACGTGCAGATCTTTACCGCGGCGATCAAGCACAAGTTCTCCGAGGACCTGACGCTGACGAACCAGACGCAGATCTCGCACTCCATGACCGACGCGCGCGAAACGGCGCCGCAAGCGGTGCTGACCGGACCGCTGTCGTCCAGCACAGCGTTGACCAACGGCAACTTCACGACGCTGTCGCCGTCGCAGCTGTTCATCAAGCTGCAGAGTCATGACCGCGTGATCCAGAATCATGCGATCTACAACGACACGATGCTCGAATACAAATTCGACACCGGACCGATCAGGCACGACCTGATCGCCGGTGTCGAAGTGGGCCACGACAGCTATACGAACCAGGCGTACACGCGCAACAACCTGCCGATCGTGCCGATGCTCAATCCGCCGATCATGGGCACGCCGTCGAACGTGACGACGACGGTCGGCAACTACGCCGATTCGAGCGCGAACGAAATTGCCGCTTACCTGAACGACACGATCACGCTGACGCCGCACTGGAAGCTGATCGGCGGTGTGCGCTGGGATCGTTTCTCGGCGGGAATCCGCAATACGATTAGCGCGCCGGCTTACGCGAGCCAGACCAACTACTTCACGAGCGTGCGCGCCGGCGTCATCTATCAGCCGACCGACTGGCAGTCGTACTACGTTTCGTACGGCACATCGTTCAACCCGTCGCTCGAAAACCTGACGGTCACGAACCTCACTCAGAACCTCGCGCCGGAATCGACGAAGTCGTATGAAATCGGTGGCAAGTGGGATCTGTTCGGCGGCAACATGTCGGTGACCTCGGCGTTGTTCCGCGAGGAAAAGGACAACGCGCGCACGCAGGTGTCGTCGACCGAGTACCAGCTGGCCGGCGACATTCGCGTCGACGGCTTCCAGGCGGGCGTGACGGGGCACATCACCGACAAGTGGCAGATTTTCGGCGGCTACACGTACATGGACGCGACGATCCTGAAAGCGGCCGACGGCACGCAGGGCCACACGCCGGCCAACACGCCGCGCAACACGCTGACGTTCTGGACCACGTACGCGATCACGCCGCATTGGGAAATCGGCGGCGGTCCGATCTACATGTCGCCACGTTATGCGTCGAATACGAACTACGTGAAGGTGCCGGGCTACACGCGTTGGGACGCGACCGCGGCCTATCACGCGAAGAAGTACGACGTGCGCCTGAACCTGCTGAACCTCACCAACAAGTACTACTACGACGCGTTGATTCCGTCTGACGGCGGACGTTCGGTGCCGGGCATCGGCCGCACGCTGCTCGCGACGTTCAACTACCGCTTTTGATACGCGCTTTTGATACGCACTGAGCGCATGCGTACGGCTTGCCGCTTCTGCAAACGGCAAGCCGACGCGAAGGACACACTATGTTGCTGCACATTCCGAAGGTACTGGACGCCGGGCAATTGCGCTTCATGCGCGAGCGGCTCGATCGAGCCGGCGACGCGTGGGTCGATGGCCGCGCGACCGCGGGCTATCAGGGCGCGCCGGTCAAGCGCAATCAGCAGATTGCCGAGCACTCGACGCTCGCGCGCGAACTCGGCGATGTGATTCTCGCGGCGATCGAACGCAATCCGCTGTTCATCAGCGCGGTGCTGCCCAATCAGGTCTATCCGCCGCTCTTCAACCGCTACGAGGGCGGCATGCAGTTCGGCAGCCACGTCGATGGCGCGGTGCGCGTGCTGCCGAACGGCGTGAAGCTGCGCACCGACGTGTCGGTGACGCTGTTTCTCAGCGCGCCCGACGAATACGACGGCGGCGAACTCGTGATCGAGGACACCTACGGCGTGCAGCAGGTGAAACTGCCGGCCGGCGACATGATCGTCTATCCGGCGACGAGTCTGCACCAGGTGACGCCAGTCACGCGCGGCGCGCGGGTGGCGAGCTTCTTCTGGGTGCAGAGCCTCGTGCGCAGCGACACGCATCGCGCGCTGCTGTTCGACATGGACACCGCGATTCAACGGCTCAATGCCACCCATGCCGACGAAACTGCGCGACGCAGCCTCGTCGGTTGTTATCACAATCTGCTGCGCACCTGGAGTGAAACGTGAGCGTATCGGACACCCTCGACATTCAACCGCCCGCGGCCGGCGAACATGACGCGCAGGAGCCGCGTCGGCGCGATGACGATGAACTGAAATCGCGCCAGCAGCGCTCGCGTCGCGCGACCTTCATCAAGTGGCTGCGCAAGGTGCATGGGTGGGTTGGACTGTGGGGAGCGGCGCTCGGTCTGCTGTTCGGCACGACGGGCTTCTTTCTGAATCATCGCGGCGGTCCGCTGCGCGTCTCGACCGGCGAGCCGCAGGTGTCGGTGATGCAGGTGCCGCTGCCGCAACCGGCGCCGCAAACGCCGCGCGAGCTCGCGAAGTGGCTCAAGCAGGAGTTGAAGATCGCCGGCAATCCGGGGCGCGTGCAGAAGGAAACCGAGCATCCGGTCGGGTGGGGCGATCGCAGCGTCGTGCAGCCCGAGCACTGGCAACTGAGTTTCGGGTCGCCGAAGGAAAACACGTCGGCCGAATACTGGGTCGGCAACAACAGCGTGACGATCAAACGCAGCGCGAACACCTTTCTCGCGATGCTGACGAACATGCACAAGGGTGTGGGCTTGAGCGTTGGTTGGGTGCTGCTGATCGATACGCTCGCGGGCAGCCTGATCCTGCTGTCGTTGACGGGCGTGCTGTTGTGGACCGAGTTGAACAAGCGCAAGACGGTGGGGCTCGCGCTCGTGGTCGGATCGATTGCGGCGGCGGTGGTGTTGGGGACGATGTAAGGGCGCAGCGCAACGCTTCGGGCGACGCCTGCGCGCTGGCGGGCAGGCTTTGAGCGGTCCGCGCTAGAATCGTCGCAGACCTACTCCGCAGGCTCTGCCGCCATTCGCCGATGACCTCTCCCGCGAACCCCGTCGACACCGCGCTGACCACGCGGCGCTCGGTGCGCGCCTTTCTGCCGACACCGGTGCAGCGCGCCGACATCGAAGCGATTCTCGAAGCCGCCAGCCACGCACCGTCGGGCACCAACACGCAGCCGTGGAAGGTGTACGTGCTGACGGGCGAATCGCTCGCGCGTCTGTCGCGCGATCTGCTCGCGGCCTACGACGATCCGCAGCGCGACGAGCTTTACCAGGAGGAGTACGCGTACTATCCGCGCCAGTGGCAGTCGCCGTTCATCGACAGGCGTCGCAAGATCGGCTGGGACATGTATAGCCTGCTCGGCATCGAGAAGGGCGACAAGGCGCGCATGCACGAACAGCACTCGCGCAACTTCCGTTTCTTCGACGCACCCGTCGGCCTGCTGTTCACGATCGATCGCAGCCTCGAGCGCGGCAGCTGGCTCGACTACGGCATGTTCCTGCAGGCGATCATGACGGCCGCGCGCGGACGCGGTCTCGACACCTGTCCGCAGGCCGCGTTCATGCAGTTTCATCGACTGATTGCCGGACATCTCGGCATGCCCGAAAACGAGCAATTTGTGTGCGGCATGTCGCTCGGTTTCGGCGACCCCAACGCGCCGGTCAATACGCTGCGCCCCGAGCGCGAACCGGTCGAGCGCTTCGCGCGCTTTCTCGATTGAACGCATCCCTCAGTCCCCACCCAGAGGCAAACGAAAATGAAAACATCGCGGCGCCATTTCCTGTTGGTCAGCGCGGGCGTCGGCTCGTCGCTCGCGCTGTCTCGGGTCGCGTTCGCCGCGACCGTTCCCAATGCGCTCAGCGAGAGCGATCCGCAGGCGCAGGCGGTCGGCTATACCGAAGATGCGTCGAAGGTCGACAAGGCCAGATTTCCGAACTTCGCGGCCGGGCAATCGTGCGCGAACTGCTCGCTGTTCCAGGGCAAGGCATCGGACGCATACGGCGGCTGCACGCTGTTCGGCACTAAACAGGTCGCGTCGCGCGGCTGGTGCAGCGCGTATACGAATATTTGAGCACGCCGCCGTAGCGTTCGCAGCGGTGCTATAGCAGCGCCTTCAGCACGAGTTCGTGCGAGTGGCCAATCCACACGGCGGCGTCGCGATGATCGCGCAGCGCGTCGCCGGTGTTCGGATGCAGAAAGACATCGAGCGCGCCGTGATTGAGCGTGAGCCAGCCGACCACGTCGGCGAACTGCGTGTGCGCGAAGGCGAGTTGATACGACCACATCGGATGCGGCCCGACCGGCCGTTCGTGGAAGCGCCCGATCTGCAGTTTGTCGCCCCAATGCGCGTCGATCTGCTCGCGAAACGCCCAGGCGGCGTCGCGGCTCGCCGGGTCGAAGTAGATGTGCGCGTGCCAGCTTTGTATCGCTGAAGCAGCGCGAAAAGTCATATCAGGGTTCATTGCCAGGCTCGTTCCGTATCAGTCTTTATCCGACATTCGTTCTGCTTCGCTTTCCGCCGGCGCGCGCGCTGCAAGGCGCATGTGAAACTGTGTCTGATCCTCGCCGACGATCTCGAAGCCAAGACGATCGTACAGCCGTTTGGCGGGATTGCCCTTGAGCACCTGCAAGCTGACCGGCAGCGCTTCGGCCGCGGCGGCGCGCAGGATCGTGCGCAGCGCTTGCTCGCCGATGCCGCGACCCTGTAGCGCCGGCGCGATCTGCAACTGCACGACGAACCATTCGACGTCGTTGCGATGCGCCTTCAACAAGCCCGCGGGCGCGCCGTCGATGCAGACCACCTGCGCCGCGTCGTAGCGATGCAACAGGCGCGCGCGATGGGCGTCGTCGTCGGTCGGCTCGCCGGCGCGCGCCAGGTGTTCGGTCATCGTCGTCTTGCGCAGTTCGAGCAGGAAGGCTTCGTCGTCTGGTTGCGCGGGGCGCAAGGTCAACCCGGATCGTTGGTCGGGGAGTTGGGCGGACATGTCGGCAAGGTGGTGGCGCGCGATGAACGTGCGAAGCGCGAGTAAGAATTGTCGTCGATTGTCGCGCCGGCTGCGCTTTTTTACCACGCGGCTATGTTGCAGTCTTCTCACCTTGCGATGCAGGGCGAACGCTCGATGCGGCGAGGCGCCGCTTGCTGCGTTGTGTGGCATGCGCTTTGCTCCAGCTTGATTCGCTTTTCGCGGGCACGGTCGTCGACCCATCGCGGCCGCGCTATCCGCACCACCGTACGAACAGACAAGACGAGGCCTCCGACGATTGGCGCGCGAACGTTCGCTTCCCGCGTCACCCGATGCGGCGAGCGTCCAGATGGTTATCCGGGGACGTTCGCGTTATGCGGCGAACGTCGTAATCAACGTTGCGAGGTGGGCTATGACGATGATCGAGGCGGTACCCAGCGTCTCGGCAGATGGACGCGCGGTGATTTTCCAGCTTTCGTCGCGGGGACGAGACCTTGAATGCGCGGTCACGCGCGAGGCGCTCGAGCAGCACTTCTGGCTGCAACACGGCGCGGGCGAGGCGCGCGTTCTGAAGACGTTCGCGGATGGGCGCAAACGTATTACGGCGATCGCCGAACGAAAAATGCTCGCGCGTCCCGGTGAGAAGGTCTTGCTGACGATCGACGATTTCTCCACACGCGGTTGACGTGCGTGGCGCGGCGCGCGTCATCGCTCGACGCCGCACATGCGATGACGCGGGCGCGACGGCACTGGCTCCGCTCGGCCTGAACCCGGCCGGCTTCGCACTTCCCGTTTTTCTCTCAGGCTTTCGCAGCACCGTTTCGGTGCAATCGCTGATTTTCACATCGAGCGCTCCGTAGGCCCGCTGTTACATCGATTCGCCAAATTAACCCACCAAAGCGCTTCGTTTCGCTCAATTGCTTTCGCACGTGCGCGCATACACTCTTTTCCATGGAGCGAGGAATCACCGACCTCCATCGATGCGATCTTCCCCTCGTGTCGGATTTGAACCGTACCGTTGATAAGTAGTCTGCAGTTCGCAGTTCGCAGTGCGTATCTCGCAGTTGGCAGTCCGCAGTTGACGCAATTCAAGCGCGCAATGCATCGAGCACGAGCGCGAAGCAACAGGGGTAGCGGCCAGAAGTAGCAGATAGCGAGGACCGGCCCACATGCAGTCGCAATTGAAGTGGTAGTTTGAATCGGCAGTTTGAAGCTTCCTGTCGAGCGGTAGAAATTGCCGGTGCAGTACACGTAAGCAATAGCTTTGCAGGTTAGGTGGTTATAGGTTGGCAGGCATCCACGCGCCTGCTCGGCCGTTCCATCCTCTCAGCCCTGTTCCTCGCGGAACAGGGCTTTTTTTCGTCTCAACGAAGCGGGCTTCTTGTTTCTGGCGGCTTCGAACCGATATGCCGAAATTGCGTTCTTCGATACGTTCGAAGAACGGGCGCGTCGCATGGCGTGAACTGTCGGGCGCGAAATACGTCGGACGTTTGAGCGCGGCGTTTGCCGCCGTCGCGTGCCGAAGTCCGGGCGCGCTGCCGAAAGAAGGAGGTTGAATCGATGTCCAGCAAGTCGCGAGTTCACAAGCCCGGCCGCACGGCCATGTCCCCCTTGCTGCGTTCTCTGACCCAGAGCCGCACCGCGCACGCGCCGGTCACGCAGACCCTGCTGTTGCAGGCCTACGCCGCGCTCGATGCATTCCGCCGCGGCCACGGCGCGCGCATTCTGCACACGACGCTGAGCCGGCATTTGCTGGTGTCGCAGGAACTTGTGCATGCCGGACGGGGCGCCGACGCGCGCGCCGACATCGAAAGCGCGCATGCGGCGATGGTGCGGCTCGATGCGCGCGAGCGCCAGACTGGCCGCTGGTCGCTCGCAGACGACGACTACGCAAGTCTGTGCGCGGCGCTAGCGATTTTCGACGGACAGTTGTCGGCGGCGTCGCTGAGCGAGCTGGCGAGCGCGGAAGCGAAAATGATCGAAGGTTTGATGCGTTCCGCGCGACTGCGGGCGCTGGCGGGAGCGGCGGTTTGAGCGGCACGCATCTGGCGGCGCGCATTTCGAAAGCGTCGCGGGTCACCGGCGCTGCGCTCAATGCGCTATCGGCGAGCCCGAGCGAGTGGCTGCCCGCTGCGCTGCGTTTCGTCGAACGGCTGATACGACCGTTTCAGCGCGGACGTGAATGGATTACGGACACATTGAAAGCGGCATCGACGTGTCGCGCGAGGCCGACCGATGCGCGTGGCGCGGCTTGTTACGAGTGTCCGTAGAAGTCCCGCCGGGCGCGTTTGCCGCTGCGATTCCCGCTTGCTAGACTGGCTGCGCCTGCTTGCCGCCTACCTGCTTGCGTACCTCCTGCATACCGCCGAGGCCAGGCGTCGCTGGCGTCGTTGCGATGCCGACCCGCGCATACAACCGAGCCCTATCGGAGACATCATGTCCTACATGCTGCTGATCGTCGAACCCACGGACCAACGCGAGGAGCGCGGCGAAGCCGCGGGCCGCGACCTCTACGACGAGATGGTGCGTTTCTCCGAGAACCTGAAAGCGCGCGGCAAGCTGCTCGCGGTCGAGTCACTGACTTCGCAGAAGGACGCCGTGCGCGTGCAGGTCCGCCATGGCGAATCGAAGCTCGTCGACGGGCCGTTCGCCGAGGCGAAGGAGATGATCGGCGGCTTCTTTCTGTTGAACTGCGACAGCCGTGAAGAGGCCGTGACGATCGCGCAAACCTGCCCGGCGGCGTCGTGGTGCACGGTCGAGGTGCGCAAGCTCGGACCGTGCTTCATCTAGGCACGCGTCACTCCCACTTCACCAGCTTCGGTGTTTTCCCTGGGATGTCGGGACCGCCGCGCGTGTCGATCGGACCGTGCATCGCGCGTCGTGTGAGTAAGGGGCGAGCCGGCATGGCCCCGCCAGAATCCACTCACGACCAACCACTAACAACAAGGAGCAACGACATGCGATTCATGATCATCGTAAAAGCCACGGCCGCGAGCGAAGCCGGCGAGATGCCCGAACCGTCGCTGATCGCGGCCATGGGCGCCTACCACGAAGAACTCGCGAAGGCCGGCGTGCTGCTCGACGCGACGGGCCTGCAGCCGAGCTCGAAAGGGTGGCGCGTGCGCTATAGCGGCGGCAAACGGAGCATCGTGGACGGGCCGTTCGTGGAGACCAAGGAGCTGATCGCGGGCTACACGTTGATCCAGGTGCGCTCGCGCGACGAGGCGATGGAATGGGCGCGGCGTTTTCCGGCGCCGTTCGGTGAGCACGCCGATGGCGAAATCGAAGTGCGGCAGCTGTTCGAACTCGACGACTTCGAGCCGGGGCCGGAAGTCGAGCGCTTTCACAAGCTCGAAGAAGATCGCCGCTGATTTGATGGACTACGTCTGGGAGCCCGCGTACATGTTCCTGAACGCGCAACCGCCGGCAGCAGGTGAAGGCTGACGCCGTGACGATACAGGCCACCCATCGTGCGATCGACGCTGTCTGGCGGATCGAATCCGCGAAGGTCATCGCTCACGTCGCGCGGATCGTGCGCGACGTGGGACTCGCCGAGGAACTCGCGCAGGACGCGCTGGTGGCCGCGCTCGAGCATTGGCCGGACGCGGGCGTGCCCGACAACCCCGGAGCGTGGCTGATGACGGCCGCGAAGAACCGCGCGCTCGATCGCCTGCGCCAGGAAGCGCTGCATGCGCGCAAGCGCGAGGAGCTCGGCCACGATCTCGACGCGATCGAAGCGCACGTGGTGCCCGATTTCGTCGATGCGCTCGACGCCGCGCGCGCCGACGACATCGGCGACGATCTGCTGCGGCTCATCTTCACCGCGTGCCATCCGGTGCTGTCGACCGATGCGCGCGTCGCGCTGACGCTGCGCCTGCTCGGCGGCCTCACCACCGACGAAATCGCGCGCGCGTTTCTCGTGCCGGAGCCGACCATCGCGCAGCGGATCGTGCGTGCGAAACGCACGCTGTCGGCGGCGCGCGTGCCGTTCGAGGTGCCGCAGGCGGACGCGCGCGCGGCGCGGCTCGCGTCGGTGCTGCAGGTGATCTACCTGATTTTCAACGAAGGTTATTCGGCCACGGCCGGCGACGACTGGATGCGCCCGACGCTATGCGAGGAGGCGTTGCGGCTTGGGCGCGTGTTGAGCGGACTCGTGGCCGACGAGAGCGAGGTCCACGGTCTCGTTGCGCTGATGGAGATTCAGGCGTCGCGTACGCGCGCGCGCACCGACGCCCAGGGGCGCCCGGTACTGCTGCTCGATCAGGATCGCAGCCGCTGGGACCCGCTGCTGATTCGCCGCGGCCTCTCCGCGCTGGACAACGCGCATGCGCTCGGCGGCGAGAGCGGGCCGTATGCGTTGCAGGCGGCGCTCGCCGCGTGCCATGCGCGAGCGCGCCGCGCCGAGGACACCGACTGGGCGCAGATCGTCGCGCTCTACGATGCGTTGGCGCAGGTCGCGCCGTCGCCGGTAGTGGAGTTGAATCGCGCGGTCGCGGTGGGGATGGCGTTCGGGCCGGCGGCCGGACTCGAGATCGTCGATGCGCTCGCCGCCGGTTCGGCGCTCGCGAATTATCACTGGCTGCCGAGCGTGCGCGGCGATCTGCTGGTCAAGCTTGGACGCGTCGACGAAGCCCGCGCGGAGTTCGAGCGCGCCGCGGCGATGACGCGCAATACGCGCGAGCGCGAGTTGTTGCTGGAGCGTGCGCGCGGGCTCGCGGATTGAGGCTGGCACATTGGTGCTGGCACATTGGTGCTCACGCACACGTCAGTGCCGCCTCAACGAATCAGCTGCCGCATCCCCAACGCAACGATCAAGCCGCCGCACACACGATCCACCCACACCTTGCCGCGCCGATAAGCCGACGCGATGCGCTGATGCGACAGCGCCAGCGCGACGAACCCATACCAGCTGCTCGCGACGACGAACACCATGCCGAGCATCGCGGCGAAGGTGCCGGTACTCACATGCGCTGGCGCCGCCGACGAAAATACCGCGGCAAAAAACGCCATCGACTTCGGATTCGCAATGTTGGTCGCGAAGCCCTGCGCGAACGCCTGCCTGAAGCCGCCCGCCGGTGCCTTGACGAGCACCGCTTGCCGCGCCGCCGAGGCATTGAAGATCAACCGCCCGCCGAACCACAACAGGTAACACGCGCCCACGATCCTGACCATGAGCGCGAGCCACGGGAACGCGGCGAACACGATGCCGACGCCAAGAATCGCGCAGCTGGCCCAGAACAGATTGACGAGCACGATGCCGGCGACCATCGCGAGCGCTTCGATGCGCGTCGCCGAAGCGGCCTTGTGTGCGACCGCGACGAAGTTCGGGCCCGGACTCACCACGCCCGCGACATACACGGAAAACACGCCGACCACGGCGGACCCATCGATCACGACACACTCCCGATTGCAAAGCTCTGGGTGAAAAGTAACGCGAGCATCCCGCTCATAGCCCGAAGAACGCCGCGCCCGCGGTCAAGACGCCCACTCCCGCGACGAGGTACGACAGATTGCGCAGCCAGTTCTTGCGCGTGAGCAGCGTGATCGCGCACAGCGCAATCGCGACCTGAATCAGCAGCGTCGCCTGAGCCCAGCGATGATGGCCATGCAACAGCGTTTCGCTGCGCGTATCGGCGGCGACGACCTGTTTTTCGATCGCTTCTGCGTTCGCGCGGATCGGCTCCTTTTGCTGCTTGTATTTCTCGACGTCGGCGACGAACTTCGCGTGCGCGTCGCTATTGGGCGCCGACAGCGCCGCGCCGAGTTCCGCGAGGTTTTCCTTTTCGCCCTTCGCCTGGTAGTAGCTCCACTGGTTCGACGCTTCGGTCTTCTTGATCGCGGCTTCGTTCTTGAAGAACAGCGCGAGGTTTTCGGCGTTGCCGCTCTGGTACGCGCACAGCGCGCCGATCGTCGCGAGGATCGCGGTCATCACGGCCATGCGGCTCGCGAACGGATCGGCGTCGTGATGTGCGGCGTGGCCGGCGTGTTCGACGGCATGGTCGTGCGGACCGTGTACTTCATATTCTTCAGACATCAGATTCTCCGAGGCAATGCTTTTGTCGTTCTCGCCGGACGGCGTGGGCGCCCGGCGGTCGCAATCTTAGCGCGTCGCGGACGCCCGGAGGCCGCAGCTTCAATGCACCGTGCCAGAGGGACGGTTATTGCATGCGGATCACGACGCGCCCGCGCGTGCCGGCGGCGACCGCCTCGTAGGCTTCGCGCGCGCGGGCGAGCGGGAATTCCTGCGCGATCGCCGGGCCGCTCAGCTTGCCGTTGTCGAAGCCCTCGACGAGCGCCGTCATCAGCGGCGCCGATTCCGCGACGCCGAGCTTAGCGCTGTCGACGCCGAGCAATTGCGTCTCGTTGTGATAGAAGTCGATCAGATCGAACTCGACGCGGCGCTTGCCGGTCCCGCTGATTTCGAGCACGCGGCCGCGCCGCTTCGCGAGACTCAGTGCGGTCTCGAACGCGACACCGCCTACCGTGTCGTACACGACTTCCGCGCCCGCGCCGCCGGTCAGCTCGCGCACGCGTGCGGCCGCGTGTTCGTCGAACGCCACGTAGGCGTCGATCAGGCGGCCCGCGGGCGTGGCGGGATCGAGCGGCCGGCGGTCGACGGCGATCACGCGCGCGCCGCGTGCTTTCGCGATCTGCACGACCGCGCCACCGACACCGCCGCTCGCGCCAAGCACGGCAATGGTCTCGCCGGCCTGCAACTTTGCGTATTCGACGGTGCCGAGCCACGCGACAACGAAGTTCACGCCGATGGCCGCTGCCTCGACGTGGCTCAACGCCACGGGCTTGCGCGACAGCGCCGCGACCGGAATGCGGAGGTATTCGGCGTGCGTGCCGTCGCGCGTGAAGCCGATGTCGCCGCCGGTCCCCCACACCTCGGCGTCGAGCCACGCGGCCGGGCCGTCCACCACCACGCCGCTGAAGTCGCGCCCGGGCGTGCGCGGCAGCACCGTATGTTCGAAATGGCCGGACACGTTCTTCACGTCGCTCGGATTGACCGAGGCCGCCATGACCCGCACGACCGCATGCTCCGCGTCGGCCTGCGGCGTCGGCAGATCGACGTATTCGAGCACTTCGGGGTTGCCAAAAGATTTGAACTGAATCGCTTTCATCGTGCGTGGCTCCGGTTGGTCTTGCGCCGCGTTGCGCAGCGAATGCACCGTAGTCTAAATGACGCGAGTAAAGTTATCAGGACAACGGCTTTCAGATTTCGGGCAACCCGCGCGCCGGGTACGCGATCACCCATGCTCTAACCCGCCTGACCCGCCTCGTCGGCCTTCGGCGCCTGAGCATGCCGCTGGTGTTCGGCGGCCAGAAACATGTACATCGCCGGCACGACGAACAACGTGAACAGCGTGCCGATCGACATCCCGGTGAAGATCACGAGCCCCATTGCGTTGCGGCCCGCCGCGCCCGCGCCCGACGCGATCACGAGCGGCACCACACCGAGCACCATCGCCGCGGTCGTCATCAGGATCGGGCGCAGCCGCACGCCCGCCGCTTCCTCGACCGCTTCGCGCTTCGCGCGACCTGCGCGCTGCAGTTCGTTGGCGAACTGCACGATCAGAATGCCGTGTTTGCTGACGAGCCCCATCAGCGTGACGAGGCCGACCTGCGTGTAGATGTTCAGCGTCGTCAGGCCGATGTTGATGAAGATCAGCGCGCCGAACAGCGCCATCGGCACCGAGATCAGGATGACGACCGGATCGCGGAAACTCTCGAATTGCGCCGCGAGCGCGAGGAACACGATGATCGTCGCGAGCAACAGCGTGATGACGAAGCCGCCCGACTCCTGCACGAACTGGCGCGACTCTCCCGAGTAATCGGCCGAGTAGCCGGCCGGCGCGACCTGCGCGGTCGCCTGGCGCAGAAAATCGAGCACCTGGCCTTGCGAGACGCCCGGCACGATGACGCCGGAGATCGTCGCCGAGTTCAACTGCTGGAAGTGGTTGATCGATTCGGGCACGACGCTGTGCCGCAGATGCGCGACCGTCGACGCCGGAATCACGCTGCCGTCCGGCGTGCGCAGATAGTAGTCGAGCACCTGCGACGGATTGAGCCGGTCGGTTTGCAGCACCTGCGGAATCACCTTGTACGAGCGTCCCGCAATCGAGAAGTAGTTGACGTAGCCGCCACCCAGCGCCGAACCGAGCGCCTGTCCGACGTCGCTTTGCGACAGCCCGAGCGAGGCCACCTTGTCGCGGTCGACGACGAGCACCGCTTCCGGCTTGTCGATCTTCAGGTCGCTATCGACGAAGAAGAACATGCCGCTTTCTCGTGCTTTTTCGAGCACCGCTTGTGACACCTCGTTGAGGTTTTCGAACGGCTCGGTCGTGCTGATCACGAACTGCACCGGCAAACCCTGCGAGCCCGGCAGCGGCGGAAACTGGAACGCGGCGACGCGCGCCCCCGCGATCTGATTCCACTTCTGCTGCAACTCCTGCTGCAGCACGGTCGCGTTCTTGCCGCGCTGATCCCAGGTCTTGAACAGCACGCCGCCGATGCCCCGGTTGATGGTCGGCGAGCCCGTGAGCTGGAACATCTGCGAGTATTCGGGCAGCGACTTCGAGGCGTCGAACACCTGGTCGGCGTAGGTCTGCATCTGCTGGATGGTCGCGTTGGGCGGCCCGATGATCTGCGACAGCACGACGCCCTGGTCTTCCTGCGGCGCGAGTTCCGACTTCGAGGTCATGAACAGATACACGGTGCCGCACAGCAGCAGCGCGCCCATGATCACGAACACAGGCCAGGTATCGAGCGTCGCGTGCAACAGGCGGCCGTAGCCGCGATGCACGCGCTCGAACTGGCGGTCGACGAAACGCGTGAAGCGCCCTGACTGCTGCTCGACGCGGAAGAAGCGCGAGCACATCATCGGCGACAACGTGAGTGCGATCACGCCCGACACCGTCACCGCGCCCGCGAGCGTGAACGCGAATTCGGTGAAGAGCGCGCCCGTCAGCCCGCCCTGGAAGCCGATCGGCGCGTACACGGCGATCAGCACGACGGTCATCGCGACGATCGGGCCGCCCAGTTCGCGAGCGGCGATCAGCGCGGCGTCGAACGGTGTCCTGCCTTCGTGCTTCATGTGCCGATCGACGTTCTCGACGACGATGATCGCGTCGTCCACGACGAGCCCGATCGCGAGCACGAGTGCGAGCAGCGTGAGCAGATTGATCGAATAGCCGAGCACCTGCATCACGAAGAACGTGCCGATCAGCGACAGCGGCATCGCGATCAACGGCACGATCACCGCGCGGAAGCTGCCGAGAAACAGGAAGATCACGATGGTGACGATCACGAGCGCTTCGACGAGCGTTTTGATCACTTCCCTGATCGCGGTGTTGACGAAGTCGGTCGCGTCATAAACGATGTCGCCTGTCATGCCGGTCGGAAACTGCTTCTGCAGATCGGGAAACAAGGTTTTCACGCGCTTGGCCACGTCGAGAATGTTCGCGTCCGGCGCGACCTTGATGCCGATGAACACCGACCGCTTGCCGCTGAACGCGACGTTGAAGTCGTAGCTGTCGGCGCCGAGCACGACGTTCGCGACATCCTCGAGACGCACGATCGAGCCGTTCTTCTGCTTGACGACGAGCTGCTTGAAGTCGTCGACGGTATGCAGGTCCGTGCCCGCTTCCAGGTCGACGCTGACCATTTGCCCCTTCGTCGTGCCGAGCGTGGCGAGATAGTTGTTGTTGCCGAGCGCGGTGTACACGTCACTCGCGCTCACGCCGTGCGCGGCGAGCCGCGCCGAGTCGAGCCACGCGCGCATCGCGAACTGCCGCCCGCCGAGCACTTCGGCGGTCTGCACGCCCTGGATCGAATCGAGCTTTGGCTTGACCACGCGCAGCAGGTAATCGGTGACGTTGTTGCTTGGCAGCACGCTGCTGTAGAAGCCCATGTACATCGCGTCGGTGGTCTGCCCAGTCTGCACCGTCAGCACCGGCTGCTGCGCCTGCGGCGGCAACTGGTTGCGCACCGAGCCGATCTGCGTGTTGATCTCGGTCAGCGCGCGGTTCGCATCGTAGTTCAGACGCAGCGTCGCGATGATCGTCGACACGCCCGTGATGCTCGTCGACGACATGTAGTCGATGCCCTGTGCCTGTGCGATCGCCGCTTCGAGCGGCTGCGTGATGAAGCCGGCGATGGTGTCCGAGTTCGCGCCGTAGTAGGCCGTCATGATCGTGACGACCGCGTTCTCGGTCTGCGGATACTGGCTGACCTTCAGCACCGCGAGCGCGCGCAACCCGAGCACGAGGATCAGCAGGCTCACGACCGAAGCGAGTACCGGCCGGCGAATGAAGATGTCCGTGAACATGATCGGGTGGCCTCGCTTATTGTTCCTGCGGCGTCGGATTCGGACTGTCCGACGGCTGCACGCGGTTGTCGATGATGAGCGGCGTGCCGTTCTTGAGCTTGATCTGGCCGCTCGTCACGACCTGCGTGCCGTCGTCGATGCCCTTCAGAATCGCCACCTGGTCGCCGCGCGTCGGCCCCGGCGTCACGAACACCTGCTGCGCGACGGGAAGCGTCTTGCCCTGCGCGTTGGGCTGCGTGCCGGGCTTCACGATGAACACGGTCGCGCCGTACGGGTTGTAGGTGATCGCCGTTTGCGGCAGGGTCAGGTAGCGCTGTTCGGCGCCCGAGTCGATCTTCACGTTCGCGTACATGCCGGGCAGCAGTTTGCGCTCGCGATTGTCGACGCTCGCTTCGATCTGTACGTTGCGCGTCGCGCTATCGATTTTCGGGCTCATCGACTGGATCTTGCCGGTGAAGGTTTTCCCGCTGTACGCGTTGGTATCGACGTTGACGGTCGCGCCGATCGCGAGCTGGCCGAGCTGTTGTTGCGGTACCGAGAAGTCGGCGTAGATCGGATCGATGGCTTGCAGCGTGACGATCGCGTCGCCGGGATTCAGATATTGCCCCGGATTGATCGTCGTGATGCCGAGGCGCCCCGCGAACGGCGCACGAATCGTCTTCTTGTCGACGAGCGCCTGCTGTTGCGCGACCTGCGCCTTCTTGCCCTTGAGGTCGGCCGCATCGGCGTCGAGCTGCGCCTTCGCGATCGCCTTGATGTCGTACTGCGCGCGGTCGCGCTCGTAGACCGTCTGCGCGAGTTGGGCCGCGGCCTGCAACGATTGCAGCAGCGCGACGTCGCTGTCGGCGTTGAGTCGCACGAGGATCTGTCCGGCTTTCGCTTCCTGCCCCGACACGAACGCGACCTCGCGCACGAGGCCGGCGACTTCGGTCGTCACGTCTACGCCGCGCACCGCGCGCAGGCTGCCGACCGCCGCGAGCTGCGGCTGCCACGACTGATAGTGGATCACCACCGCCGAGACCGTGGCGGGCGGCGCGGTGTTCGCCGCCATGAACTTCGCGAACATGTGCGCGCGGAACAGGTTGAAACCGACCAGCGCGGCGAGCAGCAGGCCGACGCTGATCAACATGATCACCATCCGCTTTGTCATCGGTTTTCTTTCGGCCATCGTGATGTCCTTGCTCGGCTTGGGGCGAGGGCTGGGGTTGCGTCAGGGCACGGTCAATGTGGCGTTGCGGCGGTTGCCGTCGTTGCTGATGGCGACGACGTGTTCGACGCGCTCGCCGACGCGGCGGCCGGCGCGGCCGCGGACTCGGGCGCGGCGGCATTCCACCAGCCGCCGCCGAGCGCCTGGAACAGCGCCGCCGTGTCGGCGTAACGCGCGGCCTGCGCCTGCGCGAGACTCACGACCGTTTGCTGATACTGGCGTTGCGCGTCGAGCAGCGCGAGGTAGCTGACGCCGCCGACCCGATACTGTCCGCGCGTCAGTTCGAGCGAATCGCTCGCGGCGCGCGACGCGTCGGTCTGCGCCTTGAGGCCGGTTGCGTCGTGTTCGAGCGCGCGCAGCGTGTCCGCAACGTTCTGGAACGCGAGCAGCACCGTCTCGCGGTATTGCGCGCCGGCCTGCTCGTAGGCGGCCTCGGCCGCGCGCTTCTGCGCGCTCAGCTGGCCGCCGTGAAAGACCGGTTGCAGCAAGCCCGCGCCGATGCTCCAGATCGTGCTGCCGGCCCTGAGCACCTGCGCGGGCGTCAACGCTTCGGCGCCGTAGCTCGCGGACAGCGTGATCTGCGGATACATCGCCGCGGTCGCGACGCCGACCTGCGCGCTCGCCTGATGCAGCGTGGCGTCGGCGGCAAGGATGTCGGGGCGCTGGTGCACCAGCGACGACGGCAGGCTCACGGGCAGCGTGTCGGGCAGCGAGAACATGTCGAGCGTGAAGTCGGGCACCGAGGTATCGCTCGGCAGCTTGCCGGCGAGTACTGCAAGCTGATGGCGCGCCTGATCGAGCTGCTGATGCAGCGGCGGCAGCGTCGCGCGGGTCTGCGCGAGCAGCGTTTCCTGCGCGAGCACTGCCGTGCGGCTCACGCCGCCGAGTGAGAATTGCTGGTCGAGCACGTTCAGCTGCTGCTCTTCCTCGGTAGCGATCCGCTCGGTCGCGTCGATCTGCGCGCGCACCGACGCTTCCTTGACCGCCGCGGTCACGATGTTGGCCGATATCGTGAGATAGGCGGCCTGCAGCTGGAAGCGCTGATAGTCGATTTGCGCATGCAGCGCTTCGAGTTCGCGCCGCGCGCCGCCGAACACGTCCAGCTTGTACGAGACGTTGACCGACGCGTTGTAGAGATTGAATTCCTCGACGAGGCCGGGCTGGCCGAACGCGATGCCGTTGATCTTTTCGCGCGTGGCGCTCAGTTGCGCGTCGACGCTCGGCAGCAAGGTGCCGCCGGCTTGCGCGGTGTAATTCTCGCGAGCCTGTCGCAACGCCGCCTGCGCGGCGGCCATGTTCGGACTGTTGGCGATCGCCTCGCGGATCAGCGCGTCGAGCGGCTCGCAATGAAACAGCGTCCACCACGCGGCGGGAATGTCCTGGGCCGGCGCGAAACGCTGCGGCAGGCCTGCGGGGCCGGGCGCGGAGGCGGTCTGGTCGGGCAGCGGCGTGGTGGTGAAGGTGTCGGTGACCGGCGCGGGCGGCGCGTGGTAGTCGGGGCCGACCATGCAGCCGGCCAGCGCGACGCAGCTGCACAGCGCAACGTAGAGGCGCCGCCAGACAATCCGCTGACTCACGTCGATCATCGATCTACCTTGTATCGCCAATGGCGGGTGGACCGGACGAAGATGTTCAGGGCACCCGAACGTTCTTGGAGTTGTCTTGCCGACGCTGGAATTTACCATGCACGGCGCGAACCGCGCTTGGCCTCGCGTTCGCTGGCGGACGAAGGTGGATACGAGATCACGTAGGAGGGTGATGATGGCAGGCGGTGCTACCGCTGTCTGCCACGCCCGGCGCGGCATTCATGAAAATTTCACGGATTCGGGCACGCGGTTGGCTCGGTTGGGGATACCCATGGTGATCCAGTTTCCGGGACCCACCCGTGCTCGCTCATTTGCCTCCGTCGGCGCCGCGCTGGCGGGGTCGGGTGTCGCGTACGGCGGAGCTTTGTGTTTGGCGAATATATCGCGCTTGACGAACTGGTCGAGTTGTTGCCTGGTTATCGATCGTCTGGTTTTACGGGGCCTCGTCCGCCGCTCGGCGCTGCGCGATCAGATCGGCGAGCCGCTCGATCTGCTGCCCTTGCGCATCGAAATTGCCCGCGTCGAGCCACCGCTCATAGCACGAGCGCAATGCCGGCCACTCGCTGTCGATGATCGAAAACCACGCCGTGTCGCGATTGCGCTCGCGATAGACGATCGCCTGCCGGAAGATCCCCTCGAACGTAAATCCATAGCGCAACGCGGCCTTGCGCGACGGCTCGTTCAGCGAATCGCATTTCCATTCGAAGCGCCGATAACCGAGCTTGTCGAACACTTCGCCTAGCAGCAGGTACATCGCATCGGTCGCGATGCGCGTGCGCTTGAGCCGCGGCGAATACGTGATGTGGCCGACTTCGATCACGCCGTTGGCCGGATCGATCCGCATCAGCGAGAGCGTGCCGACCGGCTTGCCCGTCGCCAGGTCGATGACCGCGTAGTGCAGCGGATCTTTCGATGCCGCCATCTGCGTCAGACGCTCACGATAGGCCGCGAGGCTGTCGAACGGGCCGACCGCCAGATAGGTCCAGTCGCGGCCGTCGGTGGCCGAGCCGTACGCGTCGAAGAGGTCGGCCGCGTGGCGCTCGACGTCGACCGCTTCGAGCCGGCAATAGCGGCCGCCCAGCGGCTCGCGGCCCGGCGGCTGCGCGCCGTGCCAGCCGGGCAGGGGCGCGCCGATTGGCTGGCCGTAGGCGTTACGTGTGGGTTCCATGTCTGTTCTCCTGTCGATGAATGGGCGATGCCGGAGGATGCCGATGCGTGTCGATTCAGGAACGATACGGCAAACGTGGTATGTTCAAAAGATCCACGACGTGCTTATTCGATAGGTCCAGCCACCATGATCGAAATCATCGGACCGCTCGTCCATGCGGACGACGCGTTCGCCGCGAGCGGGGCCAGCGGGGCCAAGCGGCCCGCGCCGCTGCAAAAGCAACTGATCGAACGTCTGCAGCAGGCGATTCTCGCCGGTCGTCTGCCGGCCGGGTCGCTGCTGCCGTCGTCGCGGCTGCTCGCCGCCGAAATGGGCGTGTCGCGCAACACGGTCGTGATCGCTTACGAGCATCTCGCCGCGGTCGGCTACGTGATCGCCGATCGCCAGGGCACGCGCGTGAGCCCGCTGTCGAGCCCCGCCGCGCGAGGCGAGCGGGCGGCGGCGTCGGGCGCGCTGGAGGTCGTATACGCGGCGCGCGTCGAGCAGTTCGCGGCGTCGCACAATCACGCCGACAACGGGTACGCGCTGACCCCCGGCACGCCCGCGCTGGACCGTTTCCCGCTTGCCGCGTGGCGGCGCGCGCTCGAACGTGCGATGGAGCGCGCATTACCGCGCGCGCTCGGCTACGGCACGCCGGCCGGCGAGCCCGCGCTGCGCGACGCGATCGCCGCGCATCTGCGGATGGCGCGCGGCGTGCGCTGCAATGGTTCGCAGGTCGTGATCACCGAGGGCGCGCAGGAGGCGCTGAACCTGTGCGTGCGACTGCTGACCAATCCCGGCGATGTCGCATGGATCGAGGACCCCGGCTATCGCGGCGCGAAGGCCGCTTTCAACGCGGGCGACTTGCGCACGCTGCCGATTCCCGTCGACGCCGAAGGCATGGCCGTGCCGGCCGACGCGTGGCACACGCATCCGCCGAAACTGATCTACACGTCTCCCGCGCATCAGTATCCGACCGGCGCGGTGCTGTCGGTGGCGCGGCGGCTCGCGCTGATTGCCGAGGCGCGGCGCTGCGGCGCGTGGCTGATCGAGGACGATTACGACGGCGAGGTGCGTCACACCGGCGAGCCGATCGCGAGCATGCAGGGCCTCGTCGACGAGGCGCCCGTGCTGTACGTCGGCTCGTTCAGCAAGACGATGTTTCCGGCGCTGCGCATCGGCTTCGTCGTGCTGCCGCGCGCGATCGCCGCGCACGCCGCTGTTGCGCTGCAAGAGATGCTGCGCGGCGGGCATCGGCTGGAGCAGCTGGCGCTCGCGCATTTCATCGAAAGCGGCGAATTCGGGCGGCATCTCGGGCGGATGCGGCGGCTGTACCGCGAGCGGCAGCAGGCGCTGCGCGACGCGCTTGCCGAGCATTTTCCGGCGGCGACGATTCTTGGCGGCGATTGCGGCATGCATCTGACGCTGCGGCTGCCGGCGTCGCTCGACGATCGCGCGCTCACGGCGCGGGCGCAGGCGTTGGGGTTGAATCCGCGCGCGCTGTCGGGGTTTTCGATCGGGGCGTCGGAGCAGACGAACGGGCTCGTGATCGGGTATGGCAATACGGAGGCGGAGCGCTTGGGGCCCGCGGTGAAAGCGCTGGCGGAGGTGGTGCGGCAGATGGACGGCGAGGCGCGACCGGCTGCGAGGCGCTCGGCAAAACGGGGCGGAAAAACCGTCGTCCGGCCCCGCAAAAAACTCGCCCCGCCACGCCGTACGCCCGCCACTCCGGGCATGTAAGTTTTACGTTTGTCCGCCTGGCCCATGTCGCGCTATCGTGTCGTATGCGTGGCGACTTCGCAGTTCCGATGTGCTGATTTGCCCGCATGTGCCGCGCTTGCCCGTCCCGTCGCGCGGCGGTGTGGCGCCAGCGATGGGCACGAACAATGCGTTCAGTGTGGTTATCGATGACGATCTATCCGACCGGAGACGACATGAAGGAAATCGAACCGACCCCGTGGTTTGACCTTGCCATCCATACGCCCGTACGCGAAGGCTGGTACGAAGTGCAGTTGGCGAGCGGGGACACGGCGTTTGCGAAATTTGGCGACGGCGTGTGGACCGAAAAGCCGTTGCTCGTATTCACGCACTGGCGCGGCCTGTCCGCCGATCCCTCGAAAGCCGCGGACGGCGCGGCCGAGTCGGTCGGCGCCGAAGCCACCGCGGCGCAAGGCGTGCGCGCCGCCTGGAACGCGTTCTTCCCGGGACTCGGCGACGAGCAGCACAAGCCGCTCAATGCGGTGCCGAACGGCAAGGCGCCACATTGAGGATCCCTTGAAATTCGTTTGAAGTCCGGTCGGGCGGCGGCTTGTGGGCCGCCGCCCGGTAGCTCGATTCGGCCGCCATCCGCGCGTGGTTCGAATCGCTCTCGTATCGCTCGGGCCTGCGCCGCATCGCATTTCTTCCACCCCGCTACAATCAGCGTCATCCTTTCGACGCCATCACGATGCTATGAACGCCACCCGAGAAACCGTGGAATTGTCGCGCGCGACTCAACTGCTCAATCACGGACCCGTCACGCTGATCACGAGCGCACACGATGGTCGTTCGAACGTGATGGCCGCGTCATGGGCGATGCCGCTCGACTTCAATCCGCCGAAGGTGGTGGTGGTCGTGGATAGCCGCACGCTGACGCGTCGCCTGATCGAAGCGAGCGGCGTGTTCGGGCTGCAGTTGCCGAGCCGCGGTTTCGCCGCGCAAACGCTCGCGGTCGGCACGCACGCGGGCGTCGAACTCGACAAGTTCTCCGCGTTCGATCTCGAGACCTTCCGCGCGCAAAAAATCGACGCGCCGATGCTGGCCGGCTGCATCACCTGGATGGAATGCAAGGTGATTCCGGACGACAGCCAACGGCACGATCTGATCATCGGCGAGGTGGTCGCCGCGTATGCGGATAGCCGCGTGTATTCGCGCAACCGCTGGCATTTCGGCGACGATCCCGACCTGCGCACATGCCATTACGTGGCCGGCGGTACCTTCTTCGCGACGGGCGATGCATTCGAGGTGGCGCCCATCGCGGCCTCCGCGCAGTGACCGGGCTTAGGTGCTCCGTTCGGTTTCGCCTTCGGCGAATGCTTTGAGCGCGTCGCCGGCGAGACGATAACGTACCCATTCGCTTTGCGGATTCGCGCCGATCGACTTGTAGAAGCCGATGGCCGGCTCGTTCCAGTCGAGCACGCTCCATTCGAATCGACCGCAGCCCGTTTCGCAGGCGATCTGCGCGAGATGGCGCAGCATCCGTTTGCCCGCGCCGCTGCCACGCGATGCGGGCGATACGTACAGGTCTTCCAGATAAAGCCCCTGCTTGCCGAGCCACGTCGAATACGAAAAGAAGTACACGCAAAAACCGACTGGCTCGCCGTTCATTTCGCAGATCAGCGCTTTCGCGGGCGCGCCCTCGGAAAACAGGCTCTTCTCGATGTCTTCGACGCCGGCGACGACTTCGTGTTCGGCTTTTTCGTAGATCGCGAGTTCGGTGACGAAGCGCAGGATCAGGGGGGCGTCGGAAGCGGTGGCGGGGCGGATGTGGATCGTCAAGGTCTAGTGCTCGGTGAGTTCGGTGATGACTGCCGGCCGGCGGGCGCTACGCGCCAAATGCGCCGGCTTCGGAACAGACTCACATCGTAGCAAAGAGCCAAAGGCCCCGCCGCGAACAGACCGGGACCTCAGGTGTTTCCTACAGACCGAAGGCGAACAATTTCAGCGGCCCCGGTCCACTCGTCGAGCCAGAGCCCCAGAACACCACGCCGTCCGCAATGGCCGGCCCGGCATTGCATGCACCCCCGCTATTGAATGACCACAGGACTTTTCCGTTGGAAGAATCGAGCGCGTACATCGTGCCATTCGTATAGTCGAGATTGCATCCGAAGACCACGCCATTGGCGACACTGACGGCTGCCTCCGCGCGGCTTCCGAGCGGGTCCGGCGTGGTCCACTTCACTGCGCCGGAATTCGCGTTGAGCGACGCCCAACCGCCAGACGTGGTGGTGCCACCGCCGTTCGCCAATTGCCATACGCCTGGCGTCGTTCCCGCTCCGGTCATTCCGCTATTCGATACCGCAACATAAATGAACTGGCCATCGTTGGCCGATCCCCACTGAAGACCGCCTGTGAGTCCCCCAGGGGCGACCTGCGTGGACCAGCGCAGAGCGCCTGTGTCTTCATCGAAGGCCCAGAACATCCCGCTCTTCTGCCCCGCGCCGACCAGTCTGCCAGCATTGCCGTTGCCACCGAAGAGCATCGGTCCTTGCGCGAAGTCCCAGTCCGGACCTTTCGGATTGGGACAGTTGGCGTTCGGCGGAAGGGTGAAGACGCCCGGGACGTTGAGGCCGCAGCCGACATTCCACGTGTCGTACGGCAGACCGCGCGCGGACCATTTGACTGCGCCCGTGGTCATGTCCAGCGCAAGGATCGAGTCGAAGTGATCGTTCGGATCGATGCACGAGGTCGGCGTGCCGCCACTGTTCATGCAGTCGAGTACGGCCTGAGGCACTGCCCAGTTGTTGCCGGAACCCATGAACACCGTATTGCGATCGACGTCGACGGCGCCCGTGCTTCCCCAGACGGAGCCGCCGAAATAACCCTTCGGTATCGTGTATGTTTGCCATTTGATTGCGCCGGTCGCGACATCGAGTGCGACGACGCTGCCGCGGAAACTCCACTGCCAGGCAGGCGGAGGGACATAGGCGGCCATCAATTCTTCGTTCGATGTGGTTCCTACAAAAGCCGTACCGTTCGCGATGACGGCAGACTGCGTGACCATTGAATAAGTGGTTGAATCGACTTGCGTGTGCCAAAGCCGCAGGCCAGTGTTCTTGTCAACGGCAAAGACCTGGGCCGGTTGCGGACTCGACAGTTTGCCGCTTTGATTGCCGAGTATCAGTACGTTTCCGGAGATGGCGGGAGTTGCGCGCGCGTAGTCGTTGGGGATGTTCGTATAGGACGATACAAGGTTCTTCCAGATCAGCTTGCCGGTCTTCCTGTCGACCTTGTACAGATAGCCCGCGGAATCCGGGAAATAGGCATAGCGGTCATCGAGGGCAGGGGTCGCCGTCACGTTTCCGCTTGTGTCGGCTGCCCAGAGTTTGTGAATGGAACCTGCTGTCTTCGGACTAATGGCCGATTCATTCGCCTGATTTCGGGAGTTCATCAAGCCGTTACCCGAAGTCGTCCAATCGGTCGCATAGGCAATGCTGCTCGTTGTTAAACCAAATAGCAGCGCACACGCTGAACACAACGTGTCAGTTCTCATGTCGTCTCCTCGGGAATTATTTGGAAAAGCTGCGTTTGCGTTTTTGCGAAGCAGGAATACAGATAGTTAGAAGACCAGGTAAACAATTTATAGCGGTGGGGTGGGGCAATCGAAAATATAGTGAACGTCCGATCAGGGCGCATGGGCGGAATGTGCGAAATCGCACAGAGCACGTCATATCAGGCACAGTGCTTTATCGCTGTTTTCTACATTGCGAAGTTATTTCGAGGGATTCATGCTATTTGCATGAAACGAGTTCGCGCTATGGTTGTGAATCGAATTAATAAGGCGCGATCCGACGAGGAGAGAATCTCATTTCCGGTCTTTAAGCCCGACCGCAATTCGCGTAGTCACCAATGAGCGCGCGTTCGGACCGGAAGAGAGACCGAAACGGCACTGCCGCGCTTCAACCCTCCGGCAACACCGACTTACCGCGCCGCTTTTTCGGCTTAGGCTCGACACCCACTCGCGGGTCCCGCTCCAGCACGAGTGCCGTCAACTGCTCGACAGTGTCTTCAAACGCAGGATCCTCCTGCGGCACGTAAAGCCATTTCCCAAGCACCGGGTGAGGCCGCAACGCAGGCACATCGGTAATCAGAGCAGCATGGCGTTCCCGCGACGTACAGACGAGAAGCCCATTCCACGGCTTATCGCGATCGGCGGCAACCAGGCACAATAGCCCATCGATATACGCAGCGTCGCTACCAAACATCCGCCGACGCATATACGTCGGATCGCGTTCGAACGCGTCGAAGATCCACAGGAGCGAATTGCTGATCGAAGAGGGCATCGGCGGACAATCTCAGGAAGCGCGGGTGAACGAAGATAAGTTTACGTAAATTCTCCAGGCGCGGCAGCGAGCCAATTGAAGATCGAGCAAGTCCGGCTAGGTAAGATGTGTCCAACCTCGGCGACTATATCGAAACTCGCACGATCCAGACCATGTTAGCTCACACAGACGCCGCCGCTGCCTACACGAAGCGCTTCGAAGCCGTTCTCGCCTATATCGATGCAAACCTCGAGGGCGATCTGTCGGTCGACGCGCTAAGCCGCATCGCAAACTTCTCGATGTTCCATTTTCATCGACAGTTTGTCGCGTATGTCGGCGTGCCCGGTTCTCGATGCCGCGCTCGACGCCGGGTTTGACAGTCCCGAAGCCTTCAGCCGTGCGTTCAAGCGTGCGTTCGGCATGGCGCCGAGCGCGTTTCGACGACATCCAACATGGCAATTCTGGAGTGCGAGTTTTGTTGTTCCCTATGTTTCGAGGAAACTGACCATGCAAGTGAAAATCGTCGATTTTGCGGAAACCCGCGTTGCCGCGCTCGAACATTGTGGTTCGCCCGGACTCGTCAACGAGAGTGCGCGCAAGTTCATCCATTGGCGTATTCAAAGCGGACAATCACCGGTGGCGTCGAGCCGGACCTTCGGCGTCCCGCACGGCAATCCAGACACCGTGCCAGCGGATGAATTCCGTTTCGATATCTGCGGAGAGATCGACGAGCCGGTCGCGCCGAATCTCTATGGCGTGCGCGAACTCGTGATGCCCGGTGGACGCTGCGCGGTGGTTCGGCACGCAGGATCGACCGACCACATCGGCGAGACGATCTACCCGGTCTATCGCGACTGGCTGCCTTCGAGTGGCGAAGAGTTGCGGGACCATCCGCTGTTTTTCCACTACCTGAGCGTCTATCCTGAGACGCCGCTGGATCAGTGGCAGACGGATATCTACATTCCGTTGGTGTGATTGGGGAATGGGGTGTGACGAGCATGTGAGATGCCTGTAGTGCGAAGCAAGTCGCTCCCCATTCTTCGCGAAAGCTCATGTCCGAAGCCGCGGTTCGTTCGAATTCCAATTCGATTTCGGCATCGGTATCAATTGCATGAGCGCGGGTTGCGGATTGCTAATTCGGCAAAAAATGCAATTTCGAAATGTCTCTGTTTTCGCTGCACGTATCTCGCGTCCTCACTGGAACCACGCAATACCTCAAATGTCAAAAAAAGATGTCACCCGTCCATTTTGGGGAGATATCAAATGGCTGCCACGCAATCAGGGGCGGTGCCCCTCTCGGATGAGGAGGCTCGGCGCCAGTTGCGCCGTGCTGTCATCGCCAGCACGATTGGTACCACAATCGAATGGTATGACTTCTTCCTGTACAGCATTGTCACGGGTCTTGTATTCGCGAAACTGTTCTTTCCTGAATCGGACCCGCTCGTCGGCACACTGCAAGCTTTTCTGATTTACGCTGTCGGCTTTATCGCGCGGCCGGTGGGCGCGGCGATTTTCGGCCACTATGGCGATCGCATCGGACGTAAAGCCACGTTAATCGTGACGCTGTTGCTGATGGGACTCGCGACGTTTGCCGTGGGCTTTGTTCCGACCTATGCGACGATCGGTATCTGGGGGGCAATCCTGCTCACGGCGCTGCGCTTCATTCAAGGTGTGGGCGTTGGAGGCGAGTGGGGCGGTTCGGTGTTGATGTCGATGGAGTGGGCACGTACCAACAAGCATCGCGGTTTCATCGCGTCCTGGCCGCAGTTCGGCGTACCGGCGGGATTGTTCGTCGCGAATCTGGTGGTGCTTGCCATCAGTCAGATCTCCGGCAGCGCATTTCTCACCTGGGGCTGGCGGGTGCCGTTTTTCCTCAGTATCGTGCTGGTCGCGATCGGCCTCTATATCCGCTTGAGTATCCTCGAGACGCCTATCTTCGCGAAGCTGCTCGCTGAGCGCAGGATCGAAAAGGCGCCGATGCGTGAAGTATTGCGCCGGCAGCCGAAAGACATTCTTCTGTCGGCTCTTGCGCGTATGGCGGAACAGGCGCCGTTCTATATTTTCACGGCCTTTATATTCACCTATGGTGTGATGAGTCTGGGCGTCACACGCGATCTGTTGCTCACGGCAGTGCTGGCCGCTTCGGTGCTGGAATTCTTCACGATTCCGCTGTTTGGCCACGTGTCTGATCTGATCGGACGTCGACGCATGTATGTGATCGGTGCCGCTGCTGTCGGGCTATTCGGCTTCCTGTACTTTTTCATGGTTGGAACCCATAACCCGATATGGATCTTCGCGGCCATCGTACTTTCGCTGGTGCCGCATGCGATGATGTATGGTCCCCAAGCCGCGTTGATCGCCGAATCGTTCACGGGGCGCTTGCGCTACAGCGGTGCGTCGATGGGCTATCAGTTGGCTTCCGTCATCGCTGGCGGTCCGGCACCGTTGATTGCGACGGCGCTTTATGCTTACTTCCATTCGGGATTTGCGGTGGCGTGGTATGTCTTCGCATGCGCGGTGATTAGCGTGGCCGCCGCCATGCGATTGGGCGATTACACGAATAAGGACATTTCGCGGGAATACGACGACGTGCATGCATTGCATGACAGCAGACATGCCACTCCGTGAACGATCAGGCGGATGGCCGGCCACAACGGCCATCTGCAACGGCCATCTGCAACGGCCATCCGCCGAATCGACCATCAACTTTTCAGCGGCAACCAGACTTCGACTCCACCCATCCCCGTCACCGGGTCGAACTGCTCGCCATACCGTTCGAAATGCGGCGCATCGGCAGGCACGTGCCCTGACGCGGGCAACCACTGATTCCAGATCGTATTCATCGTGCGACGAATGCCTGAGATGTGCTCGCGATGAGTGAACACCGCATACCGTTGCGCGGCGATGCGCACACGACTCAACTCTGGCGGCAACGCGGAAAAATCGCTGACTTCGACGCCGCACATGTAGTCGAAGTTACCCAGTTCATCGGCGTTATAGCAAACGCCATAAGCCACCTTGCCGACCTGTCCCGGCACCCTGCCGTACCAGGCGCCAAAGCGCTGCCAATGGGATGGGATCGCCTTGCTGCTGTCGCACGTATAGCGCTCGCTCAGTCCAGCGACGAGAAACGCTCGCGCGTCTTCGAAGCGCGGCGGGTCCAGATGGCTGAGAAGGGTTTCGTCCATTTTGATCGGCTCCACAATGGTCAGGTTGTCGAGATGACCCCGCGCGCGCAGCGCGTCGGGCGTGAGCCCGAACTGATCGCGAAACGCGCGCGTGAATGCTTCGTGAGAGCCGTAGCCGGCGTCGAGAGCGACCGCGAGGATGTCGGGCGCACCATCGGCCAGACGTCGTGCGGCCTCGCTCAAACGCCGTGCGCGAACGTAGCGCATCACCGGCATCCCGGTGGCCGCTTCGAACGCGCGCGCGAGGTGAAAGCGCGATACGCAGCCACAGCGGGCGATGTCGTCGAGCGTCAACTCGCCGGCGAAGTGGCTTTCGATATACCAGAGCGCTTTTCCAACCGGGTTCATCTCGGCTCTCATGTCAGCATGAAGCCAGCATAGTCAGCGGCGAACTCACGCATTTGATCGCGCTTGCGGTTTTGCAGTCGCGGCGGAGGGCCGAGACGATTCCGCCGCGTCACCATGCACGCCCGCGGCGCTACCCGCCTGCCCCGGCCTCAGCAACAGCCCACCCAGCACGCCGGCCGCCGCCGCAAAAACCGCCCCAAACAGAAACGCGACGTGATACCCGCTGTTCAGCGCAGCCGCGGCACTCGACGACGCCTGCATCGCCTCGCTACGCGCCGCGGCAAGACTCGCGAGCACGGCAAGCCCGAGCGCCCCGCCCATCATGAACGATGTATTGACGATGCCCGACGCGAGGCCCGAATCGGCGGGATCGACGTCGCTCATTGCGGCGAGCAGCAGCGGATTGAACGCGATGCCCGCACCAAAGCCGAGCAGCAACATGCCGGGCAACACGTCGGGTACGAAGCTGCCGTCGACGGGCGCACGCGCGAACAGCGCAAGCCCGCAAGCAGCGATCAGCAGGCCAGCCGCGAGCGGACGACGCAGCCCGAAGCGCATCACCACGCGCGCCGACAATCCCAGCGAAAAAAGTCCCATGATCAGGTTCGCGGGCAGAAACGCGAGCCCCACCTGCAATGGCCGATAGCCGAGCACGCGCTGCAGATACAGCGCCGAAATAAAGAACCACGCGAACATCGCCGCCGCCCACAACACGCCGACCAGGTTCGCGGTCGCGACATTGCGCAAACGCAGCAGAGCGAGCGGCATCAACGGGTGTTCGATTCTCGCCTCGATTGCGAGGAACACGGCAAGCAGCGCGAGCCCGACGAACAGCAGGCCGAGCGTTTGCGCCGAAGTCCAGCCCGCTTCGTTGCCGTTGACGATCGCATAGACCGCCAGCATCAGCGATGCGGTCACGCTGAGCGCCCCGGCCACATCGAGCCGTTCGCCATGCGCGTGGCCGCGCGCAGCGGGCAATAGCGCGAGGCACAGCGCGTACACCGCAATGCCGATCGGCAGATTGACCAGGAAGATCCAGTGCCAGCTCAGCAGGTTGGTGAGCAGTCCGCCGAGCAGCACGCCGATGCTGCCGCCGCCCGCGCAGACGAAGCCATACACGCCCATCGCCTTCGCGCGTTCGCCGGCTTCGGTGAACAGATTCATGATCAGCGACAACGATACCGCCGAGACGATCGCACCGCCCAGGCCCTGCACGGCGCGCGCGGCGACCAGCAGCACCTGCGAATTCGCGAGGCCGCAGGCGAGCGAAGCGAGCGTGAAGAGCGTAATGCCGCTGAGAAACAGCTTGCGGTGTCCGTACAGATCGCCAAGCCGTCCGCCGAGCAGCAGGCAGCCGCCGAACGTCAGCATGTAGGCGTTGACGACCCACACGAGCGAAGTTTCGCTAAAGCCGAGATCGGCTGCGATGGACGGCAGCGCGACGTTCACGATGGTCGTGTCGAGTACGATCATCAGTACGCCGAGGCAGAGCACGATTAGCGCGAGCCAGCGTTGCTTGCCGTGGAGGGAATGGGTCATGCGGACGCCCCTTGACGCGGATTCGGTCGATCACCGACGATGGGTTTTCGAGTCTAGCACCCGCACATTTAGCGTCCAACTACGAAATCCTGGGCGGCGGCGCTGCGCGAAGCCGCGCGCGGTTCCGCTTCAATCGCCGCCGAGGATTTCGTATTTGCCGCCGCGTTCGAGCGCGCGCTGATACGCGGGCCGCGCGTGAATGCGCTGCAAAAACGCGCTTATCGCGGGCAATTGCGCGGCGACGCCGCGGGCGTTGATGGCTGTGAGCCGGCATAGCGGACTTCGAAGGTCTTGCCTGCAAACAGCGGACGGTCGGCGGGTGCGTTCGTGATGCTGATCTCCGGCAGAGAAGGTTTCAGTGGGCAAGTTCCACGGGTTCGGCGGTACGATCGGGCAGGCCTTCGCGCTGGTCGAGGGATCCGCTCAGGGCGGTAAGCGCGAATGCGCCGAGCGTGACTGCGGCGGCGATCCATGGCGTGTGGCCGAGGCCGATGTGCGTGACGATCAGCCCGCCGAGCGACGAGCCGCCCGCGACGCCGAGATTGAACGCAGCGATGTTGAAGCCGGACGCGACATCGGTGGCCTCGGGAGCGAAGTGGCGCGCCTGCTTGACGACGTACACCTGCAGGCCCGGCACGTTGCCGAATGCGACCGCGCCCCAGCAGAGCATCGTCAACACGGCGAGCCACGCGTTGTGCACGGTGAAGGTGAGGGCGAACAGCACGGCGGCGAGCAGCAGGAAAATCCGCTTGAGCGCCTTGACCGGGCCGACACGATCGGCGAGCTTGCCGCCCCAGACATTGCCCGCCGCGACCGACACGCCATAGGCGACGAGCACCAAGCTGACTTGCGACGGCGTAATGCCCGAGATTTGCTCGAGTAGCGGCGCCATGAACGTGAACGCGATCAGCGAGCCGCCGTAGCCGACAGCGGTCATTGCATAGACGAGCAGCAGCCGGGGTTGCGCGAGCACGCGGAATTGCTGGAAGAGCGGCGCGGGACGCGCATGCGCGAGATGCCGGGGCACGAAGGCGACAGCCCCGAGAAACGCAACCAGCCCGAAACCCGCGACGACGAGAAACGTCGCTCGCCAGCCGAAATGCTGACCGATTACGGTGCCCAGTGGAATGCCGGCGACGAACGCGACCGTCATGCCGCTGAACATCGTCGCGATCGCGCTCGCGGCCTTCTCCTTCGGTACGAGCGTGGTCGCGATGATCGAGCCCACCGAAAAGAACACGCCGTGCGCGAGGCCCGTGAGAATCCGTGCGACGATCAGCGACTCGTAACTCGGCGCGCGCCATGCAACGAGATTGCCGACCGTAAACAGCGCCATCAGACCGGCGAGCAGCGTCTTGCGCGGCAGGCAGCCGGTCAGCGCGGTGAGGAGGGGCGCACCGATCGCAACACTGAGCGCGTACAGGCTCACGAGAAGCCCGGCTGCCGGCAGGCTGACGCCGAGATCAGACGCGATTGTCGGGATCAGGCCAACGATCACGAACTCGGTCGTGCCGATGGCGAAGGCGCTGATGGTGAGCGCGAGAAGAGCGAGCGGCATGGCGGTCGATCCGGAACATGAGTGGAGACCGGCGCAGTGTGCTCTCTTTACTTTTGCGGAAAAACCAGGTTATAAATGAAATTGTTTTGATTTGAAATCAACAATGAAAATCACACTGGACGAATTGCAAACCTTCGCGGCCGTAGTCGATACCGGGTCGATCACCGCCGCCGCGCAGCAGCTCGACCTGACTGTGTCGGCCGCAAGCCGTACACTCGGCCGGCTCGAGGAGAAGCTGAAGACGACGCTGTTGCGCCGGACCACGCGCCGGCTCGAATTGACCGAGGAGGGGCGGGCGTTCCTGCAGGACGCACGGGCGATCATCGAGTCGGTGGAAAGTGCCGAGGAACAGATGGTGGCGCGGCGCGAGAAACCGTCGGGGCGGTTGCGGGTCGACGCGGCGTCGCCGTTCATGCTGCATGTGATCGTGCCGCTCGTGCAGGGCTACCGCGAGCGTTATCCTCAGGTGGAGCTGGAACTCAACAGCAACGAGGGTGTGATCGATCTGCTCGAGCGGCGCACCGACGTCGCGATCCGGATCGGCCGGCTGAAGGATTCGACGCTGCATAGCCGGCTCGTCGGCAACAGCAGGCTACGCATTCTCGCGAGTCCGAACTATCTCGAGGTGAACGGCCAGCCGCGCAAGGTCGAGGATCTCGGTAAGCACGCACTGCTCGGCTTCAACCAGCCGGAGTCGCTGAATGTCTGGCCGTTGCTGGGCGCCGATGGCGAACCGTACCGCATCGCGCCCACGGTCTGGTCGTCGAGCGGCGAGACGCTGAGGCAACTCGCGCTCGAGGGCAACGGGATCGTCTGCCTGTCGGACTTTATGACCATGCAGGACCGCGAAGCCGGAAGGCTCCTGCAGATCCTGACGCGCCACACGCAGGACGTGCGGCAGCCGATTCATGCCGTTTATTACCGGAATACGGCGATCTCATCGCGGATCGCGTCATTCGTCGATTATCTGATCGAGACGCTCGGCAGCGGAGCGCCGGCGCGGCCGGCGGCTGCGTGGGCGGATCAGTGATGGACGCCTGAGGCACGATCATCGCCGGACCGAGCGGGGGTGGGAAACACGTTCCGGCATACGAGCGCAACGGCGTCATCGCGGACGATGCGCGAGGCGGTTCAAATAGTAAAGTATGGCGCGAGCAGCACCGGGCTCCAGTCGGCGCGCAACACTGTTCAGTTTGCCAGCACGCGAGTCCACGAGACTGTCGTCGGCCTGCACAGGCTGGCGCAACGCGGTGGCGTGCTTCGCGCGAAACAAGCGTACTGGTCAGTTGCTGCCGTTTTCGACAAGCGTTTTCAGACCGCCGAGTCCCGCGCGGTAAATTTGCTCATAGTGCGAAACGAACTCACGTGTCTTGCTTGCGTCATCAGGCAGAAAGTGGCTGGACCACGTTGCAACCGAGCGTGCATCGCCATCGTCGTGAACAGATACCGGGCCGACATAGCCGGACACGGAATCCGGGCCTTCGACGAGCGCATAGCTATACCGTCGGCCGGCTTCGTTAAAGTCAAGCAGACGCTCGATGATGACGACGGAAGGTCCTGAATCCGGCGACTGAAGTGTGAAACGGCACGCACATAAAGTCCTGCAGAAAATATGAAATGTTCTGAACCGGCAATAAAGTCGGACCGCGTCGCGATCAGTCGCGACCCTGCACAGAGATGTCGAGCATCGCGAGACTGTTATCCATAGGGAAGCGAGCTCGTTGACACGCATCGCGAGACGCACGAGGCCGCGCTTGACCTCCGATACGGCCGGGGCCGTCCGCGGCCCCTGTTTCTCGGCGCCGCTCCAAAAGTGATCCTGTCCACGTTTCCGAAGGCCAAGCTGGCGGTTCTGTTCGATCAGTATGCCGAAGAGATCGCGCAAAGCGGCTTGGGGCCGACACTCGACGAGTTCCGGGCGTCGCTGCTCAAAATCCGACGCGCGGGCTTTTATCTGTCGAGGGACGAACTGGAAAACGGCGTTTCTGCACTGGCGTCGCCGCTGTTCACGGACGATTCCGGTGAAGCGGTCGGATCGCTTGCGGTGATCGTACCGACGCAGCGACTCGAATTTGCGAATCTGGACCGGCTCGTAGAATCGATCCGGGAGGCAGCGGCGCGAACCTCTCAGCGCGCGCGGTCATCGAAAGTAGGGGAGCCGGGGCCGCAGCTTCGTCGCACACGATATCGCGAGTCAAGCGGTCCGCTTAGTCACCACGCTGAACGCCATTCATGAGCGGTCCAAGGATGGCGACCTAGCCTCCAGTGTCAACGGGGCATTCAGTTGATGTCGGGGCTGACCAGCAAACTCTTTCCGATAGGCCGCGGGAGTCGTCTTTTTCAGCGCGCGAAATTGACGGTTGAAATTGGCAACGTTGGGAAATCCTGAATGCGCCGCGATGACCGACACGGGCCATGAGGTGTCCGCGAGCATTCGACATGCGTGACCGATTCGCACACGGCTCACATACTTCCCGACACTTTCGCCGATATGTTGAACAAAGTATCGATTGAGTGTGCGCTCTGAAAGGGTCGCGGCGGCGGCTAATTCCGCCAGTGTCAGCCGTTCGGCAAACCGTGCCTCGATAACTGCTAACGCCCGATTTACCCGCTCCGGCTCGTGTCCGGAGGGCCGCCCCACGTTGCTCTGATCGAATGCGTTGGGGGACGCGAGTGGCCGTGCCTCTTCATCGGCCAATGTGCACAGGATGTCCAGCGCAACGCTGAGTCTCTCTCTGGGAGACGCTGACAAAAGACCCTCGAGTCGGCTACGCACCGTTGCCCCGGCTTCCGCTCTGAACGCAAGGCCGCAGGCAGCGCGTCGCAGAAGCCGATGAAGTGCTTCGTACTCCGGGCAGCAATCGGCCAGTCGTCGCGCCCAGTCGCCTTCGAACCAGATGACGATAGCGACCTGCGGGGCGCTGTCGTCGATCGAACGGTTCGACGACCAGGTATGAGGCAAGTCCGGCGGGACGAGCACCAGGTCATCGCCCTCGTACCCGGCGATCGAGTCACCGATGTAGCGCTTGCCACGGCTATTCATCGTCAAGGTGAGTTCATATTCCGGGTGATGGTGCCATTCGAACGGAATACGCGGAAGCTTCCGGTGATAAACCCGCACGGAGCATCCGGCGCTCATCTCGACATGTTCGTATAGAGGCTTCATGGCTGGAATCGCAAAGAAGTTGACCTTATTGTATCACCTGTCCATCGTGGCCCAGGCTAAGCTTCAGTCATCAAAGAACACCAGGAGACGCCACCATGGAATCCCTTCACATCGACGATTTGCCGACCGCTATTCGGGCGGTTAAAAAGCTGTTGCGCGCCGGCCTTCCGAACTATAGGGAAGTATTCCAGCAGGTCGAAGCTGATATTCAGCGCAAGGTCGCTACCATCGTGGAGCAGCGTGCCCGCGGTGACTCTGTCATTCCTGAAATCCAGTTTGCGGATATCGCGGCTGACCGGGTGAGCGCCGCGCAGATCGCATCGATCAAGGATCGAGGGGCCTGCGTCGTCCGGGGGGTGTTCAGCCGCGAGCGCGCTGAAGGCTGGGACGCGCAGGTCGCTGAGTATGTCGAGTCCAATGACCTCGACGAAAAACTCGCGCATCGTGCAGAAGACAAGTACTTCGGCAACCTCGCTTCGAGCAAGCCCCAGATCTATGGCATTTACTGGTCGAAGCCTCAGGTCGAAGCGCGCCAGGCGCCCGAACTCACTCAGACGCGCGTCTTTCTGAACCGCCTCTGGAAACACGACAGCGAAGGACGCGTTCATTTCGATCCGGACCGCGTTCCGGTGTACGCGGACCGGCTGCGACGTCGCCCCCCCGGCTCCGAGTCGCTCGGGCTGTCTGCTCATTGCGACGGTGGGTCAGTCGAACGTTGGCTTGACGACAATTTCCGGCGTGTTTATCGACACGTGTTTAGTGGCGACTGGCGCCGCTACGACGCGTTCGATGCCGCATATCGCCCCGAGGCGAGAGAGATTCCGTCACCGACTGTCTGTTCGATGTTCCGTACTTTCCAGGGCTGGACAGCGCTCACTCCGCAAGGTCCGGGAGACGGCACGCTTCAACTCGTGCCGATCGCGAACGCGATGGTGTACATATTATTGCGCGCCCTTCAGGATGACGTGCCGGACGACGATCTGTGCGGCGCCTTGCCCGGGCGCGCACTTTCGATCAAGCCGGAATGGCATGGTCCGCTTCAAGAAGCGTTGTCCTCCATTCCACTGATGCAGGCAGGGGACACCGTCTTCTGGCATAGCGACGTGATTCACGCGGTCGAAGATGCTCATCATGGCAAGGGCTACAGCAACGTCATGTACATATCGGCTGCGCCAGCGTGTGCAAAGAACGACGCCTACCTTAAACGCCAGTTGCCGACCTTTCTCAACGGAGATAGCCCGCCGGACTTTCCTGCGGACAATTTCGAAGTCGACTTTGTCGGACGCGCGGCGGAGGCAGACCTGACTGAACTCGGCAAGGACCAGATGGGCTTCACGCTGTGAAACGCCGTCGCTGGGGGTTGAAAGGCAATCCACCGATTCGTAGGCGGGTAGCCCGGTCGGTTCGGGGTTAGCCAGACGGCCCGCCACGATCCGGCCAGCCCCTCTGGCTGACGCGCGATGCATCAAGGGGACAGAAGTCTATTGCCGCTGGCCTGCAACGCGACGTTCTGTGCGGGCGGGATCGATCGACAGAGGCGGGTGGCGCCCCGCGGAGCCCACGCTTGATTCCCTGACGACTAGCTGCGGAATGGCGAAGTACTGCACGGGTGGTTCTTTTCCGTCCGCCGCTGGATCGAGCCTGGCCAGCAGCGTCTCACTCGCGATCGTGCCGAGTTTGTCCGCTCCGGCGGAAAGAGTAGTGAGCGGCGGATTGGTATGTTCTGCCGCCACCACATTGTCACAGCCAACGACCGCGAGCGCCTTGCCCGCACGTTTGCCCATTCGGTCCAGCTCATGCAACACGCCAAACGCAACCTGATCGTTGTAGCAAACCACCGCCGTCGGACGAGGCCGCATCTCGAAGATGGAGCGGACAGCCTTGCGACCGCCCTCCGGAGTCAGTTCAACGTCGATGATCCACTCGTCGGCGACAGGCAGGGCATGGCTGGCCATTGCCGTGAGATAGCCCTGCCTGCGCTGGTTCGCAACCGCATACCCCGTTCGATTGCCGGCGAATGCGATACGTGTGTGGCCCTGAGCAATCAGATGTTCCGTCGCGAGAGCGAATCCAAAGCTGTTGTCGACTCCGACCGTGTCGACATCCGTGCCCATCGGTCGCATGACAAGGACAAGTGGAATTCCCCAGGACTTGATCTCGTCCGGCAGTTGCTCAGGTGTTCCCAGCGCAGGAGACATGATCAGGCCGGCCACATTCTGTTCACGCATCGATTGCAGAACACGGGTTTGGGTCGCGACGTTTTCGGCAGTGTGCGCCATCAGCGTCGTGTATCCGGACTGCGCGAGTACCCGCTCGATGGCGACGAGCAACTCGACAAAGAAGGGGTTAGTCAGATCATTAATGACCATCCCGACGATGGTACTTCGGGTCCCGCGCAGGTTTGCTGCGCCGCGGTTATAGACGTAGCCGAGTAGCTGGGCTGCCGCCCGAACTTTTTCGGCCGTCTCCGCCTTGATTTTTGGGCTCTGCTGGAGGACCAGCGAGACCGTCGACTTGGATACGCCCGCAGCCGCTGCAATGTCCTGAATCGTCGGAACTGTTTTCATGTTGCTTTGCACAATTGGAACGTTCCAAAAAGTATTTGACACGGTGAAATGAGTCTACTACAGTTTGTTGGAACGATCCAATAAACGCTAGTTGGAACGTTCCAATGGAGAGAGACAATGACTTCCAAGATTCGCTGGGCGCTAATCGGCGCCAGCACGATAGCCGACGAGTGGATGGTCAACGCGATCCGGTCGCAGCCGGACGGCACGATCGAAGCGGTCGTCAGCGGCAGCGCCGGGCGCGCCCGCGAGTTCGCGGACAAGCATCGAATTTCGAAGTCGAGCACAAGCCTTGATGAGATCCTCGCCGATCGCAACGTCGACGCCGTCTACATCAGCAGCACGAACGAAAAACACCTGCCTCAAGTTCTGGCGGCCGCTGCCGCCGGCAAACACGTGCTCTGCGAAAAGCCGCTTGCGCTCTCAGAGGCTGACGCGAGCCAGATGATTGAAGCGTGCGCCGCCCATCAGGTTGTCCTTGGCACGAACCATCACCTGCGGTGTGCCGCGACACACCGCCGTCTGCGTGAACTCATCCGTTCAGGTGCGCTCGGCTCGCTGCTGTACGTGCGTGTCTTCCACGCGGTCTCCCTACCGCCGCACCTCCGCGGCTGGCGAATCGAGCGCCCTGATGCGGGTGGCGGCGTCGTGCTGGACATCTCCGTGCACGACGCTGACACCCTTCGCTTCATTCTGGATGCAGAACCCGTCGAAGTGAGCGCGATGACCTCGTCGGGAAGCATGGGTACCCAGGGCCTCGCCGACGGCGTGATGGGAATCATCCGGTTCAGTAACGGCGTGCTTGCCCAGATTCACGACGCGTTCACCGTGCCGTACGCGCCGACCGGCCTCGAGGTCCACGGGACCGAAGGCTCGCTCATCGCACGCGACGTGATGACCCAGCGCGCCGTCGGAGAAATCGAACTGCGTTCAGCAGCAGGTTTCGAAATCATCGAGGTCGTCCACCAGGACCTTTATGTCACCGCGGTCGCCCAGTTCCATCGCGCTGTTCTCCTCGGTGAGGATCCCGCAGCCACCGGCCGGGACGGATACCGGTCACTGGTTACCGCGCTTGCGCTTCAAGAGTCGGCTTCAACTGGTGCACACGTCGCCGTCCCGCAGCAGTTCGCGCGCTGAGTCAGTTTGAGGAGATCTATTGTGGGTTCCAGCAAAGTTATTTCGATGGCGACTGCCGCAGGCCTGATCAACGATGGTGACGTTGTGACCGTCAGTTCGTCGAGTGGCCTGGGCTGCCCCGACGCCATGCTGGCGGCGATCGGGACGCGCTTTGAAACCGAAGGCCATCCTCGAGCACTTTCGCTGCTGCATCCGATAGCAGCTGGCGACATGTATGGCGTCAAAGGCGTTGATCATCTGGCGAAGCACGGTCTTATCAAGTCGATCATCGCCGGTTCGTTTCCCAGCGGCCCATCGAGTCTACCGATGCCCGACATCTGGCGGATGGTGGTCGACAATGAAATCCGCGCATACAACCTGCCGAGCGGTGTGATGTTTGACATGCATCGGGACGCGGCCGCGAAGCGCCCTGGTGTCCTCACCAAGGTGGGGCTCGACACTTTCGTCGATCCGGACCGGCAGGGCGGCGCAATGAACAGTCTCTCGGAATCCGAGCCGATCGTGGACAAGGTCACGTTCGCGGGCGAGGAGTGGCTCTTCTTTCCGAATATCGTGCCGCGCGTCGCTATCGTGCGTGCCACCACAGCGGATGAGCGGGGCAACCTGTCTTACGAACACGAAGGCGCGCTGCTCGGCGGCCGCGACCAGGCGCTTGCAGTGCGCAACAACGGCGGCATTGTCATCGCACAGGTCAAGCGAGTCGTGAAGGCAGGGTCGCTCGGTACGCAGCAGGTGCATATTCCGTGCAACCTCGTTGACTACGTGGTCGTGGACCCCGAGCAGAAACAGACGACGCAGATCGAATACGACCCGGAGATCAGCGGCGAAATCAAGGTTCCGGACAGCGAATTTGCATTTGCCGACTGGAACGCAGAAAAGGTGATTGCCCGTCGCGCAGCGATGGAAATCGCGGACGGAGACGCGGTGAATCTTGGCTTCGGCATTTCGGCCAACGTTCCGCGCATTCTCCTTGAAGAAGGACTCAACGGCCGGGTGACGTGGGCCATCGAGCAGGGTGCGGTGGGCGGTATGCCGCTGCTCGGCTTCGCCTTCGGTTGCTCGGCAAACGCCGACGCGATCATGCCGTCGCCTTCGCAGTTCATCTACTTCCAGGGAGGCGGCTTCGATGTTTCGCTGCTGTCGTTCCTGCAGATCGACCGCAACGGCCACGTGAACGTATCGAAGCTGCCCAGCAAGCCGTACCTGACTGCCGGATGTGGCGGCTTCATCGACATTACGACGCACGCGAAGAAGCTCGTCTTCTCGGGATTTTTCACGGCCGGCGCGAAGCTGGAGGTCGGTCACGGACGGCTGACGATCCTTCAGGAAGGCAAATCGAAGAAGTTCATCGGCGACGTCGACCACGTCACGTTCAGCGGCCGCATGGCGCAGCAGCGTGGTCAGCAGGTGCTGTATGTGACTGAACGCTGTGTGCTGCAGCTCACGAGGGACGGTCTTGAAGTGATCGAGGTCGCGCCCGGCATCGACCTGAACAGGGACGTGCTTGAGCAGGCGGATTTTCCTTTGATTGTCTCACCGGATCTGAAGACCATGAATGCCGCGATTTTCAGCGAATCGCCGTACGGACTGCAACTCAGGGAGGTGCATCGTGGCTGATATCGATGGAATCCGGTTTGAGCGCAGCGGCGCAGTCGCTCTTGTCACGTTGAATCGCCCCGAAAAGCTCAATGCCCTGACCCCGCCGATGCTGATGCGTCTGGAAGCGGTCGCCGCGGATCTCGATACGTGGACCGATGTGCGCGCCGTGGTCCTGACTGGCTCGGGAACGAAGGCTTTCTGCGTGGGTGCGGACATCAATGAATGGTCCGCGCTGGCGCCTCTTGATATGTGGCGTCAGTGGGTACCGCGCGGACACAGGATCTTTGATCGTTGGGCTGCGCTTCGTGTGCCGGTCATCGCAGCTATCAATGGACACGCACTCGGAGGCGGGCTGGAGCTTGCCGCGGTGGCGGACATCCGGATTGCAGACCCTGCCGCGACCTTCGCGCTCCCAGAGGCGGGTATAGCGACATGTCCGGGTTGGTCTGGCACGCAACGGCTTGTCTCGGTCATTGGGGCGAGCAAGGTCAAGATGCTCGCGCTCACCGGCAGACGCATCGACGCCACGCGCGCTCACGCGATCGGTCTGATCGACGAGCTTGCATCAGCGGGCGGTGCATTGAACGCCGCGCTGGAGATGGCCGAACAGATCGCACGTCTTGCGCCCGTGTCGGTGCAACTGACCAAGCAACTGGTGAACGCGGCAAATGGCGAGGGTGCTGCGGCCACCCTTGAGGCAATGGCGGGTGCATTGGCGGCAACAACCGCGGATGCGCGTGAGGGAATGCTGAGCTTTCGCGAAAAGCGACCGGCGAATTTTGAGGGTAACTGACATGACGACTGTAGACACAAATCCTGAACTGGCGCCGTTGCTTGTGGCGTCTCGTAAGACTGACTTTGAGGTGTATCACGGTCGCCTCTACATCGACGGGCAGTGGCGCGATGCCGGTGACGGCGAGCGTGTCGAGCGGCTCAGTCCGGCTCACGGCGAGCTCGTCAGCACCTATGCCGTGGCGACGCCCGAGGACGTCGACGCGGCGATCGACGCAGCCCATCGTGCATTTCACAACGGCCCCTGGCCAAAGATGAAGGGAGCGGAGCGTGCCCGCGTGCTGCTGGCGATCGCGGATGGCATTCAGGCGCAGATTGAGCGTCTTGCGCTGATCGAATCGCTGGAGAACGGCAAGCCGCTCACCCAGGCGCGCGCGGAGGTCGCCGGTTGCGTCGATCTGTGGCAGTACGCTGCGAGCCTTGCTCGCACCACCAGCGGTGACGCCTACAACACCTTGGGTGAGGACATGCTTGGATTGGTGTTGCGTCAGCCGATTGGTGTGGTCGGGATCATCACGCCATGGAATTTTCCGCTGTGGATTCTGTGCCAGAAACTGCCATTCGCGATGGCAGCAGGCTGCACATGCGTGATCAAGCCTAGCGAACTGACGTCTGGCACGACCGTCATGTTGATGGAGATCCTTGAAAAGGCAAGCGTGCCAGCCGGAGTCGCGAATGTCGTGACGGGCAAGGGCTCACGCGTCGGTCAGCCTCTCGCCGAGAGTCCACGGGTCGACATGCTCTCGTTCACGGGTTCGACCCACGTGGGGTCGATGCTTGCTGGGGTGGCCTCGAAGAAACTCAAGAAAGTCGCCCTGGAACTGGGTGGCAAGAATCCTCAGATCGTTTTCCCGGACTGCGACTGGGATGCCATGGTGGACGCGGTCGTGTTCGGCGTGTACTTCAACGCTGGCGAATGCTGCAACAGCGGTAGCCGGGTTCTCGTGCATGAGTCCATCGTAGAGCGGTTTGCCGCTGCTGTTATCGAGCGTGCCCGCGAAGTGCCTGTCGGCGACCCGCTTCATCCTGATGCGAAGGTCGGCGCGATCGTCAGCGAACAGCAGATGAACGACATCCTTGGTCATATCGAGACCGGTGTCTCGGCAGGTGCGAAGGTGCGTCTCGGCGGCGGGCGTTACGCAAGTGCTAACGGCCTTTATCTGCAGCCGACCGTCCTCACCGATGTCACGGCAGACATGGGTGTCGCAAGAGAGGAAATTTTCGGCCCTGTCTTGAGTGTCATCGCTTTCCGCGATCTGGATCATGCCATCGAAATCGCAAACGACACTGCGTACGGCTTGTCGGCCGCGGTGTGGAGCAGCGATATCGATACCTGCCTGAAGGTCGCACGCGGTGTCGACGCAGGGACGATCTGGGTGAACACCTTTCTCGACGGATATCCGGAACTTCCGTTTGGCGGATTCAAGGCCAGCGGCGTCGGACGCGAACTCGGCAAGCAGGCGGTCGAGGACTATACGGAGACGAAGACGATTCAACTGCATATCGGAGAACGCAAGAACCTTTGGCTGCCGGCGAAGAAATAGCAGGTAAGAAATGAGCCTCGGGCGGAAGGGGCCGCCGGGAAAAAGACTGAAAACCCTCTCCATCAGAGAGAGCAACCCATCTGGAGTGAGACATGTTGAGGAAGACACTTTTTGCACTCGTGGCAGCCATCGCCGTCAGTGGCAGCAGCACGGCATCGGCGGCCGACACCAAAACCGTCGAAGTGATGCACTGGTGGACCTCGGGCGGCGAAGCCCGTGCGCTGGAGGTATTAAAGGACGGATTGAAGCAGCGCGGATACGCCTGGAAGGACGCGCCGATTGCAGGGGGCGGCGGCGAAGCAGCGCGCACGGTGCTGAAAGCTCGCGTTGCATCCGGCAATCCGCCTGACGCCATCCAGATGCTCGGTTTTACCATTCCTGAATACGCGTCGCAGGACTTTCTGACCAACCTTGATCCGATCGCCGCAAAGGAAGGATGGGACAAGCTCGTGCCGGGTCCGATTCAACGTTTCTCGAAGGTCGATGGTCATTGGGTAGCGGTGCCGGTCGATATTCACCGGACCAACTGGATCTGGGCGAACAAGAAGATTTTCGATCAGTTGCATCTGACTCCGCCGCAGACGTTCGACCAGCTGGTTGCCGATGCCGCCGTGATTCGCAAGGCTGGCTACACGCCGCTCGCCCACGGCGGGCAACCGTGGCAGGAAGCAACGATTTTCGATAGCGCCGTCATGTCTGCCGGCGGCCCGAAATTCTATACCCAGGCGCTCGTCAATCTCGATCCTGCCGCGCTCGGCTCAAAGACGATGGAAAAGGCATTTGACCAGATGCGCGCGCTGCGCGGTATGGTCGATCCGAATTTCCCGGGGCGTGACTGGAACCTCGCAACATCGATGGTCATCAACGACAAGGCCGCGATGCAGATCATGGGCGACTGGGCGAAGGGTGAGTTCGTGAACGCTGGCAAGAAGGCCAATGTCGACTACCTGTGCTTCCAGTATCCCGGCACCCAGGGCGACTTCATCTTCAATACTGACCAGTTTGCGACGTTCAAAAAGAGCGATGCCAGCGTGCCTGGTGAATATGCGTTCGCGTCGACCGTGATGGACAAGGGCGTGCAGGCGAAATTCAATCAGATCAAGGGAGCGATTCCGGCGCGTCTCGATGTGCCTTCCGATGGGTTCGACGAGTGCGGTCAGAAATCGATGGCTGATCTTCGCACTGCGCTGAAGAGCGGCACGATGGTGGGCAGCTTCGCGCACGGACACGCAATGCCCGATGGGCCGAAGAACGCGGTCTATGACGTCGTCACGCATTTCTTCAACACCAACGAGTCATCTGCCGATGCGGTGAAACAGCTGGTCGACGCTGTCAACAACGCCAAGTAGGCCGTACACCGTCTTAAAACTCACGGGGGCGCCAGCGTGCCCCTGCGAAGACCCGATGCTCCCGAAGTAGAGGTGGTTGCCATGCACACTACACACCGGACCGTCCATACCTCGTCACGAGGTACTACGGACGAATCCCAGCTTCACGACAAACGCCGGTCAAGCCTGAGAAACCGGTTCGAGCAGGTATTGCCAAAGCTCGTGTTGTCGCCCACGTTGATTACGACGCTGATCTTCGTCTACGGCTTTATCGTCTGGACCACGGTCCTGTCGTTCACGCGCTCACGCGCGTTTGCCAATCTGCACTGGGGCGGCCTGATGCAGTACGGACGCGTCTGGGCACATCCGCGCTGGCACGTTGCGGTCACCAACCTGGGAATCTATGCATCGCTGTATGTCGTCCTGTGCATGGGGATCGGGCTGGGCCTCGCCATTCTTCTCGACCAGCGCATCAGGGCAGAAGGCGGTCTGCGCGCGATCTTTCTTTATCCGATGGCGATCTCCTTCATCGTCACGGGGACGGCCTGGAAATGGATACTGAATCCCGGTCTCGGGCTGACGAAGCTTTTCCACGACTGGGGTTGGACCGGTTTCAGGTTCGACTGGATCATCGATGATCGAATGGCCATTTACACCGTGGTCATCGCCGCGGTGTGGCAGGCGTCCGGCTTCGTCATGGCGATGTTCCTCGCAGGCTTGCGGGGTATCGATCAGGATATGGTCAAGGCCGCGTCGATCGATGGGGCAAGAATGCCGGCTATCTATCGACGCATCATCATCCCGCAACTGCGGCCGGCTTTCGTTTCCGCGTTCGTCATCCTCGTTCACCTCGCGGTCAAGAGCTATGAACTGGTGGTGGCCTTGACAGGCGCAGGTCCCGGCTATTCGACGGAGTTGCCCTCGACGTTCATGTACTCATTCACCTTCACGCGAAACGAGTTGGGAATGGGAGCGGCGAGTGCGGTCATGATGCTGTGCACGGTCGCGGCGATCATGGTCCCGTATCTCTATTCAGAGCTTCGTCCGCGCAGCGGCAGCGGCTCGCATTAGTCCAGTCAGGAGATCGTCATGTTGAAAAAAGGCTGGGACTCGCCGCAAATGGTGATGGGTAAGCATAACTACGTATCGAGGATCGTGATCTATGGACTGCTGGCGCTTTTTGCCGTCGTCTATCTGATCCCGCTCGCGGTAATGATGCTGACGTCGTTCAAACCTCTTTCGGAGGTGTACAGCGGAAACATTCTCGCGTTGCCACGTGCGTGGACACTGGAGCCGTGGCTTAAAGCCTGGGGGGAAGCGTGCGTTGGCCTCGATTGTTCCGGCGTGAAGGGGTTTTTCTGGAACTCGACGCGGATGGTCATTTCCGCCGTTGCGATTTCTACCTTCCTTGGCGCGCTCAACGGTTACGTGCTGACCAAATGGCGATTCAAGGGCGACAACATCCTGTTTGGACTCGTTCTGTTCGGATGCTTCATCCCGTTCCAGATCGTGCTTATTCCGATGGCTACCTTCCTCGGGAAAATCGGGCTGGCCCAGTCCATTACGGGTCTCGTGTTCGTGCACATTGTCTACGGTCTATGCTTTACGACTTTGTACTTCCGTAACTTCTATGTCGCGTTTCCCGATGAACTGGTGAAGGCCGCGATGATCGATGGCGCGCGCTTCTTCAGGATCTTCCTGCGCATCCTGTTGCCGTGTTCCGGCGCCATCATCACTGTAACGGTGATCTGGCAGTTCACCAATATCTGGAACGACTTCCTCTTCGGTGCTTCATTTACGACGGGCAGCACGGCGCCTATTACGGTCGCACTGAACAACATCGTGAATACGTCGACAGGCGTGCGTGAGTACAACGTTCAGATGGCAGCCGCCGTGATTACCGCGCTGCCCACTCTTCTGGTCTATGTGATCGGCGGCCGCTATTTCGTGCGCGGCATGATGGCCGGTTCGGTAAAGGGGTAAGGAAATGGCTTCTCTGCATATTTCAAATGTCCGCAAGGCCTACGGCCCGACGGAAATCCTGAAGAACATCAACATCGATGTGACCGATGGCGATTTCCTTGTACTTGTCGGGCCGTCCGGTTGCGGAAAATCGACCCTGCTGTCGCTGATCGCGGGACTCGACACTATCTCCGGTGGGGAGATCCGGATCGACAACGACCGTGTGAACGACCTGCATCCCAGCGAGCGGGATATCGCGATGGTCTTTCAGAGCTACGCCCTGTATCCGAACATGACGGTCGGCCAGAACATCAGCTTCGGTCTCGAGATGCGCAAAGTGTCGAAAGTGGAGAGGGATAAGGCCGTAGCAGACGCTGCAAGACTGCTTCAGATCGAGCACCTGATCAAGCGCCGCCCGGGCCAACTCTCGGGCGGTCAACGGCAGCGTGTCGCCATGGGACGGGCGCTGGTGCGGGACCCGAAAATCTTCCTGTTCGACGAGCCGCTGTCCAATCTTGACGCAAAACTGCGCGTTGACATGCGCACCGAAATCAAGAAGCTGCATCAACGGCTCGGCGCGACCATCGTGTACGTGACTCACGATCAGATCGAAGCGATGACACTCGCGACCCGGATTGCGGTGATGAAGGGGGGCGTGATCCAGCAGTTCGGCACGCCAGCCGAGATCTACAGTACGCCGGCCAATACCTTTGTCGCGACGTTCATGGGCTCCCCGTCGATGAACCTCATTCCGGCAGTGCTCTCAGCCCGGAACGACACACTCGGTCTGACGATGGGCGAAGGCAGTGCAGCGGTTAGCCTTGATCTGCCGGACCAGTCCGCCGCAGTCGCGCGATACGCGGGCAAGAAGGTGATCGCCGGTCTTCGGCCAGAAGCGATCGGTGTGGAATCCTCGCGGGTCCCGGATGCGGTGCGCGAGATAGCGGTGAAGGTGCTGGTCATGGAACCCACGGGACCGGACACGCTGGCGGCCCTTGAAATGGGCGGGGTCGAAGTCGCTGCCCGGCTTGGCGCCGACATGCCGCATAGCCCGGGCGAGCACTGCAACCTGCGGGTCGATCTGTCGAAGCTGGTCCTCTTCGATGCGCAAACGGAAGAAAGGATAGCGTGATGCATGCCGATGTCGTGATCATTGGTTCGGGCGTCGGCGGCAGCGCGATTGCCCTGCAACTCGCGGGTACGGGTGCCAGTGTCGTAGTGATCGAGCGGGGCGACAATCTTCCCCGCGAACTGCAGAACTGGGATGCGGAAGCCGTATTCGGCCAGCTCCGGTATCGCACGCGCGATACTTGGCTCAACGGCGCTGGCGAGCGCTACCGCCCTGGCCAGTACTACTTTGTCGGCGGGCATACGAAGTTCTTCGGTACCGCCATGTTCCGGCTGCGTGAAGCCGACTTCGAAGAACTCGCGCATGAGGAAGGTGTGTCGCCCGCGTGGCCCATCGCGTACCGGGACCTCGAAAAATACTACGACCTGGCCGAGGAACTCTTCGGCGTGAGAGGGTCCGCTGGTCAGGATCCGACCGAGCCGCCGAGATCCGTCAATTATCGTCATGGACCGATACCTGACGAACCTGTGATCGGCAGGCTCCGGGAGAAGCTTCGGCAGCAGGGCCTGCATCCGTTCTTTATGCCGGCTTCGGTCGATTTCGGCGACGGCGGCGCGTGCGTGCGCTGCGGCACATGTGACGCTTTTCCTTGCCGCATTGACGCGAAAGGAGACGCCGAGATGTGCCTGTTGCGCCCCGCGCTGAATCAAGGAGGCGTGTCCCTGCTGACGGGCGCACGCGTGACACGACTTGTGACCGACCCGACAGGGCGAAGAATTTCGAGCCTCGAAGTTCAGACGCGGGACGGTCCGCTTACGGTCACTGGCGACACGTTTGTGCTGTCGGCAGGGGCGATCAATAGCGCCGTTCTGTTACTCGCCTCGGCTAACGACAAATTTCCGAACGGGCTTGCGAACACTTCGGGAGCGGTCGGGCGGTACTACATGAACCATAACTGCACCGCGATTCTGGCAATCGACCCGAGGACGGTCAACGACACCCGTTTTCCGAAGACGCTTTCGGTCAACGACTTCTACTTTGGCGGCGTGCATGACCGGTGGCCGCTGGGCAATCTGCAAATGCTGGGAAAAATCCGTGAACCGATGCTTCGTGGCGCGCTTCCGTATGTGCCGAGGAAGCTTCTGGAATACATAAGCCGTCACAGTGTCGACCTTTACGCGATGTCGGAAGACTTGCCGAGCGCCGATAGTCGCGTAGAGCTAACGTCGTCCGGTGACATCCAGCTCACGTGGAATCGCACCAACCTTAAACCGCATCGACGCTTCGTGCAGAAAACGAAGGGTCTGCTCAAGGATGCGGGCTATCCGCTGGTCGTGAGCAGACGCTTTGGCGAGGACACGCCGTCCCATCAGTGTGGGACGGTCCGGTTTGGCAGTGACGCTGGGTCCGCGCCGCTCGATCCGTTCTGCAAGGCTTATGACCACCAGAACCTGTACGTCGTTGATGCGAGCTTTTTCCCATCGTCTGCTGCGGTCAATCCAGCACTGACAGTGGCAGCGCAGGCTCTACGGGTCGGCGAACACCTTCGTTCGGAGCTGACGCGCAGCCGCACGGCTAGCGGAGACCACGTTTTTGACGGAGACCGACATGCCTGATGACGCAATGCAACCTCTCGCAGCGCTCGTCACGGGCGGCCGCCGCGGAATCGGGCGCGCGATCGCTGTCGAACTCGCGTCGCGCGGCTACGACGTGGCCATTACCGACATGGTCGATGACAAAGATACCGCTCTGACGCTAAGGGCGATTGAGGACCAGGGACGGCGGTCTCTGTTTGTGCAGGCCAATTTGCAGGATGTGGCGTCCCACGCGCGAGTGCTCGAATGTGTGCTGGCGTGGTGCGGCGATCTGGATTGCCTGGTGAACAACGCGGGAATCGGCTCGCCCGCGCGCGGTGATCTGCTGGATGTGACTCCGGAGGCGTTCGACACCGTGCTTGGAGTGAATCTGCGCGGAACCTTCTTCATGACTCAGGCGGTTGCTCGCCATATGTTGAGCGCAGAGTCAGATCGCCCGCGCGCGATTATCACGGTCTCGTCGGTATCGGCCACGATGGCGTCACCTGAGAGGGCCGAGTATTGCCTCTCGAAGTCCGCTTTGCCGATGATGACAAAACTGTTCGCACTACGCCTTGCTCATGCAGGTATCCCGGTTTTCGAGGTGCGGCCTGGGATTATCCGGACGCCGATGACCGAGGCGGTTGCGCAGAAGTATGAGGCGCGTTTCAAGGAGGGGCTCGTTCCCATGAACCGTTGGGGCGAGGCTGACGATGTCGCGAAAGCGGTCGGCCAGCTTGCGGGCGGTGCGTTGCGGTTTGCCACAGGCAGCGTGCTCCAGGTTGATGGTGGCCTCTCGATTTCTGCCTTTTGAAGGTGAGCAGCATGAAGACCGATAGCTACGACTACATCATTACGGGCGGAGGGTCGGCCGGTTGCGTACTGGCGAATCGCCTGAGCGCCGATCCTTCCGTGACGGTTTTGCTGCTTGAGGCTGGCGGCGGCGACCGGAACCCGCTTTTTCACATGCCCGCTGGTTTTGCGAAGATGACCAAAGGCATCGGGTCATGGGGCTGGCATACCGTGCCTCAAAAGCATCTAAATGACCGGGTCTTGCGCTTCACACAAGCGAAAGTCATCGGTGGCGGCTCGTCGATCAACGCGCAGATCTATACGCGCGGCGTGCCAGCGGACTACGACGAGTGGGAGAGCATGGGTGGCGCAACGGGCTGGAGTTACCGCGATGTACTGCCTTATTTCAAACGATCGGAGAACAATCAGCGCTTCGCGAATGAATATCATGCCTATGGTGGTCCGCTAGGCGTGTCAAACCCGATCAGTCCTCTGCCGATCTGCGAAGCGTTCTTCCAGGCGGGTCAGGAGATGGGCATGCCTTTCAACGCCGACTTCAACGGCGCTGAACAGGAAGGCCTCGGCTACTATCAGCTGACGCAGTTCAACGCGCGGCGCGCATCGGCATCCGTCGGGTTCCTTGACCCGATCCTCGGGCGGCCGAATCTCACTGTCAGGTTACAGGCACGGGCGCTACGCGTGATCGTCGAAGGAGGACGCGCAGTCGGCGTAGAACTGGTCAGTGGAACCGACCGCACGCCAGTTGTCGTGCGAGCGAGGCGCGAAGTGATCGTGTCTTCCGGGGCCATTGGATCCCCCAAGCTGCTAATGCAATCAGGCATCGGTCCGGCCGATCATTTGAGGTCAACGGGTGTACCCGTCGTGCATGACATGCCGGGCATCGGCTCAAATCTGCAGGACCATCTCGACCTGTTTGTCATCGCTGAATGTACTGGCGATCATACGTACGACAAGTACAACAAACTCCAGCATGCAGCGTTGGCAGGCCTGCAGTACCTGCTCCTGAAGAAGGGCCCGGTTGCTTCGAGCCTGTTCGAGACGGGCGGCTTCTGGTATGCGGACGGAATCGCTGCGACACACGCCCGGTCGCCCGACATCCAGTTCCATCTCGGCCTGGGTTCAGGGATCGAAGCGGGCATGGCGAAACTTCGCCATGGCGGCGTCACCTTGAATACCGCGTATCTCCGGCCCAAATCGCGCGGCAGCGTACGTCTGGCAAGTGCCGATCCTGCGACAGCGCCGCTGATCGACCCGAACTACTGGTCGGAGCCGGAAGACCGCCATGCAGCGCTCAGGGGCCTGCGCCTTGCGCGCGAGTTAATGAATCAGCCCGCGTTGAAGCGTTTTGTGCAGACGGAAGTCCTGCCCGGTCCGCGTGTCAACACGGACGACGAGTTGTTTGATTATGCGTGTGCCAATGCCAAGACCGATCACCATCCGGTCGGTACGTGCAGGATGGGGCGCCCTGAGGACGAACATAGCGTAGTCACACCTGACCTGCGAGTGATTGGCATTGACGGACTTCGCGTTGTCGATGCCTCCGTGATGCCGCTCATTCCGTCGTGTAACACCAATGCACCGACCATCATGGTCGCGGAGAAGGCAGCCGATCATATCCTCGGTCGCATCCCGGCGCCAAACGCTGTGCGTGCCAAACGAGGTGCGAACGAGATCCCGACATCGACCGCCTTCTGAGAGATAGCCATGAAAATCCTTCTGCCAACCCGTAATGGCGAATTGATTCCGTATACGTTGAAGACCTTGGAGGAGAACATCACGCTGGAGTCGAAATGTGAGTTCAATCGCGTGGCATACGCTGCAGCGCATGTCGTGGTTGATCCCGCGCTCGGCTATGAGCCGTGGTCGGACGCGCCGGCGATCGATTGGGACAGGACGCTCGCGTTTCGGACCTATCTGTACGGCCTCGGTTTCAAGGTTGCCGAAGCCATGGACACCGCGCAAAGAGGCATGGGTCTGGGCTGGAAGACGGCGTCCGAACTCATTCGCCGAAGCATCGCGCACGCGAGAACTATCCCAGGAGCGGATCTAGCCTGCGGTGCTGGCACCGATCATCTGGAAGACCGGCGGCATAGCCTGTCGGATGTGATCGAGGCGTACAAGGAGCAATTCGAAGTCGTGGAAGCGGCCGGTGGTCGGGCGATCATGATGGCGAGTCGTACGTTGTGCGCCGCAGCCCGATCGCCTGATGACTACAAGAAGGTGTATGACGCTGTACTTGCCGAGAGTCGCAACAAAGTCGTGCTTCACTGGCTGGGCGAAGCATTCGACGCTTCGCTCGCAGGATACTGGGGCAGTAGTGACGTTCGCGCCGCAATGGCAACTGTACTCGACATCATCCGCCTGCATTCGGGCAAGATCGAAGGCATCAAGATTTCGTTGCTGAACGCCGAATACGAGTGCGAGCTTCGCGCCCAGTTGCCGGACGGCGTGCGGATGTATACCGGTGACGATTTCAACTACGGCGATCTGATCGCAGGCGACAGCACGGGCATATCGCACGCGTTACTGGGCATATTTGATCCGATTGCACCAGTCGCGGCGAAAGCGCTGGGCCAGTTGGCCAGAGACGATATCGCGGCCTACCACAACACGATGCGACCCACGGTGGCGCTGTCGCGTGAGCTCTTCAGTTCGCCGACACAGTACTACAAGGCGGGGGTTGTCTTCCTCGCGTGGCTGAACGGACATCAGGACCATTTCTCGATGGCCGGCGGCATGGAGTCGGCGCGGTCGGTGCTGCATTTCGCCGAAGTGTTCCGGAAAGCGGACGCCTGTGGCGTGTTGATCAGGCCCGAACTCGCCACGCAGCGAATGAAAGCCTTCTTGCAGGTGCGGGCAGGAATCGTCCAATGAACTGGATCGCAATGGCTGCGGACCGGATTGCGCGGTGAGAGGCGGTCGCTGCTGGTGTGGTGCCTGTTGCCGTCCAACCGTCAGGGCCGGAGGTGCCAGCGAACCTGTTGCGCATCTCCCTGGTGTTCGCGCAACCTGTTGTCGAGCACGTCCTGCCTCGGTTGGACGTGCGCCACGCCAACTGCAACATCATCGACAAGCCGTTTTTGGAGCAGGAGCTCTGGTCCTCCAAGCGGTCAGTCGATGGCTAGCGAACAAACTTCGCCGTCCATCGCACCGGGAGCGCGGCCCATCCCGAAAGAGTCCGGATGGGCTGCATCAGCGTGCAGGCATGCCCGGAATGCTGACGCCGAACGACTGAAGCAATAGCACCGCATTCAGCGCGAGGATGACGACCGTGGCGGCAATCGCTGCAATGTCCGTTAGCCGTCTATTGACGAACTCGCCCATGATGTCTTTGCGGCGGGTGAAGAGCACCAGCGCCACCATCGGGATCGGCAACGCAAACGAAAGAACGACCTGACTGATCACCAGCGCCTGGGTGGCATTCACGCCGAGGCCGACCACCACGAACGCCGGCACCATGGTCACCAGACGTCGCACCCAGACGGGAATCCGGAAACCGACGAAGCCCTGCATGATCATCTGGCCAGCCATGGTGCCGACAACGGAGCTGGAGATACCCGAGCTGATGAGCGAAATCAGGAAAAACGCCGCCGCGCCCGCACCGAGCAACGGCGTGAGCGTATGGTAAGCAGTTTCGATTTCCGCGACGTCGCGATGGCCGGCATGGAATGCCGCGCTGGCCATGATTACCATGGCCATGTTGACGAGACCTGCGAAGAAAAGCGCGACGATGACTTCCCGGTTCGAAAAACGCAGCAGTGCGCGGTGCTCGCTCGCGTTGCTCGCCGGAGTCCGGCCCTGAGTCAGTCCGGAATGGAGATAGATCGCATGTGGCATCACGGTGGCGCCCACGATACCGACCGAAACGGTCAGCGCTTCCCGGTTCGGCATTGAGGGCAAGATCGAGTGCAATCCGGCCTGTCCCCATGCGACGGGCGCAATGAACAATTCGACCAGGTAACACAGACCGATCACAGCAACGAGCGCGCCGATGATGATCTCCATTGGCCGGTAGCCGCCTTTTTCAAACACGAGGATGCCGTATGTCACCACGGCGGTCACCGCCATGCCGGCCATCAACGGCATTTTGAGCAGCAACGCGAGGCCGATTGCGCCACCGAGAAATTCGGCCAGGTCGGTTGCCATCGCAGCCACTTCGCTGACACACCACATGACGAAGACGGCCTTGCGCGGCAGTTGCTCGCGACACATTTCCGCCAGATTACGGCCCGTCACGATGCCGAGTTTGGCTGAGAGCGCCTGGAACAGCATGGCGATCAGGTTGGCCATCAGTACCACCCACAGCAGCGTGTACCCAAACTGGGAACCGGCCTGGATGTTGGTCGCGAAATTGCCTGGGTCCATGTAGGCGATCGAGGCAATCACTGCGGGTCCGGCGAACAGCAGCGCAGAGCGCAAGCCGCGTCGTTTGCCGGCCAGCACATCGCGAATCGCAACAGTCGTGCGATCTGTGAGCGTATTTTTGCCGGCAGTGCTGTTCATGGACACTTCCCGACTTCTCTGGACGAACGTGGCACTGCTATTACTCCAGGTTCTTTAGCGCGTGATGGCAATATACAACGGCCAAACTCCGCGGATGATCGGGGCGGGTGCTGCGCCAAGCGCGCCCGGGGCCGCGGGAAGCTCGGTCAAATACAGCGGAATCGCATGCGCATCGTCAGCTTCGCCCGAAATTTGTTAGGCTACTGACAGGAAGCGGTTGAGCATCGCTCCATATCAGCGCCATTCGCAATTCGTCCTTGCGTGACGGTGAATCCATCCAGCAGAATGAGTGGCTAATTCTCTCATGCATGCCCTCCATGAAGCTTTCACGTCGCGAAGTACTTGGCCGTAGTCTGGCCATTCCCCTGAGTCTCGGCCTGTCGCCTTTCCTCGCCCTTCGTTCAGGTATCGCCAGCGCGGCGCCCCCCAATCTCGCTATCGTGATGAATTCCGGCGAAGCCAGCGTTTCGGTCATCGACATGGCGTCGCACAAGATCGTCCGGACATTGCCGACCTTGCGCGAACCCAGTCACTGGGCGCTTTCGCGCGACAGAAGCAAGCTCTATATTGCCGACGCCAGCGGCAATGCACTGTTCATTGTCGACCCGCACACCGGTTTGGCGCTTGGCCACAAGGTGATCGCCGATCCGTACCAGCTTGGCTTCACGCCGGATTTCCGCTACCTCGTCGTCAATGCACTGCGGCTCAACTATGTCGACATCTACCGCCCCGACGACCTGACGCTCGTCAAGCGCTTCTCTCCCGGCGGCATGCCGAGCCACCTCGACTTCTCGCCGGACTCGCGCTGGAGCTTCAATTCGATGCAGGAGTCCGGCACGCTCGTTTCATTCGACCTGACGAACCTGACGATCCGCTGGAAGTCGAAGGTCGGATCGACCCCCGCTGGCGTGCTCTGGCACAACGGCAAGGTACTGGTCTGCGTGATGGGCAGCGACCATGTGGCGGAAGTCGATCCAGTGACGGGTAACGTGCTGCGGCGGGTGAAAACCGGCGTCGGCCCGCACAATGTCTTTCTTACGCCCGACGGCGCGACGCTCTACGTGAGCAACCGGATCGGCGGCTCGCTGGTGGCGCTCGATCCAACCACCCTCGAGCTTCGTCGTACCTATCCGTTCCACGCTGCGGGGCCAGATGATATTGCTGTTGGCCCCGACGGCAAGCTATGGGTGACGCTGCGTTTCCGGGAGCAGGTCGCCGTACTCGATCCAGCCAGCGGCAACTATGAGACCATTGATGTCGGACGCTCGCCGCACGGCATCTTCCTCACCACCGAAATGAGCCGCCCAGGTCTCGTTACCGCCGAAACGCTCTAACGCCCATCATGCTGATATTTCTCGACAGATTCTTCAATATGCTGGCCGGTGAAATCGACCAGCATCTCGTTCTGCCGTTGCTGTATCACTTCGGCTGGATGCAATGGGAAGAGCTTTCCTTCGACTGGGCGCTGATCTGCGTCTATGGCCTCTTCGCGGTCATCGTCACGTATGCGGTTTGCTGGCCGCTCGAAGCACTCTTTCCGATCGAACGCTGGGATGACCGCAAAGCCGTCGTAACCGACGCGTTCTATACGATCCTCAACCGCGTCGGGGTGTTGCCTGTCGTCAGTTTCCTGCTGTTCTACCAGGTGCAGGTGTGGGTGAACGGCTTCGTGGTCGATCACGGCTACATACCGCCAACGCTTGAGACGTTGATACCGCCGCTTCTCGGACATCCGGTCATTACCTTCATCGCGTACGCGCTGATTCTGGACTGTGCCGATTACTGGCGTCACCGCCTGTCGCACTCATACCGTAGCTGGTACGCACTGCATGCGTTGCATCATGCGCAGCGACAGATGAGTTTCTGGTCGGACGACCGCAACCATCTGCTTGACGACCTGGTCGCTGCAATCTGGTTCGGCATCGTCGGCCTCGCGATCGGTATTCCGCCGCTGCAGTTTCCGCTGCTGTTCCTGTTCATGCGCTTCATCGAAAGCCTGAGCCACGCCAATATCAAGCTTTCGTTCGGCTGGCTCGGGGACCGGTTGATCGTCTCGCCACGCTTTCACCGGTTGCATCATGGCCTGCGCGCGGCCGGCCGCAATTCCTGTAACTACGGCGCCGTCTTCCCGGTCTGGGACATCGTGTTTGGTACAGCGGACTTCTCCGCCGAGTACCCGCCTACAGGCGACCGGCGCGCACCGGAATCGATGGCCACGGGCGGCTACATCGCACAGCAACTGGGCGGCTTGCAATTTTTCCTTGAACAGTGGCGGCAACCGGCAAAGGCTCGCCGCAGTTCCTCCTGAGAACATCCCTGCATTGCGCCAATGCCCAAACGGGCCGGTTCATGTGCGCCTGGATTTGGTCCGGACCGGCTGGTGCAAAGAACCTGTCAGTAGACCGTAAAGCATCTGCTCTGTGCCTTTGAACCTGAGGTGCGATAATTGCAGTTGCTGGTTTCAGAATGCCCGGATACCGGCATCTACCCGCTCTATCCAGCTATCCTCAGTTCAAAGAGTTCGAAGTGGTAGAGACTGTCAAGCAAAGATCAGGGCAAATACACGTCGCGATACGGCCTGCGCTCCGGCAACATAGGGGGCTGTCTCTCCCCGACGCGACGCGCCCGTCAAGGCACCCATGGAGTGAAAGATGTTGCGCAGAACCAGTTCCTGGTTTGTGCGTTACACGCCCCGCGCGCACGCTCGCGCGTAAAGCGATCGGGCTGGCAATCCTTGTCAGCGGTTCCGCAGTGATTGTCGTGTATCTGCTACGACGCGTCTCCGATGGCTAAACGTCAAAGACAGGCGTGGCGCATTTGATTTCCAGGCAGTCCCGCGATGCAAACGTCGGGCGTCTGGAGCTACAGAGCAGCGCCCTCGCGGCTGGCAGCCCGACGCTTCGACTTCCTTTCCCTGGTGTTCAGGCGCGATCACCGGAGGCACAAGGCAGCCGTAGTGTTAGAACGGGCAGCGCAGGTGACGCAGTGACGTACCTGCTAAATCTGGTTGGCGCTGACAGTTACGGTATGGCCGTGAGTGCCGCAATCTCGATGACAACGTCTGTCACTTGAATGGCCGCGTTCGCGGAGTCAGCGGTCGCTCGCATAATGCCGTTAGACGTCTCAAACTGGCCGAAATGCGTCTTGTCTGGCACTCGGTGTTCTGAACTGCCGCCATCGGAGAGCATCCCTTCTCCGGGGGGAGCCCAGCCTGGACGACGAGCGCCAGCGGGAAGCACTCAGAACACCGGCTCTTCTCAGGCGCTACGAACCGTGGAAACATGGCCTTCGATTCTAAAGGTGAACAAACGTCGATTTGGCTCGCCCGTCGGTCACTGCGCCGCGTTCCACGTATGCGCGGTCGTGCGCCATTTCCCATCCGCGCCCTTGGTCATGACCTTCACCAGAACGCCCTTATAGGGTGTCTTCTTGCCATCTTTTTCCGCGACAGCCGTCCAGTTCGCGGTCTCGTACATCACGTTGCCGACGCGGTTCGCCTGCACGACATCGATCGTATGATCGTGTACGCCGGCGTCGAAGTAGCTTTTGAAGAGCTTCTCGATTTCGGCGCGTCCCTGAACGGTCGTTCCGTTGCCGGGCGAGACCACCGCCTTATCGTCGTACATGGCGGCAAGCCCGTGAGCGTCTCCCTTATTGAAAGCCGCGTTCCAGGCAGTGTTCGCTCGGTCGATCACCTCGTCATGCTGCGCCAGCGCCGGTTGCGCAGCTGCAAGTGCCAGCACAACGCATGTGGCGAATTGTCTTGAGAACTTATTCATCACGTAGCTCCAGGTGGCAAAGTCGCTGAACGGGACGACGCGTCAGCGTGGTTAAGGAACTCCTCAAACTCGCATTCGGCGCGCGCCAGTATGTGGTTCGATGCCAGTCGACCGTCTGCGTGTGGAGTATAGAAACCGGGCGTTCGCGTAATCAATTAACTCGGAGATAAATGATCGAAGGTAGCGCACGGCAGCCAGCTATACGGCGTGCCGCTCGGACGCGCGCTCGGTGGCAAGACGAGATCGCCGTGGCACGACGGCTGAACGAGCGACCACGAAAGGCACTGGATTACGAGACACCAGCTGAACGATTCCATCGAACTATTGCATCGACCGGTTGAATCCGCCGGGGAAGGCAGACGTTCGACGCGGCCATGAAGCTGCAGGCGCCCTGGGTCAATAGCCTTTCAGACGGCATCCAGACCAGGGATATGGACGCAACCCGCCGTGTCGTGACAGCGCTGTGAAACAAACTGCAGGGAAGCGACGAACTTGAACAGCGAGATTGACGGCGGAAGATAGTGGAAAGCCGACGGTCGTTGTTCACGCATAACGAATCTGCAAAGAGTCGATTTGCAGGTGGCCGGCGATGTGACGCATTTGCGCCTGGAGTTAGAGGCCGTCGTCCGGATTGGAGCGGACGCTTTGCGCCGGCTGAAGTACTGCTCATCGATAAGGCGCAACAGCTTACGCTCACGGCTCCCGAAATGACGGCACTGGTGGGCGGCCTGCGCGTGCTGAGCGAGGTCTACGCGAGCGCGGTGCGGACCTCATGGATGACGCGCATCGCGATCCAGCCCGGCATCGATCATCCGCGTTACAGACAGCGGGTTATCCGGGCGACGCATAGCCAAGCCAATATGGCCGGATTACGAATCGATGTGCACCGACACGCCGGTCGACGAGTAGACCGGCGTCGCCTTGTGGCCGTCGACCGTGATCGTCGTGAACTGCTTCGTCGCCCCGTTGCCATCGATCAGATCGATGGTGTCGCCGACCTTGGGCGCATAGCCGCTCACGAACTTCACGTGTAGCGTGCCGCCGGCGATGGTCAGCTGATTACCAACGTGCAGTTGACCGGCGCCTTTACCGTCAATGTCGAGTTCGAGTGTCGTGCCGGCGAGCTGCGTGTACTTGCCGACGATGGACACGGGCGACGCCGCCGCAATGGTGATGCCACCCGCACCCACATACACGTCGCCCGTGCCGAACGCATTCGGAGAATCGGCCTCGAGCACGCCGCCACTTACCTGGGAGCCGCCCGACCAGGTGTTGTTGCCGCCGAGCTTCAACGTTCCGTTACCCTGCAGCGTCAACTTCCCTGCGCCGGCAATGTCGTTGCGCCACAGATCCGACGCGTTGAATCCGCCCTGGGACGCATCCATCGAAACGATGACGCTGCCATGGAACGCACCATATCCGTCCCCGGCTGCAAACATGTTGAGGCGGCCCCACCCTTCCGCATCGTCCATGACCGGATAGCCGGAAGGAAGCTCGGTCGTTTTGAGCACCACGCGGCGCTGCTCAGCGCTCAGATACGGAAAGCGCGTCTCCAGTAACAGCTCCGCACCCTTCGGCACAACGGGAGGCGCATTGGTCGATTCGATCGGAGCAAAGCCGAACGTCATACGGCGAGTGAAGTCCGCTTTGTTCGTCGCGTAGTCGGCGAAGCGGTCCGTCGCTGCCGTGCCGGAGTGGGCGAAAGCGGTGAAGCTCGTCGAGCTGGTATTCGTCGACTGCATCAGGGCCGCGTGCGCCTGGCTAAATGCGGCGCTCTTCAACGTGGCGTTGCTCGGATCGGAAAGATTCGCAGCAGTCGCCGCAAGTGCAAACATTCGACCAGCAATGACGTCGAGCGGCGAGTGCATACCGGCGAAAATGCGGTTTTCGCCAAGTTCGAGGCCGCGGCTCGCCATCTCCTGGAACCGCTCCGGCAGCACGTAGGCCATCGTCATCGCGTCGCGCATGGCCTCCGCCTCGTGACCGCTGATAAATCCGCCATCGGTCGAAGGCGTGGTGCTCTCGGCAGGCACCAGAGTCGGATCTACCACGACACTCGTGCTCCAGCGGTATGGCCGGGCGTATTTGTAGAAGCGCTTGGCCGGCTCGGTGGACGCGTTGTTGCCCATGATGTTGAGCAGGTCGACAACCTGGCCGAAACTGGTGTTGCCGCCACTGCTGCCGACGCCGATGTTGTTGCCGTTGTCGTTGTACAGAACGGTCGTCGCATCCGCCGGAATCGACGTGATGGTCGTTACCTGCTGCGCCGCCGCGCGCCACGCATTGGTGAGCGGTCCCATGCCATCGGTCACGCTATAACCTTTGCCGCGCCGGTCGTCGTAGTAGGCTGCGTCGGCCTCCGCCTGAGTTCGGTTGGTCGTCTCGGTGACCACGAATTGAATGTTTGCGGAATGGACGGCACTGTTCACGACAGCCCCACCCGGCGTACCGTCATTGGGTAGTCCTGTCCACGTGGACTGCACGACAGCCGGAAAGGAACCATTGGCGGGCGCGGAGACGCCCGCATCGACGATCTCGGTCAACGGTTGCCAGATGTCGAGGAATCGCGAGACGACACGCACGCCCGCATTCGTGGCGAGCGTCGCATATCGCGCATCGCCGCGCTGGTTAGTCGCAATCGTGTCGACGAACGCGGGCACGTCGGGGATTGCGGCGTTGTCGACAAAACCGGGGTCGGCAGGGGGCGCCGGGATCGAGGCCGTCGCCGTCGTCGTCGAAGTGTTCGAGGCGGTCGGCGTAGAAGAATCATTGCTACCACCGCACGCGGCTAGTGCCGCCACGCTTGCGAGCACCGTGAGGCGCAGCGGGAGAGAGACGCGAAAATGAGGCATCACGAGACTTTCTTGTGGTTGTTGGTGGCGTCGGATTGTGCGGGTGAATTATGACGGCATTGTTGCGACTGATTACGTGGTATCGGATATCGTGGCGCGATTCGCAGGTATCCCGGAAGACCTGGTGGTGGAAGCTGCACATGCGTCGCAGACGTGTGAACGCAGAACTCCTTAGTATTTGATTGCGGCTCATCCACATTCGCGAAGCATGCGAAAGGTTTCATTCCGCGAGGTATTGATGCAATGTCGATTCGGAACGCCAACCACAGGGCGATCCATTAACGGACAACCGTTTCGCGTGAGCCTAAAACCACCCCTTTACCGTCGCCACTCGCCAGAGGACAAACATGACGAGGCCTACCGACGCGGCGGTCAACAGAATGAAGTCAATCGAGCGCACCAGCTTTTTCATATCGACGTTGGAGCGGACGCGCGACGTCCGCATGAGAGCCGGAAGTTAGGCGTGTGGAAGTACCGAAACGCGCTCGTATGGAATGTCGAACGCACACCAGCACTTCAGTGATGCGAGAAAAGCGCGTTATCTGAGGGCGTTGCGAAGGAAAGGCGATGTCCGGATTGCGAATTCACTACCGGCCCTGAACCGTAGTCGTTATTCGCGTGTGCCTGCCGCGGGCTGCTCTCGTCCGGATAGTGCACTTTCGACTGATGGAGCGTGCCGTTCTGTTCCGCCTGTATGACGCTCGCTTCCACCTCGGAGCGAGTGAGGGGCTGCGCCGACGAGAGCGCTGGAATGGCGATTGTGGTTGCAAGGATCGCATGAGCGATAAGTACTTTCATAAGTTGGCTCCTTGATGAATAGGCAAATTTCGATGGATCGAATGGACCACGCTAACTGCATTGAAAGCGAGTCGATCTTCGCGCTGAGATGGACCGCGAACAGATAGCGATCGACGGGGTGCCCGGTATTCAGCGCGTGGATATGAAGGTACGCCCTGCAACCTTAAAAGCCGCTTATCCCGTCTCCGAAAAATGCGCGGCGTTCGCCAGCCATGTTCCGACCGTTTATCGATAAAAAGGCGATCTGGCAGTCGTCTTTGACGAACCGGGTTCGCCTGACTCGCCAGGCACTGCGGACTGACCCGCCGCAATCGCGAATATCCGCACTGCGCCGCCAAACCGGGCCATCATGGCGAGCATTCAGCCGATGTTTTTCGAGCGGACGGAAGCTGCGTTTGTTGCAAGCGCTTCAGTACCGCACGCTTCGACGCGCCTCGCCGAGCTCGTGCAAAGCATCAAACCGCCCATCGTCAACTGCATCTATGTTCGGCAGGCCGAGCCGCTCGGACTCGGTCACGCGGTGTTGTGCGCGCAAAAGCTGATCGGCGACGACCCAGACGACGAGACGGCCACGCCGGGCACCACGCATTAGCGCCCGGCATTGGACCACCGAACGGTCTGATCAAATCAGGGTCGGTAAATCCGTGCGCTATCGAACACACGCCGGCGCGTCGAATGTCCATGATTTACCGGTAAACGTCATTCCCCTAAGCCGTTTCGAAGTGGCCAGCCGGACTGACTTCGATGGGTGTCAGCATGGCTTGTGCGTAACGCGCTATATTTGAAATCTCACTGCGCGATGCGGCAACGCTCGTACTCGCCCGACAGGTGGCGATCTCGAGCTTCTTCGGCACGGCGACGCCCTACTTGTCGCGCGTGTATGCGCCGCGAAAGCTTCATCTATCGTTGTGAGCGTTGGTGATTTTCAATCCCCGAGATTAACCGGGCTCGTGTTGGACCGATGCAGACAGGCCTGGCTCGGGTCTTCCTCTTAACCACGACTTCACAGGACGGCAATATGTCACTTCGTATCAATGACACCGCGCCCAACTTCACCGCGCGGACCACGCAGGGCACCATCGATTTCCACGACTGGATCGGCGACCAATGGGCGGTCCTGTTCTCTCATCCGAAAGACTTCACGCCAGTTTGCACGACTGAACTGGGCTACATGGCGAAGATCGAGCCGGAGTTCACCAGGCGCAACGCGAAGCTGATCGGGTTGTCGGTCGATCCGGTCGAAGACCACGAAAAATGGGCCGCGGACATCGAGGAAACGCAGGGCGCCGCCGTCAAATACCCGATGATCGGCGACACCGACCTCGCGATCGCCAAGCTGTACAACATGCTGCCGGCCGACGCGGGCGATACCAGCGAGGGCCGCACCGCCGCGACCAACGCGACCGTGCGCTCGGTTTTCATCATCGGTCCCGACAAGAAGATCAAGCTGACGCTGACCTACCCGATGAGCACTGGCCGCAACTTCGACGAAATCCTGCGCGTGCTCGATTCGATCCAACTGACCGCCAAACACAAGGTCGCGACGCCGGTCAACTGGAAGCAGGGCGAAGACGTGATCATCACGTCCGCGGTCAGCAACGAAGAGGCGCAGCAGATTTTCCCTGGTTTCAAGACCATCAAACCGTATCTGCGCACCACCAAGCAACCGGGCTGACAGATGTGCACGGCGGCCGCTTGCGGCCGCCTCGCCGACTTTCCTAAGGGATACAGATGATTTTTCGTCAGCTGTTCGATCCTGCTTCGTCGACCTACACGTACTTACTCGGCGACAGCGGCGAGGCGGTGCTCATCGACCCCGTCTACGAGCAGGTGCCGCGCGATCAGGCGCTGCTGCGCGAGCTGGGCCTATGGCTGCTCACGACGCTCGATACCCATGTGCACGCTGATCACGTAACCGGCGCATGGCGCATGCGTTTGCGTTGCGGCAGCGAGATCGGGCTTGCCGGGGTCGTCGAGGCGAAAGGCGTCACGCGACCGCTCGCGCATGGCGATCGGATCGACTTCGGCACGCGTCATCTGACCGTGCGCGCAACGCCTGGCCATACGAACGGCTGCCTGACCTACGTGCTCGACGATCTGAGCATGGCCTTTACCGGTGACAGCCTGCTGATTCGCGGCTGTGGCCGCACCGATTTCCAGCAGGGCAGTCCGCAGCAGTTGTTCGCGTCCGTGCGCGAGCAGATCCTGTCGCTGCCGGACGACTGCCTCCTCTATCCCGCGCACGATTATCGCGGCATCACGGTGACGAGCGTGACCGAGGAGCGGCGCTTCAATCCGCGTCTGGGCGGCGACGTCGACGTCGGCGATTTCGCCGGTTACATGAACAACCTGAATTTGCCGCATCCGAAGCAGATGGCGGTCGCGGTGCCCGCAAACATGCGTTGCGGGCAGCCGGAAGGCGGCGCCGAAGTTGCGACCGAAACGCCGGATTGGGCACCGTTGACGCTGCGCTTTAGCGGCGTGTGGGAAATCGAGCCGATGGCGCTGCTCGAGCATGGCGCCGCGTTTCAGATCGTCGATGTGCGCGAGGCGCCCGAGTTCATCGATCGTTTGGGTCATCTGCCGGGCGCGAAGCTGGTGCCGCTGTCGCAATTGACAGGGCGGCTCGATGAACTGGAGCGCGAGCGGCCGGTGGTCGCGGTGTGCCGGTCCGGCGTGCGCTCGGCGCAGGCAAGCGTGTTGCTGACGAAGGCGGGGTTCGGCAAGGTGGCGAATCTTGCCGGTGGGATGCTGCGGTGGAGGACGGAGGGGTTGCCGGTTGCGTCGGATAGTGTTTGAGGGGGAATCGGCGCTTCGGAACTCCCACAAGCTCAGCCTTGGCCTTGGCGACAGCCTCGGCCTTGCCCCAAAGCCGCGCCAGCCTTCGAATAGCCAGCGCTCCGCTGCGCCGGCCGCGTGACCAGCCAGATCCCCCCGCATACGAGCACCAGCGCGACGAGATTCTTCAATTCCATGATGTTCTCGTTCAGACATATCGCGGATAGCACGGTACCGAACACGGGCACCAGGAAATTGAAAACGGTAGCTTTGCCAACCTGGTTATATTTCAGCAGAAGACTCCACAAGGTGAAGGCCACTGCGGACAGCAAAGCGAGATAGGCCAGCAATGCCATCGATCCCAGCGTGAACGCGTGCAACGAACCACCGGTCGCGTAGCCCGCCGCAAGCAGAGCGGCGCCGCCAAACCCGAGTTGATGACCCGTCATGACCATCACGTCCATGCTCTGCGAAATGCGCTTTCCGTAAATCGATGCAGCGGAAAGCACGAATGCGGCAATAACGATAAAGCCTTCGCCGAGCAAGGTGAACGCAAATTCAAACTGACCGCCGCCAAAATTAACGATCACCACGCCGACGAATCCCAGCAGGCATCCAAGTGCCTTGCGTGGCGAGACCTTATCGTTCTCGTAGATGAAATGAGCAAGCAGCGCACTGAAGAAGGTCGTTGTCGAATTCAGGATCGAACCGCGAACGCCGGTCGTGTAGGCGAGACCGATATAGAAGAAAACGTATTGAATGGCCGTTTGCGTGAAACCCAATAGCATCAGTTGTCCGCTATGGCGCCGATTCAAATCGAAAAGAGGCTTCTTCGAGAGGGTAGCGAGAATCAACAACAACAGTCCCGCGAGTACGAACCGGTAGCCTGCGAAGATCAGCTTTGAAGGAATATCGTTTTGCGTGATTCCGAGCAACGCATAGCCAATTTTAATTGCCGGGTACGAACTGCCCCACAGCAGGCAGCATACGGTCGCCACAATGACGAGCACTTTCGGTTGGGTGAATAACCGCGCGGAATCGCGCGATCCGGTTGTTGCTGAAGGTACGGACATGTTTCTGGTGATGTTGTCTTTGTGCACTGTGTGGGCAGGCCACAGCAGTGCTTTTTTATTGCTGTATCGCTTTTTTGCCTTTCAGCGATACCGCATGAAGGCTTTGCGAAATTGTACGCAAATGGAATTGTAATATCAGGCGGATGCGGCTGCTTCGCGTCTTGGCACGCGTCGCACGGGCACGCCAAATACGGCCGCTGAGACTCATCGGCCATCGAACAAAATGCCACGGGCGACCGGACGTTACGCCGGCTGCTATGTCCGCATCACTGTGTCGGGCGATCTTCCGACCATGCGCTGGCGAGTGGTGCGCACCTTCACACCTGCGGCGCAGGCACCCGTGGGTCCAGTCATTGTGCGCCGACCGCGCGATGCTCGCTCGCGCGGCTTCACCCGGTGCGGACGTCGATTGTCGATCCGCACGCGACTAGTTCGTCGTATAGATGGAACCGATCAGGTTCATCGCCCAGGAGCACATCATGCGCAAGCACATCGTTTCCATGTTCCTCAGTCTGGATGGCGTCGCTCAATCCCCCGGCGCGCCCGAGGAGGATACCAGTGGTGATTTTCGTTTGGGTGGGTGGATCGTCCCTTACGCCGACGAAGCGGTCGGCGCAAGTGTGCATCATCTGCTCGCGCAGCCGTTCGAGTTGCTGCTAGGGCGTTGCACGTACGACATATTCGCGTCTTATTGGCCATATGTACCGGCCGATTCACGCAACCACGACATGGCCGACCAGTTCAATCAGGTCCGCAAGCACGTGGCCACGCATCGATCCGATACGCTCGATTGGCACAACAGTCATGCGCTGAACGGAGACCTTGCCGACGCGATACGCGCGCTGAAACTTCAGGACGGTGCCGATCTATTGACGTTCGGCAGCGGCGACATGGTGCGCCAATTGCTGGCGGCGGGCCTCGTGGATGAACTCCAACTCCTGATTTATCCCGTCATGCTCGGGCACGGCAAACGCCTGTTCGGCAACGACGCACAAGCGTCCGCCTTCACGCTGGCACACGCGACGAGCACCCCCGGCGGCGTGCTGATCACGCGCTACGCCCGCAACGGCGAAGTCCGAACCGGAACGTTCGAGTAAGCGCGAAGCTTCCGATCGACGCTTACAAACGAAGGCCTATTTCTTCCTCACGTCCCGCGCTCGCCTGCCACGCGCCACGGTATCGGCGAACAGATCGATCACGACCTCGCGCAGCCAGCGATTGCCTTCATCCTGATGGACGCGCTCGTGCCACAACAAATGGATCGGCGCGGCGGGCAGCGTCATCGGCAGCGCGCGCAGGCTAAGCGAGAACGGCGTGGCCAACTCCAGAGCGAGGCGCTCGGGCACCGTGGCGATCAGGTCGGTACGTTGCAGGATGTAGCCGACGCTCATAAAGTGCGGCACCGTCAGTCGCACCTGACGCCGCACGCCGCGCCGTTTCAGCCACTCGTCCACTTGACCGTGGCCGGTGCCGGCCGACACCACCACCAGATGCTCGGCTTCGCGCCACGCGGAAAGCGTGAGCGGCGCGTCCTCGAGTGGGTGAGCGCGTCTGAACAGACAGACGTAGCGCTGATCGAACAGACGCCGCTGATAGAAACCCCCCTTCAACTGCGGCAATAGACCGATCGCCAGGTCGACCCGGCCGTCGGCCATTTCGTTGCTCAGATTGACGCTCGTATTGCGCACCGTATTCATCGCGATGCCTGGCGCGACGCGCGACAATCGTTCCAGCAATGCGGGCAAAAACACGACTTCGCCGATGTCGGTCATGCCGATCGTCATCGTTCGCATCTCGCGCAGCGGATCGAAGCCCGTCATCGGATTGAGCGCGGCGTGCAAGGTGGCGAGCGCCTGCGAGACCGGTTCCGCGAGACGCAGCGCGAACGGGGTAGGCACCACGCCGCCCGGCGCGCGCACGAACAGCGGATCACCCAGCAGGCGGCGCAGCTTCGCGAGCGCATTGCTGACGCCCGGCTGGCTCATGTTCATTTGCTCGGCGACGCTCGCCACGCGCCGCTCCTGCATCAGCCGCTGGAACAGCAGCAGCAGGTTGAGATCGAGATCGCTCAGTTCCATGGTCTCGGCATGACCTAAGGTCATTCATTTCAGTGATGAAGTAGATTCATTTCATCTTATTGAGCAATGATCGTCTAGTGCTGAAAATACCAACACGGTATCCGCATGCGACGCGCCGAGCGCGCGTTCTAGAGTGGCCCAAATCGATAAACCCGCATATCGGAGACACAATCATGAACCGGATGGATCTGAGCATCGCGATCGTCGGCGCCGGCATCGGCGGCCTTACGCTGGCGCTCGCACTACGCGAACATGGCATCGATGCGCAACTCTACGAGCAGACCGATGAGTTGCGCGAAGTGGGCGCGGCCGTCGCACTGTCGGCCAACGCGACGCGCTTTTACGAGCGCATGGGGCTACGCTCCGCGTTCGAAAACGTGTGCGCCGAAGTACCCGGGCTCATTTATCGCGATGGCCGCAGCGGCAGCGTCATTGGACATCATCGCGGCATGCCCAGCTATCGCGAGCAGTTCGGTGGCTCGTACTGGGGCGTTCATCGCGCCGATCTGCAGGCGGTGCTGTCGAAGGCAGTTGGTCTCGAGCACATCGAGCTCAGCCATCGCTTGATCGATCTCGTGCAGCATCCCGAGCGCGTGAGTCTCGCGTTCGACAACGGTCGGCGCATCGATGCCGATCTCGTGATCGGCGCCGACGGCGCACGCTCGATTACGCGACGCTGGATGCTCGGCTACGACGACGTGCTGTATTCCGGTTGCTCGGGCTTTCGTGGCATCGTGCCGGCCGAGCGCATGGACCTGTTGCCCGATCCAGAGACGATCCAGTTCTGGGTCGGGCCCGGCGGCCATCTGCTGCATTATCCGATCGGCGACAAGGGCGATCAGAACTTCCTGCTGGTCGAGCGTCATCCGTCGCCGTGGCCGTCGCGCGACTGGGTCATGCCGTCGACCGAAGGCGAGCAGCTGCGCCTGTTCAAGGACTGGCATCCGGCCGTCGTGCAGATGATCACGGCCGTGCCGATCAGTCAGCGCTGGGGCCTGTTTCACCGTCCGCCGCTTGGCCGCTGGAGCAAGGGCCGCGTGACGCTGATCGGCGATGCCGCGCATGCGCTCGTGCCGCATCACGGCCAGGGCGCCAACCAGTCGATCGAGGATGCCGTGGTGCTGGCCGCGCAACTCGCCAAGGCGGGCCCGGGTAAGTGGCGGGAAGCGCAGGAAGCCTACGAGCGTCTGCGCCGGGGCCGCACGCGCAAAGTGCAGTACGCGTCGATCAGCACCGCGGACGTGTTGCATCTGCCGGACGGCCCCGCCGCGCAGGAACGCAACGCGCGGCTAGGGGCGCGCGACAGCATACTGCAACACCTCGACTGGATTCACGATTTCGATGCGCTCGCGCAAGAGCCGAGCGCGCGGCAAGGGGGCACGTGGCTTTGAGCCTCTCCATGAGGCTTCAATAGGGAGGCGGTGGGCCGCATGCTCATGCCAGGCGCCGCTCTCCAGCCACGACGCGTCACATGCACCCATTGACCGAGTCCGTGACGACGGTCGAACCAAGGCGCAAATTGTCTCTCGCCACTGCATATCCGGCCAGATAGCCGGCGGGTCCGATATCCACCTCGTCCCCCATGCCCGCGATAAAGGCCTGTCCCAACGTATGGGGTCTTCAACTCGGGTACTTCGCGAGCTATGTCGTGTTATACGCGGCGGGTTGCTGTACAGCCCGATCGCATTGGATCGAACGTTTGCCGGAACGCCAAGTCGGGCTATGGTGGCGCGTCACTCTGATCACGTTACCTATATTGCCGCTCGTCTACTTTCTTGGCGCATACCTTCCTGAATTGCGCGGTCGTCCGCTGGCAATCGTCTACACGTTCTGGGAGCCATTTGTCGCGTGGGGAACGATATTATTTCTCGCAAGCAATTTCCAGCGACGCTTCGACAGACTCGTTGGCGCGTGGCAGCCGCTGTCGCGACGTGCCTACACGATCTACGTTATTCATCCGCCCGTTCTGGTTGCCGTCGCGTTGGCGTGGAGAAACGTACCCGCAGCTCCTCTGCTGAAGTTCGCGGTCACGGGTAGCGTCGCTTGCGCGTCGTGCTATCTGCTTGCTGGACTTTTGCTTCGATTGCCCAAACTGGCATCGATATTGTGAAAAATGGGTTCGCGTGTGACAGCCATACGCTCATGCACGGCATCGAGTGACCGACAACGCGGGACCTACCGGCTCTGCGGCCTCTGATGCGAGCCGTAAATCCTGGAGTTCACGCGTTGCCTGGAAACCCGGCGCGTAGTTCCCGGTGGAGAAATGTCGAATAGCGACAGCATGGAACCGCGTAGATCGGTCGCATTAGCTAGCGCCTGATATCCGGGAAACTGCGCGCCGGCCGCAATTGCACCTATGTCGCTGCGATCGCAGCCCTTTGTGCTTGCGCTGATTCGCGGCTGACGGTCATTTCTACCAGCTGTTAATGGCCGGTAGCGGCTGGCGACACCACGCTTGGGGTCGCCAGCGTGTTGTTGCTCTTGGGAGCGGCGGTGGTGTCAGACGTCGAGCTGCTATTGCTGCTCGGCAGGCCCGAGTTCGGCGCCTTGGCGCCCATGCCGCTGTCCGTGTTGGTGGTGCCTGGCATGCCGTAGCCGCCCGTCGTTGCGCCGTTCATCTGGTTCGACGGACTAGCCGTGCTGCCGGCTGTGCCGGTCGAACCGCTGCCGCGCTGGCCTCCGGCCGCCTGCGCATAAGCGCCGCCCGACAGCGAGAGTGCGGCGACGGCCGCGACTAGTGTGATGGTTGCCTTGCTCATGATCCGCCCCTCCTTGATTGGACTGGAAGATAGACGCAGACAGTTGCCGCCTGCGCTACAGGAATGTCGCAAACAGCGTGCCGCGTGCTTTTGTAGGTAGCGGAGCGATCGGCGGCGCACAGAGTGGCGGTCGTGGGGCGAATCCAGCCATTGGATCTCACGAGATCTGCCGCGAAATAAGCCCGCTCTCCGCCGGAATAAACCCGGCGCCGTTCTCGTTCATTGACCGTTAGGTCCTTTGCGCAGAACAAGGAGCGGTCATGAAGTCTCTACTCGCTATATTCGGCGTCCTTGCATGCGGCGCGGCCGTCGCAACTCTGATGTCATGCGGCGGCGGTGGCGGCGGTGGCAGCGGTGGCTCGAGTTCGAGCAGCGCGAGCCCACCCGTCCAGTCGTCATTCACAGCGACGGCCCTCGTATCCGATGGCGCGGTGCCCGCTGCACACACCGACGCTAATCTGAAAAACCCTTGGGGCGTGGCCTTCAATCCCAAAGGTTTCGTCTGGGTCGCGGACAACGGCACCAACGTCGCGACGCTCTATGACGGCAATGGCGTGCCGCAATCGCTGGTCGTCACGATACCCGACGGCAAGAACGGCTCCGCATCGCCCACGGGCATCGTTTTCAATGGAACACAAAGCTTCCGCGTCACGGAAAACGGCAAGTCTGGAGTCGCTGCGTTCATCTTCACGGGCGAAGGCGGCACCATCACCGCCTGGGCGCCCGCCGTAGGGCCGACCAATGCGTTCGTCATGTACGACGACGGTACGGGCGGCGCCGTCTACAAGGGTCTCGCGCTTGCCGCGATGAACAACGGCAACTTCCTTTACGCGACGGACTTCCATAACAACAAGATCGACGTCTTCGATACCTCGTTCACGAAGGTCGCGATGCCCGGCGCCTTCACGGACCCGGCGATTCCAGCCGGCTTCGCGCCGTTCGGCATTCAGGCGATCGGCTCGAATCTGTTCGTCACCTACGCGATGCAAGACGCAGCCAAACACGACGATGTCCCGGGCGCGGGACTCGGCATGGTCGATGTGTACGACACCGCGGGCAACCTGAAGCAACGCTTCGCGACGGGCGGTCCGTTGAACGCGCCGTGGGGCATTGCGCAAGCGCCCGGTAACTTCGGCTCGATGAGCGGCGCAATTCTGATCGGCAATTTCGGCGATGGGATGATCAATGCGTTCAACGCGTCGAGCGGTCAGTCGATGGGACAGATCAGTGGACCGAACGGCAGTCCGATCGTCGAGCACGGCGTGTGGGGCATCGCGTTCGGCAACGATCTCAGCAATCAGCCTTCCAGCACGCTCTTCTTCGCGGCGGGGCCGAATGGCGAAGCCGATGGCGTCTACGGAAGAATCGATCTGAATACGACGTCGAACTCCGGTACGAACACGGGTACGAACACCGGTACGAACACCGGCACAAGCGCGGGCGGCGGGATGAGCATTGGAATGTAGCGCTAAGCGCGCAATTGAGAAGCGCCGCTCTCGATGCGAGAGCGGCGGTATTGCTCATGCGAGGCGATGTGCTGGGCAATCGTAGCATTTTGCGGTTCGGTGCAGCACTTGGCCGACGCCCGTCTTATACTCGACCCGCGAGAGCGGGATCGATCTCGTTGTTTGTCAGGCCGAATTCCGCCATGCGAGCACGATGATCTGGCGAGCCCAGATATGAACGAAGGGCTTTGTTTACCGCCTGGATCAGATCGCTGTTACTTCTATTGAACGAGAATGCCCCGAGCGGAGGCTTCTGCTGCTTGCCCTTCGTTCCCGGTTGGTGCTCGATAGCCTCGAGCATTGAGCCTCCGATCCGGTTCGCAATGATCCGATTCCCCAAGGCCGTGCTCGCATACGCATCGACGGCGCCAGAGAGAACCGCTTCGACAGCGTCGGCCTGATGCTCGAAGACGACTATTTGGTTCTCGCTTACGCCAGACGCTCTCGCTGAGTCGTGCTGCACCTGTCCGGCTATGATGCCAAGGCGCGCACCAGCGCGTTTGGCAAGCGACACGTAGCTGTCGAGCGTTTTCGGGTTTCCAGTCCGAACCAGAAAACCGTCTGCGATCCCCCATACCGGGACGCTGAACGCGACCATATTGGCGCGTTCGCGTGTGACGAACAGCGGAACGTTCATATCCCACCTGCCTGCTTCAACGCCGGGCAGGAGTTCACTAAACGACGTCAGATGATGCTCGATCCGGGTTACGCCGATCGCCCGAAGAACCGCGTCGGCCAGATCGATGTCAGCGCCCGTGGGGGTACCATCTGCTTCCGTCCAACCGAACGGGGGTTCTTCGATGTACGCAATCGTTACCTTCATCGCTGTGTCTCGCCAATTGGGAACGGCCATCAAATGCCGGGCCGAATGTTGACGATTCTACTTACATGCGCGGTTGTCGTTGCGGCGGCTCTCTCTGAAACGAACGCGGTTATGCCTGGATCGGGTGTCGGTCTTATGGACGTTGGTTGGATTGCGCGGCATCGCTACGGAAACGCACCCACGTCTTCCGGTCAATCAATGGTCACAACCCCGTCACGCACTGCCTCAAGCGAACCGGCAGTTGCTCAAGGAAAGATTTTTCGCGCTCACCACAATATTCGCGCTCCTGAAACGTCTTCAGGCGCATGGAACCGCCACCCACCTCGCACCCGATGACCGACCCAGACAGCGACATCACCGCGACCGTGGTGCGTGAGCGCACGAGGCTCGTCAATTTTATCCGGCGTCGAATACGCGACCCGGACGACGCCGAAGACATCCTGCAGGATGTGTTCCACGAATTCGTGCAGGCTTACCGGCTTCCCGCTCCGATCGAACAGGCGAGCGCGTGGCTATTTCGTGCCGCGCGCAATCGCATCATCGATCGTTTTCGCAAGAAGAAGGAGCAACCGCTGACCGATCTGTCTGAGGCCGAGGACGACGCCAGCGGTGAGTATCGCCTCGACCTCGCCCTGCCGGCGCACGATGCAGGCCCCGAAGCGCTCTACGCTCGCGCTGTATTGCTCAAGGCCTTGCAGGATGCGCTCGATGAGTTGCCGCCGAATCAACGTGAGGTATTTATCGCGCACGAACTGGAGGGGCGGCCCTTCAAAGACATGGCGGCGGAAAGCGGCGTCGCGCTCAATACGCTGCTTGCGCGCAAACGCTACGCGGTCTTGCATCTGCGCGCCCGACTGCAGGCCATTTATGACGAACTGGATATATAGAGGAGTCGAGGGATGAAGTTTCGAATCAGATGCGCCGGTAAAGCGCTGCTCGTGGTGGTTGCCATAGCCGTGCTCGGTTGGGTGGTCATGACGCTATGGAATTGGGTGATTCCGGCGCTATTCGTTGGCGCCCGTGCGATCGACTTCGCGCATGCGTTGGGCCTGCTGGTTTTGAGCCGCATCCTGTTTGGCGGATTCCGCGGACACGGCGGCTGGCGCGAACGGCGTCACTGGCGCAAATGGGAAGCGATGACGCCCGAAGAACGGGAGCATTTCCAGACGGCATGGCGATCGGGCCGCGACCGGCGCGGGGGAGATTGACCATGCGCGGGACATCAACGGGCGACTGCAAACAGAAGCCGGGCGTGATTGCGCCAGTCGTCGACCTGAAACGTTGCGAAGGCAAGGGCGATTGCCTGGAGGTCTGCCCTGAGAATGTGTTTGAGATCCGGCGCATCGATGAGGTCGATTATCTCAGCCTCGATTTGATGCACCGCCTCAAGCTACGCGTGCATGGAATGAAAGTCGCCTACACACCGAACGCGCACGCCTGCCGGTCGTGCGGTCTTTGTGTGACGGCGTGCCCTGAACGCGCGATCAAGCTCGCCAGAACGGCATAGCGTCACGCGTTTTAAGAAAAGCGCAGGCCGCCTGGCGCAGTGGTCAGTATTATCGATCTCCTCAAGGAGCGCACATGGCTTCATCAACCACGGATCTTCTGCGACAGCTTCACGAACAGAGCCAGACAGAAGTGATAGCCCGCGCACAGGCGCAATTTCAGGGATCGAGCGAGGAGTTTCTGACTCTCGCGGAGGAATACGAAACGCTCGTACCTCGACTCCGTGGACGGTTTCTCGAAACGCTCGGGCTATCGAGCGAAGATTTCGAATCCTCGCAAGGCACTCCTCTATCGTTAGCCGTGTCAGCGGAAACGGGACGGTTCTTACGCAACATGGTGCTTTCGCACAGACCAGCTCGAATCCTCGAACTCGGCAGTTCCTGCGGTGTGTCCACGCTGTATTTCGCCGAGGCCCTTCGCACGTTAGGCAGTGGGACAGTTGTCGCGACTGAACTCGATGCTGTTAAGTGCGCACAATTTCGGGCCCACGTCAGAACGGCGGGCGTAGACGCTTATGTTGACCTGCGGGAGGGCGATGTCTTCCAGACCGTTTCCGAACTGGACGGCACTTTCGACATGGTGTTTATCGACGTCTGGGCCAACACCTATCTGAATCTGTTCAAGCAGATTGAGCGCCTGCTACGCCCGGGATCTATCGTTCTCGCCGACAACATGTACACCGCCGAGGACGCCGTTCGGCCATACAAGCACTACCTCGACGGCGATCCGCGCTTTTCGACCACGACGCTGGACTTTGAATCAGGGGTCGAATTTACCGTCGTCGTGTCATAGGCCGACGAAGAGTGGACGCCGTCCAGAATCCGGTTCATGTGCCATTCAATCTGGAAGGTTCGGCGATGCGATTTCTTGTCGACCATCCGGGGCGGATGCGCTAAATGTCATAACAACTCCTCGTTAAGTCCGGACAGCACGATGGCGGAATAGCCTGCGCTGTGCCTGTGGACAGACAGGCGTTGGCGGGGTGTTGTTTAGTTACGGAACCGTATTCAGTCCATATCCCAACAGGTTGCCCTTTGGTGAGGTCATTGACGCACTTTTGCTAACGCCTGGCGAGCTATCCGAGGTCGTTTCCCGCATCCCCGTGGCGGCTTGGCGTCAACGGCCGGAGGGGACGGGCTTCGCGCTCGTGGAGCATGCGTGCCATCTGCGCGATCTTGACGTTGTTTTCGCAGAGAGAATCAGGGCGGTTCGAACGGAACATCTTCCAATAATCGGTTCGGTAGATGGCACGGCGCTTGCCGACGAACGGAACTATCTCGGTCAAGACCTGAAAGATGCCGTTGAAGCGTTCCGGCGTTCGAGGGGGCACTTTTGCAAGTCGCTAAGAAGGTTGCGAGCGGAGCAGCTTATGCGTTGCGGGCTCCGCGATGGTGTGCGGCGCATGACTCTCGAAGAACTCGTGCGTGAGTTACTTGACCACGATCGGACTCATTTGCTTGAACTCGAAGAACTTGATGACGAACTGAAGAAAACCGAAACACGTCCAAAGAGAGGACGACCGATATGAAGAACGACCCGCCCGTCATTTTCATTCACGGCCTCATCGGAACCTTGGACGTATGGCAATACGAACCCAAGCACGCCTCCCCCGATTTGCTCGGCTATGGAGAGCATCGGTCCGTCCCGTTCGAGCAGATTTCCTTACCCGCGCAGGTCGAGCATATCCGCGGGTTCGTTGACGCGCGCTTCGGAGCAAGACGTACTCGATAGGCGGATCGATCGCGATGCTGTTTGCACACGCATATCCAGGATACGTCCGCCGGATTGTCAATGTTGAAGGCAACTTCACGTTGGACGATGCGTTCTGGTCTGCTTCGGTGGGCCGTATGACGCCGGACGAAGCTGACGCCATGCTCGACGGCTTCCGCACAGAACCGCTGGCCTGGTTGAGCAGCGCGGTCGCCTTTCAGATATTGATGCTCGCGACCGTTCTGAACTTCATCGGTCTGATCGTGAACGGCGTCGTTATTCTTGCCGCAAGCCATTTTGGCGAGCGATGGACAGGTCGACGCCACCGATCGCGAATTCCTCGATACGTGCTTGGGTCAGTGTTCGCCGGATTGGCATTCCGGCTCGCCGTCGCGAGTCGGGACTGAACAACGGCACGAAGGGACGCGCTTCAAGGCGGGCCTGGCCTACGGCGTTCCAAGCGACTTCGAAATGAACTTCGGCAGGTACCTGCCTACGCCAGGACAGGCGGGCGACGACGGCACGGAGCCGCCGCTCAACGGCGCGCTAAAGCGCTGAGCCTCTGCGAGCAAGTCGTGCTGCCCGCCGACCTACGCATTCCCACGCAGGGCCCCGGGGCCGCAGGCGGCGTATCAGCCATCCGCCCTGCTGCGGCGCCCGCTGTCCGGCGTGACCGGGTCGTCGAGCGCGTCGACGAGCGTGCGCCGCCCCGCGTCGAGGATTTCGTCGGCGAAGGTCGGATCGGCGCCTGCGATCGCACGCGACAGCACGAGCGCCCCGACCATCTGACTGAACGCTGCAATCGCATCGCGACGGGTTTGTTCCGTCGTCGCGCCTTCCGTGGCGATCATGGCTGCAAGCCGGTCGACATACGCGGCGAGGCCGCGCGCGTAGGACGCACGCGCCGCGTCGGTCATCCGCGGAGCGTCGCCAGCGAAGCCGGACAGCGGGCACCCTGCTTCGACGTTGTCGCGGTGCGAGGCGGACAGGTAGCGTGCCGCCTGCTTCCCCAGGCTGCCGACGTTTGGCGAATCCGCGTAGTCTTGCATCGCCTTTTCCATGACCGCGGTGACCAGCGCATCCTTCGACTTGAAGTGGTTGTAGAAGCCGCCTTGGGTAAAACCGGCTTCCTTCATCAACTCCGTCAGCCCCACGGCATCAACTCCGCGTACCCGGAAAAGCCTCTCGGCGGCCGCGACGATCGCGCTGCGGTTCTCGGCGGCCTGCTGTCGTGACACCCCCATCGATCTCTCCCTTATACAAGCGATCGCGTCGATTGAAAAACACAATGTCGATCATCATTGACATACCCGAATTACTTCGACACTATTCGCCATAAGACGATGGTGATCGACATTGAGATGAGTGTAGCCGACTTTCGCGCACAACGCGAAGCAACGCCGGCGTGGTACGGATGGCAGTCCAGGTTCATCGCGGTTCTTTGATGCCCGCGGGCGGCGGACGTTGGCGCCGTTCGGCGGCGCAACGGTTCGGTACGCAAGGGCAGGTTTGTTTTCTCCGGATTTCACGCGCGCTGCGAACCGGCGCACATGCGATTCATCATGCGAAAGGATGAGATATGGAGATCGAAGGTGCTGTTGTTTTCGTGACGGGTGCGAACCGCGGGCTTGGCCTTGAGTTCGCGAAGCAGGCGCTCGAAAGAGGAGCGCGCAAGGTCTATGCGGGCGCGCGCGATCCGGCCAGCGTAACGCTGACGGGCGTCGTGCCCGTGAAGCTTGACGTGACCGATCCGGCGGCCGTGGCCGCTGCCGCCGACACGGCGGGCGACGTCACGCTTCTGATCAACAATGCGGGCATCGCGCGGCTCGGCAGTCTGACGGACGACGGCGCGCTCGACGCGTTACGCGATCACTTCGACACCAACGTGTTCGGGATGCTGTCGATGTCGCAGGCGTTCGCGGGCAACCTTGCCGGCAACGGCGGCGGCGCGATCCTGAACGTACTGTCTGTTGCGAGCTGGATAAACCGGCCGATCCTCGCGGCTTATGGCGTGTCGAAGTCGGCCGCGTGGGCGGTGACCAACGGCCTGCGTCACTCGCTGCGCGAGCAGCACACGCAGGTGGTCGGGCTGCATGCCGGTTTTATCGATACGGATCTGACGCGCGGGCTGGACGTGCCGAAGGCGACGCCGGCCGACGTCGTGCGTCAGGCATACGACGCGATCGAGGCAGGGGCGGAGGAAGTGTCCACCGACGAGTTCACGCGGCAGGTGAAGGCCGGGTTGTCGGCAGGCGTCTATCTCGAGGCTCCGGCGCCGCACTGAAGGCGCCGGAGCGCCCGCTCGTCGCGCGCGGGCATCTGGACGGAAAAGCAGGTCGCGGGCTGGAAGGAGGTGAGCTCTGCGGTTCACGCAGCCGGCGGTCTGATCGTCTCCCGGCTCTGGCACGTCGGGCGAGTCTCCGATCCCATCTTCCACGCCGGCGAGCCTCCCGTGGCGCCAAGCGCCGTGGCGGCGGAAGGATACATCTCTCGCCTGCGTCCGCAGCGGCCCTTTACGGTGCCACGCGCGCTGCAGACCGAAGAGATTCCCGGCATCGTCGAAGATTTGGACCACGCAGCCGCAAACGGTCCAGTTTGAGGATGCGTTTAAGGTGAGCGACGAGCATTTCCGCTTTCTTACGCTGCCGGCGAGACTGCTTGTATTGACGCGGTCATTCGAATGGCCGGGGATATGCGCCACGAATGGCCGGTAGTGGCCGCGCGCTGCCCCATGCATGAGGGACCGTTTCCCGTGGCACGTAAAGCGGCGATCTGCGGCAGGCGACCCGGAGCGCCCAGCCATCGCTACAAAAAGCGGACGCATGACGCACGTGATCAAACTGGAGTTGCTCCAATGCAGCTATCCGTGTGCGTATTTCAAGTACCTGCAGCACGGATTGCCCGCACGGCCTGTTAGCGTCCCCGGCTCACTCGCCTGATGGCAAGGAAGCCTCAAGCGCGGACCGCCACAGTAACCACAATGAGAGCCGAGAAGATCAGCGCCGGGGCGAGATGCCGGAACGGTTCCCGATTTCGTAGCAACGTGAAGAGCGCACCGATCATGATCGCACCGGCCAGCGTTAGGCCTAAGACTCTGGTTTGTTGTCCAGGAAGAAGTGCCGCACTCAACAACTCGAGAGCGCCACAGAGCCACTGAAACCATGCCGGATAACCCCAGCGTGCGAAGTCGCGCTTCACCGCGCCGGGTCTTGCGAGATTGACCACCCCAGCAACCGCGAACAGAACCGCTACGATCGTCGCGAGGATCGATTCTAAAGACGCACTGTTCCACACCATCGTCATGCTCCGTTGATTTGCTGAAAGTGTTTTTGTGCAGAGAGGTCCGCAATCAGGCCGGGGCCATGGGGCTCCCACGCAAGAACTCGCCGGGCATGCTGGCCGCTTACTGTCTGGTCGAGCGCCAGTGCGTCAGCGAACAGTCCAAGCGATTTGCGAGCATCGTCGAGCGACCAGAGTTCGACGCGATCGGCGCCGACCGAGGCCCGAATCGCTTCACCCATTTCGGCAACGGCAACAGCATCTTCCGCGACCACGTTGAAGATCTGTCCCGTGACTCGACCGTCCCCGCTTGCCGCCTGCTCCACCGCGCTCAGGTAAGCCGTGGCGAGATCGTCGACGTGAACGGCAGGCCAGTGATCGCGACCATCGCCGACGACCCTCACACTGCCGGTCTGACGGACCATCCCGGCAAGCATACCGAAGACGCCGCCGCCGTAGCCGTGCACCATCGCCGGCCTGAGAATCACTGCGGCAATCGAGCGACTCGCCGCTAGCGCCCGCACATGTTGCTCCACTGCGGGCCGCCAGGCGATGAGTGGTGTCGGGTTCAGCGCCGAAGCTTCAGTCGCGGGCTCCCCCTCCGTATTGCCGTAGACCCAGGTGCCCGACGTATAGACAAACGCCGCGCCCGGCTGCAAATGCGAAAGCACCGCTACAGCCGCAGCCTCATCAACGGCACCGGCGGAAGCATCATTGGTCGACGCCATGTGCACCACGCCCTCAGCGGCCCCGGCGGTCGCAGCGAAAGACTGTGGCTCACGCAGGTCGCCGGAATGCAGTTTCACGCCGAGATCTGCCAGCGCGCTGGCAGCAGCCGACCTGTCCTGGCGCACCAGCGCCGTCACCTGATGGCCGCGGCTGATTGCCTTGCGCGCGACCGCTTGCCCGATGTAGCCAGTACCACCTGTAATGAACAGTTCCATAGCGTTCTCCTCGATGATTGCCTGCGAAGTTGATGAGTCACACGAACGAGACTTACCGGTCTCGTTTTGACAAATCTAAACGAGACTGACCAGTCTTGTCAACTACTCGGCGATCTGTTATTTATCTGGGATGAACACGCCCTCTCTCCCCGACCTGAGCCCGCTGCAACGCCGTAAGCGGTCCGCCATCCTCGAAGGCGCGAAAACCGTTTTTTTAAGCCAAGGTTTCGGCCTGGCAACAATGGATGATGTCGCCACGGCCGCTGGCGTCGGCAAACAGACGGTCTACCGCCACTTCAAGTCGAAGGAGGCGCTCTTCGTTGGTCTGGTGAGCTCGATGTGCGCTCAGGTGGGTGGACTTCTTGCCGAGGCTCAGGACGAGCAATCCGATGGATCACCCGAAGTCGAGTTGCACGAGTTGGGGTGGTTGCTGGCAAGAAGCCTTATCGTGCCGGATTACCTGCGGCTTTACCGGGCCATCGTCGCTGAGGCCGAGCGTCTTCCTGAACTCGGCCAGGTGTTTTACGAAAATGGCGCAAAGGTCGTGCGTGCCTTCGCGGCAAAAATTCTGCGAAAGCGATTTGACGAATCGACTGCTGTATTGCGGGCAGCGACATTCGTTCAGTTGGTGCTAGGCGACGCGTATCTGGAACTGTCAATTGGCTACACAGTGCCCGATGTTGAAGCGCGCTTTGCGCTGCAGATTGACGAGGCCGTGGCGGCTGCACTTCGCTAAAATGGGCCAACCTTGGCAGTTTTCCGCGTAGCGACACTCCACATCAGTTCATTTTGACGCCGCGACCAAACTAAGCGCGTATGCTGGGAATATCCGCCTTGTCACGCAACGCACCAGGAGCAACACCATGGCCAAGAGTCAATTACGCAGCACTCGCGAAGCGAAAAAGCCCAAGCAACCCACGAAGCCGTCAGTGCCGGCACAGCCGTTCAGCACGGTTCGTTCGCGGGTTGCGAACGAAGGTGTCGCCAAGAAGAAGACGTAAATCGGTTGGCCGCGGACACGCGGCACAGCGATCACATGCAACTTGTAACGTTCACCGCAGTAAATTGATATCTCCACATTGAAGGCGCAAACCGCTTCGGGAGGCGCATCATGATCCATCACCACTCGGACCCCACTTTTCGTGGGCTTCCGCTCACGGCCGAGCAAGACTCGGAAATTCGTCACTACCTGAACAGGAAGGCCAAGCTGGGCAAGCCATGGAATACTCCCGAGCTGCGCGGGATGCTTGAGGACATGCTGCTGCCGCCAAGTACCGAAGACGACAGCGAGAGCGATATCCCGGGCGACGCGTCGACCGCCGCTGAGCGCGCAGCCGCGTTCGTCGATCAGGACATGGAGCCAATCGAGGCGTATGAGGAATTGCATGCCGCGATGGAAGCCGAAAGCATGAAAGGCGATCCGCACTAGCGGGAGCGCTCCGCGCAGGTAGTGAGCGTGCAATCCGGTCCATCTGAGGCGTAGAACGAAGGACGACACATGGCACTCAGTTTTTCTAACCCCAGCCGTAGCTATGATGGGATCAGGCATGGCGTGTGGTTCTGGGGATACGACAAAGCACGCGAGATTACCTTCTTTGTGGAAGACCGCGTACTGAAGCATTTCGACTCCGCCCTCGGTACTGACGAAGCCGAGGTGCTGGCCTCCTTCGACCGGAATCGCAATGAGATCCTGAAGGTCGCCATCACCCTCTATGCCGAGGGACCGCAGACTCTCTACACGCTGCACTAAAGCTTCATCCGGTCACCCATGCTGAATGTAAGCGCCTCATCTCGGCCGTTCTCTAAGCAGCCATAAATGGAGGTAATTTGGTTCCCACCAAATTTTTTGGCGGGAACCAAAGTGGCCGACATAGTAGATGGCAAGAACGAAGCGCCCGGTAGGCGCCCGAACTTTCCGCGCGAATTCAAGCGACAGCTGGTCGAACAGACCTTCGAACCGGGAGCTTCCGTATCGCTGGTCGCGCGTCGCAACGACATTAACACCAACCTGCTGTTCAGATGGCGTCGCCAATATCTTCAAGGCGTATTCGGAGCACCACATCCGGCGCATGTGCAACAGCAGTCAGAGGTTGACGTTGCACCGTTTCTTCCGTAAGCGCCTCATCTCGGCCGTTCTCTAAGCAGCCATAAATGGAGGTAATTTGGTTCCCACCAAATTTTTTGGCGGGAACCAAAGTGGCCGACATAGTAGATGGCAAGAACGAAGCGCCCGGTAGGCGCCCGAACTTTCCGCGCGAATTCAAGCGACAGCTGGTCGAACAGACCTTCGAACCGGGAGCTTCCGTATCGCTGGTCGCGCGTCGCAACGACATTAACACCAACCTGCTGTTCAGATGGCGTCGCCAATATCTTCAAGGCGTATTCGGAGCACCACATCCGGCGCATGTGCAACAGCAGTCAGAGGTTGACGTTGCACCGTTTCTTCCGGTGAGCGTTGTCGCCGAAACCGAGACATCGATGTCCATGCGCGAGGCTGTGTCGGAGAACGTCTGCGAGATCGAATTTGACCGTGCACGCCTGCGCATCCGCGGCAACGTGTCGCCTGATATGCTGCGGTTACTGGTACGAGAACTGTCCCGATGATCGGGCTGCCGGCGGGCACCCGCATCTGGATTGCGGCTGGCGTCACCGACATGCGTTCCGGATTTCAGGGCCTGGCGGCGAAGGTGCAAACTGCACTGGAGGAGAATCCGTTCGACGGGAACGTCTTCATCTTCCGGGGCAGGCGCGGTGACCTCATCAAAATCCTGTGGGCCACGGAGGACGGGCTATGGCTCCTGGCGAAGCGGCTTGAGCGAGGGCGGTTTGTCTGGCCGCAGGCCGACGGCGGTAAGGTCCATCTGACACAGGCACAACTCTCGATGCTACTCGAGGGCATTGACTGGCGGCAGCCGCGTCGAACCGCGGCGCTATCGGTGTTGTAAACGCTTCGGGGCACGCGTAAACTCCGGCGCATGACCGATGATGCCCGTCTTCCGGATGACGTCGATGCGCTTAAGGCCTTGCTGCTGGAGGCTCGTGCCCAGCTTGCCGAGCGCGATATCGAGATCGAACAGCTCAAGGCCCAGATCGACAAACTCAAACGGGTGCAGTTTGGCCGCAAGTCCGAGCAGCTGGACCGGCAGATCGAGCGGCTCGAAACGGAACTGGATGAGCTGAGCGGTGGGCGCGGTGTCGCGGATGTTCGCCGCGACCGCACATCGGGCACAAGTGTGCCCGCCGGCGCAGCAGCCTCGAAGGAGGCGTTGCCGCCCCATCTGCCGCGTGAAGAGCGCGTGCTCGAACCCGATCCGAGCTGCCCGAACTGCGGCAACACCATGCGGCCACTCGGCGAGGACGTGTCCGAGCAGCTTGCCCGTGTCGCCGCCATGTTCAAGGTGATTCGCACGATCCGCCGCAAGGCGGTCTGCACCTGCTGCAATCACATCTCGCAGCCGCCGATGCCGGGCTTGCCAATTGAGCGCAGCATCGCGCATCCGGGCCTGCTTGCTGACATCCTCGTTTCGAAGTTCGCTGATCATCAACCGCTGTACCGGCAGTCGGCAATTGCCGCGCGTGACGGCGTTAAGCTCGACCCCGCCAGCATGGGGCGCTGGGTCGGCCAGTGCGAGGCTTTGTGCGAGCCGTTGACCGAAGCGCTGCGCGTCTACACGATGGCAACGTTCAAGCTGCACGCGGACGACACGCCGATCCCGGTGCTTGCACCGGGCAACAAAAAGACGCGCACGGGTCGCCTGTGGGTGTACGTTCGCGACGACAGCCGTTCGGGCTCGACGGACCCGGCCGCAGTCTGGTTTGCCTACTCGCCCGACCGAAAGGGGATACATCCGCAGACTCATCTGGCCGGATTCAAGGGCGTCCTGCAGGCCGACGCCTACGGTGGTTTCGACGAGCTGTATGCAGGCGGCAAGATTCGTGAGGCGGCTTGCTGGGATCACGCGAGACGGTACATATACGACGTTCATGTCCGCACGCCGACTGAGTCGACAAGGCACGTACTCGAGCTGATCGGCGAACTCTACGACATTGAGGCTGATATCCGGGGCGAGCCCGCCGCCGAACGATTGCGCGTACGGCAGGAGAGAAGCCTCGCGGTGCTCGCGACCATCAAGGCGTGGATGACGGACAAGATCGCGACCCTGTCGGCAAAATCCGAGTTGGCCAAGGCGATACGCTACTCGCTCAATCAATGGAACGCACTCGTTCTGTACTGCGAAGACGGTCGTATTGAGATCAGCAACGCTCTCGCCGAAAACGCTCTGCGCTGTGTAAGTCTGGGGAGGAAAAACTTCCTGTTTGCAGGCTCCGACAGTGGAGGCGAACGGGCCGCTGCCATGTACGGTCTGATCGGCTCGTGCAAACTGAATGACATCAACCCCCGTGCATATCTGGAATACATCCTGACTCACATCGCGGACCACAAAATCAGTCGCATCGACGAACTGCTGCCCTGGAACATGGTCGGCAAGTTGCCCACGCAATCCACTCCGCCGTCAGCGACAACCTGATCGCCGCAACGTCTCCTGCCGGTATCCGCGAGGTATCGATCAACGCGTTACCGATAGCGTGCCACATGCGCGCGACACATCACGAACGGCCGACGCGAGGCGCTTACTTTCTTCCGGTGAGCGTTGTCGCCGAAACCGAGACATCGATGTCCATGCGCGAGGCTGTGTCGGAGAACGTCTGCGAGATCGAATTTGACCGTGCACGCCTGCGCATCCGCGGCAACGTGTCGCCTGATATGCTGCGGTTACTGGTACGAGAACTGTCCCGATGATCGGGCTGCCGGCGGGCACCCGCATCTGGATTGCGGCTGGCGTCACCGACATGCGTTCCGGATTTCAGGGCCTGGCGGCGAAGGTGCAAACTGCACTGGAGGAGAATCCGTTCGACGGGAACGTCTTCATCTTCCGGGGCAGGCGCGGTGACCTCATCAAAATCCTGTGGGCCACGGAGGACGGGCTATGGCTCCTGGCGAAGCGGCTTGAGCGAGGGCGGTTTGTCTGGCCGCAGGCCGACGGCGGTAAGGTCCATCTGACACAGGCACAACTCTCGATGCTACTCGAGGGCATTGACTGGCGGCAGCCGCGTCGAACCGCGGCGCTATCGGTGTTGTAAACGCTTCGGGGCACGCGTAAACTCCGGCGCATGACCGATGATGCCCGTCTTCCGGATGACGTCGATGCGCTTAAGGCCTTGCTGCTGGAGGCTCGTGCCCAGCTTGCCGAGCGCGATATCGAGATCGAACAGCTCAAGGCCCAGATCGACAAACTCAAACGGGTGCAGTTTGGCCGCAAGTCCGAGCAGCTGGACCGGCAGATCGAGCGGCTCGAAACGGAACTGGATGAGCTGAGCGGTGGGCGCGGTGTCGCGGATGTTCGCCGCGACCGCACATCGGGCACAAGTGTGCCCGCCGGCGCAGCAGCCTCGAAGGAGGCGTTGCCGCCCCATCTGCCGCGTGAAGAGCGCGTGCTCGAACCCGATCCGAGCTGCCCGAACTGCGGCAACACCATGCGGCCACTCGGCGAGGACGTGTCCGAGCAGCTTGCCCGTGTCGCCGCCATGTTCAAGGTGATTCGCACGATCCGCCGCAAGGCGGTCTGCACCTGCTGCAATCACATCTCGCAGCCGCCGATGCCGGGCTTGCCAATTGAGCGCAGCATCGCGCATCCGGGCCTGCTTGCTGACATCCTCGTTTCGAAGTTCGCTGATCATCAACCGCTGTACCGGCAGTCGGCAATTGCCGCGCGTGACGGCGTTAAGCTCGACCCCGCCAGCATGGGGCGCTGGGTCGGCCAGTGCGAGGCTTTGTGCGAGCCGTTGACCGAAGCGCTGCGCGTCTACACGATGGCAACGTTCAAGCTGCACGCGGACGACACGCCGATCCCGGTGCTTGCACCGGGCAACAAAAAGACGCGCACGGGTCGCCTGTGGGTGTACGTTCGCGACGACAGCCGTTCGGGCTCGACGGACCCGGCCGCAGTCTGGTTTGCCTACTCGCCCGACCGAAAGGGGATACATCCGCAGACTCATCTGGCCGGATTCAAGGGCGTCCTGCAGGCCGACGCCTACGGTGGTTTCGACGAGCTGTATGCAGGCGGCAAGATTCGTGAGGCGGCTTGCTGGGATCACGCGAGACGGTACATATACGACGTTCATGTCCGCACGCCGACTGAGTCGACAAGGCACGTACTCGAGCTGATCGGCGAACTCTACGACATTGAGGCTGATATCCGGGGCGAGCCCGCCGCCGAACGATTGCGCGTACGGCAGGAGAGAAGCCTCGCGGTGCTCGCGACCATCAAGGCGTGGATGACGGACAAGATCGCGACCCTGTCGGCAAAATCCGAGTTGGCCAAGGCGATACGCTACTCGCTCAATCAATGGAACGCACTCGTTCTGTACTGCGAAGACGGTCGTATTGAGATCAGCAACGCTCTCGCCGAAAACGCTCTGCGCTGTGTAAGTCTGGGGAGGAAAAACTTCCTGTTTGCAGGCTCCGACAGTGGAGGCGAACGGGCCGCTGCCATGTACGGTCTGATCGGCTCGTGCAAACTGAATGACATCAACCCCCGTGCATATCTGGAATACATCCTGACTCACATCGCGGACCACAAAATCAGTCGCATCGACGAACTGCTGCCCTGGAACATGGTCGGCAAGTTGCCCACGCAATCCACTCCGCCGTCAGCGACAACCTGATCGCCGCAACGTCTCCTGCCGGTATCCGCGAGGTATCGATCAACGCGTTACCGATAGCGTGCCACATGCGCGCGACACATCACGAACGGCCGACGCGAGGCGCTTACTGCTGAATGAGTTAATCCAGTTCAGGCGATCAACGCGTTTTCATGCAGGCTCGCCCCGTTGCTGCCGGTCGACGGCTTCCGCATCCTGAGGCTGTTTTTGATGCACTTCGGCCAGTCGCCGGGGCGATCGCTGACGACTTCTCGACCGAAGTCGACTCTTGATATCAGCCCAGGGTTCCGTTCGCCTCCACATCGACCGGCGACTGCAACGAGCCGGTCAGATTGAGCACGCCATTGCGAACGTTGGTCGGACCGGTAAAGGTGTTCTGGCCGGATAACGTGAGCACGCCGTTGCCGGCCTTGGCCAGTGCCCCGCTTCCGGAGAGCACGCCGGACCATGTCGCGCCCATGCCGTTGGTGTCGATGGTCGACGTCGTGCCTCCGACCAGCGTTGCGTTGACGCCTGCGCTCAGCGCCGAACCCACCACCTGTATCGTTCCTCCACCGAGATTGAATGCATAGGTGCCACCCAGATTGTTGAAGTCGCCGAACAGCGAACTTCCGCCAATCTGCGGTGTGCCGCCCGACAGGTTATACGTGCCGTTGCCGGCCGCCGCGAGGAACAGTCTCGACGCGCTGCCGATTGCAAGGGTACCGCCGGTCTGGTTGATCGTACCGGTGCCCTGGCTACCCGTGGACGTGACGTTCGAGCCGATGAACAGCGTCCCGTTAGCCACGTTGAAGGTGCCCGTACCGCCCTGGTTGCCGATGTTCAGCGACACCGGCGTGCCCGGCATACCGAAGACGACGTTGCCCGCAGTCTGCGTAACCGTGCCCGTGCCGCCGAAGTCGCCGACCTGGAGCGCGGAGTTGAACGTGAGCGTGCCGCCGCTCACGTTCAACGTGCCAGACGACGTCGATCCGGGAAGAGTTGGGGCATTGCCCAGGCCCAGCGAAAGATAGTCGATGGCGGCGTCGCTGCTCGTCACCGCCAGTCCACCGCCAATCACGAATGCGGAGCCCCCCGATCCTTGCGCCGTCGAGCGTCAGTGTTCCGCTCCCCGTTTTGACAAACTGGCCTTGTTGCGACGTTGGATCGCTCGCAACGCCAGCATTGTTGATCGTGCCGGAGAAGCTGGTGCTCGTGTTATCGGTGCCAACAAACAGGACGTTGTTGGCGGGGGTGTCGATCGTTTCGCTCCCGGAGAGATTGGGCCGTTCGGTCACCGTCTGCTGCGCCAATGCCGGCACGGGTGACAGGCCCATGAGCCAGATGGCATGGAGGATGCAGAAAGACTTGAGTCGCTGGTGCCGCGTCGTCAGCGGAATCGTCAATCGACCGCGCGCCCCCCGGGCAACGTGCTTAACGACGCGCGGTGAATCGATCTTGCCGCCACGACGACCCTCCGTTACCTGCCGGTGGAAGTTTGCCAAGTCAAGCGAGCTTGATTTCGGGAGACCGACCCATCGACGTTGACTTTGGAAAGCATTTCCCCGAACAGTCGTTGCCTTACTGGTTGTGCGCACGCGATTGAGTTGTTGCCAAGTTCTGCTAAGGGTAGGTAGGCAGATTGAATTGTCAAGAATTAACCGGAAGGCTTCGATTGCGGTCCTGTCATGCGAGGTACCAACGGCTCGCCCCCGAGAAAAGCGCCTGAGCATATCGTCGTGTCCCCGATTGGATATCCGCTTTCCAGATTGCCACTGACGTTTGACTGTCCCGGCGATACTTCGGCATCCACTCAGTCAGATCGCGCCCGCCTCAGTTAGAGATGCCTCGGACCCCCCGCGATGCCGCCCGCATTCGTTGGGACTTCTGTTTTTCCAACCATTGCAGCGATTCCTGCACGACCTCGGGCGGAACCTCATTGAATGACGCGCTGCGAATCAGCGCCTCGCTTGCTGCAATGTCGTTGAACTGCCCCAGCTTGTTCTGCACGGATGTCAATTCCTTGATGGTGCGACCGTGTCCGCCTTTGATAACGGGTTGAAAAAACTCCAGCAGGTACCTCAGTTTTTTGCCTGCCTTTCGAACGTCGTGAAGATCCTCCTCGTGGGTGTCCTCGCTGCGTGCAGCGCGTCTGCTTCGCTTTTGAAGTGCACGCTGTGCTAGACGGACACGCTTCTCGGCGAACGCCTGAATGGGTAGATTGTCGCAACGCGACAGCAGTGTGGTTTGCGCGCGAAGCAGGACATCGTTCAGGAACGCCTCGACATCGTCGCTTTTGATCATCGTCTGGCTATGCACCACCGCCTGCTCGCGCTTCTCGCGCGCCGCGGCCACCAGCAGTTCGATCGAGGCGCCAGACTCCTTGGCGGCTCTCAGCAGATCGCCTGCTATGTCCCAGTCACGGGTTCCGCCTGCCACGGCCGCAAGACGCTTGAATTCTTCGGTGGCTTGCGCGGTCGATTCCTCTCCGAGGTATGGAGAGTACGCCCAATACAAAGCCCGAAGCTTTCTGAAAGCCACGCGAAGCTGATGAAACCCTTCTGCATCGCTCTGCGTGGATAGCTCTCTTGCCCTTTGCACGGCTTCGGCCACCACTGGCGCCGCCAGCGACGAGAAGGTACTAGCGATGGAACTCGTTTTTGAAAGTGATGAACCGGCCGTCCGGCGGTTGACTTTGAAGAGAGTGTTTGGCCGTGGCAAGGACCAGTCACCATCCATATTCATTGCAGCCTCGAGTCGGATAGAAATTTCATTTGCCCAGACCTTACCATAGCGACCCTCGAGCGCCGAGATTGTGACGCGTTGATGACGCACTTTAAGCTGCCGCGCGTCCGCTGTCCTCGCTTCGAAACATTGCCGGCTTCTGCTGTTCTGTATTAGGATGCTCAACTATGTCTGGCAACGCCCGATACGCCGCCGTGTGGTGCGCGTCTTGAGAGCATCTGGGGCATCAGTGGGAGTTCGGTTTGAAGAAACGCGCCACCGTGATCTGTCGCAGAGGTAAGCGAATCCTTCTGGTCGCACGTAGTCAATCAAAGTGGGTTTTACCGGGCGGGATCCTCAAGCGTGGAGAACATCGCACGGACGCCGCACTTCGGGAACTCAAGGAAGAAACTCAACTATCCGGCAAGTCGGCCAAGCATCTCTTCGACTTCCGTGGCAAGCAGAAACACCATCACGTGTTTTCCTGCGAAATCCCGAATCGGGCCAAAGCTCGCCCGAGTAACGAAATATCCAGGTGTCGCTGGGTTCACATGGACGAGATCCGTCGCCTCATGACCAGCGGGCCGACGACCGATATCGTGAAGCTCATGTATCAGCGGCGCAGGAAGTAGCCCAGACCTGCAACTGATACCCCGACGTCCGATTGCACTGCCAGGAACTAAACAAGCGAGGCCGGCGCACCAGCCTCGCTCAGAATTTCGAAGGCCCGAAAAACTACGCCGCGAACTTGAGCGCCTGTGCGAAATCCGCAATCAGGTCGTCGATATCCTCGATGCCCGCGGACAGCCGCAGCATGCCGTCGGAAATGCCCATCGCCTTGCGCGTTTCCGGCCCGGCTTCGAAAAAGATCGTCGGCGCGACGGGAATGATCAGCGTGCGCGTGTCGCCGAGACCGGTCGCCTTGACCGGCAGCTTGAGCGCGTTGACGACTTCGACCATGCGATCCACGTTGAGTAATTCGAACGACAACAGCCACGACGCGCCCTTGAACAGCGTCTGTGCGATCTCGTATTGCGGATGGCTCTTCAGGCCAGGATAGAACACGTTGCCGATCGCTTCGTGCCCTTCGAGAAACTGCGCGAGCGCGAGCGCATTGTCGCTGCTTTGCTTCACGCGCAAGGCGAGCGTTTCCGCGCCCATCGCGATCGAGTGCGCCTGCTCGGACGACAATGCCGCGCCCATGTCTCGCAGGCCTTTCTTGCGGATCTGCAGAAGCCCCTGATCCTTCGCCGCCGAACGCCGATAGTCGTCGGCGATGTTCGGATACGCGCTCCAGTCGAACAGACCGGTATCCGTCACCGCGCCGCCGAGGGCCGCGCCATGACCCGCGATAGTCTTCGTCAGCGAGTTGATGACGAGGCTCGCGCCGACCGCCTTTGGCTTGAACAATGCGGGCGAGGTAATCGTGTTATCGACGAAGTACACGATGCCGCGCTCACGGCACACGTCACCGATACCTTGCAGGTCGGGAATCTGCGTGCCCGGATTCGCGATGGTTTCGACGAACACCATGCGCGTATTCGGCCGGATTGCGTTCTTCACGTCGTCGACGTTGCACGCGTCGACGGTCGTGACTTCGACGCCGAGCGCCCGCAACGTGCCGAACAGACTGTTGGTGTTGCCGAACACGTAACGGCTCGACACGAGATGATCGCCCGCGCGCAGCAGCGTCAGGAACGTCGCGGTGATGCCGGCCATGCCTGTGCTGAAGCAGACCGTGCCGACGCCTTCTTCGAGGCTGGTGATCTTGCGCTCGAGCGCGGCGGTGGTGGGCGTGCCCTGCCGCGCGTAATTGAAGCCGCCTTTCTTCGTGCCCTGGAACACGCCGATCAGGTCCTCGACGCGCTCGAAACCATATTGCACGGACGTATGAACTGGCTGACGCAAGGCACCGTGCTCGGTGCCCGCAATTCTGTCGCCGTGAACGATGCCAGTGGTGAAACCTTGCTTGTCCATTCCTTCTCCGCTTTTTTAGATCGATTGCTTCCAACCGATTATCGCCTGTAACCGCTCGCCGGCGAAGTCCTTGGCGTCCCGTCCGGCGGCGCGGGACACCCCGAATGGGCAAAACCCGCTCCGCGATGTTGCGCTGCGGGGTTGACTAGCCTCGCTGGCACGAACAGGCTCTAAGTCTTCATCGACCAGCACGGGAGCGAACGTGGCCGACCCTGATCATCCTGGTAGCAAGCCGAGGACGGCGCACATCATCGCTGCGCAGGCGAGCCCGTGCGACGAGCTCGTCATCCGCACGCAGCCCATCACGACCGGCCGCCCGTGCCAGCGCAAGCGCCTCGCGCTGGCCGCGACGATCAGTGGTTCGAGCATGGCGTTCATCGATGGCTCCGTCGTCAACGTCGCGCTGCCGGCCATTCAGAGCGAACTCGGCGCGAGCGTCGCGGCGATGCAGTGGGTCGTCAACGCGTATCTGCTGTTTCTCGGCTCCCTCGTGCTGGTCGGCGGATCGATGGGCGACAAGCTCGGCCGGCGCACGGTGTTCATCGCGGGCGTCGCGCTTTTCACGCTGGCGTCGGCCGCTTGCGGATTTGCACCGAATGCGTTTGCGCTGGTCGCCGCGCGCGCGGTTCAAGGCATCGGCGCGTCACTGCTGGTACCCAGCAGTCTCGCGATCATCGGCGCAGTTTTCGACGACGCAGCGCGCGGACGGGCAATCGGCACCTGGGCGGGCGTCGGCGCGATCACGTCGGCCGTGGGGCCGGTGGCGGGCGGCTGGCTCGTCGACGCGTGGTCGTGGCGCGCGATCTTCTTCCTGAACGTCCCGCTCGCGGCGCTGACGATCGCGCTCGCCATATCGGCGGTGCCCAACAGCCACGGGGCCGATGCGCCTGGACAGCTCGACTGGCCCGGCGCACTAAGCGCGGCCACGGGCCTCGCCGCGCTGACGTTCGGCCTGACCGAAGCATCGGCGCGTGGCTTCGCGCATCCGCTCGTATTCTGTGCGATTGGCGCCGGCGTGCTGATGCTCGCCGCATTCGTGACCATTGAGGCGCGCAGCCCCAACCCGATGATGCCGCTCGACCTGTTTCGCTCGCGCGACTTCGCCGGCGCCAACCTCGTCACACTGCTGCTTTACTTCGGCCTTAGCGGCACGTTCTTCTTCCTGCCGTTCACGTTGATCCGCGGGCATGGCTACACCGCGACCGAAGCGGGGGCGGCGCTGTTGCCGGTGCCTTTCATCATCGGTTTGCTATCGCGCTTCACTGGCGGTCTGACTAGCCGCTTCGGTTCGCGCACGCTGCTGACCGTTGGCCCGGGCGTCGCCGGAGTCGGGTTCACGTTGCTGGCGCTGCCGTTCGTGCGCGGCAGCTATTGGGCTGAATTCTTCCCTGCGCTCGTCGTGCTTGGGCTCGGCATGACGATCACCGTCGCGCCGCTTACCACGACCGTGATGGGCGCGGTGCCGAGCGACCGCACAGGCGTGGCGTCCGGCATCAATAACGCCGTTGCGCGCGTAGCGGGCCTGCTGGCGATTGCGGTGCTCGGCATCGTATTCGTGTGGTCGCACCACGCGGCGCTATCGGCGCGCCTCGACGAACTGCATGTGCCGCAAGATACGCGCCAGAGCGGGCAATTGCTGGCGCCGGTCGAGCAAGCGGGAGGGGCGGCGGGCGCCTCGCATACGCCGCGCGAGACATCCGTGGCGCGCGCGCAAGCCGATGCGACGACCGAGGCGCTGCGGGCCGTCGCGCTCGTCTGCGCCGCGTGTGCGTTCGCCGGAGCGGGGCTTGCGATGGCCACCATCCAGCCGCTGAAACGGCCGGCGGTGGCGCGCCCGGAGTGAGATACGAAACTCAGTGGTGAACAGGCCGCACCGCGGACCCCGTCGGCCGGATCACGGCGGCCGCTCGCGCCTCGATTCTTGCCGCCGACGAAGTCGGTTGATGTGGAATGGTCGCGCTGTCGTACCCGTTCATTTGTTCATCGATGACGAAATCCGCGACTCTCATCGCGTCCATCGAGTTGCCGTCCACGTCGTTCCACTCACGAATCGCGCGATTGACCTTGGTTAGCGCGGTGACAGCAAGCAGTATGGCGTCGGTCTCGGTGATCTTGCCTTCGAGATCATCTACGAGGTAGTCCGCAACACGTAGAGCCGCGCCGATCAGATTGCTGTCGTCGCTCAAGTCCGTCAGTACCGCATGAACCACTGCGAGGCAAGCATCTTTGCGTGCAAGTGCGATGTCTGTCATGAGGTTCTCCAGAGTCGAGGTACAAACACAATTTATTCCGAGTGCTCCCTGCATGTCGAATGCGCCCACCGCGAAGCCGCCACCGCGTTGCCTTTACCAGCGCTGGTGGACGTGCGGCGCGATATGGCGCTGATAGACATCCCGGACCCGTTGCATTACCTCGTCGGACAGCGGCGCGAGGCCCGCGGCCGAGACGTTCGACGCCGCCTGGGCCGCGTTTTTGCTGCCCGGGATGATGACGGAGACGGCATCCTCCATCAGGATCCAGCGCAGAGCCAGCTGCGCCATGGAGGCGTTCACGGGTACCAGGCCGCGCAGTTCGTCGACCGCTTGCAACGCGACGTCGTAGGGCACCCCGGAGAACGTTTCGCCGACGTCGAACGCCTCGCCATGCCGATTGAATGCACGATGGTCGTCTGATGCAAAAGTCGAATCCGCGGACATCTTGCCCGTGAGCATGCCGCTGGCCAGAGGCACTCGCGCGATGACCGCAACGTCTCTCTTTTGCGCTTGCCTGAAGAACAGATCGGATGGACGCTGACGGAACATGTTGTAGATGATCTGCACCGAAACCACGTTCGGATATTCGATCGCCTTCAGCGCCTCTTCCACCTTTTCGACCGACACGCCGTAGTAGCGGATCTTGCCGGCGGCGACGAAGTCGTCCATTGCGTCGAACACCTCGGGACGGTAGTAAACCTCCGTCGGCGGGCAATGCAGCTGGATCAGGTCGAGCGTGTCGACGCCGAGATTCGAGCGACTCCGGTCGATGAAAGCTTCGAGCTCGCGCTTGTTCAGATAGCCGCTGGTCACATGCGGGTCGAGTCGGCGCCCGAGCTTGGTGGCGACAATCGGACGTTCGCCGCCTCGTTGCCGCAGCACGTCGCGGATGATCCGTTCGGAGCGACCATCGCCGTAGACATCGGCCGTGTCGATGAACGTGACACCGTTATCGAGCGCGGCATTTAGCGCGGCCTTGGCGTCATCTTCCGCAACACTGCCCCACGAGCCGCCGATCGCCCATGCCCCAAAACCGATTTCCGACACGTTCCAGCCGGTACGACCAAATTTTCTCGTCGAAAGCGTCATTTCGATGCTCATCCTCTGTTTTTTTGCGAAGTTGCGTCGCAGGCGGTTCATTACCCTTGCGGGAGCGCCGGCGGCCTTTGTACACATAGTGTAGCAAGCGGGCAGGGCCGTTGAAGTGGGGTATGCGTCCGGACGGAATCGATGATCGCCCGCGCGATGCGATGAAGTATGATTTCCACGGCATCGAAGCGGCTGCTCCGACAACAGGACGTGGAACCCGGATAAAGGTGGCGTAATGACAACCAACGCAGGTTCCGACGGCATTGCAAACGACGGGCTCGGCGTCACGCGCACGAGTGCACGGATTCCGGCCATCGCACCATCGCGAACCGCGCTTGTCGTCATGCACTACCAGACCGACATTCTCGGACTCTTTCCGTCGGTCGCGCCCGCGTTGCTCGCCAATACGCGCAGCTTATGCGACGCGGCCCGGGCCAAAGGCGTCAGCGTCTATTTCGCCAACCTCAGGTTCAGTCCGGGCTATCCGGAAGTCAGCCCGTTGAACAGGAATGGGCAGGGAATCAAAAGTCTTGGCCTCTTCCTCGCAGACCGGACCGCGCCAGAGTTGGGCCAGCAGGCCAACGAACCGCTCGTCATCGCGCATCGTGCGAGCGTGTTCTTCGGCACCGATCTGGAGGCGAAGCTTTCCGGGCAAGGTATCGATTCGCTGATCATGGTCGGCATCGCGTCGACCGGAGTCGTGCTCTCCTCGGTCGCGTACGCCAGCGACGCGGACTTCCGCCTGTATTCGGTGAAGGATTGCTGTTACGACCCGGACCAGGTGGTCCACGAGCATCTGTTTTCTACCGCATTCGATTCACGCACAACGGTGCTGTCACTGGCGGATGCGCTACTGCTGCTCGCATAGACCGATATCGCCAACTCGATTACGTCTTTCCCCGGCGTTCCGTTGGTTTCGCTACGAACAAACCCCGCTATCGCACCAGCGCTTTCGGCCCGCCCGGCGTGACCGAATAGCCGTCGTTCAGCGTCTGCAGGAATGCGATGACGTCGCGAATCTCGGCCTCGTTCAGCGCGGGCTTGCCGCCGAGCCTCCGATCCATCGGCGCATCCGCGAAGTCGACGTTGTTGCGATAGCGGCGCGGCAGATCGTCGAATTTGTCGACTTTGCCGTTGGCCCCCTTCGGATACCACTTTCCCGGATTGGTATCGCGCTCGACATAGAAGCGCATCGCGTCCTCAAGCTTATGAAAGCGGCCGTTGTGGAAAAACACCGAGCGCGTCGCAACGTTGCGCAGCGTCGGTGACTTGAACATGCCGCAGAAGCCGGTTTCCTTTGCCAGATCCGAGCGATAGGGGCCGCACAGGCCAAGGTCGAAATACGTCGGATCGCGATTGGCCGGAATTTCCGGGTTGCGCGGCACCCCGAGCGCAATGAACGAAAAGTCGGCGAATTGCGCCGGCCGTCCACCGGGCCCGGGCGCGTCCAGATGGCATTTTGCGCAATTGCCCTTGTCGGGGTTGTTGAACAGCGCGTAGCCGCGCAGCTCCTGCGCCGTGAAGTCCGCATTGCCCAACATCGCCGCATCGAACTTGCTCGTGTACGGATGGAAGCTCATGTCTTCGGCCTGAAACGCTTCGAGTGCTTCGCCGATGTGCGCGAATGCCTTGTCCGTCTGCGAGAAGACCTGGGCGCCGAAGACTTTTCTGAAGGTGTCGGCATAAGCGCTGTGCCGCAGCTTCGCGACGACTTCGGCCGCGCTGCGGTTGGCCATCTCGTTCGGATTGAGCAGCGGCATCGACGCCTGATCGTGCAACGATGCGGCGGCGCCGTCGCGCATGAAGCCGCCCGTCGGTCCCTCGTCCTCGGTATCTTCCGAGGCGGGCGTATAGAAGTGCCGGCTGAACAACGGCGTGAAGCTCAGATAGCGCAGCGACGGCACCGAACGCGTGCCCGGCTGGCGCATGTCGGCGCCGCCCAGTTGCACGGCAAGGCCGTTCGGTGGACCGTAGGCGTGCTCGGGACTATGGCAGCTCGCGCATGACATCTTTCCCGAGGCCGATAGCGACGCGTCGAAGAATATCTGTTTGCCAAGTTCGGCCCGCTGGCTCAACGCGGCAGGGCTCGCGGGGTAGCGCACCCATCTTTGCACCGAGACTTTGGCGGCCGCCTTGGGCACCGCTTTCGATGCCGCGGCAAAGCCGCCCGCGGCGGCCGTCAGTCCATTGCTCGACGGTGCTTGTGCCGTGGCTGAAAAGCTCGCACCCAGCGTGAAGGCGGCGAAGGCGGCAATCGTTGCGGCGCCCAATCCACTCGCCACTTTGAAGCAATCTCGAATCATCTGCATGCGTGCGTCGTTTCAACGGAAGACGGTGGAGCGAAGGCACCACCGTTTTTTCGATGCTCTCGTCGATCAGAAATTGAACATCGCCATCAGGTCGCCGATCGAAGTCGTGTTGATCGGCAGATACGGGCTTTGCGTCGAGGTGACCGGATTCGGCAGACGGTCGCGGCTACGCGTCGACAGCGGCTGCAGGCGCCAGTTGCGTTCGATGAATTTGAGCACCGACGCATGATCGTAGTACGTGTGGTCGACCATCCCCTTGCGGGCATATGGCGACACCACGAGCATCGGAATGCGCGGACCGTCGCCGAAGAAATCGAGGTTCTGGATCGCGCCGGTGTCGAAGTGGCCGCCGCCTTCGTCGGTGGTGATCAGGATCGCCGTATGCGCCCACAGCGTCGGATTGGCCTGGACGTTGGCGATCACGGTCTTCAGGAACGCCTCATAGGTGGCCGGTGCCGAATAGCCGGGGTGACCGCTGTCGAGGTTCTTCGGCACGACGAACGACACCGCGGGCAGCGTGCTGTTCTTGATGTCGTTGGCGAACGTCGTCAGATCGGTCAGGTTCGCCTTCAGCGCGGGCGTGCCCATCACCTTGCTCGACGCGACCAGCGGGTCGCCGATGACGTTGTACTGCGCCGACTGTGCAAGCGCCGCCGCCTGCGCCGCCGGCAACCCGTCCGCGAGTTCCAGCAGCTGGGTTTCAGCTGCAAGGTCGCTGGTGGTGCGCCCGCCCGTATACCACTTCCACGACACGCCCTTGGCGGCCAGCGCCTCGGCGATGGTGGGCACGGTCTGCGGCGGGTAGTTGTAGTTGTTCGGACCGATCGGCTGGACGTTGCCGTTCAGGTCATAACCGGGGTTGTAGTTGTTGACGAGATAGTACTTGCCCGCGTCGCAATTGCTTGCGACCTTCTTCGCGGCGAGGAAGTTGAGAATGGCTGACACGCCGGCCTGGCTCGCATCGGAACAGTTCACGTAGGAGCCGCCTTCGTAGCCGTCCTGCGTGTAGAAGTTCGCCGTTTGCGCCATCGGGTCAGGATTTTCGATCTGGTTGGCCGGCGGCGTTGCGACCGTGCCGGCCGTGTTGAAGTACGGCTCGTCGGCCGTCGCGATCGAGAAGAAGTTCGCGCCGGTGCCGCCCATGATCGACTGGTGATAGTTGTCGCTAACCGCGTAGGTTTGCGCGAGTGACTGGAAATACGGCGCATCGCCGGTCGACATGTTCATGAAGCCCATCAGTTCGCCGCCCTGCGACGGATTCTGCGGCGTGATGCCGGTCGTGTCGCCACCCTGGCCGACCGTGGTGGCCACCCACGTGAACATGTCGTGCTTGCTGTTGTCGGCGCCGGTTTGCTGCCACATCTGGAAGAAGCGATGGACCGGGTCGCCGGTCATCGCGTAGAGCGTCAGCAAGGGCGCGACGGCCGTGACCTGCTGCGCGTACGGTACGTACCTGGTGATCTGGAACGGGCCGTTAGGCAGCGTGGCCGGGAAGCGCGTGTCGGCCGTGCCGCCGCCGGTCGTGAAGGTCTGGAGGTTTTCGATGCCGATCTGTTCCGGCTGCGGCAGAGTCGCGTACGCTGCGCCGCGCGTCGGGTTGATCGTGTAGGCCGTTTGCGTCGTGCCCTGGTTCTGGGCAGCCTGCGCGAAGTTCGGACCCGGCGTGCCGTCCGCGTTGATGATGCCTTCCGACAGCAGGTTCTTGACCGTCTGGCCGGCCGGCGCGACGTAGCCGCCGAACAGGCCGTCGAAAGTCTGGTTCTCGCCGACCACGACGATGACGTGCTGAATCGGCGTCGTGGTCGCGCTGTTGCTCAACGCGAGCGCCGAGGTCACGGCGGCGGCCGGCATCGCGCCGGAGACCGCGCCGGTGGGCGGGATCGAAACCTGCGCGCGGCTGGCGTCGACACCGGCGGCGACCGTGCCGGCGTGCACCGTGAAGCGCGCGATATCGAACAGGTTGTCGAGCGGGTTACTCGCATTCGCCTGATAGGGCGTGCCGATCGGGTCCGCGACGGTATTGACCGGCACGTTGAACGCGCTGAACAGTGGCTGCAACGCGCCCGCGACGGCCGCGTCGGCCTGGGCGATGCTGCTCGCGGAGATCTTCGCCGACGCGATCTGCGCGCTGGTCGGCGCGCCATTGGGCACGATCCCCAGCACGCGCTGCGTGAGCAGCGACGTCAGCGGATTCAGATTGGCGACCACGGAGACGGCCGCACCCGACGACGCGGGCGCGGGATCGATGACCGCGGACAGGGTGGCCGGCGTGCCGTCCGCATCGTTGAATGGCGCGGTCAGCACGAACGGCGCCTTGCCCGTCATCGACACGGTGAACTTGCCGGTCGCGTCGGTGAGGCTCGACTGGGTGCTCTTCCCGTCGCTGTCCGTCACCGTGACGGTGACGCCGACGATGGGCGCGCCGGCGGCGGCGATGCCCGTCGCGGTGACGCTGGTGCTGGTATTCGCGCTGGCACTCGAGCCGGTGGCGGGCGAGCTGACATTGTCGGGGCCGCAAGCGGCGAGCGAAAGCATGACTCCCAAACCGGCGAGTGTCGAGGCGCTTCTTTTCATGGTCGTTGCGTCGTGTGGGTTGTCGGTCGTCGTTTTTTTCTGTGCCGCAAGACTCAAGACCGCTCGACGTCGCGGGCCTGGCTGGCGCCGCGATCTTCCCAACGCCATATGACAAGGCCGTGATGACGTCCCGCGGCTCGATCGACGGTTCTCTCTAATTTGCTACGACGGCGCGGTCGATATGGCTCGACCGGCGACGCCCTGCTTGTGCAAGCGGGCCGATTTCCTGCATGCGAGCATGATTCACGCCTCGTGCACGCCGTATTCGGCGATCACGATGAGTTACTCGCCACATCGGCATGTGATTTGCTGGCTGATACTGGAAGAGAAACCAACCGGATGACAAAACGTGGCGTCGAAAACAACGGGCATCGCCCCGCTCCAGATGTTCGAACGCGTCGTCATCCGGTTGTACGACGGCGGCGTCCTGTCGCCGGCCGTGCTCGAACGTGTGATCGGCGCCTTCGCGCAAGCGGATGTCGACTGGCATGACACGGTGGAGGGCCGCTCCGTCGACGGTCGTTCACTGCACGAAATCGTCGCGCTGACGATGCTGCCTGGACAACCTGTCCGATCGGCATCGGCATCGTTCATGACCGTGATCGAACACATCGCGGGCGTCGCGCCGGATACGGACGAGAAAGCTGCGCAGCCAAAAACCGCGCGACGCAAAAAAACCGCGCCGCCGGTGGATGAAACGGACGCGGAGTCGGAGTCCGAATCGCAAGAACTGCTTGCGCAATTGTCGGGCGACGGACGATCCAGCAAGCGCCGCCGCGCGACCGAACAGGATCGGCCGGCGGGTTCGCGCGGCTATAACCCGTTCGTCAACGCACGGCCTCCGCGTTCGAAAAAGCCGTGACGCTGGTTGCCTTCGTCGACAGGAACGGTCGTTGGCATCGTCGTTCTGGTCGGCGACGAGCGGTTGAGTTGCACTGACATTGTGAGGACGTTTCGCCGACGGGGCGTTGGCCCAACCCGGTTCCCCCGCTGCCGTACACTATCCGCTGGCCGCATCGCCCGCTGCCCGCCAGCTCCAACCCATGCCCACTCCACTCAGTCCCGCCAACTGGCTAATCGCCCGCCGCGATGCCGAAACCGGCATCGAGAGCCTGCGCGCGCATTTCGGCGGCCACGCCTACGATCCGCACGATCACGACGACATGTTGATCGGCTATACGGAGCAGGGCGTGCAACGCTTCCAGTGTCATCGGTCGTTGCACACGAGCGTGCCGGGCCGCGCGATCCTGATCGAGCCCGGCGCGCTGCACGACGGTCACGCGCCAGAGGCGGCCGGCTTCACCTACGCGATGCTGTATCTGCCGCAAGCCTGGGTCGAGCGCGCGGCGCGGCGGCTCGATCTGCCGGGACTGGCCGGCGTCGAGGCGGCGTTCGGCCATACGCTGGTCGACGACCGTGCGCTCATCGATGCGATCGGCCAGGCCTTCGCCGCGATTTACGGCAACGAGGGGCGGCTCGCGCGCGACCAGACGCTCGATCGTCTGCTGCTGCAACTCGGCGCCCAGCTGCGCGATGCGCCGCTGACCGGCGACCCCGCTGCGTCGCCTGCGATCACGCGGGTGCGCGATCTGTTGCACGAACACATGGACGGCAATCTCGGGCTCGACGAACTCGCCGAAGTTGCCGGCATCGACCGGTTCAGGTTGACGCGTCTGTTTCAGCGCGCATTCGGCACCTCGCCGCACGCGTATCTGGTGCGCTTGCGCCTGCGCGCCGCGCGGCGCCTGCTCGCAACCGGCCGCACGCCCGCGCAGGTCGCCGCCGAAGTCGGCTTCGCGGATCAGAGCCATCTCGGCCGCTGGTTTCGTCGGGCGTACCGCATGACGCCGGCGGCGTACCGGCAGATGTGCACAAACGTTCCAGACTGATCGCGCGGCATCGTCGATCATGAACGGCTCAACGAGGAGTCATCATGTTCGATACCAAAGTGGCGCTGATCGTGCGCAGCGATCTCGCGGTCTGGCAGAAGCTCAATGTGGTCGCGTTCCTCGCGACCGGTGTCGCGGCCGCGGCGCCCGATGCGCTGGGCGAGCCCTACGAGGATGCCGCCGGGCACCGCTACGGCCGCATGCTCGGCCAGCCGATGATGGTGTTCGCCGCCGACCGGCCCGGTCTACAGGGCGCGCATCGGCAGGCGCTGTCGCGCGAGCTCAGAATCGTGCCGTATGTGCACGCGATGTTTTCGACGGGGCATGACGCGGCGAATCGCGCAGTCTTTCGCGCCGGGGACGCGGCGAATCTCGATCTCGTCGGTCTCGCACTGCACGGACCGAAGAAAGCCGTCGATAAGGCCGTGAAAGGTTTGGCCTTGCACGAATGAGTCAACGAGTGCGCGAGCCGCTCGATTGTCGACGGTACTCGCGCCGAACTCTAAAATAAAAACGTTTGCCGCGCCGGACGCGAATTGCGTTAAAACAAAAAAGGCTTATTCGGCGAATGCACGGGGCATATCCAAAGGGCATAGATCAGAAAGGCACAAGTAACGCACCCCCTCAATAGCGGATCGTGCCGCCATCGTGGCAATGCGATTGCAAGTCGTTGTCGAGAAACGAATTGTCGGCGATTGCACCCGCGCGCTCGCCCACTCGCTTCAAATGGTTCTTTGCAAAAACGGCTTTCCACGGCACGGACATGCTCGCGAGAAATCCTTGCATATACGTTTCATCCTGAATTTAACCTCAGTCAGAATTGAACGTGTTGATGTTACACTGCAACCCGCTGGAGCCATTCTGGCAAAGGGCTTTGGTGTTTCCAGCTCAACTGTGGTTTGAAACGCGTCCACGACTTGTCGCCGGTGTCGTGTGTGCGGCAGCCATTCACAGGACTTCTCCAACACCCTGCTGCGTTCCCGGATTCCTCAGGTACTAATACCGTGTACTCTCAAACGCAAATCGACCCGGTGGTCAGCTTCCGCAACTCGCAGCGCGAGCACGTGCGTGGGACGATCATTAACCTCCAGAGAAAGTCTTTGGTCATGGAGGTCTATAACCCCTATTCCATCGTGCAGGTCAGCGAGGTGTTAAGCGAGCTGAGCGTGCGCATGGGCACCAAGAATGCCTATCTCGGCAAGGCCGTGGTGGTGAGTCTGGTGAACACCGGTCTGACCGCGGTGGTTTCGCTGGCACTCATCGACGAATGGCGCGAGCTTAGCGTTCTGCCCAATGAAGCGAAGTCGGTGGGCCGGGAAGCAGAACTCTTTATTAGCGACTGGGACGCGCGCTTCAATATCCGGCGCGACTATCAGATCGTCGTGAACGAGATGCGCGCGTTCCTGTCGGAAGTGTCGCGCTGGGTGGAGCAGGTCGACCTGACCGAGAGCTTGCCGAAGACCGGAGAAGGCAGGCTGCGCGAGGACCTGTTCTACGAGCTCGCCACGCCGATCATGCTCAAGATCAAGTTCTTCCTCGACCGCCTGGAGGAAGAGGCCGAGCGCGTCGACGCCGAGATCGCACCCGTGCATCGCACGTATGCGCAAGCGGCACTGCATCCGTTGCTGCTGCGCGCGCCATTCGTCTACCGGACGTTCACCAAGCCGCTCGGCTATGCCGGCGACTACGAGATGGTCAACCAGATCCTCAGCGATCCGCAGCAGGGACCGACCACATACTTCCAGATCGTCAATACCGCGTTCCTGCACGCGGCGGTCGCAACTGCGCACCGTAACCGCATCACGCTGCTGATCGACTTTCTGACGCGTCAGGCCGAAGCGGCGCGCGCTGCCGGCAGGCCGTTCCGCGTCCTCAACGTCGGTTGCGGGCCCGCTTTCGAGATCCAGCGCTTCGCGCGCGAATATCCGCATCCGGAGCTGCTGTCGTTCGAGCTGGTCGACTTCAGCGAGGAAACGCTGGCGTTTACGAAGGACGCGATCGAAAGCTCGGCGAATGCCGCGGGCCATAAAGCCTCGGTGCAAATGGTGCATCAGTCGGTGCACGATCTGCTCAAGCGTAAAATTTCAACGGACCCCTCCGCGCGCGAATTCGACGCAGTGTACTGCGCGGGTCTGTTCGACTATCTGTCGGACAAGGTCTGCGCGCGTCTCCTGAGTTACTTCGCCGCTCGCACCCGAGCTGGCGGCCAGTTGCTGGTCACCAACGTCCATTCGGCGAATCCGGAGAAGTACGGGATGGAGCATCTGCTCGAGTGGTATCTGATTTATCGGAACGAAAGCGGCATGAGCTCGCTGCTTCCCGCCAACTCCACTGACCAGAAGCTCTACGTCGACGAGACCGGGGTGAATGTGTTCGCGGAAGCCACGATCCTCTGAAACCGTGTCGACATCCCTGTCCATGACTACCAGTCCCCTGCAGAGCGGCTATCAAACCGAGCTGGCCGACTTTCGCGTCACGTTCAGCCGGGGCGGCGCGTGCACAGCGATTGCGCTCGTGCTGCTCGGCGTGGGGCTGGATTACGCGCAGTATCCGCAGTATCAGACGTCTTTCGCGCTCGCGCGCCTGCTCGTGTCGTTGATGATCGGCGGTATCATCGCCTTGCTCGACACCAGCATGGGGCGGCGGCTTACTCCATGGCTGACGCTGTCCTGGCTGCTGCTGCCGCAGGCGATGATTTCATGGATGATCTGGCGCACCGATGGTGTTCTGTCGCCCTACTACATGGGCCTGAATCTGGCCATCTTTGCGTCCGGCATTGCGTTGCCATTCGGCCTGTGGCAAAACCTCGTGTTCGGCGTGCTGTCCTGCTTTCTGTATCTGCTGGCCTGCCTGTTGCCTCCGCATGACGGCGTGCCGCTCGGCACGATGACCGTCAATGTTCTGCTACTTCTGTTCGCCGCTGCCGCAAGTGCCGTCTACACGTTTTTCAACGAACGCGTGCGCTTCATGCTGTTTCGCCTGAAGGCCGAGGTGTCCGAGAAAAACGCGGAGGTCTCCGCGAAGAACGCCGAACTCGAAGTGATCAATCGGCAGTTGCTCGACATCAAGGGCCAACTGCTGCAGCAGGAAAAAATGGCGGCGATCGGTACGCTCGCGGCCGGCCTGCTGCATGAAGTGAACAATCCGGTGAACTTCTGTCTGATGGCAATCGAGGTTGCGCTGGAAGAGCCGATCTCGAAGAAGGAGCCGACGCTGCAGGAATGTCTGGTCGATGCGCGGCAGGGCATGCAGCGGATCCAGCACATCGTGTCGGACCTGAAGACGTTCGCGTATCGCAAGCCCGGCGCCGAGGCGGAGCTGGGCACGCCGTTCCTGTTCGAAAAGGCGCTCGATTCGGCGATCCGGCTCGTCGGGCATGAATTGCGCGGCGTCACCGTCACGCGAGAGCTGCCCGCGGATACGCTGGTGCAGGGCGACGAGGCGGCCATCATCGGCGTGCTGATCAACCTGCTGTCGAATGCGGTGCTGGCGATGCGCAAGGCGGGCACGCCCGCGCCGGCGATTCATGTCAACGTCAGTTGGACCGAAGACCGCCTGCATGTGACGGTAAGAGACAACGGGCCGGGCATCGCGCCGGAGCATCTCGCGCGCGTGTTCGAGCCATTTTTTACCACCCGCGAAGTGGGACAAGGCCTGGGCCTTGGGCTGTCGATCAGCTATGCGGTGATCGAGCGTCATGGCGGCCTGCTGTTTGCTGAGAGCGAGCAGGGAAGTTGGGCGTCATTCAGTTTCGATCTGTCGCCCGCACCCTGAGAAATACCATGAATGACATCCGACAGACACAGCCCACTCTTCTCTACGTCGATGACGAAGAGTTGGCCTGTAAATATTTCGCGCGCACCGTAGGTGCCGATTACGAGGTCCTGCTCGCGACGAGCAGCGACGAGGCGATCGCTATCCTGGAGCAGGACAACGCCCGCATCGCGGTGCTGGTCACGGACTTCCGCATGCCGGGGCGTGACGGTGGCGACCTGCTGCGCCAGGTGGCGCTGGAATATCCGCACATCGTGCGGATTCTGGTCACTGCTTATGCAGACGTCGAGATGTTATTGCAGACGGTCAACACCGGCGAGGTGTTCCGCATCCTCGAAAAGCCGCTGAAGCCGGCGGCAGTGCGCGATACGCTGCAACTGGCGTTTGATCGTTACCACGAACGCACGATGCAGAATCAGCGCCTGATCGCCATCGACGAAACCCTGGCGTTCATCGCGCACGAACTGAACACGCCGCTCGCGGCGATCGCGTTGAACGCGCACAGCATCGAAGATCGCATCGACGCGGAGCGCGATGCAGAAGGCGAGATTCTCGGCGCCGCGAAATCGATGCGCGAGAGCGCGCAGTACTGCATGGCGGTGGTGTCGTCCTTCTGGCGCTCGGTCCACAACGGGCGGCGCCGGCAACTGGAGGGCGACGAGGCGCGCATCGAGAGTACCGCGCATGGGCTGATCTCGGCGTTGCTCGATACGTATCCGTTTACGACCGCGCAGCGCTCGTGGGTGCAGGTCGACGTCGACAGCGACTTTGCCGTGCTCACGCAACCGAATTGCGTGGCGCTCGTGCTGTCGTCGCTGTTGTCCAACGCGTTGCGCGCGCTCGCGGATGTGCCGTCACCGTCGGTGCGCTTTACCGTGACAATGGAACCCCACCCGAGCATCGGCATCTGCGACAACGGGCCGGGAATTCCGCCCGAGATCAAAGACCGCCTGTTGACGGACCCAATTACAACGCACGCGAAATCCGGGGGGAACGGCTTGGGCCTGATTCTATGCAACCGTGTCATGCAGTCCTGTGGCGGCGGACTCAGGATCGAGTCCACGTCGTGGGGAGGCACCACCGTAGTGCTGGATTTCCCCCAAATCAAAGGTCAAACGCACAGGAGTTGTTGATGAACGAAGCAAAAGCCACAGAGGAGTTGGCGCCGGCGATCATTTTCGTCGATGACGAAGCTACCGCCGTAAAGTACTTCCAGCGTGCCATCGGAAGCCTGGCGCCGGTCCTGACTGGCGGCTCGGTGGAAGAGGGCAAGGCGCTGCTCGACGAGCACGGCGACAGGGTGGGGGTGCTGGTCTCCGACCAGCGTATGCCGGGCGAGTTCGGCAACGAGCTGCTGCGCTATGCGAGCGAGCGCTTTCCGCATGTCGTGCGGATTCTGACCACCGCGTATTCGGAAATCGATCAGACCGTCGCGGCCGTCAACCTCGGTCATATCCATCGCTACATCAAGAAGCCTTGGGACATCACGGCGCTGCGCATGGAGCTGAAGCAGGCGCTCGAGCTTGCCGAGCTGCGCAAGGAGCGCGATACGCTGGTGCGCGAGAAGCTGGGCGTGCTGCAAAAGCAGGTGGTCGCCACTCGCATCGGTCTGTTGCGTTCGCTGTCGGCCACGCTGATCGGGCCCGAGCGCTTTCAGCCGGTCGAGACGTATCTCGCCGCAGCGGTACTCGCCGACGTGCCGAACTCCGAGCCGGACTGGCTGCTGCAGGACTACTCCGATCTGATCGCGGCCGAGAGTGCCCGCAGCGGCGCGTTCGGTCATACGGTGGCCGCGCACCTCGCCACGCTGCGCAACCGTCACGGCAGCGCGAGCGTGACCGCGAGCGACGCGCTGACGGCGCTGGCCGGGGCATTTTCCGAGGCGGGCATCAATGTGCGCCGCGAAGGCGATGGTCTCGTGTGCGACCAGCCGGCCACACTCGCGGAGTTTCTCGCGGAGCCGGGCAACAACGCGGTGTCGAGCGGGCACGCGGTATGGCTGGCGAGCCTTCTGTGGCTCGACGGCAATGACGTTGCCCTGCAGCCGGCAAGTGAAGGCGATGCGATCGCGTTCCGGCCGGCGCAGCGCGGTAGCGAGTTCGCCGCCGATCGCCTCGCCACGTGGATCGAGCAGTTCTGATTACCTTGCTTCGAGGGCGCGGCGTCTGACGCGCCACTACTCGCACTGGCTTCGCGCTGCAACCCGCCTCGGCTAGCAGCGCGAAGCTGACAACGGCTCGCGCGAGTCGTTCGAATGTTTTTCCACGCTCGCGGACAGACAGCACGCTCTTTTCACCTCGACACGCGTTGCCTTTCAGGCCTGACTTCTCAAGCCTGATTGCGCGGCACAAACCGCCGCGTGCGAATCCATTTGGTAGCCACCCACTTGTCTCCCGAACGCAGCGGCGTGCTCGCATGCAGCGAACTCGGATCGCACAGCCCAAAGCGGTTCCCATATTCGAAGTAGAGCGCGTGCCCGCGCTGCGGTGCGACCGACCAGCCAAGCTGCGGAAACACCGTCTCACCGCCGCCTTCGACATCTTTCAGATACATCAGCAGCGTGCCCATGCGCTGGCCGCTGCGCGCGATCGACTCGCGATTCGCTTCGTTGCTCGTCATTAGATAGTCGACGTGCGGCGTCGACTCCGCGCCTTCCTCATAGTGCAGCATTTGCAGGCCTTCGCCGTTCTCGACCGGCGTTGCCGTGAGTTCCGCGATGCGCGCCTCGATGCGCGAGATCAACGGCGTCTCGCCCAAACGGAAAAACATCCCGTGACTGCTGCGATGACCGGCGATCATATCGCGGCCGGTCACTGGATCGACGACGGCCGACCGGTCGAGCCGCGGCTGTGCGAGCGCGATCAGCTGCTCGCATTCACCGGTACTCAGGAAATTGGCGATGTGCACGGCGGCCGGTCGTTGCAGCCGCGACAGCACGCGCACCTTGCGCTCGCCGAGTTGGATCAGCGGACCGTCGGGCACGCGCAGCGGCTCGGGCTGGTAGCTGAGCGGCGCGCTGCCGACTTCGAGCTTGTCGCCGGGCAGCGCCATACCGTACAGGAACGCCGATGCGACCGCATCGACCATCGCCGACGCGAGCTCGGCCGCGTTGCCGCGGCTCACCAGTTCGTTGACGATCGCTTGGGGCGCGACGCCGCGCGAAAGGTTGGCGGCGATCCAGTCGCGGACTTCGGCTGGGAAATTGACGGTGATGGACATCGGGGCGAGGTTGTGGGGTGTCGTGACAGTCGCTGCGCGCGCGACGCTGGCTCGCGATGATAGCGGACGATTGTGACGACTCTGGACGCACGGCCCGGTTGTCAGTTGGCTGTCGTCTGTTACCGCATATTGCGATGTCCCGCCGCGCCCATAACTCGGCCCATGCGGGTGTCCGCCCCCACGTGCCGCCCGATCGATGCCCCGGACTCTTCCACCGGCCAACATGTTGCACCCCTGTAACTCAAGGCCGGCGCAAGCCGGTTACATTCACGCATGCCCGTATTCAAGCCCTTGCCCGACTTCCTTACGTCTTCATAACAACGCGTCCGGAGGCCTTCGACTGATGACAACGCGCGTGAACCATGGCACTTTTGCGCAGTCCCGTCGGCGGACGAGCTTCCAACCGAGTATCAGCACCAATATCCGTTCCCGGAGATCAACATGAGCGAAACCGTGTCCCCGCCGCCAAAGCGTTCCCGACGCGGGCTGATCATCTTCGCGGTTGTCGTGCTCCTGCTGGTCGCGCTCGTCGTGGTTCATCTGCTGACGCGCAAGAAGCCGGTGCGCGAGAACGCGGCGATCGTCGTCACCGTCGCGCAGGCGACGCTCGGTTCGATGCCGGTCACGCTGAGCGAGCTCGGCACCGTCACGCCGATCGCAACCGTGACCGTGCTGCCGCAGCTGAGCGGCTATCTGACCGAAGTCGGCTATCACGAAGGCCAGGAGGTGCAAAAAGGCCAGTTCCTCGCGCAGATCGATCCGCGCCAGTATCAGATCAGCAAGCAGCAGGCGGAAGCGACGCTCGCGAAAGACCGCGCGTCGCTCGCGCAGGCGCGCGCCGATCTCGAGCGCTATACGCAGTTGAACGAACGCAAGTCGATCGCGCAGCAAACCTTCGCGGATCAGCAATTCCTCGTGCTGCAGGACGAAGCGGCGGTGAAGGTCGACCTCGCCAACATCGCCCAATTCGATCTCGACCTCGCCTATTGCCGCATCACCGCGCCGATCGCGGGCAAGGTCGGCTTGCGGCTCGTCGATCCGGGCAACTACGTGACCGCGTCGTCGTCGACCGGCATCGTCGTCATCACGACCGTGAAGCCGACCACGGTGCAGTTCACGGTGCCGCAGGATTCGCTCGCGTCGATCGTGCAGCGTCTCGCCACCGGCGCGAAGCTGCCGGTCATCGCGTATTCGAGCGATAACTCGCGCGAGATCGCGACCGGCACGCTGTACGCGGTCAGCAACCAGATGGCGACCGCGACCGGCACCGTCACCTTGCGCGCGACCTTCGCGAACGACGACGAAACGCTGTTCCCGAACGAGTTCGTCAACGTGAAGCTGCTCGTCGACACGATGCAGAACGCGGTGCTCGTGCCGACCGCCGCGGTACAGTCCGGCGCGCCGGGCGACTTCGTCTATCTGGTCAATCCGGACAGCACGGTGTCCGTGCACAAGGTCAAGCTCGGACCGAGCGACGGCAAGAACACGGTGATCGTGTCGGGACTCGCGGCCGGCAACCAGGTCGTGACGGACGGCACGGATCGTCTGAACGACGGCGCGAAGATCCAGCCGGCGCATCCGAAGTCCGCCGCCGCGGCGAGCGGCGCGTCCGCGACCGGCACGTCCGCCGCCGACACGTCCGCCACCGGCCCGAAGGCGCCCGCCGCCGCGTCCGAAGCCGCCTCGTCGTAACGGACCCCCGCGCCGATGAACATTTCCCGCCTTTTCATTCTTCGCCCGGTCGCGACGCTGCTGCTGATGATCGCGCTCGTGCTCGTCGGTCTGATCGCGATGCGCGTGCTGCCGGTGTCGTCGCTGCCGAACGTCGACTATCCGACGATTCAGGTGCAGACCTTTTATCCGGGCGCGAGCCCGACGGTGATGGCGACCACCGTGACCGCGCCGCTCGAAGTGCAACTCGGCGAGATTCCGGGCCTGCAGCAGATGACCTCGTACAGTTCGGACGGGGCGTCGGTGATCACGCTGCAGTTCGATCTGTCGCTGAACCTCGACATCGCCGAGCAGAACGTGCAGCAGGCGATCAACGCGGCGAACAGCTATCTGCCGTCTGGCTTGCCGGCGCCGCCGACCTACGCAAAGGTCAATCCCGCCGACCAGCCCATTCTGACGCTCGCGGTCACCTCGAAGTCGATGTCGCTGACGCAACTGGAGGACGTCGCGAACAACCGCCTCGGCACGAAGATCTCGGAAGTGGCGGGCGTCGGCGTCGTGACGACGAGCGGCGGCAACGTGCCCGCGATCCGCGTCGAAGCCGACCCACACAAGCTCGCCGCCTACGGTCTGAACATCGACGATCTGCGCACGCTGCTGAGCTATGTGAACGTGAGCCAGCCGAAAGGCAATTTCGACGGCCCCGATCTCGACTACACGATCAACGGCAATGATCAGATCACCGATCCGAAGGACTACCTCGACACCGTAATCGCCTACCAGAACGGCTCGCCCGTATTCATGCGCGACGTCGCGCGCGTGAGCCAGGCCGCCCAGGACGTCGAGCGCGGCGCCTGGTACAACGGCTCGCCCGCGATCGTGCTGAACGTGCAGCGCCAGCCGGGCGCGAACGTGATCCAGACGGTCAACCAGATCATGAAGGAGCTGCCGCAGCTCGAATCGACGCTGCCGGCCGGCATGAAAGTGACCGTGGTGTCGGACAGCACCGGCGTGATCCGCGCGTCGGTCGCGGACGCCGCGTTCGAACTGATTCTCGCGATCGTGCTGGTCGTCGCGGTGATCTTCGTGTTCCTGCGCAACGTGCCCGCCACGCTGATTCCGAGCATCTCGGTGCCGGTCTCGCTGATCGGCACGCTCGCGTTGATGTACCAGCTCAACTACTCGATCGACAACCTGTCGCTGATGGCGTTGATCATCGCGACCGGCTTCGTGGTCGACGACTCGATCGTGATGATCGAGAACATCGTGCGCTATCTGGAAGAGGGCATGTCGCCGCTCGAAGCCGCCCTCGAAGGCGCGGGGCAGATCGGCTTCACGATCCTGTCGCTGACTATTTCGCTGATCGCGGTGCTGATTCCGCTGTTGTTCATGGGCGGCGTGATCGGGCGGCTGTTCAGCGAGTTCGCGGTGACGCTCGCGGTCACGATCGTGATTTCGGCGGTCGTGTCGCTGACGGTGGTGCCGATGCTGTGCGCGCGGATGCTGCGCGCGCAGGCCGAGCGCCATCCGAGCCGCTTCGAGCGCATCAGCGAGGGCCTGTTCGACAAGACACTCGCCGCCTACGAGCGCGGCCTGCGCTGGGTGCTCGATCATCAGACGCTGACGCTGATGGTCGCGATCGCCACCGTGGTGCTGACCGGCATCCTGTATGTGGTGATTCCGAAGGGACTGTTTCCGGTGCAGGACGTCGGCGTGATCCAGGGCATCAGCGTCGCCGACAACTCGGTGTCGTACGCGGCGATGGTGCAGCGCCAGAGCGCGCTCGCCGACGCGGTCCTGAAGGACCCGGACGTGGTGTCGCTGACGTCGTACGTGGGCATCGACGGCACGAATGCGACGCTGAACAACGGTCGCTTCCTGATCAATCTGCGCGAGCGCGACCAGCGCTCGGACACCGCGCAGGAAATCGCGCGCCGGCTCGCGCAGGAAGTCGCGCACGTGCCCGGCGTGAAACTGTTCATGCAGCCCGAGCAGGACCTGACGCTCGACACGACCGTGTTGCCGAACCAGTACAGCTTCGTGTTGCGCGGACCGAGCCAGCAGGCGTTCCAGAAGTACGTGCCGGAACTCGTCGCGCGCCTGAAGCAGATTCCGTCGCTGTCGGACGTGCAGAGCGATCTCAATAGCGACGGCCTCAGCGTGAACGTCGAAGTGAACCGGCAACTGGCCGCGCGCTTCGGCATCACGCCCGCGACGATCGACAACGCGTTGTACGACGCGCTCGGCCAGCGCATCGTGTCGACGATCTTCGAGCAGTCGGCCCAGTACCGCGTAATTCTGGTCGCGAAGCCGGAAACGATGCCGACAGTGCAGTCGATCGGCAATCTGTATCTGCCGAGCCAGACCAGCAGCACGGGTCAGGTGCCGCTTTCCGGCATCGCGAAGATCCAGATCGCGAAGGCGCCGCTCGTGATCAGCCATCTCGCGCAGTTTCCGTCGGTGACGGTGTCGTTCAATCTCGCGAAGGGCGCATCGTTGAGCACCGCGGTCAAGGAGATACACCAGGCCGAGCAGGCGATCGACCTGCCGCCGTCGATCACGTCGTCGCTGCAAGGCGCGACCGCGGCGTTCGAGGATTCGCTCTCCAGCGAGGTCTATCTGCTGATCGCGGCGCTCGTTGCCGTGTATATCGTGCTCGGCGTGCTGTACGAGAGCTTCATCCATCCGGTCACGATCCTGTCGACACTGCCGTCGGCCGGTATCGGCGCGCTGCTCTCGCTGATGCTCGCGGGTATGGATCTCGACGTGATCGGCATCATCGGCATCGTGCTCCTGATCGGCATCGTCAAGAAGAACGCGATCATGATGGTCGACTTCGCGCTCGATGCCGAACGCAATCATGGCAAGGCGCCGCGCGATGCGATCTTCGAAGCGTCGCTGCTGCGTTTCAGGCCGATCCTGATGACAACGCTCGCCGCGATGCTCGGCGCGCTGCCGATGCTGCTCGGCACCGGCACCGGTTCGGAACTGCGCCGGCCGCTCGGTCTCGCGATCATCGGCGGCCTGACGCTGAGCCAGGTGCTGACGCTGTTCACGACGCCGGTGATCTATCTGTTCTTCGACCGTATGGCCACGCGCGTGAACCGCTGGCGCGCCGAGCGCGCTAAGCGCAACGGCGGCGACGAGCCGGGCGGGCGCCCGCCGGAAGGCGGCGCGGAGGGCACGCGGTGAACATCCCGGCGATCTTCATCCGGCGGCCGGTCGCGACGACGCTGCTCGCGATCGCGATCCTGATCTCCGGCACGCTCGCGTATTTCCGCATGCCGGTCGCGCCGCTGCCGAACATCGCGTTTCCGGTGATCGTCGTGCAGGCCAACATGGCCGGCGCGAGCCCGAACATCATGGCGACGACGGTGGCCGAGCCGCTCGAGCGGCGGCTCGCGACGATCGCCGACGTCGCGGAGCTGACCTCGATCAGCTATGTCGGCTCGTCGATGATCATCGTCGAGTTCGGTCTGAAGCGCGACATCAACGGCGCCGCGCGCGACGTCGAGGCGGCGATCCAGGCCGCGCGTGCCGATCTGCCCACCACGCTGCGCAGCAATCCGAGCTACCGCCAGTACAACCCGGCCGACGCGCCGATCGTGGTGCTGTCGCTGACGTCCGATACGCTGACGAAGGCGCAGCTCTACGACTCCGCCGATTCAGTGATCCAGCAGCAGCTGTCGCAGGTGCAGGGCGTCGGCCAGATCACGCTCGGCGGCGGCGCGTTGCCGAGCGTGCGCGTCGAGTTGCAGCCGGGCAAGCTCAATAGCTACGGGATCGGCATGGAAGACGTGCGCGCGGCGATCAGTGCGGCCAATGCCGACAGCGCGAAGGGGCATATCGACGTCGGCGATCAGCGCTACGTGGTCACCTCGAACGATCAGATCACGCACGCGGCGCCGTATCGCGATCTGGTGGTCGCGTATCGCGACGGCGCGCCGGTGCAATTGCGCGACGTCGCCCAGGTGCGCGACTCGAACGAAAACATCCGCAACGCGGGGCTCTTCAACGGCAAGTCGGCGATTCTCGTGATCGTCTATCCGATGCCGGGCAGCAACGTGGTCAGCACCGTGCGGCAGATACGCAACGTGCTGCCCGCGATCGAAGCGACGTTGCCGAGCAGCGTGCACGTCGATGTCGCGATCGATCGCTCGCAGTCGGTCACCTCGTCGGTCAGCGATACCGAGCGCACGCTGTTCATCGCGGTGCTGCTGGTGGTCGGCGTCGTGTTCATCTTCCTGCAGTCGCCGCGCGCGACGCTGGTGCCGGCGGTCGCGTTGCCGCTGTCGATCGTCGGTACCTTTGGGCCGATGTATCTGCTCGGCTATAGCATCGACAATCTGTCGCTGATGGCGCTGACCATCGGCACCGGCTTCGTCGTCGACGACGCGGTCGTCGTGCTCGAAAACGTCGTGCGGTACATGGAGCAGGGGTTGAGTCCGAAAGAGGCCGCGCTGAAGGGCGCGGGCGAAGTCGGCTTCACGGTGATCTCGATGAGCCTGTCGCTGATCGCGGTGTTTCTGCCGATCATCCTGTTTCCGGGCATCGTCGGACTGATGTTCCATGAGTTCGCGATCACGCTGTCGATCGCGATCCTGATTTCGCTGGTGATCTCGTTGACGGTCACGCCCGCGATGTGCGCGTACGTGCTGAGCCGCGACAACGCCGGTCATTCGAAAGCGCGTTGGGCGCGGTGGCTCGAGCGGCAGTTCGATCGCTTCAAGGACGTCTACGCACGCACGCTCACGGCCGTGCTCGATCATTCGCTGCTGGTGATCCTGCTGCTGTTCGCGCTGCTGGTCGGCAACGTGTTCATGCTGAAGCTGGTGCCGGCCACGTTCTTCCCCGAGCAGGACACCGGCATCCTGATCGGCCAGATCATCGCCGACCAGAGCATTTCGTTTTCGGCGATGCAGAAGAAGCTCGCGCAGTTGCAGTCGATCGTGCAAAGGGATCCGGCGGTGCAGTCCGTGGCGGGCTTTACCGGCGGGCGCGCGCTCAATACCGCCAATGTGTTCATCGAGCTCAAGCCGCTGTCGCAGCGGCACGCAACGGCCACCCAGGTCGTCAACCGGCTGCGGCCGAAGCTCGACGAAGTGTCGGGCGCGCGGCTCTTTCTGCAGGCGCAGCAGGATTTGCGTATCGGCGGGCGGCAGTCGGCGGCCGAGTACCAGTACACGCTGACGAGCGACGATTCCGCCGCGCTGTTCACGTGGACGCCGAAGCTCGTCGCCGCGTTGTCGAAGGAGCGCGGGCGGCTGCTCGACGTGAACTCCGACTTGCAGCAGAACGGCCTGCAGACCTACCTGACGATCAATCGCGCGACCGCCGCGCGCTACGGCTTTGCGCCGAATCAGATCGACAACGTGTTGTACGACGCGTTCGGCCAGCGCACCGTGTCGACGATCTACAACCCGCTGAACCAGTACTTCGTCGTGATGGAGGTCGCGCCTGAGTACTGGCAGTATCCAGAGACGCTGAACCGGATCTATCTGAGCACGTCCGCCGGCAACCCGACCGGCACGGCCGCGACAAAGATGCCGCACGGCACGGTATCGGCGGCGACGACTACCGCGACCACGACCGGCACGTCGTCGAACACGAACTCGCGCAACTCGGACGCGCAGTCGAACGCGACCAACAACAGCATCGCCAACAGCAAGGGCGGCAGTTCGACCGGTAGCGCGGACAGCACGGCTGCCGAAACGATGGTGCCGCTGTCGGTGCTGACCTCGTATAGGAATAGCCATACGTCGACGCAGGTGAATCACCAGAGCGGGCTCGTCGCCGCGACGATCTCGTTCAACCTGCCGGCCGGCGGGTCGCTGAGCCAGGCGGGCGAGGCGATCAACGAAACGATCCGCGAGATCGGCATGCCCGCGAGCATCCACGGCTCGTTCGCGGGCGCGGCGGCGGCCTATTCGCAGTCGATGGGCGTGGTGCCGCTGCTGATTCTCGCGGCGCTCGGCGTCGTCTACATCGTGCTCGGCGTGCTGTACGAGAGTTCGATCCACCCGCTGACGATTCTGTCGACGCTGCCGTCCGCGGGCATCGGCGCGACGCTCGCGCTGCTGATCTTCGACACGCCGTTTTCGGTGATCGCGATGATCGGCATCATCCTGCTGATCGGAATCGTCAAGAAGAACGGCATCATGATGGTCGACGTCGCGATCCAGTTGCAGCGCCAGCAACAGATGCCCGCGCGCGACGCAATCCACGCGGCCGCGCTGATCCGTCTGCGGCCGATCATGATGACGACGTTCGCGGCCGTGCTCGGCGCGGTGCCGCTCGCGATCGGCATGGGCCAGGGCGGCTCGCTGCGCCAGCCGCTCGGTATCACGGTGATGGGCGGGCTGATCCTGAGCCAGATGTTTACGCTCTATACGACGCCGGTGATTTATCTGTATCTCGACCGTCTGCGTGCACGGCTGGTCGGATGGTCCGCGGGGCTGCGCTGGAACCGCGACGCGAAGCCGGGACAAGCGGATACGAAGGCATGACGATGAAGATTTCGACTGAACGAATGACAGGATCTCGCGCCGGGTTGCCGAGCATCGCGACGCTCGCCGTCGCGCTGCTGGCGCTGTTCAACGCCGGCTGCATGGTCGGCCCGGACTATCACCGGCCGCAGGTCAGCGTGCCCGCCACGTACTCGGAACTGCCGGGCTGGACCCAGGCCGAGCCGAACGCGACCGGCCCGAAGGGCACATGGTGGAGCGCGTTCAACGATCCGTTGATCGACGAACTCGAACCGCTCGTCGCGGTGTCGAACCAGACCGTGCGCGTGGACTACGCGAACTACCAGCAAGCGCTCGCCGAAGTGCGCGCCGCGCACGCGGCCCTGTTTCCGACCATCGGCGCTACCGGTTCGGCGACGCGCGAACGCGCGAGCGGCGGTTCGGTCAGTGCATCGGGAAGCTTCGTCAATGGGACGGCGGCGCGCATCGTCAATTCGGGCTCGCTGGAAGGCAACGTGAGCTGGGCGCCGGACCTGTGGGGCCAGGTGCGCCGCACCGTCGAGGAAAACGCCGCGAGCGCGCAGTCGAGCGAAGCGACGCTCGCGAATGCGACGCTCTCCGAGCAGGTCGCGCTCGCGACCGCGATCATCGAGCTGCGCACCAGCGACGCGAACATCGACCTGCTGCAGCAAACGGTCGTCGCGTATCAGCACTATCTCGACGTCGTCACCGAGCAGGATCGCGCGGGCACGGTTCCGCCGAGCGACGTGATCACCGCGCGCAGCCAGTTGAATACCGCGAAGTCCGATCTGATCGCGCTCGGCGTCGCGCGCGCGCAGAACGCGCATGCGATCGCGGTGCTGGTCGGCAAGAACCCGGAAGAGCTGTCGATCACGCATAGCACCGCGATGCCGGCGCTGCCCTCGGTGCCGGTCGGCGTGCCGTCGACGCTGCTCGAACGCCGCCCCGACATCGCCTCCGCCGAGCGCAAGATGGCCGCGCAGAATGCGGCGATCGGCGTCGAGGTGGCCGCGTATTACCCGGACATCTCGCTGTCGGGCGCGGCCGGATTCACGCAATCGCCGCTGTCCGGTCTGCTGAAGGCTGCGAACTACGTGTGGTCGCTCGGCGGCAGCGCGACCGAGACGCTGTTCGACGGCGGCCTGCGCAGCGCGGATGTCGACGCGGCGAAGGCGGCCTACGACGCGGCCGTTGCCAACTATCGCGGCACGGTGCTGGGCGCGTTCCAGAACGTCGAGGACGATCTGTCCGGCCTGCGCATTCTCGCCGAGCAGGCGCTCGTGCTCGAAACGGCGGTGCGCGACGCGGACCGTGGCGCGGAGATCGCGTTCAACGAATACCAGGCGGGCACCGTCGATTACACGACGGTCGCGATTGCGCAAGCGACGCAATTGACGACGCGGCAGACCGCGCTGAACGTGCAGGAATCGCGCTTGCTGCACGCGGCGTCGTTGTTTGGCGATCTGGGCGGCGGGTGGTCGATCGATGAGCTGCATGATCCGCGGCATCCGGCGGCGGCTTCTTCGGCTGCCTCGGCGCCTTCTTCGGCTTCCTCGCCTTCGGCTGCGTCTGCTTCAGCGGCTACGTCATCGGCGACGTCCGCGGCTATCATGCCGGGCGCGCGGCAAGTGCCACACGATCAAAACGACTAAGGACGAGCATTGGCCAAAGGCATTTACGGGCAAGACGTCAGCGACCCGGTGTCGACATCCGAAGACGACGCGCCACACCTCTCACCACCGCCGCGCGAAGTGACCTCGCTCGGCCTCTTTCTGATCTTCGCCCGCATCGGTCTGACGAGTTTCGGCGGCGGACTGAGCGGCTGGTTCATGCGCGAGTTCGTGCACGACCGACACTGGATGAGCGAAGACGAATTTCTCAACGGCCTTGCGTTGTCGCAGGCGCTGCCCGGTGTCAACGTGAAGAATCGGGCGATCTGGATCGGCTGCCGGCTGCTCGGCTGGCGCGGCGCTGTTGCGGGATTCTGCGGCATCATCTTTCCGGCGGCCGTCGTGATCATTCTGCTCGGCGCGTTCTTCTCGGCGATCGCATCGTTTCCGCTCACGCATATCGCGCTCGCTGGCGCCGCGGCCGGCGCGATCGGGCTGTCGCTGTCGATGGCGATCACCGCCGCACGCCGGCTGCCGCGCCGCGTGTTTCCGTATCTGGTGCTGCTCGCGACGTTCGCGGCCGCCGCGGTGTTTCGCGTGTCGCTGGTGTGGACCGTGCTGATCGCCGGCGCGTTGAGCGTCGGCTATGAATACGTGCGCGAGGCGCGCCAGCGCTGATCGCCTTGGATCGCCGTTAGTCAAATTCCGGAAAAGCTTTCGTCGTGTCTCGAACTCTCATCACTCTGTTTTCCGTTTTCGCGCCGCTATCGATCGTGACCGTCGGCGGCGGCCAGGGGATCATCGCCGAAGTGCAGCGCCAGGTCGTCGACGTCCATCACTGGATGACCCATGCGCAATTCCTCAGCGACTTCGCGATCGCGCGGCTCGCGCCTGGTCCGGGCTCGCTGCTCGCGACGCTGATCGGCTATCAGGTCGGTGGCCTCGGCGGCGCGCTCGTTGCGACCGTCGCGCTATTCGGGCCGACCGCGTTTCTGATGTACGGCGTCGTGCACGTGTGGAACCGGCACGAAGGCGCGCGTTGGCTGAACGCTTTGCAGGCTGGCTTGCGGCCCGTGGCTGCCGGGCTGATTCTTGCGGCCGTTTATGTGCTGATCAAGGAACTCGAAGGTGGCTGGGTCGCGTGGCTCACCGCGGCGGTTGCGACCGTGCTCGTGATGGGGACGCGTATCAATGCGTTGGTGCTGATCGCGGGCGGGGCGATTGTGTTTGTGCTCGTGCATTTTGCGGGGTTGTTATAGGGCGCGGGGGTCTCATCGGTTTCTCGTCAAGATCATCGCGGTTCGACTTGCCGTCGTCGACGAGGCACTGCGTGCGGCGTTGTAAGCGGTTTGCGCGTCCTGGCCATATCCATCTCTCCAACGCTCGGGAAGGCCCTCAAAAGAGTCAAAACCATAGACTTCGGTATTGACGTGACTCGCGATATAGTTGATTGATCTTCCGCTGAACGCTCCGAATTCTCAAATCAAGCCGTCACTTTTCACCAAAGATAGCCCTTTGGTGAGCAATTCATTCGACGATGTCACCGAATCTACTCCAAGCATGTTTCTTTCAACGTAATCAATTGTTTCTTCAAGAGCTTTTCTTTGAAGCCCGGCTTGAATGTCCTGATCTCTGCGTGCCCAGGAAGAGTTTATTTCGGATCTTATGATATATCTAAGCGACCTGCTTACGTATCGCAGCGGCATTTTTAAAATATCATACATTTTGCTGACTCCATCGATAATCGCGACAGGTGTGCTGCTTCGAAAACGGTCTATTCCGGCGGTAGCGATACCGTATTCGCATCAATCACACGCATTATCATTCTCAACGGCTTGAGCGCCTTTCCGGAGCCGGATGTATTGGCCACGTTGTGCGCTTGATATGATGAAGCCACGGGAGATACTCTTTCAGTAGCCTCATAAAACTGACGATATCTTTCCGTCGCACCGGATTGCTGCCCTTTACCGCATGAATGAACAACATTGGATTGCCCAGTCGACCGCTCGCATATGATTTGCCTACATCGCTTGTTTTGCCACGAATGACCTTTATCGGAGCGCCCAGCATCCCGTATTGCGCGAGCGTCTGATTCAATTCAAACAATGGACTCGTAGTTGAATCGTCTCCCATGCCGCTCCCAGCCGAACCGACCGGGCGTGTATGGAACACGGAAAAACGATCAATAATGCCAACCTTTCCAAAAGAAGCGACCCACTTGGGCCACAAGAAATCGACGCCCCAGCCTGATTGGTTCATCCCAAAGCTGTGTTTTATCGCATGCAAAGCATTCGACGAGAAACATGGCATCATCACCTCCACGAAATTTGTTTCGCGAAATTCAAACGCGCTGTTTTGCAACGTCGTTTGGTGACCGAAATAGCTTCTCTCGTCGAGAGACGGTTGCGCGAGTGCGAAATTCTCTCGTTCTACATACTCGAAGAAGTCGTTCAGGGTTTGAACATCCGTCAGGATGTCGTCGTCCGGGAGCCAGATGTAACGATATTGCAGAATCAATTGGGCATTTTGCAACATGAAGTCGTTAAGACCTTCCCATTTTGATCCTTTGAATCGATGTATGGCTTTGGCAAAGATGTCTGAATAATCTTCGTTCTTCCCGTAGTAACTCAGCATCAAATCAAAGTTGGGGGCCTGTCCGCCGCTGAACCATTGCGGATGCAAGGAACTGTCTCCACACCTCAGAACGACCAGGTACTTTTTCATCTCTCAATCTCCCTATGCGTTGAGAGCAGATTACGGGACACGGAAAGACAGTCACCGCGAAGAATTGCATTTGACCGACGCCGATCGCGCGAAACCATGAAACAGCTACTACGGCGCGCCCGATGCGCAGGCGAAGGCAGGTGCCAGCTAGAACTCCCTTATTCCCGCTCCCTGGATGAGTCCTTCTGCAGTCTTGAGCGCCGCACCAACGACCTGGTCCATGTTGTAGTAGCGATACTGCGCGAGCCTGCCCACAAAAGTAATATCGGCAACTGTCTCCGCAAGCGCGTTGTAGCGCAGGAACAATGCCTCGTTTTCCTTGCGTGGAATCGGGTAGTACGGCTCACCTTCGGCTCGCGGATACTCCCTGACGATCGAGGTGCCCGGATGCTGCTGCCCGGTGAGGTGCTTGAACTCCGTAATCCTCGTGTATTCGTGATCGTTCGGATAGTTGACGGTACCTGTCGTCTGAAAGCGCTCCACGTCGCTCAGATGCTGGTGCTGAAAATCCAGGCTGCGGTACGGAAGCTTGCCGAAGCGATAGCCGAAATACGCGTCGATCCGTCCTGTGTACACAAGGTGGCCGCATTCGATACTCGCTTTCACCTCGTTATAGTCGGTCGACAGTCGTACGTCGATATCTGGACTGCCAAGCATCTTTTCGAACATCGCGGTGTAGCCTTGCGCCGGCATAAATTGAAAAGTATCGGTGAAGTACCGGTCGTCGTCGTTCGAACGGGTTGGGATTCGCGCAGCGACACCCGCAGACAGTTCAGACAGATCGAGTCCCCATTGCTTGCGCGTGTAGCCACGGAAAAACTTGTCGCATAGATCGCGGCCAACGCTGCTGAGCACGGCGTCCTCGCTGGTGGAGATGGTTTCTCGCGCTTCACGTACCGACTCCAGGAACGCCACGGTGGCCTGCTCGTTCAGATCGAGGCCGTATAACGTGTTGATCGTCGTGCGATTGATCGGGATTGGATAGAGATCCCCGTCTATACAAGCCTTTACGCGATGCTCGTAGAAACGCCAATCGGTAAAACCCGACAGGTATTCGAATATTCGCTTGCTGTTCGTATGGAAGATATGCGGACCATACGGATGGATCAGCACGCCGTTCTCATCCTCACGGTCATATGCGTTGCCGCCTATATGATTCCGCTTGTCTATGACGAGCACGCGCTTCCCGCTTGCCGCCAGGCGTTCGGCACAGACTGCGCCAGCAAAGCCGGCACCTACGATAAGGAAGTCATATTTCATCTCTGTGCATCCTCGTCTTGAAAGCAGGAACTTTGCATTTGATCAGGTAGAGAGCCATTGAGGTCGTGACAAGAAATTCGGTGGCGAGGGCAGACATTGCCGCGCCCTGAGCGCCGTAAAGCGATACAAGCGGAAAGAGAAGGGCAAGATTGAAAAGTCGGAGACGATCAGTATTTCGCTGACTTTCTTCTTCATGCCGAGTGGCAGCATCACCTGAATACCGAATACATTGCTCAGACCGATGAGCAGCGGCATCAGGGACATCCACTTCAGGACGACGACGGCCGGTTCGTACCCGGGTCCCATCGCGATACGAACGATCAACTCGGCGCCGGCCCAAAGCGCGACCGAAGCAAGTAACATGGTCGAGCCCAGCAAGTAAAACAACTTGCGCACCAGTGCAAACGCCTTTGCGGAGTCTTCGGAAAAGAGTGCAGTCACACGCGGGTATATTGCGTTGGAGAGTGGTCCGAGCGGCGCTTGCGCGACGTTCCGAATCTTGTCAGCTACGCCAAAGTAGCCGACAGCGGCGTTTCCGGCAAGAAATCCAAGAACCACGCTATTGGTCGTTGTGTATAAACTGATCGCTGCCGTGGAAATGAACGTATGCCAGCCTTCACGAAGCGCCTCGATGATGTCCGCCTTGCTCGGCATCATCGCGATAATCATGCGGTTTTTTTCGATCAGGATCAATGCGACGAGTCCGGCAGCAACCATGCTCGTCGAACTGATAAGCGAGGCGATCCACGTGTCGGCGGGCGAGTGCACCAGGAAGAGCGTTAGCGGAAGCAGTAGCAACCGCGCGCTCAAGATCGAGATCGTAGTAAACATCATCCGCTCCAGGCCCTGGAAAAGCCACTGTGGAAACAGGACCGTTCCAATAACAAGCGGATAGGTGGCCAGCAAAACCGGCAGCAATTCGCGCAGTCTTGCTACGAAGAATGCCGCTAACAGCAGGATGGCAAGGCAGACCACAGCGATTAGCGCCTTTGCGCCTTGCGTTGCCCAAAAGATCTTCGATACCGCGTACCGATCATTTTGGACCCGTGCGACGTAAGCCGTCGATGACCAGTTAAAACCGTACTCGGTCAGCAGCACGAGATAGCCAACTATGGCTTGAGCGAAGACGTATGCTCCAAAGTGTCCCGGGCGCAGAACGCGCAACAGGTAGGGAAATGTTGCAAGCGGCAGCAGCATGTTGGCTACTTGCAGAATTGTCAGCGCAACGATGTTCTGTCGGAGTGGATTCGCCATGAGTTAGCCCGTTTTCAATACATCGATGCAGGACCGCTTGGAGACATGTCTTTCATGCCACCTAGCGAGTGCGCGTAAGTAGTCCATCATATATGTCATACGTGCATAGTCGCCGCCATGAACAAGCGCAGGGCGCACTCAATTCGATCCACAGCAGTCAATTGGCGCGACGCGACCACACTGTCATTAATAAGCACTTAAAATAGATTTCAAATTCATGGTGGCTCCGGTATCACTCAGTTCGGCAGCAGTTGTTGCGCCCGCTGCGGCTTCGTGCCCTCAATACGCAGCACGACGGTGGGCGCAATCGATGTTCCCGGCGCTTGCCGCACTGCCTTCCGCACTGCCTTCGTTACGCGCCCGCCCCAAATACGGGCGAACTCTGTCCGAAAAAGCGTTGACGTATGCAAATGCCGTGCCTTCGAGACGAGCAAACGAATAGCATTGTTTGCGCCGATCAACTGCAAGTTTCCAGTTCTCTCTGTATGCATATTTGAAAAACACAGGTTCGTTCGATTCGGTCACGCGATCTCGTGCACTTCCCAGGCGCTCAGCGTTATGTGCCAGATGGCCGATTCTGCCGGGTCAGTGGTGATTGAAGCGTCTCACGAAGCAATAGAAGATCCATGGATGGATCTTGAGCATGGTCCTGACGACGGACAACTTCGGCCGCCCGTCGGCATATATGCCGAGCAGGTGCTTCACGCGCAGTTTCTTCGAAACGCTGTATAGAATCGGGCTCGCGAGTTGGTAGCTCGGCGCGGTGGTGGCCGCTTGAAACGCGATCGTGCAGTATCCGAAGACGTATTTGAGCCGGAAGAAGAGACGCTTGTAGTCGGGAATCGGGAGGGCCGCGGTACGTTTTTCAACACGGTCCATGATGACAAAAAGATCGACGACGTGCGGGTTGAAGCGTCTCGAGATTGCCGATTCGCGGAACATGTATGAGTAAAGCCTGTCCGGAATGAGCCGCACGATTTTCGCGGTGGCGAGCGTCTGCACCGACACGCAAAGGTCCTCGTAGATGAGACCACACGGATGGTCGGCTGCGACGAAGATCGAACGGCGCACGAGTTTGTTCCAGCAAAAAGCTTGCAGCTTCAGTTCCATAATTTTCTGGACGGCTTCCACGCCGGTGATGATGCAGTCGCCGGAGTCGATGCGATCGTTGACGGCGCCATCGGGGCTGACGTGTTCGGCGGCGAAAATGACGACATCGGCGTCGTGCTGGTCGGCTTCGCGCAGCACGGTGCGAATGAGATCGCGATGGACGTGGTCGTCGCTGTCAACGCAGAGCACGTACTCGCCCCGCGCTTCTGATGCGGCGATTTTTCGCGTTTCAGCGAGCCCTTTATTGTCGGTGTTTCTGATCAACTTCCACGGAATGCGATCCTGTTGTGCGAGAAGGCGGGCGGCGATTTCACCTGAGCGATCGGGGCTGCTGTCGTCGACGGCGATGATTTCGAAATCGGTGCAGGATTGTGACAGCAGGGAGCCGAGACAGTGCTCGATATAGTCCTCGACCTTGTAGATCGGCAGCAGAACGCTGATTCTTGGTGCGGACATGGACAAGCTCCTGGAAGTTTGAGTTTCACAGGGCAAAACGATGCCCGTCATTCTAATCGTCAGTTTGCTCTGACGAATCGGCTCGGTGATCTCCAACTGGACCGGTCGTTGGGTCTTCTGCTGCATGAAGACCGTAACGACGTTTGTCCCGGCAATCCCAGCGGTGATGACCGGGGAGCCCGGTGATCTTGCGGATCCTGAAACCATCGGCGACATTCAGGGCTCCGTCACGCCCAAACACGAGCCCCGTTGGATTCGACAGCATGGCCTGAACGGCGAGACCGCCGTCACCGGAATAGCCCATCGCACCGGTCCCAGCGATAGTCCCAATGATGCCGGTCAGACAGCCTGAAACAGCCACGCACGAATGGGACATTTCATCACACACCTCTGGACCTATCCTGATGCAAGTAGTCGACGGGACGATCCGTCAACGCACATTGCGGGCGATCAGCCGGAAGGCAAAGTTGGAATATAGTCCTTGTCGCGAAGTCATTCAGAGCGTTGACCTGAAGCGCTGAAGATCTGTCGCATTTATTTGAGGTATGCGTCATCCAGTTCAATAAGCCCTTCGGACCGCAAAATGCCCACGATGTCTGTCAGATTCGTGGCTGGTGGGCCAATTTGACTTCGCGAGCGGTATCTCGGACACCTCAGGGGACTGTGACCGAGCGACGTGAGTACAGGCTCTCTCTCATCAATTCATGGGGATCACATGTCAAGCGGAGAAGCCCTATGGGGCCGTGACGAAGCTCCAAACCGCAGCGCATTCTGTATCGCTAAACGTGTATTGCGGCATCGCCTTTTTCAGGACGATTCCGGTCGGATCAACGCCGACATTCAAGGCCCGGCAGAACGAGCTCAGATCGTAACGGCTCGGCGGCCCGCCGCGTCCGCGTGTATCGCTGAGCAGATACTGGCTTGTCAACGGGGGACCAAAAGACGCTGCGTTGTCCGCGTGACCATGGCAATTGATACACCGGATAGCATTGTCAGGCAGCATGCGGTCGTCATCGCGTAAGTGCGCCGCCAGCGCGTGCTGCCCGCTAAAAATATCACGTCCCAACTCCATGGATTGCGATGAATCCGCGCCATTTGCCGCGGGTGTGACAGCAACCAAAAATACGGCCGCCGTCACGCATAGTGTGAAGGCGGCCCGATTCAAGGCGCGTGTCATCAGTGGATTCGAATAGTGGTTGAGACGCTCGGTACCCCATTCGCGTCGATAGCGAATAACATGTAATAGCCGGGCACCGCGACTCCAGAATCACCCGGAATTTGCAACACATACTGGTCTGCACTCTTCGAGTGGTCTGCGCTGTTCGCGCTAAAGCTTAACGGAACGCGTCGCTGTTCGTTGTTGAGCGAATGGGTTGCCGACGATAGACGCATCAGCGCGAAGGCGCTAATCGCCCTGTCGGTGCTCACAGAGATGGATGAGCCGAGACTTGCGTTCGCGGGCGCCGACAGAATCGTGGGGCGTGAAGCTGGTGAACCGTCCGCATTGAGAAGATACGGTGGCGTCAGTATCTCGACGTTCGGGTGGTTGGTCGAACATCCGCCGCACAGCCCCCCACCACCGCTTAAAACGCGCCCGTCCGGCAGAAGCAGCGCGATACTGTGATAAGTGCGCGGGACAGCCTGGGCCGCAAGCGGCGTGAAACTTTCAGTCGCGGGGCTCCAGATCTCTGGCGTCAGAACCGCGTTGTCGTCAGAAAAAGGTTGGGCATAGGTTTGACCGCCAACCACGACGACTTCGCCGTCCGGTAATGCAACGCTGTTGGCAAACGCGCGCTGATAGTTCATTGGGGCTATCGTGCGCGTGTTCGCCGCTCTGCTGCTGATATCTATCAATGTCGCGTTCGACGTCGCGTAGTCGTTTCCGTAGTCAGGCGCACCACCGACCGCGAGGATTTTGCGGACGTCATACATGACCGCGTTGCCGGTCATCGCGTCATTGTCAGCCCCTCGATTTCCCGACGCCGATATGCTGCCGGTGCCTGCGGTGCTAATCCACTGCATGGCTCGACTCGGTCCAGCGTGGAAAACCATGCCGTTGGAATCCGCGAACAACCACATATGGTTGTCCGCACGATGTATTCCTGCCGCATCGTCTGTTACGTCAGGGTCGCCCCAGTTGGCAGTTACCACGGTATTCTCTCGCCAGCCCGACTTACTCCACGTTTCGCCGCTCTTGCCTCCTAGCCCACCGTTCCATGAGCCCCCAATACAAACACATCACCATTGCTCAATGTCACGCTGCCTTGATAGGCTCGGGGAATGTTCATCGGTTTCTGGGATGTCCAGTGTCCTGAGTTGGGGTTAAAAGCACTGACCTTGGCGCTACTCGATCCACCCGTCACCAGGATATCACCGTCGGGAAGATTGGCGATTCCAGGACAAAACATGTCGTGGCCGATATTGCTGACTAACACCTGCGTGCTCGTTTCCGCCACCGGATCGAAGATCGCGGTATAGGTGCCCCCGTTGTTCTCGTGCTTGTTCAAATTCACTTCGCCGCCCGTAAAATCCAGCGGACTATCAGCCGACCAGACCAGCACCTTTCCATTCGGCAGATTAGCCGCTGCCACCGGCACTAGTGGCAAAGAAATCGGTGCAGACCACTGCGACGGCGGCGCGGTCTGCGCTGCTACATCCTCGCACGTCGCAATCAACATCGACCCGAGGACTATCAGGGCCAACCTTTTTTTGTCCGTTACTGACGACTTTGGATAACTTGCTGGAAACAGATTTCCTTTCATCGCGACGCCCCCTTTTCCGGGTTACATGTATGGCCGGTGTGATCGGCAACTTTGGTCAGGCAAATCACTTCGAACGTATTCAAACTCCCAGTACACCAAGAACATCACAAACTTCTTCGACTCGTGGAAGATCAGCGCTGCGCCAGCGCAACAACGCGTCGTGATCGAAGCAATAGACCTGGGTCGAATGATCGGCGACATTGCGTGGCAGCGATGCGCGCCCCGCCAACTCAGTTCGTGTTCGGTCGACGTCATCTGGCGCCAGCGTGACCGCATTCCATCGCGGACCGGCATTGAAACGCAGGAGCCATGCGCGCAACGCGGACGGTACATCGCCAAATGGGTCGATTCCAATCGAGAGCAAGCGGATGGGATAGCGTGTGCGGGCTTGCAGCATCCGGTCCTGAACGGCGCTGAATAGCGCTCCCTGTAGGGGGCAAACCGAACCGCAACCCGTGTAAATCGTCTGCACCGCAGTGATGCCTTCACGCAACAACGCTTCGAGCGTTCGGGTCGTGCCAGTCTGGTCGACTACCGAAACATCGGTGAGGCGAACGGGCGGTCTGACCGGCCCCATGTTTCCATGCTGAGCATGAACTTTCGCCGATACCGCCGCCACCACGGCTAGAGCGGTTGCGTGCAACATCTCCCGGCGCGTCCACGCGGTCATGTCACCACCCTTGCAGTGCCGTCCTGATGTATCGAAACACCAGACATTGCAACGGCCCCATGCGCGACGCCGATCGGAACAAAATGCCGTTGCGGGCACTCGACAAGAAAAAGAGTGCAGCATTTCATTCCGAGTGCGACACGACTCGCTGGCCTTCTCATCGCAACCTCGCGTCTGGCGCATACCTAAACGATAGTGAGGCTTTGTTTCATATTGGCTTCGAAGATGGGGCTTGGCGAATATTCGCGAATTGCAAATGCTCAAGAAATGTAAGTAGGCGGGTTGCGAACGCTGTCTCGACGGTGAGTATGTCAGGCGGGATCGAGTCCGCCCAACGCGGGACGCGGGGAATGACTTCGAAGCACTCCTATCAGCGGAATTTTCCGCGAATTGCTCTAGGACAATATTTTTCCGCCCCGTTTTGGCCTCACTATGGAGATCGAGCAAGACGACGCGACTCCATATGGAGCCAGCGCCCGCCACAAAGGAGGGGCAGCAGTGATCGAGCAATGGCGCGAGGCCGTGCGCGCGGTGCACGGCGTGGAATCGAAATACAAGCGACTGGTCAAGGCGATTGCCGGCGACATCGAGAACACGTCACTGCCGCCGGGCGCGCGCCTGCCGCCGCAGCGCGACGTCGCCGCCGAACTCGCGATCAGCGTGCAAACCGTGACCAACGCGTACAAGGAACTGGAGCGGCAAGGCCTGATCCGCTGCGAGGTCGGGCGCGGCAGCTTCGTCGCGGCGCGCGTCACCGAAACGATGTCGAGCTACATGCTCGATACGGCCGAGCGTTCGGTGGTCGACTTTTCGATCGCGCGCATCATTCACACGTCCGAGCATGACGCGATGTGGCGCAAGGTCTGCGCGACGCTGTCGACGCTCGACGATCAGCCGTGGATTCGCGCGTTCCGGCCGATCGCGGGTTTCGAGCATCATCGCCAGGCGGGTATTGCATGGCTCGCGTCGCTCGGCATGCCGGCTTCGGCCGATACGCTGCTCGTCACGAACGGGGCCGCCCACGGCATTTTTCTCGCGCTCGCTTCGCTGGTGGGGCCGGGCGACACCGTGCTGTGCGAAAGCCTGACGGATCACGGCGTGATAGGTTCGGCCAACGTGCTCGGCTTCACGCTCAAGGGCCTCGAGATCGACGAGTACGGCATTCACCCCGAGCATTTCGAGGAGATGTGCGACAGCGAGCGCATCTCGGCGCTCGTCTGCACACCGACGCTGAACAATCCGACCGTCGCGTTGATGCCCGATTCGCGGCGTCGCGCGATTGCGAAAATCGCCGAACGCTATGGCGTATACGTGATCGAGGACGACGTGTACGGGCCGTTGCCGGCCAAACATTCCACGCCCATTTCTAGCCTGATTCCGGATCTTTCGTTCTACTGCACGAGTTTTACGAAGTCGGTGATGGCCGGCTTGCGCATCGGTTATATGACGACGCCGCGCCGGCTCGCGCTGCGCGCCGAGAGCGTGCTGCGCGTGAGCAGTTGGATGGCGACGCCGCCGATGGCCGAGATCGCCACGCGCTGGATCGTCGACGGCACGGCCGCGCGGCTCGTCGAAATTCAGCGCGAGCGGCTCGGGCGGCGTCAGTCGCAATTGCAGCAGACGCTCGGTAAATATGTCCTGGGCGCGCATCCGCAGGCGCTATCGGCGTGGCTGCGGGTGCCCGATCACTGGCGCACCGATCGGCTGGTGCGCGAACTGCGCAACCGCGACATCGCAGTCACGTCGCCCGATCCGTTTCTCGTGCGCGACGCCGACCGGCCCAACGCGGTGCGGGTTTGCGTCGGCGCCGAGGTCAGCGAAGACGCCTATAAAGCCGCGCTCGAAACGATGCGCGACGTGTTCGAGCAGTACCCGCAGGTGCACGATTTCACCTGATCGCGCCGGTGCGCGAATTGTGGAACGCGCTGACCGAAATGAACTAGGACAATAAAAATCCTTTTTTAGAACACTAGACTGGGCTGCATGGAAAGCGATGCGGTCGCGAGTCACTGTGTTTATAGGCGATAGCCGTGCCCGCATCGAATAGCGAATCGACCTCTTTGATGCAGGGCCTGGTGCATGTCCGTTCCATCGTCAACCGATCTTTCGTTAGCCGACATTTACCGCGCGCGCAGCCGTATCGACGGTCGCGTATGCCGTACGCCGCTCGTCGAATCGCCGAGCCTGTCGGCGCACGCGGGCACGCCGGTTTATCTGAAGCTCGAAACCGTGCAGCCGACCGGCAGCTTCAAGCTGCGCGGCGCGACCAATGCGCTGGCGCAGTTGGCCGAGCAGGGCTGCACTCGCGTGGTGACCGCATCGACCGGTAATCATGGCCGCGCGCTCGCGCATGCGGCGCGCGCGCTCGGTATGGACGCGACCGTGTGTCTGTCGCGCCTCGTGCCCGCCAACAAGGTCGACGCGGTACGGGCGCTCGGCGCGCACGTGCGCATTACCGGCCAAAGTCAGGACGAGGCCGAGCACGAAGCATTGCGGCTCGCGCGCGAAGAAGGCTATGCGTACGTGCCGCCATTCGACGATCCGCGCGTGATCGCCGGACAGGGGACGATCGGGCTCGAAATCGTCGAGTCCTTGCCCGATGTCGCGAACATCGTGGTGCCGTTGTCGGGCGGCGGGCTGTTTGCCGGCATCGCGCTCGCGGCGAAAAGCACCAATCCCACGATCGGCTTGACCGGCGTCACGATGGCGCGCGGCGCCGCGATGCATGCGAGTCTCGCCGCCGGACAGCCGGTGCTGGTCGAGGAAGTCGACACGCTCGCCGATTCGCTCGGCGGCGGCATCGGACTCGAAAACCGCTATACGTATGCGCTGACGCGCGATCTGATCGACGAGACCGTGCTGCTCGACGAGGCGTCGATCGCGCGCGGCATCGCGCATGCGTATCGGCAGGAACGGCTCGTCGTCGAAGGCGCGGCGGCGGTGGGGATTGCCGCGGTGCTCGATCGCGCGCTGCCCGCCGAACGCATCGCGCGCGGGCCGCTCGTGCTCGTCGTGACGGGCGCGAACATCGATATGAATCTGCATCGGCGGATCATCGGCAACGAATCCTCGCAAGCCGCGCCGTCACCGAACTCACACACCCCATCATGACCTCGATCACGCTCCTTGGCGAAGCCGAGCTTCGCAAACTCGTGCCGCTCGATCTCGCGGCCATCGATCAGATCGAAGCCGCCTTTGTCGCGCTCGCGACCGAGGCGGTCGCGATGCCGCCGATCCTGCGGCTCGATCTGCCCGCGCATAACGGCGAAGTCGACGTGAAGACCGCGTGGCTGCCGCGCCTCGACAGCTTCGCGATCAAGGTCAGTCCAGGCTTCTTCGACAACCCGTCGCTCGGTCTGCCGAGCCTGAATGGTCTGATGCTGGTGTTGTCGGCGAAGACCGGGCTGACCGAAGCGGTGCTGCTCGACAACGGCTATCTGACCGCGATACGCACGGCGGCCGCCGGCGCGGTCGCGGCGCGCTGGCTCGCGAAAGCGCACACGCCGCAGGTCGCGGTGATCGGCGCGGGCGAGCAGGCGCGTCTGCAACTGCGGGCCTTGATGCTGGTGCGCCGCGTCGAACACGTGCGCGTCTGGGCGCGCGACGCGGCGAGCGCGCTGCGTTTCTCCGCGGAAGTGAACGACACGCCCGGCGTGCGATGCGATGTCGCGGCCAGCGTTCATGACGCGCTCGCCGAAGCGGACGTCGCGATTACCACCACGCCGAGCCGCACGCCGCTGATCGAAGCCGCCGATCTGCATCCGGGCCTGCACATCACCGCGATGGGTTCGGACGCCGAGCACAAGAACGAAATCGCGCCGGCCGCGCTGGCGGCGGCGCGCTACGTGTGCGACCGCGCGCAGCAAACGCGCGTGCTCGGCGAATTGCATCACGCGCTCGCCGCGGGCACGATGCGTGACGATGCGGCGATCGTCGAATTGGGCCAGGTGATCGCGAAACAGGCCGCGGGCCGCACGAGCGACGCCGACGTGACGATCTGCGATCTGACCGGAACCGGCGCGCAGGACACCGCTATCGCCGCGCTCGCATTGCAGCGCGCGCGTGCCGCGAAGGCGGGAACGACATTTGGCAACGACGCGCCGCTGAAATGACGCGCGATGAACGGCAATACGCCGCGCAAGCGGCTCACGAAGGAGTAGTACAGATGCGGGCATCCCCGATTCAACCGACGGTCGATTTCAACGCCGACGGCGAACAGCATGGTTTCCTGAAGCTGCCTCATTCGCACGACGTCTCCGCATGGGGCGCGGAGATGATCCCCATCACCGTGATCCGCAACGGCGAGGGACCGACCGCGCTGCTAACGGGCGGCAATCACGGTGACGAATACGAAGGGCCGATTGCGCTGTCGAAGCTCGCCGCCACGTTGAAGGCGAGTGACGTACGCGGGCGCGTGATCATCGTGCCGTTCATGAATTTTCCGGCGTTTCGCGCGGGCACGCGCACGTCGCCGATCGATCGCGGCAATCTGAATCGCAGCTTTCCGGGCAAGCCGGACGGCACCGTGACCGAGAAGATCGCCGATTATTTTCAGCGCTATCTGCTGCCGCTCGCCGACTATGTGCTCGATCTGCACGCGGGTGGCCGCACGCTCGACTTCGTGCCGTTCGCCGCGATTCACGTGCTGCCCGACGCGACGCAGCAAGCGCGCTGCGAGGCAGCGATGCGCGCATTCGGCGCGCCGTACTCGATGCGGATGCTCGAACTCGACAGCGTCGGCCTTTACGACACGGCCGTCGAGGAAGCGGGCAAGGTGTTCGTGTCGACCGAACTCGGGGGTGGTGGCACGGCGACCGTGCAGAGCGTGGCGATTACGGAGCGTGGTGTGCGCGGCTTTCTGCAGCATGCGGGAATCATCAGGCAAGACGAAGCAATGGGTCACTCGAGCGCGAGCGCGAGCGCGCCGCGCACGACGACGCTGCTCGATATGCCCGACGGCACCTGCTACACGACGAGTGAGCACGACGGCCTGCTCGAACTGTGCAAGGACCTCGGCGACATGGTCGACGGCGGCGAGGTGATCGCGCGGATTTACGACGCGAAGCGCACCGGCGCCGCGCCGATCGAATATCGCGCGCGACGCGGCGGCATGCTGGCCGCGCGGCATTTTCCGGGGCTCGTGCGGATTGGCGACACGGTTGCGGTGGTCGCCGACGTGCTCGAACGAGGCATACCGGTAACGGTCTGAACACGCGATGAAATTCGACCGCTACGATCTCGCGATTTTGCGCATTCTCGCGAGCGATGGACGCATCACGAAGTCGCGCCTCGCCGAAGAAATCAATCTGTCGATTTCGCCGGCATGGGAGCGCGTGAGGCGCCTCGAAGAAGAGGGCGTGATTCGCGGGTATCGCGCGGATATCGATTGGGTGCGCGCGTTCAAAGGCAGCCGCGTGGTGGTCGAGGTCACGCTCGCGCGTCATACCGCGCCGGACATGCGGCGCTTCGAGGAGCGCATCGCGGCCGCGCCCGAAGTCGTGCAATGCCTCGCGACGGGTGGCGGTGTCGACTATGTGATGCACGTGCTGTCGCGCGATATCGATCACTATCAGCGCTTCATCGATACGTTGCTGACCGACGAATTGGGCATCGAAAAGTACTTCACCTATATCGTCACGAAGGTGGTGAAAAGCGGGGCCGAAGGCTTGCCCGAATGGGCGGAACAATCGATTGGCGAGAACGGCTGAGTGGCGCGCCACATGCGGTCGACGTACGACGAAAAGCCGCAGCCGAAAAAACGATAACCATGCGGCGAATTGCAGAAAAAACGTAGCCTTCGACAAGCGACAACAAAAAAAACCGCAGTGCCGCCGGACCTACAGTGATAGCAGACATCGCACACAGGAGGTCGTCATGTTGCTGGGTCATCCGGTCTTATTCAAATCGCTGTGCTACGTGGATGGACGCTGGGTTCATAGCGCGAGCGCCGCGAGCGTCGCGGTGCAGAATCCCGCGAATCAGGAAGTGCTCGGCCATGTGCCGATGCTCGACGCGGCGCAGCTCACCGCCGCGGTGGATGCCGCGCAGCGCGCGTTCGACACGTGGCGCTGGGTGCCGGTCGCCAAACGTTCGGCGCTGCTGTTGCGCTGGCATGAGCTGATTCTGCGTCATCAGCAGGATCTCGCCGCGATTTTGTCGCTCGAACAGGGCAAGCCGCTTGCTGAAGCGCGCGGCGAAATTGTGTATGGCGCGAGCTTCGTCGAATGGTTCGCGCATGAGGTGCGGCGCCTGAATGGGCGCACGATTCCGACCCATATCGATGGCGCTCATCTGGGCACGATCATCGAGCCGGTCGGCGTGGCCGCGCTGATCACGCCGTGGAATTTCCCATGCGCGATGCTCACCCGCAAGGCCGCCGCCGCGCTCGCCGCCGGTTGCACGGTGGTCGCGAAGCCCGCACACGAGACGCCGTTCTCCGCGCTCGCGCTCGCGCAACTCGCCGAAGAAGCGGGCTTTCCGGCCGGCGTGTTCAACGTCGTGCTCGGCGAGCCGCAAATGGCGATGGAAACGCTGGTTTCAGATAGCCGCGTGCGCTCGGTCAGCTTCACCGGCTCGACGCGTGTCGGCGCGCTAGTGATGCAAACGGCCGCACGGGCATGCATCAAGAAGACCGCGCTCGAACTGGGCGGCAACGCGCCTTTCATCGTGACCGAAGATGCGGACCTCGAACAGGCCGTGCGCGTCGCGGTCGCGGCGAAGTTCCAGACCTCGGGCCAGGACTGCTGCGCGGCGAACCGGATCTTCGTCGCGCGTTCGTTGTATGAAGCGTTCGTCGCGCGATATAGCGATGCCGTGAAGGCGTTGAAAGTGGGCGGCGCATTCGACCCGAACGTGGACGTCGGCCCGCTGATGCACCAGGCCGCATTCGACACGACCGTGCAGCGCGTCGCCGACGCGCGTGAGAAGGGTGCGCGCGTCACGGTAGGCGGCGCGGCGCACGAGCGCGGCGGCTGGTTCTTCGAGCCGACCGTGGTCGCCGATGCGGCGCCCGGCATGCGCATTTACGACGAAGAAAATTTCGCGCCGATCTCGGCGGTCACGCCGTTCGATTCGCTCGACGAAGTGGTCGAACGCGCGAACCACACCGAGTATGGACTCGCCGCCTACGTGTGCGCGAAAGATCTGAACACCGTGTTTCAACTGATCCGCCGACTCGACTTCGCGATGGTGTCCATCAACGGCGCGAAGTTCACCGGCGCACCGATTCCGTTCGGCGGCATCAAGTCGTCGGGGCTTGGACGCGAAGGCGGCGTCGAAGGCTTCGAGCCGTTCGTCGAGACTCGTTATTTCTGCCTTGGCCAGCTTGGCTTGCCGGTCAGCGACAGCGCCCCCGCTTGTGCCGTTGCACATGCGATGGCGACGGACGCAACGGCCTGAACCGACCGATTCATTCATCCAGACATCACACGAAGGAGCGACCCATGACTCAATTCGATCAACTGCTGAGCGCCGATCGCGCGCACTTCATGCATCCGTCGACGCACGCGCACGATCACGCGAGCGGCGCGCTGCCCGGGCCGGATCGTGACCGGCGCGAAGGGCATCCGTATCGAGGACCATCAAGGCAAGACTTTTATCGATGCATTTGCCGGCCTTTATTGCGTGAACATCGGCTACGGCCGCACCGAAGTGGCCGAAGCGATTTACGAGCAGGCGAAGAAGCTCGCGTATTACCACACGTATGTCGGCCACTCGACCGATACGATCATCGAGCTGTCGTCGCGCATCATCGACTGGTCGCCGCAGGGCATGAAGAAGGTGTACTACGGCATGTCCGGTTCGGACGCGAACGAAACGCAGATCAAGCTCGTCTGGTACTACAACAATGTGAAGGGCCGCCCGAACAAGAAGAAGATCATTTCGCGCGAGCGCGGCTATCACGGCTCGGGCATCGTCACCGGCAGTCTCACGGGATTGCCGAGCTTCCACCAGTTCTTCGATCTGCCGATCGAGCGCGTCAAGCATACCGTGTGTCCGCACTGGTATCGTCGCGCGCCGGCCGGTATGAACGAAACGCAGTTCGTCGCGTACTGCGTCGACGAACTCGAAAAACTGATCGCGCGCGAAGGCGCCGATACGATCGCGGCCTTCATCGGCGAACCGGTGATGGGCACGGGCGGCATCGTACCGCCGCCGGCCGGTTACTGGCCCGCGATCCAGCAGGTGCTGAAAAAGCACGACATCCTGTTGATCTGCGACGAAGTGGTGTGCGGTTTCGGCCGGCTCGGCTCGAAGATGGGTGCGCAGCACTACGGCATTCAACCCGATCTGATCACTGTCGCGAAGGGTTTGACGAGTGCTTACGCGCCGCTGTCCGGCGTGATCGTCAGCGAAGGCGTATGGGACGTGATCGATAAGGCATCGCAGGAATCGGGTGCGTTGGGGCATGGCTGGACCTATTCGGGCCATCCGATCTGCGCGGCGGCGGCGCTCGCCAACCTCGAAATTCTCGAACGCGAGAACCTGATGCAGAATGCGGCGCAAACCGGCGCTTATCTGCTGGAGCAATTGCATGCGGCGTTCGACTCGCATCCGCTCGTCGGCGAAGTGCGCGGCGTGGGCATGCTGGCCGCGCTGGAGTTCATGGCCGACAAGGATCTCCGCACGCCGTTCGATGCGGCGCTGAAGGTCGGGCCGCGTGTGTCGGCTGCCGCGATGCAGCGCGGACTGATCGCGCGGGCGATGCCGCACGGCGACATTCTCGGCTTCGCGCCGCCGCTGGTGACGTCGCGCGGCGACGTGGACGAGATCGTGAAGCTGACGCGCGAGGCGGTGGATGAGGTGGCGTCGCAGGTGTTTGCGCCGGCTGCTTCGCTTTGATGAACTGAGGTGAAAGAGAGCCCCGGCTGCTGTCATGTCATGCGGTCGGGGTTTTTATTTGCTTCGTGCGGTAGTGGCGCCATCGCTTCATGATGGCCACATAGGCAAGCGCTGCCACGATCAATTCAATAGTCACCCACACTACGAAATATAGAATCCGAAGCACGCCACCATGCGGGCGCCTCGCTTTCCGTCCACGGATAGGTGTATGGGTGGACATAATGGATCGACAGAACGAAAAGGCCGAAAAATAGCGCGACCGTGAGAAGTCTACGGACAAGTGTTGCCATGCGTAATGACCTCGATTGTTCCGGACTGCCCCAATTTTCATGCACCCTTATCCGCGCTTATTCCGCGGATCTGCGCATTTGATGTTTTCATCAAAGTAATGCCACGTGATGCCGACATACATCGTGGACACCGATTCAACGTGATTGAGCGAGGACGATCAAGGGACGAGAACAGCGAAGAGAACCAACCTGAGATCGCAAGAACAGCTACTTTGGCGCTGAAAGATTCAGTCGCGCGGCCAGATCCGGATGCGCTTCGCCTAGACATCGAAGTGCCAGCGCTCCAAGCTTGCGGGCCGATTCGTCATCCAATGGAGTTTCCGGTGCTTCAGGAATATCGAGGAACATCGCCCGATCCAGGGTTGATTGAATAGCACGACGCGACACGTTGCTCATTTTGAGCGTATTCGTGTCGTCGTCGTAGATAAAGACGACAGCAAGGTCTCGTACCATCAATAGCCTCTGCACTGGTTGTATGTTTCAAAAGCACGTTGCTCGCACGCAAAGCGAGTTCTCAAATCGCCGCCGTATGTTTTTGACAGCATCTCGCACTCGATCTCTTGCCGTTCGCTCACACCGCGTGCACCAAGGATCGTCACATCTCCGCCTGTCGAAGTGTCAGAATACTCGAACGGCCGGGCATTGCCCAGATTCTGCGGCACGCGCGGGCTGCTGCCATATTGCGAGCGTGCCATGCTAACGTCGTCCGCTTGTTGCGCGCGCCCGCGACAATCGCACGCCCATGCGTAACCCAGGGCTTTGGCCATTGCGTAACCGGTCGAATACGACCGAAGCCTATCCTGCGGAAACCATTCGCCGGTTTCGACGTTCAGCGCCATTGCGGATGGCATTGGCGGAAAGTTTGAGTATACCGAATAGATGATACGGCAAAGCAAGCACTCTTCCTTGCCACCGGTGCCGTCCTGTTTCTGTTGTCCCATTTGACCTCTTCTTATTTCGCAGAAAACACCCGACGAATTAACCATCCAAATGAGTCGTCGTCAAGAGAATCAATTTGGGATAGAGCCGTTTTGACAAACATTGACAATAAGCATTGTCCAACGGCAAATGAACTTGAGGCCCACAGGGTTCGCATCGACGATTCGCCGATAGGCGGCGAGTCTGTCACAGGAGGTGATTATCGACGGATGATCGTCGATTTGAACGAAACCACGATCCACATCCGACTTGGAAAAATTCTGATTGCCACGGCCGAAAAAAGCCCGCCTTGCAGGGCGGGCTCGCATATTCCTATTGAACCGAGAGTTACCGAAAGCTAATGCGCGGCTTCGCCGCCATAATGCCGATCCGGAATCACAACGATATTCCCCACAAAGCGCTTCTCCGTAAACCGCGTCTGCGCGTCGTGAAACTTCGACAACGGATAAGTCGCCGCGAGAACCGGCCGGATCGTACCGTTCTGAATATAGTCGAGCACGCGTTTGAACGCACCGCGCGTGCCTTGCGACGACCCATTCAACTGCAACTGCTTCAGATACATCGTGCGCAGATCGAGCTGCACGACCGGCCCCGCGATCGCGCCCGCGGTCGTATATCGTCCCTCAGGCCGCAACACGTTCAACAGCTTGCCGAACAGCGCCCCGCCGACAAGATCGGCGACTACATCGACGGCCCGCCGCTCGGTCATCCGTTCGACGTCCCCGACGAAATCGCCGCTGTCGCGCAGCATCACCCCTTGCGCGCCGAGCGCTAGCACGGCCTCTTCCTTGCCCTTGCTGACGACCGCATACGGAATCGCGCCGCGCGCGCGGCACAGCTGGATGATGGCCGAGCCGACGCCGCCGGACGCGCCGGTAATCAGCACCCTTTCGCCGTGCTTGACGGCCGCGCGTTCGATCATTTGCTCGCCGGTGTGATAAGCGCACCAGAACGTAGCGAGTTCGGCGTCGGAATAGGTGCAGTCGACCCGATGCGCGTTTTCCGCGGGCACGGCCGTGTATTCAGCGTAGCCGCCGTCGCGGCCGTGGCCGATGTAGTCGATATCGGCGAGGCTGTCGTCGTCGCGGTTGTAGATCGACGCGTCGACGATCACGCGCTCGCCGATACGCGCGTCGCTGACGCCGCGACCCACCGCGACCACGCGTCCGACGATATCCGCGCCCTGAATGCGCGGAAACGTCAGCGTCGAGCGGCCGCGTCGCCACGTCGACACCGCTTGCGGATCGTCGTCGGTGCCGTAGGCGCCCTGGCGGACCCACACGTCGGTATTGTTGAGACCGCATGCGGTGACGTCGATCAGTACCTCGCCAGCCGCGCACAAGGGCACCGGCACGTCGTCGCGATAGACCAGTTTGTCGAGGCCGCCGTGCGCGGTCAGGACGACGGCCTTCATCGTTTTCGGAAGCATGTTTCCCCTTTCGTTGAAACGGGCGTCGTGCTTCGCGAATTCACGCGGGCACGACGCCCGCGCGATCACGGTTTGACGAACAGCTTGCGTGGCGTCCTGCAAAAGGGCTCGACGCCGGTCCGCGTAATCAGAATGCTCTCGGTGATTTCGAGGCCCCAGTCGTCGAGCCACAGGCCCGGCATGAAGTGAAACGTCATGCCGGGTTCGAGGACGGTCTTGTCCCCAGGGCGCAGGCTCATCGTGCGCTCGCCCCAGTCCGGCGGATAGCTCGCGCCGATCGGATAGCCGCAGCGGCTGTTCTTCTCGATGCCGTATTTATGCAGCACCGCGAAAAACGCATTGGCGATGTCCTCGCAGGTATTGCCGGGTTTCGCCGCGGCGAGCCCGGCCTCGATCCCTTCGACCACCGCGCGTTCGCCTTCGATGAAATGCTTCGGCGGCTTGCCCAGGTAGACGGTGCGCGACTGCGGGCAGTGATAACGCTTGAAGCAGCCGGCAATTTCGAAGAACGTGCCAGCGTCCTTCGCGAACGGCGTGTCGTCCCAGGTCAAATGCGGCGCGGCCGCGTCGGCGCCGGTCGGCAGCAGCGGTACGATCGCCGGATAGTCGCCGCCATAACCGTCGATGCCGGTAATGCCTGCCGAGTAGATCTCCGCGACGAGGTCATTCTTGCGCATACCCGGTTCGATTCGCTCGACGATATGCGCATGCATCTTCTCGACGATGCGCGCGGCCACGCGCATGTACTCGATCTCGCGCGGCGATTTGACCGCGCGTTGCCAGTTGACGAGGCCGGTTGCGTCCTGCCATTTCGCGTCCGGCAAATGCGCGACGAGCGAGCGATAAGCGGCGGCGCTGAAATAGTAGTTGTCCATTTCGACGCCGATCTTCGCGTTGGCCCAGCCCCGCGCCGCGATCACGTCGCGCGCGAGGTAGTCCATCGGATGCCGCGCGGTGGATTGCACGTAATGATCCGGATAGCCGACGATCTGATCGTGCTGCATGAAGACGGTGCGCTTGGCGCCGTTCGCGTCCTGACCGCGACCGAACCAGACCGGCTCGCCATCCAGCGCGAGCAGCACGCACTGATGCACGTAAAACGACCAGCCGTCGTAGCCGGTGAGCCAGGCCATATTGGTCGGGTCCGACACGATCAATAGTTCGATGCCGGCCGCCTGCATGGCCTTGCGCGTCTTGGCAAGACGCGCGGCGTACTCGTCGCGTTCGAACGGCAGGCGCACGACGGGCGCCGCGATTCGCGATTCGTGTTGCGTCGTATCTGACATCTTCCCCTCTCTCTGAGCGTGACGTCGTTGCGGAAAGTGGCGCCCGGTGCAAGTGAACGGGGCGTCCACGGGTATCTCTCGCCGCAGTCTAATGCCGCGAAAAAACGCCGCTGAATGTGCTAGTTCAATGTTCATGACGTTATCGACGGACGCTGCGTGATTGTTGCAGTGCACGCTGCGCCGCCCTTGTCCGCGCGTAAAAAGAATTGTTCTAGAGCAATCTGGATCGCAAATATGGCTGCGTATTCTGGTTCGCACTACTTGGACGACGAACGGGATCGAATCGATATGAACACCGCGCGAGTCACCGATTTGCTGAGCGCTTCAGGCATCGCCCCGGCGAGTCATTCATCCGAGGAGCGCGCGGTCGCCTCCGCAAGCACACCGGCGCGCCGAGACGAAAGCCCGGCGAGCAAGCCATTGATCCGGCTCGACCGGATCACGAAACGATATGGCGCGCTGACCGTGCTCGACGAACTGTCGCTCGACGTGATGCCCGGCGAGAAGCTCGCGCTGATCGGTCCGTCGGGATCGGGCAAGACGACGATCCTGCGCATCCTGATGACGCTGGAAACGATCGACGGCGGCCATATCGAAGTGGACGGCGAACAATTGTTCCATATGCCGCGCGGCGGCCAGATGGTGCCCGCGAACGAACGGCATCTGCAGAAGATGCGCGAGAAGATCGGCATGGTGTTTCAGCACTTCAATCTGTTTCCGCACAAGAGCGTGCTCGACAACGTGACGCTCGCGCCGATGCTGACGAAGGGCGAGAGCCGCGAGTCGGCGGAGCGGCGCGCGCTCGAACTGCTCGATATGGTCGGCATGGCCGATAAGGCGAAGAGCCGTCCCGCGCAACTGTCGGGCGGGCAGAAGCAGCGCGTGGCGATCGCGCGGGCGCTCGCGCTCGCACCGCGGATCATGCTGTTCGACGAGGTGACGTCCGCGCTCGACCCTGAACTCGTCGAGGAAGTCCTGAACGTGATGCAGCGGCTCGCGCGTGAGACCGATATGACGATGCTGCTCGTCACGCACGAAATGGGCTTCGCGCACGACTTCGCCGACCGCGTGCTGTTCTTCGATCGCGGCAGGATCGTCGAGGAAGGCAAGCCAGAGGACATCTTCACGCATCCGACGCACGAGCGGACCCAGAGCTTCCTGCGCAAGATTCTCGCCGCGGGGCATCGAATCTGAGCTGAGTCTGAACATATTGTTTTTCCCACGCTGCACATCTCTCACTACTACGCCATACCACTACGCCTTAGGAGCCAAAAATCATGAAGTTAAAGGGGATTCTGATTGCGGGAGGGCTGTCGCTGTTGACGCTCGCGAGCCTCGCTTATGCCGCCGACGACAAGCTCACGCAACTGCGTCAGCAAGGTTTCGCGCGCATCGCGATTGCGAACGAGCCGCCGTTCACCGCGGTCGGCGCCGACGGCAAGGTGACGGGCGCGGCGCCGGACGTCGCGCGTGCGGTGTTCAAGAAGCTCGGCGTCAACGACGTCGTCGCGTCGGTCTCCGAGTACGGCGCGATGATTCCGGGCCTGGCGGCCGGGCGGCATGACGCGATTGCGGCGGGGCTGTTCATGACCCCGCAGCGTTGCGCGGCCGTCGCTTATTCGCAGCCGGTGCTGTGCGCGGTCGAAGCGTTCGCGGTCAAGAAAGGCAACACGAAGAGTATCAAGACCTACGAGGAAATCGCGAAAGATCCGAAAGCGGTGATCGGTGTGGAAGGCGGCACGACCGAACAGAAGCTCGCGACCGCCGCGAATATTCCGACCGATCGCGTGATCATCGTGCCGGACGGGCAAAGCGGTCTGAAGATGCTGCAGGACGGCCGCGTCGACGTGTTTGCGTTGCCGCTGCTGTCGATCACCGATCTGCTTTCAAAGGCGAAAGACCCGAACCTCGAATCGATCGCGCCGGTGCAGAACACGCCGGTGCAATGCGACGGCGTCGCATTTCGCAAGCAGGACACCGCACTGCGCGATGCATTCGACGTCGAGCTGAAGAAGATGAAGGAGTCCGGCGAGTTCGCGAAGATCGTCGAGCCCTATGGCTTCCCGACGAAAGCGGCAATGTCGACGAGCCGCGAGAAACTGTGCGCGGCGAAGAACTGAGTCCGCGATAAGACGCCATGCGCGCAACGCGGTAGCGCGCGTGGCCCACGATACATTGCGCGCGAGGTGCGTCGATGAACCACTGGTCCGGCTATTTGCAGCTGATTCTGCAGGGGGCGCAGACGACGATCGAACTGACGCTGATGGGCGCGGTACTCGCGCTCGTGATGGCGTTCGTCGCGGGGCTCGGGCGCCTGTCGCGTTTCTTCGTGGTGCGCGCATTGGCCACGTCGTATATCGAGTTCTTTCGCGGCACCTCGATATTCGTGCAGTTGTTCTGGGCGTATTTCGTGTTGCCGATGGCCGGCCTCACGCTGACGCCGCTGCAGGCCGGCGTCCTCGCGCTCGGTTTGAACGTCGGCGCGTACGGCGCTGAAGTGGTGCGCGGCGCGGTCGCCGCGATCGGCCACGAGCAGCGCAGCGCTTGCATTGCGCTGAATCTTTCCCGCTATCAGCGCATGCGGCACGTGATCTTGCCACAGGCCTTGCCGCTGATGCTGCCCACGTTTGGCAACAACGCGATCGAGCTGCTGAAGGGTACGGCCGTCGTGTCGCTGATCTCGCTCGGCGACATGACTTTCCAGGCGCAGGTGGTGCGCTCGCAAACCGGCAATACGTTGATCCCGTTCGCGACGATTCTCGCGCTGTACTTCGCCATGGCCTGTCTGATCTCGTTCGGCATGCGCAAGCTGGAAAGCCGGATGAGTTTCGGTCTCGACCGCATCAGGAGATAGACGAATGGAATGGGACTGGAGCTTCGTGCGCGAGATTCTGCCGATCCTGCTGCAAGGGTTGGAGATCACCGTGCTCGCTACTTTGCTCGGCGCGGTGGTGGCGGCCGTGGTCGGCATGGCGATTGCCATTTTGCGGCTGGCGCCGAATCGCGCGGTGTCGCGTGGCACGTCGGCGATCGCGAGTTTTATTCGCGGCACGCCGCTGCTCGTGCAGTTGTACTTCGTGTTTTACGTGCTGCCCGACATCGGCATACGGATGCCGGCGCTGGCGGCCGGTGTGCTCGCAATCGGCGTGCATTACGCGACGTATGCGGCCGAGGTTTATCGCGCGGGCATCGAAAACATTCCGCGCGGGCAATGGGAAGCAGCAAAGGCCTGCAACCTGAGTCCCGCGCAAACGTGGCAGCACGTGATCCTGCCCGAAGCGGTGCCGCCGATGGTGCCCGCGCTCGCCAATTATCTGATTTCTATGTTCAAGGAGACGCCGTTACTGTCGGCGATCACGGTCCTCGAATTGATGAATCAGGCCAAGATCATCGCGAATACGGATTACCGCTATCTGGAGCCGATGACGCTCGTCGGCGTGCTGTTCCTGATCATCAGCCTGATCGCGGTGGCCGGTGTGCGACTCCTTGAAAAGCGTTTTCCGGCTCCGGGGCATTGAACGATGCAAATGACTATTCGACAGTTCGAGCGCGCGCCGCATCTGATCGAACGCGCTTTCGACAAACGTATCGGCCTCGTGATCCTCGCAACCGATCACACGACCGAGCCGGACTTCGCGGCACTCGTCGCAAACGAGCGTATCGGCATCTATGTGAATCGCGTGCCGTATGCGAACCCGGTGACGCCCGACAATCTGCGCGCGATGCAGCCATTGCTGAGCGCGGGCGCGGCGCTGATCCTGCCCGACGAAACGCTCGACGTCGTGATGTATTCGTGCACGTCGGCATCCGTGATGATCGGCGATGCGCAGATCGAGCGCGCTATTCATGCGGCGAAGCCATCGGCCAAAGTCGTCACTCCGACCGCTGCCGCAGTCACTGCGCTGAGCACGCTGGACGCGCGGCGTATCAGCGTGCTGGCGCCGTACACCGCCGAAACCAGTCGGCCGATGGTCGAGTACTTTGCCGCGCAAGGCTTTGCGATCGACCGCTTCTCATGCCTGGGTCTGACCGACGACCGGGAGATGGCACGGATTTCGCACGACGATATCGTCGCCTTCGCGCGCGATGCGACAGCGCCCGACTCCGATGCGCTGTTTATTTCATGCACCGCGGTGAGAGCCGCGCCGATCATCGCGCGAATCGAAGCCGCCATTGGCAAGGCGGTAGTGAGCAGCAACCTCGCGACCGCGTGGATGTGTTTGCGCCTTTGCGGCGAGAACGAGGCGAGGCCACAGCAGGGTCGTTTGATGACGCTGCCGTTGCTGGTGCGCTGAGAGCACTGTGCGACGCCAATCATGTTGTTTTTCCCGAACGCGCGCGACGCGTCGCCGACGCACGCGTACGGATTACCGCATCCGTTGCGGGCTTTATGGAAAACCCCGATGCCTGCATCGTCCTAGAACATCGTTGCAGGCGCGGGTCGCCGGTATCGTGGATTCGGGCGACGTTGCCTGTGTCGCATAGAGACATCCCAGGAGGAGTCATGCACTACGTACATTCATGGACCGCGCAGAGCGCGCAACCGCAGGCGCGCAGCTTGCTGCGACGCGCAATCGCGGCGTCGGCACTCGGAAACGCGACCGAGTGGTTCGACTACGGTATTTACGCCTACGGCCTGAGCTATATTTCGGCCGCGTTGTTTCCCGGCAGCACCGCGCAGGCCACGTTGTTCGCGCTCGCGACGTTCGCCATTTCGTTTCTCGTGCGTCCGCTAGGAGGATTGTTCTGGGGGCCGCTCGGCGATCGCCTCGGCCGCAAGCACGTGCTTGCGTTGACGATCATCCTGATGTCGGTCGCAACGCTGCTGGTCGGACTCGTGCCGACTTACGCGAGCATCGGCTGGTGGGCACCGGTTATCCTCGTCGTTCTGCGGATGATCCAGGGTTTTTCGACGGGCGGCGAATATGGCGGCGCGGCGACTTTCATGGCCGAATACGCGCCGGACAATAAGCGCGGCTTTTGTGGCAGCTTCCTCGAATTCGCGACGCTGTCGGGTTTCTCGCTCGGCGCGTTTCTGATGCTCGGTTGCTCCGTCGTGCTCGGCAACACGGCAATGCATGCGTGGGGATGGCGTCTGCCGTTTCTGATTGCGGCGCCGCTCGGCCTGATCGGTTTCTATCTGCGCTCCAGGCTCGAAGACACGCCGGTCTTTCGCGAGCTCGAACAAACGATGCACAAGGAGCAGCATAGCTGCGTCACGCTGAAGGCATTGCTGCGCGACTATTGGAAACCGCTGATCCAACTCGGTGGACTCGTGGTTGCTTTGAATGTCGTCAACTACGTGCTGCTCGCGTATATGCCGACGTTCATGCAGAAGCAGCTCGGCATGAGCGACAACATGTCCCTGCTCGTGCCGCTAATCGGCATGCTTGCGATGATGGTGTTTCTGCCGTTCGCGGGCACGTTCTCGGATCGCGTGGGACGCAAGAACGTCTGGTGGTTTTCGCTGATTGGCCTGTTCGTCGCGGCGATTCCGATGTTCCTGCTGATGAAGCTCGGCGTGGCGGGCGCGTTCATCGGCTTTGCGGTGCTCGGGCTGTTGTACGTACCGCAACTGGCCAGCATCTCGGCGATGTTCCCCGCGATGTTTCCGACCCAGGTGCGTTACGCGGGGATGGCGATTGCGTATAACGTGTCGACGTCGATTTTCGGCGGCACGGCGCCGATGGCGAACGAATGGCTGGTCGCGCATACGGGCAATGCGCTGGTGCCCGCTTATTACATGATGGCCGCGTGCGTCGTGGGGGCGATAGCGTTGATCTACGTGCCTGAAACGCGCGGGTGTTCGTTGCGCGGGCAAGGCATTCCGGGGAAGCAGGAAGTGATTGTTTGAAGTGACATGGCGTGGCCAACCGCGTATCGATGCAGTTCGGCCACGCGTGTTTGATTGAGCGTTTATTTCAGCTGGCTTTGCGCGAGCCTCGACTTCAGCAGTTCGTATTTCTCCCGCGACGTATCCGCGAACGCCGCCTCACGACTCGAACGCGTATCGTCGAATGGAATCGGCTCGGCAAACTGGCTGACCGTCAGATCCCATCTGCTGCCGTCGATCAGGTTGTAGAAGTGCGTGCCCCCCGACGTACGCGTCGTCAGAATCTCGCCACCGAAATAGTCCTGCATGATCAGAGACGTAACGCTGCAATGATTCTGCGCGGGATTCGTCGACGACCACGCGTGCGTGGGGCTCGACGTATCGCCGGCCCATACGCGTGCAAGGACGCGGTATAGATCGACGGGCGTCGCAAAGGTCTTCGATACGGCAGGCGTCTGTGCTTCCTGTGTCATGGCGGCAATCCTTCGTTCGATGAGCGGATAAGGTCGTAGAAAACAAAAAGCCCCGTCGTTGCCGGCGGGGCTTTCTGGCGCATGTCGCTGCGAATGATGTCTAGCGGCGTATGCGTATGCGAGTCCCCACAGGCAGTCCCACGCGGGCATGATGATGCTTTGCAGTCGGGCGGTACGTGAGGGCTTGCATAGTGAGCGAGTGTGCCTTCGATTGCGCGACGCGTCAACGAATCATCGACAACTGCGTCGCGCTGACCGTGCTTACGACTTCGCGCCGCTCAGGATCGCGAGGCTCGGGCAGTAAGTGCGTCGCGCTCAGATCCGCGGCCTGCTGCGAGCGCACGCCTGCGCTGCTCGACGTCGGCGGATCGATGAATACCTGCGCGTTGTTCGATCCCGCCGGTGCCGTCAGCGTCATCGTCACTTTCCACCAGTTGCCGGATTTCACCGCGCTCAGCGCCGTCGCTTGCCCCGCGCCCCACGTGCCGCGCACGATCGCGCCGGTGTTCGTGTTCAGCACCCAGCCGAACTCGGTGCCGCTCGGGTCGTCGGTCTGGATCGAGCCGCCGGGGAACACCGTTGCGTTGGTGGTGGCGAGCACGTAGTCGGTGAACGTGTACGACTGGCCGCCCTGCACACGGATCGCTTCGTGAATGTTCGACACGGCCGAACCGTTCGTGCTCGCGACCGTCGCGGCGCCGCGTTCGAGGTGGCCGCGTTCGCCACCGGCGATGTCGACGCGCCGCTATTGTCGCCATTGCACGCGGCGAGTCCGACGGCCATCGCCAGCCATTCTTCTGGACATCATGACCCCTCCTGTTGAACCGCTGATCGGTTGAAAACACTTGCTGGTTTATTACTAATATTTTGTCCGGCGCGGCATGCTGCATGCCGGTCTGCGCGAGGGTGTGAAGCGAAAGGGATAGAAATGAACGTGGCGCGCGTCGAATCAGGCGTTCGACCGCGGATGGCTTGCGCCGATGTGCTTCAACGCAATTCAACCGCCGGACAGAACCGTGTCCTCGACTTCGTAGCGCTCATTGCCAACTGAAATCAGATTGATGCCGGCATGCTTGCGCGTCAGCGTGTCGCCGGGCATCGGCCGATCGCTCGCGGACGCGGCCGTGCCCATCACGCGACCGTCGACGTCGAAGAAAATCGCCCGCGTCGTGCCGTCGGGCCAGTAGACCACGACCGTAGTCGATCGATCGCCGTGATGCACGACGCCGAACTTGCACATCGTTTTGGTCTGTCCGTTGCCGCGCTCGCACGGCAACGTGCCGCTCGCGCTGATCGGCGATTCCTTCACGGGCCCGTGGCCGTTCTGCGAGCCGGCCTGAGCGCTTTCAGTCGAAATCGAAATCAGCGTCACGCCATCCGCCTCGCCGACCACGCGCGCGTGCCGCTGATGCCCGACGATCGCGCGCACGGCGGCGCTGTCGCGCGAGCCCGGACAGCCGACCAGCATCGCCATATGGTCGAGATAGTTCACGGTCGCGGCCGACTCGCCGAGCCGCCGGCATGCATCGCCCGAGTGCGGATAGCCATCGCCGAGCACGACGAACGACGCGGGCCATTCGAACGGCTTCTCCATGCCAGCGGCCTGCGCGGAAGTCGAAGCGCCGGCGGCACCGAAAGCCATCGCCGCAATCGCCGCGTACGGCGCCGAAGCAAACGACCGGGTCGTGCGTCGCATCGAAGTTCTCCTCGGCTTGCTCACGTTCGAGCCGCGCCGGCCGCCAACGCGGCCTGCGCCCGCTGCAGCCACTCGCGATTATGCTCGCGCGCGTGACGTGGCCAATGTTTGGCATCCTGCACGATTTCGGCATAGAGCGCGCCGGCGCGGCGGCGGTCCGCATCTTCGGGTTGCGCGGCGAGCCAGTCGGCGAACAGGCAGCGCGGCGCGACGTCGTTCGCGCAGGTCAGCGCCTGTTCGAATGCCGCGCGTGCGCCCGGCGCATTCAGCGCGGCCAGCGTGCGCGCGTACAGCAGCGCCGCCTCGCCCTGGTTGCGTGCCCGCGGATTGACCGAGAACAGATTCCCCAACGTCGCATCGGCGGCCGTGTAGTCGTCAAGCGCGAACTGCGAGCGCGCGAGACCGAGCAGCAGCGCGGGATCGTTTGCAAATGGGCCGTTCGCCGCGGCCTGGAAATGTTCGAGCGCTTCGCACGGATTGCCGGCCGCGAGCAAGGCCTCGCCGAGCCGCATCCGATGCTGCACGGTCGGCGCGCGGTCGAAAGCGGCGCGCGCTTCACGCAGCGCGCGATTCGGATCGACGAATTGGGTGATCGCCTGCGTGGCCACGCGCGCGCCGCGCGTATGGCGCAGACTCGGCAGGTAGACCGCGAACAGGTACACGACGCTGCCGAGCAGCGGAAAAGCAAACAGAATGAATAGCCAGTAGATGCCCTGGTTATTGCGCATCGCGTGGACGGCGAAAAAGATCGCGATGAAAACGTGAAGACCAATTCCAAAAAAGTAGGGCATATCGATTCAACCTTCGAGCATGAGGAAAAGCGCGCCGCGAGCCCGTCATTGCCGTAACCGGGCCCTAATGCAGCGAACCGACCCGCAGATACGCGAATAGAAGCGACAACGCCACGACGATCACGCCGGTGGCAATGACGAGACGGTTGGCCAACAGTCGGCGCATCACAAGTCTCCTAGACGAAACTGTAGCGTTCGGAATGGTAGCGGATGCGCGGCACTTTCATTTCGCCGAGCGCCGTTTCGATCGCATCCATCATGGAGTCCGGGCCGCAGATGAAATACTCGTGATCGGCGAACTCGGGCGGTAGATGTCGCCGGAACATCGCGGCATCGATGCGCCCGACTTCCCCGCTCCAGCCTTCGGGCGGGTCCGACAGCACATAGACGATGCGCAGATCGAGCCGCGCTTTCAGCGCATCGAGCTCCTCGCGGAAAGTCAGCGAGTCCCAGGTCTTGCCGCTGTACAGTAGCACGAGCGGACGTTGGTCGCCGCGATCGGCGAGCGAGCGGATCATGCTCATCATTGGCGTGATGCCGATACCGCCCGCGATCAGCACGTGCATGTCGGTCGGATGCCCGATCGTGAACGCGCCATACGGTCCGTCCAGATACACGCGTCGACCTTTTTCGATCGTCTTCACCTGGCTCGTGAAATCGCCGAGATTGCGGATCGTCATTTCGACGCGGCCGTTCGCGGCCTCGGCGCTCGACGAGAACGAAAAAGGATGTCCGGTGATCCTGAACGGGCTGCCCCACACGTTGAGCCAGCCGAACTGGCCGGGCTTGAAGCGAAAGCCAGCGTGGCCGTCGGGCTGCATCACGAGCGTCGTCGTGTCGCCGCGTTCGGCGCGCACTTCCGCGATCCGGTACGGACGCCTGATCATGAAGAGCGGCTTGAACAGACGCACGTACAGCAGCAGCGCTACCCAGAATACTGTCATGCAGATCCACAGCGTGCGCTTGAACGGATCGGTCAGATAGAAGCCCCAGCCGATCATATGCAGCACGCCGCCGAAGATCGCGACGAGCGCGAGCCCGATATGCGACAGATGCCACAGCTCGTAACGAATCTTCAACTGCTTGCGCCATAGCGCGGTGATCACCAGCACTATCACCGAGCCGATCGACAGGAACGCGAACCACGCACCCCACGGTACATCGAGCAGCGAGTCGGGCATCGCGACCTTGTCCGAGCGGATCGCGAACAGGACCAGCGGATGCACGACGACCAGGCCGACCGCGAGCAGCGACACGTGTCGATGGAAATGATAGATAACGTCCTCGCCCCACGGCTCGGTCACGTGACGAAAGCGCGCGGTGAAGCCGAATTGCAGGCCCATCATCGCGAGTCCGGAATAGCCGAGCGCCACCGAGAACTCGGTGCCGAAGTTGCGCGCGGGCGGGAGCGTGCCGGTCAGCAGCGCAAACAGCGGCGCGACAATGAACAGTAGATAGATGACCGACCAGACGGCCTTGCGCACGAGATCTCGAGACTGCATCGGTGCTTCTCCATGCCGGGTGCGGCGGTCCCGTTCGCGCTCAGTCCGCGTTCAGACGCAGGTGGTGAGCAGCAGCGCGGGCCCGAACGTGATTACGGTCGCGACCAGCGCCGCGATCAGGGTCCAGACGACGACGGTATGCATGAACGAGCTGATGCGTTCGGGACCAGGGTCGCGGGTCGCGGCGCGATAGCGCCATAGCCAGCCGATCGCGATCAGATGCAGCAGCAGAATGATCGCAAGACTCGCGCGCAGCGGGCCGGTGGGCCACGCGAACGCGCAGCCGATCGCGTGCAGCGCATACAGGATCACGAACGCGAGACACCAGATCGTGAAGCCGACGGCGAGCCACCACAACCGCCGCGGCGAAAGCGGACGCGCATTCATGGTCTGGCTCCCAGCACGGCGACGAGGCTCGGCAGCGCGAGCACGAGTCCAAGCGCGATGATGCCCGTCGCCAGCGTGTAATCGATCCACAGGCGGGTGAGACGCAGATCGGTCAGGCGTCGCGCGGAAACGAAGCCCGCGCCGACGCGCAGCACGTTGCTGATGAGGAACAACAACCCGACGCCCGCGTGAACTGCGATGTACGTGAGCAGCGCCGCGGCCGTCGCGCCGAGCGCATGCTCGCGCGGATTCGGTGTCACGCCGTTGATCAGCATCACGCAGGCGATGAGCGCGACGATCAGCGCGATCGCGCTCAGCCCGATCGTGCCGTGCGGTTTGCGCTCGGCGGCGGCCGCGCGCAACGAGCCACGCGTGGCGGCTGCGGCCACCGCGAGCGCGACGGCCGCGACGAGCGCGAGCACGCGGTTCGGATGCGGCGTCACGGCTGCCGGCCAGTTCGGCGCGGCAATCCACAGATAGAACGTGCCGAAGATCAGCGAGGTGAACAGCGTGCCGTCCGCGACCAGCGCGCAGATCATCGAAAGCCATGACGGCGAACCGGCGACCTCGGTATGCGGCGGCACGCTGACGCCGCGGCCGACCGGCAGCGCGCCGTAATCGCGCGCGTGCCCCGCGCTCTGGCCCGCGTAGATGAAGAGGCCAAACGTCACGAATGCGAATGCGACCGACAGCAGATAGAACTTGAACAGCATCGCGAGCACCGCCGCGGCGGTCACGAGCGCGGTGACGAGCGGCAGATAGGTCGAGTTCGGCAGCACGATCAGCTGTTCGGGCTCGCCCGATGTCATATGCACGCCTAGCGTCTCCTGCCAGCCGTTGCGCGTGAAACCGAGGTAACCCTCGCCGCGCGCCAGAGAGGTCGCTAGCTGGCCCGGGGGCACCTTTTCGGTTTCGGCGTCCATGTGCGGGATCGACGCGAATGCATACGGCGCGGGCGGAATCGGCATCGCCCATTCGAGCGTGGTCGATTGCCACGGGTTACGTCGCACGCGTTGGCCGAAACGCAATTGCACGACGATGTCGATCACGACGAGCGCGAAGCCGATCGTCATCACGAAGCTGCCCACCGACGACAGCAGATTGAGCCAGTTCCAGCCTTCGTCGCCGCTATAGGTGAAGACGCGCCGCGGCATGCCTAGCAGGCCGGTCAGGTGCATCAGAAAGAACGTCATGTTGAAGCCGATGAACACGAGCCAGAACGCCGGCACCGAAAGGTTATGGACGGCGGTGCGCCCGGTCAGCAGCGGCAACCAGTAATAGAACGCCGCGAGCATCGGAAACGCGAGCGCGCCGGCCACCACGTAGTGCATGTGCGCGACGACGAAGTAGGTGTCGTGCGCCTGCCAGTCGAACGGCACGATCGCGAGCATCACGCCGGTCAGCCCGCCGCACGTGAACACGAAGAAGAAGCCGAAGATGTACAGCATCGGCACGTCCCAGCGCGGGCGGCCGTGCGACAGCGTGGCGAGCCACGCGAAGAACTGGATCGCGGTGGGCACCGCGACGATCGCCGAGCCCGCCGAGAAGAACGCGAGCGCCAGATGTGGGATGCCCACCGTAAACATGTGGTGCACCCAGATGCCGAAGCTCAGGAACGCGAGCGCGATGATCGCGACGACGATCGTGCGATAGCCGACGAGCTTGCGGCGCGCGAACACGGGGATCATCGTCGACAGCACGCCGGCCATCGGCAGGAAGATGATGTACACGTCCGGGTGGCCGAACAGCCAGAAAAGATGCTGCCACAGCAGCGGATCGCCGCCGCGCGTCGGATCGAAGAACGGCAGGTTGAACGCGCGTTCAACCTCGAGCAGGATCGAGCCGAGAATCAGCGGCGGAAACGCGACGATCATCATCATCGCGGTGACGAGGATGTACCACGCGAAGATCGGCATGCGATCCAGCGACATGCCCGGCGCGCGCATCTTCAGGATCGACACGACGATTTCCATCGCGAGCGACAGCGCCGAAATCTCGACGAACGTGATGCCGAGCAGCCACACGTCGGCGTTCAGTCCGGGCGTGAACACGTTGGAGCTGAGTGGCGTGTACATGAACCAGCCGCCGTCGGGTGCGCTGCGCAGAATCAGCGACACGGTCAGAATCGTGCCGCCGAACAGATAGCACCAGTAGCCGTAAGCGGTCAGGCGCGGAAACGCGAAATCGCGCGCGCCGAGAAACTTCGGCGTCAGATAGACCGCGAAGCTCTCCACCATCGGGATCGCGAACAGGAACAGCATCATCGATCCATGCATCGTGAAGACCTGGTTATAGGTCTCCACATCCATGAAGGCGGCATGCGGCGTCGCGAGCTGCACGCGCGTGAGCATGCCGAGAATGCCGGCGATCGCGAAGAACACGAACGACGTGATCATCATGCGCATGCCGAGCACCGTATGGTTGACCGCGGCGAGCCTCTGCACGCCTGGCCCGGTGGCCCAGATCGCGGCAAGCTGGCGATGCAGCCGCAGCGCGTTGATGCCCTGTGATGGCGGCTCGACGGGCACACTCATTTCTTCACCTCCCCGTTGGCGGCGGCGTTTTTGACAGCAGCCGGAAAATCTTCCGGACGATCGACGATCACGGTGAAGTGCATCCCCGCGTGACCGATGCCGCAAAACTGGTTGCATTGTCCGGCGTACTGGCCGGGCTGATCGGCCTGGATACGCAGCAGGTTGTGGTGGCCAGGGACCGCGTCGATCTTGCCCGCGAAGCGCGGAATCCAGAATGCGTGCAGGACGTCCATGCTGGTCACGGCGATGTCGACCGGCGTGCCCGCGGGCAGATGCAGCACGTTCCCGGTTTCGACGTTGCCGAGTTCCGGATAGCGGAAGGTCCAGCGCCATTGCTGCGCGATCGCCTCGATGCGCGCGGGCGCGTGCGCGCGCAGCGGCAGCAGCAATTCACCCGCGTACAGCGCGTAGCAGATCAACGGGATCAGGATCACTGCCGGCAGCACGAGACCGCCGAGCACGATCCAGCGCGCGGGCGAAACGTGCGAGCCCCAGCCGGGCCGGAAGACCGTCATCAGAAACAGTACGAGCACCATCGCGAACAGGATCGCGGCGCCCGCCAGCATCACCCACCACAGCCCGGCGATCGATGCGGCGGCCGGACCCGATGGCTCGAGCGTCGAGAGCGGCCCGGTGCAGCCGGACAACGCGGCGAGCGATCCGGCTTGGACGGCCAGGCGCAAGCAGCTATGATGGTTTGCACCACCAGGCATCCGATGCGAGGACACACCATCATGGCAAACAAAGGCAATGCTGGAAACGAGACGCGAAGCGAAGTGATGCTCGAGCTGTTGCGGCTCGACAAGGGGTCGGTGGTGGCGCTCGTCGGCCATCCGATTCACGTGATGATGGTGCATTTCCCGATCGCGTTCGTCGTCGCGACGTTGGGCGTCGACGTAATCTACTGGTGGACGGGCGACCCGTTCTGGATTCGCGCCGGCTTGTGGGCCGCCGGCTTCGCGTTCTGGAGCGGCGTGGCTGCGAGCGTGGTCGGTACCGCCGAGCTGCTGCTGGTGCGCGGTATCCGCCTGAAGGAAGCGAGCTGGTCGCATGCGGTCGCGGCGATGACGCTCGTCGCGCTCGCGGGTGCGAACTGGGGCGTGCGCCTTAATTACCCCGATGAGATCCTGCCGCATGGGCTCGTGCTGTCGGTGCTCAGCTCGGTGATGACGGGCTTCGCCGGCTGGCATGGGGGCAAGCTCGTGTTCGATCATGGCGTCGGAATTCTCGTTTCGCCGAAGGAGTGATGCAGCCAGCGGCCAAGTCCACCCGGCTCGAACAGATGCGGGGCCAGCAGGTTCGAGTCGATGTGAGGCTTGGCCAGCACGATCCAGATGATCGCAACGATCACGATCAGATAAGCGATGGTCAGCGCGATCGCCGAGGCACGGCTGAACCTGCCGTCGGGCAGATACAGATCGTGCAGTACGAGGCCGGCCAGCACATGCAGCATCGCCATGATGCCGACGAACACCATCTTCGCGGTGAACCATTCGACGAAGGTGGCCTGCAGAAAAATCAGCACGGTGCCGCTCGCAATCGCGACGAAAGCGGCGGGCGAGGTCAACTCCACGAACACGAGACGCGTGATGCGGTGCAGCCGGTCGAGTTCGGTGCCCGCCGCGAGCCCGCGGCGCTGCCAGAACAGATACGGCAGCACGATCAAACCGCCCGACCAGACGGCGATCGCGGCCAGATGAATGAACTTCAGCAGGGTCGTCACAGCGCGGGCTCTCTGACGCGCAGGCTTGACCAGACGAGCGAAAGTCCTGCCGCGAGATAAGGGATCATCGCCAGTACCCACATCAACAGTCCGGCGAGTTGCTGGTCGGCGAGCGGGGTGAGCCCCCACGCGGCGGTGGTCGCGAAGTGCGCGACGTAGAGCGGGACCGGCGCGAACACGATCAACGCGCCGAGCAAACCCATATGGCCGATCGTCGCAACGAGCGCCATCAGCGCGGGGCCGGTCGGCAGCGACGGCGAGAAGATGCTGCGCCACATGAGCCATGCGCTGCCAAGCAAAGTAATCTGCATCAGCCAGTAGCCGGGTATCGTCGCGAGTCCCCACGCATAAGGCCCCGGCGCATGCCACAGCCAGATGATCACCGCATGAGCGGCGACCACCGGCACGAGCGGCGGATGCGCGAGGCGCGGCAGCGGAAACGCGAGGGCGAGCAATGGAGCTACTGCAGCGATCAAAATGACGTGATGAGTGACGCGTGCGGAGAACAATGCCGAGGACAACGCGCAGAGCGGCGACACGAACACGAGGGCCATCAATGCGACGGCGCCCCATCCCGCCCGTGCATTCGCCGAGCGGTTGCTGGCCACGAACCATGCGAGCGCCGCGAGCGCGACGAGCAATGGCGGATCCGTGTTCCAGCGCAGCCACAAGCTTTCAGGGACGGCCGCGGGACCACAGTAGGCGACAGGAAAATATGGCATGGGCGATGTCTTCAACGAGTCCAGGTGCTTCTTTAGTACACGCAAGCAAACGCGTGACAGATAACGCCTTCGAATTGTCGGGACGGCTCACGATCCAACTGATCGCTCGTGTACTCTAGCGCAAATAAACTGTTTAGGGACGGCTATCTGAATCCTGCAAGTTTTTGCGTGACAGAATGTTTTCAATTTGTCACTCGAGGCTTTTGCCGGCGGGATAAAAGCCGGTGTAATGGCGGCGGTAAGATTGCAATGGTGCGGCGCAATACTTCAGGCTGACCTGCCCGGCGTACTATGATGAAATCATGTGACGGAGGCCCGCCATGTTTCATGATCCCATCCGAATTCCCGCAATGATCGAATTGTCATTGCTTGCGATCGTGCTGATCGTTGTCAGCATCGTACGCGCGAGGCAGCAAAGGGAGCGGGCGCGGAATCGCGCCATGGCGGAGCAGCGAAGCTCTGATAAAACGCGAATGTAATATTCGCTTTTACTGCATCTTTTAAGACTTTCGTATTCAGCTATTTTGCTGGTCTTTGTCACTTCTATCGATGGCTTTTCGGCGTGGCGGCAGCCACGCCGGTCGACTTTATAGCGGTGGACGCTCCCGTTGGACCCACTGCTGCACGCTGGCGCGCTGCCATTGTTGCGTGGCGTACTCCTTGAGCTTGTGCGGAACGGGATCGCCATTCAGCACGAGGCGATTGAGCATCAATGCGAGGTCCGTATCGGCGATGCACCACTCGCCGAACAGATTTGGCGAATTGGCCGGAAGCAATGCATCGGCGGCGGCGAAGAGTTTTTGTGCCGCTTCTTGTGCGCTGGCGGAAAGCGGGCCGCCGCGCGATCCGTAGAAAATGACTTCGGTGGAACGCTCCTGGCGAACCGGCAGCAGATCGCTGCGCAGCCAGGCCTGAAGCTGGCGCGCTCGCGCGCGCAGACGCCGATCTTGAGGATAGACCGGGGTGTCCGGGAAAGTCTCTTCGAGGTACTCGGTGATCGCCGACGACTCGGATAACGCAAAGTCTTCGTGTATCAGCGTCGGCACGCGCCGCGTCAATGAGCGGGCCACATAGTTGGTGGCGTGATTCGCCTTGTGCGCGAGATCGACGGTCGAAAGGTCGAACGGCAAGCGCTTCTCGCGAAGCGTCACGAAGACGGACATCGCGTAGGGGCTAGCGAATTGGGCGTCGGTGTAGAGGTGGAATGGCGGGTGTGCCACAGGGGCTCCGTTTTCGTTAGTCATCGATGTCGAGCTTCGAATACTAGTTGCTCGTCGCGCGCCGTGCAGCCTTTCACCAGTGCGGATTGGCCATCTCGCAGGCGAGCAGGCAGCCTAACGCCGACACGGTGCCGACCGCGCCGAGACCAAATCCTACGGCAAGGTTCTCCGCCGTCGTTGCGCAACCCTGCAGCAGCGTTATCGACGTCAGCACCGACGCGAGAAAAAGCCGATACCGAAATCGCGAAGAAGATGTGCGTCGTGGTGACATGATATGTTCGGTGTGAAAGGCGCTCTTTCAGCGCATCAGCGCACGAGCATAGCGGTCCGCCATTTGTCGCATTCACCCGAGTAGCGGGCGACAAGCGTCAGACCTTACGAGCTCTTGCGAGGCGCCGGGCCGCGCTCGAATCGGTCGCCGGGCAGCGATACGGGCTGAACGCCTCGTCGGTTTTTCGACCGGTATTGCAACTGCAGAATAAAATCACGCGAGGTACTTCAAAAAAATAATCGAGCTGATACAATGGCGCCCCTCTGCCCAGGTGGCGAAATTGGTAGACGCACTATCTTGAGGGGGTAGCGCCGAAAGGCGTGTGGGTTCAAATCCCGCCCTGGGCACCATTTCGAATCGTCGATTCGAATCTTCAAGCGCTTCGCGCTTTCTTCAGATAGCGGCGGCCGTATCAGACCATCGCGTTGTCTCCGCTTCTGCGCTCAGAACTCGTTCCGATAGGCAAATAGCCCCGGAAGCCCGCCGCTCATCACGAATAGAATTTTCTGTCCGGCACTGTACTTCCCGTTGCTCACGTTTTCCACAAGACCCGCAAATGCTTTGCCGCTATACACGGGATCGAGCAACAGACCTTCCGTCGATGCCATCAGCCGAACAGCCGCGCGCATGTTATCGGTTGGAATGCCATAGCCGGGTCCGAGCTGCGCTTCGTCGATCGAGATGGCGTCATCACTCACGCTTAGGCCCGGGTCGATCAGTCGGACCGTCTGATTCGCCTTATCCAAAGTAACCGTGCGCGCGTGGCCAGCATTCCCATACACCGTGAATGCGGCAACACGCGACGGATCCAGGCCCAGCGCAACAAAACCCGCGACCAGCCCCGCATGCATGCCGCCGCTTCCGTTCGGCACCACGACGCGATCGAAGGCCACGTTTTGCGCTTGCGATTGCGCGACGATTTCAGCTGCGCAGTCCGCGTAGCCGAGACAACCGACCGGGCTCGAACCCCCCAACGGACACACATAGACGTTACGGCCCTACGCTCGCAACTCGTTCGCGCGTTCCTCGGCGAATTGCAATGCGTTGGCCGTGCCGGGAAGATCATGCACGCGCGCATCGAATAGCGCATCGAGCAGCACGTTGCCGTTCTCCATGTAGTCGTGGTCGAAACGTGGCACGGTTCTCGTCAGCACCAGCTCGCATCGAAGTCCGACGCGAGCCGCCGCGGCCGCCGTGAGGCGCGCATGATTCGATTGCCGCGCGCCGACGGTAACGATGGTGTCCGCGCCGCGCGCGAGCGCTTCGCCAATCAGGAATTCGAGCTTGCGCAACTTGTTGCCGCCGCCACCTAGTCCCGTCAGATCTTCTCTTTTGACATAGATGTCCGCCCCGCCGAGGCGAGCGCTCAGACGCGCAAGGTGCTGAATTGGCGTCGGGCCTTCGAGAAGCGCATGGCGCGGAAACTTTGATAAATCGAGGCGGTGCGATGAGGCGGAGCTCATGGTCGTGTGCGGGCGATTGAGTTGAAAGAGACGTTTCCATTCATTTGACTGACGCAAAGTTCTCTTTGACTCGAGTGCTCAATGCGTCAACGTCCGCATCCCAGCCAGTAATTTATCAACTTCGGCGTCGGTGGTCAGATAGCTGACCGATGCGCGCGCGATCTGTGTCAGCCCTCTGCTAGTCATATCGAACGGCGTGTACGCGACGCCATTCGAGCCGATCGTGATGCCCTGTGCCGCCAACGCGCCTCGCACCGACATGGCATCGAGTCCGGCGACGTTGAACGACACCAGACCGGATCGTTCGACACCCTGGTCGAGCACCCGCACGCCCTCCATCGCGGCCAACCGCTCGCGCAATGTCTGCGCGGTCCGATCGATCTGCGCGCGGATGTTGTCGATGCCGATTTCCAGCGCTTCGTCCAATGCATTCGCCAATCCGCAATGCAGTGCAAGCGACGCTTCCGACGATTCGAAACGCACGGCATCGTCGCGCAGTACAGGGTCGCCATTGGCGTCGAGCGGCGCGGAATACGTGTCGACGAAGGCCGGCGTCAAGCGGGGCAGAAAATCCCGCCGGACGTATAGCAGCCCGGTGCCGCGCGGTCCGCGCAGTGCCTTGCGGCCCGCGCCGGCCAGCACATCGCAGCCGACTTCGTCGACGTCGATCGGAAGCTGTCCGACGGCCTGCGCCGCATCGATGAAATACGGAATGCCGTGACGGCGTGCTATCCGCCCAATCGCGGCGGCCGGATTGATCAGTCCGCCATTGGCCGGCAGCCACGTCAGCGCAATCAGTCGGACCCGGTCGTCGAGCATCGCTTCGAGCGCGCGAGGATCGACCCTGCCGCTCTGATCGGAAGGAATCGTCTCTATCGATGCGCCCGCGCGCTGCGCCAGAAGACGCATCGTCGCGAGATTGCCGCCCCATTCGTGCCGCGCAACGAGGATGCGTTGCCCCTCGCGCCACGGACCCAATGCCGCGAAAGCAGCGCCCCAGCCCGGCGAGTTGCCAGTCGTCAACGCGATCTCGGTGGGCTGGGCGTTCAGCAGTCGCGCGGCGAGCGTGCGCGCCCGTTCGGTCTGTTCGCGGGCAGCCGCGCCCGCTTCCATGGGTCCCATCGAGGCTTCGCGCAACAGATGCGCGTGAATCGCTTCGAGCGTGGCGGCCGACGGCAGCGACGCGCCCGCATGATTGAAGTGCGTGGTACTGCGAACACCGGGTGTGCGGGCACGTATTGCGTCGATGACAGCGGGCGACAGCGGAGAAGACATTGGCGGCTCCGAGTGTATGAGTTGAATTCAGACGTTCTTCAAGGCGACAACCGCTTCGACTTCGACGGCGACCCCTGCCGGCAGCGACGCAACACCCACCGCGCTGCGCGCGTGACGGCCGGCGTCACCGAAGATTAGCGAAGTCTGCCGTTATACGCCTGAAGCGATGCAAATAGAACCCTTACCGTCCAGCTTCATTCCTGCCACGCTTCTCCTTCCGGATACCAGTACCTGTCCAGCGTCCCTTCCAGCATCTCGATGCTATACCCGGCCCTTTGCGGCGGCATATAGTGCCCGTTGCGGATCACCACGGGATCCACGAAATGCTCGTGCAAATGATCGACGTATTCGAGTACGCGATTCTCGAGCGACGCCGACACGCAGATATAGTCGAACAGCGAAATATGCTGCACGTACTCGCACAAGCCGACACCACCCGCATGCGGGCACACCGGCACACCGAACTTCGCGGCCATCAACAGTACGACGATCACTTCGTTGAGTCCGCCGAGCCGGCAACTGTCGATCTGGCAGAAGTCGATGGCTTGCGCCTGGAGCAGTTGCTTGAACATCACGCGATTGTGGCAATGCTCGCCGGTTGCGACGCCAATCGAACCGAGCCGCTGGCGGATCGCCGCATGACCGAGGATGTCGTCGGGACTCGTGGGCTCCTCGATCCACCACGGGTCGAACTCGGCGAGACGGCGCATGTTCGCGATTGCCTCATCGACGTCCCACACCTGGTTCGCGTCCATCATCAGCCTCAGGTTCTCGCCGATCTCTTCGCGCAGAATGCGCGCGCGCCGTACGTCTTCCTCCAGATCGCCGCCGACCTTCTGCTTGAAATGCGTCCATCCCTGCGCGACGCCTTCGCGCGCGAGACGGCGAATCTTGTCGTCGTCGTAACCGAGCCAGCCCGCCGATGTCGTATAGGCCGGATAGCCGTGCGCGAGCATTTCCTTTTCACGCTCGCCCTTGGTCTTCGCATGACGATGCAGCATCGCGAGTGCTTCGTGCGGCGTGATTGCATCAGTCACGTAGCGAAAGTCGAGGCAGCTCACGAGTTCTTCCGGGCTCATGTCGACCAGCAGCTTCCAGACCGGCTTGCCGACGGATTTCGCCCACAGGTCCCACACCGCGTTGACGACCGCCGCGGTGGCAAGATGAATCGCACCTTTGTCCGGGCCGATCCAGCGCAGTTGGCTATCCGAAGTAAATGCGCGCCAGAAAGCGCCCATATTCGCGGCGATATCTTCGAGCTTCTTGCCGACGATCAACGGCGTGAGTGCATTCACGGCAGTCACGCAGATTTCATTGCCGCGGCCAATCGTGAACGTGAGGCCGTGGCCGGTGAGATTCGGCGTGTCGGTTTCGAGCGTGACGTAAGTGGCGGAGTAGTCCGGCGCGGCATTCATCGCGTCGGAGCCGTCCAGCGAACGTGAGGTGGGGAACCGGATGTCCCGAACGGACAGCCTTGTGATCGTTGTCATCTGCGCACCCTCCGGCTATGGCTATCGGCTTGTCGTCTGCGGACGCAGACGGATCGGTTTCGTGCGCACGTTCTCTGTGTGCGCGTTCCTGCTGCGCGTACGGGTAAGCCCGTAGTTGCCAGATACCAGGCATCCCCAGGTATTTCCAGGCATTTGTACGCGTTGACAACGCGGCATTCACTTTCTAGCATGCTAGCATGTCTTCTCTCAATCAAGGCCTTCGTGAATTCCTCGACCGAACTTGAGAATGCCGCCGGTGATCCGTATGTCGCACTGCAAAAAGTCGGCGGCGGCGAGCGCGGCAGCTTGACCGACGCGGTCGAGGCGGCGTTGCGAGAAGCGATTGTTACGTTGGCGTTGGAACCCGGCATGATGATCGACAAGATGGCCGTGTGCGAACGGATGGGCGTGTCGCGCTTTCCGGTGTCATCCGCGTTGGCGAGGCTCGCGCATGCGGGTCTCGTCGAGGTTTTGCCGCAACGCGGCACGCGCGTCAAACCGATTGCGCTCGACGACATCCGCCAGCACCTGTTCATCCGCAGCGCACTGGAAGTCGAGACGGTGCGTGGGGTCGCGTTGATGCACGACACGGCGACGCTCGACGCATTGGCAAGCAATCTCGATCAGCAGCGCAGTCTGGCTGGAAGTGGCGAACGTCAGGCGTTTCACGCGCTCGATCTGGCTTTCCATGAAATCCTGCTCGACGCGGTGAAGCTGCCGCGCGTGAAGGAGATCGTCGCGGTGTCGCGCAATGCGCTGGACCGCGCGAGACAATTGCTCGCGAGTCCAGAACGGCTCACGCATACGCTGGAAGAGCACGAGAGTATCTTCAAGGCCCTTTGCGCCGGCGACGGCGATGCGGCCGCGAAAGCGATGCACGATCATCTCGACCAGGTCGTCGCCGAATTGCACCGGTCCGCAAAAGAGCGGCCCGACCTGTTCGCGCCTTGAATGAAAGCTGGAATGAAAGCCGTTGTTCAAGCCGGAAACAGCTCCACCGTAAAAACGTTGGTGATATAGGCAGCCGTCGACAGATCAGCACATGAACCCACTCATTTCCGTCAACAATCTTTGCAAGAGCTTTCCGGGCGTAAGAGCGCTTCATGACGTCCGGTTCGAACTCATGGCCGGCGAGGTCCATGCGCTGATGGGCGAGAACGGCGCGGGCAAGTCGACGCTGATGAAAATTCTCGCCGGCGTCTATACGCGCGATTCCGGCGAAATTCTCTTCGACGGCAAGCCCGTCGATTTTCAAGGTCCGCGCGACGCGCAAGCTGTCGGCATCGGCATCATTCATCAGGAACTGCAACTGATGAATCATCTGAGCATCGCGCAGAACATTTTTATCGGCCGTGAGCCGCGCAAGGGTCTGGGTCTGTTCCTCGATGAAGACAAACTGAATGCACAGGCAAGCGAGATCCTCGCCCGCATGCACGTGAAACTCGATCCGCGCACGATGGTCGGCACGCTGACCGTCGCGAGTCAGCAGATGGTCGAGATCGCGAAAGCACTGTCTTTCGATTCGCGCGTGCTGATCATGGACGAACCCACGTCCGCGCTCAACGATGCCGAGATCGCCGAGCTGTTCCGGATCATCCGTCAATTGAGAGAGCGCGGCGTCGGCGTCGTCTATATCTCGCACAAGATGGACGAGTTGAAGCAGATCACCGATCGCGTGACCGTGATGCGCGACGGTGAGTATGTGGCCACCGTGCCGACCGAGGGCACCGGCGTCGAGACGATCATCGGCATGATGGTCGGACGCGCGCTGGGCGACGTGACGCCGGTCGAGAGCGCGCCGGTGAAAGGCGAACTCGCGCTCGAAGTGAGAAATCTCGTCGCGGGTCCGCTCGTGCGCGACGTCAGTTTCGAATTGCGCAAGGGCGAAATACTCGGTTTCGCAGGCTTGATGGGCGCGGGCCGCACGGAGGTCGCGCGCGCGGTGTTCGGCGCCGATCCGGTCGAATCGGGGGAGATACTCGTGAAAGGCGTGAAGGCGTCGATCAAGAGGCCCAGTGATGCGGTCAAGCGCGGAATTGGCTACCTGTCCGAAGATCGCAAGCGCTTCGGTCTCGCTACGGGAATGGATGTCGAATCGAACATCGTGATGGCCGATCTCGGCAAGTTCCTGTCAATCAATATGTTTCTGCGCCGCGGGCAGATTCGCAAAAGAGCGCAGCACTTCATCAAGCTGCTTGCGATTCGCACGCCTTCGGCGACGCAGCAGGTGCGGCTCCTGTCGGGCGGCAATCAACAGAAGATCGTGATCGCGAAATGGCTCGAGCGCGATTGCGACGTACTGTTCTTCGATGAACCGACGCGCGGCATCGACGTCGGCGCGAAAAGCGAAATCTACAAGCTGCTGCGCTCGCTGGCGGCGCAAGGCAAGGCGATCGTGATGATCTCCTCCGAGCTGCCGGAAGTTCTGCGCATGAGCGACCGCATCGTCGTGATGTGCGAAGGCCGCATTACCGGCGAGCTGTCCGCCAGCGAAGCGACGCAGGAGCGCATCATGCATCTCGCGACGCTGCGCGAAACCCTGAAAACGGTACAAGCCTGAAGAGGTCTACGACATGACATTGCGAACGGATACGGCGGCGCTGGACAACGAAAGGCGCACTTCCGGGCTGAAAGCGCGAATTTTCGCGCCGACCGCCGTGCAAAAGATGCTCGCGTTCGCGAGCCTCATCCTGCTGCTGGTGTTCTTCAGCTTCGCTTCGCCGGCCTTCATGCAGATGGACAACATCCTCGGCATTTTTCAGGCGACAGCTGTGAACGGCGTGCTGGCGATCGCCGCCACGTTCGTGATCATTACGGGCGGCATCGATCTGTCAGTCGGTACGTTGATGACATTTACCGCCGTGATTTGCGGAGTGTTTCTCACGTACTGGCATCTGCCGATGTGGATGGGCGTGCTCGCGGCACTCGCGACGGGCGCGGTGTGCGGCACGGTATCGGGTACGCTGACCGCCAAGATGAAGATCCCGCCGTTCATCGCGACGCTCGGCATGATGATGCTGCTCAAAGGCCTTTCACTCGTCGTGTCGGCGGACAAGCCGATCTATTTCACCGATACCGAGAACTTCTACCGTATTTCTCAGGACTCGCTGATCGGCTATTTCCTGCCGGGCGTGCCGATTCCGAATGCGGTACTGATCCTGTTCTTTCTCGCGATCGTCAGTTCTATTACGCTCAATCGCACCGCGCTCGGCCGCTATACGTTCGCACTCGGCAGCAATGAGGAAGCGGTGCGGCTCTCGGGCGTCAATGTCGATCGCTGGAAGATCGCGATTTACGGCGTGGGCGGCGCGATCTGCGGCATCGCGGGTCTGCTGATCGCGTCGCGGCTCAATTCGGCGCAGCCGGCGCTCGGTCAAGGCTACGAGCTCGATGCGATCGCGGCGGTCGTGATCGGCGGCACGTCGTTGAGCGGCGGTTCGGGAACGATACTCGGCACCATCATCGGCGCTTTCATCATGAGCGTGCTGACCAACGGACTGCGCATCATGTCGGTCGCGCAGGAGTGGCAGATCGTCGTGACCGGTTTGATCATCATTCTGGCGGTGTATGCGGACATCCTGCGGCGCAGCCGGAGAAGTTGACGCAGGAGCAAGGAAGCAGCAAATAAGCAGGGAACACAGGAGCAGGAGAGAGAGGGCACGTGAAGGCTCCCTCGAAAGCTCGATAGCGGCTTGATAGCCCAACCATTGGAGGAGGCCCCATGTTGAAGAGAAGACTAATCGGTATCGTGGTCGGTGTCGGTGCGCTCGTCGGCGGAAGTAGTCTCGCGTATGCGGACGAGCCGTATATTCCGCTTATTTCGAAAGGCTTCCAGCATCAGTTCTGGCAAGCCGTCAAATCGGGCGCCGAGCAGTCCGCTAAAGCGAACAACGTCAGGATCACGTTCGAGGGACCGGAAACGGAAGCGATGGTCGATAAGCAGATCGACATGCTGTCGGCCGCGCTCGCGAAGAAGCCGCAGGCGCTCGGCATCGCGGCGCTCGACAGTAAGGCGGCTATCCCCTTGCTCAAGCGCGCCCAGAACGACAAGATTCCGGTGATTGCATTCGACTCGGGCGTCGACAGCGATATTCCGTTGACGACCTGCTCGACGGACAACGTCGCCGCCGCCGCGCTCGCCGCCGACAAGATGGCCGCGCTGATCGGCAATTCCGGCGAAGTCGGCGTGATCGTGCACGACCAGACGAGCCGCACCGGTGTCGATCGCCGCGACGGTTTCGTCAATCAGATCAAGTCGAAGCATCCCAACATCAAGATCGTGTCCGTGCAATACGGCGCCGGCGATCACCTGAAGTCCGCGGAAATCGCCAAGACCATGATCCAGGCGAATCCGAACCTGAAGGGTATCTTCGGTGCAAACGAAGGTTCCGCGGAAGGCGCGGCGATCGGCGTCAAGGAATCGGGCAAGAAACTCGTGCTGATCGGCTTCGACTCCGGCAAGGAGCAGAAGGAGAACATCATGTCGGGCTTGATGGCCGGCGCGATTACGCAGAATCCGGTCGGTATCGGCAAATGCACGGTCGACTCGGCGGTCAAGGCGCTGCACGGCGAGAAGCTGCCGAAGAAGATCGACACCGGTTTTTACTGGTACGACAAGACCAACATAAACGATCCGAAGATCGCAGCCGTGCTGTACGACTAAGCGAGGCCGGCGATCGCGACTCGGGAAGCCGAGGCTGCGACAATCATCAAAGAGGGAGAGCCACGCTCTTCCTCTTTTTTATCGCCGTTCCGCAACTTCGGAACCGCGCTATATCGAGCGGTCCGTTGCGCCGCAACAACATGTAATCCGAACGCTCGTACTCCGTCGAGCAAGTCGGGATTCGCGCTCATGCAGTGCTTTTGATCCACGGCTGCCGGTTCATTTCACGCCATTGCATGCATTAATCTGATACTTTATGTTTATGTAATCGCTGCACGAGCCGTCCATTCGCATGCCGATTCGGACCCACCCACCGTCGAATGCGCAGGTCATGGCTTTTACCGAACCAAGGTCTCCATTTTTCAAGTGGGTCGCGTCCTCGGCTCAGAACCTGAGTCCGGACAACCGGCAGATCCTGCTTGCCAACCTGTTCACGCGAACCGCATCGATCGTTTTCGCGTCGATTTGCGAAATCAGCGTTTGCGCAACCGCGTATTATCTTTATCCGATTCCTCTATATGCCGCGTGGGGTATTGCGGTCGTCGCATTGCTGATCGCGCGGCTCACGCTGATCTGGTTATGCCGCACGCGGGCAGCCCTTGGGCTGCCCACGCCGACTTCCGCGTTTATTTTCGCGAGTCTGTTGTGGAGCGCGTTATTCGGGTTTGGCACATTCCTGTGCAATATCAGCGGAAGTCCCACGCTTTTTCTGCTTGGAAACGTTTGTGCGGTCGGTGTGATCGGCGGATTGGCCGGACGCAATGCGGGCACGCCGCGGCTTGCGTTATTGCAGATCGTTTTTATTCTCAGCTTTCTGAGTGTCGGCGCGGCGATGTCGCCGGGCAATGGCAAGCTCGTGCTGCTATTTCAGGCTCCGTTTTGCGCGGCCGGCTTCTTCACGGTCGCGCTGCGCAGTAATCGCGACACCGTTGCGTTGCTGCTCGCACGGGAAAACAGTCATCGCCTCGCGCGCCAGGATAGCCTGACCGGTTTGCCGAATCGCGCGCGTATCAACGAGCTGCTGATCGAACGCACCGGCGAGAGTTCGACGCGGCAGGGCGAGGCGTTCGCGGTGCTGCTGATCGACCTCGACGGCTTCAAGGCGATCAACGACAGTCTCGGTCATGCCGCCGGCGACCAGATTCTGCAGGAAGCGGCCTCCCGTTTGTGCGATCTGCTGCCGAGCGGCGACCACGTTGGCCGCCTGGCAGGCGACGAGTTCGTCGCGATTTCGGACGACGCCGGGCAGCTTCGCGACGTGCGCGTGCTGGCCGATCGCATCGTCAGAACGCTGGCGCGGCCGTTCGTGTTGAGCGAAGCGCTCGTGCATATCGGCGCGAGCGTCGGCATCGCGCTCTATCCCGAACATGCGAAAACGGGTCCGCAATTGCTGATCTGCGCGGACCGCGCGTTGTACGGCGTCAAGCGCAGCGGCAAAAGCGCGTTCGCGATTTTCGATGCCGAGAAGCACGTATCCGACGAAAGCCTGAGCCTGCTGCGCAGCGACCTCGAAGGCGCGCTGAAGTCGTTCAATGGTTTGCGCATGGAGTATCAGCCGATCGTCGATCTGCATACTGGCGCGGTAGCGGGCCGCGAGGCGCTGATTCGCTGGGCCCATCCGACGCGCGGCGAGTTGTCGCCGTCCGCGTTCATTCCGACCGCCGAGCGCACCGGCCTGATCCTCGCATTGGGTGAATGGGTGCTGCTGCAATCGTGCATGGCGGCGTCGGCGTGGCGCGACAAGGTGATCGTCGCGGTCAATGTATCGCCGGTGCAATTGCGCGAGGAATCGTTCGCATCGACGGTGACGGCAATACTTCGGAAAACGAGGCTGCCGCCGACGCGGCTCAATCTCGAGGTCACGGAAACGGCACTGCTGAACGACGACGAAGTGACTCGCCGCAATATCACCAGATTGCGCGCATTGGGTATCGGGCTGGCGCTCGACGACTTCGGCACCGGCTTTTCGACGATGTCCACGCTTGTGCGCTTCTCGTTCGACAAGCTGAAGATCGACAGTTCGTTCGTCCGCGAGTCCGTGCATGGGCGCGAATCGGCGGCCGTGGTGCGCGGCATCGTCGCGCTGGCGCGCGAGATCGGCATGCCGACCACGGCCGAGGGCATCGAAACCCAGGAGCAGCTCAATTTCGTGCGCGTATGCGGTTGCACGCATGCGCAGGGTTATCTGCTCGGCAAGCCGATGTGCAACGAAGAAATCGAGCAGTGCGAAGCGGTGCTCGACGCGCGTGTCGCCGACAAGGCCGCGCCTGCGGACTTTTGATATCCGTTACCGATGCGATCGAGGTCGTGATGTCGTCTCCCTTGCAATTTCAACTGCGAATCACCGCGTCGATGGAACTCGCCAACTCGCTGCGCGCGGACCCTTCGTGCGCCGCGCATCCAGCGCTACGTGCCATTTTGCAAACGCATCACGCAACGCTCAAATGCCAGTTCGATGCATTCGCCGACTACGTGAGCGAAGCGGAGAGAATGGGCATCGAGAACTACCCGCTTTATCAATGGACACGGCAAACCATCGAGAACCCGGAGAAGAAAGCGAAGTACCTGCAGTCGTTCACGCTCCATGTGAATGGCGACGAAGTGTATGACAAGGACGTCGCCGATGCTCTCGAGGCCGGCTTGTCTAAGCTGATCGACGCGAACGGTATTCTTCGCGTTTCGAGGTACGACACGAATCCCGGGACCAATCCGCAGCCGCCCGCGCGCGTGTGAGGCAGCCGTTTAAATTTCACTCAGAAAGCTTCGTCGTTAAGCGATGTAACATTTGACGACATGCCATAAAGTTCGTGAGACGATGCAGCTTCATTTATTTTTGTGGGAGTGCGACATGGGACTTCTGGACGAAGTGGGCAAGATTGCCGGTGCGGTTGCCGCCGTTGAAGCCGCTGAGAAAGTCGATCCACAAGCGGGTCTGCTGACCAAAGGCGTGGCCGCTATCGCCGGTTTCGAAGGCGCTGGAAAGCTGGAAGCGCTGGTGGAAAAGAAAGAAGAAGAGAAGCAGGACGACGCCGACCACGCTCAAGCCGCGGACGATACAAGCTCCCAGACCTGAACGGACGTCAAACGGATTGCCGGTTGCATGCGCGCGATCGAATCACGCGCTGCACCGGCAATTCGTTTTTATAAACCTTTCGATATCGAACCCTCCTTCCGCTATTCGCCCGATGTTTCATCGGGCTGTCATCGCCGTCCGGCTACGATCGTCCGTCACTTTCCGTCCGCGCTCGCCCCGCGGGGCGTTGTTTTGCGCTGACATTCTTCCACCTGAACAACCATATCGGACATGTCGAACAGAAAAATCGTCAAGACAATGCCTGCCGATGAGCACGGCGCATCGATCGTCTCGCGTCGCGGCTTTCTGAAGTTCGCCGGCGCATCGAGTCTCGCGACGGCGGCGGGCGCGCTCGCATCGACCGCGCGCGGCGCCAATAGCGGCACACCCGATGGCACGCCCGAACAGATCCATCTGACCTGGGGCAGCGACCCGACGAGCGAAATTACCGTGTCGTGGTCGTCGCTCGCGCCTGCGGTCAATCCGCAGGTGCGCATAAGCGGCGCCAATAACGGGGACCACGCGAAACATACGGTGCACGCGGTGCAAAGCACGTACACCGACGGCATCAACGGCGAGGTCGTATTCAACTATCACGCGCGCGTGCGCGAGTTGAAGGCCGACACGAGCTATCAGTACGAAGTGACGGCCGATAACGACGGCAATGCAGCGCAACCCTTCACCGCGAGTTTTCGTACCGCGCCGCGCGGCCGCGCGCCGTTTCGCTGGACGAGCTACGGCGATCTCGCGACGCCGAATACGAACTGGGTGCTGTCGTCGCCGCAAAGCCGCTTCGCGGTGGCGGCCGTCGAGCGCTTTCAGCCGCTCTTCCATCTGCTGAACGGCGACCTCTGCTATGCGAATCTGAATCCGACGCAGCAGCCCGAGGTGTGGCGCGACTTCGGCAACAACGCGCAGACGTCGGCATCGAACCGGCCGTGGATGCCGTGTCCAGGCAATCACGAGCTCGAATTCAACAACGGCGAGCAGGGCCTTGCGTCGTATCTGTCGCGCTACGTGCTGCCCGATAATCACACGCGGTTTCCGGGCCGCTGGTACAGCTTCCGCGTCGGCTCGGTGCTGTTCATTTCGCTCGATGCGGACGACGTCGTCTATCAGGATGCCGCCGCTTTCGTCGCCGGGCCCGCGCCGCTGACGCCGGTCGCGAGTACTGGCAATCCGCCGATTCCGGCGGGCACGTCGCTGTACGTGCGCGGCTATAGCAATGGCGAGCAGACACGCTGGCTCGAAAAAGTGCTGCAGCATGCGTCGCACGATAACGACGTGGACTGGATCATCGTGCAGATGCATCAGGACGCGCTCAGTTCGTCGAATACCGGCAACGGTTCCGACAAGGGCATTCGCGAAGCGTGGCTGCCGCTGTTCGATCGCTATGGCGTGGACCTCGTGCTGTGCGGTCACGATCACGACTACGAGCGCAGCTATCCGGTGCGCGGTTGCAATCACAACAAGGGCACCGACATCGCGACGGGGCGCCCGGTCGATACGTTGCAGCCCAAGCCGATCATGTCGGCGGTATCGGCGGGTGCATCGACGTTCGATACGAGCCACGGCACGATCCACCTGATTCTCGGCGGCGGCGGCACGAGCGCGCCGCTCGACGTGTATGGCGTCGATACCGGCACGGGCCTGCCGCAGGCGCGCATCTTCACGAAGCCGAATCGCCCGGTGCCGTCGACGACCGCGGGCACGTTCGTGCGCGCGAGCGCCGACGCGGTCGAAGATGCGATCTGGTCCGCCCAACGCGACACCGGCACCGGCTACGGTATCGCGGTGTTCGACTACGATCCGGGGCAGCCCGGCGGCGACACCACGATCACGATGAACTACTACCATGCGCCGGGCGCGGATCAGACGCCGACACCGGAATATGATCTGTTCGAGACGATCGAATTGAAGAAGAAGCGGCGCGGGTAGAAGGATAGATTTGATTCGCTGATCGGCATTCAATTTCCAGGGGCCGCTCATCACGAGCGGCCCTTGTTTTTTCACGGTCACCGCAAAAAACAATGCCCCATTCATTTTGTTACACGTCTTACCGCCACGGACTGTCGTGGTTACAAAGGCCTTTTGAAAGCCCCGCTATACTCGGCGCCGTCTCACTAAAACAAAGACCCGATATGTCCAAGAAGATCATCCAGATGGTTGCCGTGGCTGCATTGAGCGCCGCGGCGTCGTTGCCGGCACTCGCCGGTGATATGAACAACATGCTCGGTGGCGCGCTCGGTGGCGTGGCCGGCGCGGCAGTCGGCGGCGCGGTGGGCGGCAGCACCGGCGCGGTGATCGGCGGCGCAGTGGGCGGCGGGGCGGGCGGCGCGGTCACGTCGAATCGTCGCGAACGCACCGGCGCGATCATCGGCGGCGCGCTCGGTGGCGGGGCGGGCACCGCGGCCGGCAACGCGATGGGCGGCCGCACCGGCGGCCTCGTCGGCGCGGCGCTCGGCGGCGGCGCGGGTTCGGCGCTCGGCGGCAACGTCTCGCGCTCGAACTCGTATGCCAACGACTACTCCCGCGGCTACCAATCGGGCAAGCACCATCACAAGCATCGTCGTTACGACTGAGACGGCTTGACATCGACAGGGCCGGTCCGCGTCCGCATCACAGACGAACGCGGCGGCCCTCGTCCATCACGCATGCAGAACCAGTTTCTGAATACGCCAGTTCAGCAACTCGGCAACGAATAATACGTTTTCCGAAGGACACGCCATCTCGTGAATCCAGCCGAACTGTTTCGGCTGTTTGCCCGCTTTGCCGAGTACACCGAGCACTTTGCCGTCGAGCGTCATCTTGTAGATGCGGCCCGGAAACGCGTCGGCGCTATAGAGCACCTGATTCGGTCCCGGCGAGATGCAGATCGCCCAAGGCGAGCCCGGCGCGAACGTGCCCGCGGCGAGGTCCGCTTCGCTCGGCATGTTGCCGATCGCGGGGCGCGCGTCCGGCGGCACCGGTACGTCGATCGTGAACTGGCGCAGGAACGTGCCCTCGGTATCGAACACCTGGATGCGCCGGTTGCTGCGATCGGCCACATAAACGTGGTCGTGCGCATCGACCGCGATGCTATGCGGCGTATGGAACTGCCCCGGTCCCGTGCCGCGATCGCCCCATGACTTCAGCCAGTTGCCGTCGCGATCGACCTTCGCGACGCGCGAGTTGATGTATCCGTCGCTGATATAGGTGTTGCCCATCTTGTCCCACGCGACGTCGGTCACCTGGCGAAAGCGTCCGGGTTCGGACGGCAGCGGCGGATTCGGATGCTTGAGCGGCGCGGTCTCCTCGTCCGATGCTTCCTGCTTGCGGCCGAACACCATCGCGACGCGTCCTTCCGGCGTGAACTTGATCACCATGTCCGAGCCCTTGTCGGTGACCCAGATGTTGTCGTGCCGGTCCACCTTCACCGTGTGCGCGAACGACCACGCATACAGGTTGTGGCCGATCTCGCGCACGAAGCGTCCATCGGGCGCGAACTCGAGCAATTGCGCGGCGGCCGCGCCATATGCGGGGCCGGTGGTGTTGCCGCGCGACAGCACGAAGATATGGCCATGCGAATTGAGCGCGACGCCCGAGCATTCGCCGAAGTACCTGTCGTTCGGCAAACGTACGGGGTTGGCAATCGAGTCGTAAGCAATCGTGGGCGCGGCGGGTGTGTCCGCGGCGAACGCGGACGGCATGGCGAGTCCGGCGGCGCTCCCCGCAAGCAGGCTCATGAAAGTCCGGCGGCTCATCGCCCGTTGCTCGGGACCGCCGCAGCATGCACAAAACGACTCGTATCGCTCGCTCATTCGTTGTCTCCTTTGGTCCATCGCTTGAAGTGTGCAAAGGCAAGCCTAGTGCACAAAACGTTTAATGGCTAAATCGTTTTGGCGATGCTGAAAGAGACGCTTCCCGTTATGCGCGATCACGTGCTGGTGGTGGCAGATGCTGTCCAAGTCGCGGCGCGCGGCGCCGCGGTACCGCTCGGCATCGCCGTGGTGGGTCGCAACCGGCTGACAGTCAGATGGAATGTGCGGTGACGGCACGGCATCGCGAGCCAGCCCGCTTTGCTACTATGTAAGACCGCGACTGCTTAGGTCCGCTTTAGTCCCGCGTTGGTCCATCACACAAGGAGATTCGAATGAGCAAAGGTTATTGGGTGTCGTCGTACCGCAAGACGAACGATCCGCAGAAACTGGCCGCATACGCGCAACTGGCCCCGGCCGCGGTGGCGGCGGCGGGCGGCAAGTTCCTCGTGCGAGGCGTGGCGGACGAGGCGCGCGAGCAGGGCCTCAAGGAGCGCACGGTCGTGATCGAGTTCCCGACGTACGAGGCGGCCGTCGCCGCTTACGAAAGCGACGAGTACAAGAAGGCGCTGGCCGCATTGGGCGATGGCGTCGAACGCGATCTGCGCATCGTGCGCGGCACCGACTGACGCACGACCCGCAAGCGAACACTGCGCGGCACGCGCCGCGCAGTCACTCACAGTCACTCACTTCACCGCGCCGAGCGCGAGCCCCTTCACCATATAACGCTGCAACCACGCAAACACGATCGAAACCGGCAACGTCGCGCACAAGGTCGCGGCCATCACCAGATGCCATTCGACCACGTACTTGCCCGCGACCATATCGGTCACCTGCACGGTCAGCGTCTTGTTTTCCGGCGAGCGGATCAGCGTATAGACGACCGCGAACTCGTTCCACGCATTGATGAACGTGAAGATGGCGGTCACGACGATCGCCGGCACCGCGAGCGGCAGAAACACCTTGACCACCGCGCGCGTGCGGCTGCAGCCTTCGAGCCACGCGGATTCCTCGAGATCCTGCGGCACGGTCTGAAAGTACGACGACAGCATCCACACCGCGAACGCGATATTGAACGCCGCGTACGACACGATCACGCCGATCCTCGAATCGACCAGGTTGCCGTCGCCCCACGGAATCATCGCCGCGAGCCGGAACAGGCCGACCACCAGCAGGATCGGCGACAGCATCTGCGTGACGAGCAGGAACTGCCGATACAGGCCGCGTCCGCGAAATGGGAAGCGCGCGAGCGCGTAAGCGGCGGGCAGGCTCACTGCGAGTGCGAGCGCGGTGGACAGGAAACTGATGATCGTGCTGTTGCGCAGCGCGACGCCGAAGTTGGCCGCGTCCCACATGTCGATGAAATTGCGCCACTGCCACTGCACCGGTAGCCAGCGCGCAGGATAGACGAAGATCTCCGAGGCCGGTTTGACCGCGGTGAAGAACATCACCGCGAACGGAAACAGTATGACGATCACGAGCGGCGTCAGCGCGATCCAGCACCACAGCGAGCGTTTCGTCTTCGCGCTCAGACTCATGATGGCACTCCTTCTTTCGCGCGTTGCAGACGTAGATAAGCGATCGAGAACACGAACAGCATCACGAGCATGATCAGCGAAACGGCGGCCGCTTCGCCGGGCCGTCCGAGCCGGAAGCCGAGTTCGTACAGGTAAGTGACGAGGATGTGCGTGCTGTTGTCGGGGCCGCCTTGCGTCATCACCCAGATGATCGGAAACGAGTTGAACACGTAGATCACGTTCAGCAGGATCGCCATGTTGATGAACGGGCGCAGCAGCGGCATCGTCAATTGACGGAACTGCTGCCAGGCGCTCGCGCCGTCGATACGCGCGGCTTCGTAGATATCGCTTGGGACCGAAGACAGGCCGCCAAGAAAAATCGTCACCGTGAACGGAATCGACACCAGAATGCCGACCGCGATTTCGACGGGGAACGCGAACTCGGGCGTCGCGAGCCAGTGAATCGGCCCACCGATCAGGCCGAGCCGCTGCAGCGTGACATTGACCATGCCGTAGTCGTCGTTGAAGGCCCAGCGCCAGACGACGGCGGTCATCGTCAAAGAGACGGACCACGGTAGCATCACGATCGTACGCGCCACGCCGCGACCGTGAAAGTCCTGGTTCAGAATCAGTGCGACAGGTACCGAGATCAGCACCGTGCCGCCCACCACGCACACGGTCCAGATGATCGTGCGGCGTACCGAAGCGAGAAACACCGGGTCCTGAAACACGTTGATGAAGTTCTGCGCGCCGGTGAAGTCGCGGATCGCGCCGAAGCGCGATACCTCATGCAGCGATTGCCACACGATGTTGAAAATCGGATAGCTGATGATGAACAGCGCGAGCACGAGGCTCGGCGCAATCAGCAACCAGGGCGCCTGCGCGCGCGAAGAAACGGAACGGCTCATGCGTGCTCGATCGTAAGACGCGCCCGCTCTCTGGCGGCGGGCACGACGGAATGGGCCGGAGGGTGCATCGTGCTGCATAGGCTCGAATGTGGGAGTGGCGCGGCGCAACGCGCGGCGCTTTAGCTACGGCGCCGCGCGTCCCCAGTTCGCAAAAGCCGCGTATCAGTGACCGAGCGACTTGTTCGCCTGCGTAGCGGCCGCATTCAATGCTTCCGCCGGTTGCGCCTTGTTCAGGTAGATCGCCTGCATCCCGTCGGTCACGGCCTTCGCGGTGTCTTCCCAGCCGGTCACGGTCGGCGCGAAGTGAGCGGTGGGCAGCAACGCGATGAATGCCTTGACGTCCGGATCGTTGAAAGCCGGGTCGGTCGCTTCGGCCTTCGTGGTCGGCAGGAAGCCTTCGGTCGTCGTGAACTCGACGCGCGGTTCCTTCGTGAACAGATAGTCGAGGAACTTCCACGCGGTCTTCTTCGCCTTCGAGTTCTTGAACATCACGATCGAGTCGGTGACCGCGTAGGTGGCGTGCGTCGTGCCCATCGGCACCGGATCGATGCCGTACTTCAGGTTCGGCGCTTCCTTCTTGATCTGCTTGGCGAGGAACGGCGCGGAGATCACCATCGCGACGCGGCCCTGCTTGAACAGGTTCTGCACGTCCTCGCGGCTATAGCCAGTGACGCCCGGTTGCGTGAGGCCCTGGTCGATCATCTGCTTGTACATCGTCGCGGCCTTCACGCCCGCGGGCGAACTGAACGCGGCCTTGCCGTCCTTGCCGACCACGTCGCCGCCCATCGTCCACAGCGCGTAGTAATAGTAGACGTCGGTTTCGATTTCCTTGCCTTGCAGACCGAAGCCGGCGATGCCTTGCGCCTTCAGCTTCTTCGATGCATCGATCACTTCATTCCAGGTCTTCGGGCCGTCGGGGTAGCCGACCTTCGCGAGCAGATCCTTGTTGTAGTACAGCGCGCGCGCGGAAGCGGCGATCGGCAGGCCGTAGGTCTTGCCGTTGATCTGGCCAGGCGCGAGGAACGGACCGATGAAGCGTGCCTTGAAGTTCGCGTCCATATAGCCGTCGAGCGGCTCGGCGACGTCGTCCTTCACGAAGTCGAGGAGCCAGCGCGTGCCGACGATCGCGAGGTCCGCGTTGGCGCCGCCGGAGATGTCCGTTTGCAGCTTCTGTTGCAGCGTGTCCCAGTTCACGTCTTCGATCTTGATGGTCGTGCCGGGGTTGGCCTTCTCGAAGTTGCGGGCCATTTTCTCGAAGTACGGCGCGGTCGCGTCGCTGTAGTGAGCGACCGTCACGCGGACCGTCTCGGCATGGGCCGAGACGGCGATACCTGCAAACGCGAGCGCCACGGCGACTTTGCCTAGCGCGAGGGAAGCACGGGCATGCAACGACATTTTTCTCTCTCCTGTGGGTGGTTTGCTGCCGTCGCCGGCCGCCTTGGGGTAAATTGTTTGAAAAAATCCTACATGACGCAAAATAGCTTGTCACGTAGGGTCTGCGATATTTTTTCTCAGGCTGTTTTGTGCATAAGATGCTGTAAAGCATGGTGTATTCTGCACTGCGCGACGGGATGGGAAACCCACTCTTCGGGATGGCCGGCAGTCGTCGCCGGTGGGATATGTAGGAAATTTACAGCGTTGCGCGAGGCCGGGTTTCGGACGGCGACGGCAAGACGGCCGAAACGGCCAGGCCAACGAGCGAGGAACATATGGATCGTGTCGTATTGGTAACGGGCGCATGCGGCGGTATCGGCAGCGTGTTATGCGAGCGCTTCGTCGAGGCGGGTGATACCGTGCTCGCGCTCGACATCGACGCGACCGCGCTGCAATCGTTGAGCGCGCGACTCGGCGCGCAACAGGGCGCGGACAAGGTCGTGCCGGTCGCGGTCGATCTCGGCGACGCCGCTGCGGTGCAGCACGCGGTGGCCGCGGCGGTCGCGCAGCGTGGGCCGGTCGACGTGCTGGTCGCGAACGCGGGCGCGGCGCTCGGCGCGTCGCTCGCGACCACCGACGCGGCAAGCTGGCAGCGCGACATCCATCTGAATCTGAACGGCACATATCACACGGTGGAGGCGGTGCGCGCGTCGATGATCGAACGGCAGCGCGGCGCGCTCGTGCTGATCGGCTCGGTGAACGGTCTCGCCGCGCTCGGTCATCCGGCATATAGCGCCGCGAAGGCCGGCCTGATCAGCTATACGAAGGCGCTCGCGATCGAGCTGGGCCGCTTTGGCATTCGCGCGAACATCGTGTGTCCGGGCACTGTGAAGACGCAGGCGTGGCAGGCGCGTGTCGACAAGAATCCTCAGGTGTTCGAGGAACTGAAGAAGTGGTACCCGTTGCGCGACTTCGCGACGCCCGACGACATCGCCGATGCGGTGCTGTTCCTCGCATCGCCGCAAGCGCGCGTGATCACCGGCGTCGCGTTGCCGGTCGACGGCGGCTTGATGGCGGGCAACCGCCTGATGGCGCAGGAGCTGACGCTCGAGTCGTTCTGAGCCGCGCGCGGCGCGTGCACTACGGCACCGGCAATACAACACACAGCAAGACAATGAGGACAGCATGGCAGCAGTGCAACTGAGCGGCATCTTCAAACGCTATGGCGACACCCAGGTCGTGCACGGCATCGATCTCGACATCGACGACGGCGAGTTCGTCGTGCTGGTCGGTCCGTCGGGCTGCGGCAAGAGCACGCTGATGCGGATGGTGGCCGGGCTCGAGGAAATCAGCGGCGGCGATCTGATGATCGGCGGCACGCGCGCGAATACGCTCGCGCCGCAGCAGCGCAACATCTCGATGGTGTTCCAGAGCTACGCGCTGTATCCGCATCTGTCGGTGTATGAAAACATCGCGTTCGGTCCGAGAATCCGCAAAGAATCCTCGGAGAAATTCAAGCCGCGCATCGATGCGGCCGCGAAGATGCTGAACCTCAGTGGCTATCTGGACCGCTTGCCGCGCGCACTGTCGGGCGGTCAGCGGCAACGCGTGGCGATGGGCCGCGCGGTGGTGCGCGAGCCGGCGTTGTTCCTGTTCGACGAACCGCTGTCGAATCTCGACGCAAAGCTGCGCGTGCAGATGCGCACCGAAATCAAGGCCCTGCATCAGCGCTTGAAGAACACGGTGATCTACGTCACCCACGATCAGATCGAAGCGATGACGATGGCCGATCGCATCGTCGTGATGAACGCGGGACGTATCGAGCAGATCGGCCGTCCGCTCGAACTCTATGACCGGCCGGCGAATCTGTTCGTCGCGAGCTTCCTCGGCTCGCCGTCGATGAATTTCGCCGAGGGCGTGATCGTCAATCGCACGCAGGGTGCGGGCCTCGCGTTGAAGCTCGCGGACGGCAGCGAGGTCGCGCTCGAACGCACGCCTGCGTCGGCCGTGGTCGGTGCAAAGGCCACGCTCGGCGTGCGGCCCGAGCACATCGAGATCACGACGCAGATACCGGATGCCGCGCTCGACGTCGAAGTGATCGAGCCAACTGGCGCCGAAACGCACCTGTACGGGAAAATAGGCAGCGCCTCGTGGTGCGTGACCACGCGCGAGCGCTCGAAGATCGAGCCCGGTCAGCGTGTCGCGCTGCGTCTGCCGGCCGAACACATCCATCTGTTCGATACGGAGAGTGGACGCAGGCTGGTCTGAACCGCGTGCGGCTTGAACTTTGATCAGGCCGATTGAAGCCGAACAAGCTGCGAGCGACGCGGATCCATATGAAACAGCCCCTAAGGAACACCGGGTGTCCGCACCGAACTTGATTCCCCACATCCGCAACGCACTCGCGAGTCTGCGGCCCGCCGAGCGCAAGGTCGCCGACATGGTGCTCGCCGACGTCGACTTCGCGATGCGCGCGAGCATCACCGAACTCGCGCAGCGCGCCGAAGTGTCCGAGCCTTCCGTCACGCGTTTTTGCCGCGCGATCGGTGCGCACGGTCTGCGCGACTTCAAGATGCAGCTCGCGCAGAGCGTCGCGGGCGGGCTGCCGTATGCATCGACCGCGGTCGCGCGCGACGACGACGTGCAGACCTTGATGGACAAGGTCGGCGAAGCGGCGATCGACGGCATCACGCATGCGCGCGGCGCGCTCGATCCTGCCGTGGTCGAAAGCGCGATCGCGGCGCTTTCGAGCGCCCGGCGCGTGTTTTTCTTCGGCGTGGGCTCAGGCTCGGGGCTCGTCGCGCAGGACGCGGCGCTGCGTTTTTTGCGCATCGACATCGCGGCGGCCGCGTTTACCGATGGTCATTTGCAGCGTCTATACGCGGGTCTGATGGAGCCGGGCGACGTCGCGTTTGCGATCTCGCATTCGGGGCGCAGCGTCGAAGTGAATGAAAGCATCCAGATCGCGAAGGAGCGCGGCGCGACGACGATCGCACTGACCAACGTCGGCTCGCGACTCGCATGGCTCGTCGATATTCCGCTGCTGCTGCGCGTGGCGAGCCCGATCGATCCGAACACGCCGGGCGTGTCGCGGCTCGTGCATCTGTGCATCATGGATGCGCTCGCGATCGGCGTCGCGCTGAAGGCCGGGCCCGAGACGCTGGAAAAGATGCGCCACGCAAAGGCGCGGCTCGTGCCGCATCAGCCGGAAGGGGCGGGCGGGTAAGGCGCGCACATTCCGCGACATTCGTCGTCGCTCCAGGTAGAATCGGCTCGCAGCGTTCCCGTTCACGTCCGTTCGCCCATGTCCTCCCGTTCCGCCGACACCGCATCGCACGCGCCATCAACGACCACCGCCGGACGTGTGCCGACCCTGCTGCTGGCCGCCGCGCTATCGCTCGGCAGCGCGTCAGCGCTCGGCTTCGCGCGCTTCGCGTACGCGCTGCTGTTGCCGTCGATGAAACTCGACCTCGGCTGGAGCTTCGCGCAGGCCGGCGCGATGAACACCGCCAACGCGCTCGGCTATCTGCTCGGCGCGCTCGTGTTTCCGCGCCTCGCGCGCCGCTGGTCGGCCGGCGCGCTGTTCGCGGCCGGTTGCGTGCTGACCGCGCTGCTGATGGCCGGCAGCGGCCTCACCGCCAGCACGCATGCGCTGCTGACGCTGCGCGTGATCACCGGTGCGAGCAGCGCGGCGATCTTCATCGGCGGCGGCGTGCTTGCGGCGCGGCTCGCGTCGGCGCGACCGCGCGACGCGGGGCTCGTGCTCGGTCTGTATTACGGCGGTACCGGCTGGGGGATCGTCGCGTCGTCGGTGCTGGTGCCGGTGGCGATCCTTGATGCCGCCCACGGCTGGCAATTCGCATGGTTCGCGCTCGCGGCGGCCTGCGCGGTGTTCGCCGCGGTCGCGATCGGCGCGTCGCGCAGAATCGAGCGCGCGTACTCGAGCGCGGCGGCTGCGGCGCATGCAGCCGCCGCCATCCCCGCCCCGGGCTGGCCGCACTTCGCGGCCGCGCTCGCGGGCTACGGACTGTTCGGCGTCGGCTATATCGGCTACATGACATTCATCGTCGCGCTGCTGCGCAACGCCGGCATGAGCGCGGCGGTCGTCACCGGCTTCTATCTACTGCTCGGCGCGGCGACCGTGGTGTCGGCGCGGATCTGGTCGACGCTGCTCGATCGCATGCGCGGGGGCCAGGCGCTCGCCCTGCTCAACGCGCTGCTGGCGATCGCGACGCTGCTGCCCGCGCTCTTCACGCAGCCGTGGGTCGCGTTCGTTTCGGGCGCGCTGTTTGGCGCGACGTTCCTGTCGGCGGTCGCGTCGACGACCGCGTTCGTGCGCCACAATCTTCCCGCGAGCCACTGGGCGAAGGGCATCAGCGCCTTCACGATCGTGTTCGCGTTCGGGCAGATCGTCGGGCCGGTCGTGATCGGCTGGGTGTCGGATGGCGCCGGGCTCGCGCGCGGGCTCGTGTATTCGGCGCTGCTGCTGGCGGCCGGCGCGGTATTCGCGGCGTGTCAGAAGGCGTTGCGCGCGACGTGAGTCGCTTTACGCGTGCTTCGTATTCAGCGATACGTCCAGCACCGATGCGCGACGAACGTGAGCGGCGGCACCACGCACACGACTAGCGCGATGCCGAGCGCGGGCGGCCCGCCCGCAAGCTGCGTCAGGTGCGATACGAGCGCGGTCGACGTCAGGCCGCCCAGCGACACGACCACGAACCGCCCAGCGTTCATCAACGCAGGCAGCGCAGAAAAACTCCAGAACGTGTTCAACAGATAAGAGGCCGCCGTCGCCCAGGTGAGCGCGATCGCGTTGGCCCACGGCGGCGACATGCCGGCGTCCGCGATCAGCGTCAGCGCAATGCATACATGCAGGCCGGTCGCGATGACGCCGCTCGCGCCAAAGCGCATCAGCCTGACCCGTTCGACCAAGGTCATCGCGACGCTCCCTCGCGCTTGCGCAGGATCGCGAACAGCGATACGCCATAAGGCAGCGGCGCATGCGCGAGCCAGTGGCGCTCGGCGCTGAAGACGCGGTACAGCGCCGCGTTGAGCAGCCACGGCGGAATCGCGTCGCCGCTCGAATGTTTGCGACGCAGCAGCCGGTCGGCCCAGCGCGCGGCCACCGCGACCGGATACAGCAGCGTGTTGAAATAGCTGATGCGTTCGACTTCGGGCCGCGAAGATCGCGCTGAAGTTGCTGTTTCCGTTGATGTTCTGCATTTTTCCGGCGCTGCTCGTCGTGCTGATGGGGCCCGCGATGATTCATATCTATCGCGATCTGCTGCCGAGCATGGCGGCTGGCACATGACCACGCACTTCGTCGCGAGCGGATCGACATGTGGAATGAACGGAGAAAGCCGGTGGAACGCACGAGACAACGTGGCGCGGCAGCGGTGCTGATTCCGCAAAACGCGAGCTGAAGCGCGCAGGACCCGTTATGGATTGTCGCGCGTCTCGGCCGTGCGTCTGCCCTGGAAGACCGGCAGCCGCCAGCCGTAGCGCAGCGACGCGAGCCGCACCAACACGCAAGCCAACGTCGCGAACCACGGCGTCCACCAGTCCGTCCAGCCCGCGTACGAAAAACCGACCTGCACCGCCGCGCCGAACAGCGCGGCCGATGCATAGATCTCGCGCTCGAGAATCGCGGGTACGCGCGAGAGCACGACGTCGCGCATCACTCCGCCGCCCACCGCGCTGACGACGCCGAGCAGAATCGCGAGTTCGGCATTGTGGCCGTACGCGAGCGTTTTCTGCGCGCCCGATACCGCGAACAGACCCAGCCCGATCGCATCGAAGAACAGCACCGGCTGACGCAGCCGGCGCACCTGCGGATACGCGAGAATCGTCAGCGCCGACGCGGCGAGCGCGGTGGCCAGATAGCGCCAGTTCGATAGCCCCGCGGGCGGGATCGCGCCGATGCACACGTCGCGCACGATGCCGCCGCCGCACGCGACCATGAAGGCGATCACGACGATGCCGAACAGGTCGAGCCGTCGTTGACGCGCGGCGACCGCGCCGCTGATCGCGAACACGAAGGTGCCGATCAGATCGAGAATGGTATAGACGGCGTGTGAATTCACTGAGTAGTTTCGTGTTGGTCGAGCCACGCACCGGCCGCGCACAACATGGCTTCGAGACCCGTGCGCAGGGTCGGGTCGAGCACCGGTGCAAACTTCGGGGAGTGATTGCTCGGAATCTCGTTGAGTTTTTTCGCGGCGAGCGCTTTGCGGAACACCTCGGGGTCCGTGCCGCCGACGAACCAGAACGAGTACGGCACGTTCCATTCGCGGCCGAACACGCTGAAGTCTTCGCTCGCGGCGGCCGGCGGCGATTCGTACGCGCGCTCGCCGAACTGCGCCTCGAACGCGCTGCGCACACGCTCGGTGGTCGCGGCGTCGTTGATCGTGAGCGGATAGCTCGATAGCGTCGTGAATTCGGGTTCGCGCGGCGCGTTCGACGCCGCGCACTCGGCGCAGCAGATGCGGCGGATCGCGCCGAGCATGTACTCGCGCACGTCTTCGTCGTAGGTGCGCATGTTGAGCTTCAGCGTCGCATCGTCGGGGATGATGTTTTCTTTCGTGCCGGCCTGCAGAGAGCCGATGGTCAGCACGGCGCTGTCGCTCGGCGCGATTTCGCGCGACACGATGGTTTGCAGACGCAAGGTCGTCGAGGCCGCCATGATGACCGGATCAATCGACGTCTGCGGTTGCGAGCCGTGCGCGCCGCGGCCGAACAGCTTCACCTTGATGCTGTCACCGGCCGACAGGATCGTGCCGCAGCGATAGCCGACCGTGCCCGCCGCGCCGACCATCACGTGCTGGCCGAGAATCACGTCGGGCTTCGGGAAGCGCGTGGTCATGCCGTCGTCGAGCATGCTGCGCGCGCCGCGGCCGACTTCCTCGCCGGGCTGGAACACGGCCATCAGCGTGCCGTGCCATGCGTCGCGATGCGCGGCCATCAAACGCGCGACGCCGAGCAGCCACGTGACGTGCATATCGTGACCGCATGAATGCGCGACGCCGACTTCGATGCCGTCTTCGTCTTTGGTCCTGACCGTGCTTGCGTAGGGCAGACCGGTCGCTTCGGCCATCGGCAGCGCGTCCATGTCGGCGCGCAGCATCACGGTGGGACCGTCGCCGTTGCGCAGCAGCGCGACGACGCCTGTCACGCCGACGTTGCGCGTCACGTCGTAACCCAGCTTTTCCACGTAGTCGGCGACGATGCCCGCTGTGCGCACCTCCTGCATCGACAGCTCGGGGTGCGCGTGCAGATCTTTGTAGATCACTTCGAGTTCAGGCAGCAACGCGTCGATCGCGGTCGCCATCGTTTCGATCAGCTTCGACATGGAGGGCTCCTTGTTAGCGCGAGCGCAAGGGAAAGCGGCGCAATGCGGATCGTCCGTCAGGATCTCGCAGGCGGCGCGCTTGCGGACCCGCTTTCGAGCAGGCTGTGCGAAAGCTTGCGGAGCAGACGCTCGAGCGTCTTGCGCTCGTTCTCGCTGAGCGCCTTCGTGAGTTCGACTTCAAGTTCGGTGCCGACCGTTTCGGATGCCTGCGCAACTTCGAGGCCTTGCGCCGTGGCGCGCAACGCGATGCTACGGCGGTCAGACGCATGCATGCCGCGCGCGATCAGTCCGCGCGTTTCAAGCTCGGCGAGGATCTTGGAAAGCAGCGTCTTTTCGATCAGCGCGCGTTGCGAAACGGACTTGGGGGTGATGTCGGGCTCCGCGCAGACGAGGCGCAGCACGCGCAGCGCACGCAGGTCGAGATCCCAGCGCTCGCGGTAGACCAGGTTCGCGCGGTTGATCAGCAACGCGCTGGTCAGATCGAGCCTGAAAGTCAGGAAGTCCGAATACAAGAATTTGCTCCGCTGTCTGCGTCATACGCAGTGCAGGCATTATAGGCAAGTAGTTGAAATTTTCAAATACTTGCGTGGACGCCGCCCTGGTGCGAGACAGGGGAAGTGTTAGCGAGCGTCGCGCCCGGAGCCGGATTGGGCCACGCGGGCGGCGACACCCATCGGTTCGATCGAAGCGCTTGAATCGGTCTGCTCGCCGCCGAGCGAATCGAGGCTGATGCCGTTGGTCTCGGGCAGAATCCACGCGGTGACGATCACGCATAGATAACCGACGCCCGCGACCAGCGGAATCGCGGAGTCGAGCGCCATATGACCGGTGCTGAGCCAGCCCACGCCAAGCGGGAACAGCGAGCCGATGACGCGCCCCATGTTGTAGGCCACGCCGTAGCCGGTCGCGCGGATTTCGTTTGGGTAGCTCTCCGAGATCGTCGCGGCGATGCCCGAGAACGTTCCCTGCATCAGCACGCCGAGCAGGAAGCCGAGCACGAGCATCGCGCCGTTCGACGCGGGAATCGCCATATAGGCGAGCGCCATGGAAAACGCGCCCGCCGCGAACACGATATACGTGAGGCGTCGGCCGATGCGGTCCGACGAAAACGCACCGAGCACGTAGCCGACGAACGAGCCGAGGATCATGATCGCGAGATAGGTGCTCGTGCCGAAGATCGACAGGCCGCGTTCGAGCTTCAGATAGGTCGGCATCCACGTCGCGATCGCATAGTAGCTGCCGAGCATGCCGCCCGACAGCAGACTGCACAGGATCGTCTTGCCGGCGAGCGGCCGCGCGCAGACACGGCGTAGTCCTTCCAGCGCGGCGGGCGAGTGCTGTCTTCCGAGCGCGCGCGAGAACGCTTTGGGCTCCTTCAGATCGCGCCGAAGATACACAACCAGCAGCGCCGGCACGATGCCGATAAAAAAGCAGCCGCGCCACGCCCACTCCGCCGGCAGCCACGAAAACAGCACGCTATAGACGATCGCCGCGGCGGCCCAGCCAAACGAATAACTGCTCGCCGCGAAGCCGGAGAATTTGCCGCGATGCGCGGGATTCCTGATGATCTCGGTCACGAGCACCATGCATAGCGACGATTCGCCACCGAAGCCGAGCCCCTGCAGCATGCGAAACAGCGCGAGCTGTAGTGGCGAGTTGGCGAAACCGCACGCGAAGCATGCGAGCGCGAATAGCACGATGGTCCAGCGCAGAATGCGCACGCGCCCGAAGCGGTCGGCGAGCAGGCCCGCGCCGATCGCACCGACGAGCGACGCGATCAGCGTGTAGGTGACGATGCTGCCCGCGACGGCCTTGTTCATGTGCCAGGTCGCGGCGAGCACGGGGATCAGGAACGAGTAGATCATGAAGTCGTACACATCGACGGCATGACCCATGAACGCGCCCGCAAAGGCTTTCTTCTCGTTCTTCGACAGCGATTCGAACCAGACCATGATGGAGGACTCCGGGCGAGGATGAGGTGGCGGCTGGCGCCTCGAGAATGCGAGTAGGTGTTATAGCGGTGGCGCGACGAACGACAGTCCCGCCTGCTCGAGCAGCGCGGCCACCCGCAGCGAACGCAGGTCGTGATAGAGCGGCCCGACGATCTGCACGCCGATCGGCAGGCCGTCCGCGGTCGTGCCGGCGCGGGCCACCGTCGATGGCAGGCCGCACAGACCCGAGTGGCCGGCCCAGAACAGCTGGGTCGTCATCGGCTGCGGGCGGCCGTTGACGTCGAGCGTGCGCTGCCACGGCGCCCCGGTTTCGTCGAGCGTGAAGGCGGCGGTCGCGGCGGCGGGGCACAGCAGCACGTCGATCGTGCCGAACAGCTCGCGCCATGCTTCGCAAAACGCGTCGCGCTGCTTTTGCAGCAGCAGCCAGTCGCGGTGACGCAACGCGGTGCCCGCGTATTGCAAGGCGGCGTACGACGACGCGTCGGCGGCCACGGCGGCGCTTGCTGTGAGCGCGGCGGCGAAGGCGTCGTCGTCGAGATAGTGCGAGGTCGACGCGCGCAGCAGCAGCACGTAGGCGCGCATCAGTTGCGCGGCGTCGAGCGCGGGGCGCGCGTCCCAAACCACCGTCGCACCGGCGTCTTCGAGCTGCCGGCCAAGACGCGTGAGGCACGCCTCTACCGGGCCGTCGACGTCGGCGAGCGGATGATTGGCCAGTACGCCGAAGCGGAATTCACGCAGGTCCGTGCGCTCGCAGGGTGGCAGTGCGAGCCTCAGCGCGCTCGCGGCTTCGCCGGCCGGACCGGCGATCGCGCCGAGCACGAGTTCGAGGTCGCGCGCCGAGCGCGCGAGCGGACCCGCGACGTTGATGTCGGGCTGCGCCATGCCGCCGCCGATGCCATGGCCTTTCAGCGACACGATGCCATGCGTGGTCTTGTGCGAGAAGACGCCGCAGAAATGCGCGGGGTTGCGGATCGATGAGCCGACATCCGAGCCGACGTCGAAGAATGACATGCCCGCGCAGACGGCCGCCGCGCTGCCACCCGACGAACCGCCCGGCGTGCGGGACGGATCGCGCGGATTGCGGGTCGTGCCGTAGAGGTCGTTATAGCTTTGCCAGTCGCGCAGAGAGATCGGCACGTTGGTCTTGCCGAGCAGCACCGCGCCCGCGTCGAGCAGGCGTTGCACGACGTCCGCATGGGCACTCGCGATGTTCTCGCGATGCGCGGGGTCGCCAAGGGTCGTCGGCCAGCCGCGGACGTCGAAAGATTCCTTGATCGTAAACGGAATGCCGTGCAAGGGGCCGCGCAGCCGCCCCGCGCGCCGTTCCTCGTCGCGTGCTTCGGCGGTGGCGTAGGCGGCGTCGAAATCGGATACGACGACCGCGTTCAGCAGGCCGTTGTCGACCTCGAATGCGGCTTCGCACGCGGCGACGAGCGAGACGGCGTCGATCTCGCCGGCGCGCATGTCGTGCGCGGCCTGCTGGACAGTGGCGTAACGGTAGCGCTCCGCCTGACTGGCGGCGGGTGGGGAGGAGCTTGGCGTCATGAAAGGCCTGAGAGGGCGATTGATGAGCGGTATGTTGTATACCGTCTATCGCCAAATTCAGCCTGTCAAGTGGCTTGCAGCGTAGTCGACGAAATTATCGGGTGGCGTGAGGCGAGCGCGGTGGCGTGTGCCGCGCCTCGCTTCCTATGCCGCGCGTTTCAAAGGCCGTTTCAACGCGCATTGTTCGCCAGATAGTGCTGGGCGGCGCGCATCACATGCCGCTCGGCGAGCAGCGCCGACAGCGTCGCATCGCCCGACTGCACCGCGCGCAGGATCGCGGCGTGTTCGTCCCAGGTCTGGCGGACTTCCGCATCGCTCGCGTTCGTGAACAGCATGCGCGTGCGGTCGCGCAACGAGCGCATCAGGTCGCTCAGAATCGTATTGGCCCCGGCCGCGTAGAGCAGGTCGTGAAAACGCGCGTTGAGTTCGAGCAGGCCGGCCGTCTCGCCGGCGTCGACTTTTGCCTTGCCTTCGGCGAGCACCTGTTCGATCTGGCCGACCAGCTCGGGCGTTCGATGTTCGGCGGCGAGCCGGGCGTTGAGTCCCTCGAGCGTCGCGCGGATCTGGATCATTTCGCGTGCCGCCGACGGCTGCAGCGACGCGACCACCGCGCCGTGCCGTGGCCGCACTTCGACGAGGCCTTCCGAGGCGAGCGCGCGCAGCGCTTCGCGTACCGGCACGCGCGAGACGTCGAGCTCCTGGGCGATGCGTCCTTCCACCAGCCGCTCGCCGGGCGCGTACGTGCCCGAGACGATTGCTTCGCGCAGCCGCGCGGTGACGAGATGCGACAGCTGCTGATGCATGATCGGCGCGCTCGATTGCCCCTGTGCGCCGCTTGCCGCGGTCGTGTCCGCTTCGGTCTTCATAAGGATCTCCAACCTGTGTTGCTGATGGCGTGTGATGCAAGCGATTTTACCTCAGTGCACGTGGCGAATACTGTAGACCTTATACGGAAATACCCGGCTCGGCCTTGTCTGGCGGGGCATTGAAGCACGCGCCGCGCTTCCTCGCGGCTACCGGGAAAGGCGGGATTTCTGCTGCCGCTCGATTCTTCTGCTTTGAAATGCCCCAGCGAATGCGGGTAAACGTCAAGCAAACAGCCGTTGATCCGGTTTTATTTCGTACATAGTATACCGAATGGTTATCTCAAATCAGCCGCATCCACCCGCGCTCGCAGGTCCGCGCAGTCAGGAGAAGCAATGGAATCTCACGTCGTTCTAACGTCGGCGCACTGGGTTTACCTGTGTGGTGTCGTCTCTATCATCGCGACGCTGGTGTTTCGCGCCAATGTCGTCGCGCCCGCGATTCTCGCGACCTTCGCCACCGTCTTCGCGTTTTCCGGCCAGGTGTCGACCGCGATCGAAGCGGTGTTCTTTGCGCCGCTTACGGCGGCGCGCGAGCTGTTCAATATCTTCCTCGTGATTTCGCTGATGACCGCGTTGCTCAACGCGCTGAAACGGATCAACGCGGATGTGCGCATGGTCCAGCCGTTTCGCGCGGTCATGGTCAACGGGCACGTCGGCTTCTTCGTGCTCGGCTTCGTGAGCTACGTGTTGTCGCTGTTCTTCTGGCCGACGCCGGCCGTGCCGTTGATCGCCGGCATTCTGCTGCCGGCCGCGATTTACGCGGGCGTGCCGCCGCTGGGCGCGGCGTTGTGCATCGGCATCGCGGGACTCGGCACGGCCTTGTCGTCGGATTACGTGATCAAGGTCGCGCCGGGCATCAGCGCGAAAGCGGCCGCGGTCGCGATGCCGGACGTTGCCGACAAGGCGCTGCTGCTGTCGCTGATCACGGGCGGCATCGCGTTCCTGATCGCCTATCTGCGTATCCGCAAGCAGATCCAGGCGCCCGATGCGCGCCATCTCGAACGCTGGGAAGCGACCCAGGTCACGGCCAATGCCGTTGTCACGCCCGCGGCCGGCACGGGTCGCGCGCGCATCCGGCGCGGCAAACCGCAGCATGCGTCGGTCGGCGACGGCGGCCAGGTCAGCGGCGCGAGCGGCTCGCGGGCGTTGTTGTCGTCGCGCGACCTGTTGACGCCGTGGCAGGAGCGCTGGTCCCGCTGCTTCGCGATCGTGATCCCCGTCGCCTTTCTCGCGATCGTCGCCTATATGGTGTTGCCGCATCTGATCCCCGGCTTCAAGGGCGCGAGCGGTGCAGCGGCCGCGGCGCTCGTCGGCGGCGTCTCCGCGTTGCTGATGGTGGCGGTAGCCGCTGCGCGCGACTATCGCGCGATCTGCCGCAGCACGGCCGAGCACGTCACCGAGGGCTTCGTGTTTTCGTTTCGCGCGATGAGCTCGGTGCTGCCGATTGCGGGCTTCTTCTTCATCGGCGTGGCCGGCACCGCGGCGCCGATCCTCGGCTTGCCCGCCGGTACCCATGCCCCCGGCCTGCTTGCCGATCTCGTGAAAGCGGGCGAGGTCTACATTCCGCACAATGCGTTCTTCGTCTCGTACGGCATTCTGCTGGCCGGCATGGTGACGGGCATCGACGGCTCGGGCTTCGCCGGTTTGCCGTTGACCGGTGCGCTGGCGGGCGCGCTCGGCCGCACGGTGGGCTTCGACGTGTCGACGCTCGCGGCGATCGGCCAGATGGGTTCGGTGTGGACCGGCAAGACGCTGACCGCATGGTCGGCGCTCGCGGCGGTGGCGAGCTTCGCGCGTGTGCCGGTGTTGCAGGCGGTGCGCTATCTGTTGCTGCCGGTGGTGTCCGGCCTGGTGGTGTCGACGTTGGTGGCGATTCTGATCTGGTGATGGGGGGCGGGACGCGCGTGTCGTCCGCGCGGTTTTTGCCGGGCCTTGCGCGTTGGTTTGCCGATGCGCAAGGCCTTGGCGGTTTGATCGCCGGCGCGCTTTGCCCGCGAGTTGCGGCCTACGTTTTACGCCTCGCAACGACAAGCAAAAACGCCGGCTTCAGTGCATCGAAGCCTGCGTCCCGGTTTGACTCACTACGTTGTGTTGCTAACTCACCATGACACGCTGACGTTGCCATTGACGAAAGTCTGACAGGCCATCCGATAGCCAGCTTTGATTTCGTCTTCGCTCAGATGGCGTTTTTCCTTGTCCTTCACGTTATCGGTATGTTCGATGCCGTGTTCGACCTTGCATTTGCAGGTGCCGCACAAGCCGCCGCCGCATTTGAACGGAATGCCGCCTTTTTCGCGCAGCGAGACGCGCAGCAGATTGCTGTTGGGCGGCGCGCTCACCGACTTGCCGTCGTTGCTGAGGAAAGTAATCTGGATCATTCGGAGGCTTACGTATTGGGTTCGGAGAGGAGGGGATGAAACGGCGCGGCAACTAGCGCGGGGTCAGTTGCGCGGCGCCGTTGCCGTGGCCCGCGAGCTGCCGCAGCGACTCGAGCGCGGCTTCAGGCGTCGCGAATTTTTCGAGGAACCTGGTGGGAACGAGATTGACCGCCGACGGTGTGGCTTCGTCGATCACCCTGATCTTCGTTTCTTTCATGAGCGCGGCGATGACGAACGTGGCGATATGCCGGCCGCCGTAGAGGTAGTCGAAGGTGGCGAGCGGCACGATGCCTTCGGTCGCCTCGGTGCGGTACTGGCCGGGCTTGCTCGTCAGGATCACGTGCGTGCCGGCCGCGACGGAGCGCGTATTCATGCTGCCTGCTCCAGATCGTCCTGCGCGAGTTCGATGTCGTGCTCGATCCATAGTTGGCACGCGAGGCGATAACCCTGCGCAAGCCGCTCGCCGAGCTGTTTTTTTTCCTTCCAGTTGGGCTCGGGCAGATACTGCGCGCCGGACATCACGCGGCACGCGCACTTCGAGCACTTGCCCATGCCGCATTCGTAGCGCAGATGCGGAAACGGGAATTGCTTGATGCCGGCGCGCACGACGAGGTTGGTGTTCTCCTTGACCTCGCCCTGATGGGTCGCGCCGTTTTTGTGAAATACCACTGTTGGCATAACGCTCTCCGTGATTCACTCGGATCTAGTGTAGTCGAAAAAAAGAGAATATAGTATACCGTATACTACCGGATGGTGCCTCGGCGAGTGCCGAAGACAGCGGCAGTTGGCGCGCATATAGGTCCGCTTTTCCCGGGTTTCCGCGGAAAGGCCGCAATGAAGCGGCGCGTAGACGGAGCGCTTTCCCTCGAACGATTTGCGCAATTCAGGCATTGTAGTATACAGTATTCATTAACCGAGCTACACTAGCTCAACTATTCCTTCCGTGCCCGACGGCATTCGGGCTTTCGACAACGCCAACCTTTTCCCTACCTGTCAGGAGCTTGAAATGGCTGAATTGATGAACCGTGATGACTTCCGCGCCGCGCTCGAGGAAGCCATCAAAGGCAAGAGTGCGAACAAGGCGCCGTTCAGCATCGCGTGGGCGAGCGGCAAGCTGAGCCGCGCGCATCTCGCGCGCTGGGCCGAGAACCACTATCACTACGTGGGCCCGTTCGCCGACTATCTGGCCTATATCTATGCGCGCACGCCGGACCGCTTCACCGAGGCTAAGGACTTTCTGCTCGCCAACATGTACGAAGAGGAAATCGGCGGTGACCGTCATACCGATCTGCTGATCCGTTTCGCCGAAGCGTGCGGCACGACGCGCGAGCGCGTGATAGATCCCGACAACATGTCGCCGACCACGCGAGGCCTGCAGGCATGGTGTTATTCGGTGGCGATGCGCGAGGACCCGATCGTCGCGGTCGCGGCGCTCGTCGTGGGTCTGGAATCGCAGGTGCCGTCGATCTATCGCAAGCAGACGCCGACGCTGCGCGACAAATACCAGTTCACCGACGAGGAAGTGGAGTTCTTCGATCTGCACATCGTGTCGGACGAGATTCATGGCGAGCGCGGCTATCAGATCGTGCTCGAACATGCCGACACGCCCGAGTTGCAGCAACGCTGCCTGAAGATCTGCGAGATCGGCGCGCAGATGCGTCTGCTTTATACGACCGCGCTCTATTACGACTACGTCGAGCAGGACCTGGCGCTGCCCGAACTCGAACTCGCGAGTTGAACCCGCGGCGGCGCGCGCAACGCGGCGCCGTCTTCCGTTGGCATCGCCGCGAGCCAGCCGGCCGGCATGGCGCCGGCCATTGCGGCAACAGCACAGGTACCCGTCATGAGCAATCCGGCAACACCAGAGTTCAAGAATCTCATCGCGGGCGAGTGGACCGCCAGCGTGAGCGGCGGCACGTTCGACAACGTGAATCCCGCCGATACGCGCGACATCGTCGGCCGCTTCCAGGCGTCTTCGGCCGAGGACGCGCGCGCCGCGCTGGCCGCGGCGGCTGGCGCGTTCGCCGCGTGGCGGCGCACGCCGGTCGCGCAGCGCGCGGCCGTTCTCCATCGCGCGGCGGCGTGGCTCGAACAGCATGCGGACGGATTCGCGAACGAACTCACGCGCGAAGAAGGCAAGCCGCTCGCGCAGAGCAGGGACGAAATTCTGCGCTCGGCGCAGGTGCTGCGTTTCTATGCGGTGGAAGGTCAGTCGTATTCCGGCGAGACGTTCCCGAGCGACGATCCCGACATGACCGTCCACACGCAGCGCGAACCCCTCGGCGTCGTCGCCGTGATTACACCGTGGAATTTTCCGATCTCGATCCCGGCGCGCAAGATCGCCCCGGCGCTGATCGCCGGCAATACGGTGATCTTCAAACCGTCGTCGGATGCGCCGCTGATCGGCTACCGGCTCGCCGAAGCATTCGCGCAGGCGGGAATTCCGTCGGGTGTACTGAATTTCATCACGGGACGCGCGTCGGAAATCGGCTCCGTCATTACCGCGTCGCCGGTCGTCAGGGCCGTGTCGTTCACCGGTTCGAGCGCCGCTGGCGAACAGATTCATCGCTCCCTACCGCTGACCACGCGCACGCAGATGGAACTCGGCGGCAAGAACCCGCTGATCGTGATGGACGACGCGGATCTCGACCGCGCCGTCGACCTGACGATCAAGGGCGGCTTCTCGCTGACGGGCCAGGCCTGCACCGGCACGAGCCGCGTGCTGGTCATGCAGAGCGTGCGCGATGCGTTCAGCGAGAAACTGCTCGCTAAAGTGAAGACGCTCAGGATCGGCAGCGGCCTCACGCCCGGCATGGACATCGGCCCGCTCGCGACCCGGACGCAGCTCGACACCGTGCTCGACTACGTGGCCTCCGGCAAGGCACAGGCCACGCATCTGTACGGCGGCGAGCGCCTGAGCGGCCCCGATTACGAGCACGGCTATTACGTCACGCCGGCGATCTTCACCGACGTGACGCAGGACATGCGTATCTGCCGCGAAGAAATCTTTGGGCCGGTGATCGCGATCGTCACCGTGACCAGCTACGAGGACGCGATCGCGAAGGCGAACGACACCGAGTACGGGCTCTGCGCCGCGATCGTCACGTCGAATCCCCGCCACATGCATCGCTTCGCGGACGACATCGAGGCGGGCACCGTGAAGATCAACCGCACGACGACGGGCAACGCGATCAACGCGCCGTTCGGGGGGCTCAAGCGTTCGAGCACGTCGACGTTTCGCGAATCGGGGCGTGGCGGTCTCGAGTTCTATACGCAGATCAAGACGGTCTATCGCGGCATCTGAGCGCGGCGAGATCAGCTGTCCGAATCAATGAATCAATCAACAATGAGGGGGTTGCAATGAAACAGATATTTCGCCTGGAACTGGCCGAAGCGCGCGAAATGATCCGCGCGGCCATCGGCCGGGCGCAGCAGATCGACGTGCTCGAATCGGTCTGCATCGTCGACGAGGGCGGCTATCCGCTCGCGCTCGAACGGATGGACGGCGCGCGCATCACTGGGCCGCAGATTGCGTGGAACAAGGCGTTCACGGCAGCCGGTCACAAGCGCTCGACGCATCTGTTCACCCAGCCGCCCAACGGTCCCGCGTTGCCGGGCAACGAAGCGTTCGGCATTCAATGGAGCTTCGAGGGTAAGTTCGCGGCATTCGTCGGCGGCTTTCCTGTTGTCGTCGATGGCCAAGTGGTGGGTGGTGTGGGCCTGAGCGGCGGCAACGGCGAGCAGGACACGCAGTGCGGCCTCGCCGCTTTGCAGGGGCTGCACGATCTGCTCGCGGCGCAAGGGCATAGCGTGCTCGTGGAAGCCGACATCAAGAAATGATGCCACGGGCCGCCGGTGCATGCCGGCGGTCCTGCCGTTCGCATCGCATCGTCATGAGGTGGCGTCATGTCATACCGGATTCAGGTGCTCGAAACAGGAGCGTGCTTCAGCGCCGAGCGCGACGAATCGCTGCTCGCCGCCGCGCTACGCGCGGACGTGCCGCTTGCGCACGATTGTCAGTTCGGCGGTTGCGGCACGTGCCGCGTGAAAGTGCACGAGGGGACGCTCGACTACGAGGAGTTTCCGCTCGGACTCACCGAGGAGGAGGCGCGGGCGGGATTTGCGCTCGCGTGTCAGGCGCGGCCGCGCAGCGACATTGTGATCGGCGCGGGCCATGCCGGTGCGCCGACATCGGAGCCGGCGCGTCATACGGTGCGCGTCGAAGCGGTACGCTTGCTGGCGCACGACGTCACGCACCTCACGCTCGCGCTTCCAGAGGACGCCGAAATGATTTACCGGCCCGGTCAGTACATGAACGTGATGCTCGAAGACGGTAGTCATCGCAGCTTTTCGATGGCATCCGCCGCGCGCGCGGGCGGCCTCGTCGACTTTCATGTGCGGAAGATCGCGGGCGGCCGGTTCACCGATCGAGTAGTGGCGCAGCTCAAACCGGGCGACCGCCTCGACGTGGAGCTGCCGCTCGGCGGATTCCGACTGCACGAAGAGGACTATCGTCCGTTGCTGATGGTCGCGACCGGCACCGGCCTGGCGCCGGTGAAAGCGATGCTCGAATCGCTGATGGATGATCCCGATTGCCCGCCCGTCACGCTGTACTGGGGCGCGAGAACGGCCGACGGCCTGTATCTGCATGACGAAATCGGCCGCTGGGCGGAGCGTCTCTACGAGTTCCGCTATGTGCCGGTGTTGTCGCGCGCGGACACAGCATGGAGCGGGCGGCGCGGCTATGTGCAGCATGCGGTGTGCGAGGACCATGCGGACCTGTCGGAGCACGCGGTCTATCTGTGCGGCTCGCCCGCGATGATCGCAGAGGCGAAGGCCGCCTTCATCGCGAAGGGCGCGAGCGTCGATCATCTGTACTCGGACAGCTTTACGTTCCAGCACGCCGCAGCGGCGCTCGTGTAGCGCGCGGCGGCGCGCCATCCAGTCATCAGATTCGCACAAGGAAGCATTCTCCATGATTCATCTGAACGACGCGCAGATCGATGCGCTCGTGGGTTTCGACGAAGCGATCCCGACGCTCGAGCAGGCGTTTCGCGCACTGTCGCGGGGACGCGCGGCGGTGCAGCGGCGCGTGCGCACCGAAGCGGGCGGCTTGAAGCTATCGACGCTCGGCGCCGTGTTGCCCGAAGCTGGCGTGACCGGCGCGAAGGTGTACACGACGATCAACGGCCGTTTCTCGTTCTCGATCGTGCTGTTTTCGACCGACGACGGCCGCCCGCTCGCCACGCTCGACGCGAACGCGCTCACGCGAATCCGCACGGCCGCGACCACGGTGCTCGCGGTGCGAGCGCTCGCCCGCGAAGATGCGCGCGCCGTCGCGATTTTCGGCACCGGCGTCCAGGGGCGCGCGCATGCACAGGCGCTCGCCGCGCATACCGGTTTGCAGTCGTTCAGAATCGTCGGCCTCGATAACGTGGTGCAGGTCGTCGACGAACTCAACGCGCGTCACCGTGCGCGCGGCGTGAAGGCCACCGCAGGCGAAGCCGCCGAGGCGGTGCGTGATGCCGACGTGATCGTCACCGCGACCCGCGCGACCGGTGCGCTGTTCGATGGCGCGACGCTTGCGCCCGGTGCGATGGTCGCGGCCATCGGGTCGAGCCTGCCCTACACGCGCGAGCTCGACGATACGACGCTCGCGCGCGCGTCGCGCATCGTGGTTGAACTGCATGAACAGGCAAGGGAAGAGGCCGGCGACCTGGTGCAGGCCGCGCCCGGCACGTTCGACTGGCGCAACGTAGTCGAACTCGGCGACGTGCTGGAAGGGCGCGCCAGCGGACGCGTGCGGTCCGAGGACATCGTCGTCTACAAGGCGGTCGGCATCGGCTTGCAGGACGTTGCGCTCGCCGGGCTCGCGTGGCGCAAGCATGTCGCTCGCGAAGCGGCCGCACAGCGCGCCTGAACGCCGATGAGCAACGGCACGCCACCCGGCGCCATACCGCACGGGACATCGCCGCCCACCACGGCCCGCTCGTTCCGTCAGTCGCTCTTTGCGATGCTTGGCTTGTCGAGCGTCGTGATGATGGTCGCGATCGATCAGACCGTGGTCGGCACCGCGTTGCCTACCATCGTCGCCGAGCTGAAGGGCTTTAATCTCTATGCGTGGGTCGCGACCGCGTATCTGCTCGCCTCGGTCATCACGGTGCCGATCTTCGGGCGGCTCGGCGACTGGTTCGGACGCAAGCCGTTGATCGTGATCGCGATCGTCGTGTTCACGGCCGCGTCGGTGCTGTGCGGTGCCGCGCACAGCATGCAGGCGCTGGTGCTGTTTCGCGCGTTGCAAGGGATCGGTGGCGGCATGCTGGTGGGCACCTGCTTCGCGTCGATTCCCGATCTGTTTCCCGATCCCGTCGTGCGTTTGCGCTGGCAGGTGCTGTTTTCGAGCGCGTTCGGCGTCGCGAATGCGGTAGGGCCTTCGCTGGGCGGCTTTCTGAGCGAGCACTACGGCTGGCGCTCCGCGTTTTTCGTCAACCTTCCGGTCGGCGTGCTCAGTCTTTATCTGACTGCCCGACATCTACCGAACATTCGCCATCAACTGCGCGGCAAGCTGAGCCCGGACTGGCGCGGCGCATTGTTGATCGCCGCCGGACTCGGTGCGTTGCAACTGCTCGTCGAATCGCTCGCGCAGCAGACGCTGAAGGTTTCGACGATCGCGTTCGGCGTGGTGGCATTGAGCGCGGGCGCGCTGCTCATGCGCGAGGAACTGCGCGCGGCCGATCCGATTCTGCCGCCGGCGTTGCTGCGCGAGCGGGCCATCATCGCGTTGCTCGCGTTGTCGATGCTGATGGGCTTGGCGATGTTCGCGCTGCTGTTCTATGTGCCGTTGCTGCTGCAAGGCGGCATGGGTCTCAACGCGGATCGCGCCGGGGTGATGGTGACGCCGCTCGTGCTATGCATCACCGTCGGCACGATCGCGAATACGCGCGTCGTCACGCGTCTGCGTAAGCCCAACTTGCTGCTGTACGTCGGCTTCGCGTTGCTGGGCGTGGCGTGTTGGGGCGTCGCGGCCGAACGCATGGAGACCAGTCATGCGTTGATGGCCGCATTGACTGCGGGCGGCGTAGGGATCGGTCTCGTGATGCCGAATCTGACCGTGTTTGCGCAGCAGGTGGCGGGCAAGCGTCAGCTTGGCATTGCGACCGCTATGATCCAGTCGGCGCGGATGGTGGGCGGCATGATTGGAACGGCCGTGGTCGGCACAATCGTGCACGTGCTGTATCGCCAACGCGTGGCCGATGTTTTGCAAGGGCACGGTATCGATACGGACGCGCCGTGGGTTGCGCCCGCCGCGCACAGCCCGCAACTACTGCTGACGTCTCGCGACGTCGCGACCTTCATTCGCGATGCTCACGCGGCAGGGTTCGACGGCGACGCGCTGATCGCCGCGGCGCGCGTCGCGCTCGTGCAGGCCATCGACCACGCGTTGCTCGCGGTGAGCGCGGCAATGGTGCTCGCATGCCTCGCCGTGTCGCTCGTGCCGCTGATTCGCGTGCAGCGATTGGGACGCGAGGTCGCGTCAGTCGCAGTAAGCGAATGAGCGCTGGTGCGGGTCAAAGTTGCTTGCAATAGAAGGTCGTGTCGCAGAACGCACCGTCGGGCATCAGCGCGTAATTCGGCACACTGCCGACGCGTTGCCAGCCGGCGCGCTGATAGAGCCGTTCGGCATCGCCACCGGTCACGGTGTCGAGCACCAGAACCGATTTCTTCTCTTGCCGCGCGAGCCGATCGAGCTCGCTCATCAAAGCGTGAGCGACGCCGCGCCGGCGTGCCTTTCTATGCACGAGCATCTTCGCGACATCGGCGCGATGCGGCTGATTTTCGGGCTGCGCGGTAATCAGCTGTACGGTGCCGACGATGCCGCCGCCGCGATCTTCGGCGATCAGCAATGCGCGCTCGCCGCGCGCCACGCCTTCCGCGATGTTGCGCCAGAACGCGAGCGCGGAGGCGCGCGAGATCGGCAGCATGAAGCTGACCGATGCTCCGCCTTCCACGCAGTCGATCAGCACGTCGGCGAGCGCTTCGACGCAGGCCGAAGCTTCGTTCGCGCCGACGCGCCGTATGGTCACGTTATCGCTCATCCGTTTCTCCGTTCGTTGACTGGCGATGTGGTCAGCGCGACGAGATAGCGCGCGCGTTTGCGAGTGGGGTTACGGAACACGATCGGGCTGTCGAGCCGCATTGCCAGGCAGTCGCCGGTCTTGAGCCGCCAGCTGGCGTCGCCGACCGTGATTTCCATCGACCCGTCGAGCATCCACACCTGTTGATGAATGTCCGCGTCGCGCGCGCCGGTTTCGTAACTGACGCGCTGACCGGCGGGAAAGTTGACCTCGACCAACTGGATCGCCGAGCGCGCGGTCGGCGACAGATGACGTCGCACATACCCCGAGCTCGGATCGGTCCACACCGCCTGCTCGGTTGCGCGACTGAGCGGCGATGGCTCGGCAGCCGGCGCGCCATCCTGCTCGAATAGCGACGCGAGCGGCACGTTCAACGCGGTCGCGAGTTTATCGAGCACGGTCGCGGTAGGGCTGCTCTGACCGCGCTCGATCAGCGAGATATTCGAGCGGCTGACCGTGCTGCGCTCGGCCAGTGCATCGAGCGACCAATTTTGAGCGTCGCGCAGTTCTTTGATCCGGCGCGCGATCAGGGCATTGATGTCCATGTAATCCAGTTTAAGGGATGCGGTTTCCAGTAAACTAGACGGCGACTGTTTTGTTGTCAATGCGCAAATGCCCACTCACCAATTTGAATAGAAACCCGCACAAAATTGCCGACTCTTTATTCGCCTTGAATCGATAACTTTCAATTAGCCTGTTCGGAAAAGCCTTACACCCCATTACGCATAAAATTACACGTATTGGTATAAATACCGATGCTGTAGTCAGACTACATTCCTACATTACTCACCACGGAGAGTCGCTACAGCCCATCCAGTTGCGCCGATTCTTCTTCCCACAGGCAAACGTTTGCAGTCATCGCTGCATGCCTGTTTTCGCGTCCGTTTCCCACCCCCCGACGCGCTCCGTTGCCCCAGAAAAGCACAATTTCGGAGAGACACCTATGCAGAAGAAACTATGGCCGGCCGTCGCGATTGCGGCGGCCGTGAGCGCCGCTGCGCACGCGGAAATACCCACTCCCGGTCTCGACTTCGCGCCCATGTCGACGGTGCTGAACGCGTTCGCGTCGGCTGCGGCGCATCGGCGCGCGGAAACGCTCGTCAACCAGATGACGATCGACGAAAAGCTGCAGTTCATTCACTCGCAGTACGCGATGTCCGCCGTGCCGGGCGGCGGCGCGGGCTACATTCAGGGCGTGCCGCGTCTCGGCATTCCCGACCTGAACATGGTCGACTCGGCCACGGGTTCGGGCAGCACCAACCAGCCATCGACGACCTTCCCGGCGACGCTCGCGGTAGCGGCGAGCTGGGACCGCGCGCTGTCGTGGAACTTCGGCAAGCAGATCGCGATCCAGTTGCGTCAGCAGGGCTTCGGCATGGGGCTCGGCGGTGGCACCAACCTCGCGCGTGAGCCACGCGGTGGCCGGCTCTTCGAGTATCTCGGCGAAGATCCGGTGCTTGCCGGCGAGATGCTCGCCGAGCGCACCGACGGCACGCAAAGCCAGAAGGTCATCGCGACGATCAAGCACTACATGGGCAACGAGCAGGAACATAACCGCGGCGGCGGCAATAGCCAGATCGACGAGCGCACGATGCGCGAGCTCTATCTGCTGCCGTTCGAAATCGCCGCGCGCCGCGCGCAGCCCGGCAGCGTGATGTGCAGCTACAACGAGGTCAACGGCATCCAGGCCTGCGAGAACCCGCACATTCTCAACGACGTGCTGAAGAACGACTGGCACTTCGAAGGTCAGGTGCAGTCGGACTGGGGCGCGACGCATAGCACGGCACCGGCGATCAATGCGGGTCTCGACGAGGAGGAAGACGTCGGTTCGACCGTCTATCTGACGCCCACGCTGGTCAAACAGGCGATCGCGAACGGCTCGGTGTCGACCGCGCGCCTCGACGACATGGTCGAGCGCAAGCTGTATGTGATGATCCGCACGGGCGTGATGGACGATCCGCCGAAGGGTGGCGCGACCATCGACTTCTCGGCCGCGAGAGCCTTCACGCAGTCGGTCGAAGAGCAATCGATGGTACTGCTGAAGAACGCCAGCAATCAGCTGCCGCTCGCCGCTGGTTCGCTGTCGCGTATCGCGGTGATCGGCGGCCATGCCGATGCGGCGGTGCTGACGGGCGGCGGTTCGGGCAACACGCGCGATCCGGTGACGGGCGCGTTCGCCGGTTGCGGCGGCTTGACGTTCGGCACGGAGACGGGCTGCAGCTGGTGGACCAACCCGTGGCTGAAATTGAATACGCCGATCGTGTCGGCGATCAAGGCGCTCGCGCCGCAGGCCACCGTGACCTTCGCCGGCAACAGCGATCAGCAGTCGCCGTTTGCCGCCTACACGCAGCAGCAGATCACCCAGGCGGCCACGCTGGCGGCCAACTCCGACGTCGCGATCGTCGTGGTCGCGCAGCCGGCCGGTGAGGACATCGGCGATCTGCCGAGCCTGGGCCTCGCGAATCCGACCAACCAGGATGCACTCGTCGAAGCGGTTGCGGCGGCCAATCCGCACACGATCGTCGTCGTCGAAAGCGGCAACCCGGTGCTGATGCCGTGGAAGGATAGCGTGTCGGCGATCATCGAAGCATGGTATCCGGGCGAAGGCGGCGGCAACGCGATTGCGAACGTGCTGTTCGGCAAGGTCAATCCTTCCGGCAAGCTGCCCGTCACGTTCCCGGTGCGCGACCAGGATACGCCGACGTGGGGCACGAATGGCGCGTTTGCGGCGAACCCGGTGTACGCCGAGAAGCTCGATATGGGCTATCGCTGGTACGACTCGCAGAACATCACGCCGATGTTCGAGTTTGGCTATGGCCTGTCGTACACGCACTTCGCATACTCGGGTCTGTCGGTTCAGCATCTGCCGGGCGGCCTGATCGACGTGTCGTTCAACGTGCGTAACGATGGTCGCGTCGCCGGTGCGGAAGTGCCGCAGGTGTACCTCGGCGTGCCGTATCAGGGTGAACCGCCGCGGCGTCTCGTCGGCTGGGACAAGGTGGGTCTGAACCCGGGCGAATCGCGTCGTGTGCACGTTGTCGTGACGCAGCGCATGCAGAGCGTGTGGGATACGACGAGCAACCGTTGGCTCTATGTGCCGGGCAGCTCGGTGTACGTCGGCGCATCGTCGCGCGACATCCGTCTGCAGGGGCACGGCTAAATAGTGTGACGGTGTAGCGAATGCGGGCGCGCCAGGTTGCGCGCCCGCCTGTATTGCTGATTACGCTTTCAGCGTGTTCTTGTAGAACTTTCCATCCTTCATCACGATGCGCAGGTTCTGCTCCGGGTTCGCGATCAGGTCGAGATTCTCGAGCGGATTGCCGTCGACGAGCAGCAGATCGGCGTACGCACCTTCCTCGAGTACACCGAGCTTGCGCGGGTACGGATTGCGGTGCCCGGACAGCGCGAGTAGTTGGCCATTGGTGCCCGTTGCGATGCCCAATGCTTCGGCTGCGCTATACCACCCCTTCATATGCGTGAGCATCGTGCCTTGCCGTGCGGCCACGGCCTGCGAAAAGATCAGGTCCGTGCCGAACGCGACCTTGATGCCATGCTTGCGCGCGAGTTTGAAAACCCTGTCGGTGCCCGCGATCACTTGAAGAAATTTTTCGCGGATCGGTGGGGCGAGCGGACCCACGTCGTCTTCGTTGACGAACGGCTGCGTGCTCAACCACGTGCCGTTCTTCGCCATCAACGCCGCGGTCCTGTCGTCCATCAGATGACCGTGCTCGATGCACTGCACGCCTGCCGCAACGGAGCGCTGAACCGCTTCGGGCGTGTACGCATGCGAGAGGATATAGGTGCCCCAGTCGGCCGCTGTTTCGACGGCCGCGCGCAACTGCTTTTCGGTAAACGTGAGCATGTCGAGCGGGCTGCGCGGCGTCGATACCCCACCGGCTCCGACCAGCTTGATCTGCGTCGCGCCCTGAATGAACTGCTCGCGCACCCGCAAGCGGATTTCGTCTTCGGTGTCGGCGATCGCGAAGCCACCGTCCCGTTCCAGTTGGGTGACCTGGCTGCCGGTGCGCGGCAGATCGCTCAGCGCACGAAAATCGCCGTGACCGCCGGTGGTCGTGATCATCGCGCCGGACGGATAGATTCGTGGCCCGGAAATCATGCCGCTATCGATCGCCTGCTTCAGGGCGAATGACGGGCCGCCCGCGTCGCGTATCGTTGTGAAGCCGCGCAGTAGTGTACGTTCGGCTTCAGCGCTTGCCGCAAGATGAACGAATGCAATGTCGGATTGAAGGATGACCTGAATCGGCACTGCCGCGAGCAGCGCGTGCCAGTGCATGTCGATCATGCCGGGCATCATCACCTTGCCACCGCAATCGACGAGCGTTTTGCCGTCGATCGAAGCCGGTTGACCCCGACCCAACTGGCTGATGCTGTCACCCTCGACAACCACATAGAGACCGTCACGCAACGTCGACGATTTGCCATCGAACAAGCGGAAGTTCGTGAACAGCACCGGCTTGGCCGGCGGTGCTGGCGGTTGGGTGGTTTGAGCATTGCCAAGACCGGGCAGAACCAGGCTCAGCATCGAAGCGGCGAGACCGGTGACGAAGCCGCGCCGCGACAGATCGGCACTGATACGGCGGTTGGCATACTGCGCTTGAGACTTGTCACAAAGACATGAAAACGACGGACTGACTGTTTTATTGCCGATGTACTTTCCTGAAGGCATAGCTCACCCGTAACGTAGATCACCGTGCATCGAAAGCCGCCATCTAACTACATTTCACACTTGGCGACGCGAAAGTCAAGCCCGCACAGATTATCGCCTGCGAACGAGGATGGCAAATTCCGCGCCGCTTGATACAAGCATTGAAATTGCATCTATTACTCGATTACGCGGTCGCAGCATGTAATTAGAAAAATATGCTTGCGACGGGCGAAAAGAACGGGCTATGCTCACGCCACGTATTCTGTAAGTGAATCCCCCGAAATAAGGCGCGATTCCCTACCCTGCTTGGGGGGAGAGACGTGCCAAACCAACGTCCCAATAAAGCGGATGCATCGGCTATTACAAACGTATCTTCTATCATCGCCATTATCGAGCGAGGCGACCGGTCATTCTTTTAACGCCGCTGCAATTAGAAACTCAACTATTTCACAATTTCGTCGCCACTCCATGAATGCCGGGATCGGAAAAATCGCATTCAGTCTTTTTTAATTTTTTCACGGAGAAACAGAAATGATCGATGTGTCAAAGCCGCGTATGCTCAAGGTGCTGGCGGGGGCTGGTTTGTCGCTGTTTGCCGTCACCGCGATGGCCGACGATACGCTCGGTTTGTCGGAAAGCCTGTTCTCCATCGGCGCGCCGGAAGTGACGCAGGCGCCTGGCGCGAGCGCGAGCCCGTGGCGCTTTGCGGTTGGCGCAGGGGTCGTGAACATGCCGAAATTTCCGGGCGCGAGTGGCACGAAATGGGAGGTGGTGCCGTCGGTGAGCGTGAATTACGACCGCTTCTTTATCGGCGCGAATCCAGACGCGGGGTCGGTGCTATCGCTGGGCGCATATCTGTACCGTGATAGTAACTGGCGCGTCGGCGCGGCGGTGACCTACGATTTCATCGAACCGCGCAGCGAGTCCGACGACTCGCGGCTGCACGGACTCGGCGACGTCAAACGCACCGCGCACGCGGAGCTGTTCGGTGTTTATACGTGGGATTTCGTCACGGCACGCGCGAGCGTTTTGACCGATATTGCCGGCAACGATCGTGGCACCGTCGCGACTTTCGATCTGTTGGGACGCTATCAACCCATTCCGCAACTGACGCTCAGCGCAGGCCCGGGCCTGACGTGGGGAAGCGACAAGTACAACGAAACCTATTTTGGCGTGAATTCCGGGCAGAGCGCGCGCTCGGGATTGCCGACCTACTCGGCCAGCTCCGGTGTGAACCAGTTGCGCTTCTCAGTCAACGGGGCTTACCGGATCGCGACGCGTTGGAACGTCGGCGCGAGCGTGTCGTTCGCGTGGCTGCGCGGCGACGCGACCGACAGTCCCATCACCGAAAAGACGAGTCAGATTACGTACGGCCTTTTCGCCAATTACCTCTTTTAGTCGTCCGCCAAAAACGAAGACCCGCTGCACCCGATCGCGTGGGTGTAGCGGGCTCTCCCGTTCTACGAGTCAGCAAACGCTTCGTCAATTCTTCTGCGCGAGCAGCGCCTGAATCCTGGCTTCGGTCTGCGCATAGTCGCCTTCTCCAAAGTGTGTGTAGACGATATGACCTTGCTTGTCGATCAGATAGAACGCGGGCCAGTACTGATTGTTATAGGCATTCCAGGTGGCGTACTGGTTGTCCTGCGCAACCGGATAGCTGATACCGAGCCGTTTCAGGGCGGTCTTCACGTTGCCGGTGTCGCGTTCGAACGGATATTCCGGCGTATGCACGCCAATCACCGTGAGCCCCTGATCCTTGTACTTCTGGTTCCAGCTTTTCACGTAAGGCAGCGTGTTGGCGCAATTGATGCAGCTATAGGTCCAGAAGTCGACGAGTACCACTTTGCCGCGCAATTGCTGCAATTTGAGCGGCTCGCTATTGAGCCATTGCGTGATGCCTGTGAGCTCGGGTGCGGGCGAGCCGCTTTCCTGCGGCGCGGCGATGGCGACCGTACCCGTCGCGATCAACGCGCAGGCGGCAAACGCGGTGGACAGTGCGAAGGTTTTCAAGCGGGTAGTCATGTCAAAGTCCTTTGAGTGAGGGGAAAAGACCGGCGAGCCGCGCGTACAGCAGCACGTCGTACTGCAAATAGATGGCGAGGGCGGTCAGCATCACCAGTACGCCGAATACCTGTTGCAGGCGCTCCGCGTGACGTGAGACCACACGTACATGACGCGTCACGTAATGGCCGCCGTAGATGATCGCGAGCATCGGAATCGCCGCGCCGATCGCATACAGCGTGAGCAGCAGAGCCGACCAACCGAGATCCTGAGCCTTCACGACGAGCACCAGAATCGACGCGAGCACGGGGCCGGCGCAGGGCGTCCATACCGCGCCTAGCGACATGCCGAGCACGAAGCCGCCCGCGTTGCCGCTGCCGGGTTGCGTCCCTGGCGCAATGGCCGCGCCGATGCGGTCGAGCGGCCCTTGCAGTTGCGCGACGAGCCAGTCGTAAGGTCGCGGCCAGATACGCAGAAGCCCGGACAGTGCGAGCAACGCAATGCCGGTATTGCGCAGTACCTGTTGCGCGACGTGCACGGTGCTCGACACCGCGCCCAATAGCAGCGCGAAAGACGCGAAAGTCAGAATGAAGCCGGCGACGATGAACAGTGGCCGCGTGCGGCTCGGTCGTTCGACGGAAGTGCCGAGCAGGATCGGCATCACCGGCAGCACGCAGGGAGAGGCAATCGTCAGCAGCCCGGCGAGCAGGGCGAGCGGAGTTTCGAGAGTACTGTGCATGATGGGCGTTCCGTTGGCTGGGATGGCCGTATTGGAACGCCCGCACGTATCTGGTTTATGTCGGGATCAGGCGCGCTTGCAATGTAGTGTGTCTGCGTATGGCGCGGATACATTGCGACACAAATCGGTTGAGGAACCGATGCGCGCGGAGGCGGCGGTAGCCGAACGCCGGATCAGCGCGCCCTGCGCTTACGCACAGCGGTTCCGGTCGCGGCTGAGACGCTATTTGCGCTGGACGTGGAGAACATCGGCATACGCTCCTCGATCCAGCGCAGCAATTCGAGAGGTCCGGGTGCGAGCGGCCGGCCGGTCTTGACGAGCACACGCGCCTGCGCGCCGGAAAACAGCGGATGCGCGATCGGTATCGTCGTCAATTCGCCGCTCGCGATTTCGCGGTAGGCAGCGAATTCGCCGATCAGCGTCATGAAGTTGTCGACCGTGACGAAGCGCTTCAACGCGCTCAGTGAGTTGGTGGTCAGCGTCGCGGGAATCGACACGTTTTCGGCGAGTTCCGTCATCTTGACGACATGACCGATCCCAAAGGTCGGTGGCATCAACGCGAGCGGCCACGCGCGCAGGTCGTCGAGCGTCGCGGGTCGTTTGCGCTTCGCGAGCGGATGGTCGCTTCTTAGCAACAACACGACCGGCTGCGGCGAACTCGCGCGATGCTCGAGGCGCGCATGAGGCGGCGGATTGTACGCAAGCCCGATATGCGCACGACTTTCGGCGACTTCTTCCTGGATCGCGTCGACCGCGAGCATATCGAGGCCGATTTCGAGTTCTGGATATTGGACGCAGAATGGCGCGAGCACATCGTCGACCAGCATATCGACGAAGCCTTCGCTGACCGCGAGCCGGATCTGCCCTCGCTGCAGGCCTTTCAACGCATGCAATTGATCTTCGAGCTTCTCCTGCTGCGAACGGTAGCCGCGCCAGAATTCGAGCAGATGCGTGGCCGCTTCGGTCGGCCTGACTCCGCGCGGCTGCCGCTCGAACAGCACCGCGCCGAGTTCGTCCTCGAGCAGCTTGATCTGCCGCGTGATCACGGAGGGTGACGTATTGATGCTTTCGGCGGCGCCGCGGATGGTGCCGTGCGTGAGCACCTCGTTGAAGTAGCGAAGGCGTTGCTGGTTGATCTCGCGCATGTGATTTGTCGATTGCAATTAATGTGTTGCCTACAAGGCAACGATATGTGAACTTAGTTGCTCTTGCTGATGAAGGCTTGCGCTGTCACTATCTATCTCAAGCGGTGCGACAGCGGTAAGCCAGTGGTTCAGTCGTCAAGGCATCTTCGTTTTCAGATTCGTTCTACCCGTCTCGTTCGATTCGTTTCAGATTGCCATTGAAGTCTGCTCTCCCTGCGCGGCGCTCGCATGCGGCTGTGCGATATCGCGCGAGCGGACCCGATCAATTCCGTATCAAAGCCTTCTTGAAGGAGAACAACCATGTCGGATCAGATCAATAGTCGCCGCCGCCGCTTTCTCGGAACGGCGGTTGCCGGTATCAGCCTGCTCGAATTGGGACTGAGCGGGCTCGCGCATGCGCAATCGGCCGATGCGGCCGGCAATGCGAAAGCGGGCGCGCGCGTGGCGTCGTTCGAGAACATTCGCTCGATCAATGCGGGCACGCTGAACGTCAGCTACGCGGAAGCGGGCCCGCAGAACGGACCGGTGGTCATTCTGCTGCATGGCTGGCCTTACGACATCTACAGCTTCGCCGAAGTGACGCCGTTGCTGACGGCGGCCGGTTATCGCGTGATCGTGCCTTACCTGCGCGGCTACGGTGGCACGCGTTTTCTGTCGGCGGATACGCCGCGCAACGGTCAACAGGCGGTGGTCGCGGTCGACATCATCAACCTGATGGACGCGCTGAAAATCGACAAGGCCGTGCTCGGCGGCTTCGACTGGGGCGCGCGCACGGTGAACATCATCGCCGCGCAGTGGCCGCAACGCGTGAAGGCGATGGTGTCGGTGAGCGGCTATCTGATCGGCAGCCAGGACGCGAACCGCGCGCCGTTGCCGCCGAAGGCCGAGCTCGCGTGGTGGTATCAGTTCTATTTCGCCACGGAGCGCGGCCGCGCGGGCTATGAAGCGAACCGTCACGACTTCAACAAGCTGATCTGGCATACCGCCTCGCCGAAATGGAATTTCGACGACGCCACGTTCGAGCGCTCCGCCGAATCGTTCAATAACCCGGACCATGTTGCCGTGGTGATTCACAACTATCGCTGGCGTCTGGGACTCGCGCAGGGCGAGCCGCAATACGACGAACTCGAAAAGCGCCTCGCCTCCGGACCGACGATCGCGGTGCCGACCATCACACTCGAAGGCGATGCGAACGGCGCCGCGCATCCCGAGCCCGCAGCATACGCGAAGAAGTTTACCGGCAAGTATCAGCACCGCAATATCAGCGGCGGCATCGGCCATAACCTGCCGCAGGAAGCGCCGAAAGCCTTTGCGGATGCGATTCTCGACGTCACCCGCCTTTGATGGAGCCGGCGCGCGCCCGGCTTCTTCTGAACGGAACCCCAGCAGTCGAACGTACGGCTGCTGGGGTTTTTTCATGAGCGGGCCATTTGCAACACACCTGCAACCCGCACGACGCATGCGACGCCGGCCCTGCACGGCATGTTCGGAAGTGGGTTTTTGTATCGCAATGTATCAACGGCATACGCAGACAAACACGCTTGCAGAAATGGGGGGTGACGAAAACATTGCAGATACGTTGGAGCGTTCTAATGTCTTCACGCAAGGTTGATTCACAACGTTGCGTGTGAATCAGGCGGGACGTCACAGTGTATCTGCGTCGATGGCTTCGCGTCCCGCTCAATCCTCATCCCTGATGGTTCGATACCCGGAGAAGACTCATGAAACTCGTTCAATCGCTGATCGTCGCCGCACTCGTTGCCGTTCCCGTCGTTTCGTTCGCGCAATCGCAACCGCAACAGGGGCTCACGCGTTCCGAAGTCCGCGCGGAGGTGGTCCAGTTGCAGAAGGCCGGCTATAGCCCGGCCAGCGACAACGCGCAATACCCGCGGAACATCGAAGCGGCAGAAGCGCGCGTCAGCGCCGGCAGCGACGCTACCGCCTACGGCGGTGTCGCGAATGGCAGCTCGGCTTCCAGCTCGCGTGTGCCGATGAAGCATGCGGCCGCGAATGGCGCCAACGACGGCTCGAACGTCGTCGGCCTCGGCGCGATCTACGCGCACTCCTGATTCGTTGATCCCTGAATGTTTTGATACCCGGAGAAGACTCATGAAACTCGTTCAATCGCTGATCGTCGCCGCACTCGTTGCCGTTCCCGTCGTTTCGTTCGCGCAATCGCAACCGCAACAGGCACTCACACGTGCTGAAGTCCGCGCGGAACTGGTCCAGTTGGAAAAGGCCGGCTACAACCCGGCCAGCGACAACACGCAATACCCGCAGAACATCGAAGCGGCCGAGGCGCGCATCAGCGCGGGCCATGACGCGGCCGCCTACGGTGGCGTCGCGGACGGCAGTTCCGCTTCGGGCTCGCACGTGCCGATGAAGCATGCGGCGGCGGATCGCGTGTACGACGGCTCCCGCATCGTCGGCCTCGGTTCCATCTACGCGCATTCGTGATCGATGCAAATGAGCAGGCGGTCCGCGTGCATCGGCTCACGTCGACGCGCGGACTCCTTATTTAACTCAACCTGTCGGGACAAAAACGATGACCACGCCAATTATAGGTGAAGAGCGTTCCGATAGAGCCGCATAAGATGGCACGTTTAAGAAGCCTATCCAGTGGGGCTCCCGGTATATTTTCAGCGTGCATTCATACCCGGGACAACCGCCCGGACCGCAGGCCTCGCGCCGGCGATCCTCCGTGGCCACAAGCCGCTTTTTCGGTGTCCCGCCGCCTTCACGGGAAGGCGGCAAGCGGGCGAATTCCGGCGTTACCCACGCCAGAAGGCGCGCTCGCCGGGCATGGACGCATGTCGCCACATGTGTCTATCGCAACCCTCTTTTGCCCGCTGATTTGCCGATGCCGATCCACTTGTACGTTTCGTTTTTTCTCGCTTCCGCCGTACTCGTTTATTCGCCCGGCCCGGTCAATGTTCTGACGATGAGCCGGGCGCTCAACGCCGGATGGCGCGCGGCATTGCCCAGCGTGTGGGGAGGCACCTGCCGGTATTGCTGCAACTCGCCTTTATGGCGTTGTGTCTCAATTCGTTGTTGCTGATCGATGAGCGCGCGCTAATCGTATTGCGCTGGGCCGGCGCGATTTATCTGGCTTATCTGGGCTTCAGACAATGGAGATGCGGCACGTTTGCGGCTTCACCGGTTCTGTCCGATAGCGCCGGACAACGCGGTTTGTTTTGGCGCGGCTTCGCGACGTCGGGCGTGAATCCGAAAACGCTATTGTTCTTTCCGTCTTTCTTTCCACAGTTCATCAGTACCTCGTCGAATGAAGCGCATTGGTCGGCCAATCATCAGTACCTTTTGCTGGGCAGTACTTTTGCGCTGATATTCGCGTCGGGCGTGGCATCGGCGGCAATCTTCCCGCACCGTCTGCGTACGGCTCTACAGCGGCCGACGCGGCTGCGCATCGTGAACCGTCTGATGGGGAACTTGCTGGTAGGGATGGGCACGCTGGAACAACGTCATCCTTATCGTCTGTACCCCGCGCGATATCAATGGAAAATGAGGTACAGGATGATCAGTACGATCACTGGAACGCCGAGCAGCCAGCCAAGTAGGTAAGGCATGATGTCATCTCCTTTCGTATTGAAGTTCGAATACGCAGGAGTTTCAGCAGGCAGCGTGCCTGGCTCGAAGATGTCGTTCTATTCGAGCAATCGATCGACGGCAACGCCGATGGTCGGCGTATCGGGCTTTAGCCATTGTTCGAAAATCCCAGAGACATGCGGCCGCCTTGCCGATATCTTCCACGGCGCCGACCCGTCCGTATGGAATCGACTCGTCGGCCTGCGTCGGCGGAATTCCTTTACCGGGGCCTGGCAGGTCAGAAACTGGCCCGTCAGATTCGTCGACAGTACGTGCTGCCAATCGTCGAGCGTCATGTCGGCGAATTTGCCGTCCTTCTGTAGCCCGGCATTCGCGACCACGATATCGATGCCATAGCCGATTCCCGAACTTGCGCCGGTAACCAGCGCGACCTGATTGGCCAGTAGCTTTTCCATCGAGTGCTCCGGCAACGACGAAAAAGCGAAGCCGCCACCTACCGGCACGCGACATCGCGCGGATAGACGGCGGCCCGCCTCATGTTCCAGTCCACTACGCGTGGTCTATATCACACCGGCAACCAGCAGAACGATCACCACGATCAGTACGATGCCGAGTCCACCGGTCGGACCATAGCCCCACGATTGGCTATGTGGCCACGCTGGAAATGCGCCGATCAGCAGCAGAATCAGCACGATTAGAAGAATGGTTCCTAGCATGTTATGACCTCCGCCTGGTTGAGAGACCTGCTTATCTACGTTGGCCACAAGGCCGCAGGGTAATCCCCAAGGAGCAAACCTTGTGCCCAAGGTCGATCCTTTAATCAGATCACTGGGGCGGCGCGCGGCGCGCGCGGAAATTCTCGAGCCAATTGAAACGGCACCCGTCGCGCTCAAAACCTGAGCAGGGTGCCGTTTTTCCAATTGCGGACACGTCGCGCGTCCTATAGATAGGTTCCGCTGATGCGGCCTTCGAAGATCGCGGTGTTGATGTCCCAATTGTCGACGCTACCCGTGCCGCCGCCGTCCACCTTGACGACTACTGAGCGGCCGCCGCGCAGCATCTTCATCTGTTCGGCGGTCAGCGTTTTCTCGTCGGATGGCTCGTCCGCGCCGGGCGGCAGGTCTTTGATGATCACAGTGGCTTTCATGGCATTTCTCCTTGACGTGGAAAGGCGAGCACAGTGCGGTGCCCGCATAGATTTCTGCAAGGCCTATGCCAATGTGAGGGAACGTGCGCCGCAACATGGAGCGGAGGCCGCTATGCGAAGCCTGGCAAGGATCCGCGCGATAGCCGCGTTGAATCGCACTGAACACGAACGCGATTGCGCGTCGAAGTGTTTGCGCGCGTCCCTCGAGTCACGCGCGAATGGTTGGGGCGCAGCGCAGCGTCGCGCGTGGCGAACTCAGGCGTCCAACACTCAATCGCAAGCGCAAACAGAAACGGCACGCGCCATATGCGCGTGCCGTGATGGTGAAACGCCCCGGCGAGGAATGCTAGCGGCGCTGGCGTCTAAGCGGCGAGGCTGCTTCCGCGATACGCAGATGCGCGGCCGGAAAGCCCGGCGGGTATTCGACGACGCGCATCGCGGCCGGCACCAGCGGCGCGGCGAGACTCGAGCGCGCGCCGACATGGGCGCCGCCGACGATCGCGGCCATCGCCTCGCGGTCCAGTTCGACGCTTTCGGTCAGATCCTTGATGCTCAGCTTGGCCATGATGGCTCCAGAAAAACGCTCCGGCGGCCAGACCCGTTCGGGTGCCGGCCGCCGTGCCCGGAATGTGTTCGGCGTGTCATTCGTTGTACTGAGGTCTCAACGCACTATCAGTATAGGAAATCCATTCGCGGCGCGCATGGCCGTGGTGTTGCCGCGGCAGTGAAGGAACCCCCGGTCCCCCGCTGCTGCCCCGGCTTACACGGCGGAGTAATTGGCGCCAGACAGGATAGGGTCGACTTTCAGCTTCAGCGGCAGCACGACGCCCGGGCCGATCGAACCGATGTCATTGAGCGCTGCGACGTTGACGATTTGCTGCTGAGCCAGATTCTGAGTGACGTTGACGTTGACGTTGACGTTGGCGATGCCGGCAAGGCTGCCGAGACCACCAAGGCCCGATGGCATGGGCACGTTGCTGCCGGTGCCGCCGGCGATCCCGGACATGGCCCGGCGGTCGAGTTCGCGCGTGCCGGACAGATCGCGAATCATGAGGGATGACATGGCGTTTCTCCAAAGACGTACGGAAAGCGGACATGAATGGCAAGCGGCGAAGCGGCCCGCGGCTGCGGGCGCCTCGCCGCACCACGCACTATTAGTGGTTGCTGTTGCTCGAATTGATATACGGCGAGAAGTCCGACGTGATGCCGGTGGCGAGTGCAACATCGTTGCCGTTGGCGTTCTGGAAGTTCAGTTCGTTACTGATCAGTTGCGTGGTGGTGCTGTTCTTGACGCTGGTCGGCGCATAGACCGGGGCGAAGCTGTAGTACTTGCTCGCGCCGAAGCCGCCGCGTACGGCTTGCATGGCTTTGCTGTCGAGTTGTTCGGTGACGGACAGGTCTTTGATCATCAGCGTTTTCATGGTGAGTCTCCTGAAAGAAGTTTTCGCAGTGTTGCGAGTGGTTTCGAGCAATTCGTTTGCTCGGGCATCACTAATGCACAGGTTGTGCCAGTGTTAATCAAGGATCCTGAGGAAATCGGCGAAGCCCTATCGTATAAGGGTTTTGCGCGTGGAAGGACCATCGTGCCGGTCAGGTCGAAACACGCTGACGCGCTCGGAGCGGTGGCCGCCGTCCGACATCGCGGGGGACCCTGTTGGACGGCGCACGACATTGCGCGAGCCAGCACGCGGCGCGGCGCACGGCTCATGCCTGGTTTGCCTGGTTTGCGAAAGCGCGGACCGGGAGCTAGTATCGAAACGGCACATGTAACTGGATACGACAGGTTTTCTATCGACCCGCGTGGCGTCGGTCGCATGCGACACGGTCCAGCGGCAACGGCGGTGCTTCGCACAAATGGCTAGCCTTGCGCGTGTGATTCTCGACTTCCAGAGCGGCGAGCTATCGCGTGACGAGTTCGTCGCGCAGCTCGACAGCGCGTTGGCGACCGAGCAACTCGGTCCGACGCGGCTGCTGGAGATGCTGTACGCCGCGCATCATCGGTCGCCGTTGCCCGACGATCTCTATCTGGAAGTGCGGCGGCGCATCGAGCTGCTGCGCGTGTCGAACGTCGCGGCGGGTGGCGAGGAAACCGGCATCCAGACCACGGTCGATCCCCCGTCGCGGCGTTCGTCGAGCGCTGGCAGTGCGGGCGCCGCGAGTACTGCCGGAAGCGCCGCGCACGAGACCATCAAAGGCATCGGCGATACGCTGAACAACCGCTTCGTGCTCGAGGAGTGCCTCGGCGTGGGCGGCATGGGCACCGTGTACAAGGCGCTCGATCTGCGCAAGCTCGAAGCGTCGGATCGCAAGCCCTATCTCGCGATCAAGGTGCTGAACGTCCAGTTTCGCGGCAATCCGAATTCGCTCGTCGCGCTGCAGCGCGAGGCGCGCAAGGCGCAGGTACTCGCGCATCGCAACATCATCACCGTCTACGACTTCGACCGCGACGGACCGATCGTCTATCTGACGATGGAGTACCTGAGCGGCAAACCCTTGAGCCAGCTGCTGCGCACGCCGGGCTATCAGGGTATGCCGGTGCGGGCCGCGCTGCCGATCGTGCGCGGCATGTGCGCGGCGCTCGCGTACGCGCACGAGCGCGGCTTCGTCCATTGCGATTTCAAACCCGCGAACGTGTTTTTGACCACGAATGCCGAAGTGAAAGTGATCGACTTCGGCATCGCGCGCGTATTCCAGCGGCCTGAAGAGGAGAGCGACGCGACGGTGTTCGATCCCGGCAGTCTGGGCGCGTTGACGCCGGCCTATGCGAGCCCGGAGATGATCGAACATCGCGAGCCGGACCCGCGCGACGATATCTACGCGCTCGGCTGCATCACGTACGAGCTGTTGACGGGACATCATCCGTTCGATCGCCTGTCGGCCACGCAGGCGCGCAATGCCGATTTCAAGCCGCAGCGTCCGGCGAATCTCGATGCGCGACAGTGGCGCGCGTTGCGTGCCGCGTTGTCGTTCGATCGCAATACGCGGATACCGAGCGTCGTGCGCTTTATCGCCGAGTTCGACAATGAAGCGCGCGCGGAGAAGTCGGGGACGCTCGCGTGGGTCGGGCTCGCAGGCCTCGCCGTCGTGTGCGCGGTCATCGTGGGCGTGTTCGCTTTTCGCTCGGGGTCCAGCCGGCAGCAAGCCGCGCAAACCGAGGCGGCGGGATCGCAGGGCGATCAGGTCGATCGGGCGGCTGGGGCGTCCGCTGTCGCGCCCGCAACGAATGCCGCGCAGACAACGCCTTCTTCGGCTGGCGCGCATGAAGGAAGTACTACAACGGGTGGCGCGGCCGCAACCGCGACTCCGGCACCGCCGGTTTCGTCGCCGCAAGCGCCTCCTCCGGCGCCCGCGCCGAAGCCCGCGTTGACGCTCGCCGCGATCACGCCCACGCTTGCCCAGGTGCCTTGTTCGGCTTTATCGGGCGCGGTGCAGAACCACGCACTGACGGTACGCGGTTTCCTGTCGCAGCGATACGGTGCCGCGCATCTGAAGGAGACGTTGGCGGCGCTGCCTGGCGTCGATACGGTTTCGCTAGACGTGCGGCCGCTCGCGCGACGATAAATGCGACTTCGTCAAAACGCTCGCGCCGTTTCTGGTGCGCAACTGGCAGGCGGGGCGCGTGGCGTCGCTGCAGATGCGTCCGCCAAGCGGTTTTCTGACCGAGAACGACTCGCTGGTGGTCGACCTGAAAGCGCCGCCGTTCGATTCCTTTGCGACCGTCGACTACTACCAGCTAGACGGCCACGTCGTGCACATGGTGCCCAGTCGTCTGTGGCCGGACAATCAGATGCAGTCGAACGGCGGTCCGTACACGATCGGCAGCAATGCGGGCGATTGGACCGTATCGAAGCCGTTCGGCTCGGAAATGGTGGTGCTGATGGTGACGCCGGTGCCGCTGTTCGACAAGCTGCGCCCGGAAAGCGAAGCGCGCGCCGATTATCTGCGCGCGCTCGAGACCCGGCTCAAGCAGATTGGCGGTCAATACGGGCAGGATCGCCTGTTGGCGGACTTCGCCCCGATTACGACCAAGCCCGCGACGCGATGATCCGTCAGGGAGCCAATCGACACGGCTTTTAGTGCAGATCCTTGACGACGCGAAAACCGTTCTGCGATTGGCGCACGCCCGCGCTGTATTTGAAGCGCGTCGCGCTGAGCATGTAGTCGCCGCCTTCGCGCCATGAGCCGCCGCGAATCGCGCGCATCTCGCAGCCGGGCGAGTCCCACGCGTGGCCATCGACGGGCGCGCCCTGATAGGTGTTGTGCCAGCAGTCGGCGGTCCACTCCCAGACGCCGCCGTTCATGTCGTACAGACCCAGCGGATTCGCGGCGAACGTGCCGACGTTTTCCGGGCCTTCCTTGTGCCACGGGTCGCCGCAGTCCTTGCAATTAGCGTTGCCCTTGCGCATCTGCTCGCCCCACCAGTACGCGGTCGTGGTGCCGGCGCGGTCCGCGTATTCCCATTCGGCTTCGGTCGGCAGACGGTACGGTTTGCCGGTCGTTTTGGCGAGCCACTTGACGTACTGCTGCGCGTCGTCCCAACTGAGATCACGCGCGGGTGCGGTCTTGATGCTATTGCTCTCCGGCGTCAGCTTCTGGCAGGCGCCGGCGGCGACGCACGCATTCCATTGCTCGACTGTCACGGGGAATTTACCGATCGCGAAGGGCGCGCCAATGCTCACGTGATGCACGGGCTTTTCCGACGGATCGTCGGTATTGCTGCCCATTGCGAACGAGCCAGCGGGTACCGCGACCATGACCGGACAGGCCGCGCAGTCGCGGATTTCACCGGCCGTCGGTGGATGAGCGACGGTCTTTTCGGCGAATGGCGCCGCGGCGGCCGTGGCGGGCGGCGTTGGCGATGGCGCGGCAGCGGAGCGCGGTGGTGGCGGCGGCGCGGCTGCGCTGGCTTGCGTCGCGGGATGCGTGACCTGAGCAGGCGGCGTGGGTGGCGCGACGTGACTGCTCTGCGTCGCGGGCGCGGCTGGCGGTGCAGCCGGCGCGGCACTCACCGCGGGAGTCGATGCCGCCGCGCGCAATCGATCGATACGCGCATGCGCGAGTGTGGCGAAGCGGCCATTCGGATAGGCCTTCAGATAAGCCTCGTAATCGGCTGGGTAGTTGCTGTCCTTGATCGAATCCCAGAACGTGATTTCGTATTGTTCGCCGCTTTCCTTGGGCATGATGCCGCGACTGTGCGGCGTGATGGCGCGACGCTCTGACGTATTCGACGACTCGTTAGCGCTTTCGCCACTTGTGGGAATGGATGAACGCGCGACAGAGAGCCACGGTTGCTGCGTTCCGCGTGTAGCGGCGCGTACGTCGGCGCCGACGTGTCGGAACAGCGCGGCGAGCGATCGCGACGATGCGTCGGCGTCGTTGAGTGCTTGCAGCAAGGCATCGGTATAGACGCCATGCCGCGGACCGTCCGCCGCGAAACCGCCCGGTGCGGTTGCATAGGCAATCACGGTGTTGGCAGCGATCTTCGGTTTATCGATCGCAACCGCGGCGGGCGCAAATGGATTGTCGAGGCACGTATCGAGAATCACGAGATTGAGCCGGCCGGCACGGGCGGATTGCATCGCATGCAAAACGGTATTCAGATCGACGCCGTTATTCAGTAGCGACACCGGCGCGCGGATATCGCCTCGCGCATTGAGTCCCGCCGGCAAAAGCAGCGTTTGTGCGCCTACCTGAATGCCGTGTCCGGCGAAATAGAACAGTCCGATATCGCCTGTTCGCAATCGTCGTTGAAATTCGCCGATGGCCGCGCGCATTTGCGGGGGCGTAGCATTCGTGCGCATGATGACTTCGAAGCCACGCGCACGGAGCGCAGCGCCGATTGATTCGGCGTCGCGCGGCGCGTTGGCGCGGATCGGGTCAGTGGCGTCACCGTACTCGCCATTTCCGATCACGAGCGCGACACGCCGTAAATGCGTGTCGTCGCGTGACGAAGCAAAGGGTGAAAGGAGCAAAGCGGTGTCCGCCGGCTGCGCCGGATGACTCGCTACCCACGCCGGGCTCGGCTCGATGTTTTCACGTTGCGTCGCGGCACCGGCACTGTCCCACTGCGCCTGGATTGCCCCAACCATGCACACCAGCAGGAATCGTCTCCACATCTTTATATCCTGTTTGTACCGGACAGAGTTCAGGCATTCGTGAACCACGCTCGCCTGCCTGCGCTCTTTATTAACGATAGCACGCGCTTTGCGTCACAACTGTCCGGGAGTCCTTAACGCGTCATACGGTTAACGAGCATGGCGTATCTTTTTGGCAAGTTACGTCCTAAGCTGATTCACAAAGTCACGTCACACGGCCGTTTTAACCAGGTGGCTGCCTGCCGGTTTCGACCCGCGACATGCCGTTCGAACACCCGGAAGGTCATCGATAGCCGGGCCCCAGCCATGACTCCTGTTCGGGAGAGTGCGCTATGCGAAGAACCCGTGTTTCCTTTCTTTTCGGCAGTCGTGATCCGGCGCAAGCGCGTTGCGGCGGATTACGCGCGGCGGTGTGCGCGACGCTCGTCGCGGTCTGCCTCGGTATCGGCACTGGCGGCGTTGCGCGCGCCGAGCAGACGCCGTCACCGCCGGGGGCCGAGGAGTACATCATCTGGCCGTCGGATGGCGCGGTGATTCACGGCGGCAAGCTGTGGGTGCGCATGGGGCTGCGCAATATGGGCGTGTGTCCGAAGGGCGTCGCGTTTCCGAATACCGGCCACCATCATCTTCTGATCGACACGGATTTGCCCGCGCTCGATCAGGAGATTCCATCGGATCGCCAGCACCTGCATTTCGGCGCGGGCGAAACCGACGCGCGCATCGAGTTGCCGCCCGGCAAGCACACGCTGCAGCTGATTCTCGGCGACCATCATCACGTGCCGCACGTACCGCCCGTGTATTCGAAGAAGATCACCATCACCGTGCTAAAAGACTAACGCGATCCGTTCGTTAGAACTGGTCAAGCCGGAACGGAGAGTCCTGATGAACAAGATGATTGCGGCCGCGGCATTCGTCGCAGCGGCGTTGGCGACATCGACCGCGCCGCAGAGCGCGTGGGCAGCGACGCCGTCGCCGCCCGGCGCCTACGCGTACATCGGCTATCCGAATGATGGCCAGGTGGTGCCCGCCAATAAGCCGTTTCGCGTGTGGTTTGGTCTGCGTTTCATGGGTGTCGCGCCGAAAGGCGTCAAGTACCCGAACACCGGCCACCATCATCTTCTGATCGATAGCGATCTGCCGCCGATGGATCAGGAGATACCCTCGGATCGTCATCATCTGCATTTCGGCGCGGGCGAAACGGAAACGATGATTCAATTGCCGCCGGGCAAGCATACGTTGCAGCTGTTGATGGGCGACGACATGCATATGCCGCACAACCCGCCGGTATATTCGAAGAAGATCACGGTGATCGCGCGCTGACTGTTATCACGCAGCCAACAATGTCGCGTGCGCTGTTGGCTCCGATCCACCATTCACTGGTCTCGCTTCGCCGCTCGTCAGCGTCGGGACAGCGGGTGCGATCTTCCTGGCCTTTGCTAGAAGGCGTTCAGGACGCGAATGACAAAAGCAAGGCACTCCTGGCATAGCCCATGCATCAGTAGCGCCCGAGCAGACAAGTTGCTCGAACCCGACGCACCACGATGCGCTTTCCGATTCCCAGGAGATTTGCCATGAACACGCTGATGATCAAGGACCTGTCCAACACCGAACAACTCGACAGCAAGGCGATGAGCACCGTGCGCGGTGGCAACGGCTACTACTGCCCGATGCCGTCGTACCTCAGCTATGCGCCCGTCTATGCGCCGAGCAGCATCAAGAACGTCTCCACGACGCAGATGATCAACACGGAAATGAACATCCAGAGCGCGAACGGCAACAACTCGGCGCTGGTCAGCGGTACGACCACCTACATCCAACCGACCATTTACTCGAGCAACGTCAACAACGGGTAGTGAGCGGCGCACGCGCGGCCCGGGCGGCCGCGTGTGCGTGCCCCAACACGCGCGTCGCTCAAAAAGACCGCTAATCCAATCGTCCTTTCCACGCATCCTTCGCGTATCCGCCGCTCCCCGCTTCGACTTTTCCGCCGCTTCATTGCCGAAGCCGCGCGGAAGCGGCTCGGGCTGAAAAACCGGGCATCTCGCGCGAAACAGGCGGGTGCAACTGGAGACCACCGTGTCAGCATTGCCGGAATCAGCGTTCGCTTCGTCGTGCGATTCGCTGGACCTTCAGCGGGTTCCTGCTGAAGCCAGGACGCCTCGCCGCATAGCCCGTGTGCTAAGCGGGATCTGCGCGGCAACGCTGTGCGCTTTGGCAGTGAGCGCGTGCGTCGACGTCAGCATGCCGGCTTATCAACGCCCGGACACGCCGGCCAAGACATCGTGGTCGGATCGCAATGGCGCGCCGGTATCGGCCGCGGAGACGATCGAGCGCGACTGGTGGAAGGGCTTCCAGGACCCGTACCTCGATACGCTGATCGACAAGGCGATTGACGGCAACTTCGATATTCGGGTGCTGGCCGCGCGTATCGAAGTCGCGCACACGCAGATCAGCGAGACAGGCGCGGCCGCATTGCCGACGGTGGACCTCGGTGCCGGCGCCGACTACACGAAGACGACTGGCCAGCCTTTGACGAAGACGTACAACCTCGCGCTGCAGGTGAACTGGGACATCGACATCTGGGGCAAGGTCGAAAAAGGCGTGCAGGCGCAAAAGGCCGAATTCCACGCGAGCGAGGCGGATTGGCGCGCGGGGTATCTCGAACTCGTCGCGAATGTGGCCAGTATCTATTTTCAGATCCTGCAATTCGACGACCAGATCGCACAGCAGCAAAAGACCATCGCCACGAACCGGCAAATCCTGGCGATCTACGAAGGCCAGGCGCGCAATGGGCTCGTGCCGCAAACGCAGGTGTTGCGCCAGCAGGCGGAGATCAACCGGCTCACCAACGATCTCTATGATCTGCGCCGATCGCGGGCGGTCTCCGACAACGCGGTATGCACCTTGCTCGGCGTGCCGGCCGGCGAATTCCATGTGCCGCAGGGGCATTTACAGGAGCGCGTGAAATTGCCGAGCGTGCCCGATGGTTTGCCCGCGCAATTGCTGTCGCGCCGCCCCGACGTGGTGGCGGCCGAATTCAGGGTGCTCGAGGCCTATGACCTCGTCGGTCAGTCGAAGCTCGCGCAATTGCCGAGCATCGGCCTCACCGCGCAAGGCGGCACGGCAAGTTACGCGCTTAACCAGCTGCTGAAGTCGTTCACGTTCGGCCTGATGCCGAGCATCAATTTTCCGCTGTTCGATCCGGGCGTGCGCGCACATGTGAAGGTGACCGAGGCGCAATCGAAAGTCGCTGAGCAGCAATATAGCGTGGCCGTGATGGGCGCATTCGAGGAAGTGGAGAACGCGCTCGTCAATCTGAGTGCGCATAAGGCGCAGCACGCGGAATTGCAGCAGCAGGTGTCGCGCCTGCAGATCGTCGCTGATCAGATCCAGTCGCAACTGCGCCTTGGCGTCGTGTCGCAACTCGAAGTATTCGAAGACGAGCGGACCTTGCTAGAGGCGCAACAGGCGTTGCTGGAAAACCACCAATTGATTCTGTCCGACACGGTAACGCTGTATAAGGCGCTCGGCGGCGGATGGCCGGGTGTCGACGTGCAAGCGCAGGTCAAAGAGAAGTAACGAAACATTGAGCTAATCCACCGGTTGGCGTACCGCGCGGGTATTTCGTCGGCTGACGGCTTATCCGCGGTCTTCTCATCCGGCGATATCCAAATTGACACTCTCGATGCGTGACTTACAATCCTTTAGGGGTCAGCGTTTGCGTGGCTCTTCACGACAATATCGTTGCGCCGTTGTTCTTCGTCCAGTTCGCCCCGCGTTCCCGCCGCGGCAGGTAAACGCTTAGCGATCCAGATAAAATGGCCACCGGCGAAGCTCCGATTGCTGAAATGCGCGTGACAGTGGACGCTGCCTTCGACGTGGTGTTGTCACCGGTTGCCTGCGCGCAGCGCCCCGCGCTCGACACCATTCGCATCGTCGACAACCTGTTCGCCATCGGCCGCAGCGAAGCGCCGTTCAGCGACTATCCCGCACAATGGACCGCCGCTCTCTCGCGCCGACATGCGCGCATTTTCATCGAGCATGGCGCGATTTATGTTGCCGATCTCGGCAGCAAGAACGGCACGACGGTCAACGGCATCGCGGTGCGACAAACCCCCGCGCGGGTACGCGCCGGCGATGAACTCTGCTTTGGCGGTGAACTGCGCTATCGCGTCGGCATCGAGCCGCGCGCGCGCGTCGTCACGGGTGGAAGTGCTTCTCCCCTCATTCATCTATTGCTGGTGCCGCAACGCGATGACCTGGGTCTGCAACCGGTCGACGTGCTGGCTTTTCCATTTCTGGTCAGTAAGACGGACGAGGTCTTCTCGCGCTACAAAGACCGTTACCCGCACCAGGTCAATTACATTTCCCGGCGCCATGCGCACCTGTTTCTGAAGGGCGGCGAGCTCTATGTCGAGGATCTCGGCAGCACCAACGGCACGTTCGTGAATGGACAGCGGATCGGCGAATCGGCGCTTGCACTGGCGGACGGCGACGTCGTTGCATTTGGCGGCGACCACTTCGTCTACAGGGTGTCGCTACAGAACTCCGCCGACGTCGATCCCACCGTGACCCAACTCTCTCTTCAGCCCGCTGTCGACAGTGCCGCCGATGCCGACAAGACAACCTTCGTCGGCGCTGCGCATTCGTTTCTCGACATCTTTTGCGTCGATCCAGCGCTGCAACGCGAAGACGAAGTGAATGAAGCGGCGCAGCCGGGCTCCGCGCGCGCGAAGCGTGACGGAGTAGGGACGGCAAATGGCGCGCAAGGCGCCAAAGGTGCGCAGGCGGGGCATCCCGCCGATACGAGAGACGGCGCGAACGAAAGAAGCGGCAAAGCTAAAAGCGCGGCAAGAGGTAAGCCGCGTCGCTGGAAGATGGTCGCCGGCGAACTCCACAAGGCGTTAGCGGACGGCGAGCGCACCAATGTGCGGCGCGCGGCGGCATGGGGCGGAGCGGGTATCGCGATCCTGGTTGCGCTTGGCGTGGGCCTTTATCTGCACGGTTCATCGGAACGGGAGTTGAAGAGCCTGCTCGCGAGCGGTGATTACTCGAGCGCTCTCACGATGGCGCGCGGCTATCTGGCCACGCATCCAGCGGACACGAAAATCAGCGCGCTCGCGAGCGAGGCGTTGTTGAAAGCGAACTTGCCGGGCTGGATCGAAGCCGTGCAAAAAGCGCAGTTCGACCAGGCCGACATGCTGCTGAAGAACATGAGGGCGCTGAGCGGAAATGACGCCGATGCCGCGTCGCTGGTCGGCGAATTGCAATGGGTCGGCGATCTCGAACGCTTCGTCGCGGCGCGTGGCGGCGTCGACGCGCCGATCCGCATGTATACGGACGAAGCGACGATCAACGGGCTGCTGCACCGCTGGGACGACGACGCGACGAGTCACCAGCGCGCGCTCGATCGGATTGCGAGTTACGTGCCGGTCTTCGCGGAGCCCTACGCACACACGCTCAGCCATCTGCGCAAGCTCGAAAGCGATGATTCGGTGTACGTCGCCGCGATCGATCGGCTCAATGGCGTAATTCATACCGAACTTTCGCGCGACAAACCCGACGCGCTGCCGCCGGTACTCGACGATTACGCGCAGCGTTATCCGCGGCTCGCGGGGCTCGATAGAGTGCGCGACGATTTGCGCCAATACACCGGGTTGCTGAATGCCGCGTTGAGCCGTCAATTGACGTCATTGCTGGCCATGATGAAAACGGTGCGCTTCAGCACGCCGCCCTTTCAGGCGCAATTCCAGCAGCTTGCGTCTACACGCTTGCCGTCGGCGGACATCGTTCAACGGCAGGACGCGGTCGATGCCGCGTGGCAGCGCGGCGACGCGCAGCAGGCGCTGAACGATTTGCAGTCGATGCCGGCGAGCCCGTGGTCCGATGTGCTCGCGGCCGAAGCGACGCACAAGAAGGCGTTGTTCGATCAATACAACGATCTGCGGAAAACGCGTGGCGGGAAAGATTACGACCAGCGTCTGCTGTCGTTCTACGCGAGCCTCGATCCGCGGACCGACGAATGGTTCGTGCAGGCGATCCAGAAAGACGTGGCCGCATTGCATGACAAGGCACTCGCGCATGCGCAAGATCTGCTGGTGCGCGCGCAAAGCCTGTGGAAAGAGTACCGCGCGAACGGCCCGATCGGCGGCACGCAGCGGCTCGAAGCCGGCATCTCGCCGGGCTTTCGCAACGAGGCGCGTCTGCTGAGCGACGCGCAGACGGCGGCACGCCAGGGCATGCGCATCTATACGCAGTTGAAGGCCGATCATCCCGCCGACTTCGATCGCCTGCTCGCGGATATCGAAGCCGAAGCGGGTTTGCAGCGCCGCTCGTTGACCGAGTTGCGCATGGTGCTGGACCCTGGGCTGCTGAAAGCGAAGCTCGCGTTGATTGGAGGCGATCAGAGTGAAACGCGATCCTCACCCTAGACCATTGTCGGAGGCGCTCGAAGATCATAGCGTCGAAGGCATTGCGATTCTGACGTCCGAGCCGGTGCGGATTGCGCGCGCGCTGATCTGGGCGATGGTCGCGCTCGTCGTGTCGGGTTTGCTGTGGTCGTTCGTCGGCCGCGCGGATGTGATCGTTAGTGCGCCCGGCACCTTGTCGCCGGAATCGGAGGTGCGGCGCATCTATACGCCAATCGACGGCGAACTCGCGGATCTGTATATCGCCGAGGGGCAGCCGGTGTCGAAAGGCGACGTGCTCGCGCGGCTCAATGCGCGCGGTGTGATCGAGGCAGCGAGCAACGCGTTACAGGCACAACTGAAACTCGAAGACGCCGAACGCGAATGGAAGCAGTTCCCGGAGAAGAAGGAGTTGATGGAACGCAAGGCAGCGTCGTTGAAGGCGCAACTCGAAGTCGAGGAGCGCTTGCACGAGAATCGCGTTTCAGAAGGCACGACGAAGCTTGCCGAAGGGCAGAAGGCCGAACTCGACGAAGCGCGCAGCTCGCTCGACAACGCGCGCCGCACGCGCGAAGCGGCGAATCAGGAACTCGATCGCTATTCGCGGCTGTTCGCGCAGCCGGGCGGCGGTGGCATTGCCGAATTACAGGTCGAGCAGAAACGCACGGCCGCGCTCGAAGCGGATAACGCTTACCGTGTCGCGCAGTCGAAGCTGGCCGAGCTCGACTTTCGTCTGAGCCATGAATACGCGCAGGCCAATGCGCAACTGGCGACGAGCGGCCAGCAAAGCACCGATTTGCAGCTGCAATACGATCAGGCGGTGCGCGACATCACCGATGCGGAAGACAAACTGCGCGTGCAACTGCAAAGCGCGCGCCTCGAAGCCGATGCCGCCGCGCGGGTGCGTTTCGAGAACATCGATAAAGACAATTTTTTGCTGATTCTCGCGCCGGTTTCAGGCGTGATCACCGACGTCACGTCGACGCAGCGCGGCGACAAGATTCAGGCGAATGCACCGCTCGGCGGCATTGCGCCAAAAGACGCGCGGCCCGTGCTGAAGATCGAAATCTCCGAACACGACCGCGCCTTTCTGCACGTGGGCCTGCCCGTCAAATTGAAGTTCAACGCGTTTCCTTACCAGCGCTACGGGTTGATCAGCGGCACGCTCGCATATATCTCGCCGGCCACGAAGCCATCCGCGCAGGACAAGCAACCGGTCTACGAAGGCCGTGTCACGCTGGACAAGGACTACTACCAGGTGGCCGGCACGCGTTATCCGCTGCGTTACGGCATGACCGCCAATGCGGAAATCGTCGTGCGCGAGCGGCGCCTGATCGACCTCGGTCTCGATCCGTTCAGAGAGGTGGCGGGTTGAGCGCGCGAATCAAACATCCACGAAAGGAGCCGGGCAAATGACCGCGATAGTGCGTATCGATGACGAAGTCGTGGACGTGGACGAGTTCATTCGTCTTCTGAAACTGACCGGCCAGTTCGAGAGCCTGATCGAGCAGATCGTGCGCGACAAGCTTACCGTCCATGCGGCGAAGAAGCAGGGCGTCGCCGTCAGCGCCGACGAAATCCAGCAGCGCGCGGACCAGTTTCGCCGCGTGCGCGGGCTGCATCGCGCGGCGGACATGAATCATTATCTCGACGCGCTGCACGTGAGCCTCGACGAATTCGAGGCGTTCATTACCGACGGGCTTTATCAGGAGAAGATGCTCGACGACATCGGTAACGACGCGGCGATCCATGATTACTTCGCGCTGAATTCACCGAAGTTCGACGCGATCGAAGTCAGCCATATCGTGCTCGATAGCGAAGGCAAGGCGAAGGAAATGATCTCGTACCTGCACGACGACCCCGACGCCTTCGGCGAGATGGCGCGCGAGCATTCGATTGCCGATACGCGCGAGTCGGGCGGCGTGATCGGCAAAGTACTGCGCGGTTCGCTGAAGCCCGATATCGAGGCGAAGATCTTCAATGCGGCGGTGGGCGATCTGCTTGGGCCGTTTCCGTCGGCCGACCGTTCGTGTTTCGAGATCTTCGCTGTCACGGCCAAATATCCGGCCACGCTCGATGCCGACGTGGCCACCGAAATCCGCCGTTTGCTGCGCGAGAGCTGGCTCATTGCCCGCGCCCAGGAACACGTGATCGAAGCGCGCTAGTGCCCGACCAGCGCCCGATGAAGCGAGGCTCACCGATACATGGACGCCCTCCAGACCGCGCCATCCGCGCCTTCCACCGCCGAATTTCTCGCTTCGGTGGAGATCCTGTCGCCGTTCTCGCGCGACGAAATCGAGCGGCTTGCGGAGTACGCGCAGGCAAAGTTCTTTTCGTTTGGTGAAACGGTGTGCTCGGCCGGTGAAGTGGCCGAAGGTCTCTATGTGATCCGCTCGGGCACCGTACGTATCTTCACCGAGGAGCACGGCAAGGAAACCAGCATGGGCGTGCGCAAGTCGGGCGAGATCTTTGCCGACATTGCGATGTTGCGCTCGTACGTTCACGAAGCGTCGGTACGTTCGTCGGGCAAGACCGAAGTGCTGTTCATTCCGCGCAGCGCGATCGAACCGGTGATGGCGGGCAACGCCGCCGCGTTGGCGTTCGTCGCCAGCTATGTGGCGATCAATTCGGCCGGGGGCTTCGTCGCGCAATTGTTCGATCTGCGCGGCAAGCTGAACAAGGCGGAACTCGAAGAGTACGTGCGCAGCGTCGGCGCAAAACGGGTCGCTGCCGGCAAGGAGATTCTGAAACAGGACGGCCGCGACGACAGGCGGCTCTATGTGGTGCGGCAAGGCCAGGTGCGCATCGTGCGGCAGGAGGAGGGCCACGCCTATACGCTCGCGACGCTCGGCAAAGGGGAGATATTCGGCGAGAAGGCGTGCCTGATGCGCCAGGAACAGATGGCATCGGTCGTTGCGACCACCGACACGCGGCTGCTGGTCATCCCCGAGCGCACCGTTCATTTCATTCTCGAGCGCAATCCGAAACTGCGAGAAGTGCTCGACGAGCGCATCCGCTATGGCGACCGCGAATTGCAGCGGCAAAAGCGGCTCGAACAGCGGCGCAAGCTGCCGTTGATGCTCGACCTGCAGAGCAAGCCGGAACTCGGCGAGAAGATCATCCGGCGTTTCGCGCTCGTCGAGCAGGCCGAGGAGATGGATTGCGGCGCCGCGTGTCTCGCGATGATCTGCCGCCATTACGGCATTCCGATGACGCTCGGCAAATTGCGCGAACTCGCGAACGTGACGACGCAGGGTGCGACGCTCGACAGCCTCGCGCGCGCGGGCGAGTCGCTCGGCTTCACGACGCGCGGCGTGCAATGCACGTTCGATTCGCTGCGCGGCTTCGATCTGCCGTTCATCGTGCATTGGGAGGGCTATCACTATGTGGTCGTGTACGGGCTGTCGAAAGACTATGTCTGGGTGGCGGACCCGGCACTCGGTTTCAGAAAGCTGAGCGTCGAAGATTTCGAACGCGGGTGGAGCGGCACCTGCCTATTGTTTACCGGCGGATCGCAGCTGCTGCAGATGTCGGCCGAGCGCTCGCCGTGGATTCGCTTTGTCGGCTATCTGAAGCCGTACCGCACGATACTCGGCTATCTGTTTCTGGCCACCTTCGTGATTCAGGTGCTCGGCGTGATTCCACCGCTGATCATTCAGAACATTCTGGACGGCGTGATCGTGCATCAGAATGTCAGTCTGTTGCATATGCTGATCGGTGGGCTCATCATCTCCAATGTCTTCACGCAGTTGATGTCGACGATTCGCGCGTACCTGGCGAACTTCATGGTTCGCAACATGGACTTCGCGATGATGTCGCAGTTCTTCAAGCATACGTTGTCGCTGCCGTTCTCGTTCTTCGCGAAGCGCAAGACCGGCGATATCTTCGCGCGCTTTCAGGAAAACCAGACGATCCGCGCGTTCCTGACCGAATCCACCGTGACGACCGCGCTGAATCTGCTGATGATCTTCATCTACTTCACGATCATGTTCGTGTACAACGTGAAGATGACGCTGGTGTTGATCGCGTTCGTAATTCCGATCATGGGACTCACGGTGATCGCGACGCCGAAGATCAAGGGCTACGCACGCGAGGTGTTCACGGCGTCGACCGAGGCGAAGTCGTTCCTGATGGAAGCTCTGTCCGGCGTCGAGACCGTCAAGGGCATGGGCATCGAGCGGCCGGTACGGTTGCGCTGGGAGAAGAAATACGCAAAGGCGCTCGAATTGCAGTATCGCGCGCACGCATTCAATATTCTGGTCAGCTTCGGCAGTCAATTGCTGAATGCGGCAACGACGATTGCGATTCTTTGGGTCGGCGCGAATCTGGTACTTGCGCGTGAATTGACGATCGGTCAGCTGATCGCGTTCAATGCATTCATGGGCAGCGTATTGAGTCCGCTGATGGGTCTCGTCGGCTTGTGGAGCATGCTCAACGATGCGGGTGTCGCGATGGAACGGCTCGGCGATGTGCTCGATATCGAGCCCGAACAGAAGCCGCAGGATTTGCCCTCGCGCGTGATGCTGCCGGAGCTGCAAGGCGAAATCAGCCTGCAAGGCGTGTACTTCCGCTATGGCGAAGAGGATTCCGCTTATGTGCTGGAGAACATCAGCTTCGATATCAAGCCGGGTGAACTGGTCGCGATCGTCGGGCGCAGCGGGTCGGGAAAGACCACGCTCGCGAAGCTGCTGGTTGGCTTCTATCAACCGAGCGAAGGGAAAATAACGATCGATGGCTATGACTCCGGCGTGATCGACAAGACTTATTTCCGCGCGCAAATCGGCTACGTGATGCAAAGCAATCTGCTGTTCTCGGGCACGATCGCCGAGAACATCGCAAGCGGGGACGACGCGCCGGAGCGCCGCCGCATCGAGGAAGTCGCGAAAATGGCCGACGCGCACGGCTTCATCAGCAAGATGCCGCTCGGTTATGAGCAGATCGTCGGCGAGCGCGGCATCGGTTTGTCGGGAGGTCAAATCCAGCGGCTTTGCATTGCGCGTGCGCTGTATCACGATCCGCGTCTGCTCGTGTTCGACGAGGCGACGTCGGCGCTCGACTCGCAATCGGAAAGCAATATTCTCGGCAATATGCACGACATCCTGAAGGGCCGCACGGCGGTGATCATCGCGCATCGGCTCAGCACGATCATGCGCGCGGACAAGATTCTCGTGCTGTATGAAGGCGCGATCGTCGAACAGGGCCGTCACGAGGAGCTGATCCAGCGCGGCGGCATGTACTATCAGCTCGTGCAGAAACAGTTGAGTGCATCATGATGAAGATACTCGACCAGATTGAAGAGGCGAGCCCCGCGATATCGTACGCGGGACTGATCGAGCGGATCGAGATCCTGCGCTCCACGTTGCGCTGGTCGTCGCGGCTCGAACGCGCTGATATCGACAAGCTGCTGAGACAGGCCACGTCGTTGCGCGACGAAGTGATGCAGCTTTCGCACAAGGAGCGCTTCGTGCAGGCGGCCACCGCGGGCGAGCCGCAGACGAGCGCGGAGCAATCGCGCGGTGCGCGCCGCAAGGCACTACTCGAACGCAGCTTCATTTTCGAGGGCACGTTCGGCGACAACCCGCGTTTGCTCGAATCGCTCGAAATCGCGGAAAAAGCGGCGCCAACCGATTTGCCGGTGTTGATCGATGGAGAAAGCGGCACCGGCAAGGAGCTGATGGCGAAAGTGATTCACGCGAATGGCGCGCGTGCGGACAAGCCGTTCATTTCGGTGAACTGCGGCGCGATTCCGGAAAATCTGCTCGAATCCGAACTATTCGGGCATCGCAAGGGCGCATTCACCGGCGCGTCGAACGACCGCAAGGGCAAATTCGAAAGCGCGCATACGGGCACGATCTTTCTCGACGAAATCGGCGAGTTGCCGCTCGCGGGCCAGGTCAAGCTGCTGCGTGTGCTCGAGGCGCACGAGATTCAACGCGTCGGCTCCGACGAAACGATCGCGGTCGATACGCGCATCGTCGCGGCGACCAATCGCAATCTGCGCAAGCTCAGCGAGGAAGGCCGGTTTCGCGAGGATCTGTTCTACCGGCTTAGCGTGATTCACGTGACATTGCCGCCGCTGCGCGAACGGCGCGACGAAATTCCGTTGCTGATTGCGTGGTTCGGCGACGAAGCGGCGGGCACGCTGAAACGCCGGCCAGTCAGGTTGACGCCGCGTTTGCGGGACTTTCTATTGAGCTACGCGTATCCGGGCAACATTCGCGAATTGCGCAACGTGATGTACCGCATCTCATGTCTGGCTGCAGACATGGCCGACGTCGAGCATTTGCCGCTCGATATGCGACCCGCCGCACCCGGTTCGGCGGCGGTGCAGGCGGAGGGCGGACAGGCGAGCGGCGAGCAGCCGATCAGCGTCGCGAATCTGATGTCGTTGAGCGACGCGAAGCGGGCGGCCAGCGACGACGCCGAGAAAGCGTTCCTCGAACGCGGACTGCGTGAAGTCAGCGGAACCGTCGCCGAACTGGCGCGGCGCATCGATATGAATCGCTCGCACTTGCAGATGCTGCTGAAAAAGCACGGCCTGCACTCGAAGGATTTCCGCAATTGCAATGCGCCGCCCACGAAGAACGGCGCGAACGAGCGCGACGAGGAAGACGACGAAGGCTGAGTGAAGGACCACTGAACGCTCGGTGAAACGCGCGCCTGAAGATCATCAAGGCGCCGGGTTCAGCAAGGTCTTGTCCGCCGCATTCGGGTCCTGCGCTTCGACGACCACTGCGGTGATGTTGTCGCGCCCGCCGCGCGCGAGCGCGAGGTCGACGAGTTCGCAACATGCGTTTTCGCGCTCCGCCGTGGTTAGCACGTCGGCGATCTCGTCGTCGCTCAGTTCGTTGCTGAGACCGTCGCTGCACAACAGGAACACGTCGCCGTCGGCGACTTCGATCGCGTCGTCGTCGAGTTCGAGCGAATCCGTTGCCCCGACCGCGCGCGTGATCATGTGCTGCGCGGGATGATGGCGCGCCTCTTCGTCGGTGATGACGCCGAGAGAGCGGAGCTCCTCGACCTGGCTGTGATCGCGCGTCAGTTGGCGCAATTGCCCCGCGCGGTACAGGTAGATGCGGCTGTCGCCGGCCCACACGTAGCCGCAGAAGCGATCGCATGCAAGCAGCACGACCACGGTGCTGCCGATGCGCTGCACCTGGCGGCGCGCGGCTTCGTCGCGCAATTGACGGTTCGCGGTTTGCAGACGCGCGCGTACATCGGCGATCAGCATTCTGAGGCCGTGCGGCGCCGCCAGTTGAGTCAACGCGTCGATCACGGTGCGGCTGGCAACGTCGCCGACCGCGTGACCGCCCATCCCATCGGCGACAGCCCAGCGTCCCGCTTCGGGCTCGTCGAGGCAGGCATCTTCGTTGATTTCGCGGACCCGTCCCGTGTCGGAACGCGCGGACGACGTCCAGCGAAATTGGCTCTCGCATGTCACAACGGCTACACCATATCGTTTCGGTTGCGTGCGTCCGGAGACACGGTGAGGTTCGCGTTCGCGCCGGTGTTGCGTACGTCGACCGACTGGAACTGGTTGATCATCTGGTTAGCATAGAAGTTGTTGGAGACCTCGTACAAATTGACCACCGGCCCAATGCTCGGCGTTTGCGGCACGTACGGCTGAATCCAGCCATAGATCCATGGTGCGCCGCCGCCGCCGCGAATCGCCGCCATCGCTTTGCGATCGAGCGCGAGGTTCAGCGAGAGGTCGTTCAATTTGATGCAGGACATGTCGTTCTCCGGTTGGCCGCGTGCGCAATGCGCGCGGCTGAATGGACTCTGCACCACACGGTGCAAACGCCATGCCAATCGGGGGCGGATTCGACGCGGAGCCCGCGGCGCGTTGACTGGCGCGGCTTGTGCGGATTTAACCACGAACGCGGTCGATGCGATCGGTCGGCTCGCGGCCAACAAGCCCACGTTCGAACAGGTGTGAGACCCAACACATTCAGCGGCGTCCCACGAGTTCTCCATCCAGTTGAAATCAATGCGCGACACGGCTCGCAAATGAGCGTCGCACACCAACAGAGCTGCGCGATTTCTGTTGGTCGCGTCCTGACATCTACCTCTTCAGAAAACCGCTCGATCGGCCGACAATCCTGTAAACAGGGGTTTTCCGGCGCCTGGCCCGGATGATGCAAAAGCTGTCGCAACAGTGTTGGAAATGCGAACGAGGCCAGCCATGAACACCCAAACGCTCGATACACGCGACGACGACCCGCAATCCGCAGCCGCTTGCGACACCGCATCATCGACGATCGATCTGCCGATCGGCGCGCACCTGGTCACGCAACGCAACGGCTACGAACATCACGGCATCTATGTCGGCAACGGCCGCGTCGTGCACTACTCGGGCTTTGCGGTCTCCGCGCATCGCGGACCGGTCGAGGAAGTCGAACTCGCGCGCTTCGCCGCCGGCCATTCGCTGTCGGTTCGCGCGACGCCGAGCGCGATCTACGTCGGCACCGATGCGGTGCGCCGCGCGCGCTCCCGCCTCGGCGAAAACCGCTATCGCCTGCTGACCAACAACTGCGAACACTTCTGCGCGTGGTGTCTGCTCGGCGAAAGCCGCAGCGAACAGGTGCATTGCTGCTTGCGCCATCCGAGCACGGGCATGCGCGCACTGCTGTGCTTCGTGAAGGCGTTTGTCGAGAGCGGGGCGAGGAACGAACACCGCGTGGCGCAACTCGCGCAACTCGCGTGAACGCAGCGCGTCAGGAACGGGACGATTCGAGGAGAACATCATGGTAGCCGCAGAAAAAAGCTTGCACTGGGCCGTCGACAAATGGCTCGCGCCCACGCCGTCGATGCCCGCGCGCGTGGTGCGGTTCTGCCATCGCGCGTCGCAACAGCGACGCTATGTATGTGTGCAGGCGTTGAAGCCGGAAGGATTGCTGTCGATTTTCTTCTTCCGCCACGGCGACGGTTCGTGGAACGTGTTCCCGCCGCAAGCCGAGCGGCCCGCGATGAACGGGTATTGCCGCACAGCCGCGTAGGAACTCATGCGTGACCCGCCGCGGCCGCTTCCTTGGCGAGCCACTGACTGAACAGCAACATCGCCGGCGTCATCGGCTTGCCCTTCAGGCAGGTCAGCCAGTAACTGCCCGCCTTGACCTCGACGTCGAACGGGCGGACCAGACGCCCGGTATTGATCTCCCTTTCGAACATCAACGCAGGCACGAGCGCGATGCCCGCGCCCTGTATCGCCGCTTCCACCATCAACCGCGACGAATCGAACACCGGTCCGCGCACCGGCCGCGGCGCGATGCCCGCGGCCGCGAACCAGTTCATCCAGTCGTCCATGCGGTACGAGCGCAGCAGCGTTTCGTTGGCGAGATCGTCGGGCCGTGCGAGGCGCGCGGCGATCTCGGGCGTGCAGAGCAGCGCGAGCGGCGCGTCGAGCAGTTTGGTGGCGAGCGAGCCGGGCCACGTGCCGTCGCCGAAACGGATCGCGAAATCGAGGCCCTCGGTCGCGAGGTCGACGAGGTTGTTATTGGTCAGCAGCCGCAGCTCGACGAACGGATGCGCGTCGCGAAACGACTTCAGGCGCGGCATCAGCCAGCCGACCGCGAACGTGCCGACCACACCGACCGTCAGCACCTCGTGAAAATGGCCGCCGTCGAACTGCTTGAGCACCGCCTCGATACGATCGAACGCGTCGGACAGCACGGGGCGCAGCGCGAGCCCTTCGTCGGTCATCGCGAGGCCGCGCGGCAAGCGCTTGAATAGCGCGGTGCCGAGCCGCTCCTCCAGCGAGCGGACCTGCTGGCTGACCGCGGCTTGGGTCACGTTCAGCTCTTGCGCCGCGCGCGTGAAGCTCAGATGCCGCGCGGACGATTCGAACGCGCGCAGCGCGTTGAGCGGAAGATACGGTCTCATGGTGCAGATACAAGATTTTCTTGTGAGTGGGCTAACTTATCACCATCGGCCCACTTCGCCGACTCCCTGTCTGTTATTCGCCAGTCGAATTGTGCGACACTAGGGCCACATCGACGGGGGCAATCGTATGCCCGGCGCCGCGCCAGACGTGCGGTGGCGAGTCGGCAATGAAGAGCCGGCAATTGTGAGCAACGGTGAACGGCCGCCACGGATTGCCTCGATGTAGGTGGTGAGAAGTTGACTGTCCAGATGGAATGCTCGACATGTTCTGCCGACGTTCGTCCAGGTAAGCCGTCGGCTCGTGCAACCTTGCATCATTGCCCTCGATCGGGAGTCCGCTATGTCCGTGTATGTTCTGGCCTTGCTGATTGGCGTCGTCGCCGGCCTTCGCGCGATGATCGCCCCCACCGCCGTCAGTTGGGCCGCGCGTCTGGGATGGCTGCCGCTGCAAGGCACATCGCTCGCCTTCCTCGGCTTCGCGGCCACGCCGTATATCTTCACCGTGCTGGCGGTCATCGAACTGATCACGGATCAATTGCCCGAAACGCCGAGCCGCAAGGTGCCGCTGCAGTTCGGCGCGCGAATCGTGCTCGGTGCGCTGAGCGGCGCGGCGATCAGCGGCGCGCATGGCGGCCTGGCGGGCGGCATGATCGTCGGGGTGGTGGGCGCGGTGGTCGGCGCAGTAGGCGCGGTGATCGGCACGCTCGGCGGCGCGAAGGTGCGCAGTTCGCTCGCCAGCATGTTCGGGCGCGATGCGCCCGCGGCGTTGATCGAGGACGTGGTCGCAATCGTCGCGGCTGCGTTGATCGTCGTGTCGTTGCACGGGTTCTGACATAAACGCAAAAACGCGGCGGGACGCTTTGCGCGTCGCCGCCGCGTTCGGTCGCTGCCCGCAGCTTATCGAACCCGGGCGATTCGCGCGGCCGTCGTGACCTGCGCGACCGGCGCCGCCGCCGTCGAACTCGCCGCCACGGGCGGCATCAGCTTGCCTTGCACGAGCAGCTGAAGCGTCTTCACGACCAGAATCGCGATGATCGCGTTCGCCACCAGGAACAGAACCGGTGCCGCGAATTCGATCGGACCCGTCGCGCCGCGTTCGACGAGACGCAGCGCCATCGTCGGCAACGCCGCTACGCCGAAGCTGAACGCCCAGTAGCCGGCCACGAATGCCTGTTGGCGGATCCACGGCAGCAAACGCAGCAGCATCAGCGCCTGATAGAGACCGTAGCCGAGCAGCGCGTAGGCGAACAGATTGGGCGTGCCGCTGGTGAGGCTCAAATACGCGACACCACCGACGACTGGCGGCGCGAGTTGCACGCCGAGGGTCGGGCGCAGCGCTTCGGGCAGCGGTTCATGCACGGCGGCGCGATGCAGGATCATCGATTCGAGCGCGAGCCACGCCAGCATGCCGCCGCCGAAAAACAGCTCGCCCAGTTGATGGAAGCCGAATGCGGCCGAGCTCGTCGCCGCGACGAAGCCCGCTCCGACCGTCGGCAGATAGATCGCCGGCGTGGTCAGTTCGGGCTTGCGGCCGCCTTGCCACAGCTTGCCCTGTAGATAGGCGCCGAGCCCAAGTTGCGCGATCGCCGCGATGCCGTACAGCGTCAGCGCGAGGGTATGCGCGTACGGCTGCAGCAGTTGCGCGACAAGCAGCGTGGAGATCGGCGCGAGCGCGACGAACGAAGACTGCACCGGATGGTCCAGCTCGGCGCGTGCATCGGCGGTCCGTGCGAACCACTTGTGCGCGTAGGCGAACAGAATGATGACCCAGACGGCGAGCGCCGCGATCGTCACCACGCTGCCGGCGACGGCCGGCAAGTGCCACAGGCGGATTGCTACGCGCCACAGGTTGGCCAGCGCCAACGAACCCACCGCGATGCTCAAGAAGCCAGCGGGAACCGCACCACGATTGCTGTTCATGACGACCTCCGAAAGTTGCGTCGCGCTGCGGGTTGCTGGCCATGCGCGATCGATGGCCTACTGTAAAAGGCCACGGAGAATCGCAGAACGCTGCAAGCGCTCGACAAATGGCGCGAGCGTCTCAAGCTGTGTTTTAGCGGGGGGAAGGGGCAGAGAAGGCGGGGGAGGAAGGGCGGCCGTCAACCACCCATGCGCACCAGCATCGCCAGCAGCTGGTCGAACGAAAGCGGCTTGCGCGTGTAGGCAAAATGTGGATTCGGCTGCACCGGAATGTCCGATGCGGCACTGCACAGGATGATCGGAATGTCGCGCAGCTCTGGGTCCTTATACAGCGCCGCGCACAACTGGATGCCCGACATGACCGGCATCATGCAATCGGACACGATGATATCGGGCCGGCTCGAACGGACCAGTTCGAGCGCGACGGAGCCGTTCGACGCCGTCCGTACCGCATAGCCGTGTCGTTCCAGCAGCAGCCGCCACACCGTGAGGATGTCGAACTCGTCGTCCACCACCAGAATGGTTTTCATGGGCGGCTAGGTTTTTCGCCGCAATTGCAGCGTGGCCGACAGGCCCGGCGTCGATTGGATGCCCGCGGCGCCGGGCGAGCCGTCGATGACGTCGAGTCCTTGCGACGAAATCGACAGCTCGCGCAGTGACGTGTCGTGCGCGCTTTCGCGTTGCTTCACCACCGAAATCACGCGCCGCAGTCCGCCTTCGGTCTCGGCGTAGCGCAGCAGCACGAGGTTTTCGGTCAGCGCCGACACGCGCACGGCCTTCGCGTGACCCGGATCGCTGTACAGCGGCAGCTCCTCCGTGACGAGCGTCGTGATGGCCGCTTCGCGCAACTGATGCAGCAGTGCGTTCAGGAACAGGCCGAAGCGCTCGGTACGCAACGCCGAATCGCGAAAGCCCTCGACGCCGTCGATCACGATGCGCGTCGCGCCGGTCTGCTTGACGGTGGCGAGCACTTTCGACGCGATTTCATCGACCGCGAGTTCGATCGCCGGCTGCCAAAGCACCATCAGACGACCGTCCTGCCACGCATCGGCAAGCGCGATCGACACCGCTTCGGCCTTGCCGATGAGTCTCTGCGGACCCTCGTAGAAGCCGAGATACACGCAACGCTCGCCGCGTGCGAGACCGGCCGCGAGGAACCGCAGGCACAGCAGCGTCTTGCCGACGCCCGACGGGCCGATCAGCGTGGTCGTCGAGCCTTGCGCGAAGCCGCCGCCGAGCAGGTTGTCCAGATGCGGCAAGCCAAAGCCGAGCCGCGCTTTCAGATCGACGGGGCCCGCTTGCTCCGCGCACTGCGCTTCGAGGCGCGGGAACATCAGCAGCCCGCTGCTGGCGATGCGGAAGAAGTGCTTGCCCATCAGATGATCGCGCGCGCGCATCTTGTGCACTTCGATTTCGCGCGCGCGCCGCATGCCGTCGTGATAGCGGTTCAGCTCGATCAGACCGTCCACCAGCGTGTGCTCGGGATGCGACTCGTTGCCCGACAGCGGCGCGAGCAGCAGCGTCGTGCAGTCCATCGCGGCGACCAGCGCGTTCAGCTCGTGGATGAACTTCGACAGCGATAGCTCGGTTTCGCTGAATTCGCGCGCGCTGCGAAAGCCGTCGATGATCATCAGGCTCGGCCGGTAGTCGTAGATGCTCGACGCGATCAGCTTCAGGAAACCGTCGAGTCCGTCCTGCATCAGCTCGTGATAGCCGGACACGAACAGCATCTGCTGCGCGACCGCGGCTTCGTCGAAAAAGCTCAGGCCTTTCAGGTGACCGAGCAGCTTGTCGTGCGATTCGGCGATCAACGTCATGTACAGCACTTTCTCGCCTTGCCGCACCCGATGAAAACCGATCTGGCTCGACAGGATCGTCTTGCCGGCGCCGGCCCTGCCCTCCAGTAGATAGACGCCACCGCTCACCAGACCGCCGCCGAGGATCTCGTCGAAACCGGGCACGCCGGTTTCGACATTGCGTCGCGCCGCGTCAGGCCGGGCCGCGTCAGGCCGGGCCGCGTCAGGTCGCGCCGCGTCGGACGGGCGAGACGTGTTGGATGCGTCGGTAGTCATTGTCGATGTGTCGTTCAAAGTGCAAGCGACGGCCTGGTCGTAACCGTCCTGTGCTCAACCCCGTGGTGGCAGCAATCCCCATTCCCGATCGCGAGCGACAGTGTCCCGCGGCGTGAAATGCGGGGAGTCTATCCGGCAACGCGTGCCCGGCGAACGGCGTGTGCTCGACAGGGCCGCGTGAGAGGGCGAAAAAGGCCGGCGGTGAGGAGCCCGGTGGATGCGGTATGAGTGGGGAGTGAAGTGCGGTGGCCGGTCGAACTTGCAAACCGATGCAATGAAACGGAAAGGCGAGCGCTTCGCTCATACGGCGCCGCAGGATGCGGTCGAGGCTGCCGATCACATAGGTCAGGTGCAGGTTCGAACGGCGGCTGCGAATGGCGCCGGCTTCGGCGGACGGCTTCTGATGCTCGTTCATGGTGCACCGGGTGACGCGCCTCGCCGTATACAATTCGGCAGCGCCCGATCCCAGCGGGCTTTCACCCGCCTATTTGCCAACCGATCCAACCCATGCCGAATCCGACCCGGGCCTTTCTTCTCGGCCCGCTCCTGAAAGGCGTTTCACGCTCCTTCTATCTGACCCTGCGCGTGCTGCCCATCGGCATGCGCGATCCGATCGGCCTTGCGTATCTGCTCGCGCGCGCTGCCGATACGATTGCGGACACCTCGCTGATCGCGCGCCGGGCCAACGCCTCGAATTGCTTCTCGCGTTGCGCGATCAGGTCAATGGCGTGGCCGTCGACAGCGCGCCGTTCCAGCGCATCGCCGCGGAAGTCGCGGGTCAGCAGGCGCAGTCGGATGAAAAGCTGCTGCTCGAATCGTTGAGCCCCGCGCTCGACGTGCTCGCGCAACTGAGCGAGTCCGACCGCCACTCGGTGCGCGCGATCGTCACGACGCTGACCGAGGGCATGGAATTCGATCTGCGCACGTTCCCCGACGAACGCTCCGGCCAGATCGCGGCGCTGCGCGAATACGACGAACTCGATCGCTATACGTATCTGGTCGCGGGCTGCGTCGGCGAGTTCTGGACCACGATGACTTACGCGCACATGCCGGGCACGCTGAAAGAACAGCCCGACACGATGACGCAGCGTGGCGTGCGTTTCGGCAAGGCATTGCAGATGACCAACGTGCTGCGCGATTGCGGAAAAGATTTGCGCATCGGCCGCTGCTATCTGCCGCAGAGCATGCTCGAGCGCCACGGTCTGAGCGCGCGCGATCTGCTGCAACCGGCCAATTCGATGCGCGCGCGGCCGCTGCTCGTCGAACTGCTGCGCAAGACGCTCGATCATTTCCGCGCGGCGCTCGACTATACGCTCGCGATTTCGGTGAGCGCGGTGCGTTTGCGGCTCGCCTGCCTGTGGCCGATCCTCATCGGCCTCGACACCTTACTGCTGCTCGCGGATAACGACGCGTGGCTCGATCCGGCGAAAGTGTCGAAAGTGACGCGCCATGACGTGTATCGGATCATCGCGTCATCGTTGCTGCTGGTGCCGTCGAATGCGCTGGTGCGCCATGCGATCAATAGCCGCATCGCGCGGATCGAAACTCGGCTGTAGGCGTAAACGCCTACGGTTGCGCGCACAGTCACGCGCATCGAATAAAACTGAATCGCTTCAATGCACTACGAATCGCCCGCAGTAGCCGCGATTTATTCTGGATCATTGAATCTTCAACAATCGGGAAAGCCCCAGGCCACTGCATTCGCGCTTCACGTTAGTCTCTTCGAAAAGGAGGCGACCCATGCGACAAGCGTTCAATATTGCGTTGGTGCTTTTGCTTGGCTATCTGATGGCGGATCGCGCGTTGATGCGTGCGCAGGCGGGCGAGGTCGGCACGATTACGTGTCACCAGGGCGCGGCGCTCGTCAAATCGGACGCGTTGAAAAAGGGCTTTGGTGACGCTGGCGCGAGCGCGCAGAGCGAGAGCTTCCTGTCGAGTTGCCTCGTGACCGGGCGCGGCCAGGTCGGCAATCTGATCGCACGCGACTGAGCGCGGGCAGCTGAGAATTCATCGCGGCGCATGCAGAGCGGCGCGAAAAAGCGCCCAGACCGTGAAGGCCTGGGCGAAGTCATCGGGAGCCCGATGACGGAGGTAACCACATATGAACTGGCCCGCGCTCGGAGATACCCGAGTCGCGGGCCAGTTCATTTGAATCGGGGTGCGCGTCGCAAGGACGCGCTATTTGGAAGTGCTCGCGGTTCGTTTCGCCGCAGGGCTTCGTGGCCGCACAGCTGCGCTTGACGAACCGCCTGCCATCTACCGCTTACTGACCGAAGTAGACCGACTTCGGGCCACTCGTCGGAGCCGCATGGCTCGTTTGCGACGTACCGCTCACCACACCACCGAAGCCGGTAGCGGCCTGACCGACGCCGTTTTGCGCGTCGACGCGGGCTTGCGCAGCCTGGATGTCAGCCGGGTAGTGCGGGTCGGCGTGACCAGGTTGATAGCCGGCCTTTTCCAGTTGGATCAGCTCGGCGCGTACTTGAGCGCGGGTCACGGGCTGGTTGGCTTGCGCGAACGCGGCGACCGGAGCGGCGACAGCGACGGCGATGACAACGGCTTGAATCAGCGATTTCATGATACTTACCTCCAGTTCAGGGTTTTATCTTGCTGCGAACTTGCTTGTTCGTAGTCAGTGATTGCATTGTAATTTGGCGAACTGGACAGAGTAAGTCGTGAGATAGGTAATGTTTGTTGCGAAAATTGATATAAAGCGACGGAGCTTTTAGGGTTAACACGTAAACGTGTGTCCGGTGTCACAGGACATGAAAACTATGCGAGGTCGGTGAACGACTGCTGCCACAGTTCGTGATTGATCCGGGCGGTCGAGTACAGGGGCAAATCCAAATCGCGTCATCGACGACGTGACGTCTGAGCCGGTCCCCTCGTATCGGCGACTTCCCGTCATGCCGGCGAGATTCGGGCACCCTGCAGTTAAAGTATCTGCGTCTGTTGCCGATATGCCGTGTGAGTGCCGACCCGTCAAGAGCTCCAAGCAGCCCTGTTTTATATGCATTCCGGTGCCGATCGATAGGCGTCGTCGATGACAAAAGATTGGCCGGCAGCGAGAAAGATTTGTGATGAAATGCGCAGCGGCATGCCGGGCTTCGTCACAACTTACCGCTGCAGGGACGCCGCCATGGTTATGCAAGTGATTCGACCGCGATGAAAGTTTCACCGGTTTGCCATCGAATGCGCCCATAGCCTCTGCCGAGGGCCGCCCAATCCATGCCGAACCTGAAAAAGTGAACCCCACGTGCGACAAACCGAGTTTGGCTCCTTGCTGTCGGTCCTGGCCTGTTTCATTCTTTTCTCGTTGTGCGGTTGCCATCAGCGAGACCACAATTCTTCGAGCACGAGCGGGCCGGCCAGTACCACCATCACCGCCTTGGTCTGGGCTCCTGACTGGCCGGAAGAAATGCTTCAGATTGCTGCTGAATTCAGCAAGCTGAATCCGGACATACACGTGGATGTGCAGTTCATGATTGGCAATTCGGTGGAAGAAAATATCAAGCCGCGGATCGCCTCCGGCAACTTGCCCGATCTGGTGAGTATCAACCCGAATGCCTACGCGGCCGACCTGGCCGATCAAGGGCTCCTCGCCGACGTTAGCAGGACATCCGCCTGGAACAACATGCTCGATCCTCTCAAAAAGGACTGGACCAGTCGCCAATCCAGGCACTTTGGAATAGCGGGGGGAATGGCTACGACTTTGATCTATTACAACCAGGACATGTTTGCGAAGGCGGGGATCAGGGAACTGCCGACCAATTTCAACGAATTTCTGGCGGTTTGCGAAGAGCTCAAACGTGCGGGCTATACGCCAATAATGTGGAACGGCGGCTTCCCAAATATGCTCGGCAACGGCCCCTTCAGTTCAGGCTTTGCTAACAATGTGGTTGCGCGCGAGCCAGACTGGAAGGACAAAATCAGCGATGGCACGCTGGATTTGAACACCCCCCAGGTAGCGGATATTTTCGCCAGGATCAGGCTGATGCCGGAACGGGGTTTCGTACAGGAATCGTTCACGACAACTGGCTACGATGATGGCATACGGCTATTCAAGGAGGGCAAAGTCGCGATGGCTTTTCACGGTAGCTGGGCAGCCGGTCTGTTGCTGCACGGCAATCCGTTTGAAGTTGGCGTGCTCATCCCGCCTTGGAACGCGCCAGGCGAGCAGGTGGTGCCCGTGATCGGCAGCGAAACCGGGTTTGCGGTGTCGGAAACGCCCAACAAGGCCGCGGCAATGCGTTTTCTCGAGTTCGTCGCTGGGCAGGGGTTTTCCATCCTCCAGACTAAGCGCCAGAACATTTCCCCATTCAAGCAGTTCCCGGGGACGGTGGTGAGCGATCAGAAGATTGTTGACTACACAAACATGGTCAGTCGCTATGCTGTGACCGGCAGCCCGTACTATTCGTTTCTACCCTCCAATTCCATCGAGCGCTTGCATCGATTGATGCAGGATGTGCTGTTCAGGAAAATCACGCCAATGCAGGCTGCAAAACTCCTGGACGAGTCTGTTAAGAATGAAGCGAAGATGCACTACAAATGAGCCCACTGATCGCCTGGCTGCGAAGCGCATTCGCCTACTTCTCGTTGGATCTGCTGCGCCGGGTCGAAATTCGCTACCGGCTGGTAACCGCGTTTATCCTGCTTTCGCTGATACCGATACTTGTCTCCAGCTACATATCGTATGTGGAGTCAACAGCAGAGTTCAAGCAGAAAGCGGAGATATTTTCCAAAGAGGTAGTCAAACAGGTATCCAAAAACATCTCGTTGCGGATGGAGCAGATCGAGACGGAGAGCAGCCTTCTGGTGCTCTCCGATCAGGTTCAAGACGCGCTGACCCGCGTCGCACACGGCAATGAAAAGGAGCAGAGCGAAGCTCGCCAGGATCTGACCCGACTGCTCCTGGAGCACTACGGCGCGGTTGATTTCATCAACCAGAAATATTTGCTCGACAAGGACAACCGGATCACGGACACCCAGGCGTTCGCGCAATTGACGCGGAGTGTGGTGCATCTGGTCCAGCAGGCTCCCGATCGAAATGGCCGGCCTTACTGGGGTAGCTATGACAACGGGGCCGGTCAGCAAGATCTCGGGATGGTGCGCGCCATCATCGGCAAGAGCGACAATCGGCAGATCGGTAATCTGGTTCTAGTGATTCGCCCCGAGTATTTCTCAACGATTTTCAATGACGTCGCCGTGGGCAGTGGAACAGAGATCTATGTACTTGACGCCAGCAGCGACAAGCTGATTGTTCGTGCCGACGGCTCTTCAATGAGCACCGACGGAAAGGCTGAACCGGGTCTGCTCGAAAGAATCACAAACGCCGATCCGCACGGCGAGCCAAATGGCTTCGTCGACTTCCATGGCAAGAATGGCGGCCGATATCTCGCTGCATACACAGGTATCGCCGGCACAAAATGGTTTGTGGTCAGTACGATCCCGGAGAAGAAGTTGACGGCGGAGGCACAGTCCGTACGCGATCAGATCATACTGGTGGGCATTTCGGGGTTTCTGCTTTCGATCTTCCTCGCCAACTTCATTTCACACAGCATCTCTGTACCGCTCAAAGATCTGGTGCGAAGGATGGACGACACCGGTAGCGATGCGGGCGCAGAGGCGGAGGCATCGGTGGACACGCGCAGTGAGATTGGCGTAAAGGATGAATTGGGCAGATTGGCGCACAGGTTCGAACGAATGAGTGCGGCGATCGGGCAGAAGATCCAGAAGATCAACGAGATCAACGCTTCCTTGGAGCAGACGGTCATCGAGCGAACGGCCGAGCTCGTCGCCAAAGAGCAGGAGTCGCGCACGTTGATCGAGAATTCACCTGATACGATCACGCGCTACGACCGGGAGCTGCGCCGCACCTACGCCAATCCGGCTTTCTGTGTCTCGGCGGCCCGCAGCCTTCGCGAATCGCTCGGCAAACGGCCCTCAGAGATACCGGGCGGTGCTAACGCGCTGGCTTACGAGAAGAAGATCAGCGAAACCATTACAACCGGGAAAAGTCGCCAATTCGAACTGAGATGGCTCAGTAAGGACGGACAGGAACAGTGCAGCCATATCAGGCTCACTCCAGAGATCGACGCGTCGGGCGAGGTGAACTCCGTGTTGGCGGTCGGCCGTGATTTGTCGGACCGGATGGCATTCGAGGCGACGATATGGAAACAGGCTAATTACGATGCGCTGACCCATCTCCCGAACCGCCAGATGTTTCATGCCCGTCTCGAGCATGAAGCCGGCGTGTCCCATCGCTCCGGGCGGCCGGTGGCCTTGATGCTGATCGATCTCGACCGCTTCAAGGAGGTCAACGACTCGCTCGGACACGATATGGGCGACATCCTGCTGATCGAGGCCGCGAGGCGCATTACCTCGTGTGTGCGTGAATTCGACACGGTCGCTCGACTTGGCGGTGACGAGTTCACGGTGATTCTGCCCGAGTTGGACGACACCGGGAGCATCGAACAGATCGCGAAGACGATCATCGCCACGCTCGCCCAACCCTTCAAGCTTGGTCCGGACGAGGCTTTCATTTCTGCGAGTGTCGGAGTCACGCTTTACCCTAACGACGGGACAGAACTGGATGTTCTCTTCAAGAATGCCGACCAGGCCATGTACGCGGCCAAAGCCGCGGGGCGCAACTGTTTCCACTACTTTACGCCCGGGTTGCAAGTGGCGGCAGAAAAGCGCCGGCGTCTCACGAGCGATCTACGTACCGCCCTGCAAGCCGAACAGTTCCGTGTTTATTACCAGCCTATCGTCAATCTGGCGACTGGCGAAATTTACAAAGCTGAAGCGCTAATTCGCTGGCTGCACCCTGTGCGCGGCACGATCAGTCCATTGGATTTCATCGCATTGGCCGAAGACACGGGGCTCATCGTTCCGATCGGCGATTGGGTGTTCAAACAGGCCGTGCGTCAGGCGCATCAATGGCGCCGACGATTCCATCCATCGTTTCAGATCAGTGTCAACATTTCACCGGTGCAGATTCGCCAGGACAATCTGGTGTGTATCCAATGGTCGGAATACCTCATTCGGCAAGGCATGCCTAGACAGAGCGTGGCAATTGAAATAACCGAAGGGCTGTTACTGGACGCCGAATTGAACGAGAAGTTGCTGAGTTTCCGCGAGGCAGGAATCGGGATTTCGATCGACGACTTCGGGACCGGGTTACTCGTCCTTAGCCTATCTGAAGCGCTTCGACATCGATTATCTCAAGATCGACCGTTCATTCGTACAGAACCTCGGCTTCGACGGCGGCAATCAGGCGCTCTGCGAAGCAATGGTCATGCTCGCTCACAAGTTGGGATTGCAGGTTATTGCCGAGGGGGTCGAGACGACGGATCAACGTGATTTTCTCGCCGCCGTGGGTTGTGACTTTGCGCAAGGCTTTTTGTATTCGGAGCCGGTTCCGTCTGATCAATTTGAGGAGCGGGTGTGGCCGACAGCCAGGGAGGCGGCTCACCAGGAGGTGCGCGACGAATCGTGAGCTATCGCCGAACGAGTGTATGCCAGGTATCGAGAAACGAACCCCGGTCACGGTAGTCTCGAACGGTCGAAAACAGTTCGACCTCAGTCCTCCGAGTTTTCGGGAGCAGCCATTGGACAGGCTGCGATCGGACGGGGCGCCAACGGCCGCAAAGGCCGGGCGGAGCAGACAGTCGGAAAAGTCGTTCGGAGGGAGGCACGAGCGATGCGCTGGCGTGGGCGCTACACTCATATCTGTACTCCGACTGCGATGACGATGGAGACGGCGAGGACCCACAGCTCGATGGCGGTGAAGCGGGGGTATCCAAACTTTTTCATCGTATTCCTCTCCTTATGCCCCGCAGCTCGAACTTCATTGGGCAATCCTGGCCGGCCAGTACCTGGCTCTGGCCGTCGTCGATGTGCAACAAATCAATGGCTTGTACCTCAGCCGACGTTGAAACCTCGGCCCGAGGTCGAGGTCGACGCGCCGTACCTGGCCGGGGTCTGCGCCTGTCTACCGGTGGCAGGCGCTTTCCGCCGCTCGCTGACCGCTCGGTAAAAAAAGCCGGCGGAAGCCGGCTTCGAAGGAGGTTCCGTTTTTCCCAGGGGTGGGGAGGCAGGAACCTGAGGAGACTCATTGTGTCAACGCGTTGGCCGGGTGATGTCCTACAACAGTTCACAAGCGTCCAAACTAAGACCTGCCGATTCGATCCTCGCCTGCTAAATGACAATCGCACCGTCCATGGAACCATGATATGCGGATGGTCCCAAGACGGCCATTCTACGAACGGTTGCCGCAGTCGTACGTGAGCGTCGAGCTCTTATACTCGTGTATATCATCGAGACGATGAAGCGGGCCGGGCGTCGAACAAACATATCGCAGTACAACAAGACGGAGCCGGCCTGCCCGAGCGGCGGGTACTGCGGGCGGATTCAACCGTCCGCTTCACTGATACCGTCACTGCCAACCGGCCACTGCGTCAAGACTATTGAAATCGTCGAAGAAATCCAAGGTCCCCGATTTCACGAACTCTGGCATCCGGCAACGTTCCGCACTACCACCGCTTTGCGGCGTGCTATTTCTCCGAGACCGGATTGACGGACGAGGCCGTTTCTTCCGCATCGTTTCGCGCGATGCCCGGCGTCGCCTCACGGACCGATTGCCGCAAGCGCGTGAACGCCTGGCTCGTGCGTGCATCGCGTTGGTCGCGTGCGTCGTAGAAGTCCTTGCTGAGCCACTGGCCGAGACTCATCATCAGCGAGCCCAACGCGCTCTTGAAGCGCACCCATGCGTTGCCGGTGCGTGCCAGTTGCGCGGCCGCCTCGACCGCCTCGGCGGCGAGCCGGTCCAGTTCCGCGTGCAGATAGTCGGCGAAATGATGCAGGCCATGTTGATTGCCATTCGACGATTTGCGCTCCAGTTCGACGTGCTGCGCAATCAGCGATTGATTGGGCACGCGAATAAACGGCGGCGTATCGGTGCGCGCGGCGCCGCCACGGCGAATCGCCACACCGAGGTTCGCGGACGCCTCGGTGCGCTTGCCGAGCGGTGGCATTTGCCACTTGTCGCACAGGTACTTCAGCAGGCTGCAATGATCGAATCGTTCGTTGCACACGCCGGCTTCGCACCACGGTGACACCAGGATGGCGGGAACACGCACGCCGAGTCGTTTGAAATCGAAGCTCGCGGTGTGGTCGTCGGGTGCGAGCACGTCGGCCGGCGGCGATACGTGGTCGTAGAAACCGCCGTGCTCATCGTAGAGGACCACCAGTAACGTGCGCTCCCACAGCGCCTGATTCGAGCGCAGCGCATTGTAGGTATCCGCGATCAGCTTCTCTGCCTTCATGATGTTGTGCGGCGGATGATCGTCGTTCTGCGCTTCGCCGAAGTACTTCGGCTCGATCAGTACGAATTGCGGAAACTGACTGGCGGGTCCCGCTGCGTCCTCGAAGAATTTATCGAAAGAGCGGTAATTCGCGAGGTTTTCCGCGCGTCGCTGGTTCTTCAGCAGCAACGAGGCGGGGAAGTCGTAGAAATAGACGCTCCACGTTTTGCGCGCGGCGTTCAGCCGATCGAAAATCGTGTCCTGATCCTGCTCGGTGTACCAGTGCGGATTGAGCCCGTCGAGTCCCGAAGGCATTTCGATCTCGCCTTTCGACGTACCCGTCAGCGCGAAAAAACGGTTGGGCCACGTCGGCCCCGGCAATGACGAGAACCACCGGTCGCACACGGTGAATTGCGAACCGAGCGTGTGCAGCGCGGGCAGAAAGCCGAGCGGGTAATAGCCCATCACGTCTTGCCGCGCGGCGAGGCTACTCTTCGGGTAGTCGTTCACGAACGTACGCACGAAACCGCTGTTGTCGGCGGCGATCTGTTCCATCACGGCCTTGTGCTCGTGATTCGGATCTTGCTTCATCTGCCGCTCGCGCGTTTCACGCGGATAGAAGGTGTGGCCTTGACCGTCGGCGTTCGATTTGCCGGCCGCGTTGCGTACGCCGTCCAGTTTGTCGTGCACGGCGTCGAGGCAGCCGAGCATCTGGTCGAACGAATGATTCTCCATCAGCAGCAGCACGACGTGTTCGATCGGATCGTTCTGCGTGTTCTGCTTGACGTCACTCATCTTTTATCGCTCCACTCGGGATGGGATGGACTTCGCTTTGCCAACTTAGCGCAAAACGCGCGCTGGCGAAAGAGCCCTGCTTTGATGCGGACATGCACGCGACGGTCAATGTACTTCGTCGCGTGCATGATTCGCTTAACGTAGCATCGACTCAACTGCCGCCCGAGAAGATCGGACCTTGTCCGCCCGGCGCGAACGATGGGAAGTGGTCGCCGGACGGCGCGGCCGCCGCCGGTGCGTGCGCTCCCGACTGCGACGCCGGTTCGCGCAACGTCAACGCGCTATCGGCCGTGATCGGCACGCTCGGCTTCGCGAGCAGCTCGGTCTTGCGCATCGAGCCGACCGACGTGCCGAAGTAATAGCCGATGATGCTGATCCACGCGGTTCCCAACGCGCCGACGATCACGTTGACGAGATCCTTGTTGGTACCCGGCAAAGGCTGGAACGCCATCAGCAGCAAAATGCCGAAGAAGCCGGTGGTGACGGCCATCGCGAGCACCTTCGGGACCCAGTCGCGATTGGCGACACCCATCGCGCGTGCATTCGCGGTGTCGCTCGTGGCGATGCGGGCCATGTCGGCGTCGTGCGCGAGGCTCGACTGCGCGGCCGTCACCATCAACTGCTGCAATTGCAGCGAGTTCGCGCTTTCGGCCTGGCGAAGTTTTTCGAGTGCGCCGGGGTCGTTCAACGCGGGTTCCACGAAGGCCGGGTCGCTCGGCGTGCCGAGCGCGTGCGAGATGATCGCGGCGGCAGCGGTCACGCCGAGGCCGACCGGCCCCCCTACGAGCCCGGCGAGAAGCGGGGCGGTGCTGTTGATATTTTTGGCTACTTTAGACCAGTCCATCATGCTGCTCCCAGGAGAAGATTGGCTGCCATGCGTTCGGTCCAGCCGCGGCTGAAATTCGGCCACGAATGCAGGTTCCGCAGGTACCGCAGACGATACGCGGCGAAGCGCATCACGAACTTCATCGGATCGGCGTTCTTGACCGCATCGAGCGTGTCGGGGCCGAACTTGCCGTCTTCCCTGGCGCCGGCCGCTTTCTGCATCCACAGCACGACGAGGCCGCCGTTGTAGTTCGCATCGAAAATCTGGAAAGCCACGCGCGGATCGAGTTCGTCGAGATGCAACGGGTCCCAGTACCTGCGCTTGGCGATCTGATGGGCGGTATCGAGCGGCAGGTCTTTCATCGCGCCGTTATAGCCCTCACTGCGCGCGACGCGCGCTGTCACACCCCACATCGTTTCGCCGCCGGGATCGGCCGGATTGAAACTGTACCCGCCTTCGTTTCCGATCAAGGCTTTGAATGCATCTTCGAAGCTGTCCATCGAACTGTCTCCTGTTCGGCTGTGTTGCCAACTCAAATGGCGAATGCGCGCGGCTCAGGCCGCTCGCATCGCCCGCCCTACGGCGTCGCGTACCGTATCGAGCGATGCCCGAAGCGGGTACGACGTCATGGGATTCGAAACGGGCTTGACGCGCAGGTCAGGCCTCGATGTCCGGGTGTCGGCTTCGTCGGGCGATGCGTCCGTCGAGAGCGCCAGCTCGCGTTCGCGCGCCGACAACGTGCCGGCGTCAAGCTGCAATGCCTGTGCATACTTACGCGCGGCCTCGCGCAGCGCGCCTTTGTGTTCCAGCGCGTGGCCCCATTCCACATAGGACGGCGCGAGATCGGGACGCAACGCGACGGCGTGCGACAGCTTGTCGATCGCTTCGTCGTCGTGGCCGGTTTTGACGAGCGCCTCGGCCCAGTCGTGCAGCGTGTCGACGGAGTCGGGGTTCATCTTGGCAGCCTGCCTGAATGCTTCGAGTGCTTCGCGATCGTGCTTCTTCGAATGCAACAGCACGTCGCCGAGCAGTCGCAGGTTTTCAGCGGTGCGCGACTTTTCCTTCGCGCCGGCCCGCAGTTCCTTTAGCGCATCGTCGATGCGGTTCTGCTGTTCGAGCGCAATGCCGAGACTCGCGCGCAGCACCGCCGAGTGCTTGTATTGGGTCAATGCTTCACGGATCTGCTGCTCGGCTTCATTCGAGCGCTGCTGACTGTCGAGCAACCACGCCTTGCCCGCGACTGCCCATTGGGCTTGCTCGGATGAGGGCAACGCGAGGACTTCGTCATAGATCCCGACGATCTCGCGATAGTCGCATTGCGCGAGCGAGCATTTGGTCTTTTGCACCTGCGTGAACAGATGACTGGCGAGGATGTTAGGTTCGGCGAGGCGCATCGCCGTGATTGCGATGTCGCGCACGAGCTTTTCGAGGTCGCGCCCTTCGAACGGCACCGTGCTTTCGCGGCCGTTGAACGGTCCGTGTTCTATCTGCACGTGCGCGACGTATGAATCCGCGCTGCTATTCGTCTTCGTGATGCCGATGTGCACGGCGACATCGTCGCGTTGGAGCACGCCTTTGATGAAGCGCACCGTCGTCGCATACGACATTTCCTGACCCGGAATCTGGATGTCCTGCTGCGCGTCGTTGCTGGTCATCGTGTCGTGCGGAATCGATTCGGCATCCTGGCCGATTTCCTTCATCGCCGACATGATCCGCTCGGCGAGAAAGTTCGCCGTATAGCCGCGCTCGGTCAGCGTTTGCGGTGTCTCCACCGGCGGTACCAGCAATTGACGCGTGAGCACGCCGCGCACGACGAGGCAGATGGAACCGATCGTCAGTAGGAGAAACAACCAGGGCAGGACATACGGCCAGAGGCGTTTCGGTCCGCGGCCGATCACGCCGGCGGTGTGCAAGCCGAACAGCACGAATCCGCTCGAATGACGACGATCGCGGCGATTCGCGGTGTTGGCGCGCATGAACGGGCCGCCGTACCCGTTGGTTGACCGACGTTGACTCTGTGCACTCGACATGACTCACCTCGCTTCGATCCGCGTTCGATGTTGGCAATCGCCTGACTTGCGCGGTGGTACGCATCGAGCGTGCCATAGCGCATGGAACGGGCTGGCAGCCGGATGTTGGCTTCTGGTGGGGGATTGAAAGAAGAAAGTGTTGCGAGGTGGCCAACGTATTGCGAAAAACAGTTTGCTGGCGGGAGACAGGATGTGCGTTAGCAAATAAAAATGCCGCTCAGTCCAGAAGACTGAGCGGCATCGGTGAAGCGAACTACTGTTTGTGGTCTCTGCGCTGCCGTGGCTTAAACCGAACTCGGCCGCCACTTCAACAATCGATTCTCCACCGCGGTCAGCAGGTAGTCGGCGGCAAGCGCGACCACCGCCAGCACGATCATCGCCGCGAACACGCCGGCCGCATTGAACGCGCCCTGCGCGGTGGAGATCAGCAAGCCGATGCCCTGCTTCGAGCCGAGAAACTCGCCGACCACCGCACCGACCAGCGCAAAGCCGAAGCTCACGTGCAGGCTCGCGAGAATCCAGCTCAGCGCTGACGGAATCACGACCGAGGTCGTCACCTGACGGCGCGACGCGCCGAGAATCTGCGCATTCGCGATCATGTAGCGATCCGCTTCGCGCACGCCCTGGAACGCGTTGGCGAACACGACGAAAAACACCATCACGACCGCGAGCGCGACTTTCGATGCCATGCCGAGCCCGAGCGCGATCACGAACACCGAGCCGAGCACGACGCGCGGGATCGAGTTGGCGATCTTGATGTAGAGACTGAACACGTCGGAGAGCAGCTTGTTGCGGCCGAGCACGATGCCGCAGAAGATGCCCCCGATCGAACCGATGATGAAGCCGAGCCCCGTTTCCTCGAGCGTGACCCACACCTGCGTGAGCAGCGGTCCTTGCGAGGTACCGTTCACGAACCAGTCGACGATCTGCGCGAAGATCTCGCTCGGCATCGAGAAAAAGAAAGGGTCGATCCACTTCAGGCGCGCGGACAGTTCCCAGCCGCCGAGCACGACCACGAGCAGGAGAATGCGCAGCGAAATCACCAGAACCTGGCGCTGGCGGATCTTCTTCTGCGCAATACGCTCGACGTGAGCGAGCGACGCGGCGTCGATTCCCGAGGGCATCATCTGTTGAGAGGTTGTAGACATGTTTGCCGTTCCTTGATTAACCGATCTGCACTTCTTCGCGCAGGTCATGCCAGATATCGCGCGAAATTTCGATGAAGCGTGAGTCGTAGCGGACCTCCGATGTGACGCGCGGTCGCGGCAGATCGATTTCGTAGACTTTCTTCAGCGTGGCGGGGCGGGCAGTTAGCACGAACACGCGGTCGGCGAGCGCAATCGCTTCTTCGAGGTCGTGCGTGACGAACACGACCGAGCCGGCGCCGCCCCACAATTGCAGCAACTCGTCCTGCATCAATGTGCGCGTCTGCATGTCGAGCGCCGAGAACGGCTCGTCCATCAGCAGGATTTCCGGCTTGTTGATGAAAGTCTGTGCAAGCGCGACGCGCTTGCGCATGCCGCCGGACAGTTGATGCGGATAGTGCTTGCCGAACTTGTCGAGGCCCACGCGGCGCAGCCATTCGTTCGCTTCGTCGTAAGCGGCCGATTTCGAGCGGCCGCGATACAGCGGACCCGCCGCGACGTTGTCGAGCACCGAGCGCCACGGAAACACCGCATCGGCCTGAAACACGAAACCGATGCGCGGATCGATGCCGTCCACCGGCGCGCCCATCACGCGCACTTCGCCGGTGGTTGGCTTCAGCAAGCCGGTGATCATGCTGAGCGTGGTGGACTTGCCGCAGCCGGTCGGGCCGACCACCGCGACGAATTCGCCGCGTGCCACCGACATGCTGAAGTCGCGCAGCGCGATCGTGGCCTTGCCGTCCGGGGAAATGAAACGGCACGACACTTTGCGCATTTCGATCGCTGGCGTCTCGCGTGACATAGGTTGATTCATCGGCGGGTGCCTCGCAGTTCTGTGAATATGAAAGAAGCGTTACTTCGACGCGGTCTTGACCGGCGCCGACACGTAGTCGTTGGTGTAGGTCTTGGCGAGATCGATATGCTTGCCCTTCACCGACGGATTGAATGCTGACAGTACCTTCAGCACCGTATCCGGGCCGTCGGCGGGCATCTTGCCGTCCTTCGTGAACATCGGCAGCGACGCCTTCAGCGCGTTCACGTACAGGTCCTTGTTGTTGCCGTAGTAGTCTTTCGGCATCTGCGCGGCGATGTCCTCGGCGCTATGCGTCGCGATGTAGTTCAGCGTCTTCGCGAACGCATGCGAGAGCTTCGCGGCCTCGTCCTTGTGCGCTTCGGCCCACGCGCGCTGCACGTAGAAACTCGAAGCGGGGTAGGTGCCGCCGAGCGCGGCGCGCGTGCCGTCCACGTTGCGCATGTCGACCAGCACCTTCGCGTCGCCAGTCTTGAGCAGTTGCGAGACGGTCGGCTCGGTGGTCATGCCGGCGTCGATGCGGCCTTGCTTGACGGCGGCGATGAAGCTGTTGTCCGCGCCGACCGGCAACATCGTGTATTGCGTCGACGGCACGCCCGCGCGCTGCGCGAGGTACTGCGTGAGGAAGCTGGTCGACGAACCGAGGCCGGTCACGCCGAGCGTCTTGCCTTTGACGTCGGCCATGCTCTTCAGCGAATCGGCCGCCTTCGTCGAGACCATTTCTACTTCGCCCGGCACTTGCCCGAAGACGACGAGCGCCTGCACTTCCTTGCCCTTGCTCTGCAGGTCTATCGTATGATCGTAGAAGCCGACCACGCCTTGCACCGCGCCCGCGAGCAGTTCGTTCTCCGCATCGACACCGGCCGGCTGCGACAGGATCTCGACGTCGAGGCCTTCGTCCTTGAAGTAACCGAGCTGCTCGGTGAGCTTGGCCGGCAGATAGATGATCTTGGTGGCGCCGCCGACCATGATCGTGATCTTCTCGGCGTGAGCGGCGGCCGATGCGGCGGCAAGGGCGAACGCAACTCCTGATACAGCGGCAATCTGGCGCAAGGTACGCATGAAGCAGTCTCCTTAGGTGGGTCGCCGCGACCGTGGTGCGCGGCGCTTTTCTGGGTCAATGGGGGTGATTATAGAAACGCTAAACCTTCTGCCAGCTTTCGGGGTTTGGCGCAAAACATGGGTGTTAACCCGAAAATGCGCCGAAATTGCGCGCGGATCGGCACTGCGCTCGTGGCGGGCACTGGACGTATGCGGCAAACCACACGGTATGCGCGCAGCCCCCTTGTTTTAAGGCACAATCGACGACCTGACTCTTGCCGTTGCCGCCATGAAGCTGCTGCTGATCGAAGACAACCCCACGCTTGCGCACTGGCTCGCGAAGATGCTGGAGCAGGAAGCCTTCGCGCTCGACGCCGTGCAGGACGGCGATGAAGCCGACCGCCTGCTGCGCACCAATCACTACGACGTGATCCTGCTCGACCTGAACCTGCCGAAGCTGTCGGGCAAGAACGTGCTGCGCCGGCTGCGTCAGCGTGGCGACGCGACGCCGGTGCTGATCCTCACCGCGAGCGGCTCGATCGACGAGAAGGTGGAGCTGCTCGGCGCCGGCGCCGACGACTATCTGGTGAAGCCGTTCGAAGTGCGCGAGCTGATCGCGCGCATCAAGGTGGCGATTCGGCGGCAGTCGCCGTCGAAAGCGGGCGAGGTGGTGTGCGGCGATCTGTCGTTCGACATCGACACGCGCCAGTTCACGCTGAAGGGCGCGCCGCTGAACGTGACGCCGCGCGAGCGTTCGGTGCTCGAAGCGCTGATCCTGCGCCTCGGCAAGACGGTGACGAAGCCGGCGCTCGTCGATGCGATCTTCACGCTCGCCGACGAGCCGAGCGAGGATGCGGTCGAGATCTACATTTCGCGTCTGCGCAAGAAGCTCGATGGCAGCTCGGCCGCGATCGTCACGCTTCGCGGGCTCGGCTATCTGCTGCGCAAGCGGGAAGACGACCAGTAACGATGGCCAATAGCCTACGCATACGCCTGCTGTGGTGGCTGCTCGTACCGCTTGCGCTTTACGTGTTCGTGACCGGCAAAACCGAGTACGACAACGCGCGGCACACCGCGAATCTGGTGCAGGACAATCAGCTGGTCGCGTCGGCGCGGATGATCGCGGGCGAGGTCGAATGGAGCGACGGCTTTCTGCGTGTCGATGTGCCGCCCGCCGCGCTCGAGATCTTCGCATCGCCATATCGCGACCAGGTGTTCTATAGCGTGCGTGTCGACGATGGGCGGCTGCTCGCGGGTACGCCTGATTTTCCGCCGCGTCCGCTGCGGGCGCCCGACGTGCCGGATTCGTACTACACGCAGTTGCACGGCCAGCAGGTGCGCGCTGTCGACATCGTGCGGCTTATGTACGACAACGGCGCGACGCGGCCCGTGCGCGTGACGGTCGGCAAGACCGTGCGCTCGCGCGATGCGATGACGCAACAGCTGTGGCGGCCGCAACTCGTGCGCCAGCTCGAAATGATCGCGCTGGCGGTGGCGCTCGTTTGCATCGGGCTCACGTTCGAGTTGCGGCCGTTGATGAAGGTGAAAGACGAGGTGGCCGACCGCGATCCGATGCAGCTCGAACCGATTCGCGTCGAGCGTCTGCATACGGAACTGCGGCCCATCGTCGATGCGATCAACCAGTGCATCGCGCGGCTCGGCGTGCAGGTGGCGGCGCAGCGGCGCTTTATCGCCGACGCCGCGCATCAGTTGCGCACGCCGCTCACGCTGCTCGGCACGCAACTGCAATTCGCGCGGCAGCAGGAAGGCCTCAATCCCGCGCTCGACGAAGCGCTTGCCGCGATGCATCGAAGCAACCGCTCGATGGTCGGGCTCACCAACAAGCTGCTTTTGCTCGCGCAGGCCGAGGCCGCCGACAACTCGCAACTTGCAATGGAACGCGTCGATCTGGTGCCGCTCGCGATGGAGGTCGTCGAAGATCTCGGCCTGCTCGCGCAGGCACGTGAAATCGATCTGGGCGCGGAATTGCACGGCGCGGCGCCGGTGCTCGGACATCGCGGCTTGTTGCAGGCACTGATCGCGAATCTCGCCGAGAACGCGATTCGCTATACGGGCAGCGGTGGTCACGTGACGGTCGCCGTGAACGCTGATACCGCGGCCAATGCGGTGACGGTCAGCGTGACCGACAACGGCCCCGGCATTCCGGCCGAATCGCGCGGCCGCGTGTTCGAGCCGTTCTTTCGTGCGTCGACGGATACCGAGGGCACGGGCCTCGGTCTTGCGATCGTGCGCGAAATCGCGGACTCCCATCACGGCGAGATCACGCTGAAGGCGGGCGAGGGCGGCAAGGGTGTGCATATCGCCGTGACGTTTCCGCGCGCGACGCCGAAGTGATCGGGATAAACCCGAGGTTCGCGCAACATGCACAGCCGTGAAAGCATCGGGAAGGGTTCGCACCTTCAAAATCACGGGCAGGCGACCCGCGCGGCGCCCAGACACAAGATAACGGAGACACCCCCAATGAAGCTTTCCTTGACGCGTTTCTCGCGCGCGGCCTATGCCGCCGTCGCGGCGTCGCTCGCGCTGTGCACGCTCGCGAGACTCGCGACGCCTGCGCAAGCCGCCGCGCCGGAGAAACTCGCGATCATGGTGGGCGGTACCAACAAGCTCATCTATCTGCCCGCGCGTCTTGCCGAACAGCTCGGCTATTTCAAGGCCGAAGGGCTCGACGTCGAACTGCTGTCGCAGCCGACTGGAATAGACGGCGAAAACGAAATGCTCGCGGGCGCGGTGCAGGGCGTGGTCGGCTTCTACGATCACACGATCGATCTGCAGACACGCGGCAAGGAAGTGAAGACGATCGTCGTGTTCAGCCAGGTGCCCGGCGAAGTGCAACTGGTCGCGGCGAAATCGGCCGATTCGATCCGGAGCATGGCCGACGTGCGCGGTAAAACGCTCGGCGTGACGGGGCTCGGCTCCTCGACGAGTTTTCTCACGCAGTACCTCGCACAGCGCGCGGGCGTGCGGTCCACGCAATACACGCTGCTGCCGGTCGGCGCGGACAGCAGTTTCATCGCGGCGATGCGGCAAGGACGCATTCACGCGGGTATGACGACCGAGCCGACCGTCACTCAACTATTGAAAGCGGGCGACGCCAAAGTACTCGTCGACATGCGCAATGTCGATGGCACGCGCGCCGCGCTCGGAGGCATGTATCCGGCGTCGAGCCTCTACGTGCAAAGCACGTGGCTCGACGCGCATGCCGACGAAGCCGCGAAACTCGCGCGCGCATTCGTCAAGACGCTGCGCTATATGCACACCCACAGCGCGGAACAAATCGCCGCGCAGATGCCAAAAGAAGACATCGGCAACGACAGGGCGCTGTATATCAGCGCATTGCAGGCCTCGCTGCCGATGTACACCGTCGACGGCAAGATGCCAGCCGACGGTCCGCAGACGGTGCTGAAGGTACTGTCGAGCTTCAATCCGGCGGTGAAGGGGCGGCATATCGATCTGTCGCGCACGTTTACCAATCAGTTCGTCGATGACGTGAAGCCTTGAAAGCGGGCTGACCGCGTGGGTGGCTTCGAGCACAAGAGGATCGGCACATCGTGTTTTCAGGCAGTTTGCGCGGACGCTTGTTGTGGTGGCTGCTGTTGCCGTTGGCGGCATTCGTTTCCATTTCCGTCGTCATTTCATACCGGTTCGCGCAGAACACCGCGGACCTGGTTCAGGACAATGCGTTGCTGTCGTCGATGCGGATCATCGGCGAGGATATCGACTGGGACAACGGCTCCGTGACGATCCAGATTCCGCCGGCCGCGCTCGAACTGTTCGAATCGCCGGAACAGGACACGGTTTTCTATCGGGTCGAGGCAAGCGGCCATCGTCTGCTCGCGGGCATCCCCGACTTGCCGCTGCCGCCGCAGGTGAGCGACAAACCCACGCTTTATTCCACGCATTTCGCCGATGGCCGCGCGGCGCGCGCGGTCGCCTACGCGCGGCAGCTCTACGACTCGGGACATACCGAGGAGGTGATCGTTGCGGTCGCGAAGACGGAAGGCTCGCGCGATGCGATGGTGTGGCGTCTGCTGCGGCCGCAATTGTCCGGCGAAGTCCTGACGCTGGTACTGGCGATGGTGTTCGTCTACCTCGGCCTGACCTTCGAACTGCTGCCGCTGATGAAGGTGAAGGACGACGTCGCCGATCGCAATGCGTCGCAACTCGAACCGATTCGCGTCGCGCGTCTGCACGTCGAACTGAGGCCGATCGTCGAGGCGATCAACCAGTGCATCGCGCGAATGGGCCAGCAGGCCGCGACGCAGCGCCAATTCATCTCCGATGCCGCGCATCAGTTGCGCACGCCGCTCGCGCTGCTGGCCGCACAGATCCAGTTCGCGCGGCAACGCGATAGCCGCGACGCCCCGCTTGCCGAAGCGCTCGCGGGCATGCACAAGAGCAGCCGCAAGTTGACCACGCTGACCAACAAACTGTTGCTGCTGGCGCAGGCCGAGTCGGCCGCGCCGCTGAACGTGCGCGAGCGGATCGATCTGAGCGCGTCGATCGCGTGCGTGCTCGAGGAGCTGATCGCGTTTGCGCAGTCGCGAGAAATCGACCTGGGCGCGGAGCTGGAAGACGGCCTGTACGTGACCGGCGACGAGGCATTGACCGCTGCGCTGGTGACCAATCTGGTCGACAACGCGCTGCGCTATACGCAGGCGGGCGGTCGCGTCACGGTGCAGACGCAGCGGCGCAACGGGATGGCGATTGTGCGCGTGATCGACAACGGACCCGGCATCAAGGCCGATGCGCGCGAACGGGTGTTCGAGCGCTTCTATCGCGCGTCGAGTCATGCGGAAGGCACAGGGCTCGGCTTGCCGATCGTGCGCGAGATTGCGCATCGGCAGGGCGGCAGCGTGATGCTGGAATCGAATGAAGGCGGCGCAGGCCTCGTCGCGACCGTCGAGATGCGCCTATGGATCGGCGCAACCTGACGTCGCTCGACTCGCAAAAGAGGGAGACAAGAATGAAACTGCTGCTCGTGGAAGACGACGCGGACCTCGCGCGCTGGGTGATGAACCTGATGCAGGTCGAGCAATTCGCGATCGACTGGGCGCAGAACGGCGAATGCGCGGAAACGCTGCTCGGTCTGCAATGCTATGACGCGGTGCTGCTCGATCTGCGCCTGCCCGGCATGGGCGGCAAGGAGCTGCTCGCGAGGCTGCGCCGCAAGCGCGACAACGTGCCGGTGCTGATGCTGACCGCGAATGGCTCGACGGACGACAAGGTGGCCTGCTTTTCGGCCGGTGCCGACGACTATGTCGTCAAGCCTTTCGACGCGCGCGAACTGGTGGCGCGCATCAAGGCACTGATTCGCCGTCAGGCCGCGGGAGACAGAGGGCAGTCGATCGAGTGCGGCGATCTGCGGTATCTATTCGACTCACGCGAATTCGTGCTGCGGGACGAACGTCTGCCGCTGCGCCGCCGCGAACACGCGATCCTCGAAGCACTGATACTGAAGCAGGGCAAGACCGTATCCAAAGCAACGCTGATGGACAAGATCTTCACGCTCGACGAAGAGCCGAGCGCCGACGCGATCGATATCTATATTCACCGGCTGCGCAAGCATCTGTCGGCATCGACCGCGAATATCATGACGCTGCGCGGACTCGGTTATATCTTGCGCGAAGAAGAACCGCGCGAAGCGTTTGCGTCGACCTAAAAGTGACAGCTCCACAAAAACGCCTCTGATCGACTCGTGTTCCGTCGTCAATTTCACGCGGCTTCAGTGTTTTCACCGACTTCAACCGCTCTTTCGCGAATGAGGCGTGAAGGGTTGCTCTGACTATTCTTGGCTTCGCTATGCAAGCCGATGTCGGATCAATTCAACACAGAAGGAGCGGAGGAGAAGATGGGGGAAAAGACCAGGTGGTGGCTGGTGGCGGGTGGTAGTGCCTTGGCGATGAGCAGCGTTCACGCGCAGTCGAGCGTGCAGCTTTATGGCTTGATGGATCTGAGCGTGGTGACGTATCAGACCAATGCGAATGCCGACGGCAAGCACGCCATTTCGATGGGTATCAACGGCGAGCCGTGGTTCAGCGGCAGCCGCTTCGGCATGAAAGGCGCGGAAGATCTCGGCGGCGGACTGAAAGCGATCTTCCGCATCGAAGCGGAATTCCGGGTGAGCGACGGCGCGATGGAAGACCCGGGTCAGCTCTTCGACCGCGACCGCCGCCAGTTCAGCGGCGGTCACGCCTTGCGCGGGTCAATGGTTGGCGTAGTTAGCCGGCCTTGACCGCAGTCTCCCTGGCGAGCAGGTGTTGAGCCTGACGATCGCCCTTTGCCGCTTCCTGTGCGGTTTGAACCGAGGTCTCGCTGGATTCCGCGAGCAGGGCACGCGCCGCGCTACTGATGCTGACGGTGTATGACGACGAGGTGGTGCCGCTCGTCGATCCTGCTGACGATGAACCGCTCGTGCTGGATGTCGGCACCGTCGATGTCGCTGTCGAACCGGAACTCGACGTGACTGCCGCGCCCATGGCCCCTGCCGTGGTTTGAGCAACCGCCTGAATAGACATCTTTTCTCCTGGTAAAAGACGAGTACTGCGCTCTGTCTATCGGCGTCGTTCAAGAGTGCTTGAGAACTATATTTCTTCTATTTTTCGCGCGCCTTAAGTGGCTGTTAAGGTTTTGCCTCGCAGGATGCTTTAACGGATGAATCTCTTAAGATTTTGATAAGGTTGCGAATGCCGCCTCACGACTTCCGTTCGCGTCCCGCACGCGTCTTGCCCGCTCCGCTCCTCGCGCGGGTCTGCGTCGCGAGTTCCTCGACCATCTCCCGCGCGGCCGTCTGCAACTCGGGCACATAGCGCCGCTTCGCTTCCGCGAGCGACACCGCGCGCGACAGAAACACGACGTTCAAGCTCGCGAGCACGCGTTCCTCGAACACGATCGCGACGGCAACCGCGCCGATCTTCCCCTGGTCCGCCCAGTCGCCGTGATTCGAGCCGAACCCATCCGCGCGCACGCGTCGCACGAGGCTGCGGATCAACGCGTCGTTCGACGCGAGCGCCTTCTGCTCCTCGCCGCCGGCGCCCGCGCGCAGCAGATCGAGAATGTCCTCGCGCTCCTCGTCGGGGCACATCGCGAAGTACGCGCGACCCGCCGCGGTCAGCAGGATCGGCAAACGGCGGCCCACCATTGCGCGATGAAACGATAGCGGACTGAAGCGGTGCGTGGTCTCACGGACGATCATCGCGTCGCCGTCGGGCGTGGTCAGATCGGACGGCCACGCGACGCGTTGCAGCAGACGCCCCATCACCGGCGGCGCGATCGTCGCGATGCGTTCGTCGTCGGTGAAGCCTTCGCTCAGCGCGCGCACCTTCAGCGTGAGCCGGAAGCTGTCGTCCGACGCGCTGCGCCTCACGAAGCCTTCCTCCATCAACGTTTCGAGCAGCCGCCGCGCGGTGGTGCGATGCAGGCCGGTCAGCTCGCTGATCTGCTGGCTCGTCGCGCGGCCGCTGTCCATCGAGTTGAGCGCCTGCAGCACCTGCAAGCCGCGCGACAGACCTCGCACATTCGTGTATCTGGTCACTTAAAACCTCAATCAAATCAACTATGTGCATTCTATGCACAATTTCCAGATTTTGTTGAGCGGGCAGGTGGCCGGTCCTAGACTGCCAACAAATCAACGATTTCATGGAGACGCAAGCTGTTGCCCGCAGGCGATTTTTCGCCATGGCGACAGCCGGTTCCCGCCGCTGCGCTCCGTGAATATCTCGACCCGGTCACTCTGGTCGACATACGGAGACAACATGCCCCAACCGCTCGACCCGGTGGCCGCGCAAGGTCACAGTGGACCCGTCACCACCGACGTCGCGATCATCGGCGCCGGCCCGGTCGGTTTGATGATCGCCAACTATCTCGGCCTGCAGGGCGTGCGCGTCGTGCTGATCGAAAAGCTCGACAAGATCATCGACTATCCGCGCGCAATCGGCCTCGATGACGAAGCGCTGCGCGTGTTTCAGTCCGTCGGCCTCGCCGATGCATTGCTGCCGCACACGACCCCCGATCACTGGATGCGCTTCGTCACGAGCAACGGTCACTGCTTCGCATCGATCGAGCCGCGCACCGACGAATTCGGCTGGTCGCGCCGCAACGCGTTCATTCAGCCGCTGGCCGATCGCGTGTTGTGCGACGGCCTGCAACGCTTCCCGCACGTCGAGGTGCTGTTCGGCCACACGGTCAACTCGTTCACGCAGGACGGCAGCGGCGTCACGATCGAAGTGGAACACGCGCAGAGCGGCCGCCGCACGATCCGCGCGTCGTATATGGTCGGTGCGGACGGCGGCAACAGCTTCGTGCGCCGCATCCTCGACGTGCCGTTCGAGGGCCGCACGAAACCGAATCAGTGGATCGTCGTCGACGTGCGCAATGACCCGATCGGCTCGCCGCACGTGTACATGCATTGCGATCCGCGGCGCCCGTATGTGTCGGCCGCGCTGCCGCACGGGATTCGCCGCTTCGAATTCATGGTGATGCCCGGCGAGACCGAGGAAGAGCTGTCGAAGCCGGAGAACATGGCCGCGCTGATCCGCAAGGTCGTCGCCGAGCCGGAGAAGGTCGACTACATCCGCAAGCGCGTCTATACGCACAACGCGCGCCTCGCGAGCAGCTTCCGCGTGAAGCGCGTGCTGCTCGCCGGCGACGCCGCGCACATCATGCCGGTGTGGCAGGGCCAGGGCTACAACAGCGGTATTCGCGACGCGAGCAACCTCGGCTGGAAACTCGCGATGGTGGTCAAGGGCGTCGCCGGCGATGCGCTGCTCGATAGCTACACCGCCGAGCGCCGTTCGCATGCGCGCTCGATGATCCACCTCTCTGAGGTCGCGGGCGACATCTTCGCGCCGACGAGCCGCTTCGGCATCAAGTTTCGCGACGCGTTCGTGCGTACGTTCAACTGGTTCCCGGCGGTCAAGCGCTACTTCGTCGAAATGCGTTTCAAGCCGATGCCACGCTATGAGAGCGGCGTCGTATTGCTGGCGCGCACGCCGCGCAAGCGTGGCTGGCTCGCGCGCGCGCTCGAACGCTCGGGGCATTCGGCGCCGGGCCGCCTGCTCGGTCTGATGAGCGAGAAGCGCGAGTCGCGGCTCGGCCGTCTCGTGTATGGACGCGACCCGCATTGTCATTCGCCGGTCGGCCGCATGTTCATTCAACCGCGCGTGCGCACGGTGAGCGGCGAGGTCGTGCGACTCGACGATGTGCTCGGCAACCGCTTCGCGATCGTCGGCTGGGGCGCGGAACCGACCTTCGGTTTGTCGGAGCAGGCGCGTGCGATCTGGCAGCGGCTCGGCGGCTGCTTCGTGGTCGCGAAGCCGGACACGCAGCTGTCTTTCCATGACGACGTGCCAGAAGACGTCATCGCGATCGGCGATGTGAACACGCGGCTAAAGGACTGGTTCACGCGAGTGCCGGAATCGGTCGTGCTGTTGCGTCCCGATCGTTTCGTCGCGGGCATGGGCTCGCCGCAGCAGGTGTCGCAACTCGTCGTCGAACTCGCGCAGCAGCTGCATCTCGACGTGGCGGGGCGGGCCGACGTGACCGGTTCTCGCAACGAAGCAGCGTTCGCGCCCGATGCCGTCGCCACTTTCGTCACCGCAGCAACCGCCGGAGCCTGATATGCCGATGCTGCTCGAATGCCTTTCGCACACGCCGTTGCACGGCTATTACGATCCCGCGCCCGAAGTCGTCTCGGAAGTCGAGCGCGTGCATGCGGCAGCGCGTGCGCGCGTCGTCGAGTTCGATCCCGAACTGGTCGTCGTGTTCGCGCCCGATCATTACAACGGCTTCTTCTATGACGTGATGCCGCCATTTTGCATCGGCGCATCGGCGAGCGCGATCGGCGACTTCAAGAGCCTCGCCGGTCCGCTGGACGTGCCCGCCGATACCGCGCTCGACCTTGCCGAAGCGGTGCTCGCGAGCGACGTCGACGTCGCCATCTCGTACCGCATGCAGGTCGATCACGGTTGCGCGCAAGCGCTGGAGATTCTGACGGGCGGCCTCGATCGATATCCGGTCGTGCCGGTATTCATTAATTCGGTGGCCGCGCCGATGGCTTCATGCCGCCGCGCGCGTCTGCTCGGCGATGCGTTGGGTCGAGCGCTCGCACGCTCGAAGCAACGCGTGCTCGTGATCGGCTCGGGCGGCATCTCGCACGAGCCGCCGGTGCCGGAACTCGCGGGCGCGAGCGAGGAAGTCGCCGAGCGTCTGATCGCGGGCCGCAATCCGTCGGCCGAATCGCGTGCGGCGCGTGAGGCGCGCACGATCGCGGCGGCACGCGCGTTCGCCGCGGGCGACAGCCGTCTGCATCCGCTCAATCCGGAATGGGATCGCGCGTTCCTGAAGCTGCTCGAAGACGGCGAACTCACCGCGCTCGACGGTCTGACCAACCGCGCGATCACGCGCGAGGCCGGCAAGTCCGCGCACGAAATCCGCACGTGGATCGCCGCGTTCGGCGCACTGAACGCGAGCGGTCCGTATCGCGCGTCGCTCGATTACTACCGTCCGATCCCCGAATGGATCGCGGGCTTCGGCGCGATGCATGCCCGACCCGTGACTTCCCATGTCTAACCGAATCAGGAACCCGCTATGACCACTCAAAGCAATATAGACGCGCTGGCCCTGCGCCTGCGCGAATCGGAACGTACGCGCGCGACCATCGCGCCGTTGCGCGACGACCCGCGTTTCGTCGAACTGTCGAACCCGGCCGACGCCGAGGAGCTCGCGTACGCGGTGCAGCAGGCCAACGTGGCCGCGCGCATCGCGGCGGGCGAGCGCGTCGTTGGCCGCAAGATCGGACTCACGTCGCCGGCGGTGCAGCGTCAACTCGGTGTCGACCAGCCTGACTTCGGCGCGCTGTTCGCGTCGATGGCGTATGGCGACGGCCAGCCGATTCCTCTCGATCAGTTGATTCAGCCGAAGGTCGAAGCGGAGATCGCGCTCGTGCTCGAACACGATCTGCTGCACGAGCGCCACACGTACGCCGATCTGATGCGCGCAATCGCGTATGCGGTCGCGGCGATCGAAGTGGTGGACAGCCGCATCGAAGGCTGGAACATCCGTTTCGTCGATACGGTCGCGGACAACGCGTCGAGCGCGCGCTTCGTGCTCGGCAGCCGGCCGGTCCTGCTGCGCGATATCGATCTCGCGGCCTGCGCGATGACGCTATCGAAGGATGCGGAAGTCCTGTCGCGCGGCAATGGCGCCGCGTGTCTCGGCAATCCGCTGAATGCCGCCGCCTGGCTCGCGGATCGCATGGTCCGGCTCGGCACGCCGCTGCGTGCCGGCGACGTGCTGATGACGGGCGCTTTGGGCCCGATGGTCGCCGTCAAGGAGCCCGGCACCTACTGCGCGCAGATCGAAGGTCTCGGCAACGTCCGCGCGACTTTTTCCGCATAAAGCATGCACTCGATTGGGAACTCATATGGCAAGCGAAAAACTGAAGGCCGCGATCATCGGCTCCGGCAACATCGGCACCGATCTGATGATCAAGATCCTGCGTCACGGCAAGCATCTCGAAGTCGCGGCGATGGTCGGCATCGATCCGAACTCCGACGGCCTCGCGCGCGCCGCGCGGCTTGGCGTCGCGACCACGCATGATGGTGTCGAAGGTCTGACTCGTCTGCCCGTGTTCAACGACATCGACTTCGTGTTCGACGCGACCTCGGCGGGCGCACACGTCAAGAACGATGCGCTGTTGCGAAAGCTGAAGCCCTCGATTCGCGTGATCGATCTGACGCCGGCGGCGATCGGCCCGTACTGCGTGCCGGTGGTGAATCTCGACACGCATCTCGACGCGCCGAACGTGAACATGGTCACGTGCGGCGGACAGGCGACCATTCCGATGGTCGCGGCCGTGTCGCGCGTCGCGAAGGTCCATTACGGGGAGATCGTTGCGTCGATCAGCAGCAAGTCAGCGGGCCTAGGCACGCGCGCGAACATCGACGAGTTCACCGAGACGACTTCGAAGGCGATCGAAGTGGTCGGCGGCGCCGCGAAGGGCAAGGCGATCATCGTACTCAACCCGGCCGAGCCGCCGGTGATGATGCGCGACACCGTCTATACGCTGTCCGACCTCGCGGATCGCGCGAAGGTCGAGGCGTCGATCGAGCAGATGGCCGCCGCGGTGCAGGCGTACGTGCCCGGCTATCGCCTGAAGCAGAAGGTGCAGTTCGACGAAATCAGCGCGAGCGCGCCGCTGAACATTCCGGGCCTCGGCCGCTTCAGTGGTCTGAAGACCTCGATCTTCATCGAGGTCGAAGGCGCCGCGCACTATCTGCCCGCCTACGCGGGCAATCTCGACATCATGACTTCGGCCGCGCTCGCGACCGCCGAGCGCATGGCGCAGGCGCTCGTGCAGGCATCAGAGGCTTAAGGAGACTTCCCGCATGGACAAGAAACTCTATATCTCCGACGTGACGCTGCGCGACGGCAGTCACGCCATTCGTCACCAGTACTCGATCCAGAACGTGCAGGACATCGCACGCGCATTGGACCGCGCAAAGGTGGACAGCATCGAAGTTGCCCACGGCGATGGCCTGCAGGGTTCGAGCTTCAACTACGGCTTCGGCGCGCACAGCGACCTCGAATGGATCGAAGCAGTCGCCGACGTGGTCGAGCACGCTCGGATCGCGACCCTGCTGCTGCCTGGCATCGGCACGATTCACGATCTGAAGGCCGCATACAACGCGGGCGCTCGCGTGGTGCGCGTGGCCACGCATTGCACGGAAGCGGACATCTCGAAGCAGCACGTCGAATACGCGCGCGAACTCGGCATGGACACCGTCGGCTTCCTGATGATGAGCCACATGACCACGCCGGAGAGCCTCGCCATCGAAGCGAAGAAGATGGAGAGCTACGGCGCGACCTGCATCTATGTGGTCGACTCGGGCGGCGCGCTGACGATGAACGACGTGCGCGACCGCTTCCGCGCGGTGAAGGCGGTGCTGAAACCCGAAACGCAGACGGGCATGCACGCGCACCACAACCTGTCGCTGGGCGTGGCCAACTCGATGGTCGCGGTCGAAGAGGGCTGCGACCGTATCGATGCATCGCTGGCGGGCATGGGCGCCGGCGCGGGCAACGCGCCGCTCGAAGTGTTCATCGCGGCGGCCGAGCGCATGGGCTGGAATCACGGCACCGACCTCTACACGCTGATGGACGCCGCCGACGACATCGTGCGTCCGCTGCAGGACCGGCCGGTGCGCGTCGATCGCGAAACGCTCGCGCTCGGCTATGCGGGGGTGTATTCGAGCTTCCTGCGCCACTCGGAAGTGGCCGCGAAGAAATACGGTCTGAAGACCGTGGACATTCTCGTCGAGCTGGGCAAACGCCGCATGGTCGGCGGCCAGGAAGACATGATCGTCGACGTCGCACTGGATCTGAAGCGCGCGCACGCGACCGACGCAGTGGCTTCATGACCCGGACGCTGCGCGACGGCACCGCATGCCGCGCGCGCAGCGTTCATTTCATCCAGCAAGGTCGCCGCAAGAGCGACGCTGACTCAACATTGGAGACTTTTATGCGGCAGTCAACGCGAACAACGCAAACAACACGGTCGACGAAACCTCTTGCCGGCGGCGCGCTGACGATCGGGCTCTGCCTGATCGTCGCACTGCTCGAAGGCGTGGACCTGCAATCGACCGGCCTCGCGGCACCGCGCATGGCGCGCGAATTTCATCTCGCGGTCGCGCAGATGGGCTGGGCGTTCAGCATCGGCGCGTTCGGGCTGCTGCCAGGAGCCGCGATCGGCGGACGTCTCGCCGACCGGCTCGGGCGCAAGCGCGTGCTGATGTGGTCGGTCGCGCTATTCGGCATCTTCTCGCTCGCGACCGCGCAGGTGTGGGACCTGAACAGCCTGCTCGCCGCGCGCTTTCTGACCGGCCTCGGTCTTGGCGCAGCGATGCCGAATCTGATCGCGCTGTGCTCGGAAGCGGCGCCGCCCCATCAGCGCAACACCGCGGTCGGCGCCATGTATTGCGGCATGCCGTTCGGCGCGGCGCTCGCGGCGGTGGTCGGCATCATCAGTCCGGGCGACGCGGGCTGGCGGCATCTCTTCTACGTCGGCGGCTTCGGGCCGTTGCTGGTGCTGCCGCTGCTTGCGCTGTTCCTGCGCGAGTCGGCGCAGTTCGTCGCGGCGCGTGCAATCAAAGGCGCGCGACGCGATGCGTCGGCTAGCGTGACGCACGCGCTGTGGCGGGAAGGACGCGCGGGCACGACGATCGCGTTGTGGATCAGCTATCTCGGCACGCTGATCGTGCTGTATTTCCTGATCAACTGGCTGCCGTCGCTCGTCTTGACGCGCGGTCTGACGCGCGTGCAGTCCGGTGTCGTACAGATGATGTTCAACATCGGCGGCGGCATCGGCGCGATCGTGATCGCCGGCATGATGGACCGGATGGGCCGGCGCCGCACGGTCGCGGGCATGTATGTCGGCATCGTCGTTGCGCTTGGCGCGTTGCTGAGCGCGAATGGCGGTACGTCGATGGCGTGGGGCGGTCTGCTCGCGGGGCTGTTCCTGGTCGGCGGGCAGTCGGTGTTGTATGCGCTGGCAAGCAGCCTGTACCCGACCGACGTGCGTGGCACCGGCGTCGGCGCGGCCGTGGCGGTGGGCCGTCTCGGCTCGATCCTCGGACCGTTGATCGCGGGGCAACTGCTCGCGATCGGTCAGGGTGCGAGCGTGCTGCTCGGCGCGAGCATTCCGCTGATCGCGGTCGCCGCGATTGGCGCGTGGCTCGTCGTGAATCGCTCGACACTTCGTTATACCCCGGTGGCCGCGCAGTAGTTTGGCAGCTCGAAACACTGAGCGGGTCCGCCGTCAACGGCGACTCGCGGTCACTTAATCCGTGAAACAAAGGAATTCGACATGAGCAACACCAACACGCAAGTAGCGGCGATCACCGAGGAAGCGACCAGCCGATTCGTTCGCATCACCGAAGACGGCCGCGAGATGCAGCTCCACTACAACGACGTGGGGCAGGGTGCGAAAACGGTCGTGATGCTGCACGGCTCGGGACCGGGCGCGACCGGCTGGGCCAACTTCAATCGGAACGTCGAGCCGCTCGTCGCGGCGGGCTATCGCGTGATCCTGATGGACTGCCTCGGTTGGGGCAAGAGCGACCCGATCGTCTGCAAGGGCTCGCGCTCGGAACTGAACGCGCGCTGCCTGAAGGCGCTGCTCGATGCGCTCGATATCGAACGCGCGCATATCATCGGCAACTCGATGGGTGGGCATAGCGCGGTCGCGTTCGCGCTCGCCGAGCCGCAACGCGTCGGCAAGCTCGTGCTGATGGGCGGCGGCACCGGCGGCCCGAGCCAGTTCGTGCCGATGCCGACCGAAGGCATCAAGCTGCTGCAAGGGCTGTACCGCAACCCGACCATCGAGAACCTGCAGCGCATGATGAGCGTCTTCGTGTTCGACACGAAGGCGTTGACCGAAGACCTGATGCAGGCGCGGCTCGCGAACATGCTGGCGCGCCGCGATCACCTCGAGAACTTCGTCGCGAGCCTCGCCGCGAATCCGAAGCAGTTCAACGACTACGGGCCGCGCCTTGGCGAAGTAACCGCGCCGACGCTCGTGATCTGGGGCCGCGACGATCGTTTCGTGCCGATGGACATCGGCCTGCGGCTCGTTGCCGGGATGCCGAACGCCGATCTGCATGTGCTCGGCCGCTGCGGGCATTGGGCGCAGTGGGAGCATGCGGACAAGTTCAACCGGATGGTGGGGGAGTTTCTCGGACGCGGGTATTAAGCAGGGTTGTCGTTGTGGGCGACTGGTGCGTCGTTGCGGCGGCGGGCTGGTTGCCTCATCCCGGCGCCTGGCAAGGAGCAGCAAGGCGATTTCAGTCCCGCGCTGGTTTTGTCGCCTGCCGCATTCAATGCTCTTGGGGTCGCGCTCGGTGCGCCGATCACGCAGGGGGGAGTTCGCTCGATACGCTGGGTTCGCGGTACCGCTCTCGGGTTCGGGGACCCCATCACTCCGCCGCCGGCATCCGGGTCACACTCTTCGGCACCCGCCCATCACCACCCGCGGCGTCGTCCGCTGCCTCTCCCAACTCCCGCCTAACCGTCGACTCCCGCACCACCAGATGCGGATCAAGCATCGAATAACCCGCGCTTTCTTCGCCCTTACCATGCAGTTCGTCGATCAGCTTCATCATCGCGAGCTCACCCATCTTCTCGCTCTGAAAGTCTACCGAGGTCAGCGCCGGCGACGCGTACTCGCCATACGGCACGTTGTCGAATCCAGCGATGGAAACGTCGCGCGGCAACGAGAAGCCCAGCTCGCGCGCTTCCTTGATGAAGCCGAGCGCGATCAGATCGTTGTAGCAGATCACGGCGTCCGGTCGTTTCGGGCCGAGCATCAGGCCCGAGCAGGCGCGCTCGCCGGCCGCCGCCGACGGGCTTTGTGCGTCGTGAACGTGCAGCGACAGCCCGTATTCGTCGAGACAATTGCGAATGCCGCGAATCCGTTCGTCGTTCCAGCGTGAACGGCCAAAGCCGAGATACGCGATGCGCTTGTGACCGAGCTTGATCAGATGGTTCGCGAGCATATAGCCGGCGAGATTGCTGTCGGTGCCGACGCTCGAAATCTGAAAGCGCGAACTGCGCCCAAACAGCACGACCGGCTTGCCGAGATCGAGCAGCCATTGCACCGAATCGTCGGGCATGCGCGAGCTGACGATCATGCCGTCGACGCGTTGCGCGAGCGATTCGATCAGCGTCTTTTCGCGTTCCTGGCTCTCTTCGGTATCGACGAGCAGCAGCGTGTAGTCGTGCTGAAGCGCGACGCGATTGGCGCCCTTCACGATGTTGGTGAAATGCGGATTGCGGATGTCGAGAATCGCGAGACCGATAGCGTGTGTGCGCCCGGTGATCATCGAACGCGCGAGCGGATTCGAACGGTAGCCGAGCTGCTCGATCGCCTTCTTGAGACGCGCCTCAACGGCGGAGGTAAAGCGCTGGGTCCCATTCACGTACTTCGATACGGTTGCGACCGACACGCCGGAGGCGGCCGCGACGTCGCGAATGGTGGCACCCTTCTTCATCGGTAGGATAGCGTTTTCCAGTGAGTTTTTAATAGTATCGGGTATCGCAAAACGCGTAAAGGCGAAACGTCGCGCGCTATTCGCCTGACCCGGCGCGATCAACGCATACACATGGGGACACATGAGTATCAAGGTAAAAGGCCTGCGCTGGTGGATGATCGGGCTGCTCACGCTCGGCACGATCACCAACTATCTCGCGCGCAGTTCGCTGAGCGTCGCGGCGCCGACGGTGCTGCATCATCTGAACATTTCGACGCACGAATACGGCTGGATCACGGGCGCGTTTCTCGTCATGTATCCGGTCGGCGCGCCGCTGACCGGCTATCTGATGGATCGCGTGGGCTTGCGAACGGGCTTTCTGCTGTGCGGCGTCGCGTGGTCGCTGATCTGCATCGCGCATGGTTTCGCGTCGGGCTGGATCGGGCTGTTCGTGCTGCGCGGCATGCTCGGGCTGGTGGAAGCGGCGTTCATTCCCGGCGGCATGCGCGCGGCCGCGCACTGGTTTCCGTCGCACGAGCGCGGCACGGCCGCCGGCGTGTTCAACCTCGGCACCTCGACCGGCGCGATGCTCGCGCCGCCGCTGATCGCGTGGTCGATCCTGCACTACAGCTGGAACGTTGCGTTCATGATCGTCGGCGGGCTGGGGCTCGCGTGGGCCGTGCTGTGGTTGCTGCTTTATCGGCATCCGGACCGTCATCCGGCGCTGTCGCGCGAGGAGGCGGACTATATCGGCGCGACGCAGGAATCCGGTTTGCGCGCCGCGAAAGACTCCGGGCCGAGGGTGTTCGACATCCTGAAGCAGCGCAATTTCTGGGGCATCGCGCTGCCGCGTTTCTGCGCCGATCCGGTGTGGGGCACGCTGGTCTACTGGATGCCGCTCTACCTGTACCAGGCGCGCGGCTTCGATCTCAAGGCGATCGCGCTCACCGCGTGGCTGCCGTTCGTCGCGGCCGACCTCGGCTGCATGGTCGGCGGTCCGCTGTCGGCGTGGTTGAAGCGCCGCTTCGACGTGCCGATCGTCAACGGCAAGCGCATGGCGTTCACGATGGGCGCGTTCCTGATGATCGGCATGGCCGGCGTCGGCTTCGTCCACGATCCGGCGATGGCGGTGTTCCTGCTGTGCCTCGGCGGCTTCGCGCATCAGACGCTGTCGATCACCGTGATCTCGATGTCGGCCGACCTGTTCCCGCGCGTCGAAGTCGGCACGGTGACGGGACTCGCCGCGCTCGTCGCGGGGCTCGGCAATTTCGCGTTCACGATGACGATGGGCTGGTTCGTGAGCCGCGTCGGCTATACGCCGTTTTTCGTCGCGCTCGGCTTTGGCGATCTGATCGGCGCGAGCCTGCTATGGACGCTCGTGCGCCGCCCGTCGACGACGCCGGCGCAGGGCGTTGTGACGCGCGAAGCGCGGGCGTGAGGAGCCGGCGGCGGAAGCGCATCTTCGAGGCGCCCAATCGTCGGCAAGTGGAGGGCAGCAGTCACGGCTCGGTGGCGGCATTTGCGGCTCGTCAATGCGACCAATTCGCACTCGTCCAAAAATAATATTCCGCAAGTCATCTATAAGATATCTGTCTTAAGACCGGGGTAATCGGCCGCAAACCCTTGCCAGTCATGGATCGACTCGTTTGGGTAGGGTCTCGCGACCTGTTTGTTTAGTCACATTTAGTGGAAAACGCGCATATACTCTCGGTCGTATCGCAAAACGAAGGTCGCGGGGTTGCGTCGTGCCGAACTGACGCCGTCAGCCGTCGCGCTACGATTTGCGCTGGCTTCGACTGCCAACGCTCTGTCTATCACTTTCTAGCAAAGCATTAATCATGTCCACACCGCCGAAGATCATCTACACCCTGACCGACGAAGCGCCCGCACTGGCGACGTACTCGCTGCTGCCGATCGTCAAGGCGTTCACGCGCTCGTCCGACGTGCTCGTCGAAACGCGCGACATCTCGCTCGCCGGCCGGATCATTGCCGCATTTCCGGACTACCTGAGCGCGGAGCAGAAGGCTTCCGACGATCTGGCGGAGCTCGGTGGACTCACCATGCGCCCGGAAGCGAACATCATCAAGCTGCCGAACATCAGCGCGTCGGTGCCGCAGTTGAAGGCCGCGATCGCCGAGCTGCGCGACCAGGGCTATAAGCTGCCGTCGTACCCGGACGTCGCGACGACCGACGCCGAGAAGGACGTCAAGGCCCGCTACGACAAGATCAAGGGCAGCGCGGTGAACCCGGTGCTGCGCGAAGGCAATTCGGACCGCCGCGCGCCGTTGTCGGTGAAGAACTACGCGCGCAAGCATCCGCACAAGATGGGCGCATGGAGCGCGGACTCGAAGTCGCACGTCTCGCACATGAGCGATGGCGATTTCTACGGCAGCGAGAAGTCGGCGCTGGTCGCGCAGGCCGGTAGCGTGAAGATCGAACTGGCCGCCGCCGACGGCACGATCACGGTCCTGAAGGCGAAGACGCCGGTGCAGGCAGGCGAAATTATCGACGCGTCGGTGCTGGGCAAGAACGCGCTGCGCAGCTTCATCGAAGCGCAGATCGCCGAGGCGAAGGCGAACGGCGTGCTGTTCTCGGTGCACCTGAAGGCCACGATGATGAAGGTCTCGGACCCGATCATCTTCGGTCACGTGGTGTCGGTGTTCTACAAGGACGTGCTCGCGAAGCATGCGGAAGCACTGGCCAAGGTCGGCTTCAACCCGAACAACGGTATCGGCGACCTGTACGCGCGTCTGAAGGATCTGCCGGCTGAAACGGCCGCGGCGATCGAAGCCGACATCAAGGCGCAGTACGAACAGCGTCCGCCGCTCGCGATGGTCAACTCGGACAAGGGCATCACGAGCCTGCACGTGCCGAGCGACGTGATCGTCGACGCATCGATGCCGGCGATGATCCGCGAGTCGGGCAAGATGTGGGGCGCCGATGGCGCGCTGCACGACGCGAAGGCGGTGATTCCGGACCGTTGCTACGCCGGTGTGTACCAGGCGGTGATCGAAGACTGCAGGAAGCACGGTGCGTTCGACCCGGTCACGATGGGCACGGTGCCGAACGTCGGGCTGATGGCACAAGCCGCCGAAGAATACGGTTCACACGACAAGACGTTCCAGATCCTGGCGAACGGCGTGGTCCGCGTCACCGACGAAGCCGGCGCGGTGCTGCTCGAGCAGCCGGTGGAACAGGGCGACATCTTCCGTATGTGCCAGACCAAGGACGCGCCGGTCCGCGACTGGGTCAAACTCGCGGTGAACCGCGCCCGCGCTTCCAACACGCCGGCCGTATTCTGGCTCGACGCGGCGCGCGCGCACGATGCGCAGATCATCAAGAAGGTCGAGCAGTACCTGAAGGATCACGACACGAACGGTCTGGACATCCGCGTGATGACGCCGGTCGAAGCGACGAAGTTCTCGGTCGAGCGCATCCGCGCCGGCAAGGACACGATCTCGGTCACCGGCAACGTGCTGCGCGACTACCTGACCGACCTGTTCCCGATCATGGAACTGGGCACCAGCGCGAAGATGCTGTCGATCGTTCCGCTGATGGCCGGTGGGGGCATGTTCGAAACCGGCGCGGGCGGTTCGGCGCCGAAGCACGTGCAGCAGCTGGTCGAGGAAGGCTTCCTGCGCTGGGATTCGCTCGGTGAATTCCTCGCGCTGGCGGCATCGCTCGAGCATCTGGGCACCGCGTATCACAACCCGAAGGCGCAGATTCTTGCGAAGACGCTCGATCAGGCGACTGGCAAGTTCCTCGACAACGACAAGTCGCCGGCGCGCAAGGTCGGCGGTATCGACAATCGCGGCAGCCACTTCTACCTCGCGATGTACTGGGCCGAAGCACTGGCCGCGCAAACCGACGATGCCGCGCTGCAGGCGCAGTTCGCGGGCGTCGCGAAGGCGATGGCCGACAACGAGGCGAAGATCGTCGCGGAACTTGGCGCGGCCCAGGGCAAGCCGGTGGATATCGGCGGCTACTACCGTCCGAACGTCGAGCTGACTAGCAAGGCGATGCGCCCGAGCGCGACGCTGAACGCAATCGTCGATTCGGTGGCTTGAGCTCGCGCGGGCGACTGATGCGGTAAGCGCCGCGGCCGCACCTGCGCTGGCCCCGAAAGCCGCGCGGTAAGCACGCAGCACAACCGCGGACAAAGCCGCAAGCAGGACCGCAAATACGACAATGGCGCCTTCGGGCGCCATTGTCGTTTCTACTGTCACTGCTACGTCGCCGTCGGTCATACCCGTCCTTATACGTGAACGATTTCCCAATCGGCGAGCTTCTCCGGAATCTCGAGCGTCGACGTGTCGAGCTCCGACAGATGCTCGCAGCTCAGACCGCGCGCGAGGTCGTCGGCGGCCTGTTGCGCGCTCGAGAATTCTCCGAGCGTTTCGTTGCCGTAGGTGGCTTCCCAGCCGTCCTGACCCGGCAGAATGTAGAACGCTCCCTGCGTCGAACCAAAGCGAAAGCCTTTCATTTTTAGTCTCCCAGTTCCAATAAAAAAAGCCGCGATTCGTGACGGCTTCTTCGCAATCTGCGGGATTTGGGTGGCCGTGTCGTGAGGCCCCTCGAATCCGACTGCGTGAAGCGCGTGCTCTTGTGAAAGAGTCTACGTCAGCGAATCGGCGGGCAATTGGGCGTCGAATCGGTCTTTATATTAAAAATATGCATGTAAAAACAAAGGCTTGCGAGATCCGTTTTGCGATGTGCAACGCCGCCGGGCATCGTGAAATGGCCGCTTTGTGCCACGCAACATGATTTTTTACGACGCGCGGCATCGTTTCGTATCGTGAAAATTAGGGGCTGCGCGCGACGCGCAAAAGGACGCTGTGCGGACCTATGACGCGTCGAGCCGTTCGATCAGCATCGCGACGAAGGTCTCGGTCACCGGCGGCAAGGTTCGGCCGCGCTTTTTGATCAGCGCGATGCGCCGCGTGAACGCGGCTTCGTCGATCGGTCGCGCGACTAGCTCGGGCTCCGCGCGCACCTCGCGCGCCGACGCCGGCAGGATCGTGATGCCGAGCCCGGCGCGCGCCATCGCGACCGCGCTCATCATGTAGGTCGGCTCGCAGGCGATGCGCGGCTCACACTGCGCGTCGGCGAACGCGCTGTCGACGACCGCCCGCACGCTCGTGCCCTGCGCGGTCAGCACGAGCGGCTCGCTGGCGAGATCGGCGAGCGTGACGGGCCGGCGCCGCCGCGCGAGCGCGTGCTGCTTCGGCAGCACGGCGATGAGCCGGTCGATGCCCGCATGCAGTACCTCGAGCCCGCTGTCGTTCAACTCGCCGCCAGTCAGTCCGATATCGGCTTCCTCATTGCGCACCAACGTGTTGACCATGCTCGCGACGACATCGCGCACCTCGAAGCCGACGCGCGGCACGGCTTTTCTCAGCGCGTGCACGAGCTCGGGCAGCGCGCTCGCCGCGAAGGTCGGCAGACACGCGATGCGCACCGTGCCGCTCCCGCCTTCGCCGAGCGCGCGCGCATCGAGCAGCACGTGCTCCATGTCGTGCAGCGATTTCTGCAGCACGGGCAGCAGCTCGCGGCCGGTCGGCGTCAGGGCGACGTTGCGGCTGTTGCGATCGAACAGGCGCAGGCCGACCGTTTCCTCGAGCCGGCGAATCTGCACCGTCAATGCCGGCTGTGACAGGGCTTCGGCTTGCAGACGAGCAAGTTCGTCGTCGATGGCCTCAAGAGCCTCGCGCCCGTCGTCTGCATGTTCGTATTCGCGATCCTGTACTTCGGCACGATCACCGACGCCGGTACGCTCGACCCGATCATCGAGCGCATCCTGCGCGCGGTCGGCACACGGCCCACGCGCATCGTGATGGGCACCACGCTGCTCGCGCTGCTGATCCACCTCGACGGCTCCGGCGCCGTCTGCTTCCTCGTCACCATTCCGGCGATGCTGCCGCTCTACGACCGCCTGAAGATGGACCGGCGCGTGCTCGCCGCGGCGGTATCGATGGCGGCCGGCATCAATTTCCTGCCATGGACGGGGCCGATGATTCGCGCGTCCGCGTCGCTGCATCTGCCGATCTCGGCGTTGTTCAATCCGCTTATTCCGGTGCAGGCGATCGGCCTCGTATTTGTGTTCTCGATGGCGTACTGGCTCGGGCGGCGCGAGGAAAAGCGCCTCGGTCTCACCGCCGCGAGCGGTTCCGTGCCGATGCCCCAACGCGAACTGACACCGGAACAACAGGCGCTGCGCCGCCCGCAAAACTTCTGGTTCAACATCGTGCTGACGCTCGTCGTGCTCGGCACGATGGTCGTGATGGGCGAGAAGATTCCGCCGGCGATCATGTTCATGGTGGGCCTGTGCATCGCATTGATGGTCAACTATCCGAATGTGGACATGCAACGCAAACGGATCGACGCGCATGCGCGCGCCGCGCTGATGATGGCCGGCATCCTGCTCGCGGCCGGCGTGTTCACCGGCGTGATGCAGGGCAGCGGCATGCTGAAGGCGATGGCGCTGGCGGCCGTCGGCTTCGTGCCGCCGGCGATGGCGAGTCATATTCCGATCGTGCTCGGCCTGCTGTCGATGCCGCTCAGCATGCTGTTCGATCCCGATTCGTTTTATTTCGGTGTACTGCCGGTGATCGCGGAAGTGGCGGGCCAGCTCGGCGTGCCCGCGGTGCACGTCGGTCAGGCCGCGTTGCTTGGACAGATGACCACCGGTTTTCCGGTCAGTCCGCTCACGCCCGCGACGTTCCTCGTGGTCGGGCTGTGCGGTATCGATCTGGCCGATCATCAACGATTCACGTTTCCCCTGCTGTTCGGCGCGTCGGTCGTGATGACGATCGCGTGCGTCGTGCTCGGGATCTTTCCACTGTGAGCTTCACTGAAGGAACGGGAGCACCATGACAGCCACTGAACCTCGACGCGTCGTGCGCATCGGCGCGGGCGCGGGCTATTCGGGCGACCGCATCGAACCCGCGCTCGAACTCGCGGAACACGGCCAGCTCGACTATCTCGTGTTCGAATGCCTCGCCGAACGCACGATCGCGATCGCGCAGCAGGCGCGCAGCAAGGACCCGGAGCTCGGCTACGACCCGCTGCTCGAAGCGCGCATGCGCGCGGTGCTGCCCGTCGCGGCGCGCAACGGCGTGCGTATCGTGTCGAACATGGGCGCGGCCAATCCGCTCGCGGCAGCGCGCCGGACCGCGCAGATCGCGCGCGAGTTGGGTCTCGGCGACCTGAGGATTGCCGCAGTCACCGGCGACGACGTGCTCGACGTCGTGCGCGCGGGCGACTTCCATTTCGTCGAATCGGGCGAGGCGGTGGCCGCGTACGCGGACCGGCTGATATCGGCCAATGCGTACCTCGGCGCGAGCGGCATCGTCGAGGCGCTCTCGGCCGGCGCGCAGATCGTGCTGACCGGGCGCGTCGCCGATCCGTCGCTGTTCGTCGCGCCGCTGATCCACGAATTCGGCTGGCGCATGGACGACTGGCCGATGCTCGGCCAGGCGACGGTAATCGGTCATCTGCTCGAATGCGCGGGGCAGATCACCGGCGGCTATTTCGCGGACCCCGGTTTCAAGGACGTGCCGAATCTCGCGCGGCTCGGCTTTCCGATCGCCGAAGTTGCGCGGGACGGTTCAGTGGTGGTCACGAAGCTCGCGCAAAGTGGCGGGCTCGTGACCGAGGCGACCTGCAAGGAGCAGTTGCTCTACGAGATCCACGATCCGCGTCGTTATCTGCAGCCCGACGTGGTCGCCGATTTCTCGCAGGTGCGCGTCGAGCAGGATGCCGTGGACCGTGTGCGCGTCACCGGCGGTGGCGGCACGGAGCGCACCGCGACGTTGAAAGTGTCGGTTGCGTATTTCGACGGCTATATCGGCGAGGGGCAGATTTCGTACGGCGGACCCGGCGCGCTCGCGCGGGCGCGGCTCGCGCTCGATATCGTGCGCGAGCGTCTCGCGCTGACCGGCGTGCAGACGCGCGAGTTGCGCTTCGATCTGATCGGCGTGAACGCACTGCATGGTGACGCGGTGGCGGCCGGTCATGGCGAGCCGTACGAAGTGCGCGCCAGGGTGGCGGGACGCACGGCGTCGCTCGCGCAGGCGCTGAGCATCGGCAACGAGGTCGAGACGCTGTACACGAACGGACCGGCGGGCGGCGGCGGCGTGACGAAGGCGGCGCGCGAGGTGGTCGCGGTGCAATCGGTGCTGCTGCCGCGCGAGCATGCGGCGCCGGCTTTCTCGCTGATGGAGGCTTGAGATGAAACTACGAGAACTGGCCCACTCGCGCACCGGCGACAAGGGCAATACGCTCAATATCTCGGTGATCTGCTACGACGCGCTGCATTACGAGCGGTTGCGCGATGTGCTGACGCCAGAGCGCGTCAAGACGCATCTGCGCGATGTGGTGCGCGGCGAGGTGGTGCGCCATGAGTTGCCGTGCATTGCCGCATTCAACTTCGTGCTCGGCGACGCGCTCGGCGGCGGCGTTACGCGTTCGCTCGCGCTCGACGCGCATGGCAAATCGCTGAGCTCGGCGTTAATGGATCTCGACGTGGGGCAGTGAGGGCATTGCCGGCGGCGTGTCATATTGCGGAGCGGCCGCTCAGCCCCGCATGTGATCACACGCCAGCCTTCGTCAGGTCATGCGCGCGGCGCAGTCGCTCGCGGCTGTTGCTCAGATGCATGCGCATCGCGGCGCGCGCGTCGTCGGCATCCTGACGCTCGATCGCGCGATAGATCATCAGATGCTCGCCGAGCACGCTGCGCAACACCTCGATATGGTCTAGCTCCGCGATCTCGGCCGAACCGAGTCGGGTGCGCGGGCTGACCGAGCGGCCGAGCTGGCTCAGCACGTCGAAGAAATAGCGGTTGCCGCTCGCGCGCGCGATCTGCAAATGGAACTCGATGTCGTGTGCGAGCGTGTCGGTGCTGCCGCGCTCGAGTTCCGACTCGAATCGATCGAGCGCAGTGCGGATCTGCTTCAGGTTCTGCTCGGTGCGCCGCGATGCCGCGAGCGCGGCCGCGGCCGCTTCGACGTCGATCCGGAACTCGATGATCGCCATCACGTCGAGCATGCTGGTGAGATCGGCGGTGGGAAGCTGCATCGGCTTTTCGGCGGCGGGCGCGAGCACGAACGTGCCAATGCCATGGCGCGTCTCGACGATCCTCGCTGCCTGCAGACGCGAGATCGCCTCGCGGATCACGGAGCGGCTCACGGACAGCTGCTTCATCATCGCGACTTCGGTGGGGATGCGGTCGCCTGGCCTCAGCGCCCCGCGGCGAATCTCGTCGGAAAGGGTGGCCACCACCTTTTCAGTTAGGCTGCTCATTTTTGTGGCTGGTTGACTGATCCTGCAAAGTATCGCACAGGACTGTACTCGATTCTGCCGCGTTCGGCGGCATCGGCGCGGGCTATATTTTGTGTGCGGATGCGCGGTGGGGGCGGGGATGAGGCGGACATTTGCGCAAACGCGTGGGCTGCTGACGACAGTCGGTCAATTGGAGACATCAGACGTCTTAGTTCGAGGCGTATTCCGGGTTGGTCAACAGGGCTCTGAATCTTTGAATCTGCCGTTATTTCAAGGCGGTCTCTCTGGAACCACAGGGTAAACACCCCACTGGATTTGACAAAAGTAACGCGGTAGACTGTCGTCCGACAACATAACAGGCGTAGAGCAGGATCTTGCACCCACCGGGTGCGCCGCACTGCGTTCCACCAGGCCTCGTGGCCGACAGGGAGACACAACTTGACATCAGTTCTGACCACCGCGCTCGACCCGCTGGAATCGGCGGTCGCGAAGGTGAAGCGCAACGTGTTGCCGCTTTTCCTGATCATGTTCATCGCGAACTATATCGACCGCGTGAACATCGGCTTCGTCAACGCGCACATGAAGGCCGATCTCGGCATCGGCGCGGCCGCCTACGGGCTCGGCAGCGGGCTGTTCTTCATCGGCTACGCGCTGTTCGAAGTGCCGTCGAACGTGCTGATGCAGAAGTTCGGCGCGCGCGCCTGGCTCACGCGCATCATGGGCACGTGGGGGCTGGTGGCGGGCGCAATGGCGTTCGTCTGGAACGACACGTCGTTTTACGTGCTGCGGTTCCTGCTCGGCGTCGCCGAGGCGGGCTTCTTTCCCGGCGTCGTCTTTTACTTCACGCAGTGGCTGCCGCAAAAGGAACGCGGCAAGGCGATGGCGATCTTTCTGTCGGGCTCGGCGCTCGCGTCGGTGCTGTCCGGTCCGATCACCGGCTCGCTGCTGTCGATTCGTGGCCTCGGCCTGCAAGGCTGGCAGTGGATGTTCCTGATCGAAGGCGCGTTCTCGATCGCGCTGTGCGTCGTCAGCTGGTTGCTGTTGAAATCGCACATCCGCGACGCGCACTGGCTCACGGCCGAAGAACAGCGTGTGCTCGAACAATCGATCGCGGCCGAACAGGGCGAGCGCGAAGCGCAAGGCGGCGCGCATCTGCCGACGGTGAAGCTGCTGAAGGACCCGCAAATCGCGCTGTTCTGCTTCCTGTACTTCGCGATCCAGCTGACCATCTACGCGGCCACTTTCTGGCTGCCGACCATCATCCGCAAGATGGGCGGCCTTTCCGACTTCGAGGTCGGCATGTTCAACGCGATTCCGTGGCTGATCTCGATGGTCGCGATGTACGGCTTCGCGGTCGTATCGGCGAAATGGCGTCATCAGCAGGGCTGGCTCGCGGTCGCGCTCGTCATCGCGGCGGTCGGTCTGTTCGCGTCGACGTCGGGCAACCCGGTGTTCTCGTTCGTCGCGATCTGCTTCTCGGCGATCGGTTTCAAGGCGGCGTCGTCGCTGTTCTGGCCGATTCCGCAGGGCTACCTCGATGCGCGCGTCGCCGCCGGCGTGCTCGCGCTGATCAATTCGCTCGGCAACCTCGGCGGCTTCTTCGCGCCGGCCACCTTCGGCTATCTGCAGCAGCACACGGGCTCGATCGCGGGCGGGCTGTACGGTCTCGGCGTCGCGTCGCTGCTCGCGGCGGCGGCCGGCTTCCTGACGCGCAACAAGCCCGGCAATCGCGAGCCGTTGCCCGATTCGTTGCACGGCAATGCGCATTGACTACACTGACGGCTCGCATGCGGCCGTCAATTTTTCTGTATTCGAGTTCTCATCCGGTCCGGTCGAACACGCACGCAGCGCGCGGCGGCTTCCGCCGGCCGGCCTACTTCATCACACAGGTGCTTTTCCCATGTCCACCAAACCTACCGAATCGAACGCCACGCCGGTCGTCACCGAACTGCGCGTCGTGCCCGTCGCCGGTCGCGACAGCATGCTGATGAATCTGAGCGGCGCGCATGGTCCGTTCTTCACGCGCAACATCGTGATTCTGCGCGATAGCGCGGGCCATGCCGGCGTGGGCGAAGTGCCGGGCGGCGAGAACATCCGCAAGACGATCGACGACGCGCGGCCGTTCGTGGTCGGTCAGTCGATCGGCAATCTGCAGGCGATCCTGAACAAGGTGCGCACGCAGTTCGCCGATCGCGACGCTGGGGGGCGTGGCCTGCAGACCTTCGACCTGCGCACGACGATTCACGCGGTGACCGCGCTGGAAGCCGCGCTGCTCGACCTGCTCGGGCAGCATCTCGGCGTGCCGGTCGCGGCACTGCTCGGCGAAGGCCAGCAGCGCGACGAAGTGGAAATGCTCGGCTACCTGTTCTATATCGGCGATCGCAACAAGACCGATCTGCCGTACGCGAACAACGCCGGCGCGCGTGATGACTGGGAGCGCGTGCGCACCGAGGAAGCGATGACGCCGGAGATGGTCGTGCGTCTTGCCGAGGCCGCGAAGGCGCGCTATGGCTTCAACGACTTCAAGCTGAAGGGCGGCGTGCTGCCAGGCGACGCCGAGATCGAAGCGGTCACGGCACTCGCCGAGCGCTTCCCCGAAGCGCGCGTGACGCTCGATCCGAACGGCGCATGGTCGCTCGCGGACGCGGTGCGCCTGTGCCGTGACAAGCACGATGTTCTCGCCTACGCGGAAGATCCATGCGGCGCGGAGAACGGCTATTCGGGCCGCGAAGTGATGGCCGAGTTCCGTCGCGCAACCGGCCTGCCGACGGCGACCAACATGATCGCGACTGACTGGCGTCAGATGGGTCACGCCATCCAGCTGCAATCGGTCGATATTCCGCTCGCCGATCCGCATTTCTGGACCATGCAGGGCTCGGTGCGCGTCGCGCAGATGTGCAACGACTGGGGCCTCACGTGGGGTTCGCATTCGAACAACCACTTCGACATTTCGCTCGCGATGTTCACGCACGTCGCGGCCGCGGCGCCGGGCAAGATCACCGCGATCGATACGCACTGGATCTGGCAGGATGGTCAGTTCCTGACGCAAGATCCGCTGCAGATCGTCGGCGGTAAGGTCAAGGTGCCGCGGAAGCCGGGGCTCGGCATCGAACTCGATATGGATGCGCTCGAGAAGGCGCACGCGATGTATCAGCAGCACGGCCTCGGCGCGCGCGACGACGGCATTGCCATGCAATATCTGATTCCGAACTGGAAGTTCGACAACAAGCGGCCGTGTCTCGTGCGTTAAGGACGATTTAACTCAATCCAAAAGCCTGGCGGGCTGCACGAAAGATGCGGTTCACCAGGCTTTTTTGTTTCTTTTTGCATTGCACGGTGCGAGATAGCCGCACCGCGGATATCGGCGGCCATCATCGCGCCACTTGTCAGCTCTTGCGAAACACCACATGCGAAATCCGCTGCACCAGCAGCGCGGCCGCGAGCGATGCCACCGCCGTCAGCCACACACCGATATGAATCGACTGCACGAGCGCGTCGCGTGCGCTATCGATCAGCGTGAGCGTATCGAGTCCCGACTTCTTCATATCCGCAATCAGTTGTATGCGCGACGCGTCGTCGATCAGGATGCGCAGATCGACGAAACGCGGCCGCCATTGCGATGCGGCCGGCTCTCCGAGCACGCTCATCGTGCGCGTGACGACATTGCGATAGTGATGCTGCACGACAGTCGCGACGATGCTGGTGCCGAGCATGCCGCCGACCATGCGCGTCGATTGCAATAGCGCGGTCGTGATGCCGAAGCGCTCGCGTCCGGCGATCTCCTGGCCGAACACGTTCAGGTTGTTCAGGATGAAGCCGAGGCCGATGCCGACCGCGCCCATCGGCAGCACGATGCGCCAGTGCGGCGTGTCCGGATTGGCGAACGCGAGCGCGATCGACGCGAACATCAGCAGCCCGAAACCGATCGTCAGAATGCGGGTGGGCTTCTTCATGTGAATCACGATGCGCGTGTTCAGCACACTGCCGAGTGCGATGCACGCGGCGATCGGCGTCGCGAGCAGGCCGGCCTGCTGCGGCGAAAGACCGAAGCCGCCTTGCAGCAGCAAAGGCGCGAAGAAGATCAGCGAGAACATCACGAACCCGGACAGCATGCCGAGCGTGAATAGCGTGACGAGCTGCGCGTCCTTGAACAGATCGAGCGGAACGATCGGATGCGTGGCGCGCTTTTCGCACGTGAAGAGTGCGATGGCGCCGGCGATCACGCACGCGCCGAGCACGAGATTGCCCACGGTGAGGCCGTGCTTCGGCACCGCTTCGATAAACGCCTGCAAGCCGCCGAGCACGCACGCGACGAGCCCCGCGCCGAGCCAGTCGATCTTTACTTCGCCGTCATGCGGCCGCCGGAAATTCGGCAGATGCATCCAGATGAAATAGAGCGCCGCCGCGCCAACCGGCAGATTGACGAGAAACGTCGAGCGCCAGCCGAGGTGCTCGCTCATCCAGCCGCCGAGCGACGGGCCGGCCGCCGTACCGATGCCGTAGGCCGCGGCCAGCACGACCTGCCAGCGCACGCGGGTGCGCGGGTCGGGGAACAGATCGGGAATCGACGCAAACGCGGTGCCGACCATCATGCCGCCGCCAACGCCTTGCAGTCCGCGCGCGATCGCGAGAAACAGCATGCTGTTGGCGAGGCCGCACAACACGGACGCGACCGTGAACGTGATCACCGCGGCGATCACGAAGCGCTTGCGGCCGAAGTAGTCGCCGAGCCGCCCGAACACCGGCACCGTGACGACCGAGGCGAGCAGGTACGCGCTTGCGATCCACGCAAAATATTCGAAGCCGTGCAACTCGGCGACGATCGATGGCAGCGCGGTGCTGACGACGGTCTGGTCGAGCGCGACCAGCATGTTGACGAGGCCGATGCCGAGCATCGCGTAAAGCGCGTGGCGAAACGGCAGGGCGGGGGCGGCGGCGGCGGCGGAACTGGCGGGGGCGGTGGAATTCACGGATCGGGCAGAAGGCGGTTCGGGGTGGACGCTGCACGGCGGATCGCGGTCAGGCTCCCGGCGATTGTACGCAAGTTGTCTGACGTCCTGAGAATTATACGGGTTTCCCCTGATCAAAAGCATTCGTCGCACGAAAAACCACACGGCGCGGGAAAAAAGGTGGTGCCCCCGGGCACGGCGTCGCACACGGGCCGCGCGGGTACGCCCGAACGTGGTAAGTTCGCTCGCGGTATATCCGATCGATGTGTTCGAGGAGGAACTCATCCTGCGTCACGCCATGGCTTTCCTGCTGAACACAGTCCGCGAAGCCTTGACGATCAGCGTCGGCGTGAGAGCGGCTTGGGGAGGTGGCGCGCTTCTGCTCTATGCGCACGGCGCAGCCGCCGTCACCGACATTGATACCGGCACCGGCGCCGCCTCAGGAATCAACACCGGCTTCGTCTCGCTGTATGGCGTGATCGATACGAGCGTCGAAATCACCGACCCCGGTTCGGGCTGGGTCGCGCGCATGGACTCCGGCGCGTATCGCGGCTCTCGGGTCGGGCTGCATGGCGCGGAGCCGCTCGGGGGCGGCAACGCGATCGTGTTCACGCTCGAAAACGGCTTCAGCTCGACCGACGGCAGCTTGCAGGTGCCCGGCTCGATCTTCAATCGTCAGGCATGGATCGGCGCGAGCGGTAGCTGGGGCGAACTGCGCGTCGGCCGTCAGTATTCGCCGATCTATATCCCGTTCAAGGGCGATCTCGACGCGTTCGGCGCCGGCACGATCGCCTCGGGGCTCAACAATCTGTCGAAGATCACGCCGTATGCGAACAACGCGGTTGCGTATCTATCGCCGAGCATCGCCGGCTTCAGTGCGACGCTGATGATGGCGATGCGCGATCCGTCCGAGGCCGACGGCAACGGCATCGACGGGTATTACGTGACCGCGTCGTATCGGCTCGACCACCTGCATCTGCTGTACGCGCGCCAGCAGACGCACGGTGCCGGCGCGCTGCGCGCGAACCTCGGCGGCGCGAACTACGCCTTCGGCAAGCTGCGCGTGTGGCTGTCCTTTTTCAACGGCGATGGCGGCACACCGGTCTATCACGGCGCGGGCGGCTCGCTGTCGGCGCAGTACAGTTTTTCGACCAATGCGCGTGCCTCGCTCGGCTATGCGCACGTGCGCGACTACACGACGCCTGGCGGCAGCGCGGACCAGTTCAGCGCGGCGTTCGAATACAGCATGTCGCCGACGCTGCTGCTGTATTTCAGCGCCGCCTATCTCGCGAATCACGACGACTCGCGCTTCACGCTGCGCGGCGTCAACGTGACCGGGCTGCCCGTTGCCTATCCGGGCGCGCCGGTCGCGGGCGTCCAATTCGGTGTAATAGAGCGGTTCTAGCGCGCATCGCAATACGTCAAGCTTTCAGTCGAGTCATTCACCGATTGGATAAAAGCGCTTGAATGCGTGCGCGAAATCACATGTCACGCGAGTCGGAATTGCAAAAGCGTCACGAGTAAAAAAAGCCGACACAATGTGTCGGCCTAAAGATTCTGGCATCCGAGGATGATTGCCAGAGCACATAGCGCGCAGATTCCGCGGGATCACGCTCGCGCGTTGGCACGAATCCGATTGAACAGAAAACGGGGTAGTGGCGCTATGCTAGCGTTTTCGTCTACTCGAGGAACGACCGATGACCCAACACGCAGGTTCGATGATCACGTTCAACCGTCCCGACGGCAAGCAGCTACAGGGCTATCTCGCGAAGCCTGAAAAAACCGCGGGTGCGCCCGCGGTCGTCGTGATCCAGGAATGGTGGGGCTTGAACGACCAGATTCGCGGCGTCGCCGATCGCCTCGCGAAAGCCGGCTACTTCGCGCTGGTGCCCGATCTGTATCGCGGCAAGTCGACGGTCGAAGAGGATGAGGCGCACCACTTGATGAGCGGCCTCGATTTCGGCGATGCCGCAACGCAGGACGTGCGCGGCGCGGTCCAGTATCTGCAGCAGCACGCGGCGAAGATTGGCGTGACCGGCTATTGCATGGGCGGCGCGCTGACGTTCCTCGCGCTGTGCAACGTGCCTGAAGTGGCGGCCGGGGTCGTCTGGTATGGCTTCCCGCCGCTCGACTATATCGACGCGTCGAAGATCAAGGTTCCGGTGATGGGCCACTGGGGACTGCAGGACGAGTTCTTCGCCGCCGACACCGTCGACGCGCTCGAAAAGAAACTCACCGACGCGAAAGTCGACGTCGAGTTTCATCGCTATCTGGCGCGTCACGCGTTCGCGAACGAAACGGCGGTCGGGTCGGGCCGCATCGCGAGGACGCAATACGACCCGGTCTGGGCGCAACAGGCGTGGGATCGTACGTTGACGTTCTTTGGCCGCACGCTTTGGAAATGAGTTGGTGAATGGCGGAAGCGGACGGTTAGTCCGCTTCGTGAGAGTGCCTGCGGTCGTGGTGCTTTCTTGATTCGGCCGTCCGAACGGTGCCGCACGTTGCCCACGATGGACGCGTCCGCGGCTCAGGAAGCGCTCCACACCCGCGCGCTGTTGATGGCGGCGGCGTTCGGCAAGGAAACAGGCTTGACCGGCAGTGCGCGGGCGGTGGCCCGCACCGCGCTGTTCACGGCAGCGCGCCGCTATATCGACGCAAATCTCGGCCAATCTGATCTGACGGTCGACAGCGTGCTGGCCATGTCGCAGCTGTCGCGGCCCACTGTATCGATTGTTCGAGCCGGAGGGTGGGCTTCACGCGTATATCCGCAACCGGCGCCTGCGCGAAGCGGCCGATGAACTGCATCGCCACCCGCGCAGGCCGGTGATCGAGGTCGCGTACGGCTGGGGCTTCAATAGCGCGTCGGATTTCAATCGCGCGTTCAAGCGTGCCTACGATATGTCGCCGGGTGATTTTCGCGCGGCGGCATCCGCAATCAATTCATGGAGATGACAACGTGGTGAAGATCGATCCTGACCGGCTGATGGCCGACCTCAAACGGCTGCGCGGTTTCGGCGCGACCGGTCCCGGCGTGGTCCGGCTCGCGCTGTCGCCGGTCGATCTGGCGGCGCGCGAATGGCTGGTCGGCAGGATGACTGAGGCAGGGCTCGAGGCGCGCATCGACGGCGTCGGCACCGTGTTCGGACGCTCGCGCAATAGCGGTCCCGCGCTCGTGATCGGCTCGCATACCGACACGCAGCCGACCGGCGGCTGGCTCGATGGCGCAATGGGCGTGATGTACGGGCTCGAAATCGCCCGCGCGCTAGCGGAGCATGACGCGACGCGGCACCTCGCCGTCGACGTCGCGTCGTGGATCGACGAGGAGGGCACGTTCTCGGGCCTGCTCGGCAGCCGCAGCTTCGTCGGCGAGGCGGTCGACGACTCGATTCGCGGCGCGACGAACCGGCAGGGCGAACGCCTCGCCGACGTACTCGAGGCCGCTGGACTAGCGGGCCGGCCGCGTGCGCGTTTCGAGGCAGGGCGCCAGGTCGCGTATCTGGAGCCGCATATCGAGCAGGGCGGACGTCTCGAAGCGATCGGCAAAGCGATCGGCGTCGTCACGACGATCGTCGGGTTGCGCGAATCGCGACTGCGCTTCACGGGTCAGCGCAACCACGCGGGCACGACGCCAATGGCGAGCCGCCGCGACGCGGGCGCGGCGCTCGTCGCGTTCATCGCGCGGATGAATGACGCGTTCACGCAGCTGGCGGACGCGGATACCGTCTGGACCGTGGGCCGCATCGATCTCGATCCGGGCTCGATGAGCGTCGTGCCCGGGGCGGCCGACATGTACCTGCAATTCCGCGATGCGAACCCGGCACGGCTTCAGGCCATGGAACGCGCGCTCGCGGAACTGGTGCGCGATTTCAACGCGCACGACGCGGTGAGCGTCGAATTGCAGACGCTCGACGAGCCGATCGAACCCGTCAGCATGGACGCCACGCTCGCGGAGCACATCGCGCGAGCCGCCGAAGCACTCGCGCCGGGCCAGTGGCTGCGCATGCCGAGCGGCGCCGCGCACGACGCGCAGGTGATCGCGCGTTGCATGCCGGCGTGCATGATGTTCGTGCCGAGCATCGGCGGCGTGAGTCACGACTTTATCGAGGACACGGCCGAGGAGCATATCGTGCTCGGCTGCCAGGTCGCGGCGACGGCCGCGGCTTCGATGCTGCTGCAGCTATCGGCTGGGCATTCCTGAGGGCCGCGCTACTTCCACTTGTCGCCGAGCGCGTCGAGCCCGGCTTTCATCAGATCCTCGGGCAGCATCGCGATGCGCAGCTCGCAGTCGGCGTCGAGCGTCAGGAACCACGGTTCGGCAAGCGCGGGGATCGCCGATGCATCGGCGACCTCGACGACCGCCACCGCGCCGCGTTTGCCCTGCTGCTCGGTGAAGTAGATGGCTTCTGGTTTCATGTCCTCGAGGATCTTTCTCATCAGGTCGCCGATTCGGCCTTCGCGCACGAGTGTGCTGAACGGTTCGTTCGGTATTTGTATGTTGAGAAGCATGCGCATGTCATCCTCCTGTTCAATACCCCAAAGGGCATCTTAAGGATAGGTGTTGCATGCGCGGGCGATGGTGCTGATCGCGGATGAAGCATCGGCGATTACGGCCGGTGGGTGGCGCATCGTGCCGGGTGTGCGCTGCTTTAGCTACCGAACAGCGAACCTTGCGTTCCCCGGCTCGGCTGACGATGCGCCGGTTTCGCGGGTCCATCGTCCTTGACCGGTTGCGCCGCGTTTCCCTTCGGCGCCAGCCGATGCGCGTCATCCGCCGCTGCTTCGAGCGAGGTCTGCCCCGCCTCCAGCGAAAGCAGCAGCATCTTGTTGGCGAGGCCGCCGGCGAATCCTGTCAGCTCGCCCGACGCGCCAATCACGCGATGACACGGCGCGACGATCGAAATCGGATTCCGGCCGTTTGCCGCGCCCGCCGCGCGCACCGCATTGAGGTTGCCGATCTGCTGCGCGATCTCCGAGTAGCTGCGGGTCTGGCCGAACGGGATGGTCAGCAGCGCTCGCCAGACCTGCTTCTGGAACTCGGTGCCCTGAAAGTCGAGCGGCAGATCGAAGGCCTGGCGCGTGCCCGCGAAGTACTCGCGCAATTGCCGCTCGGTTTCGACGAGCACCGCGTGTTCGTTCGCTTCGCTCATTTCGCCGAGTCGCACGCGGTTCGGCTTGTCGTGCTCCCACAGAATTGCGGCAAGGCATTCGCCTTTCGCCACGAGCTTCAACTGACCGACCGGCGAATCGATCAACTTGTATGTGTACGTCACTTTCTCAGGCTCCTGACAGGGTGGAGGCGCAAGGTTCGCGAGGCGGCGGCGTTTCTTCGACCGGACGCGGAAAGCTGCATGAAGGCTGCGCCGTTATTCAACAGTGTGTCGCTTGCGTCGCCTGAACGCGCTCCAGATATTGCTGTCTCATTCGCATTCGACATGGCCGCGACGAGCGTGACCATCGCGGCGATCACGTCACTGTACCGCAGAGGACCCCAGATGGCCTTTGACTCAGTAAAATCGACAGCTTCGGTACGACGCGCTGCGGGCGCTACCCGATCTTCTTTCCCACGACTGTGACCACGACTCTAGAACAACTGCGGGCCGGGCGACTGGCGGGTGCGCGCGAACTCAAACTCGCGTGCGGCCTGAGCGAATTTCCGCGCGAGATTTTCGATCTCGCCGATACGCTCGAAGTGCTCGACCTGTCGAACAACGCATTGACGACGCTGCCGGACGATCTGCCGCGTCTGCGCAAACTGCGCATCCTGTTCGCGTCCAACAACCCGTTCATCGAATTGCCCGGCGTGCTCGGCGAATGCGCGCAACTGAGCATGATCGGCTTCAAGTCGAATCGCATCCGCGAGGTGCCGGCGCGCGCGCTGCCGCCGCTGCTGCGTTGGCTGATTCTGACCGACAACGATCTCGAACGCTTGCCCGCGGAGCTCGGCCGCTGCACGCAACTGCAGAAGCTGATGCTTGCCGGCAACCGGCTGCGCGCGCTGCCCGAGGAGTTGGCCGCATGCACGCGGCTCGAACTGCTGCGGCTCGCGGCGAATCGTTTCGATGCATTGCCGAGTTGGTTGCTGCGTCTGCCGCGGCTTGCGTGGCTCGCCTATGCGGGCAATCCGTTCAACGCGGCGCTCGAACAGGCGGCGCTCATCGACACACCCATCAGCGGCATTCGTTGGGATGCGTTGCAGCTCGAACGGCCGTTGGGCGAGGGCGCATCGGGGGTCATCTATCGCGCGGCGCTGCACGCGGACAACGAGCCCGCGCCGCGTGCGGTCGCCGTCAAGCTGTTCAAGGGTGCGGTGACGAGCGACGGTTTGCCCGACTGCGAGATGGCTGCTTGCATTCGCGGCGGCGAACATGTGAACCTGATCCCCGTGCTCGGCAAGGTGATCGGGCATCCGTCGGATACGCATGGCCTCGTGATGGGATTGATCGATACGCGCTTCGCCAATCTCGCCGGCCCGCCGAGCCTCGCATCGTGTACGCGCGACATCTATCGCGACGACGCGCGCTTCGACCTTGCGACGGTGCTCGGTATCGCGAGCGGCATCGCGAAGGTCGCGAGTCATCTGCATCGGGGCGGTGTGATGCACGGCGATCTGTACGCGCACAATATCCTGCACGGCGGCGCGGGGCGCGCGCTGCTCGGCGATTTCGGGGCGGCGTCGTTTTTTGACGCCGGCGATCGCGAGCTCGCTATCGCGTTGCAGCGGCTCGAAGTGAGGGCGTACGGCTGTCTGCTCGAAGAACTGCTCGAGCGTTGCGACGTACCCGGTGGACTCGACGCGCAACTCGCCACCTTGAAGACGCGTTGTCTGAGCGAAGATATCGACAGCCGGCCGCTCTTCGACGAAATTGCCGCCAGCGTCGCGTCGTTCGATCGGCGCGTCCGCAAACGGCACCTCCGCAACCGGCACCTCCGCGAAGGAGTCAAGCCATGACGCAGCACATGCGCCGCCGCGTGCTGCTCGCGAGCGCGCTGGCCGCAACCGGTCTCACTGGCATCGCGCTGTTCGCGGACGATGCCGGCGCCGAAGTGCTGCCTGGCACGAAGCCGAAGATCGCGCTCGTACTCAAATCGATGTCTGACCCGTTCACGGTCGCGATGGTCGACGCTGCGCGCAATTACCAGGACCACTTCTCGTCGCAATTCAGCCTGACGATTCGCGGCACGGCCAACCAGACCGACACCGCCGCGCAGATCCGCATGGTCGACGAGGCGATCAGGGCAAAGGTGAACGCGATCGTGATCGCGCCGACCGACTCGAAGGCGCTGATCCCGGTGATCGCGCGCGCGATCAAGGCCGGCATCATCACGATCACGATCGACAACCCGCTCGACGATGCGGCACAAGCGGCCGCCGGCATCTCGGTGCCGTTCGTCGGGCCGAACAATCGCAACGGCGCGAAGCAGGTCGGCCAATATCTGGCCACGCGGCTGAAGCCAGGCGATCAGGTTGGCATCATCGAAGGCGTTTCGGTGAGCAGCAATGCGCAGCAGCGCACGGCCGGCAGCCGCGATGCGATGGATGCCGCGAGCGTGCAGGTCGTCGCGGTCGAGTCGGGTGACTGGGAGTACGGCAAGGCCCGCGACGTGGCCGCGAAAATACTGGCCGAGCACCCGCAGCTGCGCGCGCTGTTATGCGGCAACGACAACATGGCGATGGGCGCGGTCGACGCGATTCGCGACGCGGGTCGCGGCGGCGGCGTCTATGTCACCGGCTACGACGCGATCGATGCGATCAAGCCGCTACTCGCCGACGGCCGCGTGCTCGCGACGATGAACCAGTTCGCCGGCCGCCAGACCGTGTTCGGCATCGACTTCGCGTTGAAGGCGGTGACCGAGCGGCGCAAGCAGCGCGAGTTGTCGAAGGTGATCGAGACGCCGCTGCAACTGGTGACGGGCTCGAAACGTTGAGGCGGCGCGCGACGTCCGGCGCATCAGCAAGGCCGACGGGCAGGCTCTCGCGATGCACTACATCGAGCGCGTGCGCAATCCCGAGCAGGTGCACTAGTACCCGACGCCACTATCGGGCGGCCAGCAGCGCGTCACGCAAAGTGCGCGTTTGAAGCAGTTCTTGTGTCAGGTCGTGCGTACCGATTAGCGCGCAGCGACGGCGGCAGCGATTTTTTCCGTGGCATGATGATGTCCGGTGTATTGGTATTCAACCACAACGAACCGCTGGGCCTGCCATGTCCTTCCATACCTGGTTGCTTTTCGCCGGTGCCTATCTGCTCACCACCATTTCGCCGGGACCGAACGTTCTGCTCGTGATCCGCAATTCGGTCCGCTATGGAAACCGCGGCGCGGCGGCGAGCGTCGCCGGTAATCTGCTCGCGCAAGGAGTCGTCGTCGCGCTCGTGGCGCTAGGTGTCGGCGCGGTATTGACGACGCTGCCACCGCTCTTCGTCGCGATGAAAGTGCTCGGCGCGGGTTATTTGGTGTATCTCGGCATCAGGCAACTGCGCGGCGGCAACAAAGAGGCATCGCGGGCCGCGCAGCGGGCGGGCGTCGCATCGTCCGCTTATACGTTCGAGCGCAAGAAGGTATTCCGTGAAGCCTTGCTCGTGTCGGGCAGCAATCCGAAGACGATGATCTTTCTATCGGCGTTCATGCCGCAATTCATCGACCACGAGCGCGGCCTGTCGGAGCAGTTCATCGTGATGTATCTGACGATCGCGGTCACCGTCGTGCTCGTGCACACCATTTATTCGCTCGGCGTGCGCGGTATCCATACGCGCGTCGGAGCCAGCCCTTGGGTCGCGGCCATCAAACGCGGCAGCGGGCTAGTCTTCGTCGCGCTCGGCATCAAGCTGCTGACCGCGCAACGCGGCTAGTCCGTCATGGTGCCGGCAAGAAAATGAGCCGAATGCAAAGCATCGTCGATGTGAACGTGCTGTTCCTCAATGGGCAGGGCGAGTGCCTTTTCATCCAGCGCGCGAATACCGGTTTCAGGGACGGCCAGTACGCGTTGATTGCCGGCCATCTCGAACCGGGCGAATCGATCGAGGCATGCGCGATTCGAGAATCGAAAGAAGAAGCCGGTGTGACGATCGAGCCCGGCGCGCTCGAATTCAAACTCGTGATGCGGCGCGACTCGGACACGAACCGCATTAGCTTCTTTCTCGTGTGCCGTTCATGGCAGGGCGAACTGGCGAACATGGAGCCGCACAAGTGCTCGGGCTTCGTGTGGGCGAAGCCGGACCATCCACCGGCACCGGTCGTCGACTACGTGGCGGCCGCTCTCGCGCATATCCGCGACGGTGTGATGCTGGCCGATTTCAAGCCGTGATTCGCAGAGTTCCTGCTTATCTCGTCACTTTTGCTGACGATTTCCTGAACGAATCAAACCCGCAAAATCCCGCTGAATCGAGCGACGAAACGACCGCCAATTGACGCGGCTCCAATCCGGATTGCGCGGGAATCTGTCGCTTGCGCCGGTTTTTGCGTTATTGTGCTGCACCAAAAATGGCGGACCTGGCGAATTGCTGGATTCGCCGGATTTCAATTCATCCGGACTGGATGAATGGCAATGTTCGATCAATAGCAGGAATCCCCAGCCATCCGGTTGGCAAGGTAAGTAAAGAGGAGATGTGTTGTATGTCGTTCAAGCTTCACAAACTGCTGCCGGTCAGCGCGGCAGTCGTTGCATTCGCGGGCATCGCCGGCACGGCGAACGCGGATCAGGTGGTCAAGATCGGTCATGTCGGTCCGCTGACGGGCGGCTCCGCCCACCTCGGCAAGGACAATGAAAACGGCGCGCGCCTCGCGATCGAGGAAATCAACGCGAAGGGTCTGACGATCGACGGTCAGAAGATCACGCTCGTGCTCGACGCCCAGGACGACGCGGGCGACCCGCGTCAGGCAACCCAGGTCGCGCAAAAGCTCGTCGACGACAAGGTCGTCGCGGTGGTGGGCCACCTGAACTCGGGCGCGTCGATTCGCGGCCTCGAAGATCTACAGCGACGCTGGCATCGTGCAGATCTCGCCGTCGTCGACGAACCCGGCGTACACCCAGCAGGGCTTCAAGACGACCTACCGCGTCGTCGCGACCGATGCGCAGCAAGGTCCGGCACTCGCGACCTTCGCCGCGAAGACGCTGAACGTGAAGACCGTGGCCGTGGTCGATGATTCGACCGCCTATGGCCAAGGCCTCGCGAACGAATTCGAAAAGACCGCGAAGGCACTCGGCCTGAAGGTCGTATCGCACGACGCGACGAACGACAAGGCCGTCGACTTCCGCGCGATCCTCACGAAGATCAAGGGCGAGAATCCCGACGCGATCATGTACGGCGGCATGGACGCGACCGGCGGTCCGTTCGCGAAGCAGGCGCGTCAGTTGGGCCTGCGCGCGAAAATGCTGTCGGGTGACGGCGTGTGCACCGAAAGCCTCGCGGACCTCGCCGGTCCGGCGGCGGGCAACGTGGTGTGCTCGCAGGCCGGCATGGCCGTCGAGCGCATGAACGGTGGCGCGCAATTCGCGGCGAAGTACACGAAGCGCTTCGGTCATCCGATCGAATTCGACGCGCCGTTCACGTACGACGCGGTGTATATCGTCGTCGACGCGATGAAGCGCGCGAACTCGACCGATCCGGCGAAGGTGCTCGCCAAGGTGTCGGGCACCGACTACAAGGGCGTGACCGGCGAAACGACGTTCGACGCGAAGGGCGACCTTCAGCACGGCGTGATCTCGCTGTACGACTATAAGGACGGCAAGAAGACGCTGCTCGACGTCGTCAAGATGTAACAGCGAGCGGTACACCGCAAAAGCACAAAGGGCCGATCAAGCATTGCTTCATCGGCCCTTTGTTTTGACGGTAGCGAGATCGTTCGACTCAGGTCATTGTGGTTACGGCACGAGCCACAACGCCACCGCGTAAATCACCAGCGACACCGCGAACGTCACCGCCGTATAGCCCATGACGCGCTGAATCCGGATACCCGCCGATCGCGACGATCGGCACGGCCCAGAACGGCTGCAGCATGTTCGATACATTCTCGGCCATCGCGACGCCCATTGCGGTGCGCGGCACCGACGCATGCAGGCTGAGCGCCGCGGGCAGCACGAACGGACCCTGCACCGCCCAGTGGCCACCGGCGCTCGGCACCAGCAGCGTGATGATCAGCGAGCTCAGATAGCTCCACAGCGGCAGCGTGACCGGTGACGCGATCGTCACGAACGCTTTCGCGATCATCGACGCGAGACCCGTGCCCTTCATGATGCCCATGATCCCGCCGTACATCGGATATTGCAGCAGCATCGAGCCGGTCTGACGCGCGGCGCGGCGAATCGAATTCGCGTACGCGATCGGCGTGCGTTGCAGCGCGAGACCGATCATCAGGAAGATCAGGATCGTGTTGTTGATGTCGAGATCGAATCCTTCCTTGTGCCACGTCAGCGCCAGATAGCCGATGCCGAGCGCGAGCATCAGCAGTGTGCCGAGCATCGACTGTTCGAGGCGCGCCGCGAGCGATGTCTCGCTGCTCGCGCGGGCATGCGGGTCGTCGCTCAACGCGTCGGCGGCTGCTTCGCCGCTCTGACGAAACGCGACGACGTTCTCCGCCTTCGGATGCATCTTGATGAAGATCGCGGTCATCACGACGACGACCAGCACGGTCGGAATGAACACGAACGGCGCGAAGATGGTTTCGCTGAGCGGCACCACGTGGCCGGTCGCTTTCTCGACGAGATTCAGCGCATTGCCGTGCGAGGCCTGTGATAGCGCGATCGAACTTGACAGCCCGCTGTTGCAGATCGACCAGGCCGAATAGCTGCCCGCGACGAGCCATGCGAAGTCGACGTCGACGCGCCGCGCGATTTCCCGCGACAGCAACGCGCCGACGATGAGCCCGAGCCCCCAATTGAGCCACGCGGCAACCGCGACGACCGGAAACACGAGCAGCGCGGCACGCGTCGGCGAGTTCGCATGCGACGCGAGCGCGCGCAGACCGCGTTGCACGATCGGCGCTTCCGCGATCGCGTAGCCGGTCGCGAGGATCAGGATCATCTGCAGCGCGAAGCCCAGAATGCCGAACGTGCCGGTGTACCAGGAATCGAGCAGCGTCGGCAGTGTGCCGGTCGGTGCGATCAGCATCGCCAGCACGGCGACGAAGAACGTCAGGCAGATCGACAGTACGAACGGGTCGGGCATGACCTGCTCGAAAACATAAACCAGCCCTTCGACGATGCCGCGCGAAGCGGCCGGTCGGCCGGCGGCGTGAGGGGGAGTGTCTCGCTTCATGTGTGTGACTCTGTGTAGTGCCCGGCCCTGTGCTGGGCGGAGGGGCGGGTACGGCGCGCCGGCGCGGGGTGCTGGCGCGTATTGGCGGCAAACTTGCCTTACCTGATCTTGATCACAGCGGACAGATTGGCGCGAATCCAGGAGGGTGGGCCCAGGCTTGGGCGCGACTGGCCTCGAACCCGGTGTTGCACTCGAAAAGACCTCTGTTTCCGTTTCAATGTTCTTACAGTGAACACGGTTTCGTTAAACGAACGCTACATTATTCGCGGTGGGAGCGGGAAATGTCAAGAAAAACGTGAAATCGGCTGAACGGTCGCGACATCGATTAATATCTTTCACGACCTAATTACGCAGAAAAAATATATTGGACGTCTTACTGGCGTTCTTGCACTATTCGTTCCAGCGCAAAGTCCGCGTACTCATGCGATCCCCACGCCCGCGCGGGCGCTCATTAAAACCGATAACAGCAATTCCTGAGGATACAGATGCCCAACTATCGCTCACGCACTTCGACTCATGGCCGCAACATGGCCGGCGCCCGCGCGCTGTGGCGCGCCACCGGCATGAAGGACGACGATTTCGGCAAGCCGATCATCGCGGTCGTGAATTCGTTCACGCAGTTCGTGCCGGGCCACGTGCATCTGCGCGACCTGGGCGCGCTGGTCGCGAAGCAGATCGAAGCGGCCGGCGGCGTGGCGAAGGAATTCAACACGATCGCCGTCGACGACGGCATCGCGATGGGCCACGGCGGCATGCTGTATTCGCTGCCGTCGCGCGAACTGATCGCGGACTCGGTCGAGTACATGGTCAACGCGCACTGCGCGGACGCGATGGTCTGCATCTCGAACTGCGACAAGATCACCCCGGGCATGCTGATGGCCGCGATGCGCCTGAACATTCCGGTCGTGTTCGTGTCGGGCGGTCCGATGGAAGCGGGCAAGGTCAAGTCGCCGACCGACGGCCAGGTGATCGCGAAGATCGACCTGATCGACGCGATGATCAAGGCCGCCGATCCGAAGATCAGCGACGCCGAAGTCGCCGAAGTCGAGCGCAGCGCGTGCCCGACCTGCGGTTCGTGCTCGGGCATGTTCACCGCGAACTCGATGAACTGCCTGACCGAGGCGATCGGCCTCGCGTTGCCGGGCAACGGCACCATCGTCGCGACGCACGCATGGCGCAAGGGCCTGTTCGAGCAGGCGGGCAGCCTGGTCGTCGATCTGTGCCGCCGCTACTATCAGGAAGAGGACGCCTCGGTCCTGCCGCGCAGCATCGCCACCAAGCAGGCGTTCGAAAACGCGATGACGCTCGACGTCGCGATGGGCGGCTCGACCAACACCGTGCTGCACCTGCTGGCCGCCGCGCAGGAAGCGGGCGTCGATTTCACGATGTCGGACATCGACCGTATCTCGCGCAAGGTGCCGTGCCTGTGCAAGGCCGCGCCCATGACCGACAAGTACCACATCGAGGACGTGCATCGGGCGGGCGGCATCATCGGTATTCTCGGTGAGCTCGCGCGCGCGGAGCTGCTCGATCTGTCGTGCGGCAACGTGCATAGCGACACCCTCGGCAACGCGATCGCGAAGTGGGACATCGCCGGCGGCGCGGGCGAGGAAGCGCAGAAATTCTTCCGCGCGGCGCCGGGCGGCATTCCGACCACGGTCGCCTTCAGCCAGGAAGCGACCTACGCGACGCTCGACACGGACCGCAAGAGCGGCTGTATCCGCAGCAAGGAAAACGCGTACTCGAAGGACGGCGGCCTCGCGGTGCTGTACGGCAACCTCGCGGAGAAGGGCTGTATCGTGAAGACCGCGGGTGTCGACGAATCGCAGTGGCTGTTCTCGGGTCGCGCGCGCGTGTTCGAAAGCCAGGACGACGCGGTCGACGCGATTCTCGGTGACAAGGTCGTGCCGGGCGACGTCGTGGTGATCCGCTATGAAGGTCCGAAGGGCGGTCCGGGCATGCAGGAAATGCTGTACCCGACTTCGTATCTGAAGTCGAAGGGCCTCGGCAAGAGCTGTGCGCTGTTTACCGATGGCCGTTTCTCGGGCGGCTCATCGGGCCTCGTGATCGGCCATGCGTCGCCCGAAGCAGCGGAAGGCGGCACGATCGGTCTGGTCGAAGACGGCGACGTGATCGAGATCGACATTCCGCAGCGCAAGATGCATCTCGCGGTGTCGAATGAAGAGCTCGCACGCCGTCGCGCGGCGATGGAAGCGCGCGGCGACGACGCATGGCAGCCGACCAATCGCGAGCGTGTCGTGTCGCAGGCATTGCAGGCGTATGCGGCGCTCGCGACCTCGGCCGATCGCGGCGCGGTGCGCGATATTTCGCAATTGAAGCGCAAGTAAAGCGCCAATAAAGCGCCAATAAAGCGCCAATAAAGCGCCAATAAAGCGCCAATAAAGCGCCAATAAAGCGCGGACTGGCGCGGATCGGCGCGGCGGCCCTTTTCGCGGTGACGCGACCGGGCCCCAATAGAGACCGGTATGCGGGCGACTGCATGCCGGTTTTTTTGCAGTGGCAGTGCGAATGGACGATCGCTCAGGCGTCTCCTGCGCAGCCCTCCGCGGAGCCTTTCCTAAGCCGGAAAACTGGAAACGATGTCATCGGCACGCTACGACGACCCCGCCAGCATCACGCAGTTTCTGCCGTTGGCTTTCGCGGCATAGAGCGCTGTATCGGCTCTCGCCGTCACCGAATTCGTCGACGCCAGCGCTGAGTGTGCATGCGACGTCGCCGGTCGGAGCGCGCGCAACAGACGCCGCGACGAGTGCGCGCAACCGGTTCGTGAGACGGGCCGCCTCCTTTTTCCCGGTCAGTGGCAGCAGTAGCGCAAACTCCTCACCGCCGATGCGGCCAAGGACGTCGGTTTGCCGAATTCCGCGCGATATCGTCAAGGCAACATGCGCAAGAGCCTGGTCGCCAGCAGCATGCCCGTATCTGTCATTGATGCCCTTGAAGTTATCGATGTCCAGAATAGCGATGGACAGCTTCGACTTCGCCACCTTTGCCAACTCGAACAGCGACTCGGTCCTGGCGATGAACGCCCGCCGCCCGAGCGCGCCCGTCAGATCGTCGATGGTGGCGAGGCGCTCCATCCGCTCCGCCAGCCGGTCATGCGCCAGCATCACCATGCCAACCGACAGGCATGGCAAGGTCAGTATCGCCATGCCGAGAAACGCGACGTTCAGCGGCGTGTCCTCCAGAAAAGTCGTTTCATGCGCCAGGCCGGATCCATACGAGCCGAGAACGGCGACGCTCATCATGCAGGACAGAATCGCGATGCCGATGAAGGCGTTCGGGATGGACATGGCAGCGTAACAATGGGTGTGATCCATGAAGGCTCCTGGCGCAACACCAGGTCGCGCCAGTTACATCCGCTGCCTTCGCGCAAAGCGCATATGTACCGGAAGAATTTTTCGCGCCAGATCAAATTTCAACGATTTTCGCCCGACGGTTTCCTTTCGAATCGCTGGACAGACTCATCTGGCGTCGACGTGACGGGGCGGTCGCCACGCATAGCCGGATTTCGGCCTCATGCAACCTTCGCGTTACGGCCTGCTTGCGTCTATGCTTGACTCACTTGTTTGGCTGCCAACAACGCCGACGAGGTCTTCTGCAGTCTTCAATAATCGCCCGCTCACCAAGGGCAAACCCAACAGGAGAAAACCAGATGTCACGATCCATCACGCGGCGCGCTTTCATGGTGTTCGGTGGTTTGGCCTTCGCGGGTACGCTGACCTTGGCGCAAGCGGCGCCCGTCTCGTTTGAGGTGCCTTTGACGGGCGCCCAACAGGTTCCGCCGGTGCAGACGCCTGGCAGCGGCAGCGCCAAGCTCACGTTCGACCCCAGCACGCGGGTCGTCACCTGGAACATCAGCTTCAGCGGATTGACGAGTCCGACCACGATGGCGCATTTCCACGGACCCGCCCCGGCCGGTAAAAACGCTGGCGTAAAGATCTGGCTGTCGCAGAAGGGCACCATGGAGGCGACGAGCCCGATCACCGGTCAGGCCACGCTATCTCCGGCCGACGCCAAGATGTTCGAAGCCGGTGACATGTACATCAACGTTCACACGAAGAACAATCCGGATGGCGAGATTCGCGGCCAGGTGACGCCGCCGAAGGGCAACTGAAGCAGGCACGGTAGCCGCGCCCGGAGAGCGGGTTTGCGTCAGGCTCAAAGATAAGCCGCGAGCAGCATCACCATGGCAACGCCGACGCCGAATGGCAGCAGCGCCAGCAGCGCTGGCGCCTGCCGCGGCGCGTCCACGGACCAGGGCAGCAGTTTGTAGCCGGTCAGCATCGGGCGCAGCAGGTTGTGTCCCTTCGCTACCGCGTAGAGGGCGATCACGAGCACGTGCAGCACCACCGCGGCGAGCAGCACGTACCAGACAAGGCCGTGCAACGCTGAGATTGCGTTGGCGAGCCACACGGGCACCAGTTCGCTAAACGGCCCTTCGTCGGCGATGTCGTTGTTGACGTAGAGCCCGCTCAGCGTCTCGGTCAGCAGCAAGACGAGCAGAAATAAAACCATCCAGCCGCCGGCCGGATTGTGACCGACCTGCACATCGGGCTCGCGATGAAACAGGCGGCGCAAATGGTGAAGCGCGGCAGCGGGTGATGCCACGAAACTGCGAAAGCGGGCGGTCTCACTGCCAAAGCAGCCCCATAGCAGCCGGAAAATGACAAGGGCGAGCAGCGTCTCGCCGACGCGCACGTGCCAGTCGATCCAGTTCAACTTCAACGTGACATACGCGGCCGTGACCAGCACGACCACCAGCCAGTGAAACAACCGCACCGGCGCGTCCCAGACAAGGACAGGGCGGGTTACGGGCTGGGTCGGCCGTGTGTCGGGTTCGTGAGCATCCATGTGTCGTACAGCATTCGCAATTCCTTGCCGCGCTTGGGATGGGACAGGTGTTCCCAATACATCATGGCGGAACTGGCAAACAAGGTTCCGATCACAAGAAGGTAAAGCGTGGCTAGATCGACTTTCATCGCTGACTTCAGAGCGCGTCCCCGGTGCAACGGGCAAAAGGTTAGAGACTACATACGTGATAACGGCAAACGCCGCGCATCCTTGCGAAATGATATCGGAATGGGTCGTGGGGGAGACGCGAAGCCGGGCGGGTGGGCCTACGGTCGACCGAAAAGCTACACGGTGAACGCGGAAATTTCGCCGGCTGGCATCTTCTGCGAAACGCGCCATGTCGGCGCAAAGCCAATACAGATCGTCGCGAAAGGTTGAGTTCATCGCGAGGCGCAGCAGCGCCAGATTGCTATTCTTCATAGACATAGACCGGTTGTTCACGCGCACTCCCATGCGTGCCCGCGCGGAAAGGGGGATGTATGACGCGTCCTGCACTATCGCTGCTTTTCCTGTGCATTTCTGTTGCCGGTCTGTCTGCGACGCACCTTGCGTGCGCAGCAGGCGTTCTTCCGCAGGGCGGCCAATACGTTGCCGGGGCCGGCACCATCTCGAGCCATGGCAACGCGCTGCTGGTCACGCAGCCGGGTTCGACGCGCGGCGTGATCGATTGGAACAGCTTCTCTGTCGGAGCCCACAACCGCGTGACGTTCGACAACGGCTCCGGCGCGACCTTGAATAGGGTCACGGGCGGCTCGCCGTCGGCAATCCTCGGCAGACTCAGCGCAACGGGCAGCGTGTATGTGATCAATCCGCAGGGCATAGTCGTGGGCCCCTCGGGCGTCGTGACAACGGGTGGACGTTTCGTCGCGTCTACGCTCGATGTCTGCAACTGTGCTTTCATCAAAGGCGACGCACTCACGCTGTCGGGCGAGTCAAATGCGAGCGTGATCAACCTCGGCAAAATCAGTTCGAGCGGCGCCGATGTCTTCCTGATCGCGCGAGGCGCGGTCGTCAATGCGGGCACGATCAAAGCGCCAGGCGGCACGGCCGAACTGGCCGCAGGCGAACAGGTGTTGTTACGGGACTCGGCCAGCAGCAAACAGGTTTTCGTGCAGACGGGGAGCGTTGGTACGGTCGTCAACAGTGGACGCATCGCAGCCGCGCAGATCAGCCTGCAGGCCGCCGATGGCAACGTGTTTGCGCTCGCCGGCGGTGGCGCGCGCATACGCGCGACGGGCACGGCGAACCGCGACGGACATGTGTGGCTCGTCGCCGACACCGGCCGGATCGAGCAGTCGGGCGTCGTCACGGCCAGGAACGCCGACGGCAGCGGCGGGACGGTCGATACTGCCGCGGCGCAACTGGCATTCGGCGCCAAGGCAGCGGTAAATGCGGGCGAATGGAATCTCTCGACGCCTGCATTCACGATCGATCATTTCGCTGCACGCGCACTGCGCCGCAGCCTGAATTCGGGCACTACTGTCGATGTCGCCACGACAGGCGCGATGGGCGCAACGGGCGATCTGGACGTCGCATCGAGCCTGCGCTGGTCTGGTCCCGCTTCGCTGACGCTCGCCGCGTACCGCGACGTGTCAGTCGCGAGCGGCGCGACGATTGCGAACAAAGGCGCGGGCAATTTGACCTTGCGCACCGACGCAACCGGAAGCGACAACGGCGGCAGCGTCGTGAATCACGGCACGCTCGACTGGTCGAAAAGCACCGGCGCGCTGAGCGCTTTCTATGACATGAACGGCACATACGTTGCCGGTACCCAACTGAGCAACCCGGCGTGGACGCCCCCCGCGTTCAGCGGTCTGGTGACGCAGATCACCGCATACAAGCTGGTGAACTCCCTGACCGATCTGTCGAATGTCGCCAACGACCTCACCGGTAACTACGCGCTCGGCAAGAATGTCGATGCGAGCGCGACGAGCAACACCGCCTTCGTTCCAATCGGCAGCGTCGACACACCATTCACGGGGCAGTTCGACGGACAAGGCAACACGATCAGCTCGCTAACGGTCGCGCAGTTGGCGCCTTCCCAGTTCGTACGATTGATGGGTATGTTCGGCGTGATCGGCGCCCAGGGCGTCGTGCGCAACGTCGACATTTCGGGCACGGCGAGCACGGCTCCCAACCAGATGGCCAGCGTCTACATGGGCTTGCTGGCCGGCATGAACAACGGCACGGTCCTGCGGGTGAATACGTCCGGCACGGTTCTTAGCGGTGGACCTGGCGCATCCGCTTTGCTCGACTTTTCGATAGCCGGTGGGCTCGTGGGCGCTAACGCCGGCTCGATCCAGCGTTCTTCGAGCAGCGCCGCCGTGACCGCGGGAAATGTGCTCGGTGGTCTGGTGGGCGCGAATAGCGGTCTGATCAACCAGTCGTTCGCCACGGGTCCTGTCGTTTCGCTGAGTTATATCAATGAGGGCGGCGGCGGCCTTGTCGGCGTTAACAGCGGCATGATCAACCAGTCTTATGCAACCGGCTCGACAACGCTTCTGGGCTATTGCCGCGGCGCTGCCGGTACGCCGTGCGGCGGCGCCGGCCTCGTCGTCATAAACTCGGGAACGATCACCCAGTCATTCGCGACCGGTCTCGTGACTCAGCCGTCCTATCAGCCGATCGGCATCGCGCGGGCCAATACCGGCAAGATCGGGAACGATGTGTACTGGGACACCGACACCACGACTGCCACAGTCGGCGTCGTATACGGCACGCAGATTCCCGCGGCGAACGGGCTGACCACCGCGCAGATGAGCACACCGGCATCATTCGTCGGTTATGACTTCAGTCCGACGGGGGTGTGGGCGATGCCTGCTGGCGCGACGCATCCGGTGCTGCGCTGGCAGCTGGCGCAATGACGCGTGACTAATCAAGCGGAAGCTGGAAAAAAAATTCTAGCTTCCGCTGATTAGTTACCCCCTGATAAATGAAGCAATAGGCGGTCAAATTATCGCGGCCAGCGCACGGGCTGGCCAGTTGGGTCAGGCCCGCCCGCTCAACCCTCGCATCCGCCGTGCGAAATGGGCGCGCTCCGCATCGTCCATCAGCATGAGGAATTGATCCGCTTCCATATGAATCAGTTCTTCGTGATCGCCCGCCTCGAAGTAGACGTCGGGCTGGCCTGCCAGGCTGGATTCCAGGTAGGTTTTCATGCCATACGCCATACAAATTGGCGGCAGCGCTCCCACATCGCAGTCCTTGAATAATTCGCGCAGTTCGACTTCCGTGGCCAGGGCGAGCCGGCGCCCTGTCTTGCTCCAGAGTTCGGAGAGCTGCACGGCGTAAGTTGACGGCAGCACGGCGGCCACGTAGCCGTGTTCGTCTTCGAGGAGCACGGTCTTGGCGAGGCGGTCGCCCGGAATGTGCGCCGCAGCAGCCGTTTCGATACTCGAGTGGCTGTATGGGTGACGCACGACTTCGTAGCGGGAACCCTTGCTGCGCAGGCAGTCCTGCAAGGTTGGCGACATCGACATGGCACACCTCCTGTCGAATACCAGAAAAGGAATGAACAATTGCGATCTTTTCAGAATAGTTCACGCACCGGCAATACGCACGCCAGCTGAACGATTCCATCGAGCGATCGCATCCACCAGTTGAATCCACCGTTCCTTAGCTGACGTCGGTCGGCCGGTCCGGCGAACGACACCTTTTGTCCGTGCGAGGCATGGCGCCGCCGCGGACCGAAAATGTTCGCAAGCTGTAGATCGTTAAAGAACTGCGTTCTACCGTTCTCGCAGGTGCAGCCGATTTACAAGTAGCCTGCATTCGTCAACTTGACAACGCCCATCGTGAACCTCGAACGCAACCATACCTTCTCCTTTAGCCACCGACGGCGAACATTTCCTGCTCGACGGCCTGCCGTTCCAGATTCGCAGCGGCGAGATGCATCCAGCCCGCATCCCGCGCGAGTACTGGCGACACCGGATCCGCATGGCAAGGGCGATGGGGTTGAACTGCATCGCGTTGTACATCATGTGGAATTACCACGAGACGCATAGAGGCGTGTTCGACTTCCGCAGCGGGAATCGCGATATCGAGGCCTTCATCCGCCTGTGCCAGGCCGAGCAGATGTGGGTGCTGTTGCGCCCCGGGCCTTACGTGTGCGCAGAGTGGGATCTGGGCGGCCTCCCTTCCTGGCTGTTGCGCGATCCGGACATCCAGTTGCGGACCGACTCGGCCACCGATCCTCGCTACATGGCGGCGGTGGCTCGCTATATCGACGAACTGGTTCCGCGTATCAAGCCATTGATGAGCGAGCACGGCGGACCGATCCTGATGATCCAGATCGAGAACGAATTCGGTTCGTATGCGAGCAATCCGGCTTACCTCGAAGAGCTCAGGCAGCTTTGGCTAGCAGGAGGCATAACCGGGCCGTTCTACACCGAAGACGGTCTCCCGCAACTCGAACGCAATCGCACCACGGTAACGGGCGGCGCGATCGCGCTGAGCAACGGCGACGCAGCGCAGATCGCAACCGTGCGCCGCGATTTCCCCTCGGTGCCCGCGATGGCTGGCGAGGTGTACCCGGGGTGGCTCACGCATTGGGGCGAAGCGGGGTTTTCGGGCGTGGACTACGACCTCTCCAGTACCTTGGCCACGTTCATGCAGGCGCGACTGTCGTTCAACCTGTATGTCATTCACGGCGGCACGAGCTTTGGCTTTTTTGCCGGCGCGAACGTGGACGGTTCAGGCAACTATCAGCCCGACATCACGAGCTATGACTACTGCGCCCCGATCAGCGAGCAAGGCATGGCGACGCCGAAATACATGAAGTATCGAGACCTTATCGCCAGCTATCTGCCCGAACCCTTGCCAGCCATACCCGACGTCATCGCCACGCTTGACTGCGCAGGCGCTGAGGCCTTGATGCCAACGCTCTACGCCTCGATCTGGGACAACCTGCCCGCGGCACTGCCACGCGAGCATGGCGTCGAGCCGCAGTCGTTTGAACGCTACGGTCAGGCGTTTGGCTTCGTGCTGTATCGCAAGTCTTTGCCGGAGCAGGCGCGCGGTGTGCTGGATATCAGCGCCGTTCACGACTACGCAACGGTTTTCCTTGGTGAACGGTACGCGGGCGGCGTATCGAGAGCGCAACTGCCGCAGAAGTACGCGCAGTCGCTCCACATGATGCATCGCGCGCCGCTTGCCCTGCCTTCGGCGCGGCACAACCACGGGTCGAACCCGGACGGCCAGGTAGCGCTGGAGATACTCGTCGAGGCCATGGGGCGCGTCAACTTCGGACCCGCGATCGTTGACCGTAAAGGTCTGCTCGAGCCGGTCACGATGAAACACGTCGACGGCTCGCTCGCGTTGCTCGAGGAATGGGACATCTACCTGCTGCCGATGGATGAAACGTTTATCGCCAACCTCAACGAAGACTGCACGAACCCACAGAAACCCGGTCTCTTTTATAAGGCGAGCCTGCTGCTGACTGAAGTCGGCGACACCTGGCTCGACATGAGCAACTGGACCAAGGGTATCGTCTGGGTCAATGGCCGCAATCTCGGACGCTACTGGAACATCGGCCCGCAAAGGCGCCTGTATTGTCCCGCGCCGTGGCTCGTGCAAGGTAACAACGAGGTGCTGGTCTTCGACCTCCATCAGATCGAGGCAAAGCCGATTCAACTGGCCGACAGGTTGTACTAGCGCCTACGCCTCGTCCCCCTTCACCGCTTCGCGGCGGCAACCGGCAGCAGTTCGAGCGTGAGCACTTCGAACGGCGCCAGTTGCACTGCTTGCGACAGATCAGCGTCCAGTTGAGCAGGAATACCGGAATCCCCCGCACGCCCAAGGCTGCGCGATTCGAATCGTGCCGCCGCGTTATCTGGCAGTTCCAGTTGGCGCCGCAGGTCGAGTGCGAAGCGTTGCGTGCGACTGTGAGGATTGCGCAGCGTCACGATCGCCTTGTGCGGCGCCCACGCTGCCCAACCATAGGCCGCCAGTTCGTCCGGCGCTCCGCCAATCCAATGACTGTCGCGAAGAATGTCGCCGTTTTCGCGCGCCCATTGGGCGGCGCGCGCAAGCACATCCCAGTCGTGCTCGCCCAGCAGCGCCGGCGTAATGTAGAGCTCCTGCAATTGCGTGCCGGTTCCGAAGTACGACCACACTTCGTTGGAGAATGCGTCGCCCGCCGACGCATTGAGGCGTGGATTGCACTGCGCGTAGAGGATGCCGTGCAGCATCAGCGAATTGAGTGGAAAGAGCGGACTGCGCTCCACGACGTTGTGATACGTCTGCGTGTCGCGGTATGTGATCCAGCGCTCGCGGTTCGTGCCGCTGCCCGCCAGGCCATCGTCGCTGCCGCCGCGCCAGATGGAGTCGACGTGGCGCAGCCAGAACGGCGACGGATGCGTACCTGTGGTGAGATTAATGAAGGTTTCGGGCTTGGCCGCGCGGATGTCCTCGATCAGTTGAATCGCCGCGTCCCAATCGCTGTCGAACAGGCTGCCGGGGAACACCCTGTCGGCATTGCCTGTGCCGTCGAACTTGAAATGGTTGACGCCGCCCTTGTCGAGCAAGTCCATCACGACTTCATGAAAGCGCCGGTAATACGTCGGCCCCGATAATGCGAGACCGTTGTCGATGACCTCATAACCAGCGGCACGTCCTCGCGTCACGCGTTCCTGTTTCGGCATACCGTAGCCGCCCCACGGGGAAAGCCATATGCCGGGAGCGGCGCCGAATCGCGCGGCAGCGTCGCGCAGCGGAGCGAAGCCATGTGGAAATGCCTTGCTGAATTGCCAGCCGCCGCCAAGGTCGTCCCAGCCATCGTCGAACAGAAGCGAATCGATCTGCACCCCGCGCGCTGTGTGCAACTCGTGGCCGATTGCTTCGATGCGCTCGAGCGCCTGCTCCTGCGTGTACGGCGTGAGGTAGCCGATGTCGCCCCAACTGTTGTAGTGCAGAAACGGGCGATACGGGCGAGCCCGTTCCCGCTCCAGATAGATGCCGAAGTCGCGCCGAACCTGGCCGTCGCTGGCTACACCTGCCACAGCGGAGTAGACCAGCGTCCTGTTTTTCTCCAGCGGCAACGCGCGATGCAGCATGAAGCTGAGGCTGTCGCCCTTCACCTGACTTGTCGCCAGCGGGTGCTCGAAGCCCAGATAGAAGTTACCCGCAATGACCGGCGTGCCCTTGCGCTCACTACTGGCCCTGGCGCCTGGAGCGCGCGTCTTCAGCAATGAGACGGCAGCGATCTCTTCGTCCTGAAGAAGCGCCGTAATTGCCAGCTGGACGCGCAGATATCGTGACCCTTCGCGCTGCTCGACGCTCCATTGCACCTTTAGGCGTCCATGTGTATCTACCAGGGAGACGCTCGCGCGTCGCCCTGCGATTCGTTCGCCCAAGCGGGACGCATGCGGGTTGGGTTCGAGCGCAGCGTCGCTCACGGGCGCAACGACCCTCAGCTCGGCCACGCCCATAGTGGTTCCGTCAGCGAGCGTGAGCGTGAACGGCGCGACGATGCGTAACGTGCGTTTGCGCTCGCAATCGATCAGTGAGAAACCGGCGAGACGTTCGTCTTCGTTCGTCCAGCGCAATGCAATCGCGTCGTTGCCGAACGAGGAGATATGTCCCGTCGTCTGGAGCACGGGCATGCCAGTTTGCGTAGGCGAAGCATGGTTGGCGCGCATGGAGAAACCTGTCTCGGGCCAGAGGAAGAGATTTTCGCCGCCCCGCGAATGGCGTCAGATAACGAACTGCGCCGTGGTGGAAGGCGCGAACAGTTCGTCGATAGTCAATAGCCGTTCGGAAAGCCCCTGCGTATGGTGGTAGCGCAAGAACGCGTTGAGCACCGCTTCGTTGCCGGGCACACCGTAGCGCTCGCCCGAGGCGGCTCCGGAGCGGCGACTCTCAAATCCGCCAACGCGTACTTACGACCCGCAGCGGTCACTGGAACTGCTCCATCGTAAATGATCGCTACCGAGGCGACTACGGCCGGCCGCATCGTTGTATCCCGCTCCGTGGCTCGGCTGTGTAACTCGGGCCGACCAATCGGGCCTTTGGGGTTGTGAAAGCCAGTTCGGACGCGCAACAGCCATATCCGCCTTATGGAAAGCCTCTCATACAGTTCAGCGACCGTCGGAAAGAAGAGCCGTCCGCCTCGTTCGACCTGTTATGGAGGTCCGGGCCGCGACGGCGAGGTCGCAACTTCGCGAACAGCGGTCATTGCCTGATAAGCCTCCCGTTGAATGCGCCAATCGTTTGAATACGCCAATCCGTAGGGTGTTTTTGACGATCCGGCATTCGTGTCTGACCTGTCGTCTTATCCTTGGGTGAGCTTCGTGGAATCCCTCGGTCGGATCGACCGCAAACGATATAACAAGGGCATGCTATGTGGAGGCCAGGTCATGGCTATGACTAACGCCGTCGTGTCAGTCCGTCCCGCCAACGCGCGGAAGAATATCGAAGTGTTCACTTCGTTGCGCGGTATCGCATGCCTGATCGTTGTTATGGCGCACGTGTGGAGCATCCTTGACTGGCCGCGCCTTTTTGCCAACGATCGTTCAGTCCTCTCTTCGTATCAACTCATTGGCGGCTTGTTCAATGCGTCGGGCGCCGTTCAGATGTTTTTCGTGTTGAGCGCATGCGTGCTTGCAGTGTCGCTGTCAAATGAACCAACGCAACAGGCGCCGCCGGTTAAAAAGTTCTATGTGCGGCGCTTCTTCAGGATCTACCCAGCCTTATGGGCTTCAATTGTCCTGACGCTATGTCTCTGGCATTTGATTCGATCCCCGCAGGCGTTGGACTCTGGGCTTTATAGCGCGTGGGGAGCGTGGCAAGCGTACCCTTCGCCGCCCACCGCAAAACTCATCGCGCTCTCCATGTTGGGGCTCTACGTACACCTGAACGGGCCGCTTTGGACCTTGCGTGTCGAGCTGTTCTACTCTCTCGCATTTCCAGTTATTTATCTGCTTGCCCGGAATCCACGCAAGCGGTGGGCGTTACTCGCTTGTGTTTCCCTATTGGCCCTGTTACCGATCCCGCGGGTGTTTTGTATGCATTATGCGTTAGCCTTCGGACTCGGCGCCGCCATTCCCTTCCTGCCGCGTGCGGGCGATGTTCCATACCGCATCACAGCTACCATCGCATTGATTGCGCTGCTGTTCTCGCAGATGGCCGCGGACCGGCTCGGTATAGACATGAAAGGCGCTGAGAACATCGAGATGCTGGTCGCGTTCGTCGCCGTATATTGCCTGTATCACAGCGGCAGGTCGATGCAGGCACTTGAAGCCGGGCCGTTCGCATTTATCGGCGACATCTCCTACAGCATCTATGTGCTGCATTTCCCAATTCTGTTCGCGTTGACGCCGCTAGTCGTCGAGGGTTTCGGAACGACACAGGTACGCGCGCATCCGTTGGCGTCTCTGCTCGTTCTCACCGTTTTCGCCATTTGCACAACGATCTTCGTGGCAGCGCTCTCGCGCCGTTATGTCGAACGGCCCGGGGAACGCCTCGGCCGGATCCTCTACGCCGCGGGCAAGGAACAGTCTTCGCGCGCGTCTACCACTGACAACTCACCAAGCGTCGCAAGCAGGCGCCCGTCTGAGCGGGACTGACAGAGAAGCCCCAGCCTGCGGATGTCTTGCTAAAAGCTATATATCTGCGGGTTGAAAGCCTCATCTTGCCAATCACGCGACAGTCCGAGCAACGTGAATCGTCGGCGCACGAGCGACCGGTTAATGGCGGCAAACCGACGTTGGGTGTCAGACTAGCGAGCTACGTGACGGACCGTTCATGGCCGCACCCGGCCGGATGGCGACCGTCTCAGTTCGCCCCACTCCGGGCCGAACTCCAGCCGCGAAATGAAACTATCTTCCGCAGCGAGACGACGCGCACACTGCTCCCAGATACGAGCGTCCGCGGCCCGGCACCTGCATCAAATGCGCTCGCCAACACGAGCAGGACACCGCCGGGAACCCTGTCCGCTTACGCGCCGGCACCCGTCTCATCGAAGAATGAGGTTTTGTCCGTCCCGTTCGCTTTGGCGCGATACATCGCGCTGTCGGCCTGGCGCATCAGGGCGTGTACATCAAGACGTCCGTCCGCGCTATTGGCACCGAGCATGCGCACGCCAATGCTGGCCGATACGGCGACGGGATGACCGGCGATCTCTCGAAGCCCATGAAGGATGTCGTGAATACCGTCGGCAATCGCGCGCGCGCCGGCGTCGCCATGCACGTGGCGGGCGAGCACCGCGAACTCGTCGCCTCCCAGGCGGGCAACCGTATCGCCGCGGCGAATGCGTGTCTGCAGACCGTTGGCGAAGCACTGCAACAGTTCATCACCCACCGCATGCCCATAAGCGTCATTGACGTACTTGAAGCCGTCGAGATCGATGAACATCAAGACAGACTGTCCTTTATCGTCGTCTCGCGCCGCAGTCGCTTTAGCGATCGCCTGCTCGAGTCGAGTGCGGTTGCTGAGTCCTGTCAGAGGGTCCGTCGCAGCCTGCCGTTCGAGCCGATGCACGAGGGCCATCAAGTACACGGAAGTCGCCGCGATGCTGAGCATGATGCCCAATCCCACCGCGAGGTTTTCTCTCCACCACGGCTCGACGTGCATCAAAATCACGACGCCTGCAAGCGCAACTGCACATGAAAGTAGCAACGGCCGCTTACCGTGGCGGCAACCGGCACCCACAAGAAACCAGAACACGACCCAGAGCAAGGGCAGCGCCACGCGCCCGCCGAGCGCCAAGGCAGTCATGACAAGCGCCTGGTCTGCAATCGTGGTGACCGTCAATCGAAGGCGCGGCCGAACTGTCCAGGCGGTCGCGGCTATGTATGTCACCACGCCGAATACAACGTATGCGAAAACCACGCCCAGAGTGTCATACGCGGCGGCCGTGCGTTGGAGCGCGGCGACGGCGATATAGCCGATCAACACGACCATGCCCAAGCATATCCGGAGGAGCGCCTGCTCCTTCTCAGGTTGTCCGCGAAAGACACCTAGAAACGTTTGCTCATGCCAACGCTGCGCGCCCGGCCGCTCCATGCCGTCTACCCCGTCAATATTGTCCTTTGCAGAGCGGGCATTCTATCGCTTTTGCCGGCGACCAATGCTTCTTGCCGCTCTCTCCGTCCGCTTCCGAGGGTTGAACGGCGATTCCTGCCGCCGCGGCGACCGACACACACCCCCGCCTGAAGCGGTACCAGCAAGCACCGGGTGCATGCCCAAATACCGGTTGGTCTTTTGAAACGCGCTGCAACCATTAGGCTGTGTTGTGCGGTATGGCGGCTTTCGCGCCTTGCCTGGTCGCAACAATCTGCGTTCCGCGACGACGACTTTCCACGAACCACGTTTCGGGAGGGATCATGTCGCGTCATTCATCCAGACTGGCGCTCCAGTCGCCCCCAACCCCGCGCAATGGGCTGTCCTTTTCGCTGGCGTATGCCGGCGCGGCACTCATCGCGCCTCGGTCGCGGCCTTCCGCGTGGAACCGTGTTCTGCGCCCGCTGCCGCTTGCGCTATGGGTGCCGCTCGCGCTCACCGCGTGGTGCGTGCCGATGGCCCACGCGGCCGGACCGCTGCCGCAGGGCGGCGCCTTGGTCCGGGGCCAGGGCGCGATGACGAGCGGCACCACTTCGCTGACGATCGACCAGTCCTCGTCCCGCGGCGTGATCGACTGGCACAGCTTCTCGATCGGCAACGGCAACACCGTCGCCTTCAACAACGGGTCGGGCGCGACGCTGAACCGTGTCACGGGCGGCGATCCGTCATCGATTCTCGGCAAGCTCACCGCCACCGCGGCACACTCGCAGCCATGTGAATGAGGGCAGACGTCGAATAACCTTTAACGCGTGCAGCCAACCGACGTCAGGCACAGGTCGTTGCAAACCGGCCAGTTCTCGACGGAGAAGGATCGTTAAATTCGGTGCCCGCATTGGTCCAATGCTGTTTTTTTGAGGATACTGCGCCGACACTTTTTATCTGGATCGTGCGGACCGCCATCACCTACATCGACTGCGTTTCGCTGGCGCATAGGGCCTGGGACCTATGGCCTCAATCAGCATCAGGTCGAAATCGGCTCACCTAATCCTGGCCCGCTTGCAAGTGTCGAGCGAGTGCATGCGAGCAGCTCGCCGTTGCAGTTCGAGCCGGATCGATTCTTTGGGAGACGGTGCGGAGGCAGGAGGGATATCGTCCCTTGATATCGACTCCATATGGTCTATATACAAGCAGAGTGATTGTTGAAACCGGCAAGGAATTGGGAATGAACGACGCTACTTTCGGGGAGCAATCAGATCCAAATCGAGACGCCGGGCTGCATTGGTCAAGCAGCGTCACGGTGACGATGCGTGTGAACGGCCAGCCGCGGGTCGCCATGGTGAACCCGCGCGTCACGCTGCTGGACTGGTTGCGCGAAGACTCGGGTCTCAGCGGCGCCAAGAAGGGCTGTAATGAAGGCGCATGCGGCACCTGCACCGTGCTGGTCGACGGCAAGCGGATGAACAGCTGTCTGACGCTCGTCGTGCAATGTGACGGCTGCGAGGTCACGACTGTCGAAGGTCTGGCCGCCTCCGACGGGACGCTGCATCCGGTACAGCAGGCATTTATCGAGCACGATGCCTTTCAGTGCGGCTATTGCACGCCCGGGCAAATCGTCTCCGCGGTCGCCTGCATCGCTGAAGGGCACGCGACCGATGAGGCGAGCGTTCGCGAATGGATGAGCGGCAATCTGTGCCGCTGCTCCTGCTATCCGCAGATCGCGGCGGCCGTGCTCGATGCCGCCGGCGCGGCCGGGGACGAACGATGAAAAACTTCGAATACGCGCGTGGCGCAACCGCGCAACAGGTAGTCGCGTCGCTGGCGGCGGGCAACGTGGCGATCATCGCGGGCGGTACGGAGCTGCTCAACTGGATGCGGCTCGGCATCGCAGCGCCCGATCGCGTCATCGATGTCGGTGGACTCACAGGTCTCGTTCGTATTGTGCGCGAGCGTGACGATCTGGTGATCGGCGCGCTGACGGACCTGAACGTGATCGGTGAAGACGTGCTCGTCGGCGCCCACGCGAGCGCGCTGGCTCAAGCCTGTCTGCTCGCCGCCTCGGCGCAGGTGCGCAACCGCGCGACGCTCGGCGGCAATGTGATGCAAAAGACGCGATGCGCTTATTTTCGTTCGGAAGCGCCGTTGCCATGGGGCTGCAACAAGCGCAATCCCGGGTCGGGCTGCCCCGCGCGCAATGGCATCAACGAACGGCATGCAATTTTTGGCTGGACCGATGCATGCGTCGCGGTTCAACCGTCCGATCCGGCTGTGGCACTGGCTTGTCTGGATGCGACAGCTGAGGTCATCGGGCCGAACGGCGGTCGAATGATCAAGATGACGGAGTTCCACCTGACGCAGCAGGAAGCGGCCGGCATGGGCGGCGATGCCGCCCGGCTCGAGACGAGACTGGCTGCCGACGAAGTGATCGTCTCCTTTCACATACCCATCCGCGCGGACGCACGATCCGCCTACGTAAAAGTCCGCGAGCGCGCCAGCTACGAATATGCGCTGGTCTCGGCAGCCGCATCCGTGGAGCTCGATCGGGATCGCATTGTGTCGGCGCGCATTGCACTTGGCTCGGTGGCGCAACGCCCGTGGCGCCTTCCAGCCGCGGAGGTGTCGCTGGCCGGGCAGGCGCCGACCAGGGAAGTGGTCACGCCGATTGTCGACGCGGCAATGAGCGACGCCCGGCCGCTCGCTCACAATGGCTACAAGGTGACGATGGCGCGCAATGCCGCGGTGCGTGCGTTACTGACGGCAGCAGGGCGATCATGAGCATCGGCACGGCGGTCTCCCGCGTGGAAGGCCAGGCGAAGGTCACTGGACAGGCGAAATTCGCGGCTGACAACACGCCGCCCGGCACGCTTCATGCGGCGTTGGTCGGCGCGCCCGTCGCGTCGGGCCGGCTGATCGACGTGGATGCCACCGCGGCACTTACCTTAGCGGGTGTGGTGCGGGTGCTTACCGCGCACGATATGCCGCGATTCGGTGCGGTTCAGCCGCCAGCGGCGGTGCTCGCACTGCCGTTGCAAAACGACGCGATTCGGTACGAAGGCGAGCCGGTCGCAATCGTGCTTGCGGAATCCATCGAGGCGGCGGAAGCCGGCCGCGATGCCGTGCTTGTGCGTTGCGAGCGCGACGACCCCATCCTTCCCGGCGCCGCGCCGCGCGAGCCGCCGCCCGAGCCACGCATGCTCGGCGATGATCTGGAGATGGGCGACGTCGATGCGATTTTCGGAACCGCACAGGCAAGCGTGGCGGCGACGTATGTTCAAGCCGCGCGTCACCACAATGCGATGGAGACATCGGGCACCGTTGCGCGATTCGAGCACGGCAAGCTCACGCTGTGGGATGCGGTTCAGGCGAGCGAGAATGTGCCGCTTGTCGTAGCCGCGGCACTCGGCATGAGCCCGGACGACATTCACGTGATCGCACCGCACACGGGTGGCGGGTTCGGCTCGAAGGGATATGTGTGGCCGCACCAGATTCTTGCCGCCGCCGCGGCACGCGTCGCGGGGCGGCCAGTGAAGCTTCATCTGCGGCGTCACGATCAGTTCGTCTGCGTCGGCTATCAGCCGTGGATGAAACAGGACATCAAGCTTGCGGCAACGGCGGACGGCCGGCTCAGCGCCATCGATCACGAAATCGTCAATTCGAGCGCGATTGCGGACACGCATCTGGAGCCCGCAAGCGAAGCAAGCAAGACGCTTTATGCGTCGCCCGCCATTCGCACCAGGCAGTGGCTGGAGCGGCGCAACATCAACGTGCCCACGCCAATGCGCGCGCCGGTGGAAGGTCCGGGGCTATGGGCGCTCGAAAGCGCGATGGACGAACTCGCCGTGGCGCTGAAGATCGATCCGCTCGATCTACGACTGGCGAACTACGCCGAGGTCGATCCGCATACGAACAAGCCTTGGTCGTCAAAAAAGCTTCGCGACGCATATGAGGAAGGTGCGCGCCTTTATGGCTGGCGCACGCGCGGCGAGACGCCACGACGAGACGGAGCGTGGCGCATCGGACATGGGATGGCGACGAGCTCAATGGGCAATTTCCGCTTTCCCGGCGGGGCGCGCGTGCGCCTGAGGTCCGACGGCACGGCGCTGATCGAGGCGAACACGCACGATATCGGCACCGGCACGCAGACGGTCTTTTGCCAGATCGCGGCCGAAGAGCTGGGCTTGCCGATCGAGAACGTGTCGATTGTGTGGGGCGATACCAACCTTCACCCGGCGAGTCCCGTCTATGGATCGAGCGCCACGGGCAGCACGGGAAGCGCGATCGCACTGGCTTGCCGGGAAATCAACGCGAAGCTCGATGCGCTCGGCGGGAAAGAAGTTCGCGCGAGCCTGCGGCGGGCTAACCTACCGGAGATGGTCGCGGACGGTGCGTTCACGCTTCCGGGTGGCGCCAGCTTCAGCGCCGACGGCGACGGTACGCCATACGCGATGCGGACGTGGGGTGCGATCTTTGTCGAAGTAGGCGTCGATCCCGAGCTTGGCCTCGTGCGCTTGCGCCGGGCGGTGGGTGCCTATTCCGCGGGCCGGATTATCAATCCGAAAACGGCACGAAGCCAGATGACGGGCGCGATCATCTGGGGTTGGGGCAAGGCGACGATGGAGGAAAGCGTGCAGGAGCCCAATACCGGTGGCTGGCTCGCGAAGAATCTGTCGAACGTGGCGGTCCCGGTGAATGCGGACATTCCGCTCGATATCAAGATCCACTTCGTCAGTGAGTATGATCCGCATGCAAGTGCGATCGGTACCCGCGGCATCGGAGAACTCGGCGCGACCGGCGTGGATGCCGCAGTGGCCGCAGCCGTCTACGACGCCATTGGCTTGCGTGTGCGCGACCTGCCCATTTTGCCGGGCAAGATACTGGCAGGCCTTTCGAGTCAGCACGCCGCTGCGGGATAGCAATGCGGCTCGGTCGTGAGTTGAGTGCTCAGGACGGACGGCACCGCAGTTTTGCGCGGATATTTTCAGTTGAGCGAAAGATGATCATCGAGTTATTTTTTGCTTAACTTGTCACAACCCCGCACACACCGAAACCCCGCATACACATACTGATAATGCGGCTGAAACCAGTTGCGAAATTCCGGCCGCAGCATGCACAGCGCGGTACGCGCCGAGCCGCCCTTCAGCACGTAGTGCTGCCCATCGAAGAAGTTGGCCGAATAGCCGGGATAGAACGGAAACGCTTCGAAGCCCGGCAGCGCTTCGAAAAGCGTCGAGGTCCATTCCCAGCCGTTGCCGAACTGACCTTCCGCGCCGAACGTGCTGACGTTGTCCGGATGCGCGTCGACGGGCCGTGGATCCCAACTGCGGAAATCGAAGTTCCCCGACGCCGCTTGCGGCGCACCGTGCGCCGCGCGTTGCCATTGCGCCTCGGTCGGCAGGGTTTTGCCGGCCCAGCGCGCGTAGGCGCTCGCTTCGGCGTGGCTCACGTAGACGGGCCAGTCGAGCGGCAAGGGCACGTCGTCGAACATCGTGCGCAGCGTCCATGCGGGGCGACCGTCTTGCGCCGTGCGTTGCGACCAGGCAGCGGGATGCTCGATGCGCTCCGCTTCCTTCCACACCCAGTCCTTCGGCGACCACCACTTCGGCTCGCGATAACCGCCGTCTTCGATGAACTCGAGGAACGCACCGTTCGTGACCATGTATCGATCGATCTCGAACGCGGGCACGTCCACGCTCATTTCGCCGAACTCATTATCCCAGCCGAAGCGGCCGGCCTCGCGCGGCATGCCGAGCACGGCCGTGCCGGCCGGCACGCTGACCATCGACGACAACGCGTCGCGCTGCTCCTCGCTCGTCACCACCGGCTCGCGCAACGCGGTGATTCTTCTGCGCGAGTGGCAACTGATGGAGCATGTACGCGAGCGTTTCCGCATGCATCAACCGATGCTCGATCGCGACGTTCAGCAGCTGCACGGCCGCCTCGTCGTGCGCCGGGTTGCCGAGTTCGTCGAGCGCGGTATCGATCTGCCGGCGCGCGCGCGTCGCATACTCGCGCACGGCGGCGAGCGACGGCCAATCGCCGGGTTGATCGGTGGGAAAGCCGCCGTCTACCGGATCGATGCCGAAGGCGAACAACTGGTCGAGTTCCGGCGCGAAAGCCGGCAGATCGAACAGACGCTGGTCGAGCAGATTGCGATCGAACGCTTCGAGATGGCCGATGTAGAACACGACGCGGTGACGCTCGCGGATCGGCCGTTCATAGAGGTAGTCGGGTTTGACGATCGCAAACAGGTCGTCGGTGACTTGACGCGCGTCGAGCAGGCGCTGCACGAGCGGATGATGCGGGACAGGGTCGCGATTCATTGGGGCCGGGTCTCCATGCAACACGGTTGCCGTCGGGGGACGGTCTGAAAACTCTACCCGCTCGCAGGCAGCGTGCCAAGACGAACGGCGCGACCGTCCAGGCCACTCCGGCCGCTAGATCTGCCGCAAGCCTTCGAGATCGACGATGTGAATGTGCTTGCCCCGCGTGTCGATCAGGCCGCGTTTTTGAAATCTTGACAGGGTACGGCTGACCGTTTCGAGCGTTATGCCGAGGTAGCTGCCCATGTCCTCGCGCGTCATTCGCAGATTGAATTCCGACCACGAGTAGCCGCGCTGCGCATTGCGCTGTGACACGTCCAGCAGGAAGGCGGCGACGCGTTCGTCGGCGGACAGCGAGCCGAGCACCATCATCTGCGCGGCTTCGCTGACGATCTGCGCGCCCAGTAGCTTGTGCATGCGCTCCTGGATCGAACTGATTTCGCGACACAGCAGCTTCAGCGCGCTATATGGAACGATGCACACCGTGCTGTCTTCCAGCGCGACGGCGCTGCACGCATGGAGGTCCGCGCTGATGCCGTCGAGCCCGAGCGGCTCGCCGGCGAGACGCAGCCCGGTGACCTGCTCGCGGCCGTCGCGGTGGACCATCACGGTCTTCATCGAGCCGGAGCGCACCGCGTAGATATTGTCGAAGCGGTCGCCGCTGCGATACAGCGCTTCGCCGCGCGGCACCGAGCGCGCCGAACAGATCAGCGTTTCGAGCTTCGGCAGTTCCTCCGCCGACAGCCCCTGCGGCATGCAGATCTGACGCATCGAACAGCTGGAGCAGCGCGCGGCGGTACGTGCGGTTGCGCGTGCCGCCACGGCCTCGCGGTTGCCGGCGGAGCGGGTCGAGGAACGGGTCACAGCAGTAGGATTCAGCATGTTCTGCGCGCGATTATTGGTAGTGGCGAAATTGTCCCACCCGCTATGGCCCGCAACTGGCGGCAAAGTGACGCGTTCGCTGCTCGGCAGTCCGAGCAACGGCGGTGCTCTGCCGAAGGTGAGAAGGTGAGCCGCCGCGGCCTATATCGACGTCGCCCGTCGACGGGTAGCGTGGCTCGATTCCGGCAAGGCAGGGCGTGGCGTGCCGCCCTGCGCCCGATGAAAGAGTCAGGCGGGTTCCTTGTCGGTGCCCGCGGCGGACGGTACCAGCAGAACCGGAAGAGTGGCCTGGCGCACGCAGCGTTCAGCGACGCTGCCGAGAATCAGCCGCTGAAAGCCACGCCGGCCGTGCGTGCCCATCACGAGCAGGTCGGCGTTGAATTCGGCGGCGGCTTGCAGCACGATCTCGGCGACATCGCCGAGCGACGAAGCCTCGGAGACGGCCGGGTCGCCCTTCACACCTTGCTCGGCCATCACTTTCGAAAACTCGGCACGCAGCTCCTGGCCTTCCTCGATCAGGCGGTTGCGCAGGATCGACGGGTCGTAGCCGGGCGCCTCGAAGTACATCGGCGTGTTTTCGACGACATAAAATGGCCGCAACACCGCGCCATTCGATTTGGCGAGATCGAGCGCCGCTTCAAACGCACGGCGCGAGGTATTGCTGCCGTCGACCGCTACAAGGATGCGTGTGTACATATCGGCTCCGCGTCAAAAATGCGTCTGCCACATTGCTAGCCGCGGCAGGTTTATTGATCTTTTATACCAATGAGCTTAGATGATTGCCGGAAAAGATGCACCGGACCAGGATGTAAATCAAACACTTGCCAAATATTCCGGCGCGGCGCGGACAAAATGGCGTGCGCGAAGCGGCCCGGCATGCTTACAACCCGTAAAACTTTGCTGAAGCCGAAACAGGGTTGGCCTTACAATCAAGCCATATTCAGACAAGCTGGCCAGTCCGCTGATGAACGATCGAAAAACCAAGGGCTTACCCGACCAGATCTACGGCGACATTCTCAACCGCATCCTCGAAGGCGAATACAAGGAAGGCGAGCGATTGCCGACCGAACACGCGCTGGCGGAGCGTTTCGCCACGTCCCGACCGACCGTGCGCGAAGCGCTCGCGCGATTGCGGGGCCGACGGCATCATCTCGACGCGGCACGGCTCTGGCACGACCGTCGCGCGGCGCCCCGATCCGGACGTACGCCGCTTCGCGCCGCTCGAAACGCTGTCCGATATCCGCCGCTGCTATGAGTTTCGCATCGTGACTGAGGCGGGCGCGGCCGCGCAGGCAGCGCTGAAGGCCGACGCCGACGACATCGCCGCGATCCAGCACGCGTGGGACGAGCTCGAGCGCATCATCGAGGCGCAGGGGATCGGCGCGAAGGATGACTTCCTGTTTCATCAGGCGGTCGCGCGCGCGTCGAAGAATCCGTTTTTCATCACGGTGATGTCGTTCATCGAGGAACAGATCCTGTTCAGCATGAACCTGTCGCGCAATCTGTCGCTCGTCAAGACGGTGGAGCGGCAGCGGCTGGTGCAGGCCGAACACATGGCGGTGCTCGACGCAATCCGCCGCAAGGACGCGGCGGGCGCGGGCGCCGCAATGCGCGCGCATCTCGAGAACGCGCTGGAACGGATGTTCGGTTCCTGAGTCCGCGCGCGCGGGTGAAGGCGTCGCGACTTTTGTCAGGCCGCGCTTCGGCGAGGTTCAAGCAGCGACGGCGACCGGCCCGAACAGCGAGGTCAGCGTTTTCGCGCTCACCGCGACGTCGAGCGCGACGGCCCGCTCGATGCCAATCTGCAGCGGCGGCCCGAGCCGGCTGACGTCGAGGCCGGCTCGGCGCAGCATCCTCTCGATCGGCGTGGTGGTCACCGTGACGTAATGCGTGATGCCCATGCGCTGCGCGAAGCGCATCACTTCCTGAATTGCGCGGATTGTCATATCCGTGAAACCAAACGACTGTTCCTCACCGCCGGTTTCGATCGCCCAGCGGCTCAGTTCCCAGATATGTCGCCCGACCGGCGCGGCCGCGCCATGCAGTAGCTGCGGGAAGGTGTCTTTCAGCATGTTCGGACCTTCGGTCGGCATCAGGCGCCAACAGCCGCGCAACCGTTCGTCTTCGCCCTGAATCAGCATGTAGTACGGCCCGAGCGCGTCGTAGCCGTCTATCTCCATTCCCGCGATGGTCGGAATTTCCCAGCCGAGCCGGCCGTGAAAGACACGGGCGCGCAAGCGGTACATCTCGTTCATTAGTTCGTTGTCGAATTCCTGCCGGAGTCCAATTCGGATCGTGGTTTGCATGACGTTCTCCTGTACGCGTTGGGGGGCTGCCAGATACGCAGGAAAACTTATGCATTCTGAATCTTTGCGCCACCTACCTACCTGGATAGGTGTGGATGCTTATCGGGTATATCAGAATTCAGACACGTCTCCGCCCCCAACCTACAAGGGTCCAAAATGGAACTCCTCGACAATCACTGGCAACCGCAAACCCACCTCCAGGCGCGTCCTTCGGAGGTCTCTTCGGCAGTGGATCGCGTTCTGATCATTGCCTATCGGAAGAAGAAAAAAGAGAGCCAGCGCCGTTTCTGGGCTCGCTTTGGCGTCACGCAATCGCGCGGCAGCCGCTTCGAGTCGGGCGCGGAGATCCCGGCGCCGGTGTCGATCCTGCTGGGTCTGTACTTCATGAAGACCGTGTCGGATGCCGATCTGGGTCGCGCCGAGCGTGTGATGTACAGCCGCGACGCGGCCGCGCTGCTCAACCCGGGTCAATAAGCCCAAGCTGCGCCGCGATCACGGCTGCCGCACGCCGCGAATTCACGCCGAATTTCGCCCTGATGTTTTTCATATGGAAGTTCACCACCGCTTCCGAGCAACTCAGGATGTGAGATATCTCCCACGTGGATTTGCCGCGTGCGGTCCATTTCAGACATTCTCGCTCGCGCGGCGTGAGCTTCGGCATCAAGGTCTGCGCATGTGAATTCAGATGCTGTTTGCTGGTGTCGATCACCAGGTCGCGCAACAGCACGAGGTTCGGCAACGCGGCGTTCACATGGCGCCTGAACCCGTCTGACGGCTTGTCGTCATTGACGAAGCACATCATGCCGGCTTCCTGATTCGGCCCATGAATTGGCAGCGTCACGCCCGCGCCCAGACCGTACGAGCGAGCTTCCTCATACAGGGAGTGCTGCGCCGGGCTGGCGAAAATCTCGGGCGTCCAGACCAGCGGCGATGAGCGTGACAGGCAGTGTGCGACCGTCGGATCGATATGCACCATGCCTTGCTCGTCGTACGTCTGGCGCCATGCCGGTGCGTAAGTGCTGCGCAGGTAAGCGTCCTCGAGACGCATGGTTGGCCGCGGCAGCATCGCGACCAGAATCTTCTCGAAGCCCCACGTTTCGGCTAAGCCCGTAATCACGCCGAACCATTCCGCCTCGTCGGCGGCGTCCAGTAGCGGTGCCATCTGCTCGATAAAGTGTAGCGACAATTTTTTGGCTCTCTCAGGCTCGCAAACATCTCGTTCACGGTTATTGGCAGACAAACTTCGGTCCGCTCTTTTGGTCCGCGTAATCTATCACTAAAAACTCGAACGCAATGCGCCGGTGCTCCGCGGGGTAAACGATAGCCGCCACGTGATAGCAACGCCGGTGTCGCCTATTATTATGCCGATTGAAATAAATCTTTAACCCGGCCGGGCTTCTCGGGTGAGCGGCGCGGCTAATCGGCGTCCGGCGACAGATTTTAATATGTTTCGTTGACAGCATTATTTCGTCGCGCTTCAGAATAAATCGTATTTACTCGATTATCTGGGGAAAGCGGGTTATTGCTCGCCGTGTCCTTGTTGCCAAAAAAAGCCTGCGCCGATTCCACAGGCTGCGGCCCCGCTTCATTGTTATACAAAAGAAATTTCGTGATCGGCTCCCGCGCAATTCGCCGCCGACGGCATGCTGGGCGATCGTCACGCGCAGGTTGTTTGACAACATTGTGATGCCGATGCTACCGTGAAGCCTCTGCCTAGCGCGTTTCCGCGTCAACCATCATGAACGAATCACCGCTCCGCGACGGCGAGTTCGCCGCGTCGGTCATGGCCGTGCCGCCGCTCGCGCGCCGGGCCGACTACACGCTCGACCCTGCCCAGAATCTCGCGCTGATCCGCCATATCGAAGCGGGCGGCGTACGCACGCTACTGTATGGCGGCAATGCGAACCTTTATCACGTCGCGGTCAGCGAATACCGCGAGCTGCTGGACCTGCTCGCCGAGGCCGCGGGCCCCGGGACACGGGTGATTCCGGCGCTGGGTCCCGACTACGGCAAGATGCTCGATCAGGCGCGCATCCTCGCGCAGACGCGTTACCGCACGGCGATGGTGCTGCCGCTCGGCGGCTTCACGACGTCCGAGGGCGTCGAGACGGGCCTCACGCGGATCGCCGACACGGCCGGCATGCCGCTCACGCTGTATATCAAGAGCGAAAACTACGTCGCTGTCGATACGCTCGCGCGGCTCGTCGAGCGTGGGACGCTGAGCGCGGTCAAGTATGCGATCCCGCGCGACAACCCCGCTGACGATCGGTATCTGCGCCGGCTGCTGCAATGCGTGCCGGCCGCGAAGATCGTATCGGGCATGGGCGAGCGGCCGGCGCTCGTGCATCTGCGCGAGTTCGGACTCGCAGCGTGGACGACCGGAAGCGGCTGTATCGCGCCGAGCATGGTGATGGCGCTGCTGCGCGCGGTGCAAAGCGGCCGGAGCGCCGATAGCGCCCGTAGCGCCGATCACGACACCGCCCAACGTCTGTACGATGCGTTCATGCCGCTCGAAACGCTGCGCAACGACATCTCACTGATCCGCGTGCTGCACGATGCAATCACGTTCACGGGCCTCGCCGACATGGGGCCGCTGCAGCCGCTGCTCAGTTCGACACCGCGCGAGCATCATGCGAAGATCGCGCAGACCGCGCGCACGCTGCTCGCTCTCGAGCGCGAGTTCGCGCCCACCCGATCGAACCGCTCCGACACGCAGACAACCCCATGACCGATCACAGCCGACGCTATCCCGATCCCTCCATCCGCGTGTTCGATCCGCGCTTCAGGTCGTTGATCATCGCGTCGGCGTCGGTCGAATGCTTGTATCAGGGCACGCGCTGGTCGGAGGGGCCGGTGTGGTTCGGCGATGGCCGCTATCTGCTGTGGAGCGACATTCCGAATGACCGCATCCTGCGCTGGGACGAAACGACGGGCGCGGTCAGCACGTTCCGTCAATCGTCGAACAATGCGAACGGCCATACGCGCGATCGCGAAGGGCGTCTCGTCAGTTGCGAGCACCTGACGCGGCGTGTGACACGCACCGAGTACGATGGCTCGATCACCGTGCTCGCCGATCGCTATCAGGGCAAGCGCTTCAATTCGCCGAACGACGTGGTCGTCAAATCGGACGGCTCGATCTGGTTTACCGACCCGACCTTCGGCATCGAAGGTTTCTACGAGGGCGAGCAGCAGCAGTCCGAGCTGAAGGCGTGCGTGTATCGGATCGACGGCCAGTCGGGCGAGGTGTCGATGGTCATCGACGACGTGCTCGCCCCGAACGGTCTCGCGTTCTCGCCGGACGAATCGCTGCTGTACGTGGTCCAATCGCGCGGCGAGCCGCGCAAGATCCGCGTATTCGACGTCGAGGCCAATGGCAAAGGCACGACGCTGTCGAACAACCGCGTGCTGATCGACGCGGGTCCGGGCACCCCGGATGGTTTTCGTGTAGACACGCATGGCAACTTGTGGTGCGGGTGGGGCATGGGCACCGACGAGCTCGACGGCGTGCGCGTGTTCAGCCCGCAAGGCGAGCCGCTCGGCCACATCGCATTGCCAGAGCGTTGCGCGAACGTTTGCTTCGGCGGACGGCATCGCAACCGTCTGTTCATGGCGGCGAGCCACGGGTTGTATTCGCTGTTCGTCAATACGCAGGGTGTGCGCGGAGGTTGAGCAATTGTCCGCTAACCAGACAACATATATTGCTATCGCGGCGAGGGCTCGGGTTTGCCCTTAACCCGCGGTGCCGGGCATTGAACGACAAGGATTTCAGGTAAAACGAGCCATTTTCTCGCCCGACCCACGCTCTCGACTATTTGCTTGACATCGGCTGTTGCGCTTCGCTATGTTCCCTTGGTAGAAAGAGACCGCCCGCAACGCATCGACCAGCGGGCTTCCATACCAAGAAGCGAGGAGACGCAATGACTGTTTCGCACAGGTTGTCGTTCAAGCTGGTATCCGTCTGTATCGCCGCGAGCGCGGCGTTCGCCCTTGCCGCGCACGCGGCCGATCCGGTCACGATCAATATCGTCGACGTGGCCGGCGATCTTCAACTCACGCAGAAGGGCTTCGAGGCGTTCAAGGCGAAGAATCCGAATCTCGTCGCGAACATCACGTTCACGAACGCGCCCGCGCCGCAATTGCCCGGCAAGATCAAGGCGATGCAAGCCGCGGGCCGCTCCGACATCGACCTCGTTTTGACCGGCACCGACGCGCTCGCGGCCGGCATCGAACAGAACCTGTGGATCAAGCTGCTGCCTGACAACGCGGCGCAGTTCACCGGCGTGCTCGACAAGTACGCGCCGGGCCCGCGCAAGATGCAGGATCTCGCGCAAGGCTACGGGCTCGAGGTCGCGTATATGCCGGCTGGTCCGCTGCTCGAATACAACCCGGCCAAGGTCAGCGATCCGCCGAAGACACCCGAGCAACTGCTGCAATGGTGCAAGGCCCACCCCGACAAGCTGATCTACGCGCGGCCGGCCAATTCCGGTCCAGGCCGCACGTTCCTGATGGGCTTGCCCTACGTGCTCGGCGACAAGGACCCGCAGGACCCGGTGCACGGCTGGGACAAGACGTGGGCGTTCCTGAAGCAGTTGAACGACTGCATACCGTACTATCCGGGCGGTACCTCGGCGGTGATGAAGGAACTGGGCGAAGGCACGCGCGACATGACCGTGACCGTGACCGGCTGGGACATCAATCCGCGCGCGCTCGGCATCGTGCCGGCCGAATTCCGCGTACAGCCGTTCGACAACATGACGTGGGTCAACGACGCGCACTACATGGTGGTCCCGAAGGGCGTGCCGAAGGAAAAGCTCGACGTGCTGTACAAGATGATGACCTTCATGCTGGAGCCCGCGCAGCAGGCGCTGACCTACGACGACGGCTACTTCTATCCTGGCCCCGCGATCAAGGGCGTCTCCGTCGAGCAGGCGCCCGCGCATAGCCAGGAGGTACTGCAAAAGTATGGCCGGCCCGAATACGCGAAGATGTTGGCCGATCGTCCGCATGCTTTGCCGCTCAATGCAGCAGCGATGGTCGCCGCCTTCAGGAAGTGGGATAGCGACATCGGCGCGCAGAAGACCCGTTAGGCCTTCACCATTGCGACGGAAAACGAGGCGAAACGCAGCGCGGCGTGAGGCACCGCCGCGCTGCGTGTTTTCAGCGATCACGCGCCTCGGCTTAACTGCCTGATGCGCCGCGCCCACCGCACGCGCGGCACTCGCGACATCCGTCGCCTCACGCGGATCAGGAAACCGCCATGAAGCATCACTTTGAGCAGTTGCGGCTCGATTCGGTGAGCCGCAGTTTCACCAACGCGCAAGGCCACGCGATCGCCGCGCTGCAGGGTCTCGATCTGACGATCCGGCGCGGCGAGTTCATCGCGCTGCTGGGGCCGTCGGGTTGTGGCAAATCGACGGCGCTGAACTGCATCGCCGGATTGCAGCCGCTCACCGGCGGCGGCATCTGGCTCGACGAGCGGCGCATTGACGTGCTGCCGCCGGAAAAGCGCGGCTTCGGCATGGTGTTCCAGAACTACGCGCTGTTCCCGCATATGAGCGTGCTGGACAACGTCGGCTTCGGCCTGAAAATGCGCGGCGTCGGCAGAAGCGAGATCGCGCGCCGTGCACGCGAGGCCTTGAAACTGGTGCAACTGACCGGTCATGAGCACAAGCTGCCCGGCCAATTGTCCGGTGGCCAGCAGCAGCGTGTCGCGATCGCGCGTGCGATCGTGATCGAGCCGCCGCTGATCCTGATGGACGAGCCGCTGTCCAATCTCGATACGAAGCTGCGCATCGAAATGCGCGCGGAAATTCGCCGCATCCATACGCAGCTCGAACGCGCGACGCTGTACGTGACGCATGATCAGGACGAAGCGCTGTCGATGGCCGATCGCATCGTCGTGATGAGGGAGGGCGTCGTGCAGCAGGTCGCGACGCCGAAGGAGGTCTATACGCGGCCGCGCAATCTGCATGTCGCGCGCTTCATGGGTTATCGCAATGTCGCCGAGTTCACGCTGGAGGGCATGCAAGGCGATGGCGTCGTGGTCAGTGCTAACGGCGTGCGGCTCATCGGCACGCCGATGGCCGGCTTTGACGGCAAACGCGTGAGTGTCGCGCTGCGCCCTGAAGACATGGAGCGCGCCGAGCCCGGCGCCGACAACGCGTTCGAGGCGCTGATCGACGCGGTCGAATACGGCGGCCACGATTCGCTGCTGCGCGTGAAGACCGCGTTCGGCGACGTGTGGGCGCGCGTGACCGGTGAATGCGCGGAGGGCGAGCGCATCACGCTGCGCGTGCGGCCGTCGTGCGTGCTCGTCTACGACGCCGAGGGCGCATGAACACGCCGACGCTTGTCCCGCCGCTTACGTCCCGCGCGCCGCGCGATGCCAATGCCTGGCTCGTCGCGCCCGCGCTGCTCTTTATCGTCGCGCTGTTCATCTATCCGTTCGTGTATGGTCTCGCGCTGTCGTTCCGGCCGATGAACGGCGGCGGCGTGTGGGCCAACTATCTGACGTTCTTCACCGACACGTCGATATGGCCGACGATTCTCGTCACGCTGAAGCTGTCGGTGCCGGCCACGCTGATCAACGTCGGCGTGTCGGTGCCGGTCGCGTTCGCGCTGCGCCGCTATTCCCGTTATCAGAAGATCGTCACGACGCTGTTGGTGATCCCGGTGACGCTCGGCACCGTGCTGATCGCCGACGGCATGCTCACCTACTTCGGTCCGCACGGCTGGCTGCCGCAGGCGTTGCAGGCGCTGCATCTGTACACGCAAGAGGTGCGGCTCACGCACAACTTCACGGGTGTGCTGCTGTCGCTGATCGTGTCGGGCTTTCCGTTCGCGTTTCTGCTGACGCTGTCGTACGTGACCGGCATCGACCCGACGCTCGCAAGCGCGGCCGCGACGCTTGGCGCGAGTCCGTGGCAGCAGTTTCGCCGCATCTATCTGCCGCTGCTCGTGCCGGGGCTCACGATGGCCGCGTGTCTGTCGTTCGTGCAGGCGTTTTCGGTGTTTCCGTCGGCGGTGCTGCTCGGCGCGCCCGCGGGTCCGACGCGCGTGATGTCGATTGCCGCGGCCGAAGCCGCGTTCGAGAGCTACGACTATCCGCTCGCATCGGCGATCGCGATGGTGATGGGCTTCGTGCAACTGCTGGTGGTCGCCGCGCTGCTCGGCGCGCGCCGCTGGTTCTATCGTGGTCCTGTAACGGGAGGCAAAGGCTGATGACGACCGATCGCCGCGCGACGCAGCCCGACTGGTCCGCGTCCACCTCCGCTTCCGCGGCGCCTCAGCCGGGCGACGGCGCCCGCGAGCCAGCGCAACATGCGCGTCAGCGCGCGAATCTGCCGGGCCGCATCTGGCAGGTGCTGGTGTGGGCCGTGATGGCGTTCTTCCTGATCAACGTCGTGCTGCTGATTGCGACCGTCGCGGTGAATTCGATCGCGACGCGCTGGTTCGGCACCGCGTTGCCGCAAGGCTTCACGTTGCACTGGTATGCGCAGGCGTGGAGCGACTTCCAGCTCGCGAGCGTGCTGTGGGTGACCGTGCAGGTGGTCGGCGCGGTCGTGCTGCTTTCGGTGCTGCTCGGCGTGCCGGCTGCGTATGCGCTCGCGCGCGTGCAATTTCGCGGCAAGCGCCTTGCGATGCTGATCTTTCTGCTGCCGTTGATGGTGCCGCCCGTCACCTACGGCATTCCGATGGCGACCGCGATGTACAAGGTCGGACTCGCCGGCACGCTATGGGGCGTGATTCTTGCGAATCTCGTACCGGCGCTGCCGTTCGTGATTCTGGTGATGACGCCGTTCATCGAGCAGATCGATCCGAATCTCGAAGCGGCCGCGCGCATTTTCGGCGCGAACACGTTCCGCTATTTCCGTTACGTGCTGCTGCCGCTGCTCGTGCCGGGCATGCTGGCGGCGGGGCTGCTCGTGCTGGTGCGCACGATCGGCATGTTCGAGCTGACGTTTTTTACGGCCGGTCCGGCCACGCAAACGCTGGTGGTCGCGTTGTACTACGCTGTGTTTTCGACCGGCGTGCGCGCGCCGCAATCGATCGATGCGATGGCGATGATCTATATGGCGATCACGTTGATCTGGGTGCTCATCGCACTACAATTCGTGAGCCCGACGCAGATCGTGTCCCGCGTGAAAGAACAGAGGCGCTGACGTATGGTCGGCGCCAATCGTGGAGTAGACGTTGACGAAGAGAAAGACCCCCGAGGAATTGCGCAGTCATCGCTGGTACGGCGCGAACGATCTGCGTTCGTTCGGCCACCGCTCGCGCACCGCGCAGATGGGCTACAACCGCGACGAATACGCGGGCAAGCCGGTCATCGCGATTCTGAACACGTGGAGCGAGATCAATCCGTGCCACACGCATTTCAAGCAGCGCGTCGAGGAAGTGAAACGCGGCATCTGGCAGGCCGGCGGCTTTCCGATCGAGCTGCCTGTGCAGACGCTGTCCGAGCCGTTTCAGAAGCCCACCACGATGCTGTACCGCAATTTCCTCGCGATGGAAGCCGAGGAGATGCTGCGCTCGTATCCCGCCGACGGCGTCGTGTTGATGGGCGGCTGCGACAAGACCACGCCCGCTTTGTTGATGGGCGCGATCTCGATGGATCTGCCCGCCATCTTTCTGCCCGCCGGCCCGATGCTGCGCGGCAACTGGAACGGCGTGACGCTCGGCTCGGGTTCCGATTCATGGCGCTACTGGGCCGAACTGCGCGCGGGCACGCTGACGCCGGACGACTGGCAGGGCGTCGAGGGTGGCATCGCGCGCTCGCCCGGTCACTGCATGACGATGGGCACCGCATCGACGATGACGAGCGCGGCCGAAGCGCTGGGCTTCACGCTGCCCGGCTTCGCGTCGATTCCCGCGCCCGATTCGCGGCATGCGCAGATGGCCGCGAAAACCGGCATGCGTATCGTCGAGATGGTGTGGGAGGATCTGAAGCCGTCGGACCTGATCACGGCGGCATCGGTCGATAACGCGGTGACGACTTGTGTCGCGCTGTCCGGGTCGACCAATTCGGTCGTGCATATGATCGCGCTTGCACGGCGCGCGGGCATCGAGTTGACGCTCGACCGCTTCGACGAGATCGCGCGCCGCACGCCCGTGCTCGCGAACATCAGACCGACCGGCGCCTATCTGATGGAGGACTTTTTCTACGCGGGTGGTTTGCGCGGGCTGCTCGCGGAACTGGGCGAACTGATCGACGGCTCGCAGAAAACCGTGAACGGCCGCACGCTCGGCGAGAACCTTGCCGGCGCGCGCATTTTCAACGACGACGTGATCCGCCGCCGCACGAATCCGCTACTGCGCGACAGCAGCCTCGCGGTGCTGCGCGGCAATCTCGCGCCCGACGGCGCCGTGATCAAGCCGGGCGCGGCCGAGCCGCATCTGCTCGTGCATACGGGCCGTGCGGTCGTGTTCAGCGACTACGACGACATGGCCGCGCGCATCGACGACGACGCACTCGACATCGACGAAAGCTGCGTGCTCGTGCTGCAGCACGCGGGGCCGGTCGGCGCGGGCATGCCCGAATGGGGTCAACTGCCGATTCCGCGCAAGCTGCTGCAAAAAGGCGTGCGCGACATGGTGCGCATCTCTGACGCGCGGATGAGCGGCACGAGCTATGGCGCGTGCGTGCTGCACGCGGCGCCCGAGGCATTCGTCGGTGGGCCGCTGGCGTTGGTGCGAAGCGGCGATCTGATCGAGCTCGATGTGCCGCGCCGCAGGCTGAATCTGCTGGTATCGGACGAAGAGCTCGCGCGCCGCAAAGCCGCGTGGGTCAAACCCGCTGCGCGCTTCGAGCGCGGCTATGGCGCCCTGCATCAGGCGCACGTGATGCAGGCGGATCAAGGCTGCGATTTCGACTTCCTGCAGCGCAGCGGCGTGAGTCCCGATAGTTCGGGCGAGCCGGAGATTCACTGAGGTTCAATACCCCACGCGATACACGCGCCCCGTCTGCGCCCCTTCCACACTGCGCAGATAAGCAAGCGCCGCGCGTTGCGCGCTGACGGGCTCGAAGCCGCGAAAGAACGGCGCGTAAGCCTCCATCGACTCGGTCAGCACGGTCGGACTCACCACGTTGATGCGCAACCCGCGCGGCAGTTCGATCGCGGCGCCGCGCACGAAGCCCTCAAGCGCGAGATTGACGGTCGTCGCGCTCGCTCCCTGCGGAATCGGCTCGTCGCCCAGAATGCCGCTCGTCAGCGTGAACGATCCGCCGTCGTTCACATACGGCAGCGCCGCGAATACGACGTTGATCTGGCCCATCAGCTTGTCGCGCAGCCCGACCCAGAACTGCTCGATGCTCATCTGCTCCAGCGGACCGAAATGCACCTTGCCGGTCGCGGTGACGACGCCGTCCACCTTGCCGATGTCGCGAAACAGCCGCTCGACGCTCGCCGGGTCCGTGCTATCGACGTGATATTGCCCGCGCGTCGCGCCCACCTCAATCACTTCGTGACGCGCCTTCAGCTCCGCGCGGATCGCCTGGCCCAGCGTGCCCGTGGCACCGACGACGACGATTCTTTTCATCCGCAACTCCGTTAAACGACCAGCGTTAAACCAAGCAAAGCACGCACCAGAATAAAACAGTGCGTGCTGCGTGATTGCCTGATAAATCGGAATAAACCCGGTAATTCAAACGCGCGCGTATAAAGGGATGATACGCGCGCCTATTTCACCCGATGTAATTCGATTACGCGCGCAGGCCGCAAATGATTGAGCGCATAGTGAATGCGGCCACGATCGTGGCGCTGTCCGACCGGACGCGGGTCGTCGTACTGATGGTCGGCCGAGTAGGCGGCGAGCGGCTCGGCCATGCCCTTGTCGATCACCGCGTAGCCCGGCTCGAGCGCGAGCAGCAGATGGTTGCCGCCGACCCGGCTGTCGAAGCCGGCCATGCCATCGAGCGACTCGGGCACGCTGTTGTCGAGCGTCGCATTGCTGGTCGTCACCGCGTCGGGCGAGATCGCGCCGTGGCCCGCCAGACGGGCCGCTTCGCGGTTCTTGCCGTCGGTGTCGACGGTGCTGTCGTGCGTGCGGTCGTTGTGCAGGTCCGTGCTTCGTGGGTCCTTCGGGTCCGGTTTCGTACCGGCGTTTTCGGGTTTGCTGATCGCGCTGTTCATCGTGCATTCTCCTGAAGCGGACATTCGAAGAAAAGAGCAAAAGCCGTTCCGACTGACACGGCGCCGCGGTGCGCGGGAGTCGCGATGCGTTGTCCGCCATCCTTCGATGCGAGTGGCGTTACCTCGCGATTGAATGGCGATGACATCCGCGATTCATTTCGTTTTTTTAATGGACGCGTATTTTCTACAGAGTATGATCTTACTCCTGCGACCGACGCGCGGATAAATTGGCGGCATGCTCCGGCTGTTCCAGCATGGTCGGAAAAAACTAACAAACAAATGGCCGCGGGACTGAGAAAATGTTACGGGGCTTCAGGGGCGGGTGACTCATGCACTTCGATGCTGCATTCACACATCGCGGCTATCTTCTGAATTGCGAACCGGCGCGCTCGGGCGACGGCTCCTGGCAACCGTATGTGGTGATCTCGCGCTCGAGCGACGGCGAACTGGTCGCTAACCGTTTCTTTCCCACGGAACTGCGCTTCTCCGACGAAGCCGCTGCCATCGCGCACGCGCGCGATTGGGCAGTGCGCTGGATCGACGCGAGCAGTCTGACTATCTGAAGTCAGGGAACGATGCGTGCGTGCCAGCGCACGTCGACGCAATGAATCCGAGCCGACCTGCGCGCTGCCGGGCGGGCACCGTTAAAACGCGGTAATCTCTGCTCGATAACCACTTCGAACCGGTGCACGCCGCACGGCGCCGTCCCTTATGCCCAACGAGCCTTCCCATAACTGGGGCCTTGAACAGATCGTCGCCGACCTGCGCGCCTCGCGCGAGCAATTGCATCGCACGCGGCATCCGCTCGGCATTCGCGAATTGCCATCGCGCGAAGCGGTGGTCAATATCGTGGCCGGTCTGCGCGCCGCGATGTTTCCGACGCATTACGGCGCGCCCGATCTAACCGACGAGACGGTCGACTACTACGTCGGCCACACGCTCGAAAGCACGTTGCGGCTGCTCGCCGAACAGATTCGCCGCGCGCTGCGCTTCCTGCCCGAGTTCGGCGCGACGCCCGACGCCGAGTTGCGGGAGCGCGCGTTCGCGGTGGCGCGCGAGTTCGCGACGCAGCTGGCGGGCATACGCGCGCTGCTCGTCAGCGACATCCAGGCTGCGTACACCGGCGACCCCGCCGCGCAGCACATCACCGAAATCCTGCTGTGCTATCCGGGCGTGTGGGCGATGACGCATCATCGGCTCGCGCATGCGCTGCATCGGCTCGGCGTGCCGCTGCTGGCGCGCTTCATCAACGAGATCGCGCACTCGGCGACCGGCATCGACATTCACCCGGGCGCGACAATCGGGCCGAGTTTCTTCATCGATCACGGCACCGGCGTGGTGATCGGCGAGACAGCGATCATCGGCGAGCGCGTGCGCGTGTACCAGGCGGTCACGCTCGGCGCGAAGAGCTTCGCGGCCGATGAGGACGGCACGCTGATCAAGGGCAACGCCCGGCATCCGATCGTCGAGGACGATGTCGTGATCTACGCGGGCGCGACGATTCTCGGACGCGTGACGATCGGGCGCGGGTCGGTGATCGGCGGCAACGTGTGGCTCACGCATAGCGTGCCGCCGGGCAGCAGCGTATCGCAAGGCAAGGTCCGCGAAGGAGAGCGCACCGACAACGGACGGCAATGATGCACGGCTAGCCGTCGCGCCCGCGTGCCGGGACGATTGCATCGCTGCGCCTAGCCGATCGGCCAATGGCGCAACCACGGCAACGCATGCATGCCATGCAGCCACACATGCTCGCCGATAAACCACGCGTCCGCCCAAGACGCCGCGACGACGATCAGATCGCAGTGCCCGCTATTCCATAGATTCAACGAATGTCGCCCGGCGATCCACGGCACGCCGAGCGGATTCGGCCAGTCGGCGAGCAGATGCATCAGGCCGCCGCACGCGAAGCCGAACGCGGGCGCCGCGTAGATCGAATGTCCGAGCGTGTGATACGACACCGCGAGCAGCGCGAGCCAGCCGATGCCCCAATGCGTCAACGTGCGATGCGTGATCCACAGCCGCCGCGCGCGCGACCACCATGCGACTTCGAGCCAGTCCGGCGCGGTGCTGCCGGCCACGCCAGCGATGAAGCTCAGCAGCACGCCAGCATGAAAGGGACCGCCGCCGCTGCGCGCGACGATCGCCGCCGCGATGATGCCGGCTGCGAAACCGGTCGCATGATGCGCTTTGCTGGATGCCATCGAAACTCGCGGCACACGTGCCGCGCGAAAAACAAAGGGCGGCTATGTTCGCAGATGGGCGCGTAAAAAAATAGCCGATGCGCGAGATAAAAATTCGCGCACCGGCCTTCCGTGCATGACGCGCACGGCGTTCAAGCGCGCCGCTCAGGTCGCGCAGCGCGCGATATCGAAGCGCATTTCCTCTTCGGGCGGATCGTCGGGCGCATTGGCCGGATGCACGACCTTGATGACCGTGTTGCCGTTGAGCGGGGTCAGCGTGACGAAGTACGAGTTGTGCGAATCGGCACCGACCGCAAGTTCGGTTGCCGCGCCGGCGTGCGAGGTGCGCACGCGCGGCAGACGTTCTTCGAGGCAGGCGGCGATGGACGCAGGCGTGCGTGACGACGACACGTACACGAGCGGTGCGGACGCATCGCGCGCGGGGCCGCCCGATGAACCGCAAGCGGCGAGGGTGGCGGTGAGGGCGACAGCTGGGGCAAGCAGGAGAAGTCTTTTCATGATCCGATCGTCGGCATTCCCGGTCATGCATGGGAAGGTGAGGCGCGGGCGAAGCGCGATGCGCTGACGTACAGCGCGATGCTTCGCGACGAAGCTGCCGTGCAGGCGGCGCGGTTTCGCGGCGTCGCACGGCGGCCGGGGCAGTATACCGAGCATGTGTCGACGTCGTCACTAGCGCGGCCATGCGTTTATTGGTCTGACGGCAAACCGTAAGGCCCGTGAAAATACTCGAACGTGATCGTGTCGCGTGGGTTCGACCGCGCCACGCGGGGATGGCCGCGCGGCGCAATGCCTGCATGAAAAGCGTGATGAGAACCGCCGTCAGAAGCGATGCCGCAGACCGACTGCCGCGGCGACCCGGTTGCCGGTCGACGACGGCGCAAGCGTATTGATCGCCGCGACGTTCGCGCCGAAGTCGCCGAGTTCGCCCGATGCATGCTGGTACACGCCTTCGAGGTACACGTCGGTGCGCTTGCTCAGTGAGTAATCAGTGAGTAATCGCCCTGCAGCGACACCGTGCGCCACTTCGGATCGCCCGAGCCGTTCGAACCACTCATCTTGCCGTCGGTGAACGTGTACGAAGCGGAGACGCTCAATGCCGGCGTCAGCGCATAACGGCCGTCCACTTCGTAGTTGTCCAGATGCAGGTTGGCGCTCGCGATGCCCGGCAGCATCGCGCCGCCGACGTTCACGCCGATGATGCCGTCAAGTTGCGTGTGCGTGTAGACGAAGCCCGCGGGAGCCGGCCCGTAGGAATAGTTGATGTCTGCGCCGAACGTGCGTTGCAGATCGGCCGCGATCGCCGCGGTGCCGTCGCCTTGCGACACGGCGCCGTTCAGGTTCGAGCTGCCCGAGTTGTTCAACTGCAGATAGGCGGCGAAGCTCAACGGACCGTTGTCGTACGAAGGGCCCGCGCTCAATTGTTCGCGAACTGGCCGGCCGCGTTGCTGAAACCGTACAGCCCGCCGAACTTCAGGCCCGCGTAGTTCGCGCTCGAGTACTTGACGGCGTTCTTGATCGAGAACGTGCTGGCCAGGTTGTCGTTATCAAACGGGTGGGCCGCGAGATTGTTGCCGTAGCCCTCGCCCGCTTCCGACAGCGGCGCCAGGTAGTCGCTGACCGCGTCGTACTGACGGCCGAGCGTAAGCGTGCCGAACTGATCACTCTTCAGGCCGACGAACGCCTGGCGATTGAACATCGTGTTGCTTTCGCCGTTCTGGCCATTGTTCAGGTTGAAGCCGTTTTCCAACGTGAAGATCGCATGCAGACCACCGCCGAGGTCCTCGTTGCCGCGCAGACCAAAGTAGGTGTTCGACAGCGAGCCGCTGCCCTGCCGCCAGTTGCTGTGACCGAGCTGGTTGTTCGAGTAGATGAGGCCCGCGTCGAGCGAGCCGTACAACGTGACGCTGCTTTGCGCGTGGGCGGCGAATCGGCATTCCAGCGAAGGATGGTGCTGGCGCCCCGTTGACTGTCGATTCGCAGCGAAGTGTAATTGCCGCTATGCGGATATTTAAACACGCGCCTTACAGCGGTTTATTTTCGAATCCGCGATTCTGTGAATTAATCGCGTAAGTGCAGATCCGCAAAAGGAAACTATTTTTTACGATCAATGGCGGGACGCGTTGTCAAGTCTGAGGCTATTGTCGGGCCGTAACGGCTCAAGGCCCCGCGGCGAGCACAAGGGGAAAGCGGACGAGGCCGTTTGCGCTGATTCCCACGGTTTTGCGCAATGCAGTCTTTCGAAGAAAGCCTTAAATCGAGGAGGGATGCCACTTATAATTTCGATAGACCCCTTCGACCAAAGGGCGTCTTTTTCATTTTTACACGCGGCTTTCGGGCCGCGTTTTTTTATCTGAAATTTAAAGCGGATTTATACATCGTCGCGTAGGGTAAATATAACTTTTCGCGCGTGGAGCGGCTGCGCCGTTCCGAACGCGCCTTGTCCGTTCGTCAGAGCGAGCAGGGCCAAGCGGGCTGGGCAGGTAGAATCGCGGGTTCGAAATCTGTTTGTGCGCCCCGCGAAGTGAGTGAACCTGTGATGACCGACACGCCCTTTCCCTCGACCGACACGAATGCCGAGTTCCTCGGACCGGACGACAGCGTGCATGAAGAACGTCTGTGGCGCGACAACGGCTGGACCGCGCGCATCATCAAGAACGAAGACGACGAAGGCTGGGCCGTCGAAATGATCAAGGACGGCGAGGCGGAGCCTGCGCTCGTCGGACCGTGGACGATGGGCCGCAACAAGAAGGATCCGAAGCCGCTCGACGTATCGGCGTTCAACACGCTCGTGAAAACCGCGGCGGAAGTGCTGCGTCGTCACGAGCAGCAGCTGCGCGCGCAACTGCACAAGACGGTGCGCGTGCCGAGCGCGGACGGCAACGACGAACTCGACATCACGCTCGACATCGTCCCCGACGAAGACGAGCCGTACGCACTGTTGAGCGCGCTCGATATTTTCGGCGAGCAGATCGCGCAAGTGCAGGTTGCGCCAACGTTCAAGCTCAGCAAGGCGAGCGCGGCGGCGTGGGTGGCAAACGAGTTTCGTCGGCCGGGGTAAGTGGCGGTTGTAGGCGCGGTTGCGTCGTGATCGGATCCGCTGGTCGCTGACACTGCCGGCGATCATGACGCAGTTGGCAGAGCGGCGCTGCTATTTCACTGGCCACTCGAACTGGCTCGTGGTCGAAGATATCGACGATCGTGGCGAAACGGTCGAATACGACGTCTCGCCAAACCCTAGCTGCGCTTGCAGAAAATCGCCGTGATGAGCGGCGCGACGTGATGCACGATCGCCGTGCTGCCGGCGTTTTCAACCGCGCTTTTAACCTTGTCGTCGCTGCCGAACACGACCGCGCCATACGCGGACTGCGCGACCGGTTCGCCGTCGCCGACCCGGAACATCGGGTCGTCCTTTTCGAAGCCCACCACCGCGAATACGTGGAAACCGAACGCGGTCAGATGCGCATCGGGCATCGGCGAGAACGCGTTGATCGAGTTGCTTTCGACGTGACTTGGCTTCGGGTTGATCAGCTGCTGCTGCATCAGATCGGCAATGAACTGGTGGCCGCTCTCATTGCATGTCAGCGGCGCGTCGAGCTCCACGGCGAACGAGGAAAGGGGCAGCGCGGCGGCGGCGGCAAACAGCAGAGGGACAAGCAGACGGTTCATGAGCGGAGGCGGGCGTCAACAGTCGATGTCGTGGATTAGCAACCACTGCGCCATCCCCCGGAGGGCACGAGCGGTGCTGCACATCGAACAGATTCCGCGTGACTGGCACAACTGGATTCGCACTTTACAGCGATTCGGTGAATTCCGCTTTGTGACGGACACACGAACGGCATTTGCAAATTGCAGAGCAACGTATGACATAACAGCAAGCTTTCAGAATCCCGTATATATTTCCGCCTTATGACTTCGCAACCCCGACCTCCAATCAACGTTCCGCCGCCGCGTACGTGGGACGCCCGGCTCGCCCGCCGGCTCGTGACACCGCTAGTTGACACCTGGGTCACCCCGAACCATTTGACCACGCTGCGCCTGCTGATCGGCGTCGCAGGCGCGCTGTGCCTTGCGCACGGGGGATTCGCGTGGGCCAATGCGGGCGCGCTGCTGATCGTCCTGTCGAATTTCGTCGATCACACGGACGGCGAACTCGCGCGAGTGGGCGGCAGGTCGAGCCGCATCGGTCATTTTTACGACCTCGCCTGTGATGCGCTCGTGACCGTGATGCTGTTCGTCGGCATGGGTATCGGTGTCGGCGGCGCGCAGATCGACGCTGTGAAGCTCGCGCCCGGCGTGCTCGGCGCGGTGGCTGGTGTCGCGGTCGCCCTGATCTTCTTTTTGCGCATGCGGACCGAAGAAATGGTCGGCAAGGCCGGCACGAAGCAGGCGTCGATGGGGGGCTTCGAAACCGAGGACGTGCTGTACCTGCTGCCCATCGTCACGCTGACGAATGTCGTCGCGCCGTTCGTGGTGGTCGCGTCGATCGGCGCGCCGCTGTTCGCCGTATGGGTGGTGATCGACTACTGGCGCATCGCGCGCCGTAGCGCTCGCCCGACGGCCAAGGCCGCCAGCGCGTCTGAATCCCGTCAACAGCGGACCAGCAAATGAATCTGCACGCCGAAGACGACGTGATCGCGCCCGTGTCGTCAGGCACGCCCGTGGCGGCGCTCACGCCCGCGCCCGATGCCGACCGCGCGGTCGCGAGCCGTACCCGCACGTTCGACAACGCGCGTCTGCGTAAAGACTTCGCCGCGCAGGACGCGTTTCTGTATCTGGACGATTTCCTCGCGCCGGAAGTGACCGCGCAGCTGGTACACAGCGCGCGCTCGCTGCTCGACGAAGTGAACCGCAACTATCTGCCGGGTCACAAGCAGGGCGGCAGTGTCGGCCGCCATACGATCGACCGTCTCGCGCCGTTCATCGCCGAGCTGTATCGCTCGAAGGAGTTGATCGGCTGGCTCGAGCAGCTTAGCGGCGACCAGTTGCAGGTGTCGCCCGCCGACGATCCGCACGCCTACGCGCTCTACTACTACACGCGCCCCGGCGACCATATCGGCTGGCACTACGATACTTCGTATTACGACGGACGCCGCTACACGCTGCTGCTCGGCGTGATCGACGAATCGTCGTGCCGGCTCGACTACGAACTGCATACGCGCAATCCGGAGGTGCCGGACCAGCCGGGCTCGGTGCAGATTCCACCGGGCGGCCTCGTGTTTTTCGATGGCGACAAGCTGCGTCATCGCATCACGCCGGCCGGCTCGAACGAGATTCGTGTGTCGCTGACGTTCGAATACGTCACCGATCCCAACATGCGGCCGTGGCGCCGCTTCGTTTCCAACATGAAGGACGCGATCGCGTACTTCGGTTTCCGCCAGGTGTTCCGTCAGATGGCCTCGCGCGGCAAGGACGCCGCGTGAGTCGGGCGGCCCTGCTTCTGCTGTCGATCGGATCGGCGCTGTTCGTCGGCCTGCTCGCCTGGCAGGGCTTCGGCTCGGTGGCGTCGACCTTGCTCGCAGCCGGCTGGGGGCTCGCCGTCGTCGCCGCGTTCCACGTGATGCCGCTCGTGCTCGATGCGGCTGCGATCGCCGTGCTGTTCAGGCGCGACCACCCCTCGCGTGACGGTGCGCATGAAGGTCCAGCAAGCGGTGCAACCAGCCGCCCGACGAGCGCTGCACGAGCCGAACCCTCGCTGCGCGATGCGCTGTCCGCGCGCTGGATCGGCGAGTCGGTGAATAGCCTGCTGCCCGCTGGGCAGATCGGCGGCCCGGTGGTCATGGTGCGTCAACTGTCGCAGCGCGGCATGCTGCTGCGCGACGCGGCCGCCGCGATCACCGTCAGCACGACCTGGCAGCCGCTCGTCAGCGCATCGCGCTGAGGCGTCCGTGCCGCGTGCGAAGATGCACGGCAGCGCGCGATGGCACACGGCAAAATCCCCTCGCGCGACAACATTTGTTGTCGCCGCGATGCCATAATCGACGCTTTCCATTGATGGCTGGCCGCCCGTCGCCATGACAATGCTGCTCGCTTTAGGCGCTTTCATCGTTCCGCTGATCGTCGCGTGCGCGATGTTCATGGAAAACGTGGACGGCACGGTCATCGTGACGTCGCTGCCGGTTCTGGCACGCGACCTCGGTCATGATCCGATCACGCTGAAGCTTGCGATCACCGCGTATGTGATCGGCCTTGGCGTCTTTATCCCGATCTGCGGCTGGGTCGCCGACCGCTTCGGTTCGCGCACCGTGTTCCGCACCGCGATCGGCATCTTCATGGGGGGCTCGCTGCTGTGCGCGGCCTCCACTTCGCTCGATACCTTCGTGCTCGCGCGCTTCGTGCAGGGCATCGGCGGCGCGCTGATGGTGCCGGTGGGCCGCATCATCATCTTCCGGTCGCTGCCGAAGTCGGAGTTCATTCGCGCGATGAACTATCTGACGGTGCCGGCGTTGCTCGGTCCAGTGGTCGGGCCGCCGCTCGGCGGCTTTATCACCACCTATCTGCACTGGCGTCTGATCTTCGTGATCAACGTGCCGATCGGCCTGCTCGGCATCTGGCTCACCAACAAGTACATCGCCAATACGCGCGAGCCGCATCCGGGCCGGCTCGACTGGCTCGGCTTCGTGCTGTCGGCTAGCGGGGCTTCGCTGTTCATGCTCGGGCTCTCGCTGGTCGGCGGCGAACTGGTGTCGACGGGACAATCGGTCGGCATGTGCGTGACCGGCATCGTGTTGCTGCTGCTTTATGTGCTGTACGCGAGCCGCGTCGCGCTGCCGGTGCTCGATCTGCGTTTGCTGCGCATTCCAAGTTTTCATGCGAGCGTGATCGGCGGTTCGCTGTTTCGGATCGGTCTTGGCGCCGTGCCGTTCCTGTTGCCGCTCGCGTTGCAGGAAGGGCTCGGCATGACCGCATTCAGAGCCGGCGCGATCACGTGCGCGTCCGCGTTCGGTTCGATCTTCATGAAGACGGTGGCGTCGCGCATTCTCGAACGCTTCGGCTTTCGTACCGTGCTGATGGTCAACGCCGCGTGCGCGGGTCTCGCGATCGCCGTGTACGGGTTGTTCTTTCCCGGCACGCCGCATTGGGTGATCTGGTGCATCGTGCTGGTGGGCGGCTTCTTTCCTTCTCTGCAATTCACGTCGCTCAATACGCTGGCCTATGCCGATATTCCGGGCAGCGACGTCGGCCGCGCGACGAGTGTCGCGAGCGTCATCCAGCAGATGTCGCTCGGCCTCGGCGTGACGATCTCGGGCATCGTGCTGCAGATTTCGCATCGTGTGCAAGGGCATCCGAACATCGTGTTCTCCGATTTCTGGCCGGCGTTTCTCGTCGTCGGTCTGTTCTCGTGCCTGTCGATTCCGATTACGCGGCGGCTGCCGCGAGACGCGGGCGAGGAGATCTCGCGCGGCCGTCGCGGGCGCGCGTAAGCCATCATGCGGATGTCGTCGTCGATGAGGATGTCATGAACTTGTTTCGCAACGTCAAAGCTTCAACCAGTGCTTCGATCAGCGGTCTTGCCCTGATCGCAATCCTCTGCGTTTCAACCGGGTTTCTCGAGGCGGCGCCTGCTGTCGCGAAAGCGCCCGCGAAGACGCAACCGGCCGCGCTTGCCGGTTCGGCGATTGCGGTGCCGGACTCATACAGCGCCGATGCCGCCGAGCAGATCTTCAACGAAGGCGGCAATGCGGTCGATGCGGCCGCCGCGATCGCCTTCACCCTTGCGGTCACGTTCCCGGATGCGGGCAACATCGGCGGGGGCGGGTTCATGACGCTGTACGTCGACAACAAGCCGTATTTCCTCGACTATCGCGAGCGCGCGCCGCTCGCCGCGACGAAGAACATGTATCTCGACGACAAGGGCGAGATCATCAAAGGCATGAGCCTCGTCGGCTATCGTGCGGTGGGCGTGCCGGGCACCGTCGACGGCATGTGGCAAGCGCAGCGCCGTTTCGGCAAGCTGAAATGGCAGCAGGTGCTCGCGCCGGCTATTCACTATGCGCGCGACGGCTTCGTGGTCGCCCCGCAACTGCAGAAGCTGCGCGACGATGCGGCGAAGAACTTCGCGGGCAAGACCAATTTCGACACTTACTTCGGCAATCTGAAGCAGGGCGTCACCTTCAGGCAGCCTGACCTTGCCGCGGTCCTGCAGCGTATTTCCGATCAGGGCGCGAAAGATTTCTACACGGGCAAGACTGCGGATCTGATCGCCGCTTCGATGCGCGGCCACGGCCTGATTACGAAGGCCGATCTCGCGCAGTACAAGGCGGTTTGGCGCGAGCCGGTGCAGGCGAACTGGAACGGCTATCGCGTGATCACCGCGCCGCCGCCGAGTTCGGGCGGCGTCGGGCTCGTGCAACTGCTGAAGATGAAGGCCGATATCGCGCCCGAGTTCAAGAACGTGCCGCTCAATTCCGTGCAATACGTGCATCTGATCGCGGAGCTCGAGAAGCGCGTGTTCGCGGACCGCGCGCAGTATCTCGGCGACCCGGATTTCTACAAGGTGCCGGTCGCGCAACTGATCGACGACCCGTATCTGGCCAAGCGCGCGGCCGAGGTCGATCCGAATGCGCCGTCGGACACGAAGAGCATTCAGCCGGGGCTCGGGACCTCGATGCCGGAGAAGGCGGAGACCACGCATTTTTCGGTGGTCGACAAATGGGGCAACGCGGTGTCGAACACTTACACGCTGAACGGCGCGTTCGGCTCGGGCGTCGTGGTGGATCGGGCAGGCATCGCGCTGAACGACGAGATGGACGACTTCTCCGCGAAGCCGGGCGCCGCGAACATGTTCGATGTGGTCGGCAGCGACGTGAATGCGATCGAGCCGAAGAAGCGCCCGTTGTCGTCGATGGCGCCGACGATTCTGACGAAGGACGGCAAGGTCGCGCTCGTGATCGGCACGCCGGGCGGATCGCGCATCTTCACGACGATCTTCCAGGTGATCAACGACATCTACGACTTCGACATGCCGTTGCCGGATGCGCTCGCCGCGATGCGTTTCCATCACCAGCTATTGCCGCCGAATACGATCTATTCGGAGCCGTACAAGCCGATCGAGGGCGAACTCGCACACCAGCTCGAGGCGAAGGGCTACAAGCTGGAAGGGCAGGAATTCACCGGCGATGTTCAGGTGATCAGGATCGATGGGGACGAGCCGGAGGCGGCGGCCGATCCGCGCGGGCGAGGGGTGACGCGGGTGGTTCGGTAGGGTTTCACGTTGGGCACCAGGCAAGGCTGCCCAACGCAAAGTGCCCCATCACCCGGCCTGCTCCACCGGCGTCACCGTCAACTCCACCCGCTGCGCGCCGCGCAACACCGTCACGTTGACCGGCTTGTCGATACGCGAAGCATCGAGCGTGCGTTGCAGTGCATCCACATCCTGCACCGGCTGCGCGTCGATCGCGACGATCGTGTCGTCGGTGCGCAAGCCGCCGAGCGCGGCCGGACTGCCTTTGACGATCTCCATCACGCGCACGCCGCTTTGCGTGCCGAGCCCGAAGTAGCGCTGAACGCGCCGCGACAGCGGCGTCGTCGTGCCGGCCACGCCGATATACGCGCGTCGCACGCGACCGTGCGCGAAGATCTGCATGATGACCCACTTCGCGGTATCGATCGCCGTCGCAAAACAGATGGCCTGTGCGCCAGGAATGATCGCGGTATTCACGCCGATCACCTGACCCGCTGAATTGATCAGCGGTCCGCCCGAGTTGCCCGGATTCAATGCCGCGTCGGTCTGGATCACGTCGTAGATCATGCGGCCGGAGTTCGAGCGCAGCGACCGGCCGAGCGCCGAAACGACGCCGGTCGTCACGGTCTGTTGCAGCCCGAGCGGGTTGCCGACCGCAATGGCGATCTGCCCGACGCGCAGCTTCGATGATTCGCCGAGTTCGACATGCGGCAGCGGTTCCGGCGAACCGATGCGCAGCACCGCGAGATCGCTGCCGGGATCGTCGCCGACCAGATCGGCGTCGAACTTCGCGCCGTCGGCCAGCGTCACCTGGATATGCGTCGCGCCATGCACGACGTGGCTATTGGTCAGCAGGTAGCCGTCGGGCGTGAACAGGAAGCCCGAGCCGGTGCCGCCGCGCGCGCCGCGCCCATGCGCGGACGCGTCGCCGGGCAGCCGGCGTTCGACGGCGATAAACGCGACCGCCTGCTGCACGCGCTCCAGTGCACCGATCACGGTGCGGGAGTAGGCGTCGAGTAGCGCGTCGTCGTCGTGGGTCAAAAGGTCGGTGGATTGGGGCCCGGGGGCGTCGGATGCGACGCTCGACAGGTCATCGATGAAGCGTGGGCGGCTTCCCATAACGATGCTCCGGATAGACGGGCTCCCAGATGCGGGACGGTGCGCGAGTTTTCAAGTGCATCCCGAGGGCGTCGACGGCGTCCCGGCCGCGCCGCCAGACCGGTGGCCACTGCCCGTGAGACACTTTCCCGGGCGGGCCGTCGCTCGCCGCTCGCTCGCACCACGGAGACCCTGTTCATGTCCGCATCTAACGCTTCAGCGCCGCAATCCCAGCAGCCGGGTCCACGCATCGAGTCGCTCAGCGCGATCACGCTCGCCACCAGCGACATGCAGCGCGCCGTCGCGTTCTACGAAGCGCTCGGCTTCCCGCTCAAGTTCGGCGGTCCGCGCGAGGCCTTCACGTCGTTCGCGTTCGGCAGTTCGTATTTGAACCTGATCGCCGATGCGCGCGCGCCGGTCAACTGGTGGGGGCGCGTGATCATCTACGTGTCGGACGTCGACGCGTTCCATGCCAGGGCGGTGGCGGCAGGCTTGCAGCCGACGTTCGCGCCGTCGGATGCGCCGTGGGGCGAGCGCTATTTTCATATCACCGATCCGGACGGCCACGAACTGAGCTTCGCGCGGCCGGTGCCCTAGCGGCGGAAGTCGGGGCAAAACTCGCTATCATGGGGTTATCACGCATGTGCAGCGGCCGCCCACGCGGTAACACGGCTGACACCTCGCGCTTCGATAATCGAACGCGACCGCGTCGCGCTAGCCGCCGCGCGCCATCCCATTCCTGTTGCGAGGAGAGCCGCAATGAAAGAGCCGGACCCGACACCCGATATCGAACTGATGGCGGAGCGGCAACGCCGTTTCGAGGAAGACCTCATCGACGCCTACGACGAAGAACTCGAAATGGAGGTCGACGACCGCATCATCGACGGCCCGACCGGCTTTACGCCCGAGCATCGCGAGGCGCGCAAGCAGTACTTCCGCGAACTGTTCCGGCTGCAGGGAGAACTGGTCAAGCTGCAGGACTGGATCGTCGCGACCGGGCACCGGCTCGTCGTGATCTTCGAGGGGCGCGACGCGGCCGGCAAGGGCGGCGCGATCAAGCGCATCACACAGCGCCTCAATCCGCGCGTGTGCCGCGTGGCCGCATTGCCCGCGCCGAACAATCGCGAGCGCACGCAATGGTATTTCCAGCGCTATGTATCGCATCTGCCGGCGGGCGGCGAGATGGTGCTATTCGATCGCAGCTGGTACAACCGCGCGGGCGTCGAGCGCGTGATGAACTTCTGCACCGACGAGGAATACGAAGAGTTTTTCCGCTCGGTGCCGGAGTTCGAAAAGATGCTGGCGCGCAGCGGCGTGCAGATCCTCAAGTACTGGTTTTCGATCACCGACGAAGAGCAGGAAATCCGCTTCCAGAACCGCATTCAAGATCCTCTCAAGCAGTGGAAGCTGAGTCCGATGGATCTGGAAAGCCGGCGCCGCTGGGAAGCCTATACGCTGGCGAAGGAGGTGATGCTGCAGCGCTCGCATATCCCCGAGGCGCCGTGGTGGGTCGTGCAGGCCGTCGACAAGAAACGCGCGCGCCTGAACTGCATTCAGCATCTGCTGAGCCAGGTGCCGTATCACGAGATCGAGCATCCGCAGATCGACTTGCCGTCGCGTGTCTATCACGAAGACTATAGCCGTCAGCCGGTGCCTCAGTCGATGATCGTGCCCGAGGTGTATTAAAAGCGGATCGTATGAAATAGCTGGCCAATGAAAAAGCGCGGTACGTATATCAGCGTACCGCGCTTTTCTTCCTGCTTCGCCCCGCCAGATCGGCGAACTCAGAACACCGAACGGAACACCCAGAACAGCCCGCCCGCGAGCGCGATCGACGCGGGCAACGTCAGCACCCATGCGAGGATCAGACTGCGCACCGTGGCCCATTGCAGACCCGAGCCGTTGGCTGCCATCGTGCCGGCCACGCCGGAAGAGAGCACATGGGTCGTCGACACCGGCAGACCGTAGACGTCGGCGGCACCAATCGTGACCATCGCGACGAGTTCAGCCGACGCGCCCTGGCCGTACGTCAGATGCTGTTTGCCGATCTTCTCGCCCACCGTAACGACGATGCGCTTCCAGCCGACCATCGTGCCGAGACCCAGCGCGATCGCGACCGCCACCTTGACCCACGGCGGAATGAACTTGGTCGCGTGGTCGATCTGCGTTCTGAAGTTGGCGATGATCTTCGCGTCTTCGGGCGAGAACTGCGGCTGATTGGCCTTCTGCATCAGACGGATCGCCTCGGAGGTGACATACATGTTGTTGCGCACGTTATCGACGATGCCTTGCGGCACCGCGGCCATCGAGCCCGACTCGCCGACCTGGCGACCGATCTGCTCGGTCAGCTGCTGCAGCGCCGGCAGCGTGGCGGGCGTCAGCTGACGGGTGCGCACGAAGGCCTCGACGTCGGCGCGCGGATCCGCGGAAGGCACCGCGCCCTGCGTGTAGCGCGACAGCGTCGCCGCGGTTTGATGCGCGACCGCGACGAAGTTCTGCGTTTGCGCCGGCGTGACCGCCTTGTTCAGCGCGTAGGCGGTGGGCACGGTACCGATCAGGATCAGCATGATCAGCCCCATGCCTTTCTGGCCGTCGTTCGAGCCATGCGCGAACGACACGCCCGTGCAGGTCAGAATCAGCAGGCAGCGAATCCAGAACGGCGGCGGCTCCTTGCCCTTCGGCTCGGCATACAGTGCGGGCACGCGCACGACGGCCTTCAGGATCAGCAGCAGCAGGCCCGCAAGCAGAAAGCCCACGATCGGCGAAAACAGCAGCGACTTGCCGACGCCGAGCGCCTGATTCCAGTCGACGCCGCTGGTGCCGTTCGCACCATGGATCATCTGATTCATCAGACCGACGCCGATGATCGAGCCGATCAGCGTGTGCGAACTCGAAGACGGCAGGCCCAAAGACCACGTGCCCAGATTCCAGATGATCGCGGCGATCAGCAGCGCGAATACCATCGCGAAGCCGGCGCTGCTGCCAACCTGCAGAATCAACTCGACGGGCAGCAGTTGCAGCACGCCGAAGGCGACCGCCCCGCTCGACGTCAGCACGCCCAGAAAATTCCACGCGCCGGACCAGACGACCGCGATATTCGGCGTCAGCGAGTGGGTATAGATGACGGTGGCGACCGCATTGGCCGTATCGTGAAAGCCATTGACGAACTCGAAGCCGAGCGCGATCAGCAGCGCGACATCGAGCAGCAGATACGGCAGTACCGAGCTTTCGCGTACGGGCTGCAGATCGTCCATCAGATGAACGCCGCAGTACACGACGCCCGCGATGAGCAGGGCAACGAAAATAACCAGGCCCGCGTTACGGCCTTTGCCGCTGGCGGCGCCTGGTTGCGGATACGAAAGTTCCGGCATGACGTGAGCCCCAAAAAGTGGTCGCAGAGTTTTTGATGCTGCTTTCGCTGTGTGTCGCAACAATGACAACTACGTGACGGCATTGGGGGTGCGGGAAAAGCAGGCGCGGCGCGGCTTATGCTACGCCGCTCACGCCGGTAAATACTACGCCGGCTGGCGGACGGGAATCGCAAGATGTCCGAACCGGACTAAGCGAGTGATGAATAGCACGAGCGGCGAGCGGGCTTCGGTTGCGGTTACGACGCGCTGACTACTTCGCCGCTTGCGCTGCCACCGAGGGTGCGTTTATAAGCTTGCGCGACGATTTCCGCCGGTACCCCTTGCGACGGATCGCGGCCCATCGAATCGAGCGTTTCGGCGACCCACCCCGGGCTCACCACATTGACGCGGGCCTTGCCCCGCAACTCGAGCGCGGCCGAGCGCGCGAACGCTTCGACACCCGCATTGACGATGCTGACCGCGGCGCTGCCTTCCATCGGCTGTTGCGCGAGCACGCCGCTCGTCAGTGTGAACGAGCCGCCTTGCGACACATGGTCCACGCCGCAGCGCACCAGATTGATCTGCCCCATCAGTTTATTGGCAAGACTAAAAGAAAAGTCTTCGTCGCCAAGCGCCGCGAGCGGCGCGAATTTCGCCGAGCCGGCCGCGCAGATGATCGCGTCGAAGCTGCCGGCTTGCGCATACATCGCTTCGATGCTGCGTTTGTCCGACAGGTCGACGCGCAGTGCCGAACCTTTGCGGCTCGCGCCGACCACGTCATGCTCGGTGGCGAGCAGCCTCACGATGTGCGAACCGAGCAGGCCGGTCGCACCGACAACGAGTATTCGCATACATCCTCCTAAGGTCTGTTGCGGCATTTGCCGCGCTGCACACTGCATCGTCGCCGGAGCACTCGCCGAACCGTGCAACGCGCGATCCTATCGGTCGAGGATAGACGCTGCCGGTGCGACGCGCCAACGCGTGAGGGAAGAGCCGGCTGACACGCGCCCCGATCCTCCTGAGCATCATTTTTGCTACGCTGGAAGTAAGGTCATGTATCCGGGAGCGTCGATGAAGCAAGACAGCGAGACAGTCAACGAGCCGGTAGAGGACGAACCGGCACAGCGAGCCTTTACTTCCTATGCCACGCCGCTCGTCGATGAGGCGATCCGGCTCGCCAACGGGGTGCACGGCGACGCGTCACCCGAAGCCCTGCACAAACTGCGCGTTTCACTGCGGCGTTTGCGTTCGTTATGGTGGGCTTTCGCACCGCTGCTCGACAAGGGCGAAAATTCCCGGCAACGGGCGGTCTACAAGTTTCTCGCCACCGCGGCGGGTCGAACGCGCGATTGGGACATCCTGATCGCGTTGCTCAAGCAGGAAGACAGCGGCGCGCAAGCATTGATGCCAAAGCTCGAGCAGGCGCGCCGCGACACGCTGGCGACCAGTCGCGAGACGTTGTTGAACGCCGACGTCAAACACCTGCCGCGATGCGTTGGCCACCACTTCCGCGCAACTGCACGCCACGCACGATTCGGCTATTGCGCTGCGCAAATTTGCCGCTCGACGCATAGGGGCGTCGGAGCACTCATTGAACAAGCGCATCAAACGCGCGCGCCATGCGAAAAGCTCGAATTACGCAGCCTTTCACGATGTCAGAAAAGCGGGCAAGAAACTGCGCTATCTGTTCGAGTTTTTCGGGCCGGTGCTTAAAACCAGCCATAAGCGCACGCTCAAGCGCCTGAAAAAAATCCAGAAGCACTTCGGCATGCTCAACGATACCGTCGCGAGCGAAACGCTGTTGCGCGATAATGCCGCGTCGCTTGCCGACGCGGACCACATCGAAGCCGCGTTGGGTTGGCTCGACAGGAAACGCAAACGCCGCTTGCGCGCGGCGTCGGAGCTACTGGGCTGAGAGAGCGCGTTCGGTCCTCGCTAGCGCGAAGGATCCGCAGCCCAAAATGCACGGCGCACCGCGCTGCGGTCCGAAAGAATAGTCCGCGAAGGAGGCGAGGAGCGTGGCACCGCATGGGCTTTCGCTGCGTCATCGGCTGCGCCTGACGTTGCGCGTCGTTCGAGCCGGGATGACCCGCTATGTGGGCAACCGCCCGTGGGTGGCCGGCGTCGCCGGCACGCTCGTCGCGTTGGCGATGTCGATCCTGACGGCCGTGGAGGTCGGCGAAGGCCGCCGCGAAATGCTCGATCATGCGCGCCAGACGTCGCAAAACCTCGTGTCGATCATTTCCGCCGATCTCGCGCGCAACGTCGAAATTTATAGTCTGTCGCTGCAATCGATGGTGGATGCCGCGGGCGATCCGCTCACCTGGACGCTGCCGGTCCCGGTGCGCCAGGCGATGCTGTTCGATCGCGCGACCACCGCCGCGTTTCTCGGCGGTGCGTATATAGTCGGCGCCGACGGTGAAGTGGCCGCCGCGCAGTACGACGACGCCAACACCACCGTCCATCTCGACGATCGCGAATACTTTCAGGTGCACCAGCGCAATCCGGCGGCGGGCCTGTATTTCTCGCATCCATTCATGTCGCGACTGCGTGGCGGCAAGCTGTCGATCGCGCTGACGCGGCGCATCGACGATGCGCAAGGCCGCTTTGCCGGCATCGCGCTGCTCGCGATCCGCATCGAGTACTTCCAGCACCTGCTGGACCGGATCGACACCGGCGAGCAGGGCTCGGTTTTCATCGTGATGGCGGACGGCACGCTGCTCGCGCGCAAGCCGATCGACGCGCGCACTATCGGCACCAGCGTCGCAAAGTCGCCGACCTTCGCACCGATGACGGTGCACGACTCCGGCAGCTACGTATCGGTCTCGCCGGTCGACGGTGTGCGTCGCATCTTCACCTACACGCACGTACCGGGCACGCCTCTGATCGTGGCCGTCGCGCCCGCTGTCGATGACGTGCTCGCGCCGTGGCAGCGTCGCAGCCACGTGGCCGCCGCGCTGACCATCTCGTTCGGCTCGGTGTTCGTGCTCGTGTCGTGGCTGCTCGCGTTCGCGCTGCGCGACAAACAGCGCGCGCAGGCCGCGTTGCTGCGTCTTGCCGCGACCGATCCGCTGACCGGGCTCAACAATCGCCGCGTGCTCGACAAGCGGCTCGACGACGAATGGAAGCGGGCGCGACGCGAGAAGAAGCCGCTGTCGGTGCTGTTCATCGATATCGATCACTTCAAGCGTTTCAACGATACCTACGGCCATGAGAGCGGCGACGAGGTATTGGTCGCGGTGGCTGATTGCATCGCGTCCGTGGCGCGGCGCTCGGCCGATCTGGTCGCGCGCTACGGCGGCGAAGAGTTCGCGGTGGTGCTGCCGGATACGACCGCGCAGGGCGCGTTCGCGGTCGCGGAGCAGATTCGTCGCAAGGTGGAAAACCAGGTCATCGTGCGCGGACACGATGCGCCGCAGGCGGTGACGGTGAGCGTCGGCTGCGCAACGGCGCTGCCGAGCGCCACGGATGTCGCGAACGGACTCGAGCTGCTGGCCGCCGCTGACGGACAGTTGTATGTGGCGAAGAACGAAGGGCGCAATCGCACCCGGTCGGCGCAGTGGGACGAGTATTCGGCGGCGCAGGGGGTCTCGCGCACGGGGGCGGCGCCTTAACGCCAGGTGTTCGTTCGCCTGAGCGTGAGCTTCGTCGGCGGAGATTGTCGTGATGCGGCGCGATTCAGGCGCGGTCCGCACTGCGCGGCGCGAAGCCGCGCAACGTCACGGCCGCAGATGTTTCGTCCCGCAACGCCGAGCGCGACCGATTGGCGGCCGCACCATCCGCCTGAGCCAGCAAGCCCACTGGGAAGCCACGCCGCTGCCATGCATCGAGCCCGCCGCGCAGTGCGCGAATCCGCGTGTAGCCATTGCTGCGCATATGTTGCGAGACTTCGAGCGCGGTCGCGCTGTCCGGGCAGATGCAATAGATGACCAGGTCGTATGTGCGCAGCGCGCCGTCGATCTGCTCAGGCGAATGCGGATCGAGCGCGCGCGCGTCGGGAATCTGGCGTCGCAGATCGAGCAGCGAAGCGCCGGGCCGCGCATCGAGCACGCGGGACGGCGTCATGCGGCGCAGGCGACCGAAGCGCCGCCAGCGCCACGGCATGCTCCACGCGGCGGCACTCGCCGATGAGGCCTGCGTCGGCGCGGCCAGCATCGGCGCGGCTTGGGCCGACGTGGCTCGCGTGAACCGACGCCGTTCGTAATATCGCAGATACAGCCGGTAGAGCAGATAGACGAGCGCCACCGCAAGAAGAATGTCGGCGATCGTGCCGCCGCGCTGCTCGACGAACGCGCGCAGCATGTGCACCTCGCGTTCCACGGCCGCGCCGCCGAGCAGCCAGAACGTCGCCCACGCGATCACGCTCGCCAGATCCCATAGTGCGTAGATGCGGATGTCAACGGCGGTCGTACCCATCAGCGGTGGCGTAATCAGGCCGAGGCCGGGCACGAACTTAGAAATCGACACGAGCGGCACGCCATAGCGTTCGAATAGTGCGCGCGCGGTTTCGAGCCTCATATCGACGGCGGGCGACAAGCGGCCGAGCCACGCGAGCAGTTTGCGTCCATACAGACGGCCCGCCGCGAACCAGGTGCCGTCGCCGATCAATGCACCCAGCACCGCCGCGCCGAGGGTCGGCCAGAACGCCAGGGTGCCCGCAGCGATCGCCGAGCCCGCGAACAGCAGCATCGGCACGGCCGGAATCGGTACGCCGAGGCGCGTCAGCAGGACGTTGACGAACACGATAGCGCTGCCCCAGGTTGAAACCGCCGACAACGGAAACTCGACCAATTGAGGCGCTCCTGGTGCTGCTGTTGGGCTGGCATGCGTGGACGGCCGGTATCGACCATCGGCCTCAATCGTCAATACGCAACTAACTGTCAACCCCGCGTGCCCACCGCAAAGTGGCCGGCGCGCTTGAAGAGAGTGCGCGCGGGCGCGCACGCTGGATTCGCAGGGGCGGGGGCTGCATCGTCAACCAACCACAAACGGCCCCCGGGTCCACCTCATCAGGCATTCGGCACCGCCACCACGCCCGGATTTCCGACGATCGCCAGAAACTCCCGCCGTGTCGACGGATCGGTGCGGAACGTGCCGAGCATGCGCGACGTGACCATCGTGACGCCCGCCTTGTGCACGCCACGCGTCGACATGCACTGATGCGCGGCTTCGAGAATCACGCCCACGCCGGCCGGCTGCAGCACATCGTTCAGCGTATCGGCGATCTGCACCGTCATCTTTTCCTGGATCTGCAGCCGTTTCGCGAACGCATCGACTAGGCGCGCGAGCTTCGAAATGCCGACCACGCGATGGTTCGGCAGATACGCGACGTGCGCGCGTCCGATGATCGGCACCATATGGTGCTCGCAATAGCTTTCGAAGCGGATGTCCTTCAGCACGATCATTTCGTCGTAGCCGTCCACTTCGGAGAAGGTACGCGCGAGGATGTCGCGCGGATCGACCTGGTAGCCGACGAAAAACTCGTCGTAAGCGCGCGTCACGCGTGCCGGCGTGTCGATCAGGCCTTCGCGCTGCGGATCGTCGCCGGCCCAGCGCAGCAGCACGCGCACGGCTGCCTCGGCTTCTTCGCGGCTCGGGCGTTCAGCGGCCGCTACGGGTTTGGTCTTCTTTGCCTTGCTGCTGGTCATGCGTCGCTCTCCTGGATCGCGCGTCGACGCTGCGCGGCGCGCGGGGTCAGTAACTGAGGTCATTGTTCCATGTTTTGCGCCGAAGGTGCCGATGCCCCTTTCGCGGCCGGGCAGTCGCGGGCGTGCTGCGCACGGCTACTTCGGCCATTCGTCCATCGCATCGTTGAACAGCTCAGCGACCACGCCGCGCAGCCAGCTGCCGCGCGGATCGTTATGAAACTTGCGATGCCAGTGCTGCCGCAGGTCGAAGCGCGGCAGCGGCAGCGGCGGCTCGACGAGCATGATCGACGCATGCTCCGACACGTACGCGAAGCCGATCGCGTGCGGCACGGTCGCGAGCAGGTCGGTGCGCGCGAGGATGAAAGGCAGGCTCATGAAGTGCGGCGTTTCGAGCACCGCGCGTCGCTTGATGCGCTTCTTTTCGAGGTACTGCTCGAGCACTTCCTGGCTGCGTCCCTCGGCGCGCACGACCGCATGCCCGGACGCCACGTATTGCTCGAGCGTGAGCGGCCCCTTCGACAGCGGATGTCCGCTGCGCATCAGGCAGATGAAGCGATGCGTGAAGAGCCGCTGCTGAAAGAAGTTGTTGCCCGCCAGGTCCGGAAAATAGCCGACGGCGAGATCGACGTCTCCCGATTCGAGCCCGCGTTCCACTTGCGACGGCGACAGCGTGACCGAGCGCAGATTCGCGGACGGCGCGCGCTCGGCGAACAGCTGCAAAAGACGCGGCAGAAACACGATTTCGCCGACGTCGGACAGCGCGATCGAAAACGTGTGCGTGCTCGTCGCCGGATCGAAATCCTGCACGTCGAGCATGCCTTTCTCGATGCGCAGCAACGCGTCGCGCGCGGCGGGCAGGATCGCGAGCGCGCGCGGTGTCGGCTCCATGCCTTTCGATGTGCGCACGAACAGCGGATCGTCGAAGTATTCGCGCAGGCGCCCAAGCGCGGTGCTCACGCGCGGCTGGCTCACACCGAGCTGCTCGGCGGCGCGGCTCACGTTGCGCGTGTCTTCCATCGCGACCAGATAGGGGATCAGGTTCAGATCCAGATGTGTCTCGGACATGCTTGTTATGGCTCGCGGGGCGGGCGGGGCAAGGGAATGCTTATGCCGTATCGCTATAGAGCCTAGTTGAAAAATCGCCCGTAAGCATAGTGGGATTTTGCGCGGCCGGCATTTTCGCGCGCAGCGCGAGCCCTGGACGAGGGCATCCCGGACCTTCGCCGCCGCGAGCGGCGACCTATGATGAAGGGGGTTTCCCTGCCTTGACAACCCGCCCACAGGACAACCATAATCGCCGAAGCGTTCGCTAAACGAATCACTGTTCACGTAACGAACAATTCAGCGGCGAAGCAATCGAAGGCGCCAGCCCGCTCTCCCCCTCGCGAGCCGTCGCCAGCATGCCCGGAGACTGTTTCCGCGCGAGCCTTGCCGGTTACGGCTGTCAGCCCAGCGGCACGTAGCGCCCCCAAAGGAAATTCGACATGATCAACAAGATTTTCGAGACACTTCAATCGGCGGTCGCCGATGTCCACGACGGCGCGACCGTCATGATCGGCGGCTTCGGCACGGCCGGCATGCCGTCCGAGTTGATCGACGCGCTGATCGAGCAGGGCGCGCGCAATCTCACCATCGTCAACAACAACGCAGGTAACGGCGATATCGGCCTCGCGGCGCTACTGAAGGCCAAGCGCGTGCGCAAGATCATTTGCTCGTTCCCGCGCCAGACCGACTCATATGTGTTCGACGCGCTCTATCGCGCCGGCGAAATCGAACTCGAACTCGTGCCGCAAGGCAACCTCGCCGAGCGCATCCGCGCCGCGGGGGCGGGCATCGGCGGCTTTTTCACGCCGACCGCGTACGGCACCAAGCTCGCCGAAGGCAAGGAAACCCGCCTGATCGACGGCCGTCACTACGTTCTCGAAGCGCCGCTGCACGCGGACTTCGCGCTGATCAAGGCGTACAAGGGCGATCGCTGGGGCAACCTGATCTATCGCAAGACCGCTCGTAACTTCGGGCCGATCATGGCGAGCGCAGCGAAGACCGCGATCGTGCAGGTGTCGGAAGTGGTGCCGCTCGGCGGCCTCGATCCGGAAGAAATCGTCACGCCCGGCATTTTCGTGCAACGCGTGATCGCGGTGCCGCAAGCGGCGCATGCCCCCACGCCCAATCCTCACGACGCTGCTGCCTGACCCGGAGACCGACATGAAGAAACTGACTCGCGATGAAATGGCCAAGCGCGTTGCCCAGGACATCCCTGAAGGCGCTTACGTGAACCTCGGCATCGGCGTACCGACGCTGGTGGCGAACCACCTCGCCGCAGACAAGGAAATCTTCCTGCACAGCGAAAACGGTCTGCTCGGCATGGGCCCGGCACCGGCGAAGGGCCAGGAAGACGACGAACTGATCAACGCCGGCAAGCAGCACGTCACGCTGCTGACGGGCGGCGCCTACTTCCATCACGCCGATTCGTTCGCGATGATGCGGGGCGGCCATCTTGACTTCTGCGTGCTCGGCGCGTTCCAGGTGTCGGCGAAGGGCGACCTCGCGAACTGGCACACCGGCGCACCCGACGCGATTCCGGCAGTCGGCGGCGCGATGGACCTCGCGATCGGCGCGAAGCAGGTCTACGTGATGATGGAGCATCTGACCAAGCAGGGCGAGAGCAAGATCACCGCCGAGTGCTCGTACCCGGTCACCGGTATCGGTTGCGTGACCCGTATCTATACGGACCTCGCAATGATCGACGTCACGAAGGAAGGCCTCGTCGTGCACGAGATTTTCACGGACATCGGCTTCGACGAACTGCTGAAGCTGACCGGTGTGCCGATGACCGACGGCACGCAGGCCGCGCGCGCGGCCTGATGGTTGGCTGAGGCGTCGCGGCCGCGGTCTGCTTTGCGGCCGCGTCGATGGCGTCTCGTCTGAAAGCGGCATTGCGCGAACGGGCCAGCGCTGACGGGGCGAACTCCTCGTCAGCGCTGGCCTGGCAACTTCAGCGACGGGTTGACCACGTTTGGCGCACAATACGCAGCACATACCGCGGCATAGGCACGGCACGAGCGCTTGCTCCGCCACGGCGTCTGCTTCGAACCGCCGCGCACCGTGCCGCTTCATCGCTTCCGATTCCCTCAAACATCGTCGTCACCATGCTCGACTCCAGCGCCCGTCTGACTGGCCTTCTTTGCGGCACACAGCCGATGAACGACATCTGGGCGCCGCGTGCCACGTTGCAGCGGATGCTCGACGTCGAAGCCGCGCTCGCGCGTGCCTCTGCCGCGCACAAAGTCATTCCCGAATCCGCCGTCCCCGCGATCGAAGCGGCCTGCCAGGCCGACCAGCTCGACGCCGACGCGCTCGCACGCGACGCCGCGCTCGGCGGCAACCTCGCGATTCCGCTCGTCAAGCAACTGACTGCACGCGTCAAAGCCGCCGATGCCGAAGCTGGCAAATACGTGCATTGGGGCGCGACGAGCCAGGACATCATCGACACCGCGACGGTACTGCAACTGCGCGACACTTTCGACCTGCTCGACCGCGGCCTGCAAGCCACCTGCGACGCGGTCGCGAAACTCGCGGCCACCCATCGCGCGACACCGATGATCGGCCGCACGTGGCTGCAGCAGGCGCTGCCGATCACGCTGGGTCTGAAGTTCGCGCAATGGCTCGACGCGCTGTTGCGTCATCGCGAGCGGCTCGATGCGTTGCGCGAACGTGTGCTGGTGCTGCAATTCGGCGGCGCGGCCGGCACCCTCGCGAGTCTGCGCGAGGTGGCGCCGCAGGTCACGCAGTCGCTCGCCAAGGAACTCGGCCTCGCGGTGCCGACCTTGCCGTGGCACACGCAGCGCGATCGCATCGCCGAGACGGCGTCGCTGTTCGGCATGCTGATCGGCACGCTCGGCAAGATTGCGCGCGACGTGTCGCTGCAGATGCAAACCGAAATCGACGAACTCGCCGAACCGGCCGCGGCCGGCAAGGGCGGTTCGTCGACGATGCCGCACAAACGCAACCCGGTCGGTTGCGCGGCGGTACTGACGGCCGCGACGCGCGCGCCCGGCCTCGTGGCGACCGTGTTCGCCGGCATGGTGCAGGAGCACGAACGCGCGCTTGGCGGCTGGCAGGCCGAATGGGACGCGCTGCCGGATCTCGCGCGCCTCGCGGGCGGCGCGCTCGCGAACATCGAACAGATCGCGTCCGGCCTGAGCGTGAACATATCGCGCCTCGCCGCGAATCTCGACGTCACGCACGGCCTGATCCTCGGCGAAGCGGTGATGCTCGCGCTCGGCGATTCCATCGGCCGGCTCGACGCGCATCACCTGGTCGAGCGCGCGTCGAAGGCGGCGATCCGCGACGGCAAGACGCTGTATGACGTGCTCGCCGCCGACGCGGCCGTCACCGAACATCTTTCGTTCGAGCGCCTGAAGGAGCTGCTCGATCCCGCTCAATACGTCGGCCAGGCGCACGCATATGTCGACGCCGCCCTGACGCTTCACACCACGCGCGCGCAGCGCGCCCATTCCAAGGAGTAACCGGCATGCCCTACGCCGCAGTCAACGGCACCGAGCTTCACTATCGTATCGACGGCGATCGTCACGGCCACGCGCCGTGGCTCGTGCTGTCGAATTCGCTCGGCTGCGATATGTCCATGTGGTCGCCGCAGGTCGCGGCGTTGTCGAAGCATTTCCGCGTGCTGCGCTACGACACACGCGGCCACGGTCATTCGGAAGCGTCGAAGGGTCCGTACACGATCGAGCAGCTGAGCGGCGACGTGCTCGGCCTGATGGATACGCTGAAGATCGCGCGCGCGAATTTCTGCGGCATATCGATGGGCGGCCTGACCGGCGTCGCACTCGCCGCGCGTCACGGCGACCGCTTCGAGCGCGTCGTGCTGTGCAACACGGCCGCGCGCATCGGCTCGCCGGAAGTGTGGGTGCCGCGTGCCGCGAAGGCGCGCAGCGAAGGCATGTTCGCGCTCGCCGACGCGGTGCTGCCGCGCTGGTTCACGGCAGACTTCATCGAGCGCGAGCCGGTCGTGCTGGCGATGATCCGCGACGTGTTCGTGCATACCGACAAGGAAGGCTACGCATCGAACTGCGACGCGATCGACGCGGCCGACCTGCGTCCCGAAACGCCGGGCATCAAACTGCCGACGCTCGTGATCAGCGGCACGCATGACCTCGCCGCCACGCCCGCGCAAGGCCGCGAACTTGCGCAGTCGATTCCGGGCGCGCGCTACGTCGAGCTCAACGCCTCGCATATCTCCAACATCGAAAAGGTCGACGAGTTCACGAAGACCGTACTCGACTTCCTGACGGAGGCAAAGTGAACGACGAAGACCGTTACGAAGCCGGAATGGGGGTGCGTCGCGCGGTGCTGGGCAACGCGCACGTCGACCGTTCGCTCGCGAACCGCACCGAGTTGACCGAGGAGTTCCAGAACCTGATCACGCGTTATGCATGGGGCGAGATCTGGACGCGTGAAGGTCTGCCGCGTCATACGCGTAGCCTGCTGACGATCGCGATGATGGTGGCGTTGAATCGCAGCGAAGAACTCGCGCTGCACCTGCGTGCCGCGAAGAACAACGGCGTCACGCGCGAACAGATCAAGGAAGTGCTGCTGCAGACCGCGATTTACTGCGGCGTGCCGGCGGCCAACTCCGCATTCCATCTGGCCGACAAGCTGTTTCGCGAGGATGATGCGGCGGCCGCGGCGGCGAAGTCGTAAAGACTGAGCACACGTAACTGGCCCTGCGCATCGCGCAGCGCGGCGATAAAGGCCGGGTGTCGAGCAGCGCATTGAACTGCGCACCGGTCATGCTGTAGACGGAGAGGATGTCCGCGAGCGGCGCATCGCGCAGGATCAGGTCGAAGGTGAGGGCAGGCGTGCTCACGACGGACTCCGCAGCTTACGCAGGAAACGCTGCACGGCCACCCGCGCGATCTGCTGCACCCGACGGTGGGTCGCCTTCGACACCGCGCGCAGGTCATCGAGCAGTTCATGCGGTAGGTACTGGCGGTAGGAAGGGTTGCGGTAGCGGCCGGCCATTTCAGTTCGTCCATTCCCACCGGCCACGACAGGTCAGGACTGTCTTGCGTTCAATGCAGGCCAGCGGGCCAGGGCAATGAACCACAGCAGAATGACGTTCACCACCGGAATGAAGGCAAGCAGCGACCAGGCGCCCGCATATCCCGCCTTCTTCAGGATCAGCCATAGCGGGATAATCTCCGCGATGACGACAACAAGAACAAGCACCAGCCAGTGCCATATGGAAAGAGCGCCCACGCATACCTCCATTTTTTAAAGTTGACGGGCAGAGCTGAGTATAACGACGCACGGCTGACTCCTTCTCGATGTTTCCGGCTGCCATCGATGCCGCACACCCGCTGCGCTTTACGCGCGTAGTCCTGCAACGCGGTCAGTTTCCGTATGGTCGCATCCCCGTCGCTGGTGATACCGAGAAGATCGTCAGCAGCCGCTGCCGCTGCGGGAAGCGGCCAGACACTTCCGCGCCACGCAGCAGGCCGTACTCGACGCGTGCGAAGACTGGGAGGGCGATGGTTACATGCGGCCCGCAACGGGCTTTCGCGCCGGAAGCGGTATCGGATCGATTGCCCGCCTTGGCGACTATCTCGTGGAAGCCTACAGATAGACCCGAACCAGACGTACAGGCCGCGCGGGCAACGGGTCTAATGACTGAAACAGAGCGAGGCAGGGGCCTTATGACGCGCCGCTCGCAGGCAAAAAAAGACCCGCGCGATGCGGGTCCGGGTCTGAACTGGCGCGGTTCACTCGATATGCCTGTACCGAGTGTCCCCGCCGCCACGCTGCAACTGTTTCGAAACGATAAAAAACTGTTCGTCACTAATCGTACACTCCAGTTCGCCTATCTCGTACACAGCAACCAGCTTGATCTTGTTTCCGTTTCGCTCCTCAAAGGTAATCTGATAGACCCCGCGCCACATTGGTTCGCCATCCTCATATTTACCGATCTTCTCGGACGCCAGTCGCACGGCCCTTGTTTTCGTAGCATCGAAATCCAGGGAGAGGATGTCAGTTTTTCTTAGCGCCATCTGGGCCACATAGGCCGGAAACCGGTCGCCGCATGGCGGGTATGGTCCGGGTTCCGCCAGGCATAGCGCGGGAAGGGATAGCAGCAGGACTGCAAAAGCGTGTTTCATGGATTCAAAGGACCTCACTCTATCTGCTTGAACATTCTGTCAGACCTCGACTCTTGACAGCAAATGCTTCGAAACGACAAAGACCTCTACGGCACTCATTGAGCATTCAAATTCGCCAGCGTCGTTCACAGCAATCACCTTGACCTTGTTTCCGTTTTTTTCGTGGAAGGTGATGTGATAGACCTCACGCCACAACTGTTCGCCATCCTCATCTTTTCCTATTTTCTCGGATGCCAGTTGCACGGCTTGGGTTTTCGTATAGTCGATATTGCCAAGCATGCCTGCGTTTTTTAGGCTGTTTTCGGCGATGTTGGTCGGCCACCCGTCGCATGGCGGGTTCGGTCTGCCTTGCGCCAGGCATAGCGCGGGAAGGGATAGCAGCAGGACTGCAAAGGTGCGTTTCATGGATGTTCCACCCTAAGCATTCTGTCGCCGCTGTTCCAGATTTGCTTGCGATATGGCAAGTGCAGAACGATACATCCATTTGACGCGTTGCCGGGATCGGTCTGGCTGTCGCCGTGGATCATGAAGGCGGAGCGTTCGCCTAAGCACGTTCCGCAAACAGGGTTAAGCCGCATCGAGAACGGTCCAGTTTTAGGGTGCGGAAACGGCGCCGTAATTTCATACAGGCCGACGGGGATTGGTCCCCAGTCGCGGACATACTGGCTACTGTGTCTATTCTTGTGCTCTCCCTTGCCTGAATATCCCTTATTTGTGACTAATTTGTCGTTGTGATACAACAAGTGGCTCTCATGCTTGTAAATCCACACCATCGTCTTTTTCTCATTGGTTGTACGAACCAACGATTACACCAGACCATCTGGTCGCACACAATTTTTAAGATATACGTCAGTTTGATCTGCATCCGTGTATTGAGCCGACAGAGGCAAGTGCAATTGATCGCGAAAGATCACGGCGAATATGAGTATGGGGCCGATTCGTGGGGAAAACAGAACCACGCCGCAACGATTGACGGCGCAACACAACGTAAGGAATGCGCATCATGGCAACGAAAAAGAACGCGAAGAATGCAGCCGCAACGAACGTTCAAAATGCAGATGTGCAAAAGCCGGACGTTAAGAACGTCGGCGCAGTGAAGCCTCAAGCCACGAAAACCGCAGCAAACGAAAGCCGCAAAACGAAAACGCCTGTTACCGTTGTGAAGGAATGCGCGCCGTTCAGGATTGGTATCGAAGGAATCCGCACGGCATTCGCGAATTCGGCGCGCACCGATATTTTTTTATGCGGTAGTAGTCGCTACAACGCTCGCCGGCACCTGCACGCACACCGCGCGCAACACCGTCTCCTTGATCACCTCGCGCCAATGCGCGAGCGCCGCCTTGTCCATCAGCGGCTCGCCGAGAAACGCGCCGAGCGTGTACTGATTGGCGTTATAGAAATAGCCGAGCGACGCGATCATCAGATACACGTCGCGCGCCGCGATATCGGCGCGAAACACGTGCTGCGCGCGGCCCGCCTCCAATAGCCTCTGCACGACCGAAATCGCGTAGCCCGAAATCTCCTTGAGCTTCTGCGATTTTTTCGCATGCTTGCCCTGGTGCAGATTTTCGCTCGACAGCAGCGTCACGAACTCCGGGTGATCGAGGTAGTACTGCCAGACGAACTCGACCATCTGTTCGAGGCCATGCACCGGATCGCGCAGATCGAGATCGAGTTTGCTTTCGGCTTCGTTGAACTGCGTGTAGATCGTCTCCAGCACTTCGATGAACAGCTGCTCCTTGCTGCCGAAGTAGTAATAGATCATCCGGTCGTGCGAACGCGCGGCCTTCGAAATACTTTCGATGCGGCCGCTTGCATAACCCTGCTTCGCGAACACCCTGATGGCCGCCTTCAGGATCTTGGCGCGCGTGTCCTGCGCCTGTTTCGCGCGGATACCGATGGCGCCCGGCTTGCGGGCGGCGGTGGGGCTCATGACGGTCTCGGATCTCTTTGTCAGCGTAGGTTTGAACGGCGGGCGCGCAGACTCAGCACGCCGATGCCGCATTGCACCATGATCCCGCGTGACGGAAAACACATTGCACAGTCGATTTTGATCGAGTAGATTTCAATCGAGTTTGGTGTAGAAGATACTACATGAACGGTGAGTGACCGCAACATGAAAATGGGCGGCCCACGCGGAAATGCCCTGAAACCTGGACGATTCGCGCACCACGCAGCACCGCCGGTCATGTCGCGCCTGTGATGTCGTAGGGAACCCCACGATGACAGAACATACGAAGGTCGATTTCGGTGCAGAGAGTGTCGATCGGCATACCGCGTCGACGCCGGGGCCGACCGTGCTCGCAAAGTTGGCGCCGCGCAGCGAGCGCATGGCCTCGAACAAGATCGAATGCAATGCGTGTCCGGTGCTGTGCCAGATCTCGGAAGGGCGCACCGGCGCGTGCGACCGTTATGCGAATGCGGATGGGCGGTTGATTCGCGTCGATCCAGTGGTGTTTCTGTCGCGTGCGAACGATGCCGACGCCGATCCGGCAAATGCGGCGATCGAATTCGGCACAGCCCCCCCCGCGGACCCAGGCACCACCGAACCCGCGCTGTTCGTCACCGGCGTTGGTGCCTCCTCGACCTATCCCGACTACAAGCCCGCTCCGTTCATCGTCGCGTCGAAGCTCGACGACGTCGACATGGTCACCGTCGTCACCGAAGGCATCTTCAGCTATTGCAGCTTCAAGGTGAAGATCGACACCGACCGCTTTCTCGGCCCGGAACAGGCGAACGTGCGTTGTGACGGCGAGATCGTCGGTCACGTGAGCACGGCCGAATACGGCTCGCAGATGCTGAGCCTCGGCGGTGTCCATCATCTGACCGGCGGCAGCAAGAAAGAAGGCCGCGTGACCTGCGACATGATGCTCGCGCTCGGCAACAAGGAGGCGGTCGAGCTTGGTATCGACGGCGGCGCGAGTCTCGTGATTCGCGCCGGCGTCGCGCCGATCGTCGACGGTGTCGAGGAGCAGCGCATGCGCGTCGGCTGCGGCTCCGCGACGATCGGTATCTTCGCGAAGCAATGGTTCGGCCACGTCGATGAGGTGGTGGTCGTCGACGATCACATCACGGGCGTGCTGACCGAGCACCAGGCGGGCCGCTGCCTCGGCATGACGCGCTCGGGACTCAAGATACGCGGCCGCAAATCGACGCCGGGCCGCTATTTCCAGGTTGCCAATCCTGGAACCGGTTGGGGGGGCACCGACATACAGGACCCGCTCGCGATCGTCGAAGGATTCGATCCGTCGGTCGCGAAGCCGGGCATGCGCGTGCTGATGGTCTCGACGACCGGCGAACACGCGCAATGGTACGAACTCGACGCACAGCTCGTGCCGCGCATCGCGCCGATGCCCGACGCGGTGCGCCGCACGGTCGAGCGGATCGGCGAGAACTGCGAGCCGTCGCTCGCGACGGTGCTGTTTGTCGGCGGCGCGGGCGGCAGTCTGCGCGCCGGCGCGACCGAGAATCCGGTGCTGCTCACGCGCGCGATCAAGCGCAAGCTCGTCAACGTCACGTGCGGCGGCGCGCCGGCTTATGTGTGGCCGGGCGGCGGCATCACCGTGATGGTCGACGTGACGCGCATGCCGGACCGCTCGTTCGGCACGGTGCCGACACCGGCGCTCGTCGCGCCGATCGAATTCACGATGACGTACGACACGTACCGCGATCTCGGCGGCCACGTCGAGGCGGTGCGCTCGTTGCAGAGCGTGCTCGCGAGCGGGCCGACGCATACGGAAGGGGCGCCGCTCGCGCGGCGGACGCTGGCTCGCGATCCGGACAATCCGTGGCCGCCTGCAATGCCCGGTTAAGCACCCTGACCAAAAAATCACACGATGACCTCCACCCGAACCCGCCTCGACGAACACCGCTGGCATTGGCAGCACGGGCCGATCGACCTGATCCTCGGCGCCGACGGCGAGCCCGACGCGGTGCGTGCCGCATATGACGCGTGCTGGGAGCGCTTCAGTCCTGTGCTGGAGGAGCTGGTCCGGGAATTGAACGTGCTTCGGCAACCAGTGCGCGCTGTGGCGGCACGACATGATTGCCCGCTTCGAGGGCCGGTCGCGACGCGTATGTGGCGTGCGTGTCATCCGCATCGTTCAAGCTTCATCACGCCGATGGCGGCGGTCGCGGGCAGCGTCGCCGACGAACTGATCGCCGCGTTCGCGCGCGACGGCATCGCGCGTGCGTTCATCAACAACGGCGGCGACATCGCGCTGCACCTCGCGGCGGGGCAGCAGTATCGCGTGGGCGTGTTGGCGGACCTTGCGCAATTTTCGGGCACGCGTTTCGCGCACGATCCTGCGCTCGACGCGCATCTGACGCTCGACGCTCGGCAGCCGATTCGCGGCGTCGCGACGAGCGGCTGGCGCGGCCGCAGCTTCAGTCTCGGCATCGCCGACAGCGTGACCGTGCTCGCGCGCGATGCCGCGAGCGCCGACGCCGCCGCGACGATGATCGCGAACGCGGTCGATCTCGACCATGCGGGAATCGTGCGGCGTCCGGCGTCGTCGCTGAAGGACGATAGCGATCTCGGCGATCTGCTGGTGACCGTCGACGTGCCGCGTCTGCCGCAGCCGCTGATCGATTTCGCGCTCGCGCGCGGCGTCGATGTCGCCAAGCGGTTGCGCGACCAGGGTTTGATCGAAGGCGCCGCGCTGTTCCTGCAAGGACGGGCGCGGGTCACCGGCATCGACGATTCACGCGCGTTGTCCGCCACGCGCGCTTCACTGACAACGGAGGCTCCGTGTTCGAAATACGCCGCGTGCTGACGCACGTCGAAGACATCTTCCACGAGTTCGGCCCCGCGCCCGCGCAGCCGCTCAGACGAGGCGCGATCGCCGCGGTGATGACGAATCCGTTCGCGGGCCGTTACGAGCCGAAAATAGAACACGCGATGGAAGCGCTGAAGCCGCTCGGCTTCGAGATGGCGCAGCGGCTGCTGACGGCGATGGCGGTGCCGCATGCGTCGATCGAAAGCTATGGGAAGGGCGCGATCGTCGGCGCGCGCGGCGAACTCGAGCACGGCGCGCTATGGCATGTGCCCGGCGGCTACGCGATGCGCGAGCTGCTTGAAAAGCACGGCGTGCCGACCCACGCGATCGTGCCGTCGACGAAGAAGGTCGGCGCGCCGTCCACCGCGCTCGACGTGCCGCTCACGCATGTGAACGCGAGCTACGTGCGCAGCCACTTCGATGCGATCGAAGTACGCGTGCCCGGCGCGCCCGCCGCCGACGAGATCGTCTACATCCTCGTGATGAGCACGGGGCAACGCGTGCATGCGCGGGTGGGCGGCCTCGCGAAAGAGGCGATCGTCGGCAAGGACGGCTTGCGCTGAAGCGGCGCGCGGCAACCATACAGCAAGGCAACGAAACTCGGAGAGCGCAAATGGCAATCAGGCTTCGCAAGCTGGTCGTGCAGGTCGACGAAACACGCATCGAAATGGGCCAGACCGTCGAGCCGCCCGCGCGCCGCGCGGTCGCGATCGCAGTGATCGATAATCCGTATGCGGGCCGCTATGAGGCGAAGCTCGACGCGCTGATCGAAGCTGGCGAGGAACTCGGCGCGCTGCTCGGCAAGCGCTGCGTCGAGGCGTTGGGCATCGCGCCCGGGGAGGCGCAAAGCTACGGCAAGGCGGCGATCGTCGGCGAGGCGGGCGAGCTCGAACATGCCGCCGCGATCCTGCATCCGAAGCTCGGCGCGCCGCTGCGCGCGGCGGTCGAAAAGGGCGCGGCGCTGGTGCCGTCGGCGAAGAAGATCGGTACCCTGGGCACCGCGATCGACGTGCCGCTCGGCCACAAGGACGCCGCCTACGTGCGCAGCCATTTCGACGCGATCGAGGCGCGCGTGGCCGATGCGCCGCGCGCGAACGAAATCGTCGTGGCGGTCGCGGTGACCGCGTCGGGCCGGCCGCTGCCGCGCATCGGCGGCTTGCAGGCGAACGAGATCAAAGGCGAGGACGGCCTGCGCTGAGCGATCGTTTTTCTCAGCCGCCTGTTTGCCGTCGCTTGTTTTGCGGGTTGTTTCGCTGGTAGTGTCCTGCCGTTGACGCGGGCGCGCATGGTGCCGCCCGCGCTGCAACGTCCGCCGATCGGGCCGCTGCGCATGTTGCGCGCGCGCCGATCGGCGAGCTGCCGAGGGTCGCGATGCTTTCGAATCTGCTGGTACAACTGGTCAATGGACTCGCCGACGCGTCGACGCTGTTTCTGGTCGCCGCCGGTTTGTCGTTGATCTTCGGCGTGACGCGCATCGTCAACTTTGCGCACGGCTCGTTCTATATGTTCGGCATTTACGTCGCGTATAGCATCGCGAGCCGCTTTGGCCACACGGCGGGCGGCTTCTGGCTGTCGGTGCTCGCCGCCGCGCTCGCGGTCGCGGTGTTGGGCGCGCTCGTCGAAATCGTCGTGTTGCGGCGGATCTATCAGGCGCCGGAGTTATTCCATCTGCTCGCCACGTTTGCGCTCGTGCTGATCTTTCGCGACGCCGCGCTATGGCTTTGGGGTCCCGACGATCTGTTCGGCCCGCGCGCGCCGCATCTCGCGGGCGCGGTCGATTTTCTCGGCCATCCGCTGCCCACGTACGACATCGCGCTGATCGTGATCGGTCCCGTCGTCTTGCTGCTGCTGTGGTACGCGTTGACGCGCACGCGTTGGGGCACGCTTGTGCGCGCCGCGACGCAGGATCGCGAGATGCTCGGCGCGCTCGGGATCAATCAGGCGTGGTTGTTTACCGGCGTGTTCTTCGTCGGCGCGTTTCTCGCGGGACTCGGCGGCGCGCTGCAAGGGCCGCGCATGTCGGCGAACCTGTCGCTCGACCTCGAGACGATCGGCAATGCGTTCGTGGTCGTCGTGGTCGGTGGCATGGGTTCGATTCCGGGCGCATTCGTCGCGGCGTTGCTGATCGCCGAGATCAAGGCGCTGTGCATCGGTATCGGGCACGTGACGATCTTCGGCGTCGGTTTATCGCTGAGCCGCTTCACGCTGGTGGCCGAGTTCGTCGTGATGGCGGTCGTGCTGGTGGTGCGGCCTTGGGGTCTGCTCGGCCGCGCGAGCGCCGCGGTGCGCGCGATGGGTACGCCGGAAACGCCATTGCGTCCGGCGGGCAGGCGTCTGAAGGGGCTGGCCGCCTTCATGTTGCTGGTGCTGGTTCTGGCGCCGCTCGCGGCCAACGCGTTCCCGTACATGCCGGTGCTGCTGGTTGAAATCATGATTGCGGTGCTGTTCGCGGCGAGTCTGCATTTCATCATGGGTCCGGGCGGCCTGCATTCGTTTGGCCATGCCGCGTACTTTGGACTTGGCGCTTACGGCGCGGCGCTGTTTCTGAAGGTGCTGAATCTGCCGATGGAAGCCGCGTTGCTGCTCGGGCCGCTGCTCGCGGGGGTGGGCGCGCTCGTGTTCGGCTGGTTCTGCGTGCGACTGTCTGGTGTCTATCTGGCGATGCTGACGCTCGCGTTCGCGCAGATCGTCTGGTCGGTCGTGTTCCAGTGGGACGACGTGACGGGCGGCAGCAACGGCATTCTCGGTCTATGGCCGTCGAACTGGCTGTCTTCGCCGGTCGCGTTCTACTACCTGACGCTCGCGTGCGCGGTGCTCGGCGTGTGGCTGCTGCGCCGCATGCTGTTCTCGCCGCTCGGCTATGCGATGCGCGCGTCGCGCGATTCCGCGCTACGCGCCGAGGCGATCGGCATCGACGTGAAGCGGGTTCAGTGGGCGTCGTTCGTGATCGCGGCGTTGTTCTGCGGACTCGCCGGATCGCTGTACGCGTTTTCGAAGGGCAACATCTCGCCCGAAGTGATCAGCGTGAGCCGCTCGGTCGATGGCCTCGTGATGGTGCTGCTCGGCGGCTTGCAGACGTTGAGCGGGCCGATCGTCGGCGCGGCCGTGTTCACGTGGCTGCAGGACACGGTCGCGCGACAGACCGACTACTGGCAGGCGATGCTCGGCCTCGCGATCCTGCTGCTGGTGATCGCGTTTCCACAGGGTATCGTCGGCTTCATTCGCGAGCGTTTCGGCGACGCGAACGGCGATCAGGCCGACAAGACCAACGGCGGCGCCGCGTCGCCGTCGCAACGGGCCGCCGCGGTCAAGGAGGGGCTATGAGCCTGCTGCGCGTAAGCGGTCTGTCGAGATCGTTCGGAGGTCTGAAGGCGGTCGATAACGTTTCATTCGATCTCGAAGCGGGTCAACTGCTGGCGCTGCTCGGCCCCAACGGCGCGGGCAAATCGACTTGTTTCAACATGGTCAACGGCCAGTTGCAGCCGTCGTCGGGTTCGATTCTGCTCGACGGTCATGAACTCGTCGGCATGCGGCCGCGCGATATCTGGCGGCGCGGCGTCGGCCGCACGTTCCAGATTGCCGCGACGTTCAACTCGATGACGGTGCTCGAAAACGTGCAAATGGCGCTGGTTTCGCGCGAGAAAAAGACTTTCGGCCTCTGGAAGCCAGCGGGCTCGCACCATGCCGACGAAGCGTTCGCGCTGCTCGAACAGGTCGGTATGGGCGCGCACGCGAAGCGCGCGTGCGGCGTGCTCGCGTATGGCGACGTGAAGCGCGTCGAGCTTGCGATCGCGCTCGCGAACCGGCCAAAGCTGCTGTTGATGGACGAACCGACCGCCGGCATGGCGCCGAAGGAGCGCAACGAATTGATGGCGTTGACCAAGCGTCTGGTGACCGAACACGAGATCGGCGTGCTGTTCACCGAACACAGCATGGACGTCGTATTCGCGTACGCCGACCGGATGATCGTGCTCGCGCGCGGCAAGCTGATCGCCGAAGGCGACGCCGACACGATCCGCAACGACGCGCGCGTGCAGGAGGTCTATTTCGGCACCGGCAAGACGTTCCGGCCGCACGCGCCACTGCAAGACGCGTCAGGCAGCGCGCGGGATCGTGGAGCATTGCAATGAGCGAACCGATGCTGAAAGTCTCCGGCCTCAATGCGTTCTACGGTCGCGCCCACATCCTGTTCGACGTCGGCCTCGAAGTCGGCCGCGGCGAGGTAGTCGCGCTGATGGGCCGCAACGGCGCCGGCAAATCGACGACGATGAAAGCGGTGATGGGACTGCTGCCGCGCCGCCACGGTGAAGTGACGTTTCGCGGCCAGAACATCAGCGCGCTCGCGCCGTACAAGATCGCGCGCATGGGCGTCGGTTTCGTGCCCGAGGACCGCCGCGTGTTCGCGGACCTGACGGTGACGGAAAACCTCGATACGGGCCGCCAGCCGCCGCGCGAAGGCGCGCCGCAATGGACGCCCGACAAGCTGTTCCGCCTGTTTCCGAATCTCGGCGAAATGCCGAAGCGCCCCGGCGGCCAGATGAGCGGCGGCGAGCAGCAGATGCTGACCGTGTCGCGCACGCTAATGGGTAATCCGTATCTGGTGCTGCTCGACGAACCGTCCGAAGGCGTCGCGCCGGTGATCGTCGAGCAGATGGCGAACATGATTCTCGAACTGAAACGCGAAGGGCTATCCATTCTGTTATCCGAACAGAATCTGCACTTCGCCGAGCTGGTCAGCGACCGCGCGTATGTGCTCGAAAAAGGGCAGATCCGTTTCAGCGGCACGATCGGCGAACTCGCACGGAACGAAACAGTGAGGCGCGCTTATCTGAGCGTGTGAATTCATCCGGTAGTCTCGGCGAAAGGAGAGGCAGATGGCGGCAGAGACGTTGACAGGCTTATCGGGCAAGGTCGCAGTAACGAACATCGGGCTGCTGTTGTCGGGCGATATCGATCAGCCGATTCTCGACGCGGACACGCTGGTGATCGACGACGGCGTGATCGTGGCGGTCGGCCGCGAGAAAGACTGCGATCTCGAAGGCGCGCGCACGACGGTCGACTGCAAGGGCACGACGGTCGCGCCGGGCCTGATCGACTCGCACGTGCATCCGGTGTTTGGTGACTGGACGCCGCGCCAGAATCAGCTCGGCTGGATCGAGTCGAATCTGAACGGCGGTGTGACGACGATGATCTCGGCCGGCGAAGTGCATTTGCCTGGCCGTCCGAAAGACGTGCTCGGCGTGAAGGCGCTCGCGATCACCGCGCAGCGCTCGTTCGACGGCATGCGCGCGGCCGGCGTCGGCGGCGGCGTCAAGGTGCTGGCGGGCGCGCCGGTGATCGAGAAGGGCATGGTCGAGCAGGACTTCAAGGAATTGTCCGAAGCCGGCGTGAAGCTGCTTGGCGAAGTCGGCCTCGGCAGCGTGAAGGGCGGCGAGGAAGCGCGGCAGATGGTCGCGTGGGCCCGCAAGTACGGCATCCAGAGCACGATTCACACGGGCGGTCCGTCGATTCCGGGCTCCGGCCTGATCGATCGGGACGTGGTGCTCGCCGCCGATGCCGACGTGATCGGCCACGTCAACGGCGGCCATACCTCGCTGTCGTATCGGCACGTGTGCGATCTGTGCGAGCAGTCGAGCCGCGCGCTCGAAATCGTCCACAACGGCAACGAGCGGATCGCGTTGCTGACCGCGCGCCATGCGATCGAACTGAAATGCCCGCATCGGATCATTCTCGGCACCGATAGCCCGGCCGGCTCCGGCGTGCAACCGCTCGGTATTCTGCGCATGATCGCGCTGATCTCGAGCCTCGCCGACGTCCCCGCCGAAATCGCGTTCTGCTTTGCGACCGGCAATACCGCGCGGCAGCGCCACCTGCGCCAGGGGCTGATCGAGGTGGGCCGTCCCGCCGATCTCGTGTTCATGGACCGCGCGCAGCATACGGCCGCCGACACGCTGCTCGAAAGCGTGCAACTCGGGGATATTCCGGGTGTGGGGATGGTGATGATCGATGGTCTGATCCGTTGCCGGCGCAGCCGCAATACGCCGCCCGCGACCGAAGTGCCGGTGGTGCTGTGAACGCGCGGCGCGACAGGGTGCTCGCATCATGATGAACCGCGCCGCTCAGCTCGTGCTGAAGGTGAACGGCGCGACGCATGTGGTCAGCGCGGCGGCGCAGACACCGCTGCTCTACTTGTTGCGCAATGATCTCGCGCTGAACGGGCCGAAGTTCGGTTGCGGTCTCGGCGAATGCGGCGCCTGCACCGTGCTGCTCGACGGCATGCCGACGCGCGCCTGCGTGACGACCGCCGAAGTCGCGCTGGGCCGCGAGATCACGACGCTCGAAGGGCTCGGCACGCGCACCGCCTTGCATGCGGTGCAGCAGGCGTTCATCGACGAACAGGCCGCGCAATGCGGCTACTGCCTGAACGGCATGATCATGACCGCGAAGGCGCTGCTCGATCGCGATCCGCATCCGACCGTCGCGACGATCCAGCGCGAGCTGTCGCGCAATCTGTGTCGCTGCGGCACGCATGTCGAGATCGTGCGCGCGGTGCAGCGCGCGGCGCAATTGCTCGACGCGCAAACGGACGTGGACGACGGAGCGCGCGTATGACCGGGCCGGACTTCAGCGTCGATCGTCGTGGCGCGACGCCGTCGCGCAGGCAGTTGTACGACGCGCACAGCGTGCTGCTCGTCGCGCGGCCGCCGCATGCACCGGTCAAGGCCGCGTCCGGCCAGCCGGGTTCGCGTTCTTCGTTCGTGCCGACCGAGGCGGATCTGTTTCTGGTCGTGCGAGACGATGGCAGCGTGGTCGCGTTCAACGGTCATGTCGACCTGGGCACCGGCATCGGCACCGCGCTCGCGCAGATCGTCGCGGAAGAACTCGATGTGCCGCTGACGCGTGTATCGATCGTGCTCGGCCATACCGGCGAAGCGCCGAACCAGGGACCGACGATCGCGAGCGCGACGATCCAGATTTCGGCGGTGCCGCTGCGGCAGGCGGCGGCGCAAGCGCGTCAGTATCTGGTCGCGCAAGCGGCCGCGCGCCTGAATGTAGACGCGAACGATCTCGACGTGCAGGACAGCCGCGTGTTTCCACGCGATGGCGACCCGGCGCAGGGCATTCACTATGGCGAGCTGATCAAAGGCCAGCGTGTCGAACTGCTGCTGTCGAACGATGCACCTTTGAAACCGCCGCACGCGTATCGCGTCGTCGGTAAAAGCGCGCCGCGTGTCGACATTCCCGCGAAGGCGACTGGTGAGCTGAGCTTCGTGCACGACGTGCGCGTGCCCGGCATGCTGCATGGACGCGTGGTGCGGCCGCCTTATGCGGGCGTCGCGCAGGGTGAGTTCATCGGGCATAGCCTGCTGGAAGTGAACGAAGCGGCGATTCGCGATTTGCCTGGCATCGTCAAGGTGGTCGTGATTCGCGATTTCGTCGGTATCGTCGCCGAGCGTGAGGAGATTGCGCAACAGGCGGCGCAGCGGCTCGACGTGCGATGGAAAACGGTCGATGGCCTGCCGCCGCTCGACACGAGCGAGCAGGTCGAAGCGGCGTTGCGCGCGAATCCGGCGACGCGGCGCGATCTGGTGATCGAAGGCGACGTGGATGCGGCGCTCGCGCAAGACCCGTCGCGCACGTTGGAACGCACTTACGTGTGGCCGTTCCAGATGCACGCATCGATCGGCCCGTCGTGCGCGGTCGCGGACTATCGCAACGGAGACGGCGACGACACGCAGCTGAAAATCTGGTCCGGCACGCAGAACCCGCATTCGCTGCGCGCCGACCTCGCGTTATTGCTGACACTCGACGAAGCGCGCATCGACATCGTGCGGATGGATGCGGCGGGCTGCTACGGACGCAATTGCGCGGACGACGTCGCCGCCGACGCCGCGCTGCTGTCGCGCGCGGTCGGCGCGCCGGTGCGCGTGCAGCTCTCGCGCGAGGACGAACACGCGTGGGAACCGAAGGGCGCCGCGCAACTGATGGACGTGCGCGGCGCGCTCACCGCCGAAGGCGAACTGGCCGCCTACGACTTTGCGACGCGCTATCCGTCGAACGACGCCCCCACGCTCGCGCTGCTGCTGACCGGCACGATTCCCGCGCAGCCGCAGGTGTTCGAGATGGGCGACCGCACGGCCGTGCCGCCGTACGACTATCGCAGCATGCGCATCGTCTGCGACGACACGCCGCCGATCGTGCGCGCCGCGTGGCTGCGCGGTGTGTCCGCGTTGCCGAACACGTTCGCGCACGAGTCGTTCATCGACGAACTGGCCGAGCAGGCCGGCGTCGATCCGGTCGAATTCCGCCTCGCGCATCTGACCGATCCGCGCGCGATCGACCTCGTCAAGGCGGTCGCGGCGAAAGCCGGGTGGGAACCGCGCGAACCCGCGTTCAGAACGCGCGGCGAGGACGACGAAGACGGCAATATCGCGCGCGGCCGCGGCATCGCGTACGCGCGCTACGTGCACAGCAAATTCCCGGGATTCGGCGCCGCATGGTCCGCGTGGGTCGCCGACGTCGAAGTCAATCGCAACAGCGGCGAACTGGCGGTCACGCGCGTCGTGGTCGGCCAGGACACCGGCACGATGGTCAATCCCGATGGCGTGCGTCACCAGATTCACGGCAACGTGATCCAGACGACGAGCCGCGCGCTGAAGGAGCAGGTCAGGTTCGGCGACAACGCGGTGACGAGCCAGGAGTGGGGCGCGTATCCGATCCTGACGTTCCGCGAAGTGCCGGTGATCGACGTCGTGATGATGCCGCGCCACGGCGAGCCGCCGATGGGCGCGGGCGAGTCGGCGTCGCTGCCCGGCGCGGCCGCCATCGCCAATGCGCTGTACGACGCGACGGGGGTGCGTTTCCGTCGCCCGCCGTTCACGCCGGAAAAGATCCGCGCCGCGCTCGCCGACGCGCAGGCGGAAGACGCGGCGGCGGCGCGCAGGAAAAAGCGCTGGCGGCGCGGCTTTTTCGGCTTGTTGGCCGCGGGCGTGGTCGGCTGGCTTGGTGCGCTGTCGTTCGCATCGGTTTCCAGCGTGCCGCTTGCGCCGATCACGCCGCCGCTCGCGAGCGCGTTCGCGCCGGAACTGATCGCGCGCGGCAAGCTGCTCGCGTCGCTCGGTAATTGCGCGGTTTGCCATACCGCCCACAACGGCGTGCCGAACGCCGGCGGCAAGCCGCTCGCGACCCCGTTCGGCATCGTCTACAGCACCAACCTCACGCCCGACGGCCAGACCGGGATCGGCCACTGGTCGCTCGAAGCGTTCGTGCGCGCGATGCGGCACGGCATCAGCCGTGACGGTCATCGGCTGTATCCGGCGTTTCCGTACACGTCTTTCCAGAACATTTCCGATGACGATCTGCACGCGCTCTACGCGTATCTGATCTCGCAAACGCCGGTGCGCAGCCGGCCGCCCGAAACGAAGCTCGCGTTTCCTTTCAGCGTGCGTCCGCTGATGGCTGCATGGAACGGCCTGTTTCTTGGCCGCACCGCGTTTGCCGCCAACCCCGCGCAGAGCGCGCAATGGAATCGCGGCGCGTATCTGGTGAATGGCCTTGGCCATTGCAGCGCGTGCCACACGCCGCGCAACGCGTTCGGCGCCGAGAAAACCGGCGCGGCGTTCATGGGCGGAGGCAGCGCCGAGGGCTGGGAAGCGCCCGCGCTGTCGGCGTTGTCGAATGCGCCGGTGCCATGGAGCGAGGACGAACTGTTCCGCTATCTGCGCGACGGTCACGCGCCGTTGCACGGCGTCGCGGCCGGGCCGATGGCGCCGGTGATCGGCGATCTCGCGGCGCTGCCCGACAGCGATATCCGCGCGATGGCCGTCTATCTCGCGTCGCTCAATCCGCTGGAACCGAACGCCGATCCGGCCGCGACCGCGCGCGAATACGAGCGGGCCAGCGCGATGACGGGCGCGCCGGTCACGGCGGGTGCGCGGCTTTTCGACGGCGCGTGCGCCGCGTGCCATCACGCGGGCAGCGGACCTCAGTTGTTCGGCGCACGTCCGTCGCTTGCGCTGAACACGAACCTGCACGGCGCGACGCCGGACAACCTGATTCGCGTGATTCTCGACGGCATCGGCTCGCCTGCGCGGCCCGAACTCGGTACGATGCCGGCTTACCGCGACAGTTTCAACGACGCCCAGGTCGCCGAGCTCGTGTCGTTCCTGCGCGCGCAGTTCGCGGGCGGCAAGCCGGCATGGCAGGACGTCGCCGCGAACGTGGCCAGAATCCGCGCGGAACCGCGCGAGCAATGAGCCGCCAGCCGTCGTCCGAAGGTGCGCAGGTCCGCGCGCTTGCACGTCCGCACGTTCGCATGTCTGACTAAAACCACCATTCCTTCTGATAACGGAGAAACGCATGACCACGCGCGCAGGATGGATCTCTCGCCTCATGGTGTCGACCGTGTGCTCGTTTGCCGCGCTCAGCGCGAGCGCACAGCAGACCATCAAGATCGGTGAGATCAATAGCTACAAGGCGCAGCCCGCCTTTCTCGGGCCTTACAAGCAAGGCTGGAATCTCGCACTCGAGCAGGTGAACGCGGCGGGTGGCGTGCTCGGCAAGCAGCTCGAAGTTATTTCGCGCGACGACAGCGGCAACCCCGGCGACACGATCCGCGTCGCCCAGGAACTGATCGCGCGCGAGCAGGTGCAGCTGCTGTTCGGCGGCTTCCTGTCGAACACCGGCCTCGCGCTCGCCGACTTCGCGAAGCAGAAGAAGATCTTCTTCCTCGCGGCCGAACCGCTGACCGACAAGATCGTCTGGGCCGATGGCAATAAATACACGTACCGTCTGCGTCCTTCGACCTACATGCAGGTCGCTATGCTGGTGCCCGAGGCCGCGAAGCTGAAGAAGAAGCGCTGGGCGATCGTGTATCCGAACTACGAGTACGGGCAATCGGCGGTGGCGACCTTCAAGAAGCTGCTGACGGCCGCGCAGCCGGACGTGCAGTTCGTCGTCGAACAGGCGACGCCGCTCGGCAACGTCGACGCGGGCGCCGTGACCCAGGCGATCGCCGACGCGAAGCCCGACGCGATCTTTAACGTGCTGTTTGGCGCCGACCTCGGCAAGTTCGTGCGCGAGGGCAATACGCGCGGGCTCTTCAAGGACCGCGCTGTGGTGTCGCTGCTGACCGGCGAGCCCGACTACCTCGATCCGCTCGGCGCCGAAGCGCCGACCGGCTGGATCGTGACCGGCTACCCGTGGTATTCGATCGATACGGCCGCGAACAAGCAGTTCGTCGACACGTATCAGGCGAAATATCACGACTATCCGCGGCTGGGCTCGGTGGTCGGCTATTCAGCGCTGATGTCGATCGCGGACGGCATCAAGAAGGCGGGTTCGACCGATCCGGACAAACTCGCCGCCGCGTTCAAGGGGCTCAACGTGCAGACGCCATTCGGCCCGATCATGTACCGCGCGCAGGACAATCAGTCGACGATGGGCGCGTATGTCGGCGTGACCGGCGTGAAGGACGGCAAGGGTGTGATGACGTCGTACCGCTATGTGGATGGCGCGAGCGTGCAGCCATCGGACGCCGAGGTGAAGAAACTGCGCCCGGCGGATTGAGGACGTGGCGCGCGGCGGTCCGTCGTGACTGCCGCGCAATGGCCGCGCGAGTGTTGGTGAATGCACGTCCGCAGCGGTTTTTGCCACGAGCGGGCGGCTTTGAAAACGGCGGTTGGCGTCGGCGAAACCTACTCTTCCGCGTCGTGCTCCGTGACGAAGCGCTTCAGATAAGCGAGCACGGCCGCTTCCATCGCGCGATGATCGGCGGTGTTTTTCGAGCCCGCGTTTTCTTCATCGCCGAACAGTGTGGACGGCGCGTTGTGCACGTCCACTTCCTGCCCCTCGCGGAACACGCGAATTTCGTGGACGTCTTCGACGTACTCGGCGATCCAGTGCACGCCCTCGATATGTGTGCCAGCGCGAACCGTAACTATCTTCATGGCTGTCTCCATGCAAGGCGGCCGATTTGAGTTAGCGCTTCGGCGCTTACTCCCGTCCCATGTCCACAACCATACGCCGTCCCGCCGACGCACGCGAGTCCCGCCGCGCAACCGCCGCCGGACCATGGCGCGGATGGGCGCTCCGGCACGCTCGTTGCTCAATGATAGAGACTCACCCACAACCGGAGAACCGTCATGCCAGAGCAGAAAACCTTGAAGCGTGCCGAGGCCGATAAACGCGCCGGCAAATCAGCGAGTACTCAAGCGGGAGAGTTCGTCAAGGAACAGGTGGACAAGGTCCGCGCCGGCAAGCACGGCGTGCGCTCGCCGAAGCAGGCGATCGCGATCGGGCTGTCCGAGGCGCGGCGCGCGGGCGTCGACGTAAAGCCGCCGAAGAAGGGCGCCACGAGCGAGGCGACCCGCAAGAAAGCGCAGAAGGACAGCGCGGCGGGCAAGCACGAAGGCGCCGCGAAGAAGAGTGCGAGCAAGGAGTCGAGCGCGAAACGCTCGCGTGTGTCGGAGAGCGTGCTCAAGCGCGAGAGCACGGCCGGGGCGTCGTCGGCGGCGATGTCGAAGCAGGCGAAGTCGGCGGCGGCCAAGCGGCCAGCCGCGAGCCGCTCGGCCGCAGCCAAAAAGGCCGCTGCGACGAAGGGCGCGGCTGGACGCTCCGCTGCCGCGAAAAAGGCCGCGCAAACGCGGGCGTCGCGCGCGCATCACTGAGCTTGCGGCTCGCAAAGCGGCAGCAATAAAAAAGAGCGGCGCACGCATGCGCGTGCCGCCGCTCTTTCGTCGTCGCCTGGTGGCGCGCTTGCGCGCCTTTTTACTGCACCGTCGCCAGCACCTCGCCAACGATGCGGAAGAGCCGCGCGATCTGCTCTTCGTCGATGATCAGCGGCGGCGAGAACGCGAGGATGTCGCCGGTGAAACGGATCAGCACGCCTGCCTCGAAGCATTTGACGAACGCCTCGTAGGCGCGCGCGCCCGGCGCTCCGTCGCGCGATTCGAGCTCGATGCCCGCGACGAGGCCGAGGTTGCGCACGTCCTTCACGTGCTTCGCGCTGCGCAGCCCATGCGCGCCGGCTTCGAACGTCGGCGCGAGGCTGGCCGCGCGCTCGAACAGCTGATCGCGGCGGTACAGATCGAGCGTCGCGATCGCGGCCGCGGCAGCCGCCGGATGCGCCGAGTACGTGTAGCCGTGAAACAGCTCGATCGCGCCCGGCGCGCCGCTACCCACGACCGTGTCGTGGATCGTGCGGCTCGCCGCGACCGCGCCCATCGGAATCGACGCGTTGTTGATCGCCTTCGCCAGCGTGATCAGGTCCGGCGTGACGCCGAAGTGTTCGCTCGCGGTCGCCTTGCCGAGGCGGCCAAAGCCCGTGATCACCTCGTCGAAGATCAGCAGGATGCCGTGCTTCGTGCAGATCTCGCGCAGCTTCTGCAGATAGCCTTGCGGCGGAACCAGCACGCCGGTCGAGCCGGCCACCGGTTCGACGATCACCGCGGCGATCGTCGAAGCGTCGTGCAGCGCGACGATGCGCTCCAGCTCCTCTGCCAGATGCGCGCCCCATGCGGGCTGGCCCTTCGAGAACGCGTTGTGTTCGAGGTTGTGCGTGTGCGGCAGATGATCGACCGCCGGCAACAGCGCCCCCGAAAACGTCTTGCGATTCGGCGCGATACCGCCGACCGAAATCCCGCCGAAACCGACGCCGTGATAGCCGCGCTCGCGGCCGATCAGACGCGTGCGCTGGCCTTCGCCGCGCGCGCGATGGTAGGCGAGCGCGATTTTCAGCGCGGTGTCGACCGATTCGGAGCCCGAGTTCGTGAAGAAGATGCGATCGAGCCCTTCCGGCATCAGCTCGGCAACCTTCTTCGCCGCTTCGAACGCAAGCGGGTGGCCCATCTGGAAGGTCGGCGCGAAGTCGAGCGTCGACAGCTGCTGCGTGATCGCGGCGATGATTTCATCGCGGCCATGGCCGGCGTTCACGCACCACAGCCCGGCGCAACCGTCGAGAATCTCGCGCCCGTCGGTGCTTCGGTAGTACATGCCCTTCGCCGATTCCAGCAGGCGCGGCGCGGCCTTGAACTGGCGGTTGGCGGTGAAGGGCATCCAGAAGGACGACAGATCGTCGATGACGGGGCGCGAAGTCATGGCATCTCCTCGAAGTGGCGCGGTTGGGGCTTTAAGCGTAGCCAAACTGTAGCCCTCGCGGTTTAATGGCGGCATAAACAGTTGACCAAGTGTGGTGTCAACTGTGCTGGTGGATTCGCGCGAACTGTTCCGGTAGGCGAGCGGTCCGCGGTCCGTCTTTTTGCCCCTCGTTTTTCGCCCGAAACATGATCGAACTGGACCTTCAACGCGACCGGCGCGCGGCGCCGACGCTCGTCGAACAGGTCGTGCAGAGCTTCGCGCGCGCGATCGACTCGCAATCGCTGCGCGCCGGCGCACTGCTGCCGTCGGTGCGGCAGCTTGCCCAAAGCCACGCGCTGAGCACCTTCACCGTGACCGAGGCGTACAACCGGCTCGTGTCGATGGGCCTCGTGGTCGCGCGGCGCGGCTCCGGCTATCGGGTGGCGGCGCGCTCGCCGTCCACGCGGGCGGCTGTCGCCGACTGGACGCCGCCGAGCCTGACCGCGACATGGCTGCTCTCCGACGTGTTCGCCGATCACTCGGTGCCGATCAAGGCGGGCTGCGGCTGGCTGCCGAGCGAATGGACCAACGAGAGCGGCCTGCAGCACTCGTTGCGCGCGCTGAGCCGGGTGCCGGCCGCGCGCCTCGGCGACTATGGCCATCCGTACGGCTTCGCGCCGCTGCGCGAGCGCATCGCCGAACAACTCGACCGGCGCGGGCTGCCCGTCGACGTCGCGAACGTGCTGCTCACGCAGGGCGCGACGCAGGGGCTCGATCTGATCGTACGCACGCTGCTGCGCGCGGGCGATGCGGTGATCGTCGAAGATCCCGGCTACTGCAATCTGCTGCAGATCCTGAAGCTCGCCGGGCTGCTCGTGTATGGCGTGCCGCGCACGCCGGCCGGCGTCGATACGGACGTTCTCGCAACGCTGGTCGCCCGGCACAAGCCGAAGGCGATCTTCGTCAACACCACGCTCCAGAATCCGACCGGCGCGACCTTCGGCATGTCGGCCGCGTTCCGCTTGCTGCAGATCGCCGAGCGCGAGCGCATCTGGGTGATCGAGGACGACGTGAGCCGCGAACTCGCGCCGGCCGGCGCGCCGCTACTGGCGGCGATGGAAGGCTTGCAGCGCGTGTTGCACGTCGGTGGCTTTTCGAAGACGGTGACGCCGTCGCTGCGCTGCGGCTATGTGGTGGCCGAGCAGGCGGTGCTGCGCGAACTCGCGCGCACGAAGATGGCGGTGGGGCTGACGTCGTCGGAAACGATCGAGCGGATCGTCGACAAGGTGCTGGTGGAAGGGCGTTACGCGCGCCACGTCGAGATGGTCAACGAACGGCTCAAGCTCGCGCACGTGGCACTCGAAGAACGGCTGGACGCGCTCGGGCTCGAGGTGTTTCACCGGCCGCGCGCGGGGCTCTTCATGCTGGCGCGTCTGCCGATCGAAGCGGAGCGCGCCGCCGAGGTCGCGACCGCCGCGCTCGCGCACGGCATCTGGCTCGCACCGGGCTCCTACTTCCGTCCCGACGACGCGCCGAGCGCGTGGTTCCGCTTCAACGCGCCGTATTCGAGCGACGACGCGTTGTGGCGCTTCATCGAGCGGGTCGGGCAGGGGGCGTGGTAGACCGCGGCGGCGCGCGTCGAAAGCTCAGCCGCCGTGCCCGAACAGCTTCAGCGCGATCGGATACAGCGACGCGACCAGCAGCAGCGCCATCGCGATGTTGAAGACGCGCAGCCGCTTCGGGTTCGACAGCACCTCGCGCATCGCGGTGCCGAAACCGGCCCACACGCAGATGCACGGAAAGCCGATCACATAGAACACCGCAGCCATCGCGACGGCGTTCATGCCGAAGCTGTTGCTCAGGTGAATCGTCGTCGCGGCGGTCAGCACCATCATCCATGCCTTCGGATTGACCCACTGAAACGCGATCGCCTCGTGAAAGCGCATCGGGCGACGCTCGCCGTTCCTGAGCTTCAGTTCGCCCGACGTGCCGATTTTCCACGCCAGATACAGCAGATAAGCGACGCTGACGACTTCGAGCACCGTGTACAGCACGGGGAAATGCACGAACGCCTCGCCGAGGCCGATGCCGACCGACAACATCAACAGCACCACGCCGACGCTGATGCCGGACAGATGGGGCAGCGTGCGGCGAAAGCCGAAATTGACGCCCGACGCGAGCAGCATCGTGTTGTTCGGACCGGGCGTGATCGAGGTGACGAGCGCGAACAGGATGCCGGCGGGCAGCGCGCTGAGAGTGACGAAAGACATGAGGGCTCCGGTGTCGCCAACAGAAAACGGTGAGGCTCATTCTAGCGACAGGTGCCGGTACAGTACCTGTACGGTTTTGAAAATGATGTCCGGTACGGATCGATGATGACCTGATTGGCCGGAAAGCGTCGCCACGCATAAGACGGCATTAGAGTTGAGATTCCCGCCGCTTTAAATGAGATTTCCGACAATTTAAATGAGATTGCAATCGTGCGACGAATTTCCGCTTGCACGATATTTGATGATTCGGAAAATGCTGTGTGAGAATCGATCACGCGAATACGGCACAGTGAGGTGATCATGCAGCAAGGCAAAATGGCAGAGCGCTTCGATTCACCTGCAGACCCCGAATGGTCAGGCGTAGCAATATCTAGGGAGGAGTGGATTAAAGATCCTGATGCGGCGTTTGAATTTTGGATCACACATTCTCTCTCGAGTGGTGACCGTGAATTTGCTCGGAATTCGATTGCGATGTACGGATCAATGTTGCGTGCGTTTCAAAGATTCCTCAGTGAGTGTTGTCCGAAGCAAAATGTATTGACCGTCAACGCTGATCAGATAAGGCGGTTTCTGGAAAGTTTGGAAGGCCGTGGACGTACTCCTCCACGCAGAGGGCGGGAGAAAAAACCTCCTCAAGCAACAATAGTTCAGCGGGAGCGCCTTGCTCAATTGGACCGCCTACTGCGGAAGACCGAGACGGGCGTCCCGGTTCGGGCAGGCTATCTACTGGCGACGTCCAACAGTTACATAAGCTACTGTGGGAAGGTCCTTTGTGGGACGTTGTGCGGGGAGGAGCGCACTGCGCGCGACACGGGCGGGTTTCGCGTCGCACGGATGCGAGGGCTTGACGTGATAGTCGCCGTGCTTCGCCGCGAGGCGAGCGCCCGACTCATTTCCCGTCTTGGGCAGCGCGTTCGCCGGCCTCGTGCGGGCCGCTTCTCCAGCCGGAGTGTCGCGTCCCGATCCGGCATGCTCGCGGCTGTCGGCGCGCCTCCCTTGGATTGCTGATCAGGAGTTGAAATGGAACTGGCAACCAAACGCAACCACGCAAGTGCGAAAGCCGACCTGCGAGCACTTGTGAATGGACAGTACGCTGGCGACGCGAATGCCTTGATCGAGAAGATCGCGGCAGACCTGCTCGCTGGTGTATCCGCAGGTGCAGCGGTGAAGTCGGGCGCCGGAAAGACGGCAGGCCTGACCAGCCAGTCCGCCCGCCGCGAGATTGCCGCGCGGCTGGCTGAGTGGCTGATCCGGGACACCGGTCGCGGTGGTATGGATCAGCCGTCTTGGCTGCCAGTTGCCAAATGGAGTCCTGAGGAGGTGATCGAGCGAACCGGGATGTCAAAGAGCACGCTCTACCGCGGTGACCACGCCCTGTTCTACAGCGTGGTGCCGCCCGGCAAGAAGAATGGCCGCGCGTATCCCGCATGGCAATTCACGGCGGACGTGCCCTCGCATCTGCCGCATCTGCTCGAGATTCTCCGCAGTAATTCACGGATGCAGGTCAACACCTTCTTTATGTCCGAGCATGAGTCGCTGAATGAACTGTCGGCTGCTGAAGTCCTCGCGGGAATGCCGTTTGAGGACCGACGGAGTGTGACGCCCGCACAGGCCCGGATGCTGTCGCTTCCGGTCAAGGTGCGGCTCGACAGGATCGTTGCGCTGGCGAGGATGGAGGTGGCTGACCTGGATTGAGCAACAGAAATCCAATGTCAGAACACAAAAAATCAGAATTGGAACGGTTGCTGCGGCTGGACGAAAAGGTCCCGGCTACAGCCCAGATCCTGCATGCGCTAGGGAAGCAGCACTACACCTACGAAGTCAATCGCGTTTTTGTGCGTGCCGTCACCAACCCGAAGTATGTAGCAACGGCGTCGCCGTTTGTGCCGGGCCGTTTCGGTCCGCCCCCCCGAAACGGCCGGCGGCGATCAGCGGCTTCCGTTCACTTGGCGGTATCTCGGCATGGATAGCCTGGTAGCAGCGTGGGAAGGCCGGCTGGTCCTGAACAATCGCGGTCCGGGAACGGGCTTCCATATCACAGCCCGGGCAGAGGAAGGGGGACCGCTAGCATATGTGAAATTTACGCGGCCGCTCTTGCTGTGGAACCTCGGTGAGGTCCATAGCAGCCGGCTCGGCTTTCATGACGCAATCTCTGACGGCGACTACGCGGCATGCCAGCTGTTTGGCCAGAGGATTCGCGAGGCGATGCTGACGATGCCTCCCGAGGAGCAGCCTGATGGCTTCGTCTATCCGTCCCGGCGCGTGAAAGGTTCTCCCGCGCTAGCGCTTGCGGATTGGGCGGCCAAAGAGCTGTTCGCGAGCGCCGAGGTGGTGATCACGCGATTCGTCGACTCCGAGATCTACGCCCGTTTTCGCGAGGACGATATGCGCACTGAGCCACCCGCTCGCGACGCTCCGTAAGGCCAAGGCTATCGCCGCGCGCGACTATTATGGCCGAATTAGCGTGACCCCGACGGAGCACGGACGTCATTTCAACGCCGCGCGGCGCGACTAGCCGTTATCGGGAAACGAGCATGGTCATTACCGACCGCCGTTTGCGTGCGCTTTTCTTGAATATGAAGGTCTCCTCAGGGGCCGAGAAGAGACTTTAACGACGTCGCGCCTCCCCTTCGAACTTGCTGGCGCGTGATCGGTGTTGACTCATCCAATCTTCGACAGATAGAGAGAAAACAATTTACCGATGTGAAAATTTGCTTCTCCGAAAGCAACCTCCGAGCGCTCCATGCTGGCGACAGCGGATTCGAGCATCTCCACTCCAAGCTCCGCACGCATCGCTCTAGCGATCTCCGAGCGCGCAGCATTGATCGGCCTGTCAAGGGCTTTGCCCGCCTCAGTCGGATGGGCATACCACCCTCTGCCTTGATGTGCCCGGTTGACGTTCAACCAGTTGTTTGTTGCAGAGACTATTGATGAGTCGGGCGGCGGTGGGACGAGCAATGCCCTATATGCGGCAACGCGACTGCTCGGACACCATGGGGATTCGAGTACTACCCGCAGGACAAATCCCTGCGCCGGTGTAGCGAGATCACTAAATTGTTGAGGCGACACGTACGTTGATCAACAGGAATTAGCCTTGCTCTGTGATGGATACGAAGCGCGATGCTATGGGCTGAATGTCCGGTCGGTCGAGCCGGTCGACTTGGGGTCATCGCACACATGGTTCGAGAACTGACAACGCAACGATATGAACGAAATATCGGCGAACAAAACTCGTTCGCATCTCCTGCGGACAGGGGCGACCGCACGATCGCGTCGCCACGCCACCAAAAAACGTCCGTGAATCATTTTGTGAGCGGCTTCGTGGCAAGCAGCGTTGAGGAGCTCCCGGCAACTAATGATGTTCGTTTTTAAGTGGCCGAATCACGGCGGTGGTCGAAGCATCGAGTTCTGTGTTCTTCCGAATCCCGAGGAGGGCACCGATGCCTAGCAGTGCAGGGATCGCAAATACGATGAAATTTTGAAAGAATGGTAGCCCCATCCCGAGAATCAGGCCCCCTAGCAGCGGCCCTATCATCGCGCCGAGCTTTCCTGCTGCCGATGAATAGCTTACGGCCGTCGCCCTTATCTCCGCGGGGTACGCTTTTGCCACAAAGGACGCGACGATAGAAAGGGTTCCGATTGTCGACGCGCCGGCAAGAAGCAGCATCATCGATAGAAAGGGCTGCGGCGGCTTGGTGCCGAGCAATACCAACGACGCTGCTGCACAGATCAGGAATCCGATCACCGTTTCCCGAGTTCCAAAGCGATCTGACAGCCAGCCTCCAAGGACGCTACCGAGGACTGCGCCGGCATTTAGCAGCATAAGAAACGATAGACTTGACACAAGGGGATAGCCGCCGCTCACCATCAATTTCGGTAGCCAGGTATTCAGCGCGTAGGCCAAGAGCATGCAGGCTGCGGACACCAGCCAGATCAGTAGAGTACGGTCGAAACGGTCGTCACTGAACAGCGACGAAACAGAGGTCATCATGGCAGGAGAAGTCTTTAACGCTGCCGCACTCGTGGTATCCCCGCTGAGGTGAACGGTGGGATCAATTCTCCTGAGAGTCTCAATGGCCCTATCCAAGCGCCCGGTCGACAGCAGGAAAGAAACTGATTCTGGCAGGGTGCGGTACATAAATGGCAAGGTAACCAGCGGAATTGTGGCGAAGTAAAGCGTCGGCCTCCATCCCACACTAGGGATTGCAAAGATTGCGACCGCCGCAGAAACCATTCCGCCGATCGCATAGAAGGCCATGACCGCTGTGACCGAAATCCCCCGGCGCCTCTCGGGCGATAGCTCATCGACAAGTGCAACAGCGTTGGGGATTGCTCCGCCAAGTCCGATGCCTGTCAAGAGACGCAGCAGGCCAAAGACTGAAGGTCTCGGTGCAAATGCACTAAGGCACGACATGGCACTAAATAGAATCGTACAGAGAAGCAGCACAAACCGTCGGCCGAACCTGTCAGCTAACGGGCCCATAGCAAGTGCACCGACCAACATTCCGGCCAATGCCATGCTGCCAAGCGTTCCTGTTTCCACTGCGTTCAGGTGCCACTCCTTCATTAAGGTTGGAACAAGGGCTCCAAAGATGACAAGATCATATCCGTCGAATAGCACAATGAATGCACACCACGCCAGCAGCACGAAGTGAAATTTCCCCAGCCGCGCGTTAGCAACAATCTGCCGCAGCGATTGACTCTGCATTTCTATCTCCTTTTCGATTTATTGACACCTGGAAGGCTGGGCGCTCAATATGCAGAAGGCTCTCGAACCTGTGCGTAATTTCACCGCCAACACCTGACTTCAACTTCTAGCAAGCTGGACGTGACCTGTCCTTTCCGCGTCTTTTCGTCATTAACAATAACGACCCCTATAAGGAGCCAAGCAGCGGGCATCACTGCAGGATGACCGCGCTCGGTACCGCGGCCGAGCTCGACGCTGCAAAGAGATTGACTGACCGAATTGATTAACTGCTCACCGGTGTACGGAGCCCGGCTTCATAGTTCTCGCTGAGAATTCGTCGAACAGCCAAGGAGGGACTGTCGCTGGCGATATCGACGTAAGCTCTCGGCACTTCAGACTGGCGCTGCCACTGCATTTCAATAACGGCTCTGTCTTCTTCAAAAGTCTCGGAGGTTGACGCGATCTTGGCGTCGAGCAGTTCACCCGAAGTGTTCTTCCGATCTATTCCAACTGACCAGAAGTAATGGCTGGTGGTCTCTGTTTCTGGAGTAATGGCCTGGAAACTGTGCCCGCGATATCCTGATCTGCCGTGCTCAAGGTCGCCGGGGTCGCTATCTGCTGGCACAGCGCCTGTATGGATCATCACGACTCCAGGGTTGCATCGCGTTATTTGCCATCGATCTACAGGCCCTTCAAATGAACTAATTATCCGATAAGCCGGCGGGAGCGAAACTCCGCGCATCCATCTCAATACTTGAACCTCATTGCCTTCTCGTTTCCACTGAACTTCGGCTGTCGAATGACGTTCCTCATCTCCCCCGATTGTGGACTTGTGGACGTATCCGACATGGGTAAGATCCAGGAGGTTGTCGTAGATCAGCTCCTGAGGAGCGCGGTAATAGACATGCCTTCCGGCCCAGTGCCAGTCTGTCGAGTTATGCCAAGAAAACCGCACAATCGCCCGAGGATCAGCCAACGCTTCATCCCCTGTCCAGACCCAGATTATTCCGTCTTGCTCGACAGTAGGGAAGGCTCTTATTTTCGCGGCCCTCGGGATTTTGTTCTGCCCTGGAATCTTGATACAGAGGCCATCAGCTCCGTACATTAGCCCGTGATAGCCGCACCGGATCACGCCATTGGTTAATTCGCCCTTGGAAAGAGGATAGCCCCGATGACAGCATTGATCGAGGAGGGTGGTGATCGCGGCATCCGTCGGTCGGTAAAGAACGATAGGCAATCCGGCCACCTTCCGACTAAGCAGGTCTCTGCTTGTCAGTTCGGTGCTCCATCCCGCCATATACCAGTTGTTGACATCCAGCATACCGATCTCCGAGGTCCATACAGATAGTTGGGTGAATTAACGCGTCGAAATTGGTTCGGAAAAATAGCGAACGCCGCCGAGTTTGCGCATACATTGATACATTTATTGCTTTCGATTTACGTCATGAGGATGTTCCGGTCATTTTTAAAAGAAGTGCCTAATGCCAGCCATCATGCCAGTTTGCGATTTCCCGGGAGCCGGTGTGTTATTGCCGCCGACGCTCACCGTGTACTGGGCGTTTCCGCTGTTGATTAAATGCGCAGCCTGAACGTAAAGCGTGGTTGCCTTCGAAAGGCTATAAAGAATACGGACCACGCCCATTGACGCGCTACGTTGCTGGTCCGTGTTTATGACTCGTCCGATTTGACCATCCAACGTAAAGGACGGGGTTAACATATAGCTGAGACCACCGTAATAAATGTTCGATGTGACGGACGTGGACGCGGACACTTGGCGGTGAATCCAGCCTGCGACGACCTTTGCATTCCCGAAGCGTGCAAAGGCGCTCAGATAGGCTCGCCAGTCTTTGTCAGACGAGTTGGACAGTTTGATTGGGGCTGCACCGTTGAAGAACGACGTAGCTGCCGACGGGTCCCCGCCACTTTGCGCGTCGTATCCAGCGGCGACCCCGAAACTCTTCCATGCATACTCCGCGTATGCAGACCAATCGCGGCACGAAGACGGCGATCCGGGCGCTTGACCGGCACAACCGCCAACTGCGTCCCGCCCGAACGAGTATGTGGCGCCTATGCTGAGACCCGAGAACGAGCCCTTGTAGCTGATTGAGTTGTCCGCGCGGGCATTTGGTAGATACGCGTCGAAGGCCGCCAAACCGTAGATGTTCGGCCCCATCAGTTCGGTGTCTGCAAGTGCATTGAGTGTCATCGTCCATTGACGGCCGAAGGTTAGGGTGCCGTACCGACTGGACAATCCGACGTAGGCTTGGCGCCCGAATTCCCGACCGCCTTGGCCGATCGTCCCGTTGCCGACCGTGAAACCGTTTTCGAGCGTAAAAACCACCTTGTAACCATTCCCCAGCCCTTCGTCGCCCTTTAGTCCCCAACGCGACGTGTACGTTCCTGTATTGATCGGCATTCGAACTACGGAGTTACCCTTGAGGTCAGCGTTCGTCAGATACTCAATCCCGGTGTCCATGATTCCGTATAGGGTTACGCTTCCAGCGAACGCATTACCAGCTGATGCGCCGAGGAACAAAGCTGCACATGCCAATTTCTTCACGATCGTCTCCAACCCAGATATTTGTAATATTTTTATTTAGCTATGCTTACGAGTCTCGCCTGCTTGCCGAGCCCAATTTTCGGGTCTCCGTAGTCAGACGCCGCATACGAGAGGCGAATTGAATGTAGCAAAAGGACTCAGAAAATGAAAGTGAATTCACATTCTTTTGTCGTCGTGGTAAACACCCAGCACCCAACCTGGCCGTTCGCGGCAACCCTGCCGGGGCAGTGACGGACGCCACCTGGCGGGGAAAAGCGGGACCGTCCCTGGCGCGCCCCTCGCTGGACTGCGCGGGCGAGCATGGGTGACCGCTAGCGGATTACCCTAGGTTGGCTTTAAGAAAATGAATTCACTTTCATTTTCAGCGCGGCTTTGCTACAGTAGTGCCATGAGAACGAGCTAAATAGGGTGAGTCCATGGAGACATTGCAGGTCCGTCGGGCAGGCGCAAAGCGCACCAGAACCGAGGCGGCGATCAAAGATGCGGCGCGGCGTGTGCTGGCGCGCGACGGGTACGTGAACGCAAAAATTACTGATATTGCGGAAGAAGCGGGCAAGGCCATCGGCTCCTTCTATCAGTACTTCAAGAACAAGGAGGAGTTGCTGCTTGCGCTTGCCGAAGAGTTCAGGATCGCGCTGCGTGACAACATCAACCCTCCGGACGTGCACGAGGACCCGTTCGAGAATTTCCGCGAGATGCTACTGTCGTTTTGGAGGGTCTATCGTGAACACGGCGTGGTGGCGGTCGCCGTTTTCCAGGCTTCGATGGTGAACGAGTCGTTCGCCGCAATCTGGCGTGAGATTCGCGCGGAGGGTGTCCGTGTTAGTAGCACGCGTATTCGCCTCGCGCAGCGGCTGGGATATTGCACAGGTGTCGACCCTGAGATTGCGGGCTCCTGTTTGTGCTCCATGATTGAGTTCACTTGCTACAACTGGGTTGTGGCCAATGGCGACCTTCAAATGCTCGGTCGAGACGTGAATGACGACGTGCTGACGGACACCCTGACAAAGATGGTGGTCGGCGCCATCCGCTGGCGCGAAGAGCCCACCAAGCCCTGACATTGCCTCAATTTGCAGTTACGGATGCCTGTCGGCAGGGTGGCGCTCGTCTATACGCCGCGCCATTGGCTCGGCAGAAAATATACTAAATGGAGACAGCAGCGATGGTCCACGTTTCCCATACCAGTGACGGATTGTTCAATCTCCCGCACTGTGAGCGAATGCTCGATCCTCATCCCGTGTACAAGGAGCTGGCAGCCAGGGGTCCGGTTGTCCGCGCTCGAAACGCCGTTGGCACGGAGATCTATCTCGTCACCCATTGGGCCGAAGGTTTGGCTGCGTTGAATGACCCGCGCATTGCGAAGGGGTCGCAATATATGCAACTGGCGCTCGCAAAGACTGGCAAGAGCGGCCCGAGTTCTGGCTTTCCCATCTCCGGTACGCAAGCCGGAAATCTGCTCAACACGGACGCGCCTGAACATACGCGGTTGCGATCGCTTGTGAATCTCGCTTTCTCGCCCCGGCGGCTAGAAGCGCTGCGCGTGATGATCGAAAAACTGGTCGATGACCTCATCAACGGGATGCGTGGACGGGACGCCGCTGACCTGATCGCCGATTTCGCCTATCCCATTGGTATCACGGTCATTTGCACGATGTTGGGAGTGCCGGAAGAACGCCGAGCGGATTTCCGGCAGTGGGCGGCATGGGCTATGACCCCCGGTCACAGTGAACAAGACAAAGGTATCTCCCTGCTTCAGGATTATCTTGCGCGGCTGATCGAGACCAAGCGCGCAGCCGTTGCGCCGGGAGCATCGCCCGACGAACAATCGGACCTGCTGTCGGCGATGATTGCTCTACGCAATGCGAAGGACGCGCTGAGCGACGACGAGATTCGGAGCATGGCATACCTGCTACTCATCGCCGGGCACGAAACGACCGTCGGCCTGATCGGCAACACGCTGCTGCACTTGTTGCGCAACCCGGAGCAAATGGCCCTGCTCCGTGCTGAATCAGCCCTTGTCAAACAGGCCGTAGAAGAGACGCTGCGCTATGACGGATCCGTGCATCGGACGACGTTTCGCGTCACGGTCGAGGACGTGACCATCGGCGATACCACGATTCCTCGCGGCAGCTTCGTTCAGGTACTCATCGCCGCATTGAATCGCGATGCCGCCCGATTTGAGGATCCGGATCGCTTCGATATCATGCGCTCTATCAAGCAGCACACCGCATTCGGCCATGGTCCGCACTTTTGTCTTGGCTCTCATCTCGCCCGAATGGAAGCGCAGATTGCGGTCGGTCGTATCGTTAAGGCATTCCCGCAGATGACGCTCGCGTGCGCCCCGGAGGATATACCCTGGGTGAGCACCGTGATTCGCGGTGCGCAGTCGATGCCGGTCAGTCTCAGTGGCGCGACGTCGGTCCTCCAATCACAATAGGAGAGGAATCGATGGAAACCTACTTCAACCTTGTAAGCGGCGCGAGCGCGAGCGCGTCGGACGTCTATGACGTAAAAGATCCCGCCACATTGGATATCGTTGCTCGGGCGCCGGTGTCCACCATTGACGACCTTGACGCGGCGGTTGCTGCAGCCAACGCCGCGGCGCGCGGAAGCTGGGCCAACGACTTGCCGGCACGTAAGGCAATGCTGGCGCAATGTGCGCACAGGATCGAAGTCTGCAGTGCCGAACTCGCGCATGTTCTCAGTCGCGAGCAAGGTAAGCCATTGGCGGCCGCCAAGGGGGAGATCGCAACGTCGGTGCGGCTGCTAACGTACTACGCGCAAAAGGATCAGCGCAGGGAAACGTTACGTCAACGATCGTCCGAGTATGTCGACGTCGTGCGCGCACCCATTGGCACGGTGGGACTGATCGTCCCGTGGAACTATCCTATCGCGATCCTGATGATGAAGCTTGCGCCCGCCCTTTGGGCCGGGAACACGGTCGTGATCAAGCCGGCGCCATCGACGCCTCTCACGACATTGATGCTTTGCGCGCGGCTTGCGGACATTCTGCCTGCCGGTGTGATAAATACAGTCACTGGCGAAGGCGATATCGGCCAAGCACTTGTCGAACATGCTGGTATTCTTAAGGTCTCCTTCACGGGTTCTACGCAGACCGGCATTCGCGTAATGGAAAGCTCCGCACCGATGCTAAAGCGTTTGACGCTGGAACTTGGCGGGAACGACGCGGCGATCGTCTGTCGCGATGCCAATGTGGCGGACATCGCCCCAAAGATCTTTAACAACGCATTTGCGAACGCCGGGCAGCTGTGCTGCGCGATCAAGCGGCTGTATGTTCACCGGAGCATATTTGATCCGATGCTTGAGCGCCTTATAGAAATTGCACGGCACTGGCGCGTAGGACCGGGGCTTAATTGGGATACGCAGATGGGGCCGCTGAACAACCGGGCTCAACGCGATCATGTTCGCGCACTGCTTGACGATGCCGTGGCGCAAGGAGGCACGATTCATGTAGGAGGCGAGCCGCTCGACGGCTACGCCGGACATTTCCTGAAACCAGCAATTGTTTCGGACGTCAGCGACGCGACCCGAATAGTGAAGGAGGAGCAATTCGGACCCGCTCTTCCTGTATTGCCTTTCGACACGGTCGACGAAGCCATCTATCGAGCGAACGCTTCTGAGTTTGGCCTTGGTGGCTCTGTCTGGTCGACCGACGTAAGCGCCGCTGTCGACGCGGCATCCAGATTGGAGGCGGTGAATCTTTATGTGAATCAGCATGCTGTACCGCCCGATCCCGAATTGCCATTCGGCGGAATGAAGGCAAGCGGATTTGGTTATGAGCTGGGCGAGTGGGGTTGCGACGATTTCAGCATTCGCAAGGTCCTCAACGTAAATGCGGGAGTCGAGTGATGCGAAAAATGCGTGCCGCCTTGCTCGAGTCGACGGGGAGCCGCCTCAAGATCGTCGACGATGTGGAGATCGATGATCCGAACGTTGGCGAAGTGCTTGTCCGGATCCGTCACTGTGGCGTGTGCCATTCGGACCTTAGCATCGTCGACGGATCGATGCCATATCCATTGCCGGCCATTCTTGGACATGAAGCAGCGGGTACGGTCGAGGCACTTGGCCGCGGCGTGGACGATCTCAGGATCGGCGATCGAGTGGTCTTGTCGATGAGGCCACCTTGTGGCCGATGCGAGTTCTGCTTGCGCGATCAGCCAGTGCTTTGCAAAGCCACGGCGAGCCCTGCAACAGCCAACACGGTCATCGCCTCGCGCCTGCGCCGCAAAGGCGTGCCGGTTACGCAGGGATTGCGCTTGGGCGCGTTTGCCGAGTATGCGCTGATCGACAGGGCTGGTGTCGTGCCGGTGCCGGACAGCGTCCCGTTGAGTGAGGCGGCGGTGGTCGGATGTGCAGTACAGACCGGACTCGGGTCGGTGTTCAACATCGCCGGGGTCGACGCAGGGGAAACCGCCGCTGTCATCGGACTGGGCGGAATCGGCCTGTCCACTGTCCAGGGTCTGAGACTCGCCGGCGTCAAGACTGCGATAGGCATTGATCCACACCAGGCACGGCGCGACAAGGCCCTGACCATGGGCGTTAACGCGGTATTCGACAGTGACGATGAAGCACTGTCGGCTGGCGCCTTACCTTGCCTCGAGAACGAGGGTTTTGACTACGTTTTTGATTGTGTCTGTGCACCTGGCACGATGCAGACGGCCGCGCGCCTCGTCAGGAAGGGCGGTCAGATTGTCCTGATTGGTGTGGCACAGGTCGGAACGACTGTCGCTGTGCCAGCGCTGGACGTCGTACTGAAGCAGCTGACTATCAAGGGCTCCTTCCTCGGCAATTCCCATCCGCAGCGCGACATGACTCGATATCTGGACCTGCGCTGCGATAACAGGCTGGATCTGACGGGGCTAGTGACGAGAGAGCGTCCGTTGGAGGAGATCAACGAGGCGTTCGATGACATGCGTAACGGCGTAGGAATTCGAACCGTATTGAGTGTATAGCAAGGTGAGACGATGAATCTTTGTCTGACGTCCTCGGTGACGAGAGCAGCTCGAATCAACCCCGACGGTTGGGCGATAACTGGCCCCAACAAGGTATCGTGGAAGACATTCGCGGACCGCGTCAATTCTGTTGCGCATGCTTTGCCGGCCTTTGGCGTCCGTCCCGGCGATCGGGTCGCACTGCTGTCGCTCAATCGACCAGAGTTTCTTGAGGCACAGTATGCGATCTGGGCGGCTGGAGCGGTTTTAGTTCCGATTAACCACAGGCTTGCCGAATTTGAAATTATCGAAATCCTGAATGATGCACAAGTAAGTTGCATGATGTTTGACGAGGACCATGCTGCAGTCGTGCGCGAAGTCGTCACATCGGTGGAGAGCTTGAAGTCGTTGATCGCCTTGGAGGAGTCGAAGGTGTTGTCATTGGCGGCCTTTAACGTTCCAGTTGCATTACTCGCACTGTTGCGCCGCATGGAACCCGCGACCCGCGGAGTTCCGACACAGGTTAGTGATGAATCGACTGCGGCGATTTTCTATACCGGTGGGACGACGGGGCGACCCAAGGGCGTCATGCTGTCGCACAAGTCATTCGCCGTGCAGGCCTTGGTGATGGCGAATGCGCTTCGGTTTCAGGCCGACAGCGTCTATCTGCATGCCACGCCAATGTTCCACCTTGCGGATTTCGGAATTGGATTGGCGTTGACAGTTGCGGCCGGTGCGCACGCGTTCTTGCCGCGGTTCGATCCAGGCCAGGCGATCGAGCGAATGGCGGAAGTCGGCGTGACGGAGGTCAATCTCGTCCCGACGATGCTCGCGACCCTGCTGGATCAGCTCACTGCCGCTCAAGCGTCAGTGCTCGTGAACATTCGTACCGTCGCCTACGGAGGCTCGTCGATCGCAGCACCGCTCCTGCAGCGGCTGATGCAGGCCATGCCGAGAGCTCGCTTCCAGCAATTCTACGGAATGACCGAGCTGTGCGGCGCCTGCACGACGCTACCGCCCGAGCGCCATGTGATGGATGGCCCGCTAGCAGGGGAGCTTCAAAGTGCTGGTCAGGCATTGCCGATGACGGAGATTGAGGTGCGTGGTGTCGATGACGTACCGCTGGAATCTGGGCAGCCCGGTGAAATCGTCGTGCGTGGTCCGCAAATGATGCAGGGTTACTGGCGCAACATTGCCGCGACAGAAGCGGTGCTTCGCGACGGCTGGCTGTACACCGGTGACGTGGGGTCGATCGACCGCAATGGATTCGTGACGATCGTCGACCGCATCAAGGACATGATCGTGACCGGCGGCGAAAACGTTTATTCGGCCGAAGTCGAGAGCGTGCTGACGAGCCATCTGGGTGTTGCAGCATGCGCGGTCATCGGGCTGCCGGACCCCAAATGGGGCGAACGGGTCCACGCGGTTGTCGTCAAGCGTCCAGATATCGAGCTTTCGGAAGACGACCTGGATGCGCATTGCCGCGCGCGGATCGCGGGATACAAGCGGCCCCGGAGCTATGAGATTCGCGACGAACACTTGCCGGTGAGCGGTGCAGGAAAAGTCCGCAAGGCGCAACTGAGGGAAGAGGCTCTGACAAAGTCCTTCTGAAGCCGCTAGCGCGGCGTAACCCATCGATTCGAATTCGGTTGCCTTGCGGTCCCGCGAGGCGAGGGGAATGTTTTTGCCATGAAAACCGCAGTCTCGACCTGACGGCGCGCCACTGGCGCCGCGCGCTCCTGGGCGGCACCGACAGGTGGCGAACGCAAGAGCGGATTTTACTTCAATCCTGAACAAAGTGCCTTGCTGTGCATGGCACGGGGAGCCTTTAAGTCTCATGACACACGACGCTTATATTTTCGACGCGGTGCGTTCACCGCGAGGGCGCGGCAAGAAGGACGGTGGCCTGCACACCCTGTCACCGATCGAACTGGCCAGCGAAGTACTGAAAGCCATCCCGGCTCGCCACGCGGGATTCAACAGCGAGAAGGTAGAAGACGTGATCTTCGGTTGCGCCGAGGCCGTCAACGATCAGGGCGCGAACCTCGCGCGCTCGGCTGCCCTCTACGCAGGTTACGCCGATTCGGTCGCTGGAAGTACCGTCGCGCGATTCTGCGGCTCCGGTCTTGAAGCATTGAATATCGCATCGTGCAAGGTTATGGCCGGTCAAGGCGATCTCTTCGTCGCAGGCGGTATCGAAATGATGTCACTCGTCCCGATGCTTTCGACGGGTGGCCCCACTGTGAGCGATACATTCTTCAACGACAGATCGTGGGCGACGCCGCAGGGCGTATCGGCCGACCTGATCGCCACGATCGAGGGCTTCAGTCGCGACGATGTCGATGCATGGGCGGCGCAATCGCATCGACGTGCGGCGAAGGCAGTGGCGGAAGGGGCATTCGATCGGTCGATCGCACCGATTCACGACAGCAATGGAACGCTGATGCTCGATCGCGACGAGCTCATCCGCCCGGAAACAACCGTTGGAAGTCTCGCAATGCTCAAGCCGTCCTTCGAGAGGGCGGCTGACGCCGGCTACGACATCACGATTCGCCGCCGCTACCCGCACCTTGACCGCCTGCTGCACGTCCACCACGCGGGCAATTCTTCGGGAATCGCAGACGGCGCTTCGGCGCTCCTGATCGGGAACCTTGCTTCCGCAGAAGCGCTGGGCATCAGGCCGCGAGCCAGGATTCGCGCCATTGCGCAGGTCGGAATCGAGCCGTGCATCATGCTGACCGGGCCTGTTGAAGCCAGTCGACGGGCGCTCGCGCGCTGCGGATTGAGCTTCAAGGATGTCGACCTGTTTGAGGTGAATGAAGCGTTTGCCTCGGTCGTCCTTTACTTCAACCGGCACGCAGGGGTCGATCCGGACATCGTCAACGCAAACGGCGGCGCCATCGCGCTGGGGCACCCGATCGGCGCAACGGGCGGCATGCTCGTCGGCACGCTGCTTGATGAACTGGAGCGTCGCGATGCGCGCTTTGGTGTTGCAACCATGTGCACTGGATTGGGCATGGCAGTCGCAACGGTAATCGAAAGAATCTGACCGAGGACGCAAACATGATTGAAGCTTCACTGGACCCAAGCAGCGGCATTGCGACGTTAACATGGGACGTCGCGGGTTCGCCCGTCAACGTCAAGAATCGCGCTGCGATCGCGGCTTTTGTGAATGCGGTCGAGGCCGTTGTCACGGACGGCAACGTAACGGGGATCATCGTTACGTCGGCAAAAAACGACTTCATCTCCGGCGGTGACCTGAATGAGTTGCGAGCGGTCCGAACCCCGGACGGCGCACTGGAACTGGTCAGGGATATCGGTGTATGCCTGCGTCGGCTGGAGACGTGCGGTAAGCCGGTTGTGGCCGCAATCAACGGGTCGGCGATCGGGGGCGGCCTGGAAGTGGCACTCGCCTGCCATCGTCGCATCGCTGCGGATAGCGAGACAACACGGATCGGGCTGCCCGAGGTCACCTTGGGGCTAATGCCGGGTGCCGGTGGAACGCAGCGGCTTGCCCGCCTCATCGGCGTCGCGACGGCAGGCCCGCTCCTCCTTGAAGGCAAACTGCTGAAGGTTCACGCTGCTGCCGCACTCGGCATCATCGATGACGTAGTTCCGGCGGCAGAACTGCTGGATGCGGCCACGGCCTGGCTGACCGACGCGCGCGGGGGCAGCGCTGCAACGCAGCCGTGGGATCGCGAAGGATATACCGTTCCGGGCGACGATCCGCAATCAATGAAGGGGCGGCTGTTCTTCATGGGGGCGTGGCCCAGGCTTCGCCGCAAGACATCGCCGGACGATCCCGCTGCCGGGGCAATCCTCCAGGCGCTTCATCACGGCGTCGAGCGAGGGATCGACGCCGGCCTAAAGATCGAAGCGCGACTCTTCGCAGCCGTTGCGTGCTCGAAAGCTGCAAGAAACAAGATCAACACGTTGTTCTACGGCGTCAACTCGGCACGGCGTTTGAAGGCGCGGCCGGTCGGCATTGCTACGTTCAAACCGAAACGCATTGGCGTGATCGGCGCGGGGTTAATGGGGAGTGGCATCGCGCATACTGCGGCGCGCGCCGGACTCGACGTCGTCCTTCTCGATGCCACCCAGGAACGCGCAGACGCAGGTCTCGCGGCCATTAGGAGGAATCTGGCAAAGGCACTGGAGCGCGGGTACCTGAGGGAGACCGAAGCTGCGTCGATCTTTGAGCGAATCGAGTCGTCTGCTGACTTCGGGCGACTCGCCGGCGTAGACGCCATCGTCGAGGCGGTCGTGGAACGTGAGCACGTCAAGGCAGACGTCACGCAGCGGGCGATGGCTATCGCGCCCGGCGTGCTGTTCGCATCAAACACGTCGACGCTTCGCATCACGACACTCGCGAATCTCGCTCCTGTTCCCGAAAATTTCGTCGGAATGCACTTCTTTGCACCGGTCGACCGGATGCCGCTGCTCGAAATCGTGCGCGGCGAGTCGACTTCCGACGAGGCTGTCGCCAAGGCGCTGGACCTTTGCCAGATACTCGGGAAGACGCCAATCGTGGTCCGCGACAGCCGTGGTTTTTACACCAGCCGTGTCGTAGGCGCGTACACGCGAGAGGCGCTGCTGCTCCTCGCAGAAGGTGTTCCGCCGCAGGTCGTTGACAACGCGGCGGTCAATGCGGGAATGCCCATTGGCCCTCTGGCTATGGCGGACCAGACGTCACTCGACCTCCTTCTGGACATCATCGGCAGCCTCGCTGGCGAGCGAAGGGAACACGAACCGTTCGTCCGCGCGTTGCACGTCCTCGATAGGATGGCCTCCCAACTCGAACGACGAGGCCGCAAGGTGAATGCGGGCGTCTACGACTATGCGCCGAACGGAGACAGGACGGCTTGGGCCGGCCTGGCCAAGGAATTTCCGGCGACGGCGCCGGTGCCGGACGAAGCCGATATCGAGAACCGGCTGCTTCACATTCAGGCGCTGGAGAGCATCCGCGCGATGGAGGAGGGCATCTTCGACGATCCGGCCGACGCGGATGTTGCATCGGTTCTGGGATGGTCGTTCCCGTCGAGCCTCGGCGGCGTGCTATCGCACGTCGACGGTATTGGCGTTCCCGAATTCATTCGCCAGTGCGAAGAACTGACCGCTCGCTATGGCGATCGGTTTGCTCCCCCCGCGAGCCTGCGCGACATGGCTAAAAACGGACTCAGCTTTCGCGGCCGCGCAGGAGAGCACCTTGGCTAATCTGTCATGCACGGACCTGCAGTCGATTTCCGACCAGGTGTTCCCGCCAATGGTGCAGGCATTGGGGCTGCGCGTGGAGCGGGCCAAAGGGGACGAAGTCGTCGTCCGGATGCCGGTTTCCCGTCATGCCGCGCGTCCCGATGGCGTGATTTCAGGGCAAGCCATTTGTACGTTGGCGGATACCGCTATGGTGCTGGCCATTGCAAGTCAGCTGGGCGAGTTCCGACCGGTTTCGACCGTTGATCTCCACGTCAGTTTTCTCGGTGCGATCCGAGGCGCCGATGCCATCGCGATGGCGAAGGTCGAACGCATCGGTTCCAGCCTGGCGTTTGTTTCCATGGTCGTCACATCAGTGAATGACAGTCGGAAGCTCGCCGCGAAGGCGAGTGCCACGTTTGCAATGCCGCGCGAAAGCAGCGGCCAGGAGATGACACCATGAATTCCCGTTCCACGAAGGTGGTCATTGCCGGGGCTGGCATTGGAGGCCTGGCGGCCGCCATTGCTCTGCGACAACGCGGGTGCGAAGTTGTCGTCATTGAGCAGGCGTCTCAGCTCGGTGAGGTCGGCGCTGGCGTTCAGATGAGTCCGAACGCAGTCAAAGTGCTGCGCGCGATTGGTGTCGAGCCGTTGATCCGCGAGGTGGCATGCGAGCCGGTTGCGTTCACGGGGCGGGACTGGAAGAGCGGGCGAGTGCTTTACCGGACGCCAATCAAAGGGGTGTATGAGCGGGTTTACGGCGCTGGCTACTACCACCTTCACCGTGCCGACCTCCATCGCGCGCTCACCGAACGTCTAGGCGCCGGGGCATTGCGCCTCGGGCAGCGCGCAACCGGGATTGAGCAAGACCGGAACGCGGCAGGTTTGAGGCTCGACAGCGGCGAACTTGTCGAGGCTGATGTGATCGTTGGTGCGGACGGAATTCACTCAGTGGTACGAAGAAGTTTATTTGGGGACGAAAAGCCCCATTTCACGGGGAACATCTGCTGGCGTGGGATGGTGCCTGTCGATGCGCTTCCCAAAGGCCATGTGGAGCTTGCGTCGTCCAACTGGCTCGGACCGAAGGGGCACGTCGTGCACTACTACGTCCGCGGTGGTGCGATGGTGAACTTCGTTGCTGTGTATGAAACTGACGAGTGGACCCAGGAGTCGTGGTCCACGCCGAGCACGGTTGATGAAATTCTCGAGACATACTCGGGCTGGAATCAGGAGTTACTAACGACGTTCAGCAAGTCAGAGCACTGCTTCAAGTGGGCGCTGTACGACCGGGAGCCCCTTTCCCGCTGGACGGAGGGGCGTGTCACCCTGTTGGGAGACGCTGCGCATCCGATGCTGCCATTCCTTGCACAGGGTGCGGCGATGGCGATTGAAGACGGATATGAGCTCGCCAGCAAGATCGGTTCTAAGCAATCCGGGGCCGGCATTCGGGAAACGTTGGTGGAGTACGAGCGGCAACGTATTCCGCGAACGAGCCGCGTGCAGCTGGGTGCCCGCGCACGCGGGACAACCTTGCATCTCCGCTCGCCGTGGGAACGAATGAAGCGGAACATCGGTTTCATGCTTCAAGGCTTCCGAACCCCGGAATCGACTACTCATCGCGCTGAGTGGATTTACGGTTACGACGCCACAGCGCGGTAGATCTTCGAGGAGGGTCTGCGTCAGGCTCACCCGTCGGCCGCCGGTCGGCGTTGCAGCGGATGGCGTTCGGAGCGCGTTCCTGCAAGCGTCCTTCAGTGTCACATGTCGAGGTAGGTATGAGTACGATCGAGGTACGTGTAGAGAAGAGGGTTGTGGAAGCCGACGATATTGTCAGTCTGGAACTACGCGCGGTTTCCGATGCGACGCTGCCGCCTTTCTTGGCAGGCGCGCATATTGACGTTCATTTGCCCAATGGACTGGTCCGGCAGTACTCGCTTTGTAATGCGTCGGCCGATAGCGGGCGATATGTCATCGCGGTGCTGCGGGAGCCGAATTCACGCGGCGGATCGGCGGCCGCCCACGAGGCGGTGGCAGTTGGAGATATCCTGCAGATCAGTTCGCCAAAGAACCATTTCCCATTATCGGCCGCGACCCGTTCGGTATTGATCGCAGGGGGCATTGGTGTCACGCCTCTTATTTCGATGGCCTGGGCCCTGCACGCGTCCGGGGAGGACTTTGAGCTGCACTACTGCGCACGTTCCAAGTCACGCACGGCGTTCCGCGAACAGCTTCTTGCAAGCCCGTTTTCCAGGAGAGTCGAGTTCTACTTCGACGATCAAGGCGACTCCATCAGAATCAATGAACTCTTGGGGGAGCCCGAGCCTGAGACCCACATCTACGTTTGCGGTCCTGCGGGTTTCATCGAGTTCGTGAGGCGCTCCGTGAAGCAGCTTGGATGGGCAGACAGTCATGTTCATTTTGAGTTTTTCGCAGCGCCGCAGTGCGCAATGGAGGGTGATAGCCTGCCTTTCGAAATCGAAATCGTTAGCACTGGCGCGCGGCTTGCCGTGCCCGAAGGACGTAGCGCAGCAGACGTTCTCTATGAAAATGGATTCGAGATTCCATTGTCCTGTGAACAGGGCGTTTGCGGAACTTGTGTGATGCGGGTCATGAATGGCATTCCCGATCATCGCGACATGTTTTTATCGGACGAAGAGAAATCGCGGAACGATAAATTCATGCCGTGCTGCTCGAGGGCATTGAGCCGGGTATTGGTGCTAGATCTCTAGATCGTATCAGCGCCAGACCGAAACCGGTTTTGGTTTGGTTGACTACGGCAATATTACAAGCTCGGGGACCCGGATGGGAACGCGACAGCCTATTCTGTTAGCCTCCCGCCCGAACAACGCGCCTCCCTGCCCAGCGGTGCCCTGATTTGGCAAGAAGCCGTTCTCCAGTCGGTGTGGAACGCGCGAGCGGGGGCGCCGGTCCGCAATATCGGCGTCACCGTGGGAAGCTTGAACTGGTCGCCGCAGCGCTCGAAGGCGAGCTGGCCGCTTTGCCCGTTGCCGTTGCGGACACCGGAAACCTTCGTGACGACCTCCTGGCCCTGGCCCAGCAGATCGCCACGGCCTTGACGGCGCGGCGCGCGCGACTGTTCGTCGGCATTGTGCTGGCCGGACGTGACAATCCGGTCCCGCTGAACCTTCTCGCCGGCGAATTGCGCCGGATCGGCGCTACCGGCTGGGGGGATATTATTGCGCGCACATCCGAACGCGGCGAAGTCGCAGGCTCCCCGGTTGTCCCCAGCGTCGTGGCTGATCTGCCGTTCGCGTATATCGTGGGCAGGACACTTCTCGACGGCCAACCACCGGGCAAAGGGGATCTGGAGGCAATGATCGACACGATGATTTTGCCCGCGCTTCTATCTCTGGATATCCGTAAGCGCGCGATTTCGCACACCTAGCTTGCGCTGTTGAGAAGGCTCACGATTGCGTCCGCAACCTCACTTTGCGGACGCAATCCATGACAGAAGATGACCTCAGGTTTTTGCCCCTATGCGTGACGCGTGTTGGTGCCGGCGGCAAGCGAAGCTTCGATCCAACGGACAAACGACGACTCGTCGAAGCCTGTCTGCGGCCAGGCGCTTCGCTATCGGGCCTCGCCCTTAAGGCTGGTGTGAACGCCAACCAGCTGCATAAATGGGTCCAGACGCGTGAACAGTGCCGGCCCCCAGTCAGGCACGACGTGCCGGTCGCATCGTCAGCGTTTGTGCCGGTTGTCGCAATCGACGAGCCAACAGCGCTGCTGGCGCCCGCGCCCGCGTCGCACCGCGCCACCGGAGCAGAATCATCCTGCGTTTCGCCACGCTCAACACGAGTGGCACGGCTGTCGGCTCAGCTGCCTAACGGCGTGAAGCTTGAGCTCGAATGTTCAGCAGACGACGTGGCAATCGTCAATGCCGTGGTTGCTTCATTGGGAGCGCGTTGATGTTCCGTTTCGACGCGGACCTGACGGTCTTCCTGCATCGCGAACCGATCGACTTCCGCGCCGGCATCAACAGCCTCGTGACGCTCGTCGAGCAGTCCATGCAGCTCGATCCGTTTGCACGCGCCGTGTTCGCCTTCCACAACCGCAAACGCAACCGGGTCAAACTGCTGTTCTACGATCGCAACGGTTTCTGGATGATGTTGAGGCGCCTCGAGGAAGACCACTTCGTATGGCCACGCCGGCAGCAGACCGTCGTCAAGCTGACGAGCGAGCAGTTGCACTGGCTCCTGGAGGGCATCGACATTGATGCTGTACGCCGCCATCCGGTACGGTCGTACCATCACGCCAGCTGAGCATCGGGCGTCGCCCGTCAGCAATAACTGGCCGGCCGTCCCCCAAGGGGACTTCCTTCGGGGCGTTACAAATTCCCGTAAACCCATCGCGGGCGACACTTCGCTATCGTGGAGGCATGAACGAGGACGACTTCTCCCGATTGCCGCCGGCCGCCCAGGCCTATATCCGTGAACTCGAGACACGCAACCGGCAACTGGGCGAACGGATTACCCAGCTCGAAGAGCAGTTTCGCCTCGCGCAGAGCAGGCGCTTCGCCCCGAGCAGCGAGAAGCTCAAGGATCGTGTCTTCGACGAGGCCGAGCAGATCGCCGGCACCGAACCCGACGGCATGGATACCGGCACCACCGACGACACGTTTGCGCTTCCCGACACGGGTCTGCCGGATCCGCCTGCGCCCACGGGAAGCAAGCCGGGACGTAAGCCGTTACCGGCGCATCTGCCGCGTCAGCGCATCGAATACGATCTGCCCGAAAGCGAGAAGGTATGTCCGTGCTGCGCGCACGCCCTGCACCGTATGGGCGAAGAGATCAGCGAACAATGGCATATCGAAGTAAAGGCCTCGGTGCTTCAGCACGTGCGCTTGAAATACGCGTGCCGCCACTGCGAGCGTCACGCGGAGCGCACGCCGGTGATCACGGCACCGATGCCGGCCCAGCCGTTGCCGGGCAGCAATGCCAGTGCGGCGATGATCGCCACGGTCACTGCGGGCAAATATGTCGACGGAACGCCGCTATACCGGATGGCCCATGCGCTGGCACGCGCGGACATCGAAGTCGGGCGTGGCACGCTGGCGAACTGGATCATCCGGCCCGCTGAACTGCACTACAGCCGGTTGTACGAGGCGCTGCGCAAGACACTGCTGTCGCAACAGCTGATTCACGGCGACGAGACAACGGTACAGGTGCTCAAGGAGCCGGGCAAAGCCGCCCAGAGCACCTCGTACATGTGGGTCTACCGCAGCGCCGAAGATTGCCCTGAGCCCGTCGTGCTGTTCGACTACCAGCCGGGGCGCGGGCAGGAATATCCCCGGGCGTTCCTCTCCGGCTATAAAGGTCTGCTGATGACCGATGGATATGCCGCCTGGCGCACGCTCGACGGCCCGACGCACTTCGGTTGCCTGGCTCACGCCCGGCGTGCCTTCGTGGAGGCCCTCAAGGGCATGAAGAAACCAGGCGGGCGGGCCGCACATGCACTGGAATACTTCAAGGCGCTCTACCAGGTCGAAACTCTCGCAAAGGCAGATCGGACCGAAAGCGAGACGCGCGTCGATTACACCTTCCGGCTGCGCCAGCAACACAGCGTGCCGCTGCTCGAATCCTTCAGGAAATGGCTTGACGAATTGGCACCGCAGATCCTTCCTGAGAGCCTGCTGGGCAAGGCGATCTCCTATACACGCAATCAGTGGACGTACCTCAGCCGCTACGTGAACGATGGGCGTGCCCCAATCGATAACAACGTGATCGAGCGCGACATCAGGCCATTCTGCACCGGCAGATCGTCATGGATGTTCAGTGACACGGTTGCTGGCGCGAAGGCCAGTGCCATGATCTACAGCTTGATGCTCACGTGCCGAGCGTGCAACGTCGAACCTTATGCATATCTCGTTCGGGTACTCGGCGAATTACCGCAACGAGCATTAGACGCCGATGTCACCGACCTGCTGCCGTTTAACTTCTCGAAGCCTACGGCTTGACCGCGTAACAACGCTTGGTCCAACCACCGTATCGACGCGACCGTTGCCACGCAGCCCATTTGGTCCCGTGTGCGCCAGATCGAGCGCTTACGATCAATCGGGCAAACCAGGTCTGGGCACTGGATACGAGTTATATCCCGATGGCGCGCGGCTTCGTGTATCTGACCGCCGTGGTGGACTGGGCCAGCAGGAAGGTACTGGCCCACCGCGTAGCGATCACGATGGAGGCGATGCACGCTGTCGAGGCGTTGGAAGAAGCGTTCGCGAAGTACGGGCAACCTGAGATCGTCAATACCGACCAGGGCAGCCAGTTCACCGCGATAGCGTTCACCGAGGCCGTGCTCAGCCGGGGCATCCGCTTGTCGATGGACGGCAAAGGTGCCTGGCGAGACAACGTGTTCGTCGAGCGCGTGTGGCGAAGCGTGAAATATGAAGAGGTGTATCTGAAAGCCTATGAATCGGTCGGCCACGCCCGGCGCTCAATCGGCGACTACATCAATCTGTACAAGTGCGTTTCATACTGCCCAACCTCGCTATGTTGTTGATAAATCTAGAGAGCCCTGTTGTGTCGTTGGTATTGTGGGGTGTCCACGCCGTGCGCGAGCCCGTCCGACGAGTTCGGTAACTGCGTCCCCGGTCAGCGAATTGCGATTGAAGATCCATGGCCCGTTGGGTAACGGATGTTCGGCTGGGATCTTGTTGCGCTCAACTGCGAGCCTGAGCGTTCCGGGGCTCACACCGATGAACGCCGATGCCTCGGTCAACGTCATCCATCCTTCAGCAGCACGTCGTTCGCTCGAATAGACCGGGATCTGATGGTGGCTGCGCAACGCGGTGACTCGCTCCTGGGTCCAGAAGTTACCCCGGCCGGTTCGCAGGTCATTGCGATTGAGTACGCCGGCGATCACCAGATCCGGACAGATACGGACAAGCTGGCGCACGGCATCAATTGCTTCACGTGACGTATGCGTAGTGTTCTCTCCGCGGCGCCGCCGCGGCACGCGAATCTCGGTATGTACTCCGCCCTTCCAGTGAATGACGAGCACGATTTCGCTCGTTGCGTCGTCAACGTCAACGACGACTTCGTGGATCAGGGTGCGCACTATGCGCTTCTTCAGGCGGGCGTCGGCCTGCGGCCAGATCGATTCCAATGCAGTGGCAAGATCGGCAAACTCCTCTGGCTGGGTAGGCGGTATCTGGCCGGATGTGCGCGACTGTTGCTCGATACGCGATTCCAGTTCCTCTACGCGTAGTAGCGCATGATTCCAGCGCCGCTCCAGTTCGTCGGCGACGAGCCGGTTCTCGGGGTCAGCAGCATCGTACTGTTTCTGCGCGCGTTGCGCGGCGTAGCGTGCAGCCTGAAGATCCCGCTGCAACGCGGCCAGCACTTCGTCCTGCTTCAGGGTCTCTTCTTCGCGCGCCACGATTGCTGCCTCAATTGCCGCCGGTTGAACGACCTGCAAGACCGCCTCGGCGATGGCCGCGTCCGCGCGTGTGCCACCGAACGCAATACAACGCGGTTGCCCCTTGTCCATCCAGCCGCGATGACAGCTATAGCGCAAGGCGTCGTGCCTGTTACCCGTGTAGTGTAGCGTCAGCTTGCTCGCGCAGCGCCTGCAGCGCAATAGTCCCGCCAGCAGGGCCTCACCGTTCTTCGGGGCGCCAGCGTGTCCGGCCAGACGCAGGTTGCCGCTAATGGCACACTGGATCCGTTCGAATTCGTCCCAGTCAACGTACCCTTCGTGGGCATTCGGAATGAGCGCAAGCCACTGATCCCGTGGTTTGCGGCGATCACGTTTGCGTGGTTCCCCAGCCTCGTAATGGATCGCGCATTCGGTTTTGCCATAGGCATACGTGCCACCGTAGATCGGGTTGGTCAGGATCCGGTACACCGTGCCGTAGCTCGGCCGTTTCCATTGGATTTCGCCGCGCGGCATGCATGCCGGCAACTGCAGGCCGTGCTCCAGGAACCATAACAACGTCTGACGCACCGAACCAATCGCGCCGAACTGGCGGAATACTGAGCGGATGGCGTCCTGCACGCGCAAATCCGGATCCTTCTCCAGGCGCTGGTCTTCGGTCTTGCAGTAACCCACCGGCGCCGCGACAATGAGTTCGCCGCGTTTGGCCTTCTCCCGACGAGCTTCGAGCGAACGCTGACGCAACAGATCCAGCTCGTATTCGTTCAGGCTGCCCTTCAAGCCGAGCAGCAAACGATCGTTGCTCTGCCGCGGTGAGTAGACGGTCTCCTGATCGACGAGCACCGTGTCGACGACGCGGCACACCTCAACCAGTTGCTGCCACTCGCGACTGTTGCGCGCGAATCGTGAAACCTCGCGAGCGGCAACTGCGCCGACGTGCCCAAGACAGACCTCTGCGACCATCCGTTCGAAGCCCGTGCGCGTTTGCGTTCCGGCCGCAGAGCGTCCCAGATCCTCGTCGATCACCTCGATCTCGTTCCAGCCCAACTGATGCAGACGATCCTGCATCGCATACTGCAGCTTCTGGCTCTCCAGATTGTGGCTGACCTGGTAGGCCGACGACTGGCGCACGTACAGCATGGCCTTGCGCGCCAGATGCTGCGCCCGAATCTTGTCACTCATCGCGCACCTCCGGCTCGTGTACGGCGGCGAGCAGCCCGCGACGGTGTTGCCGCAGCAGCTGCGCCAGCAAACGCACCGTCTGCTGCCGGACCTCTTGCGGCAGGTGCTCCCATTGTGGTGTCTTCGGAAAGAGACGGAACAGGTCGAGTTGACCGCCCGGTTGGGGGTTTGTCTGGCGTCGCATCAGCACCTCCTGTACGGAGCAAAGGATGGTGCTCGGCTTGTACCATACCGCGCGGCGTGGCAGCAGGCGCCTGCGCCAACAGGTACTTCAGTTCCCTCAATGCTTCACAGCTGACGGCGGGAGACGTTGCCGAGGTAATGCGACAGCAGGCAACGGGATCGAACATCCATTGCGGCACCTCCAGCAAGCCCGCCGTGTCGAACGGCTCTCGCCCACAGCGCAGCACTGACTCGGCGTTCTTCCTCTCTATCGTGGTGAAAATCCATACCGTGTGCCCGTACCACGGGTGCCAGCGGTAGAGAACCTCCTTTGATTCGCCGATATGGGCGTTGTGTTGACGGCTTGTACAACCAGAGACGACCTCATTCGAGTCTGGAAGACCGCACGCCGGATGAGGCATACTTCGCGACGCTGCCTGCGATCAAATTGGCAGCATGACTGCCCCGGACGTTCCACTTAAAAATCTCAGAAGACTGTCCGAACGGGTGAGACCATCTCTGAGGTGTTGGCTCTGGCTGCTCCGCGGGCTGCGACGTTGGCGCTGGGAGCATAGGGGGCTGGCCTTATGAGTGGACTCATGGGCACGCCTATGTACGGGCTTATGAGCCGGCTTATGAGCCGGCTTTTGAGTAGGCTTTTCAGGAGGCTTTTCAGCAGGCTTTTGAGTGGGCTGTGGAGCGGACGCGGGAGGGCGAAGAGGAACGGCGCGCACCACCGGTTGCGAGGCCGGAACCTCGGGCTGCACCACACCCTGAAACTGCGTCTGCGCGCTCGCCGACACGAACGCGGCGGCAGCGGCGGACCGAGCAGCGGCGAGGCCGCGCCCCCTTGCGGCCACAAGCAGGAGCGCGGACGTCTGAAGCACGCTATTCTACGACGTTCCGCTCACGGAATTGCAGCGTCAGCTGCTCGGGCTACTCGGCGTCCCGGAAGACACCTTTCGCCAGCCGGACTAGCGACGAAATTCGCGCCAAATTGTGTCCTCGACGTGCGGAATGTAAGTCTTAAGGCGAGCGAAGCGGTCATTGGCGCATATCGCCTATTCTCTCTCACGCGTTGACGGCTGCCAGCGCACACGAATGGCCCGAATTTTCGCGAGCTAAACAGACGTCATCTCGCCAATGGGTCCCGCCGTATTCGCGGACGCGGTATCGATTTGCGCCATATGACTCTTTCGCCATGCAGCCGGCGGCATCCCGAATTCGCGCTTGAATGCCCGATTGAACGCCGGCTCCGACTCGTAGCCGACCTGCTCCGCTAGCGCGGCAAGCGACTTGCTTCCGATCAGGAGTTCATGCGAGGCGAGTTGCAGGCGCCACCGCGCCAAGTACTGCATTGGGGGCTGTCCTAACAGGTCAGTGAACCGTTTCGCTAACGCCGAGCGTGATAACCCCACTTTTCGCGCGAGTTCATCAACGGTCCAGGAGTGTGCTGGCTGAGCGTGAAGCATCGATAGCGCAGGCCCGACAAAGCGATCGCGCACGCCTGCTAGCCATCCCTTCCGGTCTGCGGGCAACGTATCGATACAGCGGCGCACCGCCTCGACAAAGAGTAGTTCGGATAACCTGGCAAGGACAATCGCACTGCCAGCGCGCCACTGCGCCGCTTCGGCGACAGCGAATCGAAGTGATGATTCAAGCCATGCCGATTGAGGATCGTTGCGCATATCGATCTTGAAGAGCCGCGGCAGCGAGGACAGCAACGGGTTCCCCAACGTACCGTCGCAGGCCAGAAAACCGCACACCACACGCGTTGGTGGCCCGCCCCCGCCATAGGCTCAGGATTACCCACAAGTAATGTGATGGTGCTATTCGTTTTGCCTGAATATTCGGTACATCATCGTGATTTCGTGCAGGACAAGAAATCCACGCCAGATGACGGTAGGACCAGGTGGACGATCATGCTTTCGAGCGAGATATCCGCCGAGTCTGGCGATCCACAAGATGACCTGCGCGAGTGACGGCGGTTTATCAGGTATTTCGGTACTGCCATGCGTACGACAGTAGAGGGCTCGCCACTCGATTGGCTGCAGCAATACTTCGCATGGCAGGTTGCCATCAAGCCTGGCAAGCAACATGGAGTACAGGATCCTCCAGCTTACGACGGCGAACAATGCGGTGGCGCGGACGAATCGATCGAGATTGCCAAATTGGCGGGCTTCAATGCGACAGCCACTTTTAAGCACACGATGCCACGATTCAATCGTCCATCGGCGCGCATACCATGCAAGACGCTCGAGGGCCTCTGCGTGTGTTTGCGTAGGCACCGAAGTCAGTAGAAGCCATTCCAATGGCTCTGCTCCTTCGTCTAAGTTCGTTTCCTGTGCATGAATTGCAAACACTTCAATTTCGGGAAGCTTCTCGCGACGACGATTTTGCGGCGGACGAAGGCGTACGGGCATGCAGCGCACAACCAGCCGTGCGGTGCGTGCCTGGCGGTTTTCGCGTGCAGGCACCTGCAGTTGCGCCTCTCCAAGCACTGGCGAGGCCAGCACGGTTTCCCACAAATATCGATCGGGGTGAGCAACGCGTCGGTTCCACGACGCGCGCACCAACCAGTCGACACCGGCAGGCCGCTGCGCCAGGAACACGTCATAGACATCGCCTTCACGGTCGCTCACGCCGATGACATGCGTGCACGGACAGTGCGTCTTGAGTACGCCCAGTTGCTCGATGCCTTCGAGCCATTTCGCGCTCTCTTTCTGTTGTACGGTTCGTTGCCCACGCAGATGTTTCTTGCCCAACTCCTCGTGCCTGCGTATCCAGGTCTTCATCCCGATCACCCCGAGTGGCAGCCCCTCTGGCGTGAGCGCAAGCAGACTGTGTATCAGGAAACCACGCACATGTGGATCGGAGCCATATCCCAGACCTTCGGTTGCCCGCAGATGAGACAAATTGAACTCGGTGGTGTCCTGAACAGCAAGGACGACTGGCACCTGTTGCATACGACACAGCGTTTGACCGATGTGCCCACCCAGCACGCCATCGACATCCACGTGCGGGTTGTCGAAAAAACGATATGCCGCCTTCAGCTCCGAACCATTGAACGACTGCGGAAAAGAGCAATGTGGGCCCAACGAAAGCTTGCGTGCCAGCGTCACGAGCCGTCTGGTCAGGCGAGCGTCGCCGAGCTCGGCGGCGCCAAACTCTTCATTTGCCCAATCATCAAGGTCAGATGTGTCCGACAATGCCCGACATCACAGATCACGAACCGGATCAAAGTTAACATCGGTCGTCACCGTTTACAAGCCATCGCCCTTCAATCGCACAGTCGCGAGCGACTTATGGGTAATCCTGAGCGCCATAGGAGAGTGTCATCACCTGGCCTGGTGCCGTCTCCAACTGAATGGCCAGAAGTGGGCCCGCGAGCGCAGGAGAAAGGTCTAATGCGCTTCCGAAAATATGTGGTTCGCCCTGTGGCACCACCAGCAGTTCGCCAGCATTGAGGTGAATAGCCGAGCCGGGGTCATCTGCCAGTCGCGCTGAACAACTGCCTTCGGTGATCAGATGGTACGAAACCACGCGTTCTGATCCTGGCAGGAAGGCGGCGCAGAGGGCCGCATCCGCCTGGCCAAACAGGCACCAAGGTGTAGTGAAGTCTCCGTTGAGGTACACGGCACCGCTTAGCCGCACAACCCGAAGGACGTCGGAAAGGGCATCCATTAACAGCGTCCGCTAATCCCGGCGTCCTACACAAGAGATCTGGACGCCTGGTCATTCATCGATATGACCTACGAGCTGATACTAGCACCCACGTGATCGCATAACAAACGCCTTTCAGGGTTTCGACGACGGAAGCGGAAGATTCAATGCAAACCACCAAGACGACACATCATGAGTAACGAGAGCACTTACAAAGGCGGTTGCTTTTCTGGCGCGGTTCGATTCACGGTCATTGGTGAGCCAGCCCCACTGGGCTATTGCCATTGCGGTTCATATCGGAGCTGGTCGGCGGGACCTGTCAACGGACATCTATGCAGCGGCTATTCCAGACTTCCCTTACGACGCCGGCGTCCATGTCCACTATCAGCAGACGAAACTTCGAATGAAGGACGGCCTGCCGAAGATGAAGGACGTTTCGAAAGAAATGGGTGGCTCGGGTATCACGGCAGCCGAATAGCCCATTTGACGCATCAAGCGCCATTATCCGAGCGGCCCCAGTCGCCGTCCTGCCGGCTCTTCTTTGCAGGCCATAGCCAGCAAGACAGACAAAGGTACCGCGCTGCCGTACGAAAAGCAGGTTCCCGTCCAAAATCACCAGGAGTACAGTCATGTCCGCACTCGCATCCATTTCCTCACCCGCTGTCGATCTCGCCGCAGTCAAGACCCGCCAGCAAGCCGCCTGGTCCACAGGCAACTATGCTGTCGTGGGAACCACCCTGCAGATCGTCGGTGAGCAGTTGTGCGAAGCACTCGATCTGCGCGCAGGCAGCCGCGTGCTCGATGTCGCGGCCGGTAACGGCAATGCCACCCTCGCCGCCGCGCGTCGCTGGTGCGACGTGACCTCCACCGACTACGTGTCCTCACTGCTCGAATCCGGGCAAATGCGCGCGGAGGCTGAAGGCCACACGATCCAGTTCCACGAGGCTGACGCTGAAAACTTGCCGTTTCCCGACGCGTCGTTCAATGTCGTGATGTCCACCTTCGGTGTGATGTTCACTCCGGACCAGGACAAAGCCGCCGGCGAACTCGCGCGCGTGTGCAAGCCCGGTGGCAGGATCGGCCTTGCAAACTGGACGCCGGAGAGCTTCATCGGACAACTGTTCAAGACGATCGGCAAGTACGTGCCCCCCGCGCCGGGCGTCAAATCGCCGGCACTGTGGGGCACGAAGGCAAGACTCGAAGAACTCTTCGGCGAAACCGCGCAGGAAATCCGCACGACCCGCCGCGAGTTCGCCTTTCGCTACCTCTCGCCGGCACACTGGATCGAAGTGTTCCGCGCCTACTACGGCCCGTTGAACAAGACATTCGGCGCGCTCGATGCCGAGAGGCAAGCTGGCTTCACCCAGGACTTGCTGACTCTCATGGAAAGCCACAATCGTTCGGGCGACGGTACGTTGGTGCTGCCGAGCGAGTACCTCGAGGTGGTGATCGACCGGAAGTGATGCCGCGCTGTCGTCGCGAACGGCCTTACCGTATGTGCCGACCGTTCGAATGGCTCCGAACGGGATTAACGGCGCCGATCGGCCACGCAAACAGTCGACACGTTCTGTCTGTGGTGCCCGAACTATTGCTAAAAAGCGTGAGTGAACAGACGACACTTTTCCCTCGCATCGTCAGAGGAGGCCAACACGGCCATCAGCTAAGGCTTTGAAAAGAGCCGCATGGTCGATGCGGAAGTTCGGCGGTCAAATTGTGTAGTTACCCGAAGTCTGCGGCAGCCGCCACCGAGACCGGAACCGAGCTACTGGAGTAGACCATGCTTGCATTCCTTGCCAAGACGTTCCGCAACTTGCTTGAACGCGCTGAACATAGTCGCCGTGACGCATACCTCGAGTCCTCGGTCGATATATGCGACTTGGAACGCCGCATGCGCTCGATCGAGACCAACGGCTAGCGAAACAACAAGGCCGTAGCAGGACCAGCGACAGCTCCTGGCCGTACCACGACCGACGGCCGACATGTTGCGCGGCAGACGTTCAATCCAGTCTGCCAACGACTCGGGATGCGCGAGCAAGTAGGACCCGGCGACCGGTGATGCATCGCACGCGTGCTCAGCGAATAATGGGTGCGGTCGATACGACTGCATCTGACCTTCCACTTATTTTGAGGATAACGAAACATGACTACGCCCGCTGCATGCACGCCGTCAACGAAACGGCCGCCGGTTCCCGCCACGCCAGACAACGCGGCTAGTCAGCCTGAGCCATATTTCCGTGAAGCAGGAGTTGGCCCGGCCGTCGTATGCTTACACTCGAACGCAAGCACCTCCGGGCAGTGGCGGGCCCTGATTGATCGGCTGCTGGCGCCACAATTCCACCTTTTCGCTCCCGACTCTTATGGTGCCGGCAAAAGTCCACAATGGTCTTCGGGGACCGGGTCATTAGCCTTCGCGATGAAGTGGAACTCATTGAGCCGGTTCTCTCCAGAACCGGTTCACCGCTGGCGCTGATTGGTCATTCGTACGGCGCCGCAGTGGCGTTTGTCACGGCGCTGGCCAATCCCCGTCGTGTACATGCAATGGCCCTGTACGAACCAACACTGCTCTCGCTCATCGACGCACAGACGCCTGCGCCGAACGAGGCCGAGGGAATCCGCAACGCAGTAGCTGATGCAAGCGTCGCCCTCGACGCGGGACACCAGGATGCCGCCGCCGAGCGGTTCATTGACTACTGGATGGGAACGGGTAGCTGGAAGCAGACTCCAGAACTACGCAAGTCTTCAATCGTCGCGTCGGTGATAAATGTGCGTAGATGGGCGCACACGCATTGTTCACCGAGCCCACACCATTGCATTTCTGAAGGTTGTAAACCTGACGATGCCGCCGGTGTCTCTTCTCAGTCCTGCGATTGCCTGGCGGGTCTGGCAGGGCAACTGGAGGTCTTCGATATCGGCTCCCTCGCCTGCAATCGAAGCAGCGGCGCCGAAAAATTCGTCGTCATGACCGGGCTTCACGGTGTTGACCGGCGCAGGCGCGTGAAGCGCGCTGGCCACGACGGCGCACACGATATCCGCAGCCTTCGAAACCGAACGTTCATAGCAGCGGGTCCGGCGAACGTCCGGAAGACGGCTTCTTGCCACCACTCCTTGGCCAATTCTTGAATGTTGGCAACGGCCGAAAAGCGAAAGGCAATCCCGGGCGAGCGAATGGCCGTTGGACCTCGAGAACGGCCGTAGTCGTCGCGGCGACCTGAATGGCAGCAACGGGTCGGTATATGCCCTTCATACAGCCAGCCGCCGGCAAGGGATCGCGCGGAGTACGGTCCAATTGCCGACGTTCGGTGAAGGCACCAAGATTTTGCATCGCTTCCCAGGTTTACTGTGGCGGCACAGTGACTACACTTGGTAAGGCTCGCGGATATCAGGTGCGCGGCCTTCTCAATTCGTTGCGCACACTCCACGCCGTCCGAAAGAGCAGTTCGAGAAGGCTGCACACATTGTTTGTGCGGCGTGCTCGTCTCGTTGGTCCATGAAACAGGAGGAGACAATCATGCAAACCGTAATAAGGACATATTCCGGAAAGGGCGCAAAGGAGTTATTCGATCTGCTGGAGAAAAGAGCGGCTGACGTCGAGGAACTGCTGCGTTCGGTCAAAGGCTTCGTCGGCTACACCCTCGCACGCAGCGGCGATGGCGGATTCTCGGTTACTGTCTGCCAGGACAAGGCCGGCATCGATGAAAGCGTGCAAAAGGCGAAGGACTGGATCGCGAAGAACGGTGGAAACACTGGCGCGGCCGCGCCGGAAATATCGGAGGGATCAGTCCTAATTCACCTGAAGTAACTTCGCCTCGCGACTGGCAGCGCGTGAGTTCAGCGGGCGGATTGCGAAGCACGGAAGCGGCCTCACCGGCTGCTGCTCACGCACACTTCTTGCCGAGTTCATCCAGACCGGACCTTATACATGATGTTCGAAGAAAGTGAAGTGGCGGTCGCCATTCGGGAATGGTTATGGCGCAAACGTACTGCGCATTTCGTCGCCTATGCACCGCAGACTTGCGAGGTCAAGATTCAGGATGACCGTTGCAGTTTAGTCGTTGCCAATCACGATAGGCCGTGGGCGGCGGATGAGCGGATGTTTGGACAAACGCTGGGAAATCGCGGTAACAGATCTGGCCACAACGATATGAGCGACGCACCCGCGGTGCCGCACGGCGTGGCACGAGCGGGGAATCGCGCATTGCGGCCACCTCGGGGCTGGGTGTAGTCTGTTTTCCGGTAAAACGGGGAAGCAGGCCTGCTGCTCAGCGGCGGAACATTGAAGCGCGCCGATACATAAAGTTGCGCGTCATCGGTTTCGCCACGCATTGTTCGAAAGAGGGAAACGTCATGAACAAGCTTGCGTCCATTCTCGTGTGGGGTGTGCTGGCCGCTGTCGGCGCTTTCGCTTTCGCCAGGCTCGCGCTTGGGCGCGGTGAAAGTGTGAACGCGGTGTGGCTGGTGACCGCAGCCCTCATCGTTTATTTCATCGCATACCGCTTTTATAGCAAGTTCATTGCCGAACGCGTGCTGCGGCTCGACGATACTCGCCAGACCCCGGCCGAACGCCACGACGATGGTATGGATTACGTGCCGACTAACAGGTGGGTGCTGTTCGGCCATCATTTCGCCGCAATCGCTGGCGCCGGTCCTCTGGTCGGTCCGGTGCTGGCAGCGCAGATGGGCTACCTGCCCGGCACGCTGTGGATCCTCGCAGGCGTCGTGGTAGCCGGTGCGGTGCAGGATTTCATCGTGCTCTTCGCGTCGGTGCGCCGGGACGGCAAATCCCTTGGCGAAATGATCAAGATGGAACTGGGCCCGATTCCAGGCTCGCTGGCTCTGGTCGGCGTGCTCGCGATCATGATCATCATTCTTGCTGTCCTGAGCCTGGTGGTGGTCAAGGCGCTCACGGCCAGCCCGTGGGGCCTGTTCACCATCGCGGCGACGATACCGATCGCGCTGCTGATGGGCGTCTACATGCGCTTCATTCGTCCGGGGCGCGTGGGCGAAGCCTCCCTGTTCGGTGTCGTGCTTTTGCTCGTCTCGATCGTCCTGGGCAAGACGGTAGCCAACGATCCCACCTGGGCACCGATCTTTACGTTGACTGGCCCGCAACTGGCGTGGGCCCTGATTCTGTACGGCGCCATCGCCTCCAGCTTGCCGGTGTGGCTGATGCTCGCTCCGCGCGACTACCTCAGCACGTTCCTGAAGATCGGCACGATCGTGGCTCTCGCGGTGGGCATTTACGTCGTCGCCCCGGCTCTTTCGATGCCGCAGACCACACGCTTCATCGACGGCACCGGGCCGGTCTTCTCCGGCGCGCTCTTTCCGTTTCTGTTCATTACGATCGCCTGCGGAGCGGTCTCGGGGTTTCACGCGCTGATATCTTCCGGCACCACACCGAAGATGATCGAGCGCGAGTCGCATATGCGCCTAATCGGGTTCGGTGGCATGCTCGCCGAGTCATTCGTCGCAGTCATGGCGCTGACGGCGGCCTGCGTATTGCACCCGGGCATCTACTTCGCCATGAACGCCCCGGCGGCAATTATCGGCACCACCGCCGCACAGGCGGCGCAAGTCGTGTCCGGGTGGGGATTCGTCATCACGCCGGAACTGATCAACCAGACAGCCGCGAACATCGGCGAAACCAGCATCCTGTCGCGCGCTGGCGGTGCCCCGACGCTCGCCGTAGGCATGGCGCAGATTCTGGGCCAGGCCCTCGGCAGCCAGGCCATGGAGGCCTTCTGGTATCACTTCGCCATCCTGTTCGAGGCGCTGTTTATCCTGACCGCCGTGGACGCCGGCACGCGGGTCGGCCGCTTCATGATTCAGGACATGCTAGGCCACGTCTATCGGCCGCTGGGCAACACCCAGTTACTGCCCGCGAACCTGCTGGGCACCGGTATCTGCGTGGCGGCCTGGGGCTACTTTCTCTATCAGGGCGTAGTCGACCCGCTGGGTGGCATCAACACCCTTTGGCAGCTTTTCGGCGTGGGCAATCAGATGCTCGCTGGCATCGCTCTGCTGCTCTGCACCAGCGTGCTGGTCAAGATGAAGCGCGAGCGCTACATCTGGGTGACACTGGTGCCCACTATGTGGCTCCTGATTACAACGCTCACCGCCGGCATCCAGAAGATCTTCCACAGCGATCCGCGCATCGGCTTCCTTGCGCTGGCGCACAAGTTCAGCGACGCCGCCGCACAGCGGACCGTGCTTGCTCCCGCGAAGTCGCTTGCGGAAATGGAGCGGGTGGCCTTCAACAACTACCTGGACGCAATTGTCTGCGGCTTCTTTGTCGTGCTGGTAATCGCAATGTGCGTCTTCGCTGTCAAGATCTGCTTGCAGGCGCGGAGGCAGGCGCAGCCCACCGTCGTCGAGACGCCTGCTGTTGTGCGCGCTCAGGGGACCTGACCATGAAAACGATCTTCAATGGCAAACTTGTGGCGATGCCGGGAAAGGGCACGTACAACCGTCCCGGCAGCACTGCACTTGCGACACGGCTCTCGGAACTTGCGCGCACCATGCGCGGAGCGTGCATGCAGATGTTCGGCATGCCTGACTATGAACGCTATGTCGAGCACATGGCCTCCCGTCATCCGTGCGATCCGCTGATGTCGCGCGGCGAGTTCTTCACTTGGGCCGTCGATCGGAAATACTGTCGCAACGGACCGAGATGCTGTTAGCCCGGCTCGCGTCCTCTGTATGGCCATCCTCTTTTGCAGAGAACGCGCGAGTTGATTTCTAGACGCGGCGGGAGCGAGATTACCTCCAATCATGCTTCCCGTTGCCCGCTTTTGCGAGGCTGGGTCGATCGGCCGATCGCCAGCTTCCCATCTCGGCCATCTACGGCCGTTTGGCTGGCGCCTTGATATGGACGCTCGAACGTCTCGTCCACCTTGGTAAGAGACATCCGAGCGTCGGAGACGATCGTCCCAACGTCGGCCGGAGGAGCCGATCGGGCCGCACTTGCGGCTCACCGCTTCAGGCTGACATGGAGCCGCCCTCCCTCACGAATTCGGCGCTTTCCTCGTTGGTCGTACCGATTCATTCGATGGTCCTCGAGACTGCCTCCACAGGAAAGTGGCGTCGAGACGGATGGTGCTGTTCACCCTGCGATGCCAGAAACCCTCGCTAGTTCACGTTTCCAAAGGGCTCCTGCCTGCAATCCGTTGCAATCGACCTCACGGCACTAACTGTGCTTGGAATCCGCAGAGACAAAAGAGGTTGATCGACAGGCGAACATAACGTTGGAGGCGTCATCTTTTTTATCAGCAGGGCATAGCGATACAACCGTCAGTTGCACGGAACGGCAACATTTTCGCCGCTCGAGTGTCGATACTGGAGGAGGACGGCGAGGCCACCTCACTCGGTGATCGTGGGCATTTTGCGAATCGTGAATCGGCGTTCGCGTTTGCCGTGTGATGTGGAAGCGCGTTCGTCGACGATGAGCCCCTGCCGAAGCCTCCGTGCTCAATCCGTCATAGCAGCATCGGTATCGGCTGAGCAAAACCAGTCTTCGGCCAGATCAATTTGATGTGAGTCGCACTGTTGCATACGCCGTGTACGCATTGCCACCGATTCTTCGTCACCGATGCCAAAAGACATCTTTCGTGGCTCGGTCATGAATTGAAGTGAGGGCCAGATTTGGGAGGCGATTTATGATTCGATCACAGCTGTACAGATGCCCCTATACGCGAACCGAGGGAATGCGACGAACGTACGACGTGACATTCAATCTAACGCGACGTGAATCTGGTGTATTTGCCTACGCCGCCTGGGTGCACCACGGGGGTTTATTCAAAGGCAACGGCGCCACATATCCGCTTATTTCGCGAACCGGTGCACAAGCTGCCGAAGAGGCACGTGCTCGCATTGACGAGTACATCGAGCATCTCATTGGCGTAGCAGAAATGAATTGACATCAATCCGTCCGGATCAGCCTGATGAAACTAGGCACCGTTACCGGCACGCGAAGCGCCAATGCGCACATGAGTTTGTATCCAATCGTGCCTGCAGCGTACGCGACATCGTCAATCTTCACCTGCTCACCCAGAGCTCGAATTTTCGAGCCAATTCCCACAGACGGGCAGGGCGTCAGTTCCACGGTTAGCATATGCATAGAGACGCGGGGCACGAGTTGATTCACGCGTGAGTTGCTCGGATGCCGATGACGCTGATTTCGGACGCCGATCTCGCGTACGGGTGCCTGAGTACGCTCGTGGTGCGCACGGGTTCATTCGGGGATGTCAGAAACCAACCCCGACACCGACGCCTACGCCCCCGCCGAAGCTGCCGCCTCCCACGCCCACACCGATGCTGGTGCTAGGCGCGTAGTAGCCGGGACCATATCCATACCCCGGATAGCCGTACGGCTGGGCGATGACACACCCCGCGATGCCAGCCCCTAGAGCCAATATGCAGAAAAGCCTGACCATGGTTGTCTCCCGTGCATAAATCGATCAACGCAACATTCGGTCCCTGAGTCGGGCGGATCATCTGCCCCGTGGTCGGAAGGATATGCTTGCGAATGCCGTCTACATAACTAAAGCATAGCGAATGCGCGTGTTTTCCCTATGCATCCGCAGATGGGCGCGGGCATAGGCGGTGGTCGTTGTTCCGTTGTCGGCCGATGGTGTTGAAAAACTCGGCGTGGACGTGGAGCGCAGCACTTCTCAGTTTGTGGTGCGGCGCGGTTGGATCCTGGAGCATCCAGATGACGAGGACTTTCGCTCCTCTTTTCACTTTAGACCGCCATCGCAGTCATCGCTGCGTCGCGCGGAGCGAGCCTCCGGACCATTCGTCCAAAGTTTCTGGGCTGTTGCTGCCAACAGGAATTCGTCCTGCGCACACAGGCTTGATCAATCATGCACTCGCCAAGCGGTTAGCGCAACGCGACAGCCCCAGTCCTGCCTGATAATCTCTAGTGACGTCGCATACGCCCTACCAGTGAAGGGCTTTGTCACGTTAAATCGCTGACGGCGCAAAAGTGCAGCTCACGCGAGACTGCTCAGAAAGCAGACGGAGTTTGGGCCAACCCAGCAAAGCGATGCCACATGGCAAAGCGTTCGCCAAGTTGTTTGCGCTTGAGCGACATATGCTGCGCGCTTCGCTCTATGACGGAAGGCTCGAATGACGGGATTGGTCGAGTCGATGTCGGCGAATTCGGTTCGCCTTTGATCGCCTACCGCCTTTTCATGTATTTCCCCAGCACAAAGCCCGCCAGTAAGCCGGTCCCAAGAAGGACACTTCCTACCCACCACGTCGCCGGTAGCGGCATTGCGTCGGATTGGCACTTCGCGGCAACGATAGCGGCGATTTCGCGCGCAGTGATTTGCGTCATGTTCGAGATCTCGTTGATCCCATAGACGCAGATCTCGCCAGTCGGGAGCGCGCAGAACCGCTCAGCAGGGCATTGCGTCAGGAGCTTCTGGGCGGCTCCCTCACCGCACACCGCACCCACACCTTTCAGCACCCGGAGCGTCACGTCTGGATACTTGGTAATTTGTTCAGGCATCGAATCGGCTCCCTTAACCATCGCGTGATATAGGCATCGGCTCATTCACGGGCGGCACCAGACGCTCGCGGAACCTGAATTGAGCACTTCCGCTTCAGCGTGACGGTGGGCGAGAGATCCCGTCAGCCAGAATATCCGTCGCCAGTCTCGATTGAAAAACGTTACCGGTCCGCATCCACGCACGCATTGAGCCTTGAATTCTCGCGGCTGACGGCTAGGCTGAAACCATCGAGCGGCGACACGACGCTTTTACTGTGACCGTGAGCGTGGGCGGGCGAGCGGAAATCCGCGCATCGCACGCGTCGACACACACCGAACCGCCCAGCTGCAACCGGTCCAGCTTCGAGTCGATCACGACGTGCGCGGAGGAAGTCGTATGCGGACTGCGAGCGTGTCCGTTGCAACGCCATCCTTGCTGGAGACATTGGCGAGCGCAACGTGCTCCGCCCCGCTGCGCTGCACGCTGCTGCCGACTATATCGAACGGCAATGGGCGATACGTGGCTGTGCGGTGACGCGCCAAAAGTATCTGGTACGGGGCGTCCAGTGCGCGAACGTCGAGGCGGCGCTGCCAAGCTGTCTTGAGCCTGACGAAATCATCGTACTGGGTGCGCATTACGACACGGTGCCCGGCAGTCCGGGGGCCGACGACAACGCCAGCGGCGTCGCGGCGCTGCTCGAGACGATGTTCCTGCTTCAGGCGTTTGCGCCCCAGTACTCCATGCGCTGTGTCGCGTTCGTGAATGAGGAGGCGCCGTTCTTCTTCCGCCGCGACATGGGAAGCCTGCGGTATGCGAGGGCGGCACGTCTGCGCGGGGATCGCATTCGCCTGATGCTGTCGCTCGAGATGCTGGGCTACTACCGGGACGAGCCAGGCACCCAGGTGTATCCGCCGCTGCTGCGTTGCTTCTATCCGTCAAGCGGCAATTTCATCGGCTTCGTTTCCAACCTTCGCTCGGCGCAGCGACTGAGATGGCTAACCAACGCGTTTCAGGCCTCGTCGGATTTTCCGCTGCAACGCGCGGCGTTGCCGTGGTGGGTGCCGGGCGTCGCGCTGAGCGATCACTCATCTTTTTGGCGCGAAGGCTTTCCGGCTGTGATGGTCACGGACACCGCGTACCTGCGCAACCCACACTACCATACCGCGCACGACGTCCCCGCGACGCTCGACTATGGCCGCATGGCTGCCGTGACGCTCGGGCTCGCAGCGAGCGTCGCGTCGCTCACGCCCACGCCCGCCAGACCCGGCATGCGGTGAGTCCAATCCTGCTCGGGAGCACGCGGGCCCGTTGGAAACCACGCCGAATCAAACCGGATCAAGGATAGGAAGCCGCCGCGGCAAGATAGAGCAAGACCGCTATCACGACCACTGCGGTAAAGCCCAGATGAATTGCCAGTACCGTCGCCAGAACTGCAGCCATCACGGAAGTGCACGCGTTGACGCCCCAGGCCCACGGCACGAGCATTTCGGCGCCGGCAGCAACGCGGCTGAGCCCCAGCGGAAAGGGCATCCCCATCGCAAACGCGAGCGGCGCGACGAGCAGCACGGCGATCACGATCCTGGCCGGATCGGATAGCGGGATCAGCAACGGGAACAGAGCGGGGAGCACAAGCAGGTAGAAGGACGAGATGGCGGAGATCGCACCGATGGCCGTCGCCGCGACCGACCAGCGATTCGTATTCCTGCACGGCTGCGGCGCGTAGCCGGCCAGGAGCGCCTCGCGGCCCTGCAGGCGCTGCGTGTACCGGCTTCCAAGTCCCGCGAACGAAAGGAACGCGCATAGCACGACGGCGACAGCGTAGAGCGGGTGACTCAGGAGCAGGATGAACTTCTGGATGAACGCGATTTCGATGAACATGAAGGCGAAGCCGATCGCGACGAAATATATCGCGACCCTACATCCGGATATCGCCGCCACCGAAGCAGCGGCGTTACCGCGGGAGGTAGCCTTTAAGAGCGGCGAACCATGCGCCGTGCGCTGGCGGCGCGTCATTACCCAGAGAGGAAAGAGGATCAATGCCATGGCCGTCAACGTGGCCTGAAGCAGCGTCGCGATCAGTACCGGATAGCCCCATTCCAGCAAGGGCAGGCCACCTCGCCCCTTCAACGCGAGAAACTCAGGCAGCGACCGCCATTTGAAGAAGTGAAAGAAGTACGGCTTGTCGTCCGTGGCGGGTCGGACGTCGAACTTGTAGCGTGCCCAGAACGTGTCTCGCCCGGGGCTCAGCAGAGCGCGCGCGGCTTCGAAGAAGTAGGGTCTTTCAAGCACATTGTAGCGATTCGCTTCGTCGGCCTGCATCCCCGGGTAGTATCCGACGTCGAACGAACGGGCGCGGCAGAAGGTGCCCAGCGCGGCGATGTCCGCGTCATCGAACTCGCCGTTCTTGACCAGCAGCGTCGCGGTATTCCAGCCGCGGATCAGCACGAGCCGACGAAACGGTTGCGTCACGCCGGTGCTCTCCATCGCCAGGACGCCCGTCGCAAACAGCTTCAGGACGTCGCGCGGGGGCAGCGTGACCCAGCGCGTGATCGCCAGCATGCCACCCGGGTTGAGATGGCGCAGATAGTCCTGAAACGCCTGCACGGTGTACAGGTAGCTCTCGGAAAGTGCGTAAAGGCCGGCCGAGGAGGCGCTGAACGAATCCAGCAAAGCGACCTGGATGAGATCGTAGCGCTCGCTGCTCGCGGCGACGAAACCCCGCGCTTCGCCGATCAACATGCGAACGTTGGGTGCGCTGTAAGGCTTGCCAGAAAAATCGGCGAAGCGGCGCTGCACCGCGTCGACTATCTGCGGATTCAGTTCTACCGCGTCGATCGCGCTCGCTTCGTGGTACAGCGCCTGCAATACGTCGACTCCAGCGCCGCTGCCAAGCACGAGGACTTTGGGCCGCCGCAGCAAATGATAAGGAAGCGCGGAGGTCAGATAGTCAAGGTAACCGAGCGGTTCCCGCCGTCCGTCATAGCGATTGAGCGCGGACAGTCCGTCGCCGTCGGTAAACACGCCGAGTTGCGGCGGCGGCTCCATCGTCGCGTTGAGGCTCAGCCCGGGCGCATGCCGGAAAGGAATCAAGGGGCTCTCTACCACCGTGACGAGACCCAGCGGGCTCGAGCTTTCGGCGACCACGTGCGCGTCCTTGATGCGCAGGGCCTGGCTCAATTCCTTGTACTCCGACGGCCGCAATGCGAGCCAGTCGCGCGGCAGGCCGACGGCCAATACGGTCGCGGCGCCGAGCAACAGGGCCGGCAACCACGGCCGGTGCCAGCGGCATTCGACACATGCCAGCGCCGCTGCCGCAATGCCCGCAGCACCCAGTAACCGTAGCGCATCCAGTGGCCGGAGCGCGAATAGCACGCCAATGATTGCGATGCTGCCCAAGCCCGCCCCGCCGATGTCGAAACTGTAAATGCGGGGAATCTGATCGTTGAACCGCGTGAACGTGAGACAGACGCTGGTCGCGGCGCAAAAGAAAGGAACGAAGAGGAGCAGATAGATCAGGAGCAGGCGCAAAGGTTCGCGCGGATCCCACAGAATCTCCAGCGGGTTGAACGCGACACGCTGAGCGAAAGCGAACGAGGCAACCGAAAGAACGCCGAACAGAAATGCGCTGCCGACGAACACGGCTGCGAACCGGGGCGCGAGCCAGCGTTGCGCCAGCGCAACCATCGCGCCGGCTGCTCCGTAACCCAGCAGGGCGACGCTGATCATCATGTACGCGAAGTGATGCCATTGAATGATCGAAAAGAGTCGCATCAACAGGATCTCGTAACCAAGCACTGCGGCCGAGAGCAGGGAGAGGGCGAACAACGGCGCGGCGGGCATGATTGCGTGTACCTGAAGGGGGTGGAGGACGGGGCGCGCTCAGCCCATGCTGATGGGGGGGCGCGTTGTCCCTTTGCGTCGCCTGATTCCCGCGCAGAATCAGTGCCCGACGAGCGGCACGAAGCTGACGGGCAGAATCTGTCGCGTGGAGACGGTCCCGTCGTTCGCCTTCGTGATCAGCAGCAGATACTGTGTCAGAAACGGCGCGCCTACCGGAATGACAATCCTGCCGCCCGGCTTCAACTGCCGCACGAGAGGAGGAGGGACATGGCTCGCGGCGGCCGTGACGATGATGGCGTCGTAGGGTGCGTGGGCTTCCCACCCGTAATAGCCGTCTCCCACCGTGGTGTTCACCCGCTTGTACGCGAGCCGCTGCAGGCGCTCCTGTGCCACCTTGCCCAAAGGCTCGATGATTTCGATCGTATATACTGCTCGCGCGAGTGTCGAGAGGATCGCCGCCTGGTACCCGGAGCCGGTGCCGACCTCCAGCACGACATCAGTGGGCTTGATCATCATCAGGTCGGTCATCAGCGCGACAATGTACGGCTGCGAAATGGTCTGGCCATAGCCGATGGGAAGCGGCCGGTTCTCGTAGGCGTCGCGCTCCTCGCCAGGCCGGACGAACTGGTGGCGGGGCACCTGGTCCATCGCGTCGAGCACGCGCGGATCGATGGCGGGTCTGCCGGTTGCGGCGAAGGTTTCGGCCGTGAGATCCGCGATGTCGTTGATCATTTTCGCACGAAGGGGCGCAAAATCGTCGGCCGCGTGAATGCCGCAAGACATCCACACCAGAGCAATTGCTGGAATCAGGGTGCGCAGCCAGCGCAGCATGACTGGTTTCACCGTGCCGCCCCTGTTGCCTGACGTGCTGCAATTCTACGCCCGCGCACGCGCGGTCGGACAGGGCGCGCCCGGCCCGCCGCGTGTCAGGCGCAGCCCCCGAGCTCGTCGCCCAATGGCGGCGGCATGCGCTGATACAGCTGACTGACGTCTGAATGAGGATGCCCGGCTCGGGCCACTTCACCGCATGGAAGTGGCTACCAGCGAGCGTCGCATTAACCGTCGCATTAACGATGCAATGGCCTTGATTCCGGAATGCGCGAGCGCATCGCTTCACAACGAAAAACTTCGACACCCGTGAGTGCCGGAGTGTAGCGCTTGCCGCGTGTCAGACATCATCGCTGCGAGCTCTGCGCAACTTCCGACGTCAAGAAAGACCCGCCGGTCTAACAGAAGAGATCTGTTGTAACACTCAAAGCGCCGAACGACTATTGGACCTCGCATGGGATTCGCCCAATGCCGAGCAAACAGGAAACCGAATGGCCGGAGAGCCATTGAGAGCGGTCTTTGATCTCTCGCAACGGCATACGTCCGTTCCGGGTCGAGAGTGTGAGTTCGCTGATGCGGAAAGCTGCCGTAGGGTTGCTCGATGACGTCACCGTCAGCGGTCCGCCACATTGCTGACGTAGAACACCAGCCGTGCCAATGTCTGCAATGGCCGAATTGCGGATGTAGGCAACTGGCTTTTGTGATAGAACATCCGCGTCACATTCAATAAAGAAAATCAGGCGCCTAACTAATAGCGGACGAAAACGCCGGCTATTAGTCCCTCACTGCTAAGGGTGCCGAAGGACGGATACGACCCCAGCTAACCGTTGTCCATACGCGAATCGCTTGACGAACCGATCCCACGGCGAACCACTTTCGAGCGACCGTCAGTTCGCTAGTCGCGACGCTAACTGTGTGCGTTGGACAATTCACCACGGATCCCAGATGTCGGCGAAGCCAGGCTTTAAATTACGCTTCCTCAACTCATCCCCGTCTATCTGCGGATAAAGGCGGTAGATTCTTAATGGTCGCATATTTGCGGACGATTCACCCTCTGGAGGCCAAACTGGTGAAAGTGCCCGAATGCTTTCTGGTTCAAGTCTTTGAACGAGAGTCAGATACGGCTGAAAAACATGTGCGAATGTCGGATGTTTGTAAATCCTGTCATGAGCGTCCCAGATCGCCCAGTGAGCAATTGCTGTTGCTCGGGCGTCTCCAACTAATTTAGCTTCCCGATACAAGCACCAGAGTGCAACAAATCTAATTAACTCGATGCCGTGCGGGTCTGAGGGGGCGGTCAACCCTTCAGTCGCCACTTCCGGTTCGTAGTAGTTACGTGTTTGCCGATCCCTGTCGCCCTACGTATATGAAGGGTCTCAGTCGCTACGAGCACCAGGAGATTCGCAGCCGGTTCAAAGAAGCCGGAGAGAAGGATTTAGCTAAGGTCGGAGAGCATACGTTGCATCAGGCTCGAGCCAAATTATGGCGAGACATTCGAGAAGCGGCAGGTGCCATTAAAAAACGCGTCAAAGAGCGTTGCTCGGGGGCAAGTCGGCACAGGTTCCAGTGCCTGATGACGAACCGGCGGATGTGTCGATGGAGGAGATCAACATAGTAGATCCAGCAACAAATGCTGTTACTTCAGGTTCTGAGGAGGTAAAGGTAACCTCGTCGGTCGCGCTAACTCCGCCAGGTGTTAATCCATTTCGGCTGTCAGATGCGCGTGTGAAGGAGGCATACATGGAGCAGTTGAGGGATGAACGATCACCTATTGGCTCGTCCAAATCCATTTGCGGATGAATCGCCGCAAGGCGTCCTCCTCAGGGCCGCTTTATTGAACGGATGGCGATCACCGTTAGAGATGTTGCTCGCCTTTCAACTGCGGTTTCGTCGACCAGTACTGACTGACCCAAAGGTGCTTCAGGAGATATTTGACACATTGGGCATATCGTCACTGGCGTCCACGGTCGTTTTTAACGGCGAAAGGGATTTCTTTCTGAGTTATGCAGCACGACCACGGGCTTCGTTGCTCCGAGCATACGCGACACCTGTCTGCGTTTCATGTCTTTGCGAATGCGATTATCTTCGCCGTCGGTGGTCCAACCGACTTATATGTTCGTGCGTTATTCATAAGCAGGCGTTGCATTTCGAATGTCCTGAGTGCAGACAAACGCTCGGGTTGGACCGTGGTGCCCCCTCTGTCTGTTCTTGCGGATTTGATTTGCGGAAGGCAAAACCCCAGTCAGCGTCGCCTTTCGCGATGTCTATTGAACGTGCATTCGCCCGAAGAGATCATGAACTCGTTGGAGATCTCGTACGTCTTTTTCTCCTTCTCGAAGATATTGACTTTACGCGTAGCGAAGAAGATTTTGATTGGTCAAATACGGCCGCCGCCCTCTCACTGAATGATAGACGGTCGATTGACGGGCTTGCCGCTTTGCTGCGTCGCAACAGCAGTGCGGAAACTCCGCAACGGACGCTCCGTCCTCTGATGAGATACGGATCAGTGGCCCGGCTCCGCGCACTACAGGCGATCCGTATGTTTGGCCCCGAGCGTCGCGAGGGGTTTTAAGCTATTTTAATTGCTTTTCAATTAATAAGTTTTATCGTCAACAATGATACGAGAAGTCGCCGTGAACTTCCAAAATCTCATCAAGTTTGACGTGGAAGGCGGAAAATCTCATCTGGCGTGTCGGGCAGTCTCATTTGAGTTGGCGCTGAGCCGATCCGCGGCAGCGAAAGCCGCGCTTGTGATCTCAGTTATCCGGTCGTCTTAAGCCACGCGGCGTTTCAACACTCGGTAGTTAACATATGTTGCATTTATTTTTTTAATGGCAACATATGTAGACGGCTGGCGCAGCAGCCCGCCATCCATCAGGAACCTGCCGCACGATTGGAGATACCCATGAAAGTGATGAATTGGTCCACTGTTGCCATGCTCATGGCGGCAACGTTGGCGAGTCCGGGCGCGTTCGCGCAGGACGCGACGCCCACGCTCGCGAAGATCCAGCGAAGCGGCGTGATCGCGATTGGCCATCGCGAGACGTCGGTACCGTTCTCGTACGTCGACACGAACAACGAGGTGGTCGGCTTTTCGCAGGACCTGTGCAACAAGGTCATCGATGCGGTCAAGGCGAAAACGAAGCGTCCGGACCTCAAGGTGCGCTTCATCCCGGTCACCTCGCAGAATCGCATTCCGCTCGTGCAGAACGGCACGGTCGATCTCGAATGCGGCGTGACGACCAATCTCGTCGCGCGCCAAAGCCAGGTGACGTTCGCCGACACGTTCTTCGTCGCGACGACGCGTCTTCTGACACGCAAGGACTCGGGCATCAAGGACTTTCCGGATCTCGCGGGCAAGACGGTCGTGACGAATCAGGGCACGACGTCCGAGCGCATCCTGCGCAAGATGAACGAGGACAAGAAGATGAACATGCAGATCATCAGCGCGAAAGATTACGGCGAAGGGCGTCTCACGCTCGAAAGCGGCCGCGCCGTCGCGTACATGATGGATGACGTGTTGCTTGCCGGCACGCGCACGCTGACCGCGAAGCCGTCGGACTGGATCATCACCGGCACGCCACAATCGTCGGAAGCGTATGGCTTCATGTTGCGCCGCGACGATCCGGAGTTCAGAAAGCTCGTCGACGACACGCTCGAACAGGTGATGAAAGGACCGGAAATCCACACGATGTACGACCGATGGTTCATCAAGCCGGTGCCGCCGAAAAACATCAGCTTCGACTTTCCGATGAGCGATTCGCTGCAACAGCTTTACGCGACGCCAAACGACAAGGCGCTCGAATAACGGCTTTGGCCGCTATTGCGCGTAGGAATGGTTTCTTGTGGCAGACTTTTGCTCTTTCCTCTATACCTGGCTATAGGCGGCGCGTTTCGGTTGAACGTCGCCTATAGCTGGAACGGAGGTGCAAAGTGAAGAGGCCGATGGAATCTTCGCGGCGCGGACGGATTTTCCCCAGTGGAATTCTTCGTGCTGCGCTGGCGTTGGCAAGCGGCGTATTCATGGTGTCCGCAAACGCCGACGCACAAATGCGCGCGATTACGATCATATCGGGCACCTATGGCGAGAATTGCGGCGCGCCGCGCGGCAACCTGACTCGTGAGCTCGAGCGTCATTGCAACGGACGGGAAACTTGCGATTACGCGCTGCCCGGTCTGCACAAAGGTGGCACGACGATGGCATGCCCACGCGACTTCCACGCCGAATGGCATTGCGACCACGCGGACTTCCACACTGCGGCGCTGGGTCCCGGCGCGAAATCGGGCGACACGCTCGTGCTGGGTTGCGTCGAGTCGCGTGGCGCGGGCAAATAGCTCCATGCGCGAATAAAAAGGCCGAGGCCCTAACGGGGCTCGGCCTTTGATTTTTACTGCGGTCTTTTTAGCTGGCTTTACGAACCGGCGCGAAGCGCCGCTTGCTGAGCGACGGCCCGATACGACGGAATCGTTCCCGTTTGTGTTCTTCTTCGAAGTGCGCGAGCGACGGCTTGACCAGATCGCTGCGCGACACGATCCCCACCAGACGCATGCTGTTGCGATCGGCGACCACCGGGAGGCGTTCGAGCCCCAGCACGGCGAGCCGCGTCGCCACCAGCCGGCAGGTTTCGGATGACAAAGCAAACGCGGTGTTGTGTTGCGCGAACACGTCGGCGAGCGTCATCGCGCGCTTGCGTTCCGTGTCCTCGGCGCAGAAGCGTTCGAGCAACATGCGGTCGGCCACGCCGATCACCGCGCCGTCGCGCACCACCGGATACGCGCGGCGCAGCTGGTTCGCGCCGAACAGCGTCTGCAGCGTTGCGCCGACCGTCGTGGCGGCATCGACCGATTCGACCGAGGCGGTCATCACTTCGTCGACATAGTGGCGCTCGAGCGGATCGACGCCGTACTCGCGATAGATGTGATAGCCGCGTCGCGCGATTTTTTCGGTCATGATCGAGCGCCGCATCACGACCGTGGAGAAGCCGTGCGCGATCAGCGTTGCCGTCAGTAGCGGCAATAGCGCGTTGGCGTCGTGCGTGAGGCCGAACGCGAACACGATGGCCGTCAGCGGCGCGCCGAGCGTGGCACCAAGCGTCGCGGCCATGCAGACGAGCGGCCACAGCGCCGGTTCGCTGCCCGGGAGCCAATGCGCGAGCACCGCGCCGAGTCCGGCACCGAGCATCAGGAGCGGTGCGAGCACACCGCCCGACGTGCCCGAGCCGAGCGCGATGACCCACATCACCGCCTTCACGGCGAGCAGCAAAAGGGCGACCTGCACCGCAATGTGCTGATGCAGCAGATCGCCGATCACGTCGTAACCGACGCCGAGCGCGCGCGGTTCGAGCCAGCCGCCGATGCCGACGACGATGCCGCCGAGCGCAGGCCACCACATCCAGTGGATCGGCAGCTTGCCGAACAGGTCTTCCACCTTGTAGAGCGCGGCGGACAGGCCGGACGCCAGCGCGCCCGACAACACGCCCGCGACCACGCACGACAGCAGCGACCAGCCATCGGGCGCGGCAGTCTGTAGCGGAAACAGCGGACCTGTACCGAAGAAAATCACGCGGGCGAAGCCAGCGACCGCGCACGCCACCGCGACTGGCAGGAAGCTGCGCGGCCGCCATTCGAACAGCAGCAGTTCGACCGCGAGCAGCACGGCCGCGAGCGGCGTGCCGAACACCGCGGTCATGCCGGCCGCCGCGCCCGCTACGAGCAGCGTCTTGCGTTCCGCCGACGTGACCTTCACGCACTGCGCGATCAGCGAGCCGAGCGCGCCGCCGGTCATGATGATCGGGCCTTCCGCGCCGAACGGCCCGCCGCTGCCGATCACGATGCCCGACGACAATGGCTTGAGCACCGCCACTTTCGGCGACATCCTGCTCTTGCCGAACAGGATCGCCTCGATCGCCTCGGGAATGCCGTGGCCGCGAATCTTTTCGGAGCCGAAGCGCGCCATCAGCCCGACGATCAAACCACCGATCACCGGCACGCCGATCACCCAAATGCCAAGCGTATTGGTGGCGGGCGAGCGGTCGACGAACGACAGCGTGCCGAAGAAAAACAGATTGGTGAACAGGCGAATCAGGTTCAGCAGAACAAAGGCGGCAATCGTGCTGACGAAGCCGATGCCTGCGGCGAGCGCGAAGATGCCGGGCAGCCGTGCATTCGCCGCGAAGTCGCGTTTGTGGGAATCCATGCTCATGGTTAGTCGAGGTCGATCCGTGGAACCTGGAAGGAGCCTTCGAGCGATCTCAATTCGGCGCGATGCAGTTCCGCAAGCCGTTCGAGTACCCGTTCTCCCGCTCTTTCGATGTGTACTTCAACCTGGCGGCGATCGGTCTCGCTGACCTGGCGGCGCACGAGATTCAGTGCCTCGCAGCGCGATACCAGCGCGACGACGCCGTGATGTTGCGCCTGCAGACGCTCCGCGAGTTCGCCGACGGTCGCCCAGTCGCGCTCCGGATAGCCCTTGATGTGCAGCAACAACAGGTATTGCAACGGCGTGATGCCCTCGCTTTGCGCGGCCTGCTCCGAGAAGCGCTCGAAGCGCCGCATCTGGTAGCGAAATTGCGACAACTGCTCGAAATCGCTCTTGAGGAGCTTGCGAGTCCGTACTTTCATGGCAAATCCGCCGATGCGAAGAAAACCGAAAATATATCACGTCATGACGTATATAAGCGAATTGCGGCCGTCGCAACGGCATTGCGCGGCAGGTCTCCTCGGTCTTTTAATTGAAAATCAGGCCGCCTCGCGGGCTCGGGTGGCGGTTTGCCGATACAGGCCGGAGATCAGGTCCACCTGCGTGATCATGCCGACCGCGCGGCCCGCGCGGTCGAGCACCGGGATGTGGTGATGGCCGAAGTTCGCGAACATCGGCACGAGTTCCGTGATCGGATCGGTGACGGCGACGGTGCAGACGTCGGTGGTCATCACGCTGCCGACGTTCGACGTGCGAAGCGCATCGCCGCGCAGCCAGCCGTCGAAGTAGTTCAGGATCGGACTGAGCGCGCCGAAGCTCCTTCTGTCGACGAAATCGGCGCGCGTGACGATGCCTAGCAGTTTCTGCGCCGCGTCGACGACCGGCAGCGCCTTCACGTTGTGGCGCTCGAACAACTGCCATGCGGCGGCGGCGCGCGTGCCCGGCGACACCGACACGACGTGGCGCGACATCACGTCTTCGCAGCGCAGTTCGTCGAAGCTGCGCGAGAACGCCTGAAGCTGAGTTTCGCGCAGCAGTGAATAGAGGTCGTCGGTGTCGATGTCGAGCAGTTCGTCACGGCGCCCGAGCACGGCTTTGACGTCTTCGCGTGTGAAGCCGACGCGCGCGGCTTCGTCGGCCGCCTGACTCGGCGTCGCGCGGTCCTGGCGTCCCGCATGCGGATAACGGTGGCCGGTTGCCGCGTGATAGACGAGCGCCGCGAACAGCAGCGCGGCCGACTGGATCGCGATCGGTTCGAGCACGAAGCGGTAGCCGAGCGCATGAATGACCGGGCCGCCCAGCACTGCGGTCAACGCGACCGCGCCCGACGGCGGGTGCACGCAGCGCAGCGCGAACATGCCGGAGATCGACAGCGCCACCGCGAGGGCGGCCGCCAGCGTCGGATCGCCGATCAGCATCGCGCAGGTTACGCCGACCGTCGCGGACACGAGGTTGCCGCCGATGAACGACCATGGCTGCGCGAGCGGGCTCGCGGGCACCGCGAACAGCAACACGGCGGAAGCGCCCATCGGCGCGACGAGCAGCGGAATATTTGCGACGGGGCCGAGCAGCAGATACATCAGACCGCCGGTGAACGCGATGCCGAGCAGCGCGCCGAGGCACGAACGCGCACGCTCGTGCCATTTCACGGTGACCGGTGCAGGGAGAAAGCTGGCAAACCAGCCGAGAGCAGGAGAGCGGGACAAGATAGGAGCAGAAAGTAGTCGATGATGCCGGGCCCGACATTACCGGGGAGACCCTGGCAACGCGAATACAGTCTGGTCATGATTATATTTCAATATGATATAAAAAGTTCTCCGCCCCTTGCGCGGCACGCGGAATTTGTCACATATCGCAGACAGTCGAGAACACGGCCGACGTGCTTCTGCATGGCCCCAAATCACCCCTCGGCCCGTTCTTATTTATCACGTCGTGATATAAAATGAGAGCAGACGGATTGGGAGGACCGGTTGGCCCGTTGCCTGATAGACCGATAAAGGAGCCATCATGATGATCACGTTTCAATCGACGGCGTCGCCGGATGTCGTCATGCTCAGGGATCTCGCGCAATATCTGCTTGGTCTGATCGGCAAGCGGCTCGGCGAGCGGGGCGTTATCAGCCACGACGAGCTGCACCGCGCGATCGATCGGCTCGAAGCCGCCATCACCGAAGACACGGCCGCGGAAACGACCCTTGAAGCGTTGCACTGCTCAACCAGTAATCAACGCGAGTCGCGCAACCGGCTGTCGCAGCGCGCGTGGCCGTTTCTGGACATGATGCGTGCGGCGCGCGACTCGGACGCGGACATCATCTGGGGGCTGTAGTTCGTCGAGGGAATCGCGATGAAACAACTTGCGTCGCGTCGACGTTTCACAATCCTCCTTATTTCGGTTTGCGCCGTTCCGCTTGCCTATGCGTTCTCACCCGCGCAGCAGACCGGCCGATACCCGCAGCCGGTGCGCGGCTCTTGCACCGCATCGTGCGGCACCGGAGTGCGAAGCAGTGTGATCGGCGTATATGGCGGCACCGTTGTCGACCAGTTGTCCAGCGGAGCGGTGGTGCTCGTGAGATGGCCGAACGGTTCGCCGCACGAGGCATGGACCGCTCGGTTGCATGGCTATGGTTTGCCCGTCGATCCCGCGGCAAACGCTGCTCATGTTTTCTTTCTGTGGCCTGAGTCGTAGCGCGGTGTTCCTGATCGCCGCGCCGAGCAACCGCTATTTCAGGGCAGGGATTCGGTGGTAGCCGAAACTCGCAAATAGCGCCTGTTTGACGGCGTTTCTGTAGGTATTTGCATGCATCGGCGTCGCGCGGTATATATCACGAATTGACATATAATTAATTGACCACGTGCCGCGCGGCGCAAGGAGGTTCTCATGTCGAGCTTCAAGCGCATTCTTCTCTGCTACGACGGAACTCGCGAAGGACAACACGCGTTGAAGGACGGTGCCGCTCTCGCGCAAGACCTGAACGCTGAAGTGCATCTGCTTTCCGTGCTCAACAATACGGCGTGGATGCAGGGCGCGGACATCACGTCCGCGGTGCCGGTCGATTTCATCAACGAATCCGCCAAAACGCTGCTCGACGAGGGCTTACAGAAGCTCGCCGCACGCGGAATTCGCGCGACCGGTCATCTCGCGATCGGCGAACCACTCGATGAGATTCCGTTTTTCGCTAACGATCTGAAGGCCGATCTGGTCGTCGTCGGTCATCGTCGCAGTCATGGACTCGCGCGATGGTGGGGTGGCCGGCACGACGGACTGCTGCTCGATCGCGTGACGTGCAGCGTGCTGGTGACGATGGGCGCGGCAACCGATGCGCCGGCCGCAGTCGCAGGCACGGGCGAGATCGCGCGGTCCGCCGAACATTCATGAGCGTCGTTTTGTGTGTTGAGTTGTGTTGCGTTGGCACGGAGGCACACCATGAAAGACGTCGACGAACCGTTCAATCATCCTCAGCCCGTCAGGCACAGCGATAACGAACAGAGCAAGCTGCCGCAGCGCGCCGCCGATGCGCAGCGGCCGAAGAAAAAACCCGAAGGCGAGCCGCCGGTCGAGTGACGAGGGGCGGCGCCACGCCGTTCAGTTCGCGCGGAAACACTAAAACGCTGCCAGCCCGAAAGCCTGGCAGCGTTTTGTCATGCATGCAAACCGCTGGCACAGGCGACCGACATCACGTCAGACAATCAGAAGTCGGTGCTGACCGAAAACAGGAACGTACGCGGTGCGCCCTGGGTCAGGTACGTCGTCGCGCCGTAGGCCGACACGGCTGACCAGTACGCCTTGTTCGTCACGTTCTGCACGGTGGCGCGCAACGTCGTCCTCTTGCCGTAGATGGACGTCTCGTAACGCGCCCCCAGGTCGAAGCGGCTCCACGACGGGATCGACAGCGTGTTGGCCGCGTTCGCTTCCTGAGCGCCGGTATGGATCCAGCGCGCGTTGACCGCGAGCCCCGGCACCATCGGAATGTCGTAATCGGCGCCCAGGTTGAACAGGAAAGTCGGCACGCCCACCGGACGGTTGCCGTCGTACGTTCCGCCTTGTGTGTTCTCGAGCGTCGCGTCCATCAGCGAAGCGCCGGCCAGCAGACGCAGGCCCTTGAGCGGCTCGCCGTGCACTTCGGCTTCGAGACCGCGATGGCGTTCGTTGCCGTTCAGGCCATAGATATGCGTGGCCGGGTCGGTGAACGCCGACGGCTGTTCGATCTGGAAAGCGGCAAACGACGCACCGAGCCTTTCGGTGTCGTACTTGACACCCACTTCCCACTGCTTCGTGCGGACCGGCGCCAGTTGTTGACCGTAGTTCAGCGTGCCCGCCGGGGCGATGCTGCCCGCGGCCAGCGCTTCGCTGCGGTTCGCGAAGATCGACACCTTCTGCGTCGGGCGCAGAACGACGCCGAACAGCGGCGTCGTGATGCCGTCGCTGTAGTTGCCGCTGCCGATGCCCGTGTTGTCGTAGTTGGCCGTCGCGATCTGCTGGCGACGCGCGCCGACGGTGAACAGCACCCGGTCATGCAGGAAGCCGAGCGTGTCGGACGCGGACACGCTGCGGATCACCGTGGCGGCCGTCATGCCCGGATCGGCCAGGTTGCCGCCTGACATCGTCGTGGCCGGGTAAGGCGTCTGCACCGTGTTGTAGAGCGAGACCGGCCCCATGAAGGCGTAGGTCCACGCGGAGTTGGTGTTCTCGCTCGTGATGGCGCCGCCCGCCGCAACCATATGCGACACCGGGCCAGTGTCGAAGCGGCCGCGCACGCCGACTTCGGCGGAGGTCGAATTCTGGTTGTACGGCACGCCGAGACGGGCACCGGTGACGCCGGTCGACGAATAGGTCGGCGAGTAGTACTCACCTTGCTCGACCGTGCGGCGCACACCACCGGTCGCATAAGCGGTCCAGCCCGGCAGGAAGTCGTATTCGGCCTTCAGGATGCCGACGGTGTCTTCGAGGTTCGTGTACGACCAGTTCTGCGCGTAGTTGTACGTTGCCGGCGGCACGGCGGGAATCGCGTCGGTGAAGCAGACGACCGGGCGGCCGTCGCTGACGTGCTCGCGCTGATACAGGAAGTCGCCGGACAGACGCAGCTTGTCGCCGCGCCAGTCGAGCGCGACGGCCGTGGTGTTGTCGCGGCGGTGTTCGCCGTCGATGCTCGTCTCGCCGTCACGATTCGCCTGGTTCACGCGGATCCCGAACTGGCCTTCGCTGCCGAAGCGTCGGCCGACGTCCACCTGCGCGCCGAACTCGCCGGAGCCGCTGGTTGCGAGTGTCACGTTGGTGGTCGGCGTGTCCTCCGCTCGCTTCAGCTGCACGTTCACGCCGCCGCCGATCGCCGAGCCCGTCGGCGAAGCACCGTTCAGGAACGCGTTGGCGCCCTTGAACACGTCGACCCGCTCGACCGCCGCGGTCGAGACCAACTGGCGCGGCGTAACGCCGTACAGACCGTTGATCGAGATGTCGTCGGCATTGAGCTGGAAGCCGCGAATCACGAACACTTCCGAGAAGTTGCCATAGCCGTACGCGGTTCGCACCGACGGGTCGTTTTCGACCACGTCCGCGAGCGTGCGCGCCTGCTGATCCTTGATCAGCTTGGCCGTGTAGGTCGTCATGCTGAACGGCATGTCGATGTTGCGCTGCTTGCCGAGCACGCCGTAGTCGGCGCCGCGTGCGACCTGGCCGCCTGCGTATGTCGGCGACAGGTCGCCGGGCAACTCTTCGACGGCGGCCGCCTGAACCTTGATGGCGGGCAGCGTGCCGTCGGCGGCGGGGGCGGAGTCGGTGGATTGAGCGAACGCGCTGGCCGGGACACTGAAAGCGACGGCGATGGCGGCAAGGATGGTGGCGCGATGCAGAGTGGCTTGAGCAGGCGTGGCCTGCGGGCGATTCCAGCGTGAAACGGACATGAATTGGAAAGTAGGCGTGCTCGTCGATCTTCCGTCCCGGGGCGCTAGTTGGAATCCGGGCGGCATTTTTCCTGGTTGCACGCGCGGATGATGCCGTTTATGTAAGCAGTCCGAGCGCGGAACGAAAGGTTCGGCGGAATTATAGTGCAAATAGGAATCATTCCTATTGTAGAGACGCAACGTTTTACAGAACTGATGGCAAAAGTGGAGGTTTTCGATGACGTCGAGCCGCCGCGACGCACCGGTTTGACGCCGACGCAGGCGCGGTACAGCGCTTGCTACCCGCCCAAAGGTTTACTCGCAGGCCGCCATACATGCCACGAAATCCGACTACCTGCCAGAGGTGGAGCGCCCGAGAGGTCCAGCTATTGCACGACGTGCCGCGCGTGCTCGTCATCGACGACAACGAGAACGCCGGCGAAGCGCTTGCCACCTGGCTTTCCTACGAGGGCGTCGAGGCGCGCGCCGCGACCGGCTGCACGGCGGCGCTGCACTGCGTGCGCAACTGGGTGCCCGACGTCGTCGTGCTCGACATCATGATGCCGGAGCGCGACGGCTACGAAACGGCGAGCGCGCTGCGCCGCTATCTGCCGACGCACAGCCTCGGCATCGTCGCGTTTACGTCGCTGGACGAGGACCACGTGAGGCAAACCGGCCGCGAGCGCCACAACTTCGACGGTTATTGCCAGAAGGGCACGGCGCCGGCCGCGCTGCTCGCACTGCTGCGAGGGTTGTGGCGCGGCTAGCGACGGGGCGCGCGTCGATAAAAAAGCGCGGCGGCGTGGGCATCGCTCCACACCGCCGCGCTTTTCAACCGCGCTCTTTAGTCGGACGCGCAACCCGCCGCGCTCAACTGCTCAGCTCTTTCGCGCGGTCTGCATCCAGCCGGCTTGCACGCCGAACTGCGCGATCTGTTTCGCGACTGCATCGGCGAGGCGCTTTGCATCGTCCGACACGCCCGCGCGCTTCGTTTCGGTCACGCCGTGCAGGCCCGCGCCGGCCGCTGCCGCGGTCGCGACGGTGCCGGCCGCCGCGCCGACCCCGGCGGTTTCGACCATGCCGGGCATCTTGCCGCTGTCCGCGTTGGCCGTGAAGCTCTGCACGACACGCGGCGTGCCGCCCGCGGGCTGGTAGACGATCCGCACCGCGCTGCTCACCTCGCTCTTGCCCGCGCCCAAGCCGATCAGCGTGCGGCGACGGCGATTGCCAGCGTCGATCGTCTCGAAGCTGCCTTGCACGAGCAGCACGTTCTGGCCGGCGGGCACCGGCGCGTCGGTGCGCACCGCGTGCAGACCCATCGCCTGCAGCTGATGGACGATCTCGTCGGCGACCTGCTCGCGCACCTGGGCGGCATCGGCAACCTGCTTCTGCGCGTCCGACGAGCCCGACATCTGCATCTTCAGTTTTTTCAGCATACCGCCGTTGTCGAGCTTGACCTGCTGCGGATCGGCATCGAACGTGTAGACGTAGATCGTGTCCGGATGCATCGTCGATTGCGTGCCTGCGTCGGCCGTCGCGGACGTGCTCGTCGCGCTCAGATTCGTGACGCTGGCGCCGGCGCAGCCGCTCAGCAGCGCGCCGCCGCACACGAGTGCCATGCAGGTGAAACGGGCGGCGTTCTTTTTGATGAAGTTCACTGAAGTCAACATGATGATCCTGTGGTCGGCACGCGGTGCCAGTCTGTTCGAGTCCATCGCCGATGATCGGGCAACCGTGGGATCGTCGATCATCGGCGAAGGGATTCGCACGTGAAGCCTTTCGATCTCATGCGTCTGTGATTCGTCACGCACCGGCAGCGAACGAAGTATGGGTGAGCGGCTCGCCGAACTCCATTCAACAATTATTTCGAGCGATGTCACGGCGAAACGAAGAAGAGCGCGCGGACGTCGAGCCGCCGATCAGTTCAAAGCGAGCTTGACGATGCAGCACAGGACGAAAACTAGCAGGGCGGCGGCAATGGCCATGTCAAGCGGATAGCGCATTCCTTCACCCTGCCCTGACGTTGCGGAGCTCCTATCGTAATCACCTGACGGAAGATGAAAAGCGTCAGTGAAGCGCCAATGTGGGACAGGTAACGTAGTCCCGGAAAGCTGCGCGGGGCGGGGCGGCGGGAGCGCTTCCGGCGCAAAGAAAAAGCGCCACGTGGGGCGGCGCTTTATTCGCAATTCGCGATGAAAATTTATTGCGGTTGTGCCGCTGGCTGACCCGGCGGCGGACCATGCGGCGCCTTGTTCGCCGCCACGAGATCTTCGGCGAGACTCGTGCGTAGCGTCGCGATCGCCTGCTCGGGATTGGCGGGCTTCAGTTGCTCGCGCGCGAGCGAGTCGTACACGTAGTGACGCAGCATCGGGTCCTGGGTCTTGTTCAGCACGTCGTGGTAGACGGCGATGATCTCGCCTTCATGACCGTTTAGCGCGTATAGACGGCGCAGTTGTTCGAGATCATTGATCACCGCGAAAGCTGGGCTCGGATGACCCATCATCGGACCATGCCCCGGCGGCCCGTCGCCGCGCGGGCCGCCGTCGTGCATAGCGGCGGGCGGGGGCGGCGGCATGCCGTCGTCGGCGAGCGCGGCCGTCGCGATGATGCCAAGAACCGCGGCCACGGCCGCGCCGAAGAATGCTTTTCTCATGATGTCGCTCCCATCGAAAACAGCGCCGGCGCCACGATGGACCGGCTCCTCGCAACGATAGTCGACCCGCTGATTCGTCGGGTTACGAAAGCCATTCAGTAACTTTCCGAGCCTTTCGCGGCGCGCGGCTTAGCGGCGCGGACCTCGAAGCGACGCAAGTTGCCGTGAACCGGTTTTCGCCAGGGTGAGCCCGCTGGCGCAACCCAGCCAGATAGCGCATGATTGCTCCGATGTGCCGTGCGACCCCAAAAGCACCTTGCTGTGGCGGCACGCGCGGCACACGCAGCCGCCGGCATCGGCGTCGCGCCTGGTGCGGGCGACGCAGAGGCGATGAGTCTTCAACCGCAAGGAGGATTTCGCATGGACCGACCCGATGCAGCCAATCCGTTTGGCGATCTAACCAAAATGCTGGAGCAGTTCAAGCTCCCCGGCTTCGACGTGCCCGCCATCATGGAAGCGCGCCGAAAGGACATGGAAGCGCTGGTTCAGGCGAATCAGACAGCATTCCAGGGGATGCAGTCGCTCGCGCAGAAACAGGCCGACATGCTGCGCACCACGCTGGGCGAGCTACAGGCGCTGACTGCGCAGCTCACGGCGGCCGGCACCGCGCCGTCGAGCAAAACCGCGGAGCTGATCCAGCAGAGCCTGCACAAATCGCTCGCCGACATGCAACAGCTCGCACAAGCCGCGTATCAGACGCAGGCGGAGTCGTATGGGGTGATCGCGAAACGCGTCGAGGAGAACGTGCAGGAGTTGAAGTCGCTTCTTCAGCAACAGAAGAAGTAGCGCACGCCGCGAGTTCCGGACGATCTATGACGCGGAGGGCCGCCAGGCCCTCCGCTTTTTTTGCCCGTCGGGATTTGCGTCGCAAGCCTCACGTAGTCAGAGGAATGTGGACTCCGCCCGCTCGTTATTCGGCAGACGCTTACATCGATGAACAAACGCTGCTCACGTTCGCAACTTTTACGCGTGGCGGCCGTAATTTTCGCAGTCGGTCAGTTCTAAACGTCAGACGGAAACCGAATAAGCGTCAAAGCATTGTCGCCAAAAGGCTTTGCCCACGCTGATCAAACCCGGTCGATCGATTCAACAACTCCGAACAGTTTCGATCGCGCCGCAAACGATTGCCGCGCGCCATTCCCCTGACTAAAGTTTCGCCTCCCCTTTCCGTAGACGCATTCACGCAGCCCAACCGGCGTGAAGGCAACCGGCTTTGCCGGTCAGGTGTGCGCCCCTAGTCTCGCGTTTGTGATCGGCTACATGCAGGTCGCGGCGTTTCACCTCGAAGGAAATCTCTTGAAACCGATGCTTCTTACCCGCATTGCCTGCGCAATGCTCGGGGCAAGCTGCGCGTTGCCGTTCGGCGCGCACGCCACGCTCGGCCAGAACGCCAGCACCGTCGACGGCGATCAGACGCGCCTGCATGCGATTGCTCGCGCGGCCAGCGCGCAGGGCGCGTATTCGGTGCATGCGCTGACGCTGCCGTCCGGCACCCAGGTGCGCGAATACGTGGCGGCCAACGGCATCGTGTTCGGCGTCGCGTGGGATGGCCCGACGCTGCCCGATCTGAAGGCGATGCTCGGCGCGTCCTTCGATGCCTACGTCGCCGCCAGCGCGGCGCGGCGCGGCGCGGCGCTCGCGGTCTCGAACAGTGATCTCGTGGTGTTCTCGAGCGGCCATCTGCGCGCGTTCACCGGCTACGCCTATCTGCCGCAGGCGGTGCCCGCGGGCGTCGACGTCAGCGTTATTCAATAACGGAGCGAATCATGCGATCCAGGTCTTCGTGGATGACTCTGCTGGGGGCGGCGCCCATCGTGGTTCTCGCGCTGCTGTTGAGCGCGTGCGGCGGCGGGGGCGGCAGCGCGAGCACCACGGCCAATTCGAGCACCTCCAGCAACTCGAACGGTTCGGGCAGCTCGACCAGCTCGTCGGGTTCGACCGTGACCAACACGTCGCCGTCGCCGCAGGTGCTGGCCGCCAACGCGGTGCGCGTGACGGTCGACTCGGGCGTCAGCAACGTGCCGAACATGCCGTTCGTCAGCATCACGGTCTGCGCGCCCGGCACCAGCAACTGCCAGACGATCGATCACGTGCTCGTCGATACCGGCTCGTGGGGCGTGCGCGTGTTCGCGTCGCAATTGCCCGCGTCGATGAGCCTGCCGCAGCAGAAGGACGGCTCGGGCAACCTTGTTGCCGAATGCATGCAGTTCTTCGACGGCTACACGTGGGGCGCGGTGAAGCTCGCCGATGTGCAGATCGCGGGCGAGAAAGCCGCTGCGCTGCCGATCCAGGTGATCGATCCGGGCTACGCGTCGCTGCCGGGCGATTGCGCGGCCGTCGGCGCGGCGCGCAATACGCCGGCCGCCTTGCAGGCGAACGGCATTCTCGGCATCGGTGTGTTCAAGCACGACTGCGGCGCGAACTGCGTGCAGCAGGCGATCCCCGCGACCTACTACGGGTGCAGCGGCACCAGCTGCACATCGATACCGCTCGCGGAGACGTACCAGGTCGCCAATCCGGTGCCGTACTTCGCGACCGACAACAACGGCTCGATGCTCAGTCTGCCGACCGTGTCGGGCGGCGCGCCATCGGTGTCGGGGCAACTCGTGTTCGGCATCGGCACGCAGAGCAACAATGCGCTCGGCGGGACGCAGGTGGTCGGTGTGAGCCCGTCGAACGGCACGTTCACGACGGTGCAGAACGGCACCACGTATACGCGCAGCATTATGGACAGCGGCTCGACGGGACTCTTCTTCCAGACCACCTTGATGCCGGCCTGCGCGAGCCCGAACAGCGCTTATTACTGCCCGAGCTCGACGCAGCAGTTGAGCGCGATGATCGAAGGCGTGAATGGCACGACGAGCGCGGTGACGTTCAACGTTGGCAATGCGATGTCGATCGCGCAGACTTATAGCGGCGACTCGGCATTGCCGCTGCTCGCGGGCCCGGCGTTCGTCACGTCGACGGTGTTCGACTGGGGGCTGCCGTTCTTCTACGGTCGCAATGTCTATGCGGCGATCGAGCAGCAGTCGACGCCGGGTGGGAAGGGGCCTTATGTGGCGTACTGAAGTCGCGTATTGAAGTGGCGAACCGAGCGCGTGTAGCCGGTTGCTCGCGGCTCGATGATGCGCATCATAAGCGCCCGCTGCCGGCTGGTCCGGCGGCGGGCGTTTTTATGCGCTTGTTGGTTCGCGGTCGCCCCGCTTGTCGCGCTTGTCACCCGCTGCCGCGATCACGCGATGCACAAAGCGCAGCTTGTCGACCACCGGCGCGGCGAGCGTGAACGGATAGCCGTCGGGCATGCCGAGACTGCGATTCAGACTGTTCAGCGCATAGGTGAGCGGAAACCAGCGCTTCATCAGATTGCCGAAGCTCGCGTCCTCGACCGGCGTGCGGTCGGTCAGCGTCGGCTCGCTCGGATCGTCGGGCAGCAGCGCGAGGCCGTAAGACGTCGACGTGTCGAGCACGTCGACGATCAGCAGATAGTGCGCCCATGTCTCCGCCCAGTCTTCCCACGGATGCATCGTCGCGTAAGCGCTGATGTACGACGCCTGCCAGTCGGCCGGCGCGCCGTCGCGATAGTAGGCGTCCAGCGCTTCGCCGTAGTCGGCCTGCTCGTCGCCGAACAGCTTGCGAAACGGTTCGAGCCAGCGCGGCTCGGTTTCGATCAGGTGGCGGAAAAAGTAGTGGCCCGTCTCGTGGCGGAAGTGGCCGAGCAGCGTGCGGTACGGCTCGCCCATCGCGGTGCGCACTTTCTCGCGATGCGCGTCGTCGGCCTCGGCGATGTTCAGCGTGATCAGCCCGTTGTCGTGACCGGTCATCACGGGCTTGCCGACGCCGCCGTCGGCGAGAAACTCGAAGGCGAGACCGCGCTCGGGGTCCGCGTCGCGCGATCGCACGTCGAGGCCAAGCTCGCCCAGCGTGTACAGCAGACGCCGCTTCGCGACTTCGAGCCGGTACCAGTAGAGCCGGTTTTCCGGTTCGCTCAGATTCGGAATCGTGCGGGTCAACTGGCAGGCGTGGCACAGCGTGTCGGGCGAATCGGCCGGGATCATCCAGTTGCAGACGTTTTCGACCGCGTAGTTGTGGCATTGTCGGAACAGCGCGCCATTCGCCTCGGGATGCAGGCTGCGCCAGCGGCCGTCGCCGGCGTCCCCGAACGCGCTGATTTCCCGCAGTTCAGGCAGATAGCCGAGCAGCGACTCGCAGCGCTCGCAGCGGACGTTCTCGTAGAACACGAGTTGCGCGCAGCGATTGCAGTGGAAGGTTTTCATCTGGCGGGCCTCGTGATCGGTGCTATGTCGTTTGCGGTGATGAGCCATGGTAAGCGGCATCATCAACGCGATAGCGGACGAAAGCCGGTCGCAATCTTCATGCCGCGATTGCCAGACGTCACCGCTTTAACGCACAGTACGGTCATGATCGTGCATCGGCGCTGCGCCGCTTTGGTGCACGATCCGACGCGAGCCCGCGGCAGGGCGCGCGGTACGCAACGCAAACGCAGTTCAGACAACACCAAACGATTCATACGGATTTGTCCAGCAACGGCATAGAGCTTGCTTTTTTGGCGGGCTGCCCCCTTCGTCGAGGAGTCCGGAGTGTCCATACGCGTCGCGTTGCATCACGTTACTCATTACCGCTACGACAGGCTGGTCACGCTGTCACCCCAGGTCGTGCGGCTGCGGCCCGCGCCGCATTGTCGTACGCCGATCCTGTCGTACTCGATGCGCGTCGAACCCGCGAGGCACTTCATCAACTGGCAGCAGGACGCGTTCGCCAACTATCAGGCGCGGCTCGTGTTTCCCGAGCAGACCCGTGAGTTCAAGGTGAGCGTCGATCTGGTCGCCGAAATGGCCGTCTACAACCCGTTCGACTTCTTTCTCGAACCATCGGCCGAGCAATTTCCATTCGACTACGCGCCGGAGCTGGCGGCCGAACTCGCGCCCTACCGCGTGAGGCGGCCGATGACGCCGCGCTTCGCCGAGTTCGTCGCGAGCATCGACCGCACGCCGGCCGGCACCGCGAACTTCCTGGTGGCGCTGAACCAGCGGCTGCAACGCGAGATCCGCTACCTGATCCGGATGGAGCCGGGCGTGCAGACGCCGGAGGAAACCTTGACCAACGCGGCGGGCTCGTGCCGCGATTCGGGCTGGCTGCTCGTCGAGACGCTGCGGCAGCTGGGCTTCGCGGCGCGCTTCGTGTCGGGCTATCTGCTGCAGCTCGCGCCCGACGTCAGATCGATCGACGGCCCGAGCGGCACCGAGGTCGACTTCACCGACCTGCACGCGTGGTGCGAGGTCTATCTGCCAGGGGCGGGCTGGATCGGGCTCGATCCGACCTCGGGGCTGCTCGCGGGGGAAGGGCACATACCGGTCGCGTGCACGCCGGAGCCGGGCAGCGCGGCGCCGATCTCGGGCGCGGTCGACGAAAGCGAGGTCGAGTTCGGACACACGATGTCGATCGAACGCGTGCTCGAGTCGCCGCGCGTCACGAAGCCGTATAGCGAAGCCGCGTGGCACGACGTGCTGAAGATGGGCGCGCGGGTCGACTACGAACTCGCCGACATGGACGTGCGACTGACGATGGGCGGCGAGCCGACCTTCGTATCGGTGCGCGATCGCGACGCCGCCGAATGGAACACCGACGCGCTTGGACCCACCAAGCGCGGCTACGCGGTCGCGCTGATGGACCGCCTGCGCGACCGCTACGGCGCGAACGGCTTCCTGCATATCGGCCAGGGCAAGTGGTATCCGGGCGAGCAGTTGCCGCGCTGGGCGATGTCGCTGTACTGGCGCACCGACGGCGAGCCATGCTGGCACAACCCGGCCCTGTTCGCTGACGAACGCGAGCCGGGCCGCTACACGGCCGCCGACGCGCAACGCTTCATCGCGCATCTGGCCGCGAAGCTATCGCTCGACCCCGACTGCATCCAGCCCGGCTACGAAGACACCTGGTACTACCTGTGGCGCGAGCGTCGCCTGCCGGTGAACGTCGATCCGTTCGACGCGCGGCTCGACGACGAGCTCGAACGCGTGCGACTGCGGCGCGTGTTCGACGCCGGGCTCGCGAGCCCGGCGGGCTACGTGCTGCCGATCGGCCGCGAGCGCGGCGCGCCGGGCATCACGCCGACGTGGATCACGGGCCGCTGGTTCTTCCGCGACGACCGCATGTATCTGATTCCCGGCGATTCGCCGATGGGCTACCGGCTGCCGCTCGAATCGCTGCCGTGGGTGTCGAAGACCGACTATCCGTATCAGCACGCGCACGATCCGTTCGCACCGCCGCAGCCGCTGCGCACGGCCGCGCAGTTGCGCGTGCAGTACGAAGGCGGGCGCGAGGGCCGGCAGATCACCGAGGAACAGACGAGCGCGCGGCAGGCGGCCGCGCTGTCGCTGCCGGCGGCCGATCTGCTGAGCGGCATGCCGCACGGCGGCGTGCTCGCGTATGCGTCGCAGCGCCATGACGAATCGCTGCCCGCGCTTGGCGAATCGTCGAAGGACACGCTGCGTACCGCGGTGTGCGTGGAGGTGCGCGACCCGAAACGCGCGGCCGGCCCGGAAGCCGAAGCCGATTCGTTCGGCAGCGGCCGTACGCTGCTGCACGTATTCATGCCGCCGCTGACCGATCTCGACGACTATCTCGACCTGCTCGCCGCAGTCGAAGCGACGGCCGCGGAGCTGAAGATGCAGATCGTGCTCGAAGGCTATCCGCCGCCGCGCGATCCGCGTCTGAAAGTGCTGCAGGTGACACCGGACCCCGGCGTGATCGAAGTCAACATTCATCCGGCCGCGAACTGGGACGAGCTCGTCGATCACACCGAGTACCTATATCAGTCGGCCGCGCACAGCTATCTGAGCAGCGAGAAGTTCATGCTCGACGGGCGCCACACTGGCACCGGCGGCGGCAATCACTTCGTGCTCGGCGGCGCGACGCCGGCCGACAGCCCGTTCCTGCGCCGGCCCGATCTGCTCGCGAGCCTGATCGCCTACTGGCACAACCATCCGTCGCTGTCGTATCTGTTCTCGGGGCTGTTCATCGGACCGACGAGCCAGGCACCGCGCGTCGACGAAGCGCGCAACGATCAGGTCTACGAACTCGAGATCGCGTTCTCCGAACTGCAACGCCAGGTCGATCTGCTCGGCGGCCGCGACAGCGGCAACCTGCCGCCGTGGACGATCGACCGCGCGCTGCGCAACATCCTGATCGACGTGACCGGCAACACGCACCGCGCCGAGTTCTTGCATCGACAAGCTGTATTCGCCCGACGGCCCGACCGGCCGCCTCGGCCTGCTGGAGCTGCGCGGCTTCGAGATGCCGCCGCACGCGCGCATGAGTCTCGTGCAGCAACTGCTGCTGCGCGCACTGGTCGCGCGATTCTGGCGCATGCCGTACACGCAGCGGCTCACCCGCTGGGGCACCGAGTTGCACGATCGCTTCCTGCTCGGCACCTTCGTGAAGATGGATTTCGACGACGTGCTCGCCGAGCTCGGCGAAGCCGGCTTCGCCTTCGATAGCGCCTGGTTCGCGCCGCACTTCGAATTCCGCTTCCCGCTCGTCGGCGAGATGACGCTGAGCGGCATCGACCTGACGATCCGCAATGCGCTCGAACCATGGCACGTGATGGGCGAGGAGGGCGCGAGCGGCGCCACGGTGCGCTATGTCGATTCGTCGGTCGAGCGGCTCGAGGTGCGCGCGCTCGGGTTGAACGGCAATCGTCACGTGCTGAGCGTCAACGGCGTGCCGGTGCCTTTGCAGCCGACCGGCCGCGTCAGCGAGTACGTGGCCGGCGTGCGTTTTCGCGCGTGGTCGCAGTCGTCGGCGCTGCATCCGACGATCGGCGTACACGCGCCGCTCACGTTCGACCTCGTCGACACATGGAGCGGCCGCTCGCTCGGCGGATGCCAGTATCATGTCGCTCATCCGGGCGGGCGCAACTATCAGACCTTCCCGGTGAACGCCTACGAGGCGGAAAGCCGGCGACGCGCGCGCTTCTTCGCGTCGGGTCATACGCCCGGGCCGCTCGTCGTGGGCGGACCGCAGCGCAGCCGCGAGTTTCCGTTCACACTCGATCTGCGCCACCGTTGAAAAACACGCATCACTGACAGCAAACGACCTTGGCCTTTCAATCGACTTTGCCCTTCGAAGCGTCCGCCATGCCGGCGGACGCTTCGTCCCTGTTGCGATTGCTGCCGGGTCATGACGGACATTGGGACGAGCTGCGCGACGCGTCGGGCGCGCTTCGCGAGCCGTGGCGGCAGTTCTTCGCACTGCTCGACGAAGACGGCGTGGCGCGGCTCGCGGACCATCACGCGTCGATCGCGCAGCAGATCCGCGACAACGACATCAGCTACAACGTCTACGCGGACAACGGCAAGTCACGGCCATGGGCGCTCGACCTCCTGCCGTTCCTGATCAGCGAGGCCGAGTGGGCGCACCTCGAGCGCGGCGTCGCGCAGCGCGCGCATCTGCTCAACGCGATCGTTGCCGACATCTACGGACCGCGGACGCTGCTCGAACATGGCCAACTGCCGCCGGCGCTGGTGTTCGGCCATCCGGGCTATCTGCGTTCGGTGAAGGGCTTTACGCCGCCCGGCGGTCAGTATCTGCAGGTCGTCGCGCTCGATCTCGCGCGTACGCCGGGCGGCGAGTGGAGCGTGATCGCGCATCGCACCGAGGCGCCGTCCGGCCTCGGCTACGCGCTCGAAAACCGCCTGATCGTGTCGACGCTCCTCGCGGAGCCGTTCCGCTCGCTGCGCGTGAGCCGGCTCGCGCCGCTCTATTCGCAACTGATCGCGACGCTCGTGCAGGCCGCGCAAGCGACGATGCGCAACGAGGAAAGCGCTGACGCGTCACCGCATATCGCGCTGCTCACGCCTGGGCCGTACAGCGAAACCTATTTCGAGCATGTGTTTCTGGCGCGCTATCTCGGCGTCACGCTGGTCGAAGGCAAGGATCTGACCGTGCGCGGCGACCGGCTCTATCTGAAGACCCTGGCCGGCCTCGAACGCGTGCACGTCGTGCTGCGCCGTCTCGACGACGCATTCTGCGACCCGATCGAACTGCGCGCCGATTCGACGATCGGCGTGCCGGGGTTGTTGCAGGTGATGCGCGCGGGCAATGTGATCGTGTCGAACGTGCCGGGCTCGGGGTTCGCCGAGTCGCCGGCGTTGCACGGTTTCATGCCGGGTATTGCCGAAGCCTTGCTCGGCGAAGAGCTGCTGCTGCCCGGCGTGCCGACCTGGTGGTGCGGCGAACGGCCCGCGCGCGAGCATGCGTTCGCGCATCTCGACGACGCGTTCATCGTGCCGACCTGGCCGCTCACGGGACGCGATGCGCCGCCCGGCATCGAAGGGGGCAGGCAGCCGCTCGCGGCATGGCGCGAGCGCATCGACGCGTTGCCCGACGCGTTCACGATCCAGCAGGAGCAGCGCTTTTCCTGCACGCCGCGCTTCGAGGAGGGCACGATCGGCGGAAGGCCGTCGGTGCTGCGCGTCTATGCGATCGCCGACGTCAACGGCGGCTGGCACGTGATGCCGGGCGGTTTCACGCGCATGGCCGCGGAGCGTCAGACCACGGTATCGATGCAGCACGGCGGCAGCAGCGTCGATACCTGGGTGCTGTCGAGCCAGCCAAGCTCGACGTTCACGCTGCTGCCTTCGCCGATGCAGCCAGCCGACCTCACGCGCAAGCATCGTACGGTATCGAGCCGTGCCGCGGAGAACCTGTTCTGGGCGGGCCGTTACGGCGAGCGCGCGGAAAACAACGTGCGTCTGCTGCGGCTGATTCTCGGCTCGCTCGAAAGCAACGACGCCGATTCGATGTTCGCGACGCTGGTCGAACTCGCGACGTGGTGCGGCCTCGTGCAGTCGGGCGACTTCGCGTCGCCGCACGGGGTGCCGTCGCCGCAGACGTTCGAGCGCGCGCTCGTCGCGAATCTCGGCGAGAGCGCGGGCAGCGTCAGCATCAGCCAGAACCTCAATTGCCAGGCGCGCGCGAACGGCGAGGTGCGCGGGCGTTTGTCGAATGATCATTGGCGCATGATCCTCGCGGCGCGCAACGACTTTCAGGACGCGTTGCAGGTGTTGTCGCCAGCCGTGGGCGCGGGCAACGGCGGCGCGGGTGCCACGAGCAGCGGCAATGCGTTCGATCGCTACGACCGCGTGACGCTCGCAAATGCGCTCGAGCATCTGTCGGTGCAACTATCGGCGATCAGCGGCGCGCAAGGCGACCGCATGACGCGCGATGAAGCGTGGCGGCTGCTGTTCGTCGGACGTCATATCGAGCGCGTCGCGACGATGGCCGCGTTCATGCGCGGTGTTGCCGTGAACGGCCAACTCGCGACGCCGGCCGGCTTCGATCTGCTGCTGCAAATGTTCGACAGCACGCTCACGTATCGCTCGCTGTATCCGGGGCGTTTCGAAGTACCGGCGCTGCTCGATCTGCTCGTGATCGAACCGCATAATCCGCGCGGCATTTATGGCGTGTACGAGCGCCTGCGCAACAAACTCGACGAGATCGCCATCGCGGCGGGCAGCGTGCGGCATCGGCCGTTCGCGGAGCTGCTGCCGCCCGTCGAATCGCTGCCGACGCTCGAATCGCTGTGCGAGGTCGACGAACACGGTGCGTATGTCACGCTCATCGCGTTGTGCGATCAGATCGGCGGCTTCGCCAATGCGGCCGCGCATGAGATCAGCGCGCGCTATTTCAGTCACGCGACCACGGTCGCCTCGCAGGTGTGGGCATGAAGAACGCGTCGACGGTGCTGTCTGTTTCGCATCGCACTGTTTACCATTACTCGACGTATGTCGAAACCGCGCAGCATCTGGCGACGATCCGGCCGCTCGCGTGTCCGTGGCAGCGTGTGATTTCGCGCAGCGAGCGCATCGAGCCGCAGCCGTCGTATCAGCATAGCCGCATCGACGCATTCGGCAACGACGTGCTGTACTTCGCGCTCGATACACCGCACGAGCGCCTGCAACTCGTCAGCGAAACCACGGTCGCGCTGACGCCGCGCTGGACCGACCTCGACGCCGAGGCTACCCCCGGCTGGGAAACGGTGGCCGAGGCGCTGCGGTTTCGCTTGGGCGGCGCGTTCCGTGCCGAGGCGGAGTACTGCTTCGCTTCGCCGAATATTGCGCTGCGGCCGACGCTTCGCACCTATGCGTTGCCGAGCTTCACGCCCGGCCGGTCGCTCGTCGCGGGCGCGATCGGTCTGATGCATCGTATTCACGAGGACTTCACGTACAAGCCATCGGCGACACTGTTCGATACGCCGGCCGAGCGCGCGTTCGAACTGAGGAGCGGCGTGTGTCAGGATTTCGCGCAGGTGATGATCGGCTGTTTGCGCTCGCTCGGTTTGCCCGCGCGCTACGTCAGCGGCTATCTGCGCAACGATCCGCCGCCGGGCCAGCCGCGGCTGATCGGCGCGGATGCTTCGCATGCGTGGGTGTCGGTGCATTGTCCGGCTAGCGGCTGGATCGATCTCGATCCGACCAATGACGTGCTTGCCGATCTCGATCATGTAACGCTTGCGATCGGGCGCGATTACAGCGATGTGTCGTTACTGCGCGGGACGATTCTCGGCGGCGGCGCGCATCGGATGGAAGTGGGGGTGACGGTGTTGGGGTTAGAATGACGCGGCCCCTGTCAACGCGCCTGCGATGATTTCCACCCAGTACATCAGCCGGATTTCCCTTTTACGCGAGAAGGTCGACTCGTTCGACCGCTATCCGTTTTGTCTACCCGCGATCCGGGCGTTCGAGTCGCTGGTCCCGCACCCGAAGGTCACGTTTCTGATCGGTGAAAACGGCTCGGGAAAATCGACATTTCTGGAAGCGATCGCGGTGTCGATGGGATTCAATCCGGAGGGCGGCACAAAGAACTTCCACTTCGGAACGCGCCATTCGCATTCGAATCTGGCGGACTATCTGCGTATCGCGAAGGGTGTCAGGCATCCTAAGGATGGCTTCTTTCTTCGCGCCGAAAGTTTTTTCAACGTCGCAACCGAAATCGAAAACCTCGATGCGGAGGCGGGACTCGGGCCGCCGGTCATCAATTCGTATGGCGGCCGCTCGCTGCATGAGCAGTCGCACGGGGAATCGTTCCTGGCTCTGCTGATGAACCGGTTCGGCGGCAAAGGACTTTATCTGCTCGACGAACCCGAAGCCGCGTTGTCACCGCAACGGCAGCTTGCCGCGCTTGCCCGAATCCACGCTCTGGCGAGCGACGACTCGCAGTTTGTCATCGCGACGCACTCGCCGATCCTGATGGCTTATCCCGAGGCGGCGATCTATCACTTTCATGCGGACGGCGTGTCGCAAGTGGCCTACGAGGAAACGGAGCACTACCAGGTTATGCGCTCCTTTCTGATGAACCCGCGGCGCATGCTGGATACTTTGCTGGGCGGCGAGTAGCGGGTGTCCGCTACGTGCGGGCCATGGCGAATGCAACCTTCACTGCGATAATGTCGAAAACGTCGCCGGAGTTCACATCCTCATGAAGTCCCTTTGGTTCGCAGCAGCGCTGGTCTTTCTCACCGCCGGCTGCACTTCGACCTCGGCGCCGGCGGACAATCAGACGGCAGCCAATACGGACGCCTACATGCTGCACACGCCTGACGGCGCGCCGCCCGCCGACTCCGCGTCGAGACCACCGCGACTCACCGTCGGCACCAGCTATTCCGACACGCAACTGATTCTGCCGTGGTTCCTCAACGACATCATCAACTTTGTCAACTATCGCTAGTCTGGTGGATAGGCGAAGGAACCCCGAAGGTGTTTTAAACGATTTTGAATGCCCGTGTCGAACGGCTGGAACTGGGCCGAACTACGCCAATCATCGGGCGCGTGTGTCGGACGGTGCATCAGTTGGCCAACGGGGGTAAGGCTTACGGGTACGACGAGACGGTGGTCCATTTGGCGCTGTCAACGGACTACCCCGAGTCGATCCAGATGTTGCCCATTGACTGGCAGTTGCCGGGCGGTGCTTTCAAGCAGGGCGCCGGCCCGCAGTAGGCTATGTGCAAGGATTCCATCAACCTGCGACTCCCGCCCGCGTCCTCACGAAGGCCGTCGGGCGCTTCTTCCTGTGCTTTTTCGGTGTGGTTCGGAACGCGGAATTTTCCTCGGTATGCACGCTTGCATGCACCGCCAGCGGGAACAAAAGGCGCGCGGGGCGATCCTGTGGTTAGCGTGGCCAGAAACAGCGGGCGGGCGTGACAGTAGTGCTGGCGTGACAGCGCGTATGACTCAAATCGGCTAGGTGAACTATCATGGTAGAAGCATTCATCAGCGCAGGAGCACATCATGACCTCCAATCCATCCGCTGAGCCGACCGGCACCTCTCTCGACCCCGCGCAAACTTCCGCCGGCAAGACTCGCCAGCCCCGTCCGAAGGGCCTGAAAAATCCGGCCCCAGACGACCTTCCTAACGCCGACGCGGCAGAGCCCGAGCCTCACGAGCACCTCCCGTCCAGAAGCGACGACAACTGATTCAACACCGCCGGTGCCGACGGGGTCCGCATGACAATCCGCGCGGCGGGTTCGCGAGTGGATCGCACATGCTTTCGCGCCGACGCCGTGAAGTCGGGGAGCGCTCGCGGTTCACGCAAATGGCTCGATGCATTTCGTCCAACAAAGTCACGGCCCAGTTTGAACCGCACAGGAGCAGATCATGCAGAACGTGCTGGTAGGTTATGACGGATCGGCGTCCGCGCAATATGCCGTTGCTTTCGCGGTCGATCTCGCGAAGCGTTTCGACGCGCGCTTGCATGTGCTCGTCGTCGCGCGCACGCCGGACTGGGGTGCGATAGAAGTTGAGCGAAAAAATCTGATCGATCTGGAAGTGCGCCATGCCACCGAGATCCTCGACGACATCAAGGCGAAGCTCGCCCCTTCGATCGGGGCCGTGGAGTTCGATCTCGTGGTCGGCCCGCCGGCAAAGGAGATCGTGCTGTACGCGGAGCGGCATGCTATCGACCATCTCGTGGTGGGGCATCGCGGACATACGCCGTTCGATCGCTGGCTGATCGGTTCGGTCGCCCGCCAGGTGCTCGCCTACGCACCGTGCGCGGTCACCATCGTGCGCGATCCGGCGACGATGAAAAAATCGCGGCATGAGAGCGAAGCACCATCGGCATAAAATCCGCACCTGGCCAATCACGCACACGGCTTGCGCGATTGCGACCACGTAGCGCCTATGGCGTCTTCCGGCCAGCGCTCATCGAGCGCTCACCCGATCTCTCTCCGGTCCATTTACAGGCCGTTAGGGCAACACTGGAGAATCATGGGAAACTGCTGCAGATGATGGGCTCAGGACAAACGCGACCGATCTCGCAAGCTGGAAGCGGCTTGAGCGTAGAGACGCTGAGAACGCTTGCGTTGACGAACAAAAGCTCGCATGGCCGCGCCTATCAGCTCGCTGCGAAACGCCGGGGCTCATGATTCGCATGCTGATCGTGGGTTACTGCTTCGGTGTCCGGTCCGAGCGACGGCTATGCGAAGACCTTTGAGCTTCCTCGACGACATCATCAACTTCGTCAACTGTCGCCAGGCATCGAGCGCGTCGCGCGGCTCTTGACATGATCGATGAACGCACGCAGCTTCGGCATGATCTGGCGGCGGCTCGGATAGTAGAGAAACACGCCCGGGACCATCGGCGCGTACGCCTGCAGAACGTGCACCAGCTTTCCCGTTCGCAACCCCTCGGCGGCCATCGGCTCGGGTAGCTGGGCAAGGCCAACCGCCTTCGATCGCCGCGCCCAGCACGCTCGGAAAATCGCTGGCGATGAAAGGACCGGAGACGGCGATCTCGATCGGCTGACCGTTATCGTTGAACGACCACAACGCGAGCGCGCCGCTGGAGCGCCGCCAGCGAATGCATGCATGCTCGCGCAGATCGTCCATTTGCTCGGGGCGGCCGCGCGCCGCGAAATAGGCAGGACTTCCCACGACGACAAAACGGAACGGTGCCGTGAGCGGCACCGCGACCATGTCGGCGGCGACGAACTGACCGAGCCGGATGCCGGCGTCGAAGCCTTCCGTCGCGAGATCGATCAGCTCCTTGCTGGCCGCTATTTCCACCTCGACCTCGGGATTGGCCTTGCAGAATGACGCGATCAGCGGCTCCAGCAGGATCGGCACGACTGCACGCGGCACGGAAAGACGCAACAGGCCGGACGGTCGCTCGCCGAGTCCGCGCGCCACCTCGCTGGCGGCGACGAGTTCCTCGAAGGCGGGCTTGGCCCGAGCGAGAAAGCGCTCGCCGGCTTCGGTCAAGCCGACGCTGCGCGTGGTGCGGATGAAGAGCGTCGCACCGAGGCGGGCTTCGAGCACACGCACCGCCTGACTGACGGCCGACGGCGTCACGCCCAGTTGCGCGGCGGCCCCGCGAAAACTGCGATGCTCGGCAACGCTGAGGAAGACTTCGACGCCGTCGAGCGCGCCCTGCCTGACTGTGAAGTTCTGCTTCATAGCCTGTCAACATTGTGAGGAATAGTCACCCGCGCGAGACGATGGTACACCTAACACCTGCGCATCCAACACTTGACAGGGAGGCACCATGTCATCGCGACTTCTGTTCCAGTTGCACCTCGTTTTGGGCTATGTCGCCTGGCTGCTGTGCTTCGGCACCTACGTGTGGCCGAAGCTCAAGTCGATGGCTCCATTCGACGCGCAACGCGCGATCGCCACGTTGCACAGCTTCCGCTTCTTCGGGCTCGCCTTTCTGTTGCCTGGTGTCGTCAGTCCGCAACTGTCCGCGAGCTTCGCCGTGTTCGCCGCCTATGGGGATTTCGCCACGGGGGTGCTGGCGATGCTGGCGTTGCTGATGGCCCGGATACGTCCGCTTTTCTGGTCGTTCGTCGTCGCTTTCAATCTTGTTGGTATGGCCGACCTGATCATCGACTACTACCACGCAACCGCGGCCGACCTGCCCGCGCATGCAGGCGAACTGGGCGCCTTGTACGCGATTCCGATCATCTATGTGCCGACGCTGGCGATCACGCATGTTGCCGCCTTCTATCTGATGTTGCGCCCTCGGCTGAAGCGGCGTCACGCCCGTCCTTCCGTCGGCCGTGACATTTCCCAGGCGTAGCCTGCTGCACTGGCCGCAGTTCGGCCACATAACGAGGAATCCGATCAGCATCGAGCGACGTTTTTACGCCTTCCACCTGCGTTATGCTGTTGGTCGTCGAGTCGATGCTCGCGGCCTGAACTAAGCAGGTGCGCAAACCCGGCCTGATGCGGCCGGGTGGTACCCTTCACTGGCACTTCCGGCTTTCGTGCATGCGACCTGATTCTCGCGTCCCTTGGCCCGACGACGCGAGCAAACGCCCGGAACGACCACTGAACTCAGCGAGGTGCCGACGTGAAATACCGCATGCTATTGCTGCCGCTCTTTCTCGCCGCCTGCGCACAGGCACCGGAAGTGACAGCGCCGGCGCCATCGGCAACCATGGCGGCCGCCAACCCGGCGTCGCCGACCGGCACCGATCTGTTGACCCGATACCACTGGCAACTGAACAACGCGATCGATCGCAATGGCACGCACATCGATGCCCTGTTCGCCCGCCCAGACAGGCCAGTGCAGCTCGACTTCAGTCCGTACCGGATCACCGTCGTCAATAGCTGCAACAGCATGGGAGCGGGTTACACCGTCAGGAAAGGGTATTTGCAGATCGGCCCGATGGTCAGCACGATGATGGCCTGCCACGATGCCGCGCTTGCCGCACTCGACGATGCGATCTCGCAGCGTGTGCGCGGCAGCGTCAACGTGACCCTGCTCGCGCGGGACAACGCGCCGAGCCTGCAACTGGTCACCGATAGCGGCGACACGCTGAGCTTTACCGGTGTGCCCACGGCCGAGACGCGCTACGGCGGCCCCGGTCAAATAGCGTTCCTTGAAGTGGCGGCGCAGTCCGCGCCGTGCAACCATCCGTTGATGCCGAACGCGCAATGTCTGCTCGTGCGCGATCGCTTCTTCGACGAGCAGGGCCTGGCGACCGGCACGCCTGGTCCGTGGCACCCGTTGAATCAGGATATCGAAGGTTATACGCACACGCCGGGCATCCGTAACGTCGTGCGCGTGAAGCGTTTCACAGTCAGGAACCCGCCTGCCGATGGGCCGTCGGTCGCTTATGTGCTGGACCTGGTCGTCGAATCGGATAAGGTCGGGCAGTAATGCTTCTTCAAACGTGCCGCCAGGCACATTGGCGGCACGGCTCCCCACCAGCGTGACTTCACACCTTCTGAATCAGCCGCCCCAGCGGCGCGAGCGGTCCCACCGGCAGGTATTCATACTTCATCAGCCCGTCAGCCACGAGCGGCAACGCGTTGAGTATTGCCTCGGCCTCGTCGACCGACCCGACGTTCAGCAGGAAAATCGGTCCGACCTTGTCGCGGAACCAGAACTGCTCGACCTTGCCGTCGAGATAAAGCTGGAGCGTGGCCGGCACCTCGTGGGGCATGTGCTGCTGGAGCTTGTCCGGGGTGAGGGTCGGTTGTGCGGTTGCGATGGCGAAAACTTTCATCAGTGACCTCCTGGGTCGACGTTGGTTGCGATGTACAACGAGGCTCACTGTAGCCCTCGGCCGGGAAAAGCTGTATCGTCGCAAATGACAACTTTAGGGTCATTTACGCCATGCGCATCGCCGTGCTCGCCTTGCAGGGGCTGTTCGACACCGGTCTCACCGTCATGCTCGACGCGTTCTCGCTCGCCAGCCGGTTCGCGGCCGCGAAGATGGGCGGGCGGCCGCACTTCGAACTGTCGGTCGTCGGCGTGCGCAAGAAGGTTCGCTCAGGGCAGGGGCTGACCATCCCCGTGCAAGCGATCACCGCGGGCCTGAAGCCGGACTGGGTCATCATTCCCGCGCTCAGTACCGGTACGCCGGAGCAGCTGGTACCCGCGCTCGAGCGGCCGGACGTGCGCGACGCCAGGGTGCAAATGCTGGCATGGCATGCACAGGGCACGTTGATCGCCGCGTCGTGCATCGGCACGTTCCTCGTCGCGGAAACCGGACTCCTCGATCATCGCGAAGCGACCACGACCTGGTGGCTGGGTCCATTGTTCCGGCAACGCTATCCGGCCGTGTTGCTCGACGAGTCGCGCATGCTGGTGCCGTCGGACGTCGGTGTGACGGCGGGCGCGGCGATGGGACATCTCGATCTCGCGCTGTGGTTGATCCGCCGCGCGAGTCCCGAGCTGGCTACGCTCGTGTCGCGCTACCTGCTCGCCGACCTGCGCTCATCGCAGGCGCCGTACATCATCCCGAACCACCTGGCTCAGGCCGATCCGCTGATTCAGCGTTTCGAGCGATGGGCGCGCGATCATCTGAAGGAAGGGTTCTCGCTGCAGCATGCTGCGGCCGCATTGGCGACGAGCGCGCGTACGCTGCAGCGTCGTTGCCAGGACGTGCTCGGCAAATCGCCATTGGCTTACTTTCAGGACCTGCGTGTCGAGTATGCGCAGTCGCTGCTGCATGGCAGCGGCCTCGGCATCGACGCGATTGCGGCCGAGGTCGGCTATGTCGACGGTGCCACGTTGCGCACGCTGTTGCGCCAACGGCTCGGCAAAGGCGTGCGCGATCTTCGTGCGGATCTGCGTTGAAGGCTATAGCGAGCGCAGCAGCGAAGCCGATTGCAAAGTCCACTCTTTCTTCTTTACTCGCCTGACACTATTTGCCAGGCGGCCAGCACATTCAATCGTCGGTTGCGATCCGGAAAGCGCGTCGCCGTTGGTTGAGATCCTTTCGCGGAGACCTGCAATGCATGCCGTGGGCCGCCGGCGGCTCGCGGCACGCCGCTTGCCATGCACCGCATTGCCGTATACCTTCGCGCCTCACATCCCGGCGGCGGCGGCTACGACGGCACGATTCCCGCGCCGACAGGCAACGTGCCGGCCGGCCCGACCGCGCAACTGACTCCGCTTGGCCGCGGCTACGCGGTGTTCGCGAGTGACTCGGGACACGAGGCCAATGCGCTCGGCAGCGAGGACGCGTCGTTCGGCGTGAACGACGAAGCGATGCAGAACTTCAACGGCGACGCACTGAAGAAAACCCGCGACGCGGCCGTCTATCTGATCGACGCGCGCTACGCGGTGAAGGCGCCGAAGCGGGCGTATTTCGCGGGCGCCTCGTCGGGCGGACGCGAGGCGCTGGCGGTGGTGCAACGCTGGCCGCAGGATTGGGACGGCTCGATCGTGCTGTATCCGGCATGGGCGGCCGCGAGCCTCGATCTGCAGTTCGGGCCGCATCACGCGCGCACTGGCGGCGCCGGGTGCCTATCTCGACCAGGCGAAGCGCAAGGTGCTGCTCGATACGGTGCTCGCGAGTTGCGACGCGCTCGACGGCGTTGCCGACGGTCTGATCAGCAACGTCGCCGCGTGCAACGCGACCTTCAATCCCGCGACGGCGACGCTGAACGGCACGCCGCTGCGTTGCGCGGGCGGCGCGGATACCGGCAACACCTGTCTGTCCGACGCGCAGATCGCGGCGCTGAACGTGTACAACACGCCGGTCACGTTCGGCTACACCCTCGCGAGCGGCGAGACGCAGTATCCGGGCTTCAACGTGTATGGCGCCGATCTCGGCATCGCGAATCCTTCGGCGTTACAGCCGACAGTGACCACGCTCGCGCTCGGCATGTCACAGCCCGCATCGCCGATGCCCACCACCGCGCCGTATCTGAGCGTGTTCTGGGACCAGTGGATTCGCTACTTCGTCACGCGCGACCCGAACTACAACCCGCTCGCCGTCGATCCGCAGAATCCGGGCAGTCTGCAGGCGCGCATCAGTCAGCTGACGGGCCTGCAGGACGTCAACAAGACGGATCTGTCGGCCTTCAATGCGAAGGGCGGCAAGATCCTGATGGCGCACGGCATGGCCGACGCGCTCGTCAGCACGCGTTCGACCGAGCAGTACTATCAGCGTCTGCAAGCGACGATGGGCGTGGCCACCGTGGCGAACTTCGTGCGCTTCTACGAGATTCCCGGCTATGGCCATGCGGTCAGCACCGTGTTCAACGCCTCGTGGGATTCGCTGACGACGCTCGAAAACTGGGTCGAAAACGGCGTGGTGCCGCCCGCGCAGATCGTCGCCGATACGGCGGGCGTGCCCGCACGCACACGGCCGCTGTGCCAGTATCCGACCTTTCCGCGCTATAACGGCTCGGGCGACGTGAACGTCGCGGCGAATTTCACCTGCGCAAGCCAGTAGGCACTGTTTAACTGACGTTGAAATGCACGCGGATGTTTTGCGTGCTTTCGACGGGCCGGCCATCGCGCAGCGCGGGAAAAAAGCGCCAGCGCCGCAACGTGTCGAGCAGCAGCTGATTGAGACGGGGGTTCGGCGTCGCGTGAATGAGCTCGACATCGACCGAGCCGTCGGCGTGGATCGTGAAGCGGGCTGTCGCGATCGTCTGATAGGCCTGCTCGCGCAAGTCGTCGGGCAGCGTCGGTAGCGGTTGCGATATGGAGCGGGCGGCGGTGTTGGAGCTTGCCGAGGCGGCTGGAGCGGCGTCGCGCTGTGCGGATGATTGCTGCGATCCCGCGGCGGCCGTTTGTTCCGGCTGCTCGTCTTGCGACGGGCGTTGTGCCTGACTAGCAACCGGTGCCGACGGCGCCGCGGCAGCGGGCGTCTTCAGCGTCTGCGGCCTGGTTGGCACAGGCGGCACCGCGCGATGCGCTGAGGTACGCGATTGCGTCTGCGCGTGCCGTGGCGCCTGTTCCGCTGGAACCGCAACCGGAGTTTGCGACCGACGGGATTCAGGCGGCGCAGGCTCGTCGAGCACGACCACGCGCATATCCAGTGGAGCAGGCGGTGGGGCTGGCTGACTCGACTTCAGCAACCCGGACGACAGCGCAGCCAGCACCAGAAGCCAGATACCCAGCGAGATAAGACAAGCGACGGCGGTACGCAGCGGTCCCACAACGTGCCCCCGGAACAGCTCGCGGCAAGCTTTAATCACGATGCACGGCGATCAGAAAGTGTTCGGCGCCCGCACGTCGCGCCGCGAGCATGGCCTGCACGACCGCGCCGTGACCCGCGTGATCGTCGGCCGCGATGACGACGTTGCCGTCCGCGCGCAGCAGGCGCTTCACTTCAGGCTCGATCTGATCCGCGCGAACGACGTGGCGATTGACCGAGACCTCGTCGTTGCCGTTCACCGATATCGTCAGCGGCTCGCTCGTGCTGATCGGCTGCGCGCGTCCCGAAGGCAGGTTGATCCGCACCGCGTCAAGACGTTGCATCGCCAGCGAGGCGAGCATGAAGGTCGCGAGCAGAAAGAACATCACGTCGATCATCGGAATGATTTCGATGCGGCCGCGCCGCGAGGCGCGCGAGCGTTTGAGTTTCATCAGCGCTCTCCTCGCGCCTCTTGTTGCAGGCGCAGCGCGCTGAGTCGCGCGTTGGCGAACAGTTCGAGTTCATCCATCAGACGCTCGAGCCGCCGTGAAAAATAGTTGAACGCGAACAGTGCGAAGACCGCGACGATGAGTCCGATCGCGGTCGCCACCAGCGACTGCGCCACCCCGCCCGTGACGCCGCCCGGATCGACGAGCCCATTGCCGCCGAACAGCTGGAATGACTTCATCATCCCGACGATCGTGCCGAGCAAGCCGAGCAGCGGCGCCGCCGTGACGATCGTCTCCAGTAGCCACAGACCGCGGCCCATGTCGCGCTCGATCTGCGATGCGATCGATTGCGCCGACGCCTCGCGCAGCCACAGCGGCGAGTCGGATTCCGACAGCCACGGCGCGGCCATACGCCGAAACGCGTGGTGGGGGGCGAGGCGGTCGAGACGGTTGTCATCGGCTGACGACGTGGGTTGCAAAACACGCGCCGGTGCGCTTGCGAAGCGGGCAAACACGTACGCCCGCTCGATGATGATGGTCAACGCGAGCACGCCGAGCACACTGAGCGGATACATGATCCATCCGCCGGTGCGCATCGCCGTGATAAAGCCTGTCCATTCCTGCATGATGGTTCTCCCTGCCGTCGATCAGAAGTACTTGGTCACGCCCGCATAGACCGCGAAATGCGGACCGTACTGCGGCGCGCCGACGCCGATGCCCGAGCCGTCACGCAACTCGTACACGCGGTTGAATGCGTTGATCACCACCAGACGCGCGTCGAACTTGCCGATCATCGGCTCGTTGAAGTGCTGGATTACGCCGAGGTTGAACTGCGCATAGACGGGCAGGCGATCGGTGTTCGCAAAACCGCTGCGCAGGCCGGAGCCGACGATTCCGTCGAACGTGAACGTGGTTTGATGGAAGTCGTATGCCCCGCCGAACGATGCGGTCACGCGCTGGTCGTGATCGAGGTATACCCAGTTGTTCGAGATGTACGCCAGTTCGTCCGCACCGAAATTGAACTGCGCGGAGTTGATGTTCTTGCCTTGCGCGCGGCTATACGCGAGGTTCAGATACGCGGAGAGATTGTCCTGTTTGTAGTTGGCGGTGAATTCGACGCCATACGTTCTGCCGTACTGGTAGTTGAACGGCACGTAGATCAGCGCGGAACCGAACTGTCCTTCGTCGAGCAGGTCGGTCGATTTCTTGTAGTACGCGTCGAGTCCGAGCGTAACGGCAGGGCCGAGTTTCTGCGTGATGCCGAGATCGAAATAGTGGCTGCGTTCCGGCTTTACGGGATCGTTCTGCGTTACCGAACTCTGATTCGTCGTGCCGTCGAACTTCGATATCGTCGAGCCGGACACGAGTTCGAACGGCGGCGGCGTGAAGTAGCGCGCGTAGCCGGCGTGCAGCGTCGTCGACGGCGTGAGCGTGTAGACGAGGCCGACGCGTGGGCTCAACTGGCTCGCGCTCGTGTACTCGTCCATGCGGTCGTAGCGCAAGCCATAGTTCAGCGTGAGCCGGTCGGTCAGCTTCCATTCGTCCTGCGCGTAGAGGCTGTACAGATAACCGGTCTTGCTGCTGCTGTCCTGGATGTTGAAGGGCACGTCGGAGAGCTGGTTGCCGTCCGCGTCGGCGGGGAACACAGACACGTTATTGTCGAATATCGCGTGTTCCTGCTGGAAGAAGACGCCCGCGCGAACCGTGTGACTGTCGTTGATGCGCCAGGTCGTATCGACCTGCACGCCGTTGGCTGTGTTGCTATGGAAGTCCTCCGATGCCACGCCGTTGAACATCAGGTCGCCGATCGGATCGGGGTTGAACTTCGTGCGCGTATAGCGCGTAAAGAAGGCGACCTGGTAATCGAGCGCGCCGCCGTTGGTGCCTTGAAGCGCGAGCGCCGCGAAATTGTTCAGCTCCGATTGCGTTTCGTTCAGTTGCGACGAATCGAACGTGCTGCGGCCGTTGAGCGCGAAGTTCGGCGTGAGCCCCGGCGTGTTCGGAATCTCGAACTGGTTGCTGGTCGCGCCGAACAACAGACTCACACGCGTGAGCGGATTGATCAGATACGACAGATAGCCGAATGCATTGCCCTGGCGCGTGTGATCGTGAATCGCATTGGCGCTCGCCGTCGGATTCTCGATGCCGAGATTGTTCATGCCGAGCGAGCCGCTCAGGTAGTAGCTGAACGGTCCCTCGCTGCCGAACACGTCGGCGCTCGTTTTGACGGTCTGATGGCTGCCGCCGAATACGTCGATCGAGCCGCCGCTGCCCATGTCGCCCGATTTGGTGCGGATGTCGACGATACCGGCCGTGCGGTAGCCGTACTGCGCGGGCAGGGCGCCCGTGAGCAGGTTCATTTGATCGATGATGCGCGTGTCGAGCGACTGGCCGAAGCCGCTGATCGGCTCCGGAATGATGATGCCGTTGATCCGGTATTGCAGATTGGCGTGCTCGCCGCGCACGTGCAACTGGCCGTACGAGTCGTTGGCGACGCCGGGCGCATGCAGCAGCACCTGATTGAGCGGCGTGTTCGCACCCGCCGGCATCGTGTCGATGTCCGCCTGCGTGAAGCGATAGACGCTGCTGCCCGTTTCGGGCAGCAAGCCGTTGCGGGCAGCGTTCAGACGTTGTGCGTTGACCTGCACGTCGAGTGTGTCGCTCTTTTGCAGTTGTACGCTGACGCTCGCCGGGGCGCCGGACTGGGCGGTCGCGATGCTGCTGCCGCTTGCAAAACCGGCCGCGGTGACGACGACCGCATACGTGCCGGGCGCCACGCCGTCGATCGAGAAGTGGCCCGACGTGTCCGTGTTCGACGCGCCAATGGAGGCGCCGCTCGCGTCCTGTACCTCCACTTTCGCGTGAGCGACGGGATGGCCCGCGGGATCGGAGACCGTGCCCGTCAATATGGCGTCGCTTGGCGCGCCCCATGCGTTCGAGATGGCGGTACAGAACACGATCGCCGCCTGTGCGGTCAGTGTGCGTTTTTTCATTGTTGTTGCTCGCGCTATGGACGATGGGTTGATGAACAGAAGCATTCGGCAAAAGCTCACCCACCTCGCCCCTGGCCGGCAGGGGGAGGACAGGCGAACTGGAGGTTGACGACGCGCGATAGCAGGCCCGTCGATCAGGACCACTTTTCGATGAGAACGGTAATGGCGATGACGGTCATAAGTGGTCGTTGGCATGGACTGTCCGCTCATAGGTCGGACGGATTTTGTTGGACGTCGCAGTGGGCCCGTGTGAAAAACGGCAGGGCTGGAGCGCCAATTTTTGGTCATGTTATAACATAACAATTACAGCTGGCAAGTCGCAAGATGAAGGCCGCCGTAGCGCAACGGGTGAGGCATTTGCCCGTTGCGATTCGAAAAACTTGACACAGTGCATATGCACACATAAACTTCGCTCCATGAACCGTCCTCTCTCCTACGACGAATGCAACTGCTTCGCGCTGCGCCAGGCGGCGCGGCACGTCACGCAGATGTACGAGCGCCATCTCAGCAGCGTCGGACTGACCGCTGCGCAGTTCACAATCCTCGCGAAGCTCGCGCGCACACCGAACCTGCCTATGGCGGAGCTCGCGGACGCGATGGTGATGGAGCGCACGACTCTGGTCCGCGCGATGAAGCCGCTGCAGCGCGACGGCCTCGTGCTGGCCGAGGCGGCCGACCACGACAACCGCACGTTGCTGTTCAGCCTGACGGAAAAAGGCGAGACGACGTTCGATCAGGCCTCCGTCGCATGGCGCGCCGCGCAGGACGAATTCGAAAAGAAGTTCGGCCGCGCCCGCGCAAAGACGCTGCGTACCGAGCTGTTCAGCATCACCGGTTAGATCGCGCGTAGGAACCTGCTTCGGCGGGTTTTATAACGCCGCTTAATGTGCATATGCACTAAGGAGCAAAGGAAGTGAAGCGAATGGAAGCGCTTTTCGACGACGACTGCTTTGCGATCCGCCAGGCCGCGCGTCACGTATCGCAGATCTACGACCGGCACCTGTCGAATGTCGGGCTGACCATCACGCAGTTTTCGCTGCTGGGGCGACTGAAGCGCACCGGTCCGATGACGATGAAGCAGATCGCCGAGGCCATGCGCATGCAGCGCACCACGCTGGTCCGTACGATTCAACCGCTGCGACGCGACGGGCTGGTGTCGAGCGAGGCGATGGGCGCGGATGCGCGCGCGCTGCTGATCTCGCTGACCGCCGCGGGCGAAGAGCGGCAAGACGCAGGCCGCGCTCATTGGTATGCCGCACAGGCCGAGTTCGAGCACCGCTTCGGCGAGGAGCGCGCGGCTGCACTGCGCACCGAACTGTTTGCGATCACCCGGGATACGCTTTGACATAAACGCTGAAGATCGCGGAGGCCGGCGCACTGCGCCGTTTTTTTCAATCTGAAGAGTGCATACGCACATATCGACACCATGTCCACAACTCCTTCGACCGTCGCGCCGCCAAGCGCGGTACAACCCGCGAGACAGGTGCGGCGTATCCCGTGGATGCTGCTCGCGATCCTCTCCGTTCTCGTCGTGTTGGCGCTTGCCACTTCGTACTGGTTCTTCGTCGGCCGCTTCGTCGAGAGCACCGACGATGCGTACGTCGGCGGCGACGTCACGGTGATGGCGCCGAAGGTCAACGGCTTCGTCACCGACGTGCTCGTGCATGACAACGAGTTCGTGCACGCCAACCAGGTGCTCGTGCGTCTCGATGCCCGCGACTACGACGCGCGCCTCGCCCAGTCCAGTGCTGAAGTGGAGAGCGCGCAGGCCGCCGTCACCGAACTCGAAGCGAAGAAATCACTGCAACTCGCGGCGATCAACGAGCAGGCCGCCGAGGTCCGCGCTTCGGGCGCCGAGCTCACACGCAGCGCCGCCGACCAGACGCGCTACCGCGAGCTCGTGAAAGACGACGCGGTGTCGAACCAGGTCGTCGAGAAGGCCGACGCCGATCTGACCAAAGCGCGCGCCGCGGTCGATCGCAGCAGCGCGGCGCTGCTCGCGGCGCAACGCCAGATCGCGGTGCTCGACGCTCAGATCGGCGACGCGAAAGCGCGCATCGCGACCGCGCAGGCCGCGCAACGCGTCGCCGCGTTGAACGTCGAGTACACGACGATCCGCTCGCCGATCGACGGCTATGTCGGCAATCGCACCGCTCGCGTTGGGCTGCTCGCCAACACGGGCGTGTCGCTGCTGACCGTCGTGCCGGCGAGCGGTTTATGGATCGACGCGAACTTCAAGGAAGATCAGCTGCGCAAAATGCATTCGGGCGACAGCGTCGACGTCGAACTCGATGCGTCGAGCACAAAGCTGCACGGCGTGGTTGACAGTCTTGCACCGGCGACCGGTGCGACCTTCAGCGTCTTGCCCGCGGAAAACGCGACCGGCAACTTCACGAAGATCGTGCAGCGCGTGCCGGTGCGCGTGCGCCTCGACGTGCCGAAGGACATGCAGGGCGTGCTGCGTCCGGGCCTGTCCGCGACCGTGAAAGTGCACCTCGATGCGGGCCATCCGGCCGCGCAGGGATGAACCGATCATGACTCACGCTTTTGACAACCCCGCCGACCAGCCGACCCGCACCAAGGTCTTCGCATTCGCGCTGATGTGCGTCGGTTTTTTCATGGCGACGCTCGATATCCAGATCGTCGCATCGTCGCTGCGAGATATCGGCGGCGGACTGTCCGCCAGTCAGGATGAACTCTCCTGGGTGCAGACCTCGTATCTGATCGCGGAGATCATCGTGATTCCGATGTCGGGGTGGCTCACGCGCGTGTTCTCGACGCGCTGGGTCTTCACCTTCTCCGCGTTCGGCTTCACGGTCACCAGCATGCTGTGTGGTCTCGCGTGGGACATCAACTCGATGATCCTGTTTCGCGGTCTGCAAGGCGCGCTCGGTGCCGCAATGATCCCGACCGTGTTCACGACCGCGTTCGTACTGTTTCCCGGCAAGCAGCGTTTGATCGCGTCGACGACGATCGGCGCGCTTGCGTCGCTTGCGCCGACGATCGGCCCGGTGATCGGCGGCTGGATCACGTCGCAATGGTCGTGGCACTGGCTGTTCTATCTGAACCTGGTACCGGGCGTCGCCGTCACGCTGTTGGTGCCGAAGTACGTGAGTATCGACAAGGTCGATCTGTCCTTGCTGAAAAAGGGCGACTACTTCGGCATCTTGCTGATGTCGGGTTTTCTCGGTTGCCTCGAATACGTGCTCGAAGAGGGACCGCGCAAAAACTGGTTCGGCGACGACGTGATCGTGCTGTGCGCGTGGGTCGCGGCGATCTGCGGGTTTCTGTTCCTCGTGCATGCGTTCACCGCGAAGGAACCGATCGTCGATCTGCGCGCACTGGCGTTGCGCAATTTCGGTATCGGCAGTCTGCTGTCCTTCATTACCGGGATCGGAATCTTCTGCACCGTGTTTCTGACGCCGGTGTTTCTTGCGCGCGTGCGCGGCTTCGATTCGTTGCAGATTGGTCTCGCGTTGCTGTCCGTTGGCTGTTTTCAGTTGCTCGCGCTGGCCGCCTACTCGACGCTCGCGCGCTTCGTCGATATGCGCATGCTGATGGTATTCGGACTCGCGCTGTTTGGCATCGGCTGCTATCTGTACGTGCCGTTGACGAACCAATGGGGCTGGCAGCAGTTGCTGATTCCGCAAGCGTTGCGCGGAATTGGCCAGCAATTCTGTATTCCGCCGATCGTGACGATGGCGTTGGGTGCGTTGCCGCCGTCGCGGCTGCGCTCCGCGAGCGGGCTGTTCAATCTGATGCGCAATCTCGGCGGTGCGATCGGCATCGCGGTCAGCAGCACGATGTTGAACGACCGTCTGAACCTGCACTACGAACGGCTCGACGAACATCTGAATGCGGGCCGTCCGGTCGTCGAATCGATCTTGCAGAAGCAGGCCGAGTATCTGTCGGCCGTTGGTGGTGATGTCTTGAACGCCGCGAGTGCGGGGCTCGCCGAATTGCACGCGGCATTGATGCGCGAAGCGCTGGTGCTCGCATTCTCGGACGCCTTTTTGGCGGTTGCGCTGTGCTTCGTGGTCGGCTTGCTGAGCGTACTGTTTTCGCGCCCGTTCGGCAACACTGCGCCACCGCCCGATGCCCATTAGGAGACCAACATGAAACGAATCGTGATGAAGTTACTGGCGAGCGCGGCGTTCCTGACGCTCGCGGCCTGCGCGGTGCAACCCGCGACGCACGCAGATTTGCCGCATACGGTGCAGACGCTCGCGCCGGCCGCGTGGAGCGTCGACGCGCCGCAAGACAGCGTGAACACCGATGCCTGGTGGGCGCAATTCGGCGACCCAGTGATGCATCAACTGATCGAGTCGGTGTTGACCGGCAACCTCGACGTGCAGGCCGCGGCCGAACGCGTGAAGCAGGCGCAGGACCTGGTGACGCAGAATCGCGCGGCGCTGCTGCCGGAGCTGAATGCGAACGCGGGCGCGTCGACCGAGCGGCAGAACACGCCGCCGCCGCTCGGCTATGTGCGCCAGGCCGGCTTCGGCCTCGCCGCGAGCTGGACGCCGGACGTGTTCGGCGGCGAACGTCTCGCGGTGCTCGCGTCGCAGGCGCAGGTGTCGGGTAGCGTTGCGGCGCTGAACCAGTTGCGGCTCGCGCTCGCCGCGAACACGGCGGCTGCGTATATCGATCTACGCTGGGCGCAGGCGCAATTGCAGATCCTCGACGACAACGAGCAGATTCGCAGCCGCGCGCTGAAGCTCACGCAGGAGCGTCTGCATTACGGCCTGTCGACGCAGCTCGACGTCGCCCGCGCGCAGAATCAGTTGCAGGACTTGCAGGCGCAGATTCCGCGTATGCAATCGGCGGTGCAGCATCAACTGAGTCTGATCGCCGTGTATTCGGGGCGTACGCCGGAAAGCCTCGATACGCTGCTGCTTTCCAACGCGCGCGAGATTCCGGTGCCTGCGCAAAGCGCGCCGCAGGTGTTGCCGTCCGACGCGTTGCTGCATCGACCCGACGTGCGCACCGCCTATGCGCTCGTCGAACAGCGTGCGGCGGAAGTGGGGGTATCGAAGGCGCAGCGCTATCCGCAGTTCAAGATCAACCTGACGAATGGGCTGCTCGCATCGTCGTACCTTGGCTTGCCGACGCTGACCGACAATCTGTTCAGCGCTGCGTTGAATGCGACGAGCCCGATCTTCAACGCCGGGCGCATCACCGCGAACATCGACGCGAGCGAGAGCCGCATGCGCGAATCGCAGCTCGGCTTGCAACAGACGATGTTGCAGGCGCTGAAGGAAGTCGAGGACAATCGCAGCGATCTCGTCAGCGGCGTGGTGCAGGTGCAGCGCCTGGCCGGTGCGCTCGATGCGTCGAATCACGCGCTGCGTTTGTCGACCGAGCTGTATAAGGGCGGTGCGTCGAGCTTCCTCGATGTGCTCGACGCGCAGGAAGCGTATCTGCGCGACTCGGAGTCGCTCAACCAGGCCCGTCGCGAGCACGCGCTTTCGGCGATCGCGCTGTACCGGTCGCTGGGGGGCGGGTGGGAGCAGGGGGAAACGGTGGCGGCGCAGTGAAGACAGCGACATGAAAGCGTATAGGAGGGTTGAAGTCCGATCAAGCGTTTCGCAATCGTCACGAGTTGGTGCGTCGTGGGCGCCTGCTGGCAACGCTCCCCGGAACCGATCCTCCAATCTTTGCTACATTCCTGCACAAGCACCGAATACGCGGCACCATGAAGATGCGTCCGCCAGCGACGCGCATGATCGGCAAATCGAAATCTTTCAAGAGGCTCAAGATGCGAATTCTGGTAGTAGGAGCGGGCGCGGTAGGCGGTTATTTCGGCGGACGTCTGGCGGCGGCCGGGCGGGACGTGACCTTCCTCGTACGCGCCGGTCGCGCGGAAAAGCTACGGAGCGACGGCCTCGTCATCAACAGCCCGCGCGGCAATCTCCAGTTGCCCGACGTGAAGACGATACTGGCCGGTGTCGCCGCCGAGCCGTTCGACCTCGTGCTGCTGAGCTGCAAGGCCTACAGTCTCGACGACGCGATCGATTCGTTCACGCCGTTCGTCGGCGAAGACACGCTGATCCTACCGATGCTCAACGGCATGCGCCATATCGACGTGCTGACCGCGAGCTTCGGCAAGGAGCGCGTGCTCGGCGGTCAGTGCGTGATCGCCGCGACGCTCGATGCCGAGCAGCACATCGCGCATCTGAACGACATGCACGCGATCACGTTCGGCGAACTCGTGGGCGGCACCTCGGAGCGCACCGAGGCGATTGCCGATGCAATGTCCGGCGCGAACTTCGACGTCGCGGTCAGCGACAACATCCTGCTGCGCATGTGGGAAAAATGGGTGTTCCTCGCCACATTGGCCGCGAGTACGTGCTTGATGCGCGGTTCGGTCGGCGATATTCTGGCTGCGCCGGACGGCAAGCGCGTGATTGAGAATCTGCTCGGCGAATGCCGCGCGGCGGCCGAGCACAACGGCTTCACGATGGCCGCGGACTTCGACGTGCGCGCCACCCAGGTGCTGCTGACGCCGTCGCCTCTGACCGCGTCGATGCTGCGCGACGTCGAAAACCACTCGCACACCGAGGCGGATCATATCCTCGGCGACCTGATCTCGCGCGGCGGCGACGCGCAAAAGGGCGAACACGGCGTGTCGCTGCTGCGCATCGCCTATAGTCATCTGAAGACGTACGAAGCTCGCCAGACCCGCACTTCCTGACGGCTCGCCGCGGCCGACGCGAACGCGGATCGGGCCGATGGCGCGACGCACGCGAGCGCCGCCGCAACCTGACGATCGGAGGTCAAGCATGCCGGCTCCCACTGGATCGGTGCCCGCGCTCAGCGCCGCTTCCGCGACCGTGTTCTCGATCGGCATCGTGTTTCTCGGCTACTGGGGTATGTATGAGCCGACTGCCTGGCACAAGGCCGACGTCGTGGTCTTTGTGCTCGCGCTGGCCGGCTTCGCGTGCCTGGGCCTCGTGCCATGGATGGCGACGAGTCCCGTCGAGCCGGAGAACAGCGACTCACGCGTGCGTATCGCGCGGCATCTGTTTCTCTCGGGCGTGACCGCGATCTGGCTCGCGGTGGCGGTTTCCGTGATCTTCTGAAGCTCCGCGAAGACGCGCCGCCGCTTACTCCGGCATCTTCCTGAACGACACCGCAATGCGGTTCCAGCCGTTGATCGCAACGATCAGCAGCGTCAGGTCGCTGATTTCCTGATCGCTGAAATGCGGCTTCACCGCGTCCCATACCGTATCCGGCACGCGCGTTCGCGCGACCAGCGTCACCGCCTCCGTCGATTCGAGCGCCGCGCGTTCGCGCGTCGGGAGTCCGTGGCGGTAAGCTTACGTTCGCCACTGGTCGGTCGAATAACCATTTCGCCGTTATTTGAGGTAACCACCCGAATGGACATTCACATCGCGGTCGAAGGCAATCACGATCTGTCCGGACAGATTTATCGGCAGTTGCGCGCGGGCATTCTCGAAGGGCGCCTTGCCGGCGGCACGCGTCTACCGTCCACGCGCGATCTCGCGACGCAGCTCGGTGTGTCGCGCAAGACCACGCTCGACGTATTCGAGCGGCTGCTGTCAGAAGGTTATCTGAGCGCCCGCGCCGGTTCGGGCACCTTCGTCGCCGACGGACTCGAACGGTTGCCGGTTGAGCGTTCCGCCCACGCGCGCGCGGCGGCCCGCTCGCGCGAACGAGCCGCCGCGCAAGCGAAGGCCGCCGCGCGCGCGCAGCCGCTGTGGGAGCAGATGCCCGACAGTCTGCCGTTGCCGCGGCCGTCGGTGCCGTCGCCGCTCGACTTCATCGGCGGCGCGACCGACAAGACGCTGTTTTCCTTCGACGTCTGGCGCCGCTGCGTGAATCATGCGCTACGCGGCCAGGCGCGCAGCCCCGGCACCTATCGCGACGCCGCGGGGGAGCAGCAGCTGCGGCTCGCGATCTCGCGCTACCTCGCTTTCAACCGTGCGGTGTCGAGCAACTGGGAAGACGTGATCGTTACGCAGGGCGCGCAGCACGCGCTCGATCTGATGGCGCGCATCACGCTGCGGCCCGGTGAAATCGCGGCCATCGAAGACCCCGGCTACCCGCCCGCGCATGCATGCTTCAAGGTGACCGGCGCGCGCGTGGTGCCGGTACCGGTCGATCGCGAAGGCCTGATCGTCGGCAAGCTGCCGGACAAGGCACGGCTCGTCTACGTGACGCCTTCGCATCAGTTTCCGCTCGGTATGCCGATGAGCCTCGAGCGTCGCGTCGAACTGCTCGAATGGGCGCAAAAGCGCGGCGCGGTCATCATCGAGGACGACTACGACTGCGAGTACCGTTTCGAAGGCCGGCCGATGGAGCCGCTGAAGAGCCTCGATCGCGCCGGCCTCGTCGCCTACGTCGGCACGTTTTCGAAGACGATCTTCCCCGAGCTGCGCATCGGCTACCTGGTGCCGCCCGCGTCGTTGCACGGCCCGCTGCTGATGGCGCGGCAGATCGCCGATTGTCACGGCTGCACGCTGACGCAAGCGGCGCTCGCGTCGTTCATGCTCAATGGCGACTTCGCGCGCCATCTGCGGCGCATGCACAAGGCTTACGCGGCCCGCCGCGCGATGCTGCTCGAGCATCTGCAAGGCGGTCTCGCGCGCTGGTTCGAGCCGATCGTGCCGACCGCCGGCATCCATCTGGCGGCGCGGCTCAAGGGGCCGTTGGCGTCGCTCGGCGAAGAGGTGCTCGTTGCCGCCGCGCGTGAAGCGTCGATCGGCCTCTATGGACTCGCGCCATTTCACCATCGCGTGACACCGCAGCCTGGGTTGATCTTCGGCTATGGCAGCATCGCGGCCGAACATATCGACACGGCGCTGACGACGCTCGCCGGCATCCTGCAGCGCATCGCACGCTGAAACGGAGCTCGCCGCAAGCGAGGCGTAGGCATCGTCGAAACGTTGGGGGCGCGTTGCTTGACGCGTCAAACGAAGAAAATGCCCTGTTTCAAGGGGCGAAAACACCGGCTCGCCCCGACGCAACCGCCTCGAAACCACGGCCGAAACGAACTGTAACGAGCGTTACTCCTGCATGTTAAAGAGCTCGCCACGCACGTTTTAGCCGCTAAAACAGGTACTAAAACGTGTTGCACCGTCGGCGCCGCGCAAAAAACCTCATCGCAATACATAAAAGAGTCGCGCAAATCGCTTTAGCGCTTGTAGAATCCGGCGTTGAAGCGTGCACATACGGTGTGCGCTTCGAGCAATTCACTGACCACAACAGGTAGGAGAAACATGCCGACTTCCGCAAAAAAGGTGGCCAAGAAGGCTGCTGCCCCGGTACCGACCAAGAAGGTTGCTGCAAAGAAAGTTCCTGCGAAGAAAGCCGTCGCAGCCAAGAAGGTCGCCGTGAAGGCGTCTGGCGCACCGTCGCCGATCAAGGACACCTTCACGAAGGCCTCGTTGGCAGCTCACATCGCTGAACGCGCTGCAGTGGAACCGAAGACCGCCAAGGCCGTGCTGGCCGCGCTCGAAGACACGATCCTCGGCACGGTGCACAAGAAAGGTGCTGGCGAATTCACGCTGTCGGGTCTGCTGAAGATCGTCGTGCAGGCTGTGCCGGCGAAGAAGAAGCGCTTCGGCAAGGACCCGTTCACGGGTGAAGAGCGCTGGTTCCCGGCCAAGCCGGCCAGCGTGCGCATCAAGACACGCGCGCTGAAGAAGCTGAAGGACGCAGCGGCAGCCTGAACGCGTTGCTCGCACGACTCAGGCGTCGGCATAGCGCTGTTGTGTTTAACCATGCCTGACGTTTGAGTGCGTGAAAAAGCGCCTGCATGCAGGTGATCGAAGTCCCCGTGGATGAAGATTCACGGGGACTTTTTTTATGCGCTCGCTTCGTAGTGCGCGTCGAGTCCATTGGCGAAACGGCAAGCGCGGCTCTCATAGTGTGCTCCCTGATGGCGCACACGCACCTGACTGGCGCATCATGATCCACGACAGTACGATCAAGGCAATCCGACGCCCTGCGGATGCGCCGTTAGCGGGCACGTCAACGCGCTCTATCCCGACACATTCAATGGCATAACGCTTGCTTGATCGAAGGTCGAATACCGAATGCGCAGCGCATTCGCCTTCCATTTGACAACAAGACTGGGGCTGACATGCGATGCTATGACGAGATGCGCCATCACGCCGATGGCGTACGGCCGCATTACGTGCGCTTTGAGCGATGGTTGGACAGTCAGGGCGATGAAGCGATCGCACGCAAGCGCGCGGAAGCGGACCTGCTGTTCCGGCGCGTCGGCATCACGTTCGCAGTAAACGGCGACCTGTCAGGCACCGAGCGGCTGATTCCCTTCGATCTGATTCCGCGCATCATCCCGCGCGGCGAATGGCAGACGCTCGAAGCGGGTTTGCGACAGCGCGTGCAGGCTCTCAATCTGTTTATCCACGACGTCTATCACGATCGCAACATCGTGCGCGCGGGCATCGTGCCGGCCGACCAGGTCTATACCAACGCACAGTATCGTCCCGAGATGCAGGGCGTCGACGTGCCGCTCGGTGTTTACGCGCATATCGCGGGCGTCGACGTGGTGCGCGCCGGCGATGAAGGCGAATTCTACGTACTCGAAGACAATCTGCGTGTGCCGTCGGGCGTGTCGTACATGCTCGAAAACCGCAAGATGATGATGCGGCTCTTCCCCGAACTGTTCGTGCAGAACCGCATCGCGCCGGTCGCGCATTATCCCGACCTGCTGCTCGATACGCTGCGCTCGGTCGCGCCCGCGGGCGTCGACGATCCGGTCGTCGTCGTGCTGACGCCGGGCATGTACAACTCCGCGTATTTCGAGCATACGTTCCTCGCGCAGCAGATGGGCGTCGAGCTCGTCGAAGGCAAGGATCTGTTCGTCGACGACAACTACGTGTTCATGCGCACCACGCAAGGACCGAAGCGCGTCGACGTGATCTACCGGCGCGTCGACGACGATTTTCTCGATCCGCTTGCGTTTCGCCCCGACTCCGCGCTCGGCGTACCGGGTCTGCTCACCGCCTATCGCGCCGGCCGCGTCGCGCTCGCGAACGCGATGGGCACCGGCATCGCCGACGACAAATCGATCTACCCGTACGTGCCGGACATGATCGCGTTTTATCTTGGCGAAAAGCCGATTCTGAACAACGTACCGACCTATCAGTGCCGTAAGCCCGAGGATCTCGCCTATACGCTCGCGCATCTGCCGGAGCTGGTGGTCAAGGAAGTGCATGGCGCGGGCGGCTACGGGATGCTGGTCGGCCCCGCCTCGACAAAGGCCGAAGTCGAGGCCTTCCGCGAGCGGCTGATCGCGCGTCCGGCCGGTTATATCGCACAGCCCACGCTGGCGCTGTCCGCGTGTCCGACTTTCGTCGAATCGGGCATCGCGCCGCGCCATATCGACCTGCGGCCGTTCGTGCTGTCGGGCAAGACCACTACGATGGTGGCGGGCGGCCTCACGCGGGTCGCGTTGCAGGAGGGCTCGCTCGTCGTCAATTCATCGCAGGGTGGCGGGACGAAGGATACCTGGATGGTCGACTGACGCGGTTGCCGCCGCGCTTTTCGCCTCGCTCGCAACAGAGCAGAGCAGGGCGCGACACTCGCAACCTGATGCGCGCTGGCGCTCAACGGATAACCAGCGCGGACCTTTGTCGCTGACGAAGGCCTCGCGCGTTCAGATCACAGACATGGAACGTCGTCATGCTTAGCCGAACCGCCGATCACCTCTTCTGGATGGCCCGCTATATGGAGCGTGCGGAGAACACCGCCCGCATGCTCGACATCAACCTGAAGGCGCAACTGCTGCCGCAGACGGCCGAACAGGAGGCTCGCGCGCAGCGCTCGGTGCTGCGCATCTCCGAGCTCGAAAGCGCCTTCGCGCAGCGCTACGACGAACCGACGCGCGACCACATGCTCGACTTCATGGTCGCCGACGCAAGTAATCCGTCTAGCATCCATTCGTGCCTGCAGGCCGCGCGTGAAAACGCTCGCGCGGTGCGCGGCACGCTGACGACCGAGTGGTGGGAAACCATCAACGACACGTGGCTCGAATTCAACGAGCGGCTCGCGAGCGGGCAGGCCGCGAGCAATCCGGGCTCGTTGTTCGAGTGGGTCAAGTTCCGCTCGCATCTGTCGCGCGGCGTGACGATCGGCACCGCGCTGCAGGACGACGCGTTCTTCTTCACGCAGCTAGGCACGTATCTGGAGCGCGCCGACAACACCGCGCGGATTCTCGATGTGCGTTTCGCGAACGTCGAGCCGAATTCACGCGACGCGGCGCGTCAGCTCGAGGACTTCTATTACTGGACCTCGATCCTGAGTTCGGTGTCGGCGCTCGAGATCTACCGCAGGGTATATCGCGACGTCGTGACGCCCGCGCGCGTCGTCGAGCTGATGATCCTCAATCAGCAGATGCCGCGCTCGCTGCTCGCCTCGCTCGACGGCGTGTGCAGCAATCTCGCGATGCTGCGCACGTCGGGCTCGAACCAGTGCGAGCGCTTCGCCGGCAAGCTGCGCGCCGAGCTGTTGTATGCCGACATCCGGCAGATTTTCGAAAGCGGTCTGCATGCCTATCTGACGCAGTTCCTCGCTCGCGTGTTCGATCTGGGCAATCTGGTGGCGCGTACTTATCTGATGCTGCCAGTGGCCTGACGGAGTTTTCTCATGTACCTGACGATCCGCCACGACACCTCTTACCGCTACGAAGCGACGGTTCACTATTCGATCCAGCAGTTGCGCCTGACGCCCGCGAGCGGCGCCGGACAGACCGTGCGGCGCTGGAACATCGACGCGCCGGGCAAGCTCGACGCGACGCTCGACGCCTACGGCAACGTGCTGCACACGCTCGTCATGAACAAGCCGCACAACGAGATTCATCTGAGCGTGTCGGGCGAGGTGGACACGATGCCGCTCGTCGACGGCGTGCTGCGTGATCCGCCCGGCCCGATTCCGCTCGAGCATTTCACCTGCGCGACGCGTCTGACCGAAGCCGACGGCGCGATCCGCGAACTGGCGGAGTCGGTGGCGAATCTGGCGAGCCCGGCAAGCCTGCTCACGCTGTCCGAGCAGATCGTGCAGCGCGTTCAGTACCGGCCCGGCGTGACCGAGGTCACGAGCACGGCCGCCGAGGCGCTCGCGCTCGGCAACGGCGTGTGTCAGGACCATGCGCATCTGATGCTCGCGTGCTGCCGCGCGCGCGGCGTGCCGGCGCGCTACGTGAGCGGATATATCGAACCCGGCGACGTATCGCATGGCGCGAGTCACGCGTGGGTCGACGTATGGCTCGAAGACAAAGGGTGGATTTCGATCGACGTCACGCATGCCGGGTTTGCCAGCGAGATCTACTGCCGGCTCGCGGTCGCCCGTGACTATGAGGCCGCGGCACCGGTGCGCGGCCGACGCATCGGCGGACTCGAAGAGGAGCTTCACGTGGCGGTGGCGGTCAGCGCGCAGATGTCGCAGTAGCCGCATTGCAACGCCAACGCGCGCGACGTCATTTAACATTCCTGCCACGTGTTCGGAATCAGCTGCCAAAAGGCTGCAAAAAAGGGCCGTAAACACGGATTAAAGGCGCCTGTGCGCCGCATTACAATAGCCCCGTTCCTTTGCCTTCCGCGGATTCCTTATGACTTACTGCGTAGCGATGGCCGTCAACGACGGCCTCGTATTTTTGTCCGACACGCGTACCAATGCGGGCGTCGATCACATCAGTACCGCGCGCAAGATGTCGGTGTTCGAGCAACCCGGCGAACGCATGCTGGTGCTGCTCGGCGCCGGCAATCTGTCGATCACGCAAGCGGTGCTGCACGAGCTGTCCGAGCCCGCCGATGCCAGCGAGCCCACGCTGTGGAGCGTGCCGACCATGGCGGATGCCGCGCGCGTGGTTGGCAGCGCGGTGCGTCGCGTGCATGAGCGCGAGGCCGAGGCGCTGCAGAAGTTCGGTGTCGACTTCAATTGCAGCTTCATTCTCGGCGGCCAGATCGCGGGCAACCGGATGCGCCTTTTCATGATCTACGCGGCGGGCAATTTCATCGAGGCGTCGGCCGTGAATCCGTATTTCCAGATCGGCGAGGCGAAGTATGGCAAGCCGATCATCGATCGGGTGCTGACGCCGTCCACACCGCTCGACGAGGCCGCGAAGTCCGCGCTGATCTCGATGGACTCGACGCTGCGCTCGAACCTGTCAGTGGGCTTGCCGCTCGATCTGCTCGTGTACGAGAAGGATGCGCTGCGCGTCACGCGGTTCGTGTCGATCGATCGCGACAACGCGTACTTCGACATGCTTCACCGCACATGGGGCGAGCGTCTGCGCCAGGTGTTCGCCGAGATTCCCGATCCGGACTGGCAGCAGTCGCTGGATGCGCCGTCGCCGCAGTCGGAGCGGGCGCTGGTGCTATATCGCGCGCCGGTCGGCGCCGATGGCGTCGAGCATGAGCACGATGTGTCGCCCGCGCAGATTCTCGCGCAGGCCGACAAGGGCAAGGCGCAGCGGCGCTAGCTGCGTTGGGTTCGGCGCGCGCGTCAGGCTCGCTCGGGCCCGCACCAAAACCTCAGGACGAAAAAAAACCAGCCATCGGCATCGCCTCTGGCTGGTTTCTGGTCTCTGGCTACGCAGCGCGTCAGCTGCGTAGCCGGTCCGATTCGAAGTCCGATTAGAACTTGTGACGGATACCGAGGCTGACCATGACCTGGTTGTTGGTGCTCGACTGGTTGCCATACGAACCGATCGAAGCCGTAGCCGATACAAGGCCACCACCGGCGCCCGGCACACGCTGTTCGCCGCTTGCATGCTGCCATGCGCCGACCGCGTACAAGTCCGTGCGCTTCGAGAGCGAGTAATCCCCGCCCAGCGACACCTGGTTATACGTTGCGGACGCATCGCCGTGACCCTTCGTGTAGGCATAGCCAACACCCACCAGCGCTGCCGGCGTGAGCTGGTAGCCCAAATACGCGCGACCCACTTCGTACTTCTGCGTCGTCGCGAAGCCCGAGCTCGCGTCCGGCTTGTACTGTGCGTTGCTGTACGACAGGTTAGCCGTCCACGGGCCCGTCACGTACTGAACCGCTGCCGACGCGATGCCGATCGACTTCGCTGCAGCATAAGCCGCGTTGATGCCGGCGTTGGCCGGGAAGTTGGTGTCAAACGTGGCTCCCGGCGCTGCCGTACCAGCCCAGCCGTCATTAGCCGCACGCGTAACCGGCGAATTGGCATTGCTTGCGTGCAGGTAACCAGCAGCGATGCTGAACGGACCCGTTGCATACGTTGCCGCGCCCGACCACGTCTGGCCCGAACCCGTCGCGCCTGCGACGCCGCCCAGAGCGTACAGACCTTCGAACTGGAAGCCCGACCACACCGGCGACACGTACTTCATCGAGTTGATGACGCGGAAGCTGTTGTCGTTGTTGTCGACGTCACCCGGCGTAGCGAACGTGCTGCCGAAGTAGTTGTCGCCCGTCAGCGGCTGGATCATGTCGACCAGCGGGTCGTACTGACGACCGGCCGTAAACGTGCCCCAAGTGTCGCCCGTCAGACCGACGTACGCCTGACGACCGAACATCGAGCCACCTTGCTGCAGCTTGCCGGTGTTGATGTCAAAGCCGTTTTCCAACTGGAAAATCGCCTTCAGGCCGCCGCCGAGGTCTTCCGTGCCCTTCAGGCCGAAACGGTTGCCTTGCAGGTTGCCGCCAAACATTTGCACGAGGCTACCGCCGTGAGGGGTAGCGTTGTTCACGTACTGGATCGATTCATCGACCAGGCCATAGAGAGTCACGCTGCTTTGCGCGTGAGCCATGCCGGAAACGCCGAGAAGCGCCAGCGAGAGGGTAGACAGTGCGATTCGTTTCATCCATTTCTCCACGCAGATGATTGTTCGTTGTTGCGGAAAGCAGAATAGCTCAGTGGCTCGGTGGGGTAGAAACGAAAAAAAAGAGTGTCGCCAAAAACTGACAATCGATGCAAACCCTTGTATTTAAAGCTCTCAACGATTGTTTCCATTTGCGCAACATTTATTGGTCTGATGCGCATTATTGTTGATTTGTTGATAGTGGCTGGATGAATGATGCACTATGAGCGTCGATTTGCATGCTAAATGTAATCTAGTCGTCTACACGTCCACTCGTCTTTGTAGTGAAATCATAAAAGAGACGGCTGACGAGCGGACTAGACAGGCTGGACAGAAGGGGCGCGTTGTGTGTCCAAGCGCAATCGACTGGATTGACGGCGCAACACGTGCATCTATAAGGGTATGGACGGTAGCGTGGTGTGAAGCGCCCGCTTCAGCGCCGGTCGGCGCCACGGCGCGCCATGGCCGCGGCCGTGAGCCCCGCGGCGGCCGCGAGCAGCACCGAGGTCCACGGGTTGCGTCGCACGTAGCGGTCGGCGGCCGTCGCCTGGCGGCGCGCTTCGACGAGGGCGCACGCCGCGAAACGGGTGGCTTGCGCTTCGGCGTCGAGCACCTTGCGCGTAACGTCCACCGCGGTCTCATGCGCGGAGCGCCTTTGCGCCGCCGCGTTGATTCCCGCGGGCAGCAGCGGCGTAGCCGTTTGGCTGGCAACACCCACAGCAGCGGGAGCAGACGGCGCGACATTTGCCGCGACGGTCGATGCCGCCAGTACCGACGCGAGCTTCGCGCGGCTGCCCGGCGGCGACTCGCCCTGCATGCCCCAGCCGCCACGCGGATCGTGCAGCCGGCCGCGCGCCGCCGAGAACTCCGCGCCGAGCAGCAGCACCAGCGCCGAGAAGTACAGCCACATCAGCAGCACCGCGAGCGAGCCGGCCGCGCCGAACGCGCTGGCCATTCCCGCATGCGCGAGATAGAGCGCGAACAGCTTCTTGCCAGCCGTAAACAACACGGCCGCGACGATGCCGCCCACCACCGCATCGCGCCACAGCACCCGAGCGTCGGGCAGAAACTTGAGCAGTCCGGCGAACGCGAAGATCAGCACGAGCAGCCCGACGCCGAGCTGCAGCAGATTGCCGATTACGACATACGGCGAGTCGCCCCACAGCCAGTTGCCGATAAAGACGATCACCGTATCGAGCACCAGCGACACGATCAGCAGGAACGCGACGCCGAGCACGAGCCCGAACGAAATCAGTCGCACCCGCACCAGCGCGAGCCAGCTGGAAGTGCGCGGCCCGCTGTCCGGCCACACTATATTGAGCGCGCTGTTCAGCGACGAGAACGTCGCCGACGCGCCGATCGCCAGCAGCGAGAACGAGATGATCGTCGCGATGCCGCCTTTGGCACCCGCGTGATGCGCGTTCTCGACGATCGTCTGCACGCCGGCGGCGGCCTGGTCGCCGATCAGGCCGTTGATGTGGCCGAACAGCTCGCCGCGCGCGGCCGCCGGGCCGAAGAACCAGCCGGCCACCGCGATCACCATCACGAGCGTCGGCGCGAGCGAAAACGCCGCATAGAACGCGATGCTCGCCGCCATCTCAGGACAGCGGTTCTCCGCGAACTGCCGCAGTGCGCCCATCGCCCAATTGGCCTGATGACGCGCGGCCTGTTGGAGGTTCTCGCGAGAGAGCGTGTCGATGTCCATGATCGTGTCTGAATCGTAAGGGCGCCTTCAGGGTGTTTGCTTCATTGCATTTCGCAAACCTCGTGCCCGTCACTATACAAGTTATGCGGCGCGCTGCATGGCCTGCTTTCATGGCCTGTTTCGCGGCCTGTTTCGCGGCCTGTTTCGCGGCCGCCCGCGCGTACCGCTAGAATGCAGCGGGTTAATGTCACCTTTCCGCTCATCATGCATTCGCACGAACTCGTACAGCAACTGGACGTCATCGAGCGCGACCAGTGGAGCGCGCATCTGCCCGCGCACGTCATCGAACAATTGCCGGCGCGCGGGATCACGGTGTTCGCCGTCACCGACGACGCCTCCGACACCGCCGCATTCAGCGCTCGCTACGGCTTCGGTCTCGAAGACTGCGCGAACACGATCGTGATCCGCTACAGGAAAGAGGGTGGCGAGCACTATGCGGCGCTCGTGTCGCTCGGCTCGCGGCGGCTCGACATCAACGGCGCGGTGAAGGCCGCGCTCGGCGCACAGCGGCTGTCATTCGCGAAGCGCGAGGCGGCGGTCGAGCATAGCCAGATGGAGTTCGGCGGAATTACCGCGTTCGGTCTGCCGGCCGACTGGCGCATCCTCGTCGACGCCGCCGTGATGGAGCGTGCGCAGATCGTGATGGGCGCCGGCGTGCGCGCGGCCAAGCTGCTGATGTCGCCCGACGTGCTGCGGCAATGGCCGCGCTGCGAGGTGGTGGCGCTGACGCTGCCTGCGGACGGAAACCCGCAACCTTGAAGCCGCACTGAAGTTTTCTTCCGTCGCGCCGTTAATCCCGACTACGACATGAAACGTTTGCGGCGTCCGTTCGCGCGGACAGCCGCCGACCACGACAAGGGATACGGAAGATGGAACGGTTTCGCCTGAAAGTGCGGCTGTGGCTCGCGCTCGCGGTGATGTGCATGGGCATTCTGGCGATCGGCCTGTGGGGGGCGTTCAAGACACGAGACACGATGATCGCCGATCGCGAGGGCGAGCTGAAAAACGTGGTCAGCATCGCGTACAGCGTGCTCGATCGCTACAACGCGCTCGTCGCGGCCGGCACGATGCCCCTCGCCGACGCGCAGCGCGCCGCGATGGACGACCTGCGCGCAATGCGCTACGACGGTGCCGGCGGCTATCTCGTGCTCGAAGACAGCCAGGCGCACGTGCTGATGCATGCCACGCGCGCCGACCTCGTCGGCAAGGACATGACCAACGTCACCGATCCGGACGGCCGCCACGTGTTCAAGGAAGGTTCCGAGCAAACGCAGCGCGAAGGCGAGGCCTTCGTTCATCTGCAGTTCCCGAAGCCCGGCACCGACAAGCTTGCGCCGAAGATCAACTACATGCGGCTTTACAAGCCGTGGGACTGGACCATCGTCACCGGCGTCTTCACGGACGACATCGACGGCGTGTTCTACCGCACCCTCGTGCAATACGTGATCGCGGCGGTGGTGCTTTGCGCACTCGTGTCGCTGGTGATCGGCGTGATTTTGCGCAGCATTCTGCGTCAGCTTGGCGGCGAACCGGCGTACGCGCTGCAGATTGCATCGCGTATCGCGGACGGCGACCTCGACGTGGTCGTCGACGCGAAGGCCGGCGACAGTACGAGCCTGCTCGCCGCGATGAAACGGATGCAGCAGCGTCTCGCGCAGGCGATCGAACAGATTCGCGGCGGCGCGACGCTGATTTCGTCGGTATCGAACGAGATCGCCGCGGGCAATTCGGACCTGTCGCGCCGCACCGAGCAGCAGGCGGCCGCGCTCGGCGAGACCGCGTCGAGCATGGAGCAGATCACCGCGACCGTGCGTCAGAACGCCGACAACGCGAAGCAGGCGAGCCAGCTCGCGCACAACGCGTCGGAGACCGCGGCGCGAGGCGGCGCGGTGGTCGGTCAGGTGATTGACACGATGCGCGGGATTTCACAGTCGTCGCACCGGATCGGCGACATCATCGGCGTGATCGAAGGGATTGCGTTTCAAACCAATATTCTCGCGTTGAACGCGGCCGTTGAGGCGGCGCGCGCGGGCGAGGAAGGCCGCGGTTTCGCGGTGGTCGCGGGCGAAGTGCGCACGCTCGCACAACGCAGCGCGGCGGCCGCGAAGGAGATCAAGGCACTGATCGAGGAATCGGCCGCGCAGATCGCGGGCGGTTCGGAGCACGTCGGACGCGCGGGTGACACGATGCAGGAAGTCGTGCAGGCGGTACGTCGTGTCAACGACATCATGGGCGAGATCAGCGCGGCGTCGGCCGAGCAGACCTCGGGCATCGAGCAGGTCAACATCGCGGTCGCGAGCATGGATCGGACGACGCAACAGAATGCGGCGCTCGTCGAGGAAGCGAGCGCGGCGGCCGATGTGCTGAAGACGCAGACCGGGCAGTTGTCGGCGGCGATCGCGGTGTTCCGGTTGCCCGAGCAGCGCTAAGGCACCAGGCCGCGTTGTCGACGCGCGCGAGAATTCACCGCACGCGCGCTCGCAGCGCGGTGCGTGTCTCACGCCAAGCGGATCCCCGCGCGGCTCAACAATTGGCGGCTGCGCTCCGACAGATTCTTCATGCGCAATTCCTTGCCTGCCTTGCGATAGCGCTCGGCCAGACCCTGCAACGCGGCGAGCGCCGAATGATCGGCGAGCAGCAGGTGACTGCAATCGACGGTCACGCTCGCCGGGTCGCGCGCCGGATCGAACAGCTCGTGAAAGCGCGTCGTCGACGCGAAAAACAGCGTGCCGCGCGGCACATAGGTCTTATGGCCCGCTCGATCCTCGGCATGCGTGTGAATTTCGCGCGCGTGCTGCCACGCGAAGTTGAGCGCGGCGATCACGATGCCGCACATCACCGCGATCGCGAGATCGGCAAACACGGTGATGACCGTGACCGCGACGATCACGAGCGCGTCGTTGCGCGGCACCTTGCCGAGCACGCGCAGCGATCCCCACGCGAAGGTTCGCTGCGCGACCACGAACATCACGCCCACCAGCGCCGCGAGCGGAATTCGCTCGATCAGCGGCGACAGGAACAGGATGTACAGCAGGATCATCACGCCGCTGACGATTCCCGACAGCCGCGAGCGTCCCCCCGAATTCAGGTTGATCATGGTCTGGCCGATCATCGCGCAACCGTCACGACGGCCATCGAGCCCGCCGCGCCCGAAATCATGCCGGGACGTCCGCCAAATAGCGCGGTGACGGTGCAGATAAAGAATGCGCCGTACAGACCCAGCAACGGATTCAGATGGGCGACGAGCGCAAAGGCGATGCATTCGGGCACCAGCGCGAACGACGAGGTCAAGCCTGCGAGCACGTTGCTGCGAATGCCGGACAGCCAGGCGGGCCGACCGGAAGCGGGACTAGCGGTGTTCATGTTCTACGAGGTGGCGCGCGAGCGCAATGCTGAGGCTTGTATGGGCTGCGCTGAACTGGCGTGGCAACGCGCGGCTGCGCGAAGGATTGCGTCCGCTGGGCGCGGACGGTTGACGAAAGGCGTGAATTCTACCGTTGCGCGATGAACGGCGCAGGCGAAGCGGGCGGGAACGCTATGGCCCGAACGCGCGGCGCGGATCTGTCGTGCAATCGCGCGGCGCGCTCGCGCCACAAATCCGCAAGAGGGAAAGCTCCGTTCAGATACTCAGATAATCAGCCGCGACACCTTCGTGCCCTCGAGCGACACGCCGGCCATCAGGCCGCCGTTGGTCAGCACGAAAGCCTGCACCGGGCTCGTCGCGGTCGACGAATCGACCGCGCCGTTCGCGCCGACTTTCAGCACGGCGACGGTCGCATTCGCGCCGACTGCCCAGCCCTGGCTGTGCATGAATTCGTCGAGCGCTTCCTGCGTCATGAACAGAAACACGAGCGCCTTCGACTGCGCGCCGATCTGCAATCCGAACGAGCCCGCGACCGTGCTGTAGTAGCCGACCGTGCGGCCGCCGATACGCATCGCCCCTTCACCATACTGTCCGCCGACCCAGAAGCCGGCCGAGATCACCGATGGAAACACCAGTACGCCGCGCGCTTTCGCAACGAGCTCACGCGCACCGTCGACGTTTTCGTAGAGACGCGCGAGCGTCGAGTCGACGCCGGCGTTGATCGTGTCGCGCTTGCCGGCGTTGGCAGACAGCGATGCGTTCGAGGACGGCGAAGTCGTCGTGCAACCGGTGAGGCTCAGGCCTGCGACGGCCAATGCAGCGCTGCCGGTCATGATGAATTGTCGTCTGCGCATGACGGTTTTCCTTTGCGTTTCTCACGCGTGTTGTACGTTTTGGAGGAGTGCGGCGAGTCGCCTGCTTTGCTTTGTTCTCATTTGCACGCGGGAGGTTCCTTGCGCGGTCATCGCAGCCAGGCGGCGGCGTGCCGCGACGTTCGCATCGCGGACGTCCACCGCTCAAAAAGCAGGTAGCGTGCCCAAGGGCCGCGCCGCCTTGCGCGAGAGCGGCGCGGCCATTGCAGTTCGGGTTTTTGCGCCGCTTTCCGTCACGCGTCGTCGCTACGCCGTTGGGCGAATGTTCTGGTTATGGCGGAACAGGTTGCGCGGATCGTAGCGGTTCTTCACGGCGACGAGCCGCTCATAGTTGGGCCCATAGGCATCCGCGATACGGCCGCCTTCCTCCTGCGTCATGAAGTTGACGTACACGCTGCCTAGCGCAAAGGGGCGCGACGCGTCGAAAAAGTCGCGCGCCCATTTGACACAGCGCTCGTCGTCGCGCGCATCGTCCCAGCGGCCGTGCACGTTCATCGCGTATTGCGTGTCGCGACTTGGGTAAGCGGTCGCGTCGACCGCCACGCGCTGCGTTTGCGCGCCGATCAACCCGAAGAAAATTTCGCATTGCGCGGACGGCAGTGTGTCGATCGCGCGGATCAGCGCGTCGATCAGTCCATCGTCGATGGTGGCGAGGTTGTGCGACTTCCAGTAGTTGCGCGCGCCCGGCGTGAGCAGCGGATCGAAGGCCTGTTGCCACACTTCATAAGGCATCGGACCGAGATGTTCGCCGAGCGGCTTGCCGAAGCCGCGCACGGCTTCCACCGCGGCTGGGCCTTTTTCGACCGGCCCGTTGTAGCACATCGCGAGCACGAGCACGGGTTGGCCGTGCACGTCGGGCGGCAGGAACGGCAGCGGTGGCGCGAGCCGCGCAACGGCCCAGACGGCCAGCTCGTCGGGCATCGCGGGCGCGGCATCGCGGTATTTAATCAGCGCTTCCTTCGCGTCGGCGAGCGGCAACACGACGAGGCCGCCATACACGAGCGGGCCGACCTCATGCAGCGCGAACTCGAATAGCGTAACGACGCCGAAATTGCCGCCGCCGCCGCGAATCGCCCAGAACAGATCGTCGTGCGAAGTGGCGCTCAGGCGGCGCAATTCACCGTCCGCGGTGACGATGTCGGCCGCGACGAGGTTGTCGACCGTCATGCCGTAGCGGCGGCTCAACCAGCCGAAGCCGCCGCCGAGCGTCAGACCCGCGACGCCGGTCGTCGAGTTGATGCCGAGCGGCGTCGCGAGTCCGAATGCCTGCGCCTCGTGATCGAGATCGTGCAGCGTCGCGCCCGGTTCGACATAGGCGCGCCGCGCTTCCGGGTCGATGCGCACCGATTTCATCGTGGACAGATCGAGCACGAGGCCGTCGTCGCACACAGCGCTACCGCCGATGTTGTGGCCGCCGCCGCGAATTGCGAGCGGCAGGCCGTTGTCACGCGCGAAGGCGACGCCGCGGCGCACGTCGGCAACACCCGCGCAGCGCAGGATCATCGCGGGAGAACGGTCGATCATTGCGTTCCAGATGCTGCGCGCCGTGTCGAAGCCCGGCGTGTCGGGCAGCAGAAGCTGACCGCGAAGTCCGGATTTGAATTCGTCGACCGCGCTGCTGGAGATAGTAACCATGTTGTACCTCGTCGGAGAGGGGAAGGCGCTCGCAGAGCACTGCTCCGCAGACCAAACAAAAATGCGGGCGGTGAATGAAAGCGGATTGAGAGGTTCGGCTGCGTGCAGTAAACGGGGCGACGAGTCGAAGTCAAACAAAGGTTTACCCGCGTTCGTGGGCGATTCCGCGCGGTGGCTCGCGGGGACAGGCTTTGCGGCCAGGACAACGACGATACGCGGCGGTACCGCCGAAGATGGTGGGAATGCTCCGGGAAAAGCGTGCGCGCTGATGTGTTGGTTATCCGACGCGCTGGTGGTTGTGCCACGACACTTTGCATATGGGCGTGGCTCGTGATCGCGTGCGATCGAGGCAGACGTTCGACGACTGTGCGAGGTAGCGCACATCGCGACAGCGATTTTCGCGACGCACGCGCGTTGCCCGACGACGCGCAATGTTTCGCACGCGCGTTTCGGTGATTTTGATTGCGTTGTCTATTGGATTGCTCTCATTCGGTTTTCCTATTTTATTTTTATGTGCGAATGGCCACATGAATAAAACGAATGATGTGTAAATGGTCCGTATTTGTCAGATAAAACCAAAGGCTAATTTTCTTTTTTCTGATCAGATTGCATTGAGCGCGATAGTTTTTAACTTCCTGTCTGAGGAATGTGGAGTAGCGGATTTAGCGGGCGGATCGTCGTTTAACGCCGCCTGACGGGCCGTATCGGCAATATCGCATTGCGTGGTCTAGCGCACGGTCGAGCGATTGCGCTGCGAATAACTTCAACGTCCATCAAGCCTCGCTGTGCGGCTCTCACGATCTCGTGCGCGCACGGCCAGCCGATTCTCTCGAAGCACGTCAAATCGAACCGGGGATTTTCCGTGAGAGAAGTGTTTAGTGCGAACGCATTTTCAATTCGCATAAAGCGAATCTGCGCAAAGGCTTTGACTTTTCGTTTTTTTTGACGAGCGGAGATTCACTCGTTAATTGGACCGGTCTTTTTGGTGAAATAATTCGGAGAGTGAAATGAAAAAGCAAAACGGGGACGCGTGGATATTGGGATCGCGACGGGCGGCTTTGGCGGTCGCGGTCAGTCTTTATGCGGCGATGGCGGGTGCGCAGACGAATTCGGGGAGCACCGCTGCGCCGGCAACGAATCCCGGAGTGATGGTGCTCGCCGAGGCTAGCTTGCACGGCGGATGTCCGTCGGGCGGCGGGCCGGGCTGCACGTCGCAGGGTTTCGGGCAGGTCGGGGCGGGCGCCTTCGGCGTCGCGGCGGCGGGGCCCGGCCCGACATCGCCCACCGGCTCGCCGGCGGGCAACGGGACGTCCTCGACGGGTACGGGCGCGGGAAGCGGTGGCGGGAATAGCTCGGCTAATTCCGGCCCGGGCGGGGTGGGCTCGGGAAATACCGGCGGCAACAACGGCAATGGCGGTGCCGGCGACAACGGTAACGGCGGCGCGGGTAGCGGTGGTGGCGGGAATGGCTCGGGGAATGGCGGCACGGGCGGCGATGGTGGCGGTAACGGAGGCGGTGATAACGGCGGCGGTGATAACGGCGGGGACGGTGGTGGGGATGGTGGTCATGGTCATGGTCATGGTCATGGGCACGGTGGCGATGGTGACGGCGATGGCGGCCATGGACACGGCCACGGTGGTGATGGTGACGGCGATGGCGGCCATGGACATGGCCACGGTGGTGACGGTGACGGCGATGGCGGCCATGGACATGGCCACGGTGGTGACGGTGACGGCGATGGCGGCCATGGCCATGGCCACGGTGGTGACGGTGACGGCGATGGCGGTCACGGTCATGGTCACGCTGGCGATGGTGACGGCGATGGCGGTCATGGTCATGGGCACGCTGGCGACGGTGACGGCGATGGCGGCCATGGCCATGGGCACGGTGGCGATGGTGACGGCGATGGCGGTCATGGTCATGGGCACGGTGGCGACGGTGACGGCGATGGCGGCCATGGCCATGGGCACGGTGGCAACGGTGACGGCGATGGCGGTCACGGTCATGGGCACGGTGGCGACGGTGACGGCGATGGCGGTCACGGTCATGGGCACGGTGGCGACGGTGACGGCGATGGCGGTCACGGTCATGGTCACGCTGGCGATGGTGACGGCGATGGCGGCCATGGCCATGGGCACGGTGGCGACGGTGACGGCGATGGCGGCCATGGCCATGGGCACGGTGGCGACGGTGACGGCGATGGCGGTCACGGTCATGGGCACGGTGGAGATGGTGATGGCGGTCGTGGCCACGGTGACGGCGGCCGCGGCGATGGCGGCCACGGCGCCAGCGGTCACGGCGACGGCGGTCACGGCGACGGCGGTCACGGCGACGGCGGTCATGGCGACGGCGGCCACGGTGACGGCGGCCACGGCAGCAGCGGTGGCGAAGGCAAAGGCGGTTCCGGCAACGGTGGCCGTGGCGGTGAAGGCGGTGGCGGCCAGGGCAAAGGCGGTTCCGGCAACGGTGGCCATGGCGGTGAAGGCGGTGGCGGCCAGGGCAACGGCGGCTCCGGACACGGCGGCCATGGTGGTGAAGGCGGCGGCCAAGGTAACGGCGGTTCCGGCAACGGTGGCCATGGCGGTGAAGGCGGTGGCGGCCAGGGCAACGGTGGTTCCGGAAACGGCGGCCATGGCGGTGAAGGCGGTGGCGGCCAGGGCAACGGCGGCTCCGGACACGGCGGCCATGGTGGTGAAGGCGGCGGCCAGGGTAACGGCGGTTCCGGCAACGGTGGCCATGGCGGTGAAGGCGGTGGCGGCCAGGGCAACAGCAACTCCGGACACGGCGGCCATGGCGGTGAAGGTGGCGGCGGCCAGGGCAACGGCGGCTCCGGCAACGGAGGCCACGGCGGCCATGGCGGCAACGGTGGCGGCGAAGGCAACGGCGGCTCCGGCAACGGAGGCCACGGTGGCCGTGGCGGCAACGGCGGCAACGGCGGCAACGGCGGCAACGGCGGCGGTCAAGGCAGCGGCGGCCACGGTGGCGGCTACGGCGGCGGTGGCTCCGGCAATGGCGGCCACGGCGGCGGCAACCACTAACCAGTGGCAGGAGTCCTGCGAACCTTGCGGGGCTCCCAAGGGCGGAGGCCGGCGCCGCCCGGCCTCCACACCGACCGCGCTCGCGCGCCGCAGGGAGTTTGCAGCGAAAAAGCCAGCAAAAAACCCAGCCAGCGAACCGGCAAACCAACCGGCAAAAAAAACCAACCCAGGCAACAAAGTGGACGGCCCCCGTCGTCCACTCAACTCCTCAACTCGATCACTCTCTGCTGTACCACCAGAAAAACCCTCTCCCCCAGAACGCGCCCCGTCTCACGCGCGCCTCCGGTAAAACTACCGAACGCCGGCAGCACCCCCCGATCGATCCCAAAGCGAAAGCACGGCACGCGCACTGAATCGGTCCGCGTCGCGATCCGATAGATCGGATGCACGTGCCGTGCGAGCACATACGCGTGATCGACCCCATGCGGGTGATGGCACAGCGCCCACGCCCCGATATGCCACGGCTCGCGCACGGACTCGACATCCAACGTAAGCGGCAACGCACCGGCATGCCGATCGTGATTGCCCTCGACAAGCACCACGCGCCTCGACGCATGTCGCGCGCGCCACGCATGCAACGCATCGAGCGTGAGCGTCGACAGCGACTCGCGCGCATGCAGCAGATCGCCGAGAAACACCAGCGTCGCCGGCTCGAACTCGGTGATCAGACGATCGATCCGCAGCAGATTCTCCGCGGTCGAACCAGTCGGCACTCGAATGCCGCGCGCGCGAAACACCGCATCCTTGCCGAAATGCTCATCGGCGATAAAAAGCGCGCGCAGCGCCGGATCGAAACACGCGCGCAAGCTCGACAGCACGAGAGGTCGTCCGCCAACGTCGATCGCGAGCGAGGTCGGCTTCATCGTTGCGCCGCCCGTTCGAGCTCGGCCAGCACTCGCTCGACGCGATCGGCGAGCTTCTCGGTGCTGACTTTTTCGCGCAGGCGTCCGACGATCAACGGAAACGCGAACGGGGTCGGCTTCTTGGGCAGCGTGAGCACGACGCGGTTCGCGTTCATTCGTTCGAGCGCAATACGAATGCGCCGCACGTCGAGTTCCTGCAGCAGTACTTCGGTATCGGCCTGGCCCAGCAGCAGATTGCCGCGATCGTGCTGACGAAAGATCTCGTAGAAAAGCCCGCTCGATGCCTGCAATTGCCGCGCGCTTTTCTGCTGTCCCGGATGCGCCTGAAACACGAGTCCCGACACTCGCGCAATCTCGCGAAAACGTCGCAAGGAGAGTTCGGACGAATTGAGGCTCGCAAGAATGTCGTGATCGAGTTCGTCAGGTGAAAGCAGGCCATTCTCTAATTGCGCGGGCCAATCGAAAGCCTGCGCGCACAGCAATTCGAAACCGTAGTCGTTCATCGAAATCGAAAACGTGCCGGGCTTGTCGCGCGCGACTCGCCACGCGAGCAGAGCGCCAAGTCCGATATGCGCGGTGCGCCCCGCGAACGGATAGCAGAAGAAGTGATGACCCTCGCGCGATTTGAGCAGCTCGACGACGAGTACCCCCGGCTCGGGCAACGCCGACCACTTCTGCTGCAATTCAAGCAGCGGCCGCACCGCGCGCAATTCCGGTTCGTCGTAGATGCCGTCGGCGGCGCGCGCGAGCATCGTCAATGTGGCGTCGGCGAGCTCGGACGATAGCGGCATGCGGCTGCCGGCCCATTGCGGCATTGCGCCACGCGATGAGCTCGCGCGCCGCACCCACGCCGTCATGTCCTGAACGCGGATCAGTTCGAGCGCGCGGCCGCCGAACGTGAACACATCGCCGGGCCTGAGCCGCGAAATGAACGATTCCTCGATTGCACCAATGCGCCCGCCCGATAGATACGCAACGTTCAACGTGCCATTCGCGACGATCGTGCCGATGTTGTTGCGATGCCGGCGCGCGAGATCGTTGCGCCGGACGCGGTACAGACCGTCGCTATCGCGCGCGACGCGATGGTAGTCGGGATATGCGCGCAGCGTCGCGCCGCCGCCTTCGACGAAACCCAGCGTCCAGTCGAACTCCTGCTGGGTCAGATCACGATATGCATAGGTATGCAGAAGTTCATCGTACAGCTCGAGCGCGTCGAAGCCACCGCCGATCGCAACGGTGACGAGGTGCTGCACCAGCACGTCGAACGGCTTTTGCGGCGTATCGCGGCTTTCGATCTGCTGCTTGTCGACGGCTTCACGCGCGGCCGCCGCTTCGATCGATTCGAGCGCATGCGTCGGCCCGATCGTCACGCGAGACGGCAAACCGGGCGCATGTCCCGAGCGGCCCGCGCGCTGCATCAAGCGCGCGACGCCTTTTGGCGAGCCGATCTGGAACACGCGTTCCACCGGCAGAAAATCGACGCCGAGGTCGAGACTAGACGTACACACGACAACCTTTAGCAAGCTGTTCTTCAACCCACGTTCGACCCACTCGCGTACCTGCTGATCGAGCGAGCCGTGATGCAGCGCGATCACTCCGGCCCACTCGGGGCGCGCCTCGAGCAGCGCCTGGTACCACACCTCGCATTGCGAGCGCGTGTTCGTGAAGACGAGCGACGTGTGTGCTTCGTCGATCGCGCGCGCGACCGCATCGACCTGCCGCATGCCCATATGACCGCCCCACGGAAAGCGCTCGATCGTGTCGGGAATGATCGTGTCGACGATCAGTGCTTTCGGCAGCGCGCCGTGCACGCTGACGCGCGGCGTCGCGACCGGCGCGAGCAATACCTCGGTCGCGAACGACAGATTGCCGAGCGTCGCCGACAGCCCCCACACCTGCAAGCCGGGCCGCCAATGCGTGAGACGCGCGAGCGCGAGTTGGGTCTGCGTGCCGCGTTTGTTGCCGAGCAATTCATGCCATTCGTCGACGATCACGAGCCGAACCTGAGCCAGTACTTCGCGCGCATCGGCGCGCGTCAGGATCAACGTCAGACTCTCGGGCGTCGTGACGAGCGCGGACGGCATGCGCCGGTTCTGCCGCGCGCGTTCGGCGGCCGACGTATCGCCAGTGCGCAGACCGACGCTCCAGGGTACGGCGAGTTCGGTCGCGGAGCTTTGCAACGCGCGCGCGGTGTCGGCCGCGAGCGCGCGCATCGGCGTGATCCACAGTACCGTCAGCGGTTCGGGATGCTTGCGCGGCGTCGACGCTGCACTGGCGAACGCGGCGAGCGCGCCGAACCACACGGCCCAGGTCTTGCCGGCCCCGGTGCTTGCGTGCAACACGCCGCTCGTGCCGGCGGCGATGTTGCGCCACATTTCGCGCTGAAACTCGAACGGTTGCCAACGACGCGCGGCGAACCATGCGTCGAGCTTGTCGGCGAACGGGCGGCGCGCGTCGTCAGGTGAATACGAGGGGAACGGTAGCGGTTCGAACGCGGGTTCGCGCGCATCGAGCCGCGCCTGTTGCGCGCGGCTGCGTGGAATCCGGCGCGGCCTTGGCGCGCGAACGCGCTCGTCGGAGGGGGCTGGCGCTGCGGAGGGATCGCAAGCGGGGTCGTCGGAATGGGCCGGCTCGGTCATCGAAAGCGCTCTCAACAAGTGTGGCGGATTCGCTTGCCGGCGACTCGCGCCGGACGTTCAAGTGGACCGCGGGGTCGCGCGACGGTTCAGCGAGGTCCCTGATGGGCGCGCAACGACCCGCGGCATCGGGCAATATGTGGGAGCCTCGGCCGACACCCGATCCGTTACAATCAAACGGACTACCCCACTGGAGATTCGCTTTGAAATCACTCGTTGCTTTGCTGGCCGCAGCCGTTCTGTCCTCGACCGCGATGGCTGCCGCGCCGACCACGGAGAAGCTGCCGTCCGGCGTCATCGTCGAACATCTGACGCAAGGCACGGGCCCGCAACCGTCCGCGACCGACGTGGTAAAGGTCAACTATCGCGGCACGCTGCCCAACGGCACCGAATTCGATAGCTCGGCCAAGCATGGCGGGCCGGCCACGTTCCCGCTCAATCGCGTGATTCCGTGCTGGACGCAAGGCGTGCAGAAGATGAAAGTCGGCGGCAAGGCGCGACTCACGTGCCCGGCGGCGACCGCATACGGCGATCGCGGCGTCGGCCCGATTCCGCCGAATACCGATCTGACCTTCGAAGTCGAACTGGTCGACATCGTCAAATAGAGCACGCGAGCGGCGCTAAAGATGCACTGATACCCGAGCCTCGCTGCGCCAATCGCAGCGAGGCTTTTTTATGGGCGCCGAATGGCCCGCCAGGGGATTCACCATGAAACGTGACAACAGTAGCGTGCAGGTGGCCAGCATTGGTTTTACCGGCAAGAGCGCCCAGAAGTTCTTCGGTTTGTTGAAGGACGCCCATGTGCGCACGGTGCTCGACGTTCGCCTCAACAACACGTCGCAACTCGCGGGCTTTGCGAAAAAGCAGGATCTGCCTTACTTTCTCGACCAGTTGTGCAATGCGGCGTACGTGGAAATACCGGAGCTGGCTCCCGAACCGGACCTGCTCAAACGCTACCAGGGCAAGCAATTGAGCTGGGAGAACTTTCGGGAGGAATATTTCGACCTCATCGCGCGCCGCCGCGTGGAAAGTAATCTGGATATCGCGCTATTCGAATCGGGTTGCCTGCTTTGCAGTGAACATTTACCACATCATTGCCACCGGATGTTTGCGCTCGAGTATCTGAACCAGCACTGGAATGGTCGTCTTTCCGTTACACATTTGACCTGACCGCCGATCGGGCCAGGTTACGTTTTTCCGCCTCATTGGCCGGCGGCTTTCCGTCCCGGCAGGTTACATCTCGCCGGCCGCGCCCGCGTTTCCTTCAGTAGCCCGAATGGTTGCGTGGTGCGAAACGTGGAAAAGCGCGTCCAGTACGCATGTTTTTTCAATGCGTGTGCCGCTCGCTCGTCTACTATCTACTCACGCGCAGCTCCCTGTATTCGTCTCGCCCTATCGCCGGCCACGAACCGGCCGTGATTATGCGCGCCAGGAGCGCTTGCCATGAACATCGACTTTCATTACGGCGTGGTCTACATTGCCGCGCGCGTCGGCGGCATGACGGCCGGTGATGCGCAAACCATCGCGCATGCCTGCCAATATGTCGACGACGCAACGACGAGCGGAATACTGCGGTTCAAAGGCGGCGAGACATTCGAGCGATTCGCGACCGCGCACAAGTTATTCGATTACGTCAATACCGAGAACGACCAGAACCGGCTCGTGTGGACGCCGTTCCATTTTCTGCCGGCTGGCGAGGGTGAGAGTCTCGAGGAAAAGGCGGTTTGCCGGCCCGACAGTGAAGTTGCGCGCGAAGTCGTGCGGCGCGCGATCCGGCAGCGCGATTCGGAGACCGCGTTGCACCGGCTCGGCGTGACGCTTCATACCTATGTCGATACGTGGGCGCACCAGGGATTCGCGGGCATCGAAAGCCCGTGGAATCGCGTGCATCTTCTCGAGGCACAGGATTGCACGCGCAAAGGCTGGCTCGCGAGCCTCGAACTAGCGGTCGCGCATCTGATCGAGCATGTCGAGGAGGACGTTCTGACGATCGCGTTGCCGGTCGGCCACGGCGCCGCGTTGCATTATCCCGACCAGCCATGGGCGCGCTGGCATTACATCGACGGCCGCAATCACTTCATCTCACGACATAATTTGCCGGATTTCGTGCAGGCGGCGGACATGAGTTGTCGTGTCGTGCGAGCTTATCTGGCCGGACGCGAAGATTTCGAGAACCAGCCAGGCATGCCGGACGACGTTAAAGACGCACTGACCCGGCTGCTCGATACGAACCGCGAACCCAACGACAACCAGCGTCTGAGAACCGTTTGCGAATGGGTGAATGCAGGCCGTATTCCAGGTTTGAAAGAATCCGTGCCCGGCTATATCGCCAAAGGACAAGGTTCGTGGAAGTACCAGGCCACCGGTTTGTTGTGCGATGACGACACCGGGGACAGACCGGAGTGGACGACCGCCTTCGAGAAGAGCGACTACCGGCTCTTTCACGACGCGGTCAAACAGCACCGTTTCGTGACCACTCAGGAGATCTTGCCCGCGCGCGGATTACGCATTGCCTAAGTGATCGGAGCAGGGCGCGTCGCCGCGAACGGAGATTCGAAGATCATTGCCGCGTCGCTCGTGCGAACGTTTGCGGTGGCGCCCGTATTCTCCAGTCACTGCATTCGGGCTTGCTGATGCGGTGCAGCCTGAGTCGCCGCCTGCTGTTCTTCGGCGTGCTTTTTGGTCATATGCCGTCCGACGATACAGCCGCCGACCGCGCCGACCACCGCGTGATGTCCCGCGTAGTGCCCGGCGACGCCGCCCACTACCGCTCCTTTCAGGCAACCGGCCGCGTTCGCGGTGCCGGCCATTGCCAACGAGACTGCAATTGCCCCGAGGGCGGTCCGAATAAAACCAGCTTTCATTGCAAGTACCATCGTGTTTGAGTGGATCGGAATTAGGGTGGCCCGGCGTCCATTTCAATAGCCGCCGCGAGCATGGCGGCTGACAAAGGACTCTCTATTGGCCATACGTCCGCCGCTGGGCACGGATACGAAGTGTAAATGGACTTGGCCGGTACAGGAGCAACAGGTGCTGCAAGATCGGTAACGGCACGTTACCGGAGCCGGGGCGGTGTCTTTGCACGCGTCGTCAGTGGCGATTCGCGCATGCTTGAATCCGTTCGCTATAGCGGGCCACGAAAAAAGACCGTTTTCAGATAAAAAGTGGACTACTCTCCTTTGAATATCCAAAGGCCTGGCTATAGTAGAAGCGACTAATGCCAGAAAGCACGGCGGCGCCCCTTTCTGTCGCCGGTGCGGATGACGGGGAAACACAAATGACGCCATCGAATGCAGCGATCTATCAGACCAGGACTTGCACGCCGGAGTCGTTGCGCACCCTCGCGAGCTTTCTCGAATTGGCGCTCGACGAGGGAAAAAGCGTGGTCGTGATGCGGATCGGCAAGCAGGCGCGCAGCGTTTATGTCGGAAATCCATCCGGGGCATTGGAGGATTTAACGGATTCCGGCGTCGTCGACGCTTTCCAGGCAGATGAAATGCTGGTATTGACCCGCCTGGGCCTGAACCGGATAACGGCGGACGGTCAACACTACCGCTTCATACGGAGTGTGAGGTACATTGCCGATCGCCAGGTCGTCGTTTTTACACCGATCTGAGTGGTGGTGGAACCGAAATGAAAAAGAAGAATCAGGAGGCAAGGAAAAGGAAGAAAGCTTCGATGACCCGGTAGAAAACCTGAAAGCTTCGTTATTTGAACGCCACATCGGTGCTCGTATCGATGTATTGAAGCTCGGGATAGGTCAATACACTGCCTTTCTTCCGTCATTCATGGCATAGTTCGACGATTACCACATAAGGAGCAATCAAATGCCTTCGTTAGAGCAAATCCAAGCAAAGCTTAAGAAGCTCCAGGAGCAAGCTGACGTTCTCATTGCCAGAAAAGCACAAGCCGCGGTCGACCAGATTCGCGAATTGATGCTCAAGCACGGTCTCACGACTGCCGATATCGAAGCACAGGCGAAGGCACGACGTGCCGCGCGAGGTCTGGATGGCAATCCGGCGGGTCGCGGAAGACCTGCGGGCACGAGCAAAGCCGCCAGGTCGGCAACCCCGGCGAAGTATCGCGACCACAAAACCGGCGCGACCTGGACGGGGCACGGCCGCGCGCCTGGCTGGATCGCCGGCGTGAAGGACCGCACGGCGTTCCTGATCGACGCTGCGAGCGCAAGCAAGCCCGCGGCTGCTCCCGCCGCGAAGCGCGGCAAAGGGCAGCCGAAAGGCGCCCAGCCGCCGAAGTACCTGAATCGGAAAACCGGCGCGACCTGGAGCGGCCGCGGTCCGGCGCCGGCATGGCTCGCGGCCGTCAAGGACCGCAGCAAATTCCTGATCGATGGCGCGAGCATGGCTGCCGCTCCGAAAGCGGCGAAAACGGCGGCAAAGAGCAGCCAGGCGAAAGCGACCGCGAGTGCAGTAGGCAAGAAGACCGCGGCGAAAAAAGCAACGCGCAAGACGGCCGTGAAAAAGACCGCAGCCAGAAAGGCAATTCCGGCAAGCCGGAAAGCCGCGGTGAAGAAGACCGCCGGCCGCAAAAGCGTTGTGAAGGCGGCAAGAAAAGCACCGGCGCGCAAGGCTGCTGCAAAGAGTACGGCCGCACCCGTCGCGGCGGCTCCCCAAACGCCAGAGACGCAAGCAAGCGCGTAATAGCCGTGGAGTCGTGAAGTAGATGGTTAGCACTTTCGATGCACCCCGGCAGGAAGATCAGGTCTTCCTGCTGGACTCCGCTCCTCATCCGGCAGCCGATGCCGCCGAACCATTCATCGTCGCCAGCGAGCGCCGCGTGATCCTCACTTATCCGCTCGCGGAGTCGGACTTTGAACGGTTCGGGCCATTCGATCCCGACGACGATCCTTTTTGCGCGGTGCTGTTCGCCGACGCCATCTTTCACCGTCTCGGGCCGCCGGGCGATGACGATCTCGCCATTCATCCGCTCGCGGCCCAAGGTCTCGTCGGCTGCGCGGTGCATGAAGTCGTCAATTCGTCGTTGTGCGCCGAGATTGCCGCCGTGGCGACAGACTCCGTCGCCATTGCTCCCGAGGCACCGGCGCGGCGGCATTTCGTCATTACGTTTCAGGCATCGACGTTCGAATGCGTGGCGTCGGACTTTACGGTCATCGGCGTATTCGGCGCGGGCGAAATCGCAAGCCGCGAGGCGTTTGCATTGGTCAGATAAAGCGTTGGAACCAGAAAGCAAGGCGCGGTCCTGAGCCGGGCACGCGCCGTGCATGACGGGCTGATAGTGAAAGCCAGGCACGAGTGCGGCATTCCCCGTCGGATGCGGAACTCGTATGCCGTGACCCGCCGCCTGCCATCGAGGCCACGCATGCTGACCATTTCTATTACCGCGTTCGTCACGCTCGTGATCGTTCTCCTGATCGCCAATCTGTCGAGCGGCGAGAAGAAAATAGAACACAGAATCGAGCGGCTTTATAAGAGCGAAGATCCGCAATTCCTTCGTTCGATGGGTTTATTGCTCGGTCCACCCGTGGTGCCGGGTAATCGCTTCGAGATGCTGCTCAACGGCGACCAGATCTTTCCGTCGATGCTCGAGGGCATTCGGTCGGCGCGCGAAACCATCACATTTGAAACGTTCATTTACTGGTCTGGCGAGATCGGCGGACAGATTGCGCGTGCGCTTGCCGATAAGGCGCGCGAAGGTGTCGCCGTGCATGTACTGCTCGACTGGGTCGGTTCGTCGAAAATGGATCGGCATTCTCTGCAACTGCTGCGGGAGGCCGGCGCCGAAGTGGTCAAGTATCACAAGCCGCATTGGACCGGACTCGGTCGCATGAACGACCGTACGCACCGCAAACTATTGGTGATCGACGGCCGGATCGGTTTTACCGGCGGGGTCGGGATAGCGCCGGAGTGGACTGGCAATGCGCAGGACGAAAAGCATTGGCGCGATACGCATTTTCGCGTGACGGGTCCAGTGGTCGGCCATATGCAGGCCGTGTTCATGGACAACTGGATCAAGGCGACCAGCAGCGTATTGCACGGTACCGAGTATTTTCCGCACATCGATGCCGAGCCGAAAGGAGCGGGCCAGGGTCTCGCGCATATGTTCAGCAGTTCGCCGTCGGGCGGCAGTGACGACATGCAGTTGATGTATCTGATGGCCATCACCGCCGCCACGCGCAGTTTGCAGCTTGCGAGCGCGTACTTCGTGCCCGACAAGCTCACCATCAACGCGATCGTCGAAGCCGCGAAACGCGGCGTGAAAGTACAGATCGTCACGCCGGGCAAGCGCATCGACACGCACACGGTGCGCGAAGCGTCGCGTGCATGTTGGGGCGATCTACTGAAAGCGGGCGTCGAGATCTACGAGTACCAACCGACCATGTTCCATTGCAAGTTGCTGGTAGTCGACGAGTATATGGTGTCGGTCGGCTCGACGAACTTCGATAGCCGCTCGTTCAAGCTGAACGACGAAGCGAACCTGAACATCTACGACCGCGATTTCGCCACGCAGCAGACCGCCGCATTCGACGACGACATCGCGAAGTCGAAGCGCGTCACGCTCGAAGCATGGACGCGGCGTTCGTTCACCGAGAAGCTCGTCGAAAAATTCGTGCGGCTACTGGACACGCAGCTTTGAATGCCGGTGCGAACGAGACGAAGCGCCGACGGATCAGTCAACGGCGCTGCTCAGATACACTTCGACGTCGGGGCGCGCTGCTCGCTTGCCGTTGCGGCGCTCAACGGCAGCCACATTGACGAGGCGCGCCTTTGCGTGTTGATACGCATTGGCAAAGCCGCGCAGTTGTTGCGTGACCGGACGATCGTCGAGCCGGCGTCGTGTGAGCGCTTGCGCGATGCTGCGTTCGATCAGCGCCAACTGGCTGTCGATATAGTCGATGCACAGCTCGCGGCAGCGCGAGGATACCGCCGCGACGCAAAGCAGTGCGGGCACGAGCGAGATCGTCAGAAAACCGCCCGCGGGTATGCGTGCGAGCGCGGCGGGTGAATCGAACAGGTCGGCGCGCAATGCGTCGAACACGGCTTGCGTCCAGATCGCGCGCTCCTGTTCAAGCGCGCGACGCCGTCGCGCGAGCGCATCTTCAGCATGCGGATCGGCAAGGCGGCCCTCGTCGACCAGCAACGCCGCATCGTCGCGTTTGCCTTCCTGGATGCATGCGCTGCCGACATAGACGGCGCTGTCGCCGCGTTCCGCCAATACCAGGTGTTGCAGACTGTCCGGCAGGAGCGGGTCGAGCGGTACCACTTCGCACGTCAGCGGCTTGCCTTGCAGATGAATCGCGCAGCGCCCGTCGTCCGCCAGCGCAGGGCAGCGCGCGAGCGACGGATAGTCGAAGCCCTGCGCGACGATGCTGAAGGTGTCGCCCGCGCGATACAGCAGCGTATCGGCCAGCGCCTCGAACCTCGCGCAATCGGCTTCGTCGAGCACGGCTTCATGTCGGCCGACACGTAGCCGTTCGCCGGGCCGCCTGCGCGCCACGCGTCCAATTGCGATGCAGCCGATAAACCGGTTGGGATGGCGAAACAACTCCGCCAGCGACATCGACGGGGGACTGTTGCAGCATCGACCGCACGCGGAGCAGGAAAACGAAAACGTGTTCACCACGGCCGACGTACCGAGTCCTGATAACGCGTGAGGATGAAGTGCGCGACGTCGTTCGAATGATAGGCGGCGACCAGTTGCGCGACCCATGCGTTGTGGCGATCGCTGTCGCGCACGGTCAGCACGTTCGCATACGGCGAGCGCGCGTCTTCGAGACTGAGACCGTCGCGAGCGGAACGAAGACCTGAGCGCGCCGCTGCGTCGCTGTCGATCACCGCGAACGCGACGCTGTTCAACGTGTCGTACAGACGCACACGCGGTACCCGGCGAATCTTCAGATGGAGGCGGTTGCTCGTGATGTCGGCGAGCGTCGCGTGCAGGCCCGCGTTATCGCGGAACGTCAGCAGCGTTTCGTTTTGCAGAAGGATCAGCGCGCGTGCCGTGCCGGCGGGGTCGTCGGGAATCGCGATCGTCGCGCCGCGCTGCAATTGCACGAGGTTCGTCAGCTTGCGCGAGTACAGCGCGACCGGAAACGTGACGGTCGTGGCCACACCCGTCAGTGCGTAGCCATGCAGTTTGCGCTGTGCGTCGAGTGCGGATTCGTCTTCGAAGCTCGCGACGTCGATCTGTTTCGCGACGAGCGCTGCGTCGATCCGCGACGGCTGATCGAACACCACGACGTCGAGCGCGAGACCCTCGGTCGCGGCGACCCGGCGCACTTCGTTCATGATCTCGGCTTGCGGGCCCGAACTCACGCCGACTCTGATCGTCTGCGAGGCAGCGTGCGAGGGTGCAGGCAGTAAAGCAGGCAACACCGAGAGCGCAAGCGCGGCAATCGCATATCGCTTCATGACGCATTCCTCGACACCGTGCGAAAGCCGATATGCGAAGCCGGCAAATCGGCTTCCTGCTGCTCGCGCGACGCCGCGCGATATCTGACGCAGTAGTCGCGCGAGCACAGGAACGAGCCGCCTTTGATGACCATCGGCGTATCGTGGCGGCGGCTGATTGGCGCCACGGCGGCAGTATCGCCGTTCGTATGCGACTGGTGCGGACCGCTGTACACGTCCTTGGTCCACTCCCACGCATTGCCGATCATGTCGTAAAGCCTGAAGTCGTTCGCCGCATAGCAGCCGACCGGTGAAAGGCCGACATGGCCGTCCTCGCCGGTGTCGAGCACCGGAAACACGCCTTGCCAGTAGTTCGCGCTCGGCTTACCGTGCGCGTCGCGCGGCGCGGTGTCGAGGTCCGCGCCTTCATGGCCGGCTTTGCCCGCGTATTCCCATTCGGCTTCGGTCGGCAGATCGCGGCCGAGCCAGTGTGCGTACGCGAGCGCATCGGCCTGCGTGACCATCGTCACCGGTTGATTCATCCTGCCGTCGAGCATGCTGCCGGGGCCGGCCGGATGATTCCACGCGGCGCCTTTGACCCAACTCCACCACGCGAGATCGCGCGCGTTCATTTCTTCGCGCGTTGGCGTGTGAAACACGACCGCGCCGCCCTGACGCTCCGCATCGCTCACGTAGCCGGTCGCCCGCACGAACGCGGCGAACTGCGCGTTCGTGACGTCGGTCTGGTCGATCCAGAAACCGGCAACGTGCGTCTTGCCGTCGCCGGGGCGCTCGTCTTCGTAGCCGAGCTTGCTGCCGAACACGAAGTCGCCACCATGCAGATGCACCATGCCGGCTTGCGGGTCGTCGCGCCAGCGCGCGGGCAGGCCCGAGTAACGCTCGCATTGCTGTTCGGAGCCGAGCGCGGCGAGTGGACGCGAGCGGTTCAGGCTGTCGAATCCGCCGGACGGGCCACCGCCGAATACCGCCGCGCTCGCCGCACTGATGGAAGGCGCGGCAAACGCGGCGGCGAATGCGACCGCCGCGATCGCGGCGTATGCGCCATACAGCGCCACGTCGCCTTTGAGCTTGAATGAAAACGCCATCGTGTGCTCAGTAGTAGCCGCGCGGACGCAACGGCTCGACGCCGCCGACGCTGGTCATGTAGTCGTTCCACTGCTGCACGAGACTATCGATGATCGACTCGTTCTGCGCCGACACGTCCTGCGTTTCGCCGCGATCGGCGCTCATGTCGTACAACTGCCAGTGACCGTCGACGGGGCCGAGCGGCGGTTCGGTCCACAGGGCTTTCCAGCGGCCGTCGGCGCTGCGCAGATAACCGCGGCCATAGGCTTCGTCGCCGAACGACGCGCTATGCACCGGCGCCGTGCTCTGATCTTCGAGCTGCGGCAGCAGCGATTGTCCGGTGATCGGATACACATAGCGGTTGTTGTAGACCACCTTGCCCTTGTTCTGATCGACGCCGGTCAGCGTGTTGATCAGCGCGGGCGCGGGCGTGGTCGGCGGCGCGATGTGCGCGACCGCGAGGAACGTCGCGGTGTTGTCCGTCACGTGCGTGAATTCACGCAGCGTCGGCATCTGCGAAGTCTGGCCCGGCAGATGCACGATCAACGGTGTGGACACGCCGCCTTCGCCCGAATAACCCTTGGTCAAGCGGAACGGCGTCGCGCTGACTTCGGCCCAGCGCAAACCGTATTGCAGACGTTGCGCGTTCTGCTTGCCGCTGTCGGTGCCGAGTTGCGAGTAGGTCGGATCGGCCGCGTTCGCCGTGTCGGTAGCGGTCGGGTCCGCGCCGGAATCGATCGGCCAGCCCTCGGCGCCGTTATCCGACTGGAACATGATGAACGTGTTGTCGTATTCGCCGATGTCCTTCAGATGCTGGATCAGCAGGCCAATGTTGTGATCGAGGTTCTCGACCATGCCCGCGTAGATTTCCATGTATCGAGCCTGCGCTTTCTTCTCGGCCGGCGACAGGCTGTCCCACTTCTTGTTCACATAGCCGGGGCCGTAATCGGTGTAGCCCTGCGCGGCGCTGTGCACGGCGCTCACGTATTTCGCGCTCGCGGTGCCATTGTTCGCCGTGGCTGGGCTCGCGGCCAGCGTCTCCGGCGCGCCGCCGAACGGCACGAAGTCTTGCGGAATGATGCCGAGCGCTTTCTGCCGGGCGATACGCGCATCGCGGATCGCGTCATAACCGGCATCGTATTTGCCGACGTAGTTGTGAAGATAAGGATCGGGCACCTGCAGCGGCCAGTGCGGTGACGTATAGGCCGCGTACGCGAAGAACGGCTTGCCGTCGCCCTTGTTCGAATCGATGTAGGAGATCAGGCGCTGCGTGTAGAAGTCGGTCGAATAGAACACCGCCGGGCTGCCGCCCACGCCGCCCGGTTGTCCCGGCTGGCCGGGCTGCACGTACTTGCCGTCTTCGGTGTAGTTCTTCGAGTCGGCCAGTTCGTGCGCGAAGTGATTGGTCGCGGCGCCGCCGAGCAGCGCGTAGCTGTGCTCGAAGCCCCATTGGTCCGGCGTCTGTCCGCTGCCCGTCGCGCTGCCGACGATGCCCGAGCCGATGTGCCACTTGCCGGCCATGTACGTGTGATAGCCGCCGTCTTTCAGCAACTGCGCAACCGATAGCGCGCGATCGTTCAGATAGCCTTCGTATCCCGGCAGTCCTTTGCGCTCGTCGGTCGGCACGCCCATCGTGCCTTCGCCGACCAGATGGTGATCGGTGCCCGAGATCAGCATCGAACGCGTGATCGCACAGACGGTGCCCGTGTGGTGATTCGTCAGGATGCGGCCGCTTTGCACCAGCGCATCGAGATTGGGCGTGTTGATTTCGCCCCCGAACGCATGGATGTCGGAGTAGCCGAGGTCGTCGGCCATGATGTAGAGGATGTTCGGCCGCTTCTGCGCGACGACCGGCGTGGACGCGGGCGCGGCGCTCGACGCGGCGGACGCGCTCGGCAGGTTGTCTTCGCCGCACGAGGCGAGCGTGACGAGGCTCGCGACGGCGGCGCCGATCACGCCGAGACGCAAAGTAGGGCGAAAGTTGTTACGGCGAAATCGAAGTGTTGTCATTGTTATTGCGGACCGTCAGGTAGGGCCGCTGATGTTAGCAATGACGTCATAAAGGCCAAACGAACGATTTCTGCGTTGCTATCGATGTTTGTCGATATAGCAGGCAGTAGACGGCAGAGGCAAAGACATCGCCATCTACCGCGCTAATTGCCCGGATCGAGCACGGGCTTGTCCGGGTCCGCCTGGGTGCGGTAAGGCAACTGCGCGGCGTGAGGATCGGTGATCGTGTTGTCGATCACGCGCTCGACGTCCGCCGTTTTGGCGAGTTCGGTGAGGAAAATCTTCTTGTCGAAGCCCGGCGCGACGCAGCCTTCGACGTAGATAAAGCGGCGTTGCAGCGTGAGCCATAGCGTCGATTGCTCGCGCCAGTGCGTCGCGACGTTCAGATTCGCGAGACGCCGTTGCACGCTCTCGGCGATTTCCGCGTCGTACAGATACGCGTTCGGCAAACGGCAACGGCCTTCGATCCAGCAGCTATTGCCGCGTTCGATTCTGTAATGGCTATCGTCGAGCCATTCCTTTTCGGTTTCGAATGGGCCAAGCGGAGTTGGACAATCGGCGATCGCTTTGGATATATGCAGGAATGGATCGTGGCCGCGATTGACGCGCGCCGGTTCGCCATAAACGCGAGCCGTGGCCACGCAAATCATCAGACCGGCAAGACTCAGTTCGAACACGCGCTTCATGTCGTGGTCGCTCCAGGTGTGGACCGCTCATTATTGCGCGCCCGCGAACTTCAACGCTTGTTGCGCCGGTTCTCGACCGCGAACTTGATCAACTCGGCCTGTCCTTCGATATCGAGCTTGCGCTTCAGATTCAGCCGATGCGTCTCCACGGTTCGCACCGACAGATCGTTGCGCTGCGCGATCTGCTTGCTCGACAGTCCCTCGGCAAGCGCATCGAGAATGTCGCGCTCGCGCGGCGTCAAGCGTTCGACCGGCGATTGCGTCGCCGACGCCTGGATCAGTCGAGCACCGATCTCCGCGCTGAAGAACGTCTTGCCGTCGAGTACCGCGCCGATCGCCTGAATGATTTCGAGCGCCGGCGAATCCTTCAGAACGTAGCCGCTCGCGCCCGCGCGCACCGCCTGCGTCACGTATTCGAGGTTGTCGTGCATCGACAGCATCAGCACACGAATCGCCGGAAAGCCCTCGTGAAAGAGGCCCGCCAACGCAATGCCGTTCATGCCGCTTTTCATGCCGACATCCATCAGCGCCAGATGCGGCGCCTTTCGTTCGGCCAGCGCGAGCGCTTGCTGCGCGTCGCCCGCTTCGCCGACCACTTCGAAGTGACGCACTGCTTCGAGCCGTGCGCGCAGACCGTCGCGCACGAGCGGATGATCGTCGACGAGCAGCAGACGCGCGATGGCAGGAGAGGTCGTGTCGTTCATGATGAGAGTTCCTGCAGGGACGGCACCGTTGCATGCGTCGTGGGCAGCGGCACGCGCGCGGCGACGACGGTGTGCCCCGGCTGCGAGTTCAGCGACAGCGTGCCGCCGAGCGCTTCGAGCCGTTCGCGCATGTTGCGCAGGCCGACACCTTCACGTCCGCCGACGAATGCTTCGGTCACGTCGAAGCCGCGGCCGTTGTCGGAGATCGTCAGCGCGACCGCATCGCGCGAAACCTCGAGCGCAAGCGCCGCGCTCGACGCCTGCGCATGTCGCACGATGTTCGTCAGCCCTTCCTGGGCGATGCGAAACAGCACGGTGTTGACCGTGTCGGGCAACGTGGCGGCATGCGTATGCGCGATCTGCGTGAAGCCAATCGCGATGCCGGACTCGTCGCCGAGTTCGCGCGTCAGTTGTTCGAGGGCGGCCGCGACGCCGAGATCGTCGAGCATCGACGGACGCAGCGCATGAGAAATGCGCCGGACTTCGCGCAGCGTATCGCCGAGCCGCGTGAGTCCGGTCGACAGGGCGGCCTCGGCGGCGGGCACGCGTGCGTCGCCGCGTTCGAGCCGCGCGAGCGCCGATTCGAGCAGCAGCTTCACGGACACCATCATCTGGCTGATGCCGTCGTGCAATTCGCGCGACAGGCGCGCTCGCTCGTTTTCCTGCGACTCGACGACCTGCTGTGCGAGCCGCTTCAGCTTCGCGTCGGCGCTGCGATATTCAGTCACGTTCAGCACGAGTGCGCACAGCGCAATGACCGCGAGGCCGGCCACCGCGATCGCGTCGATCCACTTCATCGTGCGATCGATATTGGCCGCGGCCTCCGCGTCGATGTGCGCGAGCGCCGTGTCGACGTCGTCGAGATAGATGCCGGTGCCGAGCATCCAGCCCCAGCGTTCGAGCGGCACCACGTAGCCGAGTTTCGACTCCTCCTTGCCGGTCGACGGCCGATGCCACAGATAGCGCACATAGCCGCCGCCGCGCGCGGCCGCGGCGAGTAGCTGCTGGATCGTCGGCGTGCCCTGGCTATCGCGCAACGACCACAGATCCCGACCCACCAGGTCCGGCTCGCGCGGATGCATCAGCGTGCGGCCGTGCAGGTCGTACACGAAGAAGTAGCCGTCCTCGCCGAAATTCATCTTTTCGAGCACCGCGAGCGCACGCGTGCGCAGCAGCGCGTCGTCGCGTGCGTTGTCGCCGCCGGCTTCGTAGAGCGGCGCGATCGCGGTGGTCGCGAGTTCGACATAGTGCTTTAGCTCGATCTCCTTACTCGCCATGTACGCGGCCTGGGTGGCCGCGTGCTGCCGCTCGGCGAGTGCGGTCGCTTCGCGGCGCACGCCCGTCTCGATGCTGGCGATCGCCAGCAGAAAGGGCACGATCGCGAGCAGCACTATCTTTGCTTTGAGTTTCATCGTTGAAAAAAGCCAGTCAACGGGCTACGTAATATTACGTAGACGGCTTACGTAGTTGCGCGCTTGAAAGCAAGCGCGCGAAGGCGAATACTACATGCCCGTCGCATACCGCGCCGCGCGAGGCCTGGCGCTCGAGTGTGCGACGTTCCCCGATGTTCCGCCTGATCTCAGGCAACCGGGCATTTGCGCGTCGGGCCACGAGCCATCGCGCGCGCTGTCGATAATACTCAGGAGACGTTCGTGGAGACCTCCCCCTCGGCCGGCCGTTCATGGCTCTGGCTCATTTTGCTGATCCCTTATATCGCGCTGCTGTGGCTGCCGTTCTATAACGATACGCATCCGCCGCTCGCGGGCTTTCCGTTCTTCTACTGGTATCAGTTTCTGTGGGTGCCGTTGACCTCGCTGCTGATTTACATCGTGTATCGAGGTCTCAAATGAGCGATCTGAATCCTGTGAACCCGGTTGCGATGACGGTCTTCATCGCGTTCTTCGTGCTCGTCACGGTGATGGGCTTTTTCGCGGCGCGCTGGAAACGCGGCGATCTGACGCAACTGCACGAGTGGGGTCTCGGCGGACGGCAGTTCGGCACGGTCATTTCGTGGTTCCTCGTCGGCGGCGATTTCTATACCGCCTATACGGTGATCGCGGTGCCCGCGCTCGTTTATTCGGTGGGCGCGTATGGCTTCTTCGCGCTGCCGTACACGATCATCGTTTATCCGTTCGTGTTCGCAGTGATGCCGAAGCTGTGGAAGGTTGCGCACGCCAAGAACCACATCACCGCGGCCGACTACGTGCACGGCGAGTACGGCGGCAAGTGGTTCCCGGCGGCCATCGCGCTGACCGGCATCGTCGCGACGATGCCGTATATCGCGCTGCAGCTGGTGGGCATGCAGGTCGTGATCAAGGGGCTCGGCGTCAGCGGCGAATTGCCGTTGATCGTCGCGTTCGTGGTCCTCGCGCTCTATACGTATGCAAGCGGCCTGCGCGCGCCGGCGATGATCGCGTTCGTCAAGGACATCATGATCTATATCGTCGTGATCGCGGCGGTATGGCTGATTCCGGTGAAGCTCGGCGGCTATGGGCACGTGTTCGAACTGGCCGATGCGCACTTCCAGGCGAAGGGTGGCGCGACCGGTATCCTGCTGAAGCCGAATCAGTACACGGCGTTCGCATCGCTCGCGCTCGGCTCGGCGCTCGCCGCGTTCATGTATCCGCATACGATGACGGCGGTGCTGTCGTCGGCGTCGGCAAAGACGGTGCGCAAGAACGCGATCTTCCTGCCGGCCTACACGGTGCTGCTCGGCCTGATCGCGCTGCTCGGCTATATGGCGATCGCCGCTGGCGTGAACGTGAAGTCGGCAAGCGACGTGGTGCCGACCCTGTTCGGCATGCTGTTCCCGTCGTGGTTCGTCGGTTTCGCGGCCGCCGCGATTGCGATCAGCGCGCTGGTGCCGGCCGCGATCATGTCGATCGGCGCGGCGAATCTGTTCACGCGTAATCTGTGGCGCCCGCTGGTGTCGCCGAACATCTCGCCCAAGGCGGAGGCAGCCAATGCGAAGATCGTTTCGCTGGTCGTCAAGTTTGGGGCGCTGCTGTTCATCGTGTTCCTGCCGACGCAGTATGCGATCGATCTGCAATTGCTCGGCGGCGTGTGGATTCTGCAAATTTTCCCGGCCATCGTGTTCACGCTGTACACGCGCCGTCTGAACACGCCGGGTCTGTTCGTCGGCTGGCTCGTCGGTATCGTGCTCGGCACGGGCCTCGCGATTTCGCAAGGGCTCAAGCCGGTGTATGGCCTGCATTTCGGCCACGAGAACTATCCGCTGTATATCGGCCTGATCGCGCTCGTCGCGAATATCGTCGTGAGCTTCGCGGTGTCGGCAGTGTCGCCGCGACGGGCTGCCGTGACGGCCTGATCGACGGTTGTCCGGCTCGATGAAGAACGCCGCGGGGCTGTCGGCCCGCGGCGTTTTTTATTGCTTCGACGGCTGGTGGCTTGGTCGGAGGCGTGCCGTGAGGGTGGCTTTAGCGTGAGATGACGATAATTGCGTGATGAAGGCGGAGATTTCGAGCAGGCCTCAGACCATCCGGCTAAAACCGCTCGACTCGAAACGGCCGCGGATCGACCAGCGTCTGCTCGCCGGTCATCATCTCGGCGATCAGCCGCCCCGTCACCGGTCCGAGCGTCAGACCATGATGCGCATGGCCGAACGCGAACCACAGTCCCTGATGTTTCGTCGCGGGCCCGATGATCGGCATCATGTCCGGCGTGCACGGGCGGCGTCCCATCCACGGTTCGGCATCCAGACGTTCGCCGAGCGGAAACAGCGTGCGCGCGATCGGCTCGACCGTGTCGAGTTGCACCGGCGTCTTGGCTGCTTCTGGGCGCGCGATTTCGGCGCCCGTGGTCAAACGGATGCCGCGCGCCATCGGCGCGAGCACATAGCCGTGTTCGACGTCGAGAATCGGATGGTTGAGCCGCGCGCTCCGACGCGGCGCGTAGTGCATGTGATAGCCGCGCTTGACCGCGAGCGGCAGCCGATACCCGAGCCGCGTGCTCGCGCGATCCGACCACGGTCCGAGCGCGATCACCGCCGACTCGGCCGTGATCGCCCCGTCCCGCGTCTCGACCTGCCAGCCTTCACGCAGCGTATCGGCATCGCCGATGAAGAACCGTCCGCCGAGCGCTTCGAAGTACCGCGCGTATGCGGTGACGAGCGCGTTCGGATCGCTGACCGAATCGGATTGCGGATAGCGCAGCCCGCCTTGCAGACGCTTGTCGAGATCGGGTTCGAGCTGTTGCAGGCGCGGCGCGTCGAGCGTTTCGAACTCGACGCCGTACTCGCGATGCCACTGTTCGGCGAGGGTGGTTTCGGCGTCGCGCGCGGCGGCATGGCGAAACACCTTGATCCAGCCGATCGGCCGCAGCAGCGCGCTGGCGCCGGCGTCCGCGGCAAGCGCGCGATGTTCGCTGACACAATGCTCGATCAGCGTCGCGTACGACTTCGCGATTTCCGCGTGCCTCGCCGGATGTGAGTTGCGCCAGTAGCGCCACAGGAACGGCGCAACCTGTAGCATCGCGTCGGCGTGATAGCGCACGTCGGGCGACTGGTTGCGCGCGTAGCGCAGCAGGGTGCCGAGCCCGCGCGGAAACGCGTACGGATAGACGCCTTCGCGCTGGATCAGCCCGGCGTTGCCGAACGAGGTCTCGTTGCCTGGCTGCTTACGGTCGATCAGCGCAACCGCGCGGCCGCGTTTCTGCAGATGCACGGCGACGCACACCCCGACGATGCCGGCGCCGAGCACCACGGTATCGAATTTCATGCTCCCTGTCCGCCTTGCGTGTGTTCTGTGTGTTGTCGACGCTCCGCCGTGTTCCAGTGCGCAGCGAGGCGCCAGCTTTTATCTTATACAGGGATAGGTCCACTTCGCTATTGGCAAAAAAACCGCGCTCGGGAAAACGCCCGAATGCCAGGTTCGATCGGGCAAAACCGTGTCTTTCGACGCACGATCGAGCGGGTGACTTCGGACTCGCTGGCGTCAGCGTGTAAACTGCTGACTTTTTTGCGGCCGGTGGTATGTTGCAAGCCCCTCAGCGCAGCGCCTTCACTGGGCCTGCGCTCGTTCGCTTACTGGCCCGTCTCGCCGAGGCCGACGTCGCCGAATCGCGACAATCGCTGGCGGATCGGCTGAGCCAGTGGCTCGGCTGGACCGACGCGATCGCGTTGTCGTCGGCGCTGGATGGCAAGCCGCCGTCCGTCGCTGGCGGCGCGCGCGCGTTCGGCCGTGCGGAAGAGGAAGAGTGCACGCGCGTGCGCCGCTCGCTGGTGAGCGCAATCGCCAGCGATAGCGTGCTCGCCGGCTCACGGCGGCGTGGCCCGTCGCCGTCGTCCGCCCGGATGTCGGCGCCGCGCGTGGCGGTCGACACGCAGGCCGACTACGCGGTGTTCCGACAGCGCTATCTCGCGCTTCAGCAGTCGATGGAAACGGCGATCGGCACGTTGCGCGGCCGGCTGCGCGCGCTGCTGGCGACGCAGGCGCCGTCGCTCGCGCGGCTCGCGGTCGTCGATGCGGTGATGGAGCGTGCGCTCGGCGAGCGCGAGCGGAGTTTGCTCGGCGCGGTGCCCGGGTTGCTCGGCGGGCACTTCGAGCGCTTGCGCGAGGGTGAGAAGCGGAGGTTGGCGGAGGCGGAAGCAGCGGCCGAAGTTGCCGCCGATGCCGATCCCACGCGGCAGCAGTCGGCCGAAGTCGAAGCCGGCGCTGCAGCCACGCGACTCGCCAGGTCGACCGATGGCGGCAACGCTGCCGTGCCGCTCGCGTCCGAGGCGTGGCTCGACGTCTTCCGCAAGGACATGCAGAGCGTTTTGCTGGCCGAGCTGGAGGTTCGTTTTCAACCGGTCGAAGGGCTGCTCGCGGCTCTTCGCGCCTGCTAACTGGGACCCCATGTCCAGATATCGTATCGATCTCGTTGTATTTCTCGCGGGGCTCTCCGCGGCGTGCTGGATCGCCGTCGGTTATGCCGCTTCCAATCCGCTCGCGTTCGCCGTCACGCTGCTGATCGGCGTCTTCTACGTGCTAGGCGCGCTCGAATTGCGCCGCTATGGTCAGGCGACCGCCACGCTGACGGGCACGCTCGCCGCGTTGTCCGGACCACCGCCGAGCCTCGCCGCGTTTCTCGAAGCTGTCCATCCGAGTCTGCGCAATAGCGTGCGGCTGCGCGTCGAAGGCGAGCGCGTCGCGTTGCCGGGACCCGCGCTGACGCCGTATCTGGTCGGTCTGCTGGTGCTGCTCGGCATGCTCGGCACGCTGCTCGGCATGGTGATGACGCTGCGCGGCACCGGCCTTGCGCTGGAGAGCGCGAGCGACCTGCAGGCGATCCGCGCATCGCTGGCCGCGCCGGTCAAGGGGCTGGGCTTCGCGTTCGGCACGTCGATCGCGGGTGTCGCGACGTCCGCGATGCTCGGGCTGCTGTCCGCGCTGTCCCGCCGCGAGCGGCTCGAAGCGGCGCAACAGCTCGACGTGAAGATCGCGACGACTTTGCGCGTCTACTCGCAGAGCCATCAGCGCGAAGAAAGCTTCCGGCTGCTGCAACGCCAGGCCGAAGCGACGCCGCTACTGGTCGAACGTCTGCAGACGATGATGAGCGCGCTCGAACAGCAGAGCGCGGCGTCGAACGAGCGGCAGATCGCGAGCCTCGACGCGTTTTACGGCCGCACCGAAGCCGCCTATCTGCGTCTCGCCGGTGTGATCGAGCAGTCGCTGAAGGACAGCGTGGCCGGCAGCGCGCAGGCCGCCGGCAAGGCCCTGCAGCCGGTCGTCGAAGCGACGATGGCCGGCCTCTCGCGCGAAACCGCCGCGTTGCACGACGCGGTGACCCAGGCCGTGCAGCGCCAGCTCGACGGCATGTCGAGCGGCTTCGCGGCGACCAGTGCGAGCGTCGCCGAGATTTTCAACAGCGCGCTCGCCGGACATCGGCAGGCGAGCGACGAGTTGGCCGCGCAACAGCGCGCTTCGGTCGAACGCGTTGCCGAAGCGTTCGAACAGCGCTCGCTCGCGCTGCTCGACGGCGTGTCCGCGCGGCTCGAAGCGACGGCGAGCGGCATGTCGCAGGCCTGGGGCGACGCGTTGGCTCAGCAGCAAAGCGCGGGCGACAAACTCGCCGCCAACAACGAACAGGCGTTGGCGCGCGCCGCCGCGACGTTCGAGCAGCATGCCGCGGCGTTGCTGAGCGCGGTCGGTAGCTCGCATGCGAACTTGCAGACCGAACTGAGCGCGCGCGACGAGCAGCGTTTGGGGGCGTGGGCCGAGGCGCTCGACGCGATGGGTGCGAAGCTCAGCGAACAATGGCAGCAGAGGGGTGCGCAAGCCGCCAGCCATCAGCAGCAGATCTGCGACGCGCTTGCGCAAACGGCACGCGAAATCTCCATGCAGACGCAAACGCATGCCAGCGCGACGATCGCGGAAATCGATCGACTGGTTCAAGCCGCGGCTGAAGCACCGAAGGCGGCGACAAACCTGCAAGCCGAACTCGCCGCGCGCGACGAACAGCGCTTCGCCGCATGGACCGAATCGCTCGCCGCGATGACCGCAAAGCTCGACGAACAATGGCAGCAAACGGGTTCGCAAACCGCGACCCGTCAGCAGCAAATCTGCGACGCACTCGAGCAAACCGCGCGCGATATCTCCGCGCAGACGCAAACGCATGCCAGCGCGACGATCGCCGAAATCGAGCGCCTCGTGCAAGCGGCGTCGGAAGCGCCGAAGGTCGCTGCCGAAGTCGTCGCGGAGCTGCGCCAGAAGCTCTCCGACAGCATGGTCCGCGACACCGCGATGCTCGAAGAGCGCAGTAGTCTGCTCGCCACGCTGGAGACGCTGCTCGACGCAGTCAACCATGCGTCGACCGAGCAACGCACGGCCGTCGATGCCTTGGTCTCGACGTCGGCGGGTCTGCTCGAACGCGTCGGCAATCGCTTCACCGAACACCTCGAGCACGAGACCGGCAAGCTCGGCACGGTCGCCGCGCAGGTCACCGGCAGCGCGGTCGAAGTCGCGAGCCTCGGCGAAGCATTCGGCGCGGCCGTGCACACGTTCGGCGAAGCGAACGACAAGCTCGTCGCACATCTCGAACGCATCGAAGCAGCGCTCGGCAAATCGCTCGCGCGCAGCGACGAACAGCTCGCCTACTACGTCGCGCAGGCGCGTGACGTGGTCGACCTCAGCGTGATGTCGCAGAAGCAGATCGTCGAAGACCTGCAGTTGCTGGCCGCGCAGCGCGCGACCGCCGGAGCCGACGCGGTATGAGCGAGGACATCGACGGCGGCGTGGAAACCTCCGCGCCGATCTGGGCCGCGTTCGGCGATCTGATGTCGGTGCTGGTCGGCGCGTTCGTGCTGATTCTGGTCAGCGTGATCGGCGTGCAGCTCGAACTGTCGAGCAAGCTCGAGCAGGAGGTCAAGCAGCGCCAGGCCGAAACGCAGCGCCGCAAGACGCTCGAACAGGCACTCGCGGGACCGCTCGCGGCGGGCCGCGTGACGCTCGTCAATGGGCGCATCGGCATTAGCGGCAACGTGCTGTTCGCGCTGAACTCCGCCCAACTGCAGCCTGAGGGTCGCGCGCTGCTGACGAGTCTCGCCGGGCCGCTGTCCGCGTATCTGCACGCGAGCGATCAGATCCTGATGGTGAGCGGCTTCACCGACGATCAACGCCTGCGCGAAGGCAATCGACGCTTTGCGGATAACTGGGAGCTGTCGGCGCAGCGCGCGTTGACGGTCACGCGCACGCTGATCGACGAGGGCGTGCCGGCGTCGTCGGTGTTTGCGGCGGCGTTCGGCTCGGAGCAGCCGGTCAGTTCGAATGCCGACGAACCCGGCCGCGCGAAAAACCGCCGCGTTGAAATCGCGCCGGTGCCGCGGCCGTCGAGTGCGGCGGCAGCGGAGAAGTCCGGTGCTTGACGACGCGATCCACGCGACTCGCGCGAGGCTCGATGCATGGCGCGCGAGCGGCGCGGCTCGGCTCGATCCGGTGCGTTTTCATCTGCTCGACGCGCTTACGCGGCGCGCGGCACAGCACAGCGGCGAGCCGCGACGAGTGCTCGAGCAACGATTGGCAGGACTGCTGGCAGAATATACGGCCGAGGTCGAGCGTGCCGTTGCGGCCGAGAGCGCGTCGCAAGCCACGTCCGGTGAAGCCAACGCGGCCAACGACGCCACGCTCGCGGCGCTGATCGAACGCCTCGCCCGCCACCACGCGCGCGCCGATGCTCCGCACGCCGCCGCCTATCCCGATCTGCCCGCAGTCGACTACTTCCGCGAAGTCTGGTCCAAAGTCCGCACCGAAAAGCAGTTGCGCCAGTCGCTCGCGCAGGTGCCAGGCAACGCGGGACCGCTCAATTCGAGCAGCCTCGTACATCGCGCGCTGTCGTTGATGCGCGAGCTGTCGCCGGAATATCTGAAGCAATTTCTGTCGTATGTCGATACGCTGTCGTGGCTCGAGCAGATGAACGGCGGCGCACCGCTCGAGAAGGAAGCGCCGCGCGCCGCGACGACCGGCAAGGGCGCTCGCAAGAAGGCGCGCTGATGCGCTAACGGCGGTTGGAATTTGCGTGCGCCAAGCCGCCGAAGCGTTCAGTCGAAGTCGAACACATCGAAAATCGCGCGCTTCTTTTGATACCCGCGATGTTCGTCGCGACGCTCCTCGTAACGCTGCCGCTCGCTTTCCTGGGCACGCTCGCCGCGCCGCGAGCCGTCGCCGTCATCCTGCGCAATCAGCTTGTCCAGTTCGCCGCGATCGAGCCATACGCCTCGGCAGTCCGGACAGTAATCGATCTCGATCGAGCGGCGCTCGGTCATCAGCAGATCGGTCGTTTTGCAGACTGGGCATTTCATCACGGCATCACTCCTCGCTGCTTGCCAGACGTTTCGTTTTCGCGCGCCGCGCGAGCGTGTTCATCGCCTCGACGAACGCGGAAAACGCCATTGCCGCATAGATATACGCCTTCGGAACGTGCGAGCCGAAACCATCGGCGATCAGTGTCATGCCGATCACGAGCAGGAAGCTCAGCGCCAGCATCACGATGGTCGGATTGCGATCGATGAAGCGCGCGAGCGGCTGCGCCGCGAACAGCATCACCATGATCGACACGATCACCGCGACGAACATGATCGGCAGGTGCTCGGTCATGCCGACCGCGGTGATGATGCTGTCGACGGAAAACACGAGGTCGAGCAGGATGATCTGGCCGATCGCGGCCGCCACGGTCAACTGTACGGTCGAGCTGGTTTTCGCGGCGACTTCGTCATCGGGGATCATGTGCTGACGGATTTCGGTGGTCGCCTTCCACACGAGGAACAGGCCGCCGCCGACGAGGATCAGGTCGCGCCACGAAAAGCCATGATCGAACAGCGTGAACGCGACCGCGGTCAGCTTCGTGATCCACGCGATGGTGCCGAGCAGAAGCAGCCGCATCACCAGCGCGAGCAGCAGCCCGATGCGCTGCGTGCGCGCGCGTTGCGCTTCCGGCAAGCGGTTGCTGAGGATCGAAATGAAGATCAGGTTATCGATGCCGAGCACGATCTCCATCACGATCAACGTGACGAGCGCGGCCCACGCGGCGGGATCGGCAACGAGTGCGAACAGGGAGTCCATGAGGTGGCGGAATCGAGTGCGCCGCGAGCGGCGGAACAGCCATCATGGGCCTATTCGCGGTTCGAATGAACCAGTGATAACCTGAACGACGTTTCGGATTTTTCGAAGTATCGGATTAGCATGCTCAACTATCGTCACCTGTACTACTTCTGGCTCGTCGTGAAGGAGGGCGGCTTTGCGCGAGCGGCCGGGCGGCTCGACATGGCCGTGCAGACGATCAGCGCGCAGGTGCGCGAGCTCGAGAAAGCGCTTGGGCGCCAGCTGTTGAAGCCGGCCGGGCGCGGCGTCGCGATGACCGAGGCCGGCGAGCAGGCGTTCGATCGCGCGGAGCAGATCTTCCAGCTGGGCGAGGCGTTGCTCGACGAGATGCGCGAAGCGAGCGGCGCGGACTCGGTGCGGCTCGCGGTCGGGCTGTCGGATGGGATTTCGAAGCTCGCCGCGCATGCGTTGCTCGCGCCGGTGCTCGCCACGCCGTCGCTAAGGCTGCTGTGTCACGAGGGGGAGCCCGCGCAGCTGTTGTCGGAGCTTGCGCTGCATCGGCTCGATCTGGTGCTCGCCTGTCAGCCGGCGCCGCACGGCGCGGATCTGCGCGTGCTGAGCCAGCGCGTCGCGGGCTCGCCGGTCGACTGGTACGGGCCCGCGCAGGTCGTGCGCAAGTCGGCGCGCGACGGCTTTCCGCTCTGTCTCGCTGACCTGCCCGTGCTGCTGCCGACCCGTCACGGCGCGCTGCGCGCGCGGCTCGACCGATGGTTCGAGTCTCAGGGAATCAGGCCGCGCGTCGTCGGCGAATTCGAGGACAGCGCGTTGATGGCGGTATTCGCGGCGCGCGGGCTCGGCGTGTTTCCGCTCGCCGAGCTCGGCGCCGAAGAGCTCACGTTATCGAGGGGCTTGCGCTGGCTCGGCCGCGCGGACGGCGTGATCGAGGAGATTCACGCAATCCGCTCGCGACGCGGCCAGCATCATGCGCTCGCGTCGCAGGTGATCGCGGCGGCGCAGTCGTGAGGGCATCGCACTGTCGCGGCGCGCAGCATCAGAACGCGTGACGCATGCCCACCGTGACCGCGACCCGCGCATTCGTCGACGACGGCGGCAGCGTGTTGAGAATCGCGTGCGACAACACCGAATCGGCCGGCGGGCCCTGCGCGTACGAAAGGCCGAAGCCGTACGAGCGGTTGTTCGCGAAGTTGCCGGCCTTGTTGCCGAACGAGTTCATCGTCTCAAACGTGAGACCGTGGTAAAGCGAAACCGGGGCAAATACGCGCCCTTCTGTGGGAATTTGCGCACATCGCGTAGAGGCCGTGAGCGTCGTCAAGGGCGACGAGCCGCCCTGGCCGTTTCATCGACACATGGCATAGTGACTGAACCCATCATCACCGGAGGCCGGCATGCGTATCCAGACATCCTTTCTTTTCGACCTCGACGGCACGCTCGTCGACAGCGTCTATCAGCACGTGCTGGCGTGGAAAGAGGCGCTCGACAGCGAAGGTATCCCGCTGTCCGTCTGGCGTATCCATCGCAAGATCGGCATGAGCGGTGGGCTGTTCACGGACCAGTTGCTGCGTGAGACACACGGCGAGATCAGCGTCGAACGCGCCGAACGGCTGCGGCACGCGCATGCGGCCGCCTATCAGCGGATGCGCGCCCAGGTCTGTCCGCTGCCGGGCGCGCGCGAACTGCTCGACGCGCTGACACAGGCCGGCACGCCGTGGGCCGTCGCGACGAGCGGGCGGATGGAAACCGCCGCGCTGAATCTGGCGGCGCTCGGCGTCGATCCGGCAAAGGCGGTCGTCGTCACGCGCGACGACGTCAAATACGCGAAGCCCGATCCCGACCTGTTCCTCGCCGCGGCCGAGCGGCTCGGCGTGTCGATCGAGCACACGGTCGTGGTCGGCGACAGCATCTGGGACATGCTTGCAGCCCGCCGCTGCCGCTCGCTCGGTGTCGGCCTGCTGTCGGGTGGCTATGGCGCCGAGGAACTGGAGCGCGCGGGGGCGTTGCGCGTCTACGACGATCCGGCCGATCTGCTCGCGCACCTCGACGAGGTGGCGTCGCGGCCGTGAGCCCCGCGTCGCTCAGGGTTTGATGATCGGCGGCTCCGCGGCGGGCTGCGTCGGTCCCACCTTCGACGATTCGCGGACGAGCCGATCGGTCATCGCCGACGCAACCGGATTCGTGCCGCGGCCGCTACCCGCGCCAGCCCCCGGGGGATTGGCAGACTGCAACGGCACGGTGACGCCGGACGGCATCGGCAGCGACGGGTCGGGTTTCGCCGATTCCTTGACCAGTTGGTCCGTCAGCATCGCGGCGACCGGGTTGGCGCCATTCGGGTGCGCGTCGTCGCGCCGGCGCGCGTGGGTCTCGTCGATGCGCGGCCCGTACTGCGGCCTCGGTTGACCTTTTTGCTGTGCGTACGACTCCGACTTCGAGGGGGTGTGCGCGCCCGCGGCCGGATTGGCCGTGGGCGGCGCCGCGTTATCGATGCGGCCGCTCGCGGTCTGACTCGACTGGGGCGTGACGCTCGGCACGGGCGCGGCCGCTGTGGCGGGCAGGGACGGGGCGGGGACGGGCGCCGCAGCAGGTGCCTGAGCGGCTCCCGGAGTCGGAGTGGCCGACTCCATCTGCGGCAGCGCCGATTGCGGCGCGGGCGGGCTCACGGGTTGCGCAGGCCTCACGCTGGCGCCAGCGGCACGCGTCGCATCGGTCTGCGGTTCCGATTCCACCGCGCCGGTGACGCTGCGGGTCACCGCGCCGGTCACGGCCGGCGCCTGATCGTCCCTGGGGTACAGCAGATAACCGGCGACACCCGCATCGACCACGAGCAGCCCGACTATCATCATCTTGCCGGTATTCGTCATATCTAATCAACAACCATTAAGCAACTGCGATTGACTGATGATAAACGACCATTTCGACATCGACGCTTCTTGTCGGCATATTGCGGCGCGTCACGATGATTGATGTCCGAACGGACCTGGCACGAACGGCGCGCGCTTGCCGCTAAAGTCATTCGCCCGCACGACGGAAGCGGACATTTTTTCCGCGTGCCGCGATTTTCTTTTTCGACCAATTAGTCCCCCCGCAATTGCGCGGCCGGCGCCTGCAGGAATGCGATTTAAGTTGTGCCGCCAATGCGCGGAGCCTGTACTATACGAACCGTTGCAGACGACCGGCAGCCACGGTTCGATTATCCGGCGTGTGAAAGCGACTTGCAGCGACTGGCTCGCAGCGCACATGCCGGCAGGCCCGCGCCGGGCTGCGCCACCCGAGACGCGCGAACCGCGTCGATAGCGGCGCGAACAGCGACGGCAGGCGGTCACCGGTAGTAGCGACAAGAACCCATTGATCATGCGGACCCGCGGGCGAGGCATCGCCCGGCATTCCTTGGGCAGTCGCCTGGCGAAATGTCAGATCGACCGACCGGTCGGTCGGGGACCTTCGCGGCGGCGTGGGAAACACGTGAAGATATGAACAACTTTATTCGACCTCCCGTTTTTTATCCGTCCACAGTGGTTTTCGTCGACGACAACGACAGCTACCTCGACGCGCTCCGCCGTTTCTTTCCCGGGCACCTACACGAACCTGTTTTTCACGCGTCCGCAAGCGGCCCTCAACTATATCCGCCAGCACGCACGCGAGAATTCGCTCGAATTCGCGGCAGCGTCGGCGTGTCTGAGCGAACCGGGCGTCGAGCGCTTCGTCGAGACCTCGGCGGAGCGCGACATCGTCGCGCAGCCGTCGCGCTTCGAGGAAGTGGCGGCGGTCGTCGTCGACTACGACATGCCGGGCATCGGCGGCGTCGAGTTTCTGTCGTCGATCTCGCACCTGCGTTGCGCGAAGGTATTGCTTACCGGCGTCGCCGATGAAACCGTCGCGGTGAAGGCCTTCAACGCCGGCATCGTCGACCTGTACCTGCGCAAGACCGACGCGGATTCGGCCAATCGCCTCACGCATTTCCTGAAGGACGCCAAAAGCCGCCATTGCGCGGAGTCGGGCTGGCTCGCGCTCGGCGAAAACGGCATGACCTACTGCGATCCGCGCACGCGCAAGGTGATCGACGAAGTGGTGGCCGCTCAGGGCATCGTCGAGTATTACTGGCGGCCCGAGCAGAACGTGATCCTGATGTTCGACGCCGCAGGCAACCCGAGCGTGTTCGTCGCGTGGGCCGAGAACGACTGGATCTCCCAGGGCGAGATCGTCGCCGACGAGGGTGGCCCGTCCGACCTGCTGCGCCAGCTCGCCACGCGCGAGGTGATGCCGCTGTTCTGGCCGGACCTCGCGTATCGTTGCGGCATGAAGTTCCGGTCGCTGACGCCCCAAAGCATTCCTGGCTGGGACGACGCGTTCTTCGGCTGGACCCGCATAGAGCCGGCCGACGTCGGCCTCGATCTCGTCACGTTCGCGCAGTGGCGCAGCGACCGCAATCGCTGAGCCGCGATAACGCGTCGGGCGCGGCGGTGCATATCGCCGCGCTAATGGCGTGCGTTTTCGCGGAGAAATTCGCATACAGCCCTGTGCATGGCCTGCACGCCGGGGCTTGTTTCAAGCGCGCGCCAGCATCCATGCACGAGCCCCGTGCCGACCAGCAGCCGGGCATCTCCACCAGCTTCGCGAATCCGCTCGACGAACACGCGCGCGTCGTCGCGTAGGGGGTCGTGCTCGGCGCCGATGGCCAGCGTCGGCGGCAATTCGTCGAAGCGGGTTGCGGCGAGCGGGATCGTCCACGCGGGGCCGGGCGTTGGGTCGGCTTCCTCTCCTTTTCCCCAGTAAGCGTCGCGAAACTTATGCACGTCCGCGAGCGTCAGCATCGGCGCATCGGACTCGGTGTCGCGCGCGGGCAATTGCGGCTCGGTGCCGAGCATCGGATAGACGAGCGCGATGCCGCTCACCCCGCTCGCACCTTCGTCACGCAGGCGTAGCGCGACGCTTGCCGCGAGCGTGCCGCCGGCGCTATCGCCCGCGAGTTGCAATGCGGCGCGCTCTGGGAGGTCGAACGGCAGGCGGTGGTTCAACGCGGCACGCGTGATCTCGAGGCAGTCGTCGTGCGCGGCCGGCACGCGATGCTCAGGCGCGAGCCGGTAGTCGACCGCGATCACGTCGAGGCCGGTGTCGGCGGCGAGGCGCGCCGTCACCATCTGATGACTGTTCAGCGAGCCGAGCACGAAGCCGCCGCCATGAAAATACAGCACCGTGCCGCGGATCGTGCCGTGTTCGCTTGCCGTCGCTGGATGCCGGTAGAGCCGTAGCGGGATCGCATGGCCCGCGTCGGTGTGAAAGCTTGCGTCCCGTGTGGTGAGGTCGCTGGGCAGTGGCGGCGTCAACGTCGCGGCGTAGCGGTCATACAGCTCGCGCTGCTCGCGCGGCGTCATCGCCGCGTGATGCGACGGATAGAGCGCGCTCGCTCGTTCGATAAAGGCGGCGATTTCCGGCTCGAGCATGGTCACTCCGTTTGAGTAGTGTTTCCCGCTTGCGCTGCGCACGGCAAAGCGATCACACGTCCCGCGAAACGCGCCGGCGGCAATGCCGCATGGGCTTGCGCGAGTTCGTGTACGCGCGCTTTGACGTCCGGATCGAAAGCAACGCCGCGCGGTCCGCTGGTATCGACGTGCAGCAGCATCTGCTCGCCCGCGGCGACGGGGCCGGTGCGTTGGCTTTGCGTCGTGTCCAGCGCAAACATTTCGACGTACACGTGAATACGTTTCGCGTCGTAGCCGAGCACGCGCATGTCGACACGCACCTGCGTGCCTTGTTTGATTTCATGCAGATAGTTGAGATGCGCCTCGAGCGTGTAGATCGATCGATGCCGCTCTTTGCGCACCGCATCGGGCAGGCCGATCAGATCGATCAGCCCGTCGACCGCGAGACTGAAGATCAGCAGGTAGAACGCGTCGCGCATGTGGCCGTTGTAATCGACCCATTCGGCGCGCACGCTGTCGCGGTAAGAGGGCAGGGCAACGGGATGCGACATGAGCGTCTGCCTCCTCGATCGAATGCGATGGCTGCGGCGCGTCGTTGGGCGTTATCAGTGTAGTGCATCGCGTTGAGGCTGCGCCGGAACGTGGTGGCCTCGAATTGTGGCCGCTATAGCAACAGTGAATTCATGGTTCAGGGCTTACTACGTGGCTCGACCGGCTTCTAAACTGGCATAACCGCTGCGGATGGCCGATGGTCGCACCACGCTCCGCGGCAATCGCATGAAGCCATCTCGGGAGGTTGGAAATCATGAAGTCCATCAGGTCACTGATCGAAGCAGGGGCTATCGCCGCTCTCGTTGCCGCGCCGCTCGCGGCGTTTGCCCAGTCGAATCCGGCCGATCAGCCGCTCTCGCGCGCCCAGGTCCGCGCCGAACTGATTCAACTCGAAAAGGCCGGTTACGATCCGTCCAATGCGAACGTGATCGACTATCCGGCCAATATCCAGGCGGCCGAAGCAAAGGTCGCGGCGCAAAACCAGGCTGCGCAGAATAGCGGCTACGGTGCGCCGTCGAATGGCTCGTCGCAGCGCAGTGGCCGCACCGATTTCGCGCCGACTTCGTATTCCGTGCCGGTGGTGAATTACACGCGTTGATTGCAGCGTGTACAACTAACGTCACTTCCGAAGTGCAGCAACGCGACGCCGTCGAGTCTGACGAGCGGCGCGGTCGACAGCACGGGCTGAGGCTTCAGTTCACCGTTCGTCGTGAGCCCGACGGGCGCGGACACCGACCAGCAGCGCATCCTCGGTGCGGGCGCGACCTACGATTTCGGCTTCGTGAACCTGCTCGTCAGCGCCGAAAGGCGAGCGAGACGATGCCGCACGACACGAGCGCGATGCCGGGCGCGGCGAGCGGCTTCAGCACCTCGCCCGCGAACACGAGTGCGCCGACGGACACGAGCATCGGCGAAAGACCGCGCGCAATCGGATAGACCTGACCGAAATCGCCGCTTCTGTACGCGCGGATCAGCGCGAGCAGATAGCCCCATTCGAGCACTGCCGACGCAACGATATACGGCCACGCGGCCAGCGCCGGCAGCGGCAGCAACAACAAGGCCGGAATGGCGGAGTGGATGATCGAAGCGAAGGGACTTTGTGCGGTGGAAAGCGGCGGTATGAGGCGCCGAAGAAGTGTTGGCATCGCCCGGTGATCGAGATCACCCCCCTGCAGCACCGAGTGCAGGTGACGCGGAAAAAACGGGAGGAGCGGCAGTGCGCTTCGCCCGTGCTGTCCGTTTTGAATCCGGCCGCTCAGTGCCGCGCGCGACGCGCGCCATCCTCAGATCACCCGTTCACGCAGCCACGCCGAGCCGAGATCGATCACTGTCACGACGACGATCACCATGATCATCACCGCGGCCGTCTGCGCGTAGTTGAACGAGCGGATCGCTTCGTACAGCACGACGCCGATGCCGCCCGCGCCGACCATGCCGACCACCATCGCCGAGCGCACGTTCGACTCGAAGCGATACAGCGCGTACGAGATCCACAGCGGCAGCACTTGCGGCAGCACCGCATAGACGATTTCGTCGAGGCGCGTCGCGCCGGTTGCACGCACGCCTTCGGCCGGGCGCGGATCGATCGCCTCGACCGCTTCTGCGAACAGTTTGGCGAGCACGCCCGTCGTATGCACCCACAGCGCGAGCACGCCGGCGAACGGCCCGAGGCCGACCGCGACGATGAACAGCATCGCGAAGACCATTTCGTTGATCGCGCGGCATGCGTCCATCAGGCGGCGCATCGGCTGCACGACCCACTGCGGCGCGAGATTGTGCGCTGACATCAGGCCGAAAGGCACCGCGCAGACGAGGGAGAGCGCGGTACCCCAGATTGCGACCGCCAGCGTCACGTACATCTCGTGCACGTAACTGCGCCACTCGGTGAAGTCGGGCGGGAAGAAGTCCGCGGCGAACTGGCCCATGTTGGCCGAGTCGCCGAGCAGATCGAGCGGCCGCATGTCGGCGCCGTGCCACGCGCCGCCGAGTACCGCGAGCACCGCGATCCAGCCGAGCAACGACCACCAGTTGCGCTTGCCGGCACGATCTTTCGCTTGCGCCGCCCGCGCGGCGGCCGCTTCGCTCGCGCGCGCGGGCGACGTGGTCAGATCGGCGGAGTTCATTGCTTCGACTGTGCGTTGCTGAGCGCGCTCAGCTTCGCGTCGAGAGCGGCCAATTGCGTCTTGCGGTCGCTATCGGACAGATGTGCATCGTTCTCGATCTTCTGCTTCTGCTGGAACAGCACGATCTCGCGAATCGGCAGCAGTTGCCGATCCGACGATGCCTCGAAGCCGCTGTACTCGGTGATGCCGGCCATCACCGCTTTTTCGTGCAAATCGGTTTTCGCGTAGTTCAGGAAGAACTTGCGCAGCTTGTCCTTCGTCGCTTCCGGCAGATCCTTGCGCCACACGAGCGGGTCCGAAGGAATCAGCGGCGAGGTCCACAGCACGCGCACCTGCGCAAACTTGTCCGGATGCTCGCGCTTCAGCGTTTCCATCATCATGCTGTTGTTGGTCGCGATGTCGATCTTGTTGTTGACGACGGCCAGCAGATTCGCTTCGTGGCTCGACGGCAGCACGCTCTTGAACGACGTGTTGACCGGCGCGTTGTGCTTCGCGAACAGGTAGTAGCCAGGCACCAGCGTGCCCGACGTCGAGTTCGGATCGCCGAACCCGAGCGTCACGCTCTTCGTGTCCTTGAACACGTCGTCGAGCGTCTTGAAGCGGCTGTTCACGTTGGTGATCAGCAGCGAGTAGTAGCCGCTGTCGCCGTTCGCGTGCTGCGCTTTCGCGAATACTTCGCCACCCGAACGATCGACGGCTTCGATCGCCGACGCGTTGCCGAAATAGCCGACCTGCACCTTGTTGAAGCGCATGCCTTCGATGATGCCCGCGTAATCGGTCGCGAAGAATGCCTTCACGTTCAGGCCGGTCTGTTTCTTCATGTCATCGATCAGCGGTTCCCAGCGTTGCTTGAGCACCGCCGACGAATCGGTCGAGATGATCCCGAGGTTGATGTCCTCGGCGTGGGCCGCGGCGATGCAGGCGAAAGCGGCAGCGCCGGCCGCGAGCGTGATCAGGGAGCGCAGGAATTTCATCGGTTGAGATCCGGTTGAGTGGACGGAGAGAATCAAAAGCGCGCGACAGCGTGCGCGGTTCAGTTCGACGGCGCGGCGTTCAACGCGAACGCGTAGCGCGCGGCGGCGGTGTCGGGGGTGTCAGGCTCGTCGTGAGTTTCGTCTGCGTCGTGCGTCGCGTCGTCGAGCAGTTCGCGCGCATCGCCGCCGTAGAGTTTCTTTAGCAGCGCCGGTGTCAGCGCACTGGAAGGGCCGTCGTAGACCACCTTGCCGCGACGCAGCGCGACCGTGCGCGCGCAGTACTGCATCGCGATGTCGACCTGATGCAGCGACACCAGCACCGTGATCCGGTGCTCGACGTTCAGCGCTTGCAGCATGTCCATCACGCGGCGTGACGACTCGGGATCGAGCGAGGCAATCGGCTCGTCGGCGAGCACGATTTGCGCACGTTGCACGAGCGCCCGTGCGAGCGCGGCACGTTGCTGTTGACCGCCCGACAGGTTCGCGGCCCGTTCGCGCGCATATTCGCCGATCCCGACCTCGTGCAGCGCGGCCCGCGACAGCGCGCGTTCCGCGCGCGGGAAGCGGCCGGAGAGGCGCCGCCACCACGGCAGGCGCGCGAGCGCGCCGATCAGCACGTTGGTTTCGACCGACAGCCGGTTCACCAGATTGAACTGCTGGAACACGAAGCCGATGTCGCGGCGAATGCTGCGCACCTCGCGCACGATGTGGCCGTTCTGCTGGATCGGCCGGCCGAGAATCTCGATTCGCGACGGCTGCGCGTCCGACGCGGTAAAGCCCGCGATATGCCGCAGCAACGTCGATTTTCCCGAGCCGGACGCGCCGATCAGCGCGACCATTTCACCGGGCGCGACGCGCAGATCGATTTCGTCGAGCGCTTTGCGGCCGTTACCGAACGTCTTGCTCAAACGCTCGATTCGAATGGCTTCACGGATCGCTTCCATCTGTATTCCCTCTTGCATCCGGCCACTGCCGGCAGGTGTGGGCTCATTCTAGGAAGCGACTGTGACGGTTGAGTGAAGGCATCGCAACGTCTAGACGACTACATCTTTGTGCGTCGCGTTTTCCGCTGTGTCATGTGTCGTCGGGATGGCAAAACGAAGTCAGAGCGAAGTCAATGATTCGAACGGAAAGTGACATACGGATGACACGATTCGCCTGCACACGTGCGCGCTCGCGCGTGCTGACACACAGCCAGGCTATAGTGCGGGTTTTCCGGCCGTCCTTAATAATCCCGACACTCCGGTCATGCCGTCATGCCGACTCCTTTGAGCTTTCTTCCGGACAGTTTTGCCGAATATGAAGATCTCAAGTCGATACTCGACCAGGGCAGGGCGAGCTTCGAAATCCGCGCGGTCTGCGAGACCGAGGTACGCGGCCGGCGCTTTTCCATCTACACCGCGAGCATCGGTTCATCCGATCCGCTCGCGCCAGCCATTGGCTTTTTCGGGGGGATTCACGGGCTCGAGCGAATCGGCTCGCAACTCGTCCTCGACTATATGCGCGCGCTGCTCTCTCGGCTCGAATGGGACGAATTGCTGGTGCGGCAATTGCAGTCCATCCGGCTGATCTTTTTACCGATCGCGAATCCCGGCGGCATGTGGGCAGCGACGCGCGCGAATCCGCACGGCGTCGACCTGATGCGCAACGCACCGCAAGACGCCGACGCGCGCGTGCCACTGCTGGCGGGCGGCCAGCGCGTCGGCGCGTGGTTGCCCTGGTATCGCGGCCGCGCGGGCGAGCCGATGGAGGTCGAGGCGGCCGCGCTGCTGCATGTAGTCGAGACGCAGCTCGCCGCGCGGCCGCTGAGCATCGCGCTCGATTGCCATTCCGGCTACGGCTGGAGCGACAGCATCTGGTTTCCGTACGCCCGAACCCGCCGGCAAATGCCGCATCTGCCCGAAATGTACGTGTTGAAGAGCATGTTCGAACACGCGCATCCGCATCACGGCTACACGTTCGAGCCGCAAAGCCATCAGTATCTGGTGCACGGCGATCTGTGGGACTACGCGTATGACCGCACGCCGGCGCCGAACGTCTTTCTGCCGATGACGCTCGAACTCGGCTCGTGGCTGTGGATCAAGAAAAACCCGCGGCAGTTGTTTTCGCGGCAGGGCATGTTCAATCCGGTCATGGAGCATCGCACCGCGCGCGTGCTGCGGCGCCATGCGAACCTGTTCGACTTCCTCGCGCGCGCGGCGTTTTCGGCGCAGCGCTGGCTTCCGCAAGGCAACCGTCGCGAGCAGTTGCTGCAAAGCGCGCTCGATCATTGGTACAGGCCGAATCGCGTATGAGCACATGGATTCTGCTGCGCGGACTGACGCGGGAAACGCGGCATTGGGGGCGCTTGCCAGCGGCGTTGCGCGAAACCCTAGGTCAAATTTCGGGCGATCGCTTGCGCGATGCAACCCCAGCCGCTACGAGCACGACCGGCTTGCGTTTGCTGCTGCTCGATCTGCCTGGCAACGGTGAATACGTGCGGGGGCGCGCGCCCGCGAGCGTCGCGGACATGGTCGCATTCGTGCGGCAGGCAGCGCTCGAAACGGGTGTGCCGGGCCCCTACAACGTGCTCGCGATGTCGCTCGGCGGCATGGTCGCGACCCACTGGGCACAGCGTCATCCCGGCGAGATCGAACGGCTCGTGCTGATCAATACGAGCATGCGGCCATTCAGCCGCATGCACGAGCGGCTGCGGCCGTCGGCGTGGCTTGGTCTGCTCGGCGTCGCGGCGCATTGGAGCGATGCCGCCGATGCCGAGAGCGGCATCCATCGACTCACGTGCAATAACCTCCACACCTTGGGCGCGGATCTCACTGCCTGGACCGCGATTCGCCGCAGCGCGCCGGTGAGCCGCGCGAATGCGCTGCGGCAATTGTGGGCGGCCGCGTGCTTTAGCGCGGCGCCCGCCACGCCGGAGTGTGCACTGCTGATTCTGTCGTCGGAAGCCGATGGGCTCGTCAACCCGGTCTGTTCGGCGAAGCTCGCGGCGGCGTGGGGCGCGCCGCATCGCAAGCATCCGTGGGCCGGCCACGATCTACCTCATGACGATCCCGCGTGGACGGCCGCGCAGATTCGCGCGTGGCTCACCCAGCGCGCCGAGAATAGCGATACGGCCGCGCCGGCACCGGCGCCCGCAAAGCCCGCGCGTTGAGCCGCGCACGGCGTTGCCGCGCCGCAGCGATGCGAGCAGAGCCTCGCGATTCTTCGACGACCGGTCAGCGGGTATTACCTGACTGCGCGAAACGGCCGTATCGCGTACGGCAGGCGCATAATTCCAAGTCAGACGTTGCCTGCGAATCACGCGATACTCACCATTGCCGCCAGCCAGGGGAGTCGATCATGCAAGCAAAGAACGAAGAAGCCGTCACACACCTGCTGAACGATGTTGTCGAATTTGCGCGGGGGCGGTTGCCGGAGCCGACCTTCAATATCGTCGAGCCCTTCCTGCGGCATTACTACGATTTCGTCGACGCGGGCGATCTTCAAAGCCGCTCGATCGCCGATCTGTACGGCGCGGCGCTGGCCCACTGGCAGACCGCGCAGCGCTTCGTGCCGGGCGAGCAGCGGCTGCGCGTGTATAACCCGATCCTCGAACAGCATGGCTGGCATTCCGATCACACGGTGATCGAAATCGTCAACGACGACATGCCGTTCCTCGTCGATTCGGTCTCGATGTCGGTCAACCGGCATCGGCTCGCGCTGCATTCGGTCGTCCATCCGGTATTTCGGGTCTGGCGCGCGCCGGACGGCAGCATCGCGCGCGTGAGCCAAGGTGCCGAAGAAGCCGGCGATACGCGCTCGCATCTGACCTCGTGCATCCATTTCGAGGTCGATCGTTGTGGCGATGCCGCAAAACTCGACGCGATGCGCGACGACATCGCGCGCGTGCTCGGCGACGTGCGCGCGGCGGTCGAGGATTGGCCGAAGATCATCGAACGCGCGAAGCAGACCATTCAAGATATGAAGGTGCGCGAAACCGGTCCCGAGGGCGTCGAAGCGCGCGCGTTCGTCGAATGGATGGTCGCCGATCATTTCACGTTCCTCGGCCACCGTGATTACGAACTGGTGCAGCACGACGGCGGCTACGGTTTGCGGGCGGTCGCGGGCTCCGGTCTCGGCATTCTGCGCGATGCGCAGCAGCCGGGCGGCGCGGCGGAAGTCACGCCGTTGCCGCCGGCGGCCACGGAGATCATCTCCGGGTCGTTGCCGATCTTTCTGACTAAGGCCAATTCGCGCGCCACGGTGCACCGGCCCGGCTATCTCGACTATGTCGGCATCAAGCTGAGCGGCGCCGATGGCAAGGTGACGGGCGAGCGGCGCTTCATCGGCCTGTATACGTCGACCGCTTATTTCGTGTCGGCCGCGGAGATTCCGATCGTGAGGCGCAAATGCGCAAATATCGTCAGACGCGCCGCATTCCTGCCGAAAGGTCATCTGGCGAAATCGCTGGTGACGGTGCTCGAGACCTATCCGCGCGACGAATTGTTCCAGGCCGACGAGGACCAGCTGTACGACACCGCCCTCGGCGTGCTGCGTTTGCAGGAGCATCAGCGCACGCGGCTTTTCGTGCGGCGCGATCGCTTCGATCGCTTCGTATCGTGCCTCGTGTTCGTGTCGCGCGACAAGTACAACACCGATCTGCGGCAGCGTATCGCGAACCTGCTCGCCGACGCATTCAATGGTGAGAACGTCGAATTCACGCCGCTGCTGTCGGAGTCGACGCTCGCGCGAATTCATTTCGTCGTCCATGCCAAAGCGGGCGGCATGCCGAGCGTCGACACGCGCGAGCTCGAAGCGCGCCTCGTGCAGGTCGCGCGACGCTGGCAGGACGATCTGGCCGACGCATTGCTCGACGCGTACGGAGAAGAACAGGGCAACCGCTTGCTGCAGCACTACGCCGATTCGTTCCCGGCCGGCTATCGCGACGACTATCCGGCGCGCACGGCCGTGCGCGATATCGAACTGATCGAGCGCGTGCAGGGCAGCGAGCGGCTCGCGATGAACCTATACAGGCCGATCGAATCGGGACCGCGCGCGTTCCGTTTCAAGGTGTATCGCGCGGGGCTGCCGATCGCACTGTCGCGCAGCTTGCCGATGCTCGAACATCTGGGGGTGCGCGTCGACGAAGAGCGGCCTTATCTGATCGAGGCGCCCGGTGCGATGCCCGCTTGGATCCACGACTTCGGCCTCGAACTCGCGGACGATACCGAGTTTGACATCGAGCGGGTCAAGGATCTGTTCGAACAGGCATTCGAGCAGGTGTGGACCGGCACGATCGAAAGCGACGACTTCAACCGCCTCGTGCTGCGCGCGCAGCTCAATGCACGCGAGGTGACGATTCTGCGCGCTTACGCGAAGTACTTGCGACAGGTCGGTTCGACGTTCAGCGACGCGTATATCGAACGCGCGGTGACCGGCAATCCGGCGATTGCGCGCATGCTCGTCGACCTGTTCATCGCGCGCTTCGATCCGGCGCTCGGCGCGGTACGCGAGGCCCGCATCAACGCTTGTCTGGAGACGATCGACAGCGCGCTCGACCAGGTGCCTAATCTCGACGAAGACCGCATCCTGCGGCAGTTCCTCGGCGTGATCAAGGCGACCAAGCGCACCAACTACTACCGCCATGACGCTCTGGGCCAACCGAAGCCGTATCTGTCGTTCAAGTTCGATCCCGCCCAGGTGCCCGGCTTGCCCGAGCCGAAACCGATGTTCGAGATCTGGGTCTATTCGCCGCGCATCGAGGGCGTCCATCTGCGAGGCGGGCGCGTCGCGCGCGGCGGCCTGCGCTGGTCTGATCGGCGCGAGGATTTCCGCACGGAAGTGCTCGGCCTGATGAAGGCGCAGATGGTGAAGAACGTGGTGATCGTGCCGGTCGGCTCGAAGGGCGGCTTCGTCGTCAAGAATCCGCCGCCGCAGAGCGAGCGCGATGCGTGGATGCGCGAAGGCGTCGCGTGCTATCAGACCTTCCTGCGCGGCCTGCTCGACGTGACCGACAATCTGGCGAGCACCGACGTCGTGCCACCGCCTGACGTGGTGCGCCACGATCCCGACGACCCGTACCTGGTCGTCGCCGCCGACAAGGGCACGGCCACGTTTTCCGACTACGCTAATGCGATCTCGCAGGAATACGGTTTCTGGCTCGACGACGCGTTCGCGTCGGGCGGCTCGGTCGGCTATGACCACAAGAAGATGGGCATCACCGCGCGCGGCGCGTGGGAGTCGGTCAAGCGGCACTTTCGCGAAATCGGCGTCGACACGCAGAGCGAGGACTTCACGGTGGTCGGTGTCGGCGACATGTCGGGCGACGTGTTCGGCAACGGCATGCTGCTGTCGCCGCATATCAAGCTGCTCGCCGCGTTCGATCACCGCCATATCTTTCTTGATCCGAATCCCGATCCCGCGGCGAGCATGGCGGAGCGCGCGCGGCTCTTCATGCTCGACCGTTCGAGCTGGGCCGATTACGATCCGTCGGTGATCTCGGCCGGTGGCGGCGTGTTCCCGCGCAGCGCGAAGACGATTCCGCTGTCGACGGCGGTGCAGGCGGCGCTCGGGATCAGCGCGGCGGCGCTCTCGCCGGCCGAGCTGATGCGCGTGATTCTGCAGGCGCCGGTCGATCTGCTTTACAACGGTGGCATCGGCACCTATGCGAAGGCGAGCCGCGAGACCAATCAGCAGGCGGGCGATCGCGCGAACGACGCGATCCGCGTGAACGGCGCGGATCTGCGCTGCAAGGTCGTGGCCGAGGGCGGCAATCTCGGCTTGACGCAACTCGGGCGCATCGAGTTCGCGCAGCGCGGCGGCCGCATCAATACCGATGCGATCGATAATTCGGCCGGTGTCGATTGCTCGGATCACGAGGTCAACATCAAGATTCTGCTGGGCCTCGTCGTCGCCGACGGCGAGATGACGGAGAAGCAGCGCAATGCGTTGCTTGCCGAAATGACCGATGAAGTCGGCCTGCTCGTGCTGACGGACAACTACTATCAGACCCAGGCTTTGTCGATCGCGGGCCGTTTTGGCGTGGAGCTGCTCGATGCCGAAGCGCGCCTGATGCGCTATCTGGAGAAGGCGGGGCGGCTCAATCGCGTGATCGAGTTTCTGCCCACCGACGAGGACATCGCTGAGCGCGCGGCCGCGAAGCAGGGACTGACGACACCCGAGCGCGCGGTGCTGCTCGCGTACAGCAAGATGTGGCTCTATGACGCGCTGCTCGAATCGTCGATGCCGGAAGACCCGCTCGTCAGCGATATGTTGATCGAGTACTTTCCGAAACCTCTGCGGCAGCGTTTCCGCGAACCGATGCAGCGCCATCCGCTGCGCCGTGAAATCCTCGCGACGCATCTGACCAATGCGCTCGTGAATCGCGTCGGCTGCGAGTTCGTGCATCGGCTGATGGAGGAGACCGATGCACAGCCCGGCGACATCGTGCGCGCGTGCATCATGGCGCGCGACGTGTTCGATCTCGATCAGATCTGGCGCAGCATCGACGCGCTCGACAACCGCGTTCCCGACGACGTGCAGGCACGCATGTTCGCGGAGGTCGCGCGGCTCGTCGAACGTTCGGCGCTGTGGTTCCTGCGGCATCTGCAAACGGGCGCGGCCGGCGACGACGTGACCGGCCTGCTCGCGCGCTGTCGCGACGCCGCGCAGCGTCTCGCGCCACAATGGCCGGCGCTGTTGCCTGGCGCGGACCTCGAAGCGTTGTCGGAGCGGCAACGGGTGTTCGTCGATGCGGGTGTCGATAGCGATCTCGCGGTGCGTATCGCGAGCGGCGAGGTGTCGGCCGCTCTGCTCGATATCGCCGAAGTCGCGTCGACGTGCGGGCGCAATCTCGAACAGGTCGCGGGCGTCTACTTCGCGCTCGGCACGCTGCTGAATTACAGCTGGATCAGCGAGCGCGCCGCCTCGTTGCCGGCGCCGACGCATTGGGACATGCTCGCGCGCGCATCGGCGCTCGCCGAACTCGCGCGGCTCAAGCGCGCGCTGACCACGAGCGCATTGGCCGGCGCGACCGATGCGTCGACGCCCGATTCGCTGGTGCAAGCGTGGCGCGACAATCGCGCGGCACAGCTCGAGCGTTATACGCGTCTGCTGACCGATCTGCGCGCGACGGGCGGCGCGAGTCTTTCGGTGCTGCTGGTTGTCGTACGGGAGATGGCGGCGCTCGAGAGGGCGTGAGCCGCACGAACGGTGCAAAGGACGCCTGGGGAGCTGGCGGCACGACGGCACATCAGGTCCGATTCCTGCGAGCGGGTGTGTCGTTGTCATCCATAATATCGAGTACTTGCCGATCACTTCGCTCGTGCAATACCCAAAAATACCCAGCCCACTCACCGACCCCTGCCAGCAGATGAAAGAAGAATCGCCGAAAGCCATTTTCTACGCACTTGCCGCCAACCTCGGCATCGCCGTCTGCAAGTTCGCCGCGGCGGCGTTCACCGGCTCCGGATCGATGTTCGCCGAAGCGATTCACTCCACCGCCGACTGCGGCAATCAACTGCTGCTGCTATTCGGACTGCGCGCAGCGCGCAAGCCGGTGAGCCCTTTGCATCCGATGGGCAGCGGCCGCGAAATCAACTTCTATTCGCTGCTGGTTGCGTTGCTGCTGTTTTTTGTCGGCGGTGCGTTTTCGGTGTATGAGGGCGTACATCGACTGATTGCGCGCGAGCCGTTGCAATATGCGTTCGTCGCGTTGGCGGTGCTCGGTGTGTCGGTGGTGCTCGAATCGCTATCGTTGTGGGGCGCGGTCAAGGAGATTCGCAAGACGCATCCGGATAAAAATCTGTGGCACTGGTTTCGCGAGACGCGCGAATCGGATCTGCTGGTCGTGGCCGGCGAAGATATCGCCGCGCTATTCGGTCTTGCGATCGCCTTCGTCGCGGTGCTATCGACGATGGTGACCGGCAGCCCCGTGTATGACGCGCTCGGCTCGGTGGGGGTCGGTCTTCTGCTGATGACGATCGCGTGGCTCGTCGCGCGTGAAGTGAAGTCGATGCTCGTCGGCGAATCGGCGAGCCCGGAAGTGCGCAGCGCCATCGACGCGCATCTGCGCGCGCGTCCCGAGATTCGCGGCATCATCAACATGATCACGCTGCAGTGGGGGCGTCACGTGGTGGTGGCGGTGCAGGCGGAAATGATCGACTATGCGAGCGGCCGCGCGATGGTCGATGCGATCAACGTCATCGAGGCCGACCTGCAGGCCACGTTTCCTCAGGTGCGCTGGGTGTTCTTCGAACCGGATGTGCCGCGCAATTAAAGAAGACTTCTCCAATCGGGCATGAATCGGGTCCATGAAGCCCGCGGACGAGAGGAGGCGAGCGCAGGCGAAGCGACCTGCGCTGCGATCGCGGGTCATTCCGCCCGTCCCGACTGGATGCCAGTACGCTTCACAGCGTTTATTCGAACCCCGCCACCGCATGCGGCACATACAGTTCTTCGAGCCGGTGAACTTCTTCGTCACTGAGCTTCAACGAGAGCGCCGCAACCGCATCGTCGAGATGATGCAGTTTGGTAGCACCGACAATCGGCGCGGTAATCGGCTTCTTCTGCAGCACCCACGCTAGCGCAACCTGCGCGCGAGGCACGCCGCGCTCTTTCGCGATCTCGCTGACCCGCTCGACGATACGCCGATCCGCTTCCTGCGTGTGCGCGTACAGCGTGCGGCCGAATTCATCGGTTTCGGAGCGCGCGCTTTCGGTGTCCCAGTCGCGCGTCAAGCGTCCGCGGGCAAGCGGACTCCACGGAATCACGCCGATGCCTTCGCTTTCGCACAGCGGCAGCATTTCGCGCTCTTCCTCGCGGTACAGCAGATTCACGTAGTTCTGCATCGTCACGAAGCGCGTCCAGCCATTGCGCTCAGCCACCTGCAGCGCCTTGGCAAACTGCCATGCGTACATCGACGACGCGCCGAGATAGCGCGCCTTGCCGGCTTTCACGACATCGTGCAGCGCTTCCATCGTTTCTTCGATCGGCGTGCCGTAGTCCCAGCGATGGATCTGATACAGGTCGACATAGTCGGTACCGAGCCGCCGCAGGCTGTTATCGATCTGCGCCATGATCGCCTTGCGCGACAGCCCCGCGCCGTTCGGGCCCGGATGCATGCGGCTATTGACCTTGGTGGCGAGCACGATCTCATCGCGCTTCGCAAAGTCCTTCAGCGCACGGCCGACGATTTCCTCGCTGGTGCCGTCCGAATAGACGTTGGCCGTGTCGAAGAAGTTGATGCCGTGATCGAGCGCCTGCTTGATGAAGGGCCGCGCGGCTTCGTCGTCGAGCGACCAGGGGTGCGTGCCGCGCGAGGGTACGCCATAACTCATACAGCCGAGACAGAGACGCGATACATCGAGGCCGGTGCGGCCGAGTTTCACATAATCCATCGTGTTGCTCCTATAGTGAAGCGCACAAACCCGCTGCGAGGGAAGGACGTTCGATTATAGGGAAACGACGGCAAGCGCGTCGTCACGGGCCGCACCGCTTTCGATCGCTTCAATGCAAACGCGCCCGCAAAGCCACTTCGCGGGCGCATGACGGCGAGTGCCGTGAACGACAGCCAACGCTCAATGCTGTACCGGGCGATACGGTGTCCACACGGGCGTGTCGGTATTCCAGTTGTCGAGTTCCGATGGTGTCATGATGTGCTCCTTGATGAAGAGGCGCGCAGTTTTGCACCGCAAGCGCGCCGGGTTCTGAATCAACTTCTTCTAACTCGTTACTGGCCCTTCGCAACGCGCGTCACTTCGCCGTTCGTTCCTTCCTGCAACGCGATGCGCGCGGCTTGCGTCTGGCCGATCAGGCCTTTGTCCGGATACGAGGTGCGATTCAGTGAGGGCAGCGAGCCGTCGCGATACGCGGCGACCAGTTCGGTCTTGACCTCGGCGCGTGTCTTCGTGCTCGCGGTCGGCGCCGGTTGCGTGTCATACGTTCCCGCGCGGCCGATACCGCCGCCGCCTTGCGCAAATGCCGGAACGCTGACGAGCAGCGACAGAGCGAGGCCTGCCAACAGATTGCGTTTCATGATTCACTCCTGTCGATTCATTGGCAGCGCGATGGCGCTGCGACAGGGTGAAATGTAGACGTCGACGCGGTGTGGATAAATCGCGGTTTTGCGAAATGAATTGTCGCGATTCAGGAACAATCGCGAGCGAGCCTTCATCGGGGCCGTGCGATTGCACGGTTGCCGCGGCATTGGCGCCGCGGCTGGAATTCACTGTTTCACTTCCCGTACTTCATGCGACCCATTCGGTCATCACCGGCGTGTCGAGTGCCGGCGCGGACTCGCGCTGCTCGAACGTGCGCTTCGTGCAGGTGGCGTCGAGAGTGCCGCGTCCGCTCAGCAATGGGCAACGATCGAACAGCTCCGCGATCCAGTCTACGAAAACGCGGACTTTCGGCGACAGATGACGACTGTGCGGATAGACTGCCGAAATCGGCATCGGCAAGGGTTTCAAGTCCGGCAGTACTTCGACGAGCTGACCCGAGCCCAGATGCGGCAGCACCATGAAGCGCGCCGGCTGAATCAGGCCGAAGCCTTCGAGTCCGCAGGTCACGTAGGCATCCGCGTCGTTGACCGACACGATGCTTTTCATCTTCACTTCCACTTCGTTGCCGTTCACCAGGAACGCCCAGTCGAGCGTGCGTCCCGTGCGGCTCGAGAAGTAGTTGACGGCTTTGTGATTGTCGAGATCTTCGAGAGAAGCGGGCACGCCCGCGCGCTTGATGTAGTCGGGCGACGCGCAGGTCACGCCCTCGAACAGACCGATGCGGCGCGCGACCAGCGACGAATCCTGCAACGCGCCGACACGCACCACGCAATCCACACCTTCTTGCAGCAGATCGACGGGCCGGTCGGTCAGGCCCAGTTGCAGATCGATGTCCGGATAGCGCGTGTGGAATTCGCACAGCGACGGAATGACGAGCAGACGGCCAATCGAGCCCGGCATGTCGATGCGTAGCTTGCCGTGCGGCTTCTTATTGCCGCTCTGGAAACTCGCCTCGGTCTCTTCGACGTCCGCGAGGATGCGCACGCAGCGCTCGTAGTACGCGGCGCCATCGGGCGTCAGCGACAGACGGCGGGTGGTCCGGTGCATCAGCCGCGTGCCGAGAAACGCTTCGAGGTTCTGAATAATCGTAGTAACCGATGCGCGCGGCAGGTCGAGCGTTTCCGCTGCGCGGGTAAAGCTGTTGGTGTCGACGACGCGCGTGAACACTTGCATGGCCTGAAGCCGGTCCATTGCAAACCTCCAGAAGGGGCAGGTGCACAGGCGGGAATGGAGTCCGCGAAAACAATCACAACGGGATTGTTCAAAGGCACCGAATTGTGTTGCCGGATTATAGGCATTTATTTACGAGTCTGCCGAACCCACAATTCGCACCATTGAAGTTCTATGCGCATTTGCGCGGCTCGACATGGATGCATTCAAATCGCCGTACCCGCCTTTTTCCACCGGCGTTTCCGCCGAAGACACTGGCGCTGAGGCCAACGACCCGACACTTGAAGTCACCGACGTGGGAATCGATGGGTACGCTCAACCCATTACATTGCGCCTGTATCGGCTGACGAAAAAAACCGTATTGCCGGTACTGCTTTATTTTCACGGCGGCGGTTTTACGAAGGGTTCGATCGAGTGCGCGGACTTCGCCGCGCGGTATTTCGCAGAACACTTACCGGCGCTCGTGGTGTCGGTCGGCTATTCGCTCGCGCCGCGGTTTCCGTTTCCGGCCGCGCCGGAAGACGCGCATCGCGCGGCGCTGTGGGTGCAGACGCGGGCGCGGGCGTTTGGTGGCAATAGCAGAAAGATCGGCGTGGCGGGCCATGACTCGGGCGGCCAACTCGCCAATTGTCTCGCGTTCATCGCGCGCGATCGTGGCGACGTGCCGATCAGCGCGCAGGCGCTGTTCGGCCCGATGCTGGATCCGAGCCTGACGCGGCTCGGCGACGAGCAGCGGCTCGGTTCGGATATCACCGCGCGCGAGTGCGCCGCGTGTTATCGCGCGTATCTGCCGCAAGCGTCTCAGCGCATGCATCCGTATGCAGCGCCGCTCGAATCGTCGCGGCTCGCCGGCTTGCCGGCCACGCTGATCGCGACCGCGCAGAACGACGTGCTGCACGTCGAGGCCGAGAAGTATGCAAGCAATCTGATCGACGCGGGCGTGCAGACCCAGGTGGTGCGCTTTCCGAGCGTGTCGCACGCGGCGCTCGCCGATCATCCGCCCGCTTTGCAGGAAGCGGTGCGCTTTTTCCAGTGGCGCTTCGACGCGCGCGCTCATCGATAAACAGAAATTCAATCAACGATACCGGGAGCTACACATGACTATCCTTCCTCTTTCCCGCCGCCGCGTGGCGTTAGCCGCCGTGGTCGTCGTCGTTCTTGCCGGGCTTGGCACCTTCGGCGCAATTCGTGTCGATGCGAGCTCGCCGGCCGCACCCACCATCGTGCCGGAAGTGGACGTGGCGACCGTCGTGCAGAAGACGATCACCGACTGGCAGTCCTATTCGGGACGTCTCGAAGCCGTGCAGAAAGTGGACGTGCGTTCGCAGGTGCCGGGCACGATCGTGTCAGTCAACTTCAAGGACGGCGCGCTCGTGAAGCAGGGCGACACGCTGTTCGTGATCGATCCGCGTCCGTACGCGGCCGAAGTCGATCGCGCGGAAGCACAGCTCGCGGCCGCGCAGGCACGCACCGGCTACACGCAAAGCGACTGGGAACGGGCGCAACGGCTGATCGTCGACAACGCGATCGCCAAACGCGACTACGACGAGAAGCAGAACGCCGCGCGTGAGGCGAGCGCGAACCTGAAGGCCGCGCAAGCCGCGCTGGAAACCGCGCGCATCAATCTCGGCTACACGAAGATCGTCGCGCCGGTGTCGGGCCGCGTGTCGCGCGCGGAGATCACGGTCGGCAACGTGGTGTCGGCGGGCGCCAGTTCGGTGCCGCTGACGACGCTCGTGTCGGTGTCGCCGATCTACGCGTCGTTCGACGCGGACGAGCAGACCTACCTGCAATACCTGAGCCGCGCGAAGGACGGCGGCAAGGTGCCGGTCGAACTCGGTCTCGCCGATGAATCCGGCTACTCGCGCAGCGGCACGATCGAGTCGGTCGACAACCGGCTCGACACGTCGTCGGGCACGATCCGCGTGCGCGCGAAGTTCGACAACGCGGACGGCGCGCTGATTCCGGGCCTCTACGCGCGCGTCAAGGTGGGGGGCAGCGCACCGCATCCGGCGCTATTGATCGACGATGCCGCGGTCGGCACCGACCAGGACAAGAAGTTCGTGCTGGTCGTCGATCAGGGCAACCACGTCGTTTATCGCGGGATCACGACGGGTTCGATGCAAGGCAATCTGCGCGTCGTCAACGACGGCCTGAAGCCGGGCGATCGGATCGTCGTCAACGGCGTTCAGCGCGTGCGTCCAGGCGACATGGTGCGCGCGCACATGGTGCCGATGATGACCGACGACGACCCGAACAGCGCAGCGCTCGCGCAGTCGCGTGCCAAGGCCGAGGCCGGCGCGAAAGGCAATTCGTGAGCCGCATGCTCCAACGCGCATGCTCCAACGTTAAGAGCTTCCAATGAACATATCCAAATTCTTCATCGATCGCCCGATCTTCGCAGGCGTGCTATCGGTATTGATCCTGCTCGGGGGCATCATCTCGCTGTTCAAGCTGCCCATTTCCGAGTATCCGGAAGTGGTGCCGCCTTCGGTGGTGGTGCACGCGCAGTATCCGGGCGCGAATCCGAAGGTGATCGCCGAAGCGGTCGCCGCGCCGCTCGAAGAGCAGATCAATGGTGTCGAGAACATGTTGTACATGCAGTCGCAGGCGAATAGCGACGGCAATCTGACGCTGACCGTCACGTTCAAGCTCGGCACCAATCCCGACCTCGCGACGCAGCTCGTGCAGAACCGCGTCAATCAGGCGCTGCCGCGTCTGCCGGATGACGTGCAGCGGCTCGGCGTGACGACGATCAAGAGTTCGCCGACGCTGACGATGGTCGTGCACCTGATCTCGCCGAACGATCGCTACGACATGACGTATCTGCGCAATTACGCGCTGCTCAACGTGAAGGATCGGCTCGCGCGGATTCAGGGCGTCGGCGAAGTGCAGCTGTGGGGCTCGGGCGATTACGCAATGCGTATCTGGCTCGATCCGCAAAAAGTCGCGCAACGCGGTCTCACGGCGACCGAAGTCGTCAACGCGATCCGCGAGCAGAACATCCAGGTCGCGGCCGGTGTGATCGGTGCGTCGCCGTCGGTGCCGGGCACGCAATTGCAGTTGTCGGTGAATGCGCGCGGCCGTTTGAAGACCGAGCGCGAATTCGGCGACATCATCGTGAAGACCGCGCCCGACGGCGGCGTGACCTATCTGCGCGATATCGCCCGGATCGAGCTCGCGGCGTCGGAATATGGTCTGCGGTCGCTGCTCGACAATAAGCCCGCGGTTGCGCTTGCGATCAATCAGGCGCCGGGTGCGAACTCGCTCGCGATTTCAGAGCAGGTGCGCGCGGCGATGAAGGAACTCGCCGAAGACATGCCGGCCGGCGTCGAATACCGGATCGTCTACGACCCGACGCAGTTCGTGCGTTCGAGTATCGAGGCGGTGATCCATACGCTGCTCGAAGCGATCGCGTTGGTCGTGATCGTCGTGATTGTGTTCCTGCAGACGTGGCGCGCGTCGATCATTCCGTTGATCGCGGTGCCGGTGTCGATCGTCGGTACGTTCTCGCTGCTGCTTGCGTTCGGCTTTTCGATCAACGCGTTGTCGTTGTTCGGCATGGTGCTCGCGATCGGCATTGTCGTCGACGATGCGATCGTCGTGGTGGAGAACGTCGAGCGCAACATCGAAAGCGGGCTCAGTGCGCGCGATGCGACCTATAAGGCGATGCGCGAAGTGAGCGGGCCGATCATCGCGATCGCGCTGACGCTCGTCGCCGTGTTCGTGCCGCTCGCGTTCATGACGGGTCTCACGGGCCAGTTCTACAAGCAGTTCGCGATGACCATCGCGATCTCGACGGTGATCTCGGCGTTCAATTCGCTGACGCTGTCGCCGGCGTTGTCCGCGCTACTGCTGCGCAGCCACGGCGAGAAGGAAGACTGGCTGACGCGTGTGATGAACCGTGTGCTCGGCGGCTTCTTCAAGCGTTTCAACAAGGTTTTTCATCGTGGTTCCGAAGCGTACGGCCGTGGTGTCACCGGCGTGCTGCGTCGCAAGGGCGCGATGCTCGCGGTGTACGCAATCCTCATCGGTGCAACCGTATTGGTGGCGCGGGTCGTGCCGGGCGGCTTCGTGCCCGCGCAGGACAAGGAGTATTTGATCGCGTTCGCGCAGTTGCCGAATGGTGCGTCACTCGACCGCACGGAGAAGGTGATCCGCGATATGAGCGCGATCGCGCTGAAGCAGCCGGGCGTCGAAAGCGCGGTGGCCTTCCCTGGTTTGTCGGTGAATGGCTTCACGAATAGTTCGAGCGCGGGCATCGTGTTCGTCACGCTGAAGCCGTTCAAGGAGCGCGGCGACAAGAAGCTCTCGGCAGGCGCGATTGCCGGTGCGCTGAACCAGCAGTACGGCGCGATCAAGGACTCGTTCGTCGCGGTGTTCCCGCCGCCGCCGGTGCTCGGGCTCGGCACACTCGGCGGCTTCAAGATGCAGCTCGAAGATCACGGCGCGCTCGGTTACGCGGAACTCAACAAGGCTGCCGAAGCATTCGTGAAGCGCGCGGCGCAAACGCCCGAACTTGGGCCGACCTTCTCCAGCTATCAGATCAACGTGCCGCAGCTGAACGTCGATCTCGATCGCGTGAAGGCGAAGCAGCTCGGCGTGCCGGTCACGGACGTGTTCGACACGATGCAGATCTATCTGGGCTCGCTGTACGTGAACGACTTCAACCGCTTCGGTCGCGTGTATCAGGTGCGCGTGCAGGCGGATGCGCCTTTCCGTCAACGCGCCGACGACATCCTGCAACTGAAGACGCGCAACGCGGCGGGCGAGATGGTGCCGTTGTCGTCGCTCGTCACGGTGACGCCGACCTACGGACCGGAGATGGTGGTGCGCTACAACGGCTACACGGCGGCCGACATCAACGGCGGCCCGGCACCCGGCTTTTCGTCGGGACAGGCGCAGGCCGCGGCCGAACGCGTGGCCGCCGAGGTGCTGCCGCGCGGCGTGAAGCTCGAGTGGACCGACCTCACGTATCAGCAGATCCTCGCCGGCAATGCGGGCATGTGGGTGTTCCCGATCAGCGTGCTGCTCGTGTTCCTCGTGCTCGCCGCGCTGTACGAAAGCCTGACGCTGCCGCTCGCGGTGATCCTGATCGTGCCGATGAGCGTGCTTTCCGCGCTGACCGGCGTGTGGCTCACCGGTGGCGACAACAACATCTTCACGCAGATCGGTTTGATGGTACTGGTGGGCTTGTCCGCGAAGAACGCGATCCTGATCGTCGAGTTTGCGCGTGAGCTCGAACACGACGGACGCAGCCCGCTCCAGGCCGCGATCGAAGCGAGCCGTCTGCGTCTGCGGCCGATTCTGATGACGTCGATCGCCTTCATCATGGGCGTGGTGCCGCTGGTGTTGTCGAGCGGCGCGGGCTCGGAGATGCGTCACGCGATGGGCATCGCCGTGTTCTTCGGCATGCTCGGCGTCACGCTGTTCGGCCTGATGCTGACGCCTGTGTTCTATGTGGTGCTGCGTTCGCTCGCGGGCGGGACGATTCACGTCGCGCAGAAAGATTCGCCGCGCTATGGCGAGCCCGTTACGGACGCCTGAGGAGAAAACAACAATGAAACGCTTTGAATCTCGCTTTGTATCTTTGCGCGGATGGGGCCGCGCGGCCGCGAGCGGTTTGCTGATTGCCCTGCTGGCCTCTTGTTCGGTCGAGCCGACGTACAAGCGTCCCGACGTCGATACGCCGGCGGCGTTCAAGGAAGCGCCCGCGATGGCGACGTCGGCTGCGGCGGCGTCGGGCGTGGCGGCTGGTTCGGCCGCGTCGGCGCAAAACACCGGCACATGGAAGCCGGCCCAGCCCGCCGACGACGCCCTGCGTGGCGAATGGTGGAAGGTGTTCGGCGACCCGCAGCTCAACGCGCTCGAAGAGCGGGCCGCCGCCGCGAACCAGGACCTGAAGGCCGCAGCCGCGCGCGTGCAGCAGGCACGCGCGGTCACGCAGGCGGCGAAGTCCGACTGGTTCCCGAAGCTCGACGCGGGCTTCGGCCCGACCCGGGAGCGCGCGTCGGCGGCCTCGCAATTCCTGCCGGACAGCGCGGGCGGCACGACGGGCACGATCTGGCGCGCGCAGGTCGGCGCGTCGTATGAAGCGGATCTGTTCGGGCGGGTCAGCTCGAACGTGAACGCGTCGCGCTCGGACGAGCAGCAGAGCGAAGCGCTGTTTCGCTCGGTGCAGCTGTCGTTGCAGGCCGATGTCGCGCAGAACTACTTCCAGTTGCGCGAGCTCGACACCGACCAGGATCTGTATCGCCGCACCGTCGCGTTGCGCGAGGACACGCTGAAGCTGGTCGAGCGGCGCTTCAAGGAAGGCGATATCAGCGAGCTGGATCTGTCGCGCTCGCGGAACGAGCTCGCGAGCGCGCGTGCCGATGCGGTCGGCGTCGCGCGGCAACGGGCGGCCTCGGAGCATAGCCTCGCGATTCTGCTCGGCAAGCCGCCCGCGGATTTCTCGTTCGCGGAAGAACCGCTCGCGCCGGTGGCGGTGCGCGTGCCGCCGGGTTTGCCGTCGGCGCTGCTCGAACGCAGGCCGGACATCGCGGCAGCCGAACGCGCGATGCAGGCAGCGAATGCGCGCGTCGGGCTCGCGAAGTCGGCGTTCTTCCCGAAGCTCGACATCACGGGCGCGTTCGGCTTTGAATCGGCGACGCTCGGCGATCTGTTCATGTGGTCGAGCCGCGCGTTCATCCTCGGTCCGCTCGCGGGTACCGCGCTGACGGTGCCGATCTTCGACGGCGGCCGCCGCAAGGCCAATCTCGCGCAGGCCCGTTCGAAGTACGACGAGGACGTCGCGCAATATCGCCAGCAGGTGCTCGTGGCGTTCCGTGAAGTCGAGGACAATCTTGCCGATCTGCGCTTGCTCGACGACCAGATGCGCGAGCAGAACGACGCGGTCGATGCGTCGCAGCGCGCCGCGCATCTGTCGCGCACGCAGTACACGGAGGGCGCGGTCAGCTATCTCGACGTGATCGATGGCGAGCGGCAGGTGCTGCAGTCGCAATTGCAGGCGAGCCATCTGGCGGGCACGCAGGCGGTCGCGACCGTGAATCTGATTCGCGCGCTCGGTGGCGGTTGGGGCGATGTGACGGCGGGGGATACGGCGGTGGGGGCGGCGCCGGTGCCGGTTGGTGCTTCCGGCGGCGCGGCGGCTTCGCTGGCTGCGGCTTCCGGCTCTGCGGCCGGAGCCGCATCGGTTTTAGCGCAGCAGCAGGTGGCGAAGCGCTGAATTCCTAACCCTGTTGGCAAGCGCTTCATCGACCTCATCAACGACGCCGGGTCGCGCGCAAGCGCCCCCGGCGGTTTTCATGCAAATCGCTTTTCGCGCTTTCCTTGTGCAAATCGCTTCGTAGACCACGTGGGAGCGGCTCCGTATCGTCGTTCGATCCAGCCAACGACGACCTTAGGGCAAGCCAGTGACTTTCGCGCATGACGGCGTCGAGCAGATTCGCGAGCAGCGACACACGGATTCCGCGCTCGATCTCACCCCACTGCTCGCCGCATTGCGCGCGAAGCCTGCGCACGCTGATCTCGCAACAGGTGCTGACCAATCTGTTCGTCGGGATTGCGCAGGGCGCGCGCGCCGCCAGCGCGTTCGACGACGCGTGGCAGCGACGTGCATCGCTCGATGCCGGGAACCGTGCGCGGGTCGCGTTTGCGACCTCGGAAGCGAAGATCGTCGCATACCGGGCGGCGCTCGACATCGGCGAAAAACTGTTCGACGCCTGCGGCGCCCGTGCGTCTCATGCGCCACTCGCGCTCGATCGTTTCTGGCGCAACGCGCGAGTGCATACGCTGCACGATCCGCTCGACTACCGCGTGCATGACGTCGGCCGCTAGGCGCTCAGCGGGACATTGCCGGAGGGTTCTCTGTACACTTGAGGCGGCTCGCGACGCCCGCCCGAGGCGTCGTGTCGATTCCTCTCGAGAGATTTCCGGCTTGCTGTTCAAACTACCAACAACCGCCACAGCGCCGTTCTGTCCGTCCGAGGTACAGGGCTCGGTCGCCGTCTCCGCAGGCGCACCGTTCTGGAAGAAGATTCTGCAATTCGCGGGGCCCGGCCTGCTCGTATCGATCGGCTATATGGACCCGGGCAACTGGGCCACCGCGATCGAAGCCGGTTCGCGCTTCGGCTACAGTCTGCTGTTCGTCGTGCTGCTGTCGAGCCTCGCGGCGATGGCACTGCAATGTCTGAGCATGCGCCTCGGTATCGCGACCGGGCGCGATCTCGCGCAACTGTCGAGCGCTCGCTATTCGCCGGGCGTCGCGCGTGCGCAGTGGCTGCTCGCGGAGCTGTCGATCATCGCCTGCGATCTCGCCGAAGTGCTCGGCGGCGCGCTCGCGTTCCATCTGCTGTTCAACTGCTCGCTGACCACCGGCGTGTTGCTGACCGCGTTCGACACGCTGATCGTGCTCGGCCTGAAGGGCAAGAATTTTCGCGACCTCGAAGCGATCATGCTCGCGCTGATCGCGACGATCGGCGTCGGCTACATCATCGAGCTTGCGCTCGTGAGGCCGCATTGGCCGTCGGTCGCGCAGGGGCTGATTCCGTCGTGGCAGGCGTTGAGTTCGCGCGAGCCGATGTATCTCGCGATCGGCATTCTCGGCGCGACGGTGATGCCGCATAACCTGTATCTGCACTCGTCGATCGTGCAGACCCGCGCGGTGAAGCGCGATCCGGCCAGCATCCGCTCGGCGATCGGCATGTCACGGATCGACACGATCGCATCGCTCGTGATCGCGGCGCTGATCAACATGGCGATCCTGATTCTCGCGGCCGCCGCGTTTCACGCGACGGGCCACGACCAGGTCACGCAGATCGAGGACGCCTACCGGCTGCTAGCGCCGTTCGTCGGCACCGGCTTCGCCGCCTTCCTGTTCGCGATCACGCTGCTCGCGTCGGGACAAAGCTCGACGTTCACCGGCACGGTGGCGGGGCAGGTCATCATGGAAGGCTTCCTGAAAATGAAGATTCCGTGCTGGCAGCGGCGCTTCATCACGCGAGCGCTCGCGCTGATCCCGGCGCTGATCGGTGTGCGGATGCTCGGCAATGGCGCGGTTGGCCAACTGCTCGTCGCGAGTCAGGTCGTGCTGAGCCTGCAACTGCCGTTCGCGCTGTATCCACTGATCCGCATGACGAGCGACCGATCGCTGATGGGCGAATTCGCCAACACGCTGCCGACGCGCCTGCTCGTGTGGACGCTGTTTGTTGCGATCAGTGCGGCGAATCTGTGGCTCGTTGCCCAGACGGTGGGGCTGGCCGGTTGATCTGAACGACCGGTATTCGGCACGCCGGTTTGCCCGGCGCGAAGGCGAAAAAAATCCGCGCAGTTCAAATCACTGCGCGGAATCATGTGAGCTTCGGTTTGAATCGGGTCGAGCGCGTCTCGCGACGGCGAATCGATCGGTCAAGCGGCCTGCGCGACCTGCGCCGCATCGAGCGCTTCCCGGCGCGCGGCTGCTGCCTTCTTCGTCTTGCCGGCACGCGACGGCGGCTGGCAGGCGCCGCACACGACGTTGTGCTGCAGGTCGTGCTTGTGCGCGACGAACTTGCCGGTACAGCGGCAGCATCTGGTCAACTGCAGGATGTCGGCGTCGAAGAAACGCACGAGCGTCCACGCGCGCGTCAGATCGAGCACCGGCTCGGTTTCGCTGTGCTGACAGTGTTCGAGATACAGCCGATAGCCCTTGGTCAGCGCATCCAGATGCGAGCAGCGCGCTTCGTTCTTGAGGAACAGGTACGTGTTGTAGAACAGCGACGCGTGAATGTTCGCGAGCCACGTCATGTACCAGTCCGCCGAGAACGGCAGCATGCCCTTGGGCGGCGATACGCCCTTGACCTCGCGATACAGGCGGATCATACGGTCGCGCGACAGCGTCAGCTCGCTCTCGAGCACCTGCATGCGGGCGCCGAGCTCGATCAGCGCGATCGCGCGAAATACTTCCTGTGCATCTTCGGTCAGGCTTCGCTTGAGCATTGCAGTCACCTCGATCAGGCAAATTGCTCGGCGGGCTGGCCTGCAAGCAGGATCGCCGTGTGAGTCGGTGCAACTGCGGTGTGCTTCGTCGTTTGCGTCAACGCCGACAGCATCGCGTGGTCGTTGAAGCGGAAGAAGCACAAAAGCTGGTCGGAAGCGGCCAGCTTGACGATTTGCGCGAGCGACAGCCCGGCAAGCAAGTCAGCCAGTTCCGACGACAGTCCCAGCCGGAACATTCCGACCGGTTTGTCCTCGCGCAACATGCGTTGCGCGAGCATGATGTAAGACAAGTTGATCTCGCGGATTGAATCCAGCGTCTCGCTGCTACGGTCCATTTTGTCTGTTTCCGAAGCCCCGAATTACTATGTCGGCTTTGCGCCGTTATGTCTTTTCTGCCTCGCCGGCAACGTGGCCTCCGGCTACATGTTGCTACTTGCTACAGACAGCGAACATTTGATACAAGACGTTACATTTCGTAACAGCTCGGGACGAATTGTATGAAGGCTAAAACCAGAAATCAATCCCTTCTCAAAAAAATATCTCAAAAACTACATCATTTTTCGGTAAGTTTTTCACGCCATTGTAATGAATGATGCCAAGTGAATTTATAGCCTTTCGACACTGGCCTCTATTCCATGAAAACCCTTGCTGGATGGGCATCCTACGCGATCGGCCGAGACGTGCGTCCGCACCGCGCGGCAATCGGTAAATTTGTTTTGGATTAGAAAGGAACAGAAAGCGATGGAATGGACGGTAATAAATACTCGTGATGGGTGGCGTGTGAGGGGCGGATGGAGCCTGTAACCGGATGAAGCGTCCCCCGTTACAAACTACGCAAACGAGTGCCGGATCTGTAACGGCTCGATGAGGATGGGCAGCCGGTCTGGCGCACGCGTTCGACCCCGAGACCGAACAGGGGGCGCAGACGCGTACCGATCACGTTGCGGACGGAGGCTGCGAGAAGCCAGTGCCGTGCAGGCTGCCTGACACGATGTCGGTGCAATAGGACGACATTACAACGTTGACGACGCGCAGGAAATGGCCGCAAGGAGGCGTTGTCAACGATTCCCGGGGGCGCTGCGAGGAATCGCGCCATCAGATCCTCGTCATGGAACACCCCGTCAACGTTCAAGGCGCCGACTTCGCACCCATATTTGCGAAAGCCGAGCGATTCATACAGCCTGCGCGCCGCGTCGTTGCGGCTACCCACGGTTAGCTGCACCTGTCGCAAACCGTCGACGCGCGCCGCGCGTCAGCAACTCGCCGAGCAGCGCGCGCCCGACCCCACGACCAGCCGCTTCCTGTGCGACATACATGCCGACCACGTTCGCCTTGTGCCGCTCCTTGTGGGCTTTATTACGCAGCAGACCGACGACGCCGATCAGCGGAGCGTCGGCCGACGCATAGGCGCCAAGCAGAAACGTGCCTTCCGTCTCCGAGCCCTGCAGTGTCGCGTCATGCTGCCCGGCGCCTTTCGCCAGCGCTTCGTCGTGGCTTTGTCCGAACGAAGCGGGGTGCGCCTTCAGCCCGCGCAGACGAAGCTGGAAATAGGCGTCCCGGTCGGCGGGTCCGAGTTGGCGGATCAACAGGGTGTCGACGTTGACGGACATCTCACTTATTCGTGGTGAGTGGAGTGGAGGTACGCGAGCGGCTAGCCGCGCTGGTGTTCGGCAAATTCGCGCAGCGCCGACGCGGTTTGCCGATCCGCCGGAAAGAACGCCTCGATGGCGAGTTCCGACAGCGTAACGTCCACGGGCGTGCCGAACACCGTGGTGGTGCTGAAAAACGACAGCACGCCAAGCGGCGTACGCAGCCTCAATGGCACGGCGATCTGGTTGAGGACTGCATCGTCCAGCGTCGAGGCGTCTGCATCCGGCGGCGCGGGGTAGCCGGCCAGTTCGTCGCGCAGTGCGCTCAGCGTGCCGTCGCCGCTGACGTCGATCTGCCGTTGCAGGCGGGCCAGCACATGCTCGCGCCACGCATGCCAGTTGACGATCGACGCCGCAATGCCTTGCGGATGCAGACTCAGGCGCAATGCGTTGACCGGTGGCTTCAACAGTTCGGGACTCGCGCCGCTCAACAACGGCGCAATCGCATTGTTGGTTGCGACGATGGTCCAGTGCCGGTCGATCGCGAGGGCCGGGTAGGGCTCATGTCCTTTGAGCACCAGTTCGACGGCTTCGCGCGCGGCGGCGAGCTGCGGGTCGGAGAGGGGACGTTCGCGAAACAGCGGCGCGTAACCGGCCGCGACGAGCAGAGCATTGCGCGCGCGCAACGGCACGTCGAGGCGCTCGGCGAGATGCATGACCATTTCCCGGCTCGGTAGCGCGCGCCCCGATTCGACAAAGCTCAGATGGCGGGTCGAAATGTCAGCCTCCGTGGCGAGCAGCAACTGACTCATGCGCCGCCGCTGCCGCCATTCGCGGAGAAGTTCGCCGACCGCCCGAGTGCCGATAGGCGCGGATGATGGAGCCGCTTGTGCAATAGAGAGTGTGTTCATGCCACCGATCATAGTCAAAGCGTGCAAGCAATCGATTACCTGAGAGGTAATGCCCCGCCAATTTCAGTCAACGAGACGCGTGCCCGGCTCAGGCGGGAGCCAGGCGCAACGGCACGGCGGTGAATTTGACGCCGATCGCACTCGCCAGTTTGAGGACCGTGTCCATGCGTGGCTTGGAGCCGGGTGCGAGTGTCTTGTAGAGGCTTTCGCGGCCCAGGCCCGCTGCCGCGGCGATCTTCGTGATGCCGCGTGCCTTGGCGATATCCGCGATGGCGGCGAGCAGCAGATCGGAGTCGCCTTCGTCGAGGGCGGCGTTCAGATAGGCCGCGACCATTTCGTCGTTGTCGAGGTATTTCGATGCATCGAAGCGCGCCGTTTTGATCTTGCTCATGACCGTTCCTTTCTGATGGTTGTCCACATTGCTCCGGCATGCCTGATATCCGCCAGCTGCGTGGGCTTGTTACCCCCGCAGAGCAGCAGATACATCATGCGTTCCTCGCGCGCGTAGTAGACCCGGTAACCCGGCCCGCAATCGATGCGCATCTCGAACACGCCGTTTTCCAGCAACTTCGCGTCGCCGAAAAGCCCGCGTTCCGCGCGGCGGATCCGCACGAGAATTTGCGCCTTCGCCTTGAGGTCGGTGAGGCCGTGAAGCCAACGGTCGAACTCTTCGGTGCAGTTGATCGTGTACACGCGCGGTGTTTCGATCTGCGGACGATTGTATCTCCGGGGATACGGTCGTGCAAGCGAGAAAAGCGTCTCGATGAAGCGGTCCAAGCGGTCCTCCTGTTCATTGCATTGCCCGCCTCGCGATGTCGTCGGCGGGCTTCTATAAGTCACTTGAGGTTAGCGCTGCGAAGGTTTTTTGACGACTCGGCTGAATGGCCTTTTTGGCGAGAAAAACAGTGAAAAGCGCTGCGTGACAGCGAAGGCTGCTTCCGCTTGATTACCTCTCACGTAATCGACGCAATGCATGCGAGCAGTCAATCTTCATTCCGAGCCCGCCGCATGCGATGCGCATGCCGCGCGAAGTGCTCAGTCCTGTCAATCGAGGAGTTTGAGATGAATGCGCATACCGATTTGATCGACCGTTATTTCGATACCTGGAACGAGACCGATGGCGCGCGGCGTCGCGAGTTGATCGCGGCAACGTGGAGCGCCGATGCCGACTATCGCGACCCGCTGCTGGCGGGCGCGGGCCACGATGGCATCGACGCCATGATCCGCGCGGTGCATGAGCGTTTTCCGCATCACACGTTTCGCCGTACGACCGACGTCGACGGCTTCGCGAATCGCCTGCGCTTCTCGTGGGCACTGACGACCCCCGCGGGCGAGGCGATCGTGAAGGGCTCGGACTTCGGCGTGGTGGACGCGCATGGGCGTCTGCAAGCGGTCACTGGTTTTCTCGACGAAACCCCCGGCGCCGCCTGAGGCGTTTTTCACGGAGACGATCATGCACGAGCCCGCCGCTGCCAAGCCCGCACAAGTCCATCTCGCGTTGCTGCGCGCCGCGGCCGCGCTCGATGCGTTATCGAGCGCGATCGCCGGTTTCGCGCTGCTCGGCGGCGCGCGGGCGTTCATGTTCATCGCACTGCTCGGTTGGCGCGAGCCGGTGCTCGGCGGCGCGGGGCTCGTGCTGCTCGCTTTGGTCGGATGGCTGCGCTGGCAATGCGGTGCGAGCGCAGCGCCGCGAGACGTCCGGCGCGCTTGCTACAATCGATCGTCGTGCGGATGAAGCGTGACACGCGTCATCTTGCGCAAAGCTCACGACCTTACCCCCGCAGCATGTTCCCAATCGAACGACCTGGAGACCCCGTGCTGAAAAATCTGGACCCGCTACTGAACGCCGATATCCTGCACGCGCTGCGCTCGATGGGCCACGGCGACGAGCTCGTGATCTGCGACGCCAACTTCCCGGCCGACGCCGTCGCGCGCGATACCGTGCTCGGCAAGCCGCTGCGTCTCGACGGCGTCAGTTCGCCGCGCGCGATCCGCGCGGTGTTGTCGGTGCTGCCGCTCGACACCTTTATCGAGCATCCCGCGTCGCGCATGGAAGTGGTTGGCGAGCCCCAAACGATTCCCGCGGTGCAGCGCGAAGCGCAAGCCGAGGTCAACGCGGGCGAGGGGCGCGAGGTGCGCTTCGTGTCGATCGAGCGATTCGCGTTTTACGAGCGTGCGCGCCAGGCATACTGTGTGATCGCGACGGGCGAGGAGCGCGGCTATGGCTGCTTCGTATTCACGAAGGGCGTATTGCTCGCGCCGGACGCGCCACGCGCATAGTCGCTACCCCCTTTCTCGATTCATCACGACAAACCCATGAGCTTCCAGCTAGCCAGTCTCGATCATCTCGTTCTGAACGTCGCCGACGTCGAAGTGAGCGCGGCATGGTACGCGCGGATGCTCGGCATGCGACGCACCGAGTTCGCGTCGCGCACCGGCACGCGCGTGGCGATGAACTACGGCAATCAGAAGATCAACCTGCGTCCCGCGTCGGCCGATACCGTCGCCTGGTTCACGTCGCGCGAGGTGGTGCCGGGCACGGCGGACCTGTGCTTCGTGACCACCGCAAGCCCGGACGACGTCAAGGCGCACTGGCTCGCGCAAGGCGTCGCTATCGAGGCGGGGCCGGTGGAGCGCGACGGCGCGCGCGGCAAGATGACCTCGGTGTATTGCCGCGACCCGGACGGCAACCTGATCGAGGTCGCCACGTATCCGTCAGCGTGAGCGGGCTTGGAAATCGCGGCCATTGCTCATATGCTCAGGAGCGAGGCGGGGAACTGAGCCCTTGCATTCGGGTCTGCTGCTTATTCATTACAGGAGTCCCCCCATGTCGCGTCCCGTCGATTTCGGCATCATTTTCATCGCCCGTCTTGCGCTTTCCGTGCTGTTCCTGTGGAGCGGGGTGATGAAACTGCTGGGCTATGCGGGCTTCGTCGGCTACCTGCATTCGAAAGGCGTGCCGTTCGTGCAGATCGCCGCGCCGATCGCAACCGCGGTCGAGGTGCTCGGCGGCCTGCTGCTCGTGGTCGGCTTCAAGGTACGGCCGCTCGCGCTGGTCATGGCGGTGTATACGGTCGCGACGGCGGTGCTCGGCCACGACTTCTGGAATATCACCGACCCGGCGTTGCAGCACGACATGGTGATTCATTTCTGGAAGAACATCGGAATCGCGGGAGGTTTCCTGCTGCTGTTCGTCACCGGCGCGGGGCGTCTGAGCATCGACAATGCGCGCGCGCCGCGCGGCGGACTCGGCGGCCTGTAAAGCGGGCTGTAAAGCGTGAGCGCGCGCAGTCGGCGCGGCCCGCATCCTGCTACACAGCAGGATTTCCAATCCGCGCCAATCATGGGAGCAGATGATGATTCAGAACTTCGAGCAAATGATCGGCGGCAAGCTCACGCAACTGTGCGCGAGTCTCGGCGAAGGGCCCACGCCGCATCGTGTGATCATCAGCCTCGCCGAGTCGGCGAAGACGCTGGTGGTTCTGGATGCGTCCGGATTCATCGGCACGCTGAAGGCGGAGATCGAGGACCCGGAAAAGCTGGTCGCGGATGCGATCGCCAAGGCGCGCAACGAAGGCTTGATCGAGCGCGCAATCGATACCGGCACGATTCAGGAGGCGTCGCTGTAGGCGCCTGCATTACACACCGCTTACTTACTCGCGGCGCTCGCGCCGCGCGCAGACGATGCCGCCGCGTGCGGCTCCGGATGCACGAAACACGCGAGCACGAGACCCAGCACCAGCAGTCCCACCGAAATAGCCGTCGCCGCTTGCATCCCCGGCACGATCTGCGTCGCGGCCGCACCGCCCGCGAGCGCGCCGAAGGCCGCCACACCCACCGCGCCGCCGGCCTGGCGCGCCGTGTTCAATACCGCCGACGCCGTGCCCGCGCGTCGCGCTTCGGTCGATGCGAGCACCGCCGTGGTCATCGCCGGCACCGCGAGTCCCATGCCCGACGGAATCAGCAAAAACGGCAGCAGCAGGCCAATCAGCGGCGTCTCGGCGTCGACGAGATGCAGCAGGCCATAGCCGAGACCAGCCGTGATGGCGCCGAGGATCATCGGCACGCGCACTCCCAGGCGGCCGATCACCCAGCCGCTCGCGACGTTCGAGATCAGGAAGCCGCCCGTCAGCGGCAGGAACGCGAGGCCCGCCTGCAACGGCGTGTAGCCGCGCACGCGCTGCAGGTAAAGGCTCAGCACGAACACCATGCCGTAATACGTCAGATTCACGCAGATGCCGAACAGCACCGCTGCGCTGAACGTGCGCGTGCCGAACAGCGACAGCGGCAGCATCGGGCGCGCGACGCGCGCTTCGACGAACACGAACGCACCCGCCGCCAGCAGCGCCAGCACGAAGCCGCCGGCGACCAGCGGATGCGCGAGCCCGAGCGGCCGCCATTCGATCACCGCGGCGACGAACGCGGTTAGCGCGACGATCGCGAGACACTGGCCGCCGAGATCGATGCCGCGTGGCGTCGCGCCGGTGTTGCCGCGAGCGGCGGCCGGCACGGCGCGTTGCGAGGTTTGCGGACGCGGAATCCACAGCAGTGTCGCGAGCAGGCCGGCCGCGCAGATCGGTAGATTGACGAGAAAGATGCTGCGCCAGCCGAAGGCGGCGATCAGCAGACCGCCAGCCACCGGGCCGGCCGCGATCGAAATCGCGCCGGAGGCGGTCCACAGGCCGACCGCGCGTGCCCGCAGCTTCGGTTCGTGGCCGAACGACTGATTGAGCAGCGCGAGCGAATTCGGCAGCATCGCGGCCGCGCCGATACCTTGCACCGCGCGCGCGGCGATCAGCATCGGGGCGTCGAGCGCGAGCCCGCAGGCCAGCGACGCGAACGCGAACAGCACGATTCCGCACGCATACATGCGCCGCGCGCCAAAGCGGTCGCCGAGCGCGCCGGCCGACAGCATCAGCACCGCAAACGCGAGCGTGTATGCATCGACGACCCATTGCAGGCCCGCGACGTTCGCGTGCAGGTCCGCGCCGATTCGTGGCAACGCGATGTTGACGATGGTCACGTCGAGTTGCGTGACCACGAAGCCGACGCTGACGGTCGCGAGAACGCGACCGAGGGCGGGCGAAAAGGAGGGTGTGGATGAGTTCATGACTGCATCGTAAGCCCGATGCAGCGCGCCACGTTTCGGCGTGGCGTGAAGTATGGATGTCGCCTGAACGAGCGACGGCGCGTCGAAAACCGCGCCGTCGCGGAGTGTTCCGTCGACGCGCTAGATGCGGATCGACGAAGCGAGATCCGCCGGGTCAACGGCCCCGCGGCGCATCCTTGATGAACAGCGTGGTCAGCGCGCCCAGCACGCAGATCGCCGCGACGTACAGCGGCGCGGCCAGCGGGTTCGACTTCATCATCAGCGATACGGCGATCGGCGTCAGACCGCCGAACACCGCATACGCGACGTTGTACGAGAACGAGATGCCCGAGAAGCGCACCACTGGCGGGAATCCGCGGACCATCACGAGCGGAATCGCGCCGATCACGCCGACGAAAAGTCCGGCCAGTGCATACAGCGGCACGAGCAGGGAGGTATCGACGGCCAACTGGCGAAACATCACGTAGTACGTGATCGCAAGCGCAACGCCGCCGACGAAAATCGTGCGACCCGCGCCAATGCGTCCGGCGATCGAACCCGCCACCACGCAGCCGATCGTCAGGCACAGCGTCGCGACACAGTTCGCGAGCAGCGCAGTGGCCGGCTCGATATGGAATTGCTTTTGCAGCAGCGTCGGCGTCATCAGGATCACGACGACGATCGCCGCCGACAGCATCCAGGTGAGCAGCATCGACACGATCACCGCGCGGCCGTGATCGCGCAGTACGGCCTTCAGCGGCACTTCCGCGGCGATCGCCTTGCGTTGCTTCAGTTCGGCGAACACCGGCGTCTCGTGCAGCCAGCGGCGCAGATAGACCGAGAACATGCCGAACACGCCGCCGATGAGGAACGGAACACGCCACGCATATTCGGAAATATCGGCCGCCGTGAAATGGCGATTGACCGCCGACGCAATCAGCGAGCCGAGCAGAATGCCCGCCGTGAGGCCGGCCGTCAGCGTGCCGCACGCATAGCCGACGTGCCGCCCGGGCACATGCTCTGCGACGAACACCCATGCGCCCGGGACTTCGCCGCCGACCGCCGCGCCCTGCATCACGCGGAACAGCAACAGCAGCACCGGCGCGAGCACGCCGATGCTCGCGTAGGTGGGCATCAGGCCCATCAGCAGCGTCGGCACCGACATCAGCAGCACGCTCAGCGTGAACATACGCTTGCGGCCGAACAGGTCGCCGAAGTGCGCCATGATGATGCCGCCGAGCGGCCGCGCCAGATAACCAGCCGCGAAAATGCCGAAGGTCTGCACCTGACGCAGCCAGTCCGGCATCGCCGCCGGGAAGAACAGCTGGCCGATCGCCGGCGCGAAGAAAACGAAGATGATGAAGTCGTAGAACTCGAGCGCTCCGCCGAGCGCGGCGAGACCGAGTGTCTTGTAATCGCTGTGCCCAAGCGGGCGGGGGGTGACAGCCTGCGCTCCACCCAGATTTGTCGCTTGCATTGCCATGTCTTTTGATGAATTGTGAGCCACGCGGCGGGTGACGCGTGGACATACGGCGGTCGTCGGGCGAGAAGTGTGGCAGGCGCTGGGTAGAGCACGGGACACGGGCGCGCCGTCCGGATAGGGCGGGCGCGCTGACGACGGAGGCCGGCGCGGATTTTACAGGATGAAAGCGGAAGTCCTGCGGAAGCGCCCAGTTGGGCGAAGAAAGCGGCGGAAAATCGGAATGCTCCGAAGGGAGGGACCGGGGTGCGGCTCGGAGAATGGACTGCATGTCCTTGTCGAGAGCCCATCCCATGCGCGTTGCAGTTCTTCAGCGTGACCCGGTCATGCGTCAGTCCATTGAATCAAGTCTGGTAAGAGCCGGCCATTTCTGCGCGGCCTATGACGACGGCGTTGCGTTGTCGAGGTCGCTCGTGCGCTCCACGATGGATCTGCTGGTGCTCGACTGGCAGGATATGCGGCCCGCCGGCGCGGAGCTGTTGCGCTCGGTGCGCCGCGTGGCAGGCGAGCACGTGCCGATCATGTTCGTGTCGAACGACGGCTCGGAGGAAAGCATGGTGCGCGCGCTCGCCGGCGGTGCCGACGATTACCTCGCGTTGCCGCTGCGAGACGCCGAGTTTCGCGCGCGAGTCGCGGCGCTTCTGCGGCGCGCGTATCCGGAGCGTTTCAGCGCCGCGACCTGTTTCGAGATCGGCCCCTATTGCTTCGACACGATCCGCCGGGCGGTCACGCTGCGCGGCGAGCCGGTGCCGCTGTCGCCCACCCAGTACCGGATCGCGGCGCTGTTCTTTTCCAACGTCGATCGCGTGATGTCGCGCGACCATATCTTCGCGACGGTGTGGGGCCGCGAACTGCGCGAGTTCACGCGGACCATCGACAGTCACGTGTCACGGCTGCGTCTGCTGCTCGCGATCGAGCCGCACAATGGTTTCCGGCTGCAGCCGGTATACAGAAGCGGCTACCGGTTGCTGCGGCTTCACGACCCTGTGCTCAGGGAGTGAAGATTGGCAGTCGGCGCGCACGGCATGAGGTCGCCACGGCCAGGTATATGCTGAAATCCGCGTTGCAGCCGGTCACGCTCGCCAGCGGTGTTCATTCTCCTTACCTGTCCGTATCGGTTAGCCGGGTTACCGTGTTTGCACTGACGGTCGTCGACGCCGATACCGAATAGCGGGACGTTTCGCGCGCCGCGCGTGCGGCGGCTCGCGCATCGCGCCGCTATGCCGAAATCGTCTCAATCCGCGCGTACGCGCACCAAGACCCGCCAGCCCGCGATTCCTACCATGGGCGACATGAAAACCCTCAACATCATCGACTCGCACACCGGCGGTGAGCCCACCCGCCTCGTGGTGTCGGGTGGCCCGGATCTGGGCGGCGGCACGCTCGCGCAACGGCTCGAGGTTTTCCGCACCCGCTTCGACGACTGGCGGGCCGGCATCGTCACCGAACCGCGGGGCTCGGACGTGGTGGTCGGCGCATTGCTCTGCGAGCCCGACGATCCGACTTGCGCGGCCGGCGTGATCTTCTTCAACAACGTCGGCTATCTCGGCATGTGTGGGCACGGCACCATCGGGCTCGTCGTGTCGCTCGCGCACATGGGGCGGATCGGGCCGGGACGACACCGCATCGAAACGCCGGTCGGCATGGTCGAGGCGACGCTGAACGAAGACGGCGGCGTCGCGGTGCGCAACGTGCCCGCGTATCGCCACCACAAGGCGGTGCAGGTCGACGTGCCAGGCTATGGCGCGCTGACCGGCGACATCGGCTGGGGCGGCAACTGGTTTTTCCTCGTCGCCGAGCATGGGCACGCGCTCGAAGCCGCGAACATCGCGAGCCTGACGGCTTTCAGCTCGGCGATTCGCGACGCGCTGATCGCGCAGAACATCACCGGCGCGAGCGGCGCGCTGATCGACCATATCGAGCTGTTCGGACCGGGTTCGCGCGAGGGCCTCGACAGCCGCAGCTTCGTGCTGTGTCCCGGCAATGCGTACGACCGCTCGCCGTGTGGCACCGGCACGAGCGCGAAGGTCGCGTGTCTCGCGGCCGACGGCAAGCTCGCCGAAGGCGCGGTGTGGCGCCAGGAGAGCATCATCGGCAGCGTGTTCGAGGCGAGCTATCGCGCGGCGGGCGACGGCGTCCACGTGATTCCGACCATCACCGGTCACGCGCACATCATGGCCGAAGGGCGTCTGTGTTTCGACGAGCGCGATCCGTTCGCGTGGGGTATCCGGACCGCATGAGCCCGGACGCGCTGATCATCGGAGCGGGTATCGTCGGTGCCGCGTGCGCGGCGGAACTGGCCGCGCTCGGCATGCGCGTCGACGTACTCGATGCGCAGCGCATCGGCGGCGGCGCGACGGCGGCCGGCATGGGCCATATCGTCGTGATGAACGACTCGCCTGCCGAATTCGCGCTGAGCCGCTATTCGCGCGAGCTATGGCTCGAGCTCGCCCCGCAGCTGCGCGCGCGCGACGCGTTCGCGCGCTGCGGCACGCTGTGGGTCGCAGCCGACGACGACGAACGGCGAGCCGCCCGCGCAATGCAGGCGGCGTTTGGGAGCCATGGCGTCGCCGCGCAATTGCTGGACTCGGCCGAACTGCGCGCCTGCGAACCGGCGCTCGCACCATCGATGGCGGGTGGCTTGCGCATCGAGCACGACAGCATCGTCTATGCGCCGACCGCCGCCGAATGGCTGCTCACGCAGTCGCCGCATGCGGCGAATATCAGCGTGCGACTTGGAGCGCCGGTCGCGTCGCTCGGTGCAGGTGGCGTGACCCTGACGTGCGGCGAGTGCACCAGCGCGGCGCACGTGGTCGTCGCGAACGGCCTCGGGGCGGCGCAATTGTTGCCGTGGCTGCCGTTGCAGCCGAAGAAAGGCCATCTGCTGATCACCGACCGCTACCCGGGGCTGATCCGTCATCAACTGCTCGAACTTGGCTATATCAAGAGCGCGCATCACGCGACCGGCACGTCGGTCGCGTTCAACGTACAGCCGCGTCCGACCGGGCAACTGCTGATCGGCTCGTCGCGCCAGTTCGAAACAACCGATCCCGCCGTCGAGATGCCGGTGCTCGCCCAGATGCTGCAACGCGCCGCGCAGTATCTGCCGCGGTTGCCGGCGCTCAGCGGCATCCGCGCGTGGACGGGGTTTCGCGCGGCGTCGCCGGACGGCCTGCCGCTGATCGGACCGGCCGGCGAGTTCGCGCCCGACGTCGGCTCTGGCTCCGCATCCCGCCTATGGCTCGCGGTCGGCCACGAAGGGCTTGGCGTAACGACCTCGCTCGCGACCGCGAAACTACTCGCGGCGCAGATCGCGGGCCATGCCGCGCCGATTCCGTGCGAACCTTATCTACCGGTGCGTTTTGCAGAGCAGGTGGCCCATGACCGACACTGACACGGCCCGCATTCGTTTGACCGTCGACGGCCGCAGCATCGAAGTGAAACCCGGCACGACCATAGCCGCGGCGCTCGCGATCGCGGGTGTGCGCGGCTCGCGGCTGTCGGTCAAGGGCGAGCCGCGCGAAGCCTTGTGCGGGATGGGCGTGTGCCAGGAGTGCCGCGTGACGATCGACGGTCACGCGCACGCGCTTGCGTGCCAGACGCTATGCCGCGACGGCCAGCGCGTGCAGACACGAAACGGGACAGAACACGCATGACGCAGCACTTCGACATCGTGGTGATCGGCGGTGGTCCGGCCGGGCTCAATGCCGCGCGGGCGGCGGCGCAGGCGGGCGCGACGGTCGCGCAGATCGATGACAATCCGCGCGCCGGCGGCCAGGTCTGGCGCCAGGGGCCCGCCTATCCGCCGCAAGCAGCGTTGCATGCGTTGCTCGCGGCGTTGCAATCGCAGCAAAACTTCACCTACTGGCCATCGACGCGCGTGATCGCGCCGCTCGGCGCGCAAGGCTTGCTGCTCGAATCCGCCGAACACGGCGGCGTGTCGATCACCTATGACAGACTGATTCTTGCGACCGGCGCGCGCGAGCGTCTTCTGCCGTTTCCCGGCTGGACCTTGCCCGGCGTGACCGGCGCGGGCGCATTACAGGCGCTGATCAAAGGCGGCATGCCGGTGCGCGACGAACGGATCGTGATCGCCGGCAGCGGCCCGCTGCTGATGGCCGCGCTCGCCACTGCGCGAGAAGCCGGCGCGCGCGTGATCGCGGTGGTCGAGCAGGCATCGGCGGCCGAGGTCGCGCGTTTCGGCGTGTGGCTGCTGCGCGAGCCCGCGAAGCTGCGTCAGGCGATCAGCCTCACGCGCGGCTTTGCGGGACTGCGCTACTGGACCGGCAGCATCGTGAGCGAAGCCCGTGGCGCGCAGCGCGTGCAACAGGTGACGATCCGGCGCGGCGAACGCGAGGTGACGCTCGATTGCGACCGCGTCGCGTGCGGCTTCGGACTGTTGCCGAACGTCACGCTTGCCCAGGCGCTCGGCTGCGCGATCAACGACGCAGGCGAAATCGTCATCGACGACGGACAGCGCACCTCGCTCGAACGCGTTTATGCGGCGGGCGAGTGCACGGGCGTCGGCGGCGCTGAGCTCGCTGGCGCGGAAGGCGAGATCGCCGGTCTCGTGGCGAGCGGCGCGGCGAGCACGCAACGCGCCGCGCTGGCGGCGCTCGTCGCGCAACGCGCTCGCTGGCGGGGCTTTGGCGCGCGCGTCGCGGCGTCGTTCGCATTGGGCGAGGCCGCGCGCACGCCGCCCGCCGACGCGACGCTGTTGTGCCGTTGCGAGGACGTGAGCGTCGGCGAGGTGCGCCGCTGCGCCGACTGGCGTGACGCGAAACTGCAGACGCGCTGCGGTATGGGCCCTTGCCAGGGGCGCATCTGCGGCGCGGCCGCGTGCCTGTACTTCGGCTGGCCGGCCGCCGCGGCGCGTCCGCCGTTCAGTCCGGCGCAAATCGGCACGCTGATGAGCGCCGCCGAACCGCTGACTGCGGCGCCATGACGGCTCCGCGCTTACCCTCGGTAGATATTGGCGGGCGACGCGCGGCTCTATAATCGACCGCAATCAACCGCACGAGCAGGCTGGCCGGCCGCACCGGCGCAGCGATCCGCGAACGCAACCTAACGCAATCAACCAGGCACGCACCCACGGAACCGCACGATGAACACGCTGGCGCATCCGCTCGAAACCGACGATACGACGCTTTCCGGCATGCTGTCGCATTTCAGGTTGCTCGAGCCGGTATTCGATGCAATGCCGGACGTCGTGTTCTTCGTCAAGGACGCCGACGCGCGGTATGCGCTCGTCAACCGCACGCTCGCTTCGCGTTGCGGCTTCAAGGAAAAGGCTGCGCTGCTCGGCAAGACCGCGGAAGACGTGTTTCCGCGCCGCTTCGGGCGCATCTATACCGCGCAGGACAAGGCGATCGTCGGCGTCGGCAATCAGATGCTCGATCAGCTCGAACTGCATCTGTATCCGGGCCGTCAACCGGGCTGGTGCCTGACCTGCAAACAGCCGCTGCGCGATGCGACCGGCAAGGTGGTCGGCCTCGCCGGCATCTCCCGCGATCTGAAAGCCGACGAAAGCAGCCATCCGGCCTACAGCCGGCTTGCCGCGGTCGTGCAGTCGATCCAGGAGAATTACGTGCAGCCGCTGAACCTGAAGCAACTTGCGGCGATGGCGGACATGTCGGTCGCGCAACTGGAGCGGTACTTTCACAAGGTGTTTCATCTGACGCCGCGCCAGGTGCTCCTGAAAACGCGACTCGATGCGGCGACCGCGCTGCTGGTGTCGCACGACAAGGTTACCGACGTCGCCGCGCGTTGCGGCTACACCGATCACAGCGCGTTCACACGGCAATTCAAGGCGACCGTCGGCGTCACACCGACCGAATACCGGATGTTGCTGCACGGTACGCTGCGCGGCTGAACGGCGTCGCACGTGTCATGGCGGGTCGCGCGCATCGCTACTACGTGTACGTCGTCGCGCTCGACGACAAGGTGTGGAACGAGGCGCGCTTTCGTCGCGCGAATCCCGGTTACCGTTTCGACAAGCCGTGCGTGTACGTCGGCATGACGGGGCTCGACCCGGACTTGCGCTTCGATCGGCACAAGGCGGGCATTCAGGCGAATCGCTATGTGCGCGACTACGGCCTGCGTCTGATGCCTGAACTGTACGACGTGTTCAACCCGATGCCTTACCGCGGCGCGCAGGATATGGAAGTGGAATTGGCGATCGGGCTGCGCGAGGCGGGGTATGGGGTGTGGCAGGCTTGAAAGGCTTGATGCGGCCGAATTCCATTGTGACGATCGTGCTCAATGTGCTCGCCGCCATGCGATGACGCTTGCCGGCACTACCAATGCGATGGCGACGATATATCCCGAAACGATCAGCACAAAGTTGCCCCAGGCCTCGACATCGTAGGCGTCGGGCTCCCAATTGGGATATAGGCAACGCAGTAGCCATCGAACGGAACCGGCGAACCATAACGGTATCTGGAACGATAGTTGTTGCGTGCCCCATGCGAGTGCAGTGCCCAATGCGACCCATATCCCAAGTGCACTGATGCACCATCGAAGCAATCGGGCGTATCTCATCGCACTTCCACTCGCCCGTAAGCTCGCATGTTAGTTCCTGGTATTGGCAGCGTTGGCGAAGTCCGACGGATATAGCGCTGCAGCCGCTCAAAGCCAGCCAGATCTTTTACGGTAATGCAACCTTGGCTTAGATGCCTCGACCCTTCGGGATGAAGGCGGAATTGACCCCGCCGGATGCCTTGAATCATCGTCACGTCGCCGCCGTGAGGATTCCACAGCGTGAACCATTTGTGCCGATCACTACTTCCGAAGTGTTCACCGATAAAGTCCCTAGTCCCCCGATGCGTCCGCCGGATTGGCGGTCAATCAGGTAGTACGTGCCGGGAGGTATCGGGCCGACATCCACATCCGCGACATTGTCGGGATTGTCCCTGCCGGCTCTCTGACCCGAATAGGCCTCGACCGCGCCAAAGCCTGAACAGACGAATCGTGAAGTCTCTTTCCGATTGAGTTCGAAGGTACAGCTTACAGTCATTGGTTTTTGCTCCAGAATTCCCTGAGGTGGCGGAGCAATGACTATTGCGTGTACGTCGGTGCCAGACAATCGGAGCGTTCTTAAAGATGCCTCGCATGTCTACGAAACTGATGCGGAAGCGCGGCGGTCTGATCTATCGCCAAAAACGTAGGCCGCGCTCAATGGCTGTGCCTGAATAGAAAAAAGCCGCGTCAACGCAAAGCGTTGACGCGGCATCGGATGACCGGGTCGCGAGCCGATCTGCTTACTTCACCCCAAGCCCTCGCAACACCGCATTACCCTCGGACGTCAGACGGATATGCGGCGTGCCCGCATCGTTCGAAACGGTCTCGACGAGACCTGCTTCGTAAAGCTGCGGAATTTCGGGTTTTGCGGATGCATCGATCGGCGCGTGCAGCAGCAGCAGCAGCGTCGCGAGCTCGTGATGGCTCAACAGACGGCGCAGGATAGTAGGCCGTTTGGCCGGTGTTTCGTTGGTGTTCGGTTCGGGCTGGTTCATGGAGCGCACCTGGTACGGGGACATGTCCGGGGATCTTGCGGACGAAGTCTTAAACGATTCTTAAGACTCCATTGTCCTGTAACACCGTGACATGAACGTTGCAATGGATCAGATTCCGGCGCCTGCAACTTCGCCTTTATGCGCCACAAAGCCTTATGGCGCGCAGGTTTTGCTTGCCGATTCGATCCACAGGTTGCTTACATGACGCTTGCCCGCATAGAAACGGTAAGTTGTCGCGCCGTTGTCGCTGCGTACCTTGACGATGTTCGAGTCGCCGAAGTCGAGCATCTGACCCTGCGGGATCCCGGTCGACTTGAACGCGGCGTTGTGGTGGTTGGCTATCTGCGTCAGACAGGCGACCACGTCGTCGACGGAACGCTGTGTCGTCGTGTCCGTGATGGGTTCGCCGGAATCGGGGTCTTTCTGGAAATACGCGCAAGCGCTGAGCAGTAGCGAAAGGGACAGGACTGCAGCGAACTTCTTCATATCTCTCCTGGCGTTGATTCGGCGATTCGGCTGAGCAGGCGCCATTATATCGAGACGGCGAGCCTGTCCCGATCGGGGACACAGGTCGCGTGCCTGAAAAGACGAAATCCGTATCGACGCGGCGACTTCCAATGGCGAAGCCGCCGTCGTGCCTCCGGTGTCCGCCCGTTACTTGCGCCGCTGCGCCTGCGCCGCGAGCCGCACCGCCGCATTGGCCGCGCCGTAGCCGTCATAGCCGCCGCGCCGCTCGACGATCTCGAGGAAGAAGCGCTGGTCGAGTTGCTCCGTATAAGCGTGGAAAAACTCGCCGCCGCGTTCGTCGCGGTCGTACAGGATATTGTTGGCGCGCATCGCTTCGAGCAGCGTGTCGGACAGCGCGTAGCGGGCCGCGAGGTCGTCGTAGTAATTGCGCGGAATGCGCAGGATCGGCACGCCGTCGGCGACGAACTCGGGGATAGCGCTGAAGATGTCGCCGGTACTGAACGCGACGTGGTTCAGTCCGGAGCCGTGATACGTGTGCAGCGCCTCGGCCACCGCCGTATGGCGATCCACCGATGCATTCAGCGCGATCCGCACCGAGCCGTCGGGGCTGCGCAGCGCGCGGCTGCGCACGAGGCCGTACGGATCGGGAACGAGCACCCCCGGCTCGGCCAGGAAGCCAAACGCGGTGCGCAGAAACAGCACCCACGTATCGAGCGCACTCGCCGGCACCGACAGACACACGTGATCGATGCGCTCGAGCGGTCCCACCTCGGTCGGGCCGTTGACGTCGGTCAGCACGAAATCGGCCTCGAACAGCGTGGGCTGATCGGGCGTTTCGTCGACGAAATAGTTGAGACTGCCATCCGGCGCCTGCACGGCCGGCAGCACGCGCTCGTTCGGCCCGATCTGGCCGGAGAACGGCGCGTAGCCAAAGCCGGCCGCGCGCTCGAATGCGTGGCTCGCGTCATCGACACGAAACGCCGATGCGCACAGCGACAAACCATGCTGCTGAAAAAACGCGTTCGCGAACGAATCGGGCTCGGCGTTCAGCACGATCGAGGCCGCGCCGTGCTGATACAGCGTTACGTCCTTCGAGCGATGCTGGCCGGCCTGGCGAAAGCGCAGCTTGCCGAGCCAGTCGGCTAGCTGCGTGCGCGTGGTGTGATCGACCGCGAATTCGAGGAACTGATAGCCGACGTGCGCGGGCGCGGCGGGCGAGCGGTACAGGCCGCCTGTCGTTTTGCGCGGCTGCTGTTGCTCTTCGAGCAACGCGCGAGTTTGCTCTTCGAGGAACAACAACGAGCGATGGCCATCGGCGGCCGTGATCGTGGTGGGGGCGGCGCGAAAGCCGTCGTTGAAGATTTCCAGCGAAAGCGGGCCCTTGTAGCCAGCTTTGACGACCTGTGCGGTGAAGTTCGCGAGATCGAAGTCGCCCTGGCCGGGGAAGCAGCGGTAGTGGCGGCTCCATTCGAGCACGTCCATCGCAAGCTTCGGCGCGTCCGCGATCTGCACGAACGCGATGCGCTCGCCAGGAATGTCGGCGATCGCGTCGGGCGTGTCGTTCAGCGACAGCGTATGAAAGCTGTCGAGCACGAGCCCGAGATTCGGATGATTCACGGCGTCGACAAGCTTCCACGCGTGGCGATAGGTCTTTACGTGCCTGCCCCAGGCGAGCGCTTCGTAACCGGCGACCACGCCAGCCGCTTCGGCCGTGCGGGCGAGCGCGCCCAACTGGTCGATCATCAGCGAGTCGTCGCAGATCGTGTCCGGCGACACGTTGCTGCACACGAGGATGCGGTCCGTGCCTAGCTCGTGCATTACGTCGAACTTGCGCTTCGCGCGGTCGAGATTACGCTCGAGCCGTTCGGGACTGACGCCGTCGAAATCGCGAAACGGCTGGAACAGCATGATCTTCAGGCCGAGGTCGTCGGCGATGCGGCGCACGTCGGCGGGCGAGCCGTCGAAATACAGCAGGTCGTTCTCGAAGATTTCGACACCTTCGAAACCCGCCGCGCGGATCGCGCTCAGCTTCTCGACGAGGGTGCCGCTAATCGACACGGTGGCAATCGAACGTTGCATGAACGGCTCCTGCAAAAACGGACAAACGAGGGGGAAACTCAGAGAAAAACCGCGGCGGCGCGCCTGGCGGCGCGGCCTGCCGGGCTTGCTGCAATGCGCAAAAATGAGCTAGTTCGTTACGCACTGAAGCAAGACGCAGGCCAGAATACCCCACACTATCCGGGAGTTTCGATAGTCTATACAAACTAACTAGATGGTACAAATTCGTAGAAACCCCGAATGACGACGACGGCCGATGCGCGCACACTTCGCCATGCGTCGAAGAACCGCCGCGGGTGCCGCGGTTCGAGTCGCGCCTTATTTTGCGGGAGTCGTTGTCATGAGCTTTGCCTCCGTACTGGTCCTGAACGGACCGAACCTCAATCTGCTCGGCACGCGTGAGCCGGCCATCTATGGCGCGGAAACGCTCGACGACGTCGCGAAGCTGTGCCGCGACGCGGGCGAGCGCCTCGAGCTCGCGATCGACTTCTGCCAGTCGAACGCCGAGCATCAGCTGATCGACTGGCTGCACGCGGCGCGCACCAAGGTCGACGGCATCGTGATCAATCCGGCCGCTTACACACATACGTCGGTCGCGATCGCCGACGCATTGAGCGCGATCGAAAAGCCCGTCATCGAGGTGCATATCTCGAACGTGCATCGGCGCGAAGCGTTCCGGCATCACTCGTACGTGTCGGCGGTGGCGGACGCGATCATCGTCGGCTGCGGCACGCAGGGCTATGTGCTCGCGCTGGAACGGATGGCGACGATTCTTAAGAATAGGGCGGCGAAATGAACACTCAAGCGAACACTAGGGGAAATTCCCGGACCGACGCGCAGATCGCCGCGTTGGCCAATGCGCAGGCGAGCTTGCGGGCCACTCCCCACTCCTTTCTGGTCGGCCTGATCGGCTCGGGCATCAGCGGTTCGCTCACGCCCGCGATGCACGAGGAAGAGGGCAGCAAGCTCGGACTGCACTATGTCTATCGACGCATCGATCTCGATGCGCAGAAGCTCGACACCGCCGCGCTGCCGGAGCTGCTGACGGCGGCCGAACGGATGGGTTACAACGGCCTGAACATCACGTATCCGTGCAAGCAGGCGGTGATTCCGCTGCTCGACGAACTGTCCGACGACGCCCGCGCGCTCGGCGCGGTCAACACCGTGCTGTTCAAGGACGGCAAGCGCATCGGTCACAACACCGACTGGTCCGGCTTTGCGCGTGCGTTCCAGCGCGGCCTGCCGGACGTGTCGCTGGAACGCGTCGTGCAGCTTGGCGCCGGCGGCGCCGGCGCGGCGGTCGCGCACGCGGCGCTGAACATGGGCGCGCAGTCGCTGACGCTGTTCGACGTCGATGCCGCCCGCGCGCAGTCGCTCGCCGAGGAGTTGCTGGCGCGTTTCCCGAAAGCCAAGGTCAGCGCGGGCACGTCGCTCGAAGATTCGCTCTGCGCCGCGCAAGGCCTGATTCACGCTACGCCGACCGGTATGGCTAAAATGCCGGGCCTGCCGCTGCCGGCCGAATTGCTGCACCGCGACCTGTGGGTCGCCGACATCGTCTATTTCCCAATTCGCACCGCGCTGCTGCAGGCGGCCGAGGCGCTTGGCTGCCGCACGCTGAGTGGCGGCGGCATGGCGGTCTACCAGGCGGTCGACGCCATGCGTATTTTCACGGGCCTCGAGCCGGACGCCGAGCGCGTCTACACCCACTTTCAATCGTTGTTGCAACGCTAACCGGCCGCGTAGAGACCGGCACCCAAGCTGATCGAGGAGACAAGCACGACATGACGCAATCGTTCCAATCCAGCTCCGCGGGCTCGCCCGCGCAGAACAAGGCGGCGAGCCCCGCGCGCCGTTCGAAAGCCCGTTACAAGATCCTCGCGCTGCTCGCGGTCGGCACGATGATCAACTATCTCGACCGCACCGTGCTCGGCATCGCGGCACCGCAGCTGACGAAGGAACTCGGCATCAACGCCGCGCTGATGGGCCTGCTGTTCTCCGTGTTTTCGTGGAGCTACGTGGCCTCGCAGATTCCGGGCGGCCTGTTTCTCGACCGCTTCGGCAGCAAGCTCACATACTTCCTGTCGATGACGTTCTGGTCGCTCTGCACGCTCGCGCAAGGGCTCGTGGGGGGCATCGGCGGCCTGTTCGCCTTCCGTCTCGGCCTTGGCGTTTCGGAGGCGCCATGCTTTCCGACCAATAGCCGCGTGGTCGCCACGTGGTTTCCGCAAAGCGAGCGCGCGATGGCGACCGGCACCTACACGGTCGGCGAATATATCGGCCTCGCGTTTTTCAGTCCGTTCCTGTTCATGCTGATGGGCGCATTCGGCTGGCGCTCGCTGTTCCTCGTGGTCGGCGGCGTCGGTATCGCGTTTGGCGTGGTGTGGTGGCTGCTGTATCGCGAGCCGCGCGATCATCCGTCGGCGAATCAGGAAGAGCTCGACTATATCGAGGCGGGCGGCGGTCTCACGCAACGCAACAAGGATGTCGCGGGTGCGGCCGCGGGTACACCCGATGCGGCGGCATCGAAGAAGAGCGGCTTCCAATGGGGCACGATTGGCCAGCTGCTCAAGCATCGCCAGTTGACCGGCATCTGCCTCGGCCAGTTCGCGGGCAATTCGACGCTGGTGTTCTTCCTCACGTGGTTCCCGACGTATCTCGCCACCGAACGTCATATGGCCTGGCTGAAGATCGGCTTCTTCGCGATCATGCCGTTCATCGCGGCTTCGATCGGCGTGATGTTCGGCGGCGTGTTCTCCGACTGGCTGCTGCGCCGTGGCAAATCGCCGAACGTCGCGCGCAAGCTGCCGATCATCGCGGGTCTGCTGCTCGCGTCGACGATCATTCTCGCCAACTATGTCGAGAGCAACGTCGTGGTGATCGCGATTCTGTCGGTGGCGTTCTTCGCGCAGGGCATGGCCGCGCTCGGCTGGACGCTGGTGTCGGATATCGCGCCCGAGGGTCTGCTCGGCGTGACCGGCGGCATCTTCAACTTCGCCGCGAACCTGGCGGGGATCGTGACGCCGCTCGTGGTGGGCCTGATCGTCGCGGCGACCGGTTCGTTCGTGGGCGCGCTGGTGTTTATCGGTGTCATCGCGTTGATCGGCGCGCTGTCGTATATCTTCGTCGTCGGCGATATCAAGCGGATCGTGCTGGTGGATTGAGTCTTCCCCGGAGAGCCGTCGCGGTGCGGCGGCAACCACGTCGACTGCCGTCACCGGTTTGCCGGGGCAGTAAGCCGCTGAACGCGCTGCGTTTCTCGAAGCGATAAAAAACGGGATGTGGCTTTCACCACATCCCGTTTCCATTTCAGCCGGTCGCCGCGCAACCGGCGTCAATCGTCCTTCTTCACGAACCGCAAGATCGCATCGACGATCATCGCCCGATGCCGCGCCCGCAGCCGCGGATGCGACGGATCGCGCCCAAACGCGGTGCCGAACGTATGCCGGTTGCCCACGCGATGGAAACACAGCGAGCTGATCATCAGATGCAGATCGATCGGATCGATGTCGCTGCGGAACTGGCCCGCCGCGATGCCGCGCGCGAGCAGATCCTCGATCGTGTGAATCACGGTGACGTTGCGTCCTTTGAACGTCTTGACCTGCTCGACGTACTTCGCGCCGTGAATGTTTTCGATCGTCACGAGGCGCACGAAATCGCGCTGGCGGTCGTGGTAGTCGAACGTGAATTCGACCAGCGCGCGCATGCCTTCGACCGGATCGAGTTCGCTGATGTGCAGGTCCTGTTCGAGCGCGCGAATGTCTCCATACACCTTTTCCAGCACCGCCTGGTACAACCCTTCCTTGCTGCCGAAGTAGTAGTACAGCATGCGCTTGGTGGTGTTCGTGCGTTCCGCGATCGCGTCGACGCGGGCACCCGTCAGCCCCATCGCGGAGAACTCCTGGGTCGCGACGTCGAGGATGTTGCGCTTAGTCTGCTCGGGATCGTATTTGCGTGGGGCGTCCACACGCCGGGCGTCGGTACGTCGGACGTCGACACGCCTGGCGCCGGTACGTCGCGCGTCGGCGTGCGGCGTGCCAGACACGATGCCGTTGGTATCAGGCTCGGCGGCCTTGCTTCCCTTTTTCATTGTGGTTTCGAGCGGCAGTGACGGCGCATTCTAGCATGGCGAAATGGGCCTCTGGCGTGGGTCCCGGGCATCGAAGAAGGCATCTCGAAGGAGCTTGCGTGGCGCTTACGCGACCGGGCGCGTGGGCCGGCGGCGCGCGGCGAGTGCGTCGCGTGTTTGCATCGCGGTGTACGTGAGCTGCGCGGCCGCGAGACCGAGCGCGCCGTACGTGCGCGTGAGGCCGAAGGTCGCGAACGCATCGGGCACCGGCCGTTCACCGGAGATAGCCGCGGCCAGCAGTTCGCCAGACACCGTGGTCGGCGCCATGCCGTGTCCGCCGAAACCGACCGCGTACCAGACTCCGTCCGTGCTTTGGCCGATCTGCGGCATCTTGTGTCGCGCGTAGCTCATCAGGCCGCCCCATGCGTGCTCGATGCGCACGTCGCGCAGCTGCGGATAGACCTTCAGCAGGTCCTGTCGCAACAGACGCGCGATCGCCTCGGGCTCGCGGTCGCGCACGGAGATGCGGCCGCCCCACAGGATGCGCGTGTCGGGCAACGGGCGGTAGTAGTCGAACGCGAAGCGGGTGTCATAGATCGCGGCGCGTGTGGCGATTGCGTCGTGCAAGCGTTCGCCGAGCGGCTCCGTTGCCATCACGTAGGTGGCGATAGGCAGCACCGCGCGCTCGACGCGCGCGTACACGTTGCGTGCATAGCCGCCGCCCGCCATCACGACGTGACGCGCGTCGAGCGCACCTTGCGGCGTCTCGACGACGAAGCCCGCGCCGTCGCGCCGCAAGCTGACGACCGGCGAGTGCTCGTGTATCGTCACGCCCGCTTGCGCGGCCGCCGCGGCGACGCCGACAACGTACTTGAGCGGATGAAAATGGAACGCGTTGCGCTCGAACAGGCCGCCGTGATAGCGGCTCGTTTTCAGTTGCGCCGCGAGTTGGTTGGCAGCGATCGGTTCCCAGTCGACACCGAACGAATCGCGCATCAGACGCCGTTGCGCTTCGAGACGCGCAGGTTCGTCGAACCAGTTCGCGAGGATCACGCCGGCATCGGTCGCGTCGCAATCGATCCGATAGCGCGCAATTCGCTTGCGCATCAGCTCGACCGCGTCGGTGGTCAGCGCATAGAGTTCGCGCGCGCGAGTCGGCCCGAGCGTCTTCAGCAGGTCGGCGCAATCGAGGCTGTAGCCGCCGAACACGAAGCCGCCGTTGCGTCCCGATGCGCCGAAGCCGACCTGCTGCGCTTCGAGCACGACGACGTCTTCGACGCCGCGTTCGGCGAGTCCCAGCGCGGTGGAGAGTCCCGCAAGTCCGCCGCCGACGATGCAGACGTGCGCGCTGCGTCGGCCGTTGAGCGGCGCGCAGGCGGAGGAGCGGGTGACGGTGGCTTCGTAGAAACTTTGCATGGGGCGCGAGCTTGTGAACAGGCCCTAGGTTAGCGGCAATCGCGTGTGCCCGTCCAGCCCGCGTGAGCCCGCACCTCGACAGGCGCCCCGCCGCGCTTCGTTCTGCGTTATCGACCCCAGCGCAACACCAGCGGATCGAGCCGGCGTGCGATCTTCAACAGTCCTTCGCGCGTCGCCGGATGCATCTGCGGCAGCGGGTGACGCACCGCGTCCGAACCGATCACGCCGCCTTCTTTCATCAGCGCCTTGCACGATGCGAGGCCGCCCTGGCGATTCTCGTAGTTGATCAGCGGCAGCCACTGCTGATAGTGCGCGGCGGCGGCCTCGGTATCACCGGCCGCATAGGCATCGACGATCAGGCGGATGCCATCGGCATAACCGCCGCCCGTCATCGAGCCGGTCGCGCCCGCATCGAGGTCGGCCATCAGCGTGATCGCTTCCTCGCCGTCCCACGGACCGACGATCGCGTCGCCGCCCAGTTCGATCAGCTCGCGCAGCTTGTTCGCGGCCTGCGGCGTTTCGATCTTGAAGTACGACACGTTGTCGATCTCGCGCGCCATGCGAGCGAGGAACGGCGCGGACAACGGCGTGCCGCTGACCGGCGCGTCCTGGATCATGATCGGAATCTGGATGGCATCGGACACCGTACGATAGAACTCGTAGATGCCGCGCTCGCCGATGCGGATCGTCGCGCCGTGATACGGCGGCATGACCATCACCATCGCGGCGCCCGCGGCCTGCGCTGCGCGGCTGCGCTCCGCGCACTGGTACGAGCTGAAGTGCGTGGTCGTCACGATCACCGGCACGCGGCCCGCGACGTGTTCGAGCGCGAGATGCATCAGTGTGTTGCGCTCGTCGTCGGACAGCGCGAACTGCTCGGAGAAGTTCGCGAGAATGCACAGGCCGTTCGAGCCGGCGTCGATCATGAAATCGAGGCAGCGCTTCTGACCTTCGAGGTCGAGACGCCCGGCGTCGTCGAAGATCGTCGGCACGACGGGGAAGACGCCGCGCAGGGCGGGAGAGTGTGACGCTTGGCTCATGGCGATGTGGTCCGTACGGGGATGGAAGGATTGCGCTCGAACCCGCGAACGGGCGGCGCAACTGGATGAATGTCTCCTTCGGCGACTATACGGCGCTGGGCCTCGCGGGTATATTGAATTGTTTCCATATCGTGATCGCTTTTGCGACTCACCCGACCGATGAAAGACACGCTCAACGTCCTGCTGTCGAAGCTGCGCATGAAGCAGCTGCATCTGCTGATCGCGCTCGACGATCACAAATCGCTGCACAAAGCCGCCGGCGTGATGTCGATGACGCAATCGGCGGCGAGCAAGGCGCTGCAGGAGCTCGAATCGATGCTCGACGCGCCGCTTTTCGAGCGCTCGAAAAGCGGCATGATCCCGAACCAGCTCGGTCATTGCGTGATCCGATATGCGCGAGTCGTGACGTCGGACCTCACCGCGCTCTGCCAGGACGTCGCCGAAATTCGTTCGGGGCGTGGCGGGCGGCTCGCGCTCGGCGCGATCATGGGCGCGATTCCCGACTGCGTGGTGCCCGCGCTGAATCAATTGCATGCGGCGCAACCGGGTCTGTCGATCGAAGTGGTCGAGGACACCAGCGCACGAATGCTCGCGCAGCTCGACGACGGGCGGCTCGATCTGGTGGTCGGCCGAGCGGCGGTCGCGGCCGATCCGTCGAAGTATCAGTATCGTCCGCTCGGCGACGAGCCGTTGGCGGTGGTGGTTGGTTATCAGCATGCGCCGTTGCCGCGCCGCGAGATGATGTTGCGCGATCTCGCCGGGCATCGCTGGGTCATGTATCCGTCACACATGCCGCTGCATGCGCTGCTCGAACGCGAGATGGATCTCGCCGGCCTCGACATGCCCGACAATCCGATTTCGACGGCTTCCACGTTCGTGACGGTTGCACTGCTGCAAAGCAGCGCCGAACTCGTTTCGCTGCTGCCGAGCGCAATTGCTGGGCCGTTCGTGCGGCACAAGATGCTGCGCGTCCTGCCGGTCAGGCTCAAATCGCCATCGCAGACGTTCGGCATCGTCACGCGCAAGGGCGGCGTGCTGTCGCCGCCGGCGGAACGGTTTATCGCGCTGTTGCGTGCACAGACGAAAGCGCGAATTTAGGCGCGGCGCAATCAAATTGCTCAGCCGTCTGCCCGGTTGCCGGTAAGAATGCCAGCAAAAAAACGACTTTCTTTCGGCAAGGCCCGCCAGAAACGGCAAAACCGCCCGAAAAGGCGGTTTGTTATTCGTGTGAAAAGAGCTTCAATATCTCATGCCGGTTCGCGTTTTGTCATCCGGCGCCAGCAGGTGTTGTAGCCGCGACACTGTCGCATCAATCCGAACCGATGAGGGTTTCTCGTTCCGAGCTACACTGGTTTGAATGAACTGAGCCAGGCTCGACACCCTGGCCATCGCTCGGGGAGAGCAGCCATGAATCGGCCACCGCTTCGGTTTCCGCTTCGCGTGACCAGCACCGTGCCCGTGCGGGGTTGGCGTTGGCTCAAATGGGGGCTTGCCGCGTTTTTGCTGCTCGCGGTGGCGCTGATTGCGCGGCTCGTGCAGATCGAGATCGAGACCTCGCGACTGCAGGCGCGGTACCTTTCCGAGCTGACCCGCGACGTCGCTTTTTCGGTCGACGACGGTCCCAGTCATTCCCTCCGCTTTCCGCAAGCCGACAAGGGCCCGTACGACGCGCGCCTCGGCTACGCGCTGTTGCCGGCTATCCAGCAGCGACTGTTGCAACATGGCTTCGAAATCAGCTCGCAGGCGCGCGATTCAGAACGCATGCTTTCGCTAGCCGATGATGGCCTGTTCCTGCCTTACGACGAAAAAGACACGGCCGGCCTGCAATTGTTCGACGGCACCGGCGTGCCGCTATACAGCGCTCAGTTTCCCGGTCGCGTGTACGACAGCTTCGGCGCGATTCCGCTGCTCGTGGTGAACTCGCTGCTGTTCATCGAAGACCGCTATCTGCTCGATCCGGATCAGCCGAACCGCAATCCGGCGATCGACTGGGGGCGCTTCAGCCGCGCGCTCGTCGACCAGGGCGCGCGCATGTTCAATCGTCATCAGCAGACGCCCGGCGGCAGCACGCTCGCGACGCAGATCGAGAAATTCCGTCACTCGGCGGGGGGCCGCACCGCGACGCCGCCAGAAAAGCTGCGGCAAATCGCGTCGGCGTCGGTGCGCGCTTATCTGAACGGACCGCAAACGCTGCCCGCGCGCGAACAGATCGTGGTCCATTATCTGAACTCGGTGCCGCTTGCCGCGCAGCCCGGCGTCGGCGAAATCAATGGTATCGGCGATGGGCTCGCCGCCTGGTATGGGCGCGATTTCCGCGAGACCAACCGGCTGCTGAAGTCGCCGTCGACCGATGCAAATCTGCCCGACCAGGGTCTGGCGTTTCGCGAAGTGCTGTCGCTGATGATCGCGCAGCGCGCGCCGTCGTTTTTCCTGCAGCGCGGCTATCCCGAGCTCGAACGGCTGACCGACAGCTATCTGCGGCTGCTCGCGAGTGGCGGCGTGATCACTGCGCAGTTGCGCGACGCGGCGCTGGCGGCGCAAGTCGAACTGCATCGCGCGCCGCGCAGCACACCGGATCTCGGTTCGTTCGTGTCGCGCAAGGCCGTCACGTCGATGCGCTCGCATCTGCTCGCCGCGCTCGGCGTGCGTAGTTTCTATGAACTGGACCGCCTCGACGTGCAGGCGACAGGCACGCTGAACAATGACGTGCAACAAGCCGTTGCCGAGCGCCTCGCCGCCGCCGCGACGAAAGACGGCGCGAAGGCCGCGGGTCTCGTCGGCTACGAAATGTTGCGCGGGTCCGACGATCCGTCGCAGATCGCCTACAGCTTCACGCTGTTCGAGCGGCAAGGCGACGCGAACCTCGTGCGCGTGCAGACCGATAGCGTGAACCAGCCGTTCGACATCAATTCAGGCGCGCGCCTGAACCTCGGCTCGACCGCGAAACTGCGCACCGTCATCACGTATCTGCAGATCGTCACCGATTTGCACACACGGTACGCATCGCTGAGCAATGTCGAGCTGAAGGCGATCACGCCCGATCCGAACGATCGGCTGACGCGCTGGGCGATCGACTATCTGCTGCACACGCGCGACCATTCGCTGCAGCCTATGCTCGACGCCGCCGTCGAGCGTAAATACTCGGCGAGCCCGGGCGAAACGTTCTTTACGGGCGGCGGCGCGCAGACCTTCGCGAACTTCGAGTCCGACGACAACAGCCGCATCCTGACCGTGCATCGCGCGTTCCAGCATTCGGTGAACCTCGTGTTCGTGCGACTGATGCGCGATATCGTGCACTATGAAATGGTGCAGACCACCGGGCCGTCGTCGCAATGGCTCGGCGATCCGGCGACCCGCAAGATGTACCTGACACGTTTCGCCGATCAGGAAAGCCGCGTGTACATGAAGCGTTTCTACACGAAGTACCACGGCAAGACGCCTGATCAGCAGATCACGCTATTGCTGCTCGGGGTGCGCAAGTCGCCCCCGAAAGTGGCGACCGCGTTGCGCAGCGTCGCGCCGGATCAATCGAACGCGTGGTTCAACAGGATGATGTACGCGGCGCTGAAGAACACGCCGGCGGCTTCGATGCTCGACGATGAAGATCTCGCGAATCTGTACGACAAGTACGGCATCAACCGCTTCAACCTGAACGACCGCGGCTATATTTCGAGTGTGCATCCGCTCGAACTATGGACGCTGAACTACCTGCGCTCGCATCCGGATGCGACGCTTGCGCAGATCGAAGCCGCGAGCCAGGACGTGCGCCTGTCGACTTACTCGTGGCTCTTCAAGACGCGCTATCACGTGACCCAGGATCACCGCATCAAGCGCATGGTCGAGCTGCGCGCCTTCGACGCGATCGGCAAATCCTGGCAGGCGCTCGGCTATCCGTTCGCGTCGCTGACGCCGTCGTATGCGGCGGCGATCGGCGCGTCGGGCGATCGTCCGGCGGCGCTCGCGCAACTGATCGGCGTGATCGCGAACGGCGGCAACAAGGTGCCGACCGAAACGCTGACGCAAATCGACTTCGCGAAAGATACGCCGTACGAAACGCATTTCAGGCGCGCGGTGGTCGCGCCGCAGCAGCAGGTGTCGCCGGAGATTGCCGGGGAGGTGCGGATGCTGTTGCGCGACGTCGTGACGGGTGGCACCGCGAGGCGACTCGCGCAAGGCATGACGTTCCCGAACGGCGAAACGCTCGAAGTCTATGGCAAGACCGGCACCGGCGATCAGCGCTTGAACGTGTACGCGAAGGGCGCGCGGTTGATCGAGTCGCGCAAGGTGAATCGCAGCGCGACCTTCGTGTTCGCGCTCGGCGACCGCTTCTACGGCACGTTGACCGCGTGGGTGCACGAGCCGTATGCCGCGCGTTACGACTTCACGAGTGCGCTGGCGGTGCAGTTGCTGAAGTCGATGGCACCGGCGTTGCAGCCGTTGCTCGATAAGCCGGTTCAGAAAACCGTGACGGCGGCGCCGGCGGGATCGACGCCTGCTGCGACGAAAGTTGCCGCGCAGTGAATCGCTCACCGCTCGTCATAACCCGTCTCCGACGCCGCCGGCTTCAGGAACAGCTCATGCACCGGCGCGAAATGCGCATATAGCGGCAGAATCGCTCCGCCCATCGCGCGGGCATCGGCGCCGATCGCGCCTTCGAGCAATTGCGGCCGCACCATCCCTTCCCATTCGAAACGATCGAGCACGCGCTCGGTCCGGCGAATGATCTCGCGCAGCAGTAGCCGGTCGAATTCGCCGTCGATCACGACGGCTTCGAGATCGAGCAACGCGGCAGCATTGGTTAGCGCGTTCGCGATCGCCGGGCACGCGCTGTCGAGCCATCGCTCGGTATGCCGCCACAACTCGGGCGACAACGCGCGATGATCATGCGCCGCGGCCGCCGGCGCGCCCGCATCGCTGAACAGTCGTTCGAGCACGAAGCCCGATGCCGCGTGCAGCAACTGCCGCGCGGGTTTGCGTGCGCCGCCTTCGTGCAGCGGGATCGAACCGACCGCGCCCGCGTTGTCGTGCGGACCGCCATGCAGACGTCCGTCGATCACGAGACCCCCGCCGATGAACGTGCCGACGAACAGATACAGGAAGTTGTGAATGCCGCGGCCCTGGCCCATCACGAGTTCGGCCGCGCACGCGGCCGTGGTGTCTTTGGCGAACTCGACGGGCAGGCCGGTTATCGTCGCGATGCGCGCGCGCAGATCGATTTCGTTCCAGGCGTCGAGCGCGTCGGGCGGCGCGCCGAGAAAGTCGCGCCAGCCGCCGAGCCACAACGGCGCCGCGACACCGACGCCGACCACCTTGCCCGCCTTCACGCCGAGCGTCTGGTTCACGCGCGCGAGTTTGTTTTCGAGCGCGGGGAACAGCGCGCGCGGATCGGGATACGCATACTCGAATACGTCGCGGCATACGATGCGCCCGGCGAAGTCCATCGCGAGCACGTCGAGACTGCGGCGTCCGACCTTGATACCGATCGTGTACGCGCCGTCCGCGCACAACGCGATCGGCACCGACGGCTGGCCGATCTTGCCGCGCACGCGCGCGTGCTTTTCGAGCAGGCCGTCGGCGATCAACCGGTCGACGATCATCGACACCGTCTGCATCGAAAGACGCGTGAGGCGGCCGACCTCGGCCTTCGGCAGTGGTCCATGCAAGCGGATCGTTTGCAGCACGATGCGCTCGTTGAATTGCCGCATGCCGACCTGATTCGAACCGACCGTGCGTTTGACCGGCGAACGCCTGCTGGTGCTGGGGGTGTCCATTGTCGTGTACCGGCCTCGTGGCTCAGCGGATTGAGTGGCGCGTCATGCGATCGCCTTCACGTCGGCTGTCTTCGCGCCGGTCATGATCGCGACCGCTTCCGACATGTGCACATCCTTCGTATTGACGAGCGCCGCGCGCCGGCCGAGCCGCTGGATATGGATGCGGTCCGCGATCTCGAACACGTGCGGCATGTTGTGGCTGATCAGAATTACCGGCAGGCCACGCTCGCGCACGCGCCGGATCAGTTCGAGCACCATGTTGCCTTCCTTCACGCCGAGCGCGGCGGTGGGCTCGTCCAGAATCACCACGTGGCGCGCGAATGCCGCGCTGCGCGCAACGGCGACGCCCTGGCGCTGGCCGCCGGACAGCGTTTCGACCGCCTGGCGCATCGAGCGGATGCCGATTTGCAGATCCTTCATGGCCGCGGTCGCTTCCTCGAGCATGCGGCGCTTGTCGATCATCTTGAACAACGAGCCGCGCCAGCCGGGCTTCAGCAATTCGCGGGCGAGAAACAGGTTTTCGGCGATGCTCATCGCCGGCGCGACGGCGAGTTCCTGGTACACGGTCTCGATACCTTGTGCGCGCGCATCGAGCGGACTGCGGAACTTGACCGGTTTGCCGTCGAGCAGAATCTCGCCTTCGTCGGGCACCGTCGCGCCAGAGAGTGCCTTGATCAGCGACGATTTGCCCGCGCCGTTGTCGCCGATCACCGCGAGGATCTCGCCGGGCAGCACTTCGAAATCGCAACCGTCGAGCGCGGTCACGTTGCCGTAACGTTTGACGAGCCCGCGTGCCTGCAGAACCGGCATCGCAGCGGACGTGGAAGAGGAGGTGGAGGTCAACATGACAAGGCTCCTGTGCGGGATCAACGGCCGCGGTGCGAGAGTTTATCGGCGGCGACCGCGAGAATCACGAGGATGCCGGTGATCAATACCTGGTACACCGAGGAAACACCGATCAGCGTCAGGCCGTTACGGAATACGCCGACAATCAGCGCTCCAAGCAAGGTGCCGACGATCGAGCCGCGTCCACCGAACAGACTCGTGCCGCCGAGCACGACCGCGGTGATGCTGTCGAGGTTCTCGGTTTGCCCGGCCTGCGGATCGCCGACACCGGTGCGCGCTACCGACAGCAGCGCGGCGATGCCGTAGATCGCGCCGGCAAGCGTGTAGACGGACAGCAGAATCCGCTGTGACGACAGGCCCATCAGTCGCGCGGCCTCGGCGTTGTTGCCGAGCGCGTACAGATGCCGGCCGGGCACCGTGTCGCGCAGCACGAACCACGTGGCCAGATACATCAGCAGCGTCAGCACGGTGCCGTACGTGACTTCCGCCGGTCCGAGCCTGAACGTGCTGCCGAGGAACATGATCGCATCGGGCAGGTTCGACACGCTTTCCGCGTTCGAGTAGATCTGCGTGAGCGCAAATGCGATGTTCAGCGTACCCAGCGTGACGATGAACGCCGGCAACTTGATGCGCGTGATCAACAGACCGTTCAGTAAGCCGAACAAGGTGCTGGCGCCGATGCCGCACAGAATCGCGAGGATCGGCGGCACGCCGAGCACGACCGCGAACTTCGTCATGATGATCGAGCCGAAGGCCATTACCATGCCGCAGGACAGATCGATGCCACCGGTCAGCACGATCAGTGTCTGGCCGATCGCGATGACCGCGACGACCATCGTCTGTTGCAGGATCAGCGACAGGTTCTGGAACGATAGAAAGCGGGTGCTCTGCGAGATAAAGAATGCGCAGGCCAGCACCAGCGCGATCAGCGGTCCGATTTCGGACAGCGACGGCAGGTGCTCGGTGAAAGACGGGCGCGGCCGGCCGGCGGGCGCGGAAGGGGTCGACATGATGGCAGTCCTCGGTACATGAGCGTGACATGAAGGTCACGCTGCAAATCAATTGGCGGCCCGGTGCGACGCGCAACGGGCCGCTGTGCAATGCGCGTTACTTGTTGCCCCAGCAGTTGTCGAGGCCGAACTTCGTGTCTTTGCTGTCGATGCCGGACATCGGCTTGTCGGTGATCAGCGTGACGCCGGTGTCCTGATAACCGGACACCTTCTTGCCGGTTTTCGCGTAGTCGACGCCGGCGGTGACGCCGAGCGCGGCCATCTTCAGCGGATACTGCTGCGAGGTCGCCGCGATCGCGCCGGCCTTCACGTTGCGCACGCCTTCGCAACCGCCGTCGATCGACACGATCATCACGCCCTTGTCCTTGCCCGCCGCCTTCAGCGCGCGATACGCGCCGGCCGCGGCCGGTTCGTTGATCGTGTAGACCACGTTGATGTCGGGCGCTTTCTGCAGGCAGTTTTCCATCGCCGTCTGGCCTTTCGCCTGATCGCCGCGGGTGTCCTGGCTGCAAACGATCGACGCATCGCCTTCCTTGACGCCGAAGCCTTCGAGGAAGCCGTTGTGACGCAGCACGCCGACCGACACGCCCGGCGCGAGATCGAGCGTGGCGATCTTCGCGGGCTTGCCGTTCAGCGCGGCCTTCGCATATTTGCCGATCAGCACGCCGGCCTTGAAGTTGTCGGTGGCGAACAGGGCGTCGGTTGCGTCCTGCGGATCGGTCGGCGTATCGAGGGCGACGACCATCACACCGGCCGCGCGCGCCTTCTTGATGCTCGGCACGATCGCCTTGGTGTCGCTCGGCGTGATCAGGATTGCTTTCGCGCCCGCCGTCATCATGTTTTCGATCGCGGTGACCTGACTCGCGTTGTCGCCGTCGAACTTGCCGGCGGCCGTGATCAGTTTCGCGCCGTCTTTCGACGCGGCCGCGTCCGCGCCCTGGCGCATCTTGACGAAGAACGGGTTCGTATCGGTCTTCGTGATCAGGCCGATGACGGGCTGGTCGGCGGCCTGACTCGCGCTTGCGCACCACAGCGCCGCTGCCGCGGCGCACATCGACGCGATTGTCCTGGCGACAGGACGCCTGTGGAAATTCAGATTCATGAGACGCTCCTCCGGTTATTGGCAACGACGTATGGGACTGCAGATAGATCGAAACTGCGAAGCTGCGGGCTTGACGTTTGGCGATGACGCTTCGATGCAATGTGGTCCGAAGGAAATCGCCTAAATCACTTTGGTTGATTTAGTACAGCAGGCGCGCGACTGCTCGTCAAGGAAATGTGAACGCGGAAAATCGCCGCGCCGCGAACCGCGTGCAGGCTGAGAGCATTGTGTGGTAACGCTTTGGCGCTATGCTGCAGTGCGAAGCGGCGCTTCTCGGCTTGGGGAAAGTCCTGGCCCGTTTGAAAGCGGGTTGAAATGTCAACGATGGTTTTTCAACGCAATTCGCGGTGCGTAGCGCGCTTTTTCAGTGGGCGCTAAATGTTTGCGAGAGGTTGCGGCGGAACAGCGCTTGCTCGCGTCGACAGAATGCGAACCTTTCGGAGAGACCCATGCCTTCGCACTGGTGGCAGCGACGACTCGGCTCCCGCGCATCGCTGATCGCCGCCGCCCTCGTGATCGGCGTTCTGTACGCGGGCAGCACGATGGTCACGCCGCTTTATCCGCTCTATCAACGCCGGTTCGGCTTGTCCGATCTGACGATCACGCTCGTGTACGCGACCTACGTGATCGGCAATCTCGGCGCTTTGTTTCTATTCGGTCGCGTGTCCGACCAGGCCGGGCGCCGATCGGTCAGTCTGCTCGTGCTCGCAGCCGCGATCGCGAGCACGATGTGTTTTCTGTTCGCCACGCATGCGACGTGGCTTTTCGTCGCCCGGGCGGCGAGCGGCCTTGCAATCGGCGTCGGTGCCGCGACGGCGACCGCGTGGATCGCGGAATTGCACGCCGGCGCCGACAAGGCGCCCGCCAGCCGTCTCGCCGCGGCGGTCAATCTGGCTGGGCTCGGAGTGGGACCGCTGCTGACTGGTCTGCTCGCGGAATTCGCGCCCTGGCCATTGCGCACGGTGTTCGTCGTTTATCTGTTGACGCTTCTGGTCACCGCGGCGTTGGCGGCGCTCGCATGCGAAACGGTCCAGGCGCGCGTCCGGACGTTTGCACAGGTGTCGTTCGCGCCACGCATCGGCGTGCCCGCGCAATTGCGCGTGGCATTCGTCGTGCCTGCCGTCACCGCATTCGCGACCTTCGCGCTGCTCGGCTTTTTCGCGGCGCTGTTGCCCAATCTGATCGCGAACAGCATGCATCTGCACAGCCCCGCGCTGAGCGGGGCGCTCGTCGCCGAACTGTTCGCCGCGAGCACGATCACCGTGATGGTCACGTCGAAACTCGCCGCCCGCACCGCGATGCTCGCCGGACTGTGGCTGTTGCCGCCGAGTCTCGCGTTGCTGCTGTGGGCGCAGGTTGCCGCGTCGATCGTAGTGCTGAGTGCGGCGACGGCGCTGTGCGGCATCGCAGCCGCGCTCGGGTTTCGCGGCAGTTTGCAGGAGATCAACCGGATCGCGCCCGCGGACCAACGCGCCGAATTGCTATCGGCGTATCTGCTCTGCTGTTACACCGGCAACTCGTTGCCGGCGGTCGGCATAGCGCTGCTGTCGACCCGGGTCGGACATTTGTGGGCGAACGTCGCATTCGCGACGGTTTCCGCGGTATTGGCCTGCATTGCGTTGGCGGTCGGTGCGCGCCGGCCTCGTCACGCGAGTTGACGCGCGGCAAGCTGGCCGAGCCTGGTCCAACTGCTACGAACTGCAACGTTGCGGCGCGGCTGTAACCGCCACATCAACGCGAACGCGGTGCGGCCGTCGATGCGCGCACGACCAGTTTCGGCTCGGACGAAATCCGCATCGGCACGGGCGCCGGTATCTCCCGCTCGACGCGTCCCGGCTGTCCGTACGAAGTCTCGATCAGTTCGCGCAGCAGTTCCACTGCAAGTCCGGCGACCTCGACCGTCGGCACCGCCACCGTCGTCAGTGCGGGGCGCGATTCGCGCGCGAGCTGGATGTCGGTGATGCCGATCACGGACAGATCGTCCGGCACGCGCAGGCCGAGATCCGCGGCCGCGTGCATCGCGCCGAGCGCAGGCAAATCGTTGGTCGCGAAGATCGCGCTTAGTTGCGGATCGGCTTCAAGCAGCGCGCGGGCCGCCAGGTAGCCGCCGTGGATCGTATCGACCGCGTGCCGCACGCGATTTCTCGTCACACCGGCCGCGCACAACGCGTCGACGAAACCTTCGAAGCGCGCCGCGTGAATGCCCGACGCCTTGCTGCCGACGATCGCACCAAAGCGCCGATGCCCGAGCTCGAGCAGATGCTCGCCGGCCAGTCGGCCGGCCAGCCGGAAATCGACCGCGACGCACGGCAGCCCGGGCGGCTCGGTGGGCCGCTCCCACATGCACAGCACGACCGGCGTGCCGCGCGCTTCGGTCTTGTGCAGATCGGCGAAATCGAGGTTCGCGTTGGTCACGAGCACGCCTTCGGACAAGGTGCCGGCGATCTGGTCGAGATACGCGCGGCCGCTTAGCGGATCGTCGTTGGTATTGCAGATGATCACGAAGTGGCCGCTCGTACGCGCAGCGCGTTCGACCGCAAGCGCGAACTCCGGATAGAACGGATTCGCGATGCTCGACACCATCAGCGCGAGCGTCGGCGCACGGCCCTCGGCGAGCGCGCGCGCGGCGAGATGCGGGCGATAGCCGAGCGCCGCGACTGCCTCGAGCACACGTTGCCGGGTCGTTTCACCAACGCGGCCGCGATTGCGCAGCACGTTGGACACCGTCGCTGGTGTGACGCCGGCATGACGCGCGACTTCGCTGAGCGTGGGCATGATATGGTCAGTATTTGGGATGGCTGTCCGACATTTGCGTCGCGGCGCGAGGCGCGGCAACATCTGTCATCGAACCAACGTACAAAACGATATCGGAGACAGACCAACGATCGCCTTGCGATCGATTTTTCGGTCATGCTGATTAAGCGCTTAATCTCCGACTTCGCACCGATTAAATCACGGAGTCGATGCAATGGCGAGCATTTCGTTACGAGGAGTGCAGAAGGCGTATGGCGACGGTGCGCCGGTGATTCGCAACGTCGATCTGAACATCGGCGAAAACGAGTTCTGCGTGTTTCTCGGCCCGTCGGGTTGCGGCAAGTCAACGCTGTTGCGCATGATCGCCGGGCTCGAGGATTTGACCGACGGCGACCTGTCGATCGGCGGGAAGATCGTCAACGACGTGCCGGCCGCGCAGCGTGGCGTAGCGATGGTGTTCCAGAGCTATGCGCTGTTTCCGCACATGAGCGTGTTCGAGAACATGGCGTTCGGCCTGAAACTCGCGAAGACCCCGAAGGATGAAATCGAGCGCAAGGTGCGTGAAGCCGCGCGCATCCTGCAACTCGAGGCACTGCTCGAGCGCAAGCCGAAGGCGCTGTCGGGGGGGCAGCGGCAGCGCGTCGCGATCGGCCGCGCGATCGTTCGCGAGCCCGGCGTGTTTCTGTTCGACGAACCGCTGTCCAATCTCGATGCAACCTTGCGCGGACAAACGCGCGTCGAAATCGCGCGTCTGCATAAGCAGTTTGCGAAGGCGAGCGTGGTCTACGTGACGCACGATCAGATCGAAGCGATGACGCTCGCCGACAAGATCGTGCTGCTGCATTCGGGCAAGGACACCGAGCGTTACGGCAGCATCGCGCAAATCGGCGCGCCGCTCGAGCTGTATCACCGTCCGAAAAGCCGCTTCGTGGCCGGCTTTATCGGCTCGCCGCGAATGAATTTCCTGCCGGGCAAGGTGGCGTCACTCGATGCGCAGGGCGTGCTCGTCACGCTCGATCACACCGGCGAGAACGTGCGTGTGCCGGTCAGCAGCGCCGGACTGCAGCCAGCGCAGCCGGTCACACTCGGCGTGCGTCCCGAGCATCTCGAGTTCGTCGATGCATCGGCCACGACGAATGCGGGCGTGTCGCAAGACGGCGCGCTCGCGCGCACCGTATCGCTCGTCGAGCAGCTTGGCGAACACAGCTACGTGCACCTCGATCAACCCGGCGGCGCCGTTCTGATCGCCAAGGCGCCCGGCAACACGCGCCTCGCTCCAGGCGATCGCGCGAGCCTGCGGGTGCCGCACACGGCCTGTCATCTGTTTACCGAGGACGGTTTCGCGGCCGCGTCGCTCGAATCCGTCGAACACTACGCTTGAAAAACATTGGGGACATAGGGATGCGTCTTGGAGTCTGTTATTACCCGGAGCACTGGCCCGAGTCGATGTGGGACGACGACGCGCGCCGGATGAAAGCGCTCGGCATCGAGCAGGTGCGGATTGCGGAATTCGCCTGGAGCCGGATCGAGCCGACTCCCGGCGAATACGACTGGGGCTGGCTCGATCGCGCCGTCGACGTGCTCGGCGCGGCTGGCCTGAAGGTCGTCATGTGTACGCCGACCGCGACGCCGCCGAAGTGGCTGATCGATCGTCATCCCGAGATCCTGCCGGTCGGCACCGATGGACGTCCGCGCGCGTTCGGCTCGCGGCGTCATTACGACTTCTCGTCGCCCGCGTATTTCGAGGCTTCGCGTCGTATTTGCACGGCGGTGGCGGAGCGTTACGGCAAGCATCCGGCGGTCGCTTTCTGGCAGACCGATAACGAATTTGGCTGTCATTACACGGTGGTCAGCTATTCGCCGGCCGCGGTCGCGCGCTTTCGCGAGTGGCTGAAGGCGCGTTATCATACGATCCAGGCGTTGAACGAGACGTGGGGCACGGTGTTCTGGAGCATGGAGTACCGCGGCTTCGAAGAAATCGACGCGCCGGTCGGCAGCGTGACCGAGGCGCATCCTTCGCATCGTCTCGACTACCGGCGCTTCGCATCCGACGAAGTGGCGCGCTACAACCGCATGCAGGTCGAGATCATTCGCGCGCATTCGCCGGGGCGGCCGGTCGCGCACAACTTCATGCAGCTCTTCACCGAGTTCGATCACTACAAGGTCGCGGCCGATCTCGACGTCGCAACGTGGGACAGCTATCCGCTCGGCGCGCTAGAAGAGCAGTGGTTCGCGCCGGACATCAAGGCGCGCTGGTTGCGCACTGGTCATCCGGACTTCGCATCGTTCAATCACGACGTGTATCGCGGCATGTCGAAGCTGCCGTTCTGGGTGATGGAGCAGCAGCCGGGACCGGTGAACTGGGCGCAGTGGAATCCGGCGCCGCTGCCGGGCATGGTGCGGCTGTGGAGCTGGGAAGCGTTCGCCCACGGCGCGGGCTGCGTGTCGTATTTCCGCTGGCGTCAGGCGCCGTTCGCGCAGGAGCAGATGCATGCGGGCCTCAATACGCCCGACAACCGGCTCGACGTCGGCGGCAATGAAGCATCGCGGGTGGCGTCCGAAATTCACGCGGTGCTCGCCGCGAGTGCCGACGCGAATGCGTCGATCCGCTCGAAAGTCGCGCTCGTCTACGACTATGAAGCGAAGTGGTTGTTCGAGATTCATCCGCAGGGCGCGGACTTTCACTATCCGCGGTTCGCATTCGAGTACTACTCGGCTTTGCGCGCGCTTGGACTCGACGTCGATGTCGTGCCGGCCGATGCATCGTTCGATGGTTATAGCCTCGTCGTCGTACCGCCGCTGCCGGTCGTGCCCGACGATTTCGCCGAACGTCTCGCGCGCTCGGGCGCGCAGGTCGTGCTCGGTCCACGCACCGGATCGAAGACGCGCGAGCTGCGGATTCCGGCGAATCTGCCGCCTGGAGCATTGACGTCGGTGCTGCAGCTGCGCGTGTGGCGCGTGGAATCGATGCGGCCGAACGTGACCGAAGCGGTGGTGCTCGAACAGCAGGGCGGTGCCGCCGAGGGCTTCGCGCGACACTGGCGCGATTTCATCGACAGCGATGCATCGTCTTCATTCGACGTGCGCGCGCGTTTCGCGGACGGTCATCCCGCGTACGTGCGAAGCGGCGGGTTCCACTACCTCGCGAGCCTGTTCGACGACGCCTTGACCGTGCGCCTGTTCGCGCTGATCGCGCAGGAAGCGGGCCTCGAAACGCAGGCACTCGGCGAAAACGTGCGCATCAGCCGTCGCGGCGGACTGACGTATGTGTTCAACTATGGCGATCGCACCCACACGCTCGACGACATTTCCGACGACGCATTCGTGATCGGCTCCCGGGAGGTGGCGCCGCAAGGGGTAGCGGTCTACCGCTCGCAATAGAAGTCTGGCCTTGGCAATTCCACGCGGTCATTCGATATAGAAGCGACAACGACGTAAAAACCATGGAATGAAGGAGACAGTCAGGATGAAACTGAAACCACGCAAGATTCTGTTGGCGCTCGCGCTGGCCGCGGTTGCCGCGGGGACCTCGGTCGTCGGCACCGCGCAGGCGGGCACGCTCGCGCTGAACATCGCGTACAAGGGCGCGGGCCAGCGCGCGGTTTGGCAGCAGGTGGTCGACGAGTTCAAGAAGGCGCATCCCGGTGTCGACGTGAAGGTATCGTTCATCGATGAGGAAGCCTACAAGGTTCAGTTGCCGGGTTGGCTTTCAACTGTCGCGCCAGATATCGTCAACTGGCACGACGGCGAGCGTATGGCGTATTACGCGCAGCGTGGCCTGTTCGAGGATCTGACCGGCGACTGGCAGAAGAACGGCTGGAACGACATGTATGCGTCGACGAAGGAAGCATCGTCGTACAAGGGCAAGCAGTATGCCGCGCCGACCGTGTACTACTCGTGGGGGATGTTCTATCGCAAGGACCTGTTCGAGAAGGCCGGCATCAAGGGCGAGCCGAAAACGTGGAACGAGTTTCTCGACGCCGCGAAAAAGCTGAAGGCCGCCGGCATTGCGCCGATCGCGGTGGCGGGCCGCGATGCCTGGACGCTGGCCGGCTGGTTCGATTATCTCGATCTGCGCCTGAACGGCAATGCGTTTCACCAGAAGCTGATGGCCGGCGAAATTCCGTACACCGATCCGCGCGTGAAGAAGGTCTATACGACGTGGAAGCAACTGATCGACGACGGCTACTTCATCAACAATTCACTGTCCTACGATCTCGATGCGGTGCAGCCGTTCCTGTTCCAGGGCAAGGCTGCCATGATGCTGATGGGGACGTTCATTGCGGCGGGTTTCCCGGACAACGTGAAGCCGCAAATGGGGTACTTCCAGTTCCCGATCATCGACTCCAAGGTGCCGACCGCCGAGGACGGGCCGGTCGAATCGCTGCATATTCCGTCAAAAGCGAAGAACAAGTCCGATGCGCACACGTTCCTTGCGTTCGTCGAGACGCCAGAGATCGGTGCGCAACTCGCAAAGGGACTCGGCTCGTTGTCGGCGAACAGCAAATCGCCGGAACCTGAAGATCCGATTTCGAAGATCGGCTTCCAGATCCTGTCGAACACGAAGGGCGGCATTGCGCAGTTCTACGATCGCGACATGACGAAGGAAATGGCCGACGAAGGGATGAAGGGGATGCAGCAGTTCGTCTCCGATCCGTCGAAACTGGACGACATCCTCGCGCAGCTCGAGCAGACGCGTCAGCGTATCTACAAGAAGTGAGCGGCGGCGGCCGCAAGGCCGCTGTCCGATGCATCGGATTGGATCGGGAGGTTGATCGTGTCGCATTCCGTCAGCCGTCATAGCGTCGACGGTCCTGTTGAACCCGGCGGCCCGGGCTTGCCGGCGTCGAGCGGTGCGCTGAGCGGCGCGTCCGTCGCGTCGCGCCGGCGCGGCCCCACGCCGACCGCACGGCGGCAGCGGCGCGCCGCGTTCCTGTTTCTCGCGCCGGCCTGCTTCATGGTGGCCGTGTACGTGGTGTGGCCGATCCTCTCGACGATCCGTCTGAGCTTCTTCAACTGGGATGGGATGACCGAGCCGACCTTCATTGGCCTCGCGAACTATATCGAGCTGGTCCATACGCCCACGTTCTATACGGCGCTCAAGAACAACCTGATCTGGCTCGTGCTGTTTTTGCTCGCACCGCCGATGGGCCTCGCCGTCGCGCTGTATCTGAATCAGGCGGTGGCGGGCATCCGTATCGTCAAGTCGCTGTTTTTCGCGCCATTCGTGTTGTCGGGCGTCGTGGTCGGGCTGATCTTTTCATGGTTCTACGATCCGACCTTCGGCCTGCTCGCGATGATGCTCGGCCACGGCGTGCCGGTACTCGGCGATCCGCGCTATGCGACGTTCGGCATCGTGTTCGCGGCGCTGTGGCCGCAAACCGCGTACTGCATGATTCTTTATCTGACCGGCTTGACCACGTTGAACGCCGAGCAGATCGAAGCTGCGCGAATGGAAGGCGCGCAGGGCTGGTCGATGCTCTGGCATGTAATCCTGCCGCAGTTGCGGCCTACGACGTTTATGGCGATCGTCGTGACGATCATCGGCGCGCTGCGCAGCTTCGATCTGATTTCGGTAATGACGGGCGGCGGTCCGTTCGAAAGCTCGACGGTGCTCGCCTATTTCATGTACGACCAGGCGATCAAGTACTACCGAATCGGCTATTCGGCGGCGATCGCGGTGGTGCTATTCGGCATCATGCTCGTGTACATCGTCTATCACTTGCGGCGAATGCTGCGCGCCGAGCAATGAGGAGCCGCTGATGTTTCCGATTCCGATCGACAAATGGAAGCCGGCCACGCGCCGCGCATACAAACTGACGTTGCCGATTGCACTCGTGATCTGGCTGTTGCCGATGATCGCGGTGCTGGTCACGTCCGTGCGTTCGACCGAAGAACTGAGCGAGGGCAACTACTGGGGATGGCCGAAGCACTTCGCGATGTTCGATAACTATCGCGAGGCATTGACGACGTCGCCGATGCTGCATTACTTCTGGAATAGCGTGCTGATTACGGTTCCTTCCGTAGTGGGCTCGATCGCACTCGCGGCGATGGCGGGCTTTGCTCTGGCGATCTATCGCTTTCGCGGCAATTCGACGTTGTTCGCGACGTTCGTCGCGGGCAACTTCGTGCCGATTCAGGTGTTGATGATTCCGGTGCGGGATCTGTCGTTGCAACTCGGGCTGTTCAATACCGTGAGCGCGCTGATTCTGTTTCATGTGTCGTTCCAGACCGGCTTTTGCGCGCTGTTTCTGCGCAACTTCATCAAGCAGCTGCCATTCGAGCTGGTCGAGGCGGCGCGCATCGAAGGGGCGAACGAGTGGACCGTGTTCTTCAGGATCGTGCTGCCGCTGATTCGTCCCGCGCTCGCGGCGTTGGCGATCCTCGTGTTCACGTTCGTGTGGAACGACTATTTCTGGGCCTTGTGTCTGACGCAAGGCGATGACGCCGCGCCGATCACGGTCGGCGTGGCTGCGCTGAAAGGGCAGTGGACGACCGCGTGGAATCTGGTTTCGGCGGGATCGATTCTGGCGGCGCTGCCGTCGGTCATGATGTTCTTTGCGATGCAGAAGCATTTCGTCGCGGGCCTGACGTTTGGCGCGACGAAGGGGTGATGCTGTTCACGCGTGGCGCTGCCGCGTAGAGAAGGGTTGCCCGCGGAAGCGGGCTTTTTTTCGGCGTGGCGAACTGCTGCTCGCACGCTGACTTCTCGATCAACGCTTTTCAGCTGACGCCGGGTTGACCCGCTGCATAACGGTATTCAGCGCCGCGCGCGCACTATCGAGAGGCCGCTTGCCTTCGCCGACTTCGCTCGCGAGGTTCAACTTCTGCTACCGGTATGGCTGCTACCCGTATCAACCATCGAACGAGGCCTTCCTCCCTGAAAACAGGAAGGAAGGCGCTTGCCGCTATCAGGCCGGATCGGCGTACTTCAGCGTCCACGTCAGCGTGCGGCTGGCGCCGCCAGTCAACGCGAACGGGTTGGTCGTACAGGCGAAGTTGGAGTGCAACTGTCCAATCGGCGTGGTCGACAGCGGGTTCGTCGCACCGTTCACCGTATCGAACTGCGACAGCGCGCAACTATCGAAACCCATGGCGGCGTAGTTCGTGGCGGGGCTATTCGTGTAGCTGACCGAGTAGCCGTCGCTATTCGCCGTCGTGTTCTGGAAGTCCGCGAACGACGTGTAGTCCGTTTCCACCGCGAGATTGCCCGTCAACGTGCCCGAGCTCAGCGTATCGGTGCGGGTGATCGAGCCCTTGGCGAACGTCATCACGGTGTGCACCTGCAGATCGAGATCCGTCGTGTACAACGCGTTCTTGGCCGCTTGCCTGAACTTCGCGGTGTCGAACGTGACGACCACCTGACCATTGGTTTCCTGCAAGTTCAGATTTTTGTAGTACGTGACCGGGATATAGGTTTTGCCGTTGTACGTAACCTGCGGAATCATCAGCGCATAGCCGAGGTCAGTCGTGCCATACGCGAGATTGTCCGAGAACGGCGCCGGATAGTACGGCGTGTACGAGTTGTAGTCGGGCGCCTGGCTCAGGTTCAGGTTGATCACGCGCTTGCCGTCGCGCACCGTGATCAGCGCGGCGCTATACGGATGCGCGGTATCGCTCGGCTGGTTGTACCAGGTCAGCTTGTAGTGCGGGAACGCGTCGAGGTAAGACTGCATGTCGGTGTCGGACAGCGGCGCCTTGCCGTTGAAGCCGAGCTTGTCCCACCACGCGTTCACGTACATGTACTGATGCAGCAGGCTGAAGTTTTCGCCCATCACGCGCGGCTTGCCGCGATACGAGTCGGTGCCGCGGCCCTTGACCCACATGTTGACGGACGGCGTCGGCAGCGTCGGGTCGTACCAGAAGTTGCTGAAGCGCAGAGCCGACTTGTAGATGTACGTATAGGCGACCTTCGTTTCCTGATCGGTCAGGACGCCGGCATTGGCCGCCGCGGTCAGCACTTCCATGAATGCCGAGTCGCCGTATGGGCCGATCGAGCGGCCATAGTTGAAGCCTTGGCCATGGGTATTGAGCTGCGGAAGAATCAGGTCGACCGATTTGCGCAGATACGACTTCAGTTCCGGCGTCAGGTTCGCCTGATTGCCCATTTCCAGCGTGCGCTCGGTCACTTCGCCGATCAGCAGCGTGCTGTATCGGTCGTAGCGCGCCTGGTCGTAATAGGTCGTGTGGGTGTTCGCCGCTTCGTCGGAGAAGCCGCCCGTCGAATCGTTGCGGATGTGCTTCGTCAGCGTGTACAGCAGCGCGTCGCGCGCGTTCATCGTGGCCACGGTCGCGTCGGTGGACGACGAGAACGTCGGATTGCTCCAGCCGAGCTTCTGCCTCAGCCCCGCGATGCCATACGACACCGCGTAGTAGTTCTGCGCGGTATTGAGCGACGCGACGTCGATCGGCGTGCCGGCGGCGGGGCAGGTGTCGGTCTTGCCGCTCGCATCCGCGCCGAACATGTCGCAGAAGGTCAGGCGTGCCTGCAGCGTCTTCAGCATCGCGTCGCTGAACACTTCGTTGAGCATGCCGTGCGACTGCAAATTGTTGAGCGCGACGAGATAGTAGTACTCGCCCCAGGACGTATTCGCGTACGTGTAATTGGAGCCGGTCATCTGCGTCATCATCGCGGTCGTGATCTTCTGGTACGTCGCCAGATAATCGGCGTAGGCCGGATCGCCTTTCGTTTTCATGTCGATCAGGATCCACGACAAACCAAGCGCGAGCTTGCCGGGCAGGAATTTGTCGCCGGTGTTCGTATCGAGCACGTGGACCGGGCTGCCGTCGCCGAGATCCATCACCACCTGGGTGAAATCGGACGATTTTCTGATCAGATCGAACAGCGCTCGCATTTGCCCCATCATCGTGATCGGAACGCCCGCGCCGGTCGGCAAGCTGGTATCGGCCGCGCCGTAGACGATTCCGTGCAGCGAAATCGCGCCGTTTTTCGACGGATCGGGCGTGGGAGCCGGCGAGCTCGTGGACGGATTGCCGGCGGAAGAGGATGAAGCGTCATTCACACCGCCGCCGCAGGCGGTGAATAAAAGCGCGGTGGCAGCGCTGAGGGTAAAGGCAAGCGTGGTTTTCTTCGGGGAAAGCATTTCGTCTCCAGATTTTAATTGATTGAATGTCTGATTAATTTTTTCAATATTGGATGATTATTTTTTGTGGCTCCTTTTCAAGAATTGGTGATTTCAAATAATCTGGCGGTCCGCCAGAAATAACGCCTCATGATTAAAACATCAGTCATCATATAACATAGATTGATGAGCACAGAGGCGCCTTACGCCGAGGAATGAATCATCCTCGTTGCTAGTCTTGCGATGGGCCATTTTCCTTATGCTGCCTGGCTGTCTTCCCAATCAAACGTCGCTGTGTTGCAGCATGGCGATTCCGGGCGCCGCTGGATTGCGTTACATAAATATTCTGTAAGTCATAGGAGATCATATGTCAAGGCTGTTTGCAAGAGGTCTAAAACGCGACCAGACTGTGATCTCGTTACTTGGGGCGGGGAATGGTTCGATTTTTCTCTGATTGATCTGCCTTTCCAGGTTTCGATTTTGAGGCTGATTTTATGTGTGATCCACATTGATTATCGATTTGGTTAATTTTGTCAAAGTTGGTTAGGTTGACGAAGCATTCCTCGTCGTGGAGCCGACGCATTGCTTTCGCCTCCATGCCGACTTCCTTCGAAAGTGATTACACGGTGGCCGAATTCGTGCGCGTTGTGCGTTTCAAGTTAAACGTTTTCTTTGATCTGTCGAGACCAGAATCCATGCGAAAAATTGCTAGGAATACCAGGTATCAGATGCGCGTTCCGATCCGTCGTGGCCACCAATTCGCCCGCTCGCCGCCCATCGGATAAGATACGGCCCGCCATGCATTTTTTAGAACGGAAGGAGTGGTTTCAATGATCGAACCGAGCAACGTTTTCAAGGAAAATCTCGCCAGAATGCCGGCGATCGACGGCATCGCACGCATCGATCTGGTCAACGGTAGCGGTACCGTGGTCGCTAGCATCGAGAACAAACCTGGCAAGCAGGGCTCGCTCGCGGTGTACAACTACCTGCGCGGCGCGTTCGGCACGCTCGACGCGAAGGCGGCCGAACACGGCCTCGCGCTGTTTGCCGAGCATACGGCCGACGCGCGCAACCGTCCGGGCGCGCATCCGAACGTCGATCACCTGCTGGCGTTAGGATTGCCGCTGGCGGCGAGGCATTGCGCATCGATGTTGTTCCGGCAGCTTGAGGCCGCTCAGAGTCTTTTCCGCGCCGGCAAGGTAGACGTTTTCCTGCCGCTGCCGCGAATCCCAACGCCCCGGCGACGGGATTTGCGGCCCACCTGCGCTAATTGCTCCGTAAAAGCCCACGTTTTTTTCCCCGAAGCCCCCGGATTGGCTTCAGATTCGGCTTCTGTTCGGTGAATTGAAACGCGGGGCGGCGGCGCACACTGGGTTCGTCCCGTCGCGAATATCGCGCTTTTCCGTCAGGAGCCCCGGATGTCTTCCCGTCACAACAACCCCCCCCGGTTCGACGCCGACCTGCCGGAACTCACCACCTCGGAACGGGATCAGCCGACGCCGGGGCCGGACGAGCCCGCGATGCGCGAATTGCAACGCGGTTCCGAAGCCATCGTGCGTCTCGCCACGCAGGCACACGCGGCCGTCGCCCGAAGTGACGAAGCCGGCGCGCAAGCCGCGCGCCAATCGCTCGAAACGCAGCTGACGTTCACGACCGCCCTGATCGATGAGCTGCTGTTCGGTGCGCCCGAGCGGTCCACGCTGCATTGACAGCCGACGCGGCAGCATCACCGTACTATCCCGAAGTACCGGAAACTGACATGAGTGCTTTGACCGTCATTCTTTGCATCTGGGCCATGGTCGCGTTTTGCGCGGTCCTGTTCATCCGCGGCGCGAGTCCGCGCGTCGAACGTGAGGCGGAGCAGCCGCGTGCTCGTCCGTCGCGCTATTCGATCGCAGAGTAACGCGCACGACCAACGACGCGGAACCAACGGGGTAACATGAGGAGCGCCGGCGCCACTGCCGGCCGGCACCGACGATGTTCCCCACGGAGGTTCCCGTATGGACACACATTCGATTCTCGGCATGCTGCATGCCGAAGAGGCTTTGCTGGTCTCCATCGTGCGGTCGCTGCCCGACGATATCAAGCGCAGGATCGCCAACGACTTTCACGAGCAGGCGCAACTCGCCGAAAGCTCGCATCTGAATCCCACCACGAACCGCGAAACGAGCGACGCGTTCAAGGCCCATGTCCGACGGCTGTCGAACATGCTTGCTTCGTTGTCGTAACCCGGTCGACGTCCGCGCGGCCGAGTCGAATATTTCGGCTTGTTGTCTCGTCGGCGCAGCGCGATTGCGCCGTCATGCCCGTCGTGCCTCAGCGGCCAAAGTTCGAGCGCGCGCCCTCGCCGCATTGCAGGCTCATTTGGGGGCAGCTTAAGGCTGACTTAAGAAAGCAACCATAGGCTGCCCCGAGCCTCATGCAGCGTCTTACGCAGTGCCTGGAGACGCTGATTCAACGAAACCACCTCGCCATGCGTGCCTTTCGCGCATGCGATGGTCGACAGTCGTTCCTGACCATGCCTCTATCTGTAGCTCGTCTTCTGTCGGGGCGCGCCAGCAAAATCATTGTCGTATGCGCAATGAGCTCGGCGTGCGCCGCCTATCTCGTCACTCATGAACGCGCCGCGCGCAACGCCGACCCCGACGTCTCGCTCCTGAGCAAGGACTCGACGCAGGCCGTTGCCCGCGTGCCGATACCGGCGTCGGCACCCGCACCGGTCGTGCCCGCTGCGCAAGCTCCCGCGTACACCGTGAGGGAAGCGCCGGTCGAGCGTACATTCGCGGCCGCCGCGCAGAGCATCGGCGTCGATGCGGGCACCACAGCCATTCTGTCGCGCGCGTTTCACGACGAGCTCGATCTGTCGCGAGATCTGCAACCTGGCGACCGCGTGAGCGCCGTATTCGACACCGGTAGCGACAACAGCAAAGACGCATCGCGCGAACCGCTCGCGGTGCGCATCATGCGAGGCTCGACCGCGCATGACGTGTTCCTTCAGAAAAATCTTCACGGCCAACCGGTCTACTACTCGAAAGACGGCGTCAGCCTAGGACCTGCGTTCGAGCGCTATCCACTCGACTTCACGCGCGTTTCGTCAGCTTTCTCGTTGCGCCGCTTCGATCCGGTGCTGCATCGTTGGCAAAGTCATGACGGTGTCGACCTTGCCGCGCCGGCCGGCACGCCCGTGCGTGCCACCGCGCGCGGCGTAATCCGCTTTATCGGCCGTCAGACCGGTTATGGCAACGTGATCGTCATTCAGAACCCCGCACCGTTTTCTACGACGTTCGCGCATCTGTCGCACTTCGCGAAAGGACTGCGCTCCGGCAGCCGCGTCATGCGCGATCAGGTGATCGGCTATGTCGGCAAGACCGGTTGGGCAACCGGACCGCATCTGCATTTCGAGGTCCACGTGAACGATGTGCCGCAGGATCCGCTCAAGGTCGACCTGCCGCAGAAGAGGTCGCTTGCCGCCGATGAATTACGGCAGTTCGAGTCGCGTGTCGCGCAATTGACCGCGCTGCTGTAAGCCGCTTGCCGTCTCAACTTTGCGACACGCCGGTCCGCATGATTCAGGCGCGCTTTCATCGCATGACGTGTCGGCATGTTGACTGGTAAGGGTCGCAAACCTTGGTCCGTCAATGCGCGTTCGGGTATTCCCGCGCGCGTCGAACGACGTGTACGAGCCAGCACGGAGGCGTCGGGGCATCCCCGCGGCGTCTCATTTCCGATGCATCGCGTGCGATCAGGCCCGCTTCGAAGTGCCCCGGCAGGCATTTCTCCATACGTAGCAAGCCTTCATTCCAGCATGGCATAGCCATTGCAATGACGAATGCACAAGAACTACACATGTTGCAGCCGGGATTTCACGCAGTGAACAAATGCCGACGGCAGCAAAAGTCTTCGCGATTCGCGCTCGGGGAGCCTGGCGCAACTTGCGAGATGCGGCGGGGCCAATACCAAACGGATGTCGACAAACAACGACGACGCGAGCGGACGATACGGCTGCATCTAACGTCCGCTCGCGATCGTGACGGCGTGAAGCGATGACCCCGCCATTTTTTTTCCGTGCTTGCGGGTGAAGCCGAATTCGCGGCGGGCCCCCGCTAAAGGACGCTTGCGTGCGGGCCGGCGGGCTGCGAAGATCATGCTAACGACCGCCGCATCAGGGAATTCCATGTTAGCGTCGAGCCCGTTTCCCGCATTGCTGCACCACGCGAGCCTGTGGCTGCAAGCCTATGCGCTCGTGCTGGTCATGATGGGCGTCGGTGCGTTGCTCGAGCGTCGCTGGCCAGCCGCATTGCTGCAATCGCGCGCGGGGCAGCGTCTGAACATGGCGTATGCGGGCCTGTATCTGGCGTTGGCGGAAGCTACGAAGCCGCTGACGGCGGCCGCGAGCGTCGCGATCGTCAATGCACTCGGCGGCGGGATGGTGGTGCTGGTGTCGCGCGGGTGGGGCGCGCTCGCTTCGTTCGTGATCGTGCTGCTGACGATCGATTTCCTCGAATACGCGTTTCATCGCTTGCAGCACACATGGCCCATCCTGTGGAAGCTGCATTCGCTGCACCATAGCGCGGTGGATTTCAACGTGACGATCACGTTGCGGCATCATTGGATAGAAGTGCTGCTCAAGGGCTGCCTGCTTTATCCGCTCGTCGGCGTACTGTTCAAGGTCGAGCCGTGGATCGTCGGTGCGACCTCGATCGTGTTCATGTTCGGCAACTATTTCGCGCATCTGAATCTGCGCGTGGACCTTGGCCGCTACGTCACGTGGGTCAACAATCCGCAGTATCACCGGCTTCATCACTCGATTCGCGCCGAGCATTTCAATCACAACTTCACGCAGCTATTGCCGATGTGGGATCACGTGTTCGGCACGCGTTGGGTGCCCGCGAAACACGAGTGGCCCGCCACCGGTCTCGACGTTGGTACGCAGCCGAGCTCGCTGCTCGGCGCGTTCAGCTGGCCATTGGGTCAGCATGCGGCACGCGATGCGTTACCCGTTCGCAAGCCGCTTGCCGTGCTCGACAAGAAAGCGAAATAACGCTGGCTACGCGGGTTGCGCGGCGCGCACCGCCTTGCCGCCCAGCAGCGACACGATCAGCGTGGCCATCACGAGCACGCCCAGCGCCGCGCGCAGGCCGAGCACGCCGGCACCGAAACCAATCAGCGGCGGCCCGACCAGAAAGCCCGCATAGCCGAACGTGGCCGCCATCGACACGCCGATCGCCGGCGTCGCGCTCGAGCGACCCGCCGCGCTGAAAATCACCGGAACGATATTCGCGAGACCGATGCCGACCATCGCGAAGCCGACGCACGCGGTCAGCACCGTCGGCAAGCTCAGCACGAGCGCGAGTCCGGCGAGCGCGATCAGACCGCCGAGCGCGACGACCTTGCTCGAACCGAAGCGCCGCACCGATGCATCGCCGGCGATCCGGCAGGCCGCCATCGAAAACGCGAACGCGGAGTAGCCGATCGCGGCGACGCTCGCTTCCTGGTTCAACGTGGAGCGCAGGTACACCGCGCTCCAGTCGGCCACCGCGCCTTCGACGAGCATGCACATGAACGCGAGCAGCGCCAGTTTCATCACGCTGCTGTCGGGCCATGCGAAGCCGCTTGACGCGGCGGCCGCGCGCGGACCGATATCGCGCAACGCAAACGACGCGGCGAAAATGATCAGGGCCGCGATGAACAGATCGGGCGCGAACAGCCCGCCCACGACGCCGACGCCGCTTTTCTGCAACATCGCGCCGCTCGCCGCGCCAAGCAGGCCGCCCGCGCTCCACGCGGCATGAAACGACGACATGATCGGCGCGCGCCAGCGTGTTTCGATCGCGCTCGCATGTCCGTTCATCGACACGTCGAGCGCGCCGTTCGACGCGCCAAGCGCAAACAGCACCACACACAACGTCAGCATGCCCGGCGCGAGCGCGGGCAACGGCAGCGCGATCGCGAATGCCGCGCCGAGCAGCGCGGTCGCGCGGCCGCTGCCGAGGCGCGGCGCGAGCTGTCCCGCGAGCGGCATCGCAACGATGGCGCCGAGCGCGAAGCAGAACAGCGCGATGCCGAGCGAGGTGTCGCTGAGCGCCAGGCTTTCCTTGATGCGCGGCACCTCGACCGCCCATGCACCGATGCCGAAACCGTTGGCGAGAAAGACGGCGAGCGTCGCGATGCGTTCCCTGACGAGTGAGTTCATGGGCGTGCCGCCATCACGTTATCGCAGACGGCCTGGAGGCTCGCGACACGCGCGTCCGGCACGTCCGCTTCGACGAACAGATAATCGACGGCCGAAACAGGCGCTACCGCGAACGGCGCCGCTGTCATGAGCTTTTCCGAGGTCAGTGCGATGGCGATCTGGCTACTCGCTTTGACCATCGCGCGTTTCAGTTCGGCGTCCTCTGCGTCGAATACGGCGACGCCTTCGTCGGGGTCGAAGGCGCAGGCGCCGAGAAAACAGAGGTCCGCGCGGATCTGCTGGATCTGCAGCAGCGCGGTCGCGCCGAGCGAGCCCGCCGCGCCGCCGGCGATGCGGCCGCCGATCAGGATCACGTCGATACCCGGGCGGTTCAGCAGTCGCGCGCAGGCCTCGGGCGAATTCGTGACGACGGTCAGGCCGGCGTTGTCGGGCAGCGCCGACGCGATCGCGACGTTCGTCGTGCCCGCGTCGAGCAGCACGATCTGCTTCGGACGAACGATCGATACGGCCGCCGCGGCAAGGCGTGCCTTGCGATCGACGGCCTCATGCATGCGCAGCGCCGCGGGTTTGTCGGCGGGCGACATCAGTAGCGCACCGCCGTACACGCGCTTGCAGTGCCCCTGATCCGCGAGATCGCGCAGATGACGGCGCACGGTGTGCTCGGAGATCTGTAGCTCGGCGGCCAGTTCGGTCGCGAGCACGCGACCATGCGTGCGCAATCGCTCCAGAATCAGTGCTTCGCGCTGCTCGGGCAGTAGCCCGTTGATTGCATCTTCCCGGGTGCGCTGCATGGGTCTCGCCTCCGTTTCGGTGTGAATCGATCATAAGCGAGCAAAATATATCGTAAATGCTCGTGAGGCACAAGCGGTGCGCCCCGGCTCATCTTGATCTCACGCCACGCCGTGCGGTTCGGGTCTTGAGTCACGGCCGAAAACCAGCCGGTCGAGCAGCCACACCGCGACGAGCGTTGCGCCCATCAGCGGGAAAACGACGCCAAGAAGCGCTAGGCCGGTTTTCCAGCCACGCATCGGCGGCGCGGCGCGCTCGCGCGACGGCGCGCCGAGCGAGCGTTGCGGCCGACGTTTCCACCACATCACGAAGCCGGTCACAGCGAGCGCGCCAAGGCCGAGCGAAACGGCCGCGCACAGTATCTGATTCGCGACGCCGAAGTAGCGACCCATATGCAGCGAGGTGCCGTACGACACGGCCTTCGCGATCGCGCCGTAATCGCCGTAGCGAATGTCCTTCAGGATCGCGCCGCTGTATTGGTCGACGTACAGCGTGCGTTCGTCTTTGGGATTCGCGGGGAACCAGGAAAGCGTGTAGACGCCGGCTGCGGAGTTCGGCAGCACGATGCTGTAGCCGTCCGCGATACCGAGCGACGCGGCGAGCGCGACGATATGGCCGAGCGACAGAGGCTGCGCCGCGTCGGTGACCGCGGAAGAGGGCACGCTCGCGTTGCCCGCGGCCCACGGCGTCAGCGGCAACGGCAGGTCGTCCATGACCATGCCGGGCATCGAGTCCATGTCGGCGTGCGTGGCATGCGCGACCGTGGCGTTCGCGTGGTCCGGGTGGTCCGAGTGCGTTCCCGGCACGATGGAGCGCAACGGCAGACCGCCCCACGCGCCCGGCGGAGCGCCAAGCTTCGTCGCGGTCGCGAACGCCTTGAACTGCTTGCCCCACGAGCCGGTCCACGGCAGCCCCGTCAACACGAACGCAAGTGCGCCAAGCGCGAGCCAGATGCCGATCACCGCGTGAAGACTTTTCCATAGCGGACGTCCTTTCAGCGCCAGGCGCGGCAGCAGCACAGCGCGCGTGGTCGTTTTGCCGCGCGGCCACCATAGTGCGACGCCGGTGCCGATCATCACGAGCGTCCAGCATGCGGCCAGTTCCATCAGCAGTTCGCCGGGCTTGCCGAGCAGCAGCTTGCGATGAAGCATGCGATCCACCTGCATCAAGCGATGCTCGACGCTCAGCGTGCCCAGCACATCGCCGCTATACGGATTCAGATAGACGCTCTGCTGCGTGCCGTCCGCGAGACGAAATACGAATTCCGCGCTGCGTTGCGGATCGCGCGTGATCACGGCGGTCGTCGCGATCGAGCCGGGCGGCATCGCCGCGCGCGCTTTCGCGAGCAGCGCGTTGTCGGCCAGCCTCGGGACGGCTTGCGGTGCGACGACCAGTTGCTGTCGATAAAGCAGCGGCTCGATCTGCGGCTGAAAGCAATACAGCGTGCCGGTGATGGCGAGCACGAGTAGAAAAGGCATCACGAAGAGGCCCGCATAAAAATGCCAGCGCCACAGTGTTTTATAGCCTGGATGTGCGGGGCCGCTCGTTGCGGCAGCGGTTTGAGTCGTGGACATGAAATCCTCGTCGGGCAAATGGGGCGATGGTTCGTGTGCGACAAGCGGTTTGCCGCGTCTTGCGTCAGGCTTAGATATGCAGCTTCGCTTCGACATAAAACGTGCGGCCCGGATACGGGTGGTAGACGAAGTAGCGCGCGTCGAACAGGTTGTCGACGCCGATGCCGAGTTCGCTGAGCTTCGTCGGCTTGAACGTGAACTTCGCGTCGGCGACCGTGTAGGTGCTGGCGCCGCCGAACACGTTGGGGTTCGTGTCGGTATTCGTCAGCGTGTTGTACTGACGACCCGAGTAACGCGCGGCGAGCGTCAGCGCCGCGCGCGCGTCGAAGTGATACGTCGCGGCAAGATTCGCGCGCCACAGCGGAATGCGGTAGAAGTACTTGCCGACCGAGGCCGGATTCCGTGCGTTCTCGAGGATCTTCGACTGCGTGTACGCGACGCTCGCGAGCAGATCGAGCCCGCGCACGAACACGTCCTCGCCCGAATAGCTTGCTTCGACGCCGCGCGAGCGAACCTTGCCGATGTTCTGGAAGTTCGTCACGTTCGGAATCACGGTGGTGTCGGTCTGACTGAAGATCGTGTTCTTCACGTCGTCCTGAAACAGCGAGAAGCGGAACACGCCATTCCAATGCGCCCATTCGGCGCTCAGCTCTTTCGACAGATCGTCTTCGGGCTGCAAATATGGATTGTTGTTGACGATCGCGGAGCCATTGATTTGCCCCTGGAACAGTTCGCTCGCGGTCGGAAAGCGATACGCGCGAGCGATCGACGCGCGCAAAGTCAGCTCGTCGCTGACATCGAACGATAACGACGCCTTCGGCGAAAGGTGGCGCTGGCTGGCATCGCTGTACGCGATCGTCGTGCCGGGCAGCGACTGTGCGCCATCGTAGGCTTGCCAGTCTTCATAGCGCGCGCCATAGACGAGCTTCCAGCGCGGCAGAAAGCGCCACGCGTCCTGCGCATAAAGAGCTTGCGTCTGCGTCTTGCCGGTGAACGCGTTGGCGAACGAGGTCGCGTCGCCGTCGCGCCAGTCCTGCGTGTTGTAGGTCTGGTTGTCGACGAAGTAGTTGTCGTAGTGGTAGCCGACGCTCAGTGCGTGATTGGCCAGTCCTGGCTGGTTCGTCGCGGGCGTATAGGTGCCGCGCAGGTCCAGCGTCTTCCAGCCGGTGCCGTCGTTGAACAGCACGGTGCCGGGGCCATTGCCCGGGCCGCCGGCATTCGCGGTGCGTGCGACGCCATTGCCGATGTCGTAATACGAGGCGATCGCCTCGCCGTTCCAGCCGGTCGCGTTGCGCGTTTTCAGCGACACGCCGTAGAGCCAGTTCTCGCTGTGCCCGACACCCGGCGCGAACGCGGCCACCGGAATCGTGTAGTGGTAACCGTTGATCGATACGTTGCCGCTGTACACAGGGTTGCCGGCCGCGTCGCGCAGGAACGTCGATGTTTCGCTGTTGTACGTCTGGTGCCAGTAGCCGAGCGTGAAGCCGCCCTGCAGCGTCGGCGTGAAGTCGTACTGCATCTTCAGCTTGAACTGGTCCTGCACCGTGTGCTCGATGCCTTCGCCGTTCACACCGAGCACGGCCGTCGGCGCATTGGTCTGGTTGTTGTAGAAATAGGCGCCGGTGACGGGCGTGTCGCCGGCCTTGGCGGGCGTGGTCGATTGCGCGAGCGTTGCGAATTGCAGCGGCTGACTCGTGTTCTCGAGATGATTGACGCCGAGCAGGTACGAGAACTTGCCGATCCGATCGCCGATCGACGCGCTCGCTTCACTGCCGTTGAAGCTCTGGTTCACGCCGAACAGGCTGAAGTGCTGCGTGAATGCCTTCACGTCGGCGTTGGCCTCGAACTGCTTTGGCATGCGCGTGCTGATCAGCACGGTCGCGCCGAGCGAATTGCCCGGATACAGCGCGGAAAACGGCCCGTAGATTACGTCGACCTGCTGGATTTCGTCGGGATACACCATCGACCAGCGCGGCGGAAACGAATAGCTATTGCCAAGCAGGTTGCTCAGCAGCAAACCGTCCGCATAGACGAGGCCGCGCGCGCTCTGCGTATTGCTGGTGCCGCGCACCGCGATGATCGAATTCAGATCGCCGGTAAAGCGCTTGCGTACCGCCAGGTTCGGCATGTACTTGAGCACGTCCTCGGTGTTGACGACGTTCCAGTTCGCGAACTGATCGCGCGTCACGGTTTCGACGGAGGCGGGCAGGTTTGGGTCGACGGCGCGCGGTGCGGCGCTCGTGCTTGCGCTCGCATTGACGCTGACGGCAGGCAGCGTCGCGTCGGTGATTGCGTCGGCGGCCTGCGCGGGTGTTGCGACGAAAGCCGGCACGAAAGCCGGCACGAAGGCAGGCATGAGCGCGGGCCAAAGAACGGAACGACGAACCGCGCGATGAGCGGAAAAGACAGCGTCACGACGGACGCAAAAAGACAGCCTTCGCAGCGCGAAGTTGAACATGAGCGTTTCCTCGATGCATTGAACAGGCGATCGCAGGCCTCGTCGATGTGAGCGACGAATGCGCGATCAGAACCGGTAGCGATCAGGAAACGGCAGGTGGGGCGCGCGGACGTCCCGACGGGAAGGCGCCAAGCGGGGTGAAGCGGGTGGACAGCGTGGGCGGCGCGGTGCCGGACAGCGGCAGCGCGGCCGGCGGCTCGACGGCGGCGAGCGTCGGCATCGCGACGTGATGTTCGAGCAGATGACAGTAGCCGCAGGCGCCGAATGCATCGTCGTGGCTCAGATGCACGGGCGCGGGGCTGGTTTGAGCGACGACGCTCGCATCGCTCACGTTGCTTGCACCAGCCGGATGAAGCGCCGAACATAGCGCGGCAATCGGCTCGTGGGCGCGGCCCGATTCGAGCAACTGACTCATGAGCGGCGCGAACACGACGAGCCACATGGCGACGAGGCCAAGCCATGCGGTCAGGTGGTTGCGCGAGTGTCGAGTCATGATCGTCGAAGAAAAGACGGGCGCGATTCTAGCATCACCGCGCGATCCTTTCATTCGCAATGACGGGCATAACGGCGGATTAGACGGTGAAAAAGCGCTTATTTCGGGGCGCTGAGGCCGAGGCGAATCACTTATGCTGTGAAATCGCGCGAGGTGCGCGTATCGAATCAACAGCGCAACGGCGGCGCACCCGCTGCACGGCCCCGCCGCTGAACCATCGCCACGACACATGACACTCACGCAGACGCCTGCTTCTTCGATCGCCGACATCAACCAGCGAGCCGTGGCGCTATGTTCGGCCGGGCAGTTCGCCGACGCGTTGCCCCTCGTCGCGCCGCTGCTCGAAGATTCCGCCTTGCCGAACGATCAGCGGGCCGATGCGTTCAATATCGCCGGTGCGTGTTCGTTCGCGCTGGGTCAGTGGGCGGACGCGGAGAATCGTTGGCGCCAGTGCCTGTATCTGAAGCCCGATTACGCGGACGTCTACGCGAGTCTCGGCTCGCTATTCCGATCGCTCGGCCGCCTGTCGGCCGCGAAGTCGACGTATCGGCAACTGGTGTCGCTGCGCCCGCTCGACGCGAACGCGCATTATCAACTCGGCAACGTGCTTTACGGGCTCGGCTACCGCGCCGAAGCGGAGGCGGCATATCGGCAGGCGGTGACGCTTCAGCCCGACCACGCCGAAGCGCATTACAACCACGGCATCGTGCTGCGCGACCTGCGACGCCCGCAGGAAGCAGAAGTGGCTTATCGTCATGCGCTGCGCGGCTTGCGTGCCCATGCCGAATTGCACAACAACCTCGGCAGCGTGCTGATGGAGCTTGGGCGTCTCGCGGAAGCGGACGCCGCGTATCGCGAAGCGCTGACGCTGAAGCCGCAATATCCGGAGGCGCTCAATAATTTCGCCGGTGTGCTGAAGGCGACGCGGCGTCTCGCGGAAGCGGAGCTGGCTTGCCGGCTCGCGATCGCTATCCGGCCCGACTACGCGGAAGCACATCTCAATCTTGGCGCGGTGCTCGTCGACCTCGATCGGGTCAGCGAGGCCGAGGCGGCGTACCGCGAAGCGCTCGCGCATCGGGCGGACTACGCGGAGGCGCATTACAACCTCGGCGTGGCGCTGTTCAGGCAGGAACGTTATGAGGAAGCCGAGCAGGCTTACCGAGACGCGATTCGCTGCCAGCCAGGGCTTGCTCATGCGCACAACAATCTGGGTTGCGTGCTGCGCGTGCTCGAGCGTTTTTCGGAAGCGCTCGACGCGTTCCGGCAAGCGCTCGCGGTGTCGGCACAACTCGCCGAGGCGCACTCGAACATTGCCAACGCGCTGACGCAACTCGGGCGCTTTGCCGAGGCTGAAGGCGCGTATCGACAGGCGATTGCATTGAAACCCGACTATGGCGAGGCGCGTTTCAGCCTCGCCGTGTTGCTGCTCGGCTTCGGCCGCTTCGACGAGGGCTGGCCCCTCTATGAATGCCGCTATGAGCAGCCCCATTTCATTCATCGAAAGTCGCGGGCGATGCTCAGTTGTCCGCAATGGCTCGGCGAGCCGCTCGGGGGCAGGTCCGTGCTGCTGTGGCAGGAAGACGGCCTCGGCGACATGCTGCAATTCAGCCGCTACGTTCCGCTGCTGAAAGCGCTGGGGGCCGCGCATATCGCATTTGCATGTGCGCCGGCGTTGCATCGGCTGATCGGCGAGGTGGATGGCGTCGATGCGGTGCTCGACCACCATGGAGCGCTCGCGCGCGTTGCGACCTACGATTGCTGGACCAGTCTGCTGAGCGTGCCGTTGTATCTGCGCACGACGCTGGATACGATTCCGCGTCCCGCGCGACTGAGCGCGGATCCCGCGCTCATCGAACAATGGCGCCCCGCGCTCGACGCACTGCCGCCCGGCCACCGGGTCGGTCTGGTCTGGAAGGGCAACGCGAAGCATCATAACGACGCGAATCGCTCGATGCCGTCGCTCGCCACGCTCGCGCCGCTGTGGAGCGTGCCAGGCCTGAGCTTCGTGAGCTTGCAGAAGGGGCAGGGCGAGGACGAAGCGCGCAATGCGCCGGTCACGCGGCCGCTGCTCGATCTCGGCGCGCGCGTGACGGACTTCGCGGACAGCGCGGCGATCGTCGCGCAACTCGATCTGGTGATCTGCGTCGACACATCGATCGCGCATCTGGCGGCGTCGCTCGGCAAGCCGTGCTGGGTCATGCTGCCCGAAAGAGACGTCGATTGGCGCTGGATGCACGAGCGCGACGATTCGCCGTGGTATCCGCACACGCTGCGTCTGTTCCGGCGCGCGCCGGGCGAGGAGTGGGCGAGCTCGGTCGAGCGCGTGCGTCGAGCGATTCGGCGGCGCGCTATGACGCCTCTGTGAGCTGCATGTGATACAGGCCCCACGGCGACAATTCGAAGCGGTCCTTCAGTGGCTTGGCCGCGAGTTCGGGAATCTGATCGGCGTCGTAGATCGTCCATAACGGCCCCACGCCGCCGAGCGCCAGCGGCTTGCCGTCCATTTGTGTCGCGACGATGAAGTGAAACTCGCGCACCTTGTCGAGCGTCGTCAACACCGCGTAGCCATCGACCGCGTGCATGACGATTTGCGTGCTGCCCGCGTCGGGCGCGCCGACGTTTGCGAGCACGTCGGTGAGCAGCGGGCCGCTAAACGTATGCATGTGCGCATCGTATTCGATCGTCGGATGGATCGTCACGGTCTTCATGCGGGCGAGCCACGGCAGATCGACGCCGTACGCTTGCGAAAACTTCACCTGATGCTTCGCCAGCAGTTGATCGAGAGCCGGATTGAGCGCGCCGCGATTGCTGTGCCTGATCGCGCCGGAGATCGTCAGGACGACTGGAGACGGCCCGCATTCGGCGTGCTCACGCTTCGCGCCGAATGCGGGCGCGACCGCCGCGCCCAGTGCCGCGGCGCTGGTCAGGAACTGGCGTTTGTTCATTGCGTTTTCTCCGGGTGTCGTCGAGGAGCCGCGTGGTGAGGTGCGCGCTCTCCTATTGTCGGAGAATTGTCGCCGCAGGTGATACAGCGATGCTTCATTAACGCGTCATTCGCTATGCTATTTCCGCATGCGGTTCGTGCCGGAGCTGGCACGGTTCCTTGCGCGGCGGTCCAATGCGGTGCGCGTCTTCGCAGGTTTATGACGAAGTCCTTTTCCCATACCAATGGACGCACGAAGCAGGCGCAACACAAGAAGCCTCGCGTACATCGGGGAAATCACACTCGACATCAACTCTGTGTCTCCCCTAATCAATGGAAGCGCTCAGTTCGCGCCGATACTGACGGTGCGCGTCACATCGACGACCGACAGCCGGATCGCGTCGATCAATGCGCGCGCCGCCGGTGACGGCGTGCCCGCCGCGCGCATCGTCAGGCCGATCTCGCGTCGCGTGTTGTGCAGCGGCACATCGAGCACGACCAGTTGCCCGGACTGAATCTCGTGATGCAGCTGCTGCGCCGACAAGGCCGCCGCCATGTCGGTACCGAGCAGCAGGCCGCGAATCACCGCGAGGTCGGCGGTCTCGACGGTCGGCAGAGGAGGCTTCACCTTCATCCGCTTGAATTGCGTTTCGAACAGCGCACGCGCCGGCGCGTTGCTGCGCGGCAGAATCCACTGCGCGTCGCGCAGACCCATGATGGTCAGATCGTGCGCGTGAGTCAGCGGATGACCGCGGCGCACCAGCACCACCATGTCTTCCGACATCAGCCGCTCGTTTTTCAGGCCGCTCGTCGCGTCGTTGTCGCGCAGCGCGCCGAGAATGAAATCGATGTCGCCCGCGCGCAGACCGGCCACGAGCGTCTCGTATGCGCTTTCGTCGGTGACCACGCGCACGCCCGGATTCTCCGAGGTCATTCGCGCGATCGCCTTCGGCAGGATCAGCGTGCGCCCGAGCGGCAACGCGCCGACTGTCACCGAGCCCTGAATCTTGCCGTGCAATGCGGCGATATCGTCGGGGACGTGGCGCAGTTCGTTCAGCGCGCGACGTACGTGAAGCAGGAACGTCTCGCCCTCGGCCGTCAGCAGAATGCCGCGCGGGCTGCGGTGAAACAGACTCAGTCCCGAGCCGCTTTCGAGTACCCGGATCGCGGTACTCACCGCGGGCTGGCTGATGCCGAAGGTTTTTGCCGCGCTCGGCATATGCCGATGCCGCGCGAGCGCCGCGAATAGTTGCAACCGCCGCGTGTTGAGCAGGTACGCGGGCAATGCGCCTTCCGCGACGGGCCGGCGGCGCGTCTGTCGCGTGGTGCACCATCGGGCGAGTTCTTCGAGTTCAGCGAAGATCCGCTCGCAGCGATGCAGCACCGCGCGGCCGACCGGAGTGGGCAGCATGCCCGAAGGACCGCGATCGAACAGCGGTTCGCCGAGCGCCGACTCGAGCTCCTGCACGGAGCGCGTGACCGCCGACTGCGCGCGAAACAACGCGGCCGCCGCGCGCGTCGCGCTGCCCATATCGGCGACGAGCCGGAATGCGCGCAGTTGCGCGAGATTGAGCAGGTCCTTGCTGCTGACCGACAGCGGCGCTTTGGCGGTCGCCTGGCTGGTTGCGGCGGAAAGCGTGTCGTTGCTCATGCCGCGCCCGCGATCAGATGCAACGACGGCAGCGACAGATTCAGACTTTCCTTCGAGATATGCGTGTGCTCCTTCATCAAGGCATCGACGCGCGCGCCTTCGCCTTTTTTCAGCGCGTCGACGATCGCGTGATGCTGGCGATGCGCGTACATCAACATCATGAATTGACGCTCGCGCGCGGATTCGTCGAACGCGATCGTGAACGGCGACACGAACGGCACCTTGTCGTTCAGACTGAGCGCGGCCGTGACCGCCTGGTTCTGCGCCGCTTCTACGATCAGCGCGTGAAAGCGGCCGTTCATCTGCGCGTAGCGCACGTCGTCGCCTGGCTGCAGATGCTTTTGCTCGAAGATCGCGTCGCCTTCACGCAGGCAGTCGTCGAGCGCGGCGGCGAGCGCGGGGCTCACGCCGTTTTCGGCGACCGAGCGCGCGGCGAGTCCCTCGAGCACGCCGCGCACGTCGATCGCGTCGAGCACGTCGCGCACGCTGAAGCGGCGCACGACGTAACCGCGCGAGCCCGAACGATCGAGCAGGCCTTCCGACGACAGCACGCTCAACGCATAACGCAGCGGCGTGCGCGACACGCCGAGCCATTGCGCAAGCTGCGCTTCGACGAGCCGCTGCCCGGGCGACAGTTCGCCCGACAGAATCTTCTCGCGTAAGGTCTGCACAATCGCTTGCTGGGTGGTCTCGTTCATCGTTTCGTCGCTCGTCGGAAGCAGCGCAGTATAGCCACGCGTGCAGCACCGCTCCAAGCCCTGGAAGTGTGCGTTGCGAGTTGTTTTCCGGGCAATCTGTTTTATTTATCGCGTGACGAGATGCCAAGGCGTCGGGGAAGGCTTGCCTCACGGGCTTGGGATACCGAGGGAGCCCTGCGCGGCGTGGGTCGGGGTGCGCTTCATCCGCGCTCCGGGCGCGCAAATACCGGCTTTTAATCATCAACCCGGCGCTGTCTGAGGTATACCCGTACTTCCCCTGTCGCGGCACAATTTCTATCTTTGTATCCCAAGACGGTCGTGGTGACTAGCGCGGTAAACCTGGCGACCTATCCGATTGGCAGCAGCACGAAGTGACGGAAGAGAACGAATATGGCAAGAATCATTGGTGGTATCGGCACGTCCCATGTACCCACGATCGGGTTGGCGTACGACAAGGGCAAGCAGAACGAACCGGCATGGGCGCCGATGTTCAAGGGTTATGAACCGGTGGCGCAGTGGCTGGCCGAGCAGAAGCCCGACGTGATGGTGATGTTCTACAACGACCACGCGAACAGCTTCTTCTTCGACTGCTATCCCACGTTCGCGCTCGGCGTGTCGCCCAACCACGAATTCGCCGATGAAGGCGCCGGCAAGCGTCCGCTGCCCGACATCGCCGGGCATCCGGATCTCGCGATCCATATCGTCGAGCAACTGGTCGCCGACGAATTCGATCTGACCGTCTTCCAGGACCGCCCGCTCGATCACGGCGTCAGTTCGCCGCTGTCGCTGATGCTGGCGCATCAGGGCGGCTGGCCGCTGTCGCTGGTGCCGCTCGAAGTCAACGTGCTGCAGTATCCGCTGCCCACCGCGAATCGCTGCTACCGGCTCGGCCAGGCGCTGCGTCGCGCGATCGAATCGTTCGAGCAGGATCTGAAGGTCGTGGTGGTCGGCACGGGCGGGCTGTCGCACCAGGTGCATGGCGAACGCAGCGGCTTCAACAACACCGAATGGGACATGGAATTCCTCGACCTGATCGTCAGCGATCCGGAGCGTCTTGCCGCGATGAAGCACGTCGATTACGTGCGCCTCGGCGGCGCGGAAAGCGTCGAGACGATCATGTGGCTCGCGATGCGCGGCGCGCTGGGCCAGAAGGTCCGCGAGCTGCATCGCAACTACTACCTGGCGACCAGCACCGCGATGGCCGTGACGATCTACGAAGAAGAGGTGGCGTAATGAATCCGCAACTGGTTGGCGTCGAAGAACTGACCGGCACGTATCCGTTCGATATCCGCCAGAGCATGAAGGCGATGCGCCTGAACCGCTTTTTCTGGCAGATGCGCGAAGCGTCGGCGCGCGCGCTGTGGCTCGAAAACCGCACCGCCTCATACGATGCGGCCGGCCTGACGCCGGAAGAACGCACGCTGGTCGACAACACCGACTGGATCGGTCTGATCCGTTATGGAGTGTCTTTCTTCGTGCTCGAGAAGTTCGCGCGTGTGGTGAAGATCACCAATCTCGGCGTGTACGCGAGCATGCGCGGCGAAACGCTCGAAGCGTTTCTGAAAACTCGTCAGGTACCCGACGCCGTTTAAAGGCCGTAGTCCAAACCATCCGACTTACTTCGACCGTGATTATCGGCGGGTTCACGTCGCATATCTTCTTTACTGTGCCGTTGGCGTTGACCGTCAAGCGGTTGATGGAGAATCAGCGGTATTGACGAGGTTGTTCGGAAAAGAAAGCCGGGTTCGGTTGAGCCCGGTTTTTTTCATCTGGATGCTGCGTTGCAGCGATCGCGACTGCCACTTCGCTCTTGCTTAAGTTGCGAGCCGCAACTATATTGATTGCGCAACGCAACTGATATGTGAGCCCCATCGTGGACCTGATCGACGCCCCCGCCAAGCCCCGCGACACGACGATTCTCGAACTCCGCGAGTTTTCCCGCCGGCTGGTCCGCGAACTTGGTTTCATGCGCACGACCATCGCCGACAGCGATCTGGCGCCATCGGCCGTGCATGCGGTGATCGAGATCGGCATGTCGCCGGGCATCAGCGCGAAAGATCTGGCGACCATCCTGCGGCTCGACAAATCGAATACGAGCCGGCAGATCGCAAAGCTTGAAGCGAGCGGACTGGTCGAGCGCACGGTCTCTTTAGACGATGCCCGTTCCTCCGAGCTGTACCTGACGGCCGAAGGTCAGAAGTTGCGCAAAAAGATCGACCGGTTCGCGACCGATCGCGTGTCCGGCGCGCTGCGGCGCATGGTTCCCGCCGACCAGCAGGCGCTGGTCCGTTCTCTCGCGCTGTACGCGGACGCCCTCGCGCAAGGCGACGTCAGCAAGCTTGCCGCGACGGAAGCGGGGTCCGCGGGAATCGTGGAAGGCTACCAAGCCGGCTGCATCGGCGATATCGCGAGTCTGCACGGGCGCTATTACGCGCAACACTGGGGTTTCGGCGCCTTCTTCGAAAAGAAGGTCGCGACGGGGCTGGCGGAGTTCGCGGGCGCATTGCCGGCCGAAGGTAAAGGGCTTTGGCTATACGTCGAAAACGGCCGCACGCTCGCGTCTGTCGCGATCGACGGGGATAACGACACGGCTGTCGCTCATTTGCGTTGGTTCATCGTCGACGATTCCTTGCGCGGCTCCGGGATTGGACGGCAATTGCTGTCGCATGCCATGCGCTTCGTCGACGAGCGGTTCGACGAAACCTATCTATGGACGTTCAAGGGGCTCGACGCGGCGCGTCATCTGTACGAGTCATTCGGCTTTCGGCTAAGTGAAGAATCGGAAGGCACGCAATGGGGAACACGCGTGGTCGAGCAGCGTTTCAACCGGCTTTCCGCAAGGAAAGGCGATAACGGTACTGCGTGATCGGCGCAGCAGCGAACTCGACGCCGTCGGTCAGTGCGCGAGGACCGACGCCGCGATCCGGTCGGCCAATTCGCCGAGAACGCGGCTCAACGCGGCCGCCTGCGCGAGCGCATCGTGTCCATTGATCGCGGAGTCGAGCGTCACCTGCTGCCGCAGCGGCGCCTGATCCGAGTGCCCGGCCAGCAGCGTCCACTCCGCTTGCAGCGTCAGCGTGCCGCTCGGGTCGGCCGTGGCATTCAGCACGGTGACGACCAGCGTGCGCGTGCCGGGCGGCGCGGGTGCATCCGGAACGACGAACGATCCGGCGGGCAGCCGCATGAGCAAGTCCTGGGCAAGCGTTTTGCGCATCATCTGAGCGAGCGGTGCGCCCCACCGGTCGCTATCGTCGATCGTCAGCCGGTTCTGCGAAGCCAGCGTGACGACTTCGAGCCGATCGAGCACCGCGGGAATATGCACGGCGGTCAGTTGAATCGGTGGGATCGGCGCCGTGGCGGGCGGCGCGTCGGCGGGCATCGGGTTCAACGTCACATAGCGTGTCGGTATGCTGTGTCCGCATCCGGCGAGCGTCATCGCCGCGACGGTTACGACAAACGCCGCCGTCCTGACGCTCGTCGCGAGCGATGTCGCGACGGCGCGTCCGACGGGGAACGTGGACCTCGTCATCATTGAGCCTCCTGCTGCCTGCCATGGATCAGCGCCTCCGGATGGCGGTCGAGATAGTCGGCCAGTGCCCGAATCGAGCGTGCGGTGTCGGTCAGCTCCTGCATGGCGGCAGGCAGGTCGTTCTGGCTCGACGCGTCGCCGCCTAGCGTACGGTTCGCCGCGGCAACGGTGCGATCGGCCGCGTTCGCCGTCTCGCGCAATTGCGCGACGAGCGGACCGATCTGTGGCGAGACCTGCTGCAACGTGTGATCGATCTGCGCGACCGAGTGGTCGATGTGCGTCAGGCTGTCCTTGATCTGAGGCGAGGAACTGAGCGCGTTGATATGCGCGGCGATACTGCGGACCTGTTCGCCGGTTTGCCGGATCGGAAGATCGTCGATTTTCTGGATCACCTCGTTGGCCTTGGCCATCGTCGTGTCGAGATTCGCGGCGGCGACACTCGGAATGACGGGCATGCCGTCCTCGCTGGCGAGCGTCGCCACCGGCGCGCCTTGCACGAAGTCGAGGTTGATCTTGGCCGCGCCGACGACCGGCGGGTCTTGCGACAACCGCGCGCGCAACCCGGTGGCCACGAGGCGGGTGAGCATGCCGTCGACGAGCGGGCGCCAGTCCCCGTCGGCCGGTGGCGGCGCGCCGACGATGCCAAGCTGCGACGGGTTCAGCGCGATCTGCACCGGGGTGCTCAGCGCGCCCGTGCGTGCGTCGTAGTTCAGGCGCACGCTGGTGACGGTGCCCACGTCGAAACCGCGCAATTGCACATCGGCACCACTCTTCAGGTCGCCGACCGCACCGTCGAAGCGCACCAGATAGGTGACGACCGGGCCGTGCCCCGGCGCGAGCGCGGGGCGGCGATCGACTCCGTCGAAACGCGATGCCGGTTCGCCGGGCCCGGGCTCCATCACGATCTCGGGGCCGGACAGCACTCCCTTGAACGACGCTGGATCGTTGAGATCCACGTGTGCGCCGCGCAGGAAAAACCTGGTCTCGCTGCGCAGATACTTTTTTTCGGCGCGATCTATCTTGAGCTCGGCTTGCACGTGTTGGCCATCGGGCGCGAGCGTGATCTCCGAGACGGCGCCGACCTTCACGCCGCGCAGCGTGACGATCGTGTCGTCGGGCTTCATGCCGTACGCGTTGTCGAAGGTCACCGTGACCGTCTCGCCCTGATGCATCAACGCGCGAACGCCGAGCCATCCGGCCATCGCGAAGGCTGCGATCGGCACCGCCCAGATCCAGCCGGGCCACGCGCTGCGCCGCACCTGGGCCTGCGAACGACGGGGACGCGTGCCGCTCATCGCTTGCTCCGCGGGTGGACGTCCCACATCAGGCGCGGGTCGAATGCGCGCGAAGCGGCCATCGTCAGCAACACGACCAGCGCGAACGCGGTGGCGCCGATGGCGGGTCTGGCCGTGGCGATGCCGTCGAACTGGATCAGCGGCACGAACGCGGCGATCGTGAACACGTCGACGTACGACCATCGGCCGAGTTCGTCGATCAGGCGGTACAGATGCGCCTTGACCCGCAGATGCCGGCGCGAACGGCGCCGAACGGAGACGACGAACCATGCCATGCCGAGAATTTTCGCCACCGGAATGACGATGCTCGTACAGATGATCAGAATGCCGATCGGCCACAGGCCAGCGTGAAACAGCTGGTACACGCCGTCGATGATCCGGTGCGACTGGGGCCGCCCGAGTTGCATCGAAGTGGTCATCGGAAAGAAGTTGGCCGGAATCGTCAGAACGAGCGCGGCGAGCGACAGCGCAGCCGCGCGCACGACGGCGTCGGTTTTGCGGGCGCGCAACGTCAGTGCGCAGCGAGGGCAGGGGCGCCCCTCCTGCGACATCGGCACGACCAGATCGCAAACCGTGCAGGACAGCGGCGCTTCATGTTCCGGCAACTCGTTTTCCGCGGCGATCGCGCGCCACACGGTTCTCCGGTCGAGCGACGCGCGCGTGAGCATCGACAGCAGCGCCGCGGCGATGAAGCAGTAGCCGCCGGGGGCGATCGTGCCGGTCAGATTCTGCGTCACGCGCGCGTAACCGACGAAGCAGCCGACCAGATAGACATCGGGCATGGTCCAGATATCGAGCGAGGTGGTCCAGCGAAACAGCGCACCGATTCCTCTGGTACGCCGGCCGAGCCGCAGCGCGACGAGGACGATCACGAGGCCGCCAAAGCGGATGAATGGCAGCACGATACCGAAGGTGCCGAGCAGTACCGCGAGAATGAACCAGCCATCGTTCCACATCTCCACGATTCCCGACGACAGCAGTGATGAGCGCTCGACGCCGAGCATATGGACATACATCAGGGGCGCGAGGTTGGCCGGAAACAGCAATACGAAGGTCGCGCTCGCGCAGGCGAGCGCCGCGGTCTGGCTTCGGCCGCTACGCCGCTCGAGCGGAAAGTGACAGGCGCGGCAACGCACGTAGGTATGTGCGGTGAGCGGCGGGATGTCTTCGAGCGCGCCGCATTCGGGGCAGCCGATCGTCATGCGACGTTCTCCATCGGCTGTCCGTTTTCAGGCGGGCAGTGCGTTGCGAATGAGGTTTCGCCGATCATCACTCGACCCCTGGCGCCGTTTGGCGCGTGCATGTACGGCAGACGCGCTGGCGCGCCAGCTCTTGTCCTCCACCAGCATGGCGCGTTCCCGGCCGGCCTCGGCGCGCCGGGCCGCACGGACGAACGGCGGCCGCGGTGTGGCGTCAGTCGGGTGAGCGGTTCCGATCCGCTTCGCTTTGCGAGCCGGGCGGCGTGCCCGGTTTGGTGTCCGGCGCCGCTGACGGAGCGGCGTCGGCAATGATCAGCAACCTCGAAGACAGCGCGTCGGGATGGCCCGGCTTGAACCAGTTCATCTCGGGAATGCGTGAATCGGTCAGGTAGATCGTGCCGTCCGGCCCTTCCGCGAACGTATCCGGCCATCGCAGGCCGGGCTCGTGCAGCAACGTCGTCAATGTCGCGCCGTCCCATACCTTCACCGCATGTTCTTCGACCGCGGTAATCAGCAGGCGTCCCGTCCGGTCGATGTGCAGGCCGTCGGCGGGGCGATGCTCGAGCACTTTCTCGACTCGGTTGCCGACTTCATCGGTCGCGAGCGTGGTATCGCGAAGCGCTTCGGTGGGTACGCGGTAAAGCGTTTTGCCCTTCACCGCCTGCCAGTACAGATACAGTCCATCGCGAGTGAGCGCGATGCCGTCGGCCGCAAATTCGACGCCGCGTCCATCGGGACGCCGCAATGGTGCGCCGCCTGCATGGACCGTGACGCCCGGATCCGTTTGCGTCGACGGATGCCCGTCGAGCACGCGGCACGCTTGACCGGTGCCGAGATCGACCACCACGATCGCGCCGCGTGTTCCAGAGTCCGTGATGTAGGCGAAACGGCCGTCGGGACTGATGCGCACGTCGTTCAGATAGCTGCCCTGAGGCGCGATTTCGAGCGTGAACGCAATGCAGCCGGCGACGCTATCCGTCGCAAGATCGATGCGGACCAGTTTAGGGGCACCCGGCACGACGAACGCCTGGGCCGGCGCGCCGGGGTCGAGTACCCACAGGTTGTTTTGCGAATCGCACAGCATCGCCTGCACGCAGACCCAGCGATCCTGCGGGTTCAACTCGTCACGCCTGGCATTGCGCCAGCCGTTCCATCGATCGTCGGGATAAGGACGGACGTCGCCATCGGGCGTGAGTACGCCGACGGAGATCGGCGCGTCTTCTGTCCAGCGCGGGAAGTTGACGAAGATGCGTCCATCCGCGGCGACGGCGACGCCGGTCACCTGGTGTCCGAACGACGCAATCTCGCGCAGATGCGGCAGCGAGCCGTCGTCACCGGCGCTCGATGCAGGCGCGGCGGTCAGTGGAACCCGATCCGCGGCGGTTGGCGTGGCGGTGTCTTTCATGGGCTGTCTCCGGGACAGGATGGAAATGTCCGTCTTCAGTAAAGCGAATGCCGCGTGCAAAGATAAAGTGAATCGTAATCCGCGAATCTTTCGGAAGGTATTCAACGTGAATTGCGGACCGTCCTTTATGCGAATTGTTTGACTTTCGCGCGAGCGGAGAACGGTAGTGCGCGCAATAGGGAAAGCCGAGTTGTCGCGTGGCGCTTGATACGACATGGCGCGCTAAAAGGCCGCGTTGCTACTACGTCATTCAGGGCGAAAAGAATCGCTCCGCGGCGGCGTGCGGAGCCGCCGTACCAAACGGTCCATTTCGGCAACTCTGACTCTCAGGGTTTCTCCTGACTCGCCTTTGGACCCGCCGTGTCACTCGTGCGCTACACCGCTCATTTGCAAAGAAAAAATAATGCCGACGTCAAAGGAATGTGTTAAAAAATAACAATTGCACGCGCAGACAAATAGCCACACCTGCAAGTAAAAATTTCGGCTTTCAACACTCTTAATCGGCCGCGAGGTGGATCATGAGAACAAGGACGCTTTGGGGGCTCGGGGTGACGACGGTCGCTTCGGTGCTAACGCTGCAGTGTTATCCAGCGTGGGCCGACGGGCCCGAAGCGGCGTATGCGTCCGACGACGAGGTGCCGGCCGGCTCGCTCAGTCCGAACGAGTACAAGGTCAATGCGGACGGCATGAAAGAAGATCCGAATGCGAAGATGTCGGACGTGGCCCGCGCGTATCGCAATGGCTATATCAACCGCGGCAAGCAGGATCAGGCCGATTACCAGGCAATGATCGACTCGCACAATCACGGTCAGCGGCAACCCGCCAGGACCGACGTCGCGCGGGTCGACGTGCCGCCGCTGCCGCCGGGCGTTCCCGAAGACGATAACTCGAAGTACACGAGTATTCCGCCGCAGCCTCAGAAGCCGCGGCCGGTCCAATACGCGCAGCGTCAGGTGCCGCAACCGCCGCCGCAACAGCAATATCAGCAGGTGTACCAGCAGCCGCAATACGCGCCGCCGCCAATGCAATACCAGCAGGCGCCGGCCTACGCGCAGATGCAGCCGGTCTACGACAACCAGCCGGTATACGTGCGGCAGGACTATCCTCAGCCGCCCGTGCAGTACGTGCCGGTTTATCCGCAGGCGCAATACGATGAAATGCCGCAGGTCGTGGAAACGGTGGTTCAACCGGCCGCGCCTGTCGCTTATCAGGTTTATCGTCCGCCGGTCTATTGGGCGCAGCCGCGCGTGTATGCGTATCGCGCGCCGGTCTACAGCTATCGTATGTGGCGTTGAGGTATTGCGCGAGTCCTGGCGGCGTTGCGCAACAATGGAGCGCCGCGGCGAATACTCGCACGCATCGATTGATTGGTTGATAGAAAGTACTCAGCCCGGCGCATTCGTGTCGGGCTGAGTACTTTCTTTTATTCGTTTCGCGCTAGTGACCGCTGGCACCTCTCGTGCGCACATTCAAATGGTTATTCACCTGTCTGACTCCGCGCACCGATCTCGCGACACTGCTCGCGCGTTGCACCTGAGCGCGCTGCGGTACCCAACCGGTCAGCGTCACGATACCGCGGCGCGCCTGCACGTGAATCGACGTTGAATGCAGGTTCGGTGCGCGTGCGAGCGCGCGCCGCACGTCGCGCGCGAGCTCGCTATCGGGTCTGTTGCGAGCCGGCGATGCCGCGATGGATTGGCTTTGCGCGGAAGCATCGTTCGGCATGCCACCACTGGTTTGCGCATTCGCACAGGTCGCAGTGCCGATCGCAATCGCTGCCGCGGCAATGGCGCCAATAAGGGTGCTCGCGCTGTCTTTTCTCACAAGTCCTCCTGTACCACCTGATTGTCGCTCGCCGCGCGGCAGATCGACGTTGCGACTATTGCGGTTGCCCGTTGCCCAATAGCGCGTCCGTCGTGAGGACCGTGCAGTACTCGTGATCGAGATTGGCCAGTGACATCGCATGAATGTCGTCGGCGCTGCGCGGCGTTCCGTGCCAGTCGGTCCGTGCAAAAGTGAAACAGCCGTCGGCCACGAGATACGTATCGAAACCGAGGTTGCCGGCCATCCGCACCGTGGCCTCGACCGAGTTGTTGGTGATGACACCCGCCACGACCAGCGTCGTGTGGCCGGCGGCGCGCAGGCGGTCCTCGAGTCCCGTGCCGATGAACGCGTTATTCGTGCGTTTCGCAATCACCGGTTCGTCGGGCAACGGCACGTTCGACGCCTTGAATTCGTGTCCCGCCTGACCCGGCCGATAGTGCGACCCAGGCTCCGTCGAGTCGTGCCGCACATGCCACACCGGCCAGCCTCGGCTACGCCAATGCGCGAGCAAGCGGGTCACCTGCGTCTCGGCTGCGGGATTGTTGCGCTCGCCCCAGCTCGGATGATCGATCGCGCGTTGCAGATCGATCAACAACAATACGGCGCCGGCGGAAGGAGCGGGAGAGCGCATGGGTCGAATGAGTCTGTGTGGGTGTCGATATGATTCTGGCAGACTTTACCGTATTGCCGCCATCAATAGGCATGTATGATGGCGGGCTCGCGCCCGGCAGGGCGCCCTGCGCGGGCGGCTTGCGCGGATCGCGCGCCGTCTGCCGCGCCCACCGGGCCGCAACGCATCCCTTCAAGATGATCCAGAGGAAGACCGCCATGACGGCTGCAACGCAATTCGACCAGGTTTCTGTTGTCAAACGAGCCAACGTGTACTTCGACGGCAAGTGCGTGTCGCACACCGTGCTGTTCACCGACGGCACGCGCAAGACGCTCGGCGTGATCCTGCCCGGCACGCGGAACTTCGGCACCGACGCGCCGGAGCTGATGGAAGTGCAGGCGGGCAAATGCCGCATCCGTCTCGACGGCAGCGATGAGTGGAAGACCTATGGCGCGGGCGAATCGTTCTCGGTGCCTGGCAAGAGCCGCTTCGATATCGATGTGGTTGAAACGCTGGACTACGTTTGCAGCTATCTGTAAGCGGCTTTAAGGCGCGTGCAGTGGGATAAGAAAGACCTGCTGCAAGCAGCCGGGACGGCTTGGACAATGGACCCAGGCTATCTTGGCTCAGATGTGTTGAAGAGACAACACGCAAGCATTCGCGAGTGCATGCGTGAGCCAGGTGCTCAGAATGGGCCGTCCATTACGCTTCGCTTCGACGATGAACACCGCCGCCAGCACCACCGCGCCCAACAGAATCGTCGCGACCGCACGATCGACATAGCCGTGCATCAGCGTGAACAGCGCGATCGACGCCGCCGCGGCAACCCGCCACGACGAACGAAAGACGCCGTTGATGAGCCGAATGGGCAACCATTGCCCGACGATCGTCTCCAGGAACGGCATCAGAATGGTGATAAAGAACAGCTGAACCGGAATCGGTTTATCGGCGAGCGGGTTTTTATGCGGCGCCGGCGGGCCCCACAGCGCGTATTGAGCAAATATCAGCGCGACCTGCCCGAAAAACATGATTGCCGCGCCGCCGATTATCAGCCCCCATCGGGGCACCTCGTTCCAGCTTCTTTTCGTTAAAACCGTCAGCGCGTGCAAGATGGGCTCCGTTAGCAATTGGCCGGATCTTACGCTGTCTCTTTCGCCATGATCTCCTCGATCACCTGCACGAATTGCTCGACCGGCTGGCCGCCGGTCACCAGATAGCGGCGGTTGAAAATGATCGACGGCACCGATTGAATGCCCATTTCCTGATTGTTCTTTTCCGCTTCGCGCACTTCATCGGCATACGCGCCGCTCGTCAGCACGTCGCGCGCTTCGTCGGCGTCGAGTCCTACCGACCGGGCCGCTTCGACCAGCACGTCATGATTGCCCGGATTCTTGCCGTCGGCATGATACGCGCGCAATAGCGCGAGCTTCAGCGGTAACTGGTGGCCCTTCAGGCCGGCCCAATGCAGCAGGCGGTGCGCGTCGAACGTGTTGTAGGTGCGGGTGCGCGGTCCGAAATCGAAGCCGACGCTCGCGCCGCGTTCGCGGATCATCGCCTGCGTTTCGGCAATCTGCGCGGCCGTGCGGCCGTATTTCTTGCCGAGATACTCGACGATGTCTTCGCCGTCCGGTCCCATCTGCGGATTCAGTTCGAATGGATGCACGACGATGCGCGCGTCGATTTTGTCCTGAAGCCGCGCGAGCGCGAACTGCAGCGACGACAGGCCGATCGCGCACCACGGGCAGGCGATGTCGGAAACAAAATCGATGGTGAGCTGCTGTTTCATGGTTGTCCTGGCGGAATGAAGTGCGATGCGGCGGCGGCAAATGCGGCCGCAACGATACCGACAGCGTAGCGTGAATCGTGCGTCCGTGCAGTGCGGCTGAATTTGACCGCAAGACCCGGAGTGTTTTCCCGCCACCACACTCGTACACTAAGCTCATCGAGCTACCTACTTTGATGGCGCGGGCGACGAGCCCGCGCCGCCCACTCATCGACGATGAACGCAATCGCTCCCACCCAAACGATCGACCAACGCGCCGACGCACTCGACTGGCCGCGGATCGAGCACGATCTCGATCAGTACGGCTGCGCCGCCGTGCCGCAACTGTTGACGCCGCGCGAATGCGACGCGCTGAGCGCGCTCTATACACGCGACGCGCTTTATCGCAGCCGCGTCGTCATGGCGCGCCACGGCTTCGGTCGCGGCGAATACAAGTACTTTGCGTATCCGCTGCCGTCGCTCGTCGGCGGCTTGCGCGGTGCCCTTTATCCGCACCTCGTGCCGGTCGCGAACCGCTGGAACATGGCGATGGGCATCGACGTGCGCTATCCGCCGAAACATGCGGATTTCATTCGACGCTGCCATGACGCCGGCCAGGTGCGTCCGACGCCGCTGATCCTGCAATACGGCGAGGGCGATTTCAACTGCCTGCATCAGGATCTGTACGGCGAACACGTGTTCCCGCTGCAGGTTGCGGTACTGCTGTCGGAGCCGGGGCGCGACTTCACAGGCGGCGAGTTCGTGATGACCGAGCAGCGTCCGCGCATGCAGTCGCGTGCCGAAGTCGTGCCGCTCGCGAAGGGCGACGCGGTCGTGTTCACCGTGAACAGCCGGCCCGTGCAGGGTACGCGCGGGCCGTATCGCGTGAATCTGCGGCACGGCGTGAGCCGCCTGCGCTCGGGACATCGGCATACGGTCGGCATCATCTTTCATGATGCGCTGTGAGGACCGCCGTCGGCGCAATGGCGCAACACCGCGTGCCGTGAGACGATAACGACCACGATTCCAGCGATCTGCCGCCATTGTCGTAAGATCCGTCGCCTCGTCCCATGGAAAACCTGCTCAAGAAACTCGATCTGACTTCGCTGCGTCTGTTCGTCGCCGTTTGCCAGGAGCGCAATATCGCGCGCGCGGCGGAGCGCGAGTTCATCGCGTCGTCGGCGGTGAGCCGGCGCATCGCCGAGATCGAGGCGCTGATCGGCCTGCCGGTGATTCAGCGGCAGTCGCGCGGCATTACCGTGACGCCGGTCGGCGAGACCGTGCTGCGCTACGCGCTCGCGATCATCGGCAATATCGAGCGGATGAGCGCGGAGTTGTCGCGCTTTTCGACAGGCGTCAAAGGGCGCGTGAAGGTGGTCGCGAATCTGTCGTCGATCGTGCAGTTTCTGCCTGAAGACGTGGCCGCGTTCGGCCGCGCGTTCCCGGATGTATCGATCGAACTCGAAGAAGAAAACAGCGCGGACGTGCTGCGTATCGTCGACGAACACGGCGCGGACTTCGGCATCTGTAATCCGGTTGCTGGCAGCGAGGCGTTCGAGCAGGTGCCGTACCGGCAGGACCGGCTCGCGGTGCTCGTGCCGGGTGGGCATCGGCTCGCCAGCGCGGCGCGGGTGAACTTCGACGATCTGTTGCACGACAGCTTCGTCGGCTTGCGCAGCGAAAGCGCGCTCACGCGTTTGCTCACGCAGCAGGCGGCAAGCGCGGGGCGGCAGCTCGACGTGCGGATGCGCGTGAGCAGTCTCGATGCGCTGTGCCGGATGGTGCATGCGGGGCTCGGTATCGCGATCGTGCCCGAGCCGGTCGGCCTGCTCTACGTGAACACGCTCGACGTGCGGCTGCTGCCGCTTGCCGATGCCTGGGCGGAGCGTCATCTGATCATCATCTTCAAGGCGCGCGAGCAGTTGAGCGCGAGCGCGGCCGCGCTGGTGTCGTTCCTCGGCAACCCGCCTTAGACGATTCCACCACCCGCACTCCGCGCCGCGGCTCCGCCATCGAGCATTCGCGAAACGAGACGGCAGCGTTGCCGCACCGGCACTTCGGCATCCGCCTTGCGCGCCGTATAGTGAGCGCAAGGAGAATGCAGTGATGAGCGATACGATTCGTTTGGACGGCCGCGTGCTGTACCTGTCGCAAGACCCGGCCGTGATCGAGGCGCAACTGGCCGGCGAAAACTTCACTCGCGACACGGCGGGGCCGTTGCGCGACAACGTGTCGACGGACGAGATCACGCCCGTCACCGTAATGCTCACCTACGACGAGCGCCTCGGCCAGTACCCGTACGTCGGCTTCAAGGCCGGCGAGCGTCTGCCGATCGGCCGCAATGCGGTGAAGGACGGCGGCTTTCGCGTGACGGTGGCCGGCAAGCGCTACGGCAAGGGCTCGTCGCGCGAATCGAGCCCGCTCGCGGAGTTGTCCGCAGGTATTCGCCTGATCGTTGCCGAGAGCTTCGAGCGTATCTATCAGCAGAACTGCGACAACATCGGCATTCTGACCACGACCGATTTTTCCGTGCTCGATCGCCTGCTTGCAGGCGTTGCGGTGCCGATCGACGAATTCCTGAAAGGCCGCGACTCGCTCACGCAGCAGATCATCCGCAGCGGCGGGCTGCTCGCGTATAGCCGGTTCGCGGAGTGGCCAGCGCCGGGCGGCCGCGCGAGCGATGCCCCGAACGAGGCGCCGGGCGCCGAGCCGAAAACGCTGGTCGAGAAGATCATCGACCGTCATCTGCATCCGGGCACCGCGAGCGCGCAGCGCGGCGACGGCGTGTTCATCGCCGCCGACTGGCGCTTCAGCCACGACTATTTCACCGGCATGTGCGCGCATCTGATGCATCGGGCGTTCGGCAAGCCCGCGCCGCTGCATGCGCCGGATCACATCATCGCGTTCCAGGATCATCTGGTGCTCGCGCCGCAGAGCATCCCTCACGTGCGCGACGGTCTGTTGCCGGGCGTCGCGAATCTGATGGAAGGCCACACGTCGTTTTCGCGCGGCTACCCGGTGCGCTCGCACGGCGCGCTCGATGGTGTGCCCGGCTCCGAGGGCATCTGTCATGCGTTGATGGCCGAGCAATACGCGCTGCCGGGCCAGGTAGCATGCGGTACCGATTCGCACACGCCGCATTCGGGCGCGCTCGGCTGCCTCGCATTTGGCGCGGGCGCGACCGAAATCGCCAATAGCTGGGTCACGGGCTACGTGCGCTGCAAAGTGCCGGAGACGCTGCGCATCGAGATCGACGGCCAGTTGCGCGACGGCGTGAGCGCGAAGGACGTCGTGCTGCATCTGCTGCGGATGGAGGCGATTCGCTCGGGCGGCGCGATCGGCCTCGTGTTCGAATACGGCGGCGCGGCGGTGCGCGCGATGTCGATCGACGAACGTGCGACGCTGACCAACATGGTCGCAGAACTCGGCGGCTTTACCGGCATCGTCGAACCGGACGAGCGCACGGTCGCGTTCCTGAAGGAGCGGCGCGGCGTCGATTTCGTGCTGGAAGGCTGGATGAAAAGCGACGCGGACGCGACCTATCGCGACACGATCCATATCGATGCGAACGCGATCGAACCGATGCTCGCGCGTCCGGGCGACCCCGGCAATGGCGTGCCGGCGCCGCGGCTCGAACAGGACGTCGCGATCGATATCGCGTACGGCGGCTCGTGCACCGCGGGCAAGCGCGAGGACTTCGATTTCTATCACGAGGTGCTGCGCTGGGGCGTCGAGCACGGCCTACGGGTGCCCGAGCGCACGCGTTTGTATCTGCAATTCGGCACGATGGCGGTGCGCGCGTATTGCGAGGAGCAGGGCTATCTGTCGGTGTTCGAGCGCGCGGGCGTGACGCTCGTGATGCCTGGCTGCGGCTCGTGCGCAAACTGCGGACCGGGGCAATCGGCCAACCCGAACGACGTGACGATCAGCGCGATCAACCGCAATTTCCCCGGCCGTTCGGGACCAGGCGACGTCTGGCTCGCGAGCCCGTACACGGTCGCGGCGAGCGCGCTGGCCGGGAAAATCACCACGTTCGAACAATTGCAACGCGGGCACGGCTAGAATGCTGGCCGGACTCCGGTCGACCCATCGTGGCGCGTGCGACGCGCGACAAGACGCAAGGCCGGCATCGAACCGGCCGCGGTAAGCGATCAGCCCTGCCGTAAAAGCAGTCGCAACAGAAGGAGACAGACAACATGGCATTCCCCGATCCCGCGGGGTCCGTCGCGCGCAGCGGCGGTACCGTGGCGCATTCCACTGACGCGACCGGCAGCGCCGCCCGCAGCACGCCCGCGCAGGTGGCGGGCCACGCATCGCTCGACGCCGGCAGCATTTCGGCGCGCCTCGACCGCTTGCCCGCCACGCGCTCCGTCTGGAAGCTGGTGGTGCTGCTGAGCCTCGGCTTCTTCTTCGAACTCTACGACCTGCTGTACTCCGGCTATATCGCGCCGGGCCTCGTGAAAAGCGGCATGTTGACCGCGACCACGCATGGCCTGTTCGGCTCGACCGGCGTCGCGAGTTTCATCGCCGCGCTGTTTGGCGGCCTGTTTATCGGCACGATCGCGTGCGGTTTCCTCGCGGATCGCTTCGGGCGGCGCGCGGTGTTCACCTGGTCGCTGCTGTGGTACACCGCGGCGAACGTCGTGATGGCGTTTCAGGAGACCGCGACGGGCCTTAATTTCTGGCGCTTCGTCGCCGGTGTCGGCATCGGCGTCGAACTGGTGACGATCGGCACGTACATCTCCGAGCTGGTGCCGAAACAGATCCGCGGCCGCGCGTTCGCGTGCGAGCAGGCGGTCGGCTTCACGGCCGTGCCGGTGGTCGCGTTTCTATCGTTTCTGCTGGTGCCGCGCACGCTGTTCGGTCTGGACGGCTGGCGCTGGGTCGTGCTGATCGGCGCGCATGGCGCGCTATTCGTCTGGTGGATTCGCCGCGCGTTGCCGGAAAGCCCGCGTTGGCTCGCGCAGCAAGGACGTCTCGCCGAAGCCGACCGCGTGATGAACGCGCTCGAGGCGAAGGTACGTCACGAATATGGCCGCGAGTTGCCGCCGCCGGCGCCGCCGGTGACGATCCCACCGCGCGGCAGCTTCCGCGACATGTGGGTACCGCCGTACCGCAGCCGCACGCTGATGATGACGATCTTCAACGTCTTCCAGACGGTCGGCTTCTATGGCTTCGCGAACTGGGTGCCGACGCTGCTGATCAAGCAGGGCATCACGATCACGACGAGCCTGATGTATTCGAGCGTGATCGCATTGGCCGCGCCGCTCGGTCCGATCATCGGGCTGTTTATCGGCGATCGCTTCGAGCGCAAGACGGTGATCGTCGTGATGGCCGGCGTCAATATCGTGTGCGGGTTGTGGTTCAGTCAGGTATCGGGTGCGGTGCTTCTCGTGAGCCTCGGAGTGTGCCTGACGCTGGCCGGCAACACCATTTCGTACAGTTATCACGCGTACCAGGCCGAACTGTTTCCGACCAGCATCCGGGCGCGCGCGGTCGGCTTCGTCTACTCGTGGAGCCGCTTTTCCGCGATTTTCACGGCCTTTCTGATCGCGGCCGTGTTGCGCTACTTCGGCACGACCGGCGTGTTCGTGTTCATCGCGGGCGCGATGCTGATCGTGATGCTGGCGATTGGCTTGATGGGGCCGAAGACGAAAGGGCTCGAACTCGAGAAGATATCCGCATAGCGAAGGCCGGCTGTCGAGCCGGCCCGCCACCATGTGCCGCATTGGCTATGCCATCAATGGAATGCACGGTCAGAGCGCCGGCCTTCCTGCAAAGCGGGGTCCAGGACTGCTTCAGGTGCCCACAGGACGGATCGACAGCGCGTTCCTGACCGAAGTTACGCCAGGTACCCCTTTCGCCACCTCGGTTGCCCGGTCGCTTTGTGCCTGAAGCGGTACGCTGCCCTGCAGCGTGACAGCACCATCGCGGGCGCGAACTGTGATATTGGCCGTTGAGATGTTCCTGTCTTTCACCAGCGCATTTCGAACCTGACGCTGTAGCGCCCGGTTCGCTGCTTTCATTGACTTGTAATGCGATCGGGCTTCGGGCGTCGTGGTCGGGGCAGACGCAGGGGCGTTAGCGTTGCTCGCCTGCGCATAGGCGTGAATCGAACCCGAAATCAGAAGGGCGGTACCGACCAGTTTGACGGCGTGGATTGCTTTCATGCATCTTCTCCTGTCGTTGCAGATCGTTGGGGCTACAGATTCACGGATATCACACACACGCCCCCACAATATTTCTGAGGCCGATCAAATGGCACTATAGGACAATAAAGGGTTAGGTCAAGCAACAATGCAAATCCGGCCAATTGCGCGGACAACCGAAGAAATTAGAATACTTCAAATTATGATGGCTCTCTAATTCTGTTGATAGGGTTGCAAATCAAAACTAAGGATTAGTTTTTTTCCGCCTTTAATCACGGATTACCGGTGCCTGATTGACATTTTTAGCCATCCCCGATGTAGCGGCACAGTTACATTGCGCCGTCGATTTACGCCGGCCTGGAGAGCGCGGAGCATGCGATACGCGACCCCCGGCAACTCGCTCTGCCGCACCTTTGCTGTGCATAACACGCACTCCGATGAAGAGGCCGGGCCGCCGTCCATGGTGAAGTAGGCAATTCGTCCATGCTCGCAGCCGCGCGCTCGCCGCCCCGATCAGAACAACTGCTTCTGCCCCGACATCAGCGTCGTGAAATCGTCGCGTAGCAACGGCAGAATCGCGTCGGCAACCGGCTGCAATTGCCGCGTCAGATAGTGCTCGTAGTCGATCGCCGAGCGCAGCGTTTCGAGCGGCTCGGGGCCGGCCACCGTCATCACGTAGCTGATCCAGCCGCCATTCTGATATTGCAGCGGACGTCCCTGCTGGCGATTGAACTCATCGGCGACGCGTGCCGCGCGCACATGCGGTGGCACGTTGCGCTCGTAAGCGTCGATCGGTCTGCGCAACTGCTTGCGATAGACGAGCTGATCGTCGAGCCGGCCGGCGAGCGTATCGCGGACATAGTCGCGCACGTAATCCTGATACGGCTGCTGCTTGAAGATGCGCCGATACAGCTCCTGCTGAAACTGCTGCGCAAGCGGCGTCCAATCGGTGCGCACGGTTTCGAGCCCTTTGTAGACCACGTCCTCGCGACCGTCCGGCAATACCGTAAGTCCTGCGTAGCGTTTCTTGCTGCCTTCCTCGGCACCGCGCACCGTCGGCATGAAAAAGCGCCGATAGTGCCGCTCGAATTGCAGTTCCAACGCACTGTCGATACCGAAGCGCGCCTGCAGCTTCTGCCGCCACGCCGCGTTGATATGTTCGACGAGCGCGCGGCCGATGCGCGCGGCGTCTTCCTCGTCATGCGCGTGCCTGAGCCAGACGAAGGTCGAATCGGTGTCGCCGTAAATCACTTCGTAGCCTTGCGCCTCGATCAGCTCGCGTGTCGTGTGCATGATCTCGTGGCCGCGCATCGTGATCGACGACGCAAGCCGCGGATCGAAGAAGCGGCAGCCGGTCGAGCCTAGCACGCCATAGAACGCGTTCATGATGATCTTCAGCGCCTGCGACAGCGGCTTGTTGTGCTCGCGCTTGGCCGCTTCGCGTGCCTGCCACACCTGCGCGACGATCGACGGTAAGCAGTGACGCGTGCGTGAAAAGCGCGCGCCGAGAAAGCCTGGTACCGAGCTCGCGTCGTCGGGATGCAGCATGCCTTCGACCAGACCGAGCGGGTCGATCAGAAACGTGCGGATGATCGACGGATACAGGCTCTTGTAGTCGAGCACGAGCACCGAGTCGTAGAGCCCGGGCCGCGAATCCATCACGAAGCCGCCGGGGCTCGCGGCGCCGGCCACGTCGCCGAGATTCGGCGCGACATAGCCCTGCCGATGCATGCGCGGCATGTACAGATGCGTGAACGCCGCGACCGAGCCGCCGCTGCGATCGGCGGGCAGGCCGGTCACGGTCGCGCGTTCGAGCAGGAACGGCAGCAACTCGGTCTTCGCGAAGATACGCGTGACGAGTTCGCAGTCCTTCAGGTTGTAACGCGCGAGCGCGGGCTTGTCTTCGTCGAAGCGGCGCTGGATTTCGTCCATCCGCTGATACCGATTGTCGATCGCCTTGCCTTCGCCCAGCACCGAGCGCGACACGTATTCGAGGCTGAACGACGGGAAGCTCCACGTCGCCGAACGCAATGCCTCGATGCCGTCGATGACCCAACGACCCGCCACGCCCGCGAAAAAGTGATTGCGCGTGACGCCGTGTTCGCGCCACTCCATCACCGCACCGCCTCGTCCGATGCGCAGCGGCACGCGATACTGCTCGGCATGTTGTTGCAGTACCTTCAGATCGAACTGCACGAGGTTCCAGCCGATGATCGCATCGGGATCGTGCCGCTCCATCCACTCGATCAGCTTTTCGAGCAGCTGTGCGCGGGTTTCGCAGTATTCGAGCTTGAAGTCGATGGCGTCGATGGCGTTGCCGTCGTTGCCATTCGGCGGCCCAAGCATATACACCTGCCGCTCGCCGCAGCCTTCGAGCGCGATCGAATATAGCTCGGCATGCGCGCTCGTTTCGATGTCGAGCGACACGAGCTTCAACGGCGGACGATATTCGTTGGACGGTTTGAGTTCGCTGTCGAGCCAGGGGCCATCGAGCCCCGGACCATTCTGCTGCGGCACGCCGCTGAACCACACCGGCGCGGTGATGAAGCGCTCCATCATGTAGCGCTCGGGCGGCTGGATATCGGCTTCGTAGACATCGACACCGCCTTCTCTGAGGCGCTTCTCGAAGCCCTTCAATTGCCGGTATTGCGCACAGTAAAGCCCGCTGACCGGCCGATGCTGGAAGTCGCGCAATTCGAGCGAACGCAGATCGAGCGGCGCGTCGCGGCGCAGGATCGTTTCGGCGCGTTCGCGATGTTCGGCCGGAATGAAGGCGACGGACGGCTGAGGGCGCAGACGGATGTGGCGCGGCCCGCTGTCCGTGGCCAGCCAGAACTCGATTTCCGTGCCGGCGGGCGTGTCCCGCCAATGTCGGGTCAAAATGAAACCCTGCTCGAACTCAGTCAAACTTCCACCTTTAAAGCGGCGCAATCGCCTTGCGCGATTTTACCGCCGCAAGCAGGGACTGTTGAACGGGCAATGAAAAGGGCGCTTCGTACTGAAGCGCCCCAACCAGCACGGCTTCATCTCTTCAAAGCCGGTTCAGTTCGTTCCCGGTTCGCTCAAGCTTCGAGCGCCAGCGTCGCGAACGTGGCGAGCCAGTGCTCGCCCATGTAGTGCCCGGCCACATGCGGCAGCGCGCTGTGCAGATGACGCTCGGCCGCATCGAACAGCACGGTGCGACGCACGTCGCCGGCGGGCAGCGCACGCGCGAGCGCACGCTGGCACCACGCGCGGCTCAAATTGAGGCCGTCCAGATGCGCGATCTTGCCGTCGCTGCGATCGGTCACGGTGACGGGCTCGAACAGCGTCGCCGGTTTTTTCGCGCCGAGGTCCGGCAGGAAGCGTCCGAACCAGTCGGCGAACTGCGCCGACGGCAACACACGCCGCATCAACTCCGCTTCCATCAGCGACGGCGACAGGAACTCGTCGCCGGCCGGCTCCCACGCCTGACACGCTACGTCGTCCAGATACCAGCGCTCCGCGGTGCGGACGATCAGCGCCTCGAGCGATTCGCGCGAGGTTTGCCGCGCGAAATCGAGCGTCAGCGCGAGCGCGAACGCCATGTTGAAGTGAGTGCCGACGCGCAGCGGATAGGTTGCTTTCGGCAGGAACTCCTCGAAGCGCTCGACGAACGCCTCGGTGAGCGGCGCGAACGTCTTCGCACAGCGCGCGGCTTCCGAGATTTTCATCGACTGCAACTGCGCGCCGAGCGCGAGCAGCCACGCCCAGCCATACGGCCGCTCGAAGCCGCGGTTGTGCGGCAGGTCCAGATACGCTAGTTCGCCGGCGACGTTCGCCGCGGTGAAATGCTCGTCGACCACGGCGATGATGCGCGCGGCCTCGGGCAGATCTGGGAAGCGTTCGAGCAGATGCAGGATCAGCCAGTAACCGTGCACGCACGAATGCCAGTCGTAGCTGCCGTAGAAGATCGGATGCAAGGCGCGCGGACCCTGCACGTCCTGCGGTCCTTCGAGCGAGTGCGTGAGCTTGTTCGGGTATTCGCGCGTGAGATGGGCGAGCGCGACATTGGCGAATCTGGACGCGAATTCGCGGGTGAGCTGGGTGTTCATCGGCGGCTCCTCAGAAGCGGAATATGAACGCGTACAACAGTATGGTGTTGACGATCAGCAATAGTAAAGCGGTCGGCCATTGCGCCTGGATCACGCCGTTCTGGTCCTTCAGTTCGAGCAGCGCGGCGGGGACGATGTTGAAGTTCGCCGCCATCGGCGTCATCAGCGTGCCGCAGAAACCGGACAGCATGCCGATCGCGCCGAGAATCGCGGGGTTGCCGTTGAACTGATGCACGATCAGCGGCAGGCCGATGCCGGCCGTCATCACCGGAAACGCGGCGAACGCGTTGCCCATGATCATCGTGAAGATGGCCATGGCGAACGTGTAGGCCGCGACGACCGCGAACAGCGCGCCGAGCACGAGCGAAATCAGCGTGACGTTCTTCGTTTCGACGAAGGGCGCGTACTTGAGCGTCAGCGTACCGACCAACGTGATGAGAGCACGCGGCCGGTGGCGGCCGCATGCAAGCGCGAGATCAGATGCCGCGCCTGTTGCTTCGACCGTTGCGTTCGAGCAGCGCGATGACCGGCAGCGTGAGCCAGATCAGGCCCATATAGCGGTTATCCGCGAATGCCTTGCCGAACGCGCTGACGATCTCCCCCGTCTGCAAGCCGCCGGCTATCCCGGTCGCGACGCCCGCGATCGTCACCACCAGCAGCGCGTTGAAGCGCAATGCGAAGCCGAGCACCACGATCGGCACGCCAATCAAAACCCCCATCCGGCTCTCCTTGCTTCGTTTCCTCGACGCATGGCGACGGAATCTAACACGAGACTTTATTGATAAATAGTCGATAAAATCTACTTATCGGGTAAACGCCGAGAAAGTGGCAGCGTGTGCGGGAAACGATCGACCCGCGGTCATGCCCTCCGCCGTCAACTGCCGCAACTGCTCCAGCAGCTTGACCGCCGGGCTCGGCAGAATCCCCTGGCGCCGCCGGAACGCGGTCAACGTGCGCCGCCCGACTACGCCTGGGACGCCGAGCGTATCGAACACGCCGGCCTTGCTTTCGGTCACGTACATCGTCGACGCCATCCAGCTCAGAAAGACCGAACGCGCGACCAGGCTCTTCAGCGCCGTGACCGAGCGCGTTTCGACGACGACGTTCGGCAGTCCCAGCCCGCGCCCGGCAAACACGCTCTGCATGTGCTCGAACGGGCCGGTGCCGCGTGGCGGAATCGCCCAGCGTTCGCCCAGCGTGTCGGCGAGCGTGAGGTCAGGCTTGCGCCGCAGCGGATGATCGAGCGCGGCGACCACGTAGCTCGCGTCTTCCCAGCGGCAATCGGCGATCGCGGTGATCTCGTCGGTATCGGGCACGGCCATTCGTCAATGCGGTGCAATCGACGATGTACGCGCTGTGCGCATACGTCTATCCGACCAGCGTGCGGGCGACGGGCACCGCGTCGGCACTCGCGTTCGGCCGCGTCGGCGCGATTCTGAGCGCATTCGCCGGTGCCGCGGTGATCACGGCCGGTGGCGCATCGGGCTATCTGCTGATGCTCGGTATCGCAATGGTCATCGTACTGATCGCGCTGGCGGTGGTGCAGCGGCATATTCCGCGTCGAGGCGCCGCGAGCGCGCGCTGATCGACGCGACGTCTCTCGCGGTGCGTTCGTATCGCGAGGGACTTTTGCGCGCGATCTGATTTTCCCCTTTGCAAGAACCTGTTTCTCGCGCATCGCGGCGGTTTCCACTTGCCCAATGCACGAGCGACGCTATCAACCTTGCTGAATATAAACCGGCAACGCCACTGCATTCGCCGCCGGATCGCCGGCCGCATTGGTCGGCAAATACTGTGTCTGAAACGCGGTAAACATCGCGGCAAACCCATCGGCGCGCTGCACGATCACCGCGCCGTCCTGGAACGCGCCGTTTTCGTTGTAATGCGGGCCGCGCGGATTGCCCTGATTCATGTGAGTCTCGTGAAGACCGTCCTTCTTCGGCAGAAACAGAAAGCCGAACCCGTAGACCACGATGCCCGCGGTGGTCGGTGTCCAGAAATCGCGGTTGTGCAACTGGCCGCTGCCGTTGTCGTAGGGCAGACTTTGCGACGGCTTGCTTTCGTCGATGGTGAGGATTTCGTCGATGATGTCGTTGACGTCGGCGCGGTTGCCGTTTCGATCCTCGTAGGGGACCGGCCGCATGCGGTGAATGTCGAGCAGGCTGCTGTCCTGGAAGTAATCGAGCCGTGGAAAGCCGCTCGTGTAGAGGCCGAGGTTCAGGGGCTGCAGTTTCGCGGTGAGTGGATCGGCGAAGTTCAGATCGGCATAGAAGTACACGTCGTCGTTACCGCTTGCGCCCGGTTGCGTCGACGCCGAATTGACGACGATGTTGAATGGCGTGTTGTCGTTGCCAGTCACCGTGATCACATAGTGCGGACTGCCTATATACGAATCTTTGAAAGGCGCCGCGCGCAGTAGTTTTCCCTTGAACATGCAGTATTCGTTCATGACTGAATGACCTTCTCGAAGTTGACGAATGGAAAGCGACGTATCCAAGCATACGGTGCTACACGTCGATAAACAACCGCGCCCGCTGTCATACGCTTGCAATGTTTTTATCGCACCGCTATTGCGGTGTGCGAGCAATGATCATTACGCGTGGCGCTACGGGTTGGAGACGCGCAAGGACAAGGCGTGGCATTTCCTCGCGTCGGATGACGGCTGACGGCCAGGCGGCCGTCGAACAGATCAGCGAGCCGTATCGAACCCGGCCGCCCACCGAGCCCATTCGACCAGCGCTTCGGTCACATCGTCGGGCCGCTCCATCGTGCACATGTGACCGCTTCGTTCTATCACGCGAAGCTCCGAGCCACGAATCTGCGCGTGCATTTCCTCGTGACGCGCCAACGGACTCCATTTGTCATCGCGGCCGCAGACGATCATCGTCGGGCACGCGATGTCGCGAAGCAGGGCCGTTGCATCGGGACGATCGAGCAGCGCGCGGATCTGCGCCGCGAATTTGTCGGGCGTGCTTCGCTCGATCATGTCGAGTACCGCCTCGTAGACGGCGCAATCGTGGCGGTCGGCGTTGACCATGCCGGGCGCCCACTCGTTGCCCATGGCCCGCATGCCTTTCGTGCGCGCGAGCTCGAGCAGGCGGAGTCGCTGCGCGCGTTCGTTTTCGCCGGCCTCGCCAGCGGCGCGCGGGGTATAGCCGGTGTCGAGCAACGCGAGCCCGGCGACCCGTTCCGGTGCGCGCCGGAACACTTCGAGCGCGACCCGTCCTCCCATCGAATGACCCGCGACCAGCAGACGGTCTCCCGAAACCGACTCGAGCACGCGTTCGGCCATCGCGCCGAGCGAGTCGCGCATGCCGTAGTCGGGCACGAAGCAGGCGCCGATCGCGCCAAGCGCGCCGCGCTGATCGGCCCACACTGCGTCGTCGCAAAGCAGTCCAGGGAGCAAAGCGATCTGGTGGGTCATGGGTGGGTCCTGTGATGCGTTAGACGGATAAAGGACGGCACTCGATACGAGGCCATCGTCGAATGGTAACGGCGCACGCGGAAAACTCTGAACGAAACGCGCACACCGACCTGCGAGTCCTTTCCGGAACACTGCGCAAATGTCATGCCGCCGACGTCGATAACCGGCCATTCATAGCCATGGTTCGGCCGTTTCGGACACTTGTCAGTAATCAATCGCCCTATCGTGGACGCAATGCGTTCAGGCAGTCCGACGACAGCCAACTGTAATGCGAGCGACTCTCCATGTTCATGCAGGAACCCTAAGGTCTTACCGTTGTAACCAACGGTAAGGAGACGGCAAATGGCGACATTCCACCTGTCACAACGATGCAATAAGCTGTACCTACGACTTTCGATGTCAGCAGTTGCGGGAGCGGCCGCGCTCGCATTCGCTACGATGCCCACAGGGGTGTCTGCGGCAAGGGACGATCATGCGGCCCAGACCCTAACGCCAATCAAGCATGTGATCATCGTTGTCGGCGAAAACCGAACGTTCGACCACGTGTTCGGCACCTACCAACCCCCGCAAGGCCAATCAGTGTGGAATCTGCTGTCGCGGGGCATCGTCAATGCGGATGGTTCGCCGGGCCCGAACTTCAACAAGGCGCAGCAATACGAAGCGCAATTGGTTGGACCGGCAAAATTTGCGTTAGCCCCGCCGAACAAAACCCCGTACATGCCGCTGCCGGCCCCCAATACGGGCGGTGCGCCGACGGCGGCTAGCGACGCAAGTCCGCCACCTTTCGCGACTCACGATGCGGCCGTGCAGGCCGAAGGCACGGCACTCGAGGTGTCCGACATCGATCAGTTGCTGAGCGGCGCGACCGGACTGCCGAAGGATGTAAAGGATTCGCGGGTGGCCAACTACAACGCGTTGCCGAGCGGTCCATATCTGTTGCAGCCGCCACTCTACGATGCGTACATGGGCGGTCCGGTGCACCGCTTCTATCAGGCGTGGCAGCAAGCGGATTGTGCCGTCGCACATGCGAGCCGCGAGAATCCGAGCGGGTGCCTCGGCGATCTGTTCGCCTGGGTGGAAACCACCATCGGCGCGGGCAGCAACGGCAAGCCGCAACCGACACCCTTTACCGATCAGACCACCGGCGAAGGCTCGAATGCGCTTGGCTTCTACAACGTGAACAACGGCGACATGCCGTACTTCACGAAACTGGCCCAGCAATACGCGATGAGCGATAACTATCACCAACCGGTGATGGGCGGAACCGGGGCGAACAGCATCATGATCGGTGCGGCTGATGCGTACTACTACACCGACGGCAGCGGCAATGCGGCAACGCCGCCGTCGGATCAGATCGAGAACGCTGATCCGTTGGCCGGCACCAACAACTGGTACACCCAGGACGGTTACTCGGGGGGCAGCTATAGCAACTGTTCGGACCCGGGCCAGCCCGGCGTCGGCGCGATCCGCCAATACCTTGAATCGCTGCCCTACGATCCCAAGCCGAACTGCGCGCCGAAGCACTATTACCTGCTCAACAATTACAACCCGGGATATAACGGCGACGGCACGGTGCTCGACAGAACGAAGTCGCCGTTCACGATCCCCCCGTCACCCGTGCGCACCGTCGGGGACACGCTGCTTGATCGCAAGATCCCGTGGAAGTACTACGGGGAGGGCTGGAACAGCTTCATCAAGGATCCGTCGACAAGCGTCTACTGCAACATCTGCAATCCGTTCCTGTACGAGACGTCGATCATGACGAAAAAGCACGTCCGGGCCACACATCTTGCGGACTTGCCAGACCTGTACGCGGATATCCAGGCGGGCAATCTGCCAGCTGTGTCGTTCGTGAAGCCTGGCGGACTGCTCGATGGGCATCCGACATCGTCGAAGTTTGGGCTTTACGAGGCATTCGTGAGAAAACTGGTCGACGCGGTGAAGAGCGATCCGAAGCTATGGGCCACTACTGCGATCCTCATCACCACCGACGAGGGCGGCGGCTACTACGATTCCGGCTATGTGCAGCCCATCGACTACTTTGGTGACGGCTCGCGTATCCCGATGATCGCAGTGTCGAAGTATTCCGCTGGCGGGCGCATTTCGCACGGCTATGCGGATCACGCGTCGTTGGTCAAGTTCATCGAACGCAACTGGGGGCTGCCACCGATTACCGGACGTAGTCGTGACAACTTGCCGAACCCGGTCCAGCACAGCGATAACCCATACGTGCCGGTCAATGCGCCCGCGATCGGCGACCTGTTCGATCTTTTCGACTTCGACCGGGACTCCGACACGCACGGGCATCATGACGGGTCGCACCCGGACCATGATGCAGACAACGGCGGTAAGGGCTGGTGGCCTTTCTGACCATAACCTGGAACGCTCGCGCGACCGGTACAACGTAAAGTAGGACCGCCGCGCGTTCCGGCGGCGGTCACGGGGGGGCAGATGATTGGTGCGATCCTGCGGCCGACCGGCGATTTGAAGGCTGTGCGGGCACTCGAGGGCTGAGGGAAACTGAATCGCAACCACGCAGTGCTATCGGATGCCCATCTGCCGGGCGGTCGCATCGATCGCCGCTTCTGCCTTCGAGACGATTTCGTCGATTTCCGGCCGGCTGACCACGAGCGGCGGCGACAGCAACATCCGGTCGCCGCTCGCGCGCATGATCAGATTGCCGTTGAAGCAGAAGTCGCGGCACATCGTACCGACATCGCCGCCATTCGCGAAGCGCTTGCGCTCGAGCGGCTTCTCGGCGAGTTGCACGCCCGCCACGAGGCCCGCGCCGCTGATCTCGCCAACGATAGGATGACCGGCGAACGTCTCACGCAGTTTGTTCTGAAAGTACGGACCCGTATCCACTTTGACGCGCTCCACGATCCTCTCGTCGCGCAGCAGTTTCAGATTCGCAAGCGCGACGGCCGCCGCGACCGGATGCCCGGAGTAGGTGAGGCCATGATTGAAGTCACCGTTGTCGATCAGTGCGCGGGCGACGCGATCATGTAGACCGACGGCCCCCATCGGCACGTAACCGCTCGTCAGTCCCTTCGCGAGCGTGATCAGGTCCGGCTCGAAGCCGAAGTGCTGATGCGCGAACCATTCGCCGGTTCGGCCGAAGCCGCCGATCACTTCGTCCGCGACGAGCAGCACGTCGTACTTGCGGCAAATGCGCTCGATTTCGGGCCAATACGTCTCAGCCGGAAAAATCACGCCGCCCGCTCCCTGGAAAGGCTCACCGATAAATGCGGCGACATTGTCCGCACCGAGTTCGAGAATCTTCGCTTCGAGCTGCCGCGCGCGAGCCAGTGCGAATTCTTCCGCCGTCTGATCGCTTGCCGCTTCGCCGAAGAAATAGGGCTGATCGATATGTACGATGTTCTCGACCTTCGATGGCATCTGCTCATGCATATAAGCCATGCCGCCGAGCGTGCCACCCGCGATCGTCGACCCGTGATAAGCGTTTTCGCGCGCGATGACGAACTTCCTCGCGGGCTGTCGTTGTGTCGCCCAGTATTGATGGACGATGCGCAGCACGGTGTCGTTGCCTTCCGAGCCGCTGTTGCAGTAGAAGAAGTGATTGAATGGGGCGGGCGTCAGTTCGGCGAGCAGGGCAGACAGTTCAATCACGGGCGGATGCGTCGTCTTGAAGAACGTGTTGTAGTACGGCAGTTCCCGCATCTGCCGGAATGCGGCGTCGGCCAGTTCCTGGCGGCCGTAGCCGACGTTCACGCACCACAGTCCCGCCATGCCGTCGATGATCTTATTGCCCTCCGAGTCCCACAGGTACACGCCTTGCGCCTTGACGATCACGCGAGAACCCGCGCGATTGAGCGAGCCCATATCCGAGAACGGATGGATGTGATGCGCGGCATCGAGCGCGCGGTATTCGGCGGTGCTGCGCGATGTGGCTTGCGAGGTCGGCGCGTCTTTCGTGCCGCCATGCTGCGACGTTTCCTTTTCCGCATACATCACGTCTTCAGTCTTATAGCTCATACTGCCTCCGTCTTTTCAAGGTTCTCATTGAACGATTGGCCCACAGCACTCAAACGTGCAGCAGCAAGTGCCGGCGTTCCCACGAACTGATCACGCGGAAAAACGCTTCGTATTCGGTCTCTTTCAACGCGAGATACGCTCGGACGAACTGCTCGCCGAGTACTTCGGCAATCGGCTCGCACGCGCTCATCAACGTCAAGCCTTCTTCGAGATTGCGCGGTAATTGATAGGGCAGGGCATAGCCGTCGCTCGCCAGCGGTTCGGTTGCGGCGAGCCGCTGCGTGATGCCGAGATAGCCCGCCGCCAAGGTCGCGGCAATCGCCAGATACGGATTGCAATCGACACCCGGAATCCGGTTCTCGATGCGGCGCGCGACCGGCGCGGAATGCGGAACCCGGAAGCCGACCGTGCGATTGTCATAACCCCACGCGACATTGATCGGCGCGGCCATGAAACGCGACAGACGCCGGTACGAATTGATGTACGGCGCGAAGATCGGCATCAGCGCCGGCGTGTATTTCTGCAAGCCGGCGATATAGCCGGTGAACAGCGAGGTCGGCTCGCCGTCGGCGGCGGTGAACAGGTTGCGGCCGGTTTCCATATCGACGAGGCTTTGATGCATGTGCATCGCCGAGCCGGGTTCACCTTCCATCGGCTTCGCCATGAAAGTCGCGTACATCTTGTGACGCAACGCCGCTTCGCGCACGGTGCGCTTGAATAGAAACACACTGTCCGCGAGCTTGAGCGGATCGCCGTGCATGAAGTTGATTTCCATCTGCGCGGCGCCGACTTCGTGTATCAGCGTATCGACTTCGAGTTCCTGCACGTCGCAGTACTCGTAGATGTCTTCGAACAACGGGTCGAATTCGTTGACCGCTTCGATCGAATACGCCTGGCGTCCGGTTTCCGCGCGACCCGTACGTCCGACCGGCGGTTGCAACGGCAGATCGGGATCGCGGTTCATGTCGACCAGATAGAACTCGAGCTCCGGCGCGATCACCGGTTTCCAGCCGCGTGCCTTATATAGATCGAGCACGCGCCGCAGTACGCAGCGCGGCGAGATTTCGACCGGCGTGCCGTCGAAATGCACGCAATCGTGAATCACCTGCGCGGTCGGGTCGACTGCCCACGGAATCATCCGGATCGTGCTCGCGTCGGGTACGCACACCATGTCGGGATCGGTGACGCCGGTCAGCGAATCGCTTTGCGGATAGTCGCCGGTGACGGTCTGGATCATCACCGCCTGCGGCAGACGCATCGATTCGCCCGATCCGAACTTGCTGCGCGGAATGATCTTGCCGCGCGCGATGCCGGCCATGTCCGGAATAATTGCTTCGATTTCGGTGACATGATGCTTTTTCAGAAATTCGTCGATGTCATGCATGATTGTTCTCTCTGTTTTGGTCCGCGACCTGGGTCATGTGTGCAGGGTTTCGTGTATGCATGCGCTGGCGACACGCGTCGCCGAAGGCGCGAAATATCGCGGTCGATAACGAGTCGGCAGCATGTTTCCATTCCGCATGCCATTGCACGCCGAGCGCAAATGCGCGAGCGAGTCGTCCTTGTTCCCGCGATGGTCGTTCAGTCCGCCGACCACGTGCGACGGATGAGCGCGGAGCATCGTTCTATCGGCGGTGATTCCTGCTATTGGTTGGTTTCGCATAACGAATAGGCGTGTCGATCCCACGCCGCACACCACGTGAACGGCGTTAAATAGCGCGCGCGGCGAGGTGGGAAAACGCCAAGGCGAGTCGACGCCAAAGCGAATCCGCGCAATTACGCGCAGCGCTTACCAGATTAGAAGCGGTTCGATTGAATCCGTCGCGATGCGCGGTGATCAGTCAGTGCCGCGCGGACGCAAGCAGCCAGTTCGCGAAAACGCGTGCAAACGGAAGAATCGAGCAGCGAAAAGAGATGAAAGAGGAGAGGCGCTACGGCAGCAGCGAAGCGACTTCGTCTGTGCGCACCGCGATGAACGCGCGCGCGGAGAGGACGTTGCGGCGTCGAACGGAACGACGCGACAGGACTGTGATGACGGACAGAAAGCGGCGAAACGCAAGGCTGCCGTTGCTGCCGTCGGCGCTGGCGCCGTCAGCGCAAGTACAACGCGCCTGACTGCGATTCCAATTCACCAAAGGGCCTCGGACTCTCACAATGACACTCGACTGGCGTAGTTGAGGGTATTGAACGGCCTGTTTCGACTCCACAGCGGATATTGAAGAAACAGGACACGGGTTGATCGAGAAGAAACGGTACTAGACGGTAGTAGCTTAATTCGCCGCGCCGCCCACGCGATCTCCCAATAGCTAGGATATACGAGCTAAAAATGCCGTCAATTTATTTTTAGATTTTGGCAAAGCGGCATCGAGCGTGATGCCGCGTGTTTCGTCCACTATTCATTCACTCCGCGAGACGTGCGCGCACCGTGTATTCGCCTTCGTTGCCCTTGTCTTCGAGCATGTGTGCCACCGCCATATTGAAGTCGGTCGGCAGTGGCTCGACCGGATAGCCGCGCTTTTCCCACGCATCGAGACCGCCCTTCAGCGCGCGCACGTGATGAATGTTCTTCCGATGCAATTGCCTGACGATGCGCTTCGCGGTCGCTTCGTTGGGACACACGCAATAGACGACGATCGGCCGCTTCAGGTATTCCGGATGAATCGGATCGGGCGACTCGAGATCGAGCGGCCGCGCGCCGGCAATGCGGTGCGATTCCTTTTCGCGGACGGTGCCCGGGCGCGCGTCGAGAATCAGCGGCGGTTCGTTCGACTTCATCATCGCGTCGAGCTGATCGGGCGAAATGCGCGTATGCGCGAGCCAGCGACGAAACTGCAAGCGGCGCAGCCAGCGATACACCAGAACCGCCGCGAAGATCACCGCGAACGTATCGAAGATCGTGCCGCCGTTGTGTCGCACGAGCAGCATCATTTGCACGATCTGGTCGTGCAGGGCGCCGCCGCCGATCACCCAGACGCTGGCCCACAGCGTGGCACCGACCATGTCCCACCACAGAAACACGCCGACGCCGATAGCGGTCGTCCCAAGCAGCGGCGCGGAAATCAGGCCGAGACCGGGCAGGAACTTCGCGACGGTTAGAATCGGTGCGCCATAGCGCTCATAGGTATTGCGCGCGACGCGTACCGTGGTGTCCAGCGACAAAGAGAAGCGCACGAGGTAATTGAGCAGACGGCGGCCGTACGCGCGTCCGGTGAAAAACCACAGCGAGTCGGCGATCAGCGTCGCACCGACCGCCGCGCAGATCATGTTGACGTACGAGGCTTCTCCCACCGCGGCCATCGTTCCAGCGAGAATCAGCATCGGCGCGGCCGGAATCGGCATGCCGAGCTGCGTGACGAGCACGCTCATGAAGACGGCCCACACGCCGGCAGACGGTGGAATAGCGACCGGGAAATGCCACACAACCGCGCTCCTGATAAGCCAATAAAAGAAAGAAGAATCGTCCGCGCCGAGGCCGATACATGCCACAAACGACGCAAACGGCCGTGCGGGGGCACGCGCGCGCGTCGACGCGAAAGACGGATTTAAGCACAGGAGGCGAGTCGGCGTTGTGAAAGAACGCCGACGAAATCGCGCGCGACCGACGAATGGGCGCGGCGCACGCCGCGGCGCGGCCTGCATGCGCCGCGCGGCAAGTGGATCAAACCGGTTTGAGAAGCATGATTTGCCTCGCTTCAGGCGAGGCGGTCCGGGAAGAGGCCCGTTGCCTCACGCATCCTCGGACGGATCATAGGGCACCACCCGCTCATGCTCGTCCGCGTGATTGCGCGCGACGATCGCGCGCGCCGCGGCGTTCGCGTCGAGATTGAACGGCTGATGCGGCACGCCCGGCGGAATGAACAGGAAGTCGCCCGGCTCGGTGATGACCGACTCGCGCAAGCCCGGGCCGTAGCGCGTCTCGATCTTGCCTTCGAGCATATAGATCGCCGTCTCGTAGTCGGCGTGAAAGTGCGGCTCCGCATGGCCGCCAGGCGGGACCACGACCATGTACATCGACAGCCCGGTGCTGCCCGCGGTGCTCGCCGAAATGCCGACGAAATAGGGCAGCCGCTGCATCGTCGCCATTTCCCGTTCGGGCCGCACCTTGACCACCGGGGCCCGCGCGTCGTGCGTAACGTTTGACATGGTCGCTCCTTTCGTCGCCGCCGTGCCGGGCGGCTTCACGCATGCCGAACTGAAAGTCTAGACGATACGGGCGGCAATGTCGGACGTGATCGAGCGGACCTGGTGAAGCGCGGGCGACCGCGAAATCGCGTTGCTACAATGGTCGGCATACCCCGACAGAGATCACGGAGACAGCGCATGGCCACGCTTCAGCCCATCAGCCGCTACCCGGTCCCCGAACCGAGCGAGTGGCCCGAAGACATCAGTGCCCGCATTCTCGAAGTGCAGGAGAAAGCGGGTTTCGTGCCGAACGTGTTTCTGACGCTCGCGCATCGGCCCGACGAATTCCGCGCGTTCTTCGCTTATCACGATGCGTTGATGCTGAAAGAGGGCGGTCTAACGAAAGGCGAGCGGGAGATGATCGTGGTCGCGACGAGCGCGGTCAACGATTGTCTTTACTGCGTGATCGCCCACGGCGCGATTCTGCGCATCTACGAAAAAGCGCCGCTGCTCGCCGATCAGGTCGCGGTCAATCACCGCAAGGCCGACATCACGGACCGCCAGAAGGCGATGCTCGATTTCGCGCTGAAGGTGTGCCGCGCGTCGGGCACGGTCGACGAAGAAGACTTCCAGACACTGCGCGGCCACGGCTTCACCGATGAAGACATCTGGGACATCGCGGCAATCACCGCGTTTTTCGGGCTGTCGAACCGGATGGCCAACGTGATCTCGATGCGTCCGAACGACGAGTTCTATCTGATGGGGCGTGTGCCGAAAGCCACGGCGGATGCACCGAAAAAGTAGCCTCGACTGGAATCGCTTCAGCATCTCTATTGGCAATTCGCATCACGCCTGCGCGGGGCGAGATGAACGCCGCGCGGGCGTCATCACCACGGTGTCGTCGATCGGGAAATGCAGCAGTGCCGCGATCAATCCCGCCGCGACCGTCGCTACCCATAGCAGTGAATACGAGCCCGTCAGATCGAACACGAGGCCACCGAGCCACGCGCCGAGAAACGAGCCGATCTGATGGCTCAGAAAGCACACGCCGAACAGGCTGCCGAGGTGACGCGTGCCGAACACCTTGGCGACTAGCCCGCTCGTCAGCGGTACGGTGCCGAGCCACGTGAGGCCCATCACCGCCGCGAAAATCACCACGGACACCGCGCTTTTCGGCAGCGCGAAGAATGCGGCGATCGTCGCGCTGCGAATCAGATAAAGCCAGCCGAGCACATGATGTTGGCGGAACCGGCCGCCGAGCCAACCACATGCCCAACTGCCCGCCATGTTGAACAGGCCGATCAGCGCAAGCGCGGTGGCGCCCAGCCCGATCGGCATATGACACAGCGTCAGATACTCGGGCAGATGCGTCGCGATGAACGCGAGCTGAAAGCCGCAGGTGAAGAAGCCGAGCGTCAGCAAGCGGTAGCCGCGATGGCGCATCGCTTGTGACAGAACCTCGCGCAGCGGCGCCGCGGGCGCGTCCTCGAACCGCGCCTGAGCCGTTGCGTGGATCGGCGCACGCCGGTCGAGCACGATGCCGAGCGGCGCGATCAGCAGCATGGCGAAAGCGAGCACGAATAGCGATGTCGCGATGCCCGAATGCAGCCGGATGCCTTGTACGAGCGGCACCATCAGCACCTGTCCGGCGGAGCCGCCGGCGCTGACGAGCCCCATTGCGACGCTGCGCTTCTCCGGCGACGCAACGCGGCTGACCGCTGGCAACACCACGCCGAAGGTCGTGCAGCTCACGCCGATGCCGACCAGCAATCCCATGCCGGTCACCAGCAGCGCACCGCTCGAGGCGACCGCCGACAGCGCGAGGCCGGCCGCGAACGTCGAAGCGCCGAACGCGACCACCGGCGCCGAGCCATAGCGATCCGCGGCCGCGCCCGCGAACGGCTGCGCGAAGCCCCAAACGAGATTGTGCAGCGCGATCGCGAAAGCGATCAGCGTGACCGGCAGACCGCGGTCGAACGAGAACGGGCCGATGAACAGGCCGAAGGTCTGGCGGATGCCCATCGCGGCGCTCAGGATCAGCGCACCGGCGACGATCACGAGCGTCGTGGTGACGGTCGTCGCCGGAGCGAGGGCGGGGGCGGGTTGCTTGCTATGGGTCGTCGACATGGCGGCTCCTCCTTGGCCACCATCGTCGCAGCCCGCCGCGCAGCCGGCAAAGGAAAAGATTTCGACGTCAGGTGAGCGTGGCTCACCTATGCGTTGCTATGTCGTCGTCCGCCGCCGCGTCCGCATGCGCGTCGAAGGCCGCCGCCTCGTCGACGAGCCAACGTTTGAAATCGGCGAGCTCGGGCCGCCGGATCGCGCTGTCCGAATTCTCCGCGCTGACCAGCCAGTAGGCGGTGGTCGATGCGACGGTGGCCGCGCAAGCCTCGACCAGCGCGCCGCTCGACAGATCGCCGTCGACCAGCGGCTTGCGGCCGAGCGCGACGCCGAGGCCCATGCTGGCCGCCTCGAAGGCGAGCTGGATCGTGTCGACGTGCAAGCCGCCGCGTGTATCGATGCCGCCGGTGCCGGTCGCGTCGAGCCACGCCTGCCAGTCTTCACTCGCGGCGTTCACGTGAATCAGCGTCGCGCGTCGCAGGCTCGGGACACCGTGCTCGTCGCGCAGCGTTTCCAGATAAGCAGGGCTGCACACGGGCACGAAGCGCTCGCCGAACAGGCGCGTCCATGCCGTGCCGGCGACCGGCGCGCGACTCATGCGGATCGCAAAGTCGAAGCCGTCGACCGGAAAGCCGACCTGGCGACGCGACGTGTCCACGCTCACGACGACATGCGGCCAGCGCGCCCGAAAACCGGCGAGGCGCGGCAGCAGCCAGCGCGACGCGAAGGTCGGCGCGCAGCTGAGCGCGATAGGCCGATCCGCGCGATGATTGGGCAGACGTTGCGTGCCGATCGCGATCAGCGAAAACGCCTCGGAGACGTACGACAGATAATCCGCGCCAATCGCCGTTAGCGAGATGCCGCGCGGCTCGCGCACGAACAGTTCGACGCCGAGCGCTCCCTCGAGTCCGACGATGCCGTGACTGATCGCGCTCGGCGTGACGTTCAGCTCGGCGGCGGCGAGCTTGAAACTTTGATGCCTGCCGGCCGCTTCGAAAAAGCGAAGCGCGGGCAGGGGTGGCAGACGAAGCGGCATGTGCGTTCCCCAAGGCGAGCTTGCTGTTTGGCGCAAGCATACCTTGCGGCGACGCCTGGCGAGTGGGTGGTCAAACCGCCGGCAAAATCGCCGCAAAAAGCCGCCGCTGCAAAATCATGGCGAGGCCTGTCGATTTTCCGCGGGCTCGTTCGTCGTCCCTACAGGAAGGGCGGCAAAGCGACGATGCCCGCTCGTCTTCCGTCCGTTTTTCTGACGATTTCTCACAAGGAGATGACTGATGAACGACGCAAACACTTCGATGCATACGCTGAAACCGGCCCGCGAACTGGCCGACTTGCCCTCGCGCTTTCCGGGCGAGAGCCCCGAATATCGACGCGCGCGCAACGCGTTGCTCGCCGAGGAGATCGAGCTGCGCCGCCAGATCGAGCGTGTCGCCGCGCAGCGTCGCGCGCTGCCGGCGGGAGGCGTCGTGCCGGAGGATTACCGCTTCGACGGCGAAGCGGGCCCGGTCCCGCTATCGCAGATGTTCGGCGCGCACGACACGCTCGTGACCTACAACTGGATGTTCGGACCGCAACGCGCGCGGCCGTGCCCGATGTGCACGTCGCTACTGAGCGCGTGGGACGGCGAAATGCCCGATATCCTGCAGCGCGTCGCGTTCGCGGTGATCGGCCGCTCGCCGATCGACAGGCTCGTCGCGTTCAAGCAGGAGCGCGGCTGGCGGCATCTGCGGCTGTATTCGTCGGGCGGCAACACGTTCAATCGCGATTACGCGGCCGAAGATCCCGCCGGCGACGACCTTCCCGCGCTGAACGTATTCACGCGCACGGGCGGCGTCGTGCGGCACTTCTGGGCCGAGGAGATGGGGCCGTCGACGTCGGACCCCGGACAGGATCCGCGCGGCGCGCCCGATCTGATGCCGTTGTGGACGATCCTCGACATGACGCCGGGCGGCCGTGGCACCGACTGGTATCCGAAGCTGGCGTATTGAGCGGCGCTGCCATGGAGCGATCGAGCGCTACGAATGCGTCTCCGCCGCGTGGCTCTGCGCGAGCGCGGTCCACAGAAACGTGCCGACCGCGCTCGCCCGCATCGGCAGGCTGAACAGATAACCCTGCACCGCGCGCGCGCCGAGCGCCTTCACGACCTGGGCCTGCAACGGTGTTTCGAGTCCTTCGACCACGCATTCGAGCCCGAGGTTGCGGCATAGGTCGATCACGGATTTGATGATCTTCTTCGAGGCGCTATTGGTATCGACGTCGCTCACGAAGCTGCGGTCGATCTTGATCGCGTCGAATGGCAGCCGATGCACGTAGCTGAGGCTCGAATAGCCGGTGCCGAAATCGTCGAGCGACAGCCGGCAGCCGGCCTGCTTCAGCATCGTCATCGCGCTGTGCGCCTGCTCGAAATCGCGCGTCAATGCGGTTTCGGTCATTTCGAACGTCACCCGATGCGGCGACACGCCGCTTGCCGCGACGATGTCGATCAGGCGGCGCGCGCGCGCCGACGTCGAGATATCGATCGCGGACAGGTTGAACGACAGATACAGATCGGCGGGCCAGTGCGCGACCTCGGCGAGCGCCTGGCGCAGCAGCACGTCGGTGATGCCGAGGATCAGCTCGGTCCGCTCTGCAATCCGAATGAATTCCTCCGGCCTGACCATGCCGAGCCGCGCGTTGTGCCATCGACCGAGCGCTTCGAGGCCGATCGGCCGGCGCGTGAGCAGATCGTAGATCGGCTGGAACTCGAGGAACAGTTCCGCTTCGAGGTCCGCATGGCGCAGCTCCTGCGTGACGAGGCTTAGACGCCGCATCTGCGTTTCGTGTTCGGTCGAGAAAATTACCGGCATGCCGCGGCGGTTTTCCTTGCCGACATAGAGCGCGGCGTCGGCGCGTTCGAACACCTGCGCGACTGTCGAGCCCGCGTCGGGAAACGCGGCCCAGCCGATCGTGCCCGACAGCTCCGCGACATTGTCGGCGACTTGATAAGGCTGGCTGAGCGCATCGCAGATACGCTGCCCCAACTCGACCAGCGCTTCGTTCGACACCTTGTGGCGTACGAGCACGCCGAATTCATCGCCGCCCAGACGCGCGAACATCAGGCCCGTTTCGCCGATCAACACGAGCCGCGTGCCGACTTCCTGCAGCACGAGGTCGCCGCTCGCGTGACCGTAAATGTCGTTGACCTGCTTGAAGCCGTCCAGATCGATGAGGCCGACGTTGAAGCCGCCACCGGTTTCGAGCGCCTGCTCCGATATCGCGCTCAGCGCCGCGAAGAAACTGCGCCGGTTCGGCAGGCCGGTCAGACTGTCGATGCTGGCGAGCCGGTAGTTGTCGTCGCTGAGCCGTTGGGTGTTGTGCTGGCTTGCCTGCAGTTCGCGTTGCGCGTGCACCGCGTCTGCAAACGTGCGCCAGTAAAGCTGGATGACCACCGCGAGCGCGACGCCGACCAGCGCCATGTCGACGGCCATCGCGAAGAACACCGGCGAGCCGCTCGACACGAGGAAGCCGGAGAAACTCAGGATGACGATGCAAAGCAGCAGAAGCGCGGGCTTGCGCAGATGGATCAGGCAGAACATGCTGCCGACCAGCGTCGTCGCCATATAGAACGCGACCTGCGCCTGCTGGTAGGCGGTGCCGTACGGAAACAGCAGCACCGACCAGCCGCTGAACGCGACACCGAACACGCCGACGATCCATGTCACGCTGCGCAATTCGCGGGCCGCCTGAGCGTCCGTCATCTTATGGTTGCGTTTGCGCCACCAGCGCACGCAGCGAAACACACACAGCGCGCCGAGCGTGCCGGGCACATACATCGACAGCCAGGCCGGCGAGCTGTCCAGATGCGTCGCCGCCACCGCCGCCGTGTTGACGAGCAGGATGAAGTAGAGAAGCGGTACCTGGCGGCGGAACGCGTGCAACTGCGCACGCATCAGCTCCCGGTCGCCCTCGGCGACCGACAGTACCTTCTTCAATCTCGCAAGCCAGGCCATCGCCATCCCTTTAACGTTTGCGCGCTAAACGCAGCTGTTTATATCGGCGCGAGGCTGATTAACTTGAGCGCTCCAGGGGATAACGGAGCATCGCAGTCAAGGGCCTGTGAGCCCGGCTGCGCGCTTACGGATAGTCGGGCGGTAAGTACTACCTGGCGGCGCGTGTTGGCGGCGCTGGAACCAGACGTTTGTGCCGGATGCCGATCGCGAGACTCGAGCAGCAAAAGGCGGCCTTCGTGCATGCTCAAAGCGTGGGGCACGACAGGACCCGCTGCGGCCGCATGGCGGTGCCGGGCTGGCCGGCCGGCGCGGGCGTGCCACGCGGCGCGGCCGAGACGAGCCGGACCGCGTCGGCGCCAGCATTCGCGAGCACGTATTTTTCCGGGCTGTCATCCGGCTGCCAGTACGCGCGAAACACGTCGCCGTCGCTGAACACGAGCAGCTTGCCGTGCACGGTTTTTCCGCCGCCGACGAAGTCGACCGGTTCGCCGTCGCGTAGCGGAAAGCTCTGCGCGGTGCTGGAGTTCGTCGCACCGACGAGGGTCGCGCACGCGTTGTCGTCGGCCGCGGCCGCCGCCGACGACAACGCGGCGAGCAGCGCGAATGTTGCAAAGTGGCGAATTCTCACTTCTTTATGTCTTGCCGATCGTTAACTTGTGACATGTGTCGCAAATGGCGCGCCCGCGCATCGCGAAAGGGGCTATCGTCATCGGGAAGCCGGCGCGGGATCGCGTAACGCGACCTAAAGTACTGAAATTGCAACGGATTGTGATGCGCGGCGAACGGTCATAAGGCGGCGCACGCGCATAAGCTCGCGATTCTTATGGCAGTTTGGGGCGCAAAAACGTCAAACCGGCGCCTCCGCCTTGATACAAGCCTTACACCAAGGGTTTGCGCGAAGGTGCGCCTATGCGTTAGTGTGTCGGTCCCGGCGCCTCAGAGGGCGCCGGTTCCATGATTACCATACGGGAAGTGCTATGAACAAACAGGAACTGATTGATGCAGTCGCCGCAGCGACGGGCGAAAGCAAAGCGGCAACCGGCCAGACCATCGACGCGATCGTCGAGGCAGTGACCAAGGCCGTGGTGAGCGGCGATACGGTGCAACTGGTCGGTTTCGGTTCGTTCTCGACCGGCGCGCGCGCGGCACGTGTGGGGCGCAATCCGTCGACGGGCGAAGAGATCCAGATCGCCGCGGCCAAGACGGTGAAGTTCACCGCAGGCAAGGCGTTCAAGGAAGCCGTCAACGCGTCGTAAGCAACGCGCTTCACGCCGGAGCATTCGCGATGCGCGCCGCAGCCCCGCTGTGAGGCGCGCGTGAGTGATGCGTCGGGCGTGAGGATCACGCGCTGCCCAACCCGGCCAGGCGATTCGCCGGCAACTGGTGCGGCGCGTGTGTCTGGCTCCTTGAGCCAGGCGTTCGTGGGCTCGACCGGCTTCGATCGAGTCTAAAGCGGACCCGGCGCGGCCATCGCGATCGGGCGGTCCGTGCGTTGCCCTGTCAGCCCGCGCGACGCTTGCGGGTTGCCTCGGCGAGCGTGGCGAGCACCGGTTCGGTCTGCGCCCAGCTCACGCAGGCATCCGTGATCGACACGCCGTAACGCAACGGCACACCGGCCTTCAGATCCTGACGGCCTTCTTCCAGATGACTTTCGAGCATCACACCGATGATGCGGCGCTCGCGCTCCGACAGTTGCCGCGCGATATCGTCCGCGACCTCGATCTGCCGCAAGTGCGATTTGTTCGAGTTCGCATGCGAGCAGTCGATCATCACCTGCTCGCGCAGACCCGCTGAACTCAACGCTTCACAGGTCGCCTGCACCGACGCGCTGTCATAGTTCGGCCCTTTCTTGCCGCCGCGCAGGATCACGTGCGCGTCGTCGTTGCCGCGCGTTTCGAAGATCGCGGCCATGCCCATTTTCGTCATGCCCATGAACGCGTGGCTCGCGCCAGCCGCGACGATCGCGTCGGCGGCGATCTGCACGCCGCCGTCGGTGCCGTTCTTGAAGCCGATCGGGCAGCTCAGTCCCGACGCGAGCTGACGATGACTCTGGCTCTCGGTCGTGCGCGCGCCGATCGCACCCCACGCGATCAGATCGGCGATGTATTGCGGGCTCAACAGGTCGAGAAACTCGGTCGCGGTGGGCAGGCCCAGAGCGTTGATATCGAGCAGCAATTGCCGGGCGAGACGCAGGCCTTCGTTGATGCGGAAGCTGCCGTCCAGACGCGGATCGTTGATGTAGCCTTTCCAGCCCACCGTCGTGCGCGGTTTCTCGAAGTACACGCGCATCACGATCAGCAGATCGTCCCGGTAGTGATCGGCGGCGGCCTTCAGCTTGCGCGCGTATTCGATCGCCTGGTCGTGGTCGTGAATCGAACAGGGGCCGACGATCAGCACGAGCCGGTCGTCGCGGCTGTGCAGAATGTCGGCGATTTCGACGCGAGTCTTCTCGACCAGCGACTGCACCGCGGGCGGCACCGGCAGTTCGTCCTGCAGCAGCGCGGGGGAAATCAGCGGACGGACCGCTCCGATGCGCACGTCGTCGATGCGCGTGGTGTCCTGGGTGGCGTCGGCCGAGCCGACTTCCTGATCGTGCAGGGGATTGTCGAGGGCGCTCAAGATGTTCTCCGCAATCGGTTGATGAGGCGGGCGGCCTTGCCGCCTGATTATGCGAGCGCCGCCGCGATGAGGGCGTGCGGGCGCCGCGTGGGTTTGACGTGGGCCGTGCGGGTTGGGTTACTGCGTGCCTCGGGCGAGGTTTTGACGCAAGGTCTTGCGTCGGGCTTGACGCGAAGCCGACGCGACCGCGCACGGATGCGCTGGCGCGATTATGACACCCGCGCCGGCCTCATGGCGGGCGGACCGGCGGGCAGGCGGCGCAGCGGATTCAGAGCTTCCTGAGCAACGCCATCGCGGCGGCCGGATTGCGCTCCTTGAAGCCGCTGATCACATATAGATAGACGTCGCGCGTGGCGGCTTTCGCGGGCGGCTCCGCGCAGGTCTCGAGATCGTCGGGCGTGATGCCCGCGGCGAGCTGGCGCGCGCGTTCGGCCCATGCGTCGAGCGCTTTCGTCGAATAGCCTTTGGCTTGCTTTTCGCTCGTGCCCATGATGCGCGCGTAGACGAACGGCGCGGTGATGTCGGCGATCTGCGGATACTCGCTGTCGGCCGCGAGCACGACCGCGACCTTGTACTTGCGCGCCAGCGCGATGAATTCCGGTGTCCTGAACGACTCGTGACGAACCTCGACCGCGTGCCGCAGCTTCTGTCCTTCGATGCTCGCGGGCAGCAGCTTCAGAAAGGCCTCGAAATCGTCAGCGTCGAATTTTTTGGTCGGCGCGAACTGCCAGTTGATGGGCCCGAGCTTCTGCCTGAGCAGCAGCACGCCGCTTGCGAAGAATCGCTCGATCGTGTCGCCGGCTTCGGCCAGCACCTTGCGGTTGGTCGCGTAACGCGGCGCTTTCAGCGAGAACACGAAATCGTCGGGCGTTTCCTGATACCACTTCTCGTAGCTGGCCGGTTTCTGCAAACCATAGAACGTGCCGTTGATTTCGGGGGAATCTCGTAAGGCTTGCCAGATAAGGCTGGTATCGCAGAGCTAGCAGTGCGGCTACCCACTTGGCTACCCAGCTGCGTTCCAGCGCCGATTCCAGTCTCAACAGCCATACCGTACGTCGCTGCAGACTGCACCGGAGGCCGACAAAGATTGAGGGGAGAGGATTGAAATCGCTGGGATGGAGGTAGCGTCATCGGCCTTATGGAAAGCTTCGCATAAGGCCGACCATCAGCCAGCCAATGTGGTCGAGTGAACGACCGTTGTGCCTGGAAGCGGCCGCCAGAGCAGCGCTGGGTTGAACGATGGCAACGGGTCGGCTCATGCCTTTTGCATAGCTCGCACGCCCGAGACGATCGTCGCGCTCGTTCGTCGGGCGCTGGTCGGCCATGACCGGTCAGTCAAGTGTGTCTTGTGAATCGTCGACAATCGTGGCACACGCGCAAGGCAGGCGGAACCTGGAATCCGGAATCTCGGCAATCGCGGTTACTTCGATCATCAGATCAGGGTGATACAGCCGTTGAATTTGGACAGTCGTGGTAACGGGATACGGCGCGGCAAAAAACTCGGTTCGAATATCGCCGGTCCCCATGAACGCTTCGATGTCAGTTGCGTAGTGAACCAGCGAAATGATGTCCGACATGCAACCACCCATTGACCCAAGCAGGTCACGGATGTTTTCAAGCGCTTTACGCACTTGCGCCCGAATATCGCCGCGCCCAACGACATGTCCATGGACGTCAAGCGAAACCTGCCCTTTCAAATGGACGATCCGACCGTCGCCTTGAACAACAACCATCGAAAACGCTCCGAAGGGCGGCCATACGCCCGGAGGATTGAATGCAGCAATCATCGCGCACCTCACCATAGTCGTATCGCCGGATTATCGTTCCTCCTGGCCGGCAACGAACGATCTTAGTCCACCTTGAACGCTAAAAGCTGAAGTCCCTGTGCAGTTCGCATCAGGCGGGGTACGGCCAGCTTCGGTAATTCGAACGAGGTTTAGAATTAGCGTTGTTTGGGTTTCCACACCGACTCTGCGTAGTCACTGAAAGGCCTGCGATGACGAAAGAAATACAACGGATCAACATCGATGCTGGTTTTCCTGGGACCCGGCGTCAGATTACCGTGCATCGATATGGGACTCGCGGCGCTCGACCAAAGATCTATATTCAGGCTGGCTTACATGCCGAGGAGATTCCGGGCATGCTGACGATTGCACATTTAGCGAGGCGTCTTGACGATGCTGATTCGCGCGGAGAAATCCTTGGGGAAGTCGTGCTCGTTCCGTTCGTTAACCCCATCGGCGCGGCCACGTGGATTAATGGCGTACTTGTCGGCAGGAATGATCTTGGCGGAGAAGGCAACTTCAATCGGCACTGGCCTTCAGTCGGAAAGAGCGTCGCAGCGGAAGCACGGCACAGGCTTGGTGACGACGAAGCCGAAAACCTACAATTACTTCGTCGTATCCTTGAACGGCATGCGGACGACCTGCCCGATGAGAGCGAAGTTCAGAAGATAAAAAAAACGGCGTTCCAACTTGCCTTTGATGCTGATGTTGTCATCGACGTGCATTGCGATCGTGATGCAATCATTCACGCGTACACGTATAAATCGACTTGGCCGCATGTCGCTGATCTATGCGCGCAGACTGCATGCGAAGCGGTTTTTCTCGAAGATGGGTTAGAAAACGCAGGTACTTCGACCGACCTCTTCACGGGCACGTGGGAGATTGTTCGGAAAGAGCTGGGGCACCTATTTCCCATTCCGATTGGCTGCCATTCAGTGACATTGGAACTGCGCGGACAAGCTGATGTCTGCGACGAGTTCGCGTCTGCTGACGCGGACGCACTACTTAAATTCCTGCAACGTCGAGAAGTTGTCGCTGGTGATCCCGGACCGCTTCCCAAGCCACTATGCAAGCCCACAAGCCTGGACGCGACCGACCTCCTTATCGCGCCGCGTGGTGGGATTGTCACCTATAAGGTGCCGCTTGGCGCAAGAGTCTCGCGGGGTGAGGTGATCGCGGAAATCGTTGATCCGAGCGCAGACGACCCGCTCGGATCTGCCATCGCAGTTCGCACCAGAACGGACGGGATCGTAGCGACTCGGACGTTGATTCGATTCGTCCCGCGCGGAGAGGTCATTGGCAAAGTGGTGGGGGCAGTCCGGCTTAGGTCGGGACCATTGCTTGAACGTTAGGCTGCGCCGTGCTCCATGGCTATCGACCAAAGCCGCCTGAATGGCCGCTTCCGAGAAAAATCCTTGGCCGTTGTGGGTCGGGTTTCGACGGTCATATTACGAGCCTCAACGCATAAAAGGGAATTAGCACGTTCGGACAGGAACTGACGCCGGTGGGCGTCGCACATAATCGATCGCGCTGCCCGAAACCGCGTGTCGGCCGTTTGCATTCGACGTCTTGCCCGTCCATACTTTGTGAATGTCGCATTCTCGAGGCGGATGCAGATGAATCACGACCCCGTACATGACTCCTCGCGCCATCACGCACCTCACCACCCTCAGGCGCATGAAGGACATGAAGGCAGCGCACTGCCCGACATGGATCTGCGCGTGCGTGCGCTCGAATCGCTACTGATCGAGAAGGGCTATGTCGATCCGCAAGCGCTCGACGTGCTGATCGAAACCTACGAAACGAAAGTGGGTCCGCGCAACGGCGCTCGCGTCATCGCAAAGGCGTGGAGCGATCCGGACTTTCGACACTGGCTGCTCGACGATGCGACAGCCGCCATCGCGTCGCTTGGCTTCACGGGGCGCCAGGGCGAGCACATGGTCGCGCTGGAGAACACGCCGGGCGTACACAACATGGTCGTCTGCACGCTGTGCTCGTGCTACCCGTGGCCCGTGCTCGGCTTGCCACCCGTCTGGTACAAGTCGGCGCCGTACCGCTCGCGCGCGGTGATCGACCCGCGTGGCGTGCTGGAGGATTTTGGCGTAGCGTTGCCGGACGACATCGAGGTCCGCGTGTGGGATTCGACGGCCGAGGTACGCTATCTGGTGCTGCCAATGCGTCCGCTTGGCACCGACGCGCTGAACGGAGACGAACTCGCCGATCTTGTCACGCGCGACTCGATGATCGGCACAGGCTTACCGCTCCCTGCGCGCCAGGCGAAAGTGCGCAGCGGAGGCTCATCGTGAATGGCGCGCAGGATCTGGGCGGGATGCAGTCGTTCGGGCCGGTCGTGCCCGAGGCCGACGAACCCTACTTCCACGCCGACTGGGAGCGCCATGTGCTCGCGCTAACGATTGCGATGGGCGCGACGGGCACATGGAATGTCGACATGTCGCGCGCCGCGCGCGAGAGCCTGCCGCCGGCGCAGTATCTGTCGAGCAGCTATTACCAGATCTGGTTTGCCGGCTTGTGCAAGCTTCTGATCAACTCGCGCCTCGCCACGCCCGACGAGATCGACAGCGGCGTATCACAGCACCCCGCCGCGCCGGTGCCGCGCGTGCTGGCTCGCGATCAGGTCAACCCCACGCTGTTTAGCGGGAGCCCTGTGACGCGCACGCCGCCGCATCCGGCGCGTTTTGCCGTCGGCGACGAGGTACGTACGCGGCTGCTCAACCCGCAAACGCACACGCGCTTGCCGCGTTACTGCCGTGGTAAGCGCGGCCGGATCGTCGCAGTGCACGGCGCGCATGTGTTCCCTGATTCGAACGCGGTGGGACGCGGCGACGATCCGCAGTGGCTGTACACGGTGCGCTTCGATGCCGTCGAATTGTGGGGCCGCGATACGACGGCCGCTTCCGTGTGCGCCGATTGCTGGGAGCCGTATCTGGATGCGAGCGGAACGACATGAGCGTACCCTCATCGAGGAAGACTTTCATGACTGCGCCTCGCGTGTTGCTCGATGCACTGCCCGGCTTGCCGCGCGACGATGCCGGCCCGGTCTTCGCCGCGCCGTGGCAGGCGGCGGCCTTCGCGATGACGCTCTTGCTTCATGAGCGCGGCGTGTTCACCTGGGCCGAATGGGCGGCCCAACTCGCCGATGCTATCCGCGACGCGCAAGCGCAAGGCGATCCGGACCGCGGCGACACGTACTATGTTCACTGGCTGACCGCGCTCGAACGGATCGCGACCGCGAAGGGCTGCGTGACGCGCGATGGACTGGTGAAGCGGAAAAACGCATGGGACGTAGCGGCGCGCCGCACGCCCCACGGGCGGCCGATCGAACTCGACTGAGCGGCAGACGGCGTCCTGCGGCAATCGAAGTCGGCCCGCGTTGCCGTTACTGAACCTTCCCGTCGTGACGGGCTCGTTGTCAGGCGGGAGCCTTCGAGACGCAGCCACTCATCGTCGTGATGAGCCCGGCGAGGACTCTCGCCCGGACGACTGGCCGGTCGATATCGCTGATCGAATCGCCGTTTCAGTTGGCGAAGCTGCCGCAGCGGTCGCGTCAAGTCGAAGTGCGGCTAGGGGTCGACGGCTGCCCGATGCGGCCCGCCGGTGGTCGACCACGCTGCCCGTGCAACGGTCGGGCCGGGCTCGGCCAACAACGGCCGGTTGTGAAGGGCCGCTTCGGAGTAGCCTACACGGAACCCTAGAAGCCTCATCGGACACGAGCATGCGCCACTACAACGGACGTTGGGACGAAGATCGAGGTGACGAATTTGCCTAGTAGGGAGCTTCCGACTGGTACTTCGAGGTCGAGCCGAAGAAGACCGTAGTGCGGCAGATGGAGGTGTACCGCGGCAGTCGTTCTGCAGTACGAGCAACAGCATCTTGAGGTGATTCGGAGTTGTCACAGACAAGCCGTGCGATGCCGCGGGTTTCCAGTTGCCGAGATTGCGCGCAACGATTTCGAGAGAGCGTGGTCAACTCATGCTGCCGCGAATCGCCACCCGAGAGGGACCGCGCTTGGGGCCAACTGGCTTACGGGCTTCGACTTCCAAATCAAGGTGACCCCTCCTATCCGAAACGGGAAACGATTGATCGGGTTTGAGGGGCGCGCGAAGCGGCAACTATCAAAGCCTACTGCCCCGCAACACCCCTTAACGCCGGCGTCAACTTTCTGGCGCCGCGTTTCCACGCCGCGGTTGGAGCACCAAGTCGGCCGCTTCCTCAGCATCTTTGAGGAGCGTCTTGCGCGGCGTGCCTATCCGCGCACGCATGGTCAGGCCACGAGCAAAATCTGTGACTTGGATCGCGCGCACGGCTACCGGAAAGGCAGGCGGGATGTCTCCCGCACAGATCCCGTCCCGGAAACGGCGCTCCACCAGCGCCGCGCCGCCCGCGACCGTGCTCTGCAGAAACCGCTGAACCTCGGCGTCGTTCACAAGCGGGGCGACGCACACCAGAAGGCAGCCCCGGGCGGACCCTTTCTCGGTCGCACTTTCGACGGCGTACCTTAGAAAGCCCTCGATCGAGTCGCGAAGACTCTGTGGCGAGAGGAGTGCCTTCGCGGCTGATGCGCCCTTCCGTTCTGCGTACGCCCTAAGGACGCGCAAGAATATCGCCCGCTTGTCCCCAAAGACGGCATACAGGCTCGGCCGTCCCACACCCATCCCGGCGACGAGATCGTCAATCGTCACTCCGTCGTAGCCTTTCGACCAGAACACCTGAGTCGCCTTTTCCAGCGCCCCCGTCTCGTCGAAGCTGCGCGGTCGACCCCGCGGCCTAGCAGTATTTTGAATCATTTGGTTCAAAACTCATTGACAATGGCTATCGCATCAATATATAACCGAACAGTTCGAAATTAGCAAGCCGGCCCTGGCTTTGCGGGGCCTCACGACTCGACCTTCACCTTTCACCGCGGAGCCGCCCATGGAACATTCGATCGCTCTCGTCACCGGCGCCACTTCCGGGCTCGGGCATGCGGCAGCCCGCATTCTTGCAGGAGAAGGCTGGCGCGAGATCATCGTCACCGGGCGCAGCCTGGTTCGGGCCCAGCAAACGGCCGCTCAGCTCGCCGCTGAGACCAGAATACAGGTCTTCACGCCGCTGGAGCTGGAGCTGGACACGCCGTCCAGCGTTCAGTCCATCCTCGCCGAGCTCGTCAAGCGAGGTCGGCCGATTGATTTCCTACTGCTCAATGCCGGGATGGTCCCAGGTAATAAGCGCGTGCTCACTGCGACGGGCGTCGAGGCGGCTCAGGCCCCGCTGATCGGCCATCATCAACTGACTGTCGGGTTGCTCCGCGCCAACCTGCTGAGCCCCAACGCGCGGATCGTTATCGCCGGGGCGGAACCTGCCCGAGGGGGCGTACCCCTGTTCAGCTACACCGACGTGCCAGCCTTCGCGGCCAAACACCACCAGGGTGACCGAACCGCCGCTGTTGAAGCCCTGCTGCGCAACGGGCCGAACGTGAAGTACGTGCCCAACCGGGCGTATGCCGACGCGAAGCTCATCATCGCTTGGTGGGTCGCGGCGCTGGCTCGCCGGCTACCCTCCGGCATGGCCGTATACGCCGTCTCGCCCGGTAGCGCGCCCGACACCCAGGCGGTGCGAAACGCTAGCCCGGTCCTAAAGTGGCTGATGATTCCACTGGTGAAGCTCATCCCCGGCATGTCTCAGACGCCGGAGACCGCGGCCCGTCGGTACCTCCAGGCGTCGGAGTTCGGAACCGACGTCTCAGGGCAATTCTTCGCCTCGGCGCCCGGGAAGCTCACAGGCCCAATTGAGGCGCAGCTCCACCCACACCTCCACGATCGCGCCAGCCAGGAAGCCGCATGGCAGACCGTCGTCAAGATCTCCGGCGTCGACTTGTCTAACCCAGCATCCTTGAGCGCGGTGTCCTGAAGAAGCGCTGGTCGCGGCGAAATGGTCGCGGTGACCAGAATCAGCAGGCGATTGCGGAGCTACATGGTCATCCACAGGGTCCTACTGAATTTTGAAATAATTAGTTCAAAAGTCCTTGGCCGCGATGATCATGCCTATTTTTGTACAAAACAGTTCTAAATCAGCAAAGCGACCCAGACGTCGCAAGGAGAAAACGCATGGAACGGTACGAAGGTAAAAAGGTTGTAATCATCGGCGGCACGAGCGGCATGGGGCTCGCGACGGTGAAGATGCTCCTCGATGGGAGTGCGCGCGTTCTGGTGACGGGTCGCTCGCAGGCGGGTCTGGATTCGGCGCAGCAAGAGCTTGGGAAGGGCGCCATCGTGGTTTCGAGCGACGCGCGCTCATTGACGGAAATCAACGCCCTCGCCTCTCGGGTGAAGGCCGAGTTCGACACCTTCGACCTGCTCTTCGTCATCGCTGGATTCGCCCTCCGAGCGCCTCTCGAGAGCATGACCGAGGCTATCTACGACGAGATGTTCAACCTGAACGCCAAGGGCCCCTTTTTCGCGGTCCAGAAGCTCGCACCGCTGATCAATCGGGGAGGCTCAGTCGTCCTCACGACCTCGGTCGCCAACGTCAAGGGAATGCCCGGCGTCGCCGCATATGGAGCGGCCAAGGCTGCGCTGCGGTCATTCGCCCGGGTGCTCGCCGCTGAGCTTCTACCTCGGGAGATTCGCGTCAACGCGGTGTCGCCCGGTCCCATCGACACGCCGATCCTCGACAAGTCCTTCCCCGATAAAGACGCGGCCGCCCAGATTAGGGAGCAGATGAACGGCATCATTCCAATGAAGCGCTTCGGGACGTCGGAGGAAATCGCCAAGGCCGTCCTCTTCCTCGGGTTCGACGCGACCTTCACGAACGGCGCCGAACTGCCGGTTGACGGGGGGGCGTCGCAGCTTTGAACGCGGTACAGACCGCACGCGTTACCAGACGGGGGCTTCACGATGAATAGGTTGGCAGCCATCCGCTGCTCGACCGGATGAGCGTCCGCTTCCGGGCGCTCGGTGCGGCCAGGCCGATGGCAGCTTCGGGTCGGTAGTACGCATTCGCTGATAGTGAACACGACATTCGCGGTTGTGCAGATTCGAACGGCAGGAAGGCAACCTGAAGCTGCCCGATGAAGGGCGAGACCTGAACGTCGGCAATCGCCGACGACTTGTCGTCATGCCGAAAGCATTGACACCTTGGAAGCAGCCGCTAACCTCTCGTGAGTACCACAGGGTGTTGAGGGTTGCGAGGCGCCTGATAGATTGATATCCCTTTGTCCGGTCTAAGTTTCAGGCGCTTAGCGGTTGTTGTTTGAACGGCTGTGCGCCAGCTCGCCGACCAAGTATCAGAGGAATGCCTATAATGTCAGCCTTTGTTTTGGGCTGGAGCTTACTCCCAGTCCGACTAGCCACTCATTGATAGTGGCGCCGATGACCTCAGGATGATCCTCCTGCAAGTAGTGCATTCCAGCGCCAAGCTCAACTACTCTGCAGTCCTTAAGTTTCTTAGAAAAACTATCGGCGACGGTCGGCGAGACCAGAGAGCCTGGATTTGCAGTGAAAAGCAGCTTCGGATAAGACGACTGTGCTAGAGCACGATGTGCGTTCTCCAAGGTTAAGTACACATCCGCCGGTTCTCCAGCGATCGGCAGTTCATTCGGGAAACGCCAGGTTGGTCGACGCGACTCGGGAGTTGGAAATGGTGCTCTGTAAACCGACATTTCCTCATCCGTCAGTTTTCGTACGGTTGCAGCGGGAAGAACCTGCTCTACGAATGCATTTCCTTCAAGAATCATTTTTTCACCCACGCCAACCATCCTGAACTTCTGAAAGGTTTCGCGTGCATCCGCGTGAAAATCCTCCCAGGTAGGCATTGGCCAGGTGAACTCCATAAAAGCAAGCCCACGGATAAACTCCGACCTTCGGGCAGCCAGGTGAAATGCCAGTGCGGTTCCCCAGTCCTGCGCTATGACAAATGTTGACGAGATTCCAGCGTTATCGAGGAACGCATCCAGGTATCGAACATGATCGGCAAACCGATACGCAATGTCCGGTTTTCCCGATTGACCAAACCCGATGAGATCCGGCGCGATGCAGTGCGCCACGGGTGAGACCAGGGGAATGATGTTCCGCCATATGTACGACGACGTTGGGTTTCCGTGCAGAAAAAGCGCGACCGGTGCTTCGGGATTTCCCGCTTCCCGATAGGCCATGGTGGAACCCAGCACATTCACTCGCGGCAATACAACGTCAGAAAGGACGATCATTTCTGCTCCTTGAATATGGTTTGGAAAACGATGTTCTTGAAGCGATCGAGGGCGGCAGGGCCGCGTTCCACCTTCATGCGAAGAATTGCGCCTTCCCAGGAAGCCAGGAGAAATTCGGCGAGATCCACCGGATCGAACGTTGAATCGATTTCGCCGGCGGCTTGAGCCTCGGCGATGCACGAGGCAAATGGAGCACGCCATTCTTGGAATATCGCCTCGAGCCTTTCGCGCAAGAGCTCGCTTTGAGAGGCGGTCTCAAGACTGAAATCGCCGATCAGGCAACCGCGATTCCATTTGTCGTCTGCCAGCACGCGGCTGATGATGTCCAGATACCGCTTCAGTCGCTGCCGGGGAGTAAGTGACTTGTCGTTCAAAGCCTCTTTGACTAATCCCTTGGTGTGAGCAAAATAGCGGTCCAGCACTTCCTCCGCAAAAGCCTCCTTGGAGCGGAAGTGATTGGTGAAGGAGCCGTGCGGAGCACCTGCCGCTGCGCAGATATCGCGCACACTCGCCCCTTCGTATCCCGACCGAAGCATCACCTGGAGGCCGGCAGCGAGAATGTCTTCGCGAAATGATGGTTTGCTCATAATAGGAATACAGTCGTACGTATTCCCATACAATACAGTCGTGCGTATTCATGTGTCAAGTTCTAATTTAACCGCCCGGAGCCTGCCCATCGCATGTACCGTCGCCTGGATGGAGCCGCATTAATTTGACCGGCAGCTACGGGTGGCACGGCTAGGGGGGCTTCCGGCCGTAGCAGACGATAGATCGGCACGCCAAAGCCTTAGCAGTGGCAAGGATTCGTACAAATTGGCCGGATAAGCCGCACCTTCATCTCCAAGACGATTGGCTTATCGACGCCCGTTTGTCAGCCGTGGAACGGGCATTGCGAAATCCTGAGCTTCGTCTCAACCAGAGAGTCAGCCAGGGCTGAGGAGTGGCTTCCATTACGGGATCAAACGGCGGCTCGGCAACTCTTGAGCAGACATTCGCCAATGAATTGCGGAGGACCGTAGATGGCCGACTCCAGTCCACGATGCTCATTGCCCACGCTGCGCAGCAGGAAGATGGGTGGTGTTCTTCCAAGTAGACGAGCGCAACCTCTTGTGGCACCGGGGCTGACTCGATGGCCCCGGGCTCGCCGCACGTCACATCATTCCGCTGTTGCTGCCAGTACTGCCAGTGCCGGAAGAAGGTGCGGACGTCGCTGTAAGCGGATGGGCGAGACCCGCCGCGGACAGCAGCGAGACGGCGGCCTGATCGGGCATGCCATTGGCGTCGAGAGCCCCTGCTGCCGCTAGCGCGCTCAGGTCGCTGTCGACACCTATTTGGTCAACTGTAAAGGATGTTGTTAGAAACGCCGGTGCCGTCAGCGTGACCGCATAGCGCTGCTGTAGATTCGTGACGACTGCCGATTGCGCAGCCTGCACGTCGGCCTGGTTTGCCAGCACCTCCTGGAACTGTGAGTTGGTCGGGAAGCCCGCTATCAGACCGCTCTCGCTCGTGCCGAGTTGCGAAGCGATGTCGACAAACATCAGTTCGGTCTCTGGCGTCGTATTGAAGGTGCCGCCGGCCAATGCCACCGAATGCAGGCCAATGCCACCAGAGGTCACGGTGAGGATGCAGGGAGGCGTGGCATTGAACGTAATCGCGTAGTGTCCACCGCCGTCGGACAGGGTGGAGCCCGAGCCCTGCACACAACTGAAGCTGACCGTCGCGCTGGCGACCGCACTACCGGTGGCGGCCGTGCCGGATATAGCGACGGTTGGCGTCACGTTTCCGCCACCGCAACTGTCGAGGCCGATACAGGCGTTTCCGCCGCAAGCGGCGAGCGTTGCGAGGGAAGCCACGCAAATTGCAGCCAGCGCCGGACGAACGAAACACGCGTAGTGAGTGTTCATGGTTGCCTGCCGTTGATAGATCGGGATGGGGCAATCGGTTTCACGGAACGGACCAATGCTACGTACAATTTTAGCGCCCCATGCCTGGAGACCGTTCTACACGTCAATCACATTCGCCGGTGTTATCAACTGCTGAACGGTGGCTCGTCGGCTCGCCGACAGGCGAAGGTCGACCCAGCCGCCGGTCAACCAAGCGCTGCGTTAAGGCCGCTTTCGAAAGCGGCCATTGCAGCATTGTGGCTACCAACGGCTGACTTGGGTCGTGTACGGCAGTTCAGTTGCCCGGATTCTGCCACCTCCTTCCATTCGATAACCGCTGTGGTAGAAGGAGACTTCGCGAGAAGTCGATAATCGCCCGTCCGCTCATCCTCTGATCCTTTGCGAGGATCGACCCGTCTGATGTCCGGCGGCAGGAGCGGCGGCATAAGCCGCGCCATTGCCGCCGCGCGAGCCGGTAACAGGCAAATGGCGCAGAATAGAATTGCGCGCATCTTCGCGCACGCGAGAGGACGTGGCGCCCGACTTTGGACGTCAGAGCCTCCATGTTAGTGAGACAACCTTGCTGTAGTGAGACCATGAAGAGAGGAAAGACCAAACTCACCCGCCACGATGCTGAGCGCCTTTTCGAAGGCCTGCCCAGCGGGAACGTGAAAGTAAGCGGCCGGCCCGAGAACCCATTCGAAGCCGGGGCGTTCGACGTAGTCGAGCGCGTCGACAACGAAACCAAACTCTGGAAGGACAACCTCATTACTCTTCCGATGGCGATCGAGCTGCCTACTGGCTACGAGTCGGTGGCTCACGTACGCGAGGCGATGGCGAAAGCATGGCACGCGAAGTGGATAAGGGAAGGTAAAAACGAGGTTGTCACTGAGTTTCCTGAAGGTTGGACAGCCGTTCGCCCGGAAAGCGGACCCATAGAGTTGCGAGATCCCTCCGGCGTGGTCCGCGCCTTATACGGGTGGGCCGAGGACGCTGAGCTCAGGATTCTGCCGCGGTATCTGGTTGAGTCACAGACGAACAGTTCAAGCGGACTGGGCAGCCTGGTTGTCCGTGATCGCGTGAACGGTCAGGTTCTTGAAAGATCGTCAATATGGTCTGCCCAAACCGGTACCAACCATCCCGACTGGGCCAGACTGTCGGCGTGGCTCAACTTACACTATCCACAATATCGCGATCCGCTTCGGTACTGGGAAGATAGAGATGGCCGCGCAAATTCGGACAGTCGGATAAGTGGAACGCTCGGGGCCTGAGCCGGCGATAATGCCGACAAAGGAACCAGGAAGATGACGAAGAGAACCCGACGGACGCACTCAGCCGCGTTCAAAGCGAAAGTGGCGATGGCGGCGGTCAAGGGTGAGCGGACGCTAGCCGAACTGGCGCAGCAGTTCGATGTGCACCCGAACCAGATCACCGAATGGAAGCGGCAGTTGCAGGAACGTGCCGCCGACGTGTATGGCGCAGGCGGCACGGCGTCGAGCGAGCCGCAAGTCGATTTGAAGGAGCTACATGCGAAGATCGGCCAGCTCACGCTGGAGAACGATTTTTTAAGCGGCGCGCTCAACAAGGCGGGATTGCTGAGCGCAAAGCGATGATCGATCGTACACACGCATTGCCGGTCTCGCAGCAGGCGCGACTCGTTGGTATCGCAAGATCGAGCGTGTATTACCGGGCGCAACCGGTGAGCGAGGCAGACCTGTTGCTGATGCGCCGGATCGATGAACTGCACATGGAGTTTCCGTTTGCCGGAGCGCGGATGCTGGCGCGACTGCTGCGTCGCGAGGCACACGAGATTGGCCGCAGGCGCGTGCGCACGCTGATGAAGCGCATGGGTATCGAGGCGCTGTACTGCAAGCCGAACACGAGCCGACGCAATGCTCAGCACAAGATCTGGCCGTATCTGCTGCGGGGCATGACGATCAATCGGGCAAACCAGGTCTGGGCACTGGATACCAGTTATATCCCGATGGCGCGCGGCTTCGTGTATCTGACCGCCGTGGTGGACTGGGCCAGCAGGAAGGTACTGGCCCACCGCGTAGCGATCACGATGGAGGCGATGCACGCTGTCGAGGCGTTGGAAGAAGCGTTCGCAAAGTACGGGCAACCTGAGATCGTCAATACCGACCAGGGCAGCCAGTTCACCGCGACAGTGTTCACCGGGGCCGTGCTCGGCAGGGGCATCCGCCTGTCCATGGATGGCAAAGGCGCCTGGCGCGACAACGTGTTCGTCGAACGCGTGTGGCGCAGCGTGAAATATGAAGAGGTGTATCTGAAAGCCTATGAATCGGTCGGCCACGCCCGGCGCTCAATCGGCGACTACATCAATCTGTACAACCAGAGACGACCTCATTCGAGTCTGGAAGACCGCACGCCGGATGAGGCATACTTCGCGACGCTGCCTGCGATCAAATTGGCAGCATGACTGCCCCGGACGTTCCACTTAAAAATCTCAGAAGACTGTCCGAACGAGTGAGGCCATCTCTGATTCCGAGGAAAATCTCCAACACTGAGCTACTTTTTGGGGACTCTGTTCCCGCGTCTGCTGCACCCAGCGTGACGGGGGCGAAAGGAGGGCTCACGGCTTGATTGAGCTTCCGAGCTCGGCCACATTGTCGTGACTCGGCGTTGGCTTCGCGCGTATGCCATCGGCACCATGCCGAACTGGACACTAACGAAATCCGGCAATTGATTGTCAATCTGCTCCGAAAGGGCGCGATCCTGGACGTTAACCACAGATGCGCACGCGGTTCGGCTTACACCCGCTGCCTCATCCAGCATGCAATGCTCATGCGGTCGCGCGTGGCGGGCAGCACCTCGTGTTCAAACTCCGCCGAGAGAAACAAGAGCAGCGTTCCGGCGCGCGGAAAGACGTCGTGATAAGACTGATCGGCAAGGTATAGCCGCAGTGCGCCGCCCTCGGCGTCCTGCCACGCTTCGTTGAGGTAGAACACAGCGGAAATCACGCGGCTGTCGCTGTTACGCAGGCAGTCGAGGTGGCGTGCGTATCCGGCACCTGGCGGATATACCGCGTAGTGTGATTCGCTATCGACCAGACCGAGAAACAGGTCGCGGTTGAGCGCGTTCCGTAGCGCGTCGATGCGATCGGCGAACGCCTGCTGCCGCGTGCTCAGCGCGTCGGGTTGGAACCAGTGCGTGCTATCGCCGCGCAAAAGTGTGGCAGCGCGATTGGCCCCCACACGGGCTGGTGTCAGCAGCTGCGCGTCGTGCATGGCCATGCATTCGGTCGATAAGGCCTGCGTCTGGCTCTGTGACAAAAAGTTCGACACGACACACCAGCCGTCGACGGCGAGCGCGCGTGTCGCGATGTCGAATTCGCTGGATCGGGAATTCGACGCGACATCGATTGCCTCGTCCGGCGCGGCGTCGCCGATCAGGCAATCAACCAGCAATTCGATTTCCGCTTCAATCAGGGGATGTTCCAGAAATGCATCCGTTTTATTTGTTCTTCCGCTGGCGGCTCGATCGAGTACTCGCTCGGGTCTGCTGGTCAAAACCATCAAGCGTTGTCGGGGGCGCGTCGAACGCGGGCATTGACACACGCCGGACCCAAGAGGAAGAGCCGGGTCGAGGTGGTCGATCTGTTGGGACAACCGCGCAGTCTACACGAGTGGGACGAACTGACCGTTGATACTCGAGCGAACGCTTTGGCCGATGCTCATAGCGTGACAACGGCCATTGGAGCAACGTCGGAATCGTGTCGCGTGCTGCCGGTCGTAGTCATGCAAGGCCAAAGCGAATATGCCAATCGCATGAGGCGGCACCCGGCCAGTATCGGCCATTCGCCATCGGTGTCGCGATCGTTGACAATCTGTGAATCCAACGCGGCAGCAACAAAATTGCAACGGGTTACCGGGCGGATATAGGCTTAAGGAGGTGGTTGCTGAACGCACCCATTGCCAATGTTTTCGGTGTCAGTTTGACAGGTCGTATATTCGATCGGCCAACTTGAGACCGCTCGATAATCTCTTGTGTCCCGCGTCGTGCAACTTGCATATTGAAGGGCGGCCGGTTGATCCGGCATTGGAACAGACGCCAATCTTCGTTGCACCGACTCGTATGCTTTGACGGGATAGTAGGCCGAACTGCCCGTCAGTTTGCCGCTCTATGCGCAACTCGCAGCATTGTAGTTCGGCGAGCAGGCCCGACGGGGCTGCCACGGTGGCCAAGGTGGTGCGGTGCCCGATCATGTCGACTCTGTGTGACGACGTAAATCACGCGGGCCTGCATGAGAGAGGGATCGGCGAATCATCATCTGCTCGAAAGCGTCCACGATGCGTTGTACGTGACCGTTCTTGTGTTTCAGCGGACCGTCGTCGCGTTCGTAATGCACCAGCATCGTTGCATTGGCTTCGAAGACGAACACGCGGCCGTCCGGCAAGATCGTGAAGTCGATGCCGGCGTAATCGAGCGCGAGCCGTTGGCCGATGTTCGCGATGGCACGTAAAGCGCGGTCGCCGATCGCGCCACGCGGATCGGCGAGAAACCGGCGCTCTTCATCGAGCTTCCACGCCTGCGCCTCCATATCCGCCGAGAAGTAGTGGACCATCCAGTGTGGCGAGATCGCGAGATGATACGCGAACGGCTCGCCGTCGATAAAGATCATCCGGTACTTACGATAAAACCCATCCGCGTCGCGTGTATTGTGGAACGCGCTCAGGTAATGCGCGCCGTCCATTACGCGTAAATGAGCGTTAAGTGTGTCGGGGTCGTCGCAGCGCACTAGGCCATCGCCGCCATGCGAGGCGACCGGCCGCAACAACAGTGGAAACGTCAGCCCGTTATCGGCGACGCGGCGCGCGAGCGGTTCTTCGGCGCCAGTCGGTGCGATGCCGAGCACGCAATGCGCGCTTACCACGTCGGTCAGGCCACGCAGCAATTCGGGCAGCCAATGCCGCCGCGTGCGCGCCACTACGGCCGAGCGGTTGAGCACGGGCCGCGATGAGCGCGACTCGAACCGAGCGAGGCGCTTGGCAATCAGCTCCGCGATGTCCGGATCGCCGAGCGCGTTGAACACGATGTCGAATGGCGGAAGATTAGCGTCTTCTTCGTCGAGGGCGTGATCGATTGCGTATTTAATGCGGCAATTGACCGTACCGGGCAGCAACGCTGCGAACGGCACGTTGCCGGTGCCGCTGCCGCTACAAAGAATCAACACGCGGCGCGTCTCGCCGCCCGTCTGTTCGATGAACACGCGCTGAGACTTGTACGCGCGCTCGCGGCATGCCGCGGCCTCGTGTTCGTCGTCCTGTTCGGCGTGGATCGCCGCCAGGTTCAACCAAGCGACGGCGGTATCGGGATTGATATCGAGCACGAGACGATACCAATGCGCAGCGGCCTCGTAGTCGCCTTTCATGAAATAGCCGGTGGCGACGTCACACAGATTGCGCGTTTGTGCGACGGACGGTTGCGCGGCGAAAGCGTCGAGCATTCGAGCGGCGATCAGATTTGCGAGCGCGGCGAGTTCGTCGCCCGCCGTGCGACAGACGTCGGCCTGCCTACGGTAGAACTCTGGATTGAGCTCGCCCGGCGCGCGGGGTTCTTCGATGGACATGGGATCTCCGTCAGCTCAACACGGGCGCGGCCGGTGTCTGGATGTGCGCGGCGAGGGCGCGTTGCCGGCGCTGCACGGCCAGCACATCGGCGATGGCGTAGCCGGTCGCGAGGATCAGAATCATCTGCAACGCGAGGCCGGGGATGTTGAACGTGCCGCCGTGCAAGGCAGTGGGCATCGTCGGCAGCGATGCACACGGCGCGAAGAATGTGGCCAGAAGGTAGACCACCAGCGTCAAGCCGATTGAAAGCACGGACGGGTTAGGCATGACCTGTTCGAACACATAAACCAGCCATGCTACGAACCTACGGCTCGGCACGGCGTTCGCCGTGATGGCCGACGAATTGCTGTTTCTGTTTTCCATGGCGTGTCTCCTGCAATTGCATGTCGTTATGCAGCTTACGCTGGTGTGGACCATCGGCGCTGCATCGCGGGCACGCCACCGATCCCGAGCATTACAGGTAGGTTGCGTAACCACCACAACGCCGCGCGCGACGCAGCCAACAGAACGTTGGAAATTTTAATAGTCGAAGCGCTCATGCGCACCTAAACAATCAATGCAGATCGTTCCTCATGCTTCGGGGATGCTACTGGAGTCTCTACCTGGAATGGCTGCTTTTGGGCGAGCTGAAGGGCGGTTTGGGGTCGGCTACGGCCGCGGGTCGGGCAGCAGGCGGCAAGAACCCGTCATTCAGCATGAGGAAATACTCTAGGGCGTCCAGTTCAGGTCGGCGGATAACTGCCGTTCAGGAATGACCGGAAAACTTGCTATAGAGGCTGGCAGGCCAGACGGTCATGAGAGAATTCTTGCTCTTGCACTTGTCCTCATCGCCTCATGAAGATTCTCGAATACACAGGCCTCGACACCTCACGCGTCAAGGCCAGCTACGACAAGGTGTCCGCGGCCATCGCCCGCCACGACTTCCGGGCTGCCCAAGTCAAGAAGCTCGCCAATCTGAGTCACGGCAAGTTCTACCGGGCGAAGCTGGATGACGCCGACCGGCTGTTGTTCTCGCTGGTGCGCCACGGGGATGAAGTCTGCGCACTGATGCTGGAAGTGATCGCCAATCACGCCTACGATAAGTCACGTTTCCTGCGCGGCGCGGCGATTGACGAGAGCAAAATTCCAGACATCAGCGCTGATGACGCCATCAGGGAGGCGCAAGCTCTACGCTACCTTCATCCCGAGCGTACCGGCATTCACCTGCTCGACAAACCGATCTCGTTTGATGACACGCAGGAGACCATTTACCGACAGCCACCTCCCTTGGTTGTCGTCGGCAGCGCTGGCAGCGGCAAGACCGCACTGACGCTTGAAAAGCTCAAGCATGCCGAAGGTGAGGTCCTCTACGTCACTCACTCCGCCTTCCTGGCGCAGAGCGCCCGCGACCTTTATTACGCCAACGGTTTCGAGCATGGCGGTCAGGATGCCGTATTTCTGTCCTACCGGGAGTTTGTCGAGTCGATCCGCGTTCCGGCAGGACGCGAGGCTAGCTGGCGCGACTTTGCGGGCTGGTACTCGCGTATACGGCAGAACTTCAAGGATGTCGATGCCCACCAGGCTTTCGAGGAGATTCGCGGCGTGATTGCCGCCGGGTCGGGCGGTGTCCTGTCGCGCGACGAGTATCAAGCACTGGGGGTGCGTCAATCGATCTTTCCCGTAGAACGGCGCGACCAACTCTACAATCTGTTTGAGAAGTATCGCGCCTGGCTGGCCGAAGCAAAGCTTTACGACCTGAATCTGGTCGCCCAGGACTGGCAAGCGCTGGCTGCGCCGCGCTACGACTTCGTGGTTATTGACGAGGTGCAGGACATCACCACCGTGCAACTCGCGCTCGTGCTGAAAACCATGAAGAGGCCTGGCCATTTCATGCTCTGCGGGGATTCCAACCAGATTGTCCATCCCAATTTTTTTTCCTGGAGCCAAGTCAAGAGCCTGTTCTGGAAGGACCCGAAACTGGCCGAGCGGCAGGAATTACGCGTGCTAATGGCCAACTTTCGCAACGGCCTGGAGGCCACTCGCGTCGCCAATCAGTTGCTCAAGATCAAGCAGCGGCGCTTCGGCTCCATCGACCGGGAGAGCAACTTCCTGGTCCAGGCCGTCGGCGGCGAGACCGGCCAAGTGACGCTGATACCCGACAAGGACGCCACCAAGCGCGAACTGGACCAGAAGATTCGCCAATCCGCCCAGTTCGCCGTCCTGGTAATGCGCGATGAGGACAAGGCCGACGCCCGCAAACACTTTGCCACGCCGCTGTTGTTCTCGATCCACGAAGCCAAGGGTCTCGAATACGAGAACATCGTGCTCTACCGTTTCATCTCGGATCACCGGGGCGAGTTCAACGACATTGTCGAGGGCATCGCCAAGACCGATCTGGCGGTCGAGACACTGGATTACAAACGCGCTAAAGACAAGAGTGACAAGTCGCTCGAAGTCTATAAATTCTTCGTCAATGCCCTGTATGTAGCGCTGACGCGCGCCATCAAGAACATCTACATGATCGAGTCGGACACAGGGCATGATCTGTTCGGGTTGCTGGATCTGATCGTCGGCCAGACCAGGATCGAGGCCAGGCAATCCACGCTCGAAGACTGGCAGAAGGAAGCACGCAAACTTGAACTGCAGGGCAAGCAGGAGCAGGCGGAGGCCATCCGCCGCACCATCTTGAAGCAGGTCCCGGTGCCGTGGCCGGTGTTCGATGAGGCCAAAGTCAGGGAACTGCTGATCAAGGTCTTCCGCGAGCAGTCTCCGGGCAACAAGGGCAAGCAGCAACTTTTTGACTATGCCACCTGCTTCGATGAACCGCAGCTCGCCGAGTGGCTGGCAGTCGAGGCGAAATTCGAGCAGGCACGAACCTTTGATCAGCAGCGCGCGGTGTTCGCCCGCAAGAGCTACGTCCCTTTCTTCGCCAACCGCTTCAAGGACATCCTCAGGCAGTGTGACCAGCATGGCGTCGATCATCGTCTGCCAATGAACCAGACGCCGCTGATGGCCGCAGCTGCTGCAGGAAATGTGGCGCTGGTGGAAGCCCTGCTGGAGCGCGGTGCCGACCGCGATGCCGTCGATCACTATGGTCACAATGCCCTGCACTGGGCTTTGCGTCAGGCATTTGGCGATGCAACGTTCGCTGCTGGCCCGCTGGCGGCAATCTATGAATGCCTGGCTCCGCCCTGCATTGATGTCAGAGCGGGTGATCGCCTGGTCCGCATCGACCGGCATCTGTCTGAATACTTTCTGTTTCAGACCTTGTGGGTATTGTTCAAAGCCCGATTCAGCAAGATACGAGGCAATGCAGACAGCGCGTTCCAGACCCAAATCATCCTCGATGCCTGGCAACACTTACCCGCTAACATCGCGCGGCCGGAGCGCAACAAGCGCCAGCATCTTTCTGGCGTGCTGGCGAGGAACGAAATCGACAGAGACTATGCCTACAATAGATCCCTGTTTCTGCGCGTATCCACCGGGCGCTACCAGTTCAATCCCAAACTCGCTGTGCGTCGCCGCCAGGGCGAAGAAGAAAACTGGGTCCCGATCTACACGGCACTCAACCTCCCGTTGATTAGCGAGTTTGCCTACAACGACGGCTGGATCAGCACCTGGGACAATATCGACAAGCTTGTGGTCCTTGCCGGACTACCTGAACGAACCACACCCATCGCGGCTGAACGCTTCGCCGAGCGGCAAGCGGCCAAAATAAGGGAGCTGGACGAACGCAGAGCCAATCAACTTGCTGCCAAAGCACGCATTCGTGCAGCCGCCGAAGCCACCCAGAACACAGCGCCACGATGGGGAACAAAGGAAGCTAAACGGCTTGAAATCGAACGTGTGAAACAAGAAATCGAAAGACGAAAGAAGGGTTGACTTGCCGATATTTCTTTTGGGCGGCTTTCGGCTATCTCCGGCCGTTCGACCGCGCTCTGGGCCGGACATTCGAACGTCGGCTCGACCCAAGCAGCGGACCTTCGGCCGCCAATTGCGCTCGCCGCATCATGCGCGTTTGCGGCCTTTCGCGAGCGCAGCCAGTTGTCGTAAAAGTCCTTAATCCTGCTGTTGGCGACTCCAGCGCAACCATCGCCCGGGATTTTTCGGCGATCACTGCTTCACGTGCGTAAGCTCGTACGGTCGGCGCGGGCAGATCAAAGAGCACTGGCAAGGAGCCTCCTCTGCACCCGTATATCAGTCGCGATCGGCATGCGCCCCCAGCCAGCGCGGCAGTGAGTCGTCTATTTTAAATAGCTCACTATTTGACGGAGCAGCCTACGCTGCCCTTGCGCACAACTACACGGATCATTTCTACAACCGCTCCTTTGTTCTAAATTCTTGTTGCCCAGATCGTTTTGAAAGAGTCACGTCAAATCCGGCGCGACAAGTGCATCCTCAACAGCGGAAGGAGTTGGAAATGGCTTACAACGTCGATAACTGGGGCGTCATTGAAAACGGCGCCACGATCGGAGTCGGATTTCTGATCAATGGCGGGCAAAATTTTGGTTCGCAGTGGGCGGAAGGCGAGCCACAAGACGCCGGCAATACGCTTACAACGACTAACGCTCGAATCGGTTTTGGAGATGACGGCTTGTTTTCCTACGCATTCGATTTGCACTGCGACGGCCGCGGCTGCCGTTTCGGCCTTCACGGGGGCGGGCAAACCTGAGTGTACCCATACTCGCTCTTCCAACATTCACTTCTGAGCACGAGCGTTCAAGCCGTTGCCCAGATCACTATGAAAGGCAGGGAATATCATGACGCACAAGATGACGGTCGTCACAGACACAGCGGGTAAATTTCTTGGCGCGGTACGTTCCGGCACGGTCCAAGACGGGGAAAACACGCTCCATGTCCATGCATTGCCGCACCCAAACCACAAGCACCACGAGGTCGAAGTCGATGAAGAGATGATGCGCAAACCTTTTGAGGAGGTACGCCAGATCCTGCTTAGCAAGATCTGATAGTTTGTCGAAGAAGGCCGTTCGTCCAGAGCGTGGCGTGTTAGCGCGAAGGCGAAGGGTTATGGATTCGATCGGTTCTGCCGGGGCCAGGGCTCCCGTTCTGGCCTTTACGGAGGCATGCAACATGCCGCTCACGACGGCATCTCGCACGCACGGCATCTTGCCTTCCGGTCGACGCACGATCCAGCCGCAAAGCAGGAGGGCGGCAAGCGCGACCAGATACGCGGCGCCGACCTGGCTGGTTTGCAGTGCGTGCAGCACGGTCGGCAAGTAACGTCGTGTCGCAGGGACGCCGAATAGAGCACGGGAGCGTGGATGACCGAAGCCCCATTAAGCTGCCATTGAGATAACGTAGGTTTGTACGGCGGTATTGGGTCGGGATATGCCCTTCATACAGCCAGCCGCCGGCAAGGGATCGCGCGGAGTACGGTCCAATTGCCGACGTTCGGTGAAGGCACCAAGATTTTGCATCGCTTCCCAGGTTTACTGTGGCGGCACAGTGACTACACTTGGTAAGGCTCGCGGATATCAGGTGCGTGGCCTTCTCAATTCGTTGCGCACACTCCACGCCGTCCGAAAGAGCAGTTCGAGGAGGCTGCACACATGGTTTGTGCGGCGTGCTCGTGTCGTTGGTCCATGAAATAGGAGGAGACAATCATGCAAACCGTAATAAGGACATATTCCGGAAAGGGTGCAAAGGAGTTATTCGATCTACTGGAGAAAAGAGCGGCTGACGTCGAAGAACTGCTGCGTTCGGTCAAAGGCTTCGTCGGCTACACCCTCGCACGCAGCGGCGATGGTGGATTCTCGGTTACTGTCTGCCAGGACAAGGCCGGCATCGATGAAAGCGTGCAAAAGGCGAAGGACTGGATCGCGAAGAACGCTGGAAACACTGGCGCGGCCGCGCCGGAAATATCGGAGGGATCAGTCCTCATTCACCTGAAGTAACTTCGCCTCGCGACTGGCAGCGCGTGAGTTCAGCGGGCGGATTGCGAAGTACGCAAGCGGCCTCACCGGCTGCTTCTCGCGCACACTTCTTGCCGAGTTCATCCAGACCGGACCTTATACATTATCCGGAAGAGCCCACTGAGCGGATTGAGAATTCGGCGATCTCATGAGGTGCTGCGGATGGCTTGTGTTGACTTCGGCAGCGTTCTCCGCGAACAAGCAGCACCACGCCGCTGCCGGTTCAACGTACGGCAATCCGTTTTCCTTTTTGTCGAGCGGCGAGTCGCGGACAAGCCGCGCACGTGACTCACGTCGAACGTTGAACGGCTGGTCCGGAGAGGATTGACTGGCCGGAGTGGGTCCGATAACGGTCCCATAGCGACCAACGGTAACGATCGCGGTGTACCGATCAACAATTTCCCAAGACTCAGGGTAGCGCAACGCGAGGGCTATTCTGGACATCCTCCGGGGTAGCGCGATTTCGCCATGACGGCGTGCAAAGGCAGCGACCGGGCATGAAGCGCCATTCACCCGTCGCGTCGCTCGGACGGTCAGACGTCGGCTCCGCCCGCTAAACGGCAGTTCGATTGGCGAAGACGAATGTTGCTTCATCGGCCAACCCTGCCGTTCGCGCCCTTCCAGTAGGGGCAATGCACAGTGTCCGCTTCCGTGTATAGCGACCATATTCTGGTTTCCCGAAGACTCGTGTGCGCTAGGCCACCGACGCTAAGACGGGGAACTTGTGGATCCTATCTAACACGTTCAAGATTGTTGGCAGAGGATTCTCACGCTCCGATTCGGAACTCAGACGATTGACCGGTTCGACGTGAAGGTCAGGGAGAACCCCTATGAAAACACCGAGTCGTATCCGCACTTTTGGTCGCCGCACGCTGCTCAAGGGAGCCGCGGCCGCCGCCGCCGTGCAGTTCGTCCCTCCCTTCCTCATCAAAGCCCGCGGCGAGACCCCCCTGCGAATTGGTATGGTCGATCCCTTGACGGGCGTTTATGCTGCGGTCGCACAGAATGAAGTGACGGGCGCCAGGCTTGCCGTTGAGCAGATCAATGCCAAAGGCGGCATCCTTGGGCGACCCATCGAGCTTCTGGTGGAGGATTCGGCGAACGACGTCGGCACCGGTGTCCAAAAGGCACGCAAGCTGATTGACCGTGATCAGGTCACCTTTCTGATCGGCGACGTGAATTCCGGCATTGCCCAAGCGATCGCGCAGGTCAGCAATGAGAAGAAGGTGCTGCACATCGTGTCGGGAGGCCACACCGACACGATCACCGGCAGCGATTGCAAGTGGAACGTTTTCCGCGTCTGCAACACGACCAGCATGGAGGCCAACGCTGTCGCGGACCTCCTCTTCACCAAGTACGGAAAAAAGTGGCATTTCATTACACCGGACTACGCGTTCGGCCACACTTTGCAGAAGGCCGCGGTAGCGGATTTGCAGAAGCTCGGCGGCACGATGACCGGCAACGAGCTCACGCCGCTCGGAACGACCGATTTCTCCGCGTATCTGATCAAGGCGCGTGCTGCCAATCCAGACGTTCTGCTGGTGCTGCCGCAGGGCTCCGACATGGTCAACTGCCTGAAGCAGATTGCGCAGTTCGGCATCGGAAAGCAGATTCACATTGCCGGCCTGCAGCAGGAGCTCGAATCGCTCGAGGCGATGCCGCCGGAAGCGCGCGTCGGCTTCTGGATGTTCGAGTGGTACTGGAAGCAGCCGGGTGTCCCAGGCGTAGACAAGTTCGTTGCCGACATCCGCAAGATGAACGGGGGCAAGGTTCCCACCGCGCGTCACTGGTTCGGCTATACGTCGGTGCATACGCTCGCGGCCGTTGCCAACAAGGAAAAGACCCTCGATGCGAAAAAACTCGCCGAAGCGCTCGGCGGATTCGAGCTGGCGAACGACATCAAGCTGCAGCCGAACAAGTGTTACTACCGCAAGGGCGACCATCAGCTCATGACCTCGTCGTTCGTGGGTGAAGCACTGTCTCAGCCGGCTGGTGATCCTGAAGACCTGTTCCGTGTCGAGCGCGTGGTCGCCGGCGACAAGACCGCGCCACCCGAGGACGCGACGGGTTGCAAGCTGCAGTGGCCCGCCTGATACCGAAAACGGTGCGGGCGCGCTATTGCTGGCGTCGTTCCAATGACCATGACGATGACGCGCGTGCATGGAAAAACAGCGGCCCAGGCCGCCCGACGTAGTTTGTACACGGTGTGCGTCAGGATGTGAGCGGCCGATGACTCAACTACTCTTCTTCAACGTCACAAACGGGCTGATCATCGGCGCGTTTTACGTGCTGATGGCGCTTGGGTTATCGCTAATTCTGAATTTGAGCAACGTGATCAACTTTGCCCACGGAGGCTTCCTCGTCGTTGGCGGCTACATTGCATATACGATCACGCCGTACGTCGGCTTCTGGGGCGCGCTGCTGATCGCGCCGCTCTTCGCAGCCATCATCGGTCTGGTCCTTGAACGTACACTCATCCGGCGAGTCTATGGGCGCGATCCGCTTTACAGCCTGCTTCTGACGTTTGGACTGGCCTTCGTCTTCGAGGACGGCACCCGTTTCATCTGGGGCGCACAGGGCAAGCCGGTGACAATTCCAGCCGCGCTGGCTCAGCCCTTGAGCAATGAGTTCTTCTTCATCACGGGCTACCGCCTTTTCATGGTCGGCACCGTGAGTGTCACAGTCGCGGGACTCTTCATGCTCTTGCGGTACAGCCGGCTCGGCATCCGTATCCGCGCAGGCACCCTCGATCTCGAAACCGTCGCGGCGCTCGGCATCAACGTCGGCAGGCTGCGCTCGCTCAATTTCGCTGTCGGCATCTATCTCGCCGGTCTAAGCGGCGTGCTCGCCGCGGGTCAACTAGGGCTGGAGCCGACCATGGGAACGGGACTGCTGATGCCGAGTTTCATCGCTATCATCGTCGGCGGCGTCGGCAGCCTAACCGGCACGCTGCTTGGCGGTCTGCTGATCGGCATCGCTTCGGGCGCTACGGCGGTATTCCTTCCTGCAGCAAGTGAGGCGGTCATGTACGTGCTGATGGCCGTGGTATTGCTGATACGCCCGCGTGGCCTGCTCGGCGAAGAAGGCATGCTGACATGAGCGAACAGGCGCGACCTCGCCGCTTGCTAGCGGTGGCGGCGATCTGGACCGCGCTACTGCTCGCGCCGTATTGGATGACACCGCTCGGCGGCTATACCGCGCTCGGCACGCGCGTTCTCGTGCTCGGATTGGCCGCCATGTCGGTCAACTTCCTGCTCGGCTTCACGGGTGTGCTGTCGTTCGGTCACGCGGCGTATTTCGGGCTCGGCGCTTATGGCGCCGGCTTAGCTTTGAAATTCCTGGCGCCGAGCACGCCTCTCGCGCTGCTGTGCGGCACGCTGCTGGGCGGGATTGCGGGCACCCTGCTTGGCGCGCTCATCGCACGACGGCGCGGCGTCTATTTCGCGATGGTCACCATCGCCTTCGGGCAGGTCTTTTACTACATCGCCTTCCAATGGAGTTCCTTGACTGGCGGCGACGACGGGTTGCGCGGGTTTTCGCGCCAGCCGCTCAATCTCGGCATCGCCAGGGTCGACATCCTCTCGAACTCCAACGCGTTCTACTACTTCGTGCTGTTCTGTCTCGCGCTGGCGGTCGGCTTGATGGGCTTCATCCTGCGCTCCCCGTTCGGCCGCACGATGATCGCGATCCGCGAAAATGAGCGGCGCGCCCGCTTTCTCGGTATTCCCGTCGACCGCCATATCTGGATCGCCTTCACGCTGTCCTGCTTCTTCATGGGGTTCGCCGGTGCCCTCTACGCGCTGCTGAACAACTTCGCCGACCCGCGCGGGCTGCACTACAGCCAGTCCGGCGATTTCGTGATGATGGCGGTCATGGGCGGCATGCGCAGCGTATGGGGACCGCTGCTTGGCGCCGCGGTATTCGTCGTGCTGCAGGATTACCTGTCAAGCGTCACCGTCAATTGGATGTCGTTCGTCGGCATGCTGTTCGTCGGGATCGTGCTGTTCTTCCCACGCGGCTTGCTCGGCTTCGTTCGGCGCAAGGGCGAATCATGAGCGTTCTCGAGGTCAGAAGCGTCAGCAAGCGCTTCGGTAGTCTGGTCGCGGTGCGCGACGTATCGCTTGCCGTGGAGAGGGGCGAGTTGCGCGCCATTATCGGACCGAACGGCGCTGGCAAGACAACCTTTTTCAATCTCATCAGTGGCTTTTTCCCACCGACCCTTGGAACGATCGTATTCGACGGACGCGACATCACGGCGCTCCCAGCACATGGCCGAGTCGCTGCCGGCATCGCCCGCACGTTCCAGATAACAGAGATTTTTCCCGAACTCACCGTGTTCGAGAACGTGCGCGTCAGCACGGAAGTGACAGAGGGCTTTCGCCTACGGCCGTGGATCAGCCGGAACGAAAGGGCGAGGGTCCGCGCTAAAGTCGAAGAGACGCTCGAGCTAACAGGTCTTCGTGCCAAATCCGACCGTCTGGTCGGAGAGCTCTCGCATGGCGACCAGCGAGTCGCCGAGATCGCGATGGCGCTGGCACTGCGGCCGCGTCTGCTGTTGCTCGACGAGCCCACCGCCGGCATGGGCGACCAGGAGACCGGCGAGATTACGCAGCTCGTGCGCCGCCTGCATCGCAACAACAACTTCACCATCGTGCTGATCGAACACGACATGCGCATGGTCTTCGGTCTCGCCGATCGAGTCACGGTCCTCGATCAAGGCAGCCTCCTCGCCGAGGGCACACCCCAGGAGATCGCCTCCAACGAGGCCGTACAGGCCGCTTACCTGGGTAATACCGCATGAGTGCAGCGCTTACCGCACAAGGCCTCCATACCTACTACGGCAAAAGCCATGTCCTGCATGGTGTGAGCCTGGAGGTTGCGGAAGGTCGGATCACCGCATTGCTCGGCCGCAATGGAGCCGGCAAGACTACGACTTTGCGGACTCTCATGGGCTTGACACCGGCGCGTCAAGGGCGCGTGACGATCTTCGGCATGGATACCACGCGTTGGCCGACATTCCAGATCGCGGCGAGCGGCGTAGGCTATGTCCCTGAGGGGCGGAGAATCTTTGCCAATCTCAGTGTCGAGGAAAATCTGAAAGTGCCCTTTGAACGAGGCGGCCCTTGGACAATCGCGCGGATTTACGAACTGTTTCCGCGCCTGGCAGAGCGCAAGTTCAGCCGAGGGCGCCAGCTCTCCGGCGGCGAGCAGGAGATGCTGTCAATCGGTCGCGCGCTACTGCTCAATCCCCGGCTGCTCATTCTCGATGAGCCGTCGCAGGGCCTTGCCCCGCTGATGGTTCGGGACGTGTTTCGCGTTGTGTCGCAGATGCGCAACGAGGGGATTCCAGTCCTGCTTGTCGAGCAGAATGCGCGCATGAGTCTTGAGATTTCTGATTACGCTTATGTCCTGGACGATGGGGGCATCGTCTATTCAGGAAATTCACGCGAGCTCGCTACCGATGAAAGCCGTGTCCGAGCCCTAACCGGTGCGAGCGCGGAGCAATGAGCGCCTGCATAGCCGGCTTGCCGGTCTCCGCTGCACAGAGTCCGTGTCTGCTTCTTGGCAGACGCGACGCCTGCGGCCCGCGCGTGCGAAAGTGAGAGTCTACCGTCAGCGAGGATCTTCTAGCGGTGCTTCTTAGAGCGCGATGGACGGTCGCTTCGCCTATAGCAGCGAGTGACCGGCAAAGGTCGTGTCGCCCGATCGCGTCGCTCGAAACCGGTCATTGTGGAATCACCTCGGTTGTGAAGGAATGACCGGCGATTTTAGCCGACAAAGGACCGGCGTCCGAACGTGAACGAATGGCGGTTAGACTTTGATTGTGTTGAAAAAGTCGCCGCGTGGTTTTCTCAGTTCTCCTGCGCGAAAATCGACCTCTCAGATCGGCCTACAAACCGCTCGCGCGTGCCGGCCAAGGGTAAGAAGACCCCTGAAAACCTCGCGACAGAGACGGTCAACGACTTTTTCAACAGTATCCTTTGAGAACGGTCATAGGCATCGCGGAGACCCGAATGACGGCAACGGGTCGACGGACGCCCATGGCGCTCTGTTGATCTTAGTTTAAGAGCTGGTTGCGATGACGTAGGAAATGCGCTCGGTAGCTGTGTCGTTGCGATAACTTTTCTGACTCAACACACTCCTTATTCGACTAGACTCCATATCACGAAAGCGCGCCTCACTTTCTGCTCCGCTTGCGCGCCGGTAACGGACAGGCTTTCCGGACGCGTTGAAGGCCGCGGCGAGACCGAGTGGCTCGCGACGATCAACTGACCGATGCTGATCGCCCTTCTCGGATCGGCGGCGTTCCTGTCCGTCAGATGGCCAGGACCCTTGATGCGCCACTACGTCGCGCTGTGATATTTCCACATCGGCGCCGCAGCCATCTACGTCGTCAAGTTTCTGGCGGAGCCGCTGCTGGGAGGCAAGCCCGGATGAGCGTCACGCGTCCTCGCGGTACGTATTGCCTGAAGGCAGCCGCCCGCTGCGCGCCGCTGGTCGTTGCCGCTGGCTTCGCCGCGGCAACCCCATTACCAACGCCGCCGTGCGGGACACCGCCGGTGCCGGCCTACGCGTCGCTGGGCATGCAACCCGCGATGGCGATCGTGCGCGCCGAGGAGCTCGATACGGGCGTGTGGCGGCCGTCCTCGTGCACCGGATGGCCTGCCGCGTCCCGCTCACGGGTTGTCGTTGCGGTCGCGGGGCTGGTCCGCGTCGCCGACGGTCCCGAGACGCTGTTGGGACGTGCCGGGGCGGTCTCCGCCCTGCGCACCGTGCGCTACTGGTCCACGACCGACAAGAGGTGGCGTCCCTTGTTCCTGGATGCCGCAGCGCTGTCCGCCGAGGGCGGGGAGCGGCGCGGTGATTTCCGCCCGTCGGAACTGCAAGCCGGTCGAACCTTTTACTACTGGGTGGACGACAGCCGCTCCGGACCCTTGGTGTACCGGGTGCGGGTGCTGGAGCATACCCCGCACCGGGTGGCGCTGGCCGAGGAAAATGTGTCGCCGGTCCGAGCGTTGGGACTGACGCTGTTTCAGCCGGCTGCGCTGCAGACGGTGGTGTTCGCACAGCGCCAGACGAACGACGTATGGGGCCTGTACATTCTTGTGCGTATCGACAGGCAAGCCAGCAGTTTCATTGCGAGCGGGCACGAGGCTTCTACGGCGAACCGGGCGCTGGCACTGTACCGGCACTTGGCCGGCGTCCCGACCGACGCCGATCCACCGGCCGTGCGATGACTTGGGTCGTAAGGGCGTGATCTGACGCGGACAATGCCTTCGTCGATACCTCAATCTCCTGCCGCGCTTCGCGCGCGGACGCTTGCGGGCGTGTTGTACGGCCTCGCGTTTCGCAGTGTTGTTCGTCTTAATCGAAAACCGTCAGTGGGAATTCAATAATTCGATTTATGGGAACTGAGTTCCCCACGTCCGACTATGAGCCGGTTCGCGCCAAAGGGGGCGTATCGGCCGCTGTTCTGTTCGTGTGACAACACCCGGCCAGGAACTGTCATTCGCCGCTGCTGTTGACAAGACATTTAGACGTCGGTTCTGCAGCCGCCAGCGGCCATTGGCCACCGCAACACAACTGATCTTCTTGGTCCGCCTTCTTCGGGTTCGGTATGTCTACAGCCTTGGTTTGGACCTTCCCTTGTTTCCCTTGTGGTTACCGCGTTCTGAACAAGCGAGGTGGCACAAAAGTCCGATAAGAAGGCGCGAAGCGCTGAGATGTAGGCATGCACGCGCGAGGCCAACTGCTATTCTTCAGACGTCGCGACTCGCGCGTCTCCGGTCGGCTCTGCGGGTCGTTGGCCCCCTTTCCGCATGCATGCGGAAAGGGGGCTGTATGTCACGTCCAGAACAACCTCGGTCCGCGCGATGCGCACCCCATCGTCAACAGTCAAACCGACGCATCTGGCTCGCCATTGGCATTTCGCTGACTGGGCTGTCCCTGACACCCGTGGCGTTCGCGGCGGGCAGCCTTCCGCAGGGCGGCCGTTACGTCGCCGGCACGGGCACGATAGCGGGCGCGGGCAACAGCCTCGTGATCACCCAACCCGGTTCGACCCGCGGTGTGATCGACTGGAACAGCTTTTCGGTCGGCGGGAGCAACAGCGTTAGGTTCGACAATGGCACCGGCGCAACCTTGAACAGGGTCACCGGCGGCTCGCCCTCTGCCATCCTCGGCAGGCTCGGCGCAACCGGCAGCGTCTATATGATCAATCCGCAGGGCATCGTCGTCGGGCCATCGGGCGTGATTACCACCGGCGGACGTTTCGTCGCGTCGACGCTGGACATCTGCAACGACGCGTTCATACAGGGCAGCGGCTCGCTCACGCTGTCAGGCAACTCGAACGCAGCCGTGATCAATCTCGGCAAGATCAGTTCGGGCGGCGGCGATGTATTCCTGATTGCGCGACACGACGTCATCAACGCAGGCACCGTCGCAGCGCCCCACGGCCAGTTCCGCCGTGCCGTTGGGGGAGCAGGTACTGCTGCAGGACTCGGCCGGCAGCAGGCAGGTGTTTGTGCAGACAGGCAGTCAGGGCACGGTCGTCAACAAGGGGCGGATAACCGCCGCGCAGATCAGTCTGCAGGCTGCTGACGGCAACGTGTATGCGCTCGCAGGCAGCGGCACGCGCATCCGCGCGACGGGCACGGCGAGCCGCGACGGCCATGTGTGGCTGGTCGCCGACAGCGGCCGTGTCGAACAGTACGGCACGATCACCGCAAACAACGCGGACGGCAGCGGCGGAACCGTCGATACGCAAGCGGCACAACTCACTTTCGGCAGGCACGCAGCGGTTTACGCGGGGCAGTGGAATCTGTCGACGCCCGACTTCACGATCGACGACTCCGCCGCGCATACGTTGCAGCGCAGCCTGAACGCGGGCACCTCGGTGGACGTCGAGACGACGGGCGCCAACGGCGCGACGGGCGACCTGGGCGTCGCGTCGAGCCTGCGCTGGCACGGTCCCGCTTCGCTCACGCTTGCCGCATACCGCGATGTCTCCGTCGCGAACGGCACGACGATCGCGAACAGCGGTGCGGGCAATCTGACCTTGCGTGCCGACGCCTCCGGAATCGACAACAGCGGCAGTGTCGTCAACGGCGGCACGGTCGACTGGTCGAAGAGCACGGGCATCGTCAGCGCGCTCTACGATATGAACGGCAGTTTCAGCCCCGGCACGCTCGTCAGCAATGCGACCTGGCAAGCGCCGCTCTACAGCGGACTCGTCACGCAGATAACCGGCTATCAACTCGTCAATTCGGTCACGGACCTTCAGAACATCGGAAACAATCTTGCCGGCAATTACGCGATAGGCAAAGACCTCGACGCTGGCAATTCCGCGTTCCAGACGCTTGGTTTCGCTGCCGGCACGTCGTTCACGGGGCAGTTCGACGGTATGTGGCATACGATCTCCAACCTCTTGCCGCGCTTCGATGCGGTGTTTGGCGATATCGGTCCAAGCGGCGTCGTGCGCGACCTGAACGTCAACGCGAACGTCGGCCAGGTGTTTTTTTTCCTTGCTAACGGGACCGCGATACTGGCCATTCAGAATCACGGCGCCATTGCCAACGTGTTTACGTCCGGGGTCATTGCCTCAGAGAACCTTGGCAACGACTACGCCGGACTTGTCGCGACCAACTTCGGGTTGATCGCGCGCTCGGGCAGCAGCGCTACCGTCACGGCGGATAGTGCTGTCGGCGGGCTGGTTATCAGTAACGAAGGCACGATCACCGAGTCATATGCCACCGGCCCGGTCTCCGGATTTAGCTCGCACAGTTCAGCCGGAGGACTCGTTGGATCATTCGTTGGGAACACCGGCACGATCACACAGTCGTTTGCGTCCGGAAGGGTGTCCGCATTATCGGGGATAGCTGGCGGTATCTGCGCCACGTGCGGTGCTCTTGGGAGCGACGTTTACTGGAACGTCCAGACGACGGGACAACCGGCGAGCGGCGGCAATCTGCCGGCGGCGAACGGGCTCACTACCGCCCAGATGAGCGACCCGACAAGTTTTGCTGGGTGGAACTTCGGTCCCAACGGCGTGTGGGTGATGCTGCCCGGTGCCACCCACCCCGTTCTCGCCTGGCAGGTCGCCCCGCACTGAACCCAGGGTTCGTCTTGCGGAGCATCAATAGCACAGCCTCAGTCGCATAGTCGGATTGCGGGCACCACGGTCATTGGATGAGTCGGAAATGCGGGCAGTGGAAATTGCGTTCTCTCCGGAACTGGCCGGTTGACCCATCGTCTTCGACCGATTGATTGCTGCTCTAATTGAGGAGTTGTCAGGGGAAGTGGGCACGGACGAGATTGTGATAGCTTCACGGATCTCGCTCGACGGCGAAGTCATCCGAGATGACGCCTGTGTGCCTTGGCGTGATACGCACCGAGAACGCTTTTGTGTACGCGTATCGCATCGCCGATTACCGGTCGCCGGCAGCAACGCGCGGACGTCTCAAAGACTTCGAAAACGGTCGTTCATGGCGACCGTGCCCGAGGGACCGTTGAGGGTCGGCTACGGAAGTTCGACGCGGCGGTGCGGCCGACAATCACCGGAGGCCGCTCGATTTCCGGGATCGGCCAACTTCGGCCTGTGGCCCGTGCTTTCAGGCGGACATTCAAACGTCGCCTCCACGCAGGTAACGGACCTTCGCGCGGCGACCGTGTCCGTCGCGTCATCTGGAGGTTTGTTCGACGCCTGCCTTGCAGACGTGAAAGCGCGTCGCAAGAATCGCAACAAGTCGAAGATCCTGGCTCGAATTGACTATGTTTGCGCTGTCGTCAAGCGTCTGTGGAGATGCACGAACGTGCCCTATCGCGGTCTGGCGAAGAATCCAAACCGCGCGTTCGTGGCGCAGGCCTTGGCGGGCATCCATTTCTCGCGCGCGCAATTGATAACTCGCGCGCGCCGGTAACGGGTGAAAGATGGCTAAAGGCTCTCGCGCAAGGCCCGCTCGGACCAAAATCCAATGGGTGAAGCGCGGCTTCATGAATTCGCCGCATTCAAAGCGTTGACACACCGCAAATTCATCGGCTCGTTCAGCGTTGCCCTAATGTTCGCCAACGGGTTCACGAACGTCGCCTGACGAAGGTAGCAAAGCCCAATTACCTTCAGCGGCGCTCAACGCAATGCGCGCTGGTCAATTGACGCGAAAAACCTGCAGGCCGGCTTCGGCGGCTTGAGGCCCCTTCGTATGCACGACATATAACCGGTGCAGCGAAGGGATGTAAGCAGAGGTCTTGCCACCTAGGGTGTCGATATGCTGTTCGATCCGATAGTGGTCAGGGTCCGTTTGCTGCACAACGTCCAATCCGCCTGCGCCCGTGACATAGAGCCGATGATGATTTGCGTCGAAGTGCATGTCGTCGGATACGTCAACGATATTAAGCGACTGGACAACAGATCCGGAATCGGAGTCGAGCACGTAAAGCTTCCCCGGCGTCCTCGAACCAATGAACAGGCGCTTGTGCTCGCTGTCGAATGCCATCGCAGAGTTACGGCTCGGGCCGGGAACGGTCCAGACGCCAACTAACTTGCGTGCTTTGAGATCGATCACGCCGACTTGGTTTTTGTCTCGAAGATTTACAAAGAGGCGGCCCGAGGCATGATCAATGACCATCCCCTTCAACTGAGCGCCGGGCACGTGGATTTCTCCGAGAACCGCGCCATCCGAAAGCGAGAGCAGAGTGATATAGGCGTCGTCTTGATGGGACTGCACGCCTCCGTTTCCCACATAAAATATTCCGTTCTTCCAGTCAGCGACCCCGGAGTCGGGTTGGGGTTCAAGGGAGATCGTCTTCTCCACCTGGAAATTCGACATATCGACGATCTTAACATTTGCATCGCCAGCATCCGCGATGAACATAGTTTTGCCGTCGTTCGTCAGGAGGATTTTGTGCGGCGACTTTGCCACGGCTCGTTTGCTTGACAGATGCTCGCCGTCTGGCAGGCTGAACACCTCGATTGACCCGTACTGCTCTGCCGAAACGTACAACCGACGATGGGGCAAGTCGACAGCGAAATGATCAAAGTCTCCGCCCGTGACAGCCGGTAACGGTATCGTTTTTAACCAAGTCAACGGCGCCGGGCTCGCCGTCGCCATCAATGGAAAAATGATCAGGCAAGCCGAAAACAGACGGAGGAGAGTCGGGAGTACGTTCATGACGTTTTGATCATCCGAGCGACGAGCGCCTTGTTTGAGGAATCCGCATTATGAGCCACGCAGGTTAACGGGCGGCGACGCGATGATTACAGATCTGTCATTGCGATCGCGACAGGTGCTTGAGTTCGAACGTCCCGAGGGCTGTCATTCGCGAGATGCTGATTCTGTGACAGCCCTAACGGCGGCTTCGGCCGAGCAACCTCCGACCTGCACTAATGCGCGAACGGCCGTTGTACCTTGATACTGTTGAAAAAGTCGCTGACCGTCTCTGTCGCGAGGTTTTTAGGGGTCTTCTTACCCTTAGCCGGCACGCGCGAGCGGTTTGTAGGCCGATCTGAGAGGTCGATTTTCGCGCAGGAGAACTGAGAAAACCACGCGGCGACTTTTTCAACAGTATCCCTTGGAAGCCGCCGTCAAGGACACGCTGGGTCGAAGGGCCGAAGTGGGTCGGCTACGGAAGTTCGACGCGGCGGTGCGGCCGACGGTCACCGGAGGCCGCTCGATTTCCGGAATCGGCCCAGGTCCGGTCAGTCGGACTTCATGCGCGAATGACGGGTACTTAGACCGAACCGGCCGGTCGTGTGCACCGCTGCAGCGCGGCTTAAAGATCCTGGCCAGTAATCTCGATGCGCTCTCCACTCGATGGAGGTATTTTGCGTTCCGCAACGCCCACTAACTTTTGCTTTCCCAACTGAAACGCGAGCAGCAACTGCTTCTGGCTGTCGTCTGCCGCTCCGAGGTATTCGCAAACAACCTCCGGTCTGAGTTCGAAGGCGCAGTATCCCCACCCGAAGCCGTACGCGGAGAACCACAGCGCTGACCGGCTGTCGACGATTGGGGTTGTCAGTTTGATGTGTGGCGAATCCATGGCGTTCGCCCTCCAGACTGGTGGTTGCCGAACTGGATTGTCCCACAACGCGTCCTCGTGGCCGACCGCTAGGCGACCGCCGCACTGATGACAGGCGGCTTCGGCTGGTTGTCGAAGGTCTGCCCGGCGGGGTGGCATCTTCGGCTGCATACAGGTCTCACCTAAAGTGGGGCTTTGAATGGCGCATCAGGGTCGGCTACGGAAGTTCGACGCGGAGGTGCGGCCGACGATCACCGGAGGCCGCTCGATTTCCGGGATCGGGCAACTACGGTCGTTGGTCCGAGCTTCCAAACGGACATTCGAAGGTCTTCTCCGCCCCTGCCAACAGACGTTCGGATTCAAGACACCATCATTGCGTTTCCGGCCGAAGCAGGAACTCGCCCCCCGCATCCGCAGCCCGTGTCGAGCACCCGCTTTCACCGCGCGGGTGCTTCAGTAACAGCGTGTTTGACCCTCCCGAACTACGTCGCGATGGTCGTCCCTGATCTAGCAAACGACAGTTCAGATTGTCGCATCGCAAGCGTGGCCAAAAAGCGTTCGATAGACCATTCGACGGTTGCAGCCAAACGTATCTCTTGCCGATGATTTCTGCTGGTTACGCTTCGCAGGCAATCCGAACATGACATCAATGTAATGTGAGCGTCAGCGTGCATCAACCTTCGTTGTACAGAATGAAGCTTACTCACTCCCGTTTCCGACGAGATGGTGAGATCGGGGGCTTCAATCATCGCGCGTGAAGCTCCTCATACCCTAAATTCAGGAGGTGATTCACTATGAAGGCTCTTATCTATGCAGCGCTGGTTGCCGGCGTACTTGTCGCTCCCGCGGTCTCTTTTGCACAGGACGCTACCGCGCCGTTGTCACGTGCCGAAGTGCGCGCTGATCTAGTTCGGCTAGAACACGCCGGGTACCGGCCGGCCGCCAACGATGTGCACTACCCGGCAGATATCCAGGCGGCTGAGGCGCGGCTTCAAGCGCAGAACGTCACGATGTCGGGGAGCACAGGCGAAGGCGGAGTGTCGGATGGCTCCTCGCAGGCGGGTGCGCCAACGGCGACCGAAGGTACTCACTCGATCTACTTCGGTCACTGATGCTCGGATGTCCTGCGAGCAGCCCTCGCCAACCGCTGAGATGCGACGTTGATCCGCTGCTAGGCGGTCCGAACCATTGTTCGTGATCGCCAGGATCAGACATGGATGACCGGCTGCAGTCCAAGAGCCTGAAATCCCGTTTGACCGATCACTTGCCATCCCACATGTCTAACGAGCGGCCGCTACACCATTGGCAACTGACGTTGAGTTCGCGCCGGATCGAAGGGCTGCTCCGGGTCGAAAGTGTGAGTTTGCCGAAACTGAAAGCTGTCGTCCGCTGCACTACGCCACCGTCGTCGGCAAACCGCCGCATTGCTGACGCCGAACCCGGACCGGCCCAATGTCGGCAATGGCCGAGAAGCAGGCAGCGGTAGTTGCGCGCACAACGACTGAAGTTCGGACAGGGCGGACGCTCGTCGACCAGGATGGGTACGACGGGACACTGGTTTAGTCCGGCCATTCACCGAAGGCAACGGTGGAAGTTCGCTACCCACCTGGATGAATACATAACTCCGAACCGAAAGCGCTGTTTGGATTTACTCGAAGCAGCCATTGGAGGAAAAATTGGCTGCTGGACCGAAGTTGCTAATGCTGTGACGCGCCAGCTTGAGAGCGAACCCTTTGCGGGCTTCGCTCTTTTTCGTTGCGTGCACCTCGGGTTCTGCTCGCAATACGATCAACGCGTACGCATATCACTCAACCTTAGCCTGTCACAGGCGCTCGATGATGGCTTTTGCCGCGTCCGGGTTGCGTTCCTTGAAGCCGCTGATCACGTAGAGGTAAACATCGCGCGCGCTTTTTGCGGCTGCCTTGGCCTCGACGGGTTCGATATCTTCGGGAATGGTGCCTGCGGCAAGCTGGCGTGCGCGCTCGGCCCACGCATCGAGCGCCTTCTTCGAATAACCTTGGGCCTGCTTTTCGGACGTCCCCATGATGCGCGCATACACAAAGGGTGCGGTGAGACTGGCGATCTGAGGATAATGGCTATCGCCTGCGAGTACGATCGCCACGCCATATTTGCGCGCCAGCGCGACAAAGACTTCGTTGCGGAAACTCTCGTGTCGAACTTCGACGGCATGCCTTAGCGTGAGTCCGTCGAGCTTCCTGGGCAGCAACGCCAGAAACGCTTCGAAGTCGTCTGCGTCGAATTGCTTGGTTGTGGCGAACTGCCAGTTGATCGGACCGAGTTTTTGTTTCAGATGCACGAGGCCACTGCCGAAGAAGCGTTCGATACTGTCGCCGGCCTCGGCCAGCACACGCCGGTTGGTCGCGTAGCGCGGCGCCTTGAGTGCAAATACAAAATCGTCAGGCGTCTCGTCGCGCCACTTCATATAGCTCTCGGGTTTCTGCAAGCCATAGAAGGTCCCATTAATTTCGATGGTCGTCAGCTGGCGGCTCGCGTATTCGAGCTCGCGTTTTTGCGTCAGATCCGGCGGATAAAACACCCCGCGCCATGGGCCATAGGTCCAGCCTCCAACGCCAACCCGGATTCGCGGTTTCGTGCGTGTCGCCATATGCGGTTTTCCTCGTAGCTCCGGGTTGCCTCGGGGCGCTCAGGTGTCGATTCCAACTTAATAGCTGTACCGTGCGTCCATGCAGGCATGACCTGTGGGTCGTTATTACAACTGTCTCGCCAATGGTAGCGGACAACACCCACGCCTGTCTGCTAGTAGCAGCCTGCCCGATCATGCGTCGCTGGTAATGACGGGGGTGGGGAACATTGCGGAAAACGACCGCGAGCGTGAGGCCTGCCCGGAGCCGGGCGGGGAGGCAAAAGCCTGCAGGCATCGGTGCGGGAGCTGGAATGGCGCGATCGCGCAGTAAACGCGAGGAGAACTCTCGCGAGCGTCGTGAGTTCAATCCAGCCAAAGACACTAGATACTATGGAAGGGCCGCGGAAGTAAGCCTCCTGGAGTAAAACGAGGATTCCAACACCCGTTTTCCGAGAGGAGTACGCAAATGAATGCGCCTCGCACGGCCCTTCATGGGCAGGATACAACCATCACCGGATCGCTGTATGTCGCCTTCGAACTGGGTGACAGGAGCTGGAAGCTCTCGCTGGGCGATGGGGTGCGCTCGCCAAGCCGCTGCACAGTGGCCGCTGGCGATACGGCTGCAGTCTTCACGGCGATTTCAAAGGCCAAAGTGCGCTGTCATCTGGCCACCGATGCCCCGGTGCGCAGCTGTTATGAAGCCGGGCGTGACGGCTTCTGGCTGCACCGCTGCCTGGAAGCACATCAGATCACGAACCTCGTGGTGGATTCAGCCAGTATCGAAGTGAACCGGCGCAGACGTCGCGCCAAGACCGACCGTCTCGACAGCGACAAGCTGCTGTCGATGCTGATGCGCTACTACGGTGGTGAGCTCCGGGTTTGGGCGGTCGCACGTATCCCCACCCCCGAACAGGAAGATGCGCGGCGGGTACACCGTGAACTCGATCGCCTGCGGCAAGAGCGCACTTCCCATAGCAACCGCATCCGCTCGCTGCTGGTACTCCACAACCTGCGGCCCGAGCGAATCAGCGGCTGCGCGTGGGTGCACTGGTGGGCGCAGCACACCACACAGCTGTTGCCAGCCCTGCGCGCCGAGATCGAACGCGAATTCGAACGGCTGTTGCTCACTGCCAGGCAGATCAGGGCGCTCGAGGTACCGCAACAGCGCGAGGTGCGCAGCGGTGCGCAACCCGCGATCGCGCGGCTCGCGCGCCTTGCGGGTATCGGCACCGGCAGCGCCTGGGTCCTGATCAGGGAACTGTTCGGCTGGCGGCAGTTTCACAACCGCCGTGAAGTGACCGGCTGCCTGGGCCTGGCCCCGACGCCCTATGCCAGCGGTACGAGTGAAGTTGAGCAGGGCATCAGCAAGATCGGCAACAAGCGAGCCCGATGGCTGATGGTGGAACTGGCGTGGAGCTGGTTGCGCTTCCAGCGCAGCAGCGAGCTAAGCGACTGGTTCAACGAGCGCTTTGCAGGCGGCGGCAAGCGTATGCGACGCATCGGCATTGTGGCACTTGCCAGACGTCTGGCGGTCGCGCTATGGCGCTATCTGGAATTCGGCGAGATTCCCCTCGGGGCAACCCTCAAGCCCCCCGCGAAGAAGGCGACAGCGACCTGAGTACCAACGTCGAGCGGCAACAGCATTTGAAGGTTCGGCGCGCCCGGACAGTAAGAGGGTTACCTTCGCAGGTAACCGTAGTTCTAGATGGGGCGCGTCCATAATGGGGTGGTTCCAGCGCCTTGCGCATGCGGTATGTGGTGCCCGGTCTCGTGCCGGCACGGATAGAAGTTGGTCCGGTCAAGTGTCCGGACTTCAGACACCCCGACCTCACTACTGTTCTCGCTTGATATGGAGGATTGCAAAACATCTGATCGAGTAGGTTATCCACCACTGGCCGGCGTCGTGGTCGTAACAGGCGACCCGCCGGCCGGCCGTGGATAACCTGTCGCGCTCTCGAATGGGAGATAACTGACGGAAAAACGGATCGCGAAAGGGCTTGACTTCCATTGCCCCATAGAAATCTTACTGTGTCACAAAATATTTTGATGAAGAGCAGAACGGACATCGTCGGAGGCGTTGCGCGATGTAAGCCGCGAGACGCCAGCGCAAGCTGGCAATCGAATCAGCCACGTGCCGTTGGGCGCGCTGGGGAGCCTCGCGGCACGTAGTCGTCGGGTAGGGTAAAGAAGCTGCCGACGGCGAAGTTTTTTTTACCAGCGCCCTGAATCAGGCGCTGCGTAACCAGAAAGCCGTAGGCCGCGATGCAGAGCGACGCATGATGGTGGAACCCGCGCCAACTGCGCTCTTCGAAGTGGCCCAGGCCGAACTCCTGCTTCAGATCCTGGTAGTCGCGCTCGATGCGCCAACGCATCTTCGCGACATTCACCAGGCGTTGCAGGGACGTCACATTCGGAAGTGTTGAGAGCCAATATTTAGCCGGTTTAGGATCGCCCTGAGGCCATTCAATCAGCAGCCATTCCTCATCGCGCTGTGTGGAGCGCCAGTAATCACGGTGCGAGGCACGTACGCGTACGGCAGCAAACCGCGAACTCAAGGCGGCACGGGTTCCTTCGCGCCAATGATCACCTGGTAGCACTCGGCATCTAGACCGAGCGCGAGCGCTTTGACTGATACCGGCTCGTGCCCGGGCGCGCGGCGCAACAGTTTGCGTGGCCGCCCAGGCTGTCCTGTGGGCGGCTCGACACTCAGGGGTGCCGTGCCGGGAGCCCAGACGCGGGCGCTGGACTGAATACCCACTGCGTAAGCCAGTCCCAATTACGGCCAGATCTTGTGCCGCGCATTGCGTCGGCTCGTGTTCGGCTCGCAGTACAGCGCCTCGATACCCATGCGCTTCATCAGCGTGCGCGCGCGCCTGCGGCCAATCTCGTGTCCCTCGCGACGCAGCAGTCGCGCCAGCATCCGCGCTCCGGCAAACGGAAACTCCATGTGCAGTTCGTCGATCCGGCGCATCAGCAACTGGTCTGCGTTGCTCACCGGTTGCGCCCGGTAATACACGCTCGATCTTGCGATACCAACGAGTCGCGCCTGCTGCGAGACCGGCAATGCGTGTGTACGATCGATCATCGCTTTGCGCTCAGCAATCCCGCCTTGTTGAGCGCGCCGCTTAAAAAATCGTTCTCGAGCGTGAGCTGGCCGATCTTCGCATGTAGCTCCTTCAAATCGACTTGCGGCTCGCTCGACGCCGTGCCGCCTGCGCCAAACACGTCGGCGGCACGTTCCTGCAACTGCCGCTTCCATTCGGTGATCTGGTTCGGGTGCACATCGAACTGCTGCGCCAGTTCGGCTAGCGTCCGCTCGCCCTTGACCGCCGCCATCGCCACTTTCGCTTTGAACGCGGCTGAGTGCGTCCGTCGGGTTCTCTTCGTCATCTTCCTGGTTCCTTTGTCGGCATTATCGCCGGCTCAGGCCCCGAGCATTCCACTTATCCGACTGTCCGAATTTGCGCGCCCACCTCTAAGCACGTTGGAATGCACACCTGGAAAATAACGTATGCATCATTGCTTCTCATCCGATGCCGACCAATGGTTTATCGGCGCACGACAACAGCGCGACGTCGCCTGGCGCCGGTCGCGTGGTGCGATAATGGCGACCGTTGGATTGTCAGACGGAAAGAAGAGCTGCGCGAACGCCAACGACGCCGCAGTCGCACGGATGAAGAAGTCGTAATGCTCCAATGCCGGGCCAAGCCAGCCGCTGGGTGCGGCGATCTTCCACTGGCGCTGGTCGTGGGGCTTAACCAGGGTGTTCCGATTCATGCCTGTCTTATTATGAGAGTTGTCAAGGGAGCAGTTGACCGGTCGCTTCAGGCGATCGAGTTACTCGCACGTGAGGCGCGCTGGATGCGCATCTCCGATATCGCCGCCGAACTCGGGCTGGAGAAAGGCCCTGCCCATCGGGTGCTCGCGCAACTGTGCGAGCAGGGGTGGGCGGAGCAGGATGAACAGACGTCCCAGTACCGTCTGACCTTGAAGCTGTCCTTGCTCGGTCAGCGGTACCTGCATGGGCTCGGTCTGCCGGGTCTGGTGCAGCCGATCCTTGACGAAGTCGCCGCGCAGTGCCGCGAACTGGTCCGGCTGACGGTCGTCAACGAAGGAACCCTCGCGTGGCTGGCAGCGTCCCAGGGCGCGGCGCCGGGCCTCATGTATTCGCCGTCCATGCACAGCCCCATCGTCTTGCATGCCACATCGGTTGGCAAGGTGTGGCTGGCTGGAATGCCGAACGACCAGGCGATCGAATACGCCCTGCGTGGCGGACTTGGAAAAGCGTCCGCCGCCGGCGCATGGACGCCGAAGGCAATCACCAGCGTCGAGCAGTTGATTCCGGAGTTGGAGCGGACCAGGCAGCGTGGCTATGGCCTTGTCGTTGAAGAGGCCGAGCCGGGTGTCGTCGCACTGGCGGTGCCGGTGCGTTCGCTGCCTGACGGTGCGGTGGTGGGCACGATGAGCATTGCCGGGCCGGTCACACGGGTCAGCCGGAGCGTTACGAGTCCTTTTACGCGCTATTGCAGCAAGCGTCTGCCAAGCTGGGTGCCGTATGGCCGCGCCAGAGCGTCGGTGCGCATGTGGTTGAAGCGGCATGAACACACCGGGAGCACATCAGGCTATCGAGCGAATCGCCGCGTTGGATGAGCAGGCAGCACGCCTTCTCGTCGCGGCGCGCGGGCAAGGCACGCTCGCGGAGCGCCTTCCCGTCGAACTGAGACCCGTGAATCCGGACGAGGGTTTCGCGATCCAGCAACAGGTCGGCGATCAGCTCGGCCAGCAGGCTGGCGCGTGGAAATGTGCGCTGCCGCCGGCGGGCAAAATCATCGCCGCACCCATCTATGACGCCGTCATCCATCGAGGCGCCCAATGCCGCATTCGCGCGGTGCGTGGGCAGTCTTCTGTAAGAGCAGAGCCTGAACTCGCCTGTTTGCTGGATCGCGATCTGCCGCCACGGCGCGAAGCATACAGCGAAGCGGAGGTGCTCGAGGCTCTCGGGAATGTTCACCTCGCGCTCGAACTGCTGGGCAGTCGCTATGTGCATCCGGAGGCACTGACGTTTCCTGAATTGCTGGCAGACGGTCTGTTCAATGCCGGTCTTGTCATTGGGCCACGCGTTGAGTTGCGCGACGGCGCGACGGCGGCCGATCTCCCTGTCGAATTCACCGTCAGTGTGACTTGCGCCGGACACAAGGCGGTCAGTTTTGCTGGCCGCCACCCTGATCGCAGCGTGCTCGCGCCGATCGTGTGGCTCGCCAACTTTCTCCGCGTCCGCGGCCTTGGATTGCATGCCGGCCAGGCTGTGATCACGGGCTCCTACGCGGGCGTGCTCGAGTTGCCGATCGGCTGTGAGTTGCATATCGGCTTTGGTGATCTCGGCACATTGCCCATACTTTTTTCGTCTTGATAGGAGTATTCAAATGCGTCTCGTCCGTTTCGGCCAGCCTGGTCAGGAGCATCCCGGTGTCATCGATTCGAGCGGCGCGATCCGCGATCTGACCGGCGTCGTCGACGACATCGACGGAACGACCGTTTCGCCTGCGGCCCTTGCAAGGCTGGGCGAACTCGATCTGAATCGCCTGCCCGTCGTGGCAGCGGGCACGCGCCTTGGCGCGTGTATCGGCAATGTCCGTAACCTCGTGTGCATTGGTCTGAATTACACCGATCATGCCGCTGAAACCGATACGCCGATCCCGCGGGAACCTGTCGTGTTCAACAAGCATACGGGTTCGATCAGCGGCCCGAACGATCCGGTCATCTTGCCGGCAGACGCGCAAAAGCTGGATTGGGAGGTCGAACTGGGCGTGGTGATCGGCAAACCCGCCTGGCAGATCGATGAAGCCACCGCGCTTGATCATGTGGCGGGTTACTGCCTTGCCAATGACGTTTCCGAACGCACGTATCAGCTCGAACGCGAAGGTCAGTGGACCAAGGGCAAAAGCGGCTTCTCTTTTGCCCCGCTCGGCCCGTGGCTCCTCACGCGTGATGAAGTGCCCGACCCGCAGGTGCTCGACCTGTGGCTCGACGTCAACGGCACACGTCGTCAGACGGGCAACACACGCACGATGATCTTCAACGTCGCGCATATCGTGGCGTATCTCAGCCGCTTCATGCCGCTGATGGCTGGCGACGTCATCATTACCGGGACGCCTCCCGGTGTCGGCCTCGGTCAGAAGCCGCCCGTCTTTCTGAAAGCGGGCGACACCATGACCCTCGGCGGCAGCGGACTCGGCGAGCAGAGCCAGAAGGTCGTGCCGTACGCGGATCCGTTTGGCGTGGCATGGGGCCGCGGCGAATATCCGTTGGCACGATAGAACGATTCAATCTGTAAAAGGAGGAGATATGAGCCTTGCTGGAACGGGCGTCGTCGCGATCTGGCATGGCCTGCTGCCGGAAGCGAAGGATGAATTCTACGAGTGGCACAACCGCGAGCACATGCCGGAACGCGCCGGGATTCCGGGGTTCAGGCGCGGCCGGCGCTACATTGCGCTGGATGCGGGCCCCGAGTACTTCAATCTGTATGAAGCCGACACCGTGGAGGTGCTCGGCGCGCAGGACTACCTGCTTCGGCTCAATTCACCGACGCCATGGACGAAGCAGGTCGTCGCCTCGTTTCGCAGCGTGGCCCGCTCGATCTGCCATGTGGCGTATTCCGACGGTGTGGGGCAGGGCGCCAGTCTCGTGACGGTGCGCTTCGATGTGCCTTCGGCGGCGCGGGCCGATGTCGTGAAGGGATTGCGTCAGCAGGTCTTGCCGCCGCTCGCCGACCGGCCGGGCATCACGGGTGTGCACCTTTGTCTGGCCGACGAGGCCGTCAGCAAGGTAGAAACTGCCGAGAAGAAGGCGCGTTCGGAAGGCACCGAGGTGCCGACATGGATCGTGATGATCGAAGGATGCCGCGCCGACTATGTCCGCACAGCAGTGGACGCTTTCCTTGCCGGGCTCGCTGCTTTGCCCGGGGCCGCTGCAGTTGCGCCGGACGCCACGCTCTATCAACTGGAGTACACGCGCTGCAAGACGCCGTGGAGCGCTGGCTGAAACGTCGTTTGAACACGGCTGCACGGCACGTCACGCGACGTCGCGCAGCCGGCCCCGAAAATGTCGTCACGTTGAGAAACGAAGGAGTAGTTCCATGTCGTCCCCTGTTGCGGGCACGTCCGTCGCATCGACCGCGCTCAGGCCGGTTCGCGTCATTCGGCTCAATCCCGCTGACGATGTCGTCATCGCCCTCGATCAGCTTATGTCCGGCGCGGTGCTGGATGGGGAAGCGGTGACGGTCTCGGGATTGATCCCGCCCGGTCACAAAGTGGCGACACGCGACATCGACGAGGGTGAAGCGGTGCACCGCTATGGCCAGATCATCGGCTTCGCGAGTCAGCCGATCAGTGCGGGGCAGCACGTTCACACACATAATCTTGCGATGGGAGAATTTGCCCGTGACTACGCATTTAGTCAGAGCGTGCGTGCCAGCGTCCCTTCAACTGAGCCCGCGACATTCCAGGGCATTGTGCGCGAAGACGGCCGTGTGGCTACGCGCAATTACATCGGCATCCTCACCTCGGTGAATTGCTCGGCCACGGTCGCGCGAGCCATTTCCGACTATTTCCGCCGTGACATTCGTCCGCACGCGCTGGCCGCGTTTCCGAATGTCGACGGCGTCGTCGCACTCACCCATGGTTCCGGTTGCGCCATCGACTCGGAAGGCGACGGTCTCGCGATCCTGCAGCGCACGCTTGGCGGCTATGCATGCCATCCCAACTTCGCGAGCGTGCTGGTCATCGGCCTGGGCTGCGAAACGAATCAGATTTCGCGGCTGCTCGAAACCCAGGGGCTCAAAGAACACGACCGCTTGCGAACCTTAACGATTCAGGACACCGGTGGCACGACCCTGACAATTGCAAAGGGTATCGAACTGGTTCGGCAGATGTTGCCCTACGCTAATGACGTTAAGCGGGAAACGGTTTCGGCAAGTCATCTCACCATCGGCCTTCAATGTGGTGGGTCGGACGGATATTCGGGCGTCACGGCCAATCCCGTGCTGGGTGCAGCCGTCGATTTGCTGGTGCGGCAGGGCGGTACTGCGATTCTTTCGGAGACGCCGGAGATTTATGGTGCCGAGCACCTGTTGACCCGCCGCGCGGTAACGCCCGAAGTGGGACAGAAACTGGTCGATCGCATCCGGTGGTGGGAAGCGTACGCGCAGCGGCAAGGGGCGCAGATCAACAACAATCCGTCGGCGGGCAATAAGGTCGGCGGCTTGACGACCGTTCTCGAGAAATCGTTGGGCGGCATTGCAAAGGCAGGTTCGACGAATCTCGTCGAGGTGTACGAATACGCCCAGCCGGTTAAGGCGCGCGGCCTGGTGTTCATGGACACGCCTGGCTACGACCCGGTGTCGGCTACCGGCCAGGTTGCCGGCGGTGCGAACCTGATCTGCTTCACGACGGGACGCGGTTCGGCTTACGGCTGCGCTCCCTCGCCGTCGGTAAAGCTCGCGACAAACAGCGCACTCTGGCAACGTCAGTCCGACGACATGGACCTGAACTGCGGAGAAGTGCTGGAAGGGAGCGTAACGATCGAGCAACTTGGCGCAGTGCTGTTCCAACTGCTGCTCGACGTGGCCTCCGGGAAACGTTCCCGTAGCGAGCAGCACGGTTACGGACAAAACGAATTCGTCCCTTGGCAAATCAGCGCAATCATGTGAGCCGCCGGTGTCCGGCATAAGTAGAGCGCATGCACCGCACTGATGTTCAGCAATAACCCAGGTTGGAGAAAGATAGATGCCATTGAATGACCGATCCGCGCTGCCTGACGATCTGGAGCAGGCCGTGCTCGTGGGGGCGCATGGTGCCCGGCTATCGGCGACCCGCGTCCTGTCGCTGTTATTGGTGGCGAACTGGTGGATGTGTCGTCGGTCGCGCTGACGACCAGCACGTTGCTTGAGCAACCAGAAATCGGCCTTCGGCTGAAGGAGGGCGCTGCGAACCCGCCGAGGCTAGCGGCACTGGACCCCGTTCTTGCCAATTCCGCCTTCGATCGACGCGATCCGTCCACCCCTGGCTTATCGCACCATGTGACCTTCAGGCGGTCAAGGCGAGCGGTGTGACGTTCGTCGAAAGCCTGCTGGAGCGGGTGATCGAGGAGCGCTCGGGAGGCGACGCGAGCCAAGCCGACGAAGTGCGCGCGCGTGTCATGTCCGTGCTGGGCGATCGGCTCGCAAGCGTTCGCCCGGGGTCTGCGGAAGCCGAGGCGGTGCGCCACGTTGTTTGCACCCACCGCGGATCGCGGCGTGCCGGGGCAAGGATTCACGCATCAGATCGGCGATACGGTGACGATATCGAGCCCGCGATTCGGAGCGCTCGTCAACACGGTCAACTATTCGCATCGCATTGCGCCCTGGGAGTTTGGGGTCGGCGCACTGCTCGCGAGCATTCTTCGTCGGAATACCGGGAAGGCGGGGGCGTAGTCGCTTCATTGCCCATGGGTCCGCAGATATTCATTGGGTATCAGCGGACACGGTTCCGATTAAACGTGCAGTCTTATTTGAGAATTTAGTTATGCGAATCGAAGGAAAGATGTTGATAGGCCACGAGACTGTTCTCCGCACGAACGGTTCGATCCGTGCGATCCACGCGGCAACCGAGGAGGTGATCGAACCGCCGTTCGGGGGCGCGGCCGATGCCGACCTCGAATGCGCCTGCGCCCTGGCCTGGTCGGCATTCGACACCTACCGGGAGAGTTCGCTCCCGGCTAGAGCGGACTTTCTTGAGGCGATTGCGCAGAACATCCTTGATTTGGGGGATGGCCTGATCGAGCGCTGTGTCGCAGAAAGCGGTCTGCCGCGTGCGCGGGTCGAGAGCGAGCGCGGTCGCACAGTTGGTCAGCTAACGGGTAATGCCGGTGCAGGAAAGGGGCCTCAGTTCAAGACAAGCGCAACACGTAGTGAGGGACCTGGAGATTGGGCAACCTTCTATGAGCAGGATGTTGTCAAGGCCTTTCACGAACTGACTGGCGAATCATCGGTCGAGCCTCCTTCTGCGCCTTTGTGTGAAAGCGCGTAGCTGGGTCAAGGGCAGGCGAAGCCTGGCGCAGCGGACCCTTGACGCTGCGAAGGGGCGGCGATATGCTGGCGTATGTTGGCGAGCGCGAGTTATAGCGCTCGCCAACATAAAGCGCATTTTGCGCCTGCATATTTCAGCGGAGTTCCACTGCGGTCAGCAGTTGCTGCGATCCGGTCTAGGTCGCTGGTCTGAAGCCGGTCATCGCGCGCGTAAGACTCCAGCGTCTCACAACCTTCTCTCCGCTGGCACCCGGCCAGCCTCATCCTGTATGCGTGTTACGCTGGAATTTTTCCAGGAGCATGCCGCATCTATAAAATCGGCTACGTCGGTAACCAAGGTTGCCCACGGGCATGTTCACTTCAAACGGCCAATGCGCCGGGCTTCGGAACCGTGCATGATGGTGGTATTGCGATACCTTGCTGACTCAGGCTGATTTCAGCTGTGCGCCTTGGGGTATCACGCCATCCATCAGATAGCGCACAGCGCAACTGCGAGGCGCCGCGCCACCGCGACGATTGCAATGCGCCTCGCCCGGCAAATCGGTCCGTGACCTGCGTGCGCTGGTTGAACCACTGCGTCAGCGCACTGCTAGGCTGGTAGGGCAGCCAGGACAACGCCATCTTGATCAGCAGGGCGCGCACCCGTCGGTTGGCTTGCTTTGCTTGCTGATTCCCTGGACCAGCTGGCTCTCGCCGCTGTCGTAAGTTGCGGCACCAGCCCTACGCACGCGCCCGCCTGGCGCTGGTTGTGGAACTCCCGCCAGAACAGTTCGAGTGCGAGACGCGCTGAACGGCATGCTGGGTGTCGACCTGACGCAGATTCACGGGCTCGGGCCTTACGTGGCACTCAAGCTCATTGCCGAATGCGGCAACGAATGTCCCGCGGGCCGAGCGCGAAGCACTTCACGTCATGGCTATGCCTGGCGCCTGGCAACAAGATCTCAGGCGGCAAGATCCTGTCCTCGAAGACACGACTTGCGGCGTACAAGGTTCCGCGAATCGTCACGTTTGTTGACGACCTGCCAAAAACGGCATCCGGAAAGATCTTGCGACGTGCACTGCGCCAATAGCATGTGCGTGGCGTTCATAGAAGAGGCCTGTTTCCTTGATCGAGTGCGTTGCGTCGCATCGCACCCGACAGGACGGTGGCATAAGGACAAGGAAGGAGAAGTGGATGGCGAGTGGTGCGAAGTCGCTGCGCTTGATGGGCCAATGCGTACAGTCGGCCACAACCTGACGTTCAGGGAGTGGGAGTACCAGCCGTTTGAACGGGCCGCCCCCGAGTACCAGCCGTTCAGCACAACCATATGGACGTCTGCAGTTGGCCGAGATGGTGTGTGAAAACGCATTGATCGCCTAAACCGAATCAACGTACTGAGACCAGGTGACTCATGAAGCGATTCGTTGAAGGCGATGACCGCAAGCAGGTCGCACTGCTACCCGAATGCGTAGATGACTACATCGGGCAGGACAATCCTGTCAGGGTCATAGAGGCCTTCGTCGACGAATTGGACCCTGTGGACCTTGGTTTCAGCGGCACCACGCCGGCGATCACGGGCCGCCCGTCGTATCACCCAGGCGTGATGCTCAAGATCTACATATACGGGTATCTGAACCGGATACCGTCCAGCCGGCGTCTAGAGCGCGAATGCCAGCGCAAGGTCGAGCTGATGTGGCTGACAGGACGTCTGGCGCCAGACTTCAAGACGATCGTCGACTTTCGCCGCGACAACGGCCCCGCCATTCGCAACGTATGCCGTCGTTTCGTCGAACTATATCGCGGACTTAAGCTGCTATCCGGCGACATGGTGGCAATCGACGGCAGCAAGTTCAAGGCTGTGAACAGCCGTGACAGGAACTACACCGCAGGCAAGATCGACAAGCGTCATGAGCAGATCGAGGAAAGCGTGCAGCGATATCTCGACATGATTGAAACCGCAGACCGGACCGGTACGACAGGTTTTGATGTGAAGACCGTGCACCTGTACGAGAAGATCGCGCTGTTGCGCCAGCGGATGCGCCACTACGTGCAAGACCGTTTGGAGGGCAAGGTTCGCGACGCTGATGGTCGTGAGATTTCTGGGCCTCGGCAAGCGCCGTTCAAAGGAAGAAACAAACCGCATCGCGGTGATCGCAAATGGGTCAATGGCTGGTCGCCCGAACAGATTTCCAAACGGCTGTAGATCGACTTCCCGGATGACGAATCCATGCGTATATCTCACGAAGCCATTTACCAAGCGCTCTATATCCAGGGCCGCGGTGCTCTCAGGCGCGAGCTGCTCAGCTGTCTGCGCACGGGGCGGGCGTTGCGCGTACCGAGGGCCAGGGCACAAGCCAAGGCCTGGGCGTACGTTAGCGAGAATGTGATGATCTCTAGCCGGCCTGCAGAAGCGCAGGATCGTGCTGTGCCAGGCATTGGGAGGGTGACCTGATCATCGGCCTGAACCGATCTGCTATTGGGACGCTGGTGGAGGGATCAAGCCGTTTCACCATGCTCGTGCGCCTGCCTCGGAAGAAAGGCTATGGGTTGACTCCGCGGACGAAGAACGGCCCGGCGCTGGCTGGCTACGGAACTGTCACGATGGCCAATGCGCTCAAGAAGACCGTGACTGACATGCCTGCCCAGTTGTGGCAGTCATTGACTTGGGATCGTGGCAAGGAACTATCCGATCACGCCCGCTTCACCGTCGAGTCCGGGGTAAAGGTATTCTTCGCCGACCCGCACAGTCCATGGCAGCGTGGCACGAACGAGAACACGAACGGCCTTCTGCGACAATACTTTCCAAAGGGCACATACCTATCCCGTTGGAGCGCTCGAGAGATCCATGCCGTTGCCAATGCACTGAATACCAGGCCCCGGAAAACGCTTAATTGGAAGACTCCTGCCGAAGCCCTGGACGAATACCTAAAATCTGTTCAACAATCTCGCGTTGCGACGACCGGTTGAATCCGCCCCTTGAACATGCCTGATTCCCTTCCTTTCCGTCGAGTTTATACACGACCTCTTGGAAGGCGAAATTTCGGGGGAAGCTCAGGTTTCAACGCTGGCACTGCAGCGATGCAGGCATAACGAGCACCGAATAGCAGTACACAAGTTAAGGAAGGTCTGCAAAACCCGCATTTGAAGCGTTGCCTTTCACATTGAGCGCAGCCTCGGCGTTCAGATCTGTGTTGATGCGTAGATTGCAGGATTTTTCCGTGCGCCGGAGCGTTCCAGCCAGACATATGGCCGTCATTGGCCCGCTGTTTCAAGCTTTGCGCAAAGCTCTACGCGCCATCCATAAATTGCCCAAAGCAAACAGCGTAGTGATCTGGGCAGTGTTCTTCATCAAACCGCGATAGCGGGTCTTCATGTAACCGAACTGCCGCTTGAGGATACGAAACGGGTGTTCGACCTTGGCCCGAATACCCGCTTTCAGGCGTTCGATCTGATCGTAGATCGCGTCCAATGAATCACTCAGATCCAGTTTCCTGCGCTTTGCCGGTCGCATTGCAACATGCCATGGACCAGGCCCGAGTCGGCGTCCACGCCGATATGCATTTTCATCCCGAAGTACCAGTTGCCACCTTTCTGCGTGGATTGCATTTCCGGATCGCGCGTTTTGGAGTCGTTCTTTGTCGAACTGGGTGCGGCAATCAGGGTGGCGTCGACTGCCGACCCGGCCTTAAGCATCAGGCCTTGCGCCGTCAGGATTTCATTGACCAGCGCCAGCATTTGCATCGCCAGCCCGTGCGTTTCCAGCAGATGGCGGAACCAGAGAATTGTGCTTTCATCCGGCAAGCGGACCATCTCGCCGTCGAGACCCGCGAACTGGCGATAAAGCGGCACGTCATAGAGTGCCTCTTCCATAGCAGGGTCTGACAGACCGAACCATTGCTGCATGAAATGAATCTGTAGCATCGTTGCAATCGGGAACGGTGGCCGACCGGTCTTGCCTGTGGGATAGTGCGGCTCGATCAGCGCAATCAGCTTCAGCCAGGGCACGGACGCGTCGCATCTCATCGAGAAATTCCCGCTTGCGCGTGCGCTTCGTTGACAGATCCAGACCAAGACCAAGCTGCGTCATCACGTTGCTCCTCATCTAATTCGCTCTGTTTCCAGGATAGCTCAGCAGCAACGCAAAGCCAGGGCTTTTGCAGACTTTCCTTAACCAACTGGTTTTGCGACCGCTGACAGCTGATGACGTGAACGGCACAGTGGCCCAACGAAGAACCCGAAATGAATTGGCTCGTATATGAAGCCGCCGTCGTTCTGAGGTTCGTTGGGCGCGACTCTCATCGTGGCGCGGGGAGTGATCCCCTTCAAGACGCCGAATAGATTCAATCAAGCCAATCACAACATTAAAAGTCAGTGTTGCAAAAACGGGGAGGACCATAGATTCTTGTTCGACTTCACGAACTGCCGCACGAACTGGGCAGCGATGAGCCGCACGTCGCGGCCAACCCGCGCCAGGACGCGGGCCCAGTGATGCGCGCTGCAACAGGCCTCGATGACAACACGGCTCGCAGGCCGGTTGGCGAAGAACGGCACGAGCTGGGCGCGTTTGAGTACCTTGCCGTGAATCGCGCAAGACTCAGGCTCGACATAGTGAATCTGGAAAACGTGCTTGGCCAGATCTATGGCAATGGTCGTGGGTTCCATCAGGTTCTCCTTGACGGCAGGACTGCCGAACCTCCAATGTCTCACGCTCGGGGCGAGAGCCTGCTGCATCGGACGGCCCTGAAGGCAAGAGGCGACCATTCCGTCTAAAAAGCCGCAACCCTGACATTTCAATCTGGCCTCAACATTGAATGTTCTTCATGCCATATCCTATGGTCGTGTTCTGTGTAGGCTCAGTTGGACATCCAGTTCAGTGCGTCGGGGACGAATACGACGCGCACGACCACGACGACGACGCGGAGGCTGCGCTGACGACCCTCTGGAATTCAGGCGTTGGCCCCTTGGGCGCCTGAAACCGGCGATAGCCTATCCTGCCGTTACTGGTTTTTATGTCTTTAAGATCGCCGTTCGCGAATCCGGTGAGTGGGCCTGACCATGGTCGAGCGGATAGATGGACTACCGCTGCAAAACGCCGTGTCTGGACGCGCAGGAAAAACGCGTGGCCCGCGCTGGAAGATGAAACATGCGCAGTGAAATGAACAGGACGTCGCATGGACATCTCCGGCCGTTCGCGCGAGTAAGCTGATCCACTTGGAACACGAAAGCTAAACGCCGAGCGCAGCATGCAAAACCATTCCGGTCATGCTTCGCGCAAAAAGACAGCCGCTCCGATGCACGAGGGTGTCAATGCTCGCGCAGGTTAAACGAGTCTGCTCCCGTGTGGCAGCGCAGGAAAACCTTGTCTGCCGTGCAGGTTTCAGCAGGTCCTGCGATCACCTGACATAGTCTCGTGAGCCACGAATTTCAAAGACAGTCAGTCGCCAACGAACGGTGATTGATCGTACGCGATCCATTGACGACACCCCTCAGAGTAAGGGCGCGGTTCTCATGAGATGTGTTACAGGGCTCAGTCAGCGGAGATCGATGGGCATCTTCCAGGGCAAGAGCGCGTCGTAGTCGTCGACGGTCTGTGCCAGCGGGAGACGCTGTAATAGCCAGGTGAGATAGCGATACGGATCAATGCTGTTCGCCTTGCAGGTTTCGACCAGTGAGTAGAGATTGGCGCTCGCGTTTGCGCCATCGACGGTGTCAGCAAACAACCAGCCGCGGCGTCCCAGGCAGAACGGGCGAATGGAATTTTCGCAAGGGTTGTTCGATATGGGCCAGTTGCCGTCTTCAACGTAACGGATCAGCTTCGGCCACTGCCCGTGCAGATAGGTCAGCGCCTTGCCGAGCAGACTGTTGGGCACGACGCCAGGCGAGTGCTCAAGCATCAGCTTTTCGATAACATCGAGTACGCACGCGCTGTATCGTCGTCGCAATCGCTGTCGTCGCCCAGCCGTCCACGTCTGGCTTCGCGCTTCGGCCGCGAACAGTTTTCCGATCAGGCTGATGAAGCGTGTCGCGAGCAGATCGGGCGGGCGCGCTGCTTTGGGGACATTGTCTTCCGCCTTCACAAAGTACCGTCTTGCGTGCGTCCAGCATCCGAGGTGCACGAGCTGGTACTGTTCAGCGATGCCGTTGTAGGGTTCGTATCCATCGGTCATCAGGGCGGCACCTTTACGGACACCGGCAAACAGCCTGTCAGCCAGCCTGGCGCCACGACCTGGCGTATAGGTGAAGCAACGGATGGGGATGCCCGAACCGGTCATCTGCGCCCACAGATAGCTTTTCGTTTGCGGCTTTCGCCCTTGCTCCTTCAGGACCTGGAACGTCGTCTCGTCGCCGTAGATCAGTTCGGCATCGAGCAGCGCATCGCGCATCAGGTTGATGACGGGTTGCGTCGCAAGACCGACGCGGACCATGCTCGCGGCAATCGTGTTCGACGAGATGTCGCCGCCGAAGCGACGCAGCAGACCGGCCTGGCGATAGAGCGGCATGCCGAACTGGTACTTGCCGGTGGCGATCCACGCGAGCGCCGATTCACTCAGCAGCCCACGCGGGATGATACGGGGCGGTGCCGGCGTAACCTTGATGCCGAGATCGCAACATGGGCAGGCGTACTTGATACGCTGATGCTGGGTGACTCGCAACTGCTCGGGAATGACATTGAGCTGCTCACTGATCTCGACGCCGATCTCGACGAGCGCGTGTCCGTCGTGATCGCAGAAGCGCTCTGCCTCAGGGAGTTCGTGTCGCACGACATCACGCGGCAGATTGGGATCGAGAGGCTTGCGGTGGCCGCGCTTCTTGCGCTTGTGGGCCGCGACCTCGGTTCCGGGGGTATCTTCCTGCGCGGGAGTGGCGTTCGCGCCGAGCGCTTCGGCTTCGTTGAACAGGCCGAACTGGTCCGAGGCGCGCGCTTCGCTTTTCGCGCCAAACAGTTCGCGACGGTAAGCGCGCAGTCGTTCCTCGGCGAGATCGCGCTCAGCTGTCACGAGGCGCAGTGCGCTGCGAACCTCCTCATGATCGCGCTGAAGCGAACCATAGGCCTCTCGCATCGCGAGCAGTGCCTTGAGTTCGTCGGCGTCGATGATCACGTTGATCGGCATACCGCTTAGACCGGCACGCCGGTGACGTGTTCAGCTCACGCGTGCATAATTTCGACTGGGATGTCGCTGGACTGCGGCAATGTCGATGCCCTCGATAAGCCAGTGCAACTGCTCGACGCTCAGTGTCGCGACCCGGTTCGCGCTGTCAGGCCACACGAAGCGATCGTTTGCCTCGAGTCTCTTGAGCATGAGCCAGAAACCGTTGCCCTGCCAGCCCAGGATCTTGATGCGATCGCATCTCCGGTTGGTAAACACATAGAGCGAGGAATCCATCGGGTTCAAATGCATGGCCTGCTCCACGAGAATCGACAGGCTGTTCATGCCATACCGGAAGTCGACGGGTTCCCGATGCAGGTAGACCTTCAGGCCTTCGTCGAACCGGAACACGGCATCCTCCCCAGCATCTGGACCACGGTGGTCAGTTCGTCGATGCTCGCCTCGCCGAGATCAAACTCGACGCCGTTGGACAGTCGCACATGCAGTGCGAGCGTCAGCGATGGCGATGGCGATGGTGACGGCGGTGCGGTTGGCAGTGCTGGTGGTGCTGCAACGACAGGCACGAATGCCGTGGGCGAGGCGACAGGTGGGGAGCGTTTGCGCGAACCCGGGATGTCAATGGGCGCGCCATCAATCACCGCGAGCGCGCCCTCCAGTACGATTTCCTCCGGGGCATGCGGACGTTCCTGTTCGCCGGTAGCATCATCCTGCGATGCCGGCGAGATGCCTTTCTCGCGCTCCAGAAGGTACTTCGTGATCCACTTGCGTAGCAGGTTGGCGTTGATCCCGTGCTCCTGCGCCAGGCGGGCAACCGACACGCCAGAACGCAGCGCTTCCTCAACGAGCGCACGCTTGCCTTTATCGTCGTAACGACGGCGACCGTCGCTGCTGCGTCGAACTACTCTTAACTCTGGATCTTTGTCAGCCATAGGTGTCCACCTCCGGATAGGTGGACACCTATGCTCCTCGCTCCTGTCCCCAGCGGCTAGACGCCGAAAATGGATCGCTTACGATTGATCGTTAGATCGGAGGCGCGACGTCGCTGCACATCTTCGCGTGCAATTGAAGGCACTGCCGCTCGCGACGGAGCAAAAAAATTTCTGATTCCGGGCAATTCCGGTCCGCTCCTGGACGTTCCGATACCTCGAATTGGGTCTGTTTTCAGGGATTGACGACCGTTAATCTCCTCCGCAAGATGGCATGAAGGCAGTGTGTTGAGGCGGGTCATGCCGCTCGTGAAGAGCTTTACTCAAGCCCAATGGGACGCTGCGGCGCGCCGTCTCGACGCGCTGCCGGAAAAGCCTGCGCACGAGCATCGCGTCAATGTGTGCGATGCGGTGAAGTCGATGCAACCTCAAATCAGTGGCGCGAAAAGGAAAGGGTACACGCTCGAAGAGATCGTCCAGCAGCTGGCGCAGGAGGGCGTGGACATCAGTACCAGCACGTTGAGGTACGCGATTCAACGCGCGACGAAGGAAAGCAAGTCCGAGCCCGTGGGAAAGAAAATCACGACGACGACTCCGACGGTAGCATCGCCTCGCGCCAAGAAGCCCAATCAGACAAGGTCGTGGAGCGCGGACAGCGCAGAGAAGGAATCCAGGCAGGATGGGGGAAAGACAGTGACCACGCCGGGGTCAATGGTGATTCGGGATGCGTTCTCGTTCGAGATCACGCCCGATATCGAAAACCTGTAGAGGGCTCATATGGCAACGACTTATCCCATTTATCTGGTCGGTGGCAGCAAGGGCGGTGTTGGCAAGAGCTTTGTTTCACTCGCGCTGGCCGATTACCTGCAGCGGCACGACTTTCCTGTCGCCCTGGTTGAAACCGATACTTCCAATCCAGACGTGATGAAATCCGTCCAGGACGAGATGCATTGCATCGCCTATAGCCTGGACGAGGCAGACGGCTGGATCGGTCTTGTCAACTTCTGCGACGAACGCCGGGACGCCGCCGTCATCGTGAACACGGCGGCTCGCAGTCAGACGGGTGTCGCACGCTTCGGTGCGACACTCGCCAGTACGCTCGGCGAATTGCGGCGTCAGCTCGTCGTGCTGTGGGTGATCAACCGGCAGCGCGACAGCCTCGAGCTGCTGCACGCATTCAGTAAGACATTTCCCAATGCGGTGACGCACGTGGTGCGAAATGGCTATTTCGGCACGCCCGACAAGTTCGCGCTGTATCAGTTATCGCAGCTTCGCAAGACCATTGAGGCGAGAGGGCACTCACTCGATTTTCCAGATCTTGCGGATCGTGTGGCCGACGAACTTCGGAGTCGGCGGATGTCCATCCGCAAGGCGTCGGAAATGATGCACATAGGGGAGCGAGCGGAACTATTGCGTTGGCGGGCGTTGTGCGATGTCATGTTCGCGAAGGCGATCGGCGCCGACGGGACCGCCCATGAGCAGTAGACGATCGCAGCCGGTTGATCCGCTCATGCGCCTGTTTCATGAAATATCCGGCGATGTCCCGGACGAGGCTAGTCTGGCCCGTATGCGTCGAGTATCGAGCGTACTGAATCTGCAAGAGAACGACGCGCTATGGTCGATCATCGCGGTGCTCGAATACTATGCGCGCCTGTATGAGGGGATGCCGGAACGTATTCGGTGGGCGAGCGAGGGCAGTCTCGAAGCCGCGCGCCGAGAAGTCGGCGGCGCGACCGATGCTCTGATGCAACAACACCAGGATGCGCTTGAGCGGTGCAAGTCGACGATCCAACTCGCGGAAAAGCTGATACGGGAACATGAGGCGCGGTATCGGGCTGCGCTGGCGAATCTCAATGAGGCGGCGCTGACGGTTTTGACCGTGCGTATAGCAAATCGGGTCGCGCGCTCGGCAGGTAATCGGCTGATTGGCGCAGCTGCAATTTCGGGGCGCGAGCAGCGTGAGCGGCTGGATGATGCGATTGGCGCGTTCGGACAGGCAACTGATGCAACGGTGGTGCGGGTGGATGCGATGGCGACAGGGATGGAAAGGCGTTTTGCACGCTCGATGCGCCGTCTATTGCTGATGGGCGGAGCCGTGCTCTGCCTGATGTTACTGGTCGTGGACGGTTTAGTGGAAGGGGGGGCGGGTGGTCATACGGCGGGCGCGAATTGTCGCGCGGTGCAGTTGCGGCAGGCACACGGCGGCCCCTAGAGGGTGCTGCCGCCTGCTGTGCCGCGTCATCAGTACGAGGCGAAGCTTACGCGTCGCGAAGGGCAGCCTTGCGCCGTATTCACTATGGCGGCAGTCGGGAAGGGCCACGCCGGCTGTGCGCTGATTCCGCGTCGTCGTCGTTGCTGTCCCGCGAGTTTCCTGTGTCGCTTCCGGTAACGGAGTCGTCCTCATCCACGTCGTCGCGGACGGCCCACGAGGGTATGGTCGAAATCTCGCGAACGGTGAGGACTTCCGGGACCCGTGCGACTTTCGCGGGCCGCAGTTCGGCGGTGGCAGCGGCGTCGACCTGCTTCAGCAACGGGGGAGAATGGGCGGCGCGAGTGCGCCGCCCCACGGTCGGTTACACCTTCATCTGGCGCATGGCGTCCGCGAGCATCCAGAGGGCACGGTTCAGCTTCACGTTCTGATCGATGCCGGTGATGGGACGCGTGGACATGGCGCGCCCGCTGCGAGAGCGCCCGTGCAGGCCGCCTTTGGTGAGGTTTTCCTGAATGCGGTTGAAGACCGTCCACAGATCATCGCGGCGATCCTCGTAACGGCGCGGCGCGAGCAATTGGCTTTCGGTGATGGGGGCGGGTGCTTCGGCGTCGCTCGGGTCGTAGCGCAGCGCGAGCGCGGAGCGGGAGAACGCGTGCTGTTCGTCGCGGTCGAGCGTCACGGCGCGCATGCCTTCCTTCTGCTCGCGGATCAGGTCGAAGCCGTCGAGCACGTCGAACGCGCCATTGATCACGTTCTGAACGACGTTGCCTTTGTGCGGCACACGGATATCGGCGATGTTCTCGCCAGCCACCATGCCGTTTTGGCACACAAACCGGAACGTGCCTGCGAGCATCTGGTAACTGCTCGTGCCGTCGTGCGAGTTCAGCAGCACGATTTCGTCGGCTTCCTCGCCGGTGATCTGGTCGGCATGGCGCAGCCGGAGCATATGCTTGGTGAATTCGCGCTTGCCCTCATCGCGCACGCGGGTCTGGCAGATCATGAACGGCTGAAAGCCTTCGTTGCGTAGGCCGCGCAGCACGTCGATGGTGGGAATGTACGTGTAGCGTTCCGAACGGCTTTCGTGCTTGCCGTCCGCGAAGATGGTCGGGGCAACACGGCGAATCTGATCATCTGAAAGGGGCGAGTCAGCGCGCAGCATCGGGGAGCCGTAACGGAAAGAGGAAGCGAGTTGCATGGCAGTCTCCACAGTCAAGGTTGAGGACCTGAACCGGGCGAGGGGATGTGACTTGCCGTTGCGGCTGGACACCTCCCGGTGGAACTCGGGGTTGGCGTTGCTGCCGCCAGGGTCCCGGGTTCCCGCCCGTGCGACTGGAGGAGCCGATAGCGGGCAGGCGTCAAGGAAAAAGGCGAGGGAGGGGTGCGGGCGACACGGTCCCTCGCCCCTTGATGCCTGCCCGCTATCGGCTACGGTCGCGGGTCAAGGGCGGGAACCTGGGAGCCGGGTGCATGCCATGCCACGAGTTGACCGGGTGAGGGTGCCGCGCGGCAGGCGCGGCAGCGTGGCCGTGCCGGCCACGCCTGGCTAGGAGGGGACGGGGTTGTCTGCTGCGCCCCGGATGGACGCCTGGAACGGGTGAGGCGCGGCACTCTGCTCAACGCTCAGCGCGAAAACCCGGCCTCGCCGCATAAACGAATTTTGACTCCCGTTACGATCGGTACGGATCGCAGCGGTGTCAACGGCGGGTCACCCATGTCCAGCGGTCATTCGCTGACACCGGGCTGGCCGCAGCTCTTCGGCCAATGCAGACGCTCAGCTACCGACATTCATCGGGCGGCTGCATAGTGCTAACCGGCCGTTCGCCCGAGCCGGCTCCGGAGCGGCAACGCTCACATAGGCGAACGCGTACTCACGACCCGCTCCGGCCGCCGAAGATCGTGCCACCTTAATGGCAGCTTCCCGGGGCGGATTCAACCGGTTCGATGCAATAGTTCGATGGAACCGTTCAGCCGGCGTTTCGTAATCCAGTGTCTTCCTTGGACGCTCGTTCAGCCTTCGAGCCACGGCATTGAGTTTGGCCTGTGAGTAGACCGACAGGTCGATGCCTTTCGGGAAGTACTGTCTCAACAGGCCATTGGTGTTTTCATTCGAGCCCCGTTGCCAGGGGTGTTTCGGATCGCAGAAGTACACGGCAATGTCGGTGGCAATGGTGAACTGCTTGTGGTTCGCCATCTCTGATCCCCGATCCCAGGTAAGCGATTTATACAGTTCCTTCGGCAGCTTTCCGGCATGTCTGATGAGCGCATTGACTACTGTTTCGCTGTCCTTGCTGGCGATCTTCACCAGCATCACATAGCGCGTCTGACGCTCTACAAGCGTTGCAATCTGGCTACCGCCACTGCCACACAGGAGATCGCCTTCCCAGTGTCCCGGCACCGCACGGTCTTCCACGGTGGCGGGGCGTTCACGGATTGATACCGCCTCACGGATCCTGCCGTGATCGTCCGTTTTCTGGGTGTGATGGCGCGAGCGACGCATGGCCCGGGTGCGCCGTAGATGCTCCAGCAGTTCTTTCTTCAGTGCACCCCGTGCCTGAATGAAAAGACTGCGGTAGATGGTCTCGTGTGACACGTGGTAGTCCTCGTTGCCCCGCCAGGCTCGCTTGAGCCATCCAGCAATCTGCTGGGGCGACCACTGCAACTGGAGCTTGTCGGCCACGATATGGGCCAGCGTCCGGTGCTCGACCAGTTTGCAGACTTTCGGGCGCAGCGACCGATCCCATGCCAGCTGGTCGGCGTGGCTGGCCCGATAGCCGCCCTGCCCACTGTTGCGCTTGATCTCGCGACAGATCGTGGACGGTGATCGCGACAGTCGCCGGGCGACTGACTGAATCGAATCACCCGCGACGAGGCCTCGCGAAATCTCCTCGCGTTCGGCAAGCGTCAGCGCCAGCCTGGATCGCTGGCGGGGTGCAGGCTGGATTCCTCCAGTTTGCGCCAGAATTCCCTGTACTGACGAGTGATTGCGCTCAAATAGCTGGGCGATGTGCTGCAACGACTCGCCTTGACGCCAGCGTTCCCACATCAATGCCTTCTGGCTTTCGCTGTAATAGATCCGGCGCCTCTGTTTCATTTGCAACACTCCCGCCGCTCATGCGACGTTCATTGTGTTGCATCGACCGGTTGAATCCGCCGGATGCAGCGGACGTCCGCGCGCATGTAGTCGCCGGCAAGTTTTCGGATTGTGATCGTTAAGCATCACGTCCCACAAACACTGTCGAGTTACCGCGTTTGCGAACGCTACGTTTAAACGTCCGGCGCCGTAGAGTAGCTGTTCCGGTCAGACTGCGCGGGCCGCGCCGGCTTCGCCTCTCTTACGAGCTCGACTAACAGCAGCAAGAACCACGTATTGGCTCGAAGACAGGTTGTCGAACGGAAGGGCTCGCTTCGAGCGTTTCGGCAACGATGAACTGGAAAGAGTGAGCGCTCGCGTTCGCCGATTCGCCGAGAAAGAAGCAGGCCGCCGTCGGCGACGTCAACTTCGTCACGTTGTGCAGCGAGAATCCGCAGTCGGTCGGGCGGGCGCCCGTCTCGCATATGCCGTACCGCCTCAACGCAATGCCGCGCTCGAAGACCGCTCGAGCAGCCTGAATGCGTGCACACCACCGCCCGTACCATCGTTCGTGTACCCAGAACCAACGAACACCATGTCGCCAACCGGCGTGGCTCCGGAATCGACCGATCCAGGAGGCTTCATCGGGAAGCTCATCAGCAATGCGCCAGTTCGCGAGTCGTAGGCGTTCAACGCGGGGGGCTGCAAGAGTCCAACGGTGCCATTGAAGACGACGCCGTCAGCAAGTGCGGTTGGCGCGAAGCTCGGGTCCATGGACTGCTGCCAAAGAACACCGCCTCCACCTAGGTCAAGGGCGTGCATGGTCGGTTCCTGGATGAACGTATCGCGAGAATTCTGTCGATCGCAAAGCCCGGTCTGCATCTGCGTGTACACATTACCGTCACCAATACCCGTTGCGCTGAAGATTCGAGATTCGTCAATAGCTGCACCGCCATAGAAGCCCCCCGCGTTTCCGCCGAAGACGACGTTCCTCGCCCACACAAGCTTGCCACCGGGGTTACGCGTAAGACGCTCAAGCAGGTAATACGTCCCGTCCTTTTGGCCTACGCCCACGTACTCGCCTTGGTCGGTCTGAATAAGATTAGGCGAGGCGCCGAAGTCGAAGTCGCAGAATTTAGGATCGCTCACGCGAGGTCGAAATGCCCAAACGAGTTGCCCCGTACGGCTATCCAGGGCGATGACGGCCTCATGATATGGCGCGGTCGCAGCATTGTTGCAGTCGCCGGTTCCGAAGAAGACGAGGTGGCGATCAACGTCGATCGCCGCAGACGACCAAACGCTGCCACAGCCACGATTTCGCCCACGCGCGACATGTCCCTTCACCAATAGCGGCTGCCCGTTAGCGCCCAATATCGGGTCGACCTCAAAGCGCCACCGCATTGCGCCGGTCTCGCTATCGAATGCCGCGAAACCCCCGCGGTAGTGATTGGCGCCGGGCGTCCAGCCAACGAAGACCATGCCTTCGAAGACGGCAGGAGATGAGTAGATTTGCGACGGATCCTTGGCATCGGAGGCGCAAGCCGGCTCGTCCGGGTTACCACAAACGACACGCTTCCAGCGCAACGACCCGTCCTTCGCATTCAAACTATAGAGAGTCTTGCCAGCAGCAAAATAGACTTTGCCCGCGATCACGGCCGCGGACGAAGTGATCAGTCCACCTTGACTAAAAAAACGCGGGGGCGGTTGCTGCCCGGACGCGAGACATTGTGGCGGGACGGGTATCAGTGTGTTCTGGCAGTCCACCTGGAACTTCCAGCGCATCGCTCCGGAGTGCGCATCGAGCGCATAGAAGAAGCCGTCCCACGAGCCGATGTAGATCACGCCATCGACGACGGTAGGCGATGCAGTGATGGCGTCCCCAGTAGGGAAGGTCCATACCTCTCGAAGGTTTGCAACGTTCCTGGGATTGATACGGGAGCCCGGATTGCTGAAGGTGCGCTCCAGATTCCGGCCGTACATCGGCCAGTCGTCTTTACCTTCGCGTTCGCCATACGTAGTGGCCGGCACAATCAGAGCGAGAAGAACGGCAACTATCCAGATCCGCATGATTGTTCTCCCGATACAGTGAGGCTGAACGGCAATCGAATCGCTTCATGATTGTCCACGCTGATCGCACTGCCCATGAAGGTCACCCGCCCAATCGTGTAACCCAAGAAGTCGAATTCCCCTTCCGGCACCGTACAGATTTGTGTCTCTCCATCCTGGCACCTCTACGGGCACTTCGGCCTCGTTCGTCTACAGGGGCCTTGGTAGTGACCATGGGCACAAGTTCGTGGCTTCGTGTCGCGCTACTCGGTGCAGTTCTCATTTTGAACGCGGGATTTTCTCATGCCCAGAGCGTGTCGGCGCAATGCCCTGGACTCCCGCAGCCCCGATCGAGCGCGCCAGCTTACCAACAGAAATTGTAGGTCACGGCTGCGGTGCTGAAGGGAGATAGCTTCCGTTCAACCCTACATCTTGGCTGCCCAAGACGATCGCGACTGGTGCACCGCCCGGCCGTCTGTGGCGGAGATAGGTTCACCTTTCGTCAGTACTCGCCGCTCGGATTTTAAGTGTCAGCGCGCTTGGACGGTGACGTCGTCAGAACCGTTTTCGTCGCGCCTCGTCATCAGCGCAAAGGCGTCGGCACGCGGCTAATGCATATCCTCGAGGATTACGCCCGGGATTCCGGCATCAGATCTATGAAGGTCCCCTCCTCCGTCACCGCAAAGAGCTTCTATGCGCGGTTGGGCTTCCAGGCACTGGGCGAGCAGTTCCATAGTGATGAACGAACCATCATCAGGGAGCGAATTTTACCCACGAGTGATCGTTCGGGTGAGTGATGGAAGTAGCAATCGAGCACGGTGGTGCCAACGGCCTCTGTGGCCGAGAAGGCGACGCCTCCAAGCAACTTACGAATGGCCGGTGTGTCAGTGGAAGGGACGCTCAAACTCCCGCATGGGCCTCGGGCGAACGACCGCAGACGGCCGCCTGCTGCCCGACGCGCGGCCGTAGCCGACCCGCTTCTGACATTCAACGGGACGCCGCCCCGACGGCAGCTTTGAAAACTGGATTGGTCATTCGGTCGATCACGCCGGCGGTACCTCCCGCCAATGTGACAGTGCTATGAAAACTTCCACTATTGAATTTCCATCTGCCTTTGGGGCAGCAGCGGCCCATCTCCAATTGGCGGAACACCGTCAATGTCGGTTGCCGTGAGTACGCTGCTCGGCCCGGACTGTTTGACCAAGGCTGAACGCTTGCGGGAATTGGCAAACCGCTCACTAACGAACCGCACGGTGCGGGTAGTGCCAAAGGCGTTGACCACTGAATTGTGGTCAATCCAGCCCATCAAAACGCGACTTGGTCCAGCTCACTCTTTTCCCTGCACGAAATCGGGCGACGCATCCAATCCGCCTCCACCATGGCGGGCCGTTCGAAGCCATCAATGTGCCCAATCGCACACTAACGCCCGGTTTCGTCTTCGAGCTTTGCGCCCGGAGCACTACTTTTAACGCACGTCGATTGACTGACAAAACCGGTGCGGAACACGCAGGCCTGAACGGCCCGCTGATTCCACTGCGTCCGGACCGCATCCAGCCGCTACGACGGAAAACCATCCGGTCACGTGATGGCAGCCGTTGCACGTGGTGCAAATGGAGCTAAGTCATGAAGGGAATCCGTGCCGCATTCCTTGCCGCAGTCCTGATCGCCACGGTTGCATCGGAGTGTCATGGACAGTACACCACCGACTGGGTGGCGAACACTTTTGGAACCAACGCCATGCGCGTGGGTAACGTCGCGCGTTCCATGTGGGTAGCGCCCGAGGGCGTCATCTATACGGCTTCCATGTGGGACGAAAACGAAGGTGGTATCGCGATCTACCAGAACCGTCAAAGCGTGGGGTCCATAGGGGCTCACGGTGAGTTCCAGGGTGGCGCTCTTACTGGGAATAGCACCTACATTTTCGCAGCGCTACAGTTCAATAAGGCCTACGGCAGTGGGGTCGTCGGCCGCTACAACCGCGCAACCCATGCCCGTGCCCTGATGATCGCGGTCAGCGCGGACACGACCGAACGGCGGGCGGACGTGATCACCGGGCTCGCGACGTGGGGTCAATTTCTTTATGCGAGTGACTTCCCCGGAAACCGGGTCCGGATCTATACCACCGCGGGGACCTGGGTGCGAGACCTCGCCGTCACGGGTCCTGGTGCACTCGCTATCGATAGGCATGGCAACTTGTGGATTGCACAGGAGGCTGCTGGTACGTTGCTCCACCTAAACCCCACGGGTACGGTGCTGGGCACCGTCGATCTTGGCACTGCTGCGCGTCCGTCAGCGCTCTACTTCGACCCCACGAACCAGCACCTCATGATCGGTGACGAAGGGCCGGACATGAACGTCAAGTCCTACGACGTGTCGGCTGCGCCCGTCCTGACAGGAACGTTCGGAGTCACGGGAGGATATCTTGACACTACGACGGGAACGAAGGGCCAGGTGGGACCGAAACGGTTCACGCGCGTAACGGGCCTCGGTAGGGACGCCGCTGGCAACCTCTATGTACTGAATAACCCGTGGGGCGGGACCTGGGATCTCGGCCGGAATGGTGGCACGGACCTACACGTCTACGACTATGCAGGTAATTTCCGCTACGCGCTGCAGTCACTCAACTTCGAGGGGATCGCTGCGCCCGACCCGCTGACTGACGGCACGTACTTCTTCGGCGGAACCAACATCTACACTGGCACCGCTGGGGGAACCTTCGTAGCGAATACCGTCGACCCTCTTACCTACCCGTCCGATCCACGTATCAACATGAGCGATCCGGGCCGCGGTGAGCACTTCAGTCAACTCGCTGCGGTCGGTGCAAACCGGATCCTTGTCGCAGCCGGTCAGAATCCGGACTTCTTCTACTTCTTCCACTTCAACGCTGCGAATGGCTACATCGCCATACCGGACGCCACGATTCCGGGTCCTGCGTTCAATACGACAGCAAGGATCAGGAATGGGTTCTGCCTTGACAGCAAGGGCGACGTCTGGGCCGGTTTGGACAAGACGAACGCCATCTGGCACTACCGGCTGACCGGCTTTGATGCCGACGCCCAGCCAACATGGGGAGTAGGAACTCCAACTCCCATTCCGAGTACTATTGCACCACTGACGCGAATCATCTACCTGCCGGAAAGCGACACCATGATTCTCGCGCAAGGCATTGTTGGAAGTACGGACTGGACGGCGATCGGAACGAGGGTCGAGGTGTATCACGGCTGGCTCGCAGGCAACACCTCCGCTCCTAATCCGGTGATCAACATCAACAGCGCCAATCCCAAGTCGATCACGGCAGTGGGCAACTACCTCTTCGTTGGATACGTGCACACCGTACCCAACATCGACGCCTTCAATCTCAACTCAGGTAGCCTGGACACCACGTTGATCAACAGCAGCCCCGATACCGTGTACGTCGGCAATGACGTGGATTCGATGTACGGGCTTCGATCGTATCGTCGGTTGACCGGGGAGTACGTGATTACGAAGGATAACTACAACGGCTCCAGCATCATTGTTTATCGTTGGACTCCCTGATCGCCCGGGCTCGCCGCGCCTCCGCTGCCGGCGTCGGACTGGCTGTCGCGTTGTCTGATTCTTCCAGACATGGTCAGGTGACGGATAATTCCGAGCGGTAAAGGCCTTGTCGGCGGAAGGAGAGAAGCGTTGGTGCCGGCGAACCGTTCCGAAAACGATCAGCCCGGGTTGGTCTGTCGATGCAGATCGCGTTGCCTGTGATGCGACGCTGTTACTGACGCAGCGAATGTCCGGTGTCTGGTTGCGGAGCTGACGTTCGAGTGTCTGTCTGTGGACGAAGTCGAACGGCCGTTGATGGCCGGCAGTACGCGTTCATCCACCTCTCTGGAAAGCTGCCGTTGACGACTCCAACGTCAGCTCTGTAGAAGGTTCACGCAACTGGTGCTCTCGGCCAACTGCGGCCATTCGCCGACGCTCTCGGATGGACATTCGAACGTCGGCTACGCCCAGGTAGCGGCCGTTGAGATGCAGATCCGATACGCCACACCCTCGGCCAATGCCGACGTTGGAGGTTCGATCGTGCTCGGGCAACCGCGAGAGCTGCCGCCCAGGAAGCAAAGCGTGTATCGGCGCTATGACATTCCGCTTTCAGTTCCCTGGACACGTCTGAATCTTGGCCGGAAAGTACGACTCAACTTCCTAATATTGTCGTGTGATTCGCGAGGCATTCCGCTAGTGAATTACCGAGCCATGTCCGCGTTTCGGCGGCATTCATGCGCCGGCCGTCCCTTCTGCACGCCATCGGAGTCCAAATAAAACACATTTCAGGCGGGGCGGCGTCCACGGACCTCTTAATCGTCAAACAGGAGATGAAAAATGACCCGCAACTTCTGGAAACAGGCGGTGCTTGCAAGCGCCGCATTGCTGACCGTAAGTGGTACGGCGCATGCAGAAGATAGGTGTTCCAACGCGACGCTCAAAGGCCTCTATGGCTTTTCGCTTCGCGGCGAATTCATCGGCTTCTTCGAAGCAGACGGCACTCCACACCGAATCCCCAATCCCTCCCTCGTTGACGCAGTGTTTATCCAGAAGTTTGATGGCACTGGCGGCTTCACCCGGTCTGACTACGTGACTAGTGACGGGTCTAAACGGCCCGGATTGACAGACCCGACGACCGGATTTGATACGGGCGAAACTGGCACATATACCGTCTTCCCGAACTGCACGGGCGTGATGCATATTACGTTTCCTGCTCCCATCGCTTCCACCATCATTGACGTTAGATTCGTGCTGACCGAAGGGGGCCACCGACTTCACGGTGTTGTAAGCCATCAGGAAATTGCCGGCCCTTTCACTGCGTCGAATGGAATAACAACCTGCGGCCCGACGCCGGCGTGCAACATGCGGGCTCAGGAAAGCGTGGTTGGCGAGAAGTTCGACGTGGAAGGACGAGGTCGCTGAAGAGGCGTTGGCGACTACTGGATCACTCTGTTTTGAGAGCTAGAGCGAACTGTGGCGATAGCACGCTTGTAGGCCTCGAGGACGCGAAGCAAGGCTGGTAGAGACGACTTTGGGTCGGGGGGCATCTGTTCGATTCGCTCGAAAGCGGTCATTGCAGCATCGCCACTATCGCGGCGCGGTGAATGGCGGGTATGCCGACATGCCGTCGAACGGACGAGGAGAGTGGATGGCCGTAGTACCCGCTACAAGCGGCCTTTGACTGCGCGCGGGCCTAACCGTCAGTTGTGGGTCGACTGCTGCCCGCCCCGACGGGCCCGTTAGGTAAAAGCCATCGGCGGCGAACCAGGCCGCCGTCGGAAAAAGCTGCCGAAACATCCGGCATCTTGGCCAAATAGCTCGAGGTTATCTCCGGTTGCGGCTGAATTCGTCTGCTATACCTGAGCGACATGTGTAGCGGTGCGCAAGTTGCTTTTGCAGCCCGTAAATGTTGACACGACCCAAAAGCCGCCGCGCCGACCCGGCACACGAAGGCTTCCCCGATGACTCTCACTTCCCGCTACACCGAAATCCCCGATCTCGCCGACGATGCCCCCTCCCTGCGCGAGATTCGCCACCACATCCACCAGCATCCCGAACTCGCCTTCGAGGAACTGCGAACGGCCGCGCTCGTCGCGGAGAAGCTTGCCGAATGGGGCTGGCAGGTGACGCGCGACGTCGGCGAGACGGGCGTCGTCGGCACGCTGGAGGTCGGCGAGGGCACGCGCAGCATTGGCCTGCGCGCGGACATGGACGCGCTGCCGATCGTCGAGCAGACCGGCAAGCCCTACGCCAGTGCGACCTACGGCAAGATGCACGCATGCGGCCACGACGGTCACACGACGATGCTCCTCGGTGCCGCGCGCCATCTCGCGCGCATGCAGCGTTTCAGCGGCACGGTGCATCTGTACTTCCAGCCGGCGGAGGAGCGCAGCGTCCCGAGCGGCGCGCAGAAGATGATCGCTGACGGCCTCTTCACGCGCTTTCCGTGCGACGCCGTGTTCGGCGCGCACAACCATCCGGGCATGCCGCCGGGTACGTTCCTGTTCCGCAAGGGTGCGTTCACGGCCGCGGGCGACAAAGTGACGATTACGATCAAAGGCGTCGGCGGGCACGCGGCGCGGCCGCATCTGACGGTCGATCCGGTCGTGGTGGCGTCGAGCGTCGTGATGGCGCTGCAGACCATCGTCGCGCGCAACGTCGATCCGTCGCAGCCGGCGGTCGTCACAGTCGGCTCACTGCATGCTGGCACGGCGAACAACGTCATCTCGAATTCGGCGAAGCTGGAACTGAGTGTGCGCTCGTTCAGCGAGGAAGTGCGCGCGCTGCTCAAGCGCCGCATCGCCGAGTTGGTGCAGGCGCAGGCCGCGAGCTACGGCGCGACGGCGGTGGTGGCGTACGAGGAGGGCCATCCTGTCGTCGTGAACACTGACGCGGAGACGGAATTCGCCGCGCAGGTGGCGCGCGAACTCGTCGGGGAAGAAAACGTCGTCGCGAACGCGGACATCCTGATGGGCAGCGAAGACTTCGCGTTCATGCTACACGAGCGCCCGGGCTCGTTTCTGTGCATCGGCAACGGCGCAGGCGAGGACGGCTGCATGGTCCACAACCCGCACTACGACTTCAACGATGCCAACCTTCCGGTCGGCGCGGCGTACTGGGCGCGCCTCGTCGAAAGGTTTCTCGCGCAATAACTTTTATCAAATTTTCTGCGCATGACGCTCGTCACGTATGGCCGAAGCGGCGGTCAGGCCGGCAGCGAGAAGTTTTCGATCGCTTCGCGCAGCACGTCGACCTGAACCTTCAGCGAGTGGGCGGCCACCGCCGCTTCCTCGACGAGCGCGGCGTTCGGCTGCGTGACCGGGTCCATCTCGACCACCGCGCGGTTCACCCGCACCGGACGTGCAGATCTCCCGCATTCGCCTCTCGGACAAGACATCACGCCTTCGTTCACGGCTCGCAACAAGTACAAGCTTAGACGTCGCAGGGGCGGTAGCGGCTTTGTCAGGTTGATGGGAAGGCGGCGGTAGAACGAAGTGATGAAGAAGACAAAATCTCGTCCGTGAGTGACCATACCAAGCGACTGCTCGCCGTTGAGACAGGCCACTCGACCGCGCGTCTCGGGCGCAAAATGGGAGCTTGGAAAGCAACGGCTACAACGGTACGGCAACCGGTCAATGCAGTACCGCAGCAGACTTGTCCGTTCAATGGTTCGAACCGGAGGCGAAAGATGATCCCGAGCCGCAAAGCTGCCGCGCTGGTGTTACTCGCTGCATTGTCGCTGCGCATGTATGACGTACACGCGCAACACACTGACCAGCAAATCGCCGCCATCCTCATGGTTGCGAATCGAGCCGAAATCGAGGCGGGCAACCTCGCGCTAAGCCGAAGCCAGAGTAGAAGCATCCAGAATTTCGCTGGAAAAATGATCGCAGAACACAGGGACTTGTATCAATCAGCCGTCGAATTGACGCAGAGGCTGATGCTCTACCCCGAAAATAGTAGGATGAGCGAGGCGTTTCGGACCGAAGGGGATGACAACCTCGCCAGGTTGAAAGCGGTCGATGAGTACGCGTTCGACGGAGACTACCTCTATCAAGAGATCACATATCACCAGCAATTGGTTCATGCGGTGGACAACACGCTGATTCCCTCCGCGAAGAACGCGCAACTGAAGGCGCTGCTCGTCAGAGCGCGCGTGATTTTCATCTTGCATCTCGACTATGCGATTCGACTGCAATCGGCACGGGTCTGGTAATCCCCAGGGGATTCGGGTGAGCCAGCCTCGCTTGCGAGTGCACCTTCGCTGATGCCGACAATGCCGGCTTCGAGCTGATGTGCGACGCGCTCGATACTGCGCACGTCCCGATGCATTTCAGGCGGCGTCCGCCGATTAAGTAGCGCCCATATGCACACTTTTTGCGCAACCGACACCAACGAATTTCACTGCGGAGCAAGTCATGCCGGCCCGGGCGAAGGCATTCGTCGACTTTGCGACGGAATACATGGCAACGGTGCTCAACGCTCACAGCACGCAGTGACGAAGCGTCCCCTGGCTGCGGCGACGTGCAGATTCCGTCGGTGAGCGACCAAGGCGGCCGGTGCGCGCCCACGGGCGAATGGCCGTTGTAGCTAAGGAAGCGCCGCTAGAATCCTCGCGACTAACCGGCCTATATTGGGTCGCGTGCTGCCGATCGACGCTTTGCGAAGTTCAGGGCTCGCGTGCGAATTTCATGAGGCAGTGATCGGCCACGGCCAGTCGAGCGTGGTGACCGAAAAAGCGGCCACTCGGCGGTACTTCTGCCCACAATTACGATCCGCGTCCGACGATTTCGCACGAGGACGTGATGAAGAAGGCCGAAACACACGCATCGAGGCGATGCGCAAGGGCAAGCGTGCGAAGGCTTGAATGGAAGGTGCAGGCAGAAAATGACCTGTTTGATATCCTTGATTACATCGGTCAGGACAATCCCGATGCGGCGCTCGAACTGGTGCGGAAGATCCGCGCGAAGGCTGACGGCCTCCGCACGCGGCCCAGGCTGGACCGCGCCGGCCGGATGCACGGCACGCGCGAGATGATCGTGCATCGCAACTCGGGGTGCCCTCAAGAAACGGATTTTTTCGTACGCGTGCGACGTGAAGTCGCGCCAGTTATCGTCTCGGCCCGCAAGGGATAGTGAGACTCGTTGTTCCCTCAGCGATAGCCTACCGGGGCGAGCGTGGCTGGTAACGGCCGGGTTCGGAGCCCTCGGGACAATGAAGTCCTTCGCATGAGAAGAGCGTGCCGCGAGGTGCGCTCAATTGCTGCCAGCATCGGGCGGCAGGGACGCTAGGCTGGACAGGATGGTCAACGTAAGTGAACCGCCGCAACTTTCGTTAAATTTGACAAGCCCAAGATGCTGGCAGGCTTGGACCAAAAGGTATGTGACGGGTTGCTCGATACGTGCTGCGAGCAACAGGGACAGACAGTCACCGGAAGAAAGGCGGGACCTAAGCTGTTCGTGTAACTGGCGTGGAACACGGTAAGCCCGAATCTTCGCCCTCGTGGCAGGCGAACCGCAAGGAACGCTGACGGGGATGCGGGTAGAGGATGGTCGAGAAAGCGAATGCCGCCCTGTAATGGGGTGGATAGGGGTTGAGCTGCTAAGCGACATCACCCCACGCGAAAGCGCGCAGACTTCGACCGGGTCGTTCTTGACGAGATAGTTTGGTGAACCTTTACAGGAGGGAAATGCAAATGACGGCGTATGCAGCACGCGCTGGCGCGCCCTCCGGCGACGCGGGGCACTGGCATGCGATCGATTGGGCCGCGTGCTACCGGGAAGTCAGAAGGCTGCAAGCACGCATCGTCAAGGCGACGAAGGACGGCCGCTGGAACAAGGTGAAAGCCTTGCAATGGCTGCTGACCCACTCGTTCAGCGGCAAGGCACTTGCCGTCAAGCGGGTGACGGAAAACCGAGGCAGGAAAACGCCGGGAGTCGACAAGGTTACATGGTCTACCCCGGACGCCAAGTATCACGCCATCGAGACGCTGCATCGGCGTAGCTATCGGCCGTTGCCGTTGCGCAGAATTCTTATTCCAAAAAGCAATGGCAGGAAAAGAGCGCTCGGCATTCCATGTATGCGCGACAGAGCGATGCAAGCGCTTCATCTGCTTGCTCTGGAGCCTGTATCGGAAACGAATGCTGACCCAAATTCTTATGGGTTTCGTCCGGAAAGGTCCACAGCGGACGCGATCGAGCAGTGCTTCATTGCGCTGGCGACGAAGCGCGCTGCACAGTGGGTTCTAGAAGGCGACATTCAGGCCTGTTTCGATAAAATTTCTCACGACTGGATCATCGCTCACGTCCCAAGCGACAAAGTGATGCTCTCGAAGTGGTTGAAGGCAGGATACCTCGAAGATCGACAGTGGTTTCCAACCGAGGCGGGTACGCCACAAGGCGGTATCATCTCGCCCGCGATCGCGAATTGGACTTTGGATGGTTTGCAACGCCAACTGGCAATGACCTTTGGGCAGCCGCGCTGGATCGGTGGCAAACAGATCAGTTCAAAGATCAATTTCGTTCGATATGCAGACGACTTCATCGTTACTGGCCCCTCGAAAGAGGTTCTGGAAAACGAGGTTCGCCAAGAGATCGATCGTTTCTTGCGAGAGCGAGGGTTGCTTCTCTCGCCGGAAAAGACACGAATCACGCATATCTCGGAAGGGTTCGATTTCCTTGGGCAGAACGTTCGAAAATACAATGGCAAGCTGCTGATCAAGCCATCAAAGAAGAATGTTCAGGCGTTTCTGACGAAAATCCGCTCGATCATTAGAGAAAACCGGACGGCCAAACAACAGAATCTGATTGGCCTGCTGAACCCGGTGATCAAAGGGTGGGCGGACTATCATCGACACGCTGTTTCCAAGAGAGTCTTCGCACGCGTTGATTCAGAGATCTGGCGGGCGTTGTGGCAATGGTGTTGTCGCAGGCATCCCAACAAGGGGCGCCACTGGATCAAGCATCGGTACTTTCGATGCGTTGGGACACGGAACTGGACCTTTGCTGCTGAAACGGGAGCACGTTGGCCGGATGGCAAGCCGATCGTGACAACGCTTCGCTACGCGGTAGAGGTTCCAATCCGGCGGCACACGAAGATCAAAGCGGAGGCGAACCCCTTCGACCCGGCCTGGGAAGGCTACTTCGAAGAACGTCAGGGTTTCAAGATGCTGCACTCGCTCAGCGGCCGAAAGAAGCTGACTCGGCTTTGGCTCGCTCAACAGGGTATCTGTTGTGTTTGCGACCAACGCATCACCAAGGGCACGGGGTGGCACGTTCATCACATTGTCCGACGTGTTGACGGTGGGGGGTAACGCGTCACGAAATCTGATCATGGTTCACCCGAACTGCCACGCGCAAATTCACAGCTTCGAACTATCCGTGACGAAGCCGGCTCCATGTCAGGGGCTTTGAACGGCGTGAGCGGAGTGCGGCGAAAGTCGCACGCTCCGTTCTTGGGGGGCGGCGGCGCAGCGATGCGTTGCTGCTACCCGCCTAAGCGCCTACGCCAGGCGTTTCGAATGTGTTTGCGCGACCCGCACCCGCCACTCGCGAGCACTCATCAACGGTCCGGTTTCAGATATGTATGAGACGGCTGTCGGAGTAGTGACAGTCCCATGATTGTTTATACGGCAGCCGTCCCTATGGCCCGAGTACTAATTGAGCGGGAGGACCATCTATCTTGGGGTCGTCTCAGAAACGGAAAACAAAAGCACGCTAAGCCATTACCTGCCGTCCTCGGCGATAACGGCGACGGCTTGGCTCAGTAGCAGCTAAGTCTGCTTGCGTAGCTTCTCCATCGTGCAAATCCCTGCACTCCTCTGGAGAAGCATCATGTACCGCTACACCAAACTTTCCCTGCTGGCCATCGCCATTGCCACGACTGGCGCTGTCGCCTACGCCGCCAAAGGCGGCATGGAGATCGACGCCCTGGCGATCAGCAAAGCAAAGATTCCGCTCACCCAGGCTGTGACCGTTGCCGAACAGCACGCCAATGGCAAGGCGTCACGCGCCGAGTACGAGAACTCGAAACAAGGCTGGGTCTACGATGTGGAAGTCGTCAGCGGCGCCAAGGTCTTCGACGTTCGGGTCGATCCTGACAAGGGCACGGTCATCTCCTCTGCCGAGGACAAGGGGATCACGATGACGACCACGACAAGCAAGACTGACACCGCCAGTGTGGCCGGATCACGCGTGACGCGGCGGTCCGGCCCGGAGACCTCATGGAACATCTCAATCAAACACTCTTTCTATGGCTCAACGCGCCTGAACACCCGAATGCCCTCGTGTTGACGCTGACCACTTTCCTTGCGGAATGGCTTATCTGGATCATTCCTGCCCTGATCGGTATCGGCTGGTTGCGCGGCAACGAGGGGACTCGGAAAACGATGCTCATTGCCACGGCCTCGGGTCTGATGGGGTTGCTCATCAACCAACTCATCGGCTCGGCCTGGTCGCATCCCCGGCCTTTCATGATCGGGCTGGGTCATACGCTCATTCCGCACGTCGCTGATTCATCATTCCCGAGCGACCACCTGACGCTGTGGTGGTCGGTTGCCCTTAGCTTCTTGCTTCAGCAAAAGCTGCGGCGCGCAGGCGTCGCATTGGCCTTGTTGGGCGCACCCATCGCCTGGGCGCGCATATACCTGGGAGTTCACTTCCCGCTCGACATGCTCGGAGCCATCGCTGTCGCTGCGCTCAGTGCCTGGCTGACGTTGCGCGCCGCAGACTGGTACCTCGGGCCGAGCTACCAGCTTGCCTCTGGCATCCATCGCAGGCTTTTCGGCAGGCTGATCACGCTGGGATGGGTGCGCGACTGAACCTATGGCTCGGCTAAGTCAGCCTGGTCAGACTGATTACAAGACCTCACATCGGCAGGAGAACACCATGAACAAAATGCCCACGGCCAGCTTCACAGGCTGGCTCAACAAAGTCCCGGAAGTCGCGCTGTCGTTCTGGATCATCAAAATCATGTCCACCACGGTGGGCGAGACGGGAGCCGATTTCCTGGCGGTCAACGCAGGCTTGGGCCAAGGCGTGACACGCACGGTCATGGCCGCCTTGCTGGCGGCAGCCCTATTTATGCAGTTGCGCACCAGCCGCTACACCCCCTGGATTTACTGGCTGACGGTGGTGTTGGTCAGCGTGGTAGGCACCCAGATCACCGACTTGCTGACCGATGGCCTGGGCGTCAGCCTGTACATCAGCACCTCGGCGTTCGCCGTGGCGCTCGCCGCGATCTTCTTCGTCTGGTATCGAGTCGAGCGCACCTTGTCCATCCATGACATCGTGACGCGCAGTCGAGAGCTGTTCTATTGGGCTGCCATCCTCTGCACCTTCGCGCTGGGCACCGCTGCTGGCGACTTGGCGACCGAGGCATTGGGCCTAGGCTTTACGTGGGGCGCGGTGGCGTTCGGTGCGCTGATCGGCATTACCTACGCCGCCTGGCGCATGGGTGGCAATGCGGTACTGACCTTCTGGATCGGCTACATCTTGACTCGTCCGTTTGGGGCCGCGCTCGGCGATCTGCTGACGCAAGCCAAGACCTACGGTGGCCTTGGCATGGGTGCCATGTGGACCAGTGCCTTGTTCCTTTCGGTGATCGTCATGCTCGTGGCCGTCGCACAGATCGGCATGAACGGAAGCCGCTCTGCGCGAGCCGCCGAGTAACCCTCTTTCTACTCTCAAGGAGAAATCATGCCCACGCAGCACTCAATCGCTCGTCCTGTGGCCGCCGTGTTGGCAGCCGTGCTCCTGGCCCTGGCGGCCGGTTGTTCCAAGCCAGCCGATCAGAGCAGCGCGAGCACAGCACTTACCACACCGGCCCAGACTGCCTCGGCACCGCAGGGCAAAACCACCTCCAGACTGGGCGACCTGTCGGCGTTCCGCAGCATCGCCACGGATGTGGCCACCATTGTGGACAAGGGCGATCTGCCCGCAGCCAGGATCCGCATCAAGGACTTGGAAGTCTCGTGGGATTCGGCCGAGGCAGGTTTAAAACCACGGGCAGCCGAAGACTGGCATGTGCTCGACAAGGCCATCGACAAGGCGTTGGCCGCCCTGCGTGCCGACTTGCCGAACCAGGCGGATTGCAAGGCAGCCATGGCGCACCTGCTGAAAGCCTTCGACGCGCTGCAAGGCAAGGCCTGATTAGCGAGTGGTCCGTGTCTGTGAGTAGCGTCAGTTCGCCCAAGGCGGAAGCCTTCTACTGGCTGACGATCATGTTCTCCCAGACCTTGGGTACGGCGTTGGGTGACTGGACGGCTGACACGGCGGGCTTGGGTTACACAGGCGCGGCCATCGTGTTCGGCGGGCTGCTCGCCCTGGTCGTGGCAGCCTACTACTGGACCGGCGTGTCCCGCACTCTGCTGTTCTGGGCGGCGTTCATCCTGACCCGCCCGCTGGGTGCCGTGGTCGGTGATTTTCTGGACAAGCCGCTGAGCGCGGGCGGTCTGGCCTTAAGCCGCTACTCGGCATCGGCCGCGCTGCTCGCTTTCATGCTGACGGCTATCCTGCTGTTCAGGCAGCAGGCGGCCAGGACGGCACATTGAACAACGATTGAGAGGAGGGCGGATGCGGGTATTGCTGGTCGAAGACGATCCCATGATCGGTGAAGCCATTCAGGGCGCATTGAAGGATGTGTCATATGCGGCTGACTGGGTGAAGGACGGGCAGACGGCGCTCACGACACTGGGGTGCCAGCACTACGACCTGGTGCTGCTCGACCTGGGCCTGCCCGGCAAGGATGGGCTAGAGGTGCTGGCCAGCATCCGTGGCAAGGACAACCCGATTCCCCTGCTCATCATCACGGCGCGCGATGGCCTGGATGACCGCCTGCGCGGCCTGGACGGTGGGGCCGACGATTATGTGCTCAAGCCCTTTCAGATGGCGGAGCTGCTGGCCCGGATGCGCGCCGTCCTGCGGCGCAAAGGCGGCACCGCAGTGCCCGTTCTCAGCAACGGCGTGGTATCGCTCGATCCGGCCACGAAGGAAGCCAGCGTCAACGGTGGCCCCTCGGCGCAACTGTCCAACCGTGAGTTCTCGCTGCTGCAAGCCTTGCTAGTTCGGCCTGGGGCCATTCTCTCGCGCAGCGAGCTGGAGGATCGCATCTACGGCTGGGGGGAAGAGGTCGAAAGCAATGCCGTCGAGTTTCTGATCCATGCGCTGCGGCGCAAGCTCGGCAGCGAGATCATCAAGAACGTAAGGGGAGTCGGATGGATGGTCTCAAAAGGCGCTTGAACGAATCGGTTCGGATCAAGCTGTCGTTCACCCTGTCGCTGGCCATCCTCGTGGTGGCGATCGTGGCCGGCGTCTTCTCGTTCCTGTCGGCTTTTGACGAGGCCCACGAGCTACAGGATGATGCCCTGCGCCAGGTGGCGCAGCTCATGGATCGGCAGCGCCTCTCACCGGCCTCTCCAACCACAGATGCCCGTCTCAAGGATGGCGATGAAGAATCGCGCGTGATCGTCCAGCGCTTGGGCGAGGCCAGTTCCTTTCCGGCAGGCGTGGATGCGGGAGGAACACTACCGCTACCGGCCACACTGGCCGATGGGCTGCATACGCTGGAGGTTGGCGGCGAGACATTCCGCGTGCTCGTCAAGACAACGACTGCTGGCGAGCGCATTGCCGTGGCGCAGGAATCCGGCTTCCGCAATGAAATCGCCCGCGATGGGGCGCTTCGCACTGTGATGCCTTTCCTGATTCTCGTTCCGGTTCTGCTGCTGATCGTCGCCGACCTGGTGCGCAAGATGTTCCGCCCCATCGCCGCGCTCTCCAAGGAAATTGACCAGCGCGCCGAGCAGGAACTGCACCCCGTCGAAGACCGTCACCTTCCGGTCGAGGTGCGGCCGTTCGCCGTGGCGATCAATCGCCTGCTCGCCCGTGTCGGCCAGTCCATGGAGTCACAGCGCCGCTTTGTGGCGGATGCCGCGCACGAGCTGCGCTCGCCACTGACCGCCCTTTCGCTGCAAGCAGAACGACTGGCGGAAGCGGAAATGTCCGGCCTGGCGCGCGAACGATTGACGGTGTTGCGCCAAGGGATCGAGCGCGGCCGGAGCCTCCTGGATCAACTCCTGACCTTGGCCAAGGCGCAGTCGGCCGCCGACTCGCCGAAGTCGCCTGTATCCGTCCAGGGCATCTACCGCCGTGTGCTGGAAGACCTCATGCCGCTGGCCGAGGCCAAGCACATCGACATCGGTGTCGAAGGCATGCAAGACGCCGAAGTTTGGGTGAGCGAGCTGGACATGATCGCCGTGGTCAAGAACCTGGTTGATAACGCCATCCGCTACACGGCAGAGGGAGGGCGTGTCGATCTTTCGGTGGGTGTGTCGGACGGCAAGGCCGAGTTGCGCATCCAGGACAACGGACCAGGCATCCCGTTGACCGAACGGGAGCGGGTTTTTGACCCCTTCTACCGCACGCTGGGCAGCGAGCAGATCGGTTCTGGCCTGGGGCTGTCCATCGTCCAAACGATTGCCAATCGTATTGGTGCGGAAATTCGCCTCGACTTCTCTGACCTGGAGAAGCTAACCGGTCTGGACGTCACCGTCCTCTTTCCGACTGCCGCCACAGTCCATGCAGTTCAGAAGGAGTCAGATTAGGCTATACCTCAACTGGACGTCAGGCCAACCCTCGAAACACGTCAGACTAGAGTTGGTTTCGTACGCCCGGGGAAATCGGGGCGCTGCTGGGAACGGGCGCAGACACGATGGGAGACCGCGGCGGGCAGGAACCATATGGACCTGATCCGCCAACTTCCCTGAAAAACGATGCGTTTTAACTTCCCTTTGCTGCCCGCCGAATCCGGAATCCCCGATTCCCGGTGGTCCGATGCCGGCATGACAACCTTTCGCGCGAGTGAGCCGGGCTACCGGTCGAGCCCGGATGCGGTCCGGGTGCCGCTTCAGAAGATCGAGCCGCCGTTTCGCAATCCCGAAGTGATGCGCGACTGGCGCGGATTCGACCGGACGCGAATGGTCGATGTTCTGAGCGGGCTGGCAACCGGCGCCAAGATGCCGCCGGTTCCCTTCGTCGCCTTGCCATCGGCCGACTATCCCGCCGCACCCTTCGCCTATCGCGTGTGCGACGGCTTTCACCGGTTCTACGCGTCAGTGGCGGCAGCGTTCGCGATGGTGCGGCGCCGCGCGCTTGCAGCGGGCATCGGCACGGTGATCGGCAACCACACGTTCCGCGCGACCGGCATCACCGCCTATCTGAAAAACGGCGGTACGCTGGAAAACGCCGCGGCGATGGCCAACCATGCGTCGACGCACCACGCAACTCTACGACCGCCGCCGTGACGACATCAGTCTGGACGAGGTGGAGCGGATTCGCGTGTAATTACTTCGCATTACAGAGTAAATAGACTGTCTCTAACCGGCCAACTCCCGACGCTCACTTAGGCAATATCAGTGACCGCTATAGGGTAGATACTGTTGAAAAAGTCGCTGACCGTCTCTGTCGCGAGGTTTTCAGGGGTCTTCTTACCCTTGGCCGGCACGCGCGAGCGGTTTGTAGGCCGATCTGAGAGGTCGATTTTCGCGCAGGAAAACTGAGAAAGCGACGGGGCGACTTTTTCAACACCATCGGGTAGGCTACGGACATTCGTTACGCCGGGGGGCGGAATGTGCGATATCTTGCGATCCTCGCAGCATGCCCGAACGCCGTTATGCCCGTGTGCCTATGAACCTTGGGTAGCCGGAAGTTGCGGCGAAGTCTCTAGATTTTTCGCGCAGAAGCCAGCACGGCGGGCATCGGTACCCGAACCTCTCCGTCAACTCGATATTCCGCCGCGCTTTCGGACACTGCCTCTTCAATTAACGCCAACGCTTCCGGCGTTTGCGCCTTCAGGATTGCGGCCACGCGCACTCCACCGCGCATTAGGGCGTGAAATGGGGTTTCCGGCGCGCGAATACGCCAGATTTGGGCGACGTCCTCGACCTTCGGCTCAACGAAGCAGGCTTCGAGCAGTACGCGCTCGCATTCACGCCAGTCGCTGAAGCGAAAGAACGGGGGCGCCTGCGGAAGATCAACGTTTAGGTTGCCGTGTGCTGCTATCGCTTTAAGGACCATGTCGATTCCGGCGCACTTTTCCGGGCTGGCCCAGACGGTGAAAGCGATTCTTCCGCCCGGACGCAGTACGCGATATGCCTCCGAAAGCGCCTGTTCGGGATGGGGGAAATGGTGCCATCCGAAATTGCTGCCTACCGTGTCGAAGCTCTGGTCGGCGAACGGCAGCGCTTCAGCATTTCCGAAACGAAATGCGAGCGCGGGATAGAGTCTTCTTGCCTGCTCGACCATCGCGGCTGCGAAGTCGACGCCGACAACGTTCGCCCCTCGTGCCGCTGCCGCCGCAGCGAGATAACCGGGACCTGTCGCGACATCAAGCAGGTGCATGCCGGGCTGGAGATTGAGCGCATCAAGGAGTGCTTTAATCGATTGATCTGTTAAGGTCGCGTAATACGCGTGATATGGTTGGGCAAGCTTTTCCCAGCCTTGTCTTTCGAAAGCGCTGAATGCATCCTCTTCCATGTTAGTGTCTCCAAAGGTTGCCTGCCCAAAGTTCCCAACGGGTTTATCTCTGCGCCGCTAGAGTCCCCTGCGAAGGCATCAAACACCGGGTGTCGTATAGCGCCAGAAGCAGTGGAATCCTCGATAAAACGACGCGATCGCACATGCACAGTGCAGGGGGGGGCGCTGGTAGGACGTCGTCTATAGCACTTCGACGCCGGGCCTCAGCTTTTCATAGTGAAGCTGGTGCAAGTCAGCAATGTTGGGTCCCGAAGCGGCGACAACGAGAATCGCATCGGCCAGTGAAGCAAAGTCGGCCCGGAATTGCACCGTACTCTTGAGCATGAGAATGCGATATTCCGCCGGATCGGCACCGACATGCCGGAACATCGCCCGGTCGCCTGCCTGCTGCTTACGGGTGGACACCACGATCTCGACGGCGTCGGGGCCCCCGCATCGCACTCGGGCCATCGGCCCGAGGCTCATTCGACAGCCGCGATAAAACGGACCTGTACCGAGGAAGGAGCCGCTGCCCAACGCAAGGACTTCAAACGGTGCCTGCAAAGGCGGAGCACCTGTCGTGCTGTCCGCTGCCCCCAAGGGCGCATCAAGAACCGCGCCGACGCCAGCTTCCGTGGCCAACCGTACAAATTCAGCGTCGGTCAGCACACCAGCACAAACCCGTCTGGCGCCCCTTCGTACTAACTCACGCAAGATTTCAGTTGTATCGCCGTTGCCACCTCCGCCCGGATTGTCTTGCGAATCGGCAAGTATCACGGCGCCTGCAGCGGGGCGGCTAGCGTACTGCATTGCCAATTCGACTGCCTCTGCCGGCGTGTACAGGCGTCCGCAAAAACCGCTGCGCTTCTCTAGAACGGCTTCGTTCAACCGGTTGACGACGGCTTCGACCACCCTTTGATCGGATCCGTAAGCAAGGACACTCGGGCCGCTGTCATAGGTATCCGCGAGCGGAAGACCCGGCAAAAAATCGGCGGAGACCAGATCAACCGACTCCATGGTCGCACCGAGAGTGGACAGACTGCACATCGGTTCGGTCAAGGTGCTTTGCCATGGAACAGGGATCAGGAAAGGGAGTTGCCGATAGCCTTTGTACAGGTCAAGACCCGCAAGCAGTGGGGCCATCAGCTTCAGCGCCCGATGTCCCGTTTGCGCCATGTCGACGTGAGGGAAGGTGCGATAGGAAACGAGGCCGCTCGCAAGTTCGACCATAGCCGGCGAGACGTTCGCATGGAGATCCAACGCTGCGACAATCGGCAGTTTTGCCCCGACCAGCTCACGCAAGCGTCGGAGTAACTCGCCCTCTCCGTCGTCCACGTGCTCGGCCACCATAGAACCGTGAAGATCGAGGAAGAGACCATCAAGCGGCCCTGCATCGTGGATCAGGCGGCAAAGCATGAAGCAAATGGCTTCAAATGCGTCCTCGGTTACCATGCCGGACGGATTCGCCGACGCCCACAATAGCGGAACCAGTTCGTGAGACGATCGCGCCGCGGCGATAAATCCTTCGACGGCAAGGTTGGCGTTAGCTACCGCATCGAACATTTCGCGCCCGACGAGCAAACCCGGCCACGCATCAGCCTGAACAAACGTTCTGAACGTGGCCCGCGTGGAGGCAAATGTATTCGTCTCATGCAAGAAGCCAGCGATTGCTATCCTTGCCATGCGATTACCTTTCGGTGGGTAGGCGTCCGCCGTTGGTTAACTCAGCTGCCGCGCAGTCAGATATAAACGCTTCCTTGAATGCGGAGAAAAGGCCTCTGGAGGCGCCGGACATGTGTTCAGTAAAGTCGCCTTCCGCTGGTCAATCAAGCTAATTTGCGACGCATGAAGTAAGTGGCACACGTAGTGCTCACGATGTTAGGTGGAGCGAATCTATGTCCTGTAAAGGGCGGAGGTGTGAGGAGGTTGGGAGGTTGGAGCGGCGGGACATACCTCTTCGCTCTCCAGTGTCGTTGAATTCTCGTAGCGCCCGATCGGAAGACCCATACGCGACCGACTGTAGCAGCTGTCCGAGCGACCACTATTTCCTCATATCATCTGCCCAGAGGCAAGAGCGCTGACCCGTGAGATATACCTGCCATGAGTTAGTCGGCGCAGCGCCGACGCCCAAGGGGTCCACGTAGTACAGGATCGTGTTTGCGGTCGTGTACTGGCGGCCGAGCGCGAGTTCGCCGTATCGATCGTGGCCGAGCTTCACGTACGCCTGGCGGCCGAAGAGCTGTCCCTGCTGGTCAAGCTTGCCGCTTTTCGCCAGGAAGCCGTTTTCGAGCCTGAATCCCGCTTTCCAGCCACCCCCGAGATCCTCGTTGCCCAAAAGGCCAAACCGGCTGCCTGCCAGAAAGCCCTCATTGCCCTGCTGGAGCGACCAGGTGGAATCACCGGCCGGATTAGTGTGCGTCTGATAGCTCACCGCCTCATCAATTACCCCATACAGCGTCACAGCGGAATGCGCGTGCACACTGGCGCCCATGGTCAGCGAGATGGCGGTGCATTGCTTCATCATTTGTAGTGTTCTCCCTGATTACCTGTCTTTTGAACATCCTTACTTCTTGAAGTCCGGCCAGCCATCGGCAACAACCGGTCCCTTGATCCGCGCGAGGGGGAAGGACTCGTTTGATGCGATGTTGACGGTCGTCGTCGAGTCGACGAAGTGAAGTGCGCCACGCTCTCCGAGCACAGTGCCGGTCACCCCATCAGAGAGCAACGCAGATCCTTCGGGAAGTGCCAAAACCTGCTCGGGCACATTGATCTCGAGGAATTCAGCGAGACGCTCTTCCCGGCTCTCGCCGTTGTGTCCCACCGGCTTGCCGCTGATGAAGTGCGGATTGATCTGGAAAGGCACAAGTCCGAGCGCGCGCAGCGTAGGTGGCTGGACGATGGGCATGTCATTCGCGGTACGGATAGTCGGGCAAGCTACGTTGCTTCCCGCGCTCCATCCGATATACGGCGTGCCCGATTTCACCTTTTCCCTGATGACGTCGACGATGTCGGCGTCGTACATACGTTTAAGCAGCGCAAACGTATTTCCACCACCGACGGCAATCGCGTCGGCCTGCTCCACAGCCTTGCGTGGATCCGGACTGCGGTGGATCGCTTCGAGTTCGTAGCCGAGCTTTTCGAAAACAGGCTTGACGATCCCTTCGTAGGTATCGAAGCTGAACGTCACGCCCGCGTAGGGAACGAAGACGATCTTGCGTTTCTCGCGGCGCAGGACCGCGTGAATCTGTTCGGGAGCGTGTTCAAGGTAGCCAAGGTTGTCCTTGCGCGAGCTACTCATCAGCAAAATGCGTTGTGTCATGATTGCCTCGTCGGCTATAGCCGGTCAGTGCGTGATGGCTGCGCGAATCAGCGCGGCCGTTTCTGGTTGCTTGCGCATCCTTGGTCATTGGCGCAGTGCAATCATTCCGAGAAAGCAAAGTCCGGTCTTCGTCCATCATGGGACGCTCGCGGCGGCGTTCTGAGAGGCGGCTCAGGGTCGTGAAGAGCCCGCCGTGTCGCCCGTGAACAGACATCGGTCGGCGCGTGCGCCGTTGGCCAGATCTCGCTCCCTCAACGACGACCTTGCATTGTTTGGCCGGCTCCCTCCGCTGCGCGCTTGATGAAGGCCAAGCTGGGGGGCGCAAAGGGCGCGCCCGCGGCCAGCAGCTCTGGCAGGTCCGCATGCGTGGGCCTATGATGGCCCCATCCGCTACCGTGAGTGACTGCGCCCCATGAGCCGTTTCCTGATCGTCGTTGGCATACTGTGCATTCTTGCCGGCCTCGGATGGCACTGGCTCGCGCGCATCCCGTTCGGCCGACTGCCTGGCGACGTTCATATCGTCCACGACGGATTCAACTTCCACTTCCCGATCATCACGTGCATCGTGATTTCGGTCGTGGTATCCGCACTGTTGTGGTTCTTGCGGCGTTGAGAGCGGTGCGCGTCGGCGCACACAATGACGCCAATTGTGTAGGCGCGAAGCGGTCGGAAAGTGGATCGCGCGCTCAGTTGTTCGGAAATCTGCGACGCCAGCGCCGACGGCAAATTCCGGATCACCGATTCGGATTTTTTCGCTCCAGCAACTGGCTGAGACCTTTCCGCTTTCCTGGACGCACTATGTCCACCTGATGCGGCGTACGCGTTCGCCTTAAGAGCGTCGCTTTTACGAAGCCGAGGCGTTGCGTGGCGGTTGGAGCGTGGGTTAGCTGGACTGGCAGACTGGCAGATTGGCAGATTGGCAGATTGGCAGCCAAGGTTCCACACTCGCACGCTGATGTCCCAAAACAAGCGCGCGATGCTGGAGAGAGGTAGCATCGCGCAGCACGGCGATGCAGTCACGCCCGAAGAAGCGATCAAGGATCCGTACGTCCTCGAACTCCTCGAACGCCTCGACCTGAAAGACGAATATTCGGAGACGCGGCTCGAGGAAGCACTGATCCACCGGCTTGAGGACTTCCTGCTCGAGCTCGGTAGTATGGGCCGCCAGCGACGCCTGCGAATCGGTGACAGCTGGTTTCGCGTCGACCTGTTGTTTTTTTACCGGCGCTTGGGATGCCTCGTCATCATCGATCTCAAGCTCTGGTCTCATGGTCAGCGACCGCAGGAGGAATACATGGAGGACAAGGGACAATTCCAAATCCAGATCACCGTCGTGCCCGAATTGGCCGATTCGTTGCGGGCGCGTGGGCTGCAAGAGGGGTGCGATTTGCTCGATGCCGTCTTGCGTCAGCGCAACGCCTCGTTGAAGTGCCAGTTCGACGTATTCGCCGATTACGTCGAGGAGGCGGAGCATGCGGGTCGGGACCAGTATCCGCTGTATCAATGGACGAAGGATACGATCGGCAACCCCCAAGAAAAAGGCGAAGTACCTGAAGTCGCTTACGGTGTACGTGGGCGGCGAACAGGTCTACGACGAGGAAACAGCCGACTGGCTGCATGCAAAACTGTCGGCAGTCTCGCCCCTGCCCGCGAGCAAGTCACGAAGGTCTCGCGTCACGCAGGATCGCGGTTCAATAGTGTGGGAATTGACGTTGGGTGCGGTGCGCTCGTAAGGCCTTTCCCGGTGTGCCAGATCGACCGGGTGCCTCTGGTTGATCTACTAAGCAGGTGCGAACATGGCCGCTGTCCTTCTGACTGGCGCAAGCGGTTTTCTAGGTGGGCATTTGTTGCGTGAACTGCTTGCTGCGGGTCACGAGGTGCGGGCGCTTTCCCGTCGAATTGATTCCGACGCGATCATCGCCGAGCAAGGCGGTGTGCCAATTCGCGCCGAGTTAGCGGATCCCGCATCCCTGAATGTCGTGCTGGCCGGTTGCGAGGCGGTGTTTCATGCAGCGGCGGATACCAGCATGTGGAAGACGAGGGCAGCGACGCAGACGGCCACCAATGTGCAGGGGACCGAAAACCTGCTGAGAGCGGCCGAGGCGGCCGGTGTGCAGGCCTTTGTGCACACGTCTTCGGTCTCGGCGTACTCGCACCTCGCGCGCGAAACGCTCAATGAATCAGTGCCGCAGCGAGGGGCCGAGAGCTGGATCAATTACGAGCGCACCAAGTTCCTCGGCGAACAGGCCGTGCGGCGCTCCAGCGTGCCGTGGATTGTCTTTAACCCCTCCCACATCCTGGGTCCGGGCGACCGTCACAACTGGGCCCGTCTCATCTTGATGGTGGACCGCGAGGAGCTACCGGGCATACCACCGGGCAGTGGTTCTTTTGCCGATGTACGAGAGATCGCCAGGGCTCAGCTGTGTGCTTGGCAACGGCGGCGGTTTGGCGAAAGTTATTTGGTCGGTGGCGAGCATGCAAGCTACGTCGACCTCGTGCACCGCGTGGGCGCTGCATTGTGCAAGCGCACACCTGGCGATGCCACGCCGGCGTGGGCATTGATGGCATTCGCTCACCTCGCCGAAGCATCGTCGTGGCTCACTCGAAAGGAGCCTGACGTGACGCCCGAAAGTGCGACGCTGGTCTGCGGAACACTCCGCGTCGATTCGACGAAGGCCATGCGTGAGCTGAACTATGTTGAAACGCCGTTGGACAGCCTGCTTGCAGATACAGTTGCCTGGATGAGGAAAGAAGGCTTGGTCGGGCGCTGATTGCAATCGTCTCGTGGGGCAGCGATCGGCCCAGACTGTGTCAAAACGCGTGGCCACTGGGAATTGACGAAACCTGTTCCGGCGCATGTCGCGGCTTGTCGTTTGCGGCAATCTGAACGCAAACCACAACCGAACATATCGCAAAGGCTCAACAACCCCGTACGGGCATCACGCCCGCATCGCCTTCATAACCGCTTCTGAACCGAGTAGCTTGATCACTCGCTTCATGTTGTACGCCAGCACGTGCAAGCTCATCTCCGTACTCACCCGCTCGATGGTCCGTGTCAGGAAATGAGTGGCGCCCATCCATGCCTTGATCGTGCCGAACGGGTGCTCGACAGTCTGTCGCCGGATGCGCATCATCTCAGGCGCATGATCAAGTCGCGCCTGCATCTCATCGAGAACAGCCTCGTGCTCCCAGCGTGTCACGCGACGTTGAGGACCCGGCGTGCAATCCCCCTTTAGTGAGCATTGCTGGCAATTTGAACTCCAGTATTTACTGATCTTCAGACCGCGCTCAACAGTTGAGAATCGCCAGATGAGCCGCTGGCCCGCCGGGCACCGATATTCGTCCGTCTGTGCGTTGTAAATGAAGTCATCCTTGCCGAAGCGGCCATTAGCCGTTGCGCTCGATGTCACCGGTTTGGGAACGAGCACGCTTATTCCAGCCTCATGACATGCGAGTATCTCCTCGCTCTTGTAGTAGCCGCGATCCGCAACTGCGGTGAGCTTGTCGACGGCCATCTCATCACGCGCCAGCTTCGCCATCGACGTCAACTGATCACGATCAATGCCATCATTCGTAACGACGTGCGCGACGATCAGATGGTGCTTCGTGTCAACCGCCGTCTGGACGTTGTAGCCGACGACTCCCGTTCCTCGTGTCTTCATCGAACGGGCATCGGGATCCGTGAGCGACACCTGTCGGTCCGGTGCTTCGTTCAGCTTAACCTCGATTTCCTTGAGGCTTCGCATCTGTTCCTTCAAGGCCGCGATCTTGTCTTGCAGTCGCTCTGTTCTGGCCTTCGCGATTGCAGGCTCCTGACGATCGGCTGTGTCCATCGCCTCGAGATAGCGAGCGATACTTGACTCGATGTCGCGCATGCGTCGTTCGAGCTTGGCGCTTGTGAAGTTGCGATCACGATGGTTCACCGCCTTGAACTTGCTGCCGTCGATCGCAACGAACGCTTCAGCGAAAAGGTCCAGACGCTGGCATAGCATGACGAACTGACGACAGACGCTGCGGATTGCTTTGCCGTTGTCTTTACGGAACCGAGCAATGGTCTTGAAGTCCGGCGCCAAGCGGCCCGTGAGCCACATCAGTTCGACGTTGCGCTGAGCCTCGCGTTCAAGGCGACGGCTGGATTGAATACGGTTCAGGTAACCGTAGATGTAGATCTTGAGCATCACCTCCGGATGATACGAAGGCCGCCCTGTCAGCGCTGGCTCAACACCTTCAAACCCAAGCTTCTGAAGATCAAGCTCATCTACAAAAACATCGACTACACGCACGGGATTGGTGTCCGTCACGTAGTCGTCAAGTGCTTCAGGGAGGAGAAAGCTTTGTGTACGACTGTCGCCTTGAACGAACCGCTTCATCTCGCCCATCCTCCGCTATCGGATGAGCCATTTTAACCTGTCAAAATGGCGTTTTGACACAGTCTGGGCCAGAAGCTGTCATTGCGGCGTTCCTCGACAGGGACATTCCGACGTCGGCTCGATCAACGACAAGGGACGCTCGCGGGACGGCTTGTGGCAATCTTCGCCTCATCGTCGAGCAAGCTGGCTCACTCAACGGCTCTCTGACTGTCGGCATCGCCGAGCGACACGGTGATGGCGTATCCTTTACCAAATGCGGCGATGACAATAACACCGACATCGTGCGTAACCGGTGGGGGCGGGGCATCTTCGCGTCGCTACGCCGCCGCCAGACCTATCGCGCTTCGCCCTTCAAGGACAAGCGGGGCGTCGAACCCGGCGGAAAGGTTTGCGACAAACAGAATGAGCTACGCTGCAGGCTTTTTGCAGGCTACGACCATGGAGCGCTCATGGGTGTGTGCCCCAGAGAACCCCCCGAACCTCCAGAGAATCCGCCGCTGACCATTGACGCGTTTTCATCGCTTCGGTCGAGGACATCATAGCCGGACGACTTGCAGAGATCGCCGGCCGACTGAAAGCATTTATCCCAGCCCCGCGCGAGCCCACTGCAGTTAAGGGTGTAGGCCTTCCGGCCGTCAGAGGAATAACTCTCGTGCACGGTAGCGCACCCCGACATTGCGGCTACAACCGTTAGGAATATAAACGTACGTTTCATAGATGCGTCGTTCTTTGAATTCGTAGAGCAATTTCGTTGGGCTAGGGAGGATAATACGCAGTGATTTTTTTCAAGTCTTTTTCAGCTTCCCAGATCCGCACGTTGTCTAATTCATGGAAAAGAGGCGTCTTTTTCGCCCAATTCACTTGATGGCGTTCCGTCGCCGTAGTCGGGGCGCCTTGCGACCGACCTAATGCGCTAATGAACACCCAAGAGACGCCTCATGTGTAGTCAGCACGAAAGCAAGCTGCCTGCCGTAAGGCTAAGATCGGCCATGAAGCGCAATTGGTCCGCACCATAGCTGGGACATTCGAGAGTCGGCTCCGCTCAGCAAACGGCCATTCACCGCGCGACGACTTCGAACGGCTGCTACCGTGGCCCTCGCTGAATGCTTAAAACTCGACCCCAAACTGCCATTCAGCAAGCCTGGGGGATGCGATTGCGCGCTCCGGCGCCTCTTCAGATGCCGCAGCTCCGGTTTCGGCTTCGCGGCGCCAGGCGCGGTTCTCGGTGCGCAAACGGGAGGCGATCAGAGATCACGGCTCGTGATCTGTTCGCTAACTAGGGCAGACCGGCCAAAATCTTGTCGCCTTCCGACTCGGCGATTTCGACGACGTCCCTGCAACTAGCATCCATAAACGGGCACAGTGAGAAGCCGAATAAACCATGGGAGAAAGCAATGGCAAGCGTGCCACTCAATATTGACGATTCGGGCTGCAGCCTTGAAATCAGCGTCGACGAGACACCGGCGAGCTCATGTCGTGCCCGGGGTGCCCGGGCCGGTGGCAAACAAAATGAAGCAGCATTATTTTGCAGTGAGTTTCTCTCTGTCGACATCGATCAGATCGTCAGCGATCTAAATGAAAAAGGATATTACGCCTTCCCCTCGGCGATATCGCAAGACACGCTGAAAACCATCGAGCGCGACGCGACGCAATCGAGAATTGGGCTGAATGAAAACTCCATCAGCGGCGTCTACTCCGAGAAACAGTACTACCTGACCAATCTTCTCGCAGTTTCGAAGACCTTCTACAACTTTGCCACCTCGTCGTTCGTGTTCAAAATCTGCGAGCGATATCTGGGCAATGAATTCCGGTTGAAAGCGCTGCGTTACTATGAAACATATGGTGGACATCATATGCAGTGGCACACCGACAACAAGACGGACAAGGCATTCGCTCATATTCCGGGAATCATCTTTATTTTTATGTGTCGGACGTCGAGGATGGCGAATTTCAATATATCGAAGGCTCTCACCTTTGGTCGGGCGAAAAGGCATATAGCAACTATACCGACGAGTTCATCGAAGCGAACTACGAGTCCGCGATCAGAAGCTTCAAGATGCCAAGTGGCTCCTTGCTGATCTACAACACATACGGCATACACAGAGCGAGACCCGTGAACAACAAGACTTTCGTCAGGAAAAGCGTCTTCTTCCAGGTAGACAGCGAAATCGAAAGGTCCGAGCCGATTATCGTCAACACTGAATTCATGACCCGGTTGAATGACCAGATCTCGATGTTTTTGGGCTTTGGGAAAGCGTCCGACTATGAGGTCTTTCCAAAAACCACGCTGAACTCCTTGACCCTCGACAAGAAGATGATCCGCGTGATGACGAGGTATGTTTTGTATCGCCTCTCCCGCGGGGCTTTTTCCAGACTCCCGCAGTCTGTCCGACCCGCTGTCAGGCGGCTCATCAAAAGGTAATCGGTTGCGAGGCGGTTTGCGTGCTCTCTTTTATACTGCCTTAGGGAGTCCTTCTTGACCAAGCTTGTTGTCCATTGCCACGGATGACACGGGCGTTCAGGCGCGCGTCCTGATGTAGCCTGAGCACCGAGCCTTCGAAAAGGGCGTCGAAAAGAGCGTCGAAACAGCCGTCGGCGCTGCCAGCGCCGGAGGGCGCGATAGATGCGTGCGCAGTGGGTCTCCAAGCGTCTGCAGTGGTCCTTCGCGATGTGCAGTTCATTCCACTGGCAACGGGAGACGGCACCTTCAGGATGTAGTTGAACATCGCGTGCGCACTGAGGGTACGCGGTGGACCGCGTACGGCACGGGCCGACTACGCGCCTATTGTTTCGATTCGTCGGCGGCCGTTGCACCTCAAGAGCCGCCGATGGCCGCGGTGCGACCCCAACGGCGGTTGAGGGTCGAGAGTGTGAGTTCGCTGATGCGGAAAGCTGCCGTAGGGTTGCTCGATGACGTCACCGTCAGCGGTCCGCCACATTGCCGACGTAGAACACCAGCCGTGCCAATGTCTGCAATGGCCGAGTTCGGGGCATTCGGCGTCGTGCGGCGTATGCCTGTTGTATCTCGGAAGCCGTCATTGCGGCAGCGTTGATTTCGGTGGGAGGAGAGGAGCGCTAGCCCCTGATAGATTGGTATTCCTCTGTTTCGTCCAAGTGTCAGGTGCTTAACGGTTGTTGGAGCGGCAGTGAGCGTGCTTTTGCTTACGGGAAGCGCTGTTCGATCTTTGAATGATCGGCGAGGTTCGGCCGACCGCTTTGAAAAGAGTATGACTTGACGGTATCTCTCTGCGGGACATTTTGAGACGACCCACCTTGACGTTTTTGTAAATCTGGCGGCGTTGATCTGCCAGTGCGGCCCGATGAAGGCTGTCAAGTGCTGGGAGGAAATTTCGGTATCGCTGGCGGTATCGGCGCTAAATAGCCGGGCGAGAAAGCCGTCTCGACAAGGGTTCAACCGTCTGATTGACGATCGAGTGGGGCATGCCAAGAATGTGAGCATCAGATGACCGATGCTTGCGTTCCTTTGCTTTTCCAGACCCAGCAAGCATTTCACGCTCGCGCCGAAGTGATCGGCACGACGTTCGTTATGCCTCGCTCGCAACGCACTAGATAGTCGGACCACAACTGCAGCGCGACGCGCAGTTCCGGAACGTCTACGCGCACGTCGTAGATTCCTTCGATGCCCCGGCGTTTATGGTTCAATGCCAGTTCGCTAATCTCGTTTGACACTCCGAGGTTGCGCATGTGACCTTTCGCGGTGCTGCGGGTGTCGTGTGGCGTGAAGTAGCGCGTGTTGAACACGTGATCGTCTTGAAGCCCCGACAAGACGTCCCACAGGGTGGTCACGCCCATATGACTCCCCTCGCGCGTGTACATCCCTGGCAGCAGGTATTCCGAGTCCCCTGACATCTCCATCAACTCTTGAACCCATTCGGTCAGGGCCGGACTGAGAGGGATCAGCATTCCGTGGCGCGTCTTGACGTTTTCCGGTACGACCCACCACGTCCCTTTGTCGAGGTCAAAGTCGTCCTTTTTCGACTTAACCAACTCGGCGGTCCGGACGCACGTCCCGAGCAGGCAGCGAAACATCAAACCGTACCTTCGACCCGCTGCATGGTCTATCTTAGACAGGATGTTGTGCAGTTCCTCAGCTGTTAGCATCACGCGTTTTCTCGGAGGAGGCTTGGCTCCCTTGATGGCCTCTAGCGAAATGCCAGCACAGGGGTTCGCGTTGATGAGGCGTCTGCCGACCGCGTGATGAAAGAGGCGCGACACCGAGCACAGGATCTGTTCTGCCATCGACCAACTGCTGACACGTTCGATCATGAGCACGATATCCGCAGCAGTCACGACGGACACGGACAGGGGGCCAAGGGTGGGGCGGATCCTCTTCTTGAAGTGTCGCTTGCGAGCGCCGGCGCTCCCCTCGGCCAGCGAGGGCATGATCTTTTCTTGATAGTCGTCGATCAGCAGATTGACGGTCCAGTCCGCGGCAGCTCGCGCCTTCTTGATGCGCTTCTCGCGCGCCGGGTCGCCGCCGCCATCGATCTTGACCCGGTGCTGCCGGGCGAGCTTGCGTGCCGCGGCGAGGGACATGTCCGGGTAGTTGCCAAGCGTCAACTCGCGCCGGGTGTTGCCGCCGAGGCGGTAGCGAAGAATCCAACTCGCGGTCCCGGTCTTTGACAGCGTAAACGTGAGGCCGTCACCGTCCGATTTGGCAACCGGCTCACCTCTGCATATCCAGCCGCGGAGTTGGATATCGTCCAGAACGTGAAGCTGTTTGGGCATGTCGTAGCTCCTCTGGTGGACTTGCCCATTATAGCTACCCACACGTGTTCCAAGCCACCCAACTAGCTACCCGTTTCAAAGTGGACGTTATCGGCCAAAAATGAATGCTATAGGAAGGTAGCTAATTGAATATATTAGAAAATAATGACTGACCGGACGGTGGCGGATGCTGCCGGAAAACAATCCATATTAGTGCCGTTGATTTCGATCGACGTCAGCTGCCGGCTCGCATATTCGAGTTCGCGGCTTTGCGTCAGGTCTTCCGGATAAAACGGCCCGCGCCACGGCGCATAGGTCCAGCCGCCGATGCTGATGCGAATGCGTGCGGCGGACGTGGAACTGGACGACGTTTCGGTTGATTTTTTCGTTGGCGCTTTCCTTGCGGCTTTCGGTTTGTCGCCGCGTTCTTCGCCAGACTTCTCGCTTCGCTTGTTGCTTTCCTTCGCGCTTGTCGCTGCGAGCACTTGGGCTCTCCTTCGGGCTGCGGCGGGAAAGCTCGTAGATTAGCCGCTTTTCTCGCGGCGCGCGGCGCTGGCTTCGTCGAAACGACGGCTCGCTGCGGCCACTTCCACGCGAAAGCGCTGCAACGCGCCGAGCGCGAGGTCGGGCGGCGTCAGCGCGACCCACAGCACGTCGATCAGCTGATCGGCGGTGGCGTCGATATCGATCTGCCGGTTCGTCAGCGTCGCGTCCCACAGCACATGCTCCATCGGGCCGAACACCATCGAGCGCAACAGGCGCAGCGGCATGTCGGAGCGAATCTCGCCGCTTTGCTGGCCTTGCGCGAGCACGCGCATCAACGGCGCGGTGTAGCGGCGCTGCAGTTCGGTCAGCGCTTCGCTCAGTTCGTGATGCCGCGCGCGGCCTTCGGACAGCACGAGCGCGCACAGATCGGTGCCATTCACGAGCATCAGCCGCAGATGCATGCGCACGATGAACGCGAACTGCTGACGCACGTTGCCGTCGCGCGGCAGGCCCGCTTCGATCGCGTCGATGATCTCGTCGTACCAATCGCCGATGACACGAGCGCACAACTCGCGCTTGCCGCGAAAGTAGCTGAACACCGTCGCCTCGGAAACGCCCAGGCGCTGCGCGATTTCCGCGGTCGTCGCGCGTTCGTAGCCCTTTTCGGAGAACACGTCGCGCCCCGCCTGAAGAATCTCCTTCACGCGCTGCTGCGACTTGCGCCCGGCCGGCTGGCGACGCGAGACAGGTAATCCGGCCTTCTCGGCAACCGTCATATGAGTAAAATTCAGATTTTTGATGCGGATTGGGGCTCGAGCTGGCGTTTGAACGCTGCGTCTGTGCCCGATGAACGCGATCGTAGCACCGAATCGGCCGGCTGATGGGCGTTTGTAAATTTCTGAGTAACACTCAAAAATACCTATTGACGCTTACGTCAATCTGGCGTGAAATGCGCGTTGACATGCTTTCGCGTGCCGCTTCGCGTTCCACCAGCGGCCGCCCACGAACTCAGGAGACACCGCAATGCCCAATCTGCCCGGTTTGCAGTTCCCGCTCGGCGAAGAGATCGAAATGCTGCGCGACAGCATCGCGTCGTTCGCCGCCAAAGAAATCGCGCCGCGCGCCGGGGAAATCGATCGCACCGATCAGTTCCCGATGGACCTGTGGCGCAAGTTCGGCGACCTCGGCGTGCTCGGCATGACGGTTTCCGAAGAGTACGGCGGCGCGAACATGGGCTATACCGCGCACATGGTCGCGATGGAGGAAATTTCGCGTGCGTCGGCATCGGTTGGCCTGTCGTACGGCGCGCATTCGAACCTGTGCGTGAACCAGATTCATCGCAACGGCACCGACGCGCAGAAGCGCAGGTATCTGCCGAAGCTCGTGTCGGGCGAGCACGTCGGCGCGCTCGCGATGAGCGAGCCGAACGCGGGCTCGGACGTGGTCAGCATGAAGCTGCGCGCCCAGAAGAAGGGCGATCGTTACGTGCTGAACGGCACCAAGATGTGGATCACCAACGGCCCCGACTGCGACACCCTGGTCGTCTATGCAAAGACCGATCCCGAAGCGAATTCGCGCGGCATTACCGCGTTCATCGTCGAGAAGGGCATGAAGGGTTTCTCGGTCGCGCAGAAGCTCGACAAGCTCGGCATGCGCGGCTCACACACCGGCGAGCTGGTGTTCCAGGACGTCGAAGTGCCGGAGGAAAACATCCTTGGGGCATTGAACGGCGGCGTCAAAGTGCTGATGAGCGGTCTCGACTACGAACGCGCGGTGCTCGCGGGCGGCCCGACCGGCATCATGGTCGCGGTGATGGACGCGGTCGTGCCGTATATCCACGACCGCAAGCAGTTCGGCCAGTCGATAGGCGAATTCCAGCTGATCCAGGGCAAAGTCGCCGATCTGTACACGACACTGCAGGCATGCCGCGCGTATCTGTACGCGGTGGGCCGCCAACTCGACACGCTCGGCAACGACCATGTGCGCCAGGTCCGCAAGGACTGCGCGGGCGTGATTCTGTACACGGCCGAAAAGGCGACCTGGATGGCTGGCGAGGCGATCCAGATTCTCGGCGGCAATGGCTATATCAACGAGTATCCGGTCGGTCGTCTGTGGCGCGATGCGAAGCTCTATGAAATTGGCGCGGGCACGAGCGAGATTCGTCGCATGCTGATCGGCCGGGAGCTGTTTGCCGAAACGCTGTGATGCAAGCGCGCGTGAACCCCCTCAATACGCCGCACTTTGGAGAAGCGACGTCATGCCGATCATCGAATCGAAACTGAACCCACGCTCGGACGACTTTCGCGCGAACGCGGCGGCGCTCGAAGCGCTCGTCGCCGATCTGCGCGCGAAGATCGAGCAACTCGCGCAGGGCGGCGGCCAGGCCGCGCGCGACAAGCATACGAGCCGCGGCAAGCTGCTGCCGCGCGAGCGGATCGCGCAACTGCTCGATCCGGGCACGCCGTTTCTCGAACTGTCGCAACTCGCCGCGTACGGTATGTACAACGACGACGCGCCGGGCGCCGGCGTGATCACCGGCATCGGCCGCATCGCGGGACAGGAGTGCGTGATCGTCTGCAACGACGCGACCGTGAAGGGCGGCACCTACTATCCGGTCACCGTGAAGAAGCACGTGCGCGCGCAGGAAATCGCCAGCGAAAACCGCTTGCCGTGCGTGTACCTCGTCGACTCGGGTGGCGCGAATCTGCCGAATCAGGACGACGTATTTCCCGATCGCGATCACTTCGGCCGCATCTTCTACAACCAGGCGAATCTGTCGGCCGCGGGTATTCCGCAGATCGCGGTCGTGATGGGCTCGTGCACCGCGGGCGGCGCGTATGTGCCGGCGATGAGCGACGAGTCGATCATCGTCAAGAACCAGGGGACGATTTTTCTCGGCGGCCCACCGCTCGTCAAAGCCGCGACCGGCGAAGTGGTCAGCGCCGAAGATCTCGGCGGCGGCGACGTGCATACGCGTCTGTCGGGCGTCGTCGATCATCTTGCGCAGAACGACGCGCATGCGCTCGGGATCGCGCGCAGCATCGTCGGCCATCTGAACCGCGTGAAGCCGGCGCCGCTCGTATTGCAGGAGCCGAAGCCGCCGCGCTACGACACCCAGAGCATCTACGGCGTGATTCCGCTCGACACGCGCAAGCCGTTCGATATCCGCGAGGTGATCGCGCGTATCGTCGACGATTCCGCGTTCGACGAATTCAAGGCGCGCTACGGCACCACGCTCGTCACCGGTTTCGCGCATATCTGGGGGCACCCGGTCGGCATCGTCGCGAACAACGGCATTCTGTTTTCCGAGTCGGCGCTGAAGGGCACCCACTTCATCGAGCTGTGCTGCCAGCGCAAGATTCCGCTCGTGTTCCTGCAGAACATCACGGGCTTCATGGTCGGCCGCAAGTACGAAAACGAAGGCATTGCGAGGAACGGCGCGAAGATGGTCACCGCGGTCGCGACCGCGAAGGTGCCGAAGTTCACGGTGATCATCGGCGGCTCGTTCGGCGCGGGCAACTATGGCATGTGCGGCCGTGCGTATTCGCCGCGCTTCCTGTGGATGTGGCCGAACGCGCGCATCTCGGTGATGGGCGGCGAGCAGGCCGCGTCGGTGCTCGCCACCGTCAAGCGCGACGGCATCGAAGCGAAGGGCGGCAACTGGAGCGCAGAGGAAGAAGAGGCGTTCAAGCAGCCAATCCGCGAGCAATACGAGCATCAGGGCCATCCGTACTACGCGAGCGCGCGGTTGTGGGACGACGGCGTGATCGACCCCGCGCAAACTCGCGACGTGCTTGGGCTGGGTTTGTCGGCGGCGATGAACGCGCCGATCGAAGACACGCGTTTCGGCGTGTTCAGAATGTGATGGCCCGCGTCACCGCGATGCGACGACGCAAGGCAAAGGAGTGCTACGCATGCAATACGAAACGCTGACGGTCGAGATTGCCGGCCAGACCGCGACGGTCGCGCTCAATCGTCCGGACGTGCGCAACGCGTTCAACGAAACGATGGTCGCCGAGCTGACTGCCGCATTCACCGCGCTCGACACGCGCGACGACGTGCGAGCGGTCGTGCTCGCCGCGAACGGCAAGGCGTTCTGCGCGGGCGCCGACCTGAACTGGATGAAGAAAATGGCCGGCTACTCGGACGACGAGAACCGCGCCGATGCGATGCGGCTCGCCGTCATGCTGTCGGTGGTGTATCGCTGCAACAAGCCGGTGATCGCGCGCGTGAGCGGCGACGCATACGCGGGCGGCATGGGCCTGATTGCCGCGTGCGATATCGTCGTCGCGGTCGAAAGCGCACACTTCTGCCTGTCCGAGGCGCGGCTCGGGCTGATTCCCGCGACGATCGCGCCATACGTGATTCGTGCGCTCGGCGAGCAGGCGTCGCGGCGCTACTTCCTCACCGCCGAGGTGTTCGACTGCGCGACCGCGTTGCGGCTGGGATTCGTCAGCGAAGCGGTGAGCGCCGAGCAGCTCGGTGCAACGGTCGCGCAGCTCGCGCAGACGCTGTGCGCGAACGGCCCGCAAGCGGTGCGCGCCTGCAAGCGGCTCGTGCAGGACATCGCGGGCCGCGAGTTGAGCGACGCGCTGATCGAGGACACCGCCGTGCGGATTGCGAAAACGCGGGCCGGCGCAGAGGGCCGCGAAGGCGTGGCGTCGTTCCTCGAAAAGCGCACGCCGGGCTGGCGCAAGTGACATGCTCCGCTAACAACCATCGCCCCGTACCGCCCATTTCATCGAGACACTCATGTTCAACAAGATCCTGATCGCAAACCGGGGTGAAATTGCGTGCCGCGTCGCGGCGACCTGCAAGCGGCTCGGCATCGCGAGCGTGGCCGTCTATTCGGACGCCGACGCCAACGCGAAACATGTCGCCGCCTGCGACGAAGCGGTGCATATCGGCGGTTCGACGGCGGCGCAAAGCTATCTGCGCATCGAGCGGATCATCGAAGCCGCGCGCGCGACCGGCGCGCAGGCCGTGCATCCGGGCTACGGCTTTCTTTCGGAAAACGAAGACTTCGCGCATGCGTGCCAGGCGGCCGGCATCGTCTTTATCGGACCGCCGGTCGAAGCGATTGCCGCGATGGGCTCGAAGGCCGCCGCGAAAGCGCTGATGCACGCGGCCGCGGTGCCGCTCGTGCCCGGCTATCACGGCGACGACCAGGAGCCGCAGCTGTTGCAGCGCGAAGCGGACGCGATCGGCTATCCGGTGCTGCTGAAGGCGAGCGCGGGCGGCGGCGGCAAGGGCATGCGCGTGGTCGAGCGCAGCGCGGACTTCGCGGCCGCGCTGCTGTCGTGCAAGCGCGAGGCGGCGAGCAGCTTCGGCAACGATCGCGTGCTGATCGAGAAGTATCTGACCCGGCCGCGTCACGTCGAGGTCCAGGTGTTCGCCGATCGGCACGGCGGCGCCGTTTATCTGTTCGACCGCGACTGTTCGGTGCAGCGGCGTCATCAGAAAGTGCTCGAGGAAGCGCCCGCGCCGGGGCTCCCGGCCGAGGTCAAGCGCGCGATGGGCGAAGCGGCCGTGGCCGCCGCGCGCGCGGTCAACTACGTTGGCGCGGGTACGGTCGAGTTCATCATGACGCCGACCGGCGAGTTCTATTTCATGGAGATGAACACGCGGCTGCAGGTCGAGCATCCCGTCACCGAGATGGTGACGGGGCAGGACCTCGTCGAATGGCAATTGCGCGTTGCCGCGGGCGAGAGTTTGCCGCTCACCCAGCAGCAGTTGAAGCTCGACGGCCACGCGATCGAGGCGCGCATCTACGCAGAGCATCCGGCGCGCGGCTTCCTGCCGTCCACCGGTACGCTCAAGCATCTGCGCATGCCCGAAGGCGTCGAGTTCGCGATCGACGCGGCCGGGCTCGGCGAGCCGGGCCGCAAGGCGCCGGTGCGTATCGACAGCGGCGTGCGCGAGGGTGACACGATCACGCCGTTCTACGATCCGATGATCGCCAAGCTGATCGTGCACGGCGCGACGCGCGAGGAGGCATTGGCGCGCCTCGCGCGTGCGCTGCATGCCTGCGAGGTGGTCGGGCCGCACACGAACGTCGAGTTTCTGCGGCGCATCGTCGCGAGCGAGCCGTTCGCGAGCGGCGAGCTCGACACCGGTTTGATCGAGCGTCATCACGACGTGCTGTTCGCGCCGGCACAGAAGCCGTTCAAGGAAGCACTCGCGCTCGCGTGCGCCGCGTTGTTGACGCGCGAGGGCGGCACCGCGCACGGCGCGTCGCCGTGGGACGCGTTGTCGCACTGGCGGCTCAATAGCGGCTACACGCAAACGCTCGGCTGGCGCGTGATCGACGACGGCGCCAACGACGACAGCCCCGACGCGTTCAGGGTCGTTTTCGCGCGCAACGGGGACACGCAAGCGCTCGTGCAAACACTCGAACACGACGGCTTGCGCGAGGACTTCACATGGTCGGTCGGCGCGGGCGCCCATGAATTCCGCGCGACGATCGGCGATGCGCGCGTGACGGGGCGTGTATTCGTCGACGGCGACAGGTTCCACGTGTTCTGCCATGGCGAGACGCTCGCATTCGAATGGCAGAACCTGCTCGCGCATGCCGCGGATGCCGAGCACGGCGAAGGCCGTCTGACCGCGCCGATGCCGGGCAAAGTGATCGCGGTGCTGGTCGAACCAGGCGCGGTGGTCGAGAAGGGCGCGCCGCTGATCGTAATGGAAGCGATGAAGATGGAGCATACGATCGGCGCCCCGGCGGCGGGCACGGTCGCCGAGGTTCTGTATGCGGTCGGTGATCAGGTCGCCGACGGCGCGCAACTGCTGGTGCTGGAGGTGCAGCAGGCGGGTGAATAAGCGCGTCGAGTGGCAGATGAGCGAGTAGGTGAATCAAGCGAGCCGCGCGTAGCCCGCGGCGCGCGCTTCGCTTTCCAGCTCGCCGATGCGCGCGTAGTCGGTCAGCGGCAACGTCGAAAAACCCCTTAAACGCAGGCGTTTTGCGCGCTCGGGGCGGACGCTCAGCGCCTCGTTCAACGCGTCGCGCAACGCGGCGATCGTGGCCGGCGGCACATTGGCCGCGGCGATCAGCGGCAAGCCCGGCGAGGCGGCGGTCATGCCGATCGCGCGCACGCGCCCCGCGAGTTCCGGCAGCACGTCGCAAACGAAGGCGAAGGTCACGCAGTCGATCGCGGTGACGTCCGCGCGATTGTCCGCGACCGCGCGCAGCGAGCCGACATGCGAGCCCGTGCGCAGCACCGCGCCGAAGAACATGCCGGCGCGCGCGAGCGGCGCGACCGCGTGACGAAATGCGTTCATGCCGCTGTTCGAATCGTCCTGGTTGTAGGCGGCGCGTGCGCCGCGGCACGAGGCGAGTGAGTCGAAGCGCGCGTCGGCTCGCGTGACCAGTACGCTCGAGTAATGCGCGCCGTCGCAGCCGGGCGCATCGAAACAGGGTGTCGCGACCAATTGCACCTGCGCGTGCAGCCCCTGCATCAGCGGATAACCGCAGGTCTGGGAAATCAGCAGATTCGGGCGCCGCCAGAAGCCGTGCAGTTCCTCGTCCGGTTCGACGATGCGGCACGCGGGCTTGACCCGGCGCAGCACGTCGTCGAGCCACTCGCGCCATTCGAGGTCGAGCGCGGGTGTCACGTTGTACATCGGCAGGGCGGCGATCCAGCTCATGAAGGCGTCTCTCGCGCCTAATGTCTGACCAATTTGAATTCGTCGAGACCGAGCCGCACCGGCTCGCTCGGCGTGAACTGCCATCTCTGTGCGGCTACGGAGAGGATCTCGTCCTGCGCATCCTCGAACGCGACCAACAGGTCCTGCTTGCGGCGGCTCACGGCGCCACAGAACTCGACCAGCGCGTCGGCGCTAACTTCAAAAATCTGCGCACGATCGTCGCAGCACACGCGGAACGCGACCGTCTCGCATTCCGTCACACAGGGCCGGAACCCTTCATCGACATAGACCGACATGGCGAACTCCTTCGGACGCCTGAATCGACAGGATGACAAACCGCGCCTGCCAGGTATGTGGGAGAACCGGCATTGACGGCCAAATGCCCGGCGCCGCAGCAGGCGCGACGGTCCGGAAACTGGCGGAAAGTAAGCCAGAAACTGGCGGCGGACTCGTTCAAGTCCGAGCCAGGGCCGCGGCGTGAACCGTGGCCGGAGGGAGACGGCGGCGGTTCGACTCGCCATCGGCCTCGCCTGCTGGTGGGCCGCCTCGGGTCAGAATCGCGGCGGGCACTGCTCAGGAAACGCTTAAATCGGACGCTCCAATCCAGTGTCGAAATCGACGCGAGAGCCGCTCGCTCCGGTCTCGGACTGTGTTTGGATTTTCTCACCAACCTCGCGGTGCAGATCGGCGTAGGTATCCACTTTACGATTAGCGCGCGTTTTGTGCAGGCGATGCGTCCGGCGAGGCTGGCCGGGTTGCGTGAGCGCCCGGAATATTGAGCCGACGGATCAGCGGGCCCAATGTCGTCGCCTGAATCAGCAGGCTGAATACCACGACGAGATACGTGACGCCGATGAACATTTCGCGTCCGTGAAACTCCGGCAGCGACAGCGCGAGCGCAATCGAGATGCCGCCGCGCAGTCCGCCCCACGTCAGCACGACAGCCGAATGCGGACTGAGCCGCCGGAAGTTCTGCAGCGCGAGCAGCGGAATCGCGACGCTGACGCCGCGCGCGAACAGCACGACAGGAATCGCCGCGAGCCCGAGCCAAACGATCTCGACGCGCAGCGACAGTGCAATGATTTCGAGTCCGATCAGCCCGAACAGCACGAGATTGAGCAACTCGTCGAGCAGGTCCCAGAAGTTGAACAGATGCTCGCGCGTCTTCTCCGACATCGACGTCGACGCGCCGTGATTGCCGATCACGAGCCCCATGATTACGACCGCGAGAGGCGCTGACACGTGCAGCGCTTCGGCGAGACTATAGCCGCCGGTCGCGAGTGCGAGTGTGATCAGGATTTCGACTGGATAGCTGTCGATACCTCGCAGCAGCAGCGACCCGCCGAAGCCGAGCGCCGCGCCGAGCACGAGCGCTCCGGCGACTTCGCGCAGCAGATCGAATGCGATCGCGCCCGCGGAAAACTCGTTCGCGCCGGTCGCGAGTCCGACTAGCGTGACGAATGCGACGACGGCCGTGCCGTCGTTGAACAGCGATTCGCCGGTAATCTTGGTTTCGAGGCTTTCGGGCGCCGCCGCGCGCTTGAGCACGCTGAGTACCGCGATCGGATCGGTCGGCGAGATCAGCGCGCCGAACACGAGACACCAGGGCAGGCTCACCGGCTGGCCGAGCCATTGCGCCGCGTAGTAAAAGCCGAAGCCGACCACCGCGATCGAAATCAATACCCCGATCGTCGCGAGCATCAGCACCGCGCGCCGCTGCGTGCGCATCTTCGACAGATCGACGTGCAGCGCGCCGGCGAACAGCAGCAGACTTAGCAGGCCGTGAAACACGATGTCGGCAAAATCGATCTGCACGACGATCTTGCGCGCGGCGATCGCCATCGCCGGATAGTAGAACCCGAGCGCAGAAATGCCGACGCAGACGACGAGCCCGACCGCGGTGATGCCGAGCGTGTCGGGCAACCTGATGAATCGATAATTGAGGACGCCGAACAGCGCGACGATGGCGAACAGCGCACCGGCAATCTGGAAGATGCTCATCGTGCACGCTCCCCCGCTTGGCGGCGGCGCAAACGCGTGATCACGGTGGCACCGAGGTAACACGCGCGACAAGGCATAAAACAGGCAGGCAGAGAATGCCGACACAATTGCGATATTGAACCAGCGAGATGTTTCACCAGCAATTCCTTGTTCAGGCTCATTCAATCCGATAAGCGATCTGCGGTCTGTAATGACACGATCTTTGCCGCTGGCGATCGAGCGACGTACCGGGACGGACGCTTTATTCAAACGCAGCGGACGATGCGCTCAGACGCAGCGTGCTGTTTATTGGACCGCGAGCGGATGAAGGCGAACCGGGCGGAGCCAGGCTCGCCAGACGGGCGCCACGATGGGCAATGGCAGTGTTCGGACTACAGAAGCGCCGGACGAGTTCCGGTCTTTATTTTGGGATATAGCTTTTTATTTCGAGATGGTTCGCGGGGCTTGATTCGTCAAGGTTATTCGATCGAATCTGAATAAACGGTATGAATTTGTAATCCGAATTTGCCGGTCCGATGACTTCACATTGCATGGAGCCCTGTGATTCATTGTTCCAAAATCTGTAAAGCATATATTAAGCATGATTGACGCCGGAATTGGCAGGTCGAGAGCAGGGAAAGCCCTAACCGGGAATCGCCCAGGATATGACAATTTTTGACAAACTCGAATCGAGAATGATGCAGCATCGATACATGGCGAAATGCTGTTGTGTAGCAATGGGTGAAGACGGGGAAGAGCATGGAGCAAACCTATCGTTATCGGGGATTCGACATCGTGGTCAACGCGTTGCGCGCGACCGATATGTCCACCCGTGTCGGCAGTGCCACGGCGCGGCGCGCGTACGTGGCGAGCGTCACGTTGAAGACGCGGCTGATCGGCGGCGAGTGGTCGACCGCTTTCCGGGTAGCTTCGGTGCCCGGTCGTTCGTCGACCGATCTGCGGGAAGTGCTGGCGGCTGGATTCGCGGCCGCGACTCGGGTCGTCGACGACGTGGTGAGTGTGATGGGCGACGGGTTCGCGCGCAAGGCGGCCTGAGTTCCACACGGGGCGCTCGCTCGGCGCCGTGGTGCCACGCGGCAGGCGTGAGCGCGCACAGGGGTGCCCAAGCGGTCCCGGCATTTCAAAGCACTCGCGATCATTGACCGTCGACTACGGTTGTCGGTCGTGGCGAGCGTCGAAATAACCACGCGTATCCCTGCGGTGCGTGTGGGTCCCAGGCAGGGCGTGCTCGTCTCCTCAGCGTCCTGTTGTTTTAATCCCGCTCCCCTGTGCGGGATTTTGCTTAATCGTTATAGTCGAACGAGCATCTCGAAAATGTGATTCGGGGTTCACTTTTTATTTTTTATGCGCAAGCGACACAATGAAAAGTGCATGTTTAGCTCGCGATTTATGCCGGCTGTGTGAAATGCGGGTGAAAAAGCAAGCGGAACAAATAATGCTTATTCGAAACTCCTTTCTGTTTGCCGTTATTGTCTCCGTCGTGGGGACGACTCAGACCGATAGTCCCGATCCTCACGAACGGCCCGCGCGCATGAATGCGGCGGACGGCACACTGGCCACGTGATCGCTTGCTAACGGGGCAGCAAGGAAAAAAGCCTCGAACATGAGGCGTGATCGAGGCTGCCGAAGGACAGACTCAATGCCTGTCTGGGAAGGTCGATCGGACCCGTGATCGACCTTGCCCACTATAGCGAGTTACCCGCCGAGCAACTGTGAACAAATGTCGCAGTCGCATCGACCGGCGAATTCCCGAATAGATCTGAATCGTAGCGTCGGATTCGACTAGCATGCGGATAACGCTGATTACCCACGCCCCTGCATCCGGCGTCGTATATGCAGCCGCCCCGGCGGCTCGAAATACGTGCCGAAGCGCACGAGCCCGGCCTTCTTCAAATGACATGTCATTTCGAAGCTGACCAGCACGCCGGGGTCGTCGTCCTCGAGGATGTCGATGTCGATCGCGCGAATACGAGGTTCATATTTCAGCAGCGTCGCTTCCATCTGCTGCTTCAGCGCGTGCGCCGACGACGGCAATGCCTTGTAGATGTTCGTCATGTCCGGCAGACCGTAATCGGGCAGGTGCTTCAATGCGCCCGCGCGCGTGTTCAGAATGCGCTGCACGTTCTGCTGCACGCTCATGCATTCGAGCGTGCGGTCGTCGTATGCGTCGAGCGGCTCGCCGCCGATCTGGCCGAGCAGCATATCGTAGAGAGACGGTCCCGCCGGCATCGAGTGGCGCTCCGTTAGCCGTTCGCCGCATGTTCAGCCACGGCTTCTTCGCGATCGATGAAATCGATCGTCAGACTACCTTCGGGTGAACCGGTCAGCAGGATCCTGGCGGGCGCGATTCCATATGCCATGCGCGCGAGCAGTTCGCGCGACACCGTCGGCAGAATGCGCTGATTGACAAACGCATCGACGTTGCGCGCGCCCGATTCGCGCGCGAGACACAACGCGGCCATCGCATCGATCAGCGCTTCGTCGCAGCTCAGTTCGACGCCGTGCTGGCGGCGCAGACGCTGCGCGACGTTACCGAGCTTCAGGCGCACGATCGAGGCCAGCGCGCTCGCATCGAGAGGGCGGTACACGAGCGTCTGGAAGCGCGCGAGCAGCGCCGGTTGAAAGTGGCCGACGAGCTGCGGATGAATCGCGACGAGCAGTTCGTCGTGCGAGATCTCGGGGCTTTCCGCGGTCGTGTCATCGATTTGCGCGCTGCCGAGATTGGACGTCATCAGGATCACGCAATTGCGAAAGTCGATCTCGCGCCCCTCGCCGTCGCGCATCATGCCGCGATCGAACACCTGATAGAACATGTCGAGCACGTCCCGGTGCGCTTTTTCGACTTCGTCGAGCAGCACGACGCTGTACGGACGCTGCCGCACCGCCTCGGTCAGAATGCCGCCGCGTCCATAACCGATGTAGCCGGGCGGCGAGCCCTTCAGTTGCGAGACTGTGTGCGATTCCTGGTACTCGGACATATTGATCGTCGTGAGCGCGGCTTCACCGCCGAACAGCAGGTCGGCGAGCGCGAGCGCAGTTTCGGTCTTGCCGACGCCCGATGGTCCAGCAAGCAGAAACACGCCGAGCGGCGCGTGTTCATTCTTGAGCCCCGCCTTGGCGGTCCGCAGGCTTTCGGACAGGGCGGCGAGCGCGTCGTGCTGCGCGACGACGCGTGTCGCGAGCTGCGTTTCCAGCGTCAGCAGGTTTTGCAGTTCGTCTTCGACGAGGCTGCCAACCGGCACGCCGGTCCACTCGGCGACGACGCGTGCGATCGCCTGGGCGTCGACGTCGGCGAAGATCAACGGGGCCTTGCCTTGTGCTGTCGTTAGTGCTCGACGTGCTTGCGCGAAAGCGCTGGCATCGCGCGAGACGGCATCGCTGTCGCGTTGGCGGTGCAACGCTTGGACGAGTTCGAGCTCCTGTTCGTAACGTGTTTGCAGCGCCGCGAGTTCGGCCTTCGCGCTCGCGAGCGCGGCGTCCAGTGCGCCGCGGCGTGCTTCGCTATCGTCGATGCCGATGCGTTCGTCGTCTGCGAGCGCCGCGTGTTCGAGCTCCAGCGCGGCGACCGCGGCCCGCACGCGTTGCAACTCGGCCGGCGGTGCTTCGAGGCCCATGCGTACGCGCGCGGCGGCCGTGTCGATCAGATCGACGGCCTTGTCCGGCAGTTGCCGCGCCGGGATGTAGCGACGCGACAGCTTGACCGCGGCGACCAGCGCTACCTCGCGAATGTGTACATGGTGGTATCGGGCGTAGCGGCTTTTCAGGCCGCGTAGCATCAAGCAGGCTGCGTCGTCGTCGGGTTCTTCGACCTTGATCATCTGGAAGCGGCGTTCGAGTGCCGCGTCGCGCTCGAAGAATTCCTTGTATTCGGACCACGTGGTCGCCGCGATCGTGCGCAATTCGCCGCGCGCGAGCGCAGGCTTCAGCAGGTTCGCGGCGTCGGCGCCGCCCGCCGCGTTGCCGGCGCCGATCAGCGTGTGCGCTTCGTCGATGAACAGCAGGATCGGCACGGGCGAAGCCTGCACCTCGTCGATCACGGTCTTCAGGCGTTGCTCGAATTCGCCTTTCACGCCGACGCCCGCTTGCAGCAGGCCGAGATCGAGCGTGAGGATGCGCACGTCGCGGATTACGTTCGGCACGCTGCCTTCGGTGACGCGCAACGCGAGCCCTTCGACGAGCGCGGTCTTGCCGACACCTGGTTCGCCGACGAGGATCGGATTGTTCTTGCGACGGCGCGCGAGCACGTCGACCATCTGCTGGATCTCGCGCTCGCGCCCGAACACAGGATCGATGTCGCCGCGGCGCGCCTTGTCGGTCAGGTCGATCGCAAAGCGGGCGAGGGCGTCGGCGCTGGCAGGTGTGGTCTCTTTTGCGCGAGAAACGCCGTTCGCGGCCGCGGCGCTTGCCGCAGGTTGAGGCTGTTCAGATCGTTGTTCCTCGTCTTCGCTTTCGATTTCACTTTCGCACGACCGATGCGCCATTCGCGGCAGCAACCGTTCGATCTGCGCACTGCTGACGGCAAGCAGTGGCCACGCATTCTGGGCGCGCAGCATATGCGGCGCATCGACGATCGCCTGCAGCAAATTCCCCGAGCGGATTCGCGCCTCGTCGCTCTCCGAAGACGCGTGAAGCCATGCATCCCTAAGCAGTGCCGCCAGCTGCGGCGACAGGGCGGGCTTGCCGCGCAGATTGCGCGGCAGACGGTCGATTGCACCGAGCAGCGCATCCCACAGCGCGTCGATATCGATCGTGCAACGCCGCAGGATAGCGGGGATGTCGCCGTCGCCGGCTTCGATCAGCTTCAGCAACCAGTGCTCGACCGTGATCTCGTCAGCCAGCCGCGTCTGGCAAAGACTCGCGGCCGCTTCGAGCGCCTGCGCGCAGTGCGGGTTGAGTCGGCGCAGCAGATGAGTGGTGTCCCAAAGGGCGCTTCTTCGGTCGTCGCGCAAGGTCATGTCGGCAGTCCGGTCACGGAGGTAGGCGGCAAGTGCGCTGTGCACTCGCCGATGAAAAAGGACCAGCCCGCCACGCGGACCGGTAAAGACGCGTCGACGCGCGTCCCGAGACCGCCGGCACGCCGGTCTCGCGTAACACGCGGAAATCAGGAACGCTCGTTCCAGGTGTCCTTGTGGATGATGTTGCCGTCCTTGTACGACCACGTGATCGTCTCGTAGCGAAGCTCGACGTCTTCGAGGTGGTTGTGCTTCTCGTAGTCGGGGTTCTTGATGTCGAACATTTTCGGCTTGACCGCGACGATCTTCACGTTGTCCAGCTTCGTGTTGAAGTACTCCTTTTCCTTGCCGGCGTCGTCGATCTTGTACCACTTGATCTCGACCGACTTCAGCGTCTGACCGCTCGTGACAGCCTTGTACAGATACGGCGTCGACGCATCGGTTTCCTTCGTCAGCGTGATCGGTTTGTGTACGCGCGTGCCGGTCAGCTTGCCGGTGTTGCCGTCGGTCGGGATATGCACGCCGTGATCGAACGCGACGAGCTCGACGCTGCCTTCGCGGCCTTGCACCGTCACCGAACCCTTGATATCGGCGCCGCCGTCGTCCTTGAGCCACATGTAGGCTGGAATTGCCATACTTTCTACTCCTTGATTTTTCTACTGCTGCGACAACCGCCCGGAGCAGCCCCCGAGCGTCTGGATCCCGAAGCGCGATGCTTCGGGGGCGAAACACTGCGATTTTTTCGCCTATTGGTTTGAAGGAGCGTCCGGCACGAGCGTGATTTCGACGCGCCGGTTCTTCGCGCGCCCGTCGTCGGTAGCGTTGCTCGCGATCGGCCGCGTCTCGCCATAGCCCTGAATCGCAAACTGCGTCGCCGCGAGGCCCGACACGTCAATCAGCCAGTCGCGCACGGCTTGCGCGCGAGCCGTGGACAACTTCAGATTGCTCTGCGGATTGCCGACGTTATCGGTGTGCCCGGCGACCAGAATCCGCTTGTCTGGATTCGTCTTGATCATTTCGAGTGCACCGACCATCGCGCGCGTCGAGCCGGGCTTCAGCTGAGCGCGGCCGCTGTCGAATAGCGACATGCTGTCGAGCGTGACGACCGAGGGCGGCGGAGCAGGCGGCACGTACGACGCGATCGCGGTGTCCAGCGCCGGCAGCAGTTGCGCACCGCGATACATGCCGAGCGACAGTCGCAGCGGCACTCCGATGCGCGCGTAACGGTCGAGCTGATCGCGATCGGCGACGAGCGCTTGCAGCGCGTCGCGCTTGGCGTTGTCGTGCTCGGCCGGAATCATCGAATAGCGGCCGAGGTCGGTGCCGATGCGATCGAGCAGCGCTTCGTTGTTTCTCGCGGCGGACCACGACGCGACGGCGGCCGCGCAAGCGAGCAGCGCGAGCGCATGCGCGCAGGCAGTGCGGCGCGGCGACATCCAGTAGCGCCGCGGTGTTGCTTCGATCAGCGGTTGGGGTAGCGGCCACGGCAGCGGTGATGCGCCGACGGCGGCGCGGCTCACACAGGTTTGCATCTGCACGTCGCGTTCCCACGAATCGGCCGAACCGGTTGCTGAACCGCTTGCCGGACCGCAATCGATCCAACCCGCGCCGAACAACGCCCACGGCGCGGCGGGCTGCTGCGGGTCGGTCAACGTGCCGATCACGACCCGCTGCGTCCAGCCGACGAGCGACGCGAGCGCCGCCGCGCGCGCGGCACCCGTAGTAGGCGCGGTAGCTGTGGTACTGCCCGCGTCACCAGGCACGCGCTGAGGCTCGGCTTCGGCCGCGCGGACCACGAGTTCGAAACGCTCGGCATCGACGATTCGCGTCGCCGACGACACCCCGTACCACGCAGGCACCGACAGACCAGGCGGGCACGTCGTCATCCGCTGATAGACCGCGACATAGCCCGTTAGCCGCGTGCCGAGCGTGCGAGCGGCATCGGCGACGCAATCGCGCACGACGCGCAGCTTCTGCGTGAGCATGTCGGCCCCGACATGCAGCGCGGGCGCCACCGACAGGACGACGCCATCGGGCGTACGTCCGTCGCGCCACTGTCTGAGCGCGACCGCGAGTCGCGGCAACTCCTGCGGATGATCGACTCGCAACCAGATCGCGCCGTCGCCGACATGCGCGAAGCGCTCCTCGTCGTTGCGATCGAAGAGCGCCGGCAGACCGTCGCCGGTGACGAGCACGAGCGGCATGCGGGTGCGCAGCCTCGGCGTAATCCCGGCGGTCGAGGCGCCGAGCGCGGCCAAGATCTGCGCGCTCTGTTCGCCCGCGCGGGACAGCCAGAGCGTGCGCCATCCGACGAGTACGCCCACGAGCATGCCGACGACCGCCGTCAGCGCCCATGCGATGGCGCGTCCGCCCGGCAGCACGAACCAGATCGCCGCGAGCGCCAGCACGGCCGCGAACACGAGCATCGTGCGCAACGGGTAACCGAGTCCTTCGTACGCGCGGTCGGGCGTGCGCGTCGGCGTTGCGGACAGCATACGCAGATCGGACTTCACGGCTGCGTGAGCTTCGCGTGCACGAGTCGGGCTAGCTGGGTATCGAGCGCGGTCGACCAGACCAGCCAGACGATGGCGGCGACCACGCATGCGAGCCCTGCAATCGCCCACGGCGAGAGCCGGTAGAACCAGTCCGACAAGCGGCGGCCGGGGCGATCGGCGATGAAGGTGCGTGTGGGCGCTGGGCGAAGTTTTTCCAGCTGCGCATGCAGCGCTGTCGTCAACGCCGTGCGTTTCGCTTCGCCATCGCGCGCGAAACGGCCGATGAAGCCGAGGCTCAGAATCGCCGCGTAGCATTCGAGCAGCTCGATCTGCGGCGACGCTTCACGCATGCGCGCTTCGAGCCGTTCGAACACGCGCTCGCCCGCGTCGTGCAGGTTGAACAACTCGACTTGCAGCGGTTTCAGTTCCCACCCCGCGCGGCTTTCGGGCGGCAGATAGCGCAGCGCGACTTCGTCGAGCAGCCCGCATTGCGCGAGTAGCGCTTCGCGCCGTACGTCGTCGGGATAGCCGCGCCGCTCGAGTGCATTCGAGAAGTTGGCAATCAGCGAAGCGCAACGATTGCGGAAGTCGATTGCGTGACCCGCGTGGCCGCCGGGCGTAAGCGTCGTGACGAGCAGCGCGGTGTCGCGCAGCAGGTCGCGAATGCCTTCGCGCGTCGCACCCGGCGCGCTGTCGAGCAGCGCCGCTTCGTTGGGGCTTCGGGGCAGGGCGTTCATGAGCGCAGTACCGCGTAAAGTTCGAGCGATGCGTCGGGCACCGACGCCGGCAGATAGATCTGGCAGGCGCGCGCGGCGAGCATCTTCGCATGCGCGGCGTTCGCTGGATCGAGCGCGAAGTACTGGTTGTCGAGGCGCACCGGAATCGCGGCCGGCACGCGCGCTACCGCCTTGAGCGGGATGCCGAGCAGCGCCGAATTGATGATGTGCTCGACGTCGTCGGGCGCGCCGATCTTGCACAGGCGCGGGAACTGCTCTGCGAGCTCGAACGCCGGCATCGGCGCGTTGACCGACAGATACCAGTCGGCCGCGCTTTCGACGATGCGCTCGTCGAGGAACTGACCCGCCCACGTGGTCGCGCTCTTGCGCGTGAGGCCGATCGACACGACGCGCGACGGAATGATCGCGTCGAGCAGTTCGCGGATCGTGGCCTCGAGCTTCGCAAATACCTCGTCGGCGCGCGCGTGGTCGTAGGCGGGAATGTCGGTGAGTTGCACGCGCGTCGAGAACGTGATCAACGCGCTGACCAGTTGCGCGAGCGTCGTGTAGAGCTGCTCCGGCGAGCGGCGCGGATGGGCCGCGTAGAGCCGCAACTGCGGCCACGCCGCGTGAATGCAGTGCAAAAGCCAGAACAGCTGCACGTCGGCGACGCCATATTCGGCGACCTGTTCGAGCCGTTCGCTACGACGCGCGCCGAGCGCAACGCTCTTCGCCTGCAGGATATCGGCGAGGCGATTGATGCGCTCGACATGCAGTGGGTGGCTGCCGAGCGTCAGGCACGGCGGCACGAAACGGTGATCGACCTGGAACTGGCCGCTCGTGCTGCGCGTGAGCCGCGCGATGGCGCAGACCGTGTCGTCGGCATGCGATTCGAAATCGAACAGCAGACGCAGCGCGTGACGCTCGGACGCGATCTCGGTTTCGCTGCCGCCGTTCAGATCCACGACCTTGACGAATTCGCGATACGTGCGGCGTGGACGCGCAAGCGACGTTTCATCGAACCGGCAGTTGTCGCCGTTCGCATCGGGCAAGGCGAGCGCCGCGAACACGACGACGCTGTGCAGATCGGCGGGCACGCCTTGCGCCAGATCGCGCGCGGCGGGCAGAGCGTCGGTCAGCGTCGTGTCGACCGGCGTGCCGTCTGAAAAGCGCAGCTTGAGCCGTGCGAGCTTCAGACGGGCCGTTGCCAACGCCTCTTCGTCGATCTCGACGCCGAGCGTGCCCCACGGTTGCGCGAGCGCGGACGTGGCGAGCTGTTGCAGCGCGAAGCCGGCCCATCGTTCTTGCTGCTGAAAGTGCTGCTGCGTGAGGATGAGGCCCTCATGCCAGAGCGGTTTGTCGATCCGCATAGGTATTTTGGTCTGATGCTTGTTGCTGATTTAATCTGGATTGTCCGAGATTTCGGATTCTATATGTCGTATTCGCTGTTCGTATAGCCATATTTCGGCTGGCTTTTAAAATATGACAAAAATTAACTAATTCAAATTCGAGATGCAGGCTGGATTTATATTGGGAAGGCGAAATTTAATTTGAGATTGTGTCAAATAAATGCGTGATGAATTAACGAGCCATGACAAATGGTAAATCGTGTTGATTCCTCGTTTGCGGTTCTGCGGCGTGGTTGGCGGTGCGTGATCAACCTGTATGCGCCCTGTGGTCGGCGCAGCGACAAGAATCTGCAAAGACAGCGTTTAGTAACTATTGTTCACATTGTTGGATATTGAGCCGCAAACAATAAGCTTTTGACGTCACACGGAAAATCCCGTTTTAACACGCCTGCATTTAAATAAAGTGCACGAACCTGGGCCATGCAATGAGGTATCGTCGTCGCAATTCATTTTGCGAGTCGCGCATATCTCTTTAAGCACGCTCGCGGGCATGCGCGAATGGAGCCACCGCATCGCCGTGGGCGAGATCTGCGGGTTGTGTCGAATCTGATTACATGAGGAGTTTGAATGGACAGCTTTCAGCGCGAAATTCCGAAGAGCCGCGTCTCGATCACATTGGACCTTCACACGGGCGGCGCCCAGAAGAAGGTCGAGCTGCCTCTCAAGCTGCTGGTCGCCGGCGATTTCAGTGCGGGCCGCGAGCAGGCGGCACTGGCGGAGCGCAAGAAGGTCAACATCGACAAAAACAATTTCGACGCGGTGCTCGCCGACTACGCGCCCGACCTGAAGATCGCGGCCGAGAACACGCTCGCCGACGACGGTTCGGAGCTACCGGTCAAGCTCGCGTTTCGCTCGATGAAAGACTTCGAGCCCGAGCAGGTGGCGCGTCAGATTCCCGAGTTGCAGGCGCTATTGGCGATGCGCAATCTGCTGCGCGATCTGAAGTCCAATCTGCTCGACAACAGTACGTTCCGTCGCGAGTTCGAAAAGGTCCTGAAGGACCGGCGCCTTTCGGACAAACTGCGCGGCGAACTCGCGCAGATCGCGACGGCTGCGACCCAGCCGGAAGGCCATGCCTGAGCGGGAACGGGCGAAGCAAGCCGTCACCGCCTTGCGCAACCACATTGCTGCAAAAACGCAGACAGGAAGACAAATGGAACAGAACGAATCCCGTCAGGGCGCGACCGAGACCGTTGTGCTCGATGCCGCGCAGGACATGTCCTTCGCCGGCGACAGCGTCTATGCGTCGCTGTGCGACAAGATCAACCTGAAGCCCGTATCCGAGGCGCGCCCGCTCGAGGCCTTCCGCGATAACGACATGCTGTCCGAGGCGTCGGCCGACGAGCGCATCGCGCGTGGTATCGGCGCGTTTCTCGAGCTGGTCGCGCAATCGAGCCAGCCGGTCGAGCGTCTCGACAAGTCGCTGCTCGATTTTCATATCGGCCAGCTCGATCGACAGATCAGCCGCCAGCTCGACGCCGTGCTGCATACGCCCGAGTTTCAGGCGCTCGAGGGCCGCTGGCGTGGCCTGAAGATGGTGGTGTCGCGCACGGATTTTCGCAAGAACGCGCGCATCGAAGTGCTGGACGTGTCGAAGGATGCGCTGCAACGCGACTTCGAAGACACGCCGGAGCTGATCCAGAGCGGCCTGTATCGCCTCACGTATATCGAGGAGTACGACACGCCGGGCGGCCAGCCGATCAGCGCGTTGATCAGCGACTTCGAGTTCGCCAATTCGCCGCAGGACGTGGCACTGCTGCGCAACATCTCGAAGGTCGCGGCGGCTGCGCATATGCCGTTCATCGGCTCGGTCGGCGCGGCATTCTTCGGCAAGAAGTCGATGGAGGAAGTCGCGGCGATCCAGGATATCGGCAACTACTTCGATCGCGCCGAGTACATCAAGTGGAAGAGCTTCCGCGATACGGACGACGCGCGTTACGTCGGTCTGACGATGCCGCGCGTGATCGGCCGCCTGCCGTATGGCAAGGACACGACGCCGGTGCGCGCGTTCAATTACGAGGAAGCGGTGAAGGGCCCGGACCATGACCGGTACCTGTGGGTCAACGCGTCGTTCGCGTTCGCGGCCAACATGACGCGCAGCTTCGTGAACAACGGCTGGTGCGTGCAGATCCGCGGACCGCAGGCGGGTGGCAAGGTGGAAGACCTGCCGGTGCACCTGTACGACCTTGGCACCGGCGTGCAACCGAAGATCCCGACCGAAGTGCTGATTCCGGAAACGCGCGAATTCGAGTTCGCGAATCTCGGCTTCATTCCGCTGTCGTTCTACAAGAACCACGACTTCGCGTGCTTCTTCTCGGCGAATTCTGCACAGAAGCCGGCACTGTACGAGACCAAGGAAGCGACGGCCAATAGCCGTATCAACGCGCGGCTGCCGTACATCTTCCTGCTGTCGCGTATCGCGCACTACCTGAAGCTGATTCAGCGCGAAAACATTGGGACGACCAAGGATCGACGTCTGCTGGAGATCGAGCTCAACAACTGGATCAAGGGTCTCGTGACCGAGATGAAAGATCCGGGCGACGAGTTGCAGGCATCGCACCCGCTGCGTGAAGCGAAGGTGACCGTCGAAGACATCGAGGACAATCCGGGCTTCTTCCGCATCAAGCTTTTCATCATTCCGCACTTCCAGGTCGAGGGGATGGACATCGGGCTGTCGCTGGTGTCGCAAATGCCGAAGGCGAAGAGCTGATCAGGCGTTTTCTGATTGAGTCTTCGCACGAGCGGCCGAGGCAACGTTAGCAGTTGCCTCGGCAGCGCTGTGATATTGGCGTAGTGGAGAGGAATTCAATGTTGATGGCATTGCCGTTGCAGGCTTATGAATTGAAGCTGGCGCCGCACCCGGCGCCGTTCTCGATCCTGAAGTTCACGGGCGTCGATCGCATCAGTGAGCTGTATGGCTATGAGATCGAATTCACAAGCCCGGTAGCGGGAATTCCGATGGATCAGGTGCTCGGGCGCCCGGGGCGGTTCACGATCGAGCCGGGCGATCCGGATATCGACTATCTGCGCAAGATGTTTGGCGAGAACGCCGAGAAGTTCAGCACGAGACCGCCCGCGCATACGATTCACGGCATCGTGACGAAGTTCGACGAGTTCGAGACATCGGCCGATCAAACGCGCTACAGGGTCATGCTGGAGCCGGAACTCGCCGATTTCGATCGCGGCGTGACGAGCCGGCTGTTTCAGAAGCAATCGGTCGAGGAGATCATTACCGATACGTTGCGGCACTACGGATATCGTAGCGGAGTCGACTTCGTGTTCCAGTTGCGTGGGCAGTACAAGCGGCATGAGTACATCACGCAGTATCACGAGACGTCATTCAGGTTTATCCAGAGGCTCTGCGCGCAGGAGGGAATGTGGTTCCGGTGGGAGCAGAAGAAGGATCGCGCGATGATCGTGTTCGGCGACGATCTCGATGCGTACGCGCGTAAGCAGCGTAGGGTGCCGTACCGGCGTAATGCAGGAATGGAGGGTGCCGGATCGGAGGCGATCACGGCGCTCGAGAAAAGGACGCTGCGCGTTCCCGAGTCCGTGCGCCTGCACGACTATAACCATCGCCAGGCGGGAATTTCGTTGCTCGTGGAGGAGAACACCGCGCGCGACAACAGCACCACGAACGCGGTCGATTACCGCTGGGGCGAGCATTACGAAGCGCCCGACGAAGGTCTGCGTATTGCCCGGTTGCGGCATGAGGCGCATCTGGCCAGTCAGATTGCGTTTGTCGGCACGGGCAATCCGTTCTGGCTCGAGGCGGGCGAGGTCATGTCGATCGATCCGAATCCGGCCGATGCGAAGCACGGGATTTTCGTGACTTCAGTGAAGTCGCAGGGCGCGCGGGATCAGGCGTATCAGGTGACGTTCGAGGGGATACCGTCGGATCGTGTGTGGCGGACTTCGATGGAGTCGGTTCGGCGCCCTACCATCGATGGAATCTTGCCCGCGCGGGTCACGTCGCCGGGGAATTATAAGTACGCATATCTGACCGAGCAGGGCTGGTATGTGATCGTGCTGCCGTTCGATCTCGATAAGTGGAGTCCGGGCGGGACGAGCCGGCCGGTGCGGTTTGCGAAGCCGTATAGCGGGGATGATTATGGTCATCACTTTCCGCTGATCGACGGGGCGGAAGTGGCGATCGTGTTCACGGCCGGGGACCCGGATCGGCCTGTGATCATCGGGGCGATGCATGACAGCTTGCACCCGGATCTCGTTAATAACCTTAACAACACGCGCAATATCGTTCGCACCGCCGCTCGGAATGAGATGCGGATGGAGGATAAGGAAGGGGGTGAGCATGTCCATATCGCCACGCCGTTTCAGAGCAGTGAGCTCAATCTGGGGCATATGGTTGATGGGGAGAGGAAGGAGCGGGGGCGGGGGGCCGAGCTAAGGACGGATGGGTATCTGTCAGCCCGGGCGGCCAAAGGATTGTTGCTTAGTGCCGAGGCGCAGCCTGGTGCTGTGGGCGAGCAACTCGCGATGCCTAACGCCGACACAACACTTCAGCAAGCCGAGGAAATCCTGCGCTCGCTCAACGGTTCTGCGAGTGCCGCGCAGGCGTTGCTGGCCGAAGTCGATCAGCAACGTGTGCTCGTCGAGCAAAAGCTCGCGAAACTCCGGAATCCGGTGATCGTGGCGAGCGCACCTGAAGGCATTGGTGTCGCTAGTGGCGCGCACATGCAGTTGGCCGCGGGTAAGCAGATGTTCGTTACTGCTGGCGAAGGAATCGACATCGGCGTGCTCAAGCGGATCACGGCAGCGGCCGGCGAGGCAATTTCACTGTTTGCCGCGAAACTCGGAATCCGGATTTTCGCAGCCAAGGGCAAGGTGCAGGTTCAGGCCCAAGGGGACGCTCTGGAATTGATGGCGCTTACCAACGTCGCGGTTAGTTCGTCGACAGGCGAAGTAGTCATTACTGGGTCGAAAGGGATCACGCTGGGCGATGGAGCAGGTGCGTACGTAAAAATCGCAAACGGCAAGATCGTGATTGCGAGCTCAAGTGAGATACAGGTCAAGGGTGGGCTGGATGTCGATGGTCCGGCGAAGAGCAATTTTACGTTTCCAGGCTGGCCGGGTGCTCCCCTTAAAGATGTCAAGGGGAACGCGAACTTCGGCTTTTCAGAATAAGCATAGTCATGGCAACTACAACTCCTCCGTCAAATCCACCCATCACGCCCGTGAAGCTGCTTCAGTTTGCGTTTCCGTTCCGCAGGAAGGGCACCGGTGGGGCGCCGGCAGATTTCATTGACGAGCATGAATTCCACAAACTGTTGGGGCAGGAGCCATCGGGCGCCTATTCGGTCAGCGGCAAAGGCATGTGGCACGGCGGAATACACGTGACCGAGGCGGGCGCCGGCGCGTCACTGGATCTGAAAGGCGGAGTGCGCTGTATTGCGGACGGCGAAGTGGTGGCGTGGCGCCTCGATAGTACATACCCGGTAAGCGAGATTCCCGCGCAGAATGGCCAGCCTGCAATCAGTGCGCCATACAGCACAGGTTTTGCGCTGGTGCGTCATTCAATGGAGTTTCCCAAAGACAGGAAACTGACTTTTTACAGCCTGTACGCACACCTGCAGGACTTCTCGGACTACGAGAATGACACGCATCTGGCGAGGCCGAAGTACTGGGCGACGCGATTCGAGGTGACCGCCTGTGCGCAGGACCGTCCTGCAGGCGGGTCGGGTGGCCAGCCGGCGCCCGCCGGGCAGCAGGGACTGCGGGTCCGGGTATCCAGGCCGCATGGCGCGGTACTCTGCATCCTCCCTCAGGGGGCTCAGGTCAGCGTTGGAAGACGCGAGGACGGCTGGGGGCAGATCAGGGATGCGAGCGGCGTGTCGCCCTATCCGGGAATCGCAGGCGGTGTCGCGCATCCCGCGACAGACGGATGGATCTTTCTTGGGAAAGAGCATGGTGGTCCAGTCGTCAGGGAAGTAATGCCTGACTCCTCGCTGGACCGGGTGATCGTGTTGTCGACGCCCTCCGAAGTCGTCCCGATCAGGGCGGGTGAACTGATTGGCCATCTTGGGCGCTACGACTCGTTGTCCCGGCAGACTTCCGGAAACCGGATGGTGCACATCGAGGTCTTCTGCGACGACAGCATCAAGTCGTTCATCGACGAGGGGCGCACCTGGATCAGGCAGAACGGTGCAAAGGTCAACGCATGGAAGCGGTTGGCCCTTCCCGGTGAGCCGACGATCCAGCGGATCGACAGTGGGACCACGTTGTACACGAGACACAATGAGGAAGGGGCGGAAGCCGGACAGACCGGTGTAATCGAGGTCTTTCCGCTCGCGGCGCTTGCCAGGGGAAGCACAGATCGTCAGTACATCGAGACAGAGACAGGCGGCGATGGCGACAAGTGGCGTTGGTGGAAGATCGACAGCGCGGATGTTCGCCACCAGCCGATCGATGGCTGGGTACGGGAAGAGAATTTTGCGGGCGGGAGGGTGACGCGGGAGTTCGCGCAGAAGTGGGTGGACTTCCAGACGCTGGACGACGAGCACGATCCGACGCACACGATGTTTGCAACGACGAAGGGGTTTGTCGACTATGCGACGGGCGCGGACGTGCCGGATGCGGGTTCGCTGGGCAAGCTCAGTGCGCTCATGTCATCGATTTACCAGGCGCTGAATCTGGGCGGTGACCCTGCACAGGCAGCCGACGGATTACGCAATGCGGCGAACGACCCGTGGACGGCACTGCGGATGTCGAGGCTGATCATCCAGCACGAGAGCGAGTGGGCGAATCCGGACAAGTGGAAGCAGCTGATCGCGGCGATCGAGCAGCGCACGGGGCCGAAGGCTGAGCACGTCGAGGAGCAGAAACGGATCGGGAAGCTGGTCTGGTGGGATGCTGTCAAGGCCGGGCTTGCGGACTTTCCCGGGTCGAATGTGTTTCATATTCATCCGGTTGGGTTGGTGGGGAATTTCTATCGTGGAGGTTTTCAATTTACCTTGGCAATGCTGTTACGGCTTTTTCCGAGCGCAAGCAGGGAAGCTCTCCAGGAAGTCGCCGACGAACTTAATGCTCATCTTGAGGCTTACAAGCTCGATACGCCATTTAGAAGGACCCATTTTTTTGCCCAGGTGATGCAGGAAACCGGTTCTTCTCTCACTCGCGAAGAGGGGTTTGTCTGGAAAGCTAGCGCGTTGATAGGAAATTTCTCCTACTTTCGTCATCGTCCCGCTGAAGCGAACGCGCATGGCTACCGTCAGTTAAAGCCAATCAAGGCAGACGGGACAACTATGAGTCAAGCCGATTTTGAAGCCATCGCTAACGGCGCCTATGGAGGTCGTGCCGAATTGGGAAATGGCGAACACGATAGCGGGGATGGTTGGCGATACAGAGGACGCGGACTCAAACAGCTTACGGGACGGGCAAACTACCGGTCATTCACCCGATGGCATGCCGCCCTGCAAAAAGAATGGCCGCAGGAAGTTATAGACTTCGAAGCAAATCCAGATCTTCTCGTACAGCCGAAATATGCGGCGCGATCGGCAGCATATTTCTGGGTTGACCGCAACCTTGCGGTTGAGGCTGATAAAGGGTCCGGCGCCGCACAGGTCAATGCCATCACCGCAATTATTAACCTTCATACTGATAGCTACGCGTCGCGCGTTAATAATTTCAATGCGATCTACACAAGAGGGACTTTCAATTGAAGGCGAACTGCTATCTGAATTTTCTTGCAAAAGAGATTTTTGTTTATGGGGTAACCTTGTTTAGCGCGAATGCGGGGGCTGGCGAGGTTACGCTTTGTTATCCTCATGAGGAAGTATATTTCAGCTGCCCAACAAATGGTAAAATAATGTCAGTGTGCGCTGCAGGGAACATATCACCTGATAATGGATATGTTCAATACCGGTTTGGAAAAATCGGGCATGTCGAAATTGAATTTCCGGAGAAGCCATATCCTCCGGAAAAGTGGTTTTCAATAAGTGATATCCAGAGTGGAAATTTGAGTTTCACGCACCTGAAATTTAGCTCGGGACGGTACCACTATGTTCTGTATCAAGGATTTCCGAGCGGAATCTATGTTAAAAAGGACGGGAAAATAATATCCAATCATATCTGCGATGTTGGAGTGTACCAACCGATCAGTCCTCGCGCATTCAGAGGAATCAAAACAGCCGAACCGATTGATGGAATAGATAATTAATGAGGAGGTACGTTCCGGCAACCTCTGTGTGAGTGTTCATTCTGAGTCTGGGTCCAATTTTCTGCTCCGTTGCATCCAGCGCAATCGAGCAGATGAGCTATCGCATTTCATTTCTTGATGATGGAGTGAGCATAGAGTTCGGTGCAGAACCATCGCCACGATGGAGACGGAGTACGGGCATATCTGAAAGGTATTACAGATTCAGGAGTGTTTTGGTCGATCTGTACAATGAAGCGGACCGAGTCCCCGGAAAATCAAGGGCGTATTTGTGAGAGAAAAAACCGAAGAGGATTTTTATCATAGCGTCGTGGCTGCTGACAGTCCATCCATCGGAACTCAAAGGACGCCTCAGCCTATGTGTGTAATCTCTAAAAGGTTGCTCTTAGCTCTATTGGCAACTTGGGCGTCTATGGGGTTCGGCCAAAATACCACTGAAACCGAGATTCTGGCAGGTGATTGTAGCGATGCAAACGAATGCGTAGTTTTTCTGAACAATCAGGGCCCAGCACAGGACAAGCTGTGTGAGTCATCTGATTTTTAGGCTACCTGGATTCAAGGAACCGAAAAATACTTGATTCAGTGCAGAAGCGGAGACTCCGCTGAAGACAACATCGTGTGGCTCGTCAATTCCAAGACGGCGTTTTTTGCCAGGTTGAATTACGGGCGGTTCATAAAAAGAAGCACGCTTGAAAAAAACCAAATATGGAAATTCCTGATAAATTCCGTTCGCGCAACTTATGCAATCCGACAGACATGTCAAAACTTAGGGCCAGTGACTTCATCCTTCTCGACAAAATGCCCACCGATGAAGGCGACAACCCGTATTGCTACGCTCCCACCTATTTGACGCTTAAAGGCGAAAAACTTATTGTCGATACTGGTGGCAGCCCGGCAAAGCCCCGGGATTCTGATCATGCTGTACACAGGGTTTCGACTCGCGACCAGCGCCGTTTGAATCACGTGCTGGATGTGCTGCGTCAATGGCGTCCGCAATCATAGAGGAAGAGGAGCGACGATAGCCAATGAGTAGATACGTTTCAGCAATATTTGTGCGAATGTTCGTTCTGAGATTGGGACTAACCTTTTTCTGGTCCGGTTTATCTAACGCAGCCGGACAGGTGAGTTACCGAATTCCGTTTTTTAGTGATGGAACACGCATCGAGTTTAGTTCGAAGCAGAGCGAGGATGGAGACGGAGTCAGGGCATATTTAACAGGTATCAGAGAAGCAGGTAGTATTTTTGTTGATCTGTATGAAGCAGAGGGTGGAGTCACCCCGGAAATCAAGAGCGTATTTGTGACTGGCAAAAATCCGAACAAGCTTTTTATCATAGTGGCATGGGCTGCCGATAATCCATCCATCGGAGCCGGCGGAAGTGTTTATCAGGTGTTTGTCTACGACGAACGGATCGAACAAGGCGAGCTATTGCCGAAGTTGAAACAGGATACAGGACTGACAAACCGCTTTGGCGTTGGCTTCGACGGTACGCGCGATAGACAACCCTTAACATACATAAGAACGCATCAGCGGTAGAACGTCAGCTAGTTGAATGGGATTACAAATGATCTCATTGCACCGACCTCGGACTTACGGCCATTGGGAATTCCCATCCGGTGTCGGCGCTGGGGCACACGTGAAATCTGATATCCGAGACGAGTCTGGCGGAAATTTCATGCTCCTAATCTCGGTTGACGTCCTGTTTATGGAAGCGAAAGGAAATATGAATTTTGGGTTTTCAGAATAAGCATGGTCATGGCAACTACGACTCCTCCGTCAAATCCGCCCATCACGCCCGTGAAGCTGCTTCAGTTTGCGTTTCCGTTCCGCAGGAAGGGCACCGGTGGGGCGCCGGCAGATTTCATTGACGAGCATGAATTCCACAAACTGTTGGGGCAGGAGCCATCGGGCGCCTATTCGGTCAGCGGCAAAGGCATGTGGCACGGCGGAATACACGTGACCGAGGCGGGCGCCGGCGCGTCACTGGATCTGAAAGGCGGAGTGCGCTGTATTGCGGACGGCGAAGTGGTGGCGTGGCGCCTCGATCGTACATACCCGGTAAGCGAGATTCCCGCGCAGAATGGCCAGCCTGCAATCAGTGCGCCGTACAGCACAGGTTTTGCGCTGGTGCGTCATTCAATGGAGTTTCCCAAAGACAGGAAACTGACTTTTTACAGCCTGTACGCGCACCTGCAGGACTTCGCGGACTACGAGAATGACACGCATCTGGCGAGGCCGAAGTACTGGGCGACGCGATTCGAGGTGACCACCTGTGCGCAGGACCGTCCTGCAGCCGGGTCGGGTGGCCAGCCGGCGCCCGCCGGGCAGCAGGGACTGCGGGTCCGGGTATCCAGGCCGCATGGCGCGGTACTCTGCATCCTCCCTCAGGGGGCTCAGGTCAGCGTTGGGAAACGCGAGGACGGCTGGGGGCAGGTCAGGGATGCGAGCGGCGTGTCGCCCTATCCGGGAACCGCAGGCGGTGTCGCGCACCGCGCGACAGACGGATGGATCTTTCTTGGCGCAGAGCACGATGGTCCAGTTGTCAGGGAAGTAATGCCTGACTCCTCGCTGGACCGGGTGATCGTGTTGTCGACGCCCTCCGAAGTCGTCCCGATCAGGGCGGGTGAACTGATTGGCCATCTTGGGCGCTACGACTCGTTGTCCCGGCAGACTTCCGGAAACCGGATGGTGCACATCGAGGTCTTCTGCGACGACAGCATCAAGTCGTTCATCGACGAGGGGCGCACCTGGATCAGGCAGAACGGTGCAAAGGTCAACGCATGGAAGCAGTTGGCCCTTCCCGGTGAGCCGACGATCCAGCGGATCGACAGTGGGACCACGTTGTACACGAGACACAATGAGGAAGGGGCGGAAGCCGGACAGACCGGTGTAATCGAGGTCTTTCCGCTTGCGGCGCTTGCCAGGGGAAGCACAGATCGTCAGTACATCGAGACAGAGACAGGCGGCGATGGCGACAGGTGGCGTTGGTGGAAGATTGACAGCGCGGATGTTCGCCACCAGCCGATCGATGGCTGGGTACGGGAAGAGAATTTTGCGGGCGGGAGGGTGACGCGGGAGTTCGCGCAGAAGTGGGTGGACTTCCAGACGCTGGACGACGAGCACGATCCGACGCACACGATGTTCGCAACGACGAACGGGTTTGTCGACTATGCGATGGGCGCGGACGTGCCGGATGCGGGTTCGCTGGGCAAGCTCAGTGCGCTCATGTCATCGATTTACCAGGCGCTGAATCTGGGCGGTGACCCTGCACAGGCAGCCGACGGATTACGCAATGCGGCGAACGACCCGTGGACGGCACTGCGGATGTCGAGGCTGATCATCCAGCACGAGAGCGAGTGGGCGAATCCGGACAAGTGGAAGCAGTTGATTGCGGCGATCGAGCAGCGCACGGGGCCGAAGCCTGAGCACGTCGAGGAGCAGAAACGGATCGGGAAGCTGGTCTGGTGGGATGCTGTCAAGGCCGGGCTTGCGGACTTTCCTGCATCGAATGTGTTTCATATTCATCCGGTTGGGTTGGTGGGGAATTTTCTCCGTGCGCAGACTCCTTGTGAGTGTGGATGTTGTCTGCAAAACGTCTTTAAGGTGACCCGTTACGGCCACGCACCGCACACGCACTATGGGCCAGTGTTCTGGGGTGAAGTCCGCTTAGAGAAATCGAAAGTGTTAGCGGAAATGCGGGCGAACGGCACGGTATCGGAAAGTGAATACCGGATTATTGTTGCGATGTCAGAAAATGAAGGGAAAATCGATGCCGTCCAATCTTACGACAGCGAAATCGTAACTGCGGGAGCGATGCAGAAAACCGTCAACTCTCAAGGAAGGGGCGAGCTAGCAATGCAGGTTGCGGAATTCAAAGTAACAAACGAAGCTGACTATCACGACTTGTTTGAGACGTGTGGTTGGACCGTCGAAGGGACAGGTGAGTCAGCAACAATGTTCTATATGCATGCTGAATTAACACAAGGGAAGAAACTCACCGGTTCGCCTTTAAAGGAGATAATCCGGCAGGGATGCTCAGTTGATAATTTTGGAAAAACAGTAAAAAACATACCTCTGGCTGTCATTGCACATGCGATCACTTTCAAATCCTTTGAAACTAAGCAGTTGATGGATTTCATTGACAGATTAAGAGAGATCGTTTTGCCGAAAATACCAAGAGGTTACCAATACACAATAGCGGATTATTTCCAATCCGATCTTGGCCGAGCAGCCGCGTTGGACCAGAGTGTCAACCGACCGGGGTATGTCGGTAGAGATTTGGGAAGATCTCTCGATGTTATTCGGGCGAGGCATCCTGGACTCTCTCGAAATCCAAGGGAATGGGGGGTGGATCGATCGCGGTACGAACGAGAAATTGCCGATCATTATGGAAATAATCGTGAAATGTCCAATGATAATAATGGTTCAAGTTCGAATAATCGGCGATATAGCAATTTATTGAGCAAACTCGGGTGATTGGAGCTGACATGCGCATTTACACTAAAGTGGCATTGCTCATAGGATTTTCGATGACCATTCTTTTTTCTGCAAAATCTGACGCCGATGAATCAAAAATAAATTTCCAGAGGGGCTCGTCGCTGGTCTTTTCCTTGCCGCTGAGCAAATCGGAAGAAAAGATTTTTGGCTCCGGCTGGAAAGAGGCGATCTTTTCGGATTTATATGGAAAGCAGGTAGCACTCTTTCATATGGGGAATTTTGCTTCTGCAGGCGGATTGATTTTTGACAAGGACTATTCTCCAGCAATCTCTCCTTCAGGAAAATACGCTGTTTTGAGTGTTTTGAGAACTGGAATTGTAGATCCAGGGCCCAGCGGGAACGCCGAAGTATCCAGCAGGCAATATTGTCCGGTATTGGATACAACGTCGGGATGCATTGTCAGCATGCAGACAGGAGAACTATGTGGAGGGGATTGGGCGGGCAATACTGATGAGTGGACGGTGACTGGCAATAAGTACGACTCCACCTCGGCGATGCTTAAATATGAATTTAATCATGTGAATGACTTGTGGCACCAATACATGCAATCCGTAGCAATAATCCCCTCTAGCAAGATCAAGGATTTCGTCGAAGATAATTTGGGAATCGCGAATATGATGACGTGCGAGCCTCCATCCGTCGAAAACCGAGATGCATATTTATTGATGGCTGGTCAGTTAAGAAAAGAAGGAGACTTTGCTGATGCGAATTTTGTCGAAAAAAGGCTGAGTTCTGATAGTGGGAAAAAATCCACTTATGTAGCGATTTCAGTTGATACGTCCCGACTTTATGAAAATCCCGATCCAGCAAGCAAGACAAAAATGTATCTGATCAAAGGTGATCTTGTCCGGGTGATTGGCGGTCGGTGGGCAGATTGGGTTCAAATTGAATACAAACAGTCGAACGGAAAATTGTTGACCAAATGGATCGCTTGTTTTGATATCGCACTTTGCAAAAAATAAACATGTTCTTTGAGTGCGTGCGGCATATCGTGAAAAATATTCAGATCGAATTTGGATTGGCAATTATTTATTTTTACTCGGCGGCTGCATATGCGGAAGGTATGTGCAATGATAATGAAATGATTGTGTTCAACTGCCAATCGAATCGATCGACTGCGTCTCTATGTAAAGAGATGGGTGGTGACGCGCTAACCTATCGCCACGGAAAAATGAATAGAATTGATCTTGAAGTGTCAGCCGTGGGCTTGCGGAAGAAAGAAAAGTTTTACTTTAGTAGTATTCCTTACTCGGGTGGTGGTGAGGCGCACATAAGATTTTTCAATGGTGGCTATACGTATTTTTTGTATGACAAGACAGTGCGAGTGGACGAGGGTCCGGAATTTTCTTCTGGAATAGTCGTATACCGTCATGGCAGGAAAATAAGTCAAGAAACTTGTAATAATGATGCGTCGATTCAACACGCTGCATATAGTGAAATTAAGAAAGAGGAATATATGGATATTGGATCGAAATAATCTCGGGCTCGTGTTTTGTCAACGCGAACACTTCGGAAATGGGATCTAAATTATCCATAATGATGATCGAATCTGATTAGGAAGATGAATCGAATGAAAAAACTAGCATACGAAGGTGACAGCACGAGCCACGGGGGCAAGATCCTAACCGGCTCGAATCGGATCAAGGTCAACGGGCGCCGCGCGGCACGGGTCGGAGACCTCGTATCCTGTCCGATTCACGGCGACAACGCAATCGTGGAAGGAAGTAGCAGTTTCAAGGATGCCGGCACGCCACTTTCACGTGATGGAGACAAGACCCAGTGCGGGAGTGTCCTCATTGCCCTATCTGATGGCGCGACGGTTAGATAAACGAATGCCGATCGACTTCGCTCGTGTTCCGCCGCGGGTAGCGGTGCCTCCGCCTCCGCAACTATCAAAACTGGTTTGGACTGCGCTTCTAGGCGTCCTACTGTGTTTTGGTGCACCACTAACGATTTTTCTATGGCCGCGAGGCGGACCAACCAATCCGATCTGGTTTTGGTTCTGCGCCATCGGTTATCCGATCCTGGCGTGGGCGTTTTTGCTGTGCTGCCGTCTCGGATATCTATATGCGCGACGCAGCGAAGCGATAGCGATGAATCGGGTTAGCGACCGTGAGACCGGAAAATGTCACGCCCATGCCAGCGTGCCGCTCGCGTTGATAGGTCATGCGTGGCGTTTTTCTGCCAATCGCCACGAGAACGATGTACAAGGCATCGTCGATGGCAGCCTGAAGCTGCAGCCTCGGGCGAGCAGGGCCACGTCGAATACCGATGTTGATGCACGCTGGATAGAAATCCCGAATCGGCACTTCAATGCTGGAAACGAACTCACGGAATATCGTCGCCAACGCGTGGTCTGCAACTGGCTTCTGGCCCAGTTGATTGACGATCTGACGCCGCAACTCGCAGCTCTTCCTGCGCGGATGACGCTTTACGTTGAAGCAGTTTCGCATTGCGCCCTTGAGAGCATCGAAGTGTCGGCGAGACTGAAGAATCTAGTCGCCGGGAAGGTCCCGTCGGCGCAAGTGTTCTTGAAGCCTCCAGCCGGATCCTCCTCGTTGTTTAGTACGGACGCATGGTTCGACAGCATGAGGCCAGAGGTGGCTCATCTGCTGGTCGCAGTCCAATTGCGCAACGCCGTCAGCGAACGTCTAGAGGATGGTGTTGCAGAGGCGGGCGTCGCGTTACTGCTGGGGCACCAAAATCCTGCCCAGACGAAGGCGAAAGTTCCTGCTGTGCTCGTGCATCGTCCCGCACGCGGTCTGGCCAATGCGGTAGGCGAAACGGTGGAAAACGCCACGCGTTGGGGAAAAGTAGAGCGGACGAACATTGGGGCGGTCTGGCGTCACGGAGTTTCGTCGGAAATGGAGGCCGCAATCAGGTCGTCGCCCGAATTCGATCGACAAAGTTCCAGGGTCGACCTGAGAACCACCGTTGGGAATTGCGGAGAGGCGGGCGGCTGGCTCGCCACCGCACTCGCGGCTGAATTCGCCGCGCGAACCGGGAAACCACAACTCGTCCTTACGCAAGAAAACCGCGACGTGATCGCGCTCGTGTGCAGAAAACAAGCATGAATGAACACAAGTCTGAACCGGTAGCTCTTTTCATTGGCATCGGAATTTTCATCCTTTTCGTCGCGCTGGGTCTGGCCGTCTGGATAGAAGGGCGGGCGCGCGGATGGACGTATGAGACACGAATAATTATTGAATTGTGCCTTCTCTCGGGCATGCTCATTGCGCTAATGCTAGTAAAGCATTTTGAAGCCGTTCTGCTGTGGATCGCCTCGATGCGCGCGACGCGGTGGTTAGCTCTCTACGATTCGAAAAAAAAGCAAGCGCAAGGTGCCAGCGAAGGCGTACTAGTAACGAATGTTGCGGCCCCGCAGAAGCATGTTGCACTGCGTAATGCGCTCCGCGACCTCCACGGCCGCCGCTGGCGCTACCTCGACCGCTGGGTCCTGATAGCAGGCGACCTCCCTCTAGTAAAACGCCTCGCCCCAACCCTCGCCGAAACCGGCTACGCCATCACCGGCAGCACCGTCCTGCTCTACGCGACACAAACCAGCACGACCCTCGACACGACCTGGCTCACCCAAATCCGCCGCCTGCGCCGCCGCCGCCCGATCGACGCGATCGTCGCGGTAACGCGCAACCGCAGTTCAGGCAACGCGCCATTCGACGCCGCCGCATTAACCCAACGCCTCGCCCGCCACGCCCGCGCGCTGCACTGGTCCGCGCCTGCCTATCTGCTGAATGTGACCGATTTCAGCACGGAACCAAAAGGCGAGGACGAAGCCATCGGCTTCACATGGTCGAACGCGCGCGTGCACGCCAACCACATCGACGACTCGCTGCAAAACCTCACCCGCAATCTCGCCGATGCCGGCGTGCTGCGTATAGCCGAGGACTCGAACGATCGCTATCCCGCGGAGCTGTCGCAACACATCGAAAGGCTGTCCAGCGCATTGTCGGGAGTGGTCGCGCAGACGGCGCATTCGCGCTACTGGCGTCAGGCCGTCCACGGCCTGCTGTTCGCACCGCTGTTCAAGGAGCGCGAACTCGCTCCGCCCGCAGCCACGAGCAAAGATACCAACACGGACAACGCGGACGAAAACGCGCGAGACGATCACTTCACCCCCCAACACCGAACGATCCCCCAAGGGGACTTCCTTCGGGGCGTCTGGCAAACCATCGCCGACCACAGCCGCAAGCTCCACGGCCGCCGCGTCGGCTTCTCGCTATCCACCGCCGCCGCATGGACGAGCACCGCGGCCATCGCGCTATGGATCACCGGCACGATCTTCTCCGGCTTCACGAACCGCGCAACGATCCACACCGCCGGCGACACCCTAACGAAACTCGCGGGCATCCAGGACCCAACCAGATCGATGCAAACGCTCGACGCCCTAGACAAGCAGATCGACACACTCGAATCGCACCAGCGCGAGGGCGCCCCGCGTCTCACACGCTTCGGTCTGAACCGCGACGCGGCACTGCTCGACGCGCTATGGCCAAGGTATGAAAACGCCGCCGGCGGCGTCCTCGTCGGCCCGATCCGCGAGAAGCTCGAAGCCCGTCTGCATCAACTCGCGTCACTGACCGACGCCGAAATAGCAAGCGGCGGCAGCGGCCAGGTACAAGCCGCGTACGACACGCTGAAGACCTATCTGATGCTCGCCAAGCCCGAGCGCGCGGTCGCCGCCTTCCTCGCCCCGCAGCTCGCCGCGACGTCCGCGCCCCCGCGTCCCGCCAACTCGCCGCTACCGGCCGGCACATGGGACGACCTGCGCCAGCACACAATCGACTTCTTCGCGCATCACCTCGGCCAGCACGTATCGACAAGCGGTTCATCGCTCGCGATCGTCCCCGACAGCGGACTGATTTCAGCAACGCGTCAAACGATCATCGGTGTGCGCGGCATTCAGAACTCGACCGATGCGGTCTATCAGCAGATCCTCGGCGACGCCAAAGCCAAGTACCCGCCGATATCGCTCGCGACGCTGCTCGGCGACACGTCGAGCCGCGGCCTCTTCAACTCGACAGCGACGGTCCCCGGCGTCTTCACACGCGCCGCATGGGATGAGCGCATCGCGAAAGCGATCGACGACGCGAGCGAGCAGAGCAACGTCGCGGGCGACTGGGTGCTGTCGGACGTGAAGAGCAAAACCGAGCCGCCGTCGTCGCTAAAGTCCGCGCTGCGTCAACGCTATTTCGACGACTACGCGCGCGCGTGGGCGCTGTTCCTGAATAGCCTGCGCTGGCAATCGGCCCCGACGCTGTCCGCGACCGCCGATCAACTGACGCTGCTCGGTGACCCGCAGCGCTCGCCGCTTCTGATGCTGATGAACGCGGTCGTCTATCAAGCGGGCACGGGCGCCAGCACGCAATCGCTGTCCGACACGCTGATCAGCAAGGCGCAGCAACTGGTCGGCGCCGACGAGAAAGATCCGTCGAAGCAAACCCAGCCGCAGCTTGGGCCGCTCGCGGTCGCGTTCGGGCCGATTCTGCGTTTGACCGGCAGCGATGTCGCGTCCAGCGCCGCGCCGGCGAACGCGAAGGCCGTGGCGCGACTTACGTCGACTGGCGACCTGAGTCTCGCGCGCTATCTCGAACGCGTGAGCGCGATGCGTCTAAGAATCCAGCAGATGGTGTCGAGTGCGGACACCGATGCGATGTCGCGTGTCGCCGCGCAAGCGGTGCTGCAAGGCAAGACCTCGGACATCGCCGACAGCCGCGACTACGCGAGCCGCGTTGCCGCGAGTCTGGGCGAGCAGTGGGCCGGGTTCGGCGAGCTGTTGCGGGCGCCGCTCGATCAAACCTGGCAGGTGCTCGTGCAGCCGGCCGCGGCGAGCCTCAACGAGATCTGGTGCACGGCGATCGTCGCGGACTGGAACGGCGCGTTCGGCGGCCGCTATCCGTTCGCGGATTCCGACAACGACGCGTCGTTGCCCGAGATGGCGCGCTTCATGCGGCCCGACAACGGCGTAATCGCGCAGTTCGTGATCACGCAGCTGGCGGGTGTGGTCGAGCGGCAGGGCGATCGCTGGGTCGCCGCGCAGGGCGCAACCCACGGCGCGTTGACGCTCGATCCCGCGTTCCTCGACGGACTAAACAGAATGACGCGCGCATCGACGGTGTTGTTCCCATCGGGCGACGCGCACGTGCGCTACGAGTTGCGCGCGGTGCCGACGCCTGGCGTCACCGACATGCGCTTCGTGCTGTCGGGCCGCGAACTGCATTACTTCAATCAGAAGGAGGAGTGGACGCCTTTCCTGTGGCCCGGCGACTCGCTCGAAAACCTGTCGCATATCGAATGGCAGACCGAGCACGGCGGCCTGCGTTCTGCGCTCGACGCCCAGGGCCGCTTCGGCCTGATCCGGCTGCTCGAACGCGCGCAGGTGTCGCAGCAGGACGGCGCGCGTTACCTGTTGTCGTGGCAGCCCGATCAGAGCGAGGGCATTGCGCTGCGCGTGCAGCTGCGCGGTGAGGCGGGCTCAGGGCCGCTCGAAGTGCTCGCGCTGCGTCATTTCAAGCTGCCCGCGCGCATCTTCGTGACTGGTGCGGCAAAAGGCACACCGAAGCTATCCGGGGCCAATCCGCCGCCGTTGCCGCCGGCGGCGCTTGCCGCGGCGAAACGTGCCGCAGTATCGCTGCCCAAAGGTTCGCTGCCGGAGGTCGAATAAATGCTGTCGAGTTTGTTGAAGACGCTGTTCCCGTCGCGTGATGACGCACAACGCGTGCGCGCGCGTGTCGATGCGTGGAGCGCATGGCTGCAACCGCTGCCGGGCGAACAGGGCTGCGGTCGCGACCCGGGCTATGAAGACCTGTTCTTCGAGTTGCGCGAGGAAACGCAGAAGCTCTCCGGTATCGACGATGGTCTGATCGTCCGCTCGTGCGAGCAGTTGCTGAAGGAGACTGGCAAGGATCTGCGTCTGGCCGGTTACTACGCGTTCGCACGTCTGCGCATGGACGGCCCCGTCGGCTTCGCGGATGGTCTCGAACTCGCGGCATCGCTTGTCGAGCGTTTCGGCGAGAACGTACTGCCTGCACGCGCCGAAGCGAAGAAGGGCGCGCTCGACATGCTCGCCACCGCGCGCATCATCGAGCTGCTCGATAGTCGCGGCGAGTTCGCGCCGGCGGATCTCGAACGCGCGATCGCCGCGCTCGATCTGCTCGTCACGGCCACGGCCGCGTGGGCCGACGCGGCGCGGCCGAATCTCAGCGCGCTCGTCGCGCGCTTCGAGCGCAACGACGCGTCGGTGCCCGGTAGTGAGTCCGATACGGCAACGTCATCCGCGTCGGCCGGCGCAGCCTTTAGCAGTAGTCCAAACGTATCGATCGCATCGACGCGTGATCTGCTCGATCAGACCCGCTCGATGGCGCTGTGGCTTCGCGATCAGGAGAGCGGCTATCTACCGTCGGTGCGGCTGGTGCGCACCGTTCGCTGGGACACGCTGCACGAAGTGCCGCCCGCCGATGCGGCGTCGCGCACGCGTCTGATGCCACCGCGTGGCGAGCTGCGTCAGCAGATGAAGCGGCTCGTGCTGCAAAAGCAGTGGCATGAGCTGCTCGAACGCGTGGAGGGTACGTTCATGGAGGGTGTCAATCATCTGTGGTTCGATCTGCAGTATTTCCAGCACGTCGCGCTCGATCACGTCGGCGCGCCCTATGGCGGATGGCGCGAACAGTTGCGCGCGGATTTCGCGCTGTTTCTCGAACGCTTGCCCGGCGTCGAACGTCTCGCGTTCAACGACGGCACGCCGTTCGCCGATGACGCGACGCTCGAATGGATCGCGCGTCACGCGGTCGTGCGCAATCTCGACGCGGGCGAAAGCATCGCGCTGCTGCCGGTATCGGCCGGCAACGACGACGATGCGACCGGTGACTGGCCCGAGATCGAAGCGCAGGCGCGCGACCTCGCGGGGCAGCACGGTATCGAGGCCGCCTTCGCATGGCTCGAAACGTTGCCGGGTCTGCGCACCGATCGTCATCGCTACCTGCAACGTCTGGTGATGGCGCGCCTCGCCGATCACGCAGGTCGCGCGGACACGGCGCTCGCGCTACTCGCCGAACTTGACGCGAGCGCGCGCTCGCTCCCGCTCACCCGCTGGGAGCCCGCGCTCGTCTTCGAGGTCAAGCAGCAACTGCTGCGCGCACTGAAGGCGCTGAGCAGTCGTAAGGATGCCGATAAATCCGCGCTGGCACGCCGCATCGGCGAACTGCAAGCGGAGCTGACCGTACTGGACCCGGCGCGGGCGCTGACCCTCTGATAAACATACCTAAGCATGGAACACGACGACCCCATCCTGCGCTACTACGAAGCCGAAATGCGCTACCTGCGCGAGGCCGGCAAGGAATTCGCGAAGGCGCATCCCGACCGCGCGCGCATGCTGAATCTCGATCGCGTTGGCGATCGCGATCCCTACGTCGAGCGGCTTCACGAAGGTTTCGCGTTTCTGACCGGACGTCTTCAGCAAAAGCTCGACGACGAATTGCCGGAGCTGACCGAAGGCCTCGTGAGCCTGTTGTGGCCGCACTATCTGCGGATGATTCCGTCGCTGTCGATCGTCGAACTGTTGCCGCTCGCGGAGAAACTGCAGCGAACCGAGGTCGTGCCGGCCGGCGTGCCGGTGCGCTCGGCGCCGATCGCAGTGCCGAACGCGGCGGGTGTCGAGAGCACGCCGCCGAAGACCATGCAATGTCTGTACCGGACCACGCAGCCGGTCACGCTGCAGCCGCTGTCGATCACGCACGCGGGCCCGGCCGTGCGCCACGATGGCCGCTCGATCATCCGGCTCGGCTTCGAGCTCGATCAGTCCGCGCGCCGCAAGGAAACCGATCTGTCGCGGCTGCGGGTGTATCTGAGTGCCGATCTGCCGACCGCGTTCGCGATGCATGTCGCGCTCACGCGCGAGGTCGATGCAATCCACTGGCGCATTCCGGAAGTGCGCGACGGTGAAGCGCTACCGCTCGCCAACGTGGCGATCGAGCCCGCTGGCTTCTCGGCCGACGAGAGGTTGTGGCCGAAGGCCGACGCGGCGTTTTCCGGGTATCAGTTGCTGCTCGAATACTTCACGTTTCGCGAGAAATTCCTGTTCGTCGATCTGTGTGGACTCGACGTGACGAAGCTACCGGAGAAGTCGACGCGCTTCGATCTGGAGATCTTGCTGAAGCACGCGTATCCGTCCGATCAGCGTTTCAACGCGGAAAACCTGCGGCTTTTCTGCACGCCGGTGATCAACCTGTTCGAACTCGATGCCGAGCCGATCGAGATCGACCATCACGAAACGGAATACCGCGTGTTGCCGGCCGGCCATCAGGGCGAGCACGTCGAGACCTATTCGGTCGATGCAATCGACGCGTTCGATCACGACACCGCCGAGCGCTACGAGTACGTCCCGTTCGCGACGTTCCGGCATCGCGGCGGCATGCTGCGCCACGAGGCGCCGGAACGCTACTTCCATGCGCGCGTGCGGCCCGGTGTCGCGGGTCTGCATCAGACGTGGGTCGTGCTCGGCGGTCACGCGTGGGACACGATGGACACGCTGCCCGAGGAAAGCCTGTCGCTGCGCGTAACCGGCACGAACGGCATGCTGCCGCGCAAGGGCCTGCGCGAAGCCAGCATCGCCGAGCTGGCGGCCAGCACGCCGAACGTCGCGGGCGTGAACAATCTCGTCGCGCCGACCCTGCCGCTCTATCCGCCGACCGGCGACCGTTTCCAGTGGCGAGTGCTGTCGCACCTCGCGCCGAACTTCCTGTCGATGATGAACGCGGAAGTGCTGCGCGGCGCGCTCGCGCTCTACGACTGGACCAGCGACGGACTGAACCGCCGGCGCCTCGCGGGCATTCTGTGGGTGTCGCAGGAATTGCTCGAGGAGGTGTCGGGCGGCTCGGTCGAGCGTGGCGTGCACATCGAGGTGACACTCGATTCGCATGCGTTCGCGGGCGACGGCGACGTGATGTTGTTCGGCGAGTTGTTGCAACGCTTTTTCGCGCTGTACGCGGAGATCAATCTGTTTACGAAGCTGTCGATCGTCAGCCTACCGTCGCAGACCCGCACGGTCTGGCCGCGCAGCAAGGCGCAGCGGGCTCCGCTATGAGCGCGTACGCTAACGCTTGCGAAGCGCGCAACGATCCGCCCAATCTCGACCCGCTCGTCGCATCGCTCCTCGCGCGCGCGCCGCGGATGAACTTCATGCAGTTGTGCCGACTGCTCGAATTGCGGATGCCGCGGCAGCCGGGCTTCGGCACGCTCGATACACCGGCGCATGAACCAGTGCGCTTCCGGCCACGCGCGCGCACAGGCTTTCCGGTGGGCGAGATCGCCGCAGTCGAATTCGATGCTGATCCGGATTCCCTGGTCAATGCCGCGGCGCCGACCGTGCGCACGACGTTCATGGGTCTTTACGGCGTCGACGCGGCGATGCCGTCGCACATGATCGACGAGATCGTGATGCGCGAGGAAGGGCACGAAGCGGTCGAGGCCTTTCTCGATCAGTTCAATCATCGTTTCGTCACGCTGCTGTATCGGGCGTGGAAGAAGTACCGCTATCCGGAAAGCTTTCGCGCCGGCGGCAGCGATGCGCATTCGCGCAATCTGTTGTGCCTCGCCGGCTTTGGCTGGGGCGACAAGCCGCAACGCGCCGGCTTGTCCGATTCGCGGATGCTCGCGCTGCTCGGTCTGCTGATCCAGCGAACGCGCACACCTGAAGGGCTCGCGGGCGTGATCGCGCTCGCGGTGCCCGGCGCGGACGTGCGCGTCGATGAGTTCTTTCCCGCGCTCGCGCGCGCGGGCGAGCCGCAGCCGCTGACGTCGTCGGCCGCTCGTGCCGGTGCGGTGAACGAGGACGCGCCTCGCGGCCTCGGCGGCGGCTATGTGCTCGGCAAGCGGCTTGCGTATCGCAGTCGCGCGGTACGCGTGACGTTGCGGCCGGCCCATGCCACGCAGGCGCACGATCTGTTGCCGGGTGCGTGGCTGCATCGCGAGTTGATGGCGTTCGTGCAGTTGTATGTCGGGCTGAAGGCCGACGTGCATCTGCGGATGGCCATGTCGTCGCGCCTCGCGCCGCTGCCGTCGATCAACTCGCGTGGCCGGGTCGCTGACGGATCGGCCGGAGCCGCGCCGCGCCTCGGCTGGACGACCGTGCTGCCTGCCGTGAACGAACGCCTGATCGACGTCGCACTCGGGGTCTATCGGGCGCTTCCGAAGCCCGCCGCCAATCCGTACCTGACTCATGCCGCGTCATGAACGACGCGCCGAAAGGACCATTGATGAACCTTCGTTTTACCGTTTCCACCCTTGCGTCCGTCGCGCTGCTGTCGGCATGCGGCGCCTGGCAATCCGTATCGGACGCGTCGTCGAGCGCTTATCACGCGGTGTTTTTCAAGCAGATCAAGGTGCTCGACATCGATCTGTCCGCGCGCGAAGCGCTGAACCCCGACGATGCTGGTCGTGCGACATCGGTCGCGGTGCGCGTGTATCAGCTGAAGGACCGCAAGATGTTCGATGGGGCGTCGTACGAGGATCTGCTGAAGAACGACCGCACGGTGCTCGCGCAGGACTTGCAGGCGAGCATGGCATTGGTGCTGAATCCCGGTGCGTCGGCAAGCCTGTCGCAACCGATGCGGGCCGACACGAACTATGTGGCGGTCGTCGCGTTCTATCGCAATCCGGGTAGCGGGGATGGTTGGAAGTATGTGATCGAGAAGAAGAAGTTCGATGCGGACAAGCCGTTGAAGATCTCGTTGATGGATCAGTTTCTAGTGCCGGCGGGCAGTGCGGCCCACGATTAAGTGGGCCGCCGGCTCAATCCGTGCGACCGAGATAGCCCGGTAGCCCCAATGCAGAGTCGCTCCTGGCCAGCTTCAAGGCTTCCTTGAGCAAAGCTGTGAACTTCTCGTCGCTATCGGGCCGCGGCAACGTCGCGCGAAAGAAGTCGGCCCAGCGAAATTCTTCCAGCGGGACACTGGTTTTTTCATAGCCGCCGGCATCGCGGACCGCTGCCGCGAGGCTTCGGTATTCATCGTCCTTCATTTCCCACACGTGCTCCGCCAATTCGGCAAACGGCCGGCGCACGCCTTGCGCGTCATACGGAAAGGTCCATCGTTGGTTTTCCATGCTGAGCCAGAACGACGCCCACGTGTACGACGAAAGATCCCGCACCAGCACGACCGGAACCGAGCGCACGCCCACCTGCCACAGCGCCGCCGCCACATGGTGATGATCGATCGCGAACGGTATGCCGTTGGGTCCGCAGACGACCGGTATCGGCTTTTCGGCGATGGCCATCTCCAGGTCATGGCTGCTCAGAGACTGGTATTGGCGGGCTTTTTCGCGGACCTCCCGCGCGCCGTGGGTCATTTGTGTGGGATGGAGCTCTTCGATTTGCCGCGTGTCCATGTCGGTCTCCTTGTCTGGATGCGTTGACGCGGCTCCCGCAAATTTCATGCCCCCGGGCGAGGCGTCGCCCACTTTCCGCCAGACGTCTACGGCGCATCGTCCACGCACAGCACCGGATCGCTGACCAGACAATCCGCATCAGACGCGGCAGGTCCGCCGCCGCGCGTTTTCAACGACGTCTGCTGCGCGGCGATGCGCAATCCCTTGGGTAGCAACACCCACATGCGCAGCCGCTCTTTGGTGTGGCTCGCCTGGGTCTGCGCGGTTTGACCGAAGCCGTAGAAGTAGTCGGCTCTGACTGCGCCCTGAATCGCACCGCCCGAATCCTGCGCGAGCATCAGGCGATTGATCCCTCCGGGTGCCTGAGGGTCGTCACGCGTGGACACGAATACCGGCGCGCCGAGCGGCGTGGTGCGCGGATCGACGGCCACCGAGCGGCCCGCCGACAGCGGCACGCCCAACGCGCCCAGCGGACCGTTCGGTGAATCGGGGATCACACGAAAGAACACATAGCTCGGATCTGAAACCGCATACACGGGATGAGGTTTCGGCGGGTTCGACGCATGGGCATCGGTTCCGGCGCCAGTTGCATTACCGGCACCGTGTCCGCCAGCGGAGCCCGTGACCGCCGGCGTGACCGCGCCGGTGGTCGTTGGCGTGGTCGTCGCCAGGGTGAAACCGCGCAGCAACGGCGACGTGGGTTCGTCGTCGTCACCGTCGGCGGGCGCCGCGTTGCTTCCGTTGCTCGTAGCGGGCGCGCCGTCGTCGCTGATGTCGACCTCGATCTCCATGCCGCGCACGACGAGCTTGCGCGCGCCAGCCGTCGCGTTGCCGCTGTGCGCGAGCGGCGGCAGGAACGGCCGGCCGTTCTGTTCCGCATAGGCGAAGCGGCGAATCGAGCCGTCGCTCATGCGGACCTTGCCCGCGCCTTGCAGCTGCATCGAGTACAACATCACGGGGTCGTCGACATAGGCGAGGATCGGCGCCTTCAGTGCGCCGCGCTCGATCTCGGCGCGGGTGTAGTACGGCACGATGCGCCCGCCATCGAGCCGCAGTCGAATCTTCTTGTCGCGGATATCCGGCACGCTATCGCGCAGGTCCAGCGCGTAGACGCCTTTGAGGTCGCCACTCGTCGTATCGCTGAGCGGGATCACGTTACGTCCATCGATGCGAGCCGCGCTCACGTCACCTCGCGCGCGGTCCGGCAGGCGCCGCGCGTCGAGGTAGAGCATGTCGGCCGGCGTGCCATAGACCGGATAAAGGTAGGCGCCGCCGTACTGCTGGCTGCCATTGAGCAGCGGCTCGTAGTAGCCGGTCATCGTACCGTCGAGCGAGCGGTCGGGATTGCGGATCTGGTACGCGTTGAAATACGTTTCGAAGAATCGCCGGATCGCCGCGACGTCGCCTACGTCCACCGCTCGCGCGGCATTGCACGGTTCTGACCAGCCGCTGCGCGCGCCGAGCACGGTGCAACTGCGGCGAAACGCTTCCCATGACGCGGTGACGTCGTCCGTGTCCCACCCGGGCAGGTCGGCGAAAGCGATCGGCTCGTAGTAAGCGTGGCGCGTGGCGAAGCCGCCGCTCGACGCAGCCTTGGGACGCGAGTTATTGGAGCCGGTGGACGCGCCCGAGACCGTCGCGTGTGTCGTTACGGGAGCCGGCATCGGCCCAGGCATCGTCGGCGGTGCGAGTGGCGATGCTTGCGCCATCGGCGTCACCTGCTCGACCGGCGACGTCGCGGTATGGCTCGCGTCCCCCAGAATGACGCTGGTCGCGGGCGTGTTGCTCGCGCAAGCCGCGAGCGTGGCTGTCAGCGCAAGCAGGAGAAGCTCAGCCCGTTGCATGCGGCCTCCTTGCGGACCATCGCGAACGTCGCGCGCGCTAGCCTGGCGGCTTGACGGCATCGATGGTGAACGTGGCGGCGCCGAACGCGCCGGCGCAATCCGCCGTACCTGCCGGGCAACGCGGCTTGCCCGCGAACGGCGAGTAGCGCGGGCCGCGACGCGCGGCCGCTTGCTGCTGGGCATCAGCGGGGAATGACTGGAATGGCGCCGCGGACTTCAATCCACCGTCGGAAAAATCGCGCGGCGTCGTCGATACCAGCGTCAGAAAGTGGTTGGGACCGGGCGGGTTGCCCGCCAGCATCGGCCAGCTGGCGCGCGGCAACGACAGCGTCTGACCGGCGGCGATCCGGTTGTTGCGATCGAGTCCGTTCGGAAACAGCATCAGGTACTGACCGTCCGGATCGACCATGAACACATACACGTAGCCCGCGCGGTTGCTGTCGAGTTTGAACTGCAGATAATCCTTGCCGATCGTGGCGGACGTGCTGCGCGGTGTGGCGGTGATCTGAATCGATGGATCAGCCAGCGTCACGATTCGCTCGAGTTCGCTCGCGGGAGTGAAGGGCGCGAGGTTGTCGGCCTGTGCGGGTGGTGTGGCGGGCGCGGCAACCGTGGCGGGCGAGGCAGGAGCAACCGGGGCAACCGGGGCAACAGCAGCAACGGCTGCCGGGCTTTGAGCGGCATTGCCAGGCGTCGGCGCAGCCGTGTCGGCCGGCCTCGGCGAAGCCGTGTCGCGCGCATCCGTGCTTGCCGTGACAGCCGGGCTCGCGGCCGGTGGCGAACGCATGGCAAACCACGTACCGACCGCCACGAGCGCCACGACGCAAACGGCAGCTGCTGCGATCAAGCCCGTGCGTTTCTTTTGACTACCGCCTGGCGCAGGAACGGCCGCTGCGCCTGGCTCATTGCGCTTCGCCTCGACTGTCGCGGCCGTCGTTGTTCGCGGCGCACTGGTACCCGCTGTCTCGACGGAAGCGCGAGTCGTGGGTTCGATCGCCGCATCGGCGTCATCACGCGTATCGATGGCAATGCCCAGTTCGTCCGCCAGCGCCTGAACGCTTTGCGGGCGCTGGTCGGGGCGGACCGCGAGCGCATGGTCGATCGCGCGCAGGAACCGCTCGCTATAGCGGCCGGCCGCTGCCGTGGCGAGCGGCACATACGTGTCGCTCATCAGTCTGCCGACCGACGGCGGCGGTGTCTTGCCCTGAATCGCGAAATAGATGACCGCGGCGAGTGCGTACACATCGGTCCACGGCCCCTGTTTCAAGGCCGCCACTTCGGCATATTGCTCGACGGGCGCATAGCCGGGCTTCAGGATCACCGTCAAGGCCTGGGTCATGTCGCCGATCACGCGCCGCGCCGCGCCGAAGTCCAGCAGCACGGGGCGGCCGCTGCCCTTGAGCAGCATGATGTTGTCCGGCGCGATGTCGCGGTGATAGCACTGCGCCGCATGCAATACCGCCAGCGCTTCGAGCAGCGGCGCGAGCAGGGCGCGCAGCCATGCTTCATCGGGTGGGGCACTCATGCGGCGCAGGCCGTCGCGCAGCGTCACGCCCTCGTAGTACGGCATCACCATGTACGCGGTGCCGTTGGCCTCCCAGAACCGGTACACCTTGACGAGCGAATGATGATCGAAGCGGGCGAGCAGCCGAGCCTCGTTGATGAAGCTTTTCAGGCCGGCGCGAAAGGTGTCTTCATGACGTTCCGAGCGGACCGACACTTCGGCCGCGCCGACGCGCGAGGCCAGCGCAGCGGGAATGTATTCCTTCAGCGCGACGTGACGTCCTAGCTGGGTGTCGTAGGCGAGATAGACGATACCGAAGCCGCCTTCGCCAATCAGATCGACGATCTCGAACTCGCCGAGCCGTGTGCCGGCGGCCAGCGCATGTTGCGCGTTCGAACCGTGCGCGGCGGGGCGGGTGACGACTGTGCGATCGGCGTCCGCCGCTTCGGCGGGGTGCTGCTGGCCGTCCGGTCCGGACGCCCGTTGCACGATCACGGTTTTGTCGTCGGGGCTGCTCATCGGCTGTGGCTCCCTGGAGGGTACGACGGCAGAGCCCGGCACACGCGAGCGCCACCCTCACGCGCAGGCGCGTCCGTCTTTAAGACGAACGAGCGGGTCATTTTTTGAAATCACGCGGGCGCGCGGGCCTGAGCGGTGGTCCGCGTGCGGCCGCCGGTTTCAAAATCGGCCGGCCGGATTCGTCTATACGGTGTTAGTCAACCGCTGCGTGCAGCTTGCGGGTTGTACGCGCATTCCATCCCAGCCGCTTCCTTTTGCCTTCTTGCAGGAAGTTAAAGTGAACGAGCGCCAAGGCTTATCGAGCGGGATGGCACACCGCGTCGTGCGACGCGACTCGCGGCGCGCGGTCGTCGCATGGGCACACCGGATCGACGCCGCGTGGATTACGGGCGCGCTCGTCATGGGCTCGATGCTGCTGGGCGCGGCGGGCAATACGCTGGCCGCTGGCACGTCCGCCGCCGCGGCGCGGCCCGCGAGCGCCGTGGCCCTCGCGCCCGAGTCGTTCGGCTTTCGTCAGGCCGATGAACGCGAACGCGACGCCGAAACGATCAACACGTTGACGTCCGAGGGACGTCTGCTGCTGTCGCGAGACCGCGTCAAACTCCCTGCCTACGACTATTGCAGTATGTCCGTCGCGGCCGCCGAGCGCGGCGACTTCCGCGACAGCGTCGATGCCGCGGCGCGCGCCCTGGTGGTGGCGGGGCAGACCAACAATGCGGATCTGGCGGCCCTGTCCAAACGCGATCTCGCGATCGCCTACAGCTATGCCGGCGACCTCGACAACGCCGAACGCTACGCCCGCGATGCGCTCGCTTCGACGCCGAAGGCGCCCGAGCAGGTCTTTGCTCCGGCCAACAAGGTGCTCGGCGATGTCGCGTTGCGCCGGGGCAAGCCGCAGCAGGCGCTGGCCGCCTACGAAGACGCGCTGACGACCGCCTCGCCGCGTTACAAACCGCTGGTGCTGATGTCGATCATCAACGCGCAGCTCGCCGAGGGCGATACGCCTGGCGCGCGCCAAACCTTCGATGCGCTCGGCGCACCGGCCACTGCGGAACTCGCGCCCGCCTACCGGCGCATCGAAGGCAATCTGCTGCTGGCCGAAGGCAAGCCCGAGGATGCGAAACACGCGTTCGAAGCGCTGTTGAGCCAAAGCGGCAATTCCAGCGATGCCAACTACGACCGCCTGTGGGCCCACGAAGGAATCGGCCGCGCCGACCTCGCGCTCGGCGACAAGCCGCATGCGCGCGAAGCCTACCTGCTGGCCGTCGACGACTCCGAGAAAATCCGCACGCGGTTTCGCAGCGACGAGTTCAAGACGGCGCTGTTCGGCGACACGCAAACGGTATTCGAAGAGGCCATCGCGCTGACGGTCGAAGCCGGCGACTACGAGAGCGCCTGGAGTCTGTCCGAACGCAGCCGGGCGCGTGCGCTGCTCGACGTCGTGCGCAACCGCGTCGACGCCGGCGTCGACGACCGTCAATTGAACGGGCAGGTGCCGAGTCTTGCCGCGACGCGCGGCGCGCTCCGGCCCAACGAGGCGATCGTCGAATTTCACAGCCTGCCCAACGAGTTGATCGTCTGGGTGGTGCGCAACGATGGCCTGACCGGCCACACCTTGCCGATCGCGCGCGCGGACATGGATGCCGCAGTGACCGACCTGCGCAATGCGATCGTGCGCCGGCGACCGGCCGCGCTGACCTATGGCGACAAGCTCGATGCGTTGCTGATCGCGCCGCTCGGCTTTGCGCGCGAACGAGCGGCTCATCATCGTGCCGCACGGCGCGCTGCACTATCTGCCGTTTCAGGCGCTGCACGATGCCGACGGCTTTCTGATCGAACGCCATGCGATCGCACTCGAACCATCGGCGAGCGTCGCGGTACAACTCGCGCAACGCCAGCAGAAGATCGCGAGCGATCTGGTCGCGTTCGGCAATCCGACCATCACACCTGCCTATGCGCTGCCAGGGGCCGAGGCGGAAGTGCAGGGCATCGCGCCGCTGTTCGCGCGCAACGAGGTGTTTCTGCATAGCGACGCCACGCGCCTGAGCTTTCGCGACAACGCGCCCGCCGGACGCGTGTTGCACGTGGCGACGCACGCCCAGGCCGACACGATCGATCCGTTGCACTCGAGCATCCTGCTCGCGCCCGCGACGCAGCCGGCCGACGGCCCGGACTCGCTGCTGGCGAAAGACATCTACAACCTGAAGCTCAACAACGTCTCGCTCGTCACGCTGTCGGCCTGCGAGACGGGGCTTGGCCGGATCGCGCGCGGCGACGAAATTCTCGGCTTCACGCGGGCGTTCTTCTATGCCGGCGCCACCAGCCTGATCGTGTCGATGTGGCCGGTCGCGGACGAATCGAGCGCGCTGACGATGCGCACTTTCTACGCGCAACTCGCGCAGGGCCATGACGCGATCGACGCGATGCGCACCGCGCAACTGGCGGTTCTGCACACGCCGCGCTTCGCGCATCCGTTCTTCTGGGCGCCATTCGATCTGATGGGTGGCTGGCGTTTGACCATCGCGCGTCAGCAGCAGGGATGAACCCAACAGACCCTAGACCGATGAACAGACTCCGACTGATCGCCGCGACGGTGTTTTGCAGTAGTGCGCTCGCGTGGGGCCAGACGCTGCCGAACGCGGGCAGCATCCTGAACCAGACGGCGCCGCGCGAGACCCGGCCGGCGCCGCCGGGCGGCACTCAGGCGTTACCCGCCGTGCCGCCGCCGGCGGCGCCCGTGACGGCGCCCGGCCCGACCTTCCTGCTGAACAGCATCACGTTGAAGGGCAACGACACGATCGCCAGCGACGCGCTGCTTGCGCCCGTTCATGACAAGCTCGGCAAGCAAACCAGTTTCGCCGGGCTCGAAGAGATTGCCGCGCGCATCACGCAGATTTATCGCGATCACGGCTATCTGCTCGCCCAGGTGGTGATCCCGCCGCAGGACGTCACGTCCGGCAACGTCGAAATGAGCGTGCTCGAAGGGCGCGTCGGCCATGTGCGGCTCGACATCGCGGCCGGCACGCCGATCCGCGAAGACCTGTTGCGCGCGCGGGTCGCGCAGATTCCGTTGGGCAAGCCGCTGCAGCAGCACGAACTCGAACGGACCATGCTGCTGCTGTCCGATCTGCCGGGTATTCAGGTCTCCTCGGCAATCGAAGCGGGCGAGGAGCCGGGCACGGTCGATCTGACCGTCAACGTCGCGCCGGCCAAACGCTGGACCTTTGCGCTCGATGTCGACAACTTCGGGGCGGAGTCCAGCGGTACCTGGCGGCTCGGCGCGCTCGCGCGTCTGAACTCGCCGTTCATGATCGGCGACAACCTGGACCTGCGGCTGCTCGGCACCGAACGCGGCGACACCCTTTACGGGCGCGTCGGCTACGAAGCGCCGATCAATGCGCAAGGTACGCGTGTCGGGGTCGCGGTGTCGCGGCTCAACTATGCGCTCGGTCAGGAATTCGCGTCGCTCGACGCGCAGGGCGAGGCGACCGTGGTGGACTTCACGCTCACGCATCCGCTCGTGCGCACACGCAATCAGAGCCTGTTGGGGCGTGTCAATCTGGAGTATCGCGACCTGATCGACAACGTCGGCATCGTCGATCAACACAATCCCAGATCGCTGGTGGAGGGCAGTATCGGCCTGAGCTATGAAAGCCGCGACGCGCTGTTCGGCGGCGGCTTCAATAGCGCGGATGTCGAGCTGTTGATCGGCAGTCTGCATTTCCGCAACGCGCAAGCCGAGGCGCTCGATGCCTCGCCGCTCGGGCGCGACACGCAAGGCACCGAAGTGCGCGCCACTTTCTTCGCCAACCGCCTGAACGCGATCACGGAGCGGCTCAGCGTATTCGCCGGCGTGTCCGGCCAGTGGGCCGGAACCACGCTCGACAGTTCGTCGCGCTTCCTGCTCGGCGGCCCGCACGCGGTGCGCGCTTATTCGCCGTCCGAGGCACTGGTCGACGAGGGGTTCGTCGCCACCTTCGAAGGGCGCTTCGCGATCGATGCGCGGGCGACCGTGTTCACGTTCTTCGACTTCGGTACCGGTTGGTACAACGCCACGCCGCGTCCGGGCCAAGGGTCGAACGTGATCACGCGCAGTGGCGCAGGTCTCGGCGCATTCTGGGCCGCGCCGGGCGGCTTTTCGCTACAGGGCACGGTCGCATGGCGCACGACCCGGCCCGATACGACCGGCAACGACAGGCTGCCGCGCTTTTATGTGCAACTGACCAAGACGTTCTAGCTGGCAGCCAAGCGCAACGAAACGAGACGAAACGAAACGCAACGACAAGCAGCAGCAATCTGTGCCGAGGTGTGCGATGAACAAGCGATGCAATGTGCGACCGGGGCATGTGAGCACGATCGCCGGCGCGGTCGCCGCGTTGTTCGCGGCGTCGTATATGCCGCTCGTGCTCGCGAATCCGACCGGCGCCCAGGTGGTGGCCGGCACGGTCAGCATCAACTCGCCGGGCGCGGGACAGATGCACATCACGCAGGGCTCGTCCAATGCGATCGTCAACTGGAACGCGTTTTCGATCGGTAGCGGCGAAGCGGTCAGGATCTCACAGCCGTCGGCTTCCGCCGCGCTGCTCAACCGCGTGACGGGCAACGACCCCAGCTTGATCGCCGGACGCCTGCAGGCCAACGGCAAGGTGTTTCTCGTCAATCCGGCGGGGGTGATCTTTGCGCCGGGATCGTCGGTGAACGTGGGGTCCATGATCGCCTCGACACTCAATATCTCCAATGCCGATTTCCTTGCCGGCAACTTCCATTTCGTCGGCTCGTCCGCGGCGGCGCTCAGCAATGCGGGGTCGCTGACGGCGGCCGCGGGCGGCACCATCGCGTTGCTCGGCGGCACGGTCAGCAATAGCGGCACGGTCAGCGCAAAACTGGGCAGCGTCGCGCTGGGCGCGGGCAACGACATCACCGTCGACTTTGCCGGCGACGGTTTGACCACCCTGAAGATCAACCAGGGCGCGGCGCACGCGCTGATCGGCAATACCGGCACGCTGGCCGCCGACGGCGGCACCGTGGTGATGAGCGCACAGACGGCCGACGCGCTGGCGGGCACCGTCATCAACCAGCAAGGCATCGTGCGCGCGCAGAGCCTGAGCGAACACGACGGCCGCATTCTGCTCGACGGCGGCACGAACGGCGTGACACAGGTGGGCGGGACGCTCGACGCCAGTGGCGGCGCGGGGCAAACCGGCGGCAGGATCGACGTGACCGGCTACGACGTGGCGCTGCTGGCCGGAGCGTACGTCGATGCGAGCGGCGCCGCGGGCGGCGGAACCGTGCACTTCGGCGGCGGCCCGGCGGGTGCGGACCCCTCCGTTCGCAATGCCAATGCGATCTGGATGTCGCCGACCGCCAGCCTCCATGCGGATGCGCTCGTCGACGGCAATGGCGGCAACCTCGTGGCTTACAGCGAAACGGCCAGCCGCATTTACGGCACGTTGACCGCGAAGGGCGGGCCGCAGGGCGGTAACGGCGGCTTGATCGAAACGTCCGGCCACACGCTCGACACGACCGGCATGAGCGTCGACGCATCGGCGGCGAAGGGTCAGGGCGGCAGGTGGCTGCTCGATCCGTTCGAGGTCGACATCGTGACGCAGGTGCCGGATGTCACCGCGGCGCCGGTCCCGACGCAGACCGCAACCGATTCCAACACCATGACGTTCGGGCCGATCACGGGCAGCACGTTCATCCTGAACACGGCGCTTACCGGTCCGCTGAGCCTCGGCACGTCGGTGACAGTACTGACAGGGACCGATCCCAACTTCGGCGCGGGCGACATCGTCGTCGACGCGCCGCTCAACCTCACGACCGGCACGCTTCCCGCCACGCTGAAGCTGAGCGCGACGGGATCGGTGCTGGTCAACAACACCATCACGTCGAGCGCGGGGCCGCTCAGCCTCGTATTCGATGCGAACGTGGGCGGCACGAGTCCGCTCAGTCTGGTCTCGTTCCGGGGCGTCACGGTGAAGACCAACGGCGGCAGCGTGACGTTGGGAAGCGGTGGCGCGAGCCCGGTCCTGATCCAGAACTCGAACATCGACACCGCGGGCGGCGATCTGACGGTCACCGGTACGTTCCCGATCAATGGCGTGGCGATTGGCTATCTGATCACGTCGTCGTCGGGCATTTTCATCGACTCGTCGACCATTTCCACGGAGGGCGGCGTGTTCTCGCTGTCGGGTGTCGCGCTGGGCCCGAACGCCAATGGTGTGGCGATCAACGGCACCAGCTCGCTCTCGACGACGAGCGGCGCGCTTCGCATCACCGGCACGGCTACCGCCGGCGGCGGAGGCAACGACGGCGTGATCGCGCAAGGTGACAATACGATTCGAACCGGCAGCGGCGCGCTCACCATCAGCGGCGCCGGCAGTTCGAATATCGAGGATCAGGGCATCGGCGTCCTTCTATCCGGCACTTCAGCCAGCACGACGAGCGGGGCACTGAGCGTGAACGGCAGTTCTTCTGGCAGCAGCGCGATGGGCGTGTTCCTGACCGGCGGCGCCACGGTGGGCAAGGGTCCCGCGCTGCAGCCCGGGCTCAGCAGTTCGGGCGGCGCGATCACGGTCAACGGTAGCGTGGCGCAAAGCGCGCAAGGGGGCTTCGGCGTCGAGATTCAGAACACCACGATCTCCAACACGACCGGCTCGATCGGCGTGACGGGAAATGTCACTGGTACAGCCGCCGGCGGCACCTTCGCGGACGGCGTCTATTTCTATGGCACCACGTTGAGCACCGGCAGCGGCGACATTTCCGCCGCCGGCAGCGTGTCGTCGAACATGAACGTCAGCATCGGCCTCGACATGCATGGGTCGTCGGTCCAGTCGACGAGCGGCAACCTCAAGTTCACCGGACAAAGCGTGGGAGCCGCGGTCAACGGCGACTCGGTGATCGGGCTGATGTTCGAGAACACGCTATGCGTGGACTGCATCCAGACAGCCCCCGTATCGGTGACGACCGGCACGGGCACGGTGAGCCTGTTCGGCAGCGGCACCGGTCCGTTCGTGCAGGGTGTGCTGATCACCGACGGCACGACGATCACGTCGACCAACGGCGGGGCGATCGATATCCGCGGCGCGGTGAGCGGCCCGGCCGGCAGCAGTCCGAACCTGCAGAACGACTATGGCGTGCTGATCGCCAATGGCGCGATCAGCGCGACCGGGACGCGTACCACCACGATCGGCATTGCCGGTTCGACCACGACGTCCGATCCGGGCGTCGCGATCGGCCTTGCGGTGCCCGAGATCGAGCAGAGCGAGTTTGGGCTGATCAATCCGACCTCCATCGTCACCGGCGGCGGCGTGACGAGCGCGGTCGCCAATGCCACCGCCGACAACGTGACGATCTCGACGACGAATCCCGCTTCGATCGTGTTGCGCGCATTCAACGACGGCACGGCGAGCAGCCTCGCCATCACGCAGGCGACGCTGTCGTCGCCGGGCGGCGTGCTGTCGATCATGCCGGCGTCGGTGGACCCGTCGAGCTTCACGATCACCGCTCAGAACGCGACGCCGATCACGCTGCTCGGCACGGGCGGCGGTCTCAGCATCGACGCCCCGACTTTCTCGACCTTCGCGTCGATTCCCAGCATCGTGCTCGGGTCCAGCACGCAAACCGGGCGCATCACAGTGAACGGGCAGTGCGTATCGGGCGGCTCGACTTGCGTGCCGCCACGTCCGGGCTTCGCGAACAATCTCACGCTGTCCAACCCGGGCGCGGGCAGTCAAGGGATCGCGCTGACCTACGGCATCTCGACTCCGGGCCACACCTTGATGCTGCTGTCGGCCGGTCCCGTCACGGACCCTGGCGGCATCCAGGCCGCCGGGCTGATTCTCGCCGGCCCCGGTACCTTCACGCTGACCGATCCGCAAAACGACGTCGACGTGCTGGCGATGGCCAACGCGGGGAGCGTCGACTTCTCGAACTCGCATGGCTTCGTGATCGGCCCGCTGACGAGCCAGACGTTCGACTCCGCCGCGAGCCAGTTGAGCCCGATGAGCGTGACGAACTCTACGCTCACCGGCAGCCTCGTCGCGACCGCTACGACCGGCAATATCGGGCTGGGCGCGAGCACGCCGTCCGCGACGGCTCCGAATACGAATCTGAGCGCGGTCGGCTCGATCGATCTGGTGATGGAGAACGGCGTGTTCGTCGATGCGAACTCCGGCACACCTGGCGCCGGCAACGCATGGCGAGTCTGGGCCAGCACCTGGAACGGCGAGACACGCGGCAGCGTGCAGCCGAACACCGCGCAGCCCAATTTCTACGGCTGCCTGTTTGGCTCTGGCTGTAGTTGGGGCGGCACGGTGCCCACCACCGGCAATCATTTCGTCTATGTCGCACGGCCGACGGTCACGGTCAGCGCGGACGGCGCGACGCGCTACGTTGGGGCGCCGAACCCGGCGTTCACCTACGCGACGAGCGGCCTGATCAACGGCGATACCGCCGCGGGCACGTTGAGCGGCTCGGAGACGACCACGGCCACTCTGACTTCACCGGCGGCCGGCTATCCGATCGACCCCAATTTCACGTCCAGCGTGGGCTATATCGTCAACGAAGTGCCGGGCACGCTGACCGTGATTCCGTTTCAGAGCACGATCTCGAACCCGCAGGGCCCGATCCCCAATCCGGTCGCGCAAAGCGGTCTGCAGACGTTTTTCAGCAGCCAGGAGCAGACGTTCGTCTACGAAAACAATCTGCAGGGCACCAACATCTGCATCGGCTCGAACCAGCCGCTCTTCAGCACGACGCCGCCTGGCGAGAAACAGGACATCCTCGCGGTCGAATGGAAGCGGGTGCGTTCGCAGCCGAACCTGAACAGCTGCATGCTGACGAACGCCCAGCACGGCTGCGGTGACTTCTAGCGGGAGCCGGGCGAAGCGGGCGGGACGGGTGGCGCGGCGCCTTCGGGCGAATGCAGCGCGCGCAGTTGCGCGATGGCGGCCTCGGCGCTCGCGACGAACCGTTGCGAGAGCCGCCATGCTTCGACGACCTCCTGATGGACGGGCTGCTCCATCCCGAGGTGAATCCGGAAGAATCGTTCAGCGTGGATGGCCGGGTGGTAATGCTGGCGCACCCGCTTCGCGTCGATCAGCCGCCGGTTGCCGAACAGCCTGCTCAATGCCCACGAAAACGCGCCGTCTTCTCCGCCGACGCGACGAAAGAACGCGTCGAGCGGAAACCCGCCCAGCGCGCGATACACCGCCCGCCGGATCACGAGACTGCTCGGCACGGTGTTGCTGAGGATTGCGGCATATTTATCGAAATCGGGATGCTCGACGATCGCGCGCGGAAAGCCCGCATAGTCGACATCGAGCCGCACCGATGCCTCGCCCGGACAACGCTGCAGATAGCCACTCGCCGCGGCCAGCGCGCCGGGCAGATATTCGTCGTCGGCGTCGATGAATCCGAGCAGATCCTCGGTCGCGTGCATCGCGGCCCAGTTGCGCGCGGCGGCGACGCCGCCGTTCACGTGCATGCGCAGTACTTCCACGCGCGCGTCGAGGCGGCCGTAATGTTGCGCGACTTCGATCGAAGCATCGGTCGAGCCATCGTCGACGACGATGATTTGCGCCGCCTCCGGCTGGATCAGGCAGCTTTCCAGTGCGCGGCCAAGCGTTGCCGCCATCTGCAGACAGGGAATGATGATCGAGATCGGCATGATGCGAGCCCCGTTCCGATGCTGATCCGCTGCGTTACGCCTGTGCCGGGCCGGGCATCAATTGCGGCGCCTGGGCGTCGTCGCCGACCCACACCGCGAACGCCGTGAAGTTGTCGTGATTCGTGCTGGCGCTCGCGCGCACCTGTTGCGCGAGCGCGTCGAGCCAGGCGCCGGGTGTCGCCGCATGGGCCAGCGCGTCGGCGATGCCGGCGTCGTCGGCGTACTCCCACAGGCCGTCCGTGCAGATCAGGAAAGCGTCGCCGTCATGCAGCGGGAAAGTACCGTCGACGCCCGCAATGGATAGTGCGTCGCGCGTGCCCAGCGCCGCATACAGCACGTTGCGGCGCGGATGATGACGCATCTGTTCCTCGGCGAGCAGCCGCGCGTCGACCATCTGCTGAACCATGCTGTGGTCGCGCGTGCGCGCACAGATCTCGCCGTCGCGGAAACAGTAGAGGCGGGTGTCGCCGCAATGGGCCCACGCGGCCGTCGCGCATTCGCGGTCGATGGCGAGCACCACGGCCGTCGAGCGCATGTCTTTTTCATTGCCTTTGCCGCGCAACTGTTCTTCGACGATGTTCTCATTGGCATGCGTGAGCGCGCTGATCAGCCGGTCGCCCGTCGGCGGCAATTCGGCAACGGTCAGGTAGCGCAAATCCGCCAGCACCGAAGCGACGACGAGGCGCGAGGCGGTGTCGCCGCCGCCGTGTCCGCCGGCGCCGTCGGCGACGACGCAATAGTAGAGCCGTTCGCTCGACCAGTCGCCGAACGAATCTTCGTTGCGCGGGCGGTCGCCCCGGTCGGTCAGGCTTGCGGTGGCAAGTTGCACCGTTGACCTCTCATATGCTCGTGGTCTGTCGAGCTCATTCCTGCGCGTGCGACTGCGCGGACAGAATGCCCAGAACCAGCAGGATGACGATGCGATTGCCCGGCGAGATGTCGATGCCGAGGCTGTGCTCGATCCATTGGCCGATTTGCGTGCGGGCGAAGTCGGCGGGTATCGAGCCTTTTTTCAGCGTGACGCCAAGCTTGCGCGCCCGGTAGTGATACGACGCGATGCCGTAACGCGCGGCCACCTGCGACAGACCGCCTTTCTCGTTCGACAGCCAGCCGAGACTGCCGGCGAGCAGCATGCGGTCGGCGTCGTCGAGCGAAGCGATGAAATGCGACGCGGATTCGCGTACCTCGGCTTCGTGCAGACCGTATTGCAACAGGACCGAGCCGATCGGATCGGGATGAAAAGCCGTTTGCCGGTCGATTTCGAGCATCACGTCGCCTTCGTCGAGCGACACGTTGCGCTGGTGGCTCGCGCTGCGCAGACAATCGATCAGATAGCGGCGGAAATAGGCGCACACGGCATGGCTGGTCGAAGGCGCGCTGTGCAGCGGGAAAGTGGGCAATGCCGTCGGCGCGGTATCGAGGCGGAACACCTTGAGATAGAGGAACTGCGAGATCAGTTCTTCCTTGTCCTCGCCCAGCGCCTGCAATTCCGACGGATGGTAGCCGGTCAGCGCGCGGCGCACGATCGTATAGATCGACGCCATTTCGTCGTGGCTGAGGCAGGTGCGGCGTTGCCACAGGTCGGGCAGTGCGCTTTCTCCAGCGTGGTCGGCAATTGCAGCGCTTTGGATATCTGCCACTTTTCACCCCGAGGTGGTGAGCCCCGCTTCTTAAGGGCGGAGCCCGGCTGCTGACACTACCCATTTCGCCGCGTTTGTGGTGCGCCGGTTTTCTGTCCCCAATGAATCCGGCACTCGCTTTGCCGCCATATCGGGCAGATGCGCGTGCCAAACGCTGCAATACCGGCAATTCCGCCGTGCAACCGGCGCGTGATTGGAAAACAGACTTAGTCTATTGGCACGTTTTATTTATTACAAGGTAAAACTTAATATGTTATTCACCGCTTTGGCGACAGGTTCTATCGCTATCAGGACTAACCCTAAACGCAACGTAAGCGCTTACCGGCAGTCCGGGAAGGTCAAATTTTTTAAAAAATCCGAGCACCTGATTCGTTTACCCAAATGTCGGCCGATCCCGCCAATCGACCGTCCTGAAAGGGCGCGCTGGTGAGGTCGTAAGACGACCGTCCGGGCTTGTGATTGTAATGGTGCCAGAACGAAAGGGTTAAAACGTCTTAAGTGTTTATGGAGTTGAATGGTATTACATATACTGTTTCGCTTAATTAAACAAAATCCGTTTCGTTTCTATTGCTATCCGGCTTTGATTTTCCGGGCTGCGTGCTATTCTCATATCGGATTGCCGCCGAGAAAGGACAACGCTCGCTAAAAACATCGCAATAGCTGGCGAAGGCAATCTAATCAGAGTTAACACGTATTTCCGGGAACGCTGATTCCCGGCGGGCAAGGGCAACCCGTACCGGTCACTTACGGTGCGTCGAGACTACTCATCCGAGACCGATACCAGACATGGCCACGCTTCTCGCGGGCGAAATGCTTGCCGACCTATCAGCTGCCAGTCCATGCGGGGACGACCTCGAGTACGACCCTGACTTCCTTGCGCTCGAGCAGGTCGTCCACGGCAAGCCGGAGGTGCAGTTCGGCGAGACCATGGTCGCCGCCACGCCGCCTGACTGGAAAGTGGCCGAAGCGCTATCGCTCGATCTGCTCGCAAAAGGCCGCGACTTGCGCGTCGCGGTACACCTGGCGCGCGCGCTACTCAATCGCCGACGTTTCGCCGGCTTCGCCGAGGGCCTCGCGCTCGTCGAAGGCCTGCTCGAACAGCGCTGGGACCATGTCTATCCACAGCTCGATCCCGACGACGACAACGATCCGACCGCCCGCGTCAACGCGCTCGCCGCCCTCGTCGAACCGTCCGGCATGCTGGTGGACGTGCGCGACGCACCGCTCGCGTCGTCGCGCGCGCACGGGGGAGTCAGCTTGCGCGACATCGAATATGCGACCGGCGAAGTGCCGCCGCCCAAGGGCGTCGAGGCGGCGTCGCTGAGCTCGATCGACGCGGTGATCGCCGACGCCCAACAAGACGCCGCCGAAGCGCACACGGCCTTGCTCGCGGCCACGCATAGCGCGATGCGCATCGAGACGGTATTGACCGAGCGTGTCGGCGCGGCGCGTTCCATCGATCTGTCGCCGCTATCGAGGCTGTTGCGGCGTGCAGCCGACTTTCTCGGCGAGCGTCTCGATGTCCCGGACGGAGCGCCGCAAGCATCGCCGAACGGCGACGTGACCCTGGGCGAAAGCGTCGGCGCGGCGCCGGCACCCGTGCCGCTGTCCGGCGACATCACGGACCGTCAGGACGTGATCCGCATGATCGACAAGATCTGCGCGTACTACGAGCGTCACGAGCCCTCCAGCCCGTTGCCGCTGCTGCTGCTGCGCGCGCGCCGGCTGGTCGACAAGAACTTCATGGAAATTCTGCAGGACCTCGCGCCAGAAGGCGTGCGCCAGGCCAGGCAGGCCGGCGGTATCGAAAACGAGTAAGCAGTCAGGCGGGGATGGGCTTTTTCGCTTCTAGCAACGCCAGTCATGCGCCACGCTGCTCGCGGCCGTGCGGCGTCAACCAGGGGAATGGTCGTGGCCAAGGAAAGCAGCCAGAAATTCATCGCGCGCAATCGAGCGCCGCGAGTTCAGATCGAATATGACGTCGAAGTCTACGGGTCGGAGAAAAAGGTCAATCTGCCCTTCGTCATGGGCGTGCTGGCCGATCTCTCCGGTCAGCCGGCGGACCCGCTCGCGCCGGTGGCGGATCGAAAGTTTCTCGAGATCGACGTCGACAACTTCGACGAGCGTCTGAAGTCGATGAAACCGCGCGTCGCCGTGCAGGTGCCGAACGTGCTGACCGGTCAGGGCAACCTCGCGGTCGACATGACCTTCGAGAGCATGGACGACTTTTCGCCCGCGGCGGTCGCGCGCAAGGTGGACGCGTTGTCGAAGCTGCTGGAGGCGCGCGGCCAGTTGCAAAACCTGCTGACCTATATGGACGGCAAGACCGGCGCCGAGGAGCTGATCGCGAAACTGCTCAACGATCCTGCGTTGCTGCAGTCGTTGGCGTCCGCACCGAAGCCGCAGCAATGAGCGTGATCTACAGGGGAGTCTGACCATGGCTGAACCTAGCACCCAAGGGCAAGCGCAACCCGGCGAGGCGTCGCTTGAAACGAGCGATTTCGCGAATCTGCTGCAAAAGGAATTCAAGCCGAAGAGCGAGAAGGCGAAGGAAGCCGTCGAGACGGCGGTGCGCACGCTCGCCGAACAGGCGCTGCGCGATACGAACGTGATTTCGGGCGATGTGCTCGCGACGATCGAATCGCTGATCGCGCAGATCGACGAGAAGCTGACCGCCCAGATCAATCAGATCATCCACTCGGAGGAGTTCCAGAAAGTCGAGAGCGCGTGGCGCGGCTTGCACTACCTGGTCAACAACACCGAGACGGACGAGACGTTGAAGATCCGCGTGATGAACATATCGAAGGGCGATCTGTACAAGACGCTCAAGAAGTACAAGGGCACCGCGTGGGATCAAAGCCCGATCTTCAAGAAGCTCTACGAAGAGGAATACGGCCAGTTCGGCGGCGAGCCGTATGGCGCGCTGGTGGCCGATTATTACTTCGACAACGGCGGGCCCGACGTCGATCTGCTGACGCAGATATCCAGGATCTCGGCCGCCGCGCATGCGCCGTTCATCGCCGGCGCCGATCCCGCGGTGATGCTGATGGATTCATGGCAGGAGCTGGCCAATCCGCGCGACCTGACGAAAATCTTTCAGACGCCTGAGCATGCGGCGTGGCGCTCGCTGCGCGAATCCGAGGATGCGCGCTACGTCGGTCTCGCGATGCCGCGTTTTCTCGCGCGCGCGCCGTATGGCGCCAAGACCAATCCGGTCGAGGAATTCGATTTCGAGGAAGACACGGCCGGCGCGGACAGCGGCAAATACGCATGGGCCAATGCCGCCTATGCGATGGCGAGCAATATCAACCGCTCGTTCAAGATGTACGGCTGGTGTTCGCGGATTCGCGGCATCGAGTCGGGGGGCGCCGTCGAGAACCTGCCGGTGCACGCGTTCCCCACCGACGACGGCGGCATCGACATGAAGTGCCCGACCGAAATCGCCATTAGCGATCGCCGCGAAGCCGAACTCGCGAAGAACGGCTTCATGCCGCTCGTACACAAGAAGAACTCCGATTTCGCCGCCTTCATCGGTGCGCAGTCGCTGCACAAGCCCGCCGAGTTCGAAGACCCCGATGCCACCGCGAACGCGAACCTGGCCGCGCGTCTGCCCTACCTGTTCGCCTGCAGCCGCTTCGCTCACTACCTGAAGTGCATCGTGCGCGACAAGATCGGCAGTTTCAAGGAGAGGGACGACATGCAGCGCTGGCTGCAGAACTGGATCCTTCAGTACGTCGACGGCGATCCGGCGCACTCGACGGAAGAGTCCAAGGCACGACGCCCGCTCGCGGCCGCCGAGGTGGTCGTCGAGGAAGTCGAAGGCAATCCCGGTTATTACACGTCGAAGTTTTTCCTGCGTCCGCACTACCAGTTGGAAGGCCTGACCGTATCGCTACGGTTGGTTTCGAAGCTTCCGTCCGCCAAGGCGGCATGACGGAAATCCCCATTCAGTGACGAATTGCTTTGAGCGGAGAAGAAGATGGCCATCGACATGTTCATGAAGCTGGGCGATATCAAGGGCGAGTCTCAGGACAAGACCCACAAGGAAGAAATCGAAGTGCTCGCGTGGAGCTGGGGCATGAGCCAGAGCGGCACGATGCACATGGGCACGGGCGGCGGCGCCGGCAAGGTGTCGGTGCAGGACCTGTCATTTACCAAATACAGCGACAAGGCGAGTCCGCCGATCATGGCAGCCTGCACCAAAGGCACGCACATCGACACGGTGCTGCTGACGGTGCGCAAGGCAGGTGGCGACAATCCGCTCGAGTACTACAAGATCACGTTGAACGGCGTGCTGATCAGCTCGTATTCGACCGGCGGCTCGGGCGGCGAAGAACGCTTCACCGAGAACGTCACGCTCAACTTCGAAAAATTCCATGTCGAGTACCAGCCGCAAAACGCGAAGGGCGAGAAGGAAGGCGGGGTGGTCGAAGTGAAATGGAACATCCCCGCCAACGCGACTACCTGATCGGCTGACCGCAAAGGGCGACTGCACTGCGGCGGTCCTGCCGTCGCAGTGCGGCGGCGGGTGGGACGACTCGAGCCAGACCGGAGCGAACCGGCATGAACGCAGAAGAATGCTTGCGCGAAGGCGATCTGGACGGATGTCTGCGCGAATTGCAAAAACAGGTTCGCAAGGATCCGTCGAAAGCCGCCTATCGCGTGTTTCTCTTCCAGTTGCTCGCGGTGACGGGCGCCTGGGATCGCGCATTGACGCAACTGAACGTCGTCGGCGAACTCGACGCGGCCGCGTTGCCGATGGTGCAAACCTATCGTGAAGCGTTGCAATGTGAGGCGCTGCGCGAAGCGGTGTTCAAAGGCGAGCGCGCGCCGCTGATCTTCGGCGAGTCGACCGGCTGGCTTGCGTTGCTCCTCGAGGCATTGCGGCTCGACACCGCGGGCGATAGCGGCGCGGCGGCCGCCGCGCGCGCGCGGGCGCTCGACGAGGCGCCCGCCACCGCCGGCGCATTGAATGGCGAACCGTTCATGTGGCTCGCCGACGCCGACAACCGGCTCGGCCCGACACTCGAAGCCGTGCTGAACGGCCGCTATTACTGGATTCCTTTTTCGCGCATCAAACGGATCGAAATCGAGCCGCCGTCCGACCTGCGCGACCGCGTCTGGATGCCGGCCGTTTTCACGTGGGCCAACGACGGCCAGGCCGCCGGTCTGATTCCCGCCCGCTATCCTGGCACGCTCGCCGAGCCGAATCGAGCGTTGTGGCTCGCGCGCCTGACCGAATGGATCGGTGACGATCCCTTGCTCGCGCGGCCGGTGGGACAGCGTATGTTCGCCTCCGATGCGAACGACTACGCACTCTTCGACGTGCGCACCATCGAACTGACGAGCGGCGACGCGCCTCCCGAACAGGACGGCGCGGCCGCTCCGGATCATGGCTGAACTGACCGCGCGTGATCGCCTGCAACCGTCGCTGCTCGACCGGCTGACCGATCTCGAACCGGAGGCGAAGCAGGAAGCGCGCGAGCGGCGCGTTCTGTCGATGCGCGCGCTGCGCGAAAGTGTGCAGCGCGACCTCGGATGGCTGCTGAACGCGAATGGCCTCGCGTCGGTGCAGGATCTGAGCGGCTATCCGTATGTCGCGACATCCGTGATCAATTTCGGCCTGCCGGACATTGCCGGCAAGACCGCCTCAGGCATCGATCCGTCGCGGCTCGAGCGGCTCGTGCGCGATGCGATCTGGGCGTTCGAGCCGCGCATTCTGCGCGACACCGTGCGGGTCAGTTCGATGCAACTCGAAGAGACGACCGGGCGCCACAACACCGTGTCGTTTCTGGTGCAGGGCGATCTGTGGGCGCAGCCGTATCCGGAGCGGCTCTACTTCAGGACCGAACTCGACCTGGAAGTCGGCGAAATCCGCGTGATCGACCAGGGCGGGCCGCGCTGAAGCCATGAATCCAGACCTGATCAAATACTACAGCCAGGAACTGCAGCATCTTCGGGAGATGGGCGGCGAGTTCGCGCGCGAATTTCCGAAGGTCGCCGGGCGCCTCGGACTGGAAAACCTCGAATGCGCGGACCCCTACGTGGAGCGTCTGCTCGAGGGCTTCAGTTTCCTCGCGGCGCGTGTGCAACTGAAGATCGACGACGAGTTTCCGCGCTTCACCCAGCATCTCGCGGAGCTGGTGTACCCGCATTACCTCGCGCCCACGCCGTCGATGGCTGTGGTGCAGATCCAGCCGGACCTGACCAGCTCCAATCTCGCGGACGGCGTGCGGGTTCCACGCGGCAGTACGTTGCGCAGCGTGCTCGACAAGAACGGCTCGACGCGCTGCGAATACCGCAGCGCGCACGAACTGACGCTTTGGCCGCTCGAAATCACGGAAGCGCGGTTTTTTACGCACGCGGGCTCGCTCGGTGGCATCGACAGCGCGCTGCCGGCGAGCATGGCGGCGGGCGCCGCTATCAAGGCCGGCCTCAGGCTGCGCCTACGCGCCACCGCTGGTCTGAGAATCAACCAGCTGAAACTCGACCGGCTGACGCTGTATCTGCGCGGCACGGACGGGATGGCCACGCGTATCCACGAGCGTCTGCTCGGTTCGGTGAGCGGCGTCGTCGTGATGCCGGCCAAACGTCCGGCGTCCTGGCATGCGCAGTTGCCGGCGAGCGCGCTGCGGCCGCTCGGGTTTGCCGACGATGAAGCATTGCTGCCGGTCAGCCGGCAGTCGTTCCCGGGCTACCGGCTGTTGCAGGAGTATTTCGCGTTTCCGCAGCGCTTCATGTTTCTCGCCATCGACGGTTTGCACGCGGCGTTGCGGCGTTGCGCGGACACCGAAATCGAAGTCATCGTGTTGCTCAAACGCGGTGATCCGCTGCTCGAACAATCGCTCGATGCCAATAATTTCGCGCTGCATTGCACGCCCGCGATCAATCTCTTTCCGCGGCGTACCGATCGCATCGCGCTATCGGACGAACAGTTCGAATATCACGTGGTGGCCGATCGCACCCGGCCGATGGACTTCGAGATCTATCAGATCGAGAGTGCGACCGGCTATAGCGCGGGCGCCGGCGGCGAGCAGCGCTTCGAGCCGTTCTATCACGCGCGCGATCTCGGCGCGACCTATCGCGCCGGCGCGTACTACCAGGTGCGCCGCGAAAAACGTCTGCCGTCGGCGCGTCAGCATGAGCGCGGCCCGCGCACGAGCTACCTCGGCAGCGAGATGTTCATCGCGCTGGTGGACGCGAGCAATGCGCCGTTTCGCGCTGACCTGCGGCAACTCGGCTTGCAGGTGCTGTGCACGAATCGCGACCTGCCACTGACGATGCCGGTCGGCGTCGGCCCCGCCGATTTCACGCTCGATGTCGAAGCGCCGGTGCAGAGCGTGCGCTGCGTGAGCGGCCCGAGCCGGCCGCTGCCGTCGTATGCGCACGGGGCCGTGGCGTGGCGGCTGTTGAGTCACCTGTCGTTGAACTACTCGTCGCTGCTCGATAACGATGCACAGGAGGGCGCCCGCGCGCTGCGCGATCTGCTGAGTCTCTACTGTCCCGCCGACGAGATCGCGAGTCAGCGGCTGATCGAAGGCGTGCGCTCGATCGATTCGCGCTCGGTGACGCGACGCTTGCCAGGCGCGGGACCGATCGTATTCGGCCGCGGTCTCGAAGTGACGCTGACGCTCGACGAAGCCGCGTTCGAAGGCGCCGGCGCGTTTCTGCTCGGTGCCGTGCTCGCGCAATATTTCGCGCAATACGTATCGATCAACTCGTTCACCGAGACCGTCGTGAAGACGCTGTCGCGCGGCGAGATCATGCGCTGGCCAGCGAGGGTCGGACAATGCCGGACGCTCTGACACTGTTGCGCCGGCTCGAAGACGATGCGCGCCGCTTCGACTTCTTCCAGGTCGTGCGGCTGCTGGAGAACGCGTATGCGGACAAGCCGCGCGTCGGCGAGTCGATGCAGCCGCGCGACGATGCGATCCGTTTCGTGCAGGAGCCCGAACTGGTTTTCCATCCGACGACGCTCGGTGACTTCACCCCCGCCGGCGAGCATCACGCCGCGCGCCTCGCGGTCAAGTTCTTCGGCCTGCTCGGGCCGCACGGTCCGTTGCCCACCCATCTGACCGAGTACGCTCGCGACCGCGCCCGCAACGCGAACGATCCGACCTTCGCGCGCTTTCTCGATGTCTTTCACCACCGGATGGTGTCGCTGTTCTATCGCGCGTGGGCCAATGCGCAACCGGCCGTGAGTCTCGACCGTCCGGGGCGCGATCGCTTTTCCTTTTATGTCGGCAGCGTGTTCGGGCTGGGCGAGCCGACGCTGCGCGAGCGCGACGCGGTGCCCGATTTCGCCAAACTGCACTTCGCCGGATTGCTGGGCGGGCCGACCCGTCCGGCCGCCGGTTTGAAACTCGTGCTGGCGCGTTTTTTCAACCTGCCGGTCGACATCGAACAGTGGGTCGGCCATTGGATGACGCTGCCCGCGAATTCGTTGTTGCGCCTGGGCGCACCGGACGGTTCGGCCGCGCTCGGCGTGTCGACGCTGCTCGGCGCGCGCGTCTGGGATTGCCAGCATAAATTCCGCATCGTCATCGGACCGTTGAGCCGCGCTGATTACGAGCGCTTCCTGCCGGGCGGCGAGAGTCTGAAGCGCCTCATCGACTGGGTGCGCAATTACGCGCGCGACGGGCTCGATTGGGATCTCCGGCTGGTGCTGAAACAGGAGGACGTGCCACGCCTGAAGCTCGGGCGCCACACGCGGCTCGGTTACACCACCTGGACGCTCGGCCATCCGGCGCGCGGCGATCAGTGTCAGCTGGTGTTGCGGCCGACCGGTCCGGACGGCCGTTCACGGATTGCCGTGGCGGCCCGCGAGGCGTCCGCGGGGGCGCCGCCATCGACATCATCGAGGGAATAGAAAAATGGCCGAGATCAAACGGGCAGCGTTGTTCGGCAAGCTGAACAAGCTCGGATTCCGCGCAATCGAGAGCGCGAACGTGTTTTGCAAGTTGCGCGGCAATCCTTATATCGAACTGTCGCACTGGTTCCACCAGATCCTGCAACTGCAGGACTCCGACCTGCACCGCATCATCAAACACTACGGGCTCGAGCCTTCCGCGTTGGCGCGCGATCTGACCGAAGCGCTCGACCGTCTGCCGCGCGGTTCGGCTTCGGTGACCGACATCTCGTCGCAAGTCGAGGAGGCGGTCGAACGTGGCTGGGTGTTCGGCTCGCTGATGTTCGGCGAGTCGCAGGTGCGCACCGGCCATCTGGTGGTCGGCCTCTTGAAGACGCCGTCGCTGCGCAACGGGCTCTACGGCATCTCGCGTCAGTTCGAGCGCATCAAGCTCGATTCGCTCGTTGACGAATTTCACAGCCTGCTGCGCGAGTCGCCGGAAGCGGCGATGAGCGCGAGCGATGGTTTTCAGGCGGGCGGCGCGCAGCGCGAAGGCGGCGACGCGGACACCACGGGCGGCCCGGTGCCGGCCGCCGCGCTGGGCAAGCAGGAAGCGCTGCGGCGCTTCACCACCGATCTGACCGAACAGGCGCGCAACGGCAAGCTCGACCCGATCGTCGGGCGCGACGAGGAAATTCGCCAGGTGATCGACATCCTGATGCGCCGCCGCCAGAACAATCCGATCCTGACGGGCGAAGCGGGCGTCGGCAAAACCGCGGTGGTCGAAGGCTTCGCGCAGCGCATCGCGGCGGGCGACGTGCCGCCGTCGCTGCACGACGTGCAGTTGCGCACGCTCGACGTCGGTCTGTTGCAGGCGGGCGCGAGCATGAAGGGCGAGTTCGAGAACCGCTTGCGGCAGGTGATCGAGGAAGTGCAGGCGTCGGAAAAGCCGATCATCCTGTTCATCGACGAAGCGCACACGCTGGTCGGCGCGGGTGGGGCGGCCGGCACCGGCGACGCGGCGAATCTGCTGAAGCCGGCGCTCGCGCGCGGCACGCTGCGCACGGTGGCCGCGACCACGTGGGCCGAATACAAGAAGCACATCGAGAAGGACCCCGCACTGACGCGGCGCTTCCAGGTCGTGCAGGTCAGCGAGCCGGACGAGACCCGCGCGATCCTGATGATGCGCGGCGTCACCTCGACGATGGAGCAGCACCACAAGGTGCAGGTGCTCGACGAAGCGCTCGAAGCCGCGGTACGTCTTTCGCATCGCTACATTCCGGCGCGGCAGTTGCCGGACAAGGCGGTCAGCCTGCTCGACACCGCCTGTGCGCGCGTGGCGGTCAGCCAGCATGCGACGCCCGCATCGGTCGACGATTCGCGCAAGCGCATCGTCGCGCTCGAAACCGAGCTGGCGATCATCGGCCGAGAAAGCGCGGTGGGCGTCGACACGCGGGAGCGTGAAGCCGCCGCGGCGGAAAAGCTCGCCGCCGAACAGGCGCGTCTCGCCACGCTCGACACCCGCTGGCAGGCGGAGAAAGAACTGGTGACGCGGATTCTCGCGCTGCGCGCGCAACTGCGCGGCGAGACTGGCAAGGTGGAAGGCGCGGCGCAAGCCAGCCGCACGAACGAAGCGAACGAAGCGAACGAAGCTGCGAACGGAACGGTAAACGAAACAGCGGCCACCGGCGCGACTGACAACCCCGCCAGCGACACCGCGACGCGCGAAGCGCGGCTCGCCGAACTGCGCGAGTTGCAGGCGCAGCTCGCGCAGCATCAAGGCGAAGATCCTCTGATCCTGCCGACCGTCGACCAGCAGGCGGTCGCCTCCGTCGTGCAGGACTGGACCGGCATACCGGTGGGCCGGATGGTCCGCAACGAAATCGAAAACGTCCTGAAGCTCGCGGAGAACCTGAACCGGCGCATCATCGGCCAGGCTCATGCGACGGAGATGATCGCGCGGCGCATTCAGACTTCGCGCGCGGGTCTCGACAATCCGAACAAGCCGATCGGCGTGTTCATGCTCGCCGGCACCTCCGGAGTCGGCAAGACCGAGACCGCGCTGGCGCTCGCCGAGGTGCTGTATGGCGGCGAGCAGAACGTCATCACGATCAACATGAGCGAGTATCAGGAAGCGCATACGGTGTCGTCGCTGAAGGGCGCGCCGCCCGGCTACGTCGGCTACGGCGAAGGCGGCGTGCTGACCGAGGCGGTGCGCCGCCGTCCATACAGCGTGGTGCTGCTCGACGAGGTCGAGAAGGCGCATCCCGACGTCCACGAGCTGTTCTTCCAGGTGTTCGACAAGGGCTGGATGGAAGACGGCGAGGGCCGCGTGATCGACTTCAAGAACACGCTGATCCTGTTGACCACCAATGTCGGCACGGATCTGATCACGAGCCTGTGCAAGGACCCGGAGCTGATGCCGGAGCCGGAGGGTATTGCGAAAGCGCTGCGCGAGCCGTTGCTGAAGGTGTTTCCGCCGGCCTTGCTGGGGCGCGTCGTGGTCATTCCGTACTTTCCGCTGTCCGACGAGATGCTCGGCGCGATCATCCGGCTGCAGCTCGGCCGGATCGAGAAACGCATCCGCGTGTCGCACAAGATTCCGTTCAGCTACGACGACGACGTCGTGAAGCTGATCGGCAGTCGCTGCACCGAACTCGAAAGCGGCGGACGCATGATCGACGCGATCCTGACCAACACGCTGTTGCCGCGTATCAGCACCGAGTTTCTGACGCGCATGATGAACGGCCGCCCGGTCACGAAAGTGCAGATCGGCGCGCGCGACGGTGAATTTCTCTATACGTTCGATTGATCGAAAGGGGAGGATGCCTTCTTATGCCGCAACAAGTCAGCATGGCCGCGACGCTGCAATGTTCGTTCGGCGCGGCGCCTTCGACGCTCGTGGTCTTGCCCGTCAACCGGGTGATGGGCGAAGGGCCGCCCGCGGCCAACATCATGGATCACATTCCGCTCGTCAATATCATGCCGTTCGGCGTGTGCAGCTCGCCCGCCAATCCGACCGTCGCCGCCGCGACGGCGGCGGCGTTGGGCGTGCTGACGCCGATGCCGTGCATTCCGGCCACCATGACGCCGTGGACGCCGGGCGCGCCGACCGTGCTGCTCGGCAACCAGCCGTCGCTCGACAACGTGTCGACCTGCATGTGCAACTGGGGTGGCGTGGTCACGATCGTCAATCCGGCGACAGTCAAGACCATGATTCCGTGACATGACCACGCAAAACCCGAACCGACACGTCACCGTCAGTTGCGCGCCTGCCGGCGAGGATCTGCTGTTTCTGCATCTGAGCGGCACCGAGGAGTTGGGACGCCTGAGCGAATGGCGGCTCGATCTGCTTGGCAAGCGCAACGATGTGCAGGCCGGCGATCTGCTCGGGCATGACATCTCGATTGCACTGTCGTTGCCAGAGGACGGCGAGCGGCAATTCAACGGGATCGTCACGGCGTTCCGGATCGTCGCACCGGGCGACAACACCCGCAACCGCATGGCGCGCTATGAAGCGGTGGTGCGTCCGCGGCTGTGGCTGCTCACGCGCGCGGCGCACAGCCGCTTTTTCCATGAAAAGAGCGTGCTCGATATCGTGACCGGCGTGCTGCAGGACTACAACATCGACGTCAGCAATAAATGCCAGGCGACCTATCCGCCGCTGCAGCACTGCGCGCAATACCGGGAGACCGATTTCGCCTTCGTGAGCCGCCTGATGGAGCACGAGGGCATGTACTACTACTTCGAGCACAAAGGGGGCAAGCACACGCTGGTGTTGACCGATTCGAGCGACGTTCACGGACCGATCGAACACTATGCGTCGATTTCGTACGATGCGTGGTACGAGCCTTCGAACGAGAAGGAATGCGTGTATGCGTGGAGTTCGGGCGCGGAATTGCAGACCGGCAAGTACGAAGTCAACGACTACGATTTCGAAAAGCCCACGTTGAGCAATCAGCAAGGCCTGCTGTCGCGCGCGACGCGGCCGAAAGTGTACGATCCGCCGGTGTACGCGATGCAGGAACATCTGAGCGGCCACGCGCAGTCCAGCGATGGCGACCGCTATGCGAAGGTCGGTATCGAGATCCGTCAGGCGCGCAACGACAGCATTTCGGGCCGATCGAGCGCGCGCGGCATCTGGCCGGGCGGTCAGTTCAAGCTCGAGAATCACGCCTGCGATACGCAGAACCACGAGTATCTGGTGGTCAGCGCCGCGTACGAGATCAATTCGGATGTCTATGTGTCGACGGTGCGCCACGATCCTTCGCTGCCGCTCTTCGACTGCGCGTTCACCGCGTTGCGCAAGGAAAACCACTTCCGCTCTGAGCGGCTGACGCCGCAGCCGGTCGTGGCGGGCCCGCAGACCGCCATGGTGGTCGGCCCGGACGGCGAAGAAATCCTCACCGATAAATATGGCCGCATCAAGCTGCAGTTTCATTGGGAGCAGTTCGCTCCGCCGGCCGATGCCGACGCGCGCATGAAGCGGTGCTGGGTGCGCGTGTCGCAGAGTTGGGCCGGCAAACGCTGGGGCACGTTCTTCTTGCCGCGGATCGGTCAGGAGGTGGTCGTCGAGTTCGTCGAGGGCGATCCGAACCGGCCGCTCGTGACCGGTTGCGTCTACAACGCGAACACGATGCCGCCGTACGAACTGCCGGCCAATCAGATGTTCTCGACGCTGAAGAGCAATTCGACCAAGGGCGGCAGCGGTTTCAACGAAATGCGTTTCGACGACGACAAGGGCAGCGAGCAACTGTTCTTCCACGCCGAAAAGGACCACGAGACCTGGGTCAAGAACGACATGCTGAGTAACGTCGGCAACGACCGGCATCTGAAAGTGACCGGCAACGAGTTCGTGGCGATCACCGGCGCGCGCCACGACGCCGTGACGGGCGACCAGAACGCCCAGGTCGATGGCAACGCGTCGCTGAAGGTCGGGCAGAAGTTGCAGGAAAAGGTCGGCATGGACTATGCGATCGACGCCGGCATGAATATCCACATCAAGGCCGGAATGAACATCGTGATCGAAGCGGGTGCGAGCATTACGCTAAAGGCGGGCGGCGCCTTCGTGGTGGTCGGGCCGGTCAGCGTGGCGGTGTCGGGCACACCGATCCTGCTCAATTCGGGCGGCTCGGCGGGCTCCGGCAGCGGCTCGTCACCGACCGCGCCGAGCGCGCCCAAAGACGCCGACGACGGAACCAAAAAAATCAAATCGTGAGTGATGCACCTGACCGCTCGTGGGGAGCCAAGTGAACTATCCGATTCTTTCGCTGCGGGTTGCGCGATTCAACGACGAGACGCTGGCCGAGCCGATCGCGATCGCGTTCGGCCCCGCCGGAGGCACGATTGGCCGGGCCAACGACTGCACGCTGGTGCTGCCCGATCAACAACGCGCGATCTCGCGCGTTCACGCGCGCGTCGAGTTTCGCGGCGGCGACTATCTGCTGTGCGATCTGGGCAGCAATCCGAGCGTGCTGAATCAGCGCGCGTTGGGCGGCACGCGCGAGGCGCGGCTCGCGGACGGCGACCGTCTGCTGATCGGTCCGTATCTGCTCGAGGTGTCGATCGGCGAGCAGGCGGCCGGCGTGCGCGGTCTGACGGGCGGGCGTGATCCGCTGAGTGCCGCGCAGGTGCTCAGTGGACCGTTGCCGGCCGATTCGCAAGGCGACGCGTTGCAGATGGGCGCGCTCGATCCACTCGGGCAGCCGGGCTTCGGCGAACCGCAGCGGGTCTCGTCGGGTCCGGGCTTTGCGGGCTCGGAGAGCGATCATGTGTCGCCGGAGTTGCAGGCGTTCTCGGCGCCGCAAGCGTCCCGGCCCGATCCCGGCCGGCCTGCCACACCCACGGGGGGTATTCCGGCGGACTACGATCCGCTCGCGGAGGCGTTGGCGCAATGGGAAACGCCCGGGCAGCCGGGCAGCGGCTCGCCGGCCGCGCCGCATCCTTCGCACGAGTTGCCGGGGTGGCCCACTGCGCCCGCGCCGGCGGCCGCGCCTTTGGGCGGCCCGACCGGCTTGCCGCCGGGATTGCTCGATCCCGGCGCGGCAGGGTCGGCGGCGACACCGTTCGATGATCTGTTCGGGATACCGACGACGCCGTCGACGCAGTTTGCGCCATCGACCCCTTTGGCTCCCGTGGTGCCGGTGGTCGTGCCGGTGGTCGCGCCGCAAGCCGCCACCGCGCGGGTGGCTGTACCTGGCGCGGCGCCGGGGCCGTCGTCCGCTGCGCAGCCCGCTTTGGAGCCTGTGGCGCAGCAGCTTCAGCAGCTGGCTCCGTCCGCGGACCCGATCACGCCAGCGCCTGCCGCGCCAGCGCCGAGCGTCCAGCCGGCCCCGGTTCGGCACGCGGCCGCCGCCACTTCCGCGAGCCAGAACGCGGCCACCCTGCAGGCGCTGCTCGAAGGCCTTGGCCTCGATCCGTCGCGCGCGCCGAACCTGCCCGAAGCGGAGTTCGCGCGTCTGATCGGCACGATGCTGCGCGACGCGCTGCGCGGCACGATGGGCGTGCTGCGGGCGCGCTCGATGACCAAACGCGAAGCCCGTCTCGACACGACGATGATCGTCGCGCGCGACAACAATCCACTCAAGTTTTTCCCGGACGTCGACAGCGCGCTGGCGCAGATGCTGACTGGCCGCTCGGCCGGTTATCTGCCGCCCGACGAGGCGCTCAGGCGCGCCTTCGACGATATCGAGGCGCACGAACTCGCGGTGCTCGCCGGCATGCGCGCGGCGCTCGCGCACGTGCTCGGACGCTTCGATCCCGCTTCGATCGAAGCGCAGCTGAAAGACTCCGGCGCGCTCGAAAAAGTGCTGTCCAACCGCAAGGCGAAACTGTGGGATCTGTTCGTCGCATTGCAGGGCGCCGTCGCGCGCGAAGCCGACGACGACTTCCAGAAGCTCTTCGGTCAGGCGTTCAATGACGCCTACGAAGCGCAGATCGACGAACTGAGCGCGGCGCGCGCGCGTCAGCCGAAGCATCCCGCCGATCCCACCTAGAAACGTTTGAACGAGACAACATGTCCTGGAACAGCAAAGTCATCTGGTCGGAGGGTATGTTTCTGCAGCCCCAGCATTTGCAGCAGCACGACCGCTATCTGCAGCGGCAACTGGAGACGCGCGCGGCCGGCCTGCGTCCGTACAGTTGGGGCTTTACCGCGCTGGAGATCGACGAGTCGCTGCTCAAGCTCGGCAAGCTCGCGCTGCTGTCGTGCTCCGGCGTGATGCCGGATGGCACACCGTTCGATCTGCCCGCCGACGATGACTTGCCCGAGCCGCTCGAGATTCCCGAAGGCACCCGCAACATGCTGGTCCAACTGGCATTGCCGGTGCGCAGGCCGGGTGTCGCCGAAACCGGCAACGACGCCAGCGAGGAGAACTTCGCGCGACACCGTGTCGCCGAATTCGACGTCAGCGACAGCAACGATCCGAATGCCGGCGCGGCGTTGCTGCAGATCGGCAAACTGCGCGTGCGTCTCGCGCTCGCTCCCGAAGTGGCGAATGCCTACACCGCGCTCGGCGTCGCGCGCGTGCTCGAGCGTCTGCCCGACAATCGCGTCGTGCTCGAAAACGACTACAGCCCGCCGTGTCTCGACTATCGGGTGGCGCGCCGCCTCGCGGCGTTCGTCGACGACCTCGTGGGCCTTCTGCATCAACGCGGTGAAGCGCTGGCCGGACGCCTTGCACAGCCCGGCGTGACGGGTGTCGCGGAAGTGGCCGATTTCCTGTTGCTGCAGTTGATCAATCGCCACGAGCCGCTGGCCGCGCATCTCTCGACGATGACCGGTCTGCATCCCGAGGCGCTGTACCAGGTGGCGGTGCAGTTGGCCGGCGAGCTGGCGACCTTCAGCCAGGCGTCGAAGCGGCCGCCGGCGTATCCGGTGTATCGCCATGAGTGGTTGCGCGAAACCTTCGCACCGGTGATCGACGACATTCGCGCGTCGCTGAGCATGGTGATGGACCCGCACGCCGTGGCGATCCCGCTCGAAGAGCGCAAGTTCGGCTTGCGCGTGGCGATCGTGCCGGACAAGACGCTGTTTGCCGGCGCCACCTTCGTGCTCGCGGTGCGCGCGCAAATGCCGGCCGAGCACATCCTGACCGGCTTCGCGCCACAGGTGAAGATCGGCCCGATCGAACGCATTCGCGATCTCGTCAATCTGCAATTGCCGGGCGTCGGCCTGCGCGCGTTGCCCGTGGCGCCCCGGCAACTGCCGTTCCATGCGGGCTTTACCTACTTCGAACTCGATCGCGGCAACGAACTGTGGAAACAGTTCGCGAATTCCGCGGGCATGGCGTTGCACGTCGCCGGCGACTTTCCCGGACTGACGATGGAGTTCTGGGCAATTCGCCGCTGATGCATTGATTGAGGAAGTTCATCGTGAGTCCAGACGAACCGCGTGGCCCCGCCGACGATCCCGGCGCGACGATTCTGATTCCGACACCGGGCGGCGCGCGGGCGGCGTTCATGGCGGCCGCGGCAACGCCCGCGCCGATGCTGCCCGCCGGCGGCGGTCTGAATCCGCTGTTGCGCGCGGCCAACCCGCTGATCGAACTGGCGCTGCCGTTGCGGCAGTTGCCGACCCATCCGAATGTGGAAGACCTGCGCAACCAGCTGATGCAAATGGTGCGCAACTTCGAGACGCAAGGCCGCGCCAACGGCATCGACGACGAGAAGCTCGGCGCCTCGCGCTATTGCCTGTGCACGTTCCTCGACGAAGCGATCGCCAGCACGCCATGGGGGGCGGGCTTGTGGGGCAGCCGCAGCTTGCTGGTGACATTCCACAACGAGGCCTCGGGTGGCGAGCGCTTTTTCCTGATCCTGCAGCGTCTCGCGCAGAACCCCGCGGGCAATATCGACGTGCTCGAATTGATCTACGTGATTCTTGGCCTCGGTTTCGAAGGACGTTACCGTCTGATCGACGGTGGCCGCACGCAGCTCGACACGATCCGCGAACGCCTCGAACAGATGATTCGCGGCCAGCGCGGCGCGGCCGAACGCGATCTGTCGCTGCACTGGCTGCCGGTCAAGGTCGAACGCAAGCCGTTGCTGCAACTCGTGCCGTTGTGGGTGGCGGCGGCAATCGCCTGCCTCGTGCTGGTGATCGTCAATCTGGTGTTGAGCTTCAGGCTCAACGACATGTCCGACCGCGTGTTCGAAGCGCTGCACGCGATCCGGGTCGCGCCGGCTCCGGTGCTCGCGTCGAAGCTGGCGGCGGCGCCAAAACCTGCGCCGAAGCTATCGCAGTTCCTCGCGCCTGAAATTGCCCAAGGCCTCGTGCGTGTCTCGGAGTTGCCCGACCGGACCGTCGTCACGATCAATGGCGACGGCCTGTTCGGCTCGGGCAGCGCCGATCTCGCCGCGGGTTTCGTCCCGCTCATCCAGCGTATCGGCGACGCGTTGAAGGAAGTGCCGGGCAACGTGGTGGTCGCGGGTCACACGGACAGCCAGCGAGTCTTGTCCGCGCGCTTCCCGTCGAACTGGCATCTGTCGCAGGCGCGCGCCGAAGCGGTGCGCGACATGCTCGCGTCGCGGGCCGGCCACCCCGCCCGCTTCAGCGCCGAAGGGCGCGGCGACGCCGAGCCGATCGCACCGAACGACACCGCCGCGAATCGCGCGCGCAACCGCCGCGTCGATATCACGGTGCTGGCGCCGGGAGCGGCGTCGTGAAGGCCTTCGGGATGGGTCCGTCGCGGGTGGCACAGGGGAGCCGGGTATGAAAATCTTTGGCTGGCTCAGACGAGCCATCGTGCTGTCGTTGCTCGGCGTGCTCGCGCTGTCGCTGATCGTGTGGGTCGAGGGGCCGCTCGTCGCGTACGCGGGTCATGAGCCGCTCGAAAGCAACAGCAGCCGCTGGGCCGTGATCATAGTGTTGCTGCTGGTGTGGGCGGTGTACTGGAGCGTGCGCTGGATCGCGGTGCGTCTCGCCAACATCCAGTTCACTCGCGTGGTGGCAGAGGGACCGGCCGAGCCCGCACCCGGCAAGAAAGAATCCGAGGCCGACATCGCGGCGTTGAAGCAGCGTTTCGAAGCCGCCATGGCGACCTTGCGCAAGGCGCGGGTCAAGGGGCGCTTCGGTAGTCAGTACGTGTACCAGTTGCCGTGGTACATGTTCGTCGGCGCGCCCGGCACGGGCAAAACCACCGCGCTGTTGAACTCCGGGCTCAAGTTTCCGCTCGCCGAGCGTCTCGGCAAGCAGTCGATCGGCGGCGTGGGCGGCACGCGCAATTGCGACTGGTGGTTCACCGACGATGCGGTGCTGCTCGATACCGCGGGCCGCTTCACCACCCAGGATAGTTTCGCCGAAGCCGACCAGGCCGCGTGGGCCGGCTTCCTGCAACTGCTGCGCAAGTATCGGCCACGCCGACCGCTGAATGGCGTCATCGTGGCCTTGTCGACGCGCGACCTGCTGCAACTGTCCGACCCGCAACGCGCGCAGCAGGCGCAAGCCGTGCGCGAGCGTCTCAGGGAACTGTACGGCAAGCTCGGCATGCGTTTTCCGGTCTACGTGATCGTGACCAAATGCGATCTGCTCGCGGGTTTCGCGGAATTCTTCGACGACCTCCGCCGCGACGAGCGCGAACAGGTCTGGGGCATGACGTTCCCGTTCACCGAGCGAGGCTCACCAGACGACGCACTGGCCGCATTTCCCGCCGAATTCGACGCACTGGAAAAGCAGTTGCAAGCCCGCGTGCTGAACCGTATGCAGCGCGAGACCGATGTGCGCCGGCGTGCGCTCGTCTATGGATTTCCGCAGCAGTTCGCGGGTCTGCAAGCCGTACTGAAAAGCTTTCTCGACGAAACCTTCAGTACCTCGCGCTTCGAGGAGTCCGCGTTGCTGCGCGGCGTGTATTTCACGAGCGGCACCCAGGAAGGCCGGCCGATCGATCGCGTGATGAGCGCGGTCGCCTCGGCGCTCGGCTTCCAGCAACAGGTCGTGTTGCCCGATCCGGCGAGCGGGCGCGCTTACTTCATCACGCGGCTGCTGCGCGGCGTGATCTTCGAGGAAGCCGGACTCGCGGGCGTGAACCAGAAGCTGGAGCGGCGCCGCGCCTGGTTTCAGCGCGCCGCGCTGGCGGCGATCGGCATCGTCACGGTGCTGGCGCTGGTTCTGTTCTTCGTCAGCTATCAACGCAATCGCGCTTACGTCGCCGATGTTCGACAGCACGTTGCCGAGTTGCAGAAGCTCGCGCAGACCACCCAGCCGGGCGACAACCCGCTCGCGCTGCTGCCGCTGCTCAATGCCGCGCGCGACCTTCCCGGCGGTTACGCGGACCGCGACAGGAGCGTGCCGTGGCTGTCGCGCCTCGGCCTTTATCAGGGCGACAAGCTCGGCCTCGAAGCGCAGACCAGTTATCGGCGGCTGTTGCGTCAGACCCTGTTGCCTCTGGTCGTGAGCCGCATGGAAGAAGAATTGCGCCGCGGTGACGCGAACAATCCCGACTTCCAGTATGAGGTCTTGCGCGCATATCTGATGCTGGGCGATTCGCTGCACTTCGACGCCGACTCGGTGCGCTTGTGGGCCGATGTCGATTGGCGCCGCGGGCCGTTGCGCGATGCCAGCGACGATCAGCGCAACGATCTCGACGGCCATCTCGCCGCGCTGTTCCAGCCGGCGCGCTTCGATGCGTCGCTGCCGCTCGACAAGGATCTGATCGCGCAGGCGCGCGCGACGCTCGCCAAAATGCCGCTGACGCAGCGTCTGTTCAACCGCGTCAAACGCGATCTCGAACAGAGCAGACTGCCGGAGTTCAGCGTCGCCAACGCGGCGGGGCGCAATGCCGCGCTGGTGCTCGTGCGCAAGAGCGGCGCGCCGTTGACGCGCGGTGTTACAGGCGCGTACACGCGGGCCGGCTATCAGAAGTTCGGCCAGTTGCGCGACGCGGCGGTAATCGATATCGCGAAGGACGATTGGGTGCTCGGCCGTCAGGAATCGGTATTGACGCCGAACGGTATCGAGGATCTGAAGGCGGGCATCACCCGGCTTTACTACGACGAGTACATCCGCCAGTGGGACGCGTTGCTCAACGATATCGACGTGGTGCCGTTCGACGGCGTGCAGCAGGGGGCACGCGTGGCGAATGTGCTCGCGGCGCCCGACTCGCCGCTGCGCTCGCTGATGCTGGCCGCGGCGCAGGAAACCACGCTGGGCGGCACCAAAACAGGCGGTTCGCTGACGGAGCAGGGCGTTGCCGCTTTGACCAACAAGCTCGATGCGGCCAAAAAACGCCTCGAGAGCGCGCTCGGCAACCAGCCGGAAGACGCGGCACCGCCCGCGCCGGCCGAACTCAATCCGGTCGACGCGCATTTCCAGGCGCTGCATGAACTGGCCGGCAAACCCGGCGCACCGGGCCCGGCTCCGCTGGACGCGCAACTCGCCGCGCTGAAGGACGCCGCGACCTATCTGGAGGCCGCGGACTCGGCGCGCCGTCAGGGCTTGCCGCCGCCACCCGGCGATGCGTTGAACAAGCTCAAGCTGGTGGCCCAGGGGTCGTCGCCGCCGCTCGCGACGGTGGCCACCAGCGTCGCGAGCGGGGCGGGGTCGCTGATGGTGGGCGGCGAGCGGGCGCGCCTGAACGCGTTGTGGCAGGCGAACGTGGCGCAGCTGTGCCGGCAGGCGCTCGACGGTCGCTATCCTCTCGTGCGCGGCTCGACGCGCGACGTCGCGCCCGACGATTTCGGCAGGCTGCTGAGCCCAGGCGGCCTGATCGACGATTTCTTCCAGAAGAATCTGGCAACGATGGTCGACATGTCGGGACCGCAGTGGAAATGGCGCAGCGGCGTCGATACGCTCGGCATCCCGGTCGACGTGCTCGGCCAGTTCCAGCGCGCCGCGCAGATCCGCGACGCGTTCTTCCGGGCCGGCGGCCGAGACGTGTCGGTGCGCTTCACGGTGAAGCCGCTCACCATCGATCCATCGATTACCCAGTTCACGCTCGACATCGATGGGCAGCAAATGGTCGTCAAACCCGACACGCCGCAATCGATGGTGTTCCAGTGGCCGAGCGGCAAGGGCACCGGCCAGGCGCACGTCGAGTTCACGCCGGCGGGCAGCACACCGGCGGCGCGCGCCGACGGACCGTGGGCACTGCTGCATCTGATGGACGATGCGCGTCTGCAACCCACCGCGCAACCCGACCGCTTTCGCCTGAGCTTCGACTCGGATGGCCGGCGCGCGGAGTTCGAACTGGCAGCCAGCAGCATCGTGAATCCGTTTCGCCGTGCCATGCTCGAGCAGTTCCGCTGTCCGGATCGTCTATGAGCGGCGAGCTTGCGCAGGAGCCGACATCCGGGCCCGGCTTCTTCGGCAAGGTGCGCACGCATGGCGACTTCGTGGGACGGCGCTTGCCAGTCGAGTTCGTCACGCGTTGGGATGAGCGCTTGCAGGAAGGCATGTTGCTCTCGCGGCAGCGCTTTGGCGCGCAGTGGCTGGAACTGTATCTGAATGCCCCGGTGTGGTGTTTCGCGCTGGGCGCGGGTCTGTATGGCCCGAGCGCGTGGGCGGGCGTTCTGACGCCGGGCGTGGACCGTGTGGGGCGCTATTTTCCGTTCACGATCGCAGAGGCGATCGACGGCGCCGAACTCGCACGGCGACTGGCCGATGCGCAAGGATGGTATGACCGCTTGGTGGCGCTCGCATTGTCGACACTGACGCAGGAATTCGCCCTCGATGCTTTCGACGCGGCGTTGCGAGCCGAGAGCCTGTTCAAAGGGGATCGCGCATCGATGCCGTGGCGGCTCGCCATTCCTGATGCAGCCGACGGCGGATTCGCCGCCTTGCTCGAACAGACCGTCGCAATGGGACACGCGGTCTGGTGGAGCGACGGATCACCCGCCGTGCCGGCTTCGGCGAGAGTTTCCGCGGGCACGACGACCGGCTTGCAGTTCGCGAGTCTGCTCGACGTCGGCACGCAAGAGTGGGATTCGGTGATCGACGTGATTTCGAACCCGGGCGCACAGCAACGGCATCACTGACGTCGCCGCCGCGGGTAAGGGTAAGCGTTTCAAATTGACTTCCCATCATTCGTCTTTAAAGGATGAGGCTGTCATACGCCGGTTCCCGCCGGTGTTCGCCGACGGTCCGTAAAGGGGCGCTGGCGGCCTCACCGCAACTCCATTCTGCGGAGATCGCCGTATGTCACGCCTGACCCATCCGTCTTCCGCACGACGCATTCCAGGCGGCGTTCTGTCCGCGACGCTGTGCTTGCTCGCATTGCTGTGCACAGCCTCGCGCGCAGCCGAACCGGTCCTGAACGAGCAGGACATCAACGAGCAGTCGGTGACGCGCGCGCTCGAGCCCGACCAGTCGAGCGAGTCGGGCGAGAACGTCGTGACGCGCGGCTTCGTGCTGTCGAACAAGCCGCCGTCCGCCGCGCCGCGCCCCTCGCCCGCTAGAAAACCCGCCGCGCAAATCCTGATCACGTTCGCCACCAATTCGGCCATGCTCACCGACAGCGCGAAGGCCGCGCTCGACAAGGTCGCCGGTGCATTGCAGTCGGAGAAACTCGCGGCGTACCGGTTTCGCGTCGAAGGGCATGCCGATCCTCGCGGGTCGCCCGATGCCAACATGAAGCTCTCCGAAGACCGTGCGGCCGCGGTGGTCGAATATCTGACGCGGAAAGACGGTATCTCGGCGGAGCGGCTATCGTCGCTCGGCAAAGGTTCTTCCGATCCGTTGAACAAGCGCAATCCGACGGCGCCCGAGAACCGTCGGGTGACGATCGTCACGGTCACGGATTAGGCGCTTTCGAGGTTGCCACCGATGACACGTTATCGCGTGTATTGCGACGTGGCGACAGGTGTGGCGCTGCTGTTCGCGTGCGTCACCACGATCGCGGTCGCCGCGGGTCCGCAGGACTCGAACAACGCCGCCGACAGACCCGCGGCCGTCGACGACGACACCGGAGCGGTGCGCTTGCCGCTTGCCCGGCTCGCCGCCGCGTTGGCTCCCGACGCGCGCCTGCAACTGTTCTCCGTGACGGACCAACCCGGCCTCCATGTGATGCAGGCGGCCAGCCTCGAGCAACAGGGCGCGATGTTCACGCGCGTGGTGGCATTGCTCGAACGCCGCGATATGCCGCGCGACCGCGTGGTGTCGGCGGCGGCCATCGCGGCTCACGCGCGGCGCTTTGGCACCGACCCCGCCGGGCTGACGGCGGGCAACAACTTCAGCGCGGAGGAGTTGGCGCATTTTTTCGAACTCGCGCGCGAGCAGGACGTGATGCTGAACCAGGGCGAGCGCACGTTGCAGACGATTCTCGTGCGATGGCGTTTGATTCGCGAGGAGCAGGGGATCTGGAAAGCGACGAACGCACACGATTTTCTGATCACCATTCCCGGGTTGGGTCGCGCGCCAGGCGGCGAGACGATCGACGCCACGGTCAGGGCCGCGATCCTCAGTCACGAATTAGGCCATTGGCGGTACTTCTCGGACGGTGCCTACGCACACGCGTGCCGCGCTTTCTGGTGGCAGGTACTGAGCTTCGAGGAACGCGCGGAGTTGACCCGGCAACTGGAGAATCTCGGCTACGACCCGAGCGACCGGATCGTGATCGATGAGATGCAGGCCTATTTGCTGCATACGCCTGCGCGCTATATGCCGATCAGCGACACGCCGGGACCTGGCGGCGTCGATGTCGGCAAGGTGCGGCGGCGCTTGCAGGAGGCGGTCGCGAGAGCGGGCGGATAGCAAGGACGAAGCGAGCCGCGCGAACCGCGCGACACACGCTGTCGAGGTGACACATGACGGATTACGCAGAACTCAACCGCATTTTGCCGCGCCTGTCGCACGCACATGCGACCGCTGCGTTTAGCGACGAGGTGGCCCCGCTGCTGATCGCCCTGTGGGCTGATGATTATGTTCCGCGCGTGGCATCGTGCGAATTGCTCGAAACTTCCGTGGGCCAGTTTTCATATCTGTTCGATATGACGACCGAGCGCCTCATTGCAGCGTGGGGAATCAGTCAGGGAAAGAGTACGGTGCCGCGCAAGGAAATCGCGACGCGGATGCGCGGACATCCGCTCGCCAACGGCGGGACCTATCACCGGGGGCACGCCATTCCGCACACGCTCGGCGGTTCGACCGATATCAACCTCGTGCCGCAGCTGGGCAAGATCAATTCGGGGCCGTTCCAGGCGTTGGAACGACTGGCGGTCAGCCATGCGGGAGCGCTTTACTTCACCTACTGGCTGTACGGGCCGGGCAATAGTCAGGTGCCCGTTGGCGTGGAGCAGGGGCTTCTGATGCCGGGGGCGACTGCGTGCACGTTCAAGCTGGCGACGTTTGGGAATTGAGGCAAGCGCGGCGGTCCGCAAAAAACAACGCGATGCGCGTCTTTTTGAAAGCCGCGCGCCGCGATTGGGGAAATACGCCGTGTGTCGGCCTTCGTCGGTGAACCCCTCGACGAATCGGACCGTCTACGATAAACAGTACCGCAGACACCGACGTAACGGACCCCGATGATGCCATCCGCTCGCCGTTTCCTCGTCATGCTGGCGTCAGCCTTCCTGCGCGCACGCGCGGGCGGCGCGCTGGCGCTGTTTGCGTCGGCGGTGCCGCTCGTCCACGCGGACGTCGTCGTCTCGTTCGCCGAGAGTCCCGTGTCGGTGATTCGCGGCGCCTCGCTGTATCGGACGGGCGAGGGCGCCAGGCTGCGCGACGACGACATCATCGAAACCGACGCCGGCAAATCCGCGCAGCTCGAAGACGGTGCGGGGACGCTGATCGCGCTCGGGCCGCAAACGCAAATACTGCTCAAAACGCTGTCGGCGTCGCAAAACGCCGCGGTGGGACCGCTGCGAATCACGATGCTGAGCGGCTGGCTCAAGGTCGGCTGCAACGTGAGCGGAGGTGCGCAACCGCCGCTGTCGATCGAACTTCACGGCCTCGACATCAAACCTTCAGGCCATGGTCCGTGGTCGGTCGTCGCGATGACCACCGGCGAGCGCGCCGCAATCTTCGCGGAGTCCGGGGACGACGCGATCGTCGTCGTTCGCGCCCCTGGCCAGGCGCCCAGGCAAATCCTGCACGCGGGCCAGTACCTCGAGCGACTTGCCGACGGGCCCCTGCGCGCGCAAGCCCGGCCATCCGCGGAGTTCATCGGCACGATGCCGCCAGGCTTTCGGGACGCGCTGGTCGGGATGGCGGGACGGCTCGCGAGCAGGCACGAACTTGCCGCTCCACTTCGCGCCGTCGACTACGCCGACGTCTCCGACTGGCTCACGAGCAGCGTCAGCGAGCGTGCCACCTTCGTCAAACGCTTTGTGCCGCGCCTGAAGACAGCGGCCTTCCGCGCGCAGGTCGACGCCCATCTGGACGTTTTGCCGGAATGGCGGCCGATATTGCATCCGCCGCCGCCACGCCCGGCGAGCGAGCCAACCGAAAGGCCCGCGCAAGCGCCGCCGGCGGTGCGTCCCGAAGCGAGCGAGCCACACAAAAGGCCCGCGCAAGCGCCGCCGGCGGTGCGTCCCGAATCCGGCCCCAGCTGGCTATACCGGCACTAACCTACGCCGGACGACGCCGACGCGCATTGACGTACCATGCACCACCGGGCGTTGACGCCCTTGCACACCATTCGCGTGGAGCAGCCATGAACCTGTCGTTGACTCTGAAGTTCAATCTCGCCTTCCTCGTCGTGTTCGCCGCGGGATTCGCCGCGACGGGTTTCGTGGCCGACCGGGTGTTGCAGGAAAACGCGGTGCAGACGACCGTGCGCGACGCGAGCCTGATGATCGAAGCCGCTACCGCAGCGCAGAACTACACGTCCGAACAGGTGACGCCGCTGCTTGCCACGCAGATCAAATACGCGTTCGTCCCGCAGTCGATTCCCGCGTATTCCGCCGTCGAGAGCCTGCTCGCGATCCAGAAGAAGTTTCCGGGCTTCTCGTACAAGAGCGCGATGCTCGATCCGACCAACCCGCGCGACCGCGCCACGGACTGGGAGACCGATGTGATCCGGCGCCTGCATGACCACCCCGAATTGCCCGAACTGATTGGCGAACGCGCGACGCCGTCGGGCCCCAGCCTGTACATCGCGCGGCCCACCCGCATCGACTCGGCCGCGTGCCTCGAATGCCACAGCACGCCCAGCGCGGCGCCGCGCACGATGATCGACAAATACGGGCCGGCGAACGGCTTCAACTGGCCCCTGCATGAAACGATCGGCGCGCAGGTCGTGTCCGTGCCGATGTCGCTGCCGCTGGGACAGGCGCACAGCGTCTGGCGCACGTTCATGCTGTCGTTCGCCGCGGTGTTCGGATGCGTGCTGATCGCGCTGAACCTGATGGTGCATTTCCTCGTGACGAAGCGGCTCAAGGCATTGTCGCGCGCGGCCGACGAAGTCAGCCTCGGCAAGCTCGACACCGCATCGTTTTCGACGCGCGGCGGCGACGAAATCGCCTCGCTCGCGGTCTCGTTCAACCGCATGAAAACGAGTCTCGTCGAAGCGCTGCGGATGCTGGGGGCGTAAGCTGGCGTGATCGGCCAGGCGCCCCTCGACCGGAACCCGAATGAGCAACGAAGCAACGCCTACTCGCATTGGCAAGTACCGCATCGACCGCGTGCTGGGGACGGGCGCCATGGGCCTCGTCTATCTCGCGTTCGACCCGCACCTGGAAAGACCGGTGGCGCTGAAAACCGTGCGTCGCGAACTGCTCGCCGGCGAGGACACGAGTGGCGACATGCTGCTGCGTTTTCGCAACGAGGCACGCGCGGCCGGTCGGCTCGCGCATCCGAACATCGTCACGGTCCACGATTTCGGCGAAGACGGCGATACGGCTTATATCGTGATGGAGTACGTCGCCGGGCATGGCCTCGATACATTGCTGGTGCCGGGCCACGCGTTGCCGCTGTCGGACGCTTTCCACTGGCTCGCGCAACTGCTCGCCGCGCTCGCGTATGCGCATGAGGCCGGCGTCGTGCACCGCGATATCAAGCCCGCGAATCTGCTCGTCACGGCGGCAGGGCTTCTGAAGGTCGCCGATTTTGGCGTCGCGCGCATCGGCTCATCCGCCACCTCGTCCGGGTGGATGATCGGCACGCCGAGCTACATGTCGCCCGAGCAGTTCGAGGGCGAATCGGTCGATGCCCGCGCGGACCTGTTCTCGGCCGGCGTCGTGCTGTACCGGATGCTGACCGGCCGCCAGCCGTTCGTCGGCTCGCCGGCCACGATCAGGCAGAAGATCCTCAAAGATGCGCCGGCCCGGCCATCGGAAATCGTCTCCGCGTTGCCGCCGGCGCTCGACGCGATGGTCGCGAAAGCACTCGCGAGACGGCCGGACGACCGCTTCGGTTCGGCCGCGGAATGGCTCGCGAGCTTGAGGTTGTTGGCCGTCTCACCGGCGGCGGCCGACGATGACCGGACCATCGTGACGCCGTCCGCGTATTGGTCCGCGTCCGCTTCCTTGCCAGCGCATGCGACGGGCGTCGACCCCGCACCTGTGCCGGCGCCTTCGGCGCCGCCGAGTTGGCCGCCTGAGATGCTCGCGCGCATCGAACGCCAACTCGCGACCCAGATGGGCCCGCTCGCGAGCCTTCTGGTGCGACGCGCGGCCACCCAGACGAACGACCTGCCGACGCTCGGCGCGCAGCTAGCGGCGGCGTTGCCGGACACGGCGCGGCTCGAATTCGAGCAGGCCTTCGCGCGGCTGACGGCTGGCTTGCCCGATATGTCGATGATGACCTCGTCATCGCCGGGCTCACGCGTCGCGACGGCTGCCGCAAAGGTATCGGCTGTATCGCCCGCGAGCGCCGCGGGCACGTCACCAGACAGTGCGATCGATCAGGCCAGTATCGATGCCGTCGCCGTTAAACTGGCCGTCTATCTGGGCCCGATCGCGAAGATGATCGCCAGTCGCGAGGCGCGGCATGCCGCGAATTTCGACGAGTTCGTCCAGCGGGTCGAGGACTGCATCACCGACCCCGCGCAACGCCGTCGATTCCGGCAAGATGTCGATTCATCCAGTTAGCGCCTCGACCGGCCAACCTCTCCATGACCGGCTTCACTGCACGCAGGTAAACGAGTTCGCGCTGTTCACGTCGCCCGCGCCGTTATAGCTGGGCCACGCCGGATACTGGCATAGCGGCCGCGTGCGTCCCGGCACACCCTCCGTATCGGTGACCACCTGATGCGCCGGCGGTGTGCCGTGCTCGACCCAGTTCTCCAGCGTCGTCAGCGAGTCCCACGACGCATTGAACTCGGTGCCGACCGCGTGCTGCAGCCCCGGAATCTCATAGAAGCGCGCGAACGAGCCGACCGCGCCAAAGCCCATCGTCACCAGCATGCGCTGATAGTAGATCTCGGTTGCCCGCGTGCTGACGGTCTGATCGACGGTGCCGTGCGCCATCAGCAACTTGCCGCCGTGCCGCATGAAGGGCGTCAGGTTCGCATCACCGCATATCCGCACTTGCATTCGATTTGGTAGAAGTCTTTCATCGGCCTGTCGATGTGGTTCCGGTCGGCCAAAATCAACCAATCAATCATAGTCGCTAACTCACGCAACACGCGCCGAATCGTCATCGCGGGCACGCGAGAGCGTCGTACTCGCTCGACACTGCGAAGCCACGTAAATCGAATCGGGAATAACCACCGCATCCCCGCGGTCTTGCAGGTAAGACTTGACGGCAAATGGGTGATCAAATGAACATCGTCGATATGGTCCGCGCATCGGAACAGGTCGTCATCGAAGCCGCGTTTGCCCGACACGTGGCGCACGACACCGGCGGGACGTTCGCATGACGTTGCGGATACAAGCCGCGTTGCGCCGGATGCAACTCGGCTCCGGCGTGGTGTTGCTGGTCTATCTCTTTCTCCATCTGCTCAATCACGCACTCGGAATCTGGTCGCTCGAACTTGCCGGACGTGGTCTCGTTCTAGCGCTACGGCTCTGGCGCAGTGCGCCTGGAACGATCGCGTTGTATGGGGCGGCCGCGCTGCATTTCGCGCTGGCGATGCGAACCATCTATGCGCGCCGTCACTGGGCCTTGCCTGCGGTGGAGTGGGTGCGTCTGTGGGCAGGAATCAGCCTGCCGCTGCTGCTGATCCGTCATGCGGTGACGACCCGGCTCGCGTCCGCGCTGTATGGTTTCGAACCGGACTACGAGCGCGTCGTGATCCAGTTGCTAACGACAGGTACGCAAGGTTTGCAGCTTGCGCTGCTCGCGCCCGGATGGATACACGGATGCCTCGGACTATGGTTTCGCTTGCGTCACATGCCATGGGCGCTTCGCATGAAGCCTGTGCTGTTCACTTCGGTCATCGTGCTGCCATTGCTGTCCGCGGTGGGCTTTGTGCGGATGATGCGAACCGTCGAAGCGAAGCGGGCGATCCTCGCGGCTCCCGATCCAAAACTGATCGCGCATCAGCTTACGCTGAATGCCTGGCGTCACGATCTCGTGGCCTTATATCTGGCTCTGATCGTCGGCGCGTTCGTCGCGGGGCAATTGCGCAACGGGATCGAGCGGCGAAGATTGCGTGGGAGTTCTATTTAGGTGTTTGGAAGTATCCGGATTATCACAGTGCTCTTTGACGCGAAGCCCGGGAATATCCAACAAGAAATCTCCGTCTACCGGATGTGCATCGCGTAACGCTCACAATCTGACAAGACGGTTCGAAGTGAATGCAGATGCGCGAATACATCCCCATGTCAAAAGGAGTACATCATGAAATCCGGATCGTTGAATCAATACGCGGTTTCCCTGCTACTGAGCCTCGTGATCGTTGGTGTGATGTCGATGGCGAGCTCTGCAATCGTGGATGCACAAACTGTGTCGGAGCCCGAGCCTCATCAAGTCACGCGCGCGGAGGTCATGCACGAACTCGAAGAACTTGAAGCGGCGGGATACAACCCGTCGATGGGCGATGATGGTTCGTATCCTGCCGATCTACAGGCCGCGGAAGCGAAGGTGGCCGCGATGCATCGAACGGAAAGAGCCGCGGCGATGAACGCGGGACAGAGCGGGCAAACGCTGCGCACGCATTGAGGGAAAGGCTGGAACGTTGATCCACCTGCGGTGGCGCACTGCGCCATTGCAATAGGCAATGTTCATATTGCGTTCATTGCATTGCCAGCATGACGTCGGAATCGTATCTTCGTCTCCATATCACGGAGACACCTATGAAGATCGCATTCCTGGGGGCCGGCCTGAAGACGCAGAGCGACTATCGCTTCCTGCCCGGCATGTCGCTCGGCTGGACGTGGGATTTCCTGCTGCCGATCAAGGTCGACGATGTGCTTCACGTCAGGTTCCGCGTGGGCAATATGCGCGCGAGCAACAGCCGTCCGGATTGGGGCATCGTCGTGCTGCCGTCCGAGCTGATCAATCAGGACGGCCAGGTCGTCCAGCGCGGCGAACGTCGCCTGATGGTGCCGCGCCGTCCGGGAGCGAACTGATGCAAGCCCGTCCCCTCGAAGGTATTCGCGTCGTCGACTACAGCCACTTTCTCGCCGGTCCCTATGTGGGCCGCTGCCTCGCGGCGCTCGGCGCCGAAGTGATCAGTGTCTTCAGCAGCTCGGATTGCTGGGTGACGTCCTCGGAAGCACAAAGCAGCGCGCTCACCGCACCGTCGTCGCCCGTCACTGGCGTGAGCGTGGAGTTCCACCACCTGGTACGCCCCGACTGGCTCGCATTCTGGACCGGCGAGGACCGCACGGCGGCCGAGAAGGATTTGGCGGGCGCCGTTTCCGGCAAGAGCCCCGCGCCGGACAGTTGCTCCGGTGACTCCGCTTCCATCAACATCGCGCCATGCTCCGACGCCCGCAGCATTTTTCCGTCGGTAGCGAGCACCTTCAGGCAGTCGCGATTCGCGTGCAGAAGCCCGCTCGCCAGTGCGGTGGCGGCGCTTTGCCGCGCGTAATCCACGCCGAGTTTGCGACGAACGATCGCGAGACCGGCTGCGCCCGACACCATCGACAATGCGACACGTAGGGTAATCGCCGCTTCACCGGCCGCTTGATGCACAAGAGCACCGATGCCAACGCCGGCAACGACGGCAATGCAGAGACTCGACAACGGTATGGTCCTGCGTTGACCGTACCGCGACAGGAAACAGGAAAGAAACTGCTGGTTGCGGGCTGACCAGCCATTGGCATGTGCGTCGCTATCGACCCGGGACTCAATCGGATTGGTTTCTTTAGGGCACGAAGCCGCTTTGAGTCTCACGCTGTTCTCCGACTACCGGGTTGAGCGGCGGCTCGAACGCTGCGAGCCGCCTCACTTTTATTATTACGGTAGGAAGTCACAAATCTTTAATGCGGGGAAACGCGCGGGAACCGCGGTTCGCATGAGTTCGGGGGCGGATTGCGCGCCCATCAGCCTTGGTGGGGCTTGACCTGCGCGAACTGACGAATGCGCTCCGCAAGAGCGGGTATTCCCGAGTCGCGAGCCATGTAGTGAGCGACCTGCCGGGTGGCCAGATCGATGGTCACCTGATCGTCGGGGGTCTTCGTGTTGGGTCCGTCAACCGCGGGATGGTATTCGATACGCAGTTGCCTCGCGTTGGCGACGAGCCGCAAATAGCCGAAGTTGCGGTCGTCGTAGCTTTCAAGGACCACGGCATCCGTGTCTTTCGACGCAGCCTGGATCAGCTGCGGCGCGCGAAGGGGCGGCTGTCCGTTGGTGGTGAGTCGCTGCACGGCGTGACCGCCGTTCCCGCAAACGATGTAAGGGATGTGGGTGCCATCGGAACGGGTTCGCGTAAAGCGCTGATAGTTGTGCGCGTGTCCCGCGAGGTCGGCATGCGGCCAGATACCGACCTCATTGCAAACAGTATCGATCTGCTGTTGCATTTCGACGCTCCAGCCATGACGGCCGCGCGCCACATAGGGCGGATGGTGATGCGCGAAAAGCAGGGCGCCTCGATAGTTCTCTTTCTTCACCCGCAATAACGCCGCTTTCAGGAACTTCAGCTGGCTGTTGCCGATTTGGCGGTCCGCGATCACGCCTGGGTCCTCGAGCGTATTGCTGTACAACGCAATGATGCGCACGAACGGCGCCTCGAACGTGAAGAAAACGCCTGGCTGAATTTGCGCCGTCCGTGAAAGGTTGCCCGCATCGGGAGAGACCTGGAAGCAGTCGGAGCAGAAGTTCCTCAAAAACGCCTGCAGACTCTTCTCATGCTGCAACGGCGAAACCATTCCGTCGTGATTGCCGGCAGCGGCGAGAATCGGCGCATGATAGTTGCGGTACGGCTCATAGAACTGATCGTAGTAGTACTGCGCTTCGCCAAAGCTGTAGACGATGTCGCCCAGCAGGAAGTTGAATTGCGGCACTTCGGCGGGATCGGCTTCGTCGAAGTCGCTGACCATCTTGTCCGAAACTTCATTCTGGGTGGCCGGACCTTTCGTACTGCCGCAATCGCCGGTGGCGTGAAAGACGATCTGTCCGTTCGCGCTGATCGTATCGAGGAGCTTCTGGTTGTTGTCCACCACCTCCGCAAACGTCAGCCGGGGCTCGGTGCCGCCGCGCGGTGGCGGAAACGGCAGCGCCTTCAGCTTGTGCTCGCGGTTCAGTTCGTCGATGACCTTGTAGGCTGCGGCATCGGATGCGTGCCTGACCACGAAAGTTTGCGGGTCCGGCGTGGGTTGTGGCTGCGAGAAAACGGGCGCGGCGAGAATCCTGTCGCTGCGGTTGCCGCGTGCGGCTGACGATTCATCTGAACGCTTTTTCGGCATTTGCAATCCTCCTTGATGGGCGAACGGGAGCGGCCACGCTGTTGTCGGCAAACCGTCAGCATGTGACGGCGCCGTCGCTGGCCGGATGCACGGTTCAGACGAACCTGAAACGGGGAAGTTCAGATTCGCTTGCCGTTGCGCAACCCGTGCGGCCCGAATTGCGGGGCACCGCTGTTCCGTGCGAAAGCCGGGTTCGCGGTGGCACGCGTCTGTTATGACGGTACGAACACGCCCACAGCCGCCAGCGCCATCGCGAGCGTTGCGAGCCATCCTCCCCAGGCCAGCACGCCCTTGACGGCGAACTGTCCCATGACCCGCCGGCTTCGCGCCATCAGCATCATGATGACCATGATCGGCACCGCGGTAACGCCATTGATCACCGCGCTCCAGTACAGCGCGCGGATCGGGTCGAAATGCATGAAGGTGATGGCCACACCGCCCAGGATGGCCAGTGTGATCACCGCATAGAATTCACGCGCGAGTGTCAGATGCAACGCGAGACTGCTGCGCCAGCGAAAGCTGCCCGCGGCGGCGTAGGCGGCCGAACCGGCGAGGACCGGCAGCGCGAGCAGGCCGGTTCCGATGATGCCGAGCGCAAACAGGACGTAAGCGAAGCGCCCGGCAAACGGCTCGAGCGCGCGCGCGGCATCGGCCGAGGTTTTCACGTCGATGTGATGCAGATGCAGCGTGGCCGCCGCCGTCAACATGATGAAGAATGCGACGAAGTTGGACACCCCCATGCCAACCCACGTATCGAAACGGATCCTTCGCAACTGCGCGGGCGCCTGGTGCGGTACGCGGCGCAACGGCGCCTGTTCCGGTGCCGAGCGCATTTCTTCGACTTCCTGCGACGCCTGCCAGAAGAACAGGTACGGACTGATCGTCGTGCCCAGCACCGCGACGACCATGGTCAGATAGTCCGACGTCAGCGAGATGCGCGGCAACACAATGGCGCGCGCGACTTCACCCCAGGGGATCGGAACGATGAATGCGACCGCGACGTACGCGAGAAGCGAGAGGGCGGTCCACTTCAGAATGCGCGCATAACTGTCGTAGGGGACAAAAATCTGCAGAACGACGCAGAGCGTCCCGAGGCCGACGACATAAAGGTGCTGCGGACCTGGCAGCAGCAATCCGGCCGCGGCGCCCATCGCCGACAGATCGGCGGCGATGTTGATCACGTTTGCCACGACGAGCAGGGCGACCGCGCCGTACAGCAGCCATGCCGGATAATGCGCGCGTATGTTGGACGCGAGGCCCTTGCCGGTTACCCGGCCAATCTGCGCACTCACCAGTTGTATTGCGGTCATCAATGGATACGTGATCAGGATCACCCAAAGAAGGTTGAATCCGAACTGCGCACCGGCCTGCGAATAGGTGCCAATTCCTGACGGATCGTCGTCCGCGGCGCCCGTGATCAGGCCAGGGCCCAGGCGTCTGATCCAGGATCGCTCCACGGAATCGCGTACGGCGGATTCCGGCTCTATCAATTTTTCGTCGTTCATATATATGTCACCTCGCGGCAACATTTAGCAAGTCGCGGGCCCGGGCATTCGTGCCGACGTTGCGCGGCTTCGGGAGGCGGGCATTGGGAATCGGCTGCACATCATGGACGCGCTCGACGGGCGCACCGGCGAAGATGCGCAAGGCGCCTCCGCTGAAAGTGCGCGGAAATGCGGGTTTTTAAACGGGAGTAACGAACGTTGGGCCGTCCCAGCGGACACCGTCACGCATGGTGCGCAAGAGGCTTCGTCCGCAACTGGATCTCGTCGATCGCGTAAGGCAAGTCTTCGAGCACGATTGGCTTGGCGCGGCTCAGTCCAGTCGCGGCTTGAACGCATACTGCCCAATCTCGCCGCCGCGCGCGACCACCGCCGTGCTCTCGGGAATTTCCTCCCAAAAGCCCGGCAAGTCCGCGAGCGGCTCGGACAACACGAGGAACGCATTCTCGCCGGCCGTCTTGATGCGCTCGTCGTCGGGATACAACTCGCGCAGATGACGGAACGACGTGCTGTGAAACAGCGAGCGCGACTGTCCTTCGCTCGAATAGCGGGCCGCGATGATCTGCTCGCCGTCGGTCGCGCACACGGTCATGTTCAGCGGTTCATCCACGCCATGCCGGCGGCCGGTGGCTTCGACGAATCCGACCATCCGTTCGAGCGCGGTGACGGGCGCGAACTCCAGCCCGAAGGTCAGCGCGAGAAAAAACAGCACCTCGGAATCGGTCGAGCCTTCGATGGACGGGAACAGATCGGGGTCGATCTTCACCATCAGGTCGCGGCGCACCGCCGGATAGTTGCGCACCAGGCCGTTGTGCGCGAACAGCCAGCGGCCGTGGCGGAACGGATGACAGTTGGTTTCCTGCGACGGCGTGTCGGTCGCCGCGCGCACGTGCGCGACGAACAGCGGCGAGTGGATTGCCCGCGCGGCCTCGCGTAGATTGCGGTCGCTCCACGCGGGCTGGATGCAGCGGTAGCGAAACGGAATGTCAGTGGGATGTCCATACCAGCCGATCCCGAATCCGTCGCCATTGGTGGTGGTGGCGCCGAGCCGGGAATGCATGCTCTGATCGATCAGCGAATGCCGGGCGTTGAACAGCACGGTTTCGAGCTGAACGGGATTGCCGGTATAAGCGAGCCAGCGGCACATGATTGCTCTCCTGTCGGTTGCGCGTAACAACCCTACACCACCCGCGGGCGGCGATTGTAGGACCAAAGTCCGATTGAGGCAGACACCGTACCTGTCACTATGCCAGATGGCGTTTAGGTGCTTCCGTGCCGGGCATCGCTTTGAGCTTGCACCGGCCTGATCTGATAGAGGCAGGACGCGCATGAGCCACTTTCTGGACAGGTTACGTTACTTCAAGGCCCCCCGTCCCCAGTTCTCGGATGGTCATGGTGCTGTCACAGATGAAGACCGGCAATGGGAGGAAGCTTACCGCCAGCGCTGGCAGCACGACAAGATAGTTCGCTCCATGGGCATCGTCACCGGGATCGTCGGGCTTGCAGGGGGCTTGGCGGATTCCTGCGGCCGATCATCTTCGGCATCCTGCTGGATTTTTTCAGGGTGCGTTCCACCTGTTTTATGTTCCTGTACGGGATCGTCTGGGTTTCGCTGATCCTGATCTGCCTGTCGGAAGTGCGGCGCACACCGGTCGTGGGTTCCGTCGCTTAGCCGTGTTCGTGTTTACTCCGCGCGAGTGGTCGACTGCGCCGTTGCCGCTCGACGGACCGCCCCGCAAAAGACGAGGCGGCAAACGTGCAGCACTGAGATTCGCGCAGGCTGCAGGCTCTGCCAGCCAGCCTGCTTTTTTGCTGATGGAGGTGCCGATGAAACGCCGTGAACTGTTGGTTGCGCTGGCCGCAGGCGCGCTCGCCGAGGGTTCTACCGGCCTGGCGCAGGCAAGCCAGGCGAAATTCACCGGTCAGATCGATCTGCCCAAGCCCAACCTCAAAGGCACGATGTCCCTCGAAGAAGCCATCGAGAAGCGCAGGTCCGTGCGCAGATTCGCGCCAAAGCCGCTGCCGGTCGAGGCCATTGGCCAACTGCTGTGGGCCGGGCAGGGCATCACCAGCTCGGACGGCAAGCGCGCGGCTCCGGCGGCCGGCGCTTTGTACGCGCTCGAACTTTACGTGGTGACCCCCACGGAGGTGATGCACTATCTGCCTGATGGCCACCGGGCCGAGACGCGGGCGACCCACGACCTGCGCCCCGAGCTGAGAGCACTGGCGGTCAACCAGGCGTCCGTCGAGGCGGCCCCGGCCTTGCTCGTGGTGGCCGCCGACCCCAGTCGGCTGACCGCGAGGTATGGCGGGAGAGCGAATCTGTACGCCGATCTCGAGGTCGGGCACGCGACCCAGAACATGCTGCTCCAGGTCGTCTCGCTTGGGCTCGTCGCGGTGACCGTGGGCGCCGTCGACGGAGCTCCGGCGGCGCGCAGGCTCGGCCTGCCTCACGCCCAGACCGTCGTCTATCTGATCCCGGTAGGTTTTCCGGTCTAAGTCATTGCGTGAGGCAGTATGAGTTCGATCGACGTCGGCCTCCATGAGGCGATCCAGCGATATCTGGGGCAAGACGAGAAATACGAGCAGCGGGCGCGACTGGCCGAGGGTCCCGTTTTCCTTTCGGAAGCGTTCGATCTGGGGCCACCGCCGCCAGCCGGACAAAATAATCGGCGTAGGCGATGTGCTATTCGAGCTCCGCAAATTGCTGACCCGCGAACGAAAGGTGCTCGATACTTTCAAACAGGACCCGGACCTCACGTTCGATAAGCTGACGGCAATAGAAGACACCTACAAGGCACCGCCCGCTCCCTGACACGCGGGCTCGAGGACTGGGTCCTTCCCGGCGCGACGGCCTGCGCGGACATCAATGCACCGGCCAGCAGTGCGGCAAACACGAACTTCGAAGGAGCGGGTATCGTGTGTGCCATGTCAACTCCGCGTGGTGCCTATGAAGCCGATTCTCGTGCGCTCGACCCTGGTGGAATATTCGCAGCGTCGTGCTGTCCGTTTCGCGATGACGGTGATCGCGACGATCATGGCCGGATGCGTTTCCTCCTCACAGCTGACCGGTCATGTCACGCCTTCGCAAGCTTCCGATGCGAAGGCGCTCGACCTGGCGGTCGCCAATCCACAACGCAGTCAGACCGCCCGGGCGCGCGACGTCTATCGTCACCCGGCGCAGACGTTGCGCTTCTTCGATCTGAGTCCGACGCAAACCGTGCTGGAGATCGCGCCGGGCGGCGGGTGGTACACGGACATTCTGGCGCCCTATCTGCACGACGCGGGTCACCTGTACGAAGCGCAATATCTGAGCACGTCCGCGGACCTGGCCTCGGAAGACCGGTCAATCGATGCAGAGTATTTGCGTAAGCTCGCGGGCACCCCCGCAATCTACGGGAACGTCGTGGTCGGCACATTGCACGCGGGCCAGTTTTTCGGCTTCGATGCACACGAGCGGTTCGATCGCGTGCTTACTTTTCGCAACATTCACAACTGGATCAAGGATGGGCAGCTCGATGCCAATCTGCGTGCGTTCCATGACGCGCTGAAGCACGGGGGCGAACTTGGCGTGGAAGAACATCGCGCCCGGCCCGGCTCGACGGTACAGCAGATGATCGAAACCGGATATGTGACTGAAGCTTTCGTGATTGACCGGGCACAGGCGGCCGGCTTCGTGCTCGCGCAACGCAGCGAAATCAACGCGAACGCGCGAGATACGAAAGATTATCCGCAAGGCGTATGGTCGCTGCCGCCGGGCTACGCGGGCGGTGACGTCGACCGCTCGCGCTACGCCGCAATCGGTGAATCGGATCGCATGACGCTGAGATTCGTCAAGCCTTAGCGTGTTCTACGGGCGCCAGCCGCGAGCGGTAATCGGCCGACGCGTTGGGCTGCGCTCAGTTTGTTGCACGACCCGCAGTAGCGTATCGACACAGTCCAGCGCGTCTGACAGTCGCCCGAGCACGATCAGCGAGCGGGCCGCATCGAGACGACCGTGAAACATCGCGTCGCGCGGTCCGGCCCGTTCCACCATGTCGATGAGCTGCCTGATCTCGGCCTTGACCCGCGCGCAGTCGTCGGGCCAATAGCGGTCAATCCAGTTGCGTAGTGCGCGGATCAGCACCACGCAATCGTCGTACTCGCACTGCACGCTATCCATTGTCAACCTCATCGGTATCCCGCTCGGTGCCGCAAGCGGGATGCCGAATCTTCCCAGCCCAGTCTCATTGCCTCTTCGACATGCCAGTTCGACTTTTGCAGATTGCACGACTCCGAAGCTCGATCGTCCATCTGCGGCGCCCATTGGAGGAAAACCACCCCCTCTCGCCTGCATCTGTGAACGAAGCAAGCGGCGCGCCACGTGTCGCCGGCGCTGCACATCATTGCTAGAGCGGGGCGCGGCCATGTTCTCGCAGTGCGGGCTCGAAGAATATCCATCGTGCGGCTGGAAAACGCGCACGGTCCTCCCCGGAGGGAGGGCGGTGTCCATTCCATCTCGACCCTGAAGGGACCGTCCGCTCTCTCGATAGCGGACGGTCGCCGCCCACACAACGGCTCGGCTCGTTGATCCCGCGTACGAACCTACGATGTCGCATCGATGTGGCGTTCAACCCAAATAGTGTTCATGCGCTGGTTGCCTCACCCTGTCCATCGGCGGCCATATCCGCAGCAGCCTGAATTCGCTTTCCCATCTCGAATGCACGAATTTCGTAGCCAAGCTCCTGGTACAAATCGACCGCCTTTTCGTTGAACGCCCAAACGGCCAGCCTGACGTCGGTGGCACCGTGTTTCCGCACCCACTCTTCTGCGAGTTTCATCAGTGTGCTGCCGATTCCGCGTCCCCACAGTCGTTCGGAAACAGCGATCGAGCCGATGCGGCCAACGACCATCGGCTGCAATAACGAGCTTATCGGCTGCATCACCTGAACGGTGACAAAGCCGACCGCCTTGCTGCCAAGCTCGGCAAGAAACGTAGCCCGATCTTCTTCCTGAAGGCTGGAGAGCCAGTGCAGTTTGTCCCGATCCATCTCGGTTGTGGCATCCGCATAGATATCGGGGCGTGCCAAGTGGTGGATCGCGTTCAAGATTTGACCCAACTCGCAAATTTTCAAAATGTCGTCGATGGTTGCGCGGCGATAGCTTATCGAGTCGGTCATCTTCAGCTCTTGATGGTGGGGAAATAAAAAAAGGCGCCTTAAGCGCCTTGGTCGTTTGCACATGGAATGGACCGTGAGGTCGAATTCCTTGCTATGGACGTAACGACCCACGGCGCAACGGATAGCGACCGTGATGATGGTGGTGAGCCTTGCTCGGGACGTTACGAAGTTCCATGCTGTCAATATTGGCACAAAAACAATTTCTGCGTGAGCACATTATTTTTTTGAGTGGCGGCTGTGTCTAACCGGGCATATCGGCCAGCAACGCCCATCGCTCGTGGTCGCGCCATTCGCCATTTATGCGGAGATAGCGAGGAGAAAAACCTTCCTGTTTAAAACCCAACCGCCGCACAAGTGCGATCGACGCGATATTCCCCGCTTGAATATTTGCCTCCACCCGATGCAATCCAAGTTCGCTGAAAGCATAGATCACAGCTGCCCGTACCGCCTCCGTCATCAACCCCGCCCGGGCGAAGTTCGACATTCCGTAATACCCGAGATAGGCGCTGCGAAAAGCGCCCATTACTATTTCGTTAATGTTCACCACGCCGATAATTTGATTCGATGCCACTTCACGCGCAATGAGGCCGACGTTCGACCCGGTGAGACCACCCGAAAACCAGTTATCGAAGCCCGTTTGATCGGTAAAGGCTACGCTGAACAAGCCGCGAATTTGGCAGCTTGTCAGCAATTGAACGTCGTCAAGTCATGAAGCCGAGCTTGCGCAATTGCTTTTCGGCCCTCGCGGGGCCTTGTAGGCGGGCGCGTTGCCCGCCTTTCGCCCACTATGGGCGTACCGATGCCGTCAGTTGCCTGCGCGACAGATAGACGTTGGCCAGCGCGAGCGCGACGAACGCCCGGTTGGCGTTCTTTGCCAACCCGCATAGCGCACCTTCGTAAATCCCCACAGTCGTTTTACGACCGCGAAGACATGTTCGACTCGCGCCCGGATCTTCGACTTGTTGCGGTTCTTGCCCCGTTGCACTTCGTCGACTTCGCCGCCCGCACGGCGGGTGCGCTGATTGGTGAAGTCGCGCGCCCTGGGGGCCTTGCTGTGGATCAGCGCTTTCTGGCTCGCATAGGCGCTATCGCCGTAGACGCGCCGCTCGTTCCCGTGCAGCAATTGCGGTAGCGGGTGCTTGTCATGCACGTTGGCCGGCGTGAGCACTGCGCTGTGCGCCAAGCCGCTTTGGCTGTCCACACCGATGTGCAGCTTGGCGCCGAAATACCATTGGCGACCCTTGCGGGTCTGATGCATCTCGGGGTCGCGCGCCTTCTGCTCATTCTTCGTCGAGCTCGGCGCGCCGATGATCGTCGCGTCCACGATGGTGCCGCTTTTGAGCTTCATGCCGCTGGCCTGCAGCACCCGGCCGACTTCGGCAAACAATTGCTCGCCCAGTTTGTGCGTCTCCAGCAGGCGCCGGAATTTGAGCAGCGTCGTCGCGTCCGGTACGGCTTCACAACCCAGGTCAATTCCGGCAAAGCGACGCAGGCTGGCGCTGTCGTAGAGTGCCTCTTCGCAAGCGAAGTCGGCCAGATTGAACCAGTGTTGCACGAAGTGGATCCGCAGCATGCGCTCCAGACCAATTGGCGGGCGGCCATTGCCGCGCTTCGGATAATGTGGCTCGATCACCGCGCACAGCTGCGCCCATGGCACGATCGCATTCATCGTGTCGAGAAACTCGTCGCGCCGCGTGCGTTTGCGGTGCGTCTCGAAACCCGCTCCTTGATCGGCTGCCATCGCCAGCGTCTGCTGCTTCATCCTGTTTCGCCTTCCTCGTTCAATCCGGGTTATAACGCTTGAGGTGCCGGATCGGTGGACTTAATCAGCGTTGCCTAAAGGATGTGACCCAAGGCAGGTGATAGTCCTGACTTGCCAAGTTTGCGGCGATCAAATCGGCGGCGTCGGCACGGATCACTCGGCTTAGCTGAATGCCACTCATGATGCTCCATCGTATAGGCGTGTGCAGGGCTTGAATTGTCGCCGATCCAACAGAGATGGATCAATCTCGGGAGTTGGCCGAACAGGGTCCGACAGGTTTCTCAGTCGTCTAGCTCAATGCGATAACGAAGAGTTTCCGCGAATCCGTAGGCGGCGGTCTTTTTGAACCGGTCAATCAGGACACCACTGCATGCTGCGATCACCCGCTGTGAGGCTATATTTTCAGGATCAACCGTTAGTTCCACGTAGGGCAAGCCTTGCAGCCTCGCTTCGCCAAGCATCAAATTGAGCGCCTGCCTAGCGTAGCCGTTGCCTCGCTTCCACGGCACGACTGAGAAGCCGATATGTCCGAGCACATACGGCGGCAATTCGGCGGATCCAGCCTGCCAACGAAATCCGATCGCACCGCTAATATCGCCGTCCCAAATCCATCGGATGATGCTTGGCAGACGGGCAGCGGTCGAGCCATCGGGCAAAGGAATCGGGCCGCCTGATGCGGTCGGATCATCCAGCCCGTCGACGAATGCCTCCGCGTTCAACTCGATAGCATTCAACTGTTCGCGCGCAGCGACCTCCTTACGAACATTGTCAGGTGACCATCCCGCTTCAAGGGCCGAAACGTAGCTTGCCAGCAACGCAGTTGTAGGCCTCAAGAGTTCGATCTCAGTTGTCATTTTCTTCGCGTCAGGAGGAGTGATTGTCAACAGTTTAAGCGGCGCCGGCGAGTGTCTCAAATTGGCCGAACCCGGTCCGACGCCGAGACAGTCGAGGTAGCCGCCGTCGACGTTCTGTGTCCGGCAGAAGTCGACCCTGTATAAACATTCGCCTTCCGAGGCGAGCCGTCCGCTCACGGACAGGCAGCAGAAATGCCGGATTGCAAATAAAAAGTAACTTCTGAGTCTACTAACTCGAAGGAATCGCATAACTGGTTGAATTTGCAATGAAATAGTCCGCCTGATACGCCAGGCGGCATGCTTTGTTGCGCGCAGCAAAATTACGTCTTCGACTTTACGCGTTGCTCGTCCTATTGTGCATGCGGAGGCTTCGTCCACTCGTGGCGTGGTCTCGCAACCTTGCAACCAAAAATGGTCCCCGTTCCTGACCGAACATGCGGACCTATTCCGGAGACAACAATGAAAAGACAGCTTGGGTTCGCGTTAGCGCTTGGCGCGTCCGTTCTGCTCACCGCGTGCGGGGGAGGCTCGGAAGTCACCTCCACTTCTCCGACCATCAAGACTGCCATCTCGGTACCCAATTCAGCCACCCCGCCGTTCAGTTTCGACATCAGCTACGCCGATAGTGGCAAGTACTACCTTGCCGACCGCAACAACGCGGCGGTCGACGTGGTCGACACGAAGAGCAACACGCTCATCGCGCAGATCAAGGGCAGTGGCCCCACCGCCTTCACCGGCTTTAATGCGAACACCGATGTGGCCGGCCCTGATGGACTCGTCGGCATCCCCGGCACAAACATCCTCTATGCCGGCGATGTCAACTCGATCAAGGTCATAGACGTCGCCCAGCAGAAAGTCGTCAGCACCATCGCAGTCCCACCACTCAACACGGCCCCGCACCGCGTCGACGAAGGCTGCTACGACCCGGACGACAACCTGGTGATGTTTTCGAGTCCGGGGGAGACGCCCCCGATTGCGACTTTCATTTCGACGAAGACAAACTCGATCGTCGCGACGTATAGGTTCACGACGTCGTCCGGCCTCGAGGCATGCGTGTACGACTCGAAGTCGAAGAGCTTCATCGTCAACAACGACGGCACGCCCACCAATCCGGCAGGTGAGGTGAACGTGATTGCCGCGAATACGGTGGTCGCAGGCGCACCGGCGGTGAGCAAAGTATTCCCGCTTGGCGCATGCGGGCCAACAGGACTCGAACTCGGTCCGAACAACGACATGCTGGTGGGCTGCGATCCGGCCGCCGGGAAGCCGCTTATCACGTTGATCCTCGATCGGACGACGGGCGCCACGCTTGCGAGCATTCCATTCGGCGGAGTCGATCAGGTCGCGTACGACGCAGTGTCGAATCGCTATTTTCTCCCGGCTCGTCATGAGACCGCGACCGGCATCGCGGCCGCCTCCGGCTTCACGCCGATACTCGGCACAGTCGACGCGTCGACGCGCACACTCATCGACAAGCTGGCGGTCGGCAACGGTGTACATTCGGTCGCGGTGGATGGCGCCTCGGGTCAGGTGTACGTGCCCTTCCAGCCAGGGGTCGCGGCTTTCCCGAATGGCGGGATTCATGTCATCACTACGCATTGAGGACGTATGAACCGCTGCCGGCGTGGAGGTTGCTGCACGATCCTCGCCGGTAGCGCTCCTTGAAGCTTGGGGGCTTCAAGGAACGCGTTCGCGCTGCGCAAGAATGCATTGGGTTGTCTGCTCCTCGCCGACTGTGAAGGTCGAGACCGACCGCCGACCCATAAAGCGGCCCGTCAACGCGTCGAACGGCAACATCATTCGCCGACATCGTCTTGCTGCCACGAGCGGCTGTTATGGCCGATGACACGACGCCTGTAATCGGCGGGCGAAGATCCCCTGTCTGGATGAAGCTGATGCATGAGCGTCCGTCTGGGCGTGCAGGCGAACTGCTGGAGATGGCCCAGACTGTGTCAAAACGCACGTCGCTTCGGCGCACCGCAAAAAACGGCTTGTCAAAACGACCTATACCGGCCTCGCGGCACCTCGGGAGGGATAAAGCGACCCACTAAAACCTAGTGAATTTGAGTTTTGACGCACCCTCGGCCGCATGCTGACGGACGCATCGGGCGCATGTCGACCCGAAGGGGACTTTCCGGTTTCCCGAAAGCGGCCCTTCACAGCAAGGAAGCAGGGACGGTTGCCATTGCGGGACGTGTGCATAGACGCTACATCACTCATTTTGCCGATCCGAAATATCCTCCAGCGAACACTGCGCGACAGGCATCGCCCAACCGGTGGTCCCTCAGGCGCACAATCATTCTCGTAAGCCTTCCCGAACAGAACCTTCACACCATGTCGGCGCGATCGACCGACTGAGCGATAGAGTACAAGCCAGCAGGACCGCAACTGCTGTAAAAAGAGTCAATAAAACTTGTACGCCCCAGTATTCGGAGATTACCCCAGCGAGCGCCGAACCTAGGGGATACAAAGCAAAGGCTATTAATCGGCATAAACTGTTGACCCTTCCCTGAAGCTGCTCGGGCACGGACCTAACACGGTAAGCGAATTGCATAACGGCGTAGAGAGAATAGAACGCTTCGACTAGCCCATAAACTAAGCCAAGCTTCGGCAAATTTGTCGCTATGAACAACGCACCAAAGGCGATCGCATGGAGCCAGGCGGCCAGCACCACTCCTCGGCCAAAACCATGCAAACGCAACCAACGCATGCCGCAAATGGATCCGAGAACACTTCCGATACCTCCGCATGCGACCATCGTCCCAATCGACGTATCGCTGACGCCCAAACGTTGTCCCAGAGTGATTGCCAAAAGCGGCATTGCGGCGTTGATTAAATTCAAGCCCCCCAAGATGCATGCAAGCAAAAGAACTAGGCGGGCACCTGAAAGCCATCGAATTCCCTCCGCAATTTCCTCGGTCAAGGAACGGCGCGCATCCACACGCGAAACATTTAGTTTGGTCTTAAGTACTTTGAGGAGGATGAAGGAACAAAGGTAGCAGAAAGCGCCGGCGAAAAGCGCCCCGCTAATCCCAACAATTTGATAGACCAACGTCGCGGCCGCCGGCCCGAGAATCATCGCGGTACCGAAGCCAGCCTCGTTTGTGCTAGATGCCTGAGACAGCAGTTCGCGGGGCACTACGCTCGACAGGACTGCCGCTTCAGCGATATTGAAAAATACAAACAGGATGCCGTCTACTATGCAGACGAAGTAAATGTGCCACTGATTGACGACGCCGTAATATGCCATTAGGCCAAGGGCGAAAAAGCAGAGGTACCGCCCGGTCTGACACGCCATCATGATGTGTCTGCGGTTCCATCGATCGACTAGCGCCCCTAATGGCAGGCTCAAAAATAAGTAAGGCGCGGACCTCAAGACGCCCACCACCCCTGCGGCAGCCATCGATCCGGTGAATTTTAGGATCAACAGCGGAAAGACCACGTTCATACCCGCACCAACCAAGGTGGACGCCGATTGCGCCGAAAGCAAAAACACGTAATCGCGAATGCTCCAAAGCTTCATCGAGGACATCCTTGCCGACGGCTGGATTGAATATAGGGATGTATCAGATTCCTGGCGTACCGGTGAATGTCGCCTTCTGGCCGGTCCTCGGCTTATGCGGGCGGCATAAGGCATCCCTAGGCGGCGGTATGCTTCTTCCGGAAGCTGCTACGTGCGGACTACCAGCGTACTTCCCGTCGATCAAACCTACAGCTCGTTGTTCGCGAGTTACCTAGAGAGGGCGCAACCGTTGGCCGCAACGCGGCGAACCGCTGGTCGCACGATCAACTCGTGTACCGCAGCGAAGAATTCAAACCCTTTGTCATTTTCACGCGTCACTCGAAAGCCAAGTTTGCGATGGAAGGCGACAGATAATCGGTTGGTCTTGTAGACGTGACTCCTCAGATCGACAATCCCTCGGTCGATCGCCAGCGTGGCCACCTTCGCGAGCAGTTCGGCTATGACGGCATAGGTTCGGTACAAGGGATGTATAGCAAATGCGCCAACGAACCAGCACGCTCCCGACTCCGGGCGAAGCATCGCGTAAGCAACGAGTTTGCCGCCCCGCCGCACTGAGCACACTTCATTCACCTCCAACGACTTCCCCAACTGCACCCGGTGCTCGTCCAGGTCGAAGGTATCACCAGCCTGCTCGGTGTGTTCACGTAATGTAAGAGCGTCAAGCGCGAGAAGTTCGTCAACAGACGGCAACATGTCAGGAGATTAGGGCAAGAGAAAGAGATTGCGGAAGCGGACTTCGAATCAAAATTGTCGCCAATCCTCGACGGCTTACCGACCGACCGCTCCTTGCCGGCCCCTGAAAGTCAGGGGCGACAACAGGTTCGCTCGACGGTAATTGGGACCGACGCTTCCGGCGCGGCGGATAGCAAACGTTTCCACGTAGCGGCTAGAATTGGGCATGCTCTCACAGATACCCCGAAGCGGAAGCCCAAACGGAGGAGTCATCTGTTCGGCACGCAACTGCTCGCCGCGGTTACAGCTTTTGCCTTGCTGATGTGCGAAGTCCCGTTCGAAGCGCGCGGCTCGCAAGATGAGCACGTGTCCACGGTTATGGTGGGAGAGACGGTAATCGAAGGCAGTGGCGGCGCAATATCGACCGCTCGATTTATGTCCTGCCCCGTTCCCGCAGATTTGGGACTGGGGGTAACCTGCGACTGCACATCGATCTTGGCAGGGGTGAACAGCAGGAGCGCCCCAAGGAAGACAGTCAACGCGGCCGCGACAAGCACGGCGATCTGCGACAGAAACAACCACAAAGCCTTATTCTGATTTGCCGCGTGGACGGTTCGGTTCGCCTCTACCCACTCATCAGCCCATTTGCTATAGACCCTGTTGCGCTCCTGACGAAAGCTATCTGGGTCTGCCGCCAGGATCACTGGCGAGCACTCCGACAGGCATTGCTCGGCTGTCGGCGGAAGCTCCGTGGCTCGCGCAAACATCGCCCCGACCGCGAGCACAACACAAGTCAGTAGCACGATCATGAGGAGAAAAACCAACCACACAACGATACTATTCGTGCTGCCATCGACGTGCGAGGCTAATGCGAATACAGCCGCCAGAAAGACACCCGCGACTGCAGTAGTAGCCTGTGCTTTCCGGTCTATGGTTTCGTAGGTGGTGGACAGGCTCTTGTACTCTGTCTCAGCGGTCGAAATAAAGGATGTCGTAACCTCATGCTGCAGGTCGAAAAGGTTATCGGTCATTGTTTCCCCCTCGTCGTTGTTTTTGCGTGCAGCATTGTGGCCGCGTCGAAGCTCAGTCGCAACTTTGTCTGACAATGATTCGTGTCACTTGAGCGACAGCCCTCACTCCTCCAAAGGGTGCGGCGCGGCCGGATCTGGCCTCATAACGGAGGATTGCGCTTGAGCGCGTCCCCCCGGGAGCAGATTGCTACGTCTCGCCTGAGCAAGCGGCCTCATATGTCCGGTTCACGATTTGTAGCGATATTCTAAGGCGAATGCAATCGCGCAGGCAGCAGCCAGCACCGAAAGCCTAGATGAGGGTCGTGTCAGTCGTGGATACCCACGTGCTTGCAGGCTTATTGTTGACGATCTCGGTCCCCGAGTCGACCGGCTGCTTGTGGCCGGCTGTACTCATTGACAGAAGACGCCCGGAAGCGCTCCAAAGCGGCCCGCTATGCTTGAACGTCAAGAATGATCGACAATATTTGCTTTCATATCAGCTTGACCGGCCAGTCGACCGACGCTCGTAATGCCGCACCAGCTTACTGATCTCGGGATCGGGTGATCATTCCGTTGATCCGGGTGAAGAAAACGGCCAAGGTGAATGCCGCAGCAGCCAGTGCAGCCGTGCATTGAACAAGTGGCCGCGCCTCTGCGCTGTCGAACTCAATCCTCACCGGCGTCATGAGAACCCAAGCTATCGCTCTTCCCGATCAATTTTCTCGCGATGGCCTCCGCGCGCGTCATGTCATCGTCAGGCGCTGGTGCCGCGTTCGCACCTGGCTGCGCGGTGGCGCTGGTGCTTAACGCTCCGTCGCGTTGATGCGTATCGACCGACACTGTCATCGAGAGGCCGACTCGCAACGGATGCGCGGCGAGCTCCTCGGGGTACAGCGAAATGATGACGGGCACGCGCTGAACGACCTTGATCCAGTTGCCGGCCGCGTTCTGCGGTGGCAACATGGAAAAGGCGCTGCCCGTTCCCGGTGACAGTCCGCCAACCCGGCCGTGAAACACCACGCTCGATCCGTAGAGGTCGGCGACCGCGGAAACCGGCTGGCCGATACGCAGGTTGCGGACTTGTCCTTCCTTGAAGTTGGCCTCGATCCACAACTGCTTGACGGGCACGACCGTCATCAGCTGTGTACCGGCCGCAACCGGCTGGCCGATTTGCACCGAACGCAGGGCAACGGCGCCTTCGACCGGCGCAACGAGTGTCGTTCGCGCGTTTCGGACATACGCAAGCTCCACTTGTTGTACGGCTTGCATCACGGCCGGATCGTCTTCGATTCGGCCCGAGCCGCTCGCGGCGAGTCCGCTGGCAAGCTGACTGCGGGCCGATGCAAGATTGGCCCGCGCAACTTTCACCGCTTCCTGGGCCCGTGCATACTCTTCCGCGGAGACCACTTCCACCGTTGCGCCCGAGCGCGCTTTCAGGCTCTGTTCGGCGAGCGCGAGCTCGGCGGCGCGCGAGTCGACGGCAGCCCGGTACATGGCGTTGGAAAATCTGGCGCTGCGCGCCTGCCTCACCGCGCGGATCAACTGTGCCTCGGCCTCTTGCAGCGCAATGCGCGCCTCGGTGTCGTCGAGCCGGACAAGTGGTTGACCAGCCTTGACGTACTGCGTATTGCCGACCAGCACTTCGCGCGCCGTGCCTGCAATCCGCGCGGCGATTGGCACCACGTTGCCGCTGACATACGCATTGTCCGTTTCCTCGACGTAACGCCCAGAAACAAACCAGTGCACGCCCGCCGCAACCGCCGCCATCGACACGACGCCGAACAGCAGCGCGAGCCGCCGGTTCCGGCGGCTGACCTTCGTTGTGTCGCGCTCCGTCATCGGCACGCGTTCGCCAAGCAGATTTTCTGTACTCATGAGGCCTGGCTGGAGGAGGGAAGGGAAGAAAAGCGGCTATCGCGGCGGATATCGCTGATGTTTTCGCGCGACTCCTGATTCGCGTGGCTGGCCGGCGAAGCGGCCGAGGGGCTGCTTGCGGTCGCGTCGAACCCACCGCCGAGCGCCCGGATCAACGCGATATGAGCGTCGCGTCGTTGCCCGTTGAGTTCGAGAAGACGCAACTGATCATCGAGCCGCATGTCACGGAGCGTCAGCACGTCCGCCTGCTGGACGAGGCCACGGCGTTGCCGTTCGGTGGCTACTGTGAGCATCCTGTCGCGCGCCGCGACTATCTGTGCCTGTGCGTCGATGAGTGCGGTGACGTTGCGCAGTGTCGCGATGGAACGGGCGACCTCGGCCAGCGCGCCGTCAAGCGTCTTGTTGTACAGCGCGATCATTTCGTCGGCTTGCGCGTAGTCGCCATGCAGTTGCGAGCGCAGACGCGCGCGGTCGAAGACCGGCAACGAAACGGCAGGGCCCAACGCGAAGAAGAGCGACGCGCTCGAAAACAGCGAGCCGAGGCTGAGCGACGCCAAGCCGCCCGCCGCGGAAAGATTGATGTTCGGATAGAACGCCGCGCGCGTTGCCGCGATTTTTGCGGTCGCGGCCTGCACGCGCAACTTTGCGGCGACGACGTCCGGGCGCCGGCCGAGCAGGTCGAATGGCAGATTCGCGGGCACGGACATAGCAGCGGCGTCGGCGTTGGCAAGCGTCGGGCGCCGCAATGCGAGGCCGCGTTCCGGTCCCTCTCCAGTCAGGACGCCGATCTGCAATTGCGTTTGCGTGATCGCGTCGTCGGTCGTCTGCAATTGCATGCGCAGCGCGGCCTGATCGATACGTGCCTGCTGTGCGGCGTAGGTGCTGTCGATTCCCCTTGCCTCGCGCGTGCGCCGGATCTCATCGAGTTGGTCCGCTTGTTGCCGCTTCGCCGCAATCAGATCCCGCTTTGCGTATTCGTCGGCAAGACGGCCGTATAGCGTGACCATTGACGTGGTGATGATCAGGCGGGCCTGCTGTTCTTCGACATGCGCAGCGTCGCGTGCAGACACGAGCTCCTGGGTCACGGCGCGGTTCCTGCCCCACAGGTCCAGGTCGTAGTTCGCACCGGCGATAACGCTCGCGGGCGAGACCCACGGATCGCTGAAGAGATTGATGGGAACCGTGGTGCCCGCCACATTCACGTCCGCCGCGCCGTTGATGGCGGGCATGCGCGCTTTGTAGGCCGCGGCCGCGACGCCGCCCGTGAGTCCCGTGCCCGAAGCGAACTGGTCGAGTTGCGATTGCGCCTCGGCCAGACGCGCGCCGACGGCCTGGATGTCCGGATTGCCGGCGCACGCCTCGGCGATCAATGCATCGAGCTGCTTGTCGTGAAACGACTCGAACCATTGCGCTTGCGGCCATGCGCCGTTTGCGGTCTGCGCATCCTGCGCGGTCCGCGCGAGCGCCTCGGGGCCCGGCGAATGCATCGCAAGCGGATGGTAAGAGCTGTTGTCCGCGCAACCCGCGATTGCGCACAGCGCGCATAGCGAAGCGGTGGACACGAACGCCGTCCATAGGCGCTTTCGTGCGAAGCCAATGGGGCAAGAATCGGTCGTCATCGGTCAGCCGTGTCCGAGGCGCGCCGCAAGCCGCGGGCGCGCCGTTTCGAGCGGACCGAGCCGGCCGAGAAGGCCGTCGACGATCCCGCAACCGATACTGGATAGTTTCGCCAGCTTGCCGGACTCGAACAGCAGCACCTGGAAGACTTGCAGCAGCGTGATGAAATTGGGCACGAGCGCGACCGGCAGGGACGGGACATATTGAACGCACAGGTGCATGCCGTTACGCGCCATGTAATAGCGTCGAAAAGCCGGGTGATTCATCGACGTGATACGCACCGGGCCGAGACGATGTTGTCGTTTGTGGCCGATGCGATGTAACAGCGTGAGCCGCGGCTCGACATAGAACTGGACGCCGTGCAGCAGTGCGCGCAACGAATATTCGGTGTCGACGTGATCGATGAACAGCGCTTCCGCGAACGCACCGAGGCGCTCGTACGCGAGGCGCGAGACCACGCAACCGGAGGACAGCAAAAAGGAGCACGGCTGCAAGGATGCGTCCGCTTCGAACACCAGCGTGCGGATCGAAAAGCCGTTGCTAACCATCTGCGGCAGGAAGTGCCTGACATTCTCGTCGTAAATACGCGGTCCGATCGCGAAAGCTCGTGGGCCGAGCGCTTTGCATGACTCGAGCATCAACCGGAAGTAATCGGTGCTCACCTGCGAATCCTGATCCAATAGCGCGACGGCGCCGAGGCCGCGTTCGAACATCCGCGCAAGGCCCCGGTTATAAGCACCGGCAATGCCGCCACGATTCGCGTTGCAGAGATACTCCGCGCCGTGCGCGTTCAGCGCATCGGCCAACGCGCCAGAGGCCGCCGGCGAATTATCGACGACCAGCAACGGCGTGCCGTGCGCGCAGAGTTCCAGCAGATGAGTCAGGTGCTCGGAAGTTGGGCGGTACAACACCACCAGCGCACCGAGCAGCGGCACTGCGTAACCGGCGCTGGCCGCAGCGCCGGGAGAGGAGATCGTCTGGCTCATGATCGTCACCCTGTCAGGAGTATTAATGTCCGGCGCGCTGGGCCGATACGCCGCGCCAGGGTTTGGTGGCCCACATCAGCGCCGCGAGCGCGAGGCACACGAGGCTCGCCATGTAAAACAGGTCGTTGGTCGCCATCATGTACGCCTGCTGCTGAACGACATCGCGGATGGCCGCCAATCGGTTGGCGCCGAATCCGAGCGTTTGCAGCGACCGCGTGAAAAGGCCGGTGCCCTCGGATGCCTGCGTGACAGATTGCGCGAGTGTGCCGTAGTGATGTGCCGCGCGGTTGTCCCACCAGGTCACGCTGAGGGCGGTGCCGAGCGCGGCGGACAGCGTGCGCAGGAAGTTCGACAGGCCCGATGCGGCAGCGAGCTTCTCGTTGGGAATGCGCGACAGAATCGCTGCGCTCAGCGGAATGAAAAAGCAAGGCAGGCCGATACCTTGAATAAACGTTGGCGTGACGATTTGCCAGAAAGACATCGTCAGCGTGAAGTGCGCGTCCCATGCCAGCACCGCGAAAAACACGAGAAAGCCGAACGATGTCACGACGCGGGCATCGAACCGGTCCAGAAAAATCCCTATCAGCATGGAAAAGACGAGGGCGAGGATGCCGAGCGGCGCAACGGTCAGTCCGGCCTGAAACGCGGAGTAGCCCATCACGGTTTGCAGCCACAGCGGAAAGATGACGCCGATCACCGAAAAGCTCACCATCCCGAGACAAATGATCGCGACGCCGAAAGAGAAAGTGCGGTCGCGAAACAGGTCGAGGTCGATGACGGGAAAAGGTTCAGCCGACTCCCAGATCAACAGGCAAACCAGCGCGAGCGCGGCGATCAACGACAGCGCAACGATCAGCGGCGAGTCGAACCAGCCGTGGTCGCGCCCGAGGTCGAGCACCGCCTGTAGTGCGCCCACGCCGACGACGAGCAGCACGATACCCATCGTGTCGATCGGCGGCTGCTGGATATCCGGACGCTCGCGCGGCAACAGCGCGGCGCAGGCCGCGAAGGCGAACAGGCCGATCGGCAGATTGATGAAGAAGATCCACGGCCAGGAGAATTGATCGATGATCCAGCCACCGAGCACCGGACCGAAGATCGGCGCGAGCAGCACCGTCATTGCCCAGAGTGCAAGCGCGAGCACTCGCTTTTGCGGCGGAAACGAGCGCAACAGGATGGCCTGCGACAGCGGCACCATCGGACCTGAAAAGAGTCCCTGCATGGCGCGGCATAGAACGAGCAGTTCCAGGTTGCCGGCGATGCCGCATAGCAGCGACGTCAGCGTGAACAGCAGCACGGACCAGACGAAAAGACGCGCTTCACCGATCCTCTGCGACAGCCATCCCGTCAGCGGAATCGCGATAGCCGCCGCGACCGAATAGGAGCTGATGACCCACGTCGCCTGGGAATTCGACACGGCGAGGCTGCCGGCGATGGACGGCACGGCGACGTTCGTGACCGTCGAGTCGAGCACCTCGATGAAGGTGGCGAGCGAGAGCGCGAAGGTCAGCAACGCGAGCCACGCGCCGCGCAGTGGCGGCGCGGCGCGGCCGCCGACGTCCTGTATGACCATGCCTCTTGAAGTACTCATGTGGACGGTATTTCCCGAAGCCGTTCAGGCGACCGAACGGATGCTGAGGTCGCCGCGCTGATCTGCGCAGCGTTCGATATATCGCGCGGCCGCCTCGCACGCGTCGGGCGCTGCGTCGATGAGCCGTTTGGCGATCGTGCAACGGGCCGTCACGAGTTTGTCCGTGGTGACGCGCGCGAGTGCCGAGGCCTGAGCCTTGCCGCTTGCAGGACTGTCGATGCGAAGGCCGCAGCCGCTTTTCGCCACGCGCTGCGCATTGTCGAACTGGTCGTGCGCGAACGGGGTGACGATCTGTGGAATGCCAGCCGCGAATGCGAGCGCCGCTGTGCCGATGCCGCCGTGATGGACCATGGCTGCGCAGTGCGGCAAGAGCATTCGCAAGGGTACGAAGTCGCGCACCAGCACGTCGCGGCGCGCGAGCGCCCGCGCTGCGGCGGTGCCGGCGAGCACGATCGCGCGGGCACCCGTGCGGCGCACGGCTTCGTCGACGGCGCTCAAATAGGTCCGCTCGTCGATCCGCGAGGAGCCTGGCGTGAAGACGACCGGAGGTTCGCCCGAGGCGACGAAGGCGCGCAGTTCGTCGTCGAAGGCGTCGGGCGCTACATCGTTGAAGAGGGGAAAGCCCGCCATGAAATGATTGCGCGGCCAGTCGGGTTGAGCCGGGGCAAACCAGTCCGGGAACAGGCACAGCACGCCGTCGGGCGAGTGCAGCCACTCACCTAGTATGCGGCTCGCGGGCGCAAGCCCAAGGGTTTCCCGGACGTCGTTCAGAGCAGGTCCGCACGCCTTGTCGAGCACGCCTTTTTCGATCATTTCCATGCACTTTGCCCTGACGGGCAGTGGCAGCCACATCGGCACGGTCAGACGCTTGTGCGTGGGAGGAGCGCTCGCGGAAAGCAGCGTCGAAGGCGACACCTGGACCGAAACGTAGGGCGTGCCATGAACCTCTTGCATCAGACGCGCGGCGAACGCCCACAACGAGCCGACCAGTATGGTGTCGGGGGTCGCGATCGCGGCGAGCGCATCGAAGTGAGGGCGGATAGTCGGTGCGATGACGGCCCATAGCGTGCGAAACGAGGTCCGCGGATTCCACAGCGCCGGGCTTGCAATCGCCCGCGCATACTCGTCCCACGTACCGATCGGCACAAACGTGAAGCCGTGTTGTGCCGCGAGCGCGGCGAATTGCGGATGCGTGCAGAACACGATCCGATGTCCGCGTTCTGCCAGGGTTCGCGCAATGCCGATGAACGGATGAACGTCGCCTGCCGAGCCGATTGCAGTAATGACGATTTGTGCCATGGTTTGCTTGCGGCTCCTCAATAGAGCCACGGCACGAGCGCCCGTACCTCCTCGCGATAGGTACGGTATGGTGCACCGAAATACTCGGAGAGCCACTGTTCCTCGACGCGCACCTTGTACGCGAGCGAAGCGAAGATCAGTATGAAGCCGATCACGCCGCGCCATTGTTCGTTGACGAGCGCGGCGCCCGCAATCGCCAGCAGGCAACCTGAGTAGATCGGATGACGCACGAGCGCGTAAGGGCCGCTGCGTACGAGTTCGTGGTCGGCTTTCAGCGTGACCGACACGCTCCAGTTAGGGCCGAGATGGCGACGGCCCCACACTGAGAAAGCGAGACCGGCGACAACGATCGTGAGGCCGATCCATTGCTGTAAATCGAAATGAGCGCCCGCCGGACTCGAGATGGCGGCGCCGTCCGGCAACACAACCAGCGCACAGCCGATGATCAGCGGGATCGACTGAAGCGTGCGTGAAAGTCGATCCTCGCGTTTTAGGGTTTTCTTCACACCGGACGATGCTTTCATCCAGTAGGCGACCCAGACGGCCCATGGGCCGAGAACGGCAAGCGTGTGATAGATCGTCATTTTCCGCTCCCGAATTCGATGTTCAGTCCCGAGTGAGCAAACGTTTGCGCTTCTGCCGCGGGCGACAGCGCGTCGAGCCGTGAACGATCGAACTCCTGGTTGACGCCGAAGAAGCCGAGAATTTCTTCGCGCATCGTGGCGGCCTGCGCCCGTCCTTCGAGTTCAAGAAAATGCCCGGTGTTCGGTGCGGTCGCGAACTGCGCGTGACGGACATAGCGCGCCATGGTGCGAATGTCGTGCGCAGTGGTGTATTCATCGAGCTCGCCGTTGATGAACTTCACCCTGCAGCGGATGTTCGCCAATTGATCCAGATACGTTTCGGGCCTTAACGCCAGTATCTGCTCGACGTGAAAGGCGACCTGGCTTTGCTCTTCCTCCGGCAGGCTCGTCAGATAGCGGTAATTCAGGAGTTTCAGTATGCGCGGCAGATGTTTTCCCACGGTGTCGTTCAGCAGTTGCGCGGCTTGCAGATTCTCGCCCGTACTGAGCAGATGCCTCGCTTGCGTCACATAGGCGACCATCGCATCGTTGAGAAACGGTGAGAAGGAGCCGATTACCGCCCGCTCGATGGAAGCAGGCTGCCGCGCCAGCGCGAGCAATGATGCGAGTCCTCCCCATGACACGGAATACAGGAAGCGGGGCTCGAAGTGTTGAATCAGGTTCAGCAGGATTTCGACTTCGTCCTCTTTCGTCAGGAGGGAACCGGCCCGATTGTGCTGCTTTGATTGCCCCGCATAAGGCAGGTCGAAGCAAATGACGTTATATCGCTCGCCGAGATACTTGATTGTCTGTCCGAACGACGCCGTTGTCGCTAAAGCGCCATTCACCAGTATTACGGTTTTACGACCGACTTCAAAAATATGCGATTCGACTTGTACTTTGAGCGAGTTAGGTAAACGAAAGATAAGTTTCTCGACGGACATAGGGCCTCCTGCATTTAGAAATGCATGACGAATTGACGTTTAAATGTCGGCGACAATGCGACATACACGACAGGACACAGCCAGCTAAGCTGCTGAAATCAATCGTATTTCATGGTGGCTCGACGCAATGTCCGGCGAATCGATATTGTCTTAACAAATGTGAAAAATCAAGCGCGTTTTTTAATTTTTTATACAAGAAAATTGTGTAAAAAATACTGCTTCATGCTTAATGAATTATCATTCTTCTGGAGATCGCCGACAAGCGCCATTAGCATGGAAATTCACGGCATCAGAAAAGCAAAGTCGGCCGCAGCGCACGCATCGACGCCATTCACGAGGCGCGAATGTCTGGAAACCAACCCGTAGGCTTCTCATCAGCGCAAATGCCGGGATGACGGAAAACGCCGAAGATCACCTGACGCCCGGTTCGATTCAACGAATAACGGTTGCACTTCGATAGCGGCCGTCAAGCCGGTGCCGGACCAAGAGCCAGCGACCGGATGCGCGATCGGAGCCAATGAGAACAGACTCGAAGAAGATCTTCGATGAACAAAGCTGTATCTGGCCGAGTTAGGCCACGGGCTAGCCAGGCTGCGCGGTAATGGGCGTTCGCAAGGCGCGCGGCGCGGGAGAGGACTCTAGAAATCGTCGCGATGCGTTGTGGGTCCAACGTCAGGCATTAGATATCGGATCTGCCGACCATCAGGCTACGAATTTGCGAGCGCGGCGCCCTCGCCAAGACCTGAACCGGCCCGGTCCGGACTGGTAGCCCTATCGTAGGGCACCGGTGCCGCTGCAGAGCCGGGCCGGTGGCCGGACTGGAGGCTTTGCGGGCTGCTTCTGTTCCTTCCTGAATACTCTCAGGATTCGGTCTGCAACAACGGGAGCGGATTATTTTCCCCTGTCGCCGATTTTCGATTGCTACGGTATCGCTACGGCTTTCGCGCCGGCACGCTGCCGGGGGCGCCGCGATCGTCTGGCTGTGGCTGGGACCCTCTACGGTCTGCCCCACGGTCCTGACGCGCACTGTCGCCGCCCGAAGCGTTGCTCTTCTTCGGCGCGGCTTCTGACGCCATACGATTTAAGGTTTGCAACTGCAGCAGCTTTAAAAGCCTGTCGTTTGGCTCCGCCTTGCCCGTACCCGCCACGCAGCATGCGCATATCAAGCCAAACATCAGCGTCGATCTGGTGATGATGGTCATCAGCGTCTCCCTCCGCGCGGGGAATCATCTGGTGCGTTTCGCGTACGCTATCGGATCCCCAGCGCATGTTTGCGGGTGGCTTCGACAGCGCCCGCAGAACGATGCGAATCCACGAGGCTTCCAGGCCCGTTTCGACGGACAGGATCTTTCGGAACGCAACAATTTATGATATCGCGACAGCCTGACGCTCGCTGTCCGCGGTCCAGGCTCGAATCCCGGACAATCCCAGCGGGTATTGTCAAACTTGGACTGTGCCGGACGCCGTCGAGGGAAAGCATCGAAGGTTTGACCATTGTCCCCGCGGACGTGACGGACTTCACGGCGCTCAAGTCTGCTCTCGACGCAATCGCCTCATGCGATGCACTCGTGCACGCAGTTGGGTTCACGCGCACGGCGCCGCTCGGCGAACTGACCGAAGATGAGGGCGCCGCGATGTGGCGGATTCATGTCGATGCCGCCGCGTTTCTCGCCAATGCGTTGATGCCCAAAATGCCCGCCGGTGGCCGCATCGTGCTGATCGGCAGCCGGACCGCGAACGGCGCCGTCACGCGCAGTCAATACGCGGCCACCAAAGCGGCGCTGGTGGGCATGGCACGCTCCTGGGCCGCGGAACTCGCGCCGCGCGGAATTACGGCAAACGTGGTGGCGCCCGGGGCGACGGATACGCCGTTGCTCACCGACCCGATGCGCGCAGGAACGCCGCCGAAGATGCCACCAATTGGCCGCTTCGTTCAACCGTCGGAAGTGGCCGCATTGACCGGCGGATTCAACCGGTCGATGCAACACAATGAACGTCGCATGAGCGGCGTGGTTGCGCCGCGCCAGCGCGCCAAACCTGGCGACGCGGACTAGAACGCGTTCCCCCTGTCGGTGCTGAATGTCTAAAGTCGACCTGGAAGTGCAACTTTACGAACTTCAACAATTGAAGCGGCATGCGCCGCCCAGGGCGGCCGCGGCGATCCGCTTATGGCATCGACGATCACCTGCTTTTAACTGGCAATTCAACCGGCTGAATTCGCAACTCAACCCAGTCGCACGCGGGTAACTTTACCGTCCGCATCGTTGGGTGTGACCTTCTTGATGTCACTTCCGACCCAACGCTCTTCAGAAGATTTCAGATGCGATCGCATCGCCGCTTCTGCAGCAATAGGGTCTCCTGCTTGCAGTGCATGCAGGACTTTTTCGTGCTCCTCAACCGCAGCCATCCATGTGGCCGTATTTTCGACGAGTTCGCTAATCCTCGCCCCGATCGGATCGCGTCTCGCGTCAAACAGATCGGCCACATACCGGCTCAACACCGTATTGCCGGCCGTTTCCGCGATGATCAGGTGGAATTGCCGGTCCGGTTCCAGAGGAGATTTGCCGGCAGAGGCGAGGCGATGCATCGCATCCACGCTGCGCCGCAACCGGTCCAGAGAGCCGGCCGTAAGCCGCGTGCTGGCAAGCACGACGAGGTTGCCTTCGATTACGGCCCGGGCCTGCATGATTTCCGTCGGACTTTCGCCTAATACAGCCAGTGACCCTTCACTTTCGTTTGCGGTTTCGAGCACATAGACGCCCGAACCCATGCGGGTCTCGACGCTGCCGCCGATTTCCAGTGCGATCAACGCCTCGCGCAGAGACGGGCGCGAAACACCCAGTTGCTGCGACAACTCGCGCTCCGGCGGCAGTCTCGACCCCGGAGGGAAATCCCCTCCGTGGATGAGGCCGCGAATCTGGTCGGCGACCAATTGGTAAAGCCGCTTTGGCTCGGTCTGTTTCATTTTGCTGCCGCAAGGATAAATGGCCCGGGTCGTCTGTCGACCAGCGATCAAAGTCTACCACGCAAGCCTGACAAGGTTTTCGGCGCATTTCGCAGGAACAGTTCGGGTTTGCCCTTGGTAAGGCCAGAAGAAGTATATTGCAAATTGGCTTGACCAAAATAGCCGTTTATTCTTTAATCTGCATCAGATTGGCCTGACCGATGGCAGCGCCTCTACACAAAAGAAGGAGACACGTGTGACAGATCTGAGCACTGACCTGGCCCCGCGCGTGGTGGACGCCTTCGCGTCAAAGGAACCCCCGGAGCTATTGAAACTGAGCGGACTGGGCAAGCGGTTTCCCGGTGTCGTTGCACTGGAGGATGTGCACTTCCAATTGCGCCGCGGCGAAGTGCACGCAATTTGTGGCGAAAACGGCGCTGGCAAGTCAACCCTGATGAAAATCGTCAGCGGGCAATACCAGCCGGATGCCGGCACGATCGTTTTTCGCGGCATGGAAAGGCGGTTCGGGTCCTCACTCGAGGCACAGGAAGCAGGCATTGCGATCATTCACCAGGAACTGAATCTGGTGCCGCACCTGTCGATTGCGGAAAACATCTACCTGGCACGCGAGCCCAAACGCGGGCCGTTCATCGATCGCGCACGACTGAATGGGAACGCCCAGCGCGCGCTCGCCCGCATTGGATTGTCGTTGCCGCCCACGAGGCTGGTGGGGACGCTGTCGATCGCCCAGCAACAGATGGTCGAAATCGCCAAGGCGCTCTCGCTCGACGCCCAGGTGCTGATCATGGACGAACCCACTTCGTCGCTCACGGAATCCGAAACCATGCACCTGTTCCGGATCATCAAGGAGTTGCGCGAGAACGGGGTCGGCATTGTCTACATCTCTCATCGTCTCGACGAAATGAAGCAGATTGTCGACCGCGTGACGGTGCTGCGCGACGGGCACCACATTTCAACCGACGATTTCGCGGCGACCAGCATGGATGAGATCGTTGCGCGGATGGTCGGCCGGGCGCTGAACGATGCGTACCCGCCGCGCCGCTCGGTCCCGACGCAGGACGTGCTGCTGCGCGTCGACAATCTGTCGCGCGCACCGGCATTTGGGCCGGTTTCGTTCGAACTGAGGCGAGGCGAGATTCTCGGCTTCGCCGGTTTGATGGGCGCAGGCCGGACCGAAGTGGCACGGGCGATTTTCGGCGCTGACCAACCGGACGGCGGCGAGATTCATATCGGGAGCGAGCGCGTCTCGATCCGCTCGCCTATCGATGCGATTCGCCACGGTATCGCGTATCTGTCGGAAGACCGCAAGAGCGATGGTCTCGCGCTGAAGATGCCGGTCGCGACCAACATCACGCTGGCCAATATCGAGGCGGTGTCGGGGCGCGCCGGCTTCATCCGCTTCGCGGAAGAAGCGGCGATCGCGCGGCGTTACGTCGAAACGCTCGGCATCCGCACGCCGACGGTCCATCAACTCACGCGCAACCTGTCCGGCGGCAATCAGCAGAAGGTTGTCATCGGCAAATGGCTGTTTCGCGAATCGAAGATTCTGTTTTTCGACGAGCCCACGCGCGGCATCGATGTCGGCGCGAAATACGCGATCTACAAGCTGATGGACCAGCTCGCCGCGCAGGGCATCGGCGTTGTGCTGATCAGTTCGGAATTGCCTGAAATTCTCGGCATGTCCGATCGCGTCGCGGTATTCCACGAAGGCCGGATCGCCACGATCCTGGAGACGCGCCACACCAATCAGGAAGAAATCATGCACTTCGCATCGGGACGAAATCATGCTTGAAATAACATCCGAACAGACCACTACTGTCGACACCAGCGCGAAGCTCCGGCGTCGCGACCTGATTCAGAAATTTGCCGCGCTCGGCAGTCTGATCATGCTGGTGGCCGTCTTTTCATTGACCAGTTCCGCTTTCTTCTCGGTCGACAATGGCATGACAGTGGCCTTGCAGGTGACGTCGATTGCCTATCTCGGCGTGGCGGCAACCTGCGTGATCATTACGGGCGGAATCGACCTGTCCGTGGGTTCCGTACTCGCGCTGTCTGGTGTGGTCGCCGCGTTGCTCGTCAAGGCTGGCGTGCCGATTCCTCTCGGCATGCTCGGCGGCGTCGTGGTGGGCGGCCTGTGCGGATTCGTTAATGGCCTGTGCGTCACGCGTATGGGTCTGCCGCCTTTTATCGCCACGCTCGGCATGATGCTGGTCGCGCGTGGTCTCGCGCTTCAGATCACTGGCGCGCGCCCGGTTTCGGGACTCGGCGACGCGTTCGGCGAACTCGGAAATGGCGCGTTGTTCCGCATCTCGCATATCGGGGCAGACGGGTTCCCCGATACGGTATTTCCGGGGATCCCGTATCCCGTGATCATCATGGTCGTGCTGGCGGTCGCCGTGTCGATCATGCTGACGCGCACCTCGCTTGGCCGCCACATCTACGCAGTCGGATCGAATGCCGAAGCTGCGCGGCTCTCCGGCGTCAATGTCCGCCGCGTCACCTTGTTTACCTATGTGCTGTCTGGCGTGCTCGCCGGTCTGACGGGTTGTGTGCTGATGTCGCGCCTCGTCACGGCGCAACCAAACGAAGGCGTCATGTACGAGCTCGATGCGATCGCCAGCGCCGTGATTGGCGGGACGTCCCTGATGGGCGGTGTAGGCACGATCTCCGGTACGGCCATCGGTGCGTTTGTCATCGGCGTGCTGCGCAACGGCCTGAACATGAACGGCGTATCGAGTTTCATCCAGCAAATCATCATCGGACTGGTCATTCTCGGCACGGTCTGGATCGACCAGGTCAGAAACCGTCGATGAAGCACATCGAATGAAGCCATTCGAGAAGTCCAACAAAGCAGTGCAATCACCAACCCAAGGAGTGAGACATGAGGAAGACGTATCTGGCATTGGCCGCCGCACTTTTGACCGCAGTGACGGCGCACGCGAATGCGGCGGGCGGAGAGATCGCCGTGATCGTCAAGACGGCCAACTCGAATTTTTGGCAGAACGTGCAAAAGGGTGCAACGGAGGGCATGAAAGGGCTGAACGGCTACACGATGACGTTTCAGGGACCGGCGACCGAGTCAGCCGTGGCGGACGAGGTCAATATGGTCGAGAACGCGGTGAACCGGCATGTCGCGGCGATCGTGCTCGCGCCGTCCGATCCCGACGCGCTGGTCCCGGCAATGAAGAAGGCCTGGGAGGCAAAAATTCCGGTCGTCCTGATCGATTCGCTCGTGTCCGATTCCGGCAAGCAGTATTACCAGTCGTTTCTCTCGACCGATAACGTCAAGGCCGGTGAGTTGTGCGCGAAAGCGATGATCGACCGTGTCGGACAGACGGGGAAAGTCGCTGTGATGTCGTACGTCGCCGGCGCCGGTTCCGAGATTGGCCGCGTGGGCGGGTTCCGGCAGTATCTCGCGCAGCACTCGAAGCTGCAGATTGTCGGACCGTTCTACTCGCAGTCGCAGATGGCGACCGCGCTCAATCAGACGACCGACGTGCTGTCGGCCAATCCGGATCTGAAGGGCATCTTCGGTGCAAATGAACCGACTGCTGTGGGAATGGGGCGCGCGTTGGCGCAGTCCGGGAAAGCCGGCAAGGTCGTCGCGATCGGCTTTGACGGCAACCAGGACCTCCAGGGCTTCGTCAAGGACGGAACCATCCAGGCCATCGCTGTCCAGGGCTCGTATCAGATGGGCTACAAGGGTGTCAAAACGGCGGTGGATGTCATCGAACACAAGCCGGTTACGAAGCAACTGGATACCGGTGTCGTGATGGTCGAGAAGGACAACATCGATCAGCCCGCCGCGAAGAATGTCTTGTATTGAAGCGCGATGCGGACGACGCCAGACGGCGTTGTCCGCCCTTGAGCCCAGCGCTACTCAAGACGCGCTGTGAAGCGTTGAACATCCAGCAATGAATCCCTGGGAACGGTATTCCTGATGAAAGCAAGTGATCTGCGTGAGGTGTCGCGTGCCGGGGTGCAACTGAGCGCACTGGGTATGGGCTGTTCGCAACTTGGCGGCTTGTATCGCACGATGCCGCCGGAACAGGCGCGCGCGCTGATGGACGAAGCATGGTCGCTCGGTCTGCGCTATTTCGACACTGCGCCGTTCTACGGGTACACGCTTTCGGAACGCCGCGTGGGCAACGCGTTGTCAGCGCGGCCACGCGACGAGTTCGTGCTGAGTACGAAAGTCGGCAGGCTTCTTCGGCCGGATCCGACTGTTCAATGCGGCGACGACGGCTGGGCTGAGCCGCTTCCTTTCCGGCCGCACTACGACTACAGCTTCGACGGCGTCATGCGGTCTTTCGAAGACAGCCAGCAGCGTCTCGGTATTGCGCAGATCGATCTGCTGTATGTGCATGACATCGGTCGAATGACACATGGGGATGCAAACGTCGAATTCTGGAAACAGCTTACAGAAGGGGGCGGTTTCCGCGCGCTCGACACGCTGCGCAACGCGGGGGTGGTCAAAGCCATCGGCCTCGGCGTGAACGAGTGGCAGGTCGCGCATGAAGCCATGCAGGAATTACAGCTCGATGTGACGTTACTGGCGGGCCGCTATACCCTCCTCGAGCAGGATTGTCTCGCGCCGTTTCTCGACCATTGCGTACGGTATGGGAATTCGATCGTGGTCGGCGGTGTGTTCAATTCTGGCGTGCTGGCAGGTAACGGCAAGTTCAATTACGGGGACGCCCCCGCCGGTGTCGTGTCGCGCGTCAACCAACTGGCTGAGGTTTGCCGCGAATTCGAGGTTCCGCTACCCGCTGCGGCACTGCAGTTTCCGCTTGCGCATCCTGCGGTTGTGTCGTGCGTGGTGGGCGCGCGCAGTGTCGAACAACTCCAGCAGAACGTCGCGTGGTTTGAGCAGGCGCTGCCAGCCGGATTGTGGCAGGAGCTGAAGTCGGACGGTCTGATTGCGGACACCGCACCTGTGCCCGAGGTGGTCGAGTGAGCCTGCGTATCGACGCACATCACCATTTCTGGCACCTCACGGCGCGTGTGGGGCATTGGCCGCCTGCCAGCCTCGAAGCGATCTATCGAGACTTTGGGCCGGCCGATTTTGAACCGCTGCTTGAGCAATGCGGCATCGACGCAAGCGTGCTGGTCCAGTCCTTACCGGACAGCAAAGACACCGGATTCCTGCTCGAACTGGCGGAGCGTTACTGTTTTATTCGCGCAGTGGTGGGATGGGTCGACCTGAAATCACCGGAGGCGCCGCAACAGATCGATGCTTTGGCCCGCCACCCGAAGCTGAAAGCGCTGCGGCCGATGCTGCAGGATCTTGCCGACGACAACTGGATCGACGACCCCGCATTGCGACCGGCGATCACAGCGATGCTCGCGAATGACCTTGCATTTGATGCACTGGTCGTCCCGCGTCAACTCCCCGGTGTGGTCGCGTTCGCGAGGCGTTACCCCGGCCTTCGGATTGTTATAGATCATGCGGCCAAGCCACTGATCGCTGTCCGGCAACTGGAGCCGTGGCGAACCGACATGGCAGATCTGGCCAAACTCCAAAATGTACATTGCAAGCTGTCCGGCTTATGGACGGAAGCGCCGCCGGATACCGACATTGCCGCTTTCGAGCCCCCTACGTAGAAACGCTATTCCGACTGTTCGGCACGCATCGTCTTCTATGGGGAAGTGACTGGCCTGTCCAGCGGCTCGCGACACATTTCGGCGACTACGCCGGTTGGCTTGCCGCCTGTGAAGATTACTGTGACCGGTATGCGGGCGATGAGGACAAAGACGCTGTATTCGGCGGCAACGCTCATCGCTTCTACCGGCTCGAAGAATAGGGAGGGTGTAATGCAACGAATGGGAATGGTCATCGGTATCGATCCGCAGCACATCGACGAATACAAACGCTTGCATGCGCAGGTGTGGCCGACGGTGCTCGATCGCCTGAAACGCTCGAATGTCACCCGCTACTCGATTTTCCTGCGGGAGCCCGAGAACCTGTTGTTTGGTTACTGGGAATACGTCGGAACTGACTATGAAAGCGATATGGCCGAGATTGCGAGCGACCCGGAAACACAACGTTGGTGGAGCCTGTGCAGCCCGTGCCAGAAACCGTTGGTGAGTCGTGCGCCGTCGGAACACTGGGCACAGATGGAAGAGGTCTTTTACCTCGAATAGCGTTGTCTCGACACGGCACTCGTTTGACCTCGCCATGAAGAAACAAATTAACCGGGCTCGCATCGAAACCGCACTATGGCTTCGCGGGTTCTGTAGCTGAAAAAGGAAACCTCATGCTCACTATTATTTGTGAAACTCCCGGCGTACTACGCGTTGAGACGCGCTCACGGCCACCTCGCGATCGCAGCGAAGTGTTGCTACGCGTGCGACGCGTCGGCGTATGCGGCACCGACCTGCACATCTTTACCGGCAATCAGCCATTTCTCGCCTACCCACGCGTGATGGGACACGAACTGTCAGGGACGGTCGAAGAAGCCGACACGGATTCCGGCCTGGACGCCGGCGACCCGGTCTACGTGATGCCCTACCTGTCATGCGGTCAGTGCATTGCCTGCAGGAACGGAAAAACGAACTGCTGCGTGAACATTCAGGTATTGGGCGTGCATCGTGATGGCGCATTGACGGAGTATCTAAGTTTGCCGCGTCAGTTCGTTCACAAGGCTGAAGGAATCACGCTCGATCAGGCGGCAATGATCGAGTTTCTCGCCATTGGCGCGCACGCGGTTCGTCGCGCGGACGTTCAGGCGGGACAGCGCGTGCTGGTGGTCGGTGCAGGTCCGATCGGTATGGCCGCAATGATCTTTTCACGTCTGCGCGGGGCCACGGTGACGGCGCTCGATACACGGCTCGATCGTCTCAAATTCTGCGATGAGAAAATTGAAGTGGCGGCTACTGTGCAAATCGGTGATACCGACGTCGACGAGTTGGCGAAACTCACCGGCGGCGAATTCTTCGATGTGGTCTTCGATGCGACGGGTAATCCGGCTGCCATGGAGCGTGGCTTTGAGTTTATTGCGCACGGCGGGAAATACGTGTTGATTTCCGTGGTGAGAGACAAGATCACTTTCTCCGATCCGGAGTTCCACAAGCGCGAAGCCACCTTGATCGGAAGCCGCAATGCGACTGCGGAAGATTTCGAAACTGTGCTCAGGGCCATGCGTGCCGGTCAGGTGCCCGATGCGGCACTCAACACGCACCGGATGAAGCTTGCCGATGTTCCTGCCGAATTTTCGAAACTGCTCGAACCATCCGCAGGTGTAGTGAAAGCCATCATCGAATGCTGACTCTGACGCATATCGGATATTTGCCATGAGCCAGCCAATTCTCCAGTTCGGCACTAGCCGCTTTCTTCAGGCGCATGTCGACCTGTTTGTTTCGGAAGCCATGACGCGGGGTGCCGCGCTCGGTGGCATTACAGTCGTGCAGACCACCAGCAGCCAGTCCAGTCAGAAGCGTATTGCAGCGCTGGCAGAGGGCGGGCGATATCCGGTACGGGTTCGAGGTATGCGTCACGGAGTGCTGGTGGACGAGATGCTGAGTGGCAACGCGGTGCGCGCAGCATGGCACGCCGAGTCTCATTGGGCACAAGTGCGAGACGCCGTGGCAGAGCACGTCGAAGTGATTGTTTCCAATACGGGAGACAGGGGATTCCGGCTTGATGACCGAGATACCGCGACGCTCGTGAATCATCCGGAGCGCGTGCCACAGAGCTTTCCGGCAAAGCTGCTGGTGTTGCTTCATGCCCGTTGGGAACGAAACCCTGATGCGCCGCTCTCCCTTTTTCCATGCGAACTCGTGGTCAATAACGGCGATACGTTGCGCGAACTTGTTGTGACTCTCGCGGTAAAGTGGCGGCTGCCGGAGCCGTTCACTACCTACCTGCGAACGCATTGCATATGGGCCAATTCGCTCGTCGATCGCATCGTTTCGCAGGCGATTGAACCGGTGGGCGCCGTTGCCGAACCGTATGCGCTCTGGGCGATTGAGCAGCAGCCGGGGCTGGTTCTACCCTGCACTCATGAAAACATCGTTTTGACTGACGATCTGCAGCACTTCGAGCGCCTGAAGTTGTTCCTGCTCAATCTCGGTCACAGCTATCTGGCGGAGCGGTGGCTAGAGGACCGCAGACCGGTTGACGAGACCGTATGTCAGGCAATGAACGACCCGATACTACGCGCCAGCCTGGAAACTGTCTGGGCGGAAGATGTGCTCCCGACATTTGTGGTCCTCGGTCAGCGCGAGCAGGCTCTCGCCTATCTCGTCGAGTTACGCGACCGCCTACTCAATCCGTTTCTTGAGCACCGGATAGCGGACATCGCGCAGAATCACACAGAAAAATTGCAGCGGCGTTTTCTGCCGCTCGTGCAACTTGCCGACAAACTCGGCGTGAAGCCTGGACCGCTGCGAATACGAGCGATGCTGGAGCGCGTCGCATCGATTTAGCTAAGTCCCGAATACCTGCCATTGCGAAGCTTGGAAATGCCTTATGTGGCAGTCGTACGCACCAGCGCAATCCATTGCGTTCAATGCCGCCCGCGCTCTATGCGCGAGCGTTTGGCTCGCTGTCCGGCATCAGGTTCTATAGCCTGCAGGTCGACGGCGAGAAAGAGCTTGCGACGATGGCGTCCGACGGACTGGATGTTGTCGACTGCACGAAAGAGCTGAAGTCGTTCGACGAGTCGGCGGCGCTCGTCGGCAATCTCGATCTGGTCATTACCGTATGCACGTCGGTTGCTCATCTGTCGGGCGCGCTCGGTGTGCCGACACGGCTGCCGCTCGACGTCGACGCGCATTGGGTGTGGATGCTCGGGCGCGACGACAGTCCGTGGTATCCATCGATGCGGATTTACCGGCAGCGACAGTACGGCGACTGGTTGCCAGTGCTCGAACAGATCCGGGGCGATTTCATGACAATGACCTCAAGGGCAACACCACGGCGCGCTTTTTAAAACCGATTCCCAGCGCAAATTCGGAAATAATCGGACGCCCAATAAAAAGCAAACGTTTGACTGACCATATTTAACATTTTAAACGCTTAACTTTGCTCTGAAATAGCCGATATATAGATTGGAATTATTTGGGGCCACGCATTAAGTTCCGCTGTACAATAGCGCCGCTCATCCTGAACGCAAGGGTGTCTCATGAGTTACACGCTCGTACCGCAGCGGCGGGGCCCTCGGTTGCCTTGGCTGAAAAATAAGACCTGGGCGCGGCTCTCCTGAAGAGGTCTCTAAAGGGCGAGTGTATCAACGGCGCCTTCCTCACGATTTGGGAATTATTATGGCGGACGCAATGATGTAACGGAAATAATGGTTATCCTTATTCCTAAGTAAAAATTACAGCAGATTGCCCGACCAGTACGCGGTGCAGTCTGCAACAAACAATATGGCCAGTTCGACGGGGATGGCGTATGAGCGGTGCATCAGACATTTCGAATCTCTTCCAGATGTTGGGCGTGAGCCCGTCGCATTATCAAGAAATAGAAAGAATAGAGCAGGTGCAAGGTTCGCGTGGGCGTTGGTCCATGCAGACCACGTCGTCGCCAGGGGACACGACCCGGGACGACTCGGCTCGCGAGGCTGGAGCCGTTCCTCCCACCGATGTGACTGAAGTGGCCCCCGCCGCGCCGCCGCAGCTGATTGCGCCAGCCGTCCCCGCTGCCGTGTCCGGATCTCTTCCGGTATTGCAAGCCGCCCCCGAACAGCCGGTCCTTCAGTTCAATCCCGAACCTGTCACCGCTCCTCAACAACCGGACTCTCTAAGCGCCGTGTTTGCGCGCCTGCGGGAACGGAGTGAGCCTCAAGAAGGTGGTCCGCAACGCCAGACGTCATGAACTTCGTCACAGTCTGTTCCGTCAATGACGGCCTGGTTAAAACCACGGTGGCCGCGAACCTGCGCGTCGTGCCGAACCGGCGCACGCGCTAGAAGACCTTTCCATGGCACAGATCAAACGTAGGCTGAGCAAGACGGAGCAGCGGCGGCAAACGCGCAACACGGACCAGAGTGACGATGCCGGAAGTTGGGACGACAAACTTCTGGAAGCGGGGACATCGCTATGGGCGTCGAACTGGCTGCGGCTGGCAGTGACGCTATTGGCCGCGCTGTTGTTCACTTCTGCCATGACGGTCAATCTGGCCGTGTCAAAGCAATGGACGTTTGGCATCCTTTGCATGGTCGTCGCGGTTCTGCTGAACCGCGTTCGCGGCAGGATCATCACGGTGTCCATGGTGGCATTGTCGGTGTTTATGTCCTTGCGCTACCTGTACTGGCGCCTGACGCAGACGCTGTCCTTTACCACCTCGCTCGACATGACCTTTGGCTGCCTTCTGCTGCTGGCCGAAGGGTACGCGGTGCTCATGCTGTTGTGCAGCTACTTTCAGACGCTCTGGCCTCTGCATCGCCGGCCTGCGCGATTGCCGGCCGATAGCTCGGCATGGCCGACGGTGGATGTGTACATTCCCACGTTCAATGAGCCGCTGCAGGTCGTGCGGCAGTCGGTGCTGGCCGCCACGCTGCTCGACTGGCCGGCCGACAAGCTGCGCGTGTATGTGCTGGACGACGGCCGTCGTGACGAATTCCGGCAATTCTGCGAGCAGGCTGGCGTGGATTATCTGACCCGGCCGGACAACGCACATGCCAAAGCAGGCAATCTCAACGCGGCACTCTCCAGGACGAGCGGCGAGTACATCGCAGTGTTCGACTGCGATCACGTCACCACGCGCTCGTTCCTGCAGGTCTGCATGGGTTGGTTCCTGAAAGATCCGAAGATGGCCATGATGCAGACGCCGCACGTCTTCTACTCGCCCGATCCGTTCGAGCGCAACCTCGAAACCTTCCGCAAGGTGCCCAACGAGGGTGACCTGTTTTACGGCGTGCTGCAAAACGGCAACGACTTGTGGAATGCCGCTTTTTTCTGCGGTTCCTGCGCGGTGCTGCGGCGTTCGGCGCTGGAGGATGTAGGCGGGGTGGCGACGGAAAGTGTCACGGAAGATGCGCTCACCGCGCTCAAGATGAGCACGAGGGGCTACAACACGGCCTATCTCGCCATCCCTCAGGCAGCGGGTCTCGCCACCGAGAGTCTGGGGCGTCACGTCGGTCAGCGCATACGCTGGGCACGAGGCATGGCGGAAATATTCCGTCGCTTCAACCCGCTGTTGATCGCAGGGCTAACACTGCCTCAGCGTCTGTGTTACCTGAGCGCGATGATGCACTTTTTCTTCGGCTTGCCGCGCATCGTGTTTCTGATCACACCGATGGCGTATCTGTTCTTTGGCGCGCACGTCTTTCATGCTTCCGCGCTGATGGTGCTGGCCTATGTCGTGCCGCATCTCGTCATTTCGAGCGTCGGCGCCTCGCGCATTCAAGGGCGTTTCCGACATTCGTTCTGGAGCGAAGTCTACGAAACGGTACTGGCCTGGTACGTGATTCTGCCCGCGTTGCAAGCCGTACTCTTTCCAGGCAGCAAAGGCTTCAACGTGACGTCCAAAGGCGGGGTGATCCGTCAGTCCTTCCTGGACTGGGCGATGGCCCGGCCCTACATCGTTCTGCTGCTCATCAATCTGACCGGATTCATGGTGGGTGTCGCAGGTCTGATCCGCAGTCCGGGCTGGCCCGAAGCGACGAGCATTCTGTTCAACCTGATATGGGTAACCTACAACATCATGAACCTCAGCGCGGCCGCGGGCGTAGCGAGCGAATCGAGACAGTTGCGTCTCGCTCCGCGGGTCCAGATCGAACTGCCGGCCGCCGTGATTCACGCCGACGGAACTCGCATCGACTGTCAGACCAGCGACTATTCGCACGGTGGTCTGGGGCTGGTGCTGCCTGAGGGCGCACCGTTGCCGGAGCACGGCGATCGCATCACGGTAGCGGTGTTGCGCGACGACTACGAGGACGTATTCCCGGCCGAAGTGCAGGTGTGCCGCGGACGCACCATCGGCGTGAGTTTTCCGACCCTGACGATCGCTCAGGAGCGCGCCTGGATAGGGGCGACGTTTTCGCGCGCCGACAGCTGGATCGCCTCATGGGGCAGCTATCGTCCCGACAGGCCGCTGCGAAGCCTGTTTGAGGTGCTCGGCGTCGGCATGCGCGGCTTCGGGGAATTGTTCCGGCATCTGTTCCTGGGTGGGCGTGAGCACCTTGGCCGTTCGTCCGCGGACCCGGCAAGCGACTTGGGAACAAAGCAATCGTGAGTGTCGGCTACCTGTCGCTTTTGCGCTCCTTGACGAGCGCGCGCCGGTTGAGCGCGGTGTTGTGTTCGGTCCTGTTGCTCGGAGCGGGCGACGTGCTGGCCGCGACGGTGCCCGCTGCGTCGGCAGCGTCGTTCGCATCGCAGGCGTCTACGCCGGCGATGCCCGCGTCGGCTGTCCCGGTCGATGCCGTGCGGCAAAGCCCGCACCCGGAACTCAGCGCGGCGGCGCCGGCCGACGCGTATACCTACCGGATACCGCTGCTGCGGCAAAACGCGGAGCAGGGATTGACCTTGCTCGGCGAGGATGCCTATGCGGGCATGGAGTTCGGTTTGCGCCGCGACGAGCGCGTGGTCGGCGCGCGGCTCGTGCTGGACTACAGTTACTCGTCCACATTGCTGCCTACGCTCTCGCATCTCATGGTGTTGCTCAACAGCGTTGTGGGGGCGACCGTAGCGTTGCCCGAACCGGCGCCGCGGACGCCGGCGCATATCAGTGTGGATCTGCCGGTGTCGCTGCTGTCCGGCTTCAACCAGCTCACCCTCGAGTTGATCGCGCATAGCAAGGCGAGCGATCAGGGCAACAATCCGCTGAGTTCCGACCTGTGGCTGAGGCCCGGGCCGGACAGTGCGCTGGAACTGACCGTGGTTCCGGCGACCCTGTCCAGTGACCTGTCGCAACTGCCCGCGCCGTTCCTCGACGTGCGCGATGTGCGCAGGGTGGACCTGCCCGTCGTGCTGCCGCAAGCGCCTCGCGCGCAGCGCCTCGAATCGGCCGGTATCGTGACCTCGTGGCTGGGTGCGCAGGCGGGCTATCGCGGTGCACACTTCTCCGCGAGCCTGGGTGCGATACCCGCGCATGGACATGCGGTGGTGCTCGCGCTGCCGGGCGAGGTGCCGGGCTTGACCCTGCCTGCGGTGGAAGGGCCGATGCTGGCCATCGTGCCCAACCCCAATGACGCTAACGGCAAGCTGCTGCTGGTCATGGGCCGCAACGACGCGCAGATCCGCGAGGCCGCGACCGCGCTGGTGCTTGGCGCGAAGACGCTGTCGGGCTCTCGGGTCAAGATCGACGCCCCGGTTTCCGTTGTGCCGCGCAAGCCTTATGACGCACCCAACTGGCTGCCGGGTGACCGCCCGGTGCAGTTGGGCGAGATGCTATCGGCGGAGCGCTTGACGGTGCAGGGCTTTCGCCCTGGGGCGATCAATGTGGACCTGCGTCTGCCGCCGGGTCTGTTCGGTTTTGACAACAGCGGCGCGGTGCTGAACCTGCACTACCGTTATACGGCCCGTCCGGAGTCAACGCGCTCGGAGCTCGGTGTGCTGGCCGGCAACACGCCCCTGCAGACCTTGCCGCTGACAGGCGACGCGTCGGACGGTTATGCGGTGATGCGCGTTCCGACCTATCTGCTGCCGTCGTTGACGACGCTGCAATTCGACTATCGCTACGAGTCCGTGGCGCCGAAAGACCGCGTCGAGGATGTGCCCGGCGGCCCGCTCCTGAGCGCCATCGATCCGACTTCGACGATCGACATTTCCCAACTGCCGCGTTACGCAGCCATGCCGGATCTGCGCGCCTTCGCAGACGCAGGCTTTCCGTTCACGCGGATGGCCGATCTGTCCGAAACGGCGGTGATCCTGCCCGCACAGCCGGTCGCTGGCGACTATTCCGCTTACCTGACGCTGATGGGCAGCATGGGTCAAACCACGGGTTATCCGGTGCTGGGCGTGACGGTGGGCGATCCAGCGCAGGTTGACGTGCTGCGTCGCAAGGACCTGCTCGTGCTGGCGTCGGGCGATAACCAGCCCTTGCTCAAAGCATGGCGTGATGATCTGCCGCGCGGCTTCTTCGCTCCGGTTGCTTCATCGGACCGCTGGATCGCCGCGTGGTGGGAAAAGCTGACGGGTGGGCATGCGCAGGCTGAACGCGAGGCCGCCATCGCCGCACTGTATAGCAGCGACGACCATGACGGCATGTTGGCGGGACTCGAGTCGCCGCTGGCTCGCGGCCGCAGCGCGGTGGTCGTATCGGGCAATACGCCGGACGGTCTCGACGCTGTCGTGGACGTGCTGCAAGCCAACCGCTACCTCATCAGCAAGCGTCCGGACGACAAGATCAGCGGCAGCCTCGTGGTCGTGCATGACGGCACGCTCACCACGCTGAGCAACGATCAAAGCTATTTCAGCGGATCCTTGCCGCCTGGGCTCGCGCTCGAATGGTTCTTCGCGAGCCACATCCTGCTGCTGCTCGTGGCGACGCTCGCCAGCGTCGGGCTCATAGGTTTGCTCGGCGGCGTGTTTCTGCACCGGCGTGCCCTGAATCGATTAGACCTGGATATTCCCCAGACATCGCAACGTGAAGAAGGACGAAGAGGTTCTCATGTTTAGAAGACGGCCTGACATCTCGCGGGCACGCCTTGCGCGTTGCATGACTGCGCAACCCGTATGGCCGGCACTGTTGCTCGGTTGTGTGTTTGTCACATCGACGGTAACCCAGGCCGCGCAACCAGCGGCGGCTGCCGCCGCTGCGCGGCAGGACGCGTCGGCTTCGGCCGGCGGCGCGGCCAACCCGTCCGCGCGGCCGGCAACGGGAGATAGCAACGCGGCGCCGCTGCAGTCCGCGCCGGACGCCGGAGCCGCTACCGCGGCTTCTTCGACGGTGACCTATTCGCTGCAGCAACTCGGCGCGCAATACGCGCTCAACCTGCGCGGCGTCGACGGCAGCAATACGCTGCCGGTCGGCGTGCGCGACGATCGGGTCGTCACAGGTGCGCGACTGAACCTGCGCTATGCCTATTCGCCGGCGCTGCTGCCCGATCTGTCGCACATCAATGTGCTGGTCAACGATCAGGTGGCGGCATCGATCGACGTGCCCAAAAACACGTCCGGCACCAACCTGCAGCGCACTATCACGCTGCCGCCGTATCTGTTCACCGCGAACAGCAAGCTGCGTCTGCAACTGATCGGCCACTACACCAACCAGTGCGAAGACCCGCTGCATTCGAGCCTGTGGGCCAACATCAGCAACGACAGTACGCTGAGCATCGACACCCAGCCGCTGGCGCAGGCCGGCGATCTGGCTCGCCTGCCGCGACCCTTCTTCGACGAGCACGATATTCGCCGGTTGAACCTGCCGTTCGTGTTCGCCGGCAATCCTGATACGGCAGCGCTGGAAGCGGCCGGCGCCGTGTCGTCGTGGTTCGGCGCATTGGCGAACTATCGCGGCGCGCAATTCCCGGTATCGATCTCTACCGTGCCTGCCAGGGGCAACGCGGTCGTCATCGTCGACAGCGCGGCGCAAGCGAGCCTGGCGGACTCGCCGCTGCAAGGTCCGACTCTCGCCGTCGTGACCAACCCCAACGATCCCAACGGCAAGCTGTTGCTGGTGATGGGCCGTGACGGCAAGGAACTCAAGCAGGCCGCCGACGCGCTGGTCACGGGCAGCCAGACGCTGTCGGGTTCGAGCGCGCTCATCACGCGGTTCGCCGACCTCGCGCCGCGCAAGCCGTACGACGCGCCGCGCTGGCTGCGCACCGACCGTCCGATGTCGTTGGGCGAACTCGTCGACGCCAAACAATTGCAGGTGTCGGGCTACAGCCCCGATCTGATCCGCATCAATATGCGCGTGCCGCCCGACCTGTTCGGCTGGCACGCGCCCAACGTGCCGATCGACCTGCATTACCGCTATACGCCGCAGCCTTATATGGTCAATTCGTCGCTGCTGTTCAGCGTCAGTGACCAGTTCATGAAGTCGATTCCGCTGCTCTCGCTCGAACGGCTCGAGGGCGGCAGCAAGCTGCGGGGTGAAGTTTTGCCCGACAGCAGCCTGCCGCGCCAGGCGAAACTGGAAGTGCCGCTGGAGGCGCTGTTGCAGCCGAATACCCGGTTGCAGTTCCGCTACATGTACGACTACATCAAGCAGGGCGAGTGCCGGGACATCATCATCGACAACGTGCGCGGCGCGGTCGATCCCGAATCGACGATCGATCTGTCGCAGTATCCGCACTACATCGCCATGCCGAACCTGGCCTCGTTCGCCCAGGCGGGCTTCCCGTTCACGCGCATGGCCGACCTGTCCGGAACGGACGTCGTATTGAGCCCCAACGCGGGCCCACCGGAATACAGCACGTATCTGGCGGTGATGGGCCGCATGGGCGATTCGACCGGCTATCCGGCGCGCGGCGTCACCGTGCTGCGCGGTCAGCGCATCGACGCGATGCCGTCCGACAAGGATCTGCTCGTGATCGTCTCGGGTGCGGATCAAGCCTGGCTCAAGGACTGGGCGCAGACCATGCCCGCGGCGTATGACCACAGCGCGCAGTTCGCCGTATCGGATCTGCCGGGTCGCGTGCTGGGCTGGTTCCATGCCAACCCGCGCCTCGACGCCGAACCCCGCCGCCTGTCGCTGGCCTGGTCGGGGCCGGGCGTGAGCGCCGTGCTCGCAGGCTTCGAATCGCCGAAGCAACCGGGCCGCAGCGTGGTCATGCTGGCCAGCAATCAGCCCGACGGCCTGAAGGATGCGGTCTCCGCGTTGCTGGATGCGCCGAACTCCGGCGAGCAGCCCATCCAGGGAAGCCTCGTGTCCATCCGCGGCACGCAAGTCGATTCGCTCGTGAGCGAGCATACCTACTACGTCGGGCATCTCGGCATCTGGCGCGGCCTCGACTGGTGGCTGGCTTCATTCGGCCTGTCGCTCGCGTGGGTGCTGAAGGCGCTGGGGATCATCGCGCTCGTGCTGATCGGGGTTGGTCTGTTTTCGTTCTTGCGGCGCCGCCAGGCCCGGCGCGACGCTGAAGCCCGTGAGCGGCTGCGGGCATCGCGGCAGCAACAATCATAATCAAGGAAAGTCATGTTAGTCAGACGCAGCCGCAACCGGGCCTGGATTCTCGGACTGATGGTCGCATCGGTCGGCCACCCGGGCTGGGCGCAGGATGCTACGTCCAACATGCTGCTGGAACAGGGCCGCTACTGGCAAACGCATGACAAGCCCGATCTGGCCGCGCAGTCCTGGTCGAAACTGCTGCTGAGCGACCCGAAGCAGCCCGAGGCGCTGTATGGGATGGGCACGATCGCCGTCGGCAAGCAGCAGTTCGCGGCGGCGAACGGGTATCTGGCCAGACTTCGTGCGGCCGCGCCGGGCAGCCGCTTCGTGCCGCTGCTCGAGCAGAGCTTGCGCCTCGCGGTCGAACCGGGTAAGTCCACGTTCGCCAAGGCGCGCCAGATGGCGCAAGACGCCGTCAACCAGAAGGATCAGGCCGCGTTGTTGGCGGCCATCACCGAATATAACAAGGCCTTGGGCGGTAAAGCGCCGCAGGGCAGTGTGGCGCGAGAGTATTACAGCTATCTGGGCTATACGGATGGCGGTGTGGATCAGGCCATCCAGGGCCTCGAGCGCCTGAATGCCGAGACGCCGAACGATCCGAACCTCATGTTGCCGCTGGCCCAACATATGGTGCGCGACGAACAGGATCGCGCGGCGGGTGTCGCCCTTCTGGAAAAGCTTGCCGCTCGTCCGGACATCGGCGGCGAAGCGACGGAAGTCTGGCGCTCCGTGCTGACCTGGGTCACGCCCACGCCGAAAAACAGATCGTGGTTTGAAGACTATCTGAAGCTGCATCCGGACGACGACGAAATACGCCATCAGATGCTGGCGCCGCATCCGCTCGCACCGGCCGGTCCGGTCGTGGATGCACGACTGACACGCGGTTTCGCCGCGTTCAAGTCAGGCGACATCACCACGGCCGAGCAGTCCTTTTCCGCTGTGCTGCGTGACAAACCCGACAGCACGGATGCGCTGGGGGGACTGGGCCTCGTGCGCATGCAGCAAGGCGACCTGGCGCAGGCGCAGACGCTGCTGTCGCGGGCGGTGTCGCGTCCGGGCGCGGGCGCGAACTGGGCCAAGGCCCTCAATTCCGCGCGCTACTGGCTGCTGGTGAATCAGGCCGAGGGCGCGCAAACCGTGGGCGACTTCGCCGCCGCGCGACGCGAACTCGATCAGGCGCTGCGGTTGGATCCAGCCGAGCCGGGCGGGCGCAATGCGTCGGCCCGGTTGTATGCGGCGCAGGGCGATCTGACGCGTGCTGAAAAGGGCTACCGCGACGTGCTGGCGACAAGCCCCGATAACCGCGAGGCGGTCAGCGGCCTCATCGATATCCTGGCGCAGACGGGACGCGCCGATGAGGCCCAGAAGTTGATCGACGGCATGTCACCCGAGCAGAAGGCCGGCATCGGCGGGCTCGATCGGCTGCGCGCCGCCGTCGCCGCCGGTCGGGCCGATGCCGCCGCGCAGCGTGGCGATCTGAGCGCGGCCCGGCACATTCTGGAAGACGCCCAGCGCAGCGCGCCCGACAACCCGTGGATTCGTCTGGAGCTGGCGCGCTACGATCTCAAACAGGGTCATGCCGACGAAGCGAAGCAACTCGTCGACGGCCTGCTCGTCACGAACCCGGACAATCCCGAAGCGCTCTATGCGAGCGCGCTGCTGGCCATGCAGATGGGCGACTGGACGCGCGCGCAGGACACGATGACGCGCATCTCCACCGCCTCGCGCACGCCGAACATGGTTGCGACGGCGCAGCAGATCGATTTTCAGGTGGTCGTGGCGCAAGCCTCGCAAACGGCGCTCGAAGGCAATCTGGAGGATGCGCGGAGTATGCTGGCGCGGCTCGAACCCGCGGCGGGTCAAGACCCGGCCAAGGTGGGCGCGTTGGCGCAGGCGTATGTCGACGCGGGCAACACGCCGCGCGCCATGAGCCTGATGCACGGGCTGATGCCTAACGGTCTGAAGGGCAGCGGCCCGGATGTGCAACTGGCTTATCTGGGCCTGTTGCTCAAGACCGGCCAGAATGTCCAGGCCGGGCTCGCGATGCGCGAGATGCACGGCCAGACGCTGACCGCGGACCAGCGCCGGCAACTGGACGAACTGAACTACCTCTACACCGTGCGACTGGCTGACCAGCAACGTCAGCAAGGTGACCTCGCGCAGGCCTACGACACGCTGGCGCCGATCCTCGCGAAGCGCCCCAACGACAGCCTCGCCACGGCCGCGCTCGCGCGCATGTACGCCGCCGATGACAAGTATGACCAGGCCCTGTCGCTTTACCAGAAGGCGCTCGTCAACGACCCCAACAATCCGGGTTTGCAACTGGGCGTCGCGATGGCGGCAGTGCAGGCCGGCAAGAACAACGTTGCCGATGCGGCATTGAAAGAGGCCGTTGCGAAGGCGCCCAACGATCCCGACGTGCTGGCCGGCGCCGCGCGCATTTACGTCATGCAGGGCAAGACCCGCGAAGCGCAGTCGCTGCTGGAATCCGCCATTGCCGCCAAGGAAAAACGGCTCGGCGTGCAGGCGCAAGACGTCCACGTGGCGGGCAATCCCTTCGTCCACCACGACGACGATCACCGTCGTCAGGTCCGCCACAGTCGCGTTCCCGCTGCCGAAACGTTCGCCCCGCAACCCGCGGCGCCGGATAGCGTGCTGGCGAACCAGAAGGCTGGTTTCGGGCCCGCTGCTGCTCCGGCTGCTACCGCGGCGAGCGCGACTGCCTCGACCGTGACATCCACGGCTGCGCGCGAGCGCTCGTCCTCTGGTCCATCCGCTCTGCCAACCGTGGCGGGCACGCCGGTTGGCGGCCTGGCGCCGCAAGACACGGTCGCAGTGAGCGAGCCTCAGGACGGATCGCCGTCGCTCGAGGAAATGCGTAATGAACTCAGCGACCTCCGTGCGCAGCGTTCACCGGAAGTCAGGGGTGGGCTGTTCGTCTCGTCGAACAACGCAGCACCCGGTACGGGTCAGTTGACGAGCGTGCAGCAAGCTCTGGAAGGGGTGCTGCCGGTCGACAACGGCAAGCTTTCCATTCGCGTGACGCCGGTTGAACTCGAGGGCGGCACGTTGGGTACCGACGTCTTCAGCGCCAGTCAGTTCGGCGGCGGCCCGGCCGCCACCGGGGCGCAGCAGGCCGGCAAGGTCGCCGCACCGGGCAAACAGACCGCCTACGGCGTCGGTCTGGGTCTCGGCTACGAGACTGGGAACTGGATGGCCGACATCGGCACCACGCCTTTGGGTTTCAAGTACACCAATGTCGTTGGCGGCGTGATGTTCAGGAACTCCATCGATGCCGGGCAGGGCAGTTGGTTCAACGTGGGCGTATCGCGCCGCGCCGTGACGGACAGCATCACGTCTTTTGCTGGCTCGACCGATTCGCGATCCGGCTTGAGCTGGGGTGGTGTGACCGCCACCGGCGTGCATGGCGCGATCGGCCTCGACAATCAGGACTACGGCGTCTACGGCTACGGTTCCGTGAAATACCTGGACGGTCATAACGTCCAGTCCAACGTCGGTGCCGAGGTCGGCGCCGGGACGTACTGGTACCTGCTGCGCACGGAAAACAGCATGCTGAGCGCGGGCGTGAACCTGAGCGGCATGATCTACGACCACAACGAAAACAACTTCACCTACGGCAACGGCGGCTACTTCAGCCCGCAGCGGTTCTATGCGTTCAACCTGCCGCTCACATGGGCGCAGCGTTCGGAGCGCTGGACCTACAAGCTGCAAGGGGCCGTCGGTGTGCAGTACTACCACCAGGCCGGCTCGCCGTATTTCCCGACCGACAGCGGGTTGCAGGCCGCAGCCGTGTCGGCGGCTTCGACGATTGTCCTCGCCGACGGCGCGATCCATCCCGACCAGTCCTCCACCGGCTTCGGCTACAACCTGCTGGCCACGGCCGAATACCGCTTCACCAATCATCTGACTGGCGGAGCCTCGGTGGGCGCCAACAACTCGTCCAGCTACCGGCAGTGGTCGGCGGGCCTGTATCTGCGCTATACCCTTGCGCCACAGACGAAGGCGCTGGATATGCCGGTCATCCCTTACCAGTCGCATTACAGCGATCAGTAGCCCGCCATACTGATCGATCGGACATTGATTATTTTTCAGGAGTCGAAGAGTCATGCTTGCTTCCGTACTTGCTGGTCTCAGCATTCTCATAGTCGGCGATAGCCATCTGAGCGAACCCGGTTATCTCATCGATACGTTGCAGGATCAGTTGATCGCCGCTGGCGCGCAGGTGCATACCTACAGCGTCTGCGGCAGTATTCCTGGCGATTGGGTGAAGTCCGTGCCCGGCACATGCGGTGGCGCCGAGCGTAACGGCAAGGCGCCCCTGGTCATCGACCACAACGCGAAGACCCAACCCGTCGATCAATTGATCGCCGCGAACAAGGCCAGGCTCGTCATCATCGTCCAGGGCGACACGATCGGCGGATACGGTAAGGACGATTTCCCGAAGGCCTGGGCCTGGCAGCAGGTCACGGCGCTGACGCAAGACCTGGCCGCCAACAAGACGGCTTGCGTCTGGGTAGGGCCGGTCTGGGGCACGGAGGGCGGCAAGTATCAGAAGAGCTTCGCCCGTGTGAAGCAGCTGTCGTCTTTCCTCGCCGCCAATGTCGCGCCGTGTCAGTACATCGACTCGCTCACGTTTTCCAGGCCGGGCGAATGGGCGACGGTCGATGGTCAGCATTTGACGACGACCGGCTACAAGTACTGGGGCACGGACATCATGAAGGCACTGGTCAAGCTGCCTGTCGTTCCGCAGAAATGACGCGCCGGGCTTCGAGCTGCGCCTGCTCAGGTTTCCCGTTTGAGAAAAGAATGAAAAATTTCCTCTCCTCCCTGTTGTTGTCCGGCTTCGCTCTGTCCGGTCTCGGTTTGTCCGTGCAGCCGGCCATGGCCGCAGAAATTCCGCTATACCCGACCGGTCCCGCGGAGGACTCGTCGTTCGTGCGTTTTGTCGATGGCGGTTCGGGTCCGGTCGACGTGAGCGCGGCGGGGTCGAAAGCGCGTCTGACGCTCGACGCCGCGAACCCGGCCACTCACTTCCTTCCGATCGCCGCAGGCAAACCGGTGGCCGGCACACTGAGAGCCGGTAGCGCGCACCAGGACGTATCGGCGACGGTGCAGCCTGGCGAGTTCGTCAGCATCGTTGCGCTCGATGGCGCGGATAAAGCGGGTGGCCTGCATACGGTGACGGTCCGCGAAAAACCCGACGACTTCAATGCGCTCAAAGCTTCGGTGGCTTTCTACAACCTCGACGCTGGCTGCGCGACACCCACGCTGAAAGTGCCGGGTCGCGACATCGTGCTGCTCGACGGCGTGGCTGTGGGGCAAGCCAGGCGGCGCCAGGTCAACCCGATCGCCCTCTCGGTGCAGTTGGTCTGCGGCGGCCAGCCTGTGGGGCAGCCACTCAGCCTGGGTACGCTCGCGGCCGGGCAGCGTTATACGGTGTTGCTCGTGCCGGGCGGGGCGCATTCGCGCATCTTCATTGCGAACGACGCGGTGAGCCACTGATCGCATTTGCGCCTCCTCCTTGAAAGCGACGCCGCTCATCGCCGATTTCCGGCTGTTCCCCGTTTTTCATCTGGTTACGACGGGCAGAGCGGGGTTCGGTGTGTTTCGCGATGGCGCGTCGGTCCAGATATCTTTTTCGATTGAGAACGATGCATGGTTTTCGCGTCCCTCGAATTTCTGACGCTGTTTCTGCCGGCCTTTCTGGCGATCTACGTCGCGTTGCCCGCGCGTTGGCGCAATGGCGTGCTGCTGTTTTGCAGCTGGCTTTTCTATGGCTGGTGGAGCCCGGTCTTTCTGCTGCTGTTCATCGCGCTGACCTTCTGGGGCTGGTTCGGCGGCATGGTCATAGACAGGGCGCCGAGCCAGCGTGCACGCGGTGGCTGGCTGGCCGTGTTCATCGTCGTCAACGTCCTGATATTGGGCTGGTACAAGTACGCCAACATCGTGGTCGATAGTCTCGACAGTGTGCTGGGGGCAGGCCATGCAGGGTCCATCCCCTGGCGACACGTCGTGCTGCCCATCGGGCTTTCGTTCATCGTGCTGCAATCCATCTCCTATCTGATCGACGTGCAGCGCGGCACGGTGGCGGCTGATCGCAGCATGATCCGTTACGGCGCCTATCAAGGGATGTTCGTGCATCTGATCGCGGGGCCGATCATTCGCTATGCGTGGGTGAGGCGCGAGCTGGTGTCGCGCGAGGTCGACTGGGACGGTTTTGCAGCCGGCGCAAGGCGGCTCATGGTGGGCATGAGCATGAAGGTGCTGGTGGCCGACACACTCTCGCCGATAGTCGACGCGATCTTCTCGTTGCACGCGCCCACGCTGGCCGACGCCTGGCTGGGCTGCGGTTTCTACACGCTGCAGTTGTTCTTCGATTTCGCGGGCTACAGCGCCATGGCCATCGGGTTGGGGCAGATGCTGGGCTTTCGCTTTCCCGAGAACTTCAACCATCCGTACCTTGCCAGCAGCATTCAGGATTTCTGGCGCCGTTGGCACCTGTCGTTGTCGAGCTGGATACGCGATTACCTGTACATCCCGCTAGGCGGCAACCGCCACGGTGAGTGGCAAGCCTGCCGCAATCTGTTGCTGACCATGGCGATCGCCGGCCTGTGGCACGGCGGCGATAGCTGGAACTTCCTGCTGTGGGGCCTCGTTCATGGCATCGCCCTGATGGTCGCGCGCCTCTGGCGCCGGTTCGATATGCTGAGCATGCCGTCCTGGTTATCGCACGTGCTGACGCTGGTTTTCGTCATGCTCGCGTGGACACTGTTTCGCGCGGCGGGTTTCGATGCCGCGCTCGCCATGTATCGCGGCCAGTTCGGTTTGAATGGCATCGGCCTGAGCGACGCGACGCTCGTGCTGCTGCGGCCCGTGCACGCTCTGGCTGCCGGGTTGGGCATCGTGTGCGTGCTGCTGCCGCTCTGGCAACAGCGTTGGGATCGCCTTCCCGACACGGCGCTGCGGCAGCTAAGGCAGGCGGGGTGGCCGCTAGCCGGTTTTCTGTTGTCGTTCGGTCTGATCGTCGCGCGCGGCGCGGTGCCTTTCCTCTACTTCCAGTTCTGACGCCATGGAAGATCCCAAGCCGCTACCTCAATTACCCGCCTCGCGCGCCAGCAAGATCGCTGCCGTCATCCTGATGGTCTTCCTGTTCGCGGGCCTGCTTTCCAATCTCAGGTTCGCGTCGACGACCGAATCGGTGTTGCCTCATGCCGTGACCCGGGCCGGCATTCTGGACGGTGCGGTATCGAAAGAACTCGCCAGTCGCATGGCCGATACGCCGATCGCCGCCGACGCGGCGCGCGCGCAGCGTGCGCTGGGCTGGCTGACGCTGCACGATCTGGGGCCGCGCGTGCGGCAGGGCTGCCCGGGCTGGTTGTTCCTGCGCGACGAACTCAGCGTGTATGCCGATAGCGACAGTCATCTCGCCACGCGCGCGGACACGGTGGCCGCCGTGCGGCGCGACCTGGCGAGGCACGGTATCGCGTTGCTGGTCGTCGTGGTGCCCGACAAGTCGCGTATCGAGCCGCAACATCTGTGCAGCCTGTATCGTCCGGTTTCGTTGGGTGCGCGTCTCGCTGACTGGACCTCGCGTCTGACCGCTGACGGCGTGCAGGTGCTGGATCTAAGTCCGGCGCTGCGTGGCGCGCCGGGCGGCGCTTTTTTTCGGACTGACACGCACTGGACCGAGGACGGCGCGGGTGCCGCGGCGCAGGCCGTGGCGCAGCGCATCCGTGCGATGGGGGTGCCGCTGGGTTCGAGTAAGCCCGACTATCGCGTCACAGACAAGCCTCCCGGCCGGCGGCCCGGCGATCTTGTGCGTCTGGCCGGCCTGGATGATTTGCCGCCGTCCTGGCAGCCGAGGCCTGAGATTGCGGCCAGCCGTGACTACATTCCTCAGGCTCAGGCGGCCGCGTCAGCCGACGATCTGTTCGGCGATGCCGATCTGCCTGGCATCGCCGTGATCGGCACTTCTTATTCGACGACGTCCGATTTCGTGCCTCAGCTCGCTTTGGCACTCGGAACAGGCGTGGGTAATTTCGCACGCGAGGGCGGCAAGTTCGGCGGCTCGGCGCGCGCCTATTTCGCGAGTCCGGCTTATGCTCAGACACCGCCCAGGCTCGTCGTTTGGGAATTGGACGAACGGGATCTGCAGTCGCCGCTCGAAGCGGAAGATACGGTCGTCGTGCCGAAATCCAGCGCCATAGACTCACGGACTCCGCATGTCGAAGCCAGCACACTTTAACTGCCATAGCTTGATGGCGATGATGCTAGGGGCGGGCGCGCTGCTATACGCCGATCTGCCCATGGCTGCGCCGCTGCCGGTGATCATTACGGTGGATGCCGCGGCCAACCGGCATCCAATCAGCCCGCTCATCTATGGCTTGAACTTCGGGACGGCGGAAATCCTGCGGGATCTGCGCGTGCCGATCAACCGCTCGGGCGGCAACACCGCTTCGGCTTACAACTGGCGGGTCGACGCTCACAACACAGGCCAGGACTGGTTTTTCGAAAGCCTGCCGACCGATCCAAAAGACATCTACCAATATAACGACCGTTTCGCGGCGCTTACCCGTGACGGACACGCTTCACCGATGCTGACCATCCCGATGATCGGCAGGGTAGCGCGACTCGATAAGGACGGTAAGCCGCTCGTCAGTTTTTCGGTCAACAGGTACGGCAAGCAGCAGAGTGTCGACGCTCACGGTTTGTCTGACGCGGGCAACGGCATCGCACCCGACGGCACCCCTATCAGGAACGACCCGGACGATGCTTCGTTGCTGGACGACCCGCAGAGCCAGCAGGAGCGCGTCAGGCAACTCATGCGTGGATCCGGTAGTGCCGGCTCGGACGGTGTGCATTACTACCTGATGGACAATGAGCCGAGTCTGTGGCAACTCAACCATCGCGACATGCATCCCATCGGCGCCCATGCCAGCGAGGTAGCGAACAAGGTGATCGCCTATTCGCACGCCGTGAAGGCGGCAGACCCGGGCGCGCGGGTCGTGGCACCGGAAGAGTGGGGTTGGACCGGGTATCGCTTTAGCGGCTTCGATCAGCAGTACTTCGCCGCGCACGGCCAGGGCAATCCGCCGGACAGGGAAAACGAAACGCGAGGCATGGATTACGTCCCATGGCTGCTCACGCAATGGAAGCAGGCCGGACGCCCTGTCGACGTTTTCAGCCTGCACTTTTACCCGCAGGGCGGAGAATTCAAGGAAAACCAGAATGCGGCCACGGCTGAAACGCCTGCCATTGAACTCGCCCGTAACCGCTCCACGCGCGACCTGTGGGATACGAGCTACAAGGATCCGACCTGGATCAATAGCGTGGTGGCCCTGATTCCGTTGATGCGGCGGTGGGTCGACAGCTATTACTACGCTGGTACGCCGATCGCGCTGACGGAATACAGTTGGGGCGGCGATACGACCATGAACGGCGCCACGGCCCAGGCCGACGTGCTGGGCATCTTTGGCCGGGAAGGGTTGGACATTGCCACGCGCTGGGGCACATTGAATCGGGACATGCCGGTCTACAAGGCGATCAAGCTCTATCGCAACTACGATGGCCAGGGCTCGGGCTTTGGCACCACCAGCATCGCCGACACGCAGCCCGACCCGGATCGGGTCTCGTCTTTTGCCGCCGTGCGTGATCACGACCGCGTCATGACCATCGTGGTGATCAACAAGCAGCTTGATCAACCGGCTGACGCCACAATTGCGATCAACAACTTTGATGTGACTCAAGGCAAAGCCCAGACCTGGCAACTCATGGACAATGCCTTATCCCGTCTGCACGACACCGACTATGCGAGCGGCCAATTGCACCTTACTCTGCCGCCGAAAACCGTAACCTTGCTGGTTTTGCACGGCGCGGGCCGGCAATGACTCCGTTACTCGCATGCTGGTGCGGGCCAATTCCGGCCCGGTGCTGTATGACTTTGGGCATCATCCGCCGAAAACGCTGGCCCGGCCAGCAATCGACCGATCAACGTATTGCGGAAAACCAGCAATGAACGCATCGCGGTCCCCGCGCGCTGCCACTCCGATGCGCTGACGAAATAGCTTTCCGGGTCGCTGCCGGGCTCGGTCAGATGCGCATCGTCGTGATGCCGCAGATGCGACTCGCGATACACGTGATAGGGGAACCACACGGCGAGCGGCGCGAAACCGAGCAGCGCGTTGACGAATCGCGAGCGCGTCGGATGACCGTGCAGCAACTCGTGCTGCAACGACATGTACCCTGCGCCGAATACGGCCAGCAGCGCGGCCGTCAGCGGCAGACCCAGCGGACGCGCGTGCGTGGCGGCACTGACCCAGCCACCGTAGATCGCGACGATCAGCATCCATGTCGGCCATTGCGTGCGCCAGGTCCGGCATGCGGCCAGACGGACGATATCGTTGCGCTGGGTGTCGTCGAGATAGATCGCCATCGTTGAATCGGTCCGAATGCATGTTCGAACCCGCGGTGTTGACTCGCAGGTTCAGACCGATCGTACGGGGCAACGCTGTGCGCCCGAACCATTTTATTGAGCAATGCATCTGCGCAATCGTGGAAAAGCGGGCGCGAATTCTGCGTGTTCGGCAAACGCTCAATGATCGTCCGCGACGCGGCACGCGTGATCGAGCAGCCCTTCGGCCGTGCCGCTGCCGCCTTCGATGTCGATGCCGCTGTTGACGATCAGCCAGCCATCCCGAGCCGCGGACGGTCCCGCGCCGGTAATCAGGATGGTTTGGGTGGCCATCGTCGCCGGATCAGGATTGTCGCGGGCGACGATCCGGAACGGGTTGTCGGCGCCGCTCAGCGAGTTCACCCGCATGATCCTGTAGCGCTCGCCATCGAGTGTCTCCCAACGCCACTCGCCGGGCGTGTCGTGAGCGTGATTGGCGAGCGCGGCGCTGGCTTCACGCCGCATGCAGTCGATGTGGATATGCAGCTGGTTTTGCGAGCGACGAGATTCGGAGTTGATTTCGAGGCCGAGCTGATCGTCGGGCAACTCACGTTTGACCGCTTGCTGCACGTAATGACGCGAATCCCACGCGTCACGCCAGTAGTCCTTCGCATCGGGCGCGAGGATCAGCGGACTTTCGATGCCGGTGATGCGATCGGTCGGCATCAGCAGAAACTGCGAGCGGCCGAGAATGTCCTTCAGGACGACGTAGCGTTTGTCGAGATCGACGACCGTGCATTGACCCGGTGTGCCCGTGGCCTGCTGCGACGGCACGCAGCGGATGTCGACGATCTTCCACAGCACGTTGGAATCGACCGTTGTGAGGCGCGCGCAGGCGCTGGCGGCGAAAGCGACCGCGAGCACGGCGCTCAAGTGAACGACGCGGCGTATGAGGCCGTGAGATGAGAGGGCGGTGGCGGGGGTCGTCATCGTCGCTTAGGGGGAGGTTCGGGCGGGCAAAGCGTCGGAATGCGGGCTGCAACGCGCAGGCATTAAAGCACAAACCTGATGGCGCGCACGTGAAACACGGGCTTCAAAGCACCGGCGCGGGCAACGTTCCCAGTACCTGTTCGAACGCGACACCGATGGCCAGCAGGCGCCTGTCGGAGCCGAGCGGTCCATCGAGTTCGAGGCCGACCGGCAGCCCGCTCGCGCTGATACCCGCCGGCAGCGACAGCCCCGGAATGCCGGATGTGCTGGCCGGGTCGGTATTACGCAGGAACGCTTCCATCGTATCGATCGGTGGACCGCCGTCGATCGTGACCGTCGACGAGCCGTTCAGATCGTCGATCGGTACCGCGACGAGCCGCGTCGTCGGAAACAGCAACGCGTCGAGACCGGCATTCGCGAACGTCGCGGCGACGTAGTTCCGCAGCCGCGGTCGCCAGTAGTTGAGCGCCGCCGAGTAGTGCGAGCCGAGCACGTCGGCGAGCACGTCGTCGTAGATCGCGCGAACATCCGGGCTCGCGATGCGCACGGCCAGTGCGGCGACGGTTTGCACCGGCGCCCGATTCGCGACCAACCACGCGAGCACGTCGTCGCGCGCTTCGTGAATGGCGAGCGGACCGCCGACCATCCCGTTCAGATACTCCAACTCATCCATCGCGACCGGCACGAACGTGACGCCCGCCGCTTCGAGCTTTTGCAGTGCGGCGCGCGCGACGTCCTCGACCTGTCGCTCGAGAGCATCCCACAGCGGCGCGGGCAAGCCGATGCGCAAGCCATCGAGCGCAATCGCAGGCAACGCGCCGTCGCCGGTGATCACGCCGTCGAGCAGCGCCAGGTCGGCGACGCTGCGTGCCATCGGCCCGACGGTGTCGCGCGTATGGCTGATTGGCACCACCGCGTTGGGGTCGTGATAGCGCCGCTCGGCACCGCCATTGCCGACCGATGGACGCAAGCCCGCGGTGCCGGTCAGCGCGGCCGGGATGCGGGTCGAGCCGCCGGTGTCGGTGCCGAGTCCGGCGGGCGCGATGCGCGCGGCGATCGCGACCGCGGTGCCGCCCGACGAGCCGCCCGGTATCAGCGACGGATCGTACGGATTGCGCACCGGCCCCGCGTGCGCGGACAGGTTGGTACTCGTGATGCCGAACGCGAGTTCGTGCATGTTGGCCTTGCCGAGCACGATCGCGCCCGCGTCGACGAGGCGTTGCACCGATGGGGCGTTGGTGTTCGGCACGAAGCCCGCGAGCGCGGGCGTGCCGGCCGTCGTCGGTAGACCTGCGGTGTTGATGTTGTCCTTGACGACGATCGGCAAACCGGCGAGCGGCAGACGTGCCCGTTGAGCCGGCGGCAATGCGTCGATGCGCTGCGCCGCCGCGAGCGCGCCGTGGAAGTCGAGCGTGGTGAGCGCATTCAGGTGCGTGAGCGCGGCGGCGCGCGCGAGCAGGGTGGCGACGTAGTCGGCGGCTTTGAGGCGGCCCGATTGCAGCGCCTCGACCGCTTGTGTCGCGCTGAGCGCGAGCTGTGCGTCGACGGTCCATGTCATGACCGGCGTCTCCGTATCGATGGGTGCGTCGCGGGCGGCGCGAGTTTCGACTGCATCCGTCGAAGTAGCGGACAGGTCACGCGGGCAGACAGCGAACGCAAGGGTTCACCTATTCTGGCACATCCGCCTGAAACCCGATGTCGGGCGATGCGCAACGCGTGTCGCGCTCGCTGTCATCGATATCGATGCGCTCCGGGATCGCCCTATTGGTGATTATCGATCCACATACGCCCCCAGTCCGACGCGTAGGCGAGCGCATGCTCTTCGTCGAAGAAGTAGTCGAGCGCGTCGAACGAATAAGCCTTGCGCGTATTCTCGTCGCGCTGCTCGATCGTCAGATTGGCGGCGAATAATCCGTTGGGGAGCAGTTGCGTTGCCGCTTCGACCTCGTAGCCCTTGTAGCGGATGTGTGAATTCATGATCTTGACTTGTCTGTGTGCCCGCGAATGCCGTGCTGAATGCCAATGCGTGCGGCGCGGCCCTGTCGTTGCCATAGGTGAGTGAAGCGGCGGGCAGGTCAAGCGTAGGGCGCGCTGCGCAGCGGGTGAACCAATCTTTCGTCGAAAGCAAATCAGCGCGGGGCCGGAGTGGTAATCAGAAGCCCGGATTGGATCGAAGTCGCTGTGTCCGGTGACTCTATTCGCGTGGAGGCACGGTGTCTGTTATGTGGCGCACGGTCGCTCGGCGCAAAGCGTGGCGCCGCGCGCGATTGCGGCGGCGTCACGGTGCCCGGGGAGTATTTCAGACCGCGTGCAGGACGCGCGCGGGACGACCGTCAGCGGCGATGGAGGCGGCGGGGCTCGGTGCGGAGGCCAGGCTCGCAGTCGCATGGCTCGACGCGGCGGGCGTGCCGTGCGCACGCTGTGCATTGAACGCGAGCGCGAACTGCGCGGCCTGCTGGCCGACGGTCGCGAGTTGCTCGATCACCTTCGGATCGGAGCAGCTGTTTGCGCTATCGAAGCGCGTCTCCAGCGTGTTGATGCCGGCACCGAAAGGCGTCGGCCAGCCACGCAGTGCATGCACGATCGAGCGAAGCGACGTCAGCACGGAGCCCGCCGCCTGCCAGCCGTAGGCGGTGACGATGCAGCCCACCGCGCGGCCATCCAGATACGGGCGCTCGTCGGCGCGCAATTCCTCGAGCGTGTCGAGTGCGTTTTTCACGAGCCCGGACACGCCGCCGTGATAGCCGGGTGTCGCGATGATCACCGCGTCCGCGCGACGCACCGCCTCGATCAGATCGAGTTGTTCGTCGGTGCGGGCCGGCTGTTCCGGCGCGTAGTGTGGCAGGCTGTGCAGAAAGGTGCCGCCGAACAGGCGGGTATGGGCGCCCGCGGCTTCGGCGCCGCGCAACGCGAAGGCGAGCGCGCGCTCGGTCGACGAGGCCGCGCGCGTCGTACCGCCAATACCGACGACGAGCGGCGGGCGGAAATGATCGGATCTGCTCAACGAAATGCTCCTTCGATTGCGGTTCACGGTGCGGCTGATGCGGAACTCATGCAGCGCTAGCAACGCACGTGCATGGCCGCGAACGGACCGGCCGGAGCGAACCGGACTTTGAAGCGTCATCTTAATGAGCGGCCGCCGCGCGCCTAAGCGACTTTTTGTTCTAACGATATAACCATGCATGAGCAGGTCGCCGAGCCGCTTCGCAATGCACGTGAGCGCGCGGCCGATAAGCATATGGCGAACCGTTGGTTGGGCGCGTGCGGGTCTGACGATAAGATGGGCTCGTCTCCTCCATGACATCTCCTTAGACATGGGACTCGGTCTCGCCACGCAAGTGGTGGGGCCTTTTTTTCGTGTGCCGTTGGAGGGCGATCTGCCGCCGTGCCATCGCGGCAATGCCGGCATGCGCGTGCTTGCGTGGAGGCCGGGTCACGATGACGCCGCTTTTAGCATGCTACGATGCCCGCAGTGATTTTTCGCGAGATCGAGTCCAGCATGGCAACCCTGTATGACACGCTCGGCGTGCCCACGCACGCCACCGACGACGAAATCAAGCGCGCCTACCGGAAAGCCGCGATGAAGTGGCATCCGGACCGCAACCACGGTGCCGAGGACGTGGCGCGCGCGGCGTTCCAGGAAATCAAGGACGCGTACGCGATCCTGTCCGATGCCGAGCAGCGCAACGTCTACGACGCGGTCTACACCGAGCAGATGCGCGAGTGGGAGGCGCAGCACACGCGTCGGCAACGCGCGCAGGCGAAGCGCGAGGCAGCGGCGCGCGCGGCCGACGAAGCCGCGTATGCCGAGATGGTGTCGATCGCGATCCGCTTCGCCGACCAGGGCCACAATCGCGACGTGCTGTTCGGCGTACTGCTCGGGCGGCAATGCGAACCGCAGCGCGCCGCGCAGATCTCCGACAGCGTCGCGGCGTTGCAGGCCGCGCGCCGCGACGAGGCGGACGCCGCGCAAAACGCCCAGCGCGCGGGAAAGACCGCGAAGAGCGCGCAAGCGGCGCAAGCCAAGGCGTCCGAGCCCGAACTGGCGGACCCCGCGCAAGACACCGGCACGGCCTCGCAAACCGCCCCTCACCACACGCAGCCTTCCAGACGCGAGAACCATGCGAAGCGCGACGAAACCGTCAGCGACATGCATCCGGCCGGCGCGCTCGGCAACCTGTGGTTTCAGTTCCTCAACAGCGCTGAAGTTCTGACCCGCCGCCGACGGCGACCGGGCCAAGCCCATCGTGCCGGACCGGCGGGCCGGCGGCAGCGTCGGTTGATCTGGCAAATATTGACAGGGTGCGAAACAGTGGGCCGGACACTGGTACACTGCCCATCGTTCGCAAAGTTGTGCTCTGTGCCCGTGAGTCGAGATACCTGGTGCGAATCCCGAGGCGCAAATAATAAATACGCCGTAGTGTCACGGGGGCGCAAGACTGGAGCGGCACAATTCCGCCCAGAGGCCAATAAAAAAAACATCGGTACGGGGTAAGCGTGTCCAGAATATATAAGGTGTTGTTTCTCTGCCGCGATAATTCGATCCGCAGCATCATTGCAGAAGCTTTACTGCGCGAACTGGCGGGGCACCGGTTCGAGGCGTTCAGCGCGGGCCCTGAACCGGCCGCGCGCCTTCATCCACTCGCGGTCGCGCAATTGCGGCCCGGCATTTCCGGGCGCGCGGTGCTGAGCCCTAAAAGCTGGCTCGAATTCACCGGCGAATGGGCGCCGCGCATGGACATCGTGATCGCGCTCGACGAATTCGTCGGCGGACTGCACGCGCCGGTATTTCCCGGCGCACCGGCGTTCGTCTATTGGACCATTACCGATCCGCTCGCGGGCGGCCACGGGTCCGCTGACGAGCAGGCCCGTCTTTTCGACAAGACCTTCTGGCAGATCGTCCGGCAGGTCAGCGCGCTTATCGAACTGCCGCAATATGCGCAGCCTGCCTCGAATCACGCGAATCTCGTCGATGCGGCGAATGCCGTCAATGCGGGGAATACGGTGAATGCCGCGAATGCCGTAAATGTGGCAAGCGGTGGCGCAAAACCGGTGCGTGGCACGGCGGTTCGTCTCGAAGCCGCAGCCATTGTGCCCGCGCCTTCGAGCGCGGCGGCCTGCACCTAGCGGTTATTCGGGCGCGCGAGCCGCGTGCCGGCGAACGGGTCATTCGACCAGTCCACCTGTTTTGTCGGTTGGGGCGCGGGCGCCGGTTTTGCGGCCAATTCGAAATGCTCAATGCTCTGGCCGGCACTAATAGCCTGCTTCAACCATTGCGGCATTTCGCCATTGCCGTCCCAGCTGTCTCCGGTCGCATTGCGATAGCGCTCAGCCTTTTTGGCCAATGACTCGGTCGCTAGCGCTGCGGCAAGGTCTTCTGGTCTGATACCAAACTCTTCCATACGATGGCGGAGATACGCAATCATGCTATCTCGCTTCCTTTCGTCCATAGGATATTCGTCCTTCTAAAACGTGCAGCGTGCTGTCGAAGACAGATTGCGGGGAAAAAGCTGCGAAGCGTCGAGCCCGACTGAATGGGGCCGCCCCGCGGTGGGGTTGTCGATTGATGGAAATGCCATGTGCCGGGTTAAAAAACGTTGCTCCCTGAATTGCAATACGGCCTCGGACAAAGACGGCCGCTGGAACAACCGACCCTCGAACCGAGGGTCTCGATCAGCAAATATTTCAGCATGTCGCAACGTGACGAACGAGGCCGGTAAGCCTGACGTTCGCTATGAAAAACTCTGTGTCTCGATGCAATGATTGCGAATGGATGGAGTCATTCCACGCTGTCTTTCACCGGACTTTCGTCGATGTGCGGGTTCGCTTTTTGTGCGTTGTAGCAACATGATAGCGCAATGCGCGAGCAAAGCACGCTTAGTTCATGTTGAATTTGTCGGTGAATGCGGTTTCTCGAACGGTGTGGACGATTGGCGACACCGCTGGAAGCTCCTGGATTGAATTCCGGGGTGCGCGAACTATAAAAGAAGGACGACAAGCTGCGAATGCAGACTTACAGCCGCCTTGTGCGCGCCGATTCCGCCGACGCTCGGGAACGCGTCGAGTATCGGTTGCAAGCGCGGTAATTCTTTATCTGTTTAGTTCGGTGACCCGTCGCAGCAGTAGCGCATTGGCATCGACCCGTTCCTCGGCCCGATTGGGCAGGTTGGCTGTTCGCGGATCAATTCTTGTGGAGGACGAACACTGCTGCGCCGGATTCGAGGAGTCCGGAAATGAGAGTACGTATATTGATGATTGCCGCGACCGCCGTTCTGTTTCTCGCGCCGAGAACGGCCATCGCGGAGGAGTTGAGCGGCCAGGCGGACCACACTGTGTCGGGTCGCGCGATGATGGAGCACGATGCGAACGAATCGGCGCAGGCGACGACCGACATGTCGTTCGGTCAGAACTGGGACCCGCGTGAGCAGGGCATACGCAACGCGTCGTATGGTGGTGTTCCGGCGGGCGAGTCGCAAGCGGGAGGCCGGCGCAGCCAGTCATGCTCGTTTAGCACGGAGTGCAAGACTTATTTCGGTCAATGACCAGAGTTCGCGAGCGGCAGCGGGGCGCCAGGAACGACCCCGGATCGCGAGGCGACGAACAGGTGCCGCGCGCTGCCGCCGCCTTTCACGCGCTTGATCGCAAGCGCATGCCATTTCACGCGAATGCCAATTCCCGCTGGGCCTCGGCGCAGCGCTCGCCGAGGCGAGCGACGATATCGTCGACGCCGCGCGCCGCGTCGTTTTCCGCCGCTTCGTAGTAACCGCGGAACTCCTCGAGCAGATCGCGCCATGACCCATGCCAGCGCGTTTCTCTTAGACAGGCGCCAGACGAATCGGCAATACGCAACACGCCGTTGTCCGGATAGAACGTCAGCGTGACGAGGAGGCCGTCGATGACGCAGGCGGCGGTGCAGGGGCGAGTCGTGACCATGTGTGGTGTCCTTTCGATAAACCAATGTGTGTGCGTTAGACGGTGACGCGAGCTTTAGCAAACGCTGTGCCTGTGATGTCCACATGACTGTGGCCATCGGCTCAGGCGTCCTAATTCGTTGCCTTGACGGCAAAATTCGCTCGATCAAAAGCCGTGTTCGCAGTATTCCAATGATTGACGACAATTTTTTGTATTCGTCGCGCAGCGATGCGTAATCGCTTCAGTATCATCCATTAAGGGTTTGTGCGGAGTCGTTCGGCGATTGCCAATCTGCCGCGCGCCACCGCTTTTCAACGCATCTCGAACGCGCCGATTCGACTGTTGTCAGGCAACCGGGCAGAGTCAGAGCGAGGACGGCGTCGCCGGGCATCTGAGCTCAGCGAATTGCAGCGATCATATTTTTATCGCAAATGAATCGCCCACCGTCAAAAAGATTTGACGCGGCAAACCGATTAATCGGGAATGGCGATGCGCCACTTTTCTTGCCATTCCTTTGCGCGTTTGCTAGCATCTCCGAAACCGTTTTAAATAGTCATAACGTTCGGCAATTTCCGGACCCGCTCACGTTGGGTCGCCCGGTAGTCCATCTCGTTGCGAGGAATATGTTATGGCTAGCTCTCTACCCCTCCGCTGACGCTCGCGGGAAAGCATGCGCAAAGCCGCGCGGCTCCTTGCGCAAGCTCATCCGACACGACTCCGCATACCGATTGCATCGCATGGAGAAGCACGCGCTTTTCGCGATCAGCTCTCCAGGACAAATCGACGCATTAGAAAGGAACCGCCATTGGTTTCAAAAAGCGTAACCCCGTCCGATAAAAGCGATTAATAGTCCGTTTTTCTGTTTATTCGAAGCGACTGCACTTGCCGTTGCTAAGCGTAGTACGCGATCTGCGACAAACCATTTGCCGTAACATCGACGCAATCAAAAGGAGCATTTCATGGCTTGTAATTCAACGGACTCCGGGCTCATGCGGGTGAAGGCGATCGCGGTTGCGTTGGTGGTTTGCGTGTCCGCGGCGGGTCCGGCGCTGGCACAGGACAACGCGGCCGCGTCCGCGCCGGAACAGCGGGCAATTGGCGCCGCGGCGCTGCTGCACGTTCAGGCGCGCGTCGTCGCGATCGATCCCGCGACGAACAGCGTGACGCTGCGCGGCCCGCAAGGCGGCGAGGAAACTTTCGACGTGAATCCGCAAGCCGCCGACGTCAGCAAGCTGCATGTCGGCGACGTCGTGACGATTGCGTACAAGAAGGCGGTGCTGGTCGGCGTCGACAAACTCGCGCCGAACGGAATCCGCCAGCGCATCGATACCGAAGTCACGCAGCCCGCGGCCAACGGTGTCGTTGCATCGGCGCGGCGCGTCGAGGTCGTCGCGACGGTGCGCAAGATCGATCGCAAGAAGCGCACGATCACGCTGCGCGGGCCGTCGCGCACGGAAACGCTCGACGTGGCGCCGGACATTGCGCTCGAGAAACTGAAGGTCGGCGATTCGGTGCGCGCGGTGTTCGTCTCGGCCATCGCGGCGTCGGTGTCGCGCAATGGCGCGGACGTCAAATAACGGCGATCGAGAAGGCTTAAATAAACTACGCTGAAGCGTATCGAGGTGCACGGCGTAGAACCGCAACCGGCGGTTCGATGTCGCGCGCCGGCCATTGCGGCTCAGGTTTCACGATGGTCATCGCGTCGCGCGCGAAGGAGCGGGGAATGGAACAGAGCGAAACGGAAACCACTGCCGAATCGGAGCGCAAACGGCTGGTCCGCAGCAAGATACACGTGGGCCTCGCGGCGCTCGGCACGTTATCGTCGGTGTTCGGGATCGGCATAGCGATCATCGGCGGGATCAACTACGACCAGACCAAGGTGCTGGTCGGCGTCGGCATCATCGTCGTGTCGACCATTCTGTATGTCTCGATGCTTTTCGTCGCTGCCGATGATTAGCCGCTTCGCTTCCCTTTAGCGCTCGCTCCCGCTGCCGATCCACTTTTGCTATCGCCCCCGCGAATAGTCGAATTGTTGGCGCATCGCGCCGCCCGTATATTGGCTGCAGCGATATACGACAACTCGATGGCACGCCGCACGGCGGCCTACAGGAGCGCAGCAATGAATCGAATCGATCTGGAGGGGCGCACGGTCGTCATCACCGGCGGCGCGCGTGGCATCGGCTACGCGGTCGCGCAGCGGGCGTTGCGCTCGGGCGCGTCGGTCGCGTTGTGGGACGTCGATAGCGAACGGCTCGCGCGCAGCCAGCGCGAGCTGAGCGAACTCGGCAAGGTGAGCGCCATCACGGTCGAGCTGACCGACGACGCCGCGGTCCAGCAGGCCACCGCGCAAACGGTCGCCAGGCACGGCTCGATCGACGTGCTGATCAACTGCGCGGGCATCACCGGCGGCAACGGCACGACCTGGGAGCTTGCGCCCGACATGTGGCGCCGCGTGATCGACGTGAATCTGATCGGCCCGTACCTGACCTGCCGCGCGGTCGTGCCGCAGATGCTGAAGCAGGGCTACGGCCGCATCGTCAATATCGCGTCGGTGGCGGGCAAGGAGGGCAATCCGAATGCTTCGCACTACAGCGCATCGAAAGCGGGGTTGATCGGGCTCACCAAGTCGCTCGGCAAGGAACTCGCGACCAAAAACATCCTCGTCAATGCGGTCACGCCGGCCGCGGCCAAGACCGAAATCTTCGATTCGATGTCGCAGCAGCACATCGACTACATGCTGTCGAAGATTCCGATGAACCGTTTCCTGCTGCCGGAAGAAGCGGCGTCGCTGATCCTGTGGCTGTCCTCCGAAGACTGCGCGTTCAGCACCGGCTCGGTATTCGACCTGTCGGGCGGCCGCGCCACCTATTGAGCGCGCTGCTCGCGCATTGCTCACGTCCCGCAGCGTATTGCACACGCGTCGAACGCGCGGTGTCGAGCCGCTTCGACGCCTCTTCCACGGAGCCCTTTCATGGCCATGCCTACCATCCGGCACGTGCGTGCCTTCATCGTTCGCGGCGGCGGCGCGGACTATCACGACCAGACCGGCGGACACTGGATCGACGATCACATCGCGACGCCGATGGCGCGTTATCCCGAGTACCGCCAGAGCCGTCAGTCGTTCGGCATCAATGTGCTCGGCACGCTGGTCGTCGAGATCGAAGCGAGCGACGGCACCGTGGGCTTCGCGGTGACGACCGGCGGCGAGATCGGCGCGTTCATCGTCGAAAAGCATCTCGCGCGTTTTCTCGAAGGGCAACTGGTGACCGACATCGAGAAGATGTGGGACCAGATGTACTTCGCGACGCTGTACTACGGGCGCAAGGGCGTCGTGCTGAACACGATTTCCGGTGTCGATCTCGCGCTGTGGGATCTGCTCGCGAAGGTTCGCAAGGAGCCCGTGTATCAGCTATTGGGCGGCCCGGTGCGCGACGAGCTGGTGTTCTATGCGACCGGCGCGCGGCCCGATCTCGCGAAGGAGATGGGCTTCATCGGCGGCAAGCTGCCGTTGCAGCATGGTCCCGCGGAAGGCGAAGACGGACTCAGGCAAAACCTCGACAAGCTCGCCGACATGCGGTCGCGCGTCGGCGACGACTTCTGGCTGATGTACGACTGCTGGATGAGCCTCGACGTGCACTACGCGACGCGGCTCGCGCAAGGCGCGCACGAATACGGCCTCAAATGGGTCGAGGAATGTCTTCCTCCCGACGATTACTGGGGTTACGCCGAACTGCGCCGCAACGTGCCACGCGGCATGATGGTGTCGACCGGCGAGCACGAGGCGACGCGCTGGGGCTTCCGGATGCTGCTGGAGATGCAGTGCTGCGATCTGATCCAGCCCGACGTCGGCTGGTGCGGCGGCATCACCGAGCTGATCAAGATTTCCGCGCTCGCCGATGCGCACAACGTGATGGTGGTGCCGCATGGGTCGTCGGTGTACAGCTATCACTTCGTCGTCACGCGCCATAACTCGCCGTTCTCCGAGTTTCTGATGATGGCGCCGAAAGCCGACGAAGTCGTGCCGATGTTCAACCCGCTGCTGCTCGACGAGCCGGTGCCGGTGAACGGGCGCATGAAGGTGCCGGACACGCCGGGCTTTGGCGTGCGGCTCAATCCGGAATGCGCGCTGGTGCGGCCTTATCAGCATTGAACGTGTCGAACGTTTTGAACCTGTGCCGAACGGCGAACCGCCGCAAAGGAGATTAGGGTGCTGCTCAAGGACAAAGTCGTGATCGTCACCGGCGGCTCGCGCGGCATCGGACGCGCGATCGCGGTGGCCTGCGCGCGCGAAGGCGCGGACCTGGCGATCAACTACTGGGGCGACAACGACGCATCGTATGGCCGGCGCTCGGCGGTCGAGGAAGTCGTCGGCGAAATCGAGGCGTTGGGGCGGCGCGTGATCGCGGTGGAAGGCAACGTCGCGGCGCGCGACACCGGCCAGGAGCTGGTGCGACGGACGGTCGACGCGTTCGGCAAGCTCGACGTGCTCGCGAGCAATGCCGGCATCTGCCCGTTTCACGCGTTTCTCGACATGCCGGCGGACGTGCTCGAATCGACGGTCGCGGTCAACCTGAACGGCGCGTTCTTCGTGACACAGGCTGCCGCGCAGCAGATGAAAAAGCAGGGCACCGGCGGCGCGATCGTCGCGACGAGTTCGATCAGCGCGTTGGTGGGCGGCGGCATGCAAACGCATTACACGCCGACCAAGGCCGGCGTGCATTCGCTGATGCAGTCGTGCGCGATCGCGTTGGGGCCGTTCGGCATCCGCTGCAATTCTGTCATGCCGGGCACGATCGCGACCGATCTGAACGCCGAAGATCTCGCCGACGAAGCGAAGAAGGCCTACTTCGAAAAGCGCATTCCGCTTGGCCGCCTCGGGCGTCCCGACGACGTCGCCGATTGCGTCGTGTTTCTCGCGTCGGATCGCGCGCGCTATGTGACGGGCGCCGCGCTGCTCGTCGACGGCGGCCTGTTCGTGAACCTGCAATAAGCGACGCGCGATGCGGGCGTCAATTGACCGTGACGGGCGTAGTCGGCGTGCCGGGTGCGGCGGCCGGATTGTCGCGCGCGAGGTCGCGCGAGAAGCCGCGCAGCAGTTCGATGAAGCGCAGCGCCGGCTCGGCGAGCTGCTCTTCCTTGCGCGTGAGAATGCCGAAACCCGCGAGACTCTTGCCGATTTCGAGTGGCAGCGCGACCAGCAGCCCGCCGCGCACATGATCGCGCACGACCGACTCCGGCAGCATCGCGACCGCATCGTAATTCTCGAGCAATTGCAGCGTCGCGAAGATCGACGCGCATTCGGTCAGATTGACTGGCGTGGCGAGCCCGGCACGCGCGAGTTCTTCCTCGAACAGCACGCGCGCCGGACTCGTGACGGGTTGCGCAACCCACGGCCACGCGACCAGTTCGCGCAACGTGATGCGCGTGCGCCGCGCGAGCGGATGCACGGCGCGAACGACGAGCAGCAGCGTTTCGCGCGCGAGCGGCTCGAAGCTGAAGTCGTTGTGCTGCAGAGGGTTGGTCAGGCGCCCCAGCGCGAGATCGACCTCGCGCCGATGCAGCAATTGCACGACCTGATCGCTTGTTTCACCGAGGATGCGCACGCTGAGCAGCGGGCTTTCGGTCTTCAGCGCGGCGACCGACATCGCCAGCAGATCGGGCGCGGCGCCCATGATCGCGCCGACGGTCAACTGGCCGTGACCGCCGCGGCGTTTGACATCGAGGTCTTCGGCGAAGCGTGTGAGCTCGGCGAGCGCACGGCGCGCGTAAGCGAGCGTGACGACGCCGAGCGGCGTCGGCGTCATGCCGCGCGCGTTGCGCTCGAACAGCAGGAAGCCGAACGCTTCCTCGATGTCGCCGAGCATGCGGCTCGCGCTCGGTTGCGCGACGTTGACGGCCTCGGCGGCCTGATGCAGGTTGCGGGTGTCGTCGAGTGCGACGAGCAGGGCGAGATGCTTGAACTTGAGACGATTGACGAGTGCGACGGCGGCTGAATGTTGGCTCATGGTGCCAGTAGGAGTGCCCGTGCGATTCGGTTTGTGGATCGACCAATCCCAACAACGGATTGAGAGGCTATCGATGCAGGAATTATAGTCGTTCGAAGAAGTCGACAGGAGACAGGCCGCAATGGAGACAATCGCTTTCCGGATGGTGCTGAACCCCGGCATGCGCGAAGAATACGAACGGCGTCATACGCAGATCTGGCCCGAGCTCGTTGACGCGCTGCACAACGCCGGCGTGCGCGACTACCGGATTTTCTTCGACCCCGACACGCATCATCTTTTCGCGGTGCTCTCGCGCACCAGCGATCACACGATGAACCAGTTGCCGCAACTGGACGTGATGCGCAAATGGTGGGATTACATGGCCGACATCATGCAGACCGCGCCCGATCACACGCCGCTGTCGCAGACGCTCGAACCGGTCTTTCATCTCAGTCATTGAGTCGAGCTGAACGCAGCTGAACCCCGCAACGACGCACGAACCTCGAAAACGCTTTTCACGGACGAAGGTGCCGCATGCAGGTTGTCGATTCGCATATCCATCTGTGGGATCTGAAGACGCATCGCTATCCGTGGCTGGAGAAGCCGGGCGTGTCGTTCGTCGGCGATGCGCGCGATCTGAAGCACGACTATCTGCTCGACGATCTGCTCGGTGAAGCGGGCGACATCGACGTGCTGAAGCTCGTGCACGTCGAAGCGAATCACGATCCGGCCGATCCCGTCGAGGAAACGCGCTGGTTGCAGTCGATCGCGGATCGCGACGCCTCGCGCGACATGCCGAACGCGATCGTCGCCGCCGTGGACCTGTCCGCGCAAAATGCGCTCGCGTTGCTCGAAGCGCATGCGACGTTCGCGAATACGCGCGGCATCCGGCAGATTCTCAACGTGCACGACAACAAACTGTTCAATTACGTCGGCCGGCATTACATGCGCGAGCCGCGGTGGCGCGAGCATTTCGCGTTGCTGCGCCGTTACGACCTGTCGTTCGATCTGCAACTGTATCCGTCGCAAATGGAAGAGGCGGCCGCCTTGGCGCGTGCGCATGCGGACACGCTTCTGGTCGTCAATCATGCTGGCATGTTCGTCGATCGTAATAGCGTGGCCGGTTACCGCGCGTGGCGCGAAGGCATGCGCCTGCTCGCGGCGTGTCCGAACGTCGCGGTGAAGATCAGCGGGCTCGCGATGTTCGATCATCACTGGACCGTCGAAAGCCTGCGGCCTTATGTGCTCGAAACGATCGATACGTTCGGCGTCGAACGTGCGATGTTCGCGTCGAATTTTCCGGTCGACCGGCTGTTTGGTTCGTATGCGGATTTGTGGCGCGCCTATGCGGCGATCGTTGGCGATGCGAGCGAGGCTGAGAAGGACGCGCTGTTTCGTCGCAACGCGGAACGGTTCTACCGGATTTGACACGCCGCGCGTCGAAGAGAAGACAGCCGCAAAAAAGGAGACACGCAGTGCAGCCATCCCCTTCCACGGTGCCGCGACTCGAATTGCGGCACGCGAGCAAATCCTTCGGCCGGGTGCGCGCGCTGTCCGACGGCGAGCTCGTGCTGTGGCCCGGCGAGGTGCATGCGCTGCTCGGCGAGAACGGCGCGGGCAAATCGACGCTCGTGAAAATTCTCGCCGGGGTGCATGAGCCCGACGCCGGCGAGCTTCTGGTGAACGGCGAGCCACGTCGCTTCGCGACGCCGGCCGAAGCGCGCGACGCCGGGCTCGCGGTCATCTATCAGGAGCCGACGTTGTTCTTCGAGCTGTCGATCGCGGAGAACATCTTCATGGGCCGGCAGCCGGTCGACCGCTTCGGCCGCATCCAGTACGACGCGATGCATCGCGAGGTGGACGGACTGCTCGCGTCGCTCGGCGTCGAGTTGCGCGCGGATCAACTGGTGCGTGGTCTGTCGATCGCGGATCAGCAGGTGATCGAAATCGCGAAGGCGTTGTCGCTAAACGCGAGCGTGCTGATCATGGATGAACCGACGGCCGCGTTGTCGCTGCCCGAAGTCGAGCGGCTATTCGCGATCGTGCGTAAGCTGCGCGAACGCGACGTCGCGATTCTGTTCATCACGCACCGGCTCGACGAAGTATTCGTGCTGACACAGCGCGTGACGATCATGCGTGACGGCGCGAAAGTCTTCGACGCACTAACCGCCGATCTGACCACCGACGCAATCGTCGCAAAGATGGTCGGCCGCGATCTGGAAACGTTCTATCCGAAGGCCGATTGCACACCGGGCGACGTGCGTCTGTCGGTGCGCGGCCTGACGCGCATCGGCGTGTTCAAGGATGTCTCGTTCGACGTGCGCGCCGGCGAGATCGTCGCGCTCGCGGGCCTCGTCGGCGCGGGACGCAGCGAGGTCGCGCGGGCGATCTTCGGTATCGAGCCGCTCGATTCGGGCGAAGTGTGGCTGACCGGCAAGCGGCTCGACACCGGCAAGCCCGCGGCCGCGGTGCGCGCCGGGCTCGCGCTCGTGCCGGAGGATCGCCGCCAGCAAGGGCTCGCGCTCGAACTGAGCATCGCGCGCAATGCGTCGATGACGGTGCTCGGACGGCTCGTTCGGCATGGGCTCATTTCGACGCGTAGCGAAACGCAGCTCGCCAGCAAATGGGGCACGCGTCTGCGCCTGAAGGCGGGCGACCCGGGGGCGCCGGTCGGTACGCTGTCGGGCGGCAACCAGCAGAAGGTCGTGCTCGGCAAGTGGCTCGCGACCGGCCCGAAAGTGCTGATCATCGACGAACCGACGCGCGGCATCGACGTTGGCGCGAAAGCCGAGGTGTATGGCGCGCTTCGCCGAACTCGTGCGCGATGGCATGGCCGTGCTGATGATTTCGAGCGAGCTGCCCGAGGTGCTCGGTATGGCCGATCGTGTGCTCGTGATGCACGAAGGCCGCATCAGCGCGGAGCTCGCGCGCGCCGACGCGAACGAGGAGCGCATCATGGGCGCCGCGCTCGGTCAGGGACTTTCGCCATTGGGCCGTGCAGCATGATGCGCCATTCCACCCATCCCGCGCCGGTGCGGCAGTCGCTGCCGAAGCGTTCCGCCGCTTCATCGGGCGGCCTCGTCGCGAGCGTCGCGAAGAGCCGCGAAACCACGTTGTTCGTCGTGCTGATCTTGCTGATCGCGGGGACCGGGCTCGCGAAGCCGCAGTTCCTGAATCTGCAGAATTTGCGCGACGTGCTGCTGAACGTGTCGATCATCGGTCTGCTGACGGCTGGGATGACCGTCGTGATCCTGATGCGGCATATCGATCTGTCGGTCGGCTCGACGGTGGGTATCAGCGCGTACGCGGTGGGCAGCCTGTACGTTGCGTTCCCGCATATGCCGGTGCTCGTCGCGCTGGCCGCGGGGCTCGCGATCGGGCTCGTCGCGGGTGGCATCAACGCGCTGCTCGTCGCGGTGGGGCGCGTGCCTTCGCTCGTGGCGACGCTGTCGACACTGTACATCTTTCGCGGCGCCGATTACGCATGGGTGCACGGCGGCCAGATCAACGCGACCAGTCTGCCCGACGCGTACTCGCGGCTCGCGACCGGCACGCTGTTCGGCATCCCGACGCTCGCGCTGATCGCGATCGTCGTACTCGCCGGCCTGTCGGTGTATCTGAAGCAGTTTCGCGGCGGTCGCGAGCACTATGCGATCGGCTCGAATCCGGAAGCCGCGCGGCTCGCGGGCGTCAACGTCGAGCGTCGCGTGATGTCGGGCTTTTTGTTGTCCGGGGCGATTGCGGGCTTTGCGGGCGCGTTGTGGCTCGCGCGCTTCGGCACCGTCGATGCCAGCACCGCGAAGGGCATCGAATTGCAGGTCGTCGCGGCGGCGGTGGTCGGCAGTGTCGCGATTACGGGCGGCGTCGGCACGATCCTCGGCGCGACGCTCGGTGCGCTCGTGCTCGGCGTGATCAGCATCGCGCTCGTCGTGCTGCACGTGTCGCCATTCTGGGAGCAGGCGATCCAGGGCGCGCTGATCGTCGCCGCGATCGCCGCCGATACGCTGCTGGCCCGCTCCGTCGCCAAACGCATGATGAGGAAACGCGATCATGGCTAAACCCGATTCCGCGCTGCTCACGCGCAAGCGCGAAACGCCGCTGCAATGGGAAGTGTTGCTGGTGATCGTGCTGATCGTGTCGCTGGTGTTGGGCCGCTGGCTGTCGCCGGTGTTTCTGACCGGCGCGAACCTGAGCAACGTATTCGCCGATCTGACCGAGATCGCGTTGATGGCGCTGCCGATGACGCTGATCATCGTCGCCGCCGAAATCGATCTGTCGGTCGCGTCGGTGCTGGGCGCGTCGAGCGCGCTGATGGGCGTGCTGTGGCACATGGGGCTGCCGATGCCGGTCGTGATCGTTGTGGTGCTGATCGCCGGCGCGCTGGCGGGCCTGCTGAACGGCCTCGTGATCGTCAAGCTGAACCTGCCGTCGCTCGCGGTCACGATCGGTACGCTCGCGCTGTTTCGCGGTCTCGCGTATGTGCTGCTCGGCGATCAGGCGGTCGCGGATTTTCCGGCCGCGTTTACGGCGTTCGGCATGAACACGCTTGGCCCCACGTTCATTCCGTTGCCGTTCGTGATCGTGATCGTCGCCGCCGTGCTGTTCACGGTTCTGCTGCAAGCCACCGCGTTCGGCCGCAGTCTCTATGCGATCGGCGCGAATCCGACCGCCGCCGCGTTCTCCGGCATCGAGGTCGCGAAGATCCGCTTGCGCCTGTTCGTGCTGTCGGGTCTCGTCAGCGCGCTCGCGGGCATCGTCTATACGCTGCGCTTCACGAGCGCGCGCGGCGATAACGGCGAGGGCTTCGAGCTGTCGGTGATCGCCGCGGTGCTGTTCGGTGGCGTCAGCATTTTCGGCGGACGCGGCTCGATGGTCGGCGTGCTGCTGTCGCTGCTGATCATCGGCGTGCTCAAGAACGCGCTGACACTCGACGACGTATCGAGCGAAACGCTGACCATCGTGACCGGCGTGCTGCTGCTCGCGTCGGTGCTGATTCCGAACCTCGTCGCGCGCCGGCGGGCGGCACGTGACCGGCGTTTCATCGCGAAGTCCGCAGCCACGTCTTCTTCATCCGCAACCTAGCTTCCCCTCTCTGTCCAACAACAACGCAGGAGACACTTCATGTTCAAACCTCTACGTCACACCGGCATGGCCGCGCTCTGCGCCGCGTTGCTCGCGATCAGCTGCGGCGGCGCGTTCGCCGCGGAACTGAAAAGCGGGTTGAAGATCGCGTTCGTGCCGAAGCAGATCAACAACCCGTACGAAGTGATCGCCGACGACGGCGGCCTCGCCGCGATCAAGGAGTTCGGCGGCGTGGGCAAGGCCGTCGGGCCGTCGGATGCGGGCGCGTCGTCGCAGGTGTCGTACATCAACACGCTGATCACGCAGCACCAGGATGCGATCGTCATTGCCGCCAACGATGCGAACGCGGTCGTGCCGTATCTGAAGAAGGCGATGGGTCAGGGCATCAAGGTCGTCACGTTCGACTCCGATACCGCGCCCGAGGGCCGCCAGCTGTTCGTCAATCAGGCGAACGCCGAAGGCATCGGCCGCGGCCAGGTGCAACTGGTCGCGAAGCTGATGGGCGGCGAGGGCGAGTTCGCGATTCTGTCGGCGACGCCGAACGCGACGAACCAGAACACCTGGATCAAGTGGATGCAGGAGGAACTGAAGAAACCGGAGTACTCGAAGATCAAGCTCGTCAAGATCGCGTACGGCAACGACGACGATCAGAAGTCCTTCGTCGAAACGCAGGGCTTGCTGCAGGCGTATCCGAACCTGAAGGCGATCGTCGCGCCGACGACGGTCGGCATCGCGGCGGCGGCGCGCTATATCTCGTCGTCGTCGAGCAAGGGCAAGGTGGCGGTGACGGGCCTCGGCACGCCGAACCAGATGCGCGCGTTCGTGAAGAACGGCACCGTGACCGCGTTCCAGTTGTGGGACCCAAGCGAACTCGGCTATCTGGCCGCGTACGCGGCGGCGTCGCTCGCGTCGGGCAAGATCACGGGTAAGGAGGGCGAAACGTTCGACGCCGGCAAGCTCGGCAAGCGCACGATTGGCGCGCAAGGCGAAATCATTCTCGGGCCGCCGACCACGTTCGATGCGAGCAACATCGACAAGTACAACTTCTGAGTTTCGGCAACGCCGACTGTCCACCTGATCGCCGTTGACGGGTCGTGGGCAGTCAGCGCAGCGGATCTCGGGGCTTTCGCGTGCGGTTCCGCTCAGCGGCGGATCGCAAAACGCCGCGCATAAGCGGCGGATGGTGAGCCGCTTCCCCACACCGCGCCATCGATCAGTTCCCTTGTGACGTCCTCGCCGGGCACCGGCACGTTCACGCGCGCGGCGGCCTCGCGATACAACTGCGTCTGGTTGATGCGCGCGGCGACCGCGTCGTAGTCGTTGTGCGCATCGATGATCCCCCAGCGCTCGAACTGCGTGAGGAACCACGCGCCTTCGAATGGATGCGGATAGTTGACCGCGCCGTCGTCGAAGAAACGCATCGGCAGGCGGCGCGGGTTCGCCGTGTCGAGCTGGTCGCCGAGCCGCGCCGCGATCAGCGTCTCGTCGATACCGATGTAATCGGGCCGCGCGAGCCAGCGGGCGATGTCGTCGCGATGCCCGGCGCCGTCGAGCCAGCGGCACGCTTCGAGCACGGTCTGCACGAGCGCGCGCGTCGTGCGCGGATGCGCATCGACGAAATCGCGTCGGCAGGCGAGCACTTTCTCGGGATGCTCGGGCCACACCTCGCTCGAATAAGCGATCGTTTTGCCGACGCCGTGCGCCTCGGCCATTTCATTCCACGGCTCGCCGACGCACAGACCGTCGAGCCGGTCTTCGGCAAGCGCGGCGACCATTTGCGGCGGCGGAATCGCGACACTGTCGATGTCGCGCAACGGATCGACACCTTGCGCCGCGAGCCAGTAGTACAGCCACATCGCATGCGTGCCGGTCGGGAAGGTGTGCGCGAACACCGGCTTGCGGCCGAGCGTCGCGAGCGCCTCGCGCAATGTCCCATGCTTCGCGAGCGCATCGGCGAGCCGATTCGACAGCGTGATCGCCTGGCCGTTGCGGTTCAGCACCATCAGCACGGCCATGTCGGTGCGCGGGCCGCCGAGGCCGAGCTGCACGCCATACACGAGCCCGTAAAGCGCGTGTGCGGCGTCGAGATCGCCGGCTAGCAGCTTGTCGCGCACGGCGGCCCACGACGGCTGGCGGCACAATTCGAGCGTGAGCCCGTGCGCATGGCCGAACTCGAGCAGCTTCGCCGCGATCAGCGGCGCCGCGTCGGACAACGCGACGAAACCGAGCCGCAGATGGGTCTTTTCAGGCGGCTCGGCAAAGGCCGCCGCGGTGACGGAAGTGGCTGGATTCATGAGCGCATCATTTGAGCGAGCCGGCCGACGCGACGACCTCGCGCGCCACCTCGGCGAGTTTGACGCCCTGGTTCATCGCGCGTTTGCGCAGACTCGCGTAGGCGGCCGGTTCGGTGAGTTTCTGCTGATCCATGAGCAGGCGTTTCGCGCGATCGATCAGCTTGCGCTCGGCCAGTTCGTTTTCGGCCTGCGCGAGCCGCTCGCGCAATTGTGACTCCTGCGCGAAACGCGCGAGCGCGACTTCGAGAATCGGCGCGAGCCGCTCGGTCGCGAGGCCTTCGACCAGATACGCGGTGACGCCCGCGTTGACCGCTTGGCGGATCAGTTGCTGGTTCGCGTCGTGGCTGAACATCAGCACGGGGCGCGGCGCGGTCGCGTGCATCACGGCGAGCTGTTCGAGCGTATCGCGCGACGGCGACTCCGTATCGATGATGATGACGTCGGGCCGCTCGTCCTGAACCGCGCGATGCAGCGCTTGCGGCGTCGCGGTGCCGGAGAGCATTTCGCAGCCGAGACAGGCGAGCGCATCGCGCAGATCGCCGATGGGTTTGTCGGTGTCGGTGACAAGAAGAACACGCAGCATGGAGTCGGGGGAAGGGACATCTGACTATCAGTAAAGCAATGGATATGCCAGTCTTCGCGCGACGGGCTTGGCGAGGTGCGTGAGAGAGTGCGCGCGCGAATGGCGCGGGCCGATTGGGTTTTTTGCGGGCGATGGCTGCGAATCGTCCGCGAAAGAGACGGTGCGGCCATGCCGGTCGCGCTGCACCGGCGCGGGGCATGCAGGACAGCGGACGCCCGATGCACCGAAGCGACGCATCGCGTTCGTCGCGGCCGCAGCCTTGGAGCCTTAAAGCCAGCGCGAATAACTGCGCGGTGAAAACAGCAAGGTCACCGCCATCATCGCGGCGATGCAGCCGGCATGATCCACGCAGCGACGAATCGGCCGCTCCAGCCGCGCACGATGCCGGCCACGAGCGGCGCAACCGCCGCGACGATAAAGCCGATGCTCTGCGTGAACGCGACCAGCTGGCCGGCCACGCGATGATCGGTCGAATGATCCATCGCGGTCACGAGCGTCAGCGAAAACACGCCGCCGAGCCCCGCGCCCGCGATACCGACCCACAGCAGCGGCGCGGCGTCGGGCAGTGCGATCAGGCCGAGCACGCCAGCCAGCTGCGCGGACAGCCCAAGCAGCGCTTGCGCGCGCACGTGCGCGGCGAGGAAAAGGCGTTGCGCGCGGGCGCCATCGATGAATCCGTGCGACTGGCCGGCCAGTTTCACGGACTGCTGACTGAGCTGGCGGGCGGCACCGAGTTGCTTGGACTGGTCGGGCAACTCGTCGCGAAGACCGAGCTGTAGAAGGCGCTGTTCGATCCGTCGAAGGGTTCGAGCTGTTCCGCCGATGAGCACGCGCGGATCATCGACGCACTCGATGCCGGCGACCTGCAGGCCGCGTTGACGGCGATGCGCGAGCATCTGTCGGAGCTGGAGGAGCGGGTGGTCGAGCAGGTGCGCAAAAGCGCGGGCGGGGAGGATTTGGAGGCGGTGTTTGGAGTTTAGCGAGACGCGCTGCGACGTGCGTGGTCGCCGAAGCGGCGTGCCGCCAGATTCCAATCAAGACGCCGCGCGTGTTGCGGCGTACGACGTTCGCGCATGCGCTGGAGAGCATCCCGAATGTCAGGGAAGACGTCTATTTCACGCGCTTGGGCGGCGAGACTGACGTAGCGCGTTCAAGCAGAACGCGGAGTCGGAATGTATGGCGCGAGTCTGTCGGGCCTCGCGCTTTCGCATGGGTTCGGGCGGGCTGCCCGCATCGCCTGCACAACATCACAGGTACGCAGGGCGGCGCCGTGACCCCCTGCTTACCTCCGCCGCGCCGCTTGCCGTGGCGCTCCGCCGCCACTCGAACGCTCGTCCTTGTGGCGGAAATTGATCCGCCCCTTGGTCAGGTCGTAGACCGACAATTCGAGCGTCACGCGATCGCCCGCGAGAATACGGATATGGTTCTTGCGCATGCGCCCGGACGCATAGGCGCCGACCACGACGCCGTTGTCGAGCGTCACGCGGTAGCGGCTATCCGGAAGCACTTCGTCGACGATACCGTCAAGTTCAATCAGTTCTTCTTTCGCCATGCATAACTCCTGGTCGATGGGATAAAGGGGAATTCGGCCGCGGGCATTGCGAGCGGCGCGACTGTGGATTCGTTTGAAAAGCAGCGGCGCCCGAAAGCACGCTGCGCGACATGAGTGACGCGCCGATGACGCCGCTCAAAGATCGGTGACCGATTGACCGCTCACATGGCCGTCGATCAGCCGTTCCGCATGCGCCATGCACGCGATGCGCGCCTTGCCCATGCCGTCGAACGGAAACAGGTACTGCAGGCGAAATACCCGGCCGTCGGCCGCCGCATTGGCGCCGACGCGGCAGATGCGCACCGAAGCGTCGTAACCGGCGCCCGGATTGCGGGTCGCTTGCGCGCCCGCGGGGCGGCGCGGATAAACGAGCGGGTGAATTTCGTAACCCTTGTAGGTCCTGACTGCTGGATTCATGAGAAACATGTCCTGTATTGCGTGGTCCACGCGCCGCGTGCGGGGCGCTGCTTCCGGCAACGCTCCTTTGACGCGTCACGGCGCGGACCGGCGGCGGAGCACCGACGGGCGCGCCGCGATAAAAATGGTTGGCACAGGCCTGCTAGACCCGGCGGGCTCAATGACAATGGCCCGAGCGGTCGCGCGAAAACGCGGATTCGACCGAAAAAACGCTGAGGCGGCGCGTTAATTCGGGCGCCGGACGCATGATGCTGAACCGCTCGGTGTACTTCTCGCGACGGCGAATGCGGGCGGCGCATTGCCGGAGTGACGGGATCGCAGATAAAGGGCGGTCGAACAGTCGGGGGTGGTGCGGAGATGCCGGGTTGAGACTGCCTGGTGCTGCCAGTGCTATATGGGTGCGAGGTACAACAATTGCAACATGATGCCTGAAATAGGGCTGATTGGATAGTGCCAACTTCCGCGCACGACCGGAACGCCCGACTGGCGGGGCTTCGCGGGCGGTTGGCGAAGTCGTGTCGGATGCGGGACCGGTGACGGACGCGCGAATTGCGAGTGGCGCGCGCGAGGCTCGCTATCCGAACGCGCGCGTCAGCGCGACGTCTCGGCGACGCGCTTCTGCAATTCGCGCGCGGCCACCAGCGGCAGGCGCGCATCGTCCCAGCCGGCCAGCCATTCGACTTCCTTCGCTGTGAAGACCTGACCATAGTTGCGCAGCGCGTACTGCAGCGAATCGATGATGTGGTTGCGAATGATCTCCGGCGTGCGCTTGTCGTCGAGCACGGCGCGAAGCGCTTCGAGTGTGGCCATCGGTTGGCTCCGTTCGGTTGGGTGTCGGCGGATCAGTGTTTATCGCACGAAAAAAATGCGCCCGCGAGGTAGACAAAATTGCCGTCCGGCGTCGAGTCGCGGCGCCAGCGCGAGGCCGCTACAATGGCGACTTCCTGAATTGCGGACCGCGCGGGCGCGCCGGCGTCCACTGCGGGCATCTGGCTTCGTCGTCATCCGCTTTCGCGCGCCGCCTCCTTCAAACTCGCGTTTTTTCCATGCGCAACCCGAACGTGTCTCCTGTCAAAGACCTGCTGCTGAAGCGCTACGCGCCGATCGCCGACGGCATCGCCGCGCTGCTCTATCCGTGCGCCGAGGTGGTGATTCACGATTTGAGCGATCAGACCATCGCGTATCTGGTGAACAATCTGTCGCGGCTCGAGGTGGGCGCGCCGTCGGTGCTCGACGACGCGCACTTCGCGGCGCGCGGCCAGACCATCGGCCCCTACGAGAAGCTGAACTGGGACGGCCGCCGCATGCGCTGCGTGAGCAACATCCTGTTCGACGACGACGGCAAGCCCGCCGGCATCCTGTGCGTGAACTTCAACATCGCGGTGTTCGAGGATGTGCGCTCGACACTCGATCTGTTCATCAAGGGCGGCGCGATGACGGACGCGCCCGCCGACGATCTGTTCCGCGACGACTGGCAGGACCGCATCAACACGTATCTGCACACGTGGCTGCGTGACCGGCAGATCGGCATCAATGCGCTGACGCGCGAGCACAAGCGTGAAATCGTCGAGGCGCTGCACGCGCAGGGCGCGTTTCGCGGCCGCAGCTCGGCGAATTACGTGGCCGCGGTGCTGACGATGGGCCGCGCGACCGTCTACAAGATCCTGAAGCAGTTGAAAGAGGGCGGCTGAGTTCAGGCGCGCCGTGCTTGAAAATGCATCGATGACGCCCAAAATAAGGACACACGCCATGCGCTACCGACACTACAAAGGCGCCATTTACGAACTGGTCTGCGAGGCCACGCTCGAATCGGATCCGACGGTCACGATGATCGTCTACAAGGCGGCCAATGGTACGATCTGGACCCGTCCAGCGACGGTGTTTTTCGAGCTGGTAGAGCAGGAAGGCGTCAAGGTGCCGCGTTTTGCGCCGCTCGATGAGTTCAACAACGAGGCAGATGCGTTCCCCGCGGACTCACCCATGCTGCCGTAATCACAGGAACAGGAAAACCGAATGCGTCTTTTGCTTGCCATCATTCTGCCGTGGCTGCAGTTTTTCACGATCGGCCGCCCGTTTGCGGGCATCATCTGCCTGATTCTGCAAATGACGCTGATCGGCTGGGTGCCGGCGGCCATCTGGTCGGTGTATTCGCTGAGCCAGTACAACACGGACAAGAAAATCGCCCGCGCGATGGGCAACGGGCGGTAAGACACAGCGCGTGAAAGCGTCGGCGAGCGGGGCGCCAGGCCCGCACGCTCCCGCTCACCGTGCCGGTATCGCGACCGCATCCGGCACTTCGATCACCACGTCGGTTTCCGCGACCGCCACGCACGGCAGGATATAACCGTCCGCCTTTTCCTCGCGGCTCACGCCGGGCCATTCAATCGAGTAGCGCACACGCCCAGACGTCATCCGGCACAAGCATGTTCGGCACGTGCCGTTGCGGCACGAACGCGGCAAACGCAGATTGGCGAAAGCGGCGGCTTCGAGAATCGTCAGCGAATCGGGCGCTTCGAAGCTCTGGCCGAGCGGTTCGACGCGAACCACAGGCGGGCGGGTAGGAGCGGACATCGTGCAGGTCAATGAGTAGGTGCGCGACACTTTACACGGGATCGGACACCGCTTTATGCCGCGCCGCAACATCGGCGCGTGAGTCGCGCCTTCAAGAAAAATCGGGGAAATCTTGCACCTGGCCCGAACTCGTCTAAAGTGAATCAATTCACCTCCGCGTGGCGCGAACTGACGATGCCGCGTCGAGGCGACGGCCCGCGTCGGCTGCATGGGACAAGGAGGAACGAGCGGCGGACGCGATAGCAAGCAATCAGCGCGTGCATTACCCGAGCGCATCGTGCGCGCACTCTTCCAGGTGACTCCCATGCAGATCCAATTCCCGAACGAAGCCCCTGAATATTCAGGTCGCGAACTTACTTTGGCGTTTCCGGCAATGGTCGATGGGCAGAGGGTGGAGTGCATGATCACCGCGGAAGCGCTCGAAGATCACTTCGGCGCCGCGTCCCCCCGGCTGGAGGACATGATCGTCGCGTTCGACGCGCACCGGCCGCGCATCGAGGCCGCCACGCGCCGGCTGTTGTCGGAAACGCGCGCGCAGTGTCTCGTGCTCAGAAGCGGTTACGTGCGGTTTTACGAGGCGAACTGGCGTAACTGACCGATCTGAAATTATCGGCTGGCTACCGGTACCGAAGCTTCGGCAAGCGCGACTGCTGCCGAAGCGCGAAGTTCGGATTCACCCGTGCCGCTGCCGCTGGCTGGCCTGCGCGCAAGCCGCGACCGCGTGCAATGCATCGGCGGCACGCAGCTAACTCCATTAATTTCAAATGATCCGCCGCAGCGCCCGATCCTTGAACACCACATGGTGCGCGATCGCCGCGAGCGCGTGCAGTCCGATCACCCAATAGAACACGTTGCCGAGCCACTCGTGCGCGTCCTTCAACAGCGGCCGCGCGATCGAATCCGCACGCACCAGCGTGAAGCTGATGTCCGTCCATGCGAGCGACACCGGCCGCCCGCCCGCATTGACCATCAGCATGCCGAGCAGCGGTTGCGCGAAGATGAACACATAGAGCGCGAGGTGCGCGGAGCGCCCGAGAAAAGCGAGCAGCCGATTGCTTTCGAGCTCCTCCGGCGCGCCGGCCCACAGTCTCCACAGCAGCCGCAATACGGCCAGCCCGAGCACCAGCGTGCCGGCCCAAAAATGCACGCCGGTCCAGAACGCGCGGCTGTCGGAGCCGCGCGGGCCGCGGATTTCGATGGCCAGATAGGCCAGCGCGACCAGCAGAAAAATCATCCAGTGAAAGAAAATCGCGGGTTTCGTGTAGCGGTCCGTCGTGCGGTTATATGAGGACATCGAGGCTCCTGGGGTGGCGACCCGAGCCGCTGCGACCCGGTCGATCGTCATTCGAAACATCGGATGATAAACGGTCCCCGAACCCGACGACACATTCGACCCCCCGGCCGCGCGACCTCCTCATTCGCTGCCGAGATAGAAATACCGGAACAGGAAAATCGCCGCGATGATCCACACGACCAGCTTCACCTGGCGCGCCTGGCCCGTCAGCAGCTTGAGTCCCGCGTACGAAATGAAGCCGAACGCGACGCCGTTCGCGATCGAGTAGGTGAACGGCATCAGCAGCGCGGTCAGCGCGGCCGGCACGACCTCGGTCGCGTCGTCCCACGGCAGGTCGACCAGTTCGCGCAGCATCAGGCACGACACGTACAGCAGCGCGGGCGCGGTCGCATACGGCGGCACCACTTCGGCGAGCGGCGCGAAAAACAGCGCCGCGACGAACAGCACGGCGACCGTGATCGCGGTCATGCCGGTACGGCCGCCGGCCTGCACGCCCGACGCGCTTTCGATATACGCCGTCGTCGACGAAGTACCGAGTATCGAGCCGGCGAGAATCGCGGTGCTGTCCGCGAGCAGCGCGCGGTTCAGCCGATGCATCTTGCCTTCCACCAGCAGCCCCGCGCGGTTCGCGACGCCCATCAGCGTACCGGTCGCATCGAACAGCTCGACGAGGAAGAACACCAGCACCACGTTCAGCACGCCGCTCGACAGTGCGCTGCGGATATCGAGCTGGAACAGCGTCGGCGCGATCGACGGCGGCGCGGACACGATGCCGTGAAACTGATTGCCGCCAAAGAAAAAGCTCAGGATCGTCACGCCGACGATACCGATCAGGATCGCCCCGCGCACGCGCATATGATCCAGCGTGACGATGCCGAAGAAGCCGATCGCCGCGAGCACGACGTGCGGGTCATGCAGATTGCCGAGCGTGACGAGCGTGGCCGGATTGCCGACCACCACGCCGGCCGACTTCAGCGAAATGATCGCGAGAAAGAGACCGATGCCGCCGGTGATCGCGATGCGGATCGAATGCGGGATGCCCTTGACGATCACCTCGCGCACGCGGAACAGCGTGACGATCAGGAACAGGCACCCGGAGATGAACACCGCGCCGAGCGCGGCCTGCCACGTGTAGCCCATGCCCTTGACGACCGTGTATGCGAAGTACGCGTTCAGGCCCATGCCGGGCGCGAGCGCGATCGGGTAGTTCGCGTACAGACCCATGATCAGCGACGCGAGCGCGGCCACGAGGCAGGTCGCGACGAACACCGCGCTCTTCGGCATGCCGGCGTCGCCGAGAATCGCCGGGTTCACGAAGATGATGTAGGCCATCGTCAGGAAAGTGGTCACGCCGGCTAGCACTTCGGTGCGCAGGTTGGTGTCGACGGCGTCGAAGCCGAAGTAGCGTTTGATCGAGTCCATGTGGCGGGTTTTCCCTCTTTCGTCGTTCAGACAGTGTTTTTGTCATCGAGGCGGTGACAGCGCGGCGCGGCAAGGCGGGCCGCGCGGCGGCGTTACGGCGGAATTGTAATCACGAATGGCAGCGCCCCGGCGCCTGCGGCGGCGCCAGCAGGCCGCCCGGGCCCGTCAGGCGGGCGGTTTGCCGTGCGACTGTGGCGCCTGCGCATCACCGCGAGGCGCCTGACGCGCGAGCCAGCGATCGAGTTCGCCAGCAAACGCCTTGCCATCGCGCGCGCTGAAGGCGGCCGGCCCACCCGTGTCGACGCCGCTCGAGCGCAACTGGTCGAGCATCGAGCGCATGCGCAGCCGTTCTTCGATCGTGCCGGGCGTGTACCAGTTGCCGCGCGGATCGAGCGCGTGGGCATCTTTTGTCAGCACGGCGGCGGCGAGCGGGATGTCGGCGGTGATCACGAGGTCGCCCGCGACGACGCGCTCGACGATCAACTGATCGGCGGCGTCGAAGCCGGCCGGCACCTGGATCGCGCGAATCAGCGGCGACGGCGGCACGCGCAGGAACGAATTGGCGACCAGCGTCAGCGGCATGCCGGTCCGGCGCGCCGCGCGATAAAGCATGTCCTTGACGACGGCCGGGCAGGCGTCGGCATCGACCCAGATTGGCATGGTGCGGGTTCCGGCTGTGTGCGGCTGGTTTGCTGGGTGGGTGATGGAGGGACCGGATGATACCTTGCCGCGACGCAAGCCGTGCCATGCCGCCCGCGGCGGGCGGCATTCAGGCTGCGACCATGCAAGCCGCGACCGCTTTACTGCACGGCCGTCGGGGCGTTGCCTTGCTGCTGCTCGCGGTGTTGCGCGACGATGCGGCCCGCGCGCTGCGCGTTCTCCGGATAGTTGATCCAGTCGAACGGGTCGTAGCCGGCGGCGAGCCATTCCGCGAGGTCAGCGCGGACCTGGGCGCGCGTTTTCGGCGCCGACGGGTCGGCGGGCTGCGTCACCGCTTGCGCGTAGACGGTGCTGATACCCACGGCGGCCAACAGCGCGCCGAGTCCAATGCGGGAAGACAGTCTCATGGCGGGCTCCTGCGGAGCGGAAAAACAGCCGGACCTGGTGGTTTTTCGGTGCGCCGGGTAAGGCGGTACAAGCAACGCACCATTTCTGCCGGCAAATCGAACCCGCCGCGAGCCTCGTTCGCCACGTCAGCGCAAGCAACGCGCAAGCGGGCGGGTATGCCGAAACGTCGACGCTAATCCGCGCCGAATGGATGTCCTGACAAATATCGTCCTATCATGCCTATGGCTTGTTGAAGCGTTCCAGCACCGCACTCACGAGGTCGATCGGCAGCGGAAACACGATCGTCGAGTTCTTGTCGGCGGCGATCGTCACCAGCGTCTGCAGATAGCGCAACTGCATCGCCTGCGGTTGCCGCGCGAGCGTCTGGGCCGCCTCCAGCAACTGCTTCGATGCCTGCAACTCGCCTTCCGCGTGAATCACCTTCGCGCGCCGTTCGCGCTCGGCTTCGGCCTGACGCGCAATCGCGCGGATCATCGTTTCATTGATATCGACGTGCTTGATCTCGACGATCGATACCTTGATGCCCCACGCGTCGGTTTGCGAGTCGAGCACTTTCTGGATGTCGGTGTTCAGCTGCTCGCGCTCCGACAGCAGCTGGTCGAGGTCGTGCTTGCCGAGCACCGCGCGCAGCGTCGTCTGCGCCAGCTGGCTGGTCGCCTCGAAGTAACGCGCAACCTGGATCACCGCCTTCTCCGGATCGACGACGCGGAAATACACGACCGCGTTGACCTTGACCGACACGTTGTCGCGCGTGATCACGTCTTGCGTCGGCACGTCGAACACGACGGTGCGCAAATCCATGCGCACCACCTGCTGCACGATCGGAATGATCAATACGAGCCCGGGCCCCTTGACCTTCCAGAAGCGGCCGAGCATGAACACGACGCCGCGTTCGTACTCGCGAAAAATCCGCACCGACGACGCAATCAGCGCGATCACGAGCAGGATCAGGATGCTGCCGAAGCCGAATGTGAAGCCGATCATGAACGTTCTCCTTGTAAGGCGTCGACCGACGTTACGGGCACCACGGTCAGTGTGAGGCCGTTGCGCGCCGTCACGCGCACGCTCTGACCCGGCGCGGCCGGCGTGGTGCTCGAGACGCGCCAGCGCTCGCCGTGCACGCGCGCCCAGCCGGCCAGCGGGCCGCCCGCCGCGTGTTCGGGTTCGGGCAGCAAGCCGCCGTCCAGCACCACGCCGACGCAGCCGATCAGCGCCTCCGAGCCCGTCACGACCGGCCGCCGCCGCGCGCGCAGCGCGAGCTGTGACACGCCGAGCACGAACGCGACGCTGAACACGACGACCGCGGCGATCAGCGGCAGCGGGATGCCGTAGCCGGGCACGTCGGTATCCATCAGCATCATTGCGCCGACCACGAACGCGACCACGCCGCCGAAACCGAGCGAGCCGAAGGTCGGCAGGAACGCTTCGCCGATCAGGAAGGCGATGCCGAGAAAGATCAGCCCGAGGCCGACGTAGCTGATGGGCAGCATCTGCATCGCGAACAGGCCGAGCAGCAGGCTGATCGCGCCGACTACGCCGGGCAGCACGAAGCCCGGATTGGCGAATTCGAAGAACAGGCCATACATGCCGAGCATCAGCAGAATCAGCGCGACGCTCGGATCGGTGATCACGGCGAGAAAGCGGCTGCGCCAGTCGGGTTCGAGCGTGATCAGCGGCGCATGCGCGGTGTGCAGCGTGACGCTGCCCGCGCTCGTGACGTACGTGCGGCCGTCCAGCTGGCGCAGCAGGTCCGGCACGTCGCGCGCGACGATATCGACGACGTGCTGCGCGAGCGCTTCCTCATCGGACAGGCTCACCGCTTCGCGGACCGCGCGCTCGGCCCAGTCGGCGTTGCGGCCGCGCATCTGCGCGAGGCCGCGGATGTAGGCGGCGGCATCGTGGACCTGCTTGCGCAGTTCGGTCGATTGGGTGTCGAGCGGCAGTGCGCTGGCGGCTTCGGATGATGCGCCGGCTGACGCAGGCGCAGGCGCGGACGCGCCGCCAGGCAGCGTGCGCATGTCCGGCAGTCCCGGCGTACCTGGGGTGGCTGGCGTTACCGGCGGGCCGCCGGCGGGCGGCTCGTTGCCGCCGATGCCCATCTGGATCGGCGTCGCGGCGCCGAGGTTGGTGCCCGGCGCCATCGCCGCGATGTGGCTCGCGTAGACGATGTAGGTGCCGGCGCTGGCCGCGCGCGCGCCGCTCGGCGCGATGAAGGTCGCGACCGGCACCGGCGAGGCGAGGATTGCCTTGATGATCTGCCGCATCGACGTATCGAGGCCGCCGGGCGTATCGAGTTGCAGGACCGCGAGCTGTGCGCGCTCGCTGGCAGCGCGCTGCAAACCACGCACGATGAAATCGGCGGTGGCCGGTCCGATCGCGCCATTCACCGGAATCACGACGACGCTGTTGGCGGTCGCGGCGGCGACGTTCGCCGCGCTCGCCGCATTGGCCGGATTGGCCGCTTGCAGCGGCGCCAGCGCTTCGCGCGTCGCGAAGCCGAACGCGCATAGCACGCCGAGCACGGCGATGCCGCGCATCAAACGGCCCACGATGCCGCCGCGGATAAGCGGCCTGCGCGGACCGGACTGCCGGAGCGGGAGACGCGGAGTCGTGTTCATCGCTGACGGCCGTCGCGCCAGCCGGTGCGAACCGGCGGCGCGGGCCCATACCCTCGATCAAGGCTGGCCTGTTGCCGCTTAAAGCTTAGTCCGATTCGGCGCGTCGCGTGAGATCGAGCCCCGCGGCCCGGGCCGGCCGATAGTCGGTCGGGCGCATGCCGGTCCATTTGCGGAACGCGCGATGAAACGCGCTCGGCTCCGCGAAGCCGACGGCGTTGGCGATATCGGCGATGGTGCGCTGCGTGCGCTGCAGTTCGGCGATCGCGATGTCGCGCCGCAGCGCGTCCTTGATCGACTGATACGTGTGGCCCTCCTGCTTCAGGTGCCGCCGCATCGTCGCCTCGGCGACGTGCAGGCGCGCGGCCATCTGATCGGCCGCGGGCCAGCCCGACATCGGCAGCGCGCGCAGCGTCTTGCGCACGCGCGCGGCGAGCGAACCCGGATTGCGGTACTTGACGATGAAGCTGCCCGGCGCATCGCGCAGAAACGGCCGCGCCGAGCGCGAAGTCTGGATCACCGGCAGTTCCAGAAACGCAGGGTCGAGATCGACGGACGACTCGGGCTCGTCGAAATACATGTCTTCGCAGAACATCAGCCGGTATTCGTGCGCGGCCGGCGGCGCGGCGCAGCGAAAGCGCGCTTCGAGCAACGGAATGCGCCGGCCGACGAGCCAGCACACGAGCCCGTACACGACGATGAAATACGTCGCGTAAGCGAACATCGCCGGCTTGCGCGTGCCCGCGCGCTCGACGAACTTCAGGCGCACGCGCTGCGCGTCGGTGTCGATCGTCGCGCCGAGATCGTCGAGCACGAGCCGCATGAAGCCGACCGCGCGCGCAAGCGCCTGCGCGCCGTTGCGCGCGCCCAGCGCCATCTGCGTCATCGCGATGAAGCTGCCGCTTTTCATCGGATGCGAGTCCTGGCCGAAGAATTCGTCGTCGAGCGCGCGTGCGATGCCGGCCCACAGCGCGCCGTATTGCGCCGACGATACGCGGCTTTTCGGCGACGCGAGCATCGCCGCGGCAATGCCGGCCGCTTCGGCGAGCGCTCGCGCGTCGAGGCCGCGCGCCGTCGCGAGCGCGAGCGTTTCCTCGACGAGACTGACGGAGATCGTGCCTTTGTCGCTTTTCATCTGGATTCGGTTTTTCTGGCAAAAGCGCTCAGCATGGGCTGGGTCGCGGTTCATGAAGCCCCTGAAATGGCGAGGCTCCATGCACGTGCATGGTAGCAGTATGGCAAAAGCGCTCAGCAAGAATGAGCGGAGCGAGCATCGAACGGCGCGGGCCGCTTGCCTACACTTGCCGCATCACCGCGATCGCCAGCACGGTCGTCAGCACCAACGAGGACGCAGTCATGGACAGCTTCTACACCGACGAACAACGGATGATCCGCGACGCCGCGCGCGACTTCGCGACCGAATGTCTCGCGCCGCACGCGGCGCAATGGGATCGCGACGCGCAACTGCCGGCCGAGGTCGTCGCGCAACTGGGCGAACTCGGCTTTCTGGGCATGATGGTGCCGGCCGAGTGGGGCGGCTCCTACACCGATTACGTCGCCTATGCGCTCGCGCTGGAAGAGATCGCGGCCGGTTGCGCCGCCTGCGCGACGCTGATGAGCGTGCACAACTCGGTCGGCTGCGCGCCGATCCTGAACTTCGGCAGCGCCGCGCAGAAGGACCGCTATCTGCGCGAGCTCGCCATCGGCCGGACGATCGGCGCGTTCTGCCTGACCGAGCCGCAGGCGGGCTCCGAGGCGAACAATCTGCGCACCCGCGCGGAGCGGCGCGACGGGCAGTGGATTCTGAACGGCAGCAAGCAGTTCGTGACCAACGGCGCGCGCGCCGGTCTCGCGATCGTGTTCGCGGTCACCGATCCCGAGCGCGGTAAGCGCGGCCTGTCCGCCTTCATCGTGCCGACCTCGACGCCGGGTTTCGACGTCGGCCGGCCGGAGCACAAGCTCGGCATTCGCGCGTCCGACACCTGTCCGATCTCGCTCGATCAGTGCGCGGTGCCCGAGGCCAATCTGCTCGGTGAGCCGGGCGAGGGTCTGCGCATCGCGCTGTCGAATCTCGAAGGCGGACGCATCGGCATCGCCGCGCAGGCAGTCGGCATTGCGCGCGCCGCGTTCGACGCCGCGCGCCGCTACGCGAACGAGCGCGAACAGTTCGGCAAGCCGCTGAAAGACCACCAGACGATCGCGAACATGCTTGCCGACATGGCGACGCGCCTGAATGCCGCGCGCCTGCTCGTGCATCACGCGGCACGGCTGCGCTCGGCGGGGCGGCCGTGTCTGTCGGAGGCGTCGCAGGCGAAGCTTTTTGCGTCGGAGCTTGCGGAGGAGATCTGTTCGAACGCGATCCAGATTCATGGCGGCTACGGCTATCTGGAGGACTATGCGGTCGAGCGCCACTATCGGGATGCACGGATCACGCAGATTTACGAAGGGACGAGCGAAGTGCAGCGGATGGTGATCGCGCGCCATGTTTGAGGGCGGCGTTTGAGCGCACAATAGCCTGGCCGTGGATGCTCGCCTGAATCACCGCGGCGAAAATAACCGAGCGCGCCCCGCGCCACTTGCAACTACGTTGCATCGGACCAGAGTAAGCGCTAAAGCGCTAACTCTGGTCGACAGGAGACGACGATGACAGCAGCGAAAGCCTTTCTCGAAGCGCGCGATCTGCTAGTGCGCCATCGCACCGACTACGAGCGCGCGTACCGCGAATTCGCGTGGCCCGCGCTCGGCGAGTTCAACTGGGCGCTCGACTACTTCGACGCGATCGCGCATGACAACGACAACCCCGCGCTGTGGATCGTCGACGATCCTTCCAGCGACGGCCTGCGTCTGTCGTACGCGCAGATGTCGGAGCGCTCGTCGCGGATGGCGAACTTTCTGCGCGGCGCGGGCGTCGGCCGCGGCGACCGTGTGCTGCTGATGCTGCCGAACCGCGTCGAGCTATGGGACGTAATGCTCGCCGCGATGAAGCTCGGCGCGATCGTGCTGCCCGCCACTACGCAACTATCCGCCGACGACGTGCGCGACCGCGTGCAGATCGGCGGCGCGAAGTTCGTCGTGGTCGACAGCGCGGAGCTGGGCAAATTCGATGCGCTCGACGTGCCGCTCACCCGCTTGTCGGTCGGCGCGCCGCGCGACGGCTGGATCGATGTTGCCGCCGCGTACGAGGCTTCGCCGCATTTCACGCCGGACGGCGTCACCCACGCCAGCGATCCGCTGTTGCTGTACTTCACGTCCGGCACCACCTCGAAGCCGAAGCTGGTCGAGCATACGCACCAGAGCTATCCGGTCGGGCATCTGTCGACGATGTACTGGATCGGCCTGCAACCCGGCGACATCCATTGGAACATCAGCTCGCCGGGCTGGGCCAAGCACGCGTGGAGCTGCTTCTTCGCGCCGTGGAACGCGCAGGCCTGCGTGTTCGTGTTCAACGTCCCGCGCTTCGTGCCGAAAGACACACTCGCCGCGCTCGTGCGCTTCAACGTCACCACGCTGTGCGCGCCGCCGACCGTCTGGCGCATGCTCGTGCAGGAGCCGCTCGGCGACTATCCGGTGAAGCTGCGCGAAATCGTCGGCGCCGGCGAGCCGCTGAATCCGGAGGTCATCGAGCGCGTCAAGCACGCGTGGGGCATTACGATTCGCGATGGCTACGGCCAGACCGAAACGACCTGCCAGATCGGCAATTCGCCGGGCCAGCCGGTCGTGGCCGGCTCGATGGGGCGTCCGCTGCCGGGCTACCGGGTCGAACTGCTCGACGCCGACGACCAACCGGTCGGCGAAGGCGAAATCGCGCTGCCGCTCGCCGAACGGCCGCTCGGCCTGATGACGGGTTATGCGAACAACGCCAACGCGACCGCGCAGTCGATGCGAAACGGCCTCTATCGCACGTCGGATGTTGCGCTGCGTCGCGACGACGGCTACTACGTGTACGTCGGCCGCTCGGACGACGTGTTCAAGTCGTCCGACTATCGCCTGAGTCCGTTCGAACTCGAAAGCGTGCTGATCGAACACGAGGCGATCGGCGAGGCTGCCGTCGTGCCGAGCGCGGACGCGTTGCGTCTGTCGGTGCCGAAGGCGTTCGTCACCGTGCGTCACGGCTACGAAGCCGGTCCCGAACTCGCGCGCGCGGTGTTCGCGTTCTCGCGCGAAAAACTCGCGCCGTACAAGCGGATTCGCCGTCTGCAATTCAGCGAACTGCCCAAGACGATCTCCGGCAAGATCCGCCGCGTCGAATTGCGGCGCCGCGAAATGGAGCGCGCAGCCGAGCCCGCGCGTCTGCCGGACGAGTATTGGGAAGAGGATTTTCCCGACTTGCGGTGACTGTCTTTATTCCTCGCCATTGCTGGTTTGCCGCCCCGGTTTGAATCGCACGCGTTGAATTAGCTTCGGATTCGACGCGTCGGGGCACTGTTTTCTAAATCACAGGAGTTTCAGGATGAGCACCCTTGCTTCGAACGAGACCGGCCGCGACGTTGCCGGCGCCGTGGCCACCGTCAAACTGCTGATCAACGGCGAGTTCGTCGAGTCGAAGACGACCGAGTGGCGCGACATCGTGAACCCGGCCACGCAGGCGGTCCTCGCCCGCGTGCCGTTCGCGACCGTCGCGGAAGTCGACGCAGCGGTGCGCAGCGCGCACGCCGCTTTCAAAACGTGGAAGGACACGCCGATCGGCGCGCGCATGCGCATCATGCTGAAGTACCAGGCGCTGATTCGCGAGCATATGCCGCGCATCGCGAAGACGCTGTCGGCCGAGCAAGGCAAGACGATTCCCGATGCCGAGGGCGACCTCTTCCGCGGTCTGGAAGTCGTCGAGCACGCGTGTTCGATCGGCACGTTGCAGCAGGGGGAGTTCGCCGAGAACGTCGCGGGTGGTGTGGACACCTACACGCTGCGCCAGCCGCTCGGCGTATGCGTCGGCATCACGCCGTTCAATTTCCCCGCGATGATCCCGCTGTGGATGTTCCCGATGGCGCTCGTGTGCGGCAATACCTTCGTGCTGAAACCATCCGAGCAGGACCCGCTGTCGACGATGCAGCTCGTCGAGCTTGCGCTCGAAGCCGGCGTGCCGAAGGGAGTGCTGAACGTCGTGCACGGCGGCAAGGAGGTCGTCGATGCGCTGTGCACGCATGAACTGGTGAAGGCGATTTCGTTCGTCGGCTCGACGGCGGTCGGCACGCACGTGTATCGCCTCGGCAGCGAACACGGCAAGCGAGTGCAGTCGATGATGGGCGCGAAGAACCATGCGGTCGTGTTGCCCGACGCGAATCGCGAACAGACCCTCAACGCGCTCGCCGGCGCCGCGTTCGGCGCCGCTGGGCAACGCTGCATGGCGAGTTCGGTGGCGGTGCTGGTCGGTGCCGCGCGCGAGTGGCTGCCCGAACTCGTCGCGAAGGCGAAGACGCTGAAGATCAACGCGGGTCACGAGCCGGGCACCGATGTCGGGCCGGTCGTGTCGCGCGCCGCGAAGCAGCGCATTCTCGGTCTGATCGACGCTGGCGTGAAAGAGGGCGCGACGCTCGTGCTCGACGGCCGCGATGTGAACGTGCACGGCTACGAGCAGGGCAACTTCATCGGCCCGACGGTGTTCACCGACGTGACGGCCGAGATGGAAATCTACCGCACCGAAATCTTCGGGCCGGTGCTCGTGGTGCTGAACGTCGCGACGCTCGACGATGCGATCGCGCTCGTCAACGCCAACCCGTTCGGCAACGGCGTCGGCCTCTTCACGCAAAGCGGCGCGGCGGCGCGCAAGTTCCAGAGCGAGATCGATATCGGCCAGGTCGGCATCAACATTCCTATCCCGGTGCCGGTGCCGTTTTTCAGCTTCACCGGTTCGCGCGGCTCGAAGCTTGGCGATCTCGGTCCCTACGGCAAGCAGGTCGTGCAGTTCTACACGCAGACCAAGACGGTCACCGCGCGCTGGTTCGACGACGACACCGTCAACGATGGCGTCAACACGACGATCCGCCTGCGTTGAAGGCACACACGGAGACGACATCATGAAGATCGGCTTTATCGGACTCGGCAATATGGGCGCGCCGATGGCGCTGAACCTGCTGAAGGCGGGCCACGCGCTCAACGTGTTCGACCTCAGCGCGGAAGCTGTGCGCACGCTCGTCGACGCGGGCGCGCAGCCGGCCCGCTCACCGCAAGCCGCCGCGAGCGACGTCGAATGCATGATCACGATGCTGCCCGCCGCGGCTCACGTGCGCAGCGTGCTCGTCGCGGACGATGGCATCCTCGCCGGCATCGCGCCGGGCGTGCCGATCATCGATTCGAGCACGATCGATCCCGCCAGCGTGAAAGCGTTTGCCGAACTCGCCGCGGCTCATGGCAACAGCTTCGTCGATGCACCGGTCTCGGGCGGCACGGGCGGCGCGGCGGCGGGCACGCTGACCTTCATGGTCGGCGGCAGTGCGAGCGCGTACGAGCAGGTCAAGCCAGTGCTGTCGGCGATGGGAAAAAACATCGTGCATTGCGGCGACACCGGCACGGGCCAGGTCGCGAAGATCTGCAACAACCTCGTGCTCGGCATCTCGATGGCGGGCGTCGCCGAGGCGATGTCGCTCGGCGAGGCGCTCGGTATCGACACGCAGGTGCTCGGTAGCATCATCAATACGTCGACCGGGCGCTGCTGGAGTTCGGACACGTATAACCCGATGCCGGGCGTGATCGAGACCGCGCCGTCGTCGCGCGGCTATACCGGCGGCTTCGGCACCGACCTGATGCTGAAAGACCTCGGCCTCGCCACCGATGCCGCGCGTGGCGTGCGTCAACCGGTCTATCTCGGCGCGCTCGCGCAGCAGCTTTATCAAACGATGAGTGCGAACGGCGCGGGGCGCCTGGACTTTTCGGCGGTGATCAAGCTGTATCGCTCGCGTGAGCGCGGCGGTACCGACCAGGGAGGCACGCAATGATCGACCTCGATTACGCACATGACGGCGCCGTTGCTTTGATCACGTTGAAACGGCCGCCCGCGAACGCTTTCACGCCCGACGGTCTGCTGCAATTGCAACGCACCGTCGAGCAGTTGAACGCCGATGCGCGCGTGCGCGCGTTCGTGATCACCGGCGACGGTCCGAAGTTTTTCAGCGCGGGCGCCGATCTGAACACGTTCGCCGACGGCAATCGCGAAGTCGCGCGCACCGCGGCCGCGCGTTTCGGCGCGGCCTTCGAGTCGCTGCAGAACGCGCGGCCCGTCGTCATCGCGGCGCTCAACGGCTTTGCGATGGGCGGCGGTCTCGAATGCGCGCTCGCCTGCGATATCCGCATCGCCGAGCAGCATGCGGTGCTGGCGCTCCCCGAGACGGCGGTCGGTCTGCTGCCATGCGGCTGCGGCACGCAGACGCTGCCGTGGCTCGTCGGCGAAGGCTGGGCCAAGCGGATGATTCTGACCGGCGAGCGCGTTGATGCGGCGACCGCGCTCAGCATCGGTCTCGTCGAAGAAGTGGTGGAGCGCGGCGCCGCGCGTGAAGCCGCATTGAACATGGCGCAGCGCGTCACCGGTTTGAGCCCGGAGGCGGTCAGCTTCAGCAAGGAGCTGATCCATCAGGCGCGGCATGGCGTGCCGCGCGCCGCCGCGCTCGCGCTAGAACGCGAGCGCTTCGTCGATCTGTTCGATGGCGCCGATCAGCGCGAGGGCGTCAACGCGTTCCTCGAAAAACGCGTGCCGCGCTGGCAGACGAGCCGTGCATCGCGGGAGACGCAGCGATGAGCGCTTTGCACGGCTTTGCGGTCGAAATGCGCGACACGACGAACACGCAAGCCGAACCCGACGTGCTGTTTCGCGTCGTCAACCGCGTGGCGATCATCACGCTGAACCGGCCTGCCGCGCTCAACGCGCTGTCGCACGCGATGATGCGCGAACTCGCGGTGCTGGTCGAGCATTGCCGCACCGATGCCGGGATCGTCGCGCTGGTGCTGAAGGGCGCTGGCGACAAGGGCTTTTGCGCGGGCGGCGACGTGCGCGAGGTACATCGGCTCGCGACGCAGGGCGACCCACGCTGGCTCGCGTTCTTCGTCGACGAGTACCGGCTCGATTACGCGTTGCATACGTTTCCTAAGCCGGTGGTCGCGCTGCTCGACGGCATCGCGATGGGCGGCGGCATGGGCCTCGGCCAGGCGGCGCGGCTGCGCATCGTGACCGAACGCAGCCGCATCGCGATGCCGGAGACGCGCATCGGCTTCGTGCCCGACGTCGGCGCGAGCCGCTTTCTGAGCGTGATGCCGGCCGAGCTTGCGCTGTATGTCGGGCTGACCGGCCCGACGCTAGCGGGCGCCGATGCGATGCGCCTGCAACTGGCCGACCTGTGCGTGCCGGCCGACTGGCTCGCGAGCTTCGAGGAACGTTTGCAGCGCATGTCGCACGACGGCGAGCGCATCGACGCGCTGCGCGCCGTGTTCGAGCCGCCGTGCAATATCGTGCCGCACGCGCCGCTCGGCGCGCTGACGCAACTGATCCTGCGCCACTTCGACCGGCGTTCGGGCGTCGAGCGCATCGTCGCGACACTGCGCCAGGATCTCGAACGCGAACCGCCGCGCGAGGTGCGGCAATGGCTGCAAGCGACCTACGACGCACTGACCGCCCATTCGCCGACGATGCTGCACGTGACGCGCGAAGCGCTGCTGCGCGGCCGGCAGATGACGCTTGCCGATTGCTTCCGGATGGAGCTCGGCATCGTGAAGCGCTCGATCGAGGAAGGCGATTTCCGCGAGGGCGTGCGCGCGCAACTGATCGACAAGGACCGTCGGCCGCGCTGGTCACCGGCGACGCTCGCCGATGTGCAACCCGAGCGCGTGCGGCATTTCCTGAGTTCGCCGTGGCACGGCGACGCGCATCCGCTGGCGGCGCTGGGCGTGGAGCATGGCGACTGACTTGCGCGGCGTATCGCATGCCGCGCGGGGCGCGCGGCCCGGCGCACCCGCGCCCGCCCTTAGGTCTGCTTGGCATGTCCCGCCCATCAGCCGCCGGTGCCAATTGTGGTCTGGCGTACACAGACTACGTGCGCCAATTGACATCTTTCCGGGCGCAATCTTAGATAGATAGTTCAGCTCCGTCCCGACCGGCAAAGCCTGCTCGCAGCCCTCATCACGGCGCTCGTCCGACCTACGGTGCGTTTGTACGTCACCGCTTCCCGCATTCCCGTGCTCTTGATCGATCAGGAGGCAATGCGTATGGAAAAGCCGTCAGATGAGAATCGCCGCTCCAAACCCTTCGGCGACAAACCCGCTTCCCACGTCGAGCAGGGCCCTCATGCAAAAAAGCTCGTCCTCACCGCGCTAGGCGGCATTGCGGTTCTGGTGGGCAGCGGTATCTACTGGGTGGTGACCTTTTCGCATCGCGTGCCGGATGCGGATTGCTTTCCTCCCGGCATCGAGTGCGTTAAAAAGATCGCCGCGGTGATGAAGGAAGTCAGCGACGCGGATCGCGCAACCAGCATGGGCGAGAGCTGGCTGCTTGCGTTGCTGGTCACGGCCTTCACGTTCCTCGTGTTTTATGTCCACATTTGCCGTGGAGAAGAAGAACGGGCGCGGACCATCGCGGAACGCGAGTTCGAGGAGAAGAAGCGTATCGCGGAAGAGGAAGGTGAGGCCGCTCCCGACGTCGACTCACGCTCGAAGGGTGTAGTCGGCATCCTGCGAACCTGGTTCGCGTCGCGCTGGTGCATTCCGGTGTTCTGCTACGTCCCGGCGGTATTGCTGTTCGGCGGAGAGATATGGGAGGGCTATACCGATGCGGTCGTACTCGCTTTGGCGCTCGCCGCCATTTACGTGGCCGCCGAACACTATTCCGCGCTCGAGCAGCAACGCAAGCTCGTCGACGAGCAGGAAGAGGTGCTCGAGACCATCCGCAAGGAGCTCAGCGACAAGGTGGCCAGCATCGATAACGCGATGGGAACCCGCTATGGTCTTCGCGTGATTTACGACGCCTATCGCGACCCGAACCACGACCAGTCCCGCGCAGAGGAGAGGAAGCGCTTGCAGCCGGGCGCGGCGCACCAGGTTCACGGCGGCGCGGCTAACGTTCAGGAGTCGGAAAAAGGCATTTTTTCGATCTATCGTTTCTTCGATATCGACAAGCAATGGTGGGCGCGCGAGTCCTGGGACGGCTATCGCAGCAGCCCCGCGGCGACGCTCTATCGGACCTTGAAGGAAGGCGCGCGCACGAAGATGACGCTGGTGACGCCCCTCGAATATCCCGAGTTCGACGACGGCTCGATGCAGGACAAGGCACTCTTCTTCGGCAAGTTCATTGGACTCGTATGGCATTACGTCGTGCTGTGGCACGTACGGCGCGCGCTCGAGGCCGACTCGAAAGACGTCGTGTGCGAACACAAGATTCGCATTGCGCAGACTTCGCTGTGGCTGCATGTGGTCGACCGGACCGTCTATCAGATTCTCGGCGACGATCGCGGCAAGGACGTCAAGGTGCGCAACCTGACGCACGACATGGATGAGATCTCGGTATCGCTCGCCCGCTGGGCCAAGCGTGAAATTCAAACGCTGGCGGCGCGTGGCCCGACCGTCGAGGAGTACATCTGCACCTGCCTGACCGATGCCCATCAGGCCATACCCGCGGACGGTGCGGCCACCTTCGGACAGAACGAAGATCACGTACTCGAAAGACTCGGATTCAAGGAATGGGCGAACGAAGGAGACGCGCCATCGGGAATTCGCAAGCGAGTGTTGGCCGCGCGCTGCAAGGGATTGATCCGGGATGCCGTGGCGATCATCGCCACGTCCGAGCCGAGGCAGACGGCGACCATCGACGGCCAATACGATCCGTCGATCGAAGAGATAGCAGCGGAGGTCGAGTGATGACTACTTCCATCGATGCGATGCTGGCCGACCTGGAGATCATCAGCGACCTGGTGATGTCCCTCGTGGTGCCGACGAAAAACACGGACCGGTCGAATTTCACGACGCCGATCTCGCTGATGGTCAGACACCATCTGGTCGGCGGGCAGTCGCCGCTTGCCGGTCGCGACGTGCGCGGTCTCGTCGACCGGCTCAAGCACTGCGCCGGCGCGCTGTGCAAGGTCGGATCGGGCAAGAAGCTGCTCGCCGATTCACAGTTGATGCGGGGCATTCCTGCGGCGCCATTTCAGGCGAATCAGTTCTACGTCGAGTTGCTCACGGCGGTATCGCTCGGTCTTTACTTTCTCGGCGTGCCGATTGGCGAGCCGTGGGACCTGGTGCAGACCTGGGCCGACGAGGAGGGGGGCGGGCTACCGAACGGCATCTGCGTGGCGAAGGCGATCGGCGATATCGTGCGCTCGTCGCGCAAGTGGCATCCGACGCTGCCGGTGGAAGCCGACGCGAACGAGCGCGCCAAACGCAGGGCGTCGACGGATCTGATCGTTCATTCGTTCCTGCCGATGATCCTGTTTCGCGATCTGATCCTGTGGGGCGGCGGACAGCCGGAACCGGAGAATTCCGGGTTGCCGGAACATCCGTCGATCCGCACTCAGACGGCGACCGGACCCACCGAAGGCGACGAGTCGGATGAACGGTCTTTGCTCGTGCCGTCGATCCATGCGTTGGGCCGCTGTTACGAAGTGTTGCAACTGCAACTTTACCTGAGGGCGGGTTATCCGATTTACTATGCCGTGCCAGAGGCCATTCTGAAGACCGAAATTTTGCGGTCCTGCGCGGCGGGAAAATCCACCGAGGAATGCTGGGAAGAAATGTGCACGTTCCTGCGTGACAAGATCTTCCGCGGCAAGCTGCCCGACGCCGGCAATCTGCAGAAGCAGTGCGTCTACGTGATCGACCGGACCAAGCCTCCCGCGTGCTTCATCAATCATGATGCGGGGCTGCTGACCTTCGAAGGCATCGATCTCGACGTGGGCAGCCGCGAACTGCCGCTACCGGCGAGTTACATGCTCGACGAACGCAGGGAGCGCTACCGCAAGAGAGTGCTTTCGTTCAAGCCGGCCGATGACGAAGCCGCGCTGCGAAACCTCTTGAATGGCGCAAAGAACAAGGAACTTTTCAAGCATATCTTTCATGGCGCGAAAGATGATCATCCTGATCCGGCTCACGGCAAGGATGCCGCCAACGACGCCGCGAAGGACACCGTCACGGTGAGGTGACGATGCGCGGCGCACTGGGTATCGGGAACGCCGCATGCTAGGAATTTTCAGGTTGCTCCGACGCGGCTCGCCTTTGGCGAAGCGATCCGCGCCATAACGAGGCGCGTCGCGCCGTACGTTGGCTGTTTCGTTGCAACACCAGCAGGCAACTCCACAGTCAAACCTAGCAGGAAGGCACCATGGACAGGAATCGTGTAGAAGGTACGGCGAAGGAGCTCAAGGGCTCGGTCAAGGAAGCGATTGGCAAGGTCACCGGCAATCGCGCGAAACAGGCCGAAGGAGCGGCCGAAAAAATAGCCGGCAGGATACAGGCGAGAATCGGCGAAGAAACCGAAGAGGTACGAGAGCGTGTGAAGAGTTAGCGAGCCGAAACTTCACGTACCCGCAGCTTCATTTATCCTGCCCCCCGGTTTCGGGCGCATCAAGTCAGGCACGCAAGCCGTGCAATGACGCACCGCGAGCGTAGCGCCTCGCACGACGCCGGTGCTCGCCGCGTCGCGCCCTCGCGGCGCGGCGTTCGACACACGCAACGTGTAAATTTCTGTTACGGTCCAGAGTCAGCCGGCGCACTCGTCGCGCCGGCGCCGTATCGCCCATTCGAGGACGCTTCATGCTGGGATTTGACGTCGGCGCGGCCAGGAAAGTCTGGACCGCGTCTCTGCTCGCGCTGCTATTTTTCCTCATCTATATCGCGTCGACGACGGTGCTCGTCGTCGTGTTCGCGGTGTTTTTCAGCTATCTGATCTACCCGATGGTGGTGCTGGTCGAACGCGTGAGGCCGCGCCGCATGCCGCGCGTCGTGTCGATCGCGGTCGTGTTCGTCGTCGTGGTCGCGCTGCTCGCGGTGGTTGGCTCACTGTTCGGCGTGGAATTGCAGGATCAGGCGACGCGCCTCTTCACGCAACTGCCCGCGCTGCTGCGCACCGATGTGCCGAACCGTTTTCCGCTTCCGCATTTTCTCGAACCGCTGCGCGAGCGGATCGTCGATTTCGTGCGCAGCCAGATCGAGACCGGTTCCGACAAGGCCGTGCCGTTGGCGCGCAGCCTTGGGCTCGGCGTCGTCCACGCGGCGAGCAACCTGATCTACCTGGTGCTGATTCCGATCCTGAGCTTCCTGCTGATCAAGGACGGCGAACGGATGCGCGACGCGTTTCTGGCGTTGCTGAACAGCCGGCATCGCGTGCTGTGGAACGAGATCGTCGACGATCTGAACGTGCTGCTGTCGAAGTACGTGCGCGCGCTGCTGTTTCTGTCGCTCGCCACGCTATTTAGCTACGGCGTCGTGTTCTCGCTGCTCGGCGTGCCGTACGCGTTTCTGCTCGCGGTCAGCGCCGGGCTGCTCGAATTCGTGCCGTTCGCGGGGCCGCTTGCCGCGGTCGCGATCACGCTCGTGGTCGCCGTGTTCAGCGGCTATCCGCACCTGTTGTGGCTCGTGATTTTTATCGGGCTGTACCGGCTGTTCCAGGACTACGTGCTCAATCCGTATCTGATGAGCGAAGGCGTCGAGGTCAGTCCGTTTCTGGTGATCGTCGGACTGCTCGCGGGCGATCAGCTTGGCGGCGTCGCTGGGATTTTTCTCGCGGTGCCCGTCATCGCGACGCTAAAAATCGTGATCGGCCGGGCGCGCGTGTTTTACTCGGCGTCGCACGGGCAGGGCGAGGCCGCGCGGCGCGCGCTGACGGGCAGCGCCGACGATGAGGCGTAACGCGCGGCGCGCAGTTGGCGCAGCGACACTGCGCGCTGCCTGGCATCGCTAACCTTCTTCAGCGATGTGAGCTTCGATGCCGGCGCGAGGCATCGTCGCGCCAGCGGCGCTGGCCGCCGCCACTTCGCGCGGCACGCCCTTCACGCGCGAGACCCACAGCACCGCCGCGCATGCGACCGCCACCGCCGCCCAGCCGACGGTTCCATACCCGGCGATGCGGCCATCAGCCGACGTGCTCAGCATCAAGCCGCCGAGCCACGCGCCAGTGCCGGTGCCGAGCGCCTGCAGCGCGCTGTTCGCGCTCAGGAACGCACCGCGTCGCGCGGCCTCGGGGACCGTGGTCAGCAGTGCCTGCATCGGCACCATGCGGCCGTTCATCAACACGAGGAAGCACGGGAAGAACAGCACGAGCGCGTAGAACGGCAGGTTCGGCAGATGCGTGATGAACAGCACCGGCACGAACGACAGCAGCGCCGCGCAGCGGAACACGCGCTGCGTGCCGAAGCGGTCGGCGAATCTGCCGACGAGGCGCGACGTGAAGAAGGTCGCCGCGCCGCCGGCCATGTACAGCCACGACAGCTGTCGCGGCGCGACGCCGTGATTGGCGACCAGCATCGGCGCAATGAACGGGATCACCAGCATGTGCGCGATCATCATCATGAACGTCAGCGCGAACGCGTTCAGATGGCTTCGGTTGCTCAGCAGGCGCCACAGCTCGGGCAGTACTTCCGCGAGCGGCGGCTGCCGGCGGCTCAGATGCGCGGCCAGCGACGGCACCTGTTGCGAGGCCGCGAACCACACCAGCAGCGACAACGCGACCAGCAGGAAGAACGGCGCCGCCCAGCCGAACTGCGCGCCGAGCATCACGCCGGCCGGCACGCCGGCGATCGCCGCGAGCGAGAACGCGGTCATGATCGTGCCGGTCGCGGCGCCGCGCCGTTGCAGCGGGATCACGTCGCCGACGATCGCCATGATCACGGAGCCGAGCACGCCGCCCGTGATGCCCGCGAACGCGCGCGCGGCGAGCAGCAGCGCGAAGCTCGACGCGAGCGCGCACGCGAGGTTCGACAGCGCGAACAGCGCGTAAATGGTGAGCAGCAGACGGCGCCGGTCGAATCGGTCGATATAGGTCGCCGCGAACAGGCCCGACAGCCCCGAGCACCACGAATACGCGGATACGGCCGTCGCGAACGCGGCCGGCGCGATCTGGAACGCGCTCATGATCTGCGGGCCGAGCGGCATCATCACCATGAAGTCCATGATGATCGTGAACTGCGTGAGCGCGAGCAGCCACAACAAACGACGCTCGTGCCGTGCAGTGATTGAGTACATCGGTTGATTTCCTTTAGTTGTTGTTCGAAGTACGCCGCTAATGCCGCGCGCCACGCGAGCAGAAGCTCAGTCGTCGATCGTTTCGTGGACCGCGACCGCGCCCTGTTTCCAGTAGCTGGCCGCGCGAATCCGCGTTTTGTCGACGCCGCGCTCGCCGGATAGATGCTGACGCACCGCGCGGATCGTCGCCGCTTCGCCTGCGGCCCACACGTAGCCTTCGCCGTTCTCCGGCAGCCAGGTCTCGCGCACCGCGTGCAACAGCGCTTTGCCGCGCGTGCCGTTTTGCGTGTTGGCCTCGTTGCGATAGCACCAGACGAGATGCACCTCGGCCTGCGTCGTGAACTCGATGCGCGCCGACGGATCGGCGACCTCGATCACCGCGGCGACGCGCGTGGCGGCAGGCAACTCTTCGAGACGGCGCGCGATCGCGGGGAGCGCGGTGTCGTCGCCGATCAGCAGATGCCAGTCGAAGCCGGTCGGAATCACCAGCGAACCGCGCGGGCCGCCGACGCCCAGATACTGGCCCACCTGCGCCTGCGCGGCCCACGTCGCCGCGGGGCCCGCGTCGTGCATCGCGAACTCGATGTCGAGCTCGCGGGCGTCGCGATCGAAACGGCGCGGCGTGAAATCGCGCGCGGTCGGCCGCTTGCCTTCCGGGAACACCGGGCCGTCGGGGCCGGCTTGCGGCAGCGTAGGTTTGTCGGCGCCGGGGTCGGGGAAGAAGACCTTGATGTGGTCGTCGAACGAGGCTGAGATGAAGTCGTCCAGATCGGCGCCGGTGAAGGTCACGCGAATCAGGTGCGGCGTCAGCGCGCGCACCTGCTTGACCTGCAGCAGACGAAACTTCAACGGATGCCGTACGCGATGCACGGCGAGATCAGGGCGAGTGGGTTGCTCTTGCATGTGGGCGATGGTCCGGTTCGGTTCGGGAGGACGCGCGGGTCGCCTCGTGGACGGGCGCGTGTTGTCAGGCGGTCGGCTCGCTGTCGTTGCCGGGCTTTGCGATGTCGCCACGGTTGCCGCCTTCGATTTCTTTGGCCGCGCGCATCAGGATCGCTGCGATGCGGCGCTGTTCGTCCGCCGGCGCGTTGTCGCGGCGCAGCAGCGCGTTCTTCAGCGTGCGGCGCGCTTCATTCAGCTCGGGCACCCAGCCGCCTTCGCTGACGTCGGCCGGCTCCTCGCCGGCAAATGCGCGGCGGACCGAATCCATCTTGCGTGCGATATGCGAGAGTCGCGCGAGCATCAGATCGACGCGCTCGCGGTTCGCGGCCAGATATTCGCGGCCCGCATCCGCCAGCTCATAGCGCTTGCGGTTGCCTTCGAGCTGCACGGTGACGTAGCCGAGTTCTTCGAGATAGGTCAGCGCTGGATAGACCATGCCGGGGCTCGGGCAGTAGAAACCGTTCGAGCGCGTTTCGAGCGCCTTGATCAACTCGTAGCCGTGACTCGGCTGCGCTTCGATCAGCGATAGCAGCAGCAGTTGCAGATCGTCGGAGCTGAATTTGCGGCCACGCGGGAAACCATCGCCGTCGCCGCCGGGGCCGCCGCCGAAACCACCGTATCCGCTCGGACCACCGAAACCACCGCCGAACCGCGAGCCACGGCCGCCGAAGCGCCACTCGTGATGGCGGCCAAAGGCGTGACGCAAAACGTGCAGCCCGTAGTGGTGACGGGCGCCGGAGGAAGCACATGCTTCGGAGGCGCCTAGGTCGGCGAGTTCGCTCGCCTGTGGCGGCGGAAGGCCGAAACCGGCATGAAAACGGTCGCGCGCGCCGCGCGGAGCGGAAAAATGATGAGGATGACGCATCTGGGACGCTCCTATGAGTGTCGTAAGATGCATCTTAAGATATATATCTTAAGATTGTCTGTCAAACTCTTTTTGCGATCTTATCGGCGCACAACAAAGTCTGCGGCATACGAAAACCCCGCTTTCAGAGACAACAAAGTCTGCAGCAGGTCCAAAAGGCGCATTGCAATGCAGCATTTTCTGCCGGGGTTAGCAGGGTTTGAACGCCTGAAAGTAGGGCGGAAGCAATGGCTATTTATCGGTCGCTTAAATAGGGATGGATTGAAGTGATCCCGTGCCTCGGATCAAGCAGACGTCTTCGACTCATGACTTTCGGACTCTTGCTCATGCGGAGATTGCCGCCCTTGCCGAAGACGCGCAACGTCCACTGGTCGGCCTCGTCGACATTGATCCGCGGCCGCGCCAGATCCTCATTCCACACCAGATCCGCCACGGAATGCATGCTGGCGCTCGGAGATGGTATGGCTGACTACATGAGGGTGCGCATTCGTCCCGCCGGAGGCGGCGCTCCACGAATGTTTCGATGCGCTTTCATGCCGGTGGCCTTCTTACGGCGGGAAGGAGGTGCGGGCCAGGCTCGTGACTAGCCCATCGCCGGAATCGGGCGACATTCGCGGGCAGTTTCGAGTGGCGCAATGTCGGCCATTGCTGACATTGGGCCGGGCTGAGTTCTGCGTCAGCAATGCGGCGGATTGCTGACGGTGGCGGCATCGAGCAGCTAGACGGCAGCTTCCTGCATCAGCGAACTCACACTCCCGACCATCGACGGGCAGCTAAGGGAGCGGTCCGGTCCTCCAAGTCGGCGTCTCCGGGACAGGAGTTCGGGCGCGGAGCGGTCATTCACAGAACTACCGCTAAGAGCGCCGCAAATGACCGCTTGCGAAAAGCTTTAATGCCCGTAGCCGACCGGCTGGGGGAGCGCGCAATGAGCATTCACGCGGCTTTCATATAAGCCGGCACCCGATTGCCGAAACGATGCATATGACATATACCGAGCCGCTGCTTTCACGAGTCTCTCTCAAAGTGGAGGTGAAGTCGGCTATGCGCCTTCAAAATGTGCCGTCGATACCTTCTTTAACTGTTACAAGCGGCGTTCCTCAAACGCGCCTGGGAATAGGTAATAGGTAGGTGTGACTCACGCTCGTCGAGGTCCTCGCTCCTTCACGCGATCTCGGAATCATCTCTCAGTTATATGATCGGATCGAAAACTGGCGGCGAGAAATTAGGAGCGCTTTTAATATGGTCTACGAATCGGTCGACGATTGGAGTCTCGCAGCTGTTCCAGATCAGACTCGTTTCGATCGAAACCGGCATGTCGTCTACCTGCCGGTACGCCACGCCGGGGCGGGCAAAACGCGCAAAGACGTGGGGCACCCATGCAATGCCCATCCCCGCTGCCACGAGGCTCACGATAGTCTGCATCTCGATGGCCTCCTGCGCGATACGAGGGGTGATTCCCTTCTGGTGGTAGTACGACAGCAGTGCATCGAAGAGCGACGGCATGATTTGGCGGGGAAAGATGACAACCGGGTCCGACGCGATGTCTGCGAACGACACCGGGTCGCGGTTCGCAAGCCGGTGATTGACCGGAAGCGCAACGAGAAACGGCTCGACCAGCAAAGTTAGCGCTGAAAGTCCGACCGGCGCAGCGCCTAGAGCGTGCAGGATAAAACCGGCATCCACCTGGTCTGCGCCAAGCGCCTCAATCTGCACATCGAGCGTTGCCTCGCGAAGCTCAAGCAGAACGTCCGGGTTCGCGTGCCGGAAACCACTGACCCAGCCGGGCATCCTTCCATAGGACACCGTCGAGGCGAAGGCAAGGCGTAGACGGCCGGTCTGTCCTTCCGCAGCCGCCTTGACGATCCTCGGCAGTTCGTCTGAGGCGCGAATCAGGTGCCGTGCATAGGCAAGCAGTGCTTCGCCGCCCGGCGTCAACGTCACCCTTTTCCTGGTGCGATCGAACAACGCCACCTCAAGAGATGCCTCGAGGCTGTGCATTGCCTGCGTAAGTGGCGGTTGCGTCATGTGGAGCCGCTCGGCTGCACGTCGAAAATGCAACTCCTCCGCAACGGCGATGAACTGGCGTAACTGGCGTATGTCGGTCATTGATATATCCCACGTATCAAATATGTGTGTGCAATATATTGGACCCACCAATTTTGATTCTCAATACTTTTCTCGACGGGCGGGATTCCAGTGCGCACTGATGTGCTGCCTCCCCGTGCCGTCTTTGCTGCAATTGATTTCAATTCGCTGTCCGTTCGTGCCCTAAGCCGTTGCCACGACTTTTGCCAACCTTTCAGGATCTGAAGATGACCAAGCTTTCAAAGGCCATAGTTGCCCGACGCCGAGCCCTCGCCGCCATGTTGCTTCCCCTGGTTGCATGGGCAACCATCGGCACTGCGCACGCAGCGTCCCTCGAGGAAATCAAAAAGCGCGGCTACATTGTCGTGGCCACCGAAGACGACTACCGGCCCTTTGAATTCGTCAAGGACGGCAAGCCTACGGGCTTTGACAATGAAATGGTCGACGCGCTGCAGAAGTACGCGCCCTTCGAGATCCGTCATGAAATTTTGCCCTTCACCGGCATCCTCGCTGGCGTGGCGACGGGTAAATATGACATCGCGATCACAGGGGCAACGATGACTAAGGACCGGATGCAATCGCTCGACTTTGCAAGTCCGATTGCGGACGCCACCGACTACTACGTCAAGCGGAAGAACGACGACTCGATCAAGTCGCTCAAGGACCTGAGCGGCAAAACCGTGGGCGTTCAGGCCGGCAGCGCCCAACTCGCTCACCTGTCCCAACTGCAGGAACAGATCGAGAAGAGCGGCGGGAAGATGGGCAAGATCGTGCAGTACACCTCGTATCCCGAGGCATACCAGGACCTGGCACTGGGCCGCACTGACTACGTCGTGAACACGATCATCAACCTCACCACGCTCGTCAATCAGAAGCCCGGCGTCTTCGCGCTCGGACAACCTGTAGCCGCTCCGTCGATGGCAGCTTGGTCCGTGCAAAAGGGCAATGCGGACCTGCTCGCGTACGTTAATCAGTTCATCGCCAGGGAAAAGGCAAACGGCACGGTGGCGACCCTGCAGAAGAAATGGTTCGGCCAGTCATTCAACCTGCCGGTGACCTTCACCCCTGAGTACTGAGCGCGAATGAGTTACTCCGACGTACTGTCGATTTTTAGCGGGGCGTTGACCACGCTCCTGCTGTCGATTGCCGGCATTGTCCTGGGCCTGCCTATCGGACTCGCGATGGCCTTGCTGCGCTGGGGGCGTGTACCTGCCGTTGCGCGCTTCGTCGCCGTATACGTGAGTTTGCTGCGGGCATCGCCGTTAGTCACACTCCTGCTGCTGCTGTTCTATGGATTGCCCGATATGGGCATTGAAATCGGTCCGATCGCCGCCGGAGTGCTTGCGCTCACGATGAATACCTCGGCTTTCTATTGCGAGATCTGGCGCTCGGCACTCTTCGCCTTTCCGCGGGAACAACTGGAGGCCGCGCGGGCAGTCGGTATGCGGCGGAGCATGTGTCTTCGTCGTATTGTGCTTCCACAGATCGCACGCACGAGCCTGCCCGCGCTGGTCAACGAGATGTCGCAATTGATCAAGGTCACGCCGGTACTTGCCATTGTTGGTGTGGTCGATATCACACGGGCTGCGGTTCGCGTCGGCGCGGACACCTATGAACCATTGCCGCCGTTCTGCGTCGCCCTTGCGATTTACATACCGATCATCTTCGCGCTCGTCAGCGTTCAGCGCTGGATCGAGCGCAGACAGGCTCGCCTGGAGGCTTCGGCATGATCCACGATTTCGGCATTGTCTGGTTGCACCGCAATCTGCTTCTGTCGGGGCTTGCGAACACCGTCGTTTTGTCGGTCTTGGCCGCATTAAGTGCGCTCGTAATCGGCGCGCTGATTTCAACGGTTCTCGTTCGCCGGACGCGCGCCGCTGGCCATATTGTCCGTGTCCTGATAGACGTCGCGCGCTGCACGCCTTTCCTTCTTTTTGCTTACATTATCTACTACGGCCTGCCATCGCTCGGGTTGCGTTTCGACAACTGGGGCGCAGGGGTACTGGCATTGATTGCCTACCACTCCGCCTATATGGCCGAAATCTTCGGGTCGGCCTGGCGCTCCCTGCCGCGCGACCCAATCGAAGCAGGCCATGCGTTCGGATATAGCGGCCTGCGCCTCTTTCACCGCATCGTGCTGCCGCCGCTCGCCCTGAACGCAGCGCCGGTGATAGGCAATCAGATCATTCAGATCGTCAAGGACAGCGCGTTTCTGACGATCATTGCGCTACCAGAACTCACACACGCGGCGAGCGCCATTCAGTCGCAGTATTTCGTCCCGTTTGCGGCCTTTATCACCGCCATGTTGCTGTATTGGGCACTTTGTCTCGTCGTCGAAGCCTGTGTATCGGCGCTGGGTCGGATGGCGGAGGCGCGCCGGTGAACATGATGCACTTCCCTACGAAAATGGATTCCCACGCCGTTCTGAATATTATTGGACTCTCGAAGAGCTTTGGATCTTTGCAGGTGCTCGACAACGTCAGCTTTAGCGTTGCTGCGGGAGAGACGGTCTGCCTGTTAGGACCATCCGGTTCAGGAAAATCGACGCTGCTGCGCTGCGTTAACTGGCTCGAGCGTCCAGACCAGGGGCGCATTCTGCTGAACGGAGAACAGGTCGGCGTCTCACGCGCCGGCGTCGTCATGAGCGACCGAGATCTCGCGAGGATGCGCATGCGCATCGGCATGGTGTTTCAGCATTTCGCGCTCTGGCCTCATCTGACTGTTTTGCAAAACGTGATGGAAGCGCCGGTGCACGTGCAGCGCCGCCCTAAAGACGTGGTGCGCGAGGAAGCAGAAGCACTCTTGCGCCGGGTTGGAATGCATGAGAAGAGAGACTCGTTCCCGGCGCGTCTTTCGGGCGGTCAAAAGCAACGGATTGGAATCGCAAGAGCGCTGGCAATGAGACCGGAACTGCTGCTCTTCGATGAACCGACCAGTGCGCTCGATCCCGAACTCGTTGGCGAAGTGCTCGCCGTTATGCGGGATCTCGCAAGCGAGGGTATGACCATGATCGTCGTCACACACGAAATGGCTTTTGCAAGGGATGCCGCAAGCCGCGTTGCCTTCATGGATCGAGGCACGATTGTCGAAAGCGCGGCGCCTGACGTTTTCTTCACCGCTCCGACCACGGAGCGCGCGCGCCAATTTTTGCAGCGCTATTCCACTGCATCGGACCGCTCGTTGGCAAGCAGTTGACCACGAGCACAGCTAAACCACCACGCTAGGACCCCGGGCGATGACATCTACAGAGCTGCTGGCATGAGTACCCATTCGAACACCCCAATGGCCGAACGCGACGCGCATCGCGCACGCTACGAAGCACTTCGTGCCGAAGGGCAAGGCGCGTCGGCGCAAGCACTGCCGCCCCTTACCGCGCGCGATCAGCCAGTGAACGACGATGCCGTCCTGCACCGCGAACACCTCCCGGGCGGCTGGTACTGGACCACCCGTCTGGCGCGTGGCGAAGCGCTGCGCATCGTGAACACGGCGGGGACCTCTGCCGTTTCGATGGTTGCGTGGTGCGAAGCCGATCCCTCGGAGCGCCTGAATACCGCGGACACGATGAAAGTGCAGTGGAGCACCGGGCTGCGCAAGGGCCGCGTGATTTATACGGAAATGGGACGGGTAGCGTTCTCCATTGTGGAAGACACCTCCGGCGCCCACGACCCGCTCGTCGGGCCAACCACGAGAGAATCGATGGAGAAAGCGCTCGGACCCTCAGCGGCGAGGAATTCCCGCGATAACTTCTTCGCCGCCTCTGCAAAGCTTGGCTTGACGCGTCGCGATGTTCCGGCCTGCATCAACTTTTTCGCACCGGTGGGGATCGCAGCCGACGGCCGGTTCGTCTGGCACCCCGAGCGCCGGACACCGGGAGATTTTGTCGACGTTCGCGCGGAAATGGACCTCCTCGTCGTGTTGTCCAACGCGGGCCATCCGCTTGATCCGGCTGTGAAAACACTCCCTGCGCCTGTTGACGTGATCCATTTTGTCGCACCTCAAGTGGACCCCGACGATTCCTGTCGCCATGCCTGCAGCGAAGTCGAGCGCGCATTCGAACAAACTGAGCGGCACATCCGCCGCGGGAGCAAGTCATGATGGAAACGTCCGCTATTACGGACCTCGTGCTCGACGTGGTCATACCCGCCCGCTCGCCGTGGTCCCACGTGTTGCGTCGCGGACAGAAGCTGCGCCTCATCGACATTGAAGGACAGCAGGCAGTCGATGCCCTGTTTTACAGCGCCGCGGACACTGCGCAGCGCTATAGCGCACAGGACACGGTGCGCGAACAGGGATCGGCTTACATAGGACTGGGCACGCGGCTCGTATCCAACCAGGGTGCCGTGATGGCGCGCGTTGTCGAAGACAGTTCGGGCCGGCATGACACGCTGGCGGGTTGTTGTTCATGCGAGAGCAATGTGGTCCGGTTTGGCGAGGCAACCCGCTACCAGCACGCATGCAGGGAGAATTTTGTGCTGGAACTCGGCCGGTATGGGATGGGCAAGCGGGACATCGCACCCAACGTGAACTTCTTCATGAACGTGCCGATCGACGACGCCGGCAATTTCGCCGTGCTCGACGGTATATCGCCACCGGGAAGCTACATTGATCTCGTCGCCGAGATGGATCTGCTTTGTGTGTTCTCCAATTGCCCACAGATCAACAACCCTAGCAATGACTTCAACCCGACGCCCGTACGCGTGCTGATATGGGACGCCGCGCCGCAGCCCGCATAGGCGGGTGACAAAATCTCCCTGCCCTGCGAACGAGTTCGGGCAGTCAGGCCGGGGCGGCTGGTCCGTGCCTCATTTTTAACTCGAATGACGACATTCGTAACCTTTCAATGATCTATTTGTACTGCTTGGCAGAAAGCAACCGGGGACAAACCGCGGCTTTTCTCGCCGTGTCTCACCGACTATCGCAGGGAAGCGTCCGGGAACTCGAAGCATGAACTCTTCGAAACTCAATCAACTGGACGCATGGCAAGCCGCACGTCTCATGGCGAAACGCGAACTTCGCGCGGTCGATCTGCTGCATGCGTGCCTTGACCGGATTGCGGAACGCGACGACCAGGTGCACGCCTTTGCGCATCTCGATCGCGCTCATGCGTTAGCGCAGGCGCACGCCCTCGATAAGGGCCCCGTGCGCGGGCTGCTGCATGGGCTGCCGATCGGCGTGAAGGACCTGTTCGACACCATCGATTTCCCCACCAGCTACGGCTCGCCCGTCTACGGTGCGCACCGCCCGAAGGCTGACGCGGCCTCCGTCGCTCTGTGCCGCGAGGCTGGCGCTTTGGTGTTGGGAAAGACCGTAACGACTGAATTCGCCTATTTTTATCCCGGGGCCACCCGTAACCCACATGATCTGGCGCGCACACCCGGTGGATCTTCGAGCGGCTCGGCAGCGGCGGTTGCTGACAGCATGCTGCCGCTGGCGCTGGGTACGCAGACGGCCGGCTCGGTCATCCGGCCCGCCGCGTATTGCGGCGTAGTCGGCTATAAGCCGAGTTCGGGGCGCGTTCCGCGGGCTGGAATCAAGAGCCTGTCGGAGACGCTCGATACGCCGGGAGGATTTGGACGCAGCGTACGTGACGTGGCGCTGCTGGGCGCTGTGCTCACCGGCGACGCGCGGCTCGATACCAGTCCGGACGAATCAGCAGCGCCACGCATCGGCCTGTGTCGGACGCCTGAGTGGGCATATGCCGAAGCGGACACGCAACGTGCGTGGGACACAGCGACTGCCGCACTAACCCATGTTGCGCCAGCGCTCGCAGACGTCGCGCTACCGGACGATCTGCCGGATCTGGTTGCGTTGCAAAAGGAAGTCATGGCATTCGAAATGCGCCGTGCGCTAAGCGTTGAACGGCTGCATCACCGGGATCAGCTTAGCCTTCAATTGCAGGCTCAACTGGACAGTGGCAGCGTGATTTCCGGTGGCGCACACGCGGCCAACCTCGTGCGTACCGAAGGCGCAAGACATCGCATTGATGCCCTGTTCGACCGGTTTGACGTGCTGCTCGCGCCCAGTGCAGCGGGCGAAGCGCCAGTTGGCATCGATGCGACCGGCGATCCGCTGTTTTGCCGCGCCTGGACCTTGCTAGGACTGCCCTGCGTGCACTTGCCGTTCACGCGTGGCAGCAACGGGCTCCCGGTCGGACTGCAACTGGTCGGCCGCTGGGGCGAGGACCATCGCTTGCTCTCGAGCGCGCAGTGGATTTACGACAGACTGACGAAATGAGCCCGGCTCGTAACGCGATTGCCTGCTCTCGCGGACGCGCGCCGTCAACCAGGAAGGTTATGGCGCGAATTACTCAATAAACGGAACACGACAGATGCACGTCCACCTGGAAAATACGACCTCCAAGCCCCGCCCGTTCTGGCTGACGCCTGAACTCGTCGACGCCGCGCGCTCGAGCGATGCCGCGCTGCCGGGCGACGTGCGGTTCACCGTCGGTAGCGATCTGCAAGACATCGCCGGCAGTTTATCGACTGCGACCGCGCTCGTTACATCGGCGGGCGTCATTTGCGATCCACGGTTTCCGCGCCGTGAGCTGGCCGTGGCTGCGCCCCATCTTCAGTTCATTCACCTGATCGATGCCGGCGTGGAGGACGTCATGCCGTTGAACTGGTTGCCGTCGAACGTCCAGCTAATCAACAACAGCGGGGTCCACGCAGAGAAGGCGCGCGAATTCGCGATCATGTCGTTGCTCGCACTCAACGCGCGCCTCCCAGAAATCGTGGGGCACCAGCGGCGGGCGCAATGGGAGCAGGTTTTCACACCGCTCATTCGAGGAAAATCGCTCCTGGTAATCGGGCTTGGTGATATGGGGCAGGCAGCAGTGGCGGCTGGCCGCACGCTCGGCATGAAAGTCCTTGGCGTACGGCGTTCCGGCATGAGTGTCCCCGGCGTCGAGCGAGTTTATTTGCCGAGCCAGCTACAGGATGCGGTCGAATTAGCCGACTTCATCGTGATCGCTACGCCCTTGACTTCCGGTACGCGGAACCTCGTTGACCGTTCGGTATTGGAAGCTGCGAAGCCGGCGGCAGCATTGTTGAATATCGGGCGAGCGGAGGTTCTGGATCACGGCGCGCTCGTCGACTTGCTAAAGAATGGCCGGCTAAGCGGCGCGATATTGGACGTGCTGCCGCAAGAGCCGTTGCCCTCATCGTCGGAGCTTTGGTCATGCCCGAATCTGATGATCAATCCGCATGTAGGTGCGGACGACCCAACCACTTACATGACGGAAACGATGCGATTGCTTTTCGCCAATTTGCGGCAACATCTTACCGGTCGGCCACTTCAAAACGTGGTGGATCGGATGAATGAGTACTAGGAGGCTGACTCGCTGTGAGGATTGCGCAGCAGGTCATTCGCGATATGGTGTGCCGCATGGTCTACCCGGAGAAAGACGCGTTCTTAGCCTCGTCGCCGACGCTACGCACGTGGTCACTCCGACACTGCGGTCGGTCGCATCGGGCCGAAAGTAACATTCACAACGAGCGAAAGCGGACATACGCGTTTGGGCCGCGTCACACCTGCGCGGACGTCCGCTTCGGCCGATGACGCGAGGAGCGCAATTGGCGAGCGAAGGTCCGCTTTCTGGGCGGATCCGACATTTGAACGTCCGTGTGAAAGTTTGGGCCAACGTCGCTTCATGGCCGACTGTACGCATTCGACCCACTTCACCGTAAGCAGCCGGTGAAAACAGGTCGTCCTCCCCAGCGACCGCTTTATGCATCATCGTTCAGCGCGTGCAATCGGCCAACTGCGGCCCTCCGGCCGCTGATCCGCGCAGACATTCGAGCGTCCGCTCTGCTCCATCAACCGGCTTATGGTCGAAGCCAGCGAATTATCCTTTTCCGCTGATCGACATCATTCGTACATCTTGAGCATCTCCGCCAGAGCTCCTACGATTATCCTGTTCGACAGACGCGGGTCATTCACGGCGCGAGCGAGCGCTATTGAACCCACGCAGGTGCTGAAGATCATCACCGCTTTAGCATGGGCGTCTTCTGTATCCGGCAAAGTCTGTTCGAGCAAAGCGATGATCTCACTGACACGTTCAGTGAATGCCTCGCGGGTTGCTTCGGGCGCGCGCGGTACGTCGTTGACTAACGCTGAAATTGGGCAACCTCTGCCGAGGTTGTTCCGATGGCTTTCCGACACATATGTGCTTATTGCGCGCTCAGGCGCCGTCTTGAGCGCGGCCTGAATATGCTCGATGTCCTGCAACGCCATTATGAAAGCTTCCGTCACGAGCGCATCGCGTGACTCGAAATGCTTGTAGAAGCCGCCGACGGTTAAGCCAGCTTCTTTCATGATGTCGCCGACACTGATTCCCTCAATGCCGCGCTCGCGCCACCGTTGCACACGGCAGGCGATCTTTCACGCTTTGTTCAAGCGATAATCTTTATCGCGACAGAACCGCAATTTTTCAGTCGGCTCAACAGGCTGTCAAAGACCGGGAATGCGGGACCTCAGGGCCCGCCCCTGGCGCTCGCTGACATCGATCACTGTCCGATTACGGTCGTTCATGACGAACTGGAACGAACTGCGGGCGGTCGGGCGAATCTCAAGAACCTTGTGCAGATTCACCAGCACGCCGCGATGGGCGCGAAAGAAACCGCTCTCGGATAGTGTCGCTTCCAGTTCTCCAATCGCATAGTTGACCCAGTAGTGCCCGGCTTCCGTCTGAACGCGCAGAATGCCCGCATCCATCCAGAAGTAGCAGATATCCGACGGTTCCAGCAACAGCAGGTGCCCGGCCTTGCGGGCAACGATGTGCCGGGCCGCACGCGGCATCTGGTTCAACGCGCCACGCACCTTGTCGTCATGCTCGGCGCGGCGCTCGCGATAGCTTTGAATTCCGCACGCACGCTCGACCATCGCATCGAGAACCTCCGCCTCTACCGGCTTGAGCAGATAGGCCAGCGCCTGGGCCTGGAAAGCGCGCAGCGCATGTTCATCGTAGCCGGTGACGAAGATCACTAACGGAAGAGGCGTAGCCGGCTCTATGGCGCGCAGCACTTCGAATCCGTCGAGCCCGGGCATCTGCACGTCGAGGAAAATCAGGTCGGGCCGCAAGCGCTCGATGAGTTCTGTCGCTTCAAGCCCGTCGCGCGCCTCGCCGATGATGTGGACTTCCGGCCGGCTCTCCAGCAGCCTGCGCAAACGCAGCCGCGAGGCCTGCTCGTCGTCGATCAGCAGTGTGCGCAACTCGACGCTCATACCTGCTCCGCCTGCAGCGGTATTGTCACTGTCGCACGGCTGCCTCGCCGTGGTTCGCTATTGAACGTAAAACGTGCGTGGCTACCATAGGCTGCTTTCAGCCGATCACGCACGTTGCGCATCCCGACCCCTTCGTTCGACGCGTCGTTCGCACTGGCAATACGTGTTCCGCCTCCGTTGTCCGCGACGCTCAGTATGAGCTCGGCTCCTACCCGTTCCGCGCTGACCACCAGTTGGCACTCGCCGAGCTTCGGTGCAAAGCCGTGCTTGATCGCATTCTCCACAAGCGGCTGCAGGATGAGCGAAGGAATCGGACAGTCGGCTGTCTGGTCGGCGATGTGGAAGTCCACTCGCAGGCGCTGTCCGAAGCGGATTTGCTCGATCTCCAGATAGGCCTTCAGGAACGCAGTCTCCTCGTGCAGCGGGACGAATGATTGCGCGCTTTGGTGCAGAACGTGACGAAAAATACTGGCCAGACGCAGCGTCATCGTTTCAGCGATCTCGGGCGCCTGATGCACCATGGCGGCGATGGTATTGAGCGAATTGAACAGGAAATGCGGATTGATCTGTGCGCGCAGCGTCCGTAGTTCAGCCTCGACCACCTGGTGCAACAGACTCGCCTCGCGCTGCGCTGTCTCGATGCGCTCTCGTTCGCGTTCGAGCGCTTCGAGCCGTCGCCCGACCACATATCCCGCCTGCCGGAGAATGTCCAGTTCCCCGCTCAGCAGTGCTCGGCGGCGCATGCCATGGCGCGCCGATAGCTCGAAGAGCTCGACATCGCCCACGGGGACCGCGACAAGATCATTTGATGGGACCGCTTCTGCCGTGCGTCGCGACACGCGCACTTCGATGTTCAGCATGTCGTGCAGAAAGTGCTCGGCGCAGTGAAAAACGGCCGCTTGTGTCTCCTGCTGGGCGAGGCGCTCGCGCAATTCGGCGAGTGCCGCCTGCGGATCGTCACGACCGAAGACGCGCTGGTCGACAAGGCGGTCACCTGCGCTTGCGATCCAGCCTGTTAGCAGCAGCGCAGCGGTCGCCGCCGCGCAGAAGAGGGCGGCGCCCGCCGCGTCGGACGCAGTGCGCAGCGCGAAGCCTCCGCCCGACGACCACATGGCGATCCATGCGAGCGACACGCCCAGCGTGCACGCGAGTACGACGCGCAAGCCAAGTTTGGCGAAACAGTCGGCAGCCCGGAATTGGCCGAGATAGAGCAGCCCACCGAGCATGGTCAGGACGATGCTCTGCTTCGCCAATATATCGAGCGGCGGATCCCAACGCGTGGACAAGACGCTCAACATTCGCATCCAGTGCGCGGCCATGCTCAGCGACGGACCCAACAGGATCAGCGCGAGCCCGACCCGCTCTGCAGCCGACGAAATGTGCGGACGAAGCAGGACGAGTGCGCAGAACAGGACAGCCAGCGCGCTATATCCGGTCATCCAGTGCAGTGCATCGAGCCATTGGGGAAACGCGCGTGGCGCAACTGCGAGACCGATCATCTGGAGTACGGCCAGGGCGAATGTGCAGCGTAGGAGCCAGTCTCCTGCTTTCCTGCGCGACGTGGTCGCGGGGCTGGTGTTCCAGAACAGCAACAGGCAGATCGGCCACGCGGCAGGGGCACAGAAAGACAGGCTGTTGACCCACAGTACGGCCGTCGATTGCGAAGGAACACCTGCAGCGAGCAGGCTGAATCGAGTCAGCCCGCCCATGCTCCATACGGCTCCGCACGCGGCGTTGAGCGCACGTGCATGACGGCCTTCGCCAGGAGACCGCCACGCGAGCGCTGCCAGCAAAACCGCCAGCATCAAGCTGAGTCCGTAGCCGATGAGCTGTCCCAATAGCGTCGCCGGATTGAGCTGTGCGTCCATGAGTGTCCAGATTCGAGGCTGCCTCGCGTGCTGCCGCTCAAGTTTGCGCCAAACCGTTACGGTTTGCATGCTCGTCGGGCTCAGCGCCGGATTTTGGCGTCGAACGCGTAAACGTGGGTTGCGAACGAAGCGGCCGGCTGTTTCGCACGCGGCCGTTTTGCACTGCGCGTTCGCCGCCGCAATTGCACCGTTCGCACGCCAATTCCCGCGTTCGCGCCGGTCAGTCTGGGATCTGCGCCACTGAGCTCCTACGGTGTCTCCAGAAGGTCTCGCATCACGCGGCCATCACTCACCGGAGGAACGACATGCAAAGAAGGGACCTGCTCAAGCTGGGCGTCTTAAGCACGCTCGACGCTTTCACCGGCGCGCGTGGCCTCGCTCAGACCGTTGCATCGGCGCCACCGCTTCCCTGGTTTGCACTGGCGAACTCGATGGACCAGGAGTTGAACTACGCCGCACGAGTCGAGGGGCAGATGCCACACAACCTGCGAGGCACGCTGTTTCGCGACGGACCAGGTCTGTTCGAGCGAGCGGGTTGGCGCAAGCAACACATCCTGGACGGCGACGGGATGATCCGCTGCTACCGGATCGCTTCAGACGGGGTGACGTTTCAGAATCGTTTTGTCCGCACCACCAAATATCTCGACGAATCGAAGGCCGGACAATACCTCTACTCGACGTGGGCCTCCCAGCTTCCGGGCGGACCGGCTCGTAACGCGCGTCCCGACTTTCACGGCGGCCAGGCAGGCATATCGGTACGGTGGCGTAACAACCAGCTCTATGCGTTCGACGAGTCATTTCAACCCTACCAACTCGAGCCGCAATCGCTGTTGACGCGCGGCGTAACGCTGCTGGGGCTGCCGAGCGGACTGACTGTTTATTCGGCACATCCCAAGGAAGATCCTGTGAGTGGTGCATGGATCCATTTCGGTACGCAGTACGGGCCGACGCTGCAGATACACCTGACGGAATTTGACCGGGAGGGCAAGCTGAACTGGCACCGGGTACTGCAAGCGCCGCGCTACGTGTACGTGCATGACTTCTTCGTGACTGAGCGCTACATCGTGCTGCACCTGCATCCGGCTTTCATGGACGTGGCAAGCTGGCAGGCAGGTCAAACCAGTCTATTGGGATGCATTCAGTGGCGACTCGAAGCAGGCGGCCTGCTGCTCGTCGTGCACCGGGGCGGCAGCGAAAACCCCATACAGATCGAGACCGAAGCGGTATGGATGTGGCATGGCGTCAACGCTTACGAGCGGGGCGGCGAAATCGTTGCAGACTGCGTCGCGTACGACAATCCCAGTACTTTTGTGGGTCCGGAGGCGAGCTGGCGCGCGGTCATGAACGACCAGCAGGGAGTGGTAGGCGCGCCGGGCGCCATACGACGCTTCGTCATTGCGCCAGACCAGCGGCGGGCGCGTATGGAAACGCTGGACACTGGGAGCCACGAGTTTCCCACGATCAATCCCGCGCACGCGTTGCGACAGAACCGGTACGGCTATTTCGGTTTGGGCACCGACGATACCGGCTTCTGGAATGCAATCGTCCGCATGGATATGCTGGGTGGCAGGCGCCAACAGTTCACGTTCCAGCCGGGGCAGTATTGCGCGGAACCCATTTTTGCCGCAGGGCCGGACAAGGCCGACTCGCTGCAGGATGAGGGCTGGCTGCTCGTCGAGGTTCTCGATAGCCGGCTTCAGCAGAACTGCCTGGCAGTGTTTCGCGCAAACCGCATCGAAGACGGCCCCATTGCAAAAGTGTGGCTCACGCACACCCTCCCATTGAGCTTTCATGGCTGCTGGGTGCAGGCAGAATGAGTGACGACGGCGGCTGCCCCAATAGAGCGACGCGGCGCGGTGTGTCTTGACGTTAGTTCGTTCTCTGCATCTTCGATCAGTTCGGGTACCTGGCGCTCGAGATGCCCAATTCCCTTGGGAATAACGATCCCGAATTCGGCCAGCAGTCCGCGAATCTGATTGGCCTGCGCGGTTCGCGCCCGCACAAAACCCTCGCGTACGCGATGCAGCGACAACACCGATTGCTGCTCGATGCTCTTGACCGGCACAAAGCGCATGTTCGGGCGCGCGACTGCCTCGCAGATTGCTTCGGCATCCGCCGCGTCATTCTTGTTCGTCTTGACGTACGGTTTGACAAACTGCGGTGCAATCAGTCGGACCGTATGGCCCATGGCCTGCAGCTTGCGGGCCCAATAGTGCGCGCTGGCGCACGCTTCCATCCCGATCACGCAAGCGGGGAGGTTGGCGAAGAACTCCGCAACGTGATTCCGCTTGAGCACTTTCTTCAGCACCGTTCGGCCATGCTCATTTACACCATGAACGGCAAAAACGTTCTTCGCCAGATCGATGCCAACTGTCGTAATCTTCATGATGGACGCTCCCCTCGGTCAGGTGGTTGCTTCGACACTTCCACTAATGGGATGGTCCACCCCACCTCGCTGGACAGGTTAGGCTGGCAGTGTTCATACCGAACTGGAGGCCATCATGGACGACGTAACGCTCGTTGGTATCGATCTCGGCAAACACAGCTTTCACCTGCATCGGCAGGACGCGAAAGGCAAGGCTGTGTTTCGTAAAAAGATGAGCCGCAAACAACTGATCGAATTCTTCGCGACGTTCCACGCCTGTACCGTCGTCATGGAGGCCTGCGCCGGTTCGCATCATATGGCGCGCAAGCTGGCCGAATTCGGGCACACGGTGCGCCTTATCTCGCCGCAGTTCGTCAGGCCATTCGTCAAGTCGAACAAGAACGATTTCGTCGATGCCGAGGCGATCTGCGAAGCACCTTCGCGCCCGGCCATGGGCGGTTTCAAGAGTGAAGCGCAACAGCGGGTTTAATGTTTAGAGCCTTGAGGTTGACTTGCTGAAGCAAGGGTCGCGGCGAAGACCTCGAACGGCGAATGGAAGGCATGAGTTGCACGAGGTCGGCTGTTCAGACTGTCGGCGATAGCGTCAAGTTCGTCCTGACTGTAGACCGAAAGGGCCGTGCCTTTGGGCAGATACTGGCGCAGCAGCCCGTTGGTGTTTTCGCAAGTGCCGCGTTGCCAGGGACTGTGCGGGTCGCAGAAGTACACCTTCACGCCGGTTGCGGCGGTGAGTTCTTGATGCCGCGACATTTCTTTGCCCTGGTCGTAGGTGAAGCTCTGCCGTAATGGCGCGACAATCGAATTGAGTTTGGCGGAGAAGCCGGCCAGCGCTGAAGCGGTGGTGGCATCTTCCATCCTGGCAAGCAGCACCAGACGGCTGGTCCGTTCGACCAGCACGCCTACCGAGGACTGGTTGCCGGCACCCTTGATGAAGTCGCCTTCCCAGTGCCCAGGCAGCAGTCGGTCTTCGATTTCGGGCGGCCGCACATGAATACTGACCATGTCGGGAATCTGTCCGCGCCGGTCTGTGCCCCGTGTACGCGGCATGCGCGTGCTGTGGCCATGGCGCAAGCACGCAATGAGCTGACGGCGCAGTTCGCCGCGCGGCTGGGCGTAGATAGCCGTGTAGATGGTTTCGTGCGAAACCTGCTGGGTCGGGTCGGTCGGATACATACGCTTCAGTGTGCCCGATATCTGCTGAGGTGACCATTTCCACTCGAGCAGAGTGAGAACGATGCGCCAGCAGACGCTTTGCAGGCAAAGCTTTGGGGGGCGGCGACCCGCGCTGCGGCGTGCGGCACTGAGCGCTTCAGCCGACACGGACGCGTAGCCAGCAGGCAAGCTGTTTCGCGCCAGTTCACGGCTAACGGTGGCTGGCGAGCGACCGAGTATCCGGGCCATGGCCCGGATACTCGAACCCTGCAGATGCAGACTTGCAATGATCAGGCGCTCTTCAGGCTGAAGTTGTTGATACTGAGTTCTTTCGTGCATCGCAACACCTTATACGAAACAGGTGTTGCACTTCCAATTTGAGGCCGCCCTCGCAAAAGAAGACAGGGATTCACGAGTACCAGGAACCACATCAGGTATCAGGCGAAAGAGGGTGATCAGCCCGGCTGGGATCTCTACACCGAGATTCTTGAGCCGGAGGACGTCGTGTATCTCGAGCTCGACGGTGTAGCCGCTGAAGTCACGATGCTCGGCAACATGGAGCGCGGCCCGGGCACGGTGCTGTTGCGCCTGCCGGTCGACACTGCGAAGCAGCTTGGTCTCGTGCCGCCGGACTGGGAAAATTCGGACTGGGGAAAAGGATAGGTCATGCGCGAATACCGGGACAGGACGGTGCAGGAGGTCGCGGCCTGCACATGCGACCGCTGCGGCCGGCGCATGACGCCCGTTGACGATCAGTGGGAGTGGTACGAAAAGATATCGCTCGATTGGCGTGGCGGCTTTGGCTCGATTTTCGGCGACGGCGCCCATGTGAGCCTTGACCTTTGCCAGCAGTGTGTCCGCGATACGCTGGGGCGTTGGCTTCGCGTCGATCCGCCGTCCGCACCGGATGGCTCAATGCAAGCCCTGAAGGGCATCGTGCCCCGACCCAATGCGCCGGTATCTGTCGACAGGATGAATCCCTGGGAATTTCACGAGCGCGACTAGAGGGCTTACCGCCCCATGCGGCTCCGCGCGTCGCTCAGACTGCCGATCATGGATTGCCGTTTCTCACGGGGCATCCCGAACTCACCGTCGCGATACTCAGGCCGCTCGTTACCTTCGGTTGAACAGGTTAGCCTTATCGCTGAACGAGTCTTGTCGACCGCATCGTCGCCGGTGCGACGTTGGGAGTTCAAGCGCAGGTAACAAGATGGACCGGTCGTTCATGACGGCGCCTCAGAGACAGCAGCTCGGCCACAGCTGTCGTTCGTGTGTCGACGCGGACGTGCCTGCTTACCGCTGCTCACCGGTCGTTCATCGAGGAGCGGCGGCGAACAGCCGCTACCGAGTTCAACGAACGCGTACTTTCGACTCGGTATAGATAGTCCGTTCCGCTTTCATTGATACTGGTGGGACTGGCAGCTCGCTGCCAGTCAATGCGGAACATGCACCCGTGGACTACGAATAAGTCGACCCAAACGCCTGGACGATTGCCGCTTTAGCTTCGAGTCCACGGGTGCGCTTGCGTCCGATAACGAATACTCAGGGTTCGCCGTCGCACCGGCTCACTATATTGCCTTCGCTGAACGCAAGCATGCATGTCCCTACCGGGTAATCTATCACTTGCGGAGGTTCGCATGGCGCCGCTATCGAATCAGCATTTCAAGGCTTTTGTCGGCATCGACTGGGCCGATACCAAACATGACATCTGCCTGCAGCAGGCTGGCGACGACAGGCGCGAGTTCGACTGCATTCCTCACCAGGTTACACGCATCGATGAATGGGCAAAGGTATTACATCGGCGCTTTGGTGGCCCCATCGCGATCGCGCTTGAGCTGGCCAGAGGGCCGATCGTCTCTGTGTTGCAGAAACATGCGTTCTTCACACTGTTCCCGGTCAATCCCGCAATGCTTGCGAAGTACCGTGAGGCGTTCAAACCGAGCCGGGCCAAGGACGATCCCACCGATGCCGAGCTGGCACTCGACCTGCTGCTGCGCCATCCTGAGCGGTTCAGCCCGCTCAGGCCGCAGAGCGCCGGCATGCGTTCCTTGCTGAGCCTGATCGAACAGCGTCGTGAACTGGTCGGCGACAAGACCCGGTTCACCAACCGGCTAACCAACGCACTCAAGCAGTATTACCCTCAACCCCTGGAATGGTTCGACGATATCGACACGGTACTGTTCTGTGATTTCCTGACCCGCTGGCCAACTCTGCCAGCAGTCAGGCGCGCGAGCAGAAAGACCCTTGAAACGTTCTTCCATGCGCACAACTGTCGGCGGGCCAAACTGATTGAGGGACGTCTGGAATCGATCCGTTGTGCTGCATCGCTCACTGATGATCCCGGGATCGTTGCGCCTCACCGCTTGCTCGCATTGATGTTGGTTTCGCAACTGCGCACAGCGCTCGCTGCGATCGACGTGTTCGACAAGGAGATCGCGGCAGTCGCACGCACGCTGCCCGACTTCGACCTGTTTGACAGCTTGCCCGGCGCAGGTCCGCATCTGACACCGCGCCTGCTGGCTGCATTCGGTGAGCAACGTGACCGCTTCAGCGGCGCTGATGAACTGCAGAAGTACTCCGGCATCGCGCCGGTCACCGAGCGCAGCGGCAAGAAGTGCTGGGTGCACTGGCGCTGGCAATGCCCGACCTTCCTGCGCCAGACCTTCGTCGAATGGGCCGGCCAGACCATCAACAAATCGTTCTGGGCCGGCGCCTATTACCGGCAACAGCGGGCGAAGGGCAGCTCGTATCAGGCCGCCGTGAGGGCGTTGGCGTTCAAGTGGATACGGATCCTCTACCGCTGCTGGCAGACCGGCACACGATACGACGAGAGCGTCTACCTCAACGCCCTCAGGAAGCGTGGCTCGTCACTCCTCAGGAACCTCGAACTTCCGGGGTAACCCGTTCCGGTCGACGATTACGCAGCTGGTTCCGGGGCCGTGGGTTGCCTTCATTTGACGTGATGTCGCGAGTTGTCCACGGCCGGCCGGCGGGTCGCCTGTTATGACCATGACGCTGGCCGGCGGTGGGCAACTCGCCAGGTGGCGTGCGACGTTTCTTGGACATACGCCGTTTCATGAATGAGCGACACCCGAGACTACAGGGTCAAGGATGTGGGCTGCACATGCCCCCGGAAAAACCTTGACGGACCGCCTCAGGGCGTGAAGCGGCCGCTCGGACCATCACCACGAGGGTCGGCTCTCAGATCAATGCGAGACGTTCGCTTACCAGGATTCGAACCACCGCCTTTCGGCCCTCATGAAACTCTTGCACAATCGGACCTTGCAGACAGTGACGCCGCTTCAATGAGACCCTCTCCCGACTATGCGCTTTCGACCGGCGAACGCTTGCTTTCGCACCGCCATATTGTCGCCTTGGTGCTATATACCCCACCTTAGCGCCGGCGTGTGCACCGCGCTGTCCCAATGCTTCGTCATCTCTTCGTCGAGCATGCAAAGTGTGATCGAAGCGCCTGCCATCTCGAGCGAAGTGGTCAGCGCGCCCACCTGCACGCGCGCAATTTTCAGATCGCGCTTTTGAAGCCAAGCGCGCGTAGAGTTGAAGAGAAGATAAAGCTCGCCAAGCGGCGTGCCGCCAAGACCGTTCACAAGCACCAGCAAGCCAGCCCCCGCAGGTGGCTTGAGATCGTCGACGATAGCCGTTAGCAACTCCCCCGCAATCGTATCGGCCGACGCAAATTTCGCGCGCCGCCTGCCCGGTTCGCCATGAATGCCGACGCCGACTTCGATCTCATCGTCGCCGATCTTGAACGTCAGCGTGCCAGCTGCCGGCACCGTGCAACTGGAGAATGCGACACCCATCGAAGCCGTGTGCTTGTTGATCCGGTCGCCAAACATCTTGCATTCATCGAGGTTCGCACCGCTTTCAGCCAGGCTGCCCACCAGCTTCTCGACGATCACCGCGCCCGCAACCCCGCGCCGTCCGGTCGTATAGCTGGAGTTCTCTACCGCGACGTCATCGTTGATGAGGACCATTGCATTCGGCACCTCGGACATCTCCGACGCCATTTCGAAGTTCATCAGATCGCCCGAGTAGTTCTTCACGATGAAGAGCACGCCCGCACCGGTATCGACGGCCCTGGCGGCGGCCATCATCTGGTCCGGCGTCGGCGACGTGAAGATCTGGCCCGGGCAAGCGGCGTCGAGCATGCCATTGCCGACAAACCCTGAATGGAGCGGTTCGTGCCCCGAGCCGCCGCCCGATATCAGAGCGACCTTGCCAGGCTTCAGGTCCTTGCGCCTCACGAACACCGGTTCGCTATTGAGTACGACCAGGTCGGCATGGGCTGCGGCGAATCCTGCCAGACTCTCGGCCAGAAAATCGTCCACATGATTGATGAATTTTTTCACGGTCTCCTGCTCCTTTATCCGTTGGGTTGCGCGAGCCGCGCGCATACCGAAGCAATCATGATCTGGCTGGAGCGCGCGCCGGGATCGATATGTCCGCGCGAACGCTCGCCGAGAAACGACGCCCGTCCCTTGGTCGCCAACATGTCGCGGGTCGCAAGCATATTTTGCTCGGCGACTTGCGGCAGCGTGTCGAGCACCACGCCCGCCGAGGCGCTTTCTGCGGCAAGTTCCTCGAAGCGCTTCGCAACCGGAATCAGCACGTCCATCATAGTCTTGCTGCCGACGCCGGTCTTGCCGCGTTGCCCGACGGCCTCGACGCCCGCCGCGAAGATGTGGGCGAAGCCGGCCACATCCATTGCATTGCTCACGGACGCTTTCGCCATGCCGTTCAGCAACGAGAAGAATAAAGGCCCGGACGATCCGCCCACCGTCGACAGCACCTTGGAAGCCGCGACATCGAGCGCGGGGCCAAATGCTTCGGCCTCGATCTCCGCGCGCACCGCAAGCAGGGCTTCCATGCCGCGCAGCAGATTGAAGATGTGATCGCCATCGCCGATCTGCTGGTCGAGTGACGCGATCTCGTCGGTATGCTCCTTCAACGCCGCATAGGCAGCGTCGATGCACGCCATGACCGTTTTGCCGTTCATGTCGGGATCCTCCTGCCATCGGCACGGAAATATAAAAGGCTGCGCGCCGGCAGCAACACGCCGACCGATTGCCCCGGCGAAAAATTGCGCTCCGCAACGGTCGTTGCCACGACGGCGGTTCCCGCGCGATCGAGAATCAGCAGATGGCGCAGCGGCGAATATTCGAGCACCGTCAGATCAAGTGCGTCCTGTACGCCACGCGCATCGCCCATATCAGGGTCATGCAGCACGATATCCTCGGGGCGGATCGCGACAGTCGCCGTTCCCGCCGGCATGTGAGCCGAATTGAACAGCATGGGGGGCAGCAGGTTGATCGGCGGAGAGCCGAGCCGCTGCGCGGCGCTCAGCGACACCGGATTGCCATACACCTCGCGCGGCGTGCCGAGCTGCACGAGACGCCCATGGTCAAGAATGCCGATGCGATCCGCGAGCGTGGTCGCTTCGACCTGATCGTGCGTGACGTAGATGATCGTCGCGCCGATCGTGCGATGCAGGCGCTTAAGTTCGATGCGCAGCTCTTCACGCAGCTTCGCATCGAGCGACGACAGCGGCTCGTCCATCAGAAACACCTTGGGTTGCCGCACGAGCGCGCGCCCTATCGCCACGCGCTGCATTTCGCCGCCGGACAGATGCGTCGCCATGTTGTCGAGCTTTGATTCCATGTGCAGCATCTCCGCGACCGCGTGAACCCGCGCACGCACGTCCGCCTCGCTGCTGCGCCTTCTTGGCGAGCGCAACGGAAACGCCAGGTTGCCGAACACGGTCAGATGCGGATACAGCGAATATTGCTGGAAAATAAACGCGACGTCGCGATCGGACGGATGCACGCCGGTCGCAATTGCACCGTCGATCAGCACGTCGCCCGCATCCGGCCGCTCCAGCCCGGCGATCAGACGCAGCGTCGTGGTCTTGCCTGCGCCGCTTGGCCCGAGCAGCACCACGAACTCGCCGTCCATCACATCGATCGAAATATCGTCGACCGCGACGATATCGCCAAATCGTTTCGACACATTGCGCAGCTGGATTTCAGCCATGGGCTTCTCCGTGTGCAGGAATCGCGTGAGCGGCGCCCAGCAGCAGCCGGCCGCTCTGCGCGTCGTACAGCAGCGTGCGTTCCTTGCGAAACGACAAGCCGACCGGTGATCCGGCCGGCAGGCCATCGTCTTTTCCCACTCGCACCCTCACCACGCCCAGCGCGGTCTCGACCACCAGCACCTGATGCGAACCGAGATATTCATCGGCAATGACCTTGCCGCGCAGCGGGCCGTGCTGATCGATCGCCACATGCTCGGGACGAATGCCCAGCAGCACGCGTTCAGCGGGGGCTTCGCAGCGCGGCACCGGGACCTGTGCGCCGTGCAGGCGGACTTCTTCGTGGCCCGCGTCCACACCGCCATCGACTGGCAGGAAATTCATCGGCGGACTGCCGATGAAGTTGCCGACGAACACCGTCGCCGGAAAGTGATAGATCTCTTGCGGCGGACCGGTTTGCAGCAACTCACCCTTGTTCATCACGACGATGTCGTCGGCCATCGCCATCGCTTCGCTCTGATCGTGCGTAACATAGACGGTCGTGGCGGCAAGCGCGTTATGCAGCTTACGCAACTCGAGACACATCAGCTCGCGGAAATCCGCATCGAGCGTGCCGAGTGGTTCATCCATCAGAAACGCCTTCGGCTGCCGCACGATCGCGCGGCCCAGCGCCACGCGCTGCCGATCGCCGCCAGACAGCCCACCGGTCTTGCGATCGAGAATGTTCTCGATACGCAGCATGTGCGCGGCCGCATCCACTCGTGCCGCGATCTCCTTGCGCGACACATGCTCGTTCTTCAGCGGAAAGGCGATGTTATTGCGCACCGTCATATGGGGATATAGCGCGAACATCTGGAAGACGAACGCGATATCGCGTTGACGTGCGCGCAATGCCGTCACGTCCTCACCGTCTATCAAAATCTGGCCGGAGGTCGGCAACTCGAGGCCGGCAATCATCCGCAGCGTGGTGGTCTTGCCGCAACCCGATGGACCGAGCAACACGACAAAGCGCCCGGCGCCAATCGTCAGACTGGTGTCGCGCACCGCGACGAAGTCGTCGAAGCGCTTGTGAAGGTTGGCAAGAACGATCGTGGACATGGTGTCAGTCCGGGAAATGGCTGGTCACGACGAACGCGAGCGCGCCTACCAGGATGACCGGAAACGACCATGTGAACAACGTCAGCGAAAACGGCTGCACTAGCATCGCCATGCCGAGACCAATCAGTGCAGTCGACACCGCTTCGCTGTGGCCACGGCGCAGATAATGTCCTTGCGGCAAAACGGAGTCTTGCTTCATTTGCGCACCGCTCCGAAGGTGATGCCGCGCAACAAATGTTTGCGTAGCACCACAGTGAAGATAAGGATAGGCAGCACGAAAAGCGTCGTCGCCGCCGCGACGGCCGGCCAATCCTGCCCGCCTTCGCCGATGATGAACGGAATGAACGGCGGCATGGTCTGCGCATCGCCGCTTGTAAGCAGTGACGCGAATGCGTACTCGTTCCACGCGAAGATCAGGCAGAAAATCGCAGTGGCGGCGATGCCGGTGATCGCCTGCGGCAGCACCACTTTGACGAAAGCCTGCAGGCGGGTGTACCCGTCGACGAGCGCCGCCTCCTCGTATTCGCGCGGAATCTCGTCCATGAACCCCTTCAGCAGCCATACCGCCAGCGACACATTCACCGCCGTATACAGCACGATCATGCCGACATAGCTGTCGCTCAAGCCCAGTGCCCGATACATCAGGTAGATCGGAATGGCGACCGCGATCGGCGGCATCATGCGCGTCGACAGGATGAAGAACAGCAGGTCGTCGGCGAGCGGCACCTTGAAACGCGAGAACGCATAAGCCGCCAGCGTGCCGAGAAATACTGCGAGAAAGGTCGAACCGAAACCGATCACGAGCGAATTCACGAACCGCGGCAAGACCTTCGAGGGCCCGGCGATCACCATGTTGCGCTTGCGCACATCGCGCTCATACCAGGTCTGCGCGGGCGGCAGACTGGCGATGAACTCGGGCGTCTGCCGCGAACGGATCGTGAACAGGTTCACATAGCCTTCCATCGACGGCTGAAACAGCACGACAGGCGGATAGGCAATCGCGTCTTCCTGCGTTTTGAAACTCGTCAGGAAGATCCATACCATCGGCAAAGTTGCAAGCAGCGAGTAAGTGATGACAATCGCCGCAGCGAAGCGCTTGCCGCGTGGCGACGACGCCACCACTGAATGTTGGGTCGTAATCGGTCTCATCGCTGTTTCACCCGGTTGAGTGCCTTGACGTAGATGTTCGCCGCACCGAACACCGCCACGAACAGGATGATGGCCAGCGCCGAAGAGTAGCCCGTCTGCCATTTCTCGAAAGCGGCACGCTTCAATGTGATTGACACGGTTTCAGTCACCGAACCCGGGCCGCCCGAAGTCAGCAGGTTCACCATGTCGAACATCTTGAAGTTCTCGATGCCGCGAAACAGCACGGCGAGCATCAGGAACGGCAAGGTCATTGGCAATGTGATCGACCAGAACTGCCGCCACGGTGTGGCGCGATCCACCTCAGCCGCTTCGTAGATGTAGTCGGGAATCGACCGCAGGCCCGCGAGGCAGATGAGCATCACATAGGGGGTCCACATCCACGTATCGACCATCACGATGGTCCACGGCGCGAGCGACACGTCGCCGATCATCTGGAATGAACCGGGCGCAATGCCGGTGAAGAAGCCGACGATATCGTTGAAGAGGCCCGTTTGCGGTTGCAGCAGAAAGGTCCAGAAGTTGCCCACGACTGCCGGTGACAGCATCATCGGCAGCAGGATCAGCGTGGTCCAGAAGCTATGACCGCGAAACTGTCGGTTGATCAGCAACGCGAGGCCGAAACCCAGTAGAACCTCGAGCCCGACCGACCAGAACACGAAACGCGCCGTCACCTGCATCGCGTACCAGATGTCTTCGTCGGTGAGAATGTCGACGTAGTTGTCGATACCGACAAAGCGCGCCGGTACACTCGGCATATTCGACTTGAAGTTCGTGAACGACAGACGTAACGCCCAGATCAACGGAAAAATGTTGATCGCGAGCAGCAGCAGGATTGTTGGAAGGATGAACAGCCACGCAATGGCTCTGTCCGATAACCCGGCCAGACGTGTGCGCGCACGCGCCGACGCCCGCGACTCCAGCCGCGCCGACGAAAAAGGCTTGTTTGCCAACATGCGTGGCTCCTTTAATCGGACCGGCGGCATCCGTGCAGGGGCCTCCGGTCCAGTCCTCGATACACGCTAATTCTTGCCTTCGGCCTTGAAGACCTTGTTCCAGTCTTTGACCAGCAGATCCAGCGCCTCCTTGGCCGTGCCCTTATCGGCCACCACATAATCATGCACGCGCTTTTGCATGTCGAGCAGCAGTTCTGCATAGGCGGGTTCAGCCCAGAAGTCTTTCACGATCGACATCGACTTCAGGAATGCCGGCGCAAAAGGTGCGCTCGTCGGAAAGTCGGGCGCATCCACCACCGACTTCGCCGCCGAATAGCCGCCCAGCTGCCACCATTTCTTCTGAACATCCGGCTGCGCGAACCATTTGATGTACTCGAGTGCGTCGTCCTTATGATCCGAATAAGAAACGACGGAAATGCCCTGTCCGCCAAGCTGCGTGTACTGCTTCGATTCACGCGGATTGACGAAGAAACCAATCTTGTCGCCGCCGACGTTCGGGTCTTTGTAGAGTCCTGGGAAGAATGCAAACCAGTTCATCTGCATCGCCACCTGGCCAGACTTGAAGGCGTCCAATCCTTCCTGCATGTACGCGTTGGTCATGCCGGGCGCCGTGCAGCACTTGTAAAGCGCCTTGTAATACTCCAGCCCCTTGACCGCGCCCGGCGAGTTGACGAAGCCATCCAGGTGATAGGGTTTCTTGGGGTCGTCATATTCGAAGCCGAAGTTGTAAAGCGCATTGGTCACCCCCATCGTGATGCCTTCAGAACCGCGCTCTGTAAAGATATAGGCACCGTATACGGTCTTGCCATCGATCTTGCGGCCCTGAAAGAACTCCGCAGTTTGCTTGAGTTCGTCCAACGTGGTTGGCGGTTCGAGTTCGCGTTTATATTTCTGCTTGAACTCGGCGCGTAACTCAGGACGCGCGAACCAGTCCTTGCGATATGTCCAGCCGACCGCATCCGCCATGGCGGGCAACGCCCAGTAGTTAGGCGTATTCTTTGGCCACTCCGCATAACCCACGACGGTCGCCGGCACGAAGTCGTTCATCGATATCTTGTTCTTTGCGAAGAAATCGTTGAGCTTGACGTAGTGCCCGTTGACCGCTGCGCCACCAATCCACTGGCTGTCGCCGATGATCAGGTCACATAGTTTGCCGTGCGAATTAAGTTCGTTGATAAAGCGATCGGCGTAACTTGTCCAGGGCACGAACTCGAACTTCATCTTGATGCCGGTTTTGCTCGTGAAATCCTTCGACAGTTCGACGAGAGCATTAGCCGGGTCCCATGCCGCCCAACATAACGTCAACTGCTTGCCCTGTGCTTGCGCGCCCGTTGCCATGCCGAGTCCCAACGATATGGTGGCCGCCCCTATTACCCTTGCTGACGTAAGACGTAACATTTGTCTTCTCCTTGTCTTTTTCGGGTCTCCAACCTGCTATGGAACAGCGCCCATGCGCCGGGTGCTGTGTTTCGGCTCCAGCGGACTCAGACTGCAATCCACGTGCCGCGAGCTTCAGGCATGCGCATTCTCACGAAGGTAAATCCTGGTTTCCGGCGTTGGGATGGCGAGCGCGCCACGCACGTCGTTAAGAAAATTGATGGCAACGAGGCCCGCCCAGTGAACGATGCCGCGCACATCCTGATCGAGGATCACGTCGATCGCACGCTCGGACAACTGCGCGCGAGTCTCCGCGGTGCATTCATGGCCGATCAGTACGAGGCGAGCTTTGTCGCCGGATTCCTGCAATGCCGTCGCGATGCCGGAGATGCCGCCACCGGTCGCATAAACGCCGACCAGATCCGGGTGACGCGCAAGGAGGCCTTGCACGGCGAGGCCTGCGCCGTCGTCGTCTTCGGCGAAGTCCGGTTCGGCAATCCAGCGCAGGTTGCGAAAGTCCTCTTCCAGCACCTGCGAAAAGCCGGTGCGGCGTTCCAGTTGATCGTGCAGGCGCGACGAGCCCGATAGAACCGCCACCGTACCGAGTCGTGCGCCGAGAAAACGGCCCATCAAAACTCCCGCGGTGCGTCCGGCAATCCGGTTATCGACCCCGACATACGCAGCGCGGCGACTTGCAGGCAAATCGGAGAACACTGTGACAACGGGCACGCCCGCATCGCTCGTATCTTCAATGAGGCGTTCGACCGCGGGGTAGTCGAGCGGCACAAGAACAAGTGCGTCGTAGTCGATCGCCTGCTCGGCGAAAGCAATAGTGTCGCGATGTGTGGAGAAATCGCAGCGGTAGAACGACGGAATGATGCGGTGCTCGCGAAAGAAGCTCGCGGATAGTGCGATATCGCGCTCGACGTGGTCGAGGAAGCGCGAATTGACCTGAGGTAGAACGAAGGCCACGCGATACGTGTTGATCTTGGCAGGGCGACCGCGACTGGCGCGGTTGTCGCGCAGGGCCGCCAGCGCGAGATGGACGCGCTCTGCCGTTTCCGGACGCACAGCCAGGTCGTCGCGCAGCACACGATCGACCGTGGCCACGCTAACGCCCGCACGACGCGCAATCATCATACGTGTAGCCGGCATGTGTCTCCTCCGGTGCCGAGCCAGAAGCTGTTTTATTCAATCAAGGTAGTTTTTTCCGCGGGAAATGCAAGTTTTTTTGCGACGTTAAACGCATCATTTTTGACAGCATGAATGAATCGCGTTTGAGCGTGCGCGCCTGAATGCATGAATTGCCTAAATCAGAGGATGGTGCGTTGCACGAAGAAAGATGTACTGGGACAACCGCCTTGCATCGAATACGGGGAACACTGTGCGGGACGCGATTGGTGCCTTATTTGGAGTTGTGGCCATTTCGTGCGCCGTGCACGTGAGCTTCGTAGCGGGCAAGTCGGTGACCGCGATCAAAGCGATGTCGCGTGATCGCTCGCATTCGGCGCAGCGCGTGGATCGCTAAAGACGTGCCGCGATGCGGATATCGATGGAGGGTCGTCGTCACCATTGACGCGTAGCCGAGAATCCGCACCCATCAGTCGCTGGTTGTCAGGCACCGGCACGGTCCAACAGATAGCCAAACTCATCCATGTATTTGCTGGGCCGACGGGCCGCTGATCCCTCGTGAACGGACGTGCGTGAACCGAGTGAGAACGGCCGTAAGTGGCGTGCGCCGTGTAAAGGCGGCGTTTTCCCAGTGGGTGTAAGCCCCACCCGGCAACCGCTCCAGCCGGAAGCAACCGGAGCAGCTATGGAGGTAACGAAATGGCTGAAGCCTTCGGTGTAGCGTGTCACAAATTACGGTGACAGCGCGAGTGTGCAGGCCGTAACACGTGTGAACGCCGAGCAAGCCTCGAAAAGGTCGATGCGCAGGCCGACCCGACTGCCATTACGGGGAAGGCTGATACGGCTGGGTGAATGAGCAGGCAGGACATCCAGTCGCTGCGCCGGGGTAGTGGCGACAGCATGCACACAAGGGAAGCGCACGCAACACGGGAAGCCCCCTGGCGTGGTCAGGGATGACCAACCGGACGCCCGTGAGGGACAGGCCGGGCGCCTTGGGGTGACGGAGAGGCCCGTAGTACCGCTGAAGCCGGGTAATGCCGGTGGAGGAAAGGGGCCTCAGTTCAAGACAAACGCAACACGTAGTGAGGGACCTGGAGATTGGGAAACCTATCAACTCCGATCAGTGTTCAGAAGCTGCAGATGGCGTTACACGCGAAAGCGAAGGCAGAAGCCGGGTACCGCTTCTATGCTCTGTACGACAAGATCTATCGTGAGGATGTGCTGGCGCATGCGTACGCCCAGTGCCGCTCGAACAGGGGCGCCCCGGGTGTCGATCGGCAAGACTTCACGGAGGTCGAAGCGTATGGGGTGCAGAAATGGCTTGGCGAACTGGCGCTTGCGCTCAGGCAGGAGACTTACCGGCCGGACCCTATCAGACGAGTGTTTATCCCGAAGGCCAATGGCAAGCTGAGGCCACTGGGCATCTCGACCTTGCGAGATCGGGTGTGCATGACAGCAGCGATGCTGGTGCTCGAACCGATCTTCGAAGCTGACCTCCCACCAGAGCAGTACGCTTACCGCCCGGGGCGAAATGCCCAGCAAGCGGTGATCGAGGTGGAAGAGCGGCTGCATAGAGGGCAAACGGACGTCGTAGACGCCGACCTCGCGGACTACTTCGGAAGTATGTACGCGATCCATTGACGACACCCCTCAGAGTAAGGGCGCGGTTCTCATGAGATGTGTTACAGGGCTCAGTCAGCGGAGATCGATGGGCATCTTCCAGGGCAAGAGCGCGTCGTAGTCGTCGACGGTCTGTGCCAGCGGGAGACGCTGTAATAGCCAGGTGAGATAGCGATACGGATCAATGCTGTTCGCCTTGCAGGTTTCGACCAGTGAGTAGAGATTGGCGCTCGCGTTTGCGCCATCGACGGTGTCAGCAAACAACCAGCCGCGGCGTCCCAGGCAGAACGGGCGAATGGAATTTTCGCAAGGGTTGTTCGATATGGGCCAGTTGCCGTCTTCAACGTAACGGATCAGCTTCGGCCCCACTGCCCGTGCAGATAGGTCAGCGCCTTGCCGAGCAGACTGTTGGGCACGACGCCAGGCGAGTGCTCAAGCATCAGCTTTTCGATAACATCGAGTACGCACGCGCTGTATCGTCGTCGCAATCGCTGTCGTCGCCCAGCCGTCCACGTCTGGCTTCGCGCTTCGGCCGCGAACAGTTTTCCGATCAGGCTGATGAAGCGTGTCGCGAGCAGATCGGGCGGGCGCGCTGCTTTGGGGACATTGTCTTCCGCCTTCACAAAGTACCGTCTTGCGTGCGTCCAGCATCCGAGGTGCACGAGCTGGTACTGTTCAGCGATGCCGTTGTAGGGTTCGTATCCATCGGTCATCAGGGCGGCACCTTTACGGACACCGGCAAACAGCCTGTCAGCCAGCCTGGCGCCACGACCTGGCGTATAGGTGAAGCAACGGATGGGGATGCCCGAACCGGTCATCTGCGCCCACAGATAGCTTTTCGTTTGCGGCTTTCGCCCTTGCTCCTTCAGGACCTGGAACGTCGTCTCGTCGCCGTAGATCAGTTCGGCATCGAGCAGCGCATCGCGCATCAGGTTGATGACGGGTTGCGTCGCAAGACCGACGCGGACCATGCTCGCGGCAATCGTGTTCGACGAGATGTCGCCGCCGAAGCGACGCAGCAGACCGGCCTGGCGATAGAGCGGCATGCCGAACTGGTACTTGCCGGTGGCGATCCACGCGAGCGCCGATTCACTCAGCAGCCCACGCGGGATGATACGGGGCGGTGCCGGCGTAACCTTGATGCCGAGATCGCAACATGGGCAGGCGTACTTGATACGCTGATGCTGGGTGACTCGCAACTGCTCGGGAATGACATTGAGCTGCTCACTGATCTCGACGCCGATCTCGACGAGCGCGTGTCCGTCGTGATCGCAGAAGCGCTCTGCCTCAGGGAGTTCGTGTCGCACGACATCACGCGGCAGATTGGGATCGAGAGGCTTGCGGTGGCCGCGCTTCTTGCGCTTGTGGGCCGCGACCTCGGTTCCGGGGGTATCTTCCTGCGCGGGAGTGGCGTTCGCGCCGAGCGCTTCGGCTTCGTTGAACAGGCCGAACTGGTCCGAGGCGCGCGCTTCGCTTTTCGCGCCAAACAGTTCGCGACGGTAAGCGCGCAGTCGTTCCTCGGCGAGATCGCGCTCAGCTGTCACGAGGCGCAGTGCGCTGCGAACCTCCTCATGATCGCGCTGAAGCGAACCATAGGCCTCTCGCATCGCGAGCAGTGCCTTGAGTTCGTCGGCGTCGATGATCACGTTGATCGGCATACCGCTTAGACCGGCACGCCGGTGACGTGTTCAGCTCACGCGTGCATAATTTCGACTGGGATGTCGCTGGACTGCGGCAATGTCGATGCCCTCGATAAGCCAGTGCAACTGCTCGACGCTCAGTGTCGCGACCCGGTTCGCGCTGTCAGGCCACACGAAGCGATCGTTTGCCTCGAGTCTCTTGAGCATGAGCCAGAAACCGTTGCCCTGCCAGCCCAGGATCTTGATGCGATCGCATCTCCGGTTGGTAAACACATAGAGCGAGGAATCCATCGGGTTCAAATGCATGGCCTGCTCCACGAGAATCGACAGGCTGTTCATGCCATACCGGAAGTCGACGGGTTCCCGATGCAGGTAGACCTTCAGGCCTTCGTCGAACCGGAACACGGCATCCTCCCCAGCATCTGGACCACGGTGGTCAGTTCGTCGATGCTCGCCTCGCCGAGATCAAACTCGACGCCGTTGGACAGTCGCACATGCAGTGCGAGCGTCAGCGATGGCGATGGCGATGGTGACGGCGGTGCGGTTGGCAGTGCTGGTGGTGCTGCAACGACAGGCACGAATGCCGTGGGCGAGGCGACAGGTGGGGAGCGTTTGCGCGAACCCGGGATGTCAATGGGCGCGCCATCAATCACCGCGAGCGCGCCCTCCAGTACGATTTCCTCCGGGGCATGCGGACGTTCCTGTTCGCCGGTAGCATCATCCTGCGATGCCGGCGAGATGCCTTTCTCGCGCTCCAGAAGGTACTTCGTGATCCACTTGCGTAGCAGGTTGGCGTTGATCCCGTGCTCCTGCGCCAGGCGGGCAACCGACACGCCAGAACGCAGCGCTTCCTCAACGAGCGCACGCTTGCCTTTATCGTCGTAACGACGGCGACCGTCGCTGCTGCGTCGAACTACTCTTAACTCTGGATCTTTGTCAGCCATAGGTGTCCACCTCCGGATAGGTGGACACCTATGCTCCTCGCTCCTGTCCCCAGCGGCTAGACGCCGAAAATGGATCGCTTACGGAAGTATTCCCCACGCCGATTTGATGTTGTCGCTCGCGCGACGCATCGTGGATCGGCGCGTGCTGCATCTGATCAGGATGTGGTTGGAGTGCTCCGTTGAAGAAACCGATCACCGAGGCCGGAAGACACGTACGACCGAGGCCAAGGACAGCAGGCGCGGCATTCCGCAAGGCTCACCCATCTCACCACTGCTGGCGAATATCTACATGCGCCGGTTTGTGTTGGCATGGAAGAAGCTCGGGGCTTGAGCGAAGTCTTGGCAGTCGAATCGTGACCTACGCGGACGATCTGGTGATCCTGTGCAAGCGAGGCAAAGCTGAAGAAGCGTTGTCTCGACTGCGCGAGATCATGAGCAAGCTGAAGCTGACGGTCAACGAGGAGAAGACACAACTTTGTGCGGTTCCGGAAGGGGAATTCGATTTCCTGGGTTACACGTTTGGGCGGATGTACTCAGCGACGACTGGTCAGGCCCGCATGGGCATGCGTCCGTCGAAGAAGAGTATCCGGCGCATGGTTGAGAAGGTTCATGCGCTGACCGCCGCTTCTATGACGTGGCTGGACACCACGGAGCTGGTTGGCAAGTTGAATCGCATGCTACGCGGCTGGGCGAACTACTTTAAGGTAGGGACGTTCAGACGCGCGTACCGGGCGCTCGACAGCTATACCGCTGCGCGGTTGCGCCGGTGGTTACGGAACAAGCATAAGGTCAGGCGTCGCCGGGGCGGGAGCTATCCACTCCAGCACCTCTACGGGCACTTCGGTCTCGTACGCCTGACGGGCCCTTGGCTGTAACTTGCCGTGTACGAAGGCGTGATGTCTTGTCCGAGAGCCGTGATGCGGGAAATCTGCATGTCCGGTTCGATGAGCGGGGTGTGAAAACGGAGCAACGGTGAGGTTATTCGGGCACCGCCAGACGAAAGAGGCGGCAACAGACAAACCCAGCCTAACGCCACCGCGTCACATCTCGACTCTACCGAACCCGGTCCGATAGCTGAATTGAGAATCGCTTGCCGGCCCGCAGCGGATGATCGTCGCAAGTCGACCCACTGCCGCCGTTGGAACCTGCGCCACCTCAACGGCAGCTTACTGGATACCAGCGGTCATAGATGCCTATGTGCTGGCCCGGCAAGTGCTGTCGCCGTTACTCCTATTGCGCGCGTCGCGAACGTCGGCGGGTCACGGCCCCCGTGACCGTCCCGCAGAGATGGGGCGCGCCCATAACCGGGGTTTGCCAGCGCGCCTTGCGCGCATGCTGCATGAGGTGCAGGGTGTTGGCGCCCTGCACGGATAGAAGTTCGTTCGGGCACTGGCTCGAACGCTCGTCACACCCCGACCTCGGACCACCATGGCACAGCCATGTCACGTCAAGGCTTCACGCACTCAACAACCTACAGGCGCCACCATGAGATCCAAGCCCTTCATGTGATCAAAACGGCTTGACAAACAAGTCCCCATAGAAGCCGACGTTCGAACGGTCCAACGTCATCGCCGACTCGTAGCCGGCGAGACAGACTGCGAGCGGCTGCGATCCCGCGCGAAAGGCAGGGAAAGCCGCAGCCGTTTTATTGCGGTCAATTATTTCTTTTTTGATGAACTTGTGCTGGTGATGAACGTGTTGCACTGCTTGTGAATCGAATTGATTTCAGCCTTTGTGTGCGGATTCAGCAAAACAGCCTTTAAATCGGATTCCGTTCTTCCGCCGTTAAACAAGTCGATTTGGTAACCCGCCTCTACTGCATCGCCAACATCAACATCACCCCCGTCCGCTTTCGTAAAGACTATGGTCTTCATCACTCCGTCGGTCTGGTTCGTCTTGCTCGGGCACAGCGCTTGAGAAAACTGCCCGCCATTCAGCTCCGCTAACATGGTGTACCGAGTACGCCCATTTGGCGCGAGCGTATCGCGGTCGCAACCACAAAAAGTCCCCGCCGAATCAAAAAAAGCATATTCGAGCGTCAGAGTTAATGGCGTGGGATTGAGGAAAACGAACTCGGTATTATCAGTCACTACTGGCGGTACTTTAGACTCCGTAAACGTATCAGCCAGCTTCCAATGCCCAACCAGGTAAGGGCCGGAGTCTGCAGCTGTTGCCGATCCTCCGGACACGAAAGTCACCAACAGTCCAACCAGGAGTAACAGCCTGCGCATTTTCGCCTCCGTGCCTCCAAGGACCACGACTAGACTCTCCGTCGATACGGCGCACGAGAGCGCCAGAGTTTATTGAAACGATTGCTGATCATTTTAATAAGTCGCGCCAATTTGCCCCGACGCCGGTTACGCCCCGGAATCCGCCCAAAAACCGCTCGGCTTTCGCGAGAATTCGCTTGGAATCTGTTGTCGGTATCGTAGGCGGCCACGAGACGCATTTCAAGTTAGGCACCCCGAGTGTCTCAAAAGAACGCAAGAGTTTGTCCCGAGGCCGACGACTCGCCAGATAGGTTCGCAGCGTGAGAGTCCGCTGTCAGGGAGGAAAGCCGACGCTCGAATGTCCGCCTGAAAGCGCTAGCCAACGGCCGCAGTTGGCCGGACCCGGACGGTCGACCTGTGTTGCTGCGGTTGCGCCGCAGCATCGCCGCCAACTTCCGTAGCCGACCCACTGCTGCCGGCCGGGTCGAGGGTGCTTGAACGGCAGTTCGCAATTGCAGCGGCCATTCGTCGGGTCGCGTCGGACGACGAGTGATCGGTAAAGGCGACTTCTCACGCTGACTGCAGGCTGAGTTTGTCTGTTGCAGCCTCTTCCTCCAGAAGGTGCATGAACGGGACAAACTAGAGTAAGGGCTCAATCGCGTCTACAGGCCGACCTTGATCGTGCGGAATGGAGTGCCTTTCGCAGACGGGGCAGGATCCTCGATAAGGAGCAGGAACGAGATCAGCCGGCGGATCGTCGGAACAGTTGGCGCAGCGACAGCGCGTGCAGCAGGATCGAGCTTGGCACAACGAATGCCGGGGTCAACACATCCGGATAAGCGGCGGCACCGATGCTTGGCACATTCGGAACGATTAGCCGGAACGGACCCGGCGAAGTGATCAGCCCCATAGTGACTGCAATGGCGAAATCCGCGAGGCCGAAGATGTTCCAGATGATTGCCGCTTTCCGACCCTCGGCCGTGCCGGTCGCGACGGCGATTGCCGCCGGTACTGCGAACACGCCGGTCAGCACATCGCCGATTCCCGCCGGCAAAGCGAACACACTGGGCATCTCCCCACGCAGCGAGGCAGCGAGCGCCCAACTGCCGAATACGCGATAGAGCTGAATGGCAACGAGCCAGGTTACCGGCATCGCATCGAGCACCTGACCCGTCCGCCTCGACAACAGCAACAGTGGCGCACCGATCAGCACCGGTAGAAAGATCGCCAACGGCAGCAACGGCACCGGTGACGGCGACGTGCCGGTGCGGAAGACGCCATTGATGGCCGCGCTCCAGGCGACAGCGAACCAAAGTGTGTATGGAATCGTGACCGCAAGCCAGGTCGTGCGGCGTTGGCCCGGCGTCAGGTCGGTGCTTTCGAGGCCGAGCCATAAACCGACCGCGATAACTGCATGGACCGTCAGCTGGTGTGCGGTGGTTGGAACGCCGCTAGCCGGGATTATCGGCAGCCAGTAGATCAAGCCAGTCCACAGGACCGTCAGCGGTGCGATCCAAAACAGGCCGCGCCAAGCGGGACGCGGCGGGACGGTACCAACAGGAACAGGGGCGGTGATCATGAGCGGTTCTCCATGTGATTCCGGGTCTTCGTGGAGGCGGCCTCGAATACCGCAGTGAGAATGCCGAGTCGGCCTTCCATGAGATTGCGTCCCAAGTTGGTGAAAAGTTGCGCGAAGTCTGGCCCCAGCACCACGCTGAGATTTGGCGAGGGCGGCGGCCCTGACGCACGCCGTTGGATGATCCAGGCCTTTGCGGCCTCGGTGTCGTCTTGCCATGCCAGCGTGCGGAAACCTGCTTTCTCGATTGCTTCGTGTGTTGCATCGGCCGTCAGGAGAAAGCTTGTGGCCGGGGTTCGCGCCCACGGAACCGGATAGTGCAGTTTGCTGCCGTTTGCGACGACGTCGAACGTCGCAAATTTGCCGCCCGGCTTCAGGACACGCCGGATCTCTCGGTAAAGCCGCGCGCGATCGGCGATGTTCATCGCCACATGCTGCAGCAACACGACATCAAAACGGCTGTCTTCGAAGGGAAGTTCCAGCGCGCTGGCGGTACGAAACGACACCTGTTCGCTCTGCCCAGTGCGCTGGGTGAGATAGCGCGCGGCATCCACGAACGGTTCACTGAGGTCAATACCCGTAACCCGGCAGCCACGGGTTGAAGCCAGAACACGGGCCGGCCCGCCGATGCCCGAACCGACGTCCAGCACCGACGTGACGGCAGTGATCCCGGCCAATTGGGCAAGCTCGGCGGTGGCAGCGAGCCCACGGGTGTGAAACTGGTCGAGGGCGTCCAGTTGCTGCGGTGTGAGCAGCTGATCCTCCCGTCCAAGGACTGCGAGTGCGGCTTTCAGCCGCTCGGTCAGGCCGGTCGCGCGATAGTGATCGCGCACGCCATCAAGCACATCGTTCATTGCGAGGTTCCTCCACGGTCTCCAGCGGATTGTTCCGGGCTCGCGCGTCGGAATCTGCGCGACGCCTCATCCGCAGGCGTAGGTGTACCATGGCTTCTCGCGAGCGACTATTCATCACAATGTTGACGGGCTATGAAGCAGAACTTCACAGTCAGGCAGGGCGTGCTCGATGGCGTAGAGGCGTTCCTCAGCGTTGCCCGGCATCGCAGTTTTCGCCGGGCAGCCGCCGAACTCGGCGTGACGCCGTCGGCCGTCAGCCAGGCTGAGCGCGTACTTGAAGCGCCCATTGGCGTAGCGCTGTTCATACGCACCACGCGCAGTGTGGGTCTGACAGAAGCGGGCGAACGGTTTCGTTCGCGTGCAAAGCCTGCCTTCGAAGAGCTTGTCGCCGCCAGTGAGGTTGCGCGCGGACTCGGCCAGCGGCCCGCCGGACTGTTGCGTCTTTCAGTGCCGCGCGCGGCGGTGCCGATTCTACGGGAACCCCTGATTGCATCGTTCTGCAAGGCTTATCCCGAGGTCGAAGTGGAGATCGACGCAAGCGAGAAGCTGATCGATCTCGCAGCGGAAGGATTCGACGCCGGCATGCGGCTAGGTCAGTTCGTCGCCGCCGACATGGTCGCGATACCGCTGACACCTCCGTATCGTTTCGTCATCGTCGGCAGTCCTGCCTACTTCTCAGACCGCAGCCGTCCCGAACGCATCGACGATCTGCGCGAACATGCATGTTTGCGATGGCGGCGCTCCAACGGTGCGCTCGCGCCGTGGTCATTCAACGACAACGGCCGCGCGATCGAGTTCGCCGTGTCGGGCCCGCTCATCGCCCATGATTTTCCCACCATGCTGGGTGCGGCAATCGAAGGTGTAGGCCTTGCCCAGCTACCTGAACCGATGGCCGCCGAACGGCTGAGAGCGGGAAAACTGGTGCAAGTGCTGGAGCCGTTCGCGCCGGTGATACCGGGTGTGTTTCTCTACTATCCAAGCCGTCGGCAGATCATGCCGAAGCTGCGTGCGTTCATCGATCACGTAAAGAACTACTCCGCGGGCCGTGGCAAAGCGCGGGCGCATCATGACTCTGGAAATGCAGGTACTGAAGCCCGACATGAGCGGCTTGCTCGTCGCGACAACCACCTCGGGCGCCGAAGAGATCGCCAGGCTCGCGCCATGGGCGACGGTGGTCAAGGCCATCCCGCCTTTTGCGGAGCTGATGCATTCGCCCGGCATGCCGATAGGCGGCAACCGCGCGGGCGTGTTCGTGTGCGGCGATGACAGCGATGCGCGGGCCGTGGTCGCAACACTGGTCGGCGACATCGACGCCGAGCCGGTCGATGCGGGACCGCTCGCCCTTGCGCGCTACGCGGAACCGGCGGCCATGCTGCTGGTGCAACTGGCTTACGCACACGGGTTTGGCACCAGGATCGGGCTGTCGTTACTCCACGAGAAAGCGGCGAGCGTGCCTCATGACACGCGTGCCTGAGTATTGACGTAGGGCTCGCTATGACCAACCGAGGAGGATGAGATGAACGTAGGCGTATTGGGATCAGGTGATGTCGGCCGGGCACTGGGCACCGGCTTCGTCAAGCATGGCCACGACACGATGCTGGGCACCCGAGATCCGCACAAGAAGGAGATACAGGACTGGGTCCGCAATACAACCGGAGCCAGGGCCGGGACGTTCGACGAAGCCGCTCGGTTTGGCGAGATCGTCGTGCTAGCCGTGCTCGGCCGCATCGCTGAGAGCGTGATCGAGCTTGCGGGGCCGGAGAATCTCGCCGGCAAGACCGTCATCGATGCGACCAACCCGCTCGCCGACGAGTCGCCGGTCAACGGGGTCCTGAAATATACGACGGGACCGAACGAGTCGCTCGGCGAGAGGATTCAGGCGAAGGTTCACCTCGCCCACGTGGTCAAGGCTTTCAACAGCGTCGGCAACGCGCTCATGGTGAATCCCCATTTTTCTCAAGGCACGCCGACCATGTTTTTGTGCGGCAACAGCGACGATGCGAAGGCCCGGGTTGGCGCAATCGCCCGGCAGTTCGGATGGGAACCCTACGACTGCGGAAGCATCGTATCGGCACGCGCGATCGAGCCGCTATGCATGCTGTGGTGCCTGCCGGGATTCCTCAGGAACGACTGGCAGCATGCGTTCAAGATGCTGACGAACTAAGGAGAAGCGATGGAGCCGCTTCAAGTACCGCTGAAGGGTAATCCCGGTCTGACGCTGGAAGAGATGAAGCGATTCGTGGCCGATCACTTCGAAGACTTCGTCAACCGGAAGAAACCGGAAGTCGCATCGGCGAACTTCAGCGCGGATTTCCTCGACCACGACGAACCGTCGGGTCCTCAGGTCGGCCCCGAAGCCGCGATGGCCATGATGAAGGCGGCTTATCAAAAGTGGCCGGACTTGCACGTCACGATCGAAGACATGATTTCCGAAGGTGACAAGGTGATGGTCAGAAACACGTGGCGCGCCACCGACGTTATCTCCGGGAAAAAGATCGAGTTTCACGGCTTTGTCCTGTGGCGGTTTGCGAACCGGAAAATTGTCGAACGATGGGCCACGTTGACGACACCGTGTGAGGCTTGATTCGAGAACGGAGGACCACGAGCATGAGCGCCCGTTACATCCGCATCGGTGACCAGGGTGTCGGGGCGAGTTCGATCCGGGCGCGGACTGCATACAGGGTCAGCCCGCGCGTAGACGGCAGGCGTCTCCGCTCTACTCAGAACCATAACGTTGAGGAGGCTGTTTTCTGAACACGTGATCGACCGGAATCCGTTGGAAGTGCCCCCTCAGCGTTTCCGGAAGCGGCGGCCCCGTCACGGTGCCGGTCGGCCTCGGCCTCCAATCCGCGGCCGCGGGCCGACAAACTGTAGGTCCGCGCCGCTGCGAACGGCAGATGGTCGGTGGTGAACGGACACTCACGAACCGGGCGCGAACGGCCGGTTGTGGCCGAAGTGGTCGCTTGGAATCGTTACAATGGTCCAGATTCACCCCACCTTAACAGCATCGAGTGCGAGACATGCTGACTTCCTTTTTCTGGAGTGGCGACATCATCCGCAGTCGACGCGTGAGTGACATCGTGCTATCAGGCTCGGTTGACGTGCCCGTGCCCCCTGCGCGCCTGCTCGCAGATTGGGAAAGAGAGACATCGTCGCGCCTGGTCCTGGAGCCCGGGGACGTCGAGGCAATGCCTTTGGCGCGAGCGCAGGCGCGCTGGCCGGACTACACGCGCTGTGTGCAGGCAGTGTCCGATTGGACGTGCGCGCTTGGACTGCCTAAGGTGCTCGCCTCCAGTGACGTAGCCCTCATGGCCTGCCGCGGCGCGAAGTACCACCATGACGGTGCGCAATATGGCGGTGCGGCCTTTTGCAATCTCTTCCTGAGCGAGGACAGGGGTCTGGACTTGCATTTTCCCTCTACGGGCCATCGCATTCCCCTAACCCGGGGAACGGCTGTGATATTCGATACTGGTCAGCCTCATGGCGTCATTCAACGCAGCAGCAGCGGTTTTAACGTGGCCGACTTCGCGCCGGACCAGGATTGCATCCAAATATTTCTGACCTGGGAGCTTCCCATCGAAGATGCCCATGTTGGGTACGCCCTCAAGGTTGCCTTCGACATCGCGCCTTCAACCTCGTTGCAACTGGACGCAGAGGAAGTCTGGCTGAACGGCGCACGGGCCATTGTGTGCCCAGATTCTGGTCGTTGGTGCCAGGTTGACTAATCGTCTGCGTGACACCGCGGTGTTGCCATGACAGGCTCAAGTTCAGCGCGATAGTCGCGTGCAGCGTGCGCCGTTTGCGCTAGGGTCAACGATTTCAGGCTTCGCTATCAGACCCGTCACGCAGCGGCACAAAGCCGCAAAGTCAGGCTCCATCTTAAAAGCTTGGCACAATGACCGCTGTTGGCAGCCTGGCGCCTATGCTTGATCGGCGGCGCACGACCCAGATGGAATGGACACCGCCCTCCCTTCGGGGACGTGGGCATGATTGAGGGCCTCGGCACACGCTACCGTTCCTGACTTGGTGGTGAGGCAATTTTGCGCCCGTACAAGTCTTCGCCAATCAATCTGTTCGCTTCTCTCAGCAGATTTTCAAGAGCGTCATACTCGGGACCGACGTCCATCTTCCGTGCCGCAAGGTCCATGCAATTTGACCTTGGCTGCGTGGTCAAATCGCGTAGCGCAGCAATCACTTCGTCGTCACACGCAGACTCTTCCAACGCCTTGCGGCCGATCAAATATGCCTCGCGATACGCCGCAGCACGAACCATCTCTCATACGCGCTGTGAGTTTAAGCTCATGGGTAATCTGTCCTCTGTCGGTTCAAGTCAGCAATTTTCAGCAATTTCGACGGCGACGTCGACCGACCGCACATGGCCGACTCTTGCCGAACTGCCATCCGGCAGAGCGCGACCCACAGCAGTCGACCGGATTTCTCCAAAGTAGCCGTTCGAACCGGGACCAACGATCTGGATCGGTCCCGATCCGCGGGTCCTGCTGTGACTGCTAGCGAGTCCGAGCGTTGCATATCATCGCCGCAAGGTGTTGCTGTTAACCGTTTCTGCTAATAGTTCACCGTTTGTGGAGAGAACGGGTGTCCCGTGCGAGGTAAGGCCAGGAGGCCAGATTGACAATTCTGTCACCCCTGGCGTTGCAGTTAGGAATGAGCGACAGGATGTCCATTGATTTTGGTAGCGTTCGGCGTGTCCTCGAATTTGGCTAGTGCGGCTGTCGAGGCGCCTCCACCACTGTTCGCATTGATGGCGGTGAGAGTGTTATCGTGCTGCGCTTTGTCAGTCGTTCCGGGCAGTGAGTTCGTGCTCCGGGGGCAAAGCGACGCTAGCGGAAAAAACGGACAGCGTCAGCGCTTCAATGGACACCGCTAGCAACATTCGCGATCTGCAACAGCAACTGCACTTGGTGACGGATAATAGCGGCTACATCATTTTGAGCACAATTTTTGGAATTTCCCCATGGAAATTAAAGTCAATTTTCTCGATAAGCTGCGTCTTGAAGCCAAGTTCGATGACTTCACGGTAGTGGCCGACCAGCCTATCCGTTATAAGGGCGATGGCTCGGCGCCTGGTCCGTTCGATTATTTTCTGGCCTCATCGGCTTTGTGTGCAGCTTACTTTGTGAAGTTGTACTGCGTAAATCGCAATATTCCTACCGAAAATATTCGCCTGTCGCAGAATAATATCGTTGATCCGGAAAACCGGTACCAACAGATTTTCAAGATTCAGGTTGAGTTGCCGTCGGATATCCCGGAAGTGGACCGCCGAGGTATTTTGCGCTTCATCGACCGTTGTACGGTGAAAAAAGTGGTGCAAGCCGGGCCCGAGTTTGTGATTGAAGAGGTAGAAAACCTGGATGCCGATGCTCAGTCGTTGCTGACGTTGAAGTCGGCTTCTGATGCCAGCACCTACATTGCGGGCAAGGATTTGCCGTTGGAGCAAACCATCGCCAATATGTCGGGCGTTCTGGCGGGCTTGGGCATGAAGATAGAGATCGCTTCGTGGCGCAATATCGTTCCAAATGTGTGGTCGCTTCATATTCGCGATGCGCACTCGCCGATGTGTTTTACCAATGGCAAGGGAGCGACCAAAGAAAGCGCGTTGGCGTCAGCGTTGGGAGAGTTTATCGAGCGACTGAATTGCAACCATTTCTATGGCGGTGCATTTTGGGGCGAAGACATCGCCAATGCGGAGTTTGTGCATTACCCGAATGAGCGCTGGTTCAAGCCTGGCCCTAAGGATTTGCTGCCGGCTGAAATTCTGGATGAGTACTGCCTCGAAATTTATAATCCCGATGGCGAGTTGTATGGCTCGCGTCTATACGACACCAACTCCGGCAATGTGGAGCGCGGCATCTGTTCGCTGCCGTTTGTGCGGCAGTCGGACGGCGAAGTGGTGTATTTTCCGTCCAACCTGATCGAGAACCTGTTCGTCAGCAATGGCATGAGTGCCGGTAATACGCTGGCCGAAGCACAGGTGCAATGTCTGTCCGAAATTTTCGAACGGGCGGTAAAGCGCGAAATTCTGGAAGGCGAAATCGCTTTGCCTGATGTGCCGCACGAAGTGCTGGCGAAATACCCTGGCATTCTGGCCGGAATTCATGGATTGGAAGAGCAGGGCTTTCCGGTGCTGGTAAAGGATGCGTCGCTGGGTGGGACCTACCCGGTGATGTGCGTCACCTTGATGAACCCGCGCACAGGCGGTGTCTTTGCCTCGTTCGGCGCGCACCCAAGCTTCGAGGTGGCGCTGGAACGGAGTCTGACGGAATTACTGCAGGGGCGTAGTTTTGAAGGCCTGAACGATTTACCTCAGCCCACCTTTGTCAGTAACGCCGTGACTGAACCAAACAATTTTGTCGAGCACTTCATTGATTCCAGCGGTGTGGTGTCGTGGCGCTTTTTCAGCGCCAAAGCGAATTACGAGTTTGTTGAGTGGGATTTTTCGGGCCAGGGTGAAAACTCCAATGCCGAGGAAGCAGCAACCTTGTTCGGCATTCTCGAAGACATGGGCAAGGAGGTGTACACGGCGGTGTATGACCAACTGGGTGCCGTAGCCTGTCGGATTTTGGTGCCCGATTATTCGGAAGTTTACCCGGTAGAGGATTTGATCTGGGATAACACAAACAAGGCGCTATTGTTCCGCGCGGATATTTTGAACTTGCATCGACTGGACAATGCCTCCCTGGCAGCACTGCTTGAGCGGTTGGAGAACAGTGAGCTGGACGAGCACTCCGATATTGCCACTTTGATCGGCATCGAATTTGACGAGAATACGGACTGGGGGCAGCTAACAGTTCTCGAGTTGAAACTGTTGATTCATCTCGCCTTGAAGCAATTTGAGGAAGGGCAGGAGCTGGTCGGAGCTTTTCTGCAGTACAACGACAACACGGTCGAGCGCGGATTGTTTTACCAGGCCTTGAATGTGGTCCTGGAGGTGATGCTCGATGACGACCTTGAACTGGACGACTACGTGGTCAACTTCCGTCGAATGTTTGGCAACGCCCGCATGGACGCGGTACTTGGGACAGTGGACGGCAGCGTGCGCTTCTTTGGGCTAACGCCAACGAGTATGAAGCTGGAGGGTCTCGACAGGCACCACCGCCTGATCGACAGCTACAAAAAATTGCATAAGGCGCGGGCCAATGCGGCGGCTACTGCGAAGTAGGGTTGTGAGTCATGGCTGGACGCGATGATACCGCTCATCCTCCGCTCAAAAAACACCCGTTCGATACCTGCGCGACCATCTGTGCCGGCGTGCATCAATGTTGATGCCGCCGACGTTGATGGCCAGATACAAAGGCAGATCGAGGGCCTTCGGTAGTCCGCCGTTTTCAACGGCGCTCAGAAGTAGAGCTTTCCGCTTCGGGCAACGATGTAATGTCGCTATTTCGGGCGGGCAGTATGACCGACCATAGTCCGCTATCTCACCCGCCCCGCTGATGAGATGTTGGGCGCCGCCCCCCTTGTCACGACCGGAGCGGATATGTTTGTAGTCGCTATTTCTGCCGTTCAGGTTCACACGTTCTAAATCTTGCGCCGAGTCCACTGATGTTCGGTGGATCGGAACCTGTGCATGTTGGATCGTTTCGTAGAACCCATACGACGATTCGCGCGAACGCGTCGCCGATGTTCGCCGTGCCGAGGCGTGTACGTGCCCTCCCAAGGTGTCCCTGACGGGTGGTCACCTGATATGCAGAGCGCCGGCCGGGTTGATCGGCGGATCGTCCACGATCCGTGGCGCGGCATCGACTGGCTGCTTGTGGCCGATATCTTGCATTGGAGCGCGCTTGTCCGCACGAATGCTGAAGACGTTGGCGAACGTCCGCGCGTCGCCCGCCATGCAACGCCCGCCGCCCGCCTGGAGGTAACTCAGGCGATGACCTTCTGCTCCGCGGCAGCCTGCTCGCGCATGCGACGGGCTTCGTCGCGCAGGAACTGCTGGTAGTCGTCCAGATCGCCGTCGAAGGGCTCGACGCCACCCTTGGTGACGAGCCAGAACTCGTCACATACCGCGCGCAGCAGGGACCGGTCGTGACTGACCAGCAACACTGTGCCTTCGAATTCGTTGAGTGCCATGCCTAGCGCTTCGCGTGTGGCCAGGTCGAGGTGGTTGGTAGGCTCGTCGAGCAGCAACAGGTTGGGGCGCTGCCACACGATCATGCACAACACGAGCCGCGCCTTTTCGCCGCCGCTCATCGTGCCGACCGCCTGATGAACCATGTCACCACTGAAGTTGAAGGTGCCGAGGAAGGTGCGAAGCGATTGTTCGGTGCCACTCTGGCCAGGGGCACGCAGGTGCGCCGGCGTGTCCCTGGCAAGGCGGATCATGTGTTCCAACGGTGTGTCGAGAGGACGCAGCACGTCCAGCTCCTGCTGTGCAAAGTAGCCGATGTTCAGGCCTTTGCCTTCGCTGATTTCGCCGGCAATCGGCGCCAGTGCGTGCGCCACCGTCTTCACCAGCGTGGACTTGCCTTGGCCGTTGGCACCGAGAATGCCGATCCGCTGCCCGGCCAGCACCGAACGGTTGATGCCCCGCACGATGACCGTGGGCGGCGTGCCCGGCAGTGCGCCGGCCGGCGCGGGGTAGCCGAAGCTCGTGTCCAGCATCGACAACAGTGGGTTCGGGACGTTGAGGGGCTCCTTGAACTCGAAGGTGAACTCCGCGTCGGCAAGAACGGGTGCGATCTTCTCCATGCGTTCGAGCGCCTTGACCCGGCTCTGCGCCTGTTTCGCCTTCGAGGCCTTCGCCTTGAAACGGTCGATGAACTTCTGGAGGTGGGCGATCTTGTCCGCCTGTCTGGCCATCGCGGCCTGCTGCAACAGCAGTTGCTCGGCGCGCATCTCTTCGAACTTGCTGTAGTTGCCGCCATAACGCACGAGCTTGGCGTTGTCGACGTGCACCGTCACCTGCGTCACCGCGTCGAGGAATTCGCGATCGTGGCTGATCACTACCAGGGTTCCTTGATAGCGCTTGAGCCACGCTTCCAGCCAGACCAGCGCGTCGAGGTCGAGGTGATTGGTCGGTTCGTCGAGCAACAGCAGGTCCGACGGGCACATGAGCGCGCGCGCCAGCTGCAGTCGCATGCGCCAGCCGCCGGAGAAACTGTTGACCGGCTGGCCAAGCTGTGCAGCACTGAAGCCAAGGCCCTGGATCAGCGCCTGGGCACGTGCGGGGGCATCGTGTGCCCCGGCGTCGTGCAGGGCCATGTAGGCGTGCGCCATGCGCATGCCATCGTCGCTGGCCTCAGCGGCGGCTACTTCGGCCTGCGCGGCCAGCAGTATGGTGTCACCCTCGATGACGAAGTCGGTCGCACTCTGCTCGGTCTCCGGCATCTCCTGCGCGACCTGGCCCATCTTCCATGCAGCGGGAATCGAGAACTCGCCGCCGTCTTCGTGCAGCGTGCCGTTGAGAAGGCCGAAGAAGGATGACTTGCCGGCGCCATTGCGGCCGACAAGGCCAATCCTTTCGCCGGGGGTGAAGGTGACGGACGCGCTATCGAGTACGACATTGACGCCGCGGCGCAGCGTGACATTACGGACGGAAATCATAAGGAGCTACTTCGGAGAGGATAGGCATGATAGCCGACCGGACGTACAAGGCGGTCTCTTTTCTGGCCGAACGAGTGAAGAGCCGCTTGCGCTTTGCGGCACCCACCGGCAACAAAGCGAGGTAGGCCATGGTGCACCGGGCGTTCCAGCTACGGAGCCAGCGAACTTAAGCGATGAGCATCATCAGCTTGCAGGAGCATTTCTCGCTGGCCAGAAGCGCGCCTGGCGCGCCCCGGACTGCGGAGTACTCCATGCGCCCTCAGCTTTTCAGCATCCGTATTACCCAGCTTCTCGACATACGGCACCTGTCCGATTTAAGTTTGTTACTGACGCCTACAATGGCGGCGTCCGCCCGAGCCGCCGGCAGATTAAATTTCTGTTGACGGATGTTTTGAGGCTATCCGATAGTCACTGCCGAAAAGACCCGTCAATTCCAGGCTCATGCGTGAAAGACACAACCCAATCTCCCTCATCGCGCGCTGACCATGTTTATTTCAGCGTGCGCGACGATATCTTCGAGATGCGCCTGCTGCCCGGCGATCGTATGACCGAAGGCAGTATCGCGGATCGCTTCGGCGTTTCCCGCACACCGGCGCGCGAGGCGCTGCAGCGCCTCCAAAGCGACGGGTTGATGCGCGGCTATGTGCGCGGCGGCTGGGAAGTCGTGCCGATCGATTTCAAGCGCTTCGAAGATCTATACGAAATGCGCAAGCTGATCGAGACGTTTTCGGTCAGCCGGTTCTTTGGGGTCGACGGCGCCCTATCCGCGACCGCCTTGCAGATGCTCGACCGGCTCGACCGCATCTGGAACGTTCCTCACGCACAGCGCGTTCGCGATGGCCGCGAGATGGTGGCACTCGACGAAGCCTTTCACGAGGCGTTGGTCGTCGCCGCCGGCAACGCCGAGTTGAGCGCGGCCATGCAGCGCGTGACCGACCGCATCCGCGTGGTGCGGCGGCTCGATCTCGTCTATGGCGACTGCATCGATGACACTTACGACGAACACATTGCAATTCTCGCGGCCGTCCGCAATCTTGCGGCGGACAGTGAAGTCGAGTTGCTGGGACGGCACATAGAAGGGAGCCGGGCGGAGGTGCGCACGCTGACGACCGAGCGCCTGCAACGCGCCCGCACCGCATTGGAGCCTCACAGCGCTCCGTATGCACCACCAAGGTTGCGCGGCACCATCTAGCAACATGCGTTGGAGCGGCTCGAGCTTTTAAGCACCTTCTGCAGCCAGCCTCTGCGGGAATTCTGGCTGATGGCGCGGTTTTTGCATAGGCATCGGTATGTATACAAGCAACTCCCTATTGCTCCCATGGCATCCAAATTCCTGAATCCGGGCCGCGGAACCCGTGGCATGGCGGTTGCGCCTCACGCGCTCGCCGCGCAGAGCGCCCTTGCGATCCTGCGTGAAGGCGGCAACGCCGTCGAAGCGATGATTTCCGCCGCCGCGACCATCGCGGTCGTCTATCCGCACATGAACAGCATAGGCGGGGACGGCTTCTGGCTGATCTCCCGTCCCGGCGCCGAGCCGGTCGGCATCGAAGCATGTGGCGCGGCGGCGCTGGCCGCAACAATCGACGAATACCGCGCGCGCGGATTATCGGCGATTCCCGTGCGCGGCCCGCTTGCAGCCAATACCGTGGCCGGCACGGTGTCGGGCTGGCAGCGCGCGCAGCGCTGGTCGGCTGAAACGCTCGGGGGCAGGCTGCCGGTCAAACGCCTGCTGGAAGACGCGATCCATTACGCGAAGCACGGCGTGCCGGTCACGTGCAGCCAGGCGCAGTGTGTGGAGAGCCGCCTTGCCGAATTGCGCCCGATCGCGGGTTTCACCGAAACCTTTCTACACGGCGGTTCCGCGCCCGTTACCGGCGAGCGCTTCGTCGCACCGCGTCTTGCCGCTACGCTCGAACGTCTGGCCGACGCAGGCTTCGACGACTTCTATCGGGGCGACCTCGCACGCAGCATTGCCAGCGATCTGCAGTCGGCGGGCTCCCTGCTGAGCCTTGCGGATCTCGAACGGCACGAGGCGCGCCTGCGAACGCCGCTCGCGCTCAAGCACTCGCTGGGCACGATCTATAACATGCCCCCGCCGACCCAGGGGCTGGTGTCGCTGCTGATTCTGGGCATCCTCGATCGGGTGCTGACGAAGGACATGGACCCGCTTGGTCCCGAGTTCGTGCATGCGTGCGTCGAAGCGACCAAGCTGGCGTTCGCCGTGCGCGACGCCGAGATTACCGACCCGGATTACATGCGCGTCGATCCGCGTGAGTTGCTGCAGCCGGCCGCGCTTGACGCGATGGCCGCGCAAGTCTCGATCACGGAGGCCGCGCCGTGGGGCGCCGGTCGCGGGCCGGGCGATACGGTGTGGCTTGGCGTGACAGACAGCAACGGTGTCGCGGTGAGCTTCATCCAGAGCATCTATCACGAGTTCGGCAGCGGCATCGTGCTGGCGGGGTCGGGCATCAACTGGCAGAACCGCGGCTGCAGTTTTTCGCTCGACGAGCGCGCACGCAATCCGCTGATGCCGCTGCGCCGGCCTTTTCATACGCTGAACCCGGCGCTCGCACGTTTTGCCGACGGCCGTACGATGGTCTACGGCAACATGGGCGGCGACGGCCAGCCGCAATCGCAGAGCGCGGTTTTCTCACGCATCGCGAAATTCGGCTGGAATCCGCAAGCCGCGATCGATGCGCCGCGTTGGCTGCTGGGCCGGACCTGGGGCCAGTCGACCGACACGCTCAAGCTCGAAGCGCGCTTCGCGCCCGGCACAGTGGCCCGGCTCGAAGCGCTCGGCCACCAGGTCGAGACGATGCAGGCCTACGACGAGGCAATGGGACACGCCGGCGCAATCGTTCGGTATCCAGATGGATTGATTGAAGCGGGCTACGATCCGCGCAGTGACGGGGCAGCCGCGGGCTGGTAGACGCACACGCGCGCTTTTTTTCAATCAGATTGCAGGTCCGGCCTTTGAGGCCCGGAGGACGCTGCACGTCTGCCGGGCGCCGGCAGGCATTTGCTCAGTAAATGGAGTTACGATGACCACACCCACACGCTTGCAATCCATAGCGTCGGCGGACCTCCGCAGCACGTCGACCACCGTGACAGACAACCGTTGGCTTCAGCTGGGGCTGGGTCTCGTCTGCATGATGGCGATCTCAAGTCCGCAATATGTATGGACGCTGATGACCAAACCGCTCGCCGCGAAACTCGGCGTAGCGCTACCTGAACTGCAAGTCACGTTCTCGCTGCTGATCATATTGCAGACGTTTTTCTCGGCGTTTCAGGGCAAGCTGATCGACCGCTTCGGACCGCGCATGCCGATCTCGATCGGCACCGCGATGGCGGGCCTGAGCTGGATTCTGGCCTCGCAGGTGCATAGCGCGCCGATGCTCTATCTGACCTACGGTGTGATCGGCGGGCTGGGCACGGGCATTGTGTATGTCGGCGTGGTGGGGCTGATGGTGCGCTGGTTCCCGACCAGGCGCGGCTTCGCGGCGGGCGCGGTGGCTGCCGGCTATGGCATGGGCGCGATCGTCACGACGTTCCCGATCGCCACGTCGCTGCAGACACGCGGCATCGAAGCCACGCTGTGGATGTTCGGCATTGCGTTCGCAGTGGTCGGTCTGCTGGCTTCGCAGGGTTTGCGCGTGCCGCCTTCGCACGACGACGATGCCGCCGGTTCCGCGGGTTCCATTTCCGCGCCGACGGTCGCGAGTTTTCGCCCGTCGCAGACACTGAAGACGCCGCTCTTCTGGCTGATGTTCGCGATGATGACCATGATGTCCACGTCGGGTCTGATGGTCACCTCGCAGATGGCCACCTTCGCCGCCGACTTCGGCGTGACCAAGGTGCTCGTGTTCGGCATGGCTGCGCTACCGCTGGCGTTGACAATCGACCGCTTCACGAACGGACTCACGCGGCCGCTGTTCGGCTGGGTGTCGGACAAGGTGGGGCGCGAGAACACAATGTTCTTCGCGTTCGCGCTCGAAGGCGTAGCAATGGCGCTGTGGCTGCTCACGCGCGATAACGCCGTGCTATTCGTGCTGCTGTCGGGCGTGGTGTTCTTCGGCTGGGGCGAAATCTTCTCATTGTTCCCGGCGACGCTGACGGACACCTTCGGCACGCGTCACGCCACCGAGAACTACGGCTGGCTCTACATCTCGCAAGGGATCGGTTCGATCTTCGGCGGTCCGCTCGCGGCATTGCTGCATCAGCACGCGGGCAGTTGGGAGCCGGTGTTCTCCACCGCGATCACGCTCGACATCGCCACCGCACTGCTGGCCATTGCCGTGCTTAAGCCGATGCGCCGCCGCTTTCTCGCCGCACAGCGGGGCGTTTGACTCCGCCCGCCGTCTGCCGCAATGCACACCGAACCGTCGTCGAGGAACAAACATGCCCGTTCAGCTTGCCTTACGCAATATCCGCAAATCGTTTTCGAACAAACTCGGCTCGGTCGACGTCCTCGGCGGTCTGACCTTCGATATTCACGAACGCGATTTCGTCAGCATCATCGGGCCTTCGGGCTGCGGGAAAACGACCGTGTTCAACGTGATCGCCGGCCTGCTCGAGGCGGATAGCGGCGATATCGTCTATCGCGGGCAAAGCGTCGACGGCTTACGCGGCAAGGTCGGCTACATGATGCAGCGCGACCTGCTGCTGCCGTGGCGTACCGTGCTGCAAAACGTGCTGATCGGACCGGAACTGTCGAATATGCCGGCCGCTCAGGCGCACGACATGGCGATGGAATACCTCAACACGTATGGCCTCGCGGGCTTCGAACATGCCTATCCCCGCATGCTGTCGGGCGGCATGCGTCAGCGCGTCGCGCTCATCCGCACGCTGATCAACGATCCCGACATCATCTTGCTGGACGAGCCGTTCTCGGCGCTCGACTACCAGACGCGCCTGTACCTGGAAGGCGTGTTGATGGAAGCTGTCGAAACGTTCCATAAGACAGTGGTGCTCGTCACACACGACATCGACGAAGCGGTCGCGTTGTCCAGGCGCGTGGTCGTGCTCGGCGGCCGGCCTTCGCAGGTGAAGAAGATCTATGACATCGACATCGCCGCGCGCTCACCGATCGGTGCGCGCAGCGACCCCAACTTCGCGGGTTACTTTCATGCATTGTGCGGCGAGCTCGATATTCAGACGGAGGTAAAGGCAGCATGACGCAGTCCGTTTCCATCGATAAATCGGCACCGGCACGGCGTGCACCGAAGGCTCGCGTGCGGTACGCACTTGACAGCGGCTGGGGCCGCTCGCTGCTGCAACTGGCGGCCGTGATTGCGTTCTTCGCCATCTGGGAAGGGGCGGCGCGCTTGGGCTGGGTATCGAATTTCCTCGTCGGCTCGCCGTCGAAAATCCTCGCGGCGCTCGTGCGCGACATGCAATCGCATCAGCTTTTTATCGACACCGGCTATACGCTTTTCGAAGCCATTCTCGGTTTCGTGTTCGGCACGGCGGTCGGATCGGTGTGCGGGCTCGCGCTGTGGTATTCGCCGTTCGTCGCGCGGCTGATCGAGCCATTCATCGTCGCGATCAACAGTGTGCCGAAGATCGCTTTCGCACCGATCGTGATTTTGTGGTTCGGCACCGGGTTGATCTCGAAGGTCGCGCTGGCCATTTCGCTGACCGCGATCGTCGCGCTGATCGCCGCGTATGAAGCGGCCAAAGACGCCGATCCCGATTTGCAGGCGCTGCTTGTCACGCTCGGCGCGAACAAAAACGATGTCTTCATGAAAGTGGTGGTGCCGTTCACCCTCCCTTATGTGATCTCCACCTTTCGCATCAACGTCGGCTTCGGTCTGGTTGGCGCGGTGGTGGGCGAATTCATCTCGTCAGAGAAGGGCCTCGGGCACATGATCTTCACAGCGTCGAGCCTGTATGACCTCAACACCGTGTGGGCGGGCCTGTTCGTACTGATGGCGATCGGCTTCGTTCTGTACTTTTTGATCGACCTGCTCGAGCGCAAGCTGCTGCCGTGGCGGCAGGCGTCGAATACCACCACGCTCAAGGTTTAACCCATTTCCGGCAGTCCAACCACTTCATCTCAGGACAGACGATGGCACTAACCGCAAGAAAAGCGCTGACCGCGCTGAGCATCGCTTTAACAGTGAGCGTTGCAGCTGTTTCGACGCCGGCGCTTGCCGCAGGCAAGAAAGTGACTATTTCGCAGGCGTTCCAGTCGATGCTGTATTTGCCGCTCTATGTAGCGATCGACGGTGGCTTCTTCGAGAAGCAGGGACTCGACGTTAGCAAGCAGACGGCGGGTAGCCCGAGCGCGGCGCTCTCCGCCGTGCTGTCGGGCAGCGCCGATTTCTCGCTGCACGGGCCGGAGTGGACGGCCGTGGCCGCCGAGAAGGGCGCGGATGTCGACGTGATCGCCAACGTCGTGAACGGTGCGGCGGTGTGGATCGCGGTTGCGCCGGACGTGAAGTTCAGCGGCATCAAGGATGTGAAGGATCAGGTTGTCGTGTCGGGACAGATGCCGACTACGAGCACGTCGCTGTTCTTCAAGCTGTTGAAGGAGAACGGCATGTCCCAGAGTGACATCAAGCTGATTCAGGTGCCGCTCGGCTCGGAGATCGGACCGCTGGTCGCCGGTCAGTCGAAGATCGCGGTGATGTATGAGCCGGGTCTCGATCAGGCCGTCGCGAAGGGCATGAAAGTCGTGCTCGGCTTTCCGAAGCTCTATGGCGAATACGCGTTCTCGTCGATCTCCGCCAAACGCAGCGTCGATCCTGATGCGGCCGCGAAGTTCGTGAAGGGGCTGCAAAACGCGCTGGTTTTCATGCACGGCCATCCTGCGGAAACCGCGGCGATCGCTCGCAAGGAATTCCCGACGCTCGATCCCGTGGTGGTCGATGCAGCCGTCAAGCGCATGCTGGACGAAGGCGTGTATCCGAAGAACGTCGGCATCACGCCGAAAGCGCTGACCGTCGCGATGGACACGCAGATCGCGCTCGGCAACCTGAAGCAGCAACCCAGCTACGATAGGTTCATCGTTCAGAGTTACATTCAGCCGGCGCTTGCCGCGAAATGACACCGTTTGCCGACGCTTCCATGACTATGTTCCTTGCTTCTTCCACCGTCGCCCCGATTCCCACTATCGCCCGGATTCGCGCCGAGGTCGCCTCGGGCAATGCAGACGTCGCGCAGTACGTCGTGCGCGCCTACGATGCCGCGTGCGAATCGCAGGCGTCATTGCATGCGTTCTGCTATTTGCCGGAGATCGCGCCGGTCAATGCCGTCGATGCGACGGCGCCGTTGGCGGGCGTGCCTGTCGCGGTGAAGGACGTTCTGGATACCGCCGACATGCCGACCGAATTCAACTCATCCGCCTACAAGGGCCGACGCCCTGAGCACGATGCGTGGGTGGTGGCGCGTCTGCGTGCGGCGGGCGCGTCGATTATCGGCAAGACCGTGACCACCGAATTCGCCTGGCGTCAGCCGGGCGCGACCGTCAACCCGTGGAATGGCGGGTTCACACCGGGTGGTTCGTCGAGTGGCTCCGCGGCGGCGGTGGCGGCGGGCATCGTGCCGCTCGCACTCGGCACGCAGACCCAGGGCTCGGTGATCCGGCCTGCGGCGTACTGCGGCATCGTCGGGTTCAAGCCGACTTATGGCGCGATCGCGCGCACGGGCGTGTTGCCGCTGGCGTGGTCGCTCGATCACGTCGGCATGTTCGCGACGCGCGTCGCCGATCTAGCTTACACACTCGCGCTCGTCACTGGGGCCGATGCAGCCGATCCGCACGTCTCGCACGTTCCGCACACTGCCGCGACGACGCGCGGCACTGGGACGCGGCGCATCGGCGTGCTGTCGAAACAGGTCGGCGGCGAAGTCGAGCCGGCGCAGCAGGCCGCGCTGGACAGGCTCGCGGCCCAGCTCGCGCGAGACGGTGCCGAGATAGTCTCAGTCGATCTGCCTGTCGAGATCTTCGAAACGCCCGCGCATGCGTTGAAACTGATGTCCGTGGAAGCGGCCATCACGCACGGCGAACTTGTCGATCGCACGCCCGAGCTCGTGAGCCAAGCAATGCGCGGTCTCGTCGACGAGGGACGCAAGCTGCCCGTCACCGCCTACGCCAGGATCAAGGCGGCGCAGATGCCGATGGCGCATCGCTTTCACGACTGGCTGACGCGCACGATGGCGCTCGATGCGCTGCTGGTCGCGCCGGCCACGGGCGAGCCGCCGCGCGGACTCGACTATACGGGCGACGCATCGTTCTGCGCACCGTGGACGTTCCTCGGTGTACCGGCCGTGACCGTTCCGGTGGGATTCGGGCCGGCGGGCTTGCCGCTTGGCGCACAACTGGTGGGCGCCGCTCACGGCGACCTGGATTTGCTGATGTTGGCGGAGTGGGTGGAAGCGCGCACTGGCTGGCAAGCGACGGTGGCTCAGCAGCACGGCTGAGCGCAGAGGCAAGGCCGGGGGCAATCGAAAACCGCATAACGCCGAGGGGCGGTGATGTTCGTAAATTCCGCTAGCCGTGTTCACAGCAGCTATCCGGCGGCGAAGGCCAATATCCCTGAACTGGCGAACGTCAGGCATGTGTTCGTCAAGGCGAGCGCTCGTATCAACAACCGCGCAAAGCAGTCATCAGCCGACGCGCGAGCGCGAGCGCCGAATGCGTGGCTTCCGAGCCCCAGGGAAATTGATTAGGCATCCGGATCGAAGCAACGCATTCATATCGCGTCGACGTCGACCGAGCTTTCGTCGTGCGCGAGCAACTGGCTGTCCGGCAGGTGCAAGGGCACGAGGCTGTCCGAGTTGTTCGCTTCGACGAGGCGGATCATTTGCAGCATGAACACGTCACGCTCGAGAGGTGACAGATGCTCGATGGTGCGATCGTGCGCGCGCTGCACGGCCTGTCCCATCTTCTTGACGAGACGCTTGCCAGCAGGCGTGAGTTTGACAAGGCGCAGACGCTTGTCGTGCTCGGCCTGCGTGCGACTCACGAGACCGCGCGCGTTCAGGCGGGGAATCACTTCAGCGACGCTCGATCGCTCCAGCCCCACTTCCGTCGCCAGTGTGTTCTGATCCATCTCGCCGAGCGAATCGAGCGCGGTGAGCAGGCTGAACTGCACCGGCGTGATGTTGAACTCGCTGGTTTCCTGCGCGAACAGGAATGTGTGGATCTGATGCATACGGCGAATCAGAAAGCCGGGCCGCGAAAACAGCGGCGAGCGCGCCTGCCGTTCGGCGAGTTCGGCGCGGATGCTTTGAATGTCGATGGGTTCGGTGACGGCGGTTCGCATGTGAACGACCTTGAAGGTGGAAGGGACGAGCCTGCGCCGGTCGATGGTGGCGGCGCTGATCTGATTGAGCCGTTGGCGCGGCTGCTTCGATAGCGTCAGTGGGCCATGCCGGGTCATCGAATCGATCAGCGTGGGGATGAGCGCGTTCAGTCGTTTGCCGCAGATCCGGTCGGCAGCCTCCCACAGCGTGATCAGCGCAGCCCGCCCCTCGTCGTCGTAGCGTCGCTGCGGACCGGACTTCGCCTTTGGAGGCTGAGCCTCCCGGCACAGCACGCGGATGGCGTGCTTGCGGTGATAACCGGTCACCTCAACAAACTCGTCGAGTATCTCGCGCTTTTCGTTCCGGTGCCGCTCACCGACTGCCTCAGTCAATTCCCGTCGTGTTGTCATGCTGAGCCGCCTCGTCATAAGTCGTCCCCGCCAGCATTCTGACGGGTAACAAATTACATGAGGCAACAGGCGCCGCTTGGTAATAGAAAACCTGAGTCAATGCGCCGGCCAACATAATTGTCGCCGTCCAGCCGAGGTTCAGCCGGGGGATCGCACGGCTTGTGCTGATGGCAGGCACATCAAAAGCCGAATGTACAGACTCATCGGAAACGTTCAAAATGCGCACCGAGCTTGCTCAGTATATGTACGGCTATATCAGATCAAAGCTCTTCAGAGTGGTTCGTTGTTTTTTTGAAAGGAGAGCATTCCGGCGCCTCTTCGTGCTGCATCAGTCGCAGCAAAGGGCTGATGGCCTGGTTTAGCAGAGGCTGGCGGTGGCGCAGCCAAATCTGCATCGGCTCCGGCTGACAGCCAATGCGCGCTTTAGGTGCGAGCGCCGTTCTGCCGAAAGAGACGCGTCGGCAACGGAAATCAATTGCCTGCGTCAGTGACGCATGCAGGAGGCGCAGATAAAGCGGCACACCATTGGCGGCTGTTTCGCGGTCGAAACCGATGTGCCACACGACCGCCGTCTCCGCATCCTTGAGCGTGACAACGAAGCCATAAATTCGGCTACCCTTAACTGCGACGTGGAAAGCGATACATGCGCCGGCAGCTACCGCTAACGCTGGCCAGTATTCCTGATCCAGCATAAACGGGCGCAAGCTGGCATTGGCGTGGGTCTGCAGGTAAAGATCTTGTAAATGTCCGGCAACCGGGGCGACCTCCTCAAGGCGTTCGATCCGGAATCCAGCCGCATCGAACGGTTTGTAGATCTGGGACTTGACGGCATTGCGGTACTTGGAAGCAAGACTGGCAAGATAGTCATCGTGGGTATGGACGCCTTCGGGTAGCGTCAGCACCATGTTGGGCTCGGTTTCGACGGCAGAATAACTGAGTTTTCCGAGGCAGGCACTGGGTACCTTGTCGGCCTCCAGAATGTCCTTAACCAAAATCACGTTGGTCTGACCATCCAGCTTTTCGCATCGGCGGGTACGATAGAGTGCCTCCGCCACGGCGGGCCACAGTTCCGCAGGAGGGCTGCCCGGCGCGAAACAAACGCCGTGCTGCCCGTAACTGAGCAGGTTGCCGCAGACAAGAATACGCTCTTTGAGCGGCACTTTGAGTTTGCGCTTGCCTTGCTCACCAAAGTGTTCGAGGCTCACCTCGACGATTTGCATGCAGACTGTGGCTCGCGGTCCGTCGTCATCCGAGATCAAGGCGTAGCGCGGCTCGAGATTGGCCGGACCTGCCACTTCAAGCATTTGCAGGTATTCAGGCGAAAAATAAAAGCTTTGCCCCGCAGTTACCGTGCGCCAATCCTCCACGTTAAGCTGTCGCAGGCGATGAGCAATGGCGATTTGAAAGCCACTGGCGCGACGCAGTTTCTTGCGTAGTTGCAGGCGAGTGTTCAGTTGCTTTGGAAGTAGTTTCATCGCGAACGTGTTTGGGACCGTCGACAAACTCAAGTGGATGCCACATCATGCTTCGCTGCAATGTTATCTAAGGGAACCCTCCACATCGGGCACTCGAAGAATCTTACGACTGGCCGTTCCACTTTGATACCTGCCGTTTGAACGGCGACGACTTGACCGTCGGCAACGGGTCGAAAAGAGCGACTCTCGAAGACCGAGACTCCGCCGATGCGAACCTCGCGCGATCCTATTCGCGGCGCGCCTCGCTGACCAACCTCCGCGGTAGCCGGGAGGGGAACGATGCTTGCTGCTCCTGCGGCGGATCAACCGAAGGAGCGTGATAAGGCCGAAGGGCACAAACCGGGCGAGAAGGTTCAGACGTGTGGCATCTACAAGGTGGTGAGAGAAGGCGACGCCGGCTCCGGCTCCGAAGTGACATGCGTCGAAGGCGAGCATTTTCCACCCGCAGCGGCAACGATGCGCACTACGAGTTGGTTCACGGCGCGGCGCAGGGAAGGAGACGTACGATGAGAAATCGGCCTGGAACACAGTCAATACTTCCCGCTCTGGTGATTTTGCTCGCCGGCTGTGTCGCTGGTGGCATGCCGTATACCGGGCCGCACCTCACTCCGACAGAGTGCCGCGACCTGGCGGCGCTCAAGACAAACGCGCCCCCTACGATGGCGCAGCACCAAAGCGAACTCGCTGCCTTGAGGAAAGCGGGCTACGACCCGTCACCGTGGTTTGATGATCCGTATTACCCGGATGATCTACAAGCGGCACAGCGCCTGGTCGACTATTGGTTCCAAACGGAGTGCCAGCACCTTCAACCCGGCTGAGATAGAGAGATCGAGGACTGACCCGGCAGTCACCGAGCGGCGGCGGATTCAACGGTCGATCAAGTGCGGTAATGGCCGTTCGAGTGTCGGCTCCAGTCGGCTTTCCGCCGTCTGGTTCGAATCCCCGGGGCTTTCCTGGCAGGAAAGTATGCGTCGGCGATCTGATTCAACACGTTGCCTTCTCGACATGGTTGCTCGACCGATTTGTCAGGATGGCGCTCGCGACAACGTGAAAGAGATGATCGGCCCGTGGCGCGAATGAGGGTTGGTCGACGAGCCAGCCGAGCGCCGACATCAGGGCGAACAGGTCGACCCCATCCATATCGGCGCGCGCCGTTCCCTCCGCCTGAGCACGGAGCAGTAGTCGCGCGCCCGCTGAGTGCACCGCCGCGCATGAAGCGTGGAGCGCGGAGTCCGGGTCCGCGTGGGCGCTCGCCATCAGGGCGACAACGCCGCTATAGCTATGAACGAATGCCACCCCTTCGCGAAACCAGGACACGAGCGCTTCGTCAGGTGGATTCGACGTTTCGAGTTCGCTTGCCTTCTGCGTCAGTGCGTCCAGATTCGTACGCAGCAACGCTTCGAACAAGGCTTCTCGCGTCGGGAAATGGCGAAACAGTGTGGCCAACCCGACGTCGGCCCGGCGGGCGATATCTCGCATGGACGCATCGGCGCCATGCTCGGTGACGACGTCGCGCGCGACTGCAAGTAGGTGGCTGTAATTTTTTCTGGCGTCGGCTCGCACGGGTTTCCTTGACAAACGGATCGGTGATCCGCATATAATGAATTCGTATCTGGATCAGTGATCCACAAGATACAGCACATTTGTGCAAATGGGAACCGGGACGCTGTCCGACACCACGAAAGGAGATGTCATGGGAAAGCTTGAGGGTAAGGTTGCAGTCATCACGGGGGGATCGAGCGGCATGGCGCTGGCGAGCGCCAAGCGGTTCGTCGAAGAAGGCGCCTATGTTTTCATCACGGGCCGGAGGCAGGAGGTGCTCGACGAGGCCGTTAAGCAGATTGGCCGGAACGTGACCGGTGTGCGCGGCGACGCGGCCAATCTCGACGACCTCGACCGCCTGTTCGATACAGTCAAGCGTGAAAAGGGCAAGATCGACATCCTGTTCGCGAGCGCTGGCATGGGCGAAGCCGTCCCACTGGGCGAGATTACCGAGCAGCACTTCGATGCGACCTTCGGCCTGAATACGCGCGGTACGCTGTTTGCGGTTCAGAAGGCGTTGCCGCTGTTCAACGATGGCGGATCGATCTTCATGACCGGGTCAGTTGCTTCGGTGAAGGGTTTTCCTGGTTACGGCGTGTATGCGGCGAGCAAGGCGGCATTGCGCTCATTCGCACGCACTTGGCTCAACGAACTGAAGGGCAGGAATATCCGGGTGAACGTGCTGAGCCCGGGGCCGATCGCCACACCGATGCAGGACCAAGTTCTCGACGAGGAGGCGAAGCGGATGTTCGAATCCCTGATCCCGCGGGGAAAGATGGGTCGTCCTGAGGAAATTGCGACGGTCGCGCTGTTTCTTGCTTCAGACGATTCGAGCTTCGTGAATGGGGTGGAGTTGTCTGTCGACGGCGGCTTCTCGGCCATCTGAAATCGCGTCGAAAAACGTATAAGGAGGCCTGCCAATTTTGACGAAGATGGTACGAGTTGTGTCAATAAATATGAAATCCTGATCAATAAACGGGATTGGTTTCGGTGATTGTCCAGCGGGTATTGTCACGTCTGCTCGCGCTGCGCTGTAAACGGCGGTGAAGGCGCTCGGCTCCGCGTGTCTGCTGCGGCCCGCGTGGCGCATCGCGCGCAGCGGGCCGCCTGACGCGGGCAACGGTCCCGCGCGCCCGGTTACCAACTAACACGAGTCCGTGGTTGATCAAAACGTCCCCTGAATGGAGAGTTTGCATGAGCTATTCGATTATTGGCTTTGGCGCGGTAGGCCAGGCGCTCGCCCGAGCGTTTGCAAGAAAGAACATCGATGTGACCGTCGCCAGCCGGCGCCCACCCGAGACGTTGATGCAGCAGGCGCGAGCGATTGGCCCTACCGTCGTCCCCAGGACGCTGCAGGATGCAATCGCGTCCGACACGATCTTCCTGGCGGTTCCTTTCTGGGAGCACCGCGAGGTCGCGAAGCAGAGCAAGAGTTGGAAGGGCAAGACGGTCATCGACGCGACAAATGCTTACGGCGTTCCCGTCGAAGAGCTACAAGGTCTGCCGTCCTCCGCAGTTGTCGCTAAGGCGTTTCCCGGGTCCAGGTTCGTAAAGGGTTTTAATCATCTGCCCGCCGCTGTTCTGGCCGCTGATCCGAGTGTAAATGGCGGCAGCCGCGTCGTGTTTCTGTCGAGCGATGACGAAAGTGCGGTGGCACCGGTCGCGGCTCTGGCTGAACAACTCGGTTTCGCGCCGATTGCGCTAGGACCGCTCAAGGATGGCGGTTCGCTCGTCCAGGCCAGGGGGAATACCTGGGCTCAACTGATCTTCAAGGATCTCGTCAAGTTCAAATAGCGGCGTGTCAAGGCAAAGTCACAGCGGCCACGCGCATCGCTAAACGCGTGCTGGTGATCTGACCGAGATTCGGTTGGGGTTTCTGAGCGAGTACATAATGGCCGTTAGGTATCCCTTTGATTTTCGCGCAGGTTTCCGGTTAGGCGGCACCAAGCTTGGTTAAGCTTTGGCGTGTGCCGCCAATATAATCATTAATAATCAGCCGGTTGCTGTTGACCTTGCTAGCCAGTGTCGCCTGAGTAGACTGGAGTGACTCTGTTGCTGCCTACATCGAGGCGCGATGCCGGAAAGTGGCGCCGCGGCGACAGGCCGGCATGGGGCTGCATCCAGTCACGTCCGCCCAGCATTTCCGAGCGAATCCAGCTACCGAACTCGAGCCTTCGGTAGGCGCGCCGGTGCATCCCTTGAGGCGGTATTTCCGGGTTCAATTCGAACGGAAGATAACGAACATCTAATTCGGGAAGATCGTCAAGGGCCTTGCCGGCCTCCAGATTTCGATGTCCGATCCAGCACCATGGACAAATGAAGTCGTAGGCGATCGTGATTTTTGCGCGTTCCATGGCATGCCCCGTGGGCAGTTTGCGATGCTCACCAAGCAAAACAACACGAGCTCCCAGCTGAATATACTCAGCGCGCGAGCTCGTGTTGCGCGTGGCGCAATGGCCCATTCGATGGGAAAGCGCTTCCCCTATGGTTGCTGGTCTCTTCAGAACTATTCAGCTTCGCAACAAGTACTTTTGGGCATGATGTCGCTAACATCCGGAGTCGAACTCAACGCGGCCGGCAGGCGAGGCGAATATGATCGACGCAGGTAATACGAACGCAAGCTCACTCGACTCTGAACTTCCGTTTTCGTCCCTTGAATATCGGCAGCATCAAATGTTTCCGCGCCTTTCCAATGCGGAGATACGCAGTGCGAGCCGCTATGGCCGCCCGAAGTCGTTCAAGGCCGGCGATTCGATCTTCAGGACGGGGCGCATTGCAGAAGGGCTATTCATCTTGCTGCGCGGGAGTGTGCGGATCTATTCGTGCGACCCGCAAGGGCGTACCACGGTCGTGACAGACCATCATGACGGCCATTTCATGGCCGAAATGGCGCAACTCACCGGCAAGCCGTCGCTGGTGGACGCGATTGCCATGACTGACTGCGATACGCTCGTCCTGAACTCAGAGGAGTTGCGGGCGCTGATCATCGCGGACGCCCAGTTGGGCGAGCACATCATGCGCGCGTTGATCCTGAGGCGTCTGGGGCTCATCGAGCAGGGGCTCGGTCCCATTATCGTCGGCAAGGGTGACGACGCGAGGGTAGTCCGCCTGCAAGGCTTTTTGCGGCGCAATGCCTATCCGGCTGCGGTGATCGATGCACACAAGGATTCGGACGCCGTGCAGCTGCTCGCCGGCCTCACTTCAAAGGCCGACGATTTCCCGCTTGTTTTTTGCCCGGACGGGTCGGTCCTGAGGGCGCCCGACGAAGTGGAGCTCGCCACCCGGCTCGGCTTGGTGCCGACGTTCAGTGCGTCGCAGTGCTACGACATCGCTATCATCGGCGCGGGTCCGGCGGGCCTGGCGGCGGCCGTTTACGCGGCGTCGGAGGGGCTTTCGGTCGTGGTTTTCGATCGGCGCGCGCCAGGTGGTCAGGCCGGTGCGAGCGCACGTATCGAGAACTACCTTGGCTTTCCGACCGGCATATCGGGGCAAGCTCTTGCAGCACGCGCGTTTCAGCAGGCATTGAAATTTGGTGCTCACGTGGCCATTCCCACTGCGGTCGATCGGGTCGAGGGCGCGGCGGGCAACTTCGTGCTCGCGCTTTCCGATCGACAGTGCGTGCGTGCGCGGACAGTCGTGGTCGCGAGCGGAGCGGTGTATCGAAAGCCTTCCGTGACGGGCTTTGAGCGCTTCGAGGGCAGAGGGATCTACTATTGGGCGTCGCCCATCGAGGCGCGTCTCGTCAGCGGGAAAGACGTTGTGCTGATCGGTGGCGGTAACTCGGCTGGGCAGGCTGTCGTCTTTCTCGCCAACTTCGCGAAAAGCATACGCGTTTTGATACGTGGCCATGGTCTCGAAGCCACCATGTCCCGTTACCTGATAGACCGGCTCAGCGCTCTGCCAAACGTGTCGATCCGCGCAAGATGCACGCTTGAATCACTGGAAGCGAGCGACGGTGGTCTTGAGCGAATTCGCGTCTTTCATCACGAACAAGGCAGTGAGCTCATTGAGATACAGCATCTTTTCCTGTTCATCGGCGCCGATCCAAAAACAGACTGGTTGACATCGATGGGCGTTCAACTGGATGAGCGCGGCTTTGTCGAAACGGGGCCGCCCGATGCGAACGCAGGCACTAAGCGCTTCCCACTCGAGACGAATGTGCCGGGGCTTTTCGCGATCGGCGACGTCCGATCAGGGGCGCCGAAGCGGGTGGCCGCAGCGGTAGGAGACGGCGCAGCGGTAGTCAGCCAGATTCATGCGTGGCTCGGTCGAGACGAAGCGCGCGTCAAGGCTTCTTGAGGCGCGCAATGAGCGGCATGACGCGCCAAACGCAATCGCTCCCCAAGTCAATGCTCAATGTGCGCCACGCTCGGGTTGAGGCGTCCACTCATGCTCTTCGCCAGGCACTTTGCCGAAGGTCCGCGCAGCCCAGGCTTGCCGCGCAGCCACAATTTTCTCGCGCGAACCAGACACGAAATTCCACTCGATGAAGCGTTCGCCCGGCAGGTGCGCGCCGCCGAGGAGCATCACGCGCGCGCCATGCGCGCTGGCGAGTTCGACCGTTGCACGCGGCTCCAGCACGGCCATCGTTGTCGGAGACAACGGCGTCCCGTCGATGGTCAGATCTCCGTCGACGAGATAGACGCCGCGCTCCTCGTGCTCGGCATCGAGTGCAAGGCGACCGGCAGCCGCGAACCCGGCATAGACGTAGAGCGTAGGTGAAAAGACTTCGACCGGCGAGGTCTTCCCGAAAGCCGTGCCTGCGATCACATGTACGGTTGCCCCGTCGCGCGTGAACTTCGGCAGCGTATCGGCCGGATGATGAATGAACGCGGGCGCGGCGTCTTCGTGTTCGACAGGCAGCGCGACCCAGGTCTGAATGCCGTGGATCGCCTGTTCAACTGGCCGATCCTCCAGCGGCGTGCGTTCTGAATGGACGATGCCGCGACCGGCCGTCATCCAGTTCACGTCGCCGGGTACGATTTTCTGCCGATAGCCGAGGCTGTCGTGATGCATGAACGAGCCTTCGAACAGGTACGTGACGGTCGCGAGGCCGATATGCGGATGCGGCAGCACATCCACGCCGCTGCCAGCGGGCAGCACGGCTGGCCCCATATGGTCGAAGAAAATGAATGGTCCGACGAGGCGCGCGGCACGGGCGGGAAGCACGCGCCGCACGATCAGGTTGCCGATGTCGCTTTCGCGCGGCGTGAGCAGAGCCTTGATCGTAGTGGGCATGATGAATACCTTTCGCTGAGGGCCGACGTGGAGGCAAGCCGTCACGGTTCGAGCAGCCGCGACAGCCGCAGCTCCTCGAAATCAAGTTCGGATTCGATGCGATGCAGGACCGCGTCGTCCACCTTGCCGTCGCGATGCAGGCCGAGCAATGCCTCACGCGACACGCCAACGAGTCCGAGTTCGACACGCAGGAAGTGCGCACGGTGTTCGATTCGGTCCGCACCCAACTGGTATGCGCTTTCGTTCGCGGTGACGCGAATCCGGTATTCGGCTAGCAGCCGCTCGAACGTCGCGCGTTCGATGCCGGACGAGCGCTCGTCGATTTCCTCGAGCGCAGCGAGCGAGGCGCCGAACGCATGGGCGCGGGCCTCATGCTCGGACATGGTGTGACGGGCTGTCGGGCGCAGTTTCAGCAGCCGGATGAGCGGCGCGAGGCTGCCGCCCTGCACGACAAGCGTCGCGATGATCAGCAGAAATGTGCTGAAGACGATCAGGTCGCGGCCGGGGAAATTGTCTGGCAGCGCGATTGCGGCCGCCAGACTGACGACGCCGCGCATACCCGCCCAGCCGAGCACAACCGCTTCCTTGAAGCTCCACGGCTCGCGGCCCGAGCGTTTCGCGCGTATCTGGTCGGGCAGCCAGATCGCAGCGAACACCCACGCGAGGCGCGCAACGATGGCTGCCGCAGTTGCCGGCAACGCGACACGCAGCCCGGCCGTCAACACGGCCGATTCGTGATTCACCCGTGAGAGGAGTGCATGCAGTGTGAGGCCGATCAGGATGAAGACCAGCGCCTCGAGCACGAACACGACCGCTTCCCAGGTCGCCTTGGCTTTTATGCGCATATCGGCGTCGAATACCCGATGCTGGCGGATGCCGAGCACGAGACCGCAGGTCACGACGGACAGCACGCCCGATCCGCCGACGGCCTCCGCGATACCGTAGCTGGCCCACGCCATAACGAAGGTCACGACGATGCCGAGCATCGGATCGCCCAGACGCGGCAGCACCCAACACATGACCTGGCCGCACACGATGCCGACCGCGATGCCGATCAGGGTAAGCGTAAAGAACAGCACCGATCCGCTCGTGACCGTGATCGTCGCGGCTAGCGCTGCCGACACCGCCATCTGATAGAGCAGCAGGCCCGACGCGTCGTTCACGAGGCTTTCGCCTTCCAGCACGGCCACGAGCCTGGCGGGTAGCGGGTGGCGCTGAAGGATCGCTTTGGCGGCGACCGCGTCGGGCGGCGAGACGATCGCACCGAGCGTGAAGCACGCCGCCCATGGCAGGTTCGGGTTGAAGGCATGCACGGCGACAGCCACGGCGACGGTGGTGAATGTCACGGCCCCGAGCACGAGCGAAACGATCGTGCCGATGTCGCGTTGGAATTCCTTCCACGCCGTATAGAACGAACTCGACATCAGCAGCGGCGGCAGCACGGCCGCGAGCAGCAGGTTCGGGTCCACGTCGGGTACGCGCCTGCCGGCGACTGCGATCACACAGCCGCCGAGCAGCAGAACGACGGCAGGCGGGATCGCGATGCGCTCCGCGAGCCACGTCAGGGCGCCCGCTCCGCAGATCAACAGCAGGAGGTAATGAAAAAACTCGACGTTGTTCATCCGCTAGAAGCCCGGGGATTGCACGTCGATCAGACCGTAGACGACCCCGGCGAGAGTACCGGCAAGCAGCGAAGGGATGTACGGATTCATGATGCGAGTCTTGGTTGGTGAACGTGGCGTGACAGGAACTACGCGAAAGGCTCGCGGAAAAAGTATAGGTTCGTCTGGATCAGGCAGAGTCTGATTAAGAATATTTAATCTCTGGCGCATGCGAGATATCCGCTCGATCGAGCTTTGGGGGCGTGCGTGAGCGCGACAACGGCGCCGAATCGTGGCTAAAGCTTTTTGCGCCTCGCTGGGCGCAAAGGCATTGCGGCTTCATTTCAGGACTTTTCAGTTTGCGCCAAGGACTTCGGCCGCTTGCGTCATTAGAGTGCCTGCCGGCATGTGGCGCCATTCAGCAGGTTCTCGCTCCTCGCCGCATCGCTATCCATCTCAACACGCAAGGTCGTCGCCACGCCCGCGCGCGGCGATGCAACGACGGAGAACTAGCATGAACACCCAGCAAATCGATTCGACCAGGCCTTCGGCGTCGCGCCGCAGGCTGCTTTCGGCAAGTGCGGGCATGGCCGGCGCCGTGGCAGCCATGTCGAGCCTGTCCGCGAACGCAGCCGCGTCCGTGACGGGCGGTTCGGCGCATACGCACGGCACCTCGCATCATCACGGCGGCAACTACGTGAGCGCGAAGGACGGCACGCAGATCTTCTTCAAGGACTGGGGCACGGGCATGCCGGTCGTCTTCTCGCACGGCTGGCCGCTCTCGGCTGACGCGTGGGACGCGCAGATGCTCTTCCTGGTGAATCAGGGCTACCGGGTGATCGCGCACGACCGCCGCGGCCATGGCCGTTCGGGCCAGCCGTCCGAGGGCAACGACATGAACACCTACGCCGACGATCTCGCGGCTGTGCTGGACGCGCTCGACGTGAAGGGCGCGATGCTCGTGGGCCATTCCACGGGCGGCGGCGAGGTGGCGCATTACATCGGCCGCCATGGCGAAAAGCGCGTGGCGAAGGCCGTGCTGATCGGCGCGGTGCCGCCGCAGATGGTCAAGTCTGCGAACAATCCGAACGGTCTGCCGATGTCGGTGTTCGACAACATCCGCGCGGGCGTGGCGGCGAACCGCTCGCAGTTCTATCTGGATCTGGCCACGCCGTTCTACGGCTTCAACCGCCCCGACGCGAAAGTCTCGCAGGGCCTCGTGCAGGACTTCTGGCGCCAGGGCATGGCCGGTTCGATCAAAGGCCAATATGAGTGCATCAAGCAATTCTCTGAAGTCGACTACACCGACGACCTCAAGAAGATCAGCGTGCCCACGCTGATCCTGCACGGCGACGACGACCAGATCGTGCCGATCGACGATTCGGCGAAGCTCTCGGCGAAAATCGTCAAGAACGCGACGCTCAAGGTGTACAAGGGCGCGCCGCACGGCATGTGCAGCACGCACGTCGATCAGGTCAATGCGGACCTGCTCGCGTTCCTCAAGTCCTGAGGCGCTACGACGAGATATGCGTGACGCGCCTGCGAGGCAACGCGCGTCTGAGCTCGCCCCGCTGCGGTTCATACGCGGACTGCAGCGCTCAACCCACGCTAACCGAGAGTCAGGAGGGCGCCGATGAGCGCACCAGAACAACGCCTCTGCGCGAACTGGAATTCCGGGCACACGGTGGGCGGCACGCCGATGTACGCGCAGCGCACGGCTGGGCATGGCGCAGCAACGTGCCCGCCTCGGACCTGAACGGTTTCTGGGGCGCTCTCGGCTCTAGCTGCTTTGCGTCTTGAACGAACGCGAAACAGGCCTTTTGCTCATAGTGCCCGGTTTTGAGTGGCTTCGAAAAGGGAATGAAATGGGTTTGAAACTGCAAGGCTCGCACCCGCATAGCCTCGAGATCGCGCGTCTCGCTGCCGCCGTCCGTGCGAACGCTGACGATGCGCGTGTCTGGCGCTGGTACGCCGACCTCATGGAAGACGGACGCGTGAGTTGCACGCCTACGCGCAAGGGGTGGCTGATCACGGTAGACGGTCGCTGCACCGTGGAAGACGAGTCGTTTGATTGCGCCGTGCGTCGAGCGGAGCAGACATGGAGTGACATCGCGCAGTCCCAGGTCAAGCTGCTCCGCCGCAGCAAGACCGCTGTGAAGACAACCGCCTCGAATTTACCGCGGCTTCGGTGAAGCGGCGGGGCAGGGTGCATGCCGCGTGCACAACGGGAGTCTGGAGCGGTCGTGGGGCATGTGGGCACCGAATGGCAGCCGGTCTCGGCGGCGAAGGACGTGTTCGAGGGCCGCGACCGCAACACCGGCAAGGTCAAGTGGGCCGGCACGCGCGTCGACCTGATCTTCGGTGCGCATTCGATGATGCGCGCGCTGAGCGAGGTCTATGCGAGCGCGGACGGCGAGCAGAAGTTGGTGCGCGACTTCGTGGTCGCGTGGGTCAAGGTGATGAACCTCGACCGTTTCGAGCTCGCATGAAAGAGGCTTGGGTCACGCGACGAACGACCTCTTTCGTCAGCGCGTGACTCCAGGCGTTGTGCGATGTAATCGAAGGTCTTCTCAGCGTATCGGTACGGCTCGCCAGGCAAACGTGCACCGATGCGTAAAGGATTGCAGCGCTGAACTTTTAGCGGCGATGTCATTGAGCCGCGGGCGGCGCTCGTTCGCTGCTTCAGACACCGTGTCGTCACGTTACTGAAGCGTCGCGATGGCCAACGTCGGGCACGCCTTCGTCGAGGCTGACGCCCGAGAGATGCCGATCAGAATGAGGATGACTGCTGGTCTCTTGCGGCCGCGTCGGAGCCTTGAGCGCCCGGCAGCGAGCCGAACATGTGCTGGCTGCATTTCGCCTCGCGCCATGCGGCACCCAACTTGTAACCGGAGAGCACCCTGCGTGCGAGGGGAAGTATCTGCTCGCCGGCCAGCATGCCGAGCAGGCCCATCAGCGCAATGGTGGGCGGGGCCGGCGATTGCACGCCGATCGCACCGTAGACGACCCCGGCAAGGATGCCGGCCAACAAGGAAAGGATATACGGTTTCATAGTGCGAGTCTCATTGACGACCTGTCCCATTACAGGATCTACCCAGCGAATTCGTGGAAAGACTACCGGCTACTCTGGATTAAGAAAATACCAATTAAGAGCTTTTAAGATTAATTCTTTGGGCAATAAAATTTAATCCCTTTTTAGTTGTTGCTGCTCTGTCCTTGCGTGTCAAATAACCGGAGCTGGATGTCGAATTGCCCAGCGCCAATGCACATTGGACGCCTGCCGGTCATGCTGGTCATGCCGGCATGGCGGCTTCCTCCTCTCTCCGGTTCAAAGGACATACCCGTCATGAACAATTCGAAGCTCGAAGTTCTCACTCCTCAGAACAGCCAACTGATCATCATCGATCACCAACCGCAAATGGCGTTCGGCGTTCAGTCGATCGACCGCCAGGTGCTGAAGAACAACGTCGTCGGTCTGGCCAAGGCGGCCAAGGTGTTCAACGTTCCGACCACGATCACCACGGTCGAGTCGCAAAGCTTCTCGGGTTACACGTATCCGGAACTGCTCGACGTGTTCCCCGAGCACAAGGTGCTCGAACGCACGTCGATGAATTCGTGGGACGACCAGAAGGTACGCGACGCGCTCGCCGCGAATGGCCGCAAGAAGGTGGTCGTAGCGGGTCTGTGGACCGAGGTCTGCAACACGACGTTCGCGCTCTGCGCCATGCTCGAAGGTGACTACGAGATCTACATGGTGGCCGACGCATCGGGGGGCACGTCGAAAGACGCGCACGACTTCGCGATGCAGCGCATGGTCCAGGCGGGGGCCGTGCCCGTCACGTGGCAGCAGGTCCTGCTCGAATGGCAGCGTGACTGGGCTCACCGCGCGACCTACGACGCCGTGATGGCGATCGCGAAGGAACATTCGGGCGCGTACGGCATGGGCGTCGACTACGCGTACACGATGGTCCATAAGGCAGCGCAGCGCACGGCTACGCCGCACGAGGTGCTGCCGGCTGTACCGGCACGCTAATCGCCTCCGCGATCGCCGAAAGCGGGGCGATGCGCTCCGCGTGAAGTCGGCGGCAGCGCACGCGGTCTGCCGATCGCTGCGCTGCAGTGCATTCCACGCGAGGTACTCGGGTTGAACCGCGAGGTCTCGCTTCAGCATTCCAATCTCACAGAGAGACTGATCGTATGGAATCTTATCTGGTGTCCCTCGGTGCAGGGATGCTGATAGGCGTGATCTACAGCGTGATCAAGGTCCGCTCGCCCGCGCCTCCGCTCGTTGCCCTCATCGGCCTGCTTGGCATGTTGATCGGCGCACAGGCCGTTCCATCCCTGAGGCAGTTGTTGGGCTTTTAATCGAACTGATAGAAACGAGGAAACGCAAATGAGCGCAACCGCTACCCATCCCGATCTCATTTTGCACAATGGACGGTTCACCACGCTGGATCGTTCGAACCCGATCGCCAGTGCCGTGGCGATTGCCGATGGCCGCTTCGTCGCGGTCGGCAGCGATACCGACGTCATGCCGCTCGCGGGCCGCGCGACCAAAGTTATCGATCTCGGTGGCCGGCCGGTGCTGCCAGGCCTGATCGACAATCACCTGCATTTGATCCGCGGCGGTCTGAACTACAACATGGAGCTGCGCTGGGACGGCGTACGCTCGCTCGCCGTTGCCATGGAGATGCTCAAGCAGCAGGTTGCGATCACGCCCGCGCCGCAATGGGTGCGCGTGGTCGGCGGCTTCACCGAGCACCAATTCGAAGAGAAGCGGCTGCCGACGCTCGATGAGCTGAACGCCGTCGCGCCGGATACGCCGGTCTTCATCCTGCACTTGTACGACCGGGCGCTGCTCAATGCCGCCGCGTTGCGCGTGGTGGGCTATACGAAGGATACGCCGGAGCCGCCGGGCGGCACGATCATGCGCGACAGCGCGGGCAACCCCACCGGGCTGCTGCTGGCGAACCCCAATGCGTCGATCCTCTACGCCACACTCGCGAAAGGCCCGAAGCTGCCGCTGGAGTATCAATACAATTCGACGCGTCATTTCATGCGCGAACTCAACCGCCTTGGCGTGACCGGCGCGATCGATGCCGGCGGCGGCTCGCAAAACTACCCGGACGATTACGAAGTCATCCGCAAGCTCCATGATGCGGGCGAGATGACGGTGCGCATCGCGTACAACCTCTTCACGCAAAAGCCGAAGGCCGAAAAGGAAGACTTCGTGAACTGGACCGGCTCGGTCAAGTATCACGATGGTTCGGACTACTTCCGCCACAACGGTGCGGGTGAAATGCTGGTGTTTTCGGCGGCCGACTTCGAGGACTTCCGCGTGGCGCGCCCCGAACTGCCGCCCGGAATGGAAGGCGAACTCGAAGGCGTGGTGCGGGTACTCGCACAGAACCGCTGGCCGTGGCGCCTGCATGCGACCTATGACGAAACCATCAGCCGGGCGCTCGATGTGTTCGAGAAGGTCAACAAGGATATTCCGCTCGACGGAATCAACTGGTTCTTCGACCACGCGGAAACCGTTTCCGAGCGATCGATGGATCGAATTGCGGCGCTGGGTGGCGGCATCGCGGTTCAGCATCGCATGGCCTATCAGGGCGAGTATTTCGTCGAGCGCTATGGCGCGCAAGCGGCACAAGCCACGCCGCCCGTCGCGAGAATGCTCGAGAAGGGCATCAAGGTCTCGGCCGGCACCGATGCGACGCGCGTCGCGTCGTACAACCCGTGGGTGTCGCTCGCATGGCTCGTGAGCGGCAAGACAGTTGGCGGTCTGCGGATGTATCCGCAACGTAACCTGCTCGATCGCGATACCGCGCTGCGCATGTGGACGGAGTACGTCACCTGGTTCTCGAACGAAGAGGGCAAGAAAGGGCGCATGGTGCCCGGGCAGCTTGCCGACCTCATGGTTCCGGACCGCGACTTCTTCTCGTGCGCGGAGGACGACATTGCCGGCACCACCGCATTGCTCACGGTGGTCGGCGGAAAGATCGTCTGGGGCGCGGGCCCATTCTCGCAACACGATCAGCCAATCCCGCCTGCAATGCCGGACTGGTCGCCGGTGCGCCAATACGGCGGCTATGGCGGCTGGGGCGCTACGCAGCGCGAGGGCGCGCCGCTCGGACGCGCCGCTGCCGCGGCGATGTGCGCCTGCGCGAGCGCCTGCGGTGTGCACGGCCATGCGCACGCGAGCGCGTGGGCCAGCGCATTGCCGACTTCGGATGCAAAGGGCTTCTGGGGCGCATTCGGCTGCTCTTGCTGGGCGATCTGACATGACGATATGGAACGGCAGCAGCAACCCCGCATGGGTTCGTGCGCTGCTATCGCCGCCGTGGGTTGGGCCGCTCGTGCGCCTTGCGCTCGTGTCCGCCTACCTCATCGGCGGTGTCACCAAAGCGCTGAACTTCGAAGGCGCGATTGCGGAGCAGGCGCATTTCGGCCTGCACCCGGCCGCCCTCTGGGCAGCGCTCGCGGTGGCGGTCGAGATCGTCGGCTCGCTGTGCGTGGTATTGCGCCGCTTCGCGTGGATCGGCGCAGGCGGCCTCGGCATGCTGACCGTCGTCGCGATGCTGGTTGCCAACGACTTCTGGAACCATGCCGGTGTCGAGCGCTTCACGGCGCTCAACAGTTTTTTCGAGCATCTGGGACTGATCGCGGCGCTCGTGCTCGCGATACTGCTCGGCGATTCGCAGCGTCCGGCCGGCGAGAGCCGCGCCTGACCGATTGATCAGTACGATGAAATATCAAGGAAATTCCGCTATGAAAGCAATTCGCACTGCCTTAGTTACCCTGATGATCGCGGGTGGTCTCGTCGCCGCGCCCGTTTCTTTCGCGACACCGCCCGTAGCGCCGGTCGAATCGCCGTCGGTCGCAGTCGGTCCGCAGTACGACACGACGCACGTATACGTGGCACCAGAGGACTTCGACCGCTTCACCGACAGCTTCGCGGCGACGTTCGGCGGCAGCAAGTCGAAGCAGGGCGTGTTCCAGGTCACGCCGACATCGAGTCAGACGATGTCGCAACTCGTATTTACCCCGGCAGGCACGATCTCCGTGTTCGGCTTCAAGACGCCCATGCCGTATCCCTTCGGCGCGGAGCGCACGGGCTACCTCGTGACGGACATGGACGCGGCGGTGAAGTCGGCGCGTGCACTCGGTGCCGATGTGATCGTCGATACGTTCCCCGACCCGATCGGCCGCGATGCGATCATCACGTGGCCGGGTGGTACCAACATGCAACTCTACTGGCACACCGAGGCCCCGCACTACGACAAGCTGCAGACCATTCCCGAGAATCGGGTCTACGTGTCGCCGCAAAGCGTGCACAAGCTGGTTCACGATTTCGTCAAATTCTCGCACGGCAAGGTGGTGTCCGATGACCTGAAGGCGCCGGGTGTCGAGATCGGCAGACCTGACGACACCTATCGCCGCATTCGAATCGAATCGCCGTTCGGCAAGATGACCGTGCTCGTGACGGACGGTCATCTGCCTTACCCGTTCGGGCGCGAAGTGACCGGCTACGAGGTATCGAATCTGGCCGATACGCTTCAAAAGGCGAAGGCCGCTGGCGTCAATGTGCTGGTGCCGCCGTTCACCTCGGCCGGGCGTGATGCCGCGGTCGTGCAGTTCCCGGGCGGCTATATCGCCGAAATTCACGCAGGCGCGGCGCAATGAAGTCCGAGGACACGATCCTTGCCGCGATCGCCGGCTTTGTCGACACCCTGAGCTTCGTTGCACTGTTCGGTCTGTTCACCGCACACGTGACGGGCAACTTCGTGTTGATTGGCGCCGGCATCGCCGGCTCGGGGCAGGGCGTTCTGCTCAAGCTGATCGTGTTCCCCGCGTTTATCGGCGGGGTCGTTCTCAGCAGCCTGCTCGTGCGTTGGCTCCCGCAGGGGCATGCGCGTCAGGGCGCACGCCTGCTCTATGCGGTGCAGGCTGTGCTGATCGTCGGCTTTTGCCTCGCCGGCGTCTGGGCGACGCCGGTCAGCCGGCCCGACAGCTTGCCTGTCATCGTGGCCGGCGTCGTGGGTGCGTTCGCGATGGGTGTGCAGAATGCGCATCCGCGCCTGATCCAGCGTCCTGGCGTGCCGAATACCGTAATGACGGGCAACGTCACGCAAGCCGTTCTGGACGTGATCGACATGCTGTCGCCGGGCACGGTCGACAGCGTGCGCGCCGCGGCGCGCACGCGCTTCGGGTCGATGATGCCGGCCATTGTCGCGTTTGCGGTTAGCGCGGTGGCCGGGGCACTGGGGGTGGTCTACATGGGCTTCTGGGCGCTGCTTGCGCCGGCGTGCGCCCTCGTCGGGCTCGCGGTGACCACGGGAGAGCATGAGCGCGCGATCGCACCGGGGCACTCATGAATCCAGGCGGCGCAGGGAATCATCCCGCTCAGGCCCGGCGCGTGAGCGGGACGGGCAAACACAAACACAAGCCGACAAAGGCAAGGAAATCCATGGTATCGAGCACGACGCGCGGGCGTCGATTCGAGAAAGCCGCGCGCTTGACGGCCATCGCCGGGCTGTTGCTGATGGGCGCCGACGCAGCGTTCGCGGATACGGCTGCGCAACCGGTTGCAGGTGCGAGCCTCGCGGCTGACTCGGCCGGCGCGACCACTGGCACGGTGGTGAATGACGCCACAACGACCGACGCGTGTAACGTCAAACGTCCTGCCGTGATGTTCAACCGCTGGCAGGAGGACTGGTCGGTGCTTGCGAGCCCCTGCGTTCCGCGCAAGCCACTCGACAGCCTCAAGTACATTCCGCTCGGCGGCGACCCCGCCTCATATCTGTCGCTTGGCGCGAACCTGCGTGAGCGTATCGAAACCAATGACGCCCCGCTGTTCGGTATCGGCTCTGCGCAGTCGGATACTTATCTGATTCAGCGCATCGAAGTACATGCCGATGCACATCTCGCCGAGCACTGGCAGTTTTTCGTGCAACTCGTGGATGCGCGGGCGTTTGGCAAGAATGTGGTCACGCCGGTGGACAAGAATCCGCTCGATCTCGAGCAGGGATTCGTGGCCTACACCGGAGCGGTCGGCGGCGGTACGTTCAAGTTTCGCGTTGGCCGCCAGGAAATGGCATTCGACTTGCAGCGTTTCATTGCCGTACGCGATGGCCCGAACGTACGACAGGCGTTCGATGCCATCTGGGCAGACTACGAATACCAGAAGTGGCGCTTTATCGCCTACGCGACGCAGCCCGTGCAGTACCGTAACGCGACGGTGTTCGACGACGTGTCGAACCGCAATCTCACTTTCAGCGGCGTGCGTTTCGAGCGCCAATCCGTCGGGCCGGGTGATATGTCCGGCTACTGGTCGCGCTATAACAACACCAACGCGCGATACCTCGACGCTCAAGGTTCTGAGCACCGCGACGTCTGGGACCTGCATTATTTCGGCACGCGCGGCCGCGTCGATTGGGATGCCGAGGCGATGCTGCAGACGGGAACGGTCGGTAATAGTACGGTTCTCGCGTGGGCAGTCGGCTCGATCGCGGGTTACAAGCTCGACCTGCCGTGGACGCCGCGCGTCGCGCTGCAGATCGACGCTGCCTCTGGCGACCGGCACCCACATGATGGGCGGCTCGAGACCTTCAATCCGCTATTTCCGAACGGCTATTACTTCACGCTCGCAGGCTATACGGGCTACGCGAACCTGATCCACATCAAACCATCCATCACGCTCAAGCCTTCGGCCAGTCTCACGCTGCTTGGCGCGCTGGGCTTCCAGTGGCGCGAGACGACCGGCGACGCCGTGTACCAGCAGCCGAATCAGCCAGTGCCGGGCACGGCGGGCAAGGGCAGCCGGTGGACCGGCATGTATGTGCAGTTGCGCGCGGACTGGACGATTGCGGCAAATCTGGTAGGTTCGGTCGAAGCCGTGCACTTCCAGGTGGGAAACTCGATTCGTGAGGCGGGCGGCCGCAATGCCGACTACGCCGGCGTCGAACTCAAGTACGGGTGGTAGGACTCGTCGGCGATCAGGCTCGTGGCGATCCCGGCGGCGTGAGGAGCGTTGCCGGGATCGCGCCATTTGTCAACCTCGTTCAGGCTCTGATTACGGCTGGCCCGATGGACGAAGGGGCTCGTTGTTCAGGTGCTCAAGGCTAACAGGTTGCCGAGAAAGTCAACATCGCCTTCGAGAGATTTTTGAGCTGCCCGCTTAGGGGCGTGCTCGTCGAAGGCGCATTGGAACTTCTCTGAGACGTACGTCCGGGTGCATTCGAAAAGGCTATACATCGCCTCTGGCCCGTCGAAACAGACGTTGACAAGTGACTTCGAGACAAGCTCATCCATGCTTTCAATCAAGCCGCCTGTCGTCACTGCCATGTTGTTGACGACTCCACGCAGCGAATCAAAGCTGAACGGTCTGTCCAGCCGGTAAAGTTGAACGAGCAGGGACTGGGCCGGGGCGCTCAACAGGTCGAAGCTGACATCAAAGGCTGCCTGTAGACAGCGATGCCGCGCCGTCGCAGTGCGGTATCCCCCGGACAGGAACGACAGTCCATCGTTCAGCAGCCGTTGCACGCCTTCTACGCCCAATAATTCCGCTCGTCCGGCGGCCAACTCGATTGCAAGTGGAATACCGTCCAGGCGCTGACAAATCTTTGCGATGTTCTCTATCTCAGCGATGCGAGGGACAAACCTCGGGTGCATCTGCTGCGCATGGTGGACGAACAACTGGACAGCCGGGCTGTTCAGCATCTCGTCGCAGCGGTCCGTGAGTTTGGGAACATCAAGCGGATCCACTCTGAAAACCGTCTCGCTTCGAATCCTCAGCGGCTCCCGACTCGTGACCAGGAACTGGATATTCAGGCTCGCTGCCAACAATGCTTCTACGATTTGTGCAACAGCTGAGATGACATGCTCCGCGCCATCGAGTATCAACAACCACGGCGCATTCGATAGCGCTGCTCTTAAACACTCGGAAGAGACGATTTCCTCCGGCATTTCGACGCCGCAACCGCACGCGATGGCACTCAGCACCTCGTCAATCGTGGCTAGGGACGCAAGATCGACAAAGGCCACCGTCGCCGGGCATGACGGCACTATCCGATAGGCGACTTCAAGTGCAAGGCTCGATTTTCCGACACCACCTGTGCCCGTCAGCGTAAGCACCTGGGACTCCACCATTGCCTCGGCTGCCTTGGCGACGACTACGTCTCTCCCGACGAAATTTCCGACGCGGCGCGGGAGCGGCCGCGGACTGGCGGCGGTACGGAATTTCGGGGGTACGTCCTGAGACGGGGCCAACCGGTAGCCACGGCGCGCGACCGTCATGATGAGGTCCCGGTCATCACCCAGCGCCTTGCGCAGCGCAGAGATGTTGACGTCGATATTGCAGTCTTCGACGATGGTGCCGGGCCAGACCGTCTGCATCAGCTCGGATCTCGACACCACTCGACCCTTTGCCGAGGCGAGCGTCACCAGCAGGTCGAAGGCGCGCGAGCCCAGCCGCACATCCTGGCCATCACGCCGCAAGCGTCGCGCGTCCATATCGAGTTCGATTCGGCCGATTTTCATAAGGTCGCCTCCAGCAAGGGAAATAGACACGCGTGTCTTCGCCATCGGTGAGTGGTGAAGCCAGGTCGGTTACCGCCGGAGTGCGCGCTTTATAACGCTGCTGGCGTGTCTGAACGCAGCGTCTGTCGGACTGGTTTCAGCCAGGCCATCGAAAACCATAAAGTCATGAATTGTGCCGATATAACGGGCGGCATTGACTCTGACGCCGGCGCGCATGAGCTTGCGGGCATATTCTTCGGCGTCATCTCGCGTAATGTCGTTCTCTGCTGTGATGACGAGTGCGGCAGGCAGGTCTTCGAGTTCGTCGGGTTTCGACTGTATCGGCATCGCCGCCGCGAGTGACCGCGATTTCTCGGGAAACTGCGACTCGATAAAACGCTCCAGCGCTCTCGCCGTCATACCGGGCCCCGTCGCGAACTGACGATATGACTGCGTGGTGGAATCTGCCGACAGGATGGGGCAGAACAGCACTTGCAGGCGCAGACTCGGGCCATGCCGGTCTCTCGCCCATCGCGCCATGACTGCAGCGATGTTTCCGCCTGCACCATCGCCGGCCACCGCAATCGCGCCAGCATCGACCTGCAGCGCTTCGGCATTTGCAGCGACGTATTGCAGTGCGGCGTATGCCTCTTCGTTTTGTGTCGGAAACAGGGCGTGAGGTGCAGGCGAACAAGAGACGAAGACAACCGCCACCTCTGCTTCAGCCGAAAGGCGTGACACGAGCCTGCGGTGGGTTGCGAAGCTCGCCATGTGCCAGCCGCCGCCCGGATAGTAGAGCACGGCGGGCAGTAAGCCCGGCGTGCCGGCCGGTCGCACGATGTGCACGTCGACGGAGCCAGTCGGTCCAGTCTTGAAGGTCAGCGCTTCGGTCGTGACGGCATAGTCGTCCGCGGAACTGTTGTCACTGTCTGCGCGGCAGGGGAACGACGGCTGTTCGGCGAGCAGCGAATCCGGATGCATGCCGGCTTCGGAGACCAGATCGAGAAATTGCTGCGTCTCGGGGTCCAGTACTGGGTGGGACGACCATGGCGTCGCGAGACGCGGTGACGCGGAATCGACGGTACTTGCAGGCGGAACGTGGTCCATGAAAGCCGACATATGAGAGTTCAGCGGTTTGGGGGGACTCCCACTCGCGCCACACACAGTGTCAACTGCGCCTGCTGAGCCTGAAACGATGTCGAGTCCCGGTAACCGCTATTCTCCAGGCGATGCGCCGGGACCGTGCAGTTAAAGTTTGCTAAGAAGCGTTAGGCGCAGGTGCAAACCCGGCAGCGCGTCCGCGTCAGGCGCCACCTCCGCGAGTCTCACCCGTGCAAGGTGCGGCCCATTACACGCTCGAGCGCGCATGCTCATGAAGCACCTCGCTCACCCAGGACGGCTCTGCAACGCGATCCGCCAGAATCAGCGCATCCATGGAGACTTTGCACCCGGCGCTTGCAAACGCTTCCAGTTGGGGAACGGTTGCTCTGGAAAGGGCGATAGGCCTGCCGCCAAGAATGTTTTCGAATCCTTCCCCGTAGATGTCCCAATGCGCCAATCCCCGCCGGCTCGTGCACTCGCGAAGCTTGCGGGTGAGCTGCCGGGCGAAGTCATGCTCGCCTGCCCAGATCATGACGGGTATTGAGCCGAGTGCGAGGCCGTAGACGATCGACAGGTCGTGCTCGATCGAAGCGACGAGCTCGGCGCAGTCCCTTGCCAGCTTCACAGCGCGCTCAGTCTCGCCTTGCAGCCAAAGAATTCGCATGTACACCGCCATGCTTGCGATGCGGCCATCCATTTGTGCATCATTTGCCTTTGCAAGATTTTCCCGCGTGGGGCCAGCTTCGAGGGCGATGACCTGTTCAATCAGCGTTCGCGCATTCGCCTGGTCGCCGAGGTAGTGGTGTGCATAGGCGAGATTGCGGCCCGACATCTGATTGAGCGTGGAGTCTCCGAAACGATTCGCGAATGCCTGCATCGCCTCGGCCAGTGCAAGACCTTCCACGTATCGACCTGTGACAAGCCGATGCGCAAATACGCCCCACAGAATGCGAAATTCCAACGCCTCGTCACCCAATCGTCGGCTCAGGGCGTAGGCACGTTCAAAAGCACGTGCCATTTCGATGGTTGGCCCACGCGTGTGCCAGAGCGAGTGTCCGTAAGCCAACAGCAGTTCGACGTGTCGCGTGCTACCGGCCTGCTCCGAGCTCTCAACCGCCGCAATGGCGTGTTCGGCCATGCTAAGGAACTCGTGCGGTCGCGAGAGATGGAGCCAAAGTGGTGCCGTGGCGATAACGAGGTCGATTTCGAGCTCGGGATCCCCCTCCTGATGCGAGGCCCACTCGAACGCCGCGCGGATATCGTCAATTCGCTTGCTGAGCTGGGCGAGCCATTGGGGTTGCGCCTTGCCCTCCCAGGCGGCGCCCAGGTCCGCGAAGGTCTCGCAGCAATGTATCGTATGCAGGCGCCGGGCCTCGTTCGCTTCGCCGGCTTCCAGCAATCGAAGGTGTGCGTATTGGCGGGTCGTATCGAGGAGCCGATACGGGTTGTCGGCATCACTGATATCACGTGCGACAAGCGACTTGGCGACAAGGCCGCTGATTGCGTCAAATACCGCCAGTTCATCGATCTGCCCACAGCCTGCCACGGCAACGGCTTCACGCATGCCGAACGAAGAGCGCATCACCGACAGCCGGCGCAGGACGTGCTGCTCATGCGAGTCCAGCAGCTCGTAGCTCCAGTCAAGCGTCGCTTTCAACGTTTGATGCCGCGGCAATGCGGTTCGGCGCCCTTGTGTGAGTAGCGCAAAGCGGTCGTCCAGGCGCGCGGCGATCGCACGCACGTCCATGTGCGCGACGCGCGCCGCGGCAAATTCAATCGCCAAAGGAATTCCGTCCAGGCGCCGGCAAATGTCGGCCACGGCGCCGATGTTCGAAACCGTGAACTGAAAGGCGTCATCGGCAGCCTTCGCCCGGTCGTGAAACAACGAGATGGCCGGATAACTTCCGGCCTCCTCGATGCCCATCCGCGCACCCACTTCCGGAAACGGCAGGGCCGAAAGCCGATGCACCGACTCGCCATCCGCGCGCAACGGCTCCCGACTTGTTACCAGCAGGTACACGCCAGATGCGCCTTGCAGCAATTGTTCCGCGACCTGCGCAACCGCCTCGACGACATGCTCGCAATTGTCCAGGACCAAAAGTATTGGCGTGTCGCCCAGTGAGGCAATCACGTCCGGGACTGGATTGCCGCTGAATACGGCGACGCCGAGCGTCGACGCCACGGTACTGGCGACGCTCGGCTTGTCGGAAACGGGGGCGAAGTTGACGAATAGTGCCCGGATACCGGTACGCTCGGAAAAGCGATGCGCTATAGCCACGGCGACCGTGGTCTTGCCGATGCCGCCCGGACCGGCGATGGTCAATAGCCTGCGTTCGGGAAGCTGGTCGGTCAGGCCGTCAATGACATCCTCCCGGCCGATGACCCGGCTGAGGGTCACGGGCAACGCTCGCGCACCTTCATCGGGGGTACGGGCCGGCGCAGTCGGCGTGTCGGCGGTGAATTGCGTAGCCCTCGTGGAATTGACCGGCACCGCGAGCCGATAGCCGCGTCCATTGTCGTTCACGATGTAGCGGCTGTCCGGTTTGCCATCGCTCAGCGCCTTCCGAAGCGTGGAAACGTGCACACGAAGCGCGCCATCGTCGACCACGCTTTCTTTCCAGACCTGGTCGCGCAGTTGACGCGTTGAGACCAGTTCACCACCGTGCTCGGCTAGCACGATAAGAATGTCGAGCGCACGACTTCCAATGCGGACTTCGTCGCCATTTCTGGTGAGGACACGCTGCGGGAAATCGATGCGGAACGGGCCGAATGTCAGGCTATACCGGGCAACCATCAAACCACCATGCAGGTCAATAGTACGGCCACAACTAAATATCCGCTGAATTCTATCACCGCAAAGTCTGATTTCCTGTCTGTGCGGAAGGATGAGTCTTCGCCACGTCGATGACGAAAGCATCCAGTGTCCTTCGCCGTAACGAAGACGGAGGCTCAAATCAATTGTTAAGAGGCCAGTTGCCAAAAATCCCGCAGAGTTTCAGAGTGCGCGGCCGTGTGGGGCGCTTGCCGCAAGGTTTGGGTGAAATCCTCGTCGGTGCTTTGGCCGCTGGCGTACAGGGCGTATCGTTCCACGATTGCGTCCAGTTCACCGGCCTCGGCAAGCTTTTCTCTTCCGTACGTGCGGGCCAGCGCCAACACGTGATACGTGACCGCGGTGCCTTCGAAGCGAATCTCGACCATCGATTTGTCGACGAGCTCGCAGACGCAATCCATCACCGCCGAGTCATTGAGAGCGTCATCGCGGGCGATCAGGCACGCGGCCTCAGCGTTGAACGGATAGCCGAACACGCAAAGGCGCCGAAATACCGCCCGCTCCCGGTCGCTGAGCATCTCGAAACTCCAGTCCAACGAGGCTCGCAAGCTTTTCTGTCTTTCCTGCGCGGTTCTGAAGCCGCCGCCCAGGTAGAGCAACGGTTCCTCGAGCCCAACTCGGAGATGCTCCAGTCCGAGAATCGAGGCGCGCCCCGCCGCCAATTCAATGGCCAGTGGGACACCGTCCAGGCGTCGACATATGTCGTCGATCAGCCGTAGGCGATCACAGTTCATATCCATGTTCTGCCCGTTGGAGAACAGACGTCGCTGGAACAGCCGAAAGGATGGGGAGCGAAGCGTTGCCCCAGGGGCATCCTCGACGCCAGGCAGTGCAAGCGGGCCGACGCGGTAAACAACTTCACAGGGCACGCGAAGCCGCAATCTGCTGGTAACGAGGAAGCGCAGCTCGGACGTATAACGGCAAGCGAATTCCAGGAACTGAGCCACGTATTCGACGACATGCTCGGCATTGTCGACGATGAGCAAGCCCTTCGTGCCCGCGAGCATCAGTGCAACGCGCTCGAGGTCGGATTCCCCGCTGTCGACCGGGATACCATAGCTGGCGGCCAACGCCTGAGCCACGCCGCGACAGGTGTTGTGGGCGGCAAGCTCGACGAAGTGAATCTCGGGGTCGCATTGCGCCGAAACGCTGCGGGCAATTTCCCGGGCAATCGATGTTTTGCCGATTCCCCCTGCGCCCACAAGCGTTAGAACGCGCGTGGATGGCAGCAGCGACCTGATTTCCGCGATAGCGCTTTCCCGCCCGATCAGTCGCTCTTCCCTCGGCGCCACGTCCGATTTGACGCGAATGGGGCGGTCCTGCGCAACCTCGTCAAAGCTGGGTGCGTCGATTCGGGAGGCTATCAGTTGGTAGCCACGTCGTGGCACCGTTACAATGAACTGGCCATCGCGGCCAAGTGCCTTGCGGATCCAGGAGAGGTGCACATGGAGGTTGTTTTCCTCGACAACCGTATCCGGCCAGACCAGATCCATGAGTTCATTTTTCGTGACGACGCGGCCGGCTGCCAGAGCAAGCACAGCGAGGATGTCGAATGCGCGAGACCCCAGTTCCAGTACCTCACCGCGACGGCGCAACAATCGCACGCTGAGGTCGATCTCGCATTCACCAATTCGGATAACCCGCTCACCGGAAGTGCATGTCGAGGGGCGTAGTATTGCTTGAGTCATGGCGCTTTCGTCCGTGGGCAACCCGGAGGTTTCGGCGGGCAGCTGAGTTATTCATTAGTTGTCATGCCGCGTACGGTCGGTGTCGCAAGGATATTAGCTGAGTCGTATTTTCCGCCTTGTTAACGCCGCATTAATAATTGTTAATGTTTTTACAAGTGGGGACGTGGCAGTTTTCAGCCGAGCGGGTGTGAGAGGTCAGCATTGACAAAATATGGACGAAACGTTAACGAAATTTAATGAGCGCATGGAAGCTTGTGTTTTCGGGCGGAGCGGATAATCCAGGGTTGGCTGCCGATCAGAAGAGAGCGGCATCACTGCCGAGATGCGTTAACTGCCCGGCTCGGCATCCCCAATTCAAAAGTCAAACTGATGAAAATCTTGTTAGTAGAAGACAACGTGCAGGTGGCCGGCTTCCTGAAAAAGGGTTTGACGGAAGCGGGTCATGTCGTTGATTCCGCGGATAACGGCCGCGACGGGATGTTTCTGGCCATGGGGGGCAGCGCTTACGATGCAATCATCCTCGACCGCATGCTGCCGGGCGGGCTTGACGGACTTAGCATCGTCGCGGCAATGAGGGCAACCGGGAGCAAGGTCCCGGTGCTTATCCTGAGCGCCCTCGATGCTGTCGACGAGCGGATTCGGGGTCTCAAGGCAGGCGGTGACGACTATGTGGTCAAGCCGTTCGCGTTCGGAGAAGTGCTCGCGCGACTGGAGGTGCTCATGCGCCGGTCACCGAATGAAGCGGTCGAATCGACGCTCAGGTGCGCGGACCTGTGCATCGACCTTTTTTCACGCAAGGTGTCACGTGCCGGGAAAGTCATTGTCCTCAAGCCGCGCGAATTCAAATTGCTCGAATATCTGGTGCGGCACGCCGAGCAGGTCGTCACCCGGACGATGCTCCTCGAGAACATCTGGGACTACCACTTCGACCCGCAGACCAACGTGGTGGATGTGCATGTCAGCAAGCTTCGGCAAAAGATCGATGCCGGGTTTGAAGTGTCACTTCTAAGAACTGTTCGAAACGCTGGGTACATGCTTTCGGCGAATGGATAACAGCCGGTGTCGGAGTGGAGAGGGAACGGCGGAGACTCATGGATATCGAAGAATCGGCGGGGCAAATGTTATGGGACGATGGTCTGTTCGTCCTGTTGCGAATCGACGCTGGCGACGGCCGGACGTCACGGTTGTCACTGAGGCCAACGGCTAGTCAGCCCTCCGGTCAAACGCTGGCCTTGCTCGAGAACGCCTTTTCGCTTCGTGCCCACCTGGATGGACCCCGCTTCACGCAGCCTCTTGAGTTCGTCCGCGATAGTTCTTCCATTACGCTGCAGCTCGAGGACCCGGGCGGCATCGTGTTGCCTGCACTCGATACGTCTCTGTTGTCATTCGGCCAGATCGTGACGATAGCCGCGAACGCCACGGCTGCCCTTGAGATGTTGCACAGGAGGGACGTCATACACAAGGATGTCCGGCCGGCGCATCTTCTTGTCAACCCAGCCAACTGGGTAGTGGCTCTGACGGGCTTCGGTCTGTCGACGCGCGTCGATTCTGCTGGAAAAGAGTCGACTCACTCGGTCATCCTCGCGGACGCACTTCCGTATCTGGCTCCCGAGCGCACTGGGCTCGTCAACCGGCCGGTCGACGCTCGCGCCGATCTATACTCGCTGGGCGTCCTCATCTACTGGATGCTGACGGCAAAGTATCCGTACTCTGCTAACTCCCCTGGGGAATGGCTTTACTGTCATACGGCGAGGAAGCCAACTCCTCTGCGCGAGCGCGTTCCTGACGTTCCTGAATCGCTTGAAGCCATCGTCGAGCGATTGCTCGCAAAAGCGGCGGAAGACCGCTACCAGACCGCGCGCGGAGTCGAATACGACTTGCGTCTGTGCGCGGAGCAACTGCGGACAGGAGACTGCCTCACGCCATTCGCCCTCGGAACGGCAGACTCTGACGACCGGCTGCTGATACCAGACCGACTGTATGGGCGGGAAGCGGAATTGAGCGCACTGACTCAAGCTTTCGACCGCGTGGCTCATGACGGTACGACCGAATTCGTGCTGGTGTCCGGTTACTCAGGGATCGGGAAGTCATCGCTGGTTGGAGAATTCCACCAAACGCTGAGCCGCGGGCGATTTGCGTCGGGCAAGTTCGATCAGTACAAGCGAGATATCCCCTACGCGACGATTGCACAGTGCATGGAGACAGTCGTCGAACAGATTATCAGGGAGGACAAGCGCGAACTGGTGAAGTGGCGCAAGCGCATCCAGTACGCGATGGGACCGCATGGCCGCCTGCTCACCGACCTCATCCCCGCGCTGGAAGAAATCGTCGGGCCACAACCGGCAGTCGCCGAATTGCCGCCTCTGGACGCTCAAAAGCGCTTCGTCACTGCTTTGATTCGCTTCATTGGAGCGTTCGCGACACCCGCCACAGCCGCTTGTACTGTTTCTGGACGATCTCCAATGGCTGGACGCAGGAACCATTTCGATACTGGAGGCGCTCGGCCGGGGCTCCGCTATTGCCCACTTTCTGCTCATTGGAGCCTTCCGTGACAACGAGATCGGCCCCAGTCACCCTCTCGCTCGCGTGATCAGCGACATTCGAGAAGGCTCGGTGCCAGTTCATGACGTGTTGCTGGCCCCCTTGGGGGTTGGCGATGTGGAGCGACTCGTTTGCGATACCACTCGCGGTGATTCAGCAGAGGCCAGAAGGCTGGCGCGACTGATGTTCGAGAAGACGGGCGGAAACCCGTTTTTTGCGGTTCAGTTCCTGCGCGTCCTCGCCGAGGAAGGTCATCTGACGTTAAACCGTGCCTCGCGGGAATGGGTGTGGAATGTCGAGCAGATTGCGCAGGGAGCTTTCCCCGATAGCGTAGTTGACTTGCTGGTGAACAAGATCGAGCGGCTGTCTGACCGCGCGCGACGGCTGCTCGTTGATTTCGCTTGCCTTGGCGCCACGACGGCTACGTCGGTATTGGCGCAGGTGAGCGGGCAGTCAAGCGGAGAAGTTGACTCGGCGCTCGGCGAGGCAATCGGGCAAGGCCTGGTTTACCGCCGTTCGGAGGGCTACGCTTTCGTCCACGACCGGATTCAAGAGGCTGCATACGCGTTACTTGGGGAGGCAGAGCGCGCGCCATCGCATCTTCGCATCGGAATGCGGCTGGATACGGGAGACGCCGACCCGAATCACGAGCGGAACATTTTCGAGGTCGTCAACCAGTACAACCGGGCACTCCACGCAATCAGCGACTCCCGGGTCCGCACGCGCGTAGCCCTCCTGAACCTCCGCGCTGGCCGTCGCGCGAGAGCAGCGGCTGCCTACGGTACCGCGCTGAACTATCTCACGGTAGCGAGTCGGATTTTCGGCGAGGATGCGTGGGAGACCCATTACTGCGAGAAGTTTTCCATCGAGCTTTTGCTTGCAGAATGCACGTTCCTCGCCGGCAGTCCAATACAGGCAGACGACCGCCTGCGTCGTCTCGAACGATATGCCGGGAGCGTACGCGACAAGGCCGCAGTGGCTTTCCTTCGGATAACGCTGCATACCGCCCTGGACAAGATGCACGCCGCGGTAGAAATTTGCCTGAGCTATCTCCGCGAGGTCGACGTCAATTGGGTACCCCATCCGGACAGGGAAGAGGTCGATAGAGAGTACGCAAAGGTGGTCGCTCATGTTCAACGCGGCTCGATTGCAGAATTGCGTGACAATCGATTGCTCGATGACGAAGCGCTTGAGGCGACGCTGAACGTATTCACAGCCGTTTTGCCGCCCGCATTCTTCACTGACGAAAACCTGGTGTGTCTTGTGCTGACGCGCATGGCGAATCTCAGCATAGCGCACGGCAACACCGATGCATCTGCGTTGGGTTTCGCCTATTTAGGAATGGCTGTCGGTCCATTCTTCGGCGATTACGAGAGCGCCCATGAGTTTGGCAAGCTCGGGATGGCGCTCGTCGATGAGAAGGGGCTTGACCGGTTTCGCGCCCGTGTCTACCTGTGTTTCTCGTATCACGTCATGCCGTGGACAGAGCCGATACGAACAGCGATTCCGCTCTTGCGACGAGCATTCGAAGTGGCAACACAATGCGGCGACCTGACATACATCGGGTTCAGCAGTTGTTGTCTGGTCACCACTCTGCTCGCCACCTCTGCGCCACTAGCCGAAGTTGAAGATCAGGCAGTCGAACGGCTGCATGTCGTCCGGTCCGCCGGATTCGGGTTGATTGCCGACATCATTAATTCGCAGCTCTCATTGATTCGTGAATTGCGCGGCGGCGCGCCATGGTTTGGTTCACCCGATTCGGAATATCCGAACGCGAAGGCTCTGGAACAGCACCTCGAAGGCAATCGAGCACTCGACATTGCTGCATGCTGGTACTGGATTCGCAAACAGGAGGCGTGCTACATGGCGGGCGACATCGCTGGTGCGATGGAGGCAGCGAACAAGGCAGCCCCCTTGTTGTGGACGACATGGGGGCACCAGGAACTCGCCGTTTACCACTTCTTTTCTGCGCTGACATGGCTCCGGGAGTGGGATGCCCACTCATCGCAAGCCGACGTTCTCGCTGACGCGAGGCTTGCCGAGCACGTGAACAAGCTCCGCGCTTGGGCATTGAGCGGTCCGACGAACTTCGCCGCGCGTGCAGCGCTGGTCGAAGCTGAAGTCGCACGCGTGCGCGGCGACGCTTGTGAAGCCATGCGGCTATACGAGCGAGCCATCGAAAATGCAAAAACGCACCGATTGCTGCATGTCGAGGCGCTAGCCAGCGAGATAGCCGGACGGTTCTATGCCAACCGCGGCTTCGCGACCATCGCCGCGGTGTACTTGCGTAATGCCCGATCGGCCTACTTGAACTGGGGGGCAACGGCGAAAGTCAGAATGCTGGAGGCGGCATATCCTGACCTCGGGGCTAACGAGCCGGGAGGTCCGTTGTCAGGTGCCGTGGAAAGTCAGCTGGAGATGGAGACGGTCGTCAAGGCGTCACAGGCGATATCGAGCGAAAGGGTACTCGACAGCCTGATGAATACACTCATGACCATCGTGCTCGAGCACGCGGGCGCGCGACGCGCGCTGCTCATCCTTCCGCACGAAGAGCAGCTTTACATTGAAGCCGAGGCCAACGAGGGAGGTAACGTCCGCGTAGAGCGGCGAACTGCCTCGCCGCGGAACTTGCCGCTCTCCCTGCTTCACCATTGTCTTCGCACCCACGAAACGCTTCTTGTCGATGATGCGACGACGGAAAACCCGTTTGCTTCTGACGAGTATTTCAGTGGCAAAGGCTCACGCTCGATGCTCTGTTTGCCCCTCATCAAGCAGACGAGACTGGTCGGCGCGCTGTACCTCGAGAACGAGCTCGCGCCCGGCGCGTTCACGCCGCCGCGCATGGCGGTGCTCAAGTTGCTGGCGTCCCAGGCGGCGATTTCTATCGAGAACGCCAGCCTGGAGAAGATCGAAGCACTTCTCGAAGAAAAGGACGCTCTGCTGAAGGAACTGCACCATCGGGTGAAAAACAATCTGCAGCTGATTAGTAGCCTTCTCAACCTTCAGGCAGCTCGTGTGCAAGATAAGGTCGTGGCGGAGCTGTTTCAGGAGAGCCGGAACCGCGTTCGCTCGATGGCGATGGTCCATGAAAATTTGTATCGTGCGGGCAACTTCGCGCGAATCGACATGGCGCCTCATATCAGGAATCTGTGCGCGCACCTGGCGCGCGTTTACGAACTGAGTCAATCGAACGTCATCCTGGACGTTGTCGTCGACGACGTTCAGCTCGACATGAATCGCGCGATCGGATGCGGCATGATCGTCAACGAGCTAGTTTCGAATGCACTCAAGCATGCGTTTCCGGACGGTCGAAGCGGGCGGCTGCGCGTTGAGCTGGCCGCGGAAGAAGACCATCGGTGCCGCTTGAGGGTCGGCGACGACGGTATCGGCTTGCCGCCAGAGTTTTCACTTGAGCATGCCGAATCCCTGGGACTGCAGCTCGTATTCGACCTTTCCCGGCAACTCCACGGGTCAATCGAGGTTAGTCGCGAGAGAGGGACGGCATTTGACATTAATTTCAGACTCCAGCAAACGGGCGGCCACTAACATGTCTTCTGCGCGAATACTGATTGTCGAAGACGACCGGGTGGTCGCTCGTGACATTGCCCAACAAATGACTCGCTGCGGGCACGTCGTCATAGGTTGCGTGACGACCGGCGAGGATGCGATAACGGTTGCTGCGAAGGAAAAGCCAAGCCTTGTCCTCATGGATGTGCGCCTCGAGGGAAAGCTGGACGGCATTGATGCGGCTCGTCAGTTGCGCGAGTCGCTCCGTTTGCCCATTGTGTTCCTGACGGCTTATGCCGACGAGGAAACGGTCCGGCGCGCCACAGTGACCGAACCATTCGGTTACGTCCTGAAGCCTTTCGACGACCTGCAACTGCGTACGGTTGTCGAGATGGCCCTCTATAAGCACGATGCGGAGCGTCGGCTGCGCGAGAGCGAGCAGCGTTATGCGGTTACGCTGGACTGCATCGGCGATGGCGTCATTGCCACTGACTGTAAGGGACACATTACGCTCATCAATCCCGTCGCCGAGGCGTTGACAGAATGGTCGCGGGAAGACGCTGTCGGGCAACCGCTCGAAAAAGTTCTCCGGCTAATCGACGAGGACACGAATGCGCCACTGAAATTCAGCGTGTCAGCAGCCCTGGGCGAGGGTGGCTTCGTTTCTTTTCCCCCGAAGACGATGCTCGTCGGTAGAGCAGGGCGCATGGTGTCCGTTGAAAATCGGGGAACGCCGATTGTGAACGACTCGGGCAACGTCATCGGCATGGTGCTCGTGGTGCGTGACGCTACAGCGTCACGTCAGGCAGCCGAGGCGGAAATTCTGCGCGAAACCAACGATCGGCTGGACGACGCGATGCGCGGCTCGAAGGTCGGGGTGTGGGCCATTGATCTCTCGGGCGAAGAGGGGCGGGACCTGTCGCTGAGGTGCTGGAACATCCAGGCATGGCTAGGTTACACGGAGGCTGACGCCGCTCCCGGCATCGCGCGCGTGATGGAGGTCATCCACCCGGAGGACAGGCAACGCGTTTGCGACGCGTTTTGGCGGTGCAGCCAGGAGCCAGGCGGGCTGTTTGGCATTGAACACCGCGTGCTCCACCGCGACGGGTCCTGGCGATGGGTCTTGACGCGTGGCGCGGGTCCTCGGTTTTCCTGCGGGCCGGCTACGCGCGTCTCTGGAACCATGGTCGATATTACGGACTTGAAGCGTGCAGAACTCGCACTGCGAACCAGCGAAGAGCGCTTCCGTGGAACCTTTGAAAACGCAGCAGTGGGTATTGTTCATTGTGACCAGAGCGGCCGGTTCCTCCGCGTCAACCGGCGCTATTGCGATATCGTTGGCTACAGTCGTGAAGAATTGCTCTCGATGACGTTCATGGACGTCACAGCGGTTGGCAGTGTTCCAGAGAGCATCAATCAATTCAAGAAACTGCTCAAAAACGACTTCTCGCATTACACGGACGAAAAAGTCAACATACGGCGCGACGGATCGCGCGTGTGGGTCAGTGCGACCGTGTCGTTACAGCGTGATTCCAGCCAGCAGGTTCAGCATACCATTGCGATTATCCAGGACATCTCGGCGCGCAAAGCGCTCGAGGAGACGGTGCGCGTTGCCCGGGACGAGGCTGAGTTGGCGAACAAGGCGAAGGACCAGTTCCTGGCTAACATCAGCCACGAACTCCGGACCCCGTTGAACTGCATTCTCGGATATACGCAGGTTCTGCGGCGCGATGACAACCTGAGCGTTCGTCAAAAGTCGCATGTTTCGCTGATCGAGCAAAGCGGCTCGCATCTCGTCACGTTGATTAATGATTTGCTGGACTTCGCGCGCGTTGGCGCCGGTCGGATTGACCTGGAGCTGAACGATGTTCTGCTCGCGCCGTTCCTCGAAATGCTTGGGGAGATGGTTGGCGTGCGGGCTCGTGAGAAGGGGCTCGCGCAGATTTGTGCGGTTGCGCCAAACCTGCCGGCAGTGATTCGCGTTGACGAGAAGCGATTGCGGCAGGTACTGCTCAATCTGCTCTCCAATGCCGTGAAGTTCACGGACATCGGAGAGGTGGCATTCTCGGTGAAGTTGGTCCGAGGTGGCATTTTGAGGTTTGAAGTGAAAGATACCGGGATTGGCATTAAGCATGACCAACTCGAGCGAGTCTTCCAGCCATTTGAACAGGCAGGTGACATCGAGCGCAGGAGCGCCGGGCTGGGGTTGGGGCTTTCCATCAGCCAACATTTGGCGCGGCTTATGGGCAGCGATATTCACGCCGAGAGTGAATACGGGCGAGGAAGTCGATTCTGGTTCGACCTCGCGGTTGAGTGTCCCGCTCACGAGCCGCTGGTGCGTGACGACGCCGGCGATCGGCAAGCTCCACGCGACGAATGCCTGATGTTTGCCGGACGTGACGGTGTGCGCCCGGCAACTGAACATGTGGCCGAGCGTCCGCGCCGGATTGGCGCAACGCCATCCGACGCCGAAGCGGTCTCGTCGTTCGTCCTGCCGCCGCGTGCGAGCATGGAGGTGTTGCACGATCTCGCGCGCAGAGGTTCGATGCGGGAGGTCATGCGACACGTTGAGTCGCTTCGGGCGAGCGACACCCGCTATACGGCATTCGCTACCAGAGTGGGCAACCTTGCGGAAAGCTTTGAGTCGCGAGAACTGCTCGTGCTCATCGAGAAACACCTGAACGGAAGTTAGTGCACATGTCGGATGAGTTCGAGAAAAATCCGCCTGTAGTCCTGGTGGTTGATGATACGGCACCGAATCTGGGCCTGGTCGTAGACTTTCTTGAGGGGAGCGGTTTGCACGTCTCGATTGCCCGGGACGGTGAAGAGGCGCTGAGTCGCGCGGCCCTCGTACGTCCGGACCTGATACTGCTCGACGTGATGATGCCGGGTCTGGATGGGTTCGAGGTTTGCCGCCGTTTGAAAGCGACCCCGGAAACGTGGGACATCCCCGTCATCTTCATGACCTCACTGTCGCACACCGAGGACAAGACCGTGGGGTTCCAGGTCGGGGCCGTTGACTACGTCACCAAGCCCTTGCAGATGGAAGAACTCCTCGCGCGAGTGAGAACCCACGTGAAGTTCCGGCGGCTACAGAAGGTCCTGCAAGAGAGCAATGCACGCTTGCACGACGAGGTGGAGAGGCGGCAGGCCGCCCAGGAGGCGCTGGTCGAGATGATCAGTAGCGTGCGCAACACATCGAATGCAATCGCTCACGATTTGCGAACGCCTCTGACTGAACTCCGGACGCGGATGGAGGTGATGATTCTCGATTTGAAGAAGAGGGTCGACGCCGACACGCTTGAGCGCCTGGAGGGTTCGCTCACCGATATCGACCGGGTGATCAGCATTTTCAATGCCCTTCTTCGTCTGGCGGAGATCGATGCAGGGGTGCGAAGGTCAGGCTTCGTTGCGAGCAATGTTGCAGATATCGTTTCCGAAGCGGTGGAGTTTTACCAACCGCTAGGCGACCTTCGAGGGATTGCCCTGTCGCAGACTTGCCCCGCCGAACTGGAAGCGGTTGTGGACCCGCTACTGATTGCGCAAGCGGTCGGAAACGTGATTGATAACGGACTGAAGTTCGCATGTTCGCGCGTGCATGTGACAGTGAGCGAGCGCGAAGGGCTCATCGAGATTGAAGTAGCGGACGATGGCCCGGGCGTTCCTGCTGCCGAGAAGGCGAAGGTAACGGAGCGCTTCTACCGGGGCGATGCGAGCCGGGGAACGCCGGGCGTCGGGCTCGGCCTCGCGCTCGTGAAAGGTGTCGCAACGCTGCATAGAGGCACGCTGACACTGGCGGACAACCATCCCGGACTCGTTGTGAAGTTGACGGTGTCCTGCCGATCCGACTATCGCCTCGAGGGGCAGCACTGAGAGAGGTTAGTGGCCCCGGCCCACGATCACGAATGAGTCGCGTACGTTGAAGCACGAATTCCTGAATGCGCGGCCGAATGCGGCGGCCGCGTGGCTCTCGCCAGGCGCACCGTAAAAGACGCCGCCAATGATCGCAACGCCCAGTGCCGAGCCGATCTGAAACGTAGCAATCACAATCCCTGAGGCGAGTCCGGCATGCTTTGTCGGGACTCCGCCAATGACCGCCTCGATGCGCCGCTGCGGCTTGCATCGCTGTCGACATCGTGCGACCTGCGCAGTCTCGCGACCCGCAAGCTCGACGCAGCGGGGATCGCCTGGATCGACGTGTTCATAGGCGGTGGCATGGCGGCCGTCACCGCCGGTGTCTCGGCCGGGCTTGCGGTCGGTGCGTTCGCGCATCGGGTCGCGCCGGTCGGTGCCGTCGAAGTCGGCGCGCTGCTGGGGCTCCCGGCGCTTCTTCCTTCGGAAATCGTGCTGCATTCGAGCCTCTCGGATACGAGGTCGCGTGGAGCGCTGCGCACGATTGCCGCTGCGTTTCGCGAACATCGAGCGGCGATTCGATACTTGGCGTTGACAACACTCCATCAGACAAGCGCATCACCTGGGCCCGCCAAGGAGGTTTGATGACATCGAGTCATTAAACAAATGACACCCACGCTCTCGCGAAATCACCACACCACACCGAGAATGCTTCCCAACACGGCATCCGCCGTAATCGAGGAGAACAGCATGTTTGCAATTACCGGTGTGACAGGACAGGTGGGCGGCGCGGCGGCACGCGCGTTACTCGACGCGGGGCACGCGGTGCGCGCCGTGCTGCGCGACGCAAGCAAGGCGGCACCGTGGCGCGAGCGCGGCGCGGAGGTGGCGATCGCGTCGTTCGAGGACGCCGACTCGCTCAGCGCCGCATTTCGCGACACGGCCGGCGTATTCGTGATGATTGCGCCGAATTTCGCGCCGCAGCCCGGTTATCCGAACGCGCATGCGGCGGCCGCGATGCTGAAGGAGGCGTTGTCGAAGGCGCGGCCGGGGCGGGTGGCGGCGTTGTCGTCGGTGGGCGGGCAGCGCGATGCGGGGCTCGGCCTCATCACGCAGGTGCATATTCTCGAACAGGCGCTCGCCGATTTGCCGCTTCCGACCGCGATCCTGCGGCCGGCCTGGTTCATGGAAAACTCGTTGTGGGATATCGCACCGGCCCGCAACGCCGGCGTGATGCCGAGCTTTCTGCAGCCGCTCGATCGGGCGTATCCGATGGTCGCGACCGCGGATATCGGCCGCGTGGTCGCGCAGGCGCTCACGCAGTCGTGGCAAGGGCGGCGCGTGATCGAGATCGAGGCGTCAGGGCGCTATTCGCAGCATGAGATTGCCGCGCTGCTCGGCGAGGCGCTCGGGCGGACCGTCGAAGCGCAGACGGTGCCGCGCGAGCAGTGGGAGGCGCTGTTTCAGGCGCAAGGCACGGAGTGGCCCGCGCCCCGTATCGAGATGCTCGACGGCTTCAACTCGGGGTGGATCGATTTCGAGGAGGGGCTGAACGAGCGGGTGATTGGCATGACGTCGTATCGGACGGTGCTGGAGGAGTTGGTGAAGCGGGCGGGGTAACCAGGCCTTAGGCGGGGTGCGCGTTCACGGTGGCCGGACCCTGTTAGCCCGCCTCGGAGCCGCGCCCCGCGCGCGTGCTAATCTTGCTCCCTTCGCGGACGTCCCGCGTCAGAGCAGACACCATGACGGAAGCCTTCGATCCGGACGGCATCGGGCAAGCGGTCTTCGTGGTCGGCGAACGCCATGCGACGCTGGACGAGCCGTGGCGCGCGTATCGGCGTGCGCGTCTGATTTACGTTAGCGAAGGCGTGCTGACCGTGCGCACGGCATCCGGCCGTTGGGTCGTGCCGCCCGCCCGCGCGCTGTGGATCGCCGCGAATACGCTGCATTGCCTGCACGCGACGCGGCCGGTGCAGTCGTATTCGCTCTACGTCGCAACCGATGCCGCAATGGACGCCACCGACGCCGCCGCCGACGACTCCGCCGACGACTCCGCCGACGCCGCCGCCGACGACGCCGCGCCGCTGCCCGCGCAGACCGGCGCGCTGATCCCCGACACACTGGTGCAGGCGCTGCTCGCCGCCGCGGCCGATCTGCCGCACGATCACGCGCCCGATGAACCCGCCCGCCGTCTGCTGCAGGTGCTGCTGGATCGCGTCGCCGGCTTGCCCGCCGCGCCGCTTGGCTTGAACTGGCCGGCCGATCCGCGCGCGCGGCGCATCGCCGAGGCGCTCAGCGCGAATCCCGCGCAATCGCTGGTGCTGGAGGAACTCGCCGCGGCCGCGGGCGTGACCGCGCGCACGGCCGCGCGTTTGTTCGCGAAGGAAACGGGGCAGACCTTCGGTCAATGGCGCCAGCAGTTGCGTCTGCTGGCTGCGCTCGAACATCTGGGTGCCGGTGAGAGCGTCACGCAGGTGGCGCTCGAAGTCGGCTATAACGACGTGTCGTCGTTTATCGCGGTGTTTCGCGATGCGTTCGGCGATACGCCGGCGCGCTATTTCCGTTGACGCCGCTTCGTGGCCATCGCGCGAGCGTCGCCGTCGCACGAAAACGAATCTGCCTCAATGAGCGCCGGCCGCATCCGGTCCACCGCCGCCCTTGGCCGGCCGCGTGATCCAGATCAGCGGAATGATCAGCACGAAGATGATCGCCGACACAAAGAAGACGTCGTTCAGGCCCATCATCGCGGCCTGCGTGTTCACGGTGAAATCGAACAGCGCATTCGCCGATTGTGGATTCAGATGCAGCACCGACTGCGTGTTGTCGATCTGCTGTGCGAACAACGGGTTGTCGACCGACGCCTGCTCGGTGAGCCGCACATGATGCAGTATCGTGCGGTTGTTCCACGCGGTACCCGCGATCGACGTGCCGACCGCGCCGCAGAACACCCGCACGAAATTCGACAGCCCCGCCGCCGCCGGAATCCGGCTCTGCGGCTGGCCGGACAGGATGATCGCCGTTAGCGGCACGAAGAACAGCGCCATCGGAATGCCTTGCAGCAGCGTCGGCAGCACGAGGTGCCACGTGTCGATCTCGATCACGTACTTCGAGCGCATGTAGAACACGATCGCGAAGCCGACGAACGCGACCGTCGAGATCACGCGCGCGTCCGAGTGCGGCAGCACGCGGCCGAGTATCGGCGCAAGAATGATCGCGAAGATGCCGAGCGGTGCGGTGACGAGGCCGGCATCGATCGAACGGTAGTTCAGGTACTCCTGCATCCATTGCGGCAGCAGCACGAGATTGCCGAAAAATACCCCGTAGGCGATCGAAATCGCGATCGTGCCGCCGAGAAAATTGCGCTGCTGAAAGAGCCGCAGATCGACGATCGGGTGCTCCTCGGTCAGCTCCCATACGAGGAAAAACGCAAAGCTGATCAGCGCGACGATGCCGAGAATCGCGATCACCGGCGACGAGAACCAGTCGAGATCCTTGCCCTTGTCGAGCATGATCTGCAGCGACGCGACCCACGTGATCAGCAGGCCGAGGCCGACCACGTCGATCGGCGGCTTGCGCGTCGGCGATTCGCGGGTGCGGTAGATCATCCACGTGACGCCGGCCGCGAACAGGCCGACCGGGATGTTGATGTAGAAGATCCACGACCAGCTGTAACTGTCGGTGATCCAGCCGCCTAGCGCAGGGCCCGCGATCGGGCCGACGGTGGCGGTCATCGCCCACAGCGCGAGCGCGGTCGACGACTTCTCCTTCGGATACGAGCCGAGCAGAATCGCCTGCGACAACGGAATCAGCGGCCCGGCCACCGCGCCCTGGAATACCCGCGCCAGCAGCAGGATCGGCAGCGTCGGCGCGACGCCGCATAGCCATGACGCGAGCGTGAAGGACAGGATCGCGCCGACAAACAGCTTCACCTGGCCGATGCGCTGCGTGAGCCAGCCGGTCAGCGGAATCGCCACCGCGTTGGAGGCCGCGAACACGGTGATCACCCACGTGCCTTCGTCGACCGAGACGCCGAGGTTGCCGGAAATGGTCGGAATCGCGACGTTCGCGATCGACGTGTCGAGCACGTTCATGAACGTGGCGAGCGCGACGGCGATCGTCGCGAGAACCAGCCGGCCGCCTTCGAGAGGCGCGGGCGGCGACGGTGGCGCGGGTGGCGCGGGTGGCTGAGGCGGCGGCGACGCGGAATCAGGCGCGGCGTTGGGCTGGCTCAAAAGGCGTTCTCCGGAGGTTTTGCGGCGGACGGCGCGAACGGCGTGAGGACGGACGGCGAGGGCGCGCGATTCGCAATGCATGGTCGGCGCAGGATGCCGTGGACCGTGCACCGCGCCGGCGGGTCCGTCGATGCGCAAAAGCATACCCGCAATCGCCGGCCGGCGCCGGCCACGGCAGCAGCCGATGCGGCGCCCGACGGCGCGAACGCGGCACGCGGCGTATGCTCGCGGCAGAGGTTGCGTCAGCAAAGGCCGAAACGTACACCCAATCCCACGGAAAAAAGGACCCCACCATGAGCTGGCAACAATTCGAACACGGCTGGCGGCGCGCGCCGCAAAACGCGCCCGCGACGAGCCTCGTCGTGCTGATGCACGGCGTCGGCAGCAACGCGCGCGATCTGATGCCGCTCGCCGACATCTGGAGCGAGGACCTGCCCGGCACGGCGTTCGTGTCGCTCGACGGCACCGATCCGTTCGACGGCGGCTTCGGCGGCCGCCAGTGGTTCAGCCTGCGCGACGTCGGCGCGGCGGACCGCGAGGCGCGCGTCGCCGCCGCCTATCCGGCGCTGCGCCGCGTGCTCGACGCCGAGCTCGCGCATTGGCAGCTGTCTTTCGATCGGCTTGCGCTGGTCGGCTTCTCGCAAGGTTCGATCATGGCGCTGCATCACGTCGCGTCGAGCGTTGAGGGCGCGGCGGGCGTCGTCGCGTATTCGGGGCGGCTCGCCTCGCCGATCGTATCGTCGAACCGCGCGACGCCGCTCACGCTCGTCCACGGCGAGAACGACGAGGTGATCCCGGTGCGCGAACTCGAATCCGCGGCCGACGCTTTCAACTCCGCCGGCTATGCGGTCGACGCCTACGTGCTACCCGGCGTCGGCCACACGATCACCGCCGACGGCGTCGCGCTCGGCCGTGATGCGCTGGAACGCGCACTGGGCGAGCTGTCGCGCGATTGACACAAACCCACTAGAAAGCGGCCCTAAAGATTCTGACGGGCTTGCCGTCATACGGGCAATAGCTTGAAAATCACCCCCGCCGCGCGGGAAGCGCAACGCCCAGCGGGCGTGTCGCGCGGCTTCGGGGTACCGGGGGCGCATTTCCAGACCGCCTTGGAAGGCGCATAACGACACATCAGAGCCTGCACATGGCCAGACCGACGCCGCATTACCCGCTCTTTGAGCGACTGTTCCGCCACTCCGTGGCGGTGGATCTCGGCACGGCCAACACCCTTATCTATACCGACGACGGCGGCATCGTGCTGAACCAGCCGTCCGTCGTGTGCTTCGAGACGCAGCCCGCGAGCGGGTCGAAGCGGATCGCCGCGATCGGCGCCGAGGCGCGCCAGCTGCTCGGCCGCGTGCCGCGCAATCTCGAAGCGGTGCGGCCGATGCGCCACGGCGTCATCGCCAATTTCTCCGCCGCCGAACACATGATCAAGCAATTCGTCGACATGGCGCGGCCGCGCTCGCTCTTCAGCCGGCGCGCGGCATTCACGCTGTGCGTGCCGGCCTCCGCGACCCACGTCGAGCGTCGCGCGATCCGCGAAGCGGCCGAGGCGGCTGGCGCGTGGAAGGTCAGCCTGATCGGCGAATCGCTCGCGTCGGCGCTCGGCGCGGGCCTGCCGGTGGGCGACCCGACCGGCTCGATGGTGGTCGACATCGGCGGCGGCACCACCGAGGTTGGCGTGATCGCACTGGGCGGCACCGCGTATAGCGGCTCGGTGCGCGTCGGCGGCGACAATTTCGACGCGGCGATCATCGGCTACGTGCGCAATCTGTATGGCGTGCTGCTCGGCGAGCAGACCGCCGAGCACGTCAAGAGAGCCATCGGCTCGGCCGTGCACGACGTGCCGCTCGAGCAGATGAACGCAACCGGCCGCAGCGTCGACGATGGGCTACCGCGCACGGTGCAGTTGAGCAACCGCGATATTTCGGAGGCGATCGAAGGGCCGCTGAGTCAGGTGATCGGCGCGGTGAAGCGCGGGCTCGAATTGGCTCCCGCCGAACTCGTGACGGACATCGCGCACAAGGGCATCGTGCTGACCGGTGGCGGCGCGCTGCTGCGCAATCTGGGGCGGCGTTTGAGCCGGGAAATCGGCCTCGACGTGCACGTCGCCGACGAACCGCTGACCTGCGCGGTGCGTGGCGCGGGCGCGGCGGCCGCGGCGGGGTGGGTGGACGAAGCCGGGGGCGCGTGAGCGGTGTTCCCAGAGATCGGCTACAAGGCGCTCGACGCAGTTACACGCGCCGACTGCGCCGACATGTTGCGGCCAATCTGGCTTGAGAAGGCTCGAAATAACGAGCCTCACGCGAAAGCAGATGCACGCTGTACCGCCTTTCCACACGCGTCACGGTGTGTATTTCGGCGCCTACAAATGTTGACATTTCGTTGATCGCAGCGAAACCCTAAAATCATCCATCGCCCATTCCATACCCCTGTGGTCGCCTGCTAGCTTGGCAGTCCCAACAGCTACAGAGGAACTAGGAATGTCGTATCGACAGCATTCAGACGGCGTGCGCGTGGTACTCAGTGCGCCGCAACTGGCGGCGGTACTCTCCTGCCAGTCGATCAGCCCCACCGAGATGCTTTCCAACCGGCTATGGGGCGGTTTGCAGATTGTCGGCGGAGTGCTGGAAATGGTCGGGGCAGCGGCTCTATGTGTGCTGCCGGAACCGACGATGGCAAGCAAGGCTGGGTGCGTGGTGTTTGGCGTACATGGTTCTGATACCGCGGCGGCGGGTCTGCGACAGGTCTGGACTGCGCAGGATACCAGTACGCTCATCCAGCAAGGCACAACGAAGCTGGCGGAGAAGGTGAAAGCCAGCCCCGACATGGCGAACAACATCGGCCTGTCACTGGATATGATCGTGCCGTTCAGCTTTGCTGGCTCGATCAAGGCTGCACGCGCGGCCAGCATTACGATGGGCCGGATCAATCTGCAAATGCACGAGGCGAAGGCGCTCAATCCGGGGCTCGGTGGGCACACAATAGAAAAACATATAGGGAAGACTGTCGAGCAGTTGCGGGAGAGGCTGCGCTTGGAACCCAAAAGAGACGTAGTATCGTCGTTTAGGGATTTACCGACGGCGGAATGGGCGATCTCCAAGGTTATGGAATCCAACACAGCGAAAATCAGGAATTGGGCTCAATCAAATCCGAGACAGGTTTTAATTTTATTTGATAATGTGGGAAAAACTGCAGGGTACGGAGTTCTCCGAGAAACCGGGCAATTAAAGGATATGAGTACGGTTCAGGTTGTCTTGAAATATGAAGAATACAATGGCATGCCGTATTACATTTTGACGTCCTATCTACTGAAATGATGAACGAAGAATCATATCCCCAGTTCTATGTCCTGTTCGGAGGATATCTCAACCAGGACAGCGATCTTTGGGGTGATACTTTGGAGGAGGTTGTATCGTGCTACAAACGCGATAGTTCATCAGAAGAAATTGCAGAGGCGCTAGGTGAAATAGACAAATTCAAAAAAGAGGCAGGCGAAAGTCTCGACAAGAAGTTCTATGAAACCTATGGATTCAATTTCAATCCGATTCTTTGGGGCTACACCACCGCCTCATTTCTTGAGGAATTGAAGCGGCTCTTGAGGGACTAGTCCCCGTATCGCGACGCGTGGTTGGTCTGATGCCCTCCGGCGCATGCATGCGCGGCGATGTTCGCGCAATTTGTTCTTTTCGTGGGTGCTCGATAAGCGCTTGGTCGGGGCGCCTGGCAGTTGCCTGCCCGACGCGTCGCTGACGCTTATGTGACAATACGCACCGCGTCCCATTTTCCGGGACGCCGATATGCTCATCCAATGCTTGTAGCCGGCTCCGCGCGCATTCGCGCGCCGATGCCGCGCTGCCCGTAGCTCACCCGTGAATCAATCCGTTTCCGCTTCGTCGCTATCGTCATCGCCATCCTTCATCGGACTACGCAGCGGCTTGCGCATGCCTTACGTCGAGACCGGCGACGGCGACTTGCTGCTGTTCGTGCACGGTTCGTTGTGCGACTACCGCTACTGGCAGCCGCAACTGGCCGGTCTGTCGAAGCGCTATCGCTGCGTCGCGGTCAGTCTCACGCATTACTGGCCAGTGACCGATAGCGCGGCGGACCTGCCGTTCAGTTGGAGCAGCCACGCCGATGAAGTGGCGGAGTTCATCGCGCGTTTCGGCGCGGGGCCCGCGCATGTGGTCGGGCATTCGCGCGGCGGCTGCGTCGCCTATCATTTCGCGCGACGCCATCCCGAACACGTGCGCACGCTGACGCTCGCCGATCCGGGCGGCCCGCTGCAGATCGTCGGACGTCCACCCGCGAGCGTGCCGGAGACGGTCAACGCATTGCGTGCGAAAGCGGCTCGGTTGATCGAAAGCGGCGAGGTCGAAGCAGGCTTGCAACTGTTCGTCGATTCGGTGAGCCGCCCCGGCTTCTGGGCGATGAGCACCCTGGGTTTTCGCCGCATGGCGACGGACAACGCGCACACGCTCGCGCGGCAATTCCGCGATCCGCTGCCTGCCTACGTGCCCGAGGACGCGGCCGATCTGCGCTGCCCGGTCCTGCTGATCGACGGCGAGAAGAGTCCCGACATGTTCCACCGCACGGTGACGGCGTTGCAGGGATGGTTGCCCGATGCGCGCCGCGAAACGGTACGCGGTGCGTCGCATGGCATGAACCTCGCGCATCCGTCCGCGTTCAATCGTTACGTGGATGATTTCATTCAGGCGATGAGCGCGCGCTGAGCAAGTGAAGCGAAGATCAAGGGCGATCGGCCGGCGCGCGCCGCCGCCGATCGCCCGTTTACTGCATCAGGCCTTGCGATGCGCGTCCTTGTCGAGCGCGCGTTCGGCCGCCTCGCCGACGAGCCCGTGATAGTACAGATGTACGCCGATCGCGAGCGAGTCGTTGCGGATTTCGTGGAACACCTTCCACCCCTTCACCGGGTCCTTGAACAGCAGATAATGCGCTTCCTGCGCGATCAGATCGGCGACTTCATGCAGGCCGTGTCCATGCAGCACGTCGACGAGCGTGTCGAGACTGCGATGCGTGCGCGCGTCGGTGCGCGGATAGAGCATGTGCAGCACCGCGACGTCCTGCGTCTTCAGCGCCGCCGACAACGCGACGACGATATCCTGATGATTCAGCGCGGTGACCGTGTGGTCTTCGGTATGGACGTGATCCGGAAACAGCGTTTCGAGAGAGACATTCATTTGTATTCGTCCTGCTTTTCTGTGTGATCAAAAAAACCCGCTTCGAATCGCGGGCCGCAAGCATCAATGCACGGATTGAGTATCGCAGATGGATCCACCCCGACGCAGTGTGCTGGCAGCAAAACATTGTTGCGGCTGGTGTTCCGGCTTTCGCGCAACTTTCATTGGCTTCGCGATGCACACGCCGCGTGCCGACAACGAATGTTGCGCACAGGGAGACGGACTGTTGCGAGCAATCGACGCAATCAACGACACGCCGACCCGTAGAATGCGCAGCGGAGCCTGAGCATGCCCGTACTTCTCCGGGAGCGCCGATGTCGCGCCTCGCCGTACGACTGCGATGCATGCCGGCGCGAGTGCGGTATCAAGCAAAAGGAAGACGTAGATGAACTCGAAGTCACACGCAACGCTGAGCTTTTCCGACAGCGACCAGACCATCGATCTGCCGATCTATCAGGGCTCGCTGGGCCCCGACGTCATCGACATCCGCAAGCTGTACGGCCAGACCGGCAAATTCACGTACGACCCGGGCTTCATGTCGACGGCGGCGTGCAACTCCGAAATCACGTATATCGACGGCGACAAGGGCGAGTTGCTGTACCGCGGCTACCCGATCGACAACCTCGCGCAGAACGCCGACTTCCTCGAAACCTGCTACCTGCTGCTGAAGGGCGAACTGCCGAACGCCCAGCAGAAAGCCGAGTTCGAGAACACCGTCACGCAGCACACGATGGTGCACGAGCAGATGCACTTTTTTTTCCGCGGCTTCCGTCGCGACGCGCACCCGATGGCGATTCTGGTCGCCGCGGTCGGCGCGCTGTCGGCGTTCTATCACGACTCGCTCGACATCACGAACCAGCAGCATCGCGACGTATCGGCGGTCCGCATGATCGCGAAGCTGCCGACGCTGGTCGCGATGGCGTACAAGTACAGCGTCGGTCAACCGTTCGTGTATCCGAAGAACGACCTGTCGTACAGCGCGAACTTCATGCGCATGATGTTCTCGAATCCGGCCGAGGAGTACGTGGTCAACGACGTGCTGGTGCGCGCGCTCGACCGCATTCTGATCCTGCACGCGGACCACGAGCAGAACGCGTCGACGTCGACCGTGCGGCTCGCCGGTTCGTCGGGCGCGAATCCGTTCGCGTGTGTCGCGGCCGGTATCGCGTGTCTGTGGGGCCCGGCGCACGGTGGCGCGAACGAAGCCGCGCTGAACATGCTGGAAGAGATCGGCTCGGTCGACAACATTCCCGACTTCATCGCGAAGGTGAAGGACAAGAATTCGGGCGTGAAGCTGATGGGCTTCGGCCACCGCGTGTACAAGAACTACGATCCGCGCGCGAAGCTGATGCGCGAAACCTGCCACGAAGTGCTCGAAGAGCTGGGCCTGCACGACGACCCGCTGTTCAAGCTCGCGATGGCGCTGGAAAAGATCGCGCTCGAAGACGAATATTTCGTGTCGCGCCAGCTGTACCCGAACGTCGACTTCTATTCGGGCATCGTGCAGCGTGCGCTGGGCATTCCGACGTCGATGTTCACCTGCATCTTCGCGATGGCACGCACGGTCGGCTGGATCGCGCAGTGGAACGAAATGATCGCCGATCCCGAGCAGAAGATCGGCCGTCCGCGTCAGCTGTTCATCGGCGAGACGCTGCGCGAGGCGAAGCCGGTCGCGAAGCGGTAACAGGCCGGATAGACGCCCGACAACGCGTTCAACGACGCTCGCCAACCCACGGCTCACGAGGCCGTGGGTTTTTTTTACGTTCCGCGCATCCTGCCGCCTGCACGTCCCGTGCCACCGAAAACGCCGTCAAAAACGGCGCAAAAAGCCGAAACTCCGAGGCGATAAGCTCGTCTCACGCGGAAAGAGCCTCTACAATCGGATGGGGCCGGCCAACCGGGGTCCGGCCAACCGGGGGTCCGGCCAACCGGGGCACGGGTGACGGGGCCAGCGGGCAATCCGGCGGCAGATCCGAGGCGAGACCCGAAGTGCAACCAAACGCAGCAGCGAATCCATAGGAGCGACCTTGATACAGCAGCCAGAAGCCCTCGGCGGGCTGACCCACTCGGGCGGCGTCGATCATCGCGAGCCCGAGCAGGACGGCGTTTTCATCCCGACGGAAAACCTTAACGTCGCGAGCGCTACGCAGCACGTGCTCAAGTCGGGCGACACCTTCATCGTCAACGATCCGCTCGGCGATATCACCGGCCACGACGATGGCCTGTTCGTCAACGATACGCGCGTGATGTCGCAACTGCGCCTGACTTTCGGCGGCCGCGCGCCGTCGCTGCTGTCGGGCAGCGTCAGCAGCGACAACACCAGTTTCACCGCGCATCTGACCAACCGCCCGCTGCCGCCGCTCGGCGGCGACAGCACCCCCGAAGGCGTGATCCACGTCGAGCGTGTGCGCGTGCTGTCGGGCACCGTGCTCAACGAGGCGATCGAGCTCACGAACTACGGCACGAGCGATGCGACCGTGCCGCTGTCGATTTCGTTTTCCAGCGATTTCCGCGACATGTTCGAAGTGCGCGGCCTGAAGCGCGACAAACAGGGTCGCGTGCAGCCCGCGCGCATCGAGAATCAGGAGGTGCTGCTCGGCTACATCGGTCTCGACGACGTGGCGCGCAACGTGCGGATCGCGTTCTCGCCGCAGCCGGACAAGCTGTTCGCCGACCGCGCCGACTACACCGTCAAGCTGCCCGCGCAGGCATGCGTGTCGATCTATCTGTCGATAGCGGTGCAGGTCGTGCCGATGACCGGCAAGCCCGGCGCCGACGTGTCGCAGCCGATGCATGCGTTGAGCGAAGCGCATCTCTCGCAGATCGATGCGGAGCGCCCGCGCGTCGGCCGCACGGCGGTACGCGCGGCAATGGTGGATGCGCACCTGGTGATGCGCGAGCGACGCAACGCGAGCGCGCGCGTGCGTTCGAGCAATCCGCTGTTCAACGCGTGGATCGACCGCTCGTTCGCCGACCTCGGCCTGCTGACGACGGATCTCGCGACCGGCCCGTACCCGTACGCGGGCATCCCATGGTTTTCGACCCCGTTCGGCCGCGACGCGGTGATCACGTCGCTGCAGACGCTGTGGCTGCAACCGCATCTCGCAGCCGGCGTGCTGCGCTTTCTCGCCGAGCATCAGGCGCGCGAGAACTCGCCGTTTCGCGACGCCGCGCCGGGCAAGATCATGCACGAGATGCGCAAGGGCGAAATGGCCGCGGCCGGCGAAGTGCCGTTTGCGCTGTACTACGGCGGTGTCGACACCACGCCGCTGTTCATCGTGCTGACCGGCGCCTACGCGGCCCGCACCGGCGACGTCGGGTTGATCGACGAACTATGGCCTGCGCTCGAACGCGCGGCGCAATGGGTCGCGGGCGTTTGCGACAAAAACCGGCACGGGCTGCTCGATTACCAGCGCGAATCGGATGGCGGCCTCGCGAACCAGGGCTGGAAAGACAGTCACGATTCGGTGTTCCATGCGGACGGGCGCTTCCCTGACGGCCCGATCGCGCTCGTCGAAGTGCAGGCCTATGCGAGCGCCGCGTTCGACACGATGGCTCACTACGCGAAGCTGCGCGGCCTGCGCGACGCGGCCGCGCAATACGCGGAGCGCGCGAAGAAGATCCGCCGCTGCGTCGAGGAAAAGTACTGGATGGACGAGGTCGGCTTTTACGGCATCGCGCTCGACGGTCATGGCGAGTTGTGTCGCGTGATGGCATCGAACGCGGGGCATCTGCTGGCGTTCGGCCTGCCCACGCGCGAGCGCGGCGAGGCGGTGGTGCGGGCGCTCGACTCGACGCTGTTCCACACTGGCTGGGGCGTGCGCACACTGGCCGCGAGCCAGGCGCGCTTCAATCCGATGGCATATCACAACGGCTCGGTCTGGCCGCACGACAACGCGCTGTGCGCGCGAGGGCTGTCACGCTATGGCGGCAAGGCGTCGGCCGTGAAGCTGCTGCAGGCGCTGTTCCAGGCCGCGGTCAATTTCGACATGCGCTTGCCCGAGCTGTTTTGCGGCTTCCCGCGACGCCGCGGCGAGCCGCCCACGGCATATCCGGTCGCGTGTTTGCCGCAGGCATGGGCGGCGGGCTCGCCGTTCATGATGCTCGAGGCGTGTCTGGGCATCACGATCGACGCCGAGCGCCGCGAAGTGCTGATCGAACAGCCGATGCTGCCCGAAGGTATCGACTGGCTCGAGGTCAGCGATCTGCGGGTCGGGGATGCGTCGGTGTCGATCACGTTCCGCCGGATCGGCGAGAAGGTGGTGGCGTCGGCGGAGCAGGGCGATGTGAGGGTGGTGGCGCTGCTTTGACGCCGACCACGGTAGCGGGCATCGATGTTGGCGGCGACCGGAAGGGAAACCATCTGGTCGTCCTGCGCGGCACCGAGATCGTGAGCCATCTCGGCAACGCGACCCCCGAACAGATGCTCGAACGGTGTCGCGCACTCGGGGTGGCGGCGGTCGGCATCGATGCGCCGTGTCGTTGGCGAACAGGCGCCGCGGGACGACTGGCCGAGAAGGCGCTCGCGCGGCAGCGGATCTTTTCGTTTGCGACACCGGCTCGCGAAACGGCGATCGCCAGCAAGAGCGGCTTCTATGGATGGATGTTCAACGGCGAGCGCGTCTACGACGCATTCGTCGCGCACTTTCCGCTTTTCAGCGGCAGCGAAAAAATCAATGGCCGCGTGTGCTTCGAGACATTCCCCCACGCGATCACGTGCGCTTTCCTCGGGACGGACGTCGCATCCGCAAAGCAAAAGGGTCCGCAGCGCCGGGCACTCCTCGAACGGGAAGGTATCGCAACAGCGTCGCTGACTTCGATCGACGACGTCGACGCGGCGCTATGCGCGTTGGCGGCACGTTATCTGCTGGAAGGCAGAGTCGATACATACGGTGACGAGCCAGGCGGATTCATCGTGGTGCCTGGATTTTGACACTCACATTCTGGGAGGACGGGTGCACCTGGCACGACGATTCGGAGTATTGCTGCTATCCATGGCGGCGTTGGGTTCGACCGCGGCATCGGCGAACGACATTCAGTGTGCAACCACGCAGCAACCCGCTGAGCGCGTCATTTGCGATCACGCGATCCTGAACAACGAGTACGACGACATCTTCGCGCAGCAACAGGCTCTTCTGAGCAGCGGGAAACTCTCGTCCGCGCAACTGGCGAAGTGGCGGCAGGCGCGAAACGCCTGTATCGATGTGCACTGCGTGGATGGCGTGTTCGCGCAGTGGAAGGCGATGGCCCGGTCCGTCGACGTCGCTCCTCAGGCGGCCGCGCCTGAGCCGGCCGCGCCTGTCGTGACGGCCTCGGAAACGGCGATGGCACCCGTCGGTCCCAATCCCGAAGCGCCTCCAGTCGGATCCGCGTCTGATGCATCTCAGGTGTCCCAGGCCTCGCCGACATCGGAGGCTTCTCTGGTGCGTCAAGGGAGTGCCGCCGGTGTGGCGCTTCCGCAGCCCGTAGCGGCGGAGGCTTCCGCGCCCGTGGCTGCCTCTGCGGCGCCCAGCCAGAGCGAATCTCGTGGCATGACCGGCATGAGCGACATCAGTGGCGGCCTGATCGTGGTTCTGCTCGTCGCGCTCGGAGCCGGTGTGTTCTTCGCGCTTCGGAACCGAAGCGGAGCGACCGCAAAGAAGACGCAAGGTAAGAACGGGCGATGAGGTGATGCCAACGCGCTGGCCTCGCGCACGAAACCGGGCTTTAACCTACTGGTCGGGCCGCGCGAATCGCCAATCAAACAACGCGGAATGCCTGTCACAGCGTTCCGCGCTAAAAGCGACTGCAAGGAACCGATTATCGGACGAGGAAACCGTAAGTCAGCGGGTCACGCTCGTCCACGATCCAGGTTGCGAAACCGCAAACGTATGCGTTGCCCTGGACCTCGGGGACCACGGCCTTGAAGTCGCCGACGGTCGTCTCACTGAGTACACGCCCCTTGAAGACCGTGCCGATGATGGACTCATTGACGAGCGTCTCGTTGCTCGCCAGTTCGCCGCGCAGATAGAGTTGCGCGACGCGTCCGCCCGTCCCTGAGCCGGTGGGCGAACGGTCCACTTCACGGTCGGCGAAGACGCAACAGTTGGCTTGCGTCGAGCCTTCGTGCCGTGGTGCGTTGGCAATGATGGTCCCGTAGATGTGATTGATTTCCGGGATATCGGGATGCTCAACCGGGTACGCGTCGTTTGCAGCTTTTTTGACCTCGGCGCCGAACTTGATCAGTTCCTCGACAGAAGACTCCCGGACTGCGAGATCGTGCGGCGCACCGTCCGTATAGAAGTAGAAGGCACCACCGAAGGCGATGTCACCCTTTACCGTGCCAAACGACGGCGTCTCGACCGTGACATCCCGTTTCCAGATGAACGACGGAACGTTGACGAAGCGTACGTTGCCGGCGTGTTCACCATCCCATTGCACGAACGCCTCGATGAAGCCACATGGAGCGTCGATGCCGATTCGCGTCTCGGGAATCTGGCGCTGAACCCAGCCCAACTCGACCGCCGCGGTAGACAGCGCGATAACGCCGTGTCCGCAGTGGTCGCTATAACCCTCGTTGTGGACGAAGATGATTCCGAAGTCTGCCGTGGGACTAACGGGTTCGGTCAGGTATCCACCGTACATGTCAGCATGACCACGCGGTTCGAACATCAGCGCGGTACGAATTTCGTCGGCGTTCTCCTTCAGCCACGCTCGACGCTTTACGATGGTGTCACCGGGAAGACGAGGAAGCCCGTTCGTCACGATACGGAACGCTTCGCCGCCGGTATGGACCTCGACTGTCGAAATAGTGCGAGTGATTTTCATGTGTGCGTTGGGGGGTTATTCGATTGAATGTCACTGCCCGTAGGGCACCGGAAGGCCGTTTCTGATCACATAGACGGTCGTGGGTGCGCCCTTCAGATCGCCGTTTTCATCGAAAGAGTAGGTGCCTGCCACGCCCTTATAGTTGGTCTTTGCCAACTGGGCGGTGAGCTTTGCCTTGTCGGTCGTGGTTCCCGCTTTGACCATCGCATCGGCCAGCAGTTTTACGCCGTCGTAGTAGCTGACCGCATAAACCTGCGTGTCGGTGTTGAACGCGGCCTTGTATTTCTGCAGAAACTCACGGCCGGCTGGGGTCTTGTCGAGCGCGATGCCGCCCTGGGCGCAATACACGATAGAGGCCGCGTCACCGGCAACCCTGCCCATGTCGGCCGAGCAAATGCCATCACCGCCAAGCAGCTTGGCTCGCAGTCCGCGTGCACGCATCTGCCTGGCCATCGGCGCGCCTTGAGCAGCGTATCCGCCGAAGAAGACGACATCCGGGTTTTTGGCCTTGATGCTGGTGAGAATGCCGAGGAAGTCAGTCGCCGACGAGTTCGTGAACTGTTGGTCCACGATTTGAATTCCATTTGCCTTTGCCTCCTTGACAAACTGCTCGGCCACACCTTGCCCATATGCCGTGCGGTCGTCGATCACCGCGGCGGTCTTGGCCTTCAATGTTTTGGCCGCAAACTGACCCATCGTTCCGCCTAGCTGCTCGTCACTCGCGCCGATACGGAAGATGTTCTTGAAGCCTTGCTTCGTCAGCGCCGGATTGGAGGCAACCGGCAGCATCGGTACCCCGCCGGTGTTATAGACGCGCGATGCCGGAATAGCCACACCTGAGTTGTACGGGCCGAGGACAGCAATCACGCCGCTGTCGACGAGTTTCTGCGCGACCTGAACGCCAACCTTCGGATCTGCCTGGTCGTCCTCGGAGTCGAGTTTAAAAGTGACCTTCTGGCCAGCGACCGTGACACCGCTCCTGTTGAGTTCATCAATTGCAAGGCGGGCGCCGTTCTCGTTGTCCTTTCCGTTCGGCGCCTGGGGGCCCGTAAGCGGAGCCGAGTGACCGAGGGTGACCACCGATTGAGCATTGGCGGATGCGGTGATGCCAGCGGCTGTTAAGACAGCCATTGTTAGAACGAGGGGGCGCATATAGTCTCCAGGTATTGGACCCGTGTTTGACGAGATTAGCTCCGCTTCGGCATGGGTTCAACCTTTGAGCACGCCATCCGACAGGAGGAGTCGTGAAACTGACCGATTTCGATACACTGACTTTTGACTGCTACGGCACCTTGATCGACTGGGAGAGTGGCATCCTTGAAGGCCTGACGCCTCTGCTGGAGCGAGCCAGGACGCCGCTCAGGCGTGACGAGGTTCTCGAAGCACACGCTCGCCACGAGTCGTCGCAGCAGAACTTCACCCCTGCGAAGCGCTATCAGGAACTGCTTCCCATCGTATATAAGCGCATGGCTGAAGAGTGGGGCCTGCCCTATACACACGAAGAATGCGTGGCGTACGGCCAGTCGATCAGAAACTGGCCGGCATTCGCCGATTCCGCGGTCGCGCTGCAATATCTGAAGAAGCACTACAAGCTGGTCATCCTGTCGAACATCGACAACGAAAGTTTCGCCTTCAGCAACGCCAGGCTGCAGGTTGAGTTCGACGCCATCATCACAGCGGAGGACGTCGGATCCTACAAGCCGTCGCCGCGCAACTTCGAGTACATGCTTCAGAAGCTCGATCAGCGCGGCATCAAGAAGGAAAAAATCCTTCACACGGCAGAAAGCCTCTTCCATGACCACAAGCCCGCAAACGAGTTCGGCCTGGCGTCGTGCTGGATTTACCGCCGTCATTCGCAGCCGGGCTTTGGCGCGACGATGAACCCGGGCTCGCAGCCTGACATCGAGTTCCGCTTCGACAGCATGGCGGACTTCGTCGACGCGCATCGGGAAGCGCTGGTGAACTGAGCATCTTCGCGCCGTTGAAACGCGCCTGCCCGGTGGTAACATTTGTTGTCATCTCTCACCTCGGCGCCGACCCACCTCACCATGCCAGACAGCTTCGATCAACTCGTCGCCCTGATTCGGGCGCGCTTTCCCGAACTGAGCCCGCAGTTCCAGATGGGAGCGGGCTTCCTGCTCGATCATCCCGACGAGGTCGCGGTGTCGTCGATGCGCAAGGTGGCCGAGCGCGCGCAGGTGCAGCCCGCGTCGCTGGTGCGGCTGTCGCAGCAACTGGGGTTTCCCGGCTGGAACGAATTGCGCGATCTGTTCGTCGCGCGCGTGCGCACGCGGCCCGAGCCGTTGACGAGCCGGGCGCGCTCGATGGTCAAATCGAAAGATGCGCTCGCGAACGATCTTCTCGTCGCGCAGCAGCACAATCTCGAAACGACCGCCGCGCATAACGGCCGCGTGATCGTCGAGGCCGCGCGCGTGTTGCGGCGTGCATCGCACGTGCACGTGGCGGGCTTCCGCTCGTGTTACGCGGTGGCGTTCGGTCTCGTCTATGGCTACCGGCTGTTTCGTCCGTCGGTGTCGCTGCTCAACGGCGAGGCCGGCACGCTCGAAATGCAACTGCGCACGATCGAGCGCGACAGCGCGACCATCGTCATCAGCTTCGCACCGTATTCGGTCGAAGCCGCGCGCGTCGCCGAGGCCGCGCTCGAAAAAGGCAGCAAACTGATCGCCATCACCGACAGCGCCGTGTCGCCGATCGCGTTGAACGCCGACAAGGTACTGATCTTCTCGCACGAAAGCCCGTCGTTCTTTCCGTCGCTGGTGGCCGCCACCGCGATCGCCGAAGCGCTGGTCGCGCATTTGCTCGCGCTCGAAGGCGCGGATGCGCTCGAGCAGCTTGCGCTCGCCGAACAATCGTTGCATGCGAAGGGCGCGTACGTGCCTTGAGCGATTGCGTGAGGGACGCCGCGCTCCATTCGATGCCGTTCAAGGCATTTGACAACAAATGTTGTATGGGAAATACGTACCGATTGTTGAATATGGTGCGACCCGTGGCGTCAATGCAGGAATTCAGTGTTTTTCAGGTCAGCGGTGAGCCGTACGACATCGGCTACCGGCTCGGCGAAATCGCCCGGCCGGTGTTCGCCGGTTACATGGCGCAAAGCGCCGCATGGCAGGCGGTGCGGCGCTGGCGCGGCGTACCGTTCGTGCAGACGCTGCGCGACGCGGCGCGTGCGCACTATCCGGCGTTGCTTGTCGAACTCGACGGCCTGGCGGCCGGCCTCGGCTGGGCCGCCGAAGACGTATTCCTGTGGAACTGCCGCGGCGAGCTGATTCACGACGCGCCGGACGGCTGCACGACGCTCGCGGCTATCGGGCGCAACGCGGGCAACTCGCGCAACCCGCGCTACATCGCGCACAACGAGGACGGTGACCCGTTTCTGCTCGAACACTGCGCGATGGTAGAAGTCCAGCCGAACGGCCGCCCCGGCTTCGTCAGCTTCTACTATCCCGGCTCGCTGCCGGGTCATACGTTCGCGGCCAATCGCGCCGGGGTCACGCAGGCCATCAATAATCTGCGCATCCGTACGCCGGCGGCCGGCGTGCCGCGCATGATCATCGCGCGCGCGGTGCTCGACGCCGGCTCGCTCGATCAGGCGTTGCAGATTCTGCACGGCATGCCGTCGGCGAGCGGCTTTCATCACACGCTCGGCTGCGCGGGCGACGCGCGTCTGTTCAGCGTCGAAGCAAGCGCGCGGCGCTGCTCGGTGGAGGCGGTGCGGACACTGTCGGGCCACGCGAATCACATGATTCATCCGGGCTGTGAAGCCGAAGCGCAGATCGTCACCGAGTCGTCGCGCGACCGGCAGTCGCGCGTGAACGCATTGCTGCCCGCGCTCGCCGCGGCCGGCCCGCTGCAACCGGCGGCCCTGCTCGACGTACTGCACGATCGCGCGCCGTCGGGCTTGCCGATCTATCGCGACGATCCTCACGATCCCGACGACGAAAACACCCTCGCCACCGCGCTGTTCGAAATCGGCAACGCTGGTGTGTCGATGAAAGCGTATCGCCAGAAGCAATGCGCGTTCGACACTTTCGTCGCATGCGCGACGCCCGAACCGGCCCGCGTTTCAGCGCCCGCCGCCCTCACCAGGAACTGAACATCATGTCCACCGTTTTTCATCGCTCTCCGAAGCAATCCTTGCCGGTGGCCGTCGCGGGCGACGGCATCGAAATCATCGACTCCACGGGCAAGCGTTATATCGACGCGTCGGGCGGCGCAGCCGTGTCGTGCCTCGGTCACAGCAACCAGCGCGTGATCGACGCGATCAAGCGGCAAGCCCAACGGTTGCCGTACGCGCACACGTCGTTCTTCACGACGGAGCCGGCCGAGCAACTGGCCGACCGGCTCGTCGCGAGCGCGCCGGCCGGACTCGAGCACGTGTACTTCGTGTCGGGTGGCTCGGAGGCGATCGAGGCGGCGCTCAAGCTCGCGCGTCAGTATTTCGTCGAGAAAGGCGAGACGCAGCGGCGCCATTTCATCGCGCGTCGGCAGAGCTATCACGGCAACACCCTCGGCGCACTCGCGATCGGCGGCAATGCATGGCGCCGCGAGCCGTTCCTGCCGATCCTGATCGAAGCGCATCACGTGAGCCCGTGCTACGCATATCGCGAGCAGCGCGCGGACGAAACCGAAGAAGCGTTCGCTCAGCGTCTCGCCGATGAACTCGAGCAGAAGATTCTCGCGCTCGGTGCGGACACGGTCGCGGCGTTCGTCGCGGAAACGGTGGTCGGCGCCACGGCGGGCGCGGTGCCGCCGGTGCGCGAATACTTCCGCAAGATCCGCGCGGTGTGCGACCGCTACGGCGTGCTGCTGATTCTCGACGAGATCATGTCGGGCATGGGCCGCACCGGCTATCTGTACGCGTGCGACGAAGACGGGGTGGCGCCCGATATGCTGACCATCGCCAAGGGCCTTGGCGCGGGTTACCAGCCGATCGGCGCGACGCTGGTCAGCGATCGCATCTATCAGACCATCGTCGGCGGCTCCGGCTTCTTCCAGCATGGCCATACCTATATCGGCCATGCGACCGCGTGCGCGGCCGCGCTCGAAGTGCAGCGCGTGATCGCGGAAGACGATCTGCTGGCAAACGTGCAGGCGCGTGGCGAGCAGTTGCGCGGCCGGCTGCGCGAGCACTATGCGCAACATGCGCATATCGGCGACGTGCGCGGGCGCGGCTTGTTCGTCGGCGTCGAACTCGTCAAGGATCGCGTTACCAAAGCGCCGTTCGACGCCAAACTGAAACTGCACGCGACGATCAAACGCGAAGCGTTCGCGCGCGGCCTGATGGTGTATCCGATGGGCGGGACCGTCGACGGCAGGAGCGGCGACCACGTGCTGCTCGCGCCGCCGTTCATCTGCACGGAGCGCGACATCGACGAGATCGTCGGCCGCCTCAGCGATGCGATCGGCGCGTCGCTCGCCGCCCGCTGAGATTCGACCCACCGACTTTTGCGAGAACGACGATGACCGAGCGCTTGCCTCACTTCGAGATGTCCACCGCCACGCCCGAACAGAAGGCGGTGCTCGACGAAATCCTGTCCGGCCCGCGCGGCAACCTGAATGGGCCGTTCCTCGGCTGGATTCACAGCCCCGATCTCGCGCAGCACGCGCAACGCCTCGGCGCGTTTTGCCGCTACCAGACCGGGCTGCCGCTGCGGCTGTCGGAACTCGCGATTCTGGTGACCGCTTCGCGCTGGCAGGCCCAGGCGGAGTGGTACATCCACTATCCGATCGCGCTGCAGGCGGGCGTCGGCGAAGCGGACGCCGAGGCGATCCGCCAGGGGCGCCGCCCCGAGTTCGCCGATGCCGACGACGCGCTGATCTACGACTTCGCAAGCGAACTGTACGAGACGAAGCGCGTGACGGCCGCGACGTATGCGCAGGCGGTCGGGCGTTTCGGGCATGAGGTCGTGATCAACCTGGTCGGCCTGCTCGGCTACTACGCGCTGGTCGCGATGACGCTGAACGTGTTCGACATGCGCGCAGTGGGGCAGCAAAGCCTGCCGTTTCCCGAATAGCGCTTTTGCCAACGAGCGGCTGCGCAGCAGCGCCGCGCGCGCCAACGAAAAGCCCCGGTTGCCGAACTTCGCAACCGGGGCTTTTTACTGCGCGCTGCATTAACGACATGCGCGCTCAGTTATCACGATCAGTTACCACGCTCAGTTACCGCGATACGTCGAAAAGAGACGTTGCTGCACCGTCGCCGGCGCGCCCGCGTCCGACGAACTGGCTTTCGCGCCGCCGACGTCTTGCGAACCTTGCGCCGAAGCGGTGACGATCGTCGAGTCCTGGGGCACGGCTTTCGGATAGGTGACGTCGTTCTGGTTCAGGAGGCCCGCTTTTTGCGCGGCTACGAGTTCGGCGCGCACCTGAGCGCGCGTGACCGGACCGTTTGCCTGCTGGGCGAACGACAGTGCCGGAACGATAAGAGCGGATGCGACGACGACTGCGGAAAGAAGCGATTTCATGACGACCTCCAATTGATTGTGTGGTGGATCGGTGTGAACCGCGTTCCCCGATCCGTTGAACGCAGTCTATTTCTTACGAGGTCAGCAAAAAAGCCGCTTTCTGTCGAAATATTATTGCCAGTTTTGAGATAGTGAAAAAGGCGCTTTTCCGCGCCGGGACGCGGAAGCGCCTATGATGAAAATCCGGTCCACGCCCGCGCCTGCAAGCCGCGCGGCACCTGCGACCGATGCCCAGGCGCGGACACATCCGGGCGGACCGCTGCGGCGGGCATCGTCTTTGGTCGAGCAGCGTGCGCGGCAAGGCACAAACAGGAGAGAGCAATGAAGCGCAAGGCATCGGCAGTCTGGCAAGGCGACCTGCAGAACGGCAAGGGCTCGATTTCCACTGACAGCGGCGTCCTGAAGGACACCCAGTACTCGTTCGCGACGCGCTTCGCGGACGGCATCGGCACGAATCCGGAAGAGCTGATCGCGGCTGCGCATGCGGGATGTTTCTCGATGGCGTTGTCGGCGGAGCTGGGCAAGGCCAACATCACGCCGGAGCGCATCGGCACCACGGCCACCGTCACGCTCGACAAGGATGGCGGCGGCTTCGCGATCACCGCAGTGCATCTCGACGTGACCGTGAAGATTCCGGGCGGAGACAAGGCCGCGTTCGACAAAGCCACCGCGGACGCGAAGGCCGGGTGCCCAGTGTCGAAGGTGCTGAATGCGACGATTACGATGGATGCGAAGCTCGAGACCTGAGCCTCTGCTGTCACTGTGAGCGCGCAACGAAGCCGGCGACGGGCCATGTCCGCCGCCGGTTTTTTGGTGCCGGTTGTCGAATGAACGGATGACCCCGACGCGAGTAGGCCTACGGAATGCCATCCTTGATTTATTGAATATCCAGTCATAATATCAGCAGACCGACGCAACCAGGCAACAAGGTCATCGCAATTGAGTCATTCAAAGCAAGCCGCGAAAAAATCTGGCGAAACATGTCAGCGCGGCCGTCCGCGCGAGTTCGATACGGCCACCGTGCTGGCGAACGCGAGCCAGGTGTTCTGGGATCACGGCTACCACGCGACGTCGATCGACGATCTGTGCAAGGCCACCGGTCTGCTGCGCGGCAGCCTGTACGGCGTGTTCGGCGACAAGCACGGCATCATGCTCGCCGCGCTGGATCATTACTCGGAAGGCGCGGTCGCGCGGCTTGCGCAGCGACTGAGCGCGACGGCCGAGCCGGAGCAGGCGCTGCGCGACGCGCTGCTGCACTACGCGAGGGTGTCCTGCGCATTGAGCGGCCGGCGCAGCTGTTTCATTACGAATACGACGCTCGAAATGCAGCCCGATGACGAAGTGCTGCGCGCGCGTGTCGCCGCGATTCAGCGCCGCATGGCGACTTTGCTCGCTGCGGCGGTGATCCGCGGTCAGGCGAGCGGCGCATTCGATTCGACGCTCGACGAAAAAGCCGTCGGCGATTTCCTGTTATGCGTGATGCAGGGCTTGCGGGTCATGGGGCGGGTCGCGCGTCAGCAAGATGCGCTGATCGGTATCGTCGATGTGGCGATGCGTGCGTTGGTGTAACGCCTCGTCCGCGAGCACTGGCGCTAAAATTTTTTAACCAATTTTTGAACGATCGGTCGTGAAAAGCGACGCAATCAAGTCCGCTCCGGCGGCATTCGGTGGATCCGTCAGCTGCGCGGCGAGCGCAGCCGTGACTGGTCCCGGCCCGGCGATGGCCGGCATGGCTGTCGCCGCCAAAGCGTCGGCGCCCGGCTTTCAGCGCCAGGCGCTCGCGCTCGCCGTGCTGTTCGTCGGCGCCTTTCTCGCGCCGCTCGATTACTTCATCGTCAATCTGGCGCTGCCGTCGATTCACACGGGCCTCAACGCGAGCGACGCGCAACTGCAACTCGTGGTATCGGCTTATGCGTCCGCTTACGCGGTGCTGCTGATCACGGGGGGCCGCCTTGGCGATCTGTTCGGCCGCCGTCGCATGTTCATGACGGGCATGGCGGCTTTCGTGATCGCGTCGGCCTTGTGCGGCTTCGCGACGAGCGGCCACATGCTCGTGATCTCGCGCATCGTGCAAGGCATCGCGGCCGCGGTGATGGCGCCGCAAGTGCTAGCGACGATTCGTGCGGTCGTGCCGTTGCATCAGCAGACGCGCGTGATGAGTCTGTATGGCTTCGTGTTCGGCTTGTCGTCGATCGTCGGGCAACTCGGCGGCGGCGCGCTGATCACGTATCACCCGTTCGGGCTCGACTGGCGCGTGATCTTCCTGATCAACATCCCGATCGGCCTCGCGGCGTTCATCGGCACATGGAAGTTCGTGCCGGGGAACCAGCCGGCCACGCATACTGGCGTCGATCTGAAGGGCGTCGCGCTGCTGTCGACGGTGCTGCTGCTTGTCATCTATCCGATGACGCATGGCCGTGAAGCCGGCTGGCCCGCGTGGACCTTCGCCATGTTCGCACTCGCGGTGCCGGTGTTCGCGCTGTTCGTCGCGACCGAGCGGCGCGTCGAGCGCGCTGGCGGCCATCCGCTCGTCGACCTGCAACTGTTCCGCAATCGCGCGTTCGCGCTCGGTCTCGTGCTCGCGTTCCTGTTCTATTGTAATAGCGCGTTCTTCCTGACCTACGGCATCTTTCTGCAAACCGGCCTCCACTGGACGCCGCTCGCGTCGGGCATCGCGATCATGCCGTTCGCGCTCGGCTTCGTGATCGGGCCGTTGACGTCGCCGGCCGTGGTCAAGCGCATCGGCGCCCATGTGCTGACGCTCGGTTTCTCGATGATGACGCTGGGCTTCACGGTGACCGGCTGGTCCGCGACCCAATCCGCGACGCCCGATCTGCTGTTCTACTGCGCGCTAGTGTGCGCGGGCGTCGGACATGGTCTGCTGTTGCCGTCGATCATGCGCATCGTGCTGCAGGAGGTGGTGCCCGAGAAGGCCGGGCTTGCATCGGGTGTGGTCTCGTCGACGTTGCAGATCGGCTCCGCGTTCGGCACCGCGGCGATCAGCGGCGCGTTCTTCGGGGCGCTCGGCGGCAGTTCGGCACCCGCCTCTTATGCGCACGCGTTCCAGCTGAGCCTCGCTATCAATGCCGTGCTGATGTTCGTGTGTATCGGCCTTAGCGTGCTGCTGGTGCATCATCAGAAAGGCGTGCGGCGCTCAGTCGCCCCGGCAGTTTGAAATTAATCCGGTGGTAATCGTTTTCATTTGTTAGCTCGCTGAAAAAATCGTTCAATTTTGAACGGAGCGGTATAACGAACTGCATGGTATTTACCGGCGATCTACTCGTTCACAGGTAATTCTGATTTAGATCAAACTGGCTCATCCGATTAACGGATCGACGGCATCGCGTCAGCTTTTTTAATCAGACGAAACCGGTCTCGCATTTTCTACCGGCCTGCATACGGCCTTCAGTAAGTGTTGCATTTGTGCGGTAGCGCACATAGGGTTAGCCGCAAGGTGTCGCGATGATTGTTTTCGGTAATGCCGGGAACTTTAGCCAGCGAGCATGAACTGCGAGTTCAATGAAAACGGTATCAATAAAAAAGCGCTTGCCGCGTTTAAATTCGATTGTTAATCTGTCTTAACTTTAGAGTGTACGTTCAACAGGTCGGAGTCGATAAAGCCGGGCTCAACTTAATAAACGCTCAAGATAGGGGGACCCAATATGCTGACCGCTACCATTGACGCATTCCAGACAACATCCGCCGCCGCCTTCAATGTGGGCGACGTCGTCAAGTTAAAAGAAGGGGGCCCGCGCATGACCGTGACGTACGCAGGTCCGGTCGCGCTGAATCCCGGCGACTGGGTGATCTGCGAGTGGTTCGACGAACACGGCGAACTGCGCCACGAAAGCTTTGCGGCGCAAGCCGTGCGGGCGGAACCGCGCTCCATTCCGGCGGGCTCGGTACAGTGGAGTCGCATCGGGCGCGCGGCCTGAGTGACGCCCCTGACTGACGCCCCTGAGTGACGCCCGTGCACGTCAATCAATCGGTTTCCTGTTGTTCGTTTGCTGCTCGTATTGCTCGAGCCGCCCGAATCGTTTCAGCGCTCGGGCCGGTCGCGCGCGGCCTCGCGTCGCCGCACGCGCATCGTCAGCGCCGATGAAAACGCGCGCAAGGTCGACACCTTGCGCGTCTCCACGACGTCCCGCGCGAGGTTCTCCGCCGGATTCGGCTGTAGCGCCCAATACAGCGCGAGCACCCAGCCGAGCACGGTCCAGCCGAGGCAGGCATTGAAGAGCGCGAGCGTCAGCACGTCGCGGCGCTTGCGCCGGTCCGCGATGATCGCCGGCAGAAAATACAGCGCCAGCGCGAACGCCGCGCCGATGGCCTGAACGGCCACGTTGCCACCCATACAAGCTCCTGATGCGCGATGCATGTAGCGATTGTCGCGCGAATGGCGGCCGCGCGCCTCGCGCCTGCGCGTTCCAGTCTCCACCCCAATCACCGCAAGGGGTTCAGCCCGACACGCATCGGGACTATCATGATCGTTTCGACCGAACAGTACTTCACGGACCCGATCATGATCACCGACGACACGACCCAGCAGGCTCAACTCAACCCGGACACGCTACGAGAATTCGTCGAGCGCAAGTGGAACGACGAGATCGTGCCCGCGCTGACGGACTACATCGCGGTGCCGGCCAAGAGTCCGGCGTTCGATCCCGACTGGGCGAAACACGGTTATCTGGAGCGCGTGATCACCGACGCGGCACGATGGGCCGAGCAGCAACCGGTGCGAGGCCTGAAGCTCGAGGTGATCCGCCTGCCGGGCCGCACGCCGGTGATCTTCTTCGAGACGGCCGCGACGCGCTCGGGCAGCGACGAAACCATCGTGCTCTATGGCCACCTCGACAAGCAGCCCGAGTTCGATGGCTGGCGCAACGACCTCGGTCCGTGGACGCCGAAGTTCGAAGACGGCAAGCTCTACGGCCGCGGCGGCGCGGACGACGGCTACGCGATCTATGCGAGCCTGACGGCGCTCGCCGCGCTCGATGCGCAGGGTGTCGAGCGTCCGCGCTGCGTCGGGCTGATCGAAACCTGCGAGGAGTCGGGCAGCTACGATCTGCTGCCCTACGTCGACGCGCTGCGCGAGCGGCTCGGCAACGTCGGGCTGGTCGTGTGTCTCGATTCGGGCGCGGGCAATTACGACCAGCTGTGGCTGACCACGTCGCTGCGCGGACTCGTCGGCGGCGATCTCGAAGTGCAGGTGCTCGACGAAGGGATTCACTCCGGCGTCTACGGCGGCATCGTGCCGTCGAGCTTCCGCATCATGCGGCAACTGTTCGACCGTCTCGAAGACTCCGCCAACGGCACGCTGCTGCCGAAGGGCTTCCACTGCACGGTGCCGGCCGATCGTCTGCGCGAAGCGGAGGCCGCCGCAAAGATTCTCGGCGATGACGTGTGGAAGAAGATGCCGTGGGCGTGTGGCCAGGACGGCCGTCAGGTGCTGCCCACCACGACCGATCCGCGCGAGGCGCTGCTCAATTCGACGTGGCGTCCGTCGCTGTCGGTGACGGGCGCGGCTGGCTTGCCCGCGCTCGCCGACGCCGGCAACGTGCTGCGTCCGCGCACGGCGTTCAAGCTGTCGCTGCGGCTGCCGCCGAGCATCGAAGCAGAGAAGGCGGTCGCCGAACTGAAGGCGCTGCTCGAATTCGATCCGCCGTACAACGCGAAGGTCACGTTCAAGCCGGATGCGGGCGCGGCGAGCGGCTGGAACGCACCGGAGGTCGCGCCGTGGCTCGCCACCGCGCTCAACGATGCGTCGCGTCAGCACTTCGGCGCCGACGCGGCCTACATGGGTCTCGGCGGCACGATCCCGTTGATGAACGTGCTGAAGGCGGGCTTCCCGAAGTCGCAGTTCATGGTGTGCGGCGTGCTCGGGCCGAAGTCGAACGCACATGGGCCGAACGAGTTCCTGCACGTGCCGTACGGCAAGAAGCTGACGGCCGCGGTTGCCAAAGTGATTGCCGTGGCGCCGTGAGTTCTGGTTTCGTTTGAGTGGGGCTCGAGCGTGACCCGGGCCCGCTGTTTATTGATGCTGCTTTGATGCAGCTGTTTTTCCCGCCCGTTTCATTCCTTCCGTTCGAACCTCACCGACACGCTGAATGACCGACTCCCAGACTGCCCAAACCACCACGCCCCGGATTCCGGTCGATCAACTGCATGCCTACGTCAGGGCGATCTGGGAGCGAGCGGGCAGTACGCCGCGCGAAGCGGAACTGGTGGCCGATCATCTGGTGGCCGCGAATCTGACCGGGCACGACTCGCACGGCGTCGGCATGATCCCGCGCTATGTCGAATCGCTCGCCGACCAGCAACTGCAACTGAATCGACACGCCGACGTCGTGAAGGACGCGGGCGCGGTACTGACCGTCGAAGGCGGCAAGGGCTTCGGTCAGGTGATCGCGTTCGAGGCGATGGAGCGGGGCATCGAGCGCGCGCGGCGGCTCGGCGTCTGCGCGGTGGGCTTGCGCGGCGCGCATCATATCGGCCGCATCGGGCATTGGGCCGAGCAGTGCGCGCGCGCCGGGCTGGTGTCGTTTCACTTCGTCAACGTGGCGGGCGATCCGCTCGTCGCGCCATTCGGCGGCGCGGACCGGCGCATCGGCACGAATCCGTTCTGCGCCGCTTATCCGCGGCCCGGCAAACCACCGCTGGTGCTCGACTTCGCGACCAGCACGATCGCGTTCGGCAAGACGCGCGTCGCTTATAACCAGGGCAGGCACACAGCCCCGGGCGCGCTGATCGATCACGAAGGCATGCCGACGCTCGAACCGAAAGTCATGCACGAAGCGCCGTTCGGCGCGCTGACGCCGTTCGGCGGCTACAAGGGTTTCGGGCTCGCGGCGATCTGCGAGATTTTCGGCGGTGCGCTGTCGGGCGGCTTCACGACTCATGCGGACACGCTCGCTACCACGCACGCGATCATCAACTGCATGCTATCGGTGATCATCGATCCCACCGCATTCGACGCGCCCGATGCGCAAGCCGAAGCCGATGCGTTCCTCGCGTGGGTGAAGGCGTCGCCGCTCGCGGCGGGCGCGGAGCGCATCTACGAACCCGGCGAGCCCGAGCGCGTGACGCGCGCGCAGCGCGAGGCCGCCGGCATTCCGATCGACGCGGCTACGTGGACGCAAATCCACTCCGCGGCGCGCGCCGTCGGAATGGATGAAGACGAAGTGGGTGGTTGGTCCGCGCGCCTCGGCTGAAGCGCGCGACAGCAGGCCTCAGGCGATCAGCCTGAGCTTGCGCCTGTCGAGCAGCCAGCGCTCGAACTCGGTGGCGGGCATCGGCCTCGCGTACAGGAAGCCCTGCACGTAATCGACGCCGAGCCCCTTCATGAAGGCTTCTTCCGCCTCGGTTTCGATCCCTTCGGCGACCACCTGGAAATCGAGCTCCTGCGCGACGGCGACCATCGAACGCACCAGCGCCTGTGCCTTCATATCCGCGTGGATCGAGCGCGTGAAGCTGCGGTCGAGCTTGATCACGTCGAGCGGAATACGGCCGAGTTGCGACAGCGACGAGTAGCCGGTGCCGAAGTCGTCGAGATGCACCTGCGCGCCGAGTTGGCGGAACTGCTTGATCAGCTCGATCGCGGCCGCTTCGTTTTCGATCAGGCAGCTTTCGGTCAGTTCGACGTCGACGAGGCATGGATCGAGACTCGCGTGCTGCAATGCCTCGGCGAAATGGCGGACCACGGCTGTATCCGTGAGCTGTCGCGCCGACACGTTGATCGCGACGCGCAGGTCATAGCCGGCCGCTTTCCAGCGGGCCGCCTGTTTCGCCGCGGTTTCCATCACCCAGCGGCCGAGCACGCCGATCAGTCCGGATTCCTCGGCATAACGGATGAATTCCGCCGGCATGATCTGGCCGCGCTCCGGCGAATTCCAGCGCACCAGCGCTTCGGCGCCTTGCACGGCGCCCGTCGCGAGGTTCAGCTTCGGCTGATAGTGCAGCGCCAACTGGCCTTCCTCGAGTCCGCGGCGCAGATTCGTGTCGAGCCACATGAACTCCGCGACGCGGCGATTCATGTCCGGCGAGAACACGCGATGCGTGCGCTTGCCTTCGTCCTTCGCGACGTACATCGCCGTGTCGGCCGAACGGATCAGCGATTCGAGGGTTTCGCCATGCTCGGGCGAACGCGCGATGCCGATCGAGCAGCCGGTATAGACCTCGACGAGCCCGACAGCGAACGGCATGCGCATACGATCGAGAATGCGCAGCGCGGTGTTTTCCAGGTCATGCGCGGAGCCCTTCGCCGCGAGCACGATGAATTCGTCGCCGCCCAGACGCGCGAGCGAGTCGCCCGGATTCAGGCAGTTGCGGATCGCGTCCGACACGTCGCAGATCAGCCGGTCGCCGAACACGTGGCCGTAGTGATCGTTGACCTTCTTGAAGTTGTCGAGATCGAGAAACAGGACGCCGACGGTTTCGCCCGGCACGGACAGTTCGATCGCGATCTGGATGCGCTCCTGGATTGCGTTGCGATTGGCGAGGCCAGTGAGCGGGTCGGTGGTGGCCTGCTCGATCAGGCGGTCCTGCGCGAGCCGTTGCTCGGTGATGTCGGTGCCCGAGCAGATCAGGAACTGCTCTTCGATGCCGCTGCCGCTGCGCACGAATTTGTTGCGGAACAGGAACAGCCGTTCGCCGTGCACCGTTTTGATGCGCCGTTCGATCTCGTACGGTTCGCCACGATTGAAAAAATTCGCGCTGACCTCGTTCGAGACCCCGCCGTCGTCAGACGACATGAACAACGTCCAGACGCTGCGGCCGATGATGTCCTCTTCCCTGAGTCCGGTCAGCTCCTCGGCGAGCCGGTTGAAGCGCTGTATCCGGCCGTTCCGGTCGACGATCACGACGACCGAATTGACCTCCGAGACGACCTGTTCAGCGAACGACAGACCGTGCAGCAGCGCGCGCGCGACGGATTCGGTGTCGCCATCGGCCGACGCTGTGCCGCCCCAGCGATGACAATCGAGTTTCTTGCCGACCAGATGCAGCCGCAGCGGCGCGGCGTCCAACTGAACGTCGACGACGACGTGGGAGGTCACGCCGCTCAGCGCGCGGACCTGGGAAGCTTGAGAAGAGGTGAGGGAAATGGCGACGCCGACAGCCGCGTGGCCGTGCGCAGGCACGAGTTCCAGCGTGTCGCTGGCCGCCGCCAGGTGCCAGCAAGGGCTGCTCGTGCCGAACCGCGCGTGAAGCACCTGGTCGTGTAGCTCGTCGCTCATGAAATCCCCGGAGTGTGCCGGCGGTCCCTATCAAGACGGGCGGCGGCAGACAGTCTTCCTCATACTAAAGTGAAACTGCCTCATTGTATCTAAGCGTGACAATTCGAGCGAAGAATCGTTAACGTTTTGCTAACCATGGGTATGGGCCGGCGCGGCCGCGCGCGGCGCGATTAATACCCGCCAGAACGACGCCACGATGACGTCGCTAGAGGCGGCGCGCCAGCAGCGCGCGGGCGCGTTCGCGTTCGGGCGGGTTGGCGTCGAGCGCCGCGTCGAACCGGAACTTGCCGGCCACCAGCGTGGCCGCCATCACGCCGTCGCGATACAGCACGCGGTTTCCGGTCACGGCCGGCACCTTGTCGCCGACCAGCAGCGTGCCGACGAGATTCAGCGGATCAGTCCCAGCAACGCAGATAAGAGCACCGTCGTTCGGCCGCCGGCGCACCTCGCGCAGCAGCGGAATCGCCTCGGGCAGCGCGAACTGCTCACCCGCGAGTCCGTTGACGAACCGCCCGCCGCGGATCACGCCGCGCGCCTCGAGCCTCTGCAGAACGCGCAGCAGATCGCGCCACGGCGGAAGCCATTCGGCCTCGCGTTCGAGCACGCGCCAGAACACGACACCGTAGCGGCGCAGCAACGTCATTGCGACGTGTTCGAGCGCCTCGGGCGGCAACTGGCGCCGCCGTTCGGGTGGATTTTCCGGCGCCACGGCGGACGGACGGCTTACGAGCGCCCAACGCCCCGCGTCGTCCATGCCGCCGATCAACGCGCTCGCTCGCGCGCGCCGGCTGCTGGAAAACGCGTTGCGCTTGGCGACCGGCTTCAGCAGCGCGCGCAAGCCCGCGAAGCTGTCGGAGTTCGCGAGACCGGCCGCGACCAGCTCGCCGAGCGCGTTTTCGAGCTCCATGCGCAGCACGCGCACCTCGGCGAGCAGTTCGTCGAAGAACATCGCGCCGTGTTGCGCGAGGGTGTCGTGCACGCTTTGCGCGAGCGCCGACAACTCGACGTGGCGCGCCGGATCGAGCAGCGCGCGCCACGCACGCAGCTGGACCCGCGGCAGCAGCACGATCGGCGTGCCGCGGACCGGACCGGCGGCGCCGCGCGCCCGCTCGGTCAGGCGGGTCCAGACGATCTTGCCGGCGCGGCATAGCTCATCGAGCGAACTGCTGGTGTAGGCACGCACGCGCGCGGGCAGGATGTCTTCCTCCCACGCGCCCGCCGCGGCCTGGAAGCCTTCGAGCTGGTCGAGCGCGGCGGCGAGCGCGTCGCGGCCTTCGGCGCGCGACGTCGGCGTCAGATGCTGAGTCGTCGGCGTCAGATGCTGCCATTCGAACAGGAAGCGCATGAAGTCGTGCCGCTCGACCGGCTCGATCTCACGCCGCAGCCGCCTCACCGTGTAGCGGTGGATGCGTGCGAGCAGGTGTCGTTCACACCATTCCTCGTCGCTCGTGTGCGGCGTGAAGCAGCCGCGCAACAGATAGCCTTCGGCTTCGAGCCGGATCAGCGCCTGTTCGATCCGGTCGGCCGGCAAACCGAGCGGGCGCGCGATCGCCTCGACTGTCAGCGGGCCGAAGCCGGTCAGCCGCGCGCGCAACACGTCGACGAGCGCGTCGTCGGCGCTCCAGCTCTCGGTGTAGCCCTTCGGGGCGCTCAGCGGCGGCATGTAGCGATTGCGCGCGATGCCGGGGTAGAGCGCTTCGAAACAGGTGAGGCGTTCGGCGGGCAGCCACAGTGCGCTGTCGCTGGCGTTGTCGTTGCCCGTGCTCGCGTTGGCTTGCGCGGCCAGCGGCAAGCGCGTCGCCCGGCCGGCTTTCGCCAACGCTGCAAGCAGCGTCGGCCAACCCTCGTGCGCGAGCGCCTCGGCCCCGGTGATGCACGCGAGGCCCGTCAGCGCTTCGTGCATTTCGTCGGCGTTGCGCGCCTGCGGCCATGCCTCGTCGCGCACGCTGTCGATCGCGGCGGCGTCGAGCGCGCCAAGATCGTCGGCGCTTGCAGGGTCCGTCCAGCGGCGGTTCAGCACCGCCTGGGTGCGGCGCTCCTCGATCGGCGCGTCGTCGAGATACGCGTAGGGCTTCGCGGTGAGGATTTCGGCGGCGAGCGGTGACGGCGCCGGCAGATCACGCGCGACGAGCCGCAACTCGCCGCGCTCGAGGCGGCGCAGCAGCGCGAGCCAGCGTTCGCTGTCCATCGCGTCGTGCAGACAGTCGTCGATGGTTTGGTCGACCAAGGGGTGGCGCGGCACCTCGCGTTCGCCGACGACGTTCTCCAGACACGCGGCCTGCTCGGGAAACACGCTCGCGAGCAGATCCTCGCTGCGCATGCGCTGCAGTTGCGGCGCGGTCTTGCGGCCGCCCGTGTAGCGCGGCAGGCCGAGCGCGGTCGTCGCGTTCCAGCGCCAGCGCACACCGAACAATGGCGCATCGAGCAGCGCCTGGATCAGCAGATGTTCAGCGCTGTTCGAGTGCAGATAGCGCCAGACCTCGTCGAGCACGAACGAGTGGCTGCCGGTCAGCGACAGCACGATCGCATCTTCGGTGGCGGCGGCCTGCAACTCGAAGTCGAAGCTGCGGCAGAAGCGCTTGCGCAGCGCGAGCCCCCACGCGCGGTTCACGCGGCTGCCGAACGGCGAGTGGATCACGAGCTGGGTGCCGCCCGATTCGTCGAAGAAGCGCTCCATCACCAGCGTGCTCTGCGTCGGCAGTACGCCGAGCGCGGCGCGGGCACGCGCCAGGTATTCGACGATCTGGCGCGCGGCGGGCTCGTCGAGCGCGAGCTCGTCGGCGAGCCAGGCGATGGCGTGGTCGAGGCGCGCGGCGGTAGGTTCGGCTTCGCTCGCGGGCAACGTGGCTGCGGCGGTTGCGGACGCCGTTGTGGTCTGCGTCGCGCTCTGCGCCACGGCAGCTTTCGCTTTGCGTCCTCTCTTTGCCGCGGATTTAGCGGGCATTGCGGCTGCTTCGAATTGCGCCGCGGCGATTGGCACCGACGCAACCGCGTGTGACGCCGGCTCGCCCTCCGTCAGCAAACGCTCGACCTGCTCCCGCAATCTCGTGACCGCGAAAGATAGCTCGTCGCTGCGCCCCGGCGCCTCGCCGAGCCAGAACGGAATGTTCGGCGGTTGCCCTTGTGCGTCCTCGACCCGCACCCGGCCACTCTCGATTCGCAGAATCCGATACGACGCGTTGCCGAGCTGGAACACATCGCCGGCGAGACTTTCGACCGCGAAGTCCTCGTTGACGGTGCCGATATTGATCGCCTGCGGTTCGAGCACGACCGCGTAATCGGCGTTTTCGGGGATCGTGCCGCCCGACGTTACGGCGACCAGCTTGCCGCCGCGCCGGCCGCGCAGCGTGCCGCTTACCGCATCGCGATGCACGTACGCGGCGCGCGGGCCGTGGCGGCTCGTGTAGCCCTCGGCGAGCATGCGCAGCACCGCGTCGTATTGCTCGCGCGACAGATCCGCGTACGGCGCTGCGCGCCGCAGCATGTCGAACAGCGCATCCTCGCTCCACTCGGCGCTCGACACTTCCGCGACGATCTGCTGCGCGAGCACGTCGAGCGGCGCGCGCGGGATGCGCAGCGCATCGAGTTCGCCACGCCGCACGCAATCGAGCAGCGCCGCGCATTCGAGCAGGTCGTCGCGCGAGGCGGGAAAGAGCCGCCCCTTCGGCATGCCGCCGACATGGTGGCCCGAGCGGCCGACGCGTTGCAGGAACGGCGCGATCGCGCGTGGCGAACCCATCTGGCAGACGAGGTCGACGTCGCCGATATCGATGCCGAGTTCGAGCGAAGCGGTCGCGATCAGCACGCGCAGTTCGCCGCGTTTCAGGCGCTGTTCGGCGTCGAAACGATGTTCTTTCGCGAGACTGCCGTGATGCGCGGCGACCGCGTCCTTGCCGAGCCGCTCGGTCAGATGACGCGCGGCGCGCTCGGCCATCCGGCGCGTGTTGACGAAGATCAGCGTCGTGCGGTGCTGCGCGACCAGCTCGGCGAGCCGGTCGTAGACGCGCTCCCACACTTCGTTGGCCATCACCGCTTCGAGCGGCACCGGCGGGATCTCGAGCGCGAGGTCGCGCGCGCGGACGTGGCCGACGTCGATCACCGCGCACTCGGCCGGTACGTCGCTCTCGAGGCTCGCGCCGCCGACCAGAAACCGCGCGACCGCGCTGACCGGCTTTTGCGTCGCCGACAGCCCGATGCGCGGCAGGCGCCGGGCACAGAGGGCGTCGAGCCGTTCGAGGCTCAGCGCGAGATGACTGCCGCGCTTGCTGCCGGCGAGCGCATGAATCTCATCGACGATCACCGTGCGCACCGTCGCCAGCATGCGGCGGCCAGAATCCGAGCCGAGCAGCACGTACAGCGACTCGGGCGTCGTCACGAGAATGTGCGGCGCGCGCTTTTTCAACGCGTTGCGTTCCTGCTGCGTGGTATCGCCGGTGCGCACCGCGGTGCGAATGTCGAGCGGCGGCAGGCCGAGCCTGTCGAGTTCGGCGGCGATGCCTTGCAGCGGCAGTTGCAGATTCAGGCGGATGTCGTTCGAAAGCGCCTTCAGCGGCGACACGTAGACGACCAGCGTTTCGTCGGGCAGCGTGCCGCCGTTCGCGAGGCCTTGCAAGACCAGGTCGTTCAGCGCGGACAGGAATGCGGTCAGCGTCTTGCCGGAGCCCGTCGGCGCGGCGACCAGCGTCGAGCGGCCGCTACGGATCTGCGGCCACGCGGCGGCTTGTGCGTCGGTCGGGGCGGCGAAGGTTTGCTGGAACCAGTTGGCGACGGCTGGGTGAAAACCGTCGAGTGCCTGCTGGGCTGGCGGTAAGGCTGGCGCGGCGGGGCGCGCCGCGCTCGCGGTGGAGCGGGCCTTGCGGGAGCGGGGCGCCGCGTCGAGTGCGGCGGAAGTCTTTGCCGAAGTCATGCTTGTGCAGATGAGGGCGGCGCGGGCGATATCCAGTCGGCACCGGGCAATGTCGACCGTTTTGGGGTTGTGGGTCATTCCACGCTGACGGCGCAGTAGCCGTCAGTCTCGCAGGTTTTCGCCGCTCGTGCGCGGCGCATCGGGCTTCGCGCCGCTGCTGGAATTCGTAGTTTTTTGCGGCGTGTATGCCACTCCTACCAACCTCCGCCAATTGCAGTACGCTTGACGACTCTTCCTGCAGCCACGATGGAGCGTCGACGATGCGATATAACCAGTTGGGCCGTACCGGTGTGTTTGTTTCAGAGTTGTGTTTGGGCACGATGACCTTCGGCGGTGGCGAAGGCATCTGGCGGCAGATCGGCGATCTGCAGCAGAACGACGCGGAGCGGCTGGTTGGCCGGGCGCTCGACGCGGGCATCAATTTCATCGACACCGCCGACGTTTACGCGGGCGGCCTGTCCGAACAGATCACCGGCCAGGCGCTGAAGAATCTGCAAGTACCGCGCGACAAGGTCGTGATCGCGACCAAGGTGTTCGGCCAGACCGGCGAGTTCGCAAACGCGCGCGGCGCGTCGCGCTATCACATCCTCGACGGCATCAAGGCGAGCCTGAGGCGTCTGCAACTCGATCACGTCGACCTGTATCAGATCCACGGTTTCGATCCGGCCACGCCGATCGAGGAAACCGTGCGTGCGCTCGATACGCTCGTGCAGCACGGCCACGTGCGCTACGTCGGCGTGTCGAACTGGGCCGCGTGGCAGATCGCGAAGGCGCTCGGCATCGCCGAGCGGCTCGGCACCGCGCGCTTCGAAACGCTGCAGGCGTATTACACGCTCGCGGGCCGCGATCTCGAACGCGAACTCGTACCGATGCTGCAAAGCGAAGGCCTCGGCCTGATGGTGTGGAGTCCGCTCGCGGGCGGTTTGCTGAGCGGCAAATACGGACGCGAGCAGCAGGCCGAGGCGGGCAGCCGTCGCACGAACTTCGATTTTCCGCCTGTCGATCGCGAGCGCGCGTATGACTGCATCGACGTGATGCGCGAAATCGCTGCAGCGAAAAACGTCTCGGTCGCGCAGATCGCGCTGGCGTGGCTGCTGCATCAGCGTGTCGTCAGCACGGTGATCGTCGGCGCGAAGAAAATCGAGCAGCTCGACGACAACATCGCGGCGACCAACGTCGCGCTATCCGCCGATGAGCTCGCGAAGCTGGCCGAAGTCAGCGCGCTGCCGGCGGAGTACCCCGGCTGGATGCTGGAGCGGCAGGGCGAGCAACGCCGGCAGCAGCTGGCCGAGGTTCGGCACGTCGTGCAGCGATAACGCGACGGCGTACTCGCGTTCGCCTTGGAAGCCCGAATCTTCATCGATGGGCCGCGCGAGTTTCATGCTCGCGCGCGTGGGCCTGAGGCGGTCGACTGGAAAAACCGCCAACTCGTGAAGACGATCCACCGCTCTCAGGTTCTCCGCGGCCATTTCGTTTCGGCACTCGCTCAGGTCTCGACGTCCGCGAGACTGAAAGTCTCCGTCTTGTCGTTGTACGAGAAGATTTCCGCGTAACGACCCCAGTCGATCACCGCATCGAGTGTCTCCTGTGCCGCGCTGTCGGACAGCAGGTCCTCGAGTTCCTGCTCGAAGCGCACGCGCGGCGCGCGATGTCCGGGCCGTTCGTTGAGCACCTTTCTGATTCGCGCGGCGAGCGGCACGCGCTGCAACAGATGATCGGCGAACATGATCTTGCGCTCCTGCGTGCTGCCCTCGGCGAATCGATGCGCGGGTGGCGTCAGGAACACGTCACCCTCGCTGACTTCGGCAAAGCCGAGGTACTGCAGCATCTCCGCGATCGGGAACAGTTCGTCGACTTCCAGCTGCAGTGTGCGCGCGATGTCGGGCATGTCGGCGCGGCCGTGGTAGGGCGCTGCAGCGAGCGTTTCGAGCAGACCGGCCATCAGGTTGGTCGACACGTTCGGCAACCAGCTGCCGGGTTCGAGTTCGCGTTTGGACGCGGTGTCGCTGGGGCGCGCGGTCATCTTCGCGTAGATTTCGTCGACGAGCGCGCGAAAATCCGGGTCGAGCCGGTTGCGCGGATGCGCGAACGGCACTACGGTCTCGGCCACCACGCGCCCGGGGTTCGACGACAGCACGAGAATGCGATCGCACATGAACACGGCTTCCTCGATGTTGTGCGTGACGATCAGCACCGACTTGATCGGCATGCGGTCCTGGTTCCACAGGTCGAGCAGATCGGTGCGCAGCGTTTCGGCGGTCAGCACGTCGAGCGCGGAGAACGGCTCGTCCATCAGCAGGATGGTCGGATCGACGACGAGCGCGCGCGCGAAGCCGACGCGCTGCCTCATGCCGCCCGACAGTTCGCGCGGATACGCGTTTTCGAAACCGTCGAGGCCGATCAGATCGATCGCGGCGAGCGCGCGCGTGCGCCGTTCCTCGACGCCGACGCCGAGCGCCTCCAGCCCCGCTTCGACGTTCTGCAGCACCGTCAGCCACGGAAACAGCGCGAAGGTCTGGAACACCATCGCGACACCCTCGGCGGGACCGTCGAGCGGCTTGCCCAGGTAGGTCGCATTGCCGCTCGTCGGCCGGATCAGACCGGCGATGATGCGCAGCAGCGTCGACTTGCCCGAGCCCGAGCGGCCGAGCAGTCCGACGATTTCGCCCTCGTGCAGCGTCAGATTGACGTCGTCGAGCACCAGCAGCTCGCTCTGGTTTTTATGGAAGCCGCGGCTCACGTGCTCGATGTTCAGCACTTGCGCGCCCACGCGCGGCGACGACTGGAGCAGGTCGGCGGGAATGGCTTGAATGACGTTTTGCATGGGTTCACTCCTAGTCGAGTCGCAGCCTGATTTCGGCAAAGGCATACAGGGGGCGCCACAGCGCGCGGTTGAATAGCGTGACGAATAGCGACATCACGGCGACGCCAAGGATGATCTTCGGAAAGTCGCCCGCGGCGGTCGTCTCGGCGATATAGGCGCCGAGGCCGTGCGCGACCACATTGGTATCGCCCCACTGGACGAACTCGGACACGATGCTCGCGTTCCACGCGCCGCCCGATGCGGTGATCGCGCCGGTTACGTAGTAAGGGAATACGCCCGGCAGCATCAGCTGGCGCCACCATTGCCAGCCCCGGATGCGGAAATTGATGGCCGCCTCGCGGTAGTCGTTCGGATAGGCGGTCGCGCCCGCGATCACGTTGAACAGGATGTACCACTGCGTGCCGAGCACGATCAGTGGCGACAGCCAGATATCCGGATTCAGATGAAAGCGCACGATCACGATCACGAACACCGGGAACAGCAGGTTCGCGGGGAACGCGGCGAGAAACTGCGCGAGCGGCTGGACCTTCTCGGCGAGGGCCGGACGCAGGCCGATCAACACCCCAATCGGTACCCAGATCACCGAGGAGATCGCGATCAGCACGGCGACACGCAGTAGTGTGATGAGCCCGAGCACGAACACGTGACCGACCTCGTCGAGCGTGACGCCGGCACGCACATAGGCGACGACGCGATAGATCGCATAGACCGTCAGCACGAATACGAGCACGCCGCACACGATGTCCCCCACGCGCGTCGATTTCTCGCCGCGCGGTCCGATGGCCCGTCGCGCGCTCGCGAAAGGCACACGGAACGGAATGCGTGCGGTGGTCGCGAGCATCACGCCCGCCGGCGTCAGCAACTGATGAATCAGACGTGTGCGCCGCATCATGTCGAGCAGCCAGGACTGCGGCGCATTGCCCGAAGTCGTGGTCTCCATGCGGAACTTGTCGGCCCACGCGACGAGCGGACGGAACAGCAACTGGTCATAGGCGAGAATCACGACCGTCATCGCGAGGATGACCCAGCCGACCGCGTGCAGGTTCTTGTCGCTGATCGCCTGCGCCAGGTAGGCGCCGATGCCCGGCAGCGTAACCGTATGATTGCCGACCGTGATCGCTTCGGAAGCCACGACGAAGAACCAGCCGCCCGACATCGACATCATCATGTTCCAGATCAGGCCGGGCATCGAGAACGGCACTTCGAGTTTCCAGAAGCGCTGCCATGAAGTCAGATGAAAGCCGCGCGAGACTTCGTCGAGATCGCGCGGCACCGTGCGCAGCGACTGATAGAAGCTGAACGTCATGTTCCACGCCTGGCTCGTGAAGATCGCGAAGATCGCGGCGAGTTCGGCGCCGAGCACGCGGCCCGGGAACATCGCGAGGAAGAACGTCACCGTGAACGAGATGTAGCCGAGCACCGGCACCGACTGCAGGATGTCGAGGATCGGCACCAGCACGAGACCGGCGCGGCGGCTCTTGGCGGCCAGCGTCCCGTAGACCAGCGTGAAGATCAGCGACGCGACCATCGCCGCGAGCATGCGCAGCGTGGTGCGCATCGCGTACTCGGGCAGGTTGGCCGGATCGAGCGAGATCGCCTGCGTGTTGAGCGTCGACATCGGCGCGAGCGTCTCGTGAAAGCCGATCGACGCCATCGCGATCAGGCAGATGATCAGCGGGAACGCAACGAAGTCCCATCCGTTTGGACGCAGCCGTCGTGCGGATGCATTGGCGGTGCGGTTCAGGTTGAAACCGAACTCCATCAGTAACCTCCGGGGCGGTGGGTATTCGCGCACAGCGAAGTCGTGTCGCCGTACAGGGCGGCGACACATGCATCGATTCGCGAGGGATTGTTGAGTTGGAACATGACGAATCGCAAGTTGATGAAAGGGCTCATTCAGCAAGCAACGGCCACGACGAGGCAACGCCACAGTCTTTCGATAATGGCGTTGATTCGTGACGTAAACCTGGCAGGACTTAAGAGAGCAGCGACCCGATTCGGCGCCACAGCGTGACAAGCCGATTCGATTGGACCGGATCGAGCGACAGAAGCGACTCGTAGTGAGCGCGCGACTCGTTGCGATAAGGCAGATGCGGCAAAAGCAGAGCGAAATACATGACGTTTCTCCGCGCGTCGTATGTGACGCGGCAAGCGGAAAGCGGAAAGCGGGCGGACGGTCCAACGTCGCACGCTTGGCGCGGCGTCAGGTTGCTAGCTGCTTTCCTTCTCTAAGGCTGAAGGGAAGGGGCATAAACAACAACTGTCACTGTCGGGCATGGGGCTCCTCGTCGGGTTGAACTGCGCTCAGGCGCGCAGCGTGGTTTTACCGGCCTCGCCAGAACCCGCGACAAGGCGCGGGGTAGCGGCGAGCGTCGGCCGCAAACCCGAAGGCTTGCGAGGGCGTGCCAGTGCGGACGAGCGAAGGCCGCGTCCACATGGCGCTCACGATCGAGGTGCACGAAGAAGATTTGCTACGGCGCGCACCGTTCTGCCTGCTGGCGGAACGGCGGCGTGGGGAAAGGGGCGCGGACGTTCTGCCGGTCAGGCAGTGAAACTGTTCGAAGATCGACTACTGCAGGTGTCCAAGGCATCAGCCCCATTTGAGAAGACGGGCGAATTCTAGACGCGGTAAAAACCCGGAGTCAACCAGATTCTGTAAGCAGAGCCAACATTTATCGACGAAGGCTTGCGCAACGAGCTCGAGAATCATTGCGTGCGGCTCCGAGAACCCGACGTTGTCTTTATGCGTTTTTTACTTGCGCTTTTGCGGGCGATGTCAATACAATCCGCCCCAACGTATCGAAGGAGTCATCCATGGACGCATGTTCAGGCAGTGGAAGTCCGATGCCGGCCAGCGCCGGCAACACAACCGCGAGATAGTCGCCGCAGGTTCACTCCTTCGCCGCTAACTCGCCCCATTCGGGTTAGCGCGCTTCAATTCTGACCGGCCTTTGCTGCCGGTTTTCCGTAGCACGCTTCCTCTTTTCTGACGGTCGTCTGCAACCTCTGCTTGCAGAGGCCGTTGCGCTTTCGCATTGCGCTCGCCTTCGGGCCGAGCGGCGCGGAGGGATGATGCTTGTCTATCTGCTTCATATATTGCAGCAACGCCTGTTACGGGCGGAATCCGTAAGCGCGTTGCGCCGTTGTGCGCCGGAATGCGTCACGGTAACGTCGCTGGCTCGCGCAAGCTTGCATGCCGGCAATGAATTGAACACACGTTTGCCACCTGCGTGTGCGAATAACAACGGAGCAATCCGCCTATAACTTCAACCCCCGATACGTGATGGAAAATATCGACAAGCGCAGACCGCTGAGCTCCGGCGGTGCCATCGCCGTGAGCGCGGTTCTTTCTCTCGGCCTCGTTCCTTGCGCGTTCGCGCAGACACCGGGCGAAGCCGCGCCGACGCAAGCGGCGCCATCGACTGCACCGGCCGCACCGGCTCCCGGCGCCACGGACCATGCGGCGCCCGCCGATCAGAGCGTCGCCGCGCCCACGGGATTGTGGGAGCGCTCGAACCTGCTCGGCGACATGGGCGGTTTGCGTCCGTGGCTCGGCAACTACGGTGTGACTTTCAATCTGCAGGAGACCGGCGAGTACATGGGCAACCTCTCGGGCGGGACGAATCGCGGCGGTGCTTATCAAGGCTTGACCGAGTTCGGACTCGTCGTCGATACGCAAAAGGCGTTTGGATTGCCGGGCGGCACTTTCAACGTGTCCGGTCTGCAGATTCACGGTACGAGCCTGACCGCCAGAAATCTGCAAACGCTGCAAACCGCGAGCGGCATCGAAGCCGATGCCGCGACCCGTCTGTGGGAACTGTGGTATCAGCAGTCGCTCGGCAACGTCGACGTGAAGTTCGGTCAGCAGAGTCTCGATCAGGAGTTCATGGTCAGCCAGTACGCGGCCACCTTCATGAACGCGACGTTCGGTTGGCCAGTGCTGCCGTCCGTCGATCTGCCGGCGGGCGGCCCGGCCTATCCGCTGTCGTCGCTCGGCGTGAGGGCGCGGGCGTCGTTCGCGAACGGAGTAACCGTGTTGGGCGGCGTATTCGACGGCAATCCGGCGCCAGGCGTCGGCGATCCGCAAAAGCTCGACGCGAGCGGCACGAACTTCAATCTCGGCAACGGCGTGCTCGTGATCGGCGAACTGCAGTATGCGATCAACCAGCCGTCGGCGAATGCGTCCGACCCGAAGCCGGCCGGCCTGCCGGGCACCTACAAGCTCGGCTTCTGGTACAACAGCAACCACTTCGCGGATCAGGGTTTCGATACGAGCGGCGTGTCGCTAGCGAATCCGGCGAGCAACGGCGTGCCGACGAGTCATCGCGGCAACTACAGCTTCTACGCGGTCGCCGATCAGATGGTGTGGCGCGCGGGCTCCGACAGTCCGCGGTCGCTCGGTGTGTTCGCGCGCATCATGGGTGCACCGGGCGATCGCAATCTGGTCGATCTCGGCGTGAACGCGGGCGTGACGCTCAAGGCGCCGTTCAAGGGGCGCGACAACGACGTGGTCGGGCTCGCGCTCGGTTATGCGAAGATCGGCTCGCACGCGCAGGATCTCGCGAGCGCACAGGCGCTGTACACGCCGGGCTATCCGTCGCGCAGCGCGGAGACGATGCTCGAAGCCACCTATCAGTATCAGGTCGCGCCGTGGTGGATGCTGCAAGCGGACTTCCAGTACTTCTGGCGGCCGGGGGGCGGAATTCCGGACCCGGACGATTCGTCCCAGCGCATCAAGAACGAAGCGGTTCTCGGTTTGCGCACGACGATTCAGTTCTGAGGAACGGTCATCAGGCTGATACGCGTTTGATCGATCGCTTCACCAAGGGCCGCGCGCCGCATCGCCGGACATGACCGGTCGACGCGGCACATAAGGACGGACGATGACTTAGCGATCGCTGCGTCTGATCATCAGTCTCGCTTACCCCTGCGTATGCGCGGCGACCGCGTCCAGCGTGCGCGCCGAGTACACCAGCGTCGCGCCCGCGTTGATCGCCATCGCGACGCCGAGCGCTTCGGCGATTTCCTCGCGGGTCGCGCCGTGCTTCAGAGCCTCGGCCGTATGGACCGTGATACAGCCGTCACAGCGCAGGCTGACCGCTACCGCGAGCGCAATCAGCTCGCGCGTTTTCGCGCCGAGGAGATCGGTCTTCTGACCGGCGCTCGACATTGCCTCATACGCCTTCACGCTTTCGGGCGCGAGCTTCGACATTTCGCCGATACGGCCGAACAGTTCCTTGCGGTAATCGATCCAGTTCAACATGGCAGTGCTCCTTGGTCCGTTGCGCGCCGGCGGTTGCCGGCGTCGTGGGACAAAGTATTGCGCCGCGCCGCGATATCCTGAATACTCATTCGACTCAACTTTTAGCGCGCTCGTCTCATGGACACGCTCAGTCGCCTGATCGACCTTGCCCGGCCGCAAGCGAGTCTCGATCTTCGCTGCCTGCTATCAGGCGCATTCGACCTCGATCACGCGCCGCTGGAGGCGGGCGTCGCGCCGTTTCATCTGGTGCTCGACGGCAGCTGTGTGATCGAGACCGCCGCCGGCGTGCCGCTCGAATTGCAGGCCGGCGATTTCATGCTGTTTCCGCGTGGCGCCGCGCATCGCGTGCGCGACGTAAAGCGCTCGGCGGGTGGCCTGCCGTTGACGCTCGGGCATGACGGCATGCTGCCGGTGCGGCGCAACGATGACCACGAAACCACTGCCACGGCCGCGCACGCGCCCAACGACACCGCGGTTCATGACGGCGTCGATCTGCTGTGCGGCCGCTTCGTCTATGCGCCCGGTTCATCGGCGTTGCTGCTCAATGTGCTGCCCGATCCGCTGCACGTATCGCTCGGGGATGCGCAAACGCTCGATGCGTTGCAGGCGGTGATCGCTCTGATGCGCGGCGAAGCGGAGCGGCGTCAGCCTGGCGCGCTCGCGATCGTGACGGCCTTGAGCCACGCGCTGTTCGCGATGGCACTGCGCGTGCACGGCGAGCGCAATGCGAACGGCACCGGGATGCTCGCGTTGCTGACGGACGCACGCCTCGGCGCATCGGTGCAGGCCATGCTCGACGCGCCTGAACGCGCATGGACGATCTCTGAACTCGGCGAGCGCGCGGCGATGTCGCGCGCGACATACGCGCGCCACTTCAACGAGCGCGCGGGCGTGACCGTGATGGATTTTCTGACGCAGATCCGCATGGCGATCGCCAGCGATCTGCTGTTGCGCACACAACGCAGCGCGGCGGACATCGGCGAGGCGGTCGGCTATCAATCGGAGGCGGCGTTCGGCAAGGCATTCGCGCAAAGCGTCGGTGTGACGCCGGGACGTTACCGGCGCCGCACACCAACGGACGGTGCCCTGGATGAGTGACTAAAGACTCAACGCGTGGGCGATTCTATCTGGGCGGATCGCCCTTGCTGAACGCGCGCCTTTCGAGCGACGCCATCAGTCGGGCGACCACGAGCGCGCAGACCGTGCCGAGCGTCACTTCGGCAAGCCGCAGAAAGGCCTTGTCCCACGCCGGGCCGATGCCTGGCGCCAGCAGCATGATCGTCGCGGTGATGCCGCCGAGGCGCGCTGCGCTGCCGACGTTGACGACCCAGCAGATCAGGATCGCGACCGCCACGGTCGCCGCGTACGCGGCAAAATGGCCGCCGCCCGCGAGCGTGCCGATCAGCCCGCAAATACCGCCGACCATCGCACCGATGAACTGGTCGCGCGACAGCTTGCGGGTGTCGATATAACTGTGCTGGCTTACCGCGATCGCGGTGATCGCGGCCCAGAACGCCTGCTCGGTGTGCAGCGCGCGACCGATGCCGAACGCGAGACTCGCGCCCGCCACGGCCTGTACGGCCATGAAGCCGCCCTCGATCAAGCGGTCGCCGAGCGGCAGCGTCTTCAGGAAAGCGAACAGCGCATCGGCGGCGTGCGTGCGTGAGGAAGGGCTTGAATCGTCGGACGGAGTCATCGGATGAAGGCGGCTCGGCTGGGCAGGGGGTGCCGTATTCTAGCGGCTCCGCTTTACGCTTCCACTGCTAGCTAGATCGTGCCGAACAGCGCGCGCGGCCGGTCGCGCAGCGTGTGCGCGAGAATCTGCAGGCCACGCGTCAACTGCTCGCGCGACTCGGCGCAAGCGAGGTTGATGCGCACGCCGTGCTCGACCGTCGAGCGATCGACCGCGAACGCGGATGCGGGCATCGTGTTGACCCCGCGTGCGAGCGCGTTTGCCGCGAAGTCGTCCGAGCGCCACGGCGGCGGCACGCGCAACCACACGAACATGCATGCGGGGTCGCTCTTCAGATGCTCGGCGGGCAATAGTTCGCGCGCGATCTCCTGGCGCGCGCGCAACTCGGCGCGCTGCGCGTCGAGGATCGTCCGCGCGGTGCCGTCCTCGATCCAGCGTGTCGCGATCAGCGTCGACAGCGGCGCAGGCATCCATGCGGTCGTTCGCACCGCTTCCGCGGCCAGCGCCGCGCCATGCGGCGGCGTGCGCAGATAGCCGATGCGTAGACCCGGCGCGAGGATCTTCGACGTCGACGCGATGTGGAAGGTCAGCTCCGGGCACAGGCTCGCGATCGTCGGCAGGCGCGCTTGCAGCAGCGGACCGTACACGTCGTCCTCGATGATCACGATGTGATGCCGACGCGCGATGTCGGCGAGCGCCGCGCGACGCGCGAGGCTCATCGTCACGACGGTCGGGTTCTGCAGATTCGGCACCGTGAAGATCGCCTTCACGCGCCGATGCCGGCAGACGTCTTCGAGACGGTCGGGCAGCAGCCCTTCGTCGTCGCTCGGAATGCCGACGAGTTCGAACTGAAACACCGGCGCAAGGGCTTTCAGCCCATAGTAGGTCAGCTGATCCGACAGGATCACGCCTTCATGCCCCATCAAGCTGCTCAACACCGCATACAGGCCATGCTGTGCGCCGCTCGTGACGACCACGCTGTCGGCGCCGGGAGTGAAGCCGGGCGCGGCGAGCCATTGCGCGCCCGCGGCCCGCGCCCATTCGGGGCCTTGCGGCGGCTGATATTCCTGGGTCTCCGGATAGCGGGGATCGTGCGCAATTTGCGCCATCGTCCGCGCGAGTTGTGTGAGGAATTCACCGGTGGCAGGCCGGTTCACGGTCAGATCGAGCACGGCGTTCCGGTTGGGGTTGCCGTTTGCCGACGTGCTGTCGCTGCGGGCATGTACGGCAGGCATGGCGCCGCCGATGACGATCGAGCCGCGCCGCTTGCTCGCGACGATCAGCCCACGCGTCTGTAACTCCTTGTACGCGCGCGACACGGTCGAGACATTCAGGCCCAGCTCCAACGCAAGCTCGCGCTGCGGCGGCAGGCGGCTGCCCGGCGGGTAGAGGCCACTGCGGACTTTTTCCTCGAGGCTGCGCGACACTTCGAGATAAGTCGGCTGACGCCCCTTTGTCTGGAGAACGTCTTCACCGTTTGTGTGGTCAATTGCGCTTTTCATCCAGCTTGAATCTCCATACAAAAACTCGTTCGACCGTACCGGACAAGCCAATACTAAACCCGTTTGTCATCGGCTCGCCAAGCGAAAGTTACGTTGCCCTGCACGATGCTCGCCCGTTTCGCTCGGGGAAAGTACCTAAGTCCACACAAAGCCAAATTAATTGCACACAAAAAAACTTTGTGTGAGTATTAAAGCATGATTTGTATGGCGCTGTGTCGAAAGGCGACGCGCAACTGTAGTACAGGAGGGACGGTTGTGACAGAACAGCAGAGCACGCTCTGCCGGTCGGTGTGTCCGGTGCGGGTTCGGGTCGAGCGGCCAGTTTGGCCGGCCGGCGAACGCGATGAGCGAAGTCGCCGTGCTGGGCGCGGGCTTCGTCGGCCTGTCGTGCGCCTACTGGCTGATGCGCGACGGTCACCACGTCACGTTGTTCGACGCGCTCGGTCCGGGCGAGGCCACGTCATACGGCAATGCGGGCACGTTCGCCAACTACGGATGCATTCCGGTGAACAACCCGGCGGTGTTCCGCAATCTGCCGCGTTTCCTGTTTTCGCCGACGAGTCCGCTGCGGATTCGCTGGCGCTATCTGCCCCAACTCGCGCCGTGGCTTGCGCGCTTTCTGTACGCGTCGATGCCGCGCCGCTACGAGCACAGCGCGCAGGCGCTGGCGAGCCTGCTGTCGCGCGCGTTCGACGGCTATCGCGAGATGCTCGAGAGCGACGACCTGTCGCGCTTCGTGCGGCCCCGCGAATGCCTGTACCTGTATTCGAATGCGGCATCGTTCGAGGCCGCCCAGCCGTCGCTCGCATTGCGCCGGTCGCTCGGCGTGAGCTTCGAAAACTTCGACCGCGCCGGCATCGCCGCACTCGAACCGAATCTCGCGCCGATCTTTGCGCACGGCACGTTGTTCAACGGCAGCTGGTTCCTCAGCGATCCGCGCGGCTTCTTGCAGGCGCTGCATGCGGCGCTGCTCGCTCGCGGTCTCACGCATGAGCGCAGCGCGGTTCGTACGCTCGTGCCGGGCGCCACCAGCGTGCGCATCGTCGACGACGCGGGTCGCGCCCACGCCGCCGCGCAGATGGTCGTCTGTGCCGGGGCGTTTTCGGGCCGCTTCGCGCGTCAATGCGGCGACCGCGTACCGCTCGATACCGAACGCGGCTATCACGTGCGTTTTCCCGGCACGTCGTCGCTGATTTCGCGGCCGTGCGGCTGGGCCGAGCGCGGCTTCTACATGGTGCCGATGGACGGCGGCATCCGCGCGGCGGGCACCGTCGAGCTCGGCGGCTATGGACCACAGCGCAATGCCGCGCTGCTCGATCTGATCACGCGCTCCGCGCAGCACGCGCTGCCGCAATTGCCGCAACCGGATAGCGACTGGCTCGGTTTCCGTCCGAGTCTGCCCGACGGCTTGCCGGTCGTCGGGCCGTCGAGCGGGTCGCCACGCGTCGTCTACGCATTCGGTCATCAGCATCTGGGCGTCACGCTGGGCGGTGTCACGGGCAGCGTCGTCGCCGATCTGGTGGCGGGGCGCGTGCCGCCGGTCGATCTCACGCCATATAGCCCGCGTCGTTTTTAACCACCGTAACTGCTGCACGGAAAAGGACGGACATCATGAAACGCAGAAATCTGGTTGTCGCACTCGCCCTTGGGATGTTGTGTGCGCATGCGCCGTCGTACGGCGCCGAGCCGCAAATCGTCAAGATCGGCTTCGTCGGACCGCTGACCGGACCCGTCGCGCGGGTCGGCAAGGATCTGCAGAACGGCGCGCAGCTCGCGGTGGACGAAGCGAACGCGAAGCATCCCATGATCGGCGGCAAACCCGTCAAATACGTGCTCGACGTGCAGGACGATCAGGCCGATCCACGCATCGCGATCCAGGTCGCGCAGAAGCTCGTCGACGACGGCGTGGTCGGCGTGATCGGCCATTACAACTCGGGCTGCAGCATTCCGGCCTCGGCCGTCTATCACACGGCGAACGTCGCGATGATTACGCCGGGCTCGACGAACCCGGCGCTCACCGCGCAGGGTTTCGCGAACGTGTTTCGCACGATGGGGCACGACGGCGTGGGCGGTGTGATCGCGGGCGAGTTCGCGGTGCAGCAGTTGAAGGCGAAGCGCATCGGCATCATCGACGACCGCACCGCGTTCGGCCAGGGCCTCGCCGATGCGTTCGAGAAGGGCGCGAAGCAGGCGAACGGCAATATCGTCGATCGCGAGTTCACCAACGACAAGGCGGTCGATCTGCGCGCGATCCTGACTTCATTGAAGCAGAAAAACGTCGACCTGATTTTCTTCGGCGGGCTCGACGAACAGGGAGCGATGCTGGTCAAGCAGATGCGCTCGCTCGGCATGCCCGCGCAACTGTTTGGCGCGGGCGCGCTGAAGAGCAACGCGTTCCTGCAGATTGCGGGCAACGCGGGCGAAGGTACACGCGATCTCGAGCCCGGTCCGGCGCTCGACAAGCTGCCGTCCGCGCAGGAGTTCGGCAAGCGCTACAAGGCGCGCTTCAATCAGGATGTCGAGCTTTATGCGCCGTTCGCATACGACGCCGCGCTGGCGATGATTCAGGCGATCCAGGACACGGACTCGCTCGATCGCGCCAGGATCGTCGCGGCTTTTCCAAAAGTGAACGTGACTGGCGTGACGGGGAAAATCGCGTTCGATCCGCATGGGGATCTGATCAAGCCGCCTTATACGCTGTTCGAGGTACAGCAGGGGCAGTGGAAGAGTCAGCGGACCGTGGGCGGCAGTGGGGTGTGAGCGTTGTTCAGACTGGGCCGGCTGTCAGCAGCCCGCGTTCACCGGCGAGGCGATCCGCTTCTCGACATCCGACGATTCGATCGCGGCGATCAAGGACGGCCGCGTGCAACCGGGCAAGGTCGTCGTAATGCGCGGCGCGGGCGTGTGCCCGACCGATGCCGTCAATTTTAGGCAATTGACTTCGTTGTCGACTTCGACCTCAACTGACATCAGCAAGCACAAACCGACGTAACGTCCACCACAGCAATTTCGCGTCGTTGTCCACCGGCCTCGCCACGGCGTCGAGCAGTGTGACGGCACTGTCGACAGGCATCGCCAACGGCACCGTCGGCCTCGTGCAGCAGGTCGGCGGCGCGCCGGGCAATGGCACGATAACGGTCGGCGCGAACACGGGCGGCAACGTCGTCGACTTCATGGGCACCGCGGGCGCGAGCCAACTGACCGGCGTCGCCGCGGGCACCGCGCCGACCGATGCGGTCAACGTGAGCCAGTTGCAGGCGGTGGCCGCGATCGCCAACGACGCGGTGCTGTACGACAACGCGTCCCATGCAAGCGTGACGCTCGGCGGTGTCGGCGGCAGCGTCGCGCTGGGGTCGGGCGCGCAGGCGAGCGGCGCGGGTTCGTCGGCGGTCGGCGCGAATGCGGTTGTGGCCGCGCCCAACTCGGTCGCGCTCGGTGCGGGCTCCGTCGCCAGCGACGCGAACTCGGTGTCGATCGGCTCGCTCGGTCACGAACGGACGATCTCGAACGTCGCGCCGGACGTCAGTCCGACCGACGCAGTCAACATGCAGCAGTTGGACTCGGTTCAGCAGGGGGTGAACGCGGTGGCGCGCCAGGCCTATTCAGGCATCGCCGGCGCGACCGCGTTGACGATGATCCCGGACGTCGACCCCGGCAAGACCCTCTCGGTTGGAATCGGCTCGGGCAACTACAAGGGCTACACGGCCGTTGCAATCGGCTTTTCCGCGCGCGTGACCGCCAACCTGAAGGTCAAGGGCGGCGTCGGTACGAGCGCGACGGGGAAACCGGCTGTATGTCCGCGACGATCCCGATCCATTACCGCAGCCGACGCGCGGCCGGATGCTCGCGCGCCAGATCGAATCACTGATAAGGGGGGGTGATCGTGCAATATGACCCCCCCTTCGAAAACACCATCCCCCCCTCGCAAAGGCTCAGGATTACCCACAAGTAATGTGATGGTGCTATTCGTTTTGCCTGAATATTCGGTACATCATCGTGATTTCGTGCAGGACAAGAAATCCACGCCAGATGACGGTAGGACCAGGTGGACGATCATGCTTTCGAGCGAGATATCCGCCGAGTCTGGCGATCCACAAGATGACCTGCGCGAGTGACGGCGGTTTATCAGGTATTTCGGTACTGCCATGCGTACGACAGTAGAGGGCTCGCCACTCGATTGGCTGCAGCAATACTTCGCATGGCAGGTTGCCATCAAGCCTGGCAAGCAACATGGAGTACAGGATCCTCCAGCTTACGACGGCGAACAATGCGGTGGCGCGGACGAATCGATCGAGATTGCCAAATTGGCGGGCTTCAATGCGACAGCCACTTTTAAGCACACGATGCCACGATTCAATCGTCCATCGGCGCGCATACCATGCAAGACGCTCGAGGGCCTCTGCGTGTGTTTGCGTAGGCACCGAAGTCAGTAGAAGCCATTCCAATGGCTCTGCTCCTTCGTCTAAGTTCGTTTCCTGTGCATGAATTGCAAACACTTCAATTTCGGGAAGCTTCTCGCGACGACGATTTTGCGGCGGACGAAGGCGTACGGGCATGCAGCGCACAACCAGCCGTGCGGTGCGTGCCTGGCGGTTTTCGCGTGCAGGCACCTGCAGTTGCGCCTCTCCAAGCACTGGCGAGGCCAGCACGGTTTCCCACAAATATCGATCGGGGTGAGCAACGCGTCGGTTCCACGACGCGCGCACCAACCAGTCGACACCGGCAGGCCGCTGCGCCAGGAACACGTCATAGACATCGCCTTCACGGTCGCTCACGCCGATGACATGCGTGCACGGACAGTGCGTCTTGAGTACGCCCAGTTGCTCGATGCCTTCGAGCCATTTCGCGCTCTCTTTCTGTTGTACGGTTCGTTGCCCACGCAGATGTTTCTTGCCCAACTCCTCGTGCCTGCGTATCCAGGTCTTCATCCCGATCACCCCGAGTGGCAGCCCCTCTGGCGTGAGCGCAAGCAGACTGTGTATCAGGAAACCACGCACATGTGGATCGGAGCCATATCCCAGACCTTCGGTTGCCCGCAGATGAGACAAATTGAACTCGGTGGTGTCCTGAACAGCAAGGACGACTGGCACCTGTTGCATACGACACAGCGTTTGACCGATGTGCCCACCCAGCACGCCATCGACATCCACGTGCGGGTTGTCGAAAAAACGATATGCCGCCTTCAGCTCCGAACCATTGAACGACTGCGGAAAAGAGCAATGTGGGCCCAACGAAAGCTTGCGTGCCAGCGTCACGAGCCGTCTGGTCAGGCGAGCGTCGCCGAGCTCGGCGGCGCCAAACTCTTCATTTGCCCAATCATCAAGGTCAGATGTGTCCGACAATGCCCGACATCACAGATCACGAACCGGATCAAAGTTAACATCGGTCGTCACCGTTTACAAGCCATCGCCCTTCAATCGCACAGTCGCGAGCGACTTATGGGTAATCCTGAGCTCGCAAAGGGGGGGATTTGAAAAGCGACTGGCTCTATCTTTCTTCTCGAAATTCACAAGGCGTACGGGGCCGGCGCCGCTGGCCGCTCACGCCGACCTGGTGCCGTATGCGATTTTTTATGTTGGCTTTTTCGTCCTGTTTGAACTGGTTGCTCGTGTGAGTGAAATTCCAGATGCAAATGTCTTTCGCCGCATTTGTCGAGCGGGCCGGTCTTCAAGTCGCCAGGGCGAAAGAAAAAGGTGATAGATGAATATCCTGTTGGTGGAAGACGATCCCGCGCAAGCTGATTCGGTCGAAAGGGAAATCGGGCAATCCGGGCATCGAATAAACAAGGTCGAGCGGGGCAAGGACGCAATCAGTTTTCTTCAGGCCAACGAGGTCGATCTCGTGGTGCTCGACTGGGAATTGCCGGGCATGAGCGGCTTCGAGGTGCTGTACTGGATACGCCGTCACCTGGGCCGCGAACCCGCGGTGCTGTTCGTGACCAGCCGGCTTCTGGAAGTCGACATCGTGCAGGCGCTGGACGCCGGCGCGGATGACTACGTCGTCAAGCCGTTCCGGACCAAAGAGGTGGGGGCACGGGTAGGCGCGCTGTTGCGTCGCACACGACGCAGCATAAAGGTGGAAAGTGCAATCGCGGTTGGGCCGTATGTATTCGACGTCACGCAGCGCAGTGTTTTTCTGCACGGCGAATCGATCTTGTTGACGGAAAAGGAATTCGACGTGGCGGCCTATTTTTTCGCGAACGTCGGACGGGTCGTTTCCAAGCGGCTTCTGGCGAAGCTTGCGTGGGGCCGCGAGCTGGATAGTACGTCGCGCACGATCGACACGCATATCTACCGGCTGCGACGCAAGCTGGCCCTGCATCCGGACAACGGCGTGCGTTTGACGACCGTCTATACGCACGGCTACCGGCTCGACGAGGTCGATGCTGGCAGCGCGGAAGCGCAAGCGCCGGCGAGCGCCGAGCCGGAAGACGCTGTCGCGGAGAAGGACAGGTCCGAGCAGGACGCGCAAGGCGATCTCCGCTAGCGATCCGACACGAGGCCATGAGCGACCTGAAGCGGATTGCGCTGGTCGCGCCTCGTTGCGCGGCTCCTCATTGAGTCGTCATACGGTTCGGCGTATCTTGAAAGCAAATTCACAACGACCCTCCATGCCTCTCACGGATAGCCGGTGAGAGGACACCTCATGAATACAACCGCTGATAGTTTCGAGCGTGAATGGATCGTGTCGCTGATCCAAACCAAGATGATGCCGCCGCGTCTTCCCGCGGGTTGCGTGCAACGGCCGGTATTGCTCCGGCGACTCGATGAACGACGTCCGCGTCACATTACGCTCGTGACCGCGCCCGCGGGGTTCGGCAAAACGACCTTGCTTGCCGCGTGGAGCGAAGCGCAAACGAGAAAGAAGCGTCCCGTTGCGTGGCTCAGTCTCGATGGAGAAGACGACGATCCGCAGCAACTCGGGGCCTATCTGGTGGCGGCGCTTTGTCGCGCGTCGAAGGAGATCGCGTGGCAGGCACAGCAACTTCTCGATAACGATGCACACACGCCGGTCAGAACGGTCATTTCAGTGCTGCTCAATGGCATCGCCGCATACGGCCGCAGTGTTTTCCTGGTGCTCGACGACGTCGACCGTCTAAGCGCGAAATCCGTTCTCGCGATCGTGTCGCGCCTGCTGCGCTACGCGCCCGACAACCTCCACGTGCTGCTCGGTGCGCGCGGCGAACCGGCGCTGTCGCTGAGCGGGCTGCGCTCGCCCGACAAACTTTCGCGTGTGAATGTCGACGATCTGCGCTTTTCGCTCGACGATGCTCAGGCGTTTTTCGACCACACCGGTAACGCGCTGCTCAACCGCAACAGCGTCGAGTTGTTGAACAGCGCGACCGAAGGCTGGGTGGCCGGTTTGCAACTGGCTTCGCTCGGACTGAACCGGATCGATGACGTGGCCGCACTCGCCAGTCATCTCGCCGGTTCCCGCTTCGGCATCGATCGCTACCTGAACGATACGGTGTTTGCGCATTTGCCGCCGCCCATGCTGACGTTTTTGCTTTACACGTCGATTCTCGAGCGGCTTACGGCGACGCTGTGCGACGATGTCATGGGCGGTGAGGGCGAAAGCGGAGAAAAGCTGGACTGGCTCGAGCGGCATAACGTGTTCATCCGGCCGCTCGATGAGACGCAGAACTGGTATCGCTATCACGCATTGCTGAGCGATGCGCTTCGCCGCCGTCTCATGCGTCAGACGCCACGACAGGTTCCGTTGCTGCATCGCCGGGCCAGCCTGTGGTTCGCGCGGGCTCGCCTGTGGCCCGAAGCCGTGCGACATGCGCTGGCTGCGGGCGACATCGGGCAGGCGGCGCAGTGGGCCGAAAACTGTGCGATGGAGATGCTCCAACGCGGCGACCCGTTCATGCTGCCGGGCTGGATTCGCAAACTGCCGCCGGACGTGATCGCGGGTCGACTGCGCTTGCGTCTGGCGAAAGCCTGGGCTCTCGCGATGTCGCTTGAGACCGCGCGGGCGTCGAAGGAGATCGGCGAGATTGCCGACGAGTTCGAACGAACGGCCCGTGATGATCGGTCGGTAGCCGACGAGGTCGCATGGGCGGAGATCAACGCGATCCGCGCGGTGATCGCTTGCGTGAACGACGACAGCGAACATGCGCTGGAACTCGGGCGTGCCGTTGAGGCATCGACGGCGCCTGCGGAACCGTGGGTACGCCATTACGGGCAAAGCGCGGAGATTTTCGGCTTGATGTATAGAGGGCAGTTCGCCTACATCTCCCGCGTATGGAGAGCGCGGGTCGATCAGGTGGGACTCAGCCGGAAGCCGAACAGCGCGGATATGTTGCGCGACGCGGTGTACGGCATCGCCGCGCTGATACACGGCGAACTTGCCGATGCGAGGCGGGTGATGGAGGTCGCGATGCGGTACTCCGAAGATCAGCTAGGGGAGTGGTCGGCGGCCGCGGCCGCGGTAGCCGGTTGCCTTGCGTCGATTTACTACGAGTGCAACGAGCTGTCCAAGGCGCGGAAGTTGATCGACGCTCGCATGACCATCGCGCTGGAGACCTCGCCGCTCGCCGCGTTGATGCGCTATATGCTTACCGCGTCGCGCCTGCTGTGGCGGGATGGCAAAAAAGGGCCGGCGCTCGCCGTTCTCGAGGACGGTCGACAGCTCGCGATAACCCGTCGATGGTTGCGTCTGAAGCTCGCGTGCGATGCGGAAACCGTCAGACAGCTACTTGCCGACGGTAGGGTGGTCGAGGCGCGACAGGTCACCGACGAACTGAGCGCGAGTGTACCGATGATGTGCGAAGGGCGACGAGGCTCGGCGATGGAAACGTGGGCAAGCTACTGTGTGCTGCAAGCCCGCGTTCTGCTCGCTGAAAATGCCGCCGGCGACGCCGTTGGTTTTCTCTCGCGCTCACTCGACAATCTGGTTGCACTGGGCTGGCGCTATGCCGAGGCCGTCGTTTCGCTGCTGCTTTCTCTCGCGCATGAGCAGAACGGCTCTTCGGAACAGGCGTTCGCCGCGCTGGGAAACGCGCTGCGGATCGGCGGCGCGATGGGGATGATCAATAGCTTCGTGGACGAGGGGCCGCCGATGCGTGCGTTACTGGAACGCTTTCGCCGCACGCCATCGGAAATCGCGACCGGGCACGCTACGTATATCGGCACGGTGCTGTCGGCTTTCGACGAGGCGGATAACGCGCCATCTTCTTCGTCGAGCTATGCCGACACGAAGATAACGCCGGGCACACTGAGCGCGCGAGAACTCGAAATACTGGGCTACGTCGCTCGCGGGCTGTCCAACAAGGAAATCGGACGATCATTGAATCTGGCACCCGAGACGGTCAAATGGCACATGAAGAACGTGTTCGAAAAACTGAACGTCAATTCGCGGTACGAAGCCGTGCAGACTGCCTTCGGCATTCAGCCTGGAGCCGACTGAAGCGCCGTGCCGCGTGATGGCGCCGCCATCCGGTCACCTCACTGCGGCTCGCGTCCAAACGCTTCGCGCAGCTTGCGCTTGGCCCGCTGCAATGTATCGCGCCGCTCCTTCGGCAGGTTTCGGCCCGCTCGATTGATGTAGAAATTGAGCATCGACATCGCCGATTGAAACGGCGTGCCCTTGCGTCGACGGCTCGCCGTCGACGAGTGCTTCAACGATTGCGCGATGGACTCCGCGCTGCCGGTTTTGAAAATATCCTTCTGGATGTCCATCGCGTCGCTCGTTTCCATTACGTGATGCGACCATCTCTTCGCGCCGGATGCGCCGTTCGACTTCGCGGTTTTGGCGAGATGCGCGGCATGCGCCTGCGCGTGGCGCTGACGCGGTGGCCGTCCCGACTTGCCACGAGACACAGGGCGTTTCGATTTGCTGCTGGTCTTTCGGGTCGCCATTGTGTTGTCTCCTGAAGCGGAATGTCGGATTCGCCCCGCGTCGAAAATGGTCGATCTGGCGATCAGAGCTTCACGCCCCCGGCCTCGGGCGCATCCGACGAACCCGCGGGAATGTCATCGACGCCGAGATCGCCGCGCCTCGTATAGACGTCGCCGCCCCAGTACGGTTCGCTGCCGTAGTACTGATGCACGGTGGTGGCCCACGTCTGATCCGCCATCGATGGCCAGTGATCCTTATCAAATCCCGGTGCGTTCTTCACGCGCTCGGCCACCATGTTCAGCACGAAGCATTTTTCCTGCGTATCGAGTGTCAGCGCACTCCACGGAATCGCGAGCAGCTTGTCGCCGATGCCGAGAAAGCCGCCGCTCGACAGCACCGCATACGCGACGCGGCCCGAACGAACGTCGAGCATGATGTCCTTGATCTTGCCGATGTGTTCGCCGTCGCTGCTGATAACCTTGTTGCCGTCGAGCGTAGCCGCGGCCATTACATCCGGACCTGGGCCTTCCGCGGTCGCGGCGCCTTTACCGACGATGTTCGCACCTTGTGTCTGGGTCTGCATCACCATGATGGGCTCCTTTTGAAGGGGTGAATGTACCGAGGCATTTAGCAACGGCCGTTCCATCTAGCCATGCGGCGCCGTTACGCCGTGGCGCGCGGCGCATCCGCGCGATGAGGCAGCGCGCGCGTAAAGTATGCGAGCGCGTTTGCAATTATTTCGTCCGTGCCGACGCAAGCGCTAATCAGCAAAGCGCGATGCGCGCATGCGACGACTGCATCGCGCGGCATAGGCCTTGCTCGCCTTTCAGTGATGGCAGCAGGGAACCGAAGGATCGCACCCGTCCTTTTTACTTCAGGGAGAACCCAGATGATCAAGTATCCGAAGGCATGGTTGTTCGCGGCATGTGTGGTCGCCGCGGGCGCCGTCGCGTCGGGCGCCGCGTTCGCGCAGGCGGGCGGCGGTAACGGCAATAGCGGCGCCGGCGGCGGCAACGCGCATGGCGCGGCGACCGCAGCACCGACGGCGGGCAACGAGCCCGCGTCGAATGTCACGGGCAGCACCATGGGATCGACTTCGTCGATGAAACATCATCACAAGAAGTCGAAGGCAAACAAGCCGATGACCGATACGACGAACACGCCCGGCGCCAATGCCAGCAGCGATACGAAGGGACAGTAATGCTGGATCGATGCGGGCGCGGCCATGCACCTGTGCGTTCATCGTAACGCGCCGGCGCTATCGCGCTCCCCATCGAGGGAGAAAATCGTGACGAAGAAAATTCATTATCAGGCGAACGTCTGCGGCGGGGACTTCGCGCATGTTCGCGAGTGCTTCAGAAACTGGAAAGCCGAGACGCTCGTGTATCGTCGGCAACAGCCGATGTTCGAAGGCAAGCAGGAAGTGCGGCCGTTGACGGAGCGTGTGTTCGACAACGGTGAAGTCGCGCATAGCACGCTCGCGCGCGTATGTTCGCCAAACGATGCCTATGCGCTGGCGGCGGAGATACGCGACGGCGAACGCGACGTTTGGCTCGTGATGGCGGCGTTCGAGGAAGATGATTGAGCCGGGGTCGATTCAGCGCTGAGCCCGTCACTGGGCCGGCGGTTTCGGTTTGGATGCCATTTCCCGCGCAGCGCGCCGCGTACGCACGCGTGCCGTGGCTCGCAAATGTGCCGCGGCGCTTTTCTCTTTCGCGGCGGTGGCTTTCTTGCGCACGACGCGCGACTTTTTTAGCAGACTCGTCAACGAACCGTTGATACTGTCGTCGACCGACGACTCCCGCGTCTTGCGTCCTTTGGCACCGGATGCGCGCGCGAGTTTCGCCGCACGCTTTTCCGCCTGCGCGAGCAGCACCGCAAAGGCCACTTCATCTACCTTGAGTCCGCGGCGCGATTGGTCTGGCGCGAGGCTCTGCAACTCGTCGGCCTCGAACGCGCCGATGATCGCTGGGTGGATATAGCAGCGCCGGCAGACCGCGGGCGTATTGCGTAGCAGCGTCGCCACTTCTTTCACGATCGCGACGATATGACGACGCGCTTCGGCCGCGCTGCTGCACATCAAGCGGCGCAATGCCGCCAGCGCGTACACGCTGCCGGCCCACGTGCGGTAGTCCTTGGCGGTGAAGTCCGCGCCGCTGATACGGCGCAGGTAGTCGTTGATATCCGTCGAGCCGACGCTGTGGCGCGTGCCGTCTTCGTCGAGATACTGAAACAGGTCGTGACCGGGCAGTTCCGCGCAACGTCGCACGATGCGCTTGATGTTCGGATTGTCCACTGTCACGTCGTGCTCGATGCCGCTCTTGCCGCGAAACTGGAAGCGCAATTGACCGGCCCTGATCTTCACGTGCTTCTTGCGCAGCGTCGTCAATCCGTACGACTGGTTATCGCGCGCGTATTCTGCGCTGCCGATGCGGATCAGCGTCGTGTCGAGCAACTGCACGATGGCCGCGACGACCTTGTCGAGCGGCATGCCGGGCAGCTTCAGATCACGCGCCACGCGCGCGCGGATTTTGGGCAATGCGCGGCCGAACTCGGCCATCCGTTCGTACTTGTCGGCGTCGCGCGTTTCGCGCCAGTGGGGGTGATAGCGGTACTGCTTGCGGCCGCGCGCGTCGCGGCCGGTCGCCTGCAGATGACCGCGCGGATCGGGACAGATCCACACGTTTTCGTACGCGGGTGGAATCGCGAGCGAATTGATGCGTTTAATCTCGTCCTCATCGACGATGCGCTTGCCGTTGACGTCGAAATAGATGAAGCCGTTCCGGTCGCGCTTGCGTGTGTAGCCGGGCCTCGTGTCGTCGGCGTGGCGCAGTCCCGGCGGCATCGGTTGGGGTGCGGTGTTGCCGTTCGCGGTGGTCGGGCTGCGTGATGTGGAATGAGTCGCGGTAGCCATTGTTGCAGGTAGAAGTTTCAAGCCCGGTTCGAACCGGTTCGCCGAGTAGATGCGATGTGTGCCGTGTGATCGGCGGGGAGCAAGGGCGATGCCACTGGTAGGTGACAAGCGCACTGAGGCGGAACGGTCCTTGCGGAAAAGTCGACGTGACCAACCGGAAAGGAGCTTTCATGAGCAGCACACTCAACCCCGATGAAGAGCCGCAACAGACCGTCAAGCAAACGTCCGGCACGACGGGCGCGCTGGGCCCCAGCGACTCGTCCGATAGCGGCAGCGACGTGGCGGGCGCGAAGCGTCACGATTTCGACGTCGATACGGAGCTCGACAATCACGCGCTCGAAACCGGCGACGCCGAACTCGGCAGCGATACCGATCGCTCAGGTACGGGCGAGCGCGCGTCGGCCGATGGCGATTCGACGTTGGAGATGGACCGCGATATCGACACCGACCACGTCGTCGATCCGCAAGTGCCGCCGGGCGCGGAGCGCTCCGACGAAGACGAAACCGACGTCTGACCACGACGCTTTTGCACACGCGGCTGCTCGAGCTGAACGGCGCAACCGCAGCGTCGGTGCACCGCCAACGCAATGTCGCCTGCTGAACACTACCTCACGAAGGCACGTTTTTTGCTCAACCACGCTTAGCGAAGGCGCAGACCTATGCACATGCATCACGGGCAAGTGCATGACCGCGGCGCCGCACGAAGGAGAGCACGCATGACTGATGCACTGAATGGGTACAAGGTAGCGGTACTCGCCGTAGATGGTTTCGAGCAGGCAGAACTCGTGGAGCCGAGACGCGCGCTCACCGAGGCGGGCGCGACGGTCCATGTGATCTCGGCGAAGCCGGGCAAGATCCAGGGCTTCAAACACGTCGACAAGGGCGATTCCGTCGACGTCGATACGACCTTCGACAAGGCCAGTCCCGACGACTATGACGCGCTGGTGTTGCCGGGCGGCGTCGTGAACGGCGACGCGCTGCGACTGCTGCCGCAGGCGCAGGCGTTCGTCAAAGCGGTCGACAACGCGAAGAAGCCGATCGCGGTGATCTGTCACGGCACGTGGCTGCCGGTATCGGCGGGGATCATCAAGGGGCGCACGGTGACGAGCTGGCCTAGCCTGCAGGACGATATTCGCAACGCGGGCGGCACGTGGGTCGATCAGGAAGTGGTCGAGGACGGCAATCTCATTTCGAGCCGCAAACCCGACGACCTTCCCGCGTTCAACAAGACGCTGATCGGGCAACTGACGAGGCGCAAGGCGGCTTGATGGCAGGCGGCGCGTTGGCTTCGGAGCCTGCGCATCGGTGATTCGACAGGGAGAAAATGCATGAAATTCCGGTATTCCCTACAAGTGTTGACTGCCGCGCTGGCCGTGTTGGGCGTGAACGCGGCATCGATCGACACGGCCTGCGCGCAGGCGAGCGATGCGCCCGCGAGCGCAGCGCCGACCGGCGGCACGACGCTGTCACCCGCGGATCAGCAGTTCGTGCTCGAAGCGTCGAAGTCGGACGCCACCGAAATCGCCGCTGGCAAGATTGCGCTGAAGAACTCCAACGATCCGCATGTCAGGACGTTCGCTCAACAGATGATCGCCGACCACACGAAGCTGTCGCACGCAATGGCCGGGCTGGTCGCGAAGAAGGGCTTCAAGCCGACGCCGTCCGCGGATTCCGCGCTGGTCGGCAAACTGCAGACGTTGAAGGGCACCGAGTTCGATCAGGCCTATGTCGAGCAGGTCGGCGTGGAAGCGCATCAGCGCGCGGTCGACCTGTTCCAGCAGCAAAGCGCGAGCGGCACCGACTCGCAACTGAAGGCCGCGGCCGCGCAAGCGCTGCCAACCATCAAGCATCACCTCGAGATGGCGCAGCAACTGGCCGGCAAATTGAAGGGCTCGTCATGAACGCGATCCTGCCACGGCCTGCTTATGAGGACTCTCTGATGCAGATCACTTTCCCCGATGACGAAGCGGCCTTCGACGGCGCCAATCTGACCGTGCGCTTTCTTGCGCGCGTCGATGGCGAGCCAGTGGTTTGCGCGATCACTGCCGAGGCTCTGGAAGATCATTTCGGCGCGGAGTCCGCGCTTGAAGCGGCGCTGATGGCCGCTTTCGACAGAGGCCGTCAGCGCATCCGCTCGGTCTGCGCGGAAGCGCTCGACCAGAACAACGGAGAAAGCGTAGTGTTGCATAGCGGACTGTTCAGAGTGGAAGGCATGGAACCGGATCGCGGCGCCGCGGCGTAGCGCCGCTGCGTGTCGCATTGACTGGGCGCGCAGCTTCCGACTCGCGCCACCGGCGACAGGATGGTCCGCGAACGGCAATTAACGATAAGGAGGCCGTATGTCACTCATCGTCGCGGCACGCTTCACGACCTTTCCCGCTGCGGAAAGCGCGGCGCAAAAACTGTTCGATGCGAGTTTCGTGGAAGAGGACGTCACGCTGTTTTTCGTCAATCCGCGCGGCCAGCATGCGCGTTTCCCGATCGGCGGCGACACCGATACCGACCCCGGCGCGCGAGAAGCGCTTAAAGGCGCGGGCATGGGCGTGACGATCGGCGCGGTGATTGGCGCGGTGATTGGCGTGGCGATCTTCGCGATGTTTTCCGCGCCGCTGCTGGTGTCGCTGATCGCGGCCGGCGTCGGCGCGTATGTCGGCTCGCTGGTCGGCGCGATGTCGCGCACCAAGGAGCGCGGCAAATCGGACCATCGCGTGCCGTATCACGAGGAGGCGCGCGATTCGGGCGTGCTCGTCGCCGTGCACGTGTCGCCCGACAATCAGCTGGACGCCGCGCGCGTGCTGCGTGAAGCGGGCGGCGTGTCGATCGAGAAGGCGACCGGCCGCTGGCAGCAGGGACGCTGGGCCGATTTCGATGCGCTGAAGACGCCCGAGCCGATCAAGGAATTCGCGGAGAAGCGCGCGTGATATGAGCGACGCGGCATACCAACAAAAACGGCCCGATGACGATCATCGGGCCGTTTTTTTCCGTTTTCCGTTTTCCGTTTACCGCGCTGTTTCGACGTCGCGCTACACCCGCGGTTGCCGCGCGTCGCGCGGCGGCTGCGATCGTTCGAGCTGCCTTTCGCTATGCATCGGCTCGCACGAGGCCGGCGTGACGCCGTCTTGCGCGCCGCCGCATGTCGACCTCGTTGCACGCGGATGGGCGGCTGTTGCGTCACGCGATGCGGTGCCGGGCACGCGTGATGCGAGCTATTAAATGCAGCCCGCCGCGCGTCGAACCGATTCATCGCGAGGCACATAAAAAGCCCCGCGCGGCGGATTCCGCGGTGAACGAAACTCTTGGAGGTATTGAATGGCTACCAACGTTGTTTCCGTATTGAATGATCTGGTCGAAACGTCGAAGGATGGCGAAAAGGGCTTTATGAAGGCAGCCGAGGATGCGCACGACGACCAGCTGAAGATCCTGTTCCGCTCGAGTGCCGAGGACTGCTCGCGCGGTGCGCGTGAGTTGCAGGATGCCGTTCAGACCCTGGGCGGCAAGCCCGAGACCGGCGGCAGCATGAGCGGTGCGCTGCATCGCGGCTGGGTCGACGTGAAATCGGCGGTAGCGAATCGCAGCGACCATGCGATTCTTGCCGAGTGCGAAAAAGGCGAGGACGTCGCGAAGAAACGCTATCACGACGCGCTGGAAAAGGATTTGCCGGCGGACGTGCGGGCAATCGTCGAGCGGCAATACCAGGGCGTGCTGCAAACGCATGACCGCGTGCGCGATCTGCGCGACCAGTATGCGGCGATGAAGCGTTGATCGACGCGTCAGTGCAATAAGGAAGAGCCGGCTCTGCCAGCCGGCTCTGTTACGTTCTGTTCAGTCGAATCGGTGCGACCCGATCGCGCGGATATCAGTCAGCCGCGACCTTCAGATGGTTCTTCACGCTGGCCACGCCCTTCACGCTTTGCACGACATCTTCGGCGGCGGACTTGTCGTCGGCCGAAGGCACCGAACCCGTGAGCCACACGACGCCCTTGCGGGTCTTCACGTGGATATGCGTCGATTTGACGTTCTTGGCGGCAAGCAGATCAGCCTTGACCTTGGTCGTGATGGTGCCATCGTCGATATGCTGGCCGACGCTTTCCGACGCCGCGGGCGGGGCCGAAGCGCTGGTCTGGGCGTTCGCGTTCAGCGCGAACGCGACGACGGCGATGCTGCCTGCGGTCTTCAGAAGCTGGATCGTCTTCATGGTTCTCTCCATCAGGTGGTAATGAAAATGGCGGTCTTGTTGGCCGGTGGCCGATCGCGGCCGAAGCCGCTGATGAGACACGTGGGGTCGTCGCCGCTACGGTACCGTCAGGGGCCCGTTTCTCGACAGCGGACGCTGTGCTCGCATCCGCGCTCGATCGAGGCGTTTGCGAAGGGCGGCGTCCATCCACACACCGTTGCCCCGCAACCATCGTGCCTGCCGGCTGCGAGCCAATCCATGCTGCTCGCGAAAGCCGCACGCACCGGGGAGTTTCGACTGACGAATACGGTTGCAGTGCGGCCATGCGCGAGGCCGCCGGAGAGGTGAAGAAAGGGACCGGAAATTGCCTGCCGTTTGTAAAAACCGGCGCGCCCGGTCAGGGCAATTCATCCTCCTGAATAAACAAAGCGCAATCAAAACAGCGTCTTGCGCGATCTGGTACGGACGTTGCGTTGGTCAGTGAACTCGGCTCATTGAGTCTGAGGCTACTAACGAACGGGATCACTCCAATGCCTTCAATCGAACTACGTACAAGGCAGTCTCTCGCACTGACGCCTCGTCTTCAGCAGTCGGTGCGGCTCTTGCAATTGTCGGCTCTCGAGTTCCAGCAGGAATTGCGCACGGCGCTCGATACCAATCCGTTCCTCGAATACGACTCATCCGAAGCGGAGGACGTCGCGCTCGCCGGCACGACGCCAGGCGAAGGTGAAGACGCCAGCGCGCCGCCCGCCGTCGATACGCTTGCCGCCGCCGAGCCGGACGGACTGCCGGCGGAAAGCGCCGGTAGCGATACGCTCGAAAGCGCGGGCCAGGACGACATGCCCGCCGATTTTTCCGGCGACTACGGTTCGCGCAACTCGACGCGCCAGAACGGCGACGCGGACGGCAGCGACCCGGCCGATTGGGCTCGCTCGCAACCCACGCTGCGCGAGCAGTTGCATGACGCGTTGCGCCTGTACCGGCTAGACGACCGCGATCGCGCGGTGGCCCGTTTCATCATCGAGGCGCTCGACGACGACGGCTATCTGCGGCAGTCGCTGGCCGACCTGGCCGATAGCGTCGATCTGGAACCCACGCTGACCGAGGAAGAACTGCTGGTGGCGTTGCGCCTCGTGCAGGCGCTCGATCGTCCGGGGCTCGGCGCGCGTTCGCTATCGGAATGCCTCGCGCTGCAGATCAATGCGCTACCCGCCAATACGCCGGGACGTGACGTCGCGCGGCAGATCGCCGAGCATCATCTGGAAAGGCTCGCGCGCCGCGAGCAGGCCGAGTTGCAAAAACAGATCGGCTGCAGCGCGGAGGACTTGCGTGTGGCTTGCGCGTTGGTGCGCAAGCTCGATCCGAAGCCCGGCAATTGCTACGGCCGCACCGAGGATAACTATGTCGTGCCCGACGTGATCGTGCGTCAGGTGCGCAACAAGTGGGCCGTGTCGATCAATCCGGCGGTGCAGCCGCGGGCGCGAATCCATCGCATGTATGCGCAGCTGTTCGCGCAGTCGGCCGGCGCGAGCCGTTCGCCGCTCGCGCAGCAGCTGCAGGAGGCGCGCTGGCTGATCCGCAACGCGCAACAGCGCTTCGATACGATCCAGCGGGTTGCCGAATGCATCGTCGCGCATCAGAAGGCGTTCTTCCTGTACGGCGAGATCGCGCTGAAGCCGATGGTGCTGCGTGACGTGGCTGACGAGCTGGGCCTGCACGAATCCACGATCTCGCGCGCGACGGGCAACAAATATATGGCGACGCCGCGCGGCATCTTCGAGTTCAAGCATTTCTTCCCGCGCGAGCTCGGCACCGAAAGCGGCGGAACCTGCTCGGCCGCCGCGGTGCGCGCGCTGCTCAAGGAGATGATCGCCGCGGAAAACGCGCGCGATCCACTGTCGGACGTGACGCTCGCGAAGATGCTCGCGGATCAGGGCGTGCTGGTCGCGCGACGCACGGTGGCGAAATACCGGCATCTGATGAAGGTGCCGCCGGCTGAACTGCGCCGGCAGCTTTGACGCGCCGAAGTTCTAACGGGGGTTTGAAATAAAACCTGGCGGGGGTTTGAAGCAAAGCAGTCATTCAAACAGCAGTACATTGCGCACAGGGTCATGCGAGGTTATCCGCTCGCATGACCCTTTTTCGTATCTGGACGTTTCGCCGGCGTGCCTTTACATTGGCGGGTCAATTGGAAAGCGATCGGCGGAACGGACCGCACAACAACGGGTGAGCGCAATGAAGTATTCGAATCTGGTCGAGCGACTGCAAGGGCGGCGCACGTCGGCGTGGGAAATTCATCGGGTCGCGCAGCAGGCGGCTGCCAGGGGAGAAGACGTGATCGTGCTGAGCGTCGGCGATCCCGAATTCTCGACGCCCGCGCCGATCGTCGAGCGCGCCATCGATGCGTTGCGGGCCGGCGATACGCACTATACGGCGATGGCCGGTCGCGAGCCGCTGCGCGCCGCGATCGCCGCCGAGCACGCGCGCACGACGGGCTGCGACGTGAGCGCCACCAACGTGGTGCTGACCGCCGGCGCGCAAAACGGCGTGTTCGCGGTGTCGCTGTGCCTGCTCGAAGCGGGCGACGAAGTGATCGTTCCCGAGCCGATGTATCTGACCTACGAGGCCTGCGTGCGCGCGGCGGGTGCGACGCTCGTCGCGGTGCCGGTCGATTCGGCACGCGCGTTTCACGTCGACTGCGACGCGCTCGAAGCGGCGATCACGCCGCGCACGAAGGCGATTTTCTTCGCGACGCCGTGCAACCCGACCGGCGTGGTGATGCAGCGCGCCGATCTCGAACGCATCGCGCGGCTCGCGTGCAAGCACGACCTGTGGGTGCTGTCCGACGAGGTGTATGCGGAACTCACGTTCGAACGCGATCACGTGAGCATTGCGTCGCTGTCCGGCATGGCGGAGCGCACGGTCACGCTCGGCAGCCTGTCGAAGTCGCATGCGATGGCGGGGTGGCGTGTCGGCTGGACAATCGGGCCCGCGACGCTGATCGAGCACATGGCGCGGCTCGCGCTCGCCATGCTGTACGGCCTGCCGGGTTTCATCCAGCAGGCCGCGTTGACGGCTTTGGAGAACAGGGCGGAGATCGTCGCCGATATTCGCGAGATCTACCGGCGGCGGCGCGACGTCGTGTTCGAGCGCTTGCATCGTGTGCCGGGCTTGCGGTGCCTGTTGCCCGAAGCGGGCATGTTCATGATGGTCGACGTCAGCGGGACCGGGCTCGATACGACCGAGTTCACATGGCAGCTGTTTCGCGCACAAGGCGTGGCCGTGCTCGACGCGAGTGCGTTCGGGGAGACGGCGAACGGCTTCGTGAGGTTGGGGCTGGTGGTGGGCGAGGCTCGATTGATCGAGGCGTGCGAGAGGATCGCGCGGTTCGTGGAAGGGGGGCGGGGCTGAGAGGGCGGTGGGTTGCAGATTGCGACGATCCGGTCGGTTTGCATCATGGCCAGCCGAAGGTGGCTGGGCAGTGCGTTCGGCGCGGCTTACTTTTTCCTGCGCACGAATTTCAAGCCGAAGCGCACCAGCCGAGGCATCGTTTCGGGGCGCAACAACCGTGGGTCATACCCCGCGAATCGACGTTCGTTTTCCTGAAGACACAGTTGCATCAATTCGGGCACGCTGATATCGATATCCGTTACCGACTGCGCGCCGTTTACCGTGAAGTTGTTATCGTGCTCGTGGACGTTGCCCTCAGCATCCATCGCACGTGCGAGCCCAATGCGCTCCCACACCAGAAACGCCCACACACCCGCCACCTTGAGCTCGAAGCGGATGCGCTGCCACCATGGAAGCTGCGCGCGATGCCACGCGACCCAGTTCGCGAACAGCAGAATATGGCGGCACTCTTCCTGCATCACCGGCTCGAATGTCTCGGTCAGTGCCGGCGGGAACAGGCCCGAGCGCCGCGCCACCTCGAACAGGCCGAACGCGAAGAAGCTGTCGATACATTCGCTATAGCCGGTCACGAGGTAAGCCCGTTCCGTGTCTTTCGGATAGACGTACGACGGCTCGGTCGCGAGCGCGATGCCATACGCATGCACCATGCGCGACAGCACTTCCTTATGGCGGTTCTCTTCCCACGCGTTCAGCGCAAGTGCGTCGCGCAGGTCCGGGGTGTCGAGCGTGGCCGCGTAGGCGGCCATGCGCAGGCGCGCCCTGCCTTCGGTTTGCACGGCGATGTCCCAGATCGGCAAATCGACGATGCGCTTGAGCGTCGCGGCTTCGAGGTGCGGCCACGCGAGCACGGCCGGCCGATACGGATTGAAGGTCTCGCGAAACATGCGGCACATTTCCTGCCGGTGCACGTCGGAGCCGGGCGGCAGCGGGCCGCTGACGGTGCTAGTCCAGTGCCGCATCGCGTGGTCGGCGGCGTCGAGGGTCGAGGGGTCGGGCTGCTCGTGCGGCAGTTGCGGCGCGCGAAAGCCGGGGATCAGCGCGGCAGCGTCGAATGCATCCAGTACCAGTTGGTCCATTGGGTATTCTCGACAAGGCGACGAAGGCGCTGTCGATTCTGCCATGACTGCGCAGGTCTGCGCCACGTCGAGCAAAAAGCGCTTTGTAATGTTCGGCGTGCTGTGACGCCGACGGTTGACGCCGCGCAAACTTGCGTCAAGAATCGAGCGCCGGGTGTGCTCCCGAACCCGGCTAGCCCGATTCCAGCGCGTTTCGACTCGTCGCGGAAAACTTCATGATCCATCGCTTCTCTTCTTCATTGCGCCGCTTGCTGACAGCCGGATTACCGGCCGCCGCGCTGACGGTGACGCTTTCTGTCGCTGGTGTGGTGCAGTTCGGCGAACGGTGCATGGCAGCCGAACAGGCCGATGCGTCGAGCACCTCGGAAAGCACGGCAACGGGGGAAAGCACGGACGCCGCCGCATTCGCGCCGATCGCACCACGCCAGGGGCCGGAGGCGAACGCGTCGCCGGTCGGCGAATCGAGCGAGCCGCACGCGATGACGGCTCGCCCGAACGGCGAGCCGCGCAAGCGGACGGCGGCGCGTGGCGACACGCAGGCTGCATCGAATGCACCGGACTCGGCCGACGCGACGGCAACGCCTCGCAACGACAGGGCTTCGACGCCCGCGATTCCCGTGCCGCCCGAAACCACCAGCGTCACCACGCATTCGCTTCGTCTGAACGGTCGCAAGCTGGACTACACGGCGAACGCGGGCAATCTGTTGCTGCACGACAAGACCGGCGCGCCCAACGCGAGCGTGTTCTATGTCGCGTACACGGTGCCGAGCAGGACGCCTGCGACGCGTCCGATCACCTTTCTGTTCAACGGCGGCCCAGGCGCCGGCAGCGTATTCCTGATGATGGGCTCCGTCGGCCCAAAACGCGTGCGCACCGCGAGCCCCGCGAGCACGCCGCCCGCGCCGTACACGCTCGACGACAACCCCGACAGCCTGCTCGACACCAGCGACCTCGTGTTCATCGACGCGGTCGGCGCGGGCCTGTCGAGACCGGTCGGGCATGGCTCGGGCAAGGACTTCTGGGGCGTCGATCAGGACGTCCGTGCGTTTGCGCAATTCATCGACCGTTATCTGACGGTGAATCAGCGCTGGAATTCGCCGAAGTACCTGCTCGGCGAATCGTATGGCACCGCGCGCGCCGCGATGCTCGCTTATCAGTTGGGGCAGAACAATATTGCGCTGAACGGCGTGATCCTGCTGTCGTCGGTGCTCAATTCCGCGGCGTTTGCGCCTGGCAACGATTTCAAGAGCGAGAGTTATCTGCCGAGTTTCGCGGCGATCGCGTGGTATCACGACAAGGTCATGCCGAAGCCCGCGAGCCTGCCGGCCTTTCTCGACGAAGCACGCGCGTTCGCCCGCGGACCCTATGCGCAGGCGCTCGAACAGGGCGATGCGCTGCCCGACGATCAGCGCGACGCGATCGCCGCGCGCATCGCGTACTTCACCGGATTGGACGTGGGTTTCGTGAAGCGTAACCGTCTGCGTCTTTATCCGTCGCGTTTTCGAAACGAGTTGCTGCGCAACGAGTCGCGCAGCGTGGGTCGCTACGATGCGCGTTTCGAAGGCCTGAACTACGACGATGCATCGGAGGATCCGGACTTCGATGCGTCGGTGAGCAGCGTGTCGAATGCGTTCAATGCGGCGCTTCATCAGCATCTGTCGGACGACCTGCACTACACGCCAACCGACCGTTACCTGGTGTTCAGCGACGACGCGTTGAAGCAATGGGACTGGAAACATCGCGAATGGTGGGGCGAACGGCTGGAGCTGCCCTACGCGGGCGGCGACCTGGCGGAAGCGATGCGGCAGAATCCGCAGTTGCGGGTGTTATCGCTGAACGGCTACTTCGATCTCGCCACGCCGTTCTATGCGACCGAATATGCGCTCGCGCATCTCGGCCTCGATCGGTCGCGGCGCGAGAACGTGCGCATCGCCTACTATCCGACCGGCCATATGGTGTATCTCGACGATGCCGCGCTGCACGCGATGAAGCGTGACCTGGTGAGCTTTTATACGGAGCAGCCGCGTTGAGACCGGCGAATCGTCGCATGGTGTCGAACGGTATAATTCTCCGCACCATGGAGTAGCCGCGCGCTCTGTCAACCGGCTTCATCGTTCGCCGCATATGCCATTCACCCCGATTCCGTCCTTCGCACGCAAGCGCATTTCCGACGTGGTGTCCGACCAGATCAAGCAACTGATCTCGGAGGGCACGCTGATGCCCGGCGACCGTCTGCCGGCCGAGCGCGATCTCGCGGCGCAGCTCGGCGTGTCGCGACCATCGCTGCGCGAAGCGCTGATCCGGCTGGAGGCGGTCGGTTACATCGAAACGTCGGGGCGCGGCGGTTTCACGGTGGTCGACGTGACCGCGCCCATCATCTCGAAGCCGCTTGCCGAACTGTTGCTGCAGAATCCGCGCACCAGTGCCGACATTCTGGAGTTGCGCCAGGGGCTCGAAGCGATTTCGACGGTCTATGCCGCACAGCGCGCAACCGCCACCGATCTGAAGAAAATCCGCGCGGCGTTCGAGGCGTTGAAGGCCGCGTCGCTGTCGCGCGATCGCGCGAATCTCGCCGAACTCGATGCCGCGTTTCATCTCGCGATCGCCGACTCCACGCACAATGTCGCGCTGGCGCATGTGATGCACGGCATTCATACGCTGATTCGCGAGGGCATGCGCCAGTATCATCGGTTGATCGATTACGACGATGCGATGGAAAAGCAGTTGATGAGCCAGCACCAGGCGATTTACGACGCGGTCGTCGCACGCGATGCGCCCAAGGCACGCAAGGCCGCCGAGCGGCATCTGGCGTTCGTGCGAGAGATTTACAAGGACGATGCGACGAAGCCGTTGGCCGCGGTGATTTCCTGATTCCCTGATTTCAAGGCCCGCGCCGTCCGAATTGACACCGCCAACGGACTTTTTTATAGTCTTGGTCAGACCAACATGACCAAGACGGCCAGACAGGCCACACCGGTCAACAGACATCGTTCCCGCCGCTTTTCCTGAAGAGCCTATGAAAGTCGCGCTGTTTATCCCGTGCTTTATCGACGCGTTCTATCCCGAGGTCGGTATCGCGACGCTCGAACTGCTCGAACGTTTCGGCATCGAGGTCGACTATCCGCAGCAGCAGACCTGCTGCGGCCAGCCGATGGCCAATAGCGGCGCGCATGCGGACGCCGCCGCCACGGAGCGACTATTCGCGCGCAACTTCGCGGGTTACGACTACATCGTCGGGCCGTCCGCGAGTTGCATTCACCACGTGCGCGAACATCTGACCGCGCTCGAGCAGACCGACGAAGTGAAGAAAGTACGCGCAGGCGCTTACGAATTGGTCGAGTTTCTGCACGACGTGATCGGCGCGCGCGAATTTCCGTGGGCCGAGTTTCCGCATCGCGTCGGTCTACACACCAGTTGCAGCGCGCTGCGTCATCTGAAGCAGGCGTCGGCGTCGGAAATCGCCGGCACGCCGTTTTCGAAGCCGCGCGCGTTGCTCGAAGGCGTGAAGGGCATCGAGTTCGTCAAGCCGGCGAGGCCCGACGAATGTTGCGGTTTTGGCGGCACGTTCTCGGTCACCGAAGAGGCGGTGTCGGTGCGCATGGGGCAGGACAAGGTGCGCGACCATCTGAATGCGGGCGCCGAGTACATCGTTTCGGGCGACATGTCGTGCCTGATGCACCAGCAGGGTTGCGCGGAACGCATGAAAGCCGACACGCGCTTCATTCATATCGCGCAGGTTCTCAATGGAGCACGCGCATGAGCGGCGACCATCACCGCATCGATCACGCCAAAGCCGCGGGTTCTTTCATCAGCAAGACCGAGCATGTCGCGTTTCACGACAAGCGTCTGTGGGACCTGCGCGAGAAGCGCGACGCGCAGGCGCACGGCATTGCCGAATGGGAAACGTTGCGCTCGCTGGCGTCGGGCATCAAGGAACACACGCTGTCGCATCTGGCCGACTACCTGGAGCAGTTCGCGGCGGCGGCCGAGGCCAATGGCGTGGTCGTGCATTGGGCAGCGAGCGCGGAAGAGCACAACGCGATCGTCCACAAGCTGATGTCCGGGCGCGGCATGACGACGCTCGTGAAGAGCAAGTCGATGCTGACCGACGAATGCCGGATGCGCGAGTATCTCGAACCGCGCGGCATTACCGTGATGGAAACGGACCTCGGCGAGCGCATCCAGCAGCTCGATCACCAGGACCCGAGTCATATGGTCGTGCCAGCCGTGCACAAGCTGCGCGCGGACGTGGCCGAGCTGTTCGGCCGGACCATCGGCACCGATCCGAGCAATAGTGATATCCACTATCTGGCCGAAAGCCAGCGCATGAATACGCGGCCGTATTTCGTGCGCGAGAAAACGGCTGGCATGACCGGCTGCAATTTCGCGGTGGCGGAAACGGGCACGGTCGTCGTCTGCACGAACGAAGGCAATGCCGATCTTTCGGCGAACGTGCCGCCGCTGCATATCGCATCGATCGGAATCGAGAAGCTGATACCGAAGGTGTCGGATCTCGGCGTGTTCGTGCGCATGCTGTCGCGCAGCGCATTGGGTTCGCCGATCACGCAGTACACGTCGCATTTTCGTGCGCCGCGGCCAGGCACCGAGATGCATTTCATCCTCGTCGATCATGGCCGCTCCGAACGGCTCGCGATGGAGGACTTCTGGTACTCGCTCAAATGCATACGCTGCGGCGCGTGCATGAATACGTGTCCGGTCTATCGACGCAGCGGCGGCCTGTCGTATGGCGGCACCTATTCGGGGCCGATCGGCGCGATCATCAATCCGACGTTCGATCTGAAACGCTATAGCGCGTTGCCGTTCGCATCGACACTCAATGGCAGTTGCACGAATGTGTGTCCGGTGAAGATCAACATTCACGAGCAGATCTATAAGTGGCGCGCGGTGATCGCCGAGCAGCACGAAGTGCCGTTCGTGAAGCAGGAGGTCCTGAAGATGGCGGGGCGTCTGCTATCGAGTCCGACCTTGTATCGCGCGACGGTGTCGTCGATGGGCAGCGCGTTGCGGCGGCTGCCGAATTTCGTGCTGTACAACCCTCTGAATATCTGGGGCCGGCAGCGCGAATTGCCCGAGGCGCCGAAGATGACTTTTCATGCATGGTACAAAAAGAATCGCGGAGGCGGCGATGACAACGCGTGAGGCTTTTCTCGCCAAGGTGCGCGCCGCGCAACCGGCCGCGCGGCCGCGTCCCGACGTGCCGCTGTTCGATGCGGTTGGCGGCGATCTGCGGGCGCGCTTCACGGCGGCGTTGCAAACGATGGGCGGCACTTGCGTCGAAGCGGCCAGCGCGAGCGACGTCAGCGATCTGATTCGCGAGCGTTTTGGCGCGACGGCATCGATCGCATCGGCGTGCGCCGAAGTGCCGGGCACGCGCGTGATCGGCGCGGATACGGACCCCGCATCGCTGCAGGACGTCGACGTCGGTTTGGTCCGTGCGCGCTTTGGCGTCGCCGAAACCGGCTCGGTGTGGTTTAGCGAGCGCGAATATGTGGTCAATGCATTGGGCTACATCGTCCAGCATCTGGTCGTGCTGCTCGATCCGGCGCAATTGCTCGATGGACTGCAAGACGTCTATCGTCGCGACGATTTCCGCAGGGCGCGCTACGCGGCGCTCGTTACGGGCCCTTCGGCCACCGCCGATATCGAGGGCGTACTGATTCGCGGCGCGCAGGGCGTGCGCTCGCTGACGGTCGTGTGGCTCGCGGGCTGATGCGCGGCGGTCGCAGCGCCGGACTTTGCTATCATCACTGTATAAACATACAGGTCCCGCACAAAGTCCGTGGCAACCGATGCTCGCTCAGAGATCCGCTCTGAAGCCCCTTACTACCTGCTGAATTTCGAGCGCGCGCTTGCGTGGCTCGCCGCGCGTTACGACGATCTGCTCGACGACGAAGAGCACGCTTTTCTGGAAACTTTCGCGACGTTGCCGCAGGCATCGCGTGCGCTGCTGGTGCGCATGCTGATGCGCAAAGGCATGCTGTTCCGCGCGAGCCGCCTGGCTTACGACGAAATCGGCTGTCCGTTGCAGGCGGCGATGCCGATGACGGTGCATCGCTGGATCGACACCGAGCCGGCCCTGTCTCTCGACGACCTGTTTGTGCTCAGCACGCGTGCGCAATTGCTGGACATCTTCGCTGACGCGATCGCGCGGATTCCCGGCGCAAAGGCTTTGCGCAAACCGGATCTGCTCGAAACGCTGCGCGAGTTTTACGAAACCGCAAGCGGCGACGCGCAAGCATGCACATCCCGTCCGCTCGCCGCCTGGCACGACGCTTCTACGGACCGCGTGCTGCACGTCGCGATCGCGCCGTTGTGCGATCGCTTGCGCCTGATGTTCTTCGGCAATCTGCATCAGGACTGGTCGGAGTTCGTGCTCGCCGATCTTGGCGTGTTCCAGTACGAGAAGGTCGCGTTCGGGCCATTGTCGCGCGCGTTCCAGCAACGCGCGGACATCGACGTTTATCTCGCGCTGCACGCGTGCCGCGAAGCGCTCGAATGGCTACCGGTCGGCACCGACACCCCCAACCTTCACGAACTGATCGCGACCGTCCGCTCGATCGGCACCGCGAATCCGTGGCTCGAAACGCGTCGCGCGAAACTACTGTTCCGGATCGGCCAGGATTGCGAGCGGCGCGGGCAGTGGGACACCGCGCTCGCGGTGTACGACGCGTGCGCCTGGCCCGGCGCGCGTCTTCGACGCATGCGCGTGCTCGAGCGCAGCGAGCGTTACGGCGAAGCGCTTGCGCTGGCCTCGCAGGCCGATGCCGCGCCTGAGAGCGAAGAAGAGGCGCAGCGCGTCGCCCGGATGTTGCCGCGCTTGCGGCGCAAGTGCGGCGAGCCGGTGCCGCGCGCACCGGCGGCGAGGCCGGTGGAGCGCGGCACGCTGGTGCTGCCGCAGCCTGATACGCTGGTGGCCGTCGAGTACCTGGTGCGCGATCATTTGAGCAGCGACGCCGCGCCGGTGCACTACGTCGAGAACGCGCTGATCAATTCGCTGTTCGGCCTGCTGTGCTGGGAGCCGGTGTTCACGGCGTTGCCCGGCGCGTTTTTTCATCCGTTCCAACGCGGACCGGCCGATCTGCACGCGCCGGACTTTCACGCGCGTCGCGCCACACAATTCGCCGCGTGCTTCGCGCAGCTCGATAGCGGCGTCTATCGCGACACGATTCTGCGGCATCTGCACGACAAGGCCGGCATGCAGTCGCCGTTCGTGTTCTGGGGACTGCTGACGCCCGACCTCATCGCACTCGCGCTCGACTGTCTGCCCGCCGCGCATCTGAAGCTGTGCTTCGAGCGCTTGCTGCGCGACATTCGCGGCAATCGTTCGGGCTTGCCCGACCTGATCCGGTTCTGGCCGGCCGAGCGTCGCTATGAACTGATCGAGGTGAAAGGCCCCGGCGATCGTCTGCAGGACAACCAGATCCGCTGGCTCGCGTACTGCGCGCAGCACGGCATGCCGGTGCGCGTCGTCGACGTGCGCTGGGCCGGGCAAGAGGCGCAGAGCGAAGCGGACGCCGCGACGCAAGCCGAAGCGGAGCGCGTCGTATGAGCTACGTGGTGGCCGTCCGCGCGATGTGCGAATTCACCGCTCGGCGCGGCGATCTCGATCTGCGCTTCACGCCCGCGCCGACTTCGCTCGAAGGCATCGCGGGTCATCAGATGGTCGCCGGCCGTCGCGCGAGCGGCTACGAAACCGAACTCACGCTGACGGGCACGCATCGCAGTCTGACCGTGCGTGGCCGCGCGGACGGCTACGACGGAATCGCGAACCGGCTCGAAGAAGTGAAGACGTATCGCGGCGATCTCGCGCGTATGCCCGCGAATCATCGCGTGCTGCATTGGGCGCAGGCACTCGTGTATGGGCATCTGCTGTGCCGGGCGCGCGGGCTCGGCGAGCTGACGATCGCGCTCGTGTACTTCGATATCGGCAGTCAGAAGGAAACCGTGCTGACGCAGCAGCACAGCGCGCGCGAACTCGAAATCTTCTTCGTCGACCAGTGTGAACGATTTCTCGATTGGGCCGTGCAGGAAGACGCGCATCGCGTCGCGCGCAACGCGGCGCTCGTCGCGTTGCAGTTTCCGTATGGGCGGTTTCGGCGCGGGCAGCGCGAGCTCGCGGTGGCCGTGTATCGCGCGGCACGCGACGGCAAGCCGTTGATGGCGCAGGCGCCGACCGGTATCGGTAAGACACTGGCGACGATTTTTCCGTTGCTGAAAGCCTGCGGCGAAGACCGGCTCGATCGCGTGTTCTTTCTGACCGCGAAGACGCCAGGCCGCGCGCTCGCGTTCGATGCGATCGACTCGCTGCACCAGAGTGCGCCGTTGCCGCTCAGAACGCTCGAACTCGTCGCGCGCGACAAAGCCTGCGAGCATCCGGACAAAGCCTGCAACGGCGAGTCCTGTCCGCTCGCGCGCGGCTTTTACGACCGTCTCGATGCGGCGCGCGTCGCCGCGTTGACGACGCCACGGCTCGATCGCGCGGCGGTGCGCGAGGCTGCGCTCACGCACAATATCTGTCCGTACTATCTGTCGCAGGAACTCGCGCGCTGGGCCGATGTGATCGTCGGCGATTACAACTACTACTATGACGGGAGCGCGATGCTGCATGCGCTCACGCAGATCAACCAGTGGCGCGTCGGCGTGCTGGTCGACGAAGCGCACAACCTGCTCGAACGCGCGCGGCGCATGTATACCGCGTCGCTAGATCAAAGCGCGTTCCGGCTCGCGCGCAAGAGCGCGCCGGTGGCGCTGAAGAAGCCGCTCGAACGCTTGCAGCGCGAGTGGAATGCGGTGAAGCGCACGCAGACGTCCAGCTATAAGGTGTATGCGGAGGTGCCCGGCAAATTGCTGTCCGCCGCGCAGAATCTGATCGGCGCGGTAACGGATCAGCTCGCCGACGCGCCGTTGTCGATCGACGAACATGCGCTGCGCGCTTTCTTCGACGCGATGCACTTCGTCGCGCTCGCCGAGCAGTTCGGCGAGCACTCGATGTTCGACATGACATTGAGCTCCGACCGCTACGCGCCGCGCGACAAAACCAGTGCGACGCTCTGCGTGCGCAACGTGATCCCCGCGCCGTTCCTCGCGCCACGCTATGCGGCCGCGCGTACCACGGTGATGTTCTCCGGTACGCTGAATCCGCAGCATTTCTATCGCGACACACTTGGGCTAGCCGAGGACACGCAATGGCTCGACGTCGAGGGACCGTTTCGCGCGGAGCAGTTGCAGGTGCACGTGGCCGCTCATGTGTCGACGCGCTGGCGCGACCGCGAACGCTCGCTCGCGCCGATCGTGGAGCTGATCGCGAAGCAGTACGACTCCCAGCCCGGCAATTATCTCGGGTTCCTGAGCAGTTTCGACTATCTGCAACGCGTGGTCACGCTGCTGCGCGAGCGGCATCCCGGCTTGCCGGTGTGGGCCCAGGAACCCGGCATGGACGAAGCCGCGCGCGATGCGTTTCTCGCGCGCTTCAGGACGATGAATCAGGGCATCGGCTTCGCGGTGCTCGGCGGCGCGTTTTCGGAGGGTGTCGATCTGACCGGGCAGCAACTGATCGGCGCGTTCGTCGCGACGCTCGGTCTGCCGCAGATCAACGACGTCAACGAGCAGATGCGCCGCGCGCTCGATGCGCGCTTCGGCAATGGCTACGACTACATGTACCTGTATCCGGGTTTGCAGAAAGTCGTGCAGGCGGCGGGGCGCGTGATCCGCACCGAAGAGGACCGCGGCGTCTTGCATCTGATCGACGACCGCTTTCGCAGGCCGGAAGTGCGGCGCCTGTTGCCGCGCTGGTGGCAGGTTCGCTAGCGCCGCGCTAGCGAACCTTTACGCGCGCGACGCGCGACGCGTCACGCGTGCGGCGAGGTCGAGCCCGGATTGCCGGGCGTACCAGGGCCGCCGGCCGGGCTCGGATCAACCGGGATCTGGTCGTCGAGCGGCGCGTCGCCCTTGTGCGGAGCGTGACCGTCCCCCGCTGCGTCGCCGTCCGGCCGGTCGCTATGGCGTTCGCGCGGCAGGGCCGTATCGAACCTGGCCTTGCTCGCCGGGTCCCACGTGAGCAGATGACGCTGCGGATTCGCGATCTCGATGCCGAGTTCGCTGAAGCGCTCGAGGATGCGTCGGTTGAATTCGCGTTGCACGCCCCAGCGCGACGTATCGCGGCATTGCATCTGGCCGGCCAGCGTGATCGCCGAACCGTCGACCGCATCGACGCCCCAGAACGAGAAGTCCGCCAGGATGCCGTCCTTGAAGTTGTCGTCCGTGCGCAGCGATGCGCCGATTTCCTTCAGCGTGTCGATCGCGCGCTCGACGTCCTGGCCGAACACGATATTCACGCGCACCGCCGCGTTGCCGATGCCGCGATTCGTGTTGTTCACGGTCGACACCGAACTGAACGGCACCGTAAACAGCGAGCCGTCGCCGCCGCGCAGCCGCACGGTGCGAATCGACAGATATTCGACGGTGCCCGACACGCCCGCGAGCGTGACCCAGTCGCCGACCTGCATCGCGTTTTCCATCAGCAGAAAGATGCCGGTGATGAAGTCCTGCACGAGCTTCTGCGAGCCGAAGCCGAGCGCGACGCCGAAGATGCTCGCGCCCGCGAGCAGCGGGCCGATGTTCACGCCGAGTTGGCTCAGGCCGGTCAGCACGACGACGAGCGCGATCACGCAGAACAGCGCGGTGCGCAGCATCGGCATCAAGGTGCGCAGACGCGCGGCGCGCACCAGATCGCCGTTGCTCGTCCAGTTGTCGAGGCGACGTTCGGCCGACACGTTGACGACCTCCCACACCACTAGCGCGATGATCGCGGCGACGGCGATCGTCGCGAGCGCCGATGCGAGCCGGTGGCCGATCGTGCCGCTGCGGAACAGATCGATGACGTCGACGCCCCACGCCTGCAACAGCACCAGCGCGGTGACGCTGCCGATGATCCAGCCGATCACGCGCCGCAGCGCCGGATAGTATCGGTAGGCGTGCTCATGCACGAGCGAGCGTGACGCATCGTCCTGCACATGGAAGATGCGCGCGAGCGCGCCGAAGATCACGATCGACGCGAGCCGCGCGCCGATCAGTATCGCGAGCGTCTTGCCGCCGATATTCACGAGCGCGTGATAGCCGTTCTGTACGTCGAAGGCCCAGACGAACCACAGGCCCATCACGATGACCACGGTCACCACGGCCCACGCGTCCGCGAACGCGTTGCCGAACATCTCTAACGACTCGTGAGCGGCGAAGCGATTGCGGATCCGGTTGGCGACCGGTTTCGCGCAGCGCAGCACGAGGATCGAGATCATCACGTGACCGGCGAGTGAGACCACTTTCAGCAGCGCGAGATGCGCGGCGTCGTTCATGCCAAGCGCCTGCGCGACTTCGGCTAGCGCGACGCCGGCGCCGACCACGCTGACGATTCGCACGATCCAGCCGAGCACGAACGCGGCCCACGCATCGCCCATGCGTAGCAGCCGCAGACGCGGTGCGCTCGGCTGCAGGAAGAACGCGCCGACGATCACGACGCAGCGGCACACCACATAGACGTCGATCAGCGAATCGAGCGCGCGATCCTGCGGCGTGCCGTTGCCGGTGAAGATCGACATCAGCGCGCTCGCCGCGCCGACGAACACCGCGATCGGCACGAGCCGCACCAGCGTGATCAGCAACGCGCGCGGCAGACGTTGCAGCAGCGTCCAGTGGTGCGTCGCGTTGCGCTTGCCTTCGGTTTCGATGGCGCGGCCTTTGGCGGATGGCGTCGCGTACGGCGCGGCCGGGCCAGTCGCAACGGCTTGCGCCTCCGCTTCGAGCACTGACGGCACCGATGACATCGGGGGCGGCGGCGGCGTGCTGGTCGGCGGATGACCTGCCGGCGCGGCGCCGGCGGCGTGCGCGGGCGGCGGTGAGTTGTCGTTGTCATCCTGCAGCGCGGCTTCGCGGCGCGCGGCGATCGCCCGATAGACGCGCCGCAGCAGCAGCCGCGCCAGCCATTCGAGCACCAGAGCGGGGATCAGCGCGGCCAGCAGCGACCACAGCACCTTGAACAGCACCGCGCGCGCGTGCGGATTGGCGAACTGCCAGTTCCACCATGCGCGCACCGACGCGACGTCGAGCAGCGCGGCGATCGAGCCGCGCAGCGAGGTCGCGAGATAGCCGGCGTAATGCGCGCCCTCGCGCGCGAGTTGCGAGGCGAGGCCATTGGATTTGAACGCGTCCGGCACGAGCGCGGCTGCGCCGCTTGCGGCGGCGGGCGCCGACGCCGCCGCCGACGCCGCCGCCGGCGCGGATGCGGGCGGCGCGCTCAACGCGCCGGCCGCGGCGATCGCTTGCAGCGTATCGGCGACTTGCGCGCGGCGTTTGGGGTCGTTCAGGACAGCGAGCGCGTCGCGGGCCTGCTGAGGTGTCAGCGTGACGGCGGCGGAAGCGGGTGTCGCGGGCGTGGGATGGGCAAGCTCAGGCGCGGCGGCGAAGACGGGCGCCGCGCTTGCGAGCAGAAAAATGAAAAAATAGACACGCAGAAATTTTTGCATAGGGTGTAAAGCGGGATGAAGCCAGTGCGGACGATTGTGCCGGAACATGGGCTGTTTCAGCGGGGTGACCCGGGACCGACACGGGGCGGAGCGCTGAAGTTCCTGCGGCGGAGGCCCGCCGGACGGGCGAAAGGGCCGCGAGAGCGGCGCCCGTCGGGCGGGGCGTTGACCCGACAGGATAGCCGATGATGGCCGGCAGGCCTGTCGAAGGCAGCAGAAAGCCTGCCCGGAAAGCCCCCTGGGCGGGGCGGCGCAGGGGTAGGAGGCCGCTTGCCGCGTGGCAATGCTGGCGGCAGCGCGAGGATGTTCTCGACGACCACGCTACGTGCGGGCAGAACGCGGAAAGTCGGGAATGCTCAATCGCCGTGACCGTGCGCTGCTAAGCGTTCACTACAAAAAACGCTTAAATCCGCGCTTATGCCACTGAAGAGGTCTGGCGCTCTGCTTCGTCATCGGCATGGGGGCCACTGCTCGCGCCGCGTCCGGCCGGCTCCTGATGCAACCGGTTCGCGTGCATCAGCCGGTACAGCGTCGCGCGCGAAATGCCGAGTTCGGCCGCCGCATCGGACAGCTTGTAGCCGTGCCGCAGCAGCGCATTCTCGATCGCATCCTTTTCGGCCTTGCTGCGGATTTCCGCCAGCGTGACCGCCGGGCCATTGTCAGCTTCGGGTAGGCCGAGGTCGCTCGCGGTGATGAAGCGGCCCTCGCTCATCACGACCGCGCGGCGCACGCAGTTGATCAGCTCGCGCACGTTGCCGGGCCACGGATAGTTCGACATCGCGACGATCGCGTCGCTCGACAGGCCGCGCAGCTTGCGCGCGCCGTCCTGCTTGTACATGCTGAGCGCGTAATTGGCGAGTAGCTTGATGTCGCCGCCGCGCTCGCGCAATGGCGGCTCGACGAGGCGCAGCACGCACAGCCGGTGATAGAGGTCGGAACGGAAACGCCCGTCTTCGACGGCGCGCTCCAGATCGACGTGGGTGGCCGAGATCACGCGCACGTCGACGCTGATCGGACCGTTGCCGCCAAGCCGCTCGATCGTGCCTTCCTGCAGGAAGCGCAGCAGCACCGCCTGGCATTCGTGCGGCATGTCGCCGATTTCGTCGAGAAACAGCGTGCCTTCATGCGCGCTCTCGATCCGCCCGAGCTTGCGTTGCAGCGCGCCGGTAAAAGCGCCGCGCTCGTGGCCGAACAGTTCGGCCTGCAACAGGCTCGGCGGAATCGCCGCGCAATTGATCGCGACGAACGTGCGGCCCGCTCGTGGCGAGCGGTCGTGAATAGCACGAGCGGTCAGCTCCTTGCCGGTGCCCGATTCGCCCGCGATGAACACCGGCGCATCGGTCACGCCGCATTTGTCGATGCGCCGGTAGAGCTGCTGCATCGGCTCGCATTGCCCGACCATGCCGTGGCGGCCGAGCGACGGCTCCGGCACGACGCGCGGCTGACGCAGGCTCGACAGCCCATGCGCGTGGCCGAGCGCAAACATGAGCCGCTCGTTGAGCCACGGCTGCGTGACGAAGTCGAAGCAGTAATCGAGGATGAAACGGCTGACCAGTTCGTTGTCGGCCTGGCCCGGCACGATCTGCGCGACCCAGTTGGTTTCGACGCGGCGCATGCACAGCGCGAGCGCGGACAGCTGCTGTGACGTGCAATCTTCGGGCAACTGAACGAGACCGACCTTGATGTTGCCGCGTTCGATCATGCGTTCCGCCACGGCCGTGCTTTTTGCGTGCACGGCTTGCCATCCCGACGCGACCAGAAACTCGACGAGTTTCTGGTCGGGCGCGTTCGCCACGTACAGGACCGTGCGTTCCATATCGGCCGGCGTGCAAGTCGTAGTCATGGTTCCCCCCGTTCGATCCTCAGGACTGCCGTGCGACGTTGTGAGATTCAGGCGGCCAGTTGCTGCACTCCGGCTGCGACGCATTCACGACAGCAGCAATCACGAACAAGGGACACGCTGCAAGCGCGGCGCGAACCGGAACGCGCTGCGTGGCGGACCGATTCATGCAATGGCGGCGACCTTGTCGTTCATTGCTGAAACTGCCCGGCGATTTTTTCCCCGAACCGTGAAAACCACTTGAACCGTGGCTTGCCTCGTAGACCTGATACAAGCGCTCTGATTGGCGCATGGCCTAACGATAAGCGAAAGCGCCTAAAAGCGCCAGATAAAGAAACATGGATGAAGAATGCGTGTTGGATTTTCGGAATAACACGGATCACTAATGAATAAGCGGTCAAGGCTGGTTATGCGCGGAATCGCACATTGCGTAGCAATTGCCCTGGTATTAAGGCGTGACTAAAACGGACGGGGCGCGGGCAGTCATGTTTCACACTTGCGACAGATTGGACAGCGCGAGTCGAATGCGCTTTGCCGCGCCGGGTGAGGTGCTTTGCCAACCGGAAGGAGCGGCGAAGCCGCGTGTGGCCGGCCCCGCGGCCAGTCAGCAGGCTGGCGGGACGGAGCGGGAGGCGCGCTTTGCGGCCAGCGCGCGGCGATTTGGCGTGTCAGAAACGAATCAATGCGCGCCACGCCAAAAATCGGGCAGGCTCGCACTGCGTCAAAAGCAAATCGATTTCTCGCCAGAGTGAAGCTTTGGCGGGCGCCTTACAAATTCGAATGCGTGTTGGCATAACCATTGCAATAAGGTCTGCACAGAAAAATGTTTTGCCACCAGGTCGACGGTACGGGGAAAACCGGATTAAAAGAAGACCGGCGGTAAAAAAGTCACTCGCAGACATGGTCGGGGAAGCCATCAGGTGTTTGCGGGAGCGCGGCGGGGCCTTCTTGAATACGTTAGAAAACGGGTGAGTGGCGGACCGGTTTGGCGGCCATTCAAAACCGGACGAAAAAAGGCAACGACTTCGCCGTTTTTCCTTTTCGACTTTTTGTCCTTACGACGCGAAAAGGGTGGCGATAACGACAGGCAACGCGCTGGCAACGTTCGCGAGCGACGCGCCGCAAAGGGAAGGGGCAGCGCCGGATCAGGACCGGCCGGCGCGATGAAGCGGGGAGAGACGCTAGTCTCCACAGAGAGACAAATGTACAGGGGCCGTGTCCGTGGATTGGCACGGGCACGGCGACCTGGCCCAACGGCCGGGGCGCTGAGACCAGACGGCGTGACCTGGCGCAAATCTGCTCGACATCGGGGGCTGACATGAAACCACAACTGATTCGCAGGCCGGCCGCTTCGGGAGGAACCAGAAGCACCTACCGGCGGTATGTCGCGGCATCGCGCGCGCGCTTTTTCGCGCAGGCGGCGGGCTCGTCGGTCGATCTGCTGACGCTCGTCGTCGCTAAGGCGCTCGAGCGCCGAGCGCAAGCCGAGATCCGCCGCGACCTGCTGCGCGACGCGCTGTACGCCATGCGAGTGCGCGCTGAACGCAGCGCGGCGCATCGGCGCGACGACGATGAAACCGACGTCTGACGCTTGCCGCTCGTCGGCTCGCAGCGACCGAGCAGGAATTCGATAGCACCGTTTGCCGGCTCATGGTTTTCACGGAGGAGCGTCGCGGTAAGGAACTCGCGCCGAAGCCTGCGTCGTCAATCGTGAACAGACGACTGGAATAAAAGCCCGCGCATGACGCGCCAAGCGCCGCAGAGCTGCCATGATCGACATCTTCCTGATTGCCGCGAGCATCGAAAACGCGCAGCGAATCGTCGTGCGGCTCGAAGAGAGCGGCGTGCGTTACCGGCTGCACACCGCGTTCGGTCCGGCCCGGCAACTGCCGATGCACGCGCGCGTGGTCCGCGGCGCCGACCTGCTGATCGTCGACGACGCCAATCTGAGCGTCCGCGGACTTGACGGCATCGAGGAAACGCTCGCCTGCGCGCCGACGCTCCATTGCATGCTGGTGACGCCGGCGCCGTCCACCGCGCTGATCGGCGCGGCGCTGCGCGTCGGCGTGCGGCAGGTGCTGTCGTGGCCGCTCGATCGTCAGGCCGTCGTCGATGCGCTTGCGCAGATCGAAGCGCGGCGCCGCGAGCCCGAGCGCCGCCACGCGCGCGTGGTCACCCTGGCGTCGAGCAAGGGCGGTAGCGGCACCACGCTGATCGCGGTCAACCTCGCGTGCGCGCTCGCCGCGCGGCGTGAGCGGCGCGTGCTGCTGATCGACCTGAGCCAGCAATTCGCCGACGCGAGCCTGCTGATGGCGAATCGCCCCCCGCCCATGACGCTCGTCGATCTGTGCTCGCGCAACGAGCAACTCGACCCGGCGCTGTTCGACGCGTGCGCGATGCATGTGTGCCCAAACCTGGATCTGCTCGCCGGCGCCGGCGATCCGTTGAAGGCCGCCGAACTGCTGCCCGGTCAGCTGGACCGGATTCTGACGCTGGTGCGCGAGCGCTACGACGCGGTGCTGATCGACGTCGGCCCGAGCCTGAATCCGTCGACGATCCGCGCGCTCGCGCATAGCGACGCGATCTGCATGGTGGTGCGGCAGAACCCGCTGTACCTGCATGGCGCGCGCCGCATGCTCGATATCTTTCGCGAACTGGGGCATCCGTCCAGCAAGGTGCGGATCGTCGTCAACCAGTACGACAAGGACGCGCAGATCAATCTGCCGATGCTCGAACGCACGCTCGGCGCGAAGGTCGCGCATCAACTGCCGCGCGACGATCAGCACGTCAACGATGCGCTCAGCCGCGGCGTGCCGCTCGTCGCGTGCGCGCGCGACAGCGGGCTCGCGCAAGGTATCGTGCTGCTCGCGAACATGCTGTGGCCCGCGGGTGCGGAGCGCCGCAGGAGCATGCTCGGCAGGTTGCTCGCGACGTGGCCGAATTTGCCGCCGCAATTGAAGCCGGGGGTCTAGGACGACGTCTACTCGCTGCTCGAGCCCGGTCTTCTGCTGGTGAACCTCGAGATCCGGAACATGATCGTCTGCGGCTGCAGTTGGCGCTGCGGGCCCGACTCATCCTGCGCGAAGAGAAGCTACAGTTCGACGGCGAGCGCTATCGCGCATACCGTAGTAAGGTGAGATACAGGGTCATCCCCAGCATATTCTGTAGGCGTAGAGCCGCAGCCTCAGAGTTTCGAAAGCGTCGGGCAGGCTCGCGCCGCCCGGTCACTCCAGCGAGAAAATCACGTGAGCGCAGCACCGTCCATGCAAAACGCGCAGAGTTTCAGCGACCTCGCGTCGATCCTGTCCAATCCGATTCTGAATACGGATTCGTACAAGGCATCGCACTATCTGCAATATCCGCCCGACGCGACGGCGATGTTCTCGTACATCGAATCGCGCGGCGGACGTTACGGCCGCACGCTGTTCTTCGGCTTGCAGATGCTGCTGAAGGAGTACCTGTGCCGGCCGGTTACCGGCGCGATGATCGACCAGGCGCGGACCTTCTTCAGCGCGCACGGCGAGCCGTTCAACGAGGCGGGCTGGCGCTACGTCGTGCAGCGATACGGAGGCTATCTGCCGGTGCGGATTCGCGCGGCGCCCGAAGGCTCGGTCGTGCCCACGCACAACGTGCTCGTCACCGTCGAATGCGACGATCCGCAGGTGTTCTGGCTCACGTCGTATCTGGAGACGATGCTGATGCGCGTGTGGTATCCGATCACGGTCGCGACGCAAAGCTGGCATCTGCGCCAGACGATCCGCGCGTATCTGCTGAAAAGCAGCGACGATCTCTCGCAGCTACCGTTCAAGCTGCATGATTTCGGCGCGCGCGGCGTGTCGAGCGCGGAGTCGGCGGCGATCGGCGGCGCGGCACATCTCGTCAGCTTCATGGGCTCGGATACGGTGCTCGGCGTGGTTGCGGCGAATCACTACTACCGCGACCGCATGGCCGCGTTCTCGGTGCCGGCGGCCGAGCACAGCACGATCACGTCGTGGGGCCGCGAGCGCGAAGTCGACGCATATCGCAACATGATCGCCCGCTTCGGCAAGCCGGGCGCGATCGTTTCGGTGGTGTCCGACTCTTACGACCTGTTCGCCGCGCTGAACGCATGGGGCGGCGAGCTGAAGCAGGCCGTGCTCGATTCCGGCGGCATGCTCGTGATTCGCCCGGACTCCGGCGATCCGTGCACGATCGTCCTGCACACGCTGCGCTCGCTGGAGGCTTCGTTCGGGTCGCAGATCAACAGCAAGGGGCGGCGCGTGCTCGACCATGTGCGCGTGATTCAAGGTGACGGCGTGAACCCGGATTCGATCGTCGCGATCCTCGCCGCGATGGACGAGGCCGGCTTCGCCACCGACAACATTGTGTTCGGCATGGGCGGTGCGCTGTTGCAGCAGATCAACCGCGATACGCAGCGCTTCGCGATGAAGTGCTCGGCGATCCGGCTAGGCGACACGTGGCACGATGTGTCGAAGGATCCAGTCACGGATCACGGCAAGCGCTCGATGAAAGGCCGGCTCACCTTGCTGCGCCATCGCCGCACCGGCGAGTACCGGACGGTCACGTTGCCGATCGCGTGGGACGGGAGCACGGTGGAGGGCGAGTGGGACGAAGCGCTCGAGACGGTGTTCGAAGCGGGCCGCTTGCTGGTCGATACGTCGCTGGCCGAGATTCGAGGCCGCGCATATGCGGACGAAGGTTGATCCTGAACGACGCGCCGTCGCACGGCTTCGCGAGCTGGGCCACTGGCGCGCGGCTCACGGCCTGCGCGTTGCTGGGCGGCGCGTTCGTGCAGTTGCAGCGGCGCCGCGCGCATCCGATGGTCGATCTCGCGCTGTTCCGCCAGCCGCGCTTCGTCGCGGCGGTGTTCGCGATGTTCGGCTATGCCGCGTGCGCGCAAGTCATGATGACGTTCCTGCCGCTGTATCTGCAGAACACGTTCGGGCTGTCGGCGGTGGCCGCGGGCATCGGCATGCTGCCGTTTGCGCTCGCGATGGTCGTGGGGCCGTATGTCGGCGCGGCGCTCGGCAGATGGATTTCGCCGATGCTACTGCTGAGCGCGGGCCTGCTGCTGATCGCGCTCGGCAATCTGCTGACCGCGCTCGCGGCCGGCGGCGCGCGCTACGCTTGGGTCGCGGGCGGCATGATCGTGACCGGGCTCGGCGCGGGCGTACTGAACGGCGACACCCAGTAGGCGATCATGGCGTGCGTGCCGCCGGAGCGGACCGGGATGGCCTCGGGTATCAACACGACCACGCGTTTTACGGCGATCGTCACGTCGGTCGGCGTGCTCGGCGCGGTGCTGGCCGCGCACGCGCGCGCGGCGTTCGACGCGGCCACGCCGCCTGACGCCGGCCGTGCGCGCCGCGCTCGACGCTGGTTTTATGTCGCGCGTGATGGCGGGCGACGCCGCGCAGGCCACCGCGTCGCTGGCGCCTGCGCTACGGGCGGCGTTCACGACGGCCGCGCAGGCGAGCTTCGTCGCGGGTTTTGCGGCGGCGTTGGGGGTAGCGGCGCTCGTCGCTGCGCCGGTGGCGGCGGTGGTGTGGAAGCTCGCCGGGCGGGCGGAGGTGGTGCGCTTCAAGGGAGCGGTATCGGAAGGGCAAAAGCCGTCGTCGGCTCGCGCCGGCCCCCCTTTCACGCCGTTTTCCGATATCGTGTGCGCCATCCCCGCCGCCTACCGCGCGCGGGCTGTTTTTCCGGAGCGCGGCGCGACGCTGCGCGTCCTTGACGCGCTCCCGCAATACACCATACGACATCAATGAGCCATCCCAACACCGAGCTGATCGAACGTTTCTACACCGCCTTCCAGCAACGCGACGCCGAGACCATGGTCGCCTGTTATGCCGACGACGTCGTCTTCAGCGACCCCGCTTTCGGCGAGCTGGTCGGCGACGAAGCGCGCGACATGTGGCGCATGCTCGTCAAGCATGCGCAAGACTTCACGCTGACCTTCAGCGACATCGAGGCGGACGACCATACCGGCAGCGCGCAGTGGGTGGCGCGCTACCGTTTCGTCCAGACGGGGCGCGACGTCGTGAACCGGATCGAGGCGCGTTTCGTGTTCCGCGATGGGCTCATCGTCGAGCATCGCGATCGCTTCGATCTGTGGCTGTGGATGCGCCAGGCGATGGGCGTGCGCGGCACGCTGTTCGGCTGGTCGCCGTTCGTGCAGCGGATGCTCAGGCAGCAGGCGCGCCGAGGGCTGCTGCATTATCGCGGGCAGTTGAAGCGCGACTAGGCGCGTGCGGGCGGCGCGCGCATCGCGTCTGCGATGATCGAAGCACCAGCGTGCCCGCACTCCTGCTGGGCCGCCGCACAGGAAGCGCTATGCGAGTCGTCGATGCAGCCTGGCAAGAATGGCTGAGCAGCAATGTCGCGCGCGGCTGCACGCCGGTTTTGCCGGCGGCGACGCCCGCGTCGCGGTCCACCATGCGTTCGATCGGCGCGCGACCGACCCCGCGGCGCAAGCCATAGTCGCCGATCCAGCCACCCAGCCTTATCGATACGACGCCGCGCCGGTCGCCCGTGGCAACCTGATCCGTGCCACGACCGCGATGTACGCGTGCTGCTGCGCTGTGAGCGTCCGCTGCTGGTCGTGTTCGCCGACGTGCTGTCGGTCGCGGAATGCGCCGAGCTGATCGGACGCTCGCGGTATCAGTTGAAACGCTCGACGACGGTCAATCCGCTCACCGGCCACGAAGACGTGATCCGCGACCGCACCAGCGAAGGCGTTTGGTATCGGCGCGGTGAGGATGCGTTGATCGCGCGGATCGAACGGCGCATCGAGAGTCTGACGAACTGGCCGCTCGAAAATGGCGAAGGCCTGCAGGCGCTCCATTACGACAGGAGCGGCGAATACAGCCCTCACTTCGACTTCTTCACACCCGATCAGCCGGGAAGCGCGGTGCACACCGCGCAGGTCGGCCAACGCGTCGCGACGCTGATCATGTATCTGAACGACGTTGCCGACGGCGGCGAGACGGTGTTTTCGTCAGCGAGCCTGTCGGTCGCGGCGCGCGCGGGCGGCGCGGTGTATTTCCGCTACTTGAACGGCCAGCGCCAGCTCGATCCGTCGACCCTGCACGGCGGCGCGCCGGTGCTTGCCGGCGATAAGTGGATCATGACGAAGTGGATGCGCGAGCGCGCGTACGGCTGAGGCTGGGTCTGGCAAATTTGATTCCGCTCCGCTTCAACCCGGTCCGCAAAGCCAACGAGGTTGATGTTCACCCCAGGCAAGATAGGCGGTAAATGGACCTTCTGCATGGCGCTTCTCGTAAGGGGCAAGCGCCGCGACGCGGGCCTTGGGCGTGGATTCAGGAGGGAATAGATCATGAATCGTCCGCGCGTTCAGCGGCACATCGGGAAGGACAATCGTTCTAACGATAGCGAGATCGTGCTGTGCCATACGCGTATCCGCGTGCAGACGAGGGCACGCCCACAGTAGAAGGGGTTTAAGGAGGGAAAGCGGACCGGTCGCAAGAATCAGAATGCACGGCGCTTCAGACGGGTTCCTTCGGAAATGCAGGATTCCCCTTCAGAACGGAGCTGTCGTCGAGAACGCACGGTGAGACCATCCCGAGTCATGCGGCAAGGGCAGGGCTGGCATCGCCAGCGCCACGCGTCAGTCTCGACGATCTCGATGCACCTGCACGGAAACGACACGCGACGAGCCCGGCAGTCCCCGGAGACTGTCGGCAAAGGAAAAACTTCGCGGCGCACTGCCTGAGCGCCAAGATCCACGGGGTTGCCATTTGGCTTGGCGTACTTTGACGCCCCTTTCGTAGCGTGCCCGCTAGATCGAGGGCGTCGTCTGAATGCGATTGATCCCAATCGAAGATCTTTGCCATTCCCGCCATAGGGCGATTGAACGAAGCATTAAAGATTGTTATTTAAAGATTGACCGGAAGGCATTTAAACAAAGTGGTGCACGCGATTACTCTGGATTTTGCCCCGGAGATGGAGACGCGCCGCTGTGTTGCCAGAGGCATTCTCGCGCGCTTGCAACATGAGTCCGATCTGTGGCCGGGGCTGCGCTCGATCGTAATGATGGTCGAATCGACTCGCGACATCCGCGACACGGTCACAACGGCGCCGCGCTATTACGTCAGCAGCTTGCCGCCCGATCCATACCCGTATTGTCCGCGGTGTTCGTTCCCACCTGGGTATAGAGAATGACATGCACTGGCGTCTCGATATGGCGTTCGGTGAAATTCAATGCCGGGTCCGTGTGGATAGGGCCGCTCAGAACCTCGCCATCCTAAGGCGCATCGCCCTGAACCGGTGAGTGCATCTACCAACGACGTCTATCGCTCTCAGATTCTCGGCTGGCACAGTTCATAACGATTTAACAATTTGTGCGATTGCCCTCCGCTTTTCCTTCGAATTGTCCCGATGTCCAAGCCTACCAACGAAATTTTCGGACACGTCCTAGAGTGAAATTAAGTTGAAAGAATCAGAATTCGTTTGCTGCTTGAGATGCAGCGACATTTATCAACTTTCCAAAACGAGTTATACCTTGAAAAAACATCTTCTTGCCCTCGCCATTGCGGCTGTTCCTGCCTTCGCGTTTGCTGCCAGCGGCAACACCATTAACTTCCAGGGCGAAGTGACGGATCAGACGTGCGCAGTTTCGATCAACGGCAATGCTGCTAGCCCGACCGTGCTGCTGCCTACTGTCGCATCGTCAGAGTTGGCTGGCGCGGGCTCCACCGCCAAGCAGACCAGCTTCACGATTGGCGTGACGGGATGTATGGCTCCGACGACGGTTGCTCAGGCGATCGATACGGTGTTCATGGGCAACCAGGTCACCACGAGCGGCAATCTGGGCAACACCGGCAGCGCGACTAACGTTGCCCTGCAACTGCTCGATCCGGCAGCACCCGCTGCGCCGTTCAACCTGAGCGGCGTCAACGGTTATGCAGCACCGGGTCTGAATCTGGAAGTTGGCGCATCGGCCGCGTCGCACGACTTCGCTGTTCAGTACATCTCCGAACAAGGCGGCGCAACGCCGGGTTCGGTGCTGGGCAGCGTGCAGTACGCAGTTAGCTACCAGTAATCACCCCCTTGCCTTCGGGCTTGCCTATCTGAGCAAGCCCGAAGGATTTTATATCAGTACATCTAATCAACAGCTTGGGGAAACGGAGAAATCATGGGCTGGGTTCGTGAAAATGCTTACAAGGTAATGCTGGCCGCCACGTGTGCTGCCCAGATTGGCAGCGCCTGCGCCAGTGTCATCATGCCCAGTACCCGTGTCATCTTCGATGGAAACGCCAGAGAGCAGAGTCTGCAGTTTTCCAATCAGGACGATGGACCAAGCGTGATGCAGGTGTGGGTTGACTCGGGGAATGCCCAGTCTACCCCCGACACGGCCGACGCGCCGTTTCTGGTTACCCCACCCATATTCCGCATCGAGCCCAAGGCGGGGCAGACAGTACGCCTGGTGTTTACCGGCAAGGATCTGCCGCAAGACCGCGAGTCGGTCTTTTACTTCAATACCCTGCAGATCCCATCGAAAAACGCGGCCTATGCCGACCAGAACCAGATGCTGGTGATGTTGCGCAACCGGCTCAAGCTTTTCTATCGTCCGGCGGGGATTGAAGGCAGCGCGCAAAAAGCGCAGCAGCAACTCACATTCCGTATTGGCAAACAAGGCAAGAGTGAGCGCGTCACCGCTAACAACCCGTCCAGCTACTACATTTCGCTTCTTGACGGCAGTGTGACCTGCGGCACGCATACCGCAACCTTCGCGGCTGACATGCTCGCGCCTCATTCCGAGGCGGGATGGAGCATTAAGGGTGAATGTCCGCTTGAAGGGGCAACTCCCAGTCTGAAAATCAAATACGTCGACGACTACGGTGCGGTTCACGAATCGGAACATCCGGTAGTCGTAGAACAAGGGATCAAGTGAGATGTTGCGTCAGCCTCGAAAAACAGTGCATTCCGTCAACAGTCGGGTTGCTTCCACCGGCGTAAGGTCAAACAGACCTTCCCAGGTTTCGATAATCGTAGCGACCCTCGGTTTTGCGATTCCCGCATGCCAGGCTCTGGCCGCGCCCATTCCGACAGCCGTCGAGGCTTCCGCTAGTGCAGCACCCACCTATACGTTCGACAGCGAGCTGCTGATGGGTTCATCACTCGGTGTCGCAGATATCGAACGCTTTAATAAAGTCAGCAGCGTAGACCCCGGAAATTATCGGGTCGACATCTACGTGAATGACGTCTTTATTTCCCGTCAGCCGGTTGAGTTCCGCAGCACAGATGGCGGCGAGGTTTATCCGTGTCTGAGCGACGATTTTCTGACCTCGACCGGGATGCTGGTAGAGAGCGCCACCTCCAGCGAAGTGTCCGGTGCGTCTTCCGCGTCAACGGACAGTGTCCCGGATGAGGCTATGCCAGCGGTGCACACGCCACCCGCAGAAGCCTTGCCTGCGCTGTGCGGTCCGCTTGCGCAGCGCGTGCCGGGCGCATCCACGGCCTTCGACCAGTCGCGCCTGCGTCTTAACATCAGCGTTCCGCACGCGCAGATGAAGCATGTGCCGCGCGGTTCAGTCGACCTGGCCAGCCTCGAGGCAGGCCAGACCATGGCCTATCTCAACTACGACACGAACTACTACACGTCGTCGGCCTTTGGCTACAAGACAAACTCGCTCTATGCGGGTATCAACGCCGGTTTGAACATCGGGCTATGGCGTTTTCACCAGCAGTCCGCCTACACGTTTAACAACAGCCCTGCGGGTAGCGCCGGACAGTGGAACAATATTCGCACATACGCCGAGCGACCGTTGCCGGCCTGGAACAGCCACCTCACCGTCGGGCAAAACTTCACGGGTGGCAACCTGCTCAGTTCTGTGGGTTACACCGGGTTTCATATCGAGACCGATGACCGCATGCTGCCGGACTCGATGCGCGGTTACGCGCCGGTCGTGAACGGTGTCGCCAACACCAACGCACGGGTCGAGGTAAGTCAGAACGGCAACGTCATTTACCAGACCACAGTCGCGCCGGGTCCGTTTTCGATCAACGACCTGAACCCTACGAGCTATCAGGGTGACCTGACCGTGCGGGTGTTCGAAGCGAACGGGCAGGTCTCCACGTTCACGGTGCCGTTTTCCGCAGTGCCGAACTCGCTGCGACCTGGCGCGTCACACTACAGCTTCACGCTGGGTCAGGTGCGCCAGGTGGAAGGCTCGAACGCAAAGTTCGCCGACATTACGTATGAGCGCGGTCTGACCAATATGATCACCGCCAACGGTGGCGCACGTCTTTCCACGGATTACCAGTCCGTGCTGGCTGGTGTGGTATTTGGAACGTCATTTGGTGCGTTCGGCCTGAACGCTGCGTGGTCCAATGCACTCGATGCGCAGGGTAACCGCGTGAACGGGTGGCGGAGTTCCATCAACTACAGCCATACCCTCCAGCAGACCATGACTACGTTCTCGCTGGCCGGCTACCGCTATTCGACCAAAGGTTATCGGGACTTTCTGGACGCGCTGAGCGCACGGGTGGCCTATCAGAATGGCGAGACCTGGTCTTCAGGCACGTATCAGCAGCGCGATCAGTTTACGGTTAACGTCAACCAGAGCCTCAACCAGTACGGCTCCCTTTCTCTGTCAGCTGCGATAAGTAGCTACTATGGCTCGAGGCCGCGCGATACGCAGCTCCAGCTCAGCTATAACAATCACTACAGGTCGATCAACTATAACCTGTCGTTCATTCGCCAGCAGACCGGCATGCTCTACGGTACTGGCTTGCCGAACCTGGTGTCCGGCAGTGCCCAGTCGGGATCGAGCGGCCAGTCGTCCAATACGTTCATGGCGACGGTTTCGATCCCGCTCGGCTCCGGCCCGCGCTCCGCAAGTCTCTCCGGCAGCGTTGCAACCGGCACCGGCCAGGGCACCTCGTTCCAGACGTCGGTAAGCGGTATCGCCGATACCGCGCAGACACTCAGCTATGGCCTGACGGCATCGGCCGAGACGCAAAACGGCGCGAAGAGCGTCAGCGGCAACGTGCAGAAGAACCTGTCGATGGTCACGATGGGCGCGAACTATTCGCAGGGTAATGGCTTCTGGCAGGCTGGTGCCAACGCACGCGGCGCAGCAGTCGCGCATCGTGGTGGAGTCACGTTCGGCCCGTACCTGAGCGATACGTTCGGCCTTGTTGAAGCCAAGGGTGCAGAGGGTGCCACTGTGCGCAACGGGTCGGGTGCGCGCGTGGACAGTTTCGGGTACGCGATCGTTCCGTCGCTGACACCGTACCGCTACAACGATGTGGCGCTTGACACCAAGGGGATCAACCAGAACGCTGAATTGACAGGTAACCAGATCCGGGTTGCACCGTATGCCGGATCTGCCGTGCTGCTCAAATTCTCCACACTGACCGGTCACGCATTGTTGATCGGAGCGAACCGACCGGAAGGCGAGCCGCTGCCTCTGGGCGCGGATGTACTGGACAGCACCGGCGCTGCCATCGGTATGGTGGGTCAGGGTGGACAGGTCTACGCTCGGGTGCCGGAGGATCGCGGCACGCTGACCGTGAAGTGGGGAGAGCGTCGCGAAGATCAATGCGCTATTGCGTACGACACCACCGGGCAGGATTCCGCACCCATCGTTCGGATGAGCGCAAGGTGCACCCCCCTTGAATCGGCTGAAATTCAGGCCGCAGCCAGGTAATGTTGTGCGCCGGCAAGGCTGGCGCACCCGTCGGTTCGGGCCCACGGCGGAATCGACGACTATCAGGAGTTCTTATTCATGAATCGCTTTTTAAACTTCGCCTGGCGTTCGCCCCGGGTGAGTCGAAACGGCCTGCTGGCGACGCTGGTCGTCGTGTCCAGCATCGCCGTGCCCACCCACGCCTGGGCCCAGTCAACCGCGAAGGGGTGCTTCAAGATTACGGGTCTTAATGCCACCACAAATAATCAGCGCTACACGGACCCGGGTACCGTTGCCAGTAGCTGGACGGGGTCAACCGATGGGGGGGGGAAAGGCGCCTATCCAATGACCATTCAGATCAACACCCCTCCCTTTGTGCCAGACGGCACGCTGCTCGCAAGCGGCGTGGCGCCCATGGTCAACCTCGGTGATAAAGGCGTTGGGGGCTACAGTCCGGAGCAGGTTCTGTTCCGCTGCTCCCCTGATTCGGCCGGCACCATGTTTGAATACTATGCGACGAACGGCGATAACACATATGCTGGCTATACCAATGTCAGTGCCCAGTCAGGTATCCCGGAAACGTATGAAACCTATTACACGGGGGTCGTGTCCCGAGTAACGAACATGACAACAGGTGAATACGTGTCGCGGTACTGGAAGGCTACGCCCCTTACTAACCTCGATGTCGACAGTCAGGGCTGGTTTCTCGTCAAGGCAAAGAACTTCAGTCAGTACAAAATGGAGTTTTTCCAGTGCAGCACCTGCCCGGTTTATGACAATACTCGCACTGGGGCTTGGGCGTGGTCCCAGCCCGTCGCCTATTCTGCATTTGTTGGCGGCGCCAGTGGCACTATCATCAAGGGTAACCTGTCGGTTGGCGCCGACTCCCTCAATCACTACGACGGCTGGTATGGCAATTGGCCCGGTTCGATCAACCCCTATGGCAATGTAACGGTCAGACGATCCGCCACCTGTGCAGTGACCAATGCAACACCGGTGGTGAATTTCCCGTCGATTGCGATTGGCGAACTGAATCAGGGTGGTTCTAGGCAGTTGCCCATCACAATCCAGATGCAGTGCCAGACCACGAAACCTGCGAACCTGGCGGCTTTCGCGAGCGGAACGGCGGCCAACCAGACCGCGCTGGGCATTCTTGCTCCACCGGCCAATGCACAGAGCGCTACCAGCATGGGCCTGACGACCACGGGAAGTGGCGTGAGCTATCTGCTCTCCGATGGCTACGGAACCGATCCCGGTGCTGCAACCGGCGTGGGTGTGGCATTGTCGAGGCCGGGAGGTGCTGCCTTGAATTTCCTCACCAACGAGTACGTCACCGCCGGCGGTACCAAAGATGGCTGGGATCCTGTTTTGAATGATGCATCTGCAAATGGCCCGGCATCTGGCGGCATGACCTCCTATACGCGCACGATCAATGCAACCTTCAAGGCCTTTGCGCCACGAGCGACGCCCGTGACGACAGGGAAGTTTAACGCGACGGCTCAGGTTATCGTGCGGGTGCAGTAATCGGTTCTACCGTCACAAATGGTCATTATTAGGGCGCCGGTAGCAGCGCTCTAATGAAGTTTGCGGCCGCAGCCGAATAGTAAAGTCGTTAGATCAGCATCAATCTTTGTGAGCCCCTATGAAGATCCACGTGTCAGCGTCCCGCGCGCAGGATGCCGAAAGACCGTCGATTCGCACAACGTTTGCGGACCGGCGCGGTGCCCCGACTGCGCGTGGACAGGTACGCATTCCTCGTGCAGGCTGGACACGTCTGGCCGTGCGCGGGTCCCCCCGGTTGGTGCGCTTCGCGCTTGCGTGGGGCGCACTGCCCCTGGCTATATGGAGCGCTCAGGCTGCTGCGGGTGTGACACCCGAAGTGTCGCGGGTGGTGTTCGCGGCGGGTGCCACCGAACAGTCCCTTCAGGTGTTCAATGTCAACAAGTACCCGGTACTCGTTCAGGCATGGGTGGATGACGGCGACATCAATTCGGTGCCGCAGGAGTCGAAGGCCCCGATCATCGTGCTGCCGCCTGTTTTTCGCATGGGTCCAGGCGATCAAACGAGTCTGCGCCTCATCAATTCGGGGGCACCGCTGCCCGCAGATCGCGAGTCCCTGTTCTGGCTCAATCTGTACGAGATTCCGGCAACACCCAAAGACCGGCTACCCGACGCTCAGACGGTGACTGTTACGATGCGCACCCAGGTCAAGGTGTTCGTGCGACCAGAAAAGCTCCCATATTCCGTGAGCGAGCTCCCCCGACATCTTGTGTTCTCGCTTGTCCAGGCATCGGACAAACTTGCGCTGAAGGTTGACAACCCGACACCCTATTACGCAACGATGGGTGCCGTCGAGGTCAAGCTGGCGAATTCGTCGCAACAAGCCCAAGCCGATATGATCGCCCCGTTTTCCAGCGCCTCTTTCGATCTCGGCACGCTACGTGCCAACCCGGGTGAAAATGCAAAAGTGCTATTTTCCCTGATCGACGATGATGGCAATCCAGCAACCGATGAACGAAATGTGGCGGTTGGGCCATGACAATTGCATGGATTGCCGGCAGAGAAGAAGGCTAAGGGCGGCGGCCGTGCAAGCCAATCGTGGCACACCCGCGATAGTGGCATTTGGATGTGTGTTCATGCGTCCGTCTTGTAAACACCCGGTCGATGCAGCTCCATATACCGCTCGGGGTTCTCGAGCGACGTGAACCCATGCGGCGCATAGACGTGATGCGCGTCGGTCGTGACCAGCACGACTCTACGCAGACTGACGAGCGAAGGGCTCGCAAAGATATGTTTCATCAACGCCGACGCATAGCCCTGGCAGCGATACGCGGGCAGCACGAACACGTCGCATAGGTAGGCGAAGGTCGCCTCGTCGGTGACGAGGCGCGCGAACGCCATCTGCTTGCCGTCGACAAACCCGCCGAAGCACAGCGACCCGGCGACGGCGCGCTCGAAGGTCGCGCGTGGCATGCCTCGCGCCCACGGCGTTTCCTGCGACAGGAATGTGTAGACGAGGTCGAGGTCGAGATCGTCGATGCGGCTGGAAATCGTCAGTTCGCCTGCTTGCACGGCACGTCTCCTTTTGATCGCGCAGCGCTTGCGCGTCCCCTAGCTCTTCGTCGGAGTTTCGCCGCCGCGCGAACCCCCACCGATACTCTGCCCAGCATTGCGGGCGAGCCCCATATATCCAAGCACGGACAGCAGCGTCAGCACGCCCGCGAACAGGAACGCGAGGCGGAAATCGTCGAGCGTGAACACGTGGCCGGTCGTCTCGCCGTTGAACAGCGCCGCGACGCGCAGCGACACCGCGCCGAATGCGATGCCGAGACCGATCGTCATCTGCGCGGCCGCGCTCCACAGCGTACTCGCCGCGCTCATCTGCAGCTGCGGGATGTCGGCATAGGCGAGCGTCGCGAGCGTCGAGAACTGCATCGAGCGCGCGACGCCGTACACGAACACGACGATCAGCACGAACACGACCGGCACGTCCGGCGTCAGCAGTCCGCACGCGATGATGAAAATGCCGGCCACCGCCACATCGACGATCGACACCATCCGGAAGCCATAGCGCTGCAGGATGCGCGTGGTCAGCGCCTTCATGCCGAGATTGCCGAGCGCGCTCGCGAGCAGCAGCAGCCCCGAGCGGAACGCCGACAGCCCGAAAGCGACCTGGAACAGCAGCGGCATCAGATAGGGCACCGCGCCAATGCCAATGCGCGTGAACGAGCCGGTGATGACCGTCACGGAAAACGTCGGCACCTTCAGCGTCGACACGTCGACGAGCGGATACGGATGACGCTTCGCATGCTGGAACGCGAGCGCGCCGACCAGCAGACCGCCCGCCACGATCGAGACCGCGAGCCACGGATTGGTGGCCGGCTGGCTCGCGAGTTCCGCGCCGTAAAGAATCGCGGTCAGCGCGACGCCGCTGAGCAGCAGGCCGACGACGTCGAGCGGCTTGCGTTCAGTGCCGCGCAGGTTCGGCACGATGGCGAGCGCGACCGCAATCGCCGCGAGGCCGAACGGCACGTTCAGCAGGAAGATCCAGCGCCACGACGCGTAGGTCGTGATGAAGCCGCCGATCGGCGGGCCGACCACCGGCGCCGCGATGGCCGGCCATGTGATCGTCGAGATCGCCTGCATCATGCGAGCTTTCTCGGTGCTGCGGACCACGATGAGACGGCCGACCGGCACCATCATCGCGCCGCCGATGCCTTGCAGCAGCCGCGCGGCTGTGAACTCGGGCACGTTCTGCGACAGTCCGCACAGCACCGACGCGACCGTGAATACGCCGATCGCGCTGACGAACACGGTGCGCGCGCCGCAGCGGTCGGCGACCCAGCCGCTCGCCGGGATGAAGATCGCGAGCGCTAGCATGTAGGCGGTCATGCCGAGACTCAGGCTGTTCGGGCCGACGCCGAACGAACGCGCCATCTGCGGCAGCGCGGTGGCGATCACCGTGGTGTCGAGGTACTCCATGAAAAAGGTAGCCGCGACGATGTACGGCAGCCAGCCGACGTGCGCGGTGCGGGTGCCGCTGCAGCTCATCGGGCGAGCTCCCGTGCTGCGCGCGTGCGCGCTGAAAGACAATTGACGAGCCCGCGCGGGGCGCGTGAAGAGTTTGACTTCATGGTGCTTGCGACTACCTTTCGTTTGCGCTTTTGTGATTCTGCCGGCAGCCGGGAGAGCGGGCCGGTGGGAGGAGGCCGGGGCCGCGAACTGTCGCGGCGGGCTGGCGGGAACATCAGCTTGACTGATTGTCAGTCCCGCTTGTCATCCCTGATTGCCAGCCCTGAATCCTAACGCAATAAAGGGTTCCATATCGCGCCCGCATGCAGCGCGTCGCACCGCCGCGCCGCCGCCCGAGCGTCAGTCCTTCCCCGCGTACTCCTTGTCCAGCCGGTCATACAGCGGCTTGTTGACGAGCCGCTGGCGCTCGCTGAACGGCGCGACGATCGTCGCGTCCTCGTCGAGGCGGCCGTGGCTTTGCAGCGTGCCGAGCGCGCGCTGCATGCCGAGCACCGCGCCCTGCAGCGCCGCATTCGCGTACAACACGATGCCGTAGCCGAGCTTCGCGAGCGCGTCGCGTGACTGCACCGGCGTCTTGCCGCCGATCACGATGTTGATCAGCTGCGGCACATTGAACAGCCCCGGCAGACGCTCGATGTCGGTGAGCGATTCGGTCGCCTCGATGAACAGGATGTCGGCGCCCGCCTCGATGAAGCGATGACCGCGCTCGATCGCGTCCTCGATGCCGTGGACCGCGGCCGCGTCGGTACGCGCCATGATCTGCAGGTTCGCGTCTTCGCGCGCGTCGACAGCCGCGCGGATCTTGCCGACCATCTCGCTCGCCGCGACAACTTCCTTGCCCGAGAAGTGGCCGCATTTTTTCGGCATCACCTGATCTTCGAACTGGATCACGTCGGCGCCGCTGCGCTCCAGCACGCGCACGGTCTGGCGCACGTTCAGCGCGTTGCCGAAGCCGGTGTCGGCATCGACGATCAGCGGCAGCGCGACCGCGTCGCGGATGCGCGCGGTGTGCTCGGCGACTTCGGCAAGGCCGATGAAGCCGAGGTCGGGTAGACCGAGCGACATGTTGGTGACGCCCGCGCCGGTGATGTAGACCGCCTCGAAGCCGGCGTCCTCGATCACGCGCGCGCTCATGGCGTTGAACGCGCCGGGCACGAGCAGGCCCTGACGCTGATTGACTTTGGCGCGGAACGCGGCGCGGCGGGTGGCGGAAGTGGTGGTCATGATGCAGGTCTCCAGAAGGGAAAATCGGTAATGGAACGCGGCCGACATTCTGCAGGAAGCGTGCCATTGAACGGCAGTTCGCCGGTCGTGCCGCTGGAACAAGGGTTTGCGCGATATGAACTTCTGCCTGGACGTTCATGGCACAATGGGTGGAACGTTTCATGAAACGTTTCGAGGAACGTTTCAATCAAGGAGAGCCGCGTGTCCACGTTCACCCCGTTTGTCGCGAATCTGAGCCCCGCCGTCGATGCCGGGCGGCCCGGTGTCGCACTCGTCAGTATTAGCCGACTGCAGTCGCTTTGCGAGACGGTGACGCCGCGCTACGCGGGCCGGGCGAAGTTCTTCACGGTGCGGGAGGGCTACGGCGCGGCCGTCGCCGCGTTGCAGGCTTACGTGGACGCAGGTTCGGTCGACGTCGTACTGTCCGCCGGCTCGAACGGCGCGTACCTGCGCGAGAACCTCAGCGTGCCGGTGGTAATGGTCAAGGTGAATGGCTTCGACGTGTTGAGCGCGATCACGCGCGCGACCTCCACATGGCCGCAGGCACGCATCGGTCTCGTGCTGCACGAAGCAATCGCGCAGGAGCTGGCCGACCTGAGCCCGCTCTTGAACGTCGATCTGCGGCAGCGCGCATATCGGTCGATCGACGAAGTGCGGCTCGCAGTCGATGAACTCGCCGCGCAGGGCTGCCGCGTGGTGGTCGGCGCTGGCATGGCCTGCGATCTGGCGCAGCAGGCCGGCATGGAAAGCGTGTTCCTGTATTCGCTTGCCGCGGTCGAGGAAGCGTTCGAGCGCTCGGTCGAACTGGCGCGGGTGAGCCGCCAGAAGGAATCGAAGCGGGTGCGCCTGAACACGATCGTCGCGCATCTGCGCGACGGCGTCGCCGCGTTCGACGAAGCCGCCCAGCTCGAAGCCGTCAACCCGGCAATGCTCGAACTGCTCGGTCTAGGCGCGTCGCAGGCGGTCCCAAACGACGACGAGGACACCCCCGCACGAGTGGCGCGCGCGCTCGCACCGCTGCTGCGCGAGACGCGCGCCGCCGACCAGCCGGTCGACGAACGCATCGAACAGATCGGCGGCCGCGCGCTGATCGTCGGTTGTGTACCGATCGTCGAGCAGGGCGCGCGCGCCGGTTTCGTCGTGACGGCGCAGGACGCGCTCGTTGCGCAGCGGATCGACCGCTCGCTGCGCACGAGCCAGCGGCCGAGGCATCTGGTCGCGCGGCACCGGCTCGACGATCTGATCGGCGCTTCGGCGGCGCTCGAGCGCGTGCGCCGGCTCGCGCGCGCCGGCGCCGCGCACGACGCGACCGTGCTCCTGAGCGGCGAAAGCGGCACCGGCAAGGAACTGGTCGCACAGGGCATCCACAACGCGAGCCGGCGGCGCGGCAATCCGTTCGTCGCGTTCAACTGCGCGGCGCTGCCCGAGGGGCTGATCGAAAGCGAACTGTTCGGGCACGAGGAAGGTGCGTTCACGGGCGCGCGGCGCGGCGGCAAGCCAGGGTTGTTTGAAATCGCGCACACCGGCACTATTTTTCTTGATGAGATCGGCGAAATGCCGGCCGCGCTGCAAAGCCGGCTATTGCGCGTGCTGCAAGAGCGTGAGGTGATGAAGCTCGGCGCGGGCCGCGCGACGCCGGTCGACGTAAGGGTAATCGCTGCGACGCACCGCGATCTGCACGCGCTCGTCGAGGAGGGCGCGTTTCGCGCGGACCTGTATTTCAGATTAAATCTGCTTCAGATAAAATTGCCGCCGCTGCGCGAACGCCGTGCCGATATCGCGCCGCTGGCGCGGCACCTGTTGGAGCGCAGCGCGCTGCAGTACGGCTTGTCGGCGGCGGGGCCCGAGCGGGTGCTTGTGTTTCTCGCCCCGCTTTTTGCGGATTACGCGTGGCCCGGTAACGTCCGTGAACTGGAAAATCTCCTGGCCCGCGCGGCGATTTATATCGGTGACCCGACCAACGAGATGTCCGGGAACCTGACTGCCGACGCATTGCCAGACTGGCAGGCCGTGTTTCCCGAGTTCTTCCGGATGAGGGCAGTTGAGGTCGAGCAGATCACACAGGCGCCTCAGGGCTCTGTGCCCGGGAGTGCGGCGCCCCGCGCCACCCCCAGCCGTGAGGACGCGCTGCGCGCCCTCGAACAATCCGGCGGCAATCGCGCCGCCGCGAGCCGCGCGCTCGGCATCGGCCGAACCACGCTGTGGCGGCTTCTAAAGGGCTGAAACGCCCGGCAAATCGTCCGATAGTCTCGACCGACGAAATGAATAGGGTCAGACTATCGAACCCATTAACACAATCCACTTTACCTATTAAGCACAGTCTGACATACTGACTCCACTTTCCAACCCCCTCAACGAGAGGATTCAGCAAATGCCGATCATCAACAGTCAAGTCAAACCGTTCAAAGCACAGGCTTTTCACAACGGCGATTTCCAGACCGTCACTGAAGAAAGCCTGAAGGGCAAGTGGTCGGTTTTCGTGTTCTACCCGGCCGACTTCACGTTCGTGTGCCCGACCGAACTCGGTGACCTGGCCGATCGTTATGAAGATTTCAAGAAGCTGGGCGTGGAAATCTACAGCGTGTCGACCGATACTCACTTCACGCACAAGGCCTGGCACGACACGTCGGATACGATCCGCAAGATCAAGTACCCGATGCTGGCTGACCCGACGCTCGCTATCTCGCGCAACTTCGACGTGCTGATCGAAGAAGAAGGCCTCGCGCTGCGTGGCACATTCGTGATCAACCCGGAAGGCGAGATCAAGCTGTGCGAAATCCACGACAACGGCATCGGCCGTGACGCTGGCGAACTGCTGCGCAAGGTTCAGGCTGCTCAGTACATCGCAAAGCACCCGGGCGAAGTGTGCCCCGCCAAGTGGACGCCGGGCGCGGAAACGCTGACCCCGTCGCTCGACCTGATCGGCAAGATCTAAGGTCCGCGCAGCTCACGCTGCACCCGCAGTCTGCATCTGCCGGGATCTTCCCGGCGCTTCACCGCGCGAATCGCCTGATACGGCGCTTCGCGCGTCCCCGGGTCCAACACGTCCTATCCGGATGCGTGCGGCGCCGGGACACCCACACCCCTCGTCACGGAATCGCAACGCCATGCTTGACGCCAACCTCAAGACTCAACTGAAGTCGTACCTCGAAAAAGTTAGCAGGCCTATCGAGCTCGTCGCGTCGATCGACGACAGCGCGAAGTCCCAGGAGCTGCTGGCCCTGCTGAACGACATCGCGACCTTGTCGGAGCGCGTCACGTTGATCGAGCGTCGCGGCGACGACGAACGCAAGCCGTCGTTCTCGATTGGTGAAGCGGGCAAGGAAACCGGCATCCGTTTCGCCGGCATTCCGATGGGGCATGAATTCACGTCGCTCGTCCTCGCACTGCTGCAGGTCGGCGGCCACCCGGTCAAACTCGACGATGCGGTGATCGAACAGATCCGCAGCCTCGACGGCGACTATCAATTCGAAACGTATTTCTCGCTGTCGTGCCAGAACTGCCCGGAAGTCGTGCAGGCGCTGAACGTGATGGCGTTGATCAATCCGCGCATCCGTCACGTCGCGATCGACGGCGCGCTGTTCCAGAACGAAGTCGACGCGCGCCAGATCATGGCGGTACCGACGATGTTCCTGAACGGCGAAACCTTCGGCCAGGGCCGTAGCGGCGTGAAGGAAATCCTCGCGAAGCTCGACACCAACGCCGGTGCGCGCGCCGCGAAGCAACTGGAGAATAAGCCGGTGTTCGACACCCTGATCGTCGGCGGCGGCCCGGCGGGCGCGGCGGCGGCGATCTACTCGGCGCGCAAGGGCATTGCGACCGGTGTCGTGGCCGAGCGCTTCGGTGGCCAGGTGCTCGATACGCTGGCGATCGAGAACTTCGTCTCCGTGACCGAAACCGAAGGACCGAAGTTCGCGACCGCGCTCGAACAGCACGTGAAGGCCTATGACGTCGACATCATGGACGTGCAGCGCGCCGAAGCGCTGATTCCGGGGCGCATCAACGAAGTTCGTCTGGCCAACGGCGCGGTGCTGAAGGCGAAGACGATCATCCTGGCGACCGGTGCGCGCTGGCGCGAAATCAACGTGCCGGGCGAGCGCGAGTATCGCAATCATGGCGTCGCGTACTGCCCGCACTGCGATGGCCCCTTGTTCAAGGGCAAGCGCGTCGCGGTGATCGGCGGCGGCAACTCGGGCGTCGAAGCGGCGATCGACCTCGCGGGTCTCGTGCGCGAAGTGACGCTGCTCGAATTCGGTGCGACGCTGCGTGCCGACGAAGTGCTGCAACGCAAGCTGCGCAGCCTGCCGAACGTGACGGTCGTCACGCAGGCGCAGACCACGGAAATCACCGGCGACGGCAATAAGGTCAACGGTCTGGTCTACAAGAACCTCGCTTCGGGCGAAGTGAAGACGGTCGAACTCGAAGGCGTGTTCGTGCAGATCGGTCTCGTGCCGAACACCGAATGGCTGAAGGGCACGGTCGAGTTGTCGAAGCATGGCGAGATCGTCGTCGATGCGCGCGGCGCGACGTCGGTGCCAGGCGTGTTCGCCGCCGGCGACGTGACCACGGTGCCGTTCAAGCAGATCGTGATCGCGGTGGGCGAGGGCGCGAAGGCATCGCTGTCCGCATTCGATCACCTGATCCGCAACAGCGAAGAAGTCGCGGCGGTCAGCGAAGCGGAAGCGGAAGCCGAAGCAGCGGTTTGATCCGGTAGATCAGAGAGGCAAACGGCGGCCCGCGGGCCGCCGTTTCAGTTTGCGCATGCAACAAGGCCCGCATTCGTGCGGGCCTTTTTCGTGTGCGCCCAGCATGGGCGCACTCCTGGAGGTGCAAGTCCTCCCATAAGCTGACCACAGCGAATGAAGTGAAGCGCAACTGCGTAAGGGTGACCGAGCGTGGGGAGGAAGCGTGGAGCAAAGCCGTGAGCCGATGGACAAGAACCGGATATGAGGCGGCACCGATCAGGGCGAGCGGGCACGAATCTGCGAAGCTCTTGTGGTCAAGGATTGGTGCCGTAAATCCGGCGGTTGTGCGGTGAAGGAGTGCGTTCTTACCTGGGGAGATCTCGCCTCATGCCTGAAAGGGCAACGGTGTCGAACCGGAGCGAGAAGTCAGCCGAGGTCGTAGTAGTCACAGGACAGGTCGGCAAGGCTGAAGCTGGTGACGAAGGACCGAACGGGAAGGAGTGTTCAGGGATATGCCGATGCGGCAGGCAATGCGTCAGATGCCCGTGCAAACGGGGCGAGCGGGAGCAGCGCGTGGTGAAGCTGCGCATGTACCTGTGAGCGACGAAGCCGGCTGCCCGCGGCATGAACCCGGGAGCACAGGGTCAGCGTTGCTGGAAGCGGCGTTGACGAGAGAGAACCTGAAGCGGGCGTTCAAACGGGTGCGGGCCAACAAAGGAGCCGCTGGGGTGGATGGTCTGGGCGTTGACCAGACTGCGCGCCATCTGGTGACGGCGTGGCCAGCGATTCGTGAACAACTGCTGAAGGGGACGTACCGGCCCAGCCCGGTACGGCGGGTGACGATTCCGAAGCCGGACGGAGGCGAGCGCGAGCCTGGTATCCCGACGGTAACGGACCGGTTGATCCAGCAGGCTCTGCTGCAGGTGCTGCAGCCGGTTCTGGATCCCACCTTCAGCGAGCATAGCTACGGCTTCCGGCCCGGACGGCGTGCACACGATGCGGTGCTTGCCGCGCAGTCGTACGTGCAGTCAGGCCGGCGAATCGTGGTGGACGTTGACCTGGAGAAGTTCTTCGACCGGGTCAACCACGACATCCTGATCGACCGCCTACAGAAACGCATTGGAGACGCTGGTGTAATCCGGCTGATCAGGGCGTATCTGAACAGCGGCATCATGGATGATGGAGTGGTTCAGCAGCGAGCCCAGGGCACGCCGCAAGGCGGGCCGCTATCGCCGCTGCTGGCCAACGTGTTGCTGGATGAGGTGGACAAGGAACTGGAGCGGCGGGGCCACTGCTTTGCGCGCTACGCCGACGATGCGAACGTGTATGTTCGTAGCCGCCGCGCGGGCGAACGGGTAATGGTGCTGCTGCGACGTCTGTATGGGCGATTGCGCCTGAAGGTCAACGAGACCAAAAGTGCGGTCGCGAGTGTGTTCGGTCGCAAGTTCCTGGGTTACAGCTTATGGGTGGCTCCAGGCGGTGTGGTCAAGCGCAAGGTGGCGGCCAAACCGCTGCTGGCGTTCAGGCACCGCATTCGTGAACTGACCCGCCGATCTGGCGGGCGCAGCATGAAGGACGTGGTGGCACGGTTGCGGACTTATGTGCAGGGCTGGAGGGCATACTTCCGGTTGGCGCAAACCCCCAGAGTCTGGCCTGAGCTGGATGAGTGGCTGCGCCACCGACTACGCGCCATCCAGCTTAAGCATTGGCGCCGTGGCTCAACCATCTACCGGGAACTGCGCGCGCTGGGCGCGTCATGCTCTGTGGCACAACAGGTGGCGGCGAACAGTCGCCGCTGGTGGTGCAACAGCGGCAAGCTCCTCAACAGCGTGCTGACCATCACTTACTTCGATCAGCTGGGTGTGCCCCGACTCTCCTAACCTCAACTTCCCGAACCGCCCGGTGCGGACCCGCATGCCGGGTGGTGTGGCAGGGGCGCAGCCTCAGGCTGCCCCCTATGCCGATTAAAGCACGGGAATCGGTATCACCGCCGGTCGAACGAATACTTGCCGGCGCCGGTCACGCACAACAGCAGCAACCCGCCGATGATGCCGATGTTCTTGTAGAAATGAATCATATTGTCGTACTGCATCGCGCCCGTCATGTTCCAGTAGTGATGGCCGATGATTGCGGTGCCGAGCGTATACACCGCAAGCAGCAGCGCCAGCGGTCGCGTGAAAAATCCCACTAACAGCGCGACGCCCACCACAAGCTCCATCATCACCGCGATAACAGCCGACAACGCCGGCACGGGCGCGCCGGTCGACGTCATATAAGCGACGGTGCCGGCAAAGCCGGTCAGCTTCGACCAGCCGAACATCACGAACAGCACCATCAGCAGGATTCGAGCGACGAGAACGACGACGTCTTTCTGGTTTTCAAACAGTGTGTAGCGCATGATTTTTCCCGATAGGGTAGAGGGATGAAGCTCGCTGGAAATCGTCGTCCAGCGAGCCGCGTTCAGGTTTGAGTCAATAGCGGCGCAAGCGGAGCGCTCATGCCCACAACGCCGAGGTTTCGATATTACGCAGGTCGAACACGAGCACTTCCGCATCGCGGCCCTGCGTGAACGTCAGCGCTTCTTCACCCCGCACCCGCGCGCCGTCACCCTCGCCAAGCTCGACGCCATTCACCGTGACGCTGCCGCGCGCCACCTGAACATATGCATAGCGGTCCTTCGCGAGTTCGAGCCGCGCGGTTTCCTCGCCGTTGAACAGACCGGCATACACGCGCGCATCCTGTTGCAACTGCAGCGAACCGTTCGCACCGTCCGGCGACAGCACGAGCCGCAGCACACCGCGCTTGTCGGCCGCGCCGAAGTGCTGTTGCTGGTAGCGCGGCTTCGTGCCTTGCTGGGCCGGCGCGATCCAGATCTGCAGGAAGTGCACCGGCTCGCTCTTCGAATGGTTGTATTCGCTGTGCGCCACACCGGTGCCCGCACTCATCAACTGGATGTCGCCCGGCACGATCACCGAGCCCGTGCCCATCGTGTCCTTGTGTTCGAGCGCGCCTTCGAGCACGTACGAAAAGATCTCCATGTCGCGGTGCGGATGCTTGCCGAAGCCCTGCGCCGGCGCTACACGGTCGTCGTTGATCACGAGCAGGTCGGAAAAGCCGTTCTGCTTCGGATCGTGATAGTGCGCGAACGAAAACGTATGACGCGAACTGAGCCAGCCGTGTTCCGCGCGGCCACGTTGGTTGGCGTGTCTGATTTCGAGCATGCTGTTTTCTCCTTCAGTTTTGTCGTTTGATCCGGGCCAGATGTTTGGCTGCGATCCATGAACGACAGTGTAGGTCAATCCAGATGTTTATAATCATGATAAAACCGGAAACACTGTCGCAAAGGAGTGGACAATACGATGCAACTCGATGACATGCGCATCTTCGTCGCGACCGTCGACGCTCACAATTTCACCGCCGCGGCGAACCGGCTGTCGCTGTCGAAACAGTTCGTGAGCCGCCGTGTGATGGCGCTCGAGGAAGCGCTCGGTGTGCAACTGCTGATCCGCAACACGCGCAAGCTGGCGGTGACCGATCTGGGTCAGGAGTTCTACGAGCGCGCGAAGCGCATCCTCGGCGAGGTCGAGGACGCCGAGCAGGCGATGTCGCTGCGCCGCGCCGGGCCGCGCGGGCTGCTACGCGCGAGCGCGCCGATGTCGTTCGGCATGATGCATCTGTCGCCGCTCGTCGCGGCGTTTCTGCGCGAGCATCGCGACGTGCGCTTCGACATGGAACTGAGCGACCGCGCCGTCGATGTGGTCGGGGAAGGCTTCGACATGGCGATCCGTATCGGCACGCTGGCGGATTCGTCGCTGATCGCGCAAAAGCTGATCGATGTGAAGATGGTCGCGTGCTGCAGCCCCGGTTATCTGCGCCGGCGTGGCAGCCCGGCCGTGCCTGGCGATCTCGCGAACCACGAATGTCTGCTGTACGGCCACGGCGGCGTGGTGAGCTGGGACTTCAGCGTCGAGGGCGTGGTGAAGAGCGTCGAGGTGCGCGGGCCGTTACGCGCCAATAACGGCGATCTGATTCGCGATGCGGCCGTTGCGGGACTTGGAATCGTTCGGCTGCCGGATTTCATCGTCGCCGATGCGCTCGCAAGCGGACAACTCGTGCCCGTGCTCGAAGCGTTCCTGCCGTCGGCGACGGGCGTCTATGCCGTGTATCCGCAGCATCGGCAAAGCTCGGTCACGATCCGGGCATTCGTCGAGTTTCTGCGCAGGCATCTGAGGAAGAAGCTCGCGACCGAACCGCGGACGCCCGTCGGCTAAATCCCCTAGACCGCATCAACCGTTGCGGAAGATAAAGCTGTACGCGCTCAACGCCGGCACGCCGCCCAGGTGCGCATAAAGTACGCGCGAGCCGGCCGGAAATTCGCCGTTACGCACCTTGTCGATCATGCCGTGCATCGACTTACCTTCGTACACCGGATCGGTCAGCATGCCTTCGAGCCGCGCGCACAGACGGATCGCCTCGAGCGTGCCGTCGTTCGGCAGACCGTATTCCGGGCCGCCGTAGCGCTCGTCGAGCACGATGTCCTTCGCGGTGATGTCGCGGCCCAGCTCGACGCTCTCGGCGGTCCGCTTCGCGATGCGCGTGATCTGCTCGCGTGTCTGCGCCGGTTTCGCCGATGCGTCGATGCCGATCACCCGATCGGCAAAGCCGTCGGCGGCGAAACCGACGACCATGCCAGCCTGCGTGCTACCCGTCACCGAGCACACGACGATGTAGTCGAACTTGAAGCCTAGTTCGGCTTCCTGCTGACGCACCTCTTCGGCAAAGCCGACGAAGCCGAGGCCGCCGAGCGGATGGTCCGAGCAGCCGGCCGGAATCGCGTACGGCTTGCCGCCGGCTGCGCGCACGCTGTCGAGCGCGTCTTCCCAGCTCTTGCGAAAGCCGATGTCGAAGCCGTCCGGCACGAGCCGCACGTCGGCGCCCATCATGCGCGACATCTGGATGTTGCCGACGCGGTCGTACACCGCATCCGAGTAGTTGACCCAGTTCTCCTGCACGAGCACGCACTTCAGGCCGAGATGCGCGGCAACCGCCGCGACCTGGCGCGTCTGGTTGGACTGGATGCCGCCGATCGACACGAGCGTGTCGCAGCCCTGCGCGAGCGCGTCGGGGATCAGATATTCGAGCTTGCGGGTCTTGTTGCCGCCGAACGCGAGGCCGCTATTGCAGTCCTCGCGCTTGGCATACAGCTCGACCTTGCCGCCGAGATGCTCGCTCAGACGCTTGAGCGGTTGAATTGGCGTCGGTCCGAAGGTGAGCGGGTAGCGGGGGAATTGTTGCAGGTTCATCGCGGCTCCGTGGTGGGGTGATTTCCATGAGCTCATGTTAGGAAAAACCGCTAGAAATGAGCTTGCGAAAAAAGTCGCTCAGACGTATTTTTCGAAATCAAAGAACATCCGATTTCTAACAAAACTTCGAACATATGGTCATGAGCGCAACGAAAGTTCGTGCTGGAGCGACACCTTCGGGCATCGGCGCGATTCGCCACCCGCTCGATCGCATCGATCGCGCGATCCTGCGGCAGTTGCAAACCGACGCGTCGATTTCGAACGTGGCGCTCGCCGCGAAAGTGAAGCTGAGCGCGCCGGCGTGTTTGCGGCGCGTCGAACGCTTGAAGGAATCGGGGCTGATTCGCGGCGTGGTCGCGCTGCTCGATCCAAAGGCGGCCGGCGCGGGCATGCTCGTGATCATCGGCGTGGTACTGGATCGCTCGACGCCCGAGTCGTTCGCCGAGTTCGAGAAGGCCGCGCAGAAAGTGGCCGGCTGCATGGAGTGCCACGTGGTGACCGGCGAGTTCGACTATTTCATGGTGATCCGCACGCGCGACAGCGACAGCTTCAATCGACTGCACGCCGAGCAGTTGCTGTATCTGCCGGGCGTACGGCAGATCCGCTCATTCATGGTGCTGAAGGAAATCCTGTCGACCACGAAATTTCCGCTGTGAGCCGCGCGGCCGCGCCGCCGGCCGCGAAAGCGCGCATGCTGTCATAAACGCCGCGCCCGCGCGACCAAGCTTCGGCGCACCCGCATGCGGCCGTGGCAGCACCGTGCCAAAGCGGGCGGGCGCCGGCACTTTTCCGGAGCGACCATCATGACTCGCAACAGACCGCAATTCCTTACATCGTTCGGCGGCATCTCGAAACGCTCACGCGCGGCCGTGCTGTCGCTGCTGCTAGGCGCGGCCGCGCTCGCGTTGCCGCTCGCGCAGCGCGTCGCGTTCGCGGCGGAGAGCGCCGTCGTGATCGCGCCGCCCGCGCTCGACGAACCGATCCCGGCCAGCACCGCGCACGAGGAAACCGCGGTGTTCGCGGGTGGCTGCTTCTGGGGCGTCCAGGGGGTGTTCCAGCATGTGCGCGGTGTCACGCGGGCGGTGTCCGGCTACTCGGGCGGCTCACGCGACACCGCGCAGTACGAGACCGTCAGCGGCGGCGAGACGGGGCACGCCGAATCGGTGCAGGTCACGTTCGATCCTGGCAAGGTCACCTACGGCCAGTTGCTGCAGGTGTATTTCTCGGTGGTTCAGGACCCGACCGAGCTGAATCGTCAGGGGCCCGACAGCGGCACGCAATACCGCTCCGCGATCTTTCCGCTGAACGACGCGCAACGGCACGTCGCGCAAGGCTACATTGCGCAGCTCGACAAGTCGCACGTGTTCCCCGCGCCGATCGTCACGAAGACGGAGCCCTACAAGGGCTTCTATCCGGCCGAGTCGTATCACCAGAACTATCTGACCTTGCATCCCGATTCGGCCTACATCGTGTTCAATGACATGCCGAAAATCGCCAACCTGAAACGCCTGTTCCCCAACCTGTATCGCGACAAGCCGGTGCTCGTCGAAGCAGGCCAATAACCCCCTCTGAACGGCGGCGCCAGCGGCGCCGCCGCAGCGCCGGACCGTCTTCGGGTTACGCCTTGGGTCGCGCTCGTCATCAATCTTCCACAGAGTTGGCGCATATCTTGCGGAGCAATGTTCCGTTGGCCATTGTCCACGTCACCGCGGCGTGCAAGGACTGTGTGCAGTGGCCACACGAGCGCGGGGGGCATGCGGGCTCGCCGCGCCTCGTGCGCATCGCGCTGCCCGCTTCATCGATTGGAAAAATTACACGCCGTAAGTAACAGCGCGGCGGTCGTCCGCGTTTTTGGGTCCGCGCTGGACCCCGGGCGAAAACCTAACCTCATCGCGACGAGCGAAATTGGAGGCTTCCGGTGGTCAACAGCCGTAGAAAGAAGCGGGGCGCCATGCCTCGCCATAAACAAACCGGCATCGCGGCGAGCTCGCTCGTCGCCGCGACCTTGGGCGCGATGGCCTGCGTGCCGGGTGTGGTCTTCGCGCAGACGCCGTCGCCGCTCGGCGAATGGCAATATTCGGTGGGCATTCCGCTGCAGAAGATGTGGCAGCCGAACATTCCCGACTGGCAACTGCGCTTCGGCGTGGCCACATCGTTCCAGCCGCGCTTCGAAGGATCGGACCGCTATCACCTGGTGACCGGCCCGAGCATCGACGTGCGCTACAAGGATCTGTTCTTTCTGTCGAGCGGCGAAGGCTTCGGCGTGAATTTCGCGCAGGGCGAGAACTGGCGCATGAGTCTCGCCGCGGTCTACGACCTCGGGCGACGCGGCCAGGACGATCCGCAGGAACTCAACGGGCTCGGCAACATCAACCCGGCGCCCGGTCTGAAGCTTTCGGGCGAGTACGTCGTGTCGAAGGATTTTCCGCTCGTCCTGCGCGCCGATATACGCCGCTATTTCGGCGGATCGAACGGCTGGATCGGCGATCTCGGCGCCTATATGCCGATGCCCGGCAGCACCAGGCAGTTCTTCTGGTTCGCCGGCCCGAACGTCGTGCTCGCGGACTCCAAGTACATGAACAGCTGGTTCGGCGTCAATCAGGAGCAGGCCGCGCACTCGCAGTATCCGCAGTACCACGCGAGCGCGGGCTTCAAGTCGGTGGGTTTCGGCGTCAGCGCGATCTGGCTGTTCAGCAAGCACTGGTTCGCGACCGCCGACGGCGCGTTCGAGCAGCTCGTCGGCAGCGCGGGCAACAGTCCGATTACCCGCAGCCGCGCGACCGGCGTCGCCGACGTGTCGATCAACTACCGGTTCTGACGCAACGCCGCCGCGCAGCCACTGCGCCGTGACTTGGTGGGTATAGCCCTTGCTGACTCTGTGATCGCGCGCCGCGACGCCTGCGTCGCCGCGCGCCCGAACACAAGGAGTCGATCCCCATGGCAGGTAAAGCGAATACCCAGAAGGCCGCGGCCCAGGCAAACGGGGCAGCGCAGTCGAACGACGCGAAATCGAACGATCTCGAACGCAATCGCGTGAAGCCGCAAGGCGAGGCCCTGAGGACCAATCAGGGCGTCAAGATCGCCGACAACCAGAACACGTTGCGTGCGGGACCGCGCGGTCCATCGCTGCTCGAAGATTTCATCATGCGTGAAAAGATCACGCACTTCGACCACGAGCGCATTCCCGAACGGATCGTGCACGCGCGTGGCTCGGCCGCGCATGGTGTCTTCAAGGTCTACGAATCGATGCGCGAGTACACCAAGGCCGCGTTTTTGCAGGACCCGGCCGCCGAAACGCCGGTCTATGTGCGTTTCTCGACCGTGCAAGGTCCGCGCGGCTCTGCCGACACCGTGCGCGACGTGCGCGGCTTCGCGACGAAGTTCTACACGCAGGAAGGCAATTTCGATCTGGTCGGCAACAACATGCCGGTGTTCTTCATCCAGGACGCGATCAAGTTTCCTGACTTCGTGCACGCGGTGAAACCGGAAGCACCGAACGAAATGCCGACCGGCGGGTCCGCGCACGACACGTTCTGGGACTTCGTCTCGCTCGTGCCCGAATCGGCGCACATGGTGCTGTGGACGATGTCGGACCGCGCGATTCCGCGCAGCTTACGGACGATGGAAGGTTTCGGCGTTCACACGTTCCGCTTCGTCAATGCGCAGGGCAAAGCTCGTTTCGTCAAGTTCCACTGGCGTCCCGTGCTCGGCTCGTATTCGCTGCTGTGGGACGAAGCGCAGAAGCTCGCGGGCAAGGACCCGGACTTTCACCGGCGCGACCTATGGGAAGCGATCGAGCGCGGCGATTATCCGGAGTACGAACTGGGGGTGCAGATCGTCGAGGAAGCCGACGAGCACAAGTTCGATTTCGACCTGCTCGATCCGACCAAGCTGATTCCGGAAGAGCTGGTGGCGGTGAAAATCATCGGCAAGATGACGCTCAATCGCAATCCGGACAACTTCTTCGCCGAGACCGAACAGGCCGCGTTCCATCCGGGGCATATCGTGCCGGGCATCGATTTCACCAACGATCCGTTGCTGCAGGGGCGTTTGTTCTCGTACACGGACACTCAGATCAGCCGCCTCGGTGGCCCGAACTTTCACGAGATTCCGATCAACCGGCCGGTCTGCCCATCCGTCAACAATCAACGCGATGCGATGCATCGGCAGGCGATCCATGTCGGCCAGGCGTCGTACGAGCCGAACTCGCTGAACGACGGCTGGCCGAAGGAAACCGATCCGGCCGCTGAAGATGGCGGCTTCGACAGCTATCAGGAACGCGCCGAGGGCACGAAGATTCGCGTGCGCAGCGACTCGTTCGCCGATCATTTCTCGCAGGCCGCGTTGTTCTACAACAGCATGTCGCAGCCGGAAAAAGACCATATCGCGGCGGCCTATCAGTTCGAGCTCGGCAAGGTGACGAAGCCCGAGATTCGCGCGCGCCAGGTCAACGAGATTCTCGCGAACTTCGACGCCGATCTCGCCGCGAAGGTCGCTGAAGGACTCGGCTTGCCGGCGCCGAAAAAGGGCACGGCGAAACTCGTCGGGCCGAAGACGTCGCCGGCGTTGAGTCTGCTCAATCGCGTGAAGCCCGGCATCAAGACCCGCAAGATCGCGCTGCTCGCCGCACCCGGCTCCGATGGCGCGGCGATCAAACAGTTGCAGCAGGCGCTCACGGGTGAAGGCGCAACGCCGATGCTGATCTCGCCGACGCTCGCCGAGATAGATGGCCTCGCGCCCGACGCGACGATCGCCGGGCTGCCATCGGTGATGTTCGACGCGGTGATCGTCGTCGGCGGCGAGAAGGGGGCGAAGGCACTGTCGCAATCGGGCGATGCGCGGCACTTCGTGCTCGAAGCGTTCAAGCATCTGAAGGCGATCGCGGCGCTCGGCGCGGGGCGCGACGTGCTCGCGGCCGCGCAGTTGCCCGCGCAGCCGGACGGCGTGGCGACCGGCGAGGACTCGCAGTCCGCCGATGTGTTGAAGGCGTTCATCAAGGCCGCCGGACAGCATCGCGTGTGGTCGCGCGCGGCGCAGGCGGAATCGGTGCCGGCCTGAGCGGGCCGAGCCGGTTGCGCTGATGCGCTGCCGCGTTAGCCTCTGAACGGTGCTGAGCATAGCTGAAACGCGGCGCGTCGATGCGCGTCGATGCAGGAGCCTGGCCGGTGTTAGCCGGCCAGGTTGTTTTTGCATTCCGCGTCGCGCGCGTGCGGGTCGTCCTTGTATGATGACAGCGGTCGCATTGCGGCACTCAACACCGTGCGCAGACCCGAAAAACATTCCGCATCGACCCGATTCGCCATGCCACTTACAGAACAAATGACCGCATCGCAGGCCGTCGATCAACTCCGTTTCCGCCGCATCCTTCGCCGCAATATCGCGCTGCCTTTGGGCGCCGGCCTCGTCACGATGGCGCTGTTCGTCGGCTTGATCGCGTATCTCGTGTCGACGATGAACTGGGTCGAGCACTCCGGGCGCGTGATCGGCGACGCCAACGAAATGCTGCGGCTCGCGGTGGATCGCGAATCGTCGATGCGCGGCTTTCTGATCACCGGTAACGAGAGTTTCCTCCCGCCGTATGAAAACGGCGGCCCGAAATTCAAGTCACAGCTCGAAGCGTTGAAAAAGCAGGTCGCCGACAACCCGCCGCAAATCGAGCGGCTCAAGCAGATCGAGGCCTTGCAGGAGCGTTGGAGCCGCTTCGCCGAACAGATCATCGACGCGCGCCGCCGCAACCAGGACTATGAGAGCGCGATCGCAGCGGGGCGCGGCAGGCTCGAATTCGACGAAATGCGCCGCGAATTCGGCGCTTTTCTCGACGTCGAATTGCGCTTGCGCCAGCGGCGCGCCGAAGCGACGCGCAACGTGACGGCGATACTGGTCGGCGTGTTCCTGGTGTTCAGCCTCGTCGTCAGCGGCCTGCTCGCATGGCGGGGTCGTCGCGAACTGCTGGACCTGTCCGAGACCTATGACGACGTGCTGCGCCGTCAGGCCGAACAGACCGCGCTGCTCGAGCAGCAGGTCTGGTTGCGCTCGGGCCAGCGGCTGCTCGCGGACAAGATCGTCGGGCAGACGAGCGCGCCGCTCGTCGGCCGCGCGATGCTCGAGTTTCTCGCCCAATATCTCGATGCGGTCGTCGCCGCGTTGTACGTGCGCGACAGGCAGAGCGGCACGCTGCGCCGCATCGCCGCGTACGGCTATAGCCGTGACAGCGAGCAGACGGCCACTCTGAGTTTCGAGGAGGGTGAAACGCTGGTCGGCCAGGCCGCGCGCTCGCGCCGCACGCTGGTATTGCGCGACGTGCCGGCCGATTACGTGCGGGTCGTGTCGGCGACGGGCAGCGGTGCGCCGCGCAATCTGCTGATCCTGCCGATCGACAACGACGGCCAGGTCAACGGCGTCGTCGAAATGGGCTTCCTGCGCGAGGTGACGCCGCGCGACGAAGAGTTCATGGAGCTGATCCGCCACAGCATGGGCAATTTTCTCGAGGCGGCGCTGTATCGCGAACGCCTGCAGGATGCGCTCGCCGAGACGCAGCAGCTGAACGAGGAGTTGCAGGTCCAGCAGGAGGAGTTGCGGGTCTCCAACGAAGGGCTCGAGGAACGCGGCCGCGCGCTGTTGGAATCGCAACGGCGCCTCGAAGCGCAGCAGGCCGAGCTCGAACAGACCAACGTGCGGCTCGAGGAATATGCGCAGCGGCTGGAGCGGCAAAAATCGGATCTGCTGCGCGTGCAGAACGATCTGGCGGCCAATGCGGAGCGCCTCGAACAGTCGAGCCGCTACAAGTCCGAGTTCCTCGCGAACATGTCGCACGAATTGCGCACGCCGCTGAACAGCTCGCTGATTCTCGCGAAGCTGCTGCAGCAGAATCGCAGTGGCAATCTGACCGATGAGCAGGTGCGCTACGCGGAGACGATCCACGCGTCGAACAGCGATCTGCTCGTGCTGATCAACGACATTCTCGACCTGTCGAAGGTCGAGGCGGGTCAATTGACGGTCGAGCACGAAACGGTGTCGATCGAGGCGACGCTGCAATCGCTCGAAGAAATGGTTCGTCCGATCGCGGCGACCAAGCACTTGCGTCTCGCCTTCGACAAGTTGCCGGGCACGCCCGATACGTTCGTCACCGATGGCCTGCGGCTCACGCAGATTCTGCGCAACCTGCTGTCGAACGCGGTGAAGTTCACCGAGCGCGGCGAGGTCACGCTCGAGGTCGCCAGGGTCGAGGACAACGTGCTGCGCTTCGATGTGCGCGATTCGGGCATCGGTATTCCGGCCGATAAGCTCGACATGATCTTCGAGGCGTTCCAGCAGGCCGATGGCTCGACGAGCCGTCAATATGGGGGCAGCGGCCTCGGGCTGTCGATTTCGCGCGAGTTCTCGCGGCTGCTGGGCGGGCGCATCACGGTGGCGAGCGAAGTCGGCAAGGGCAGCGTGTTTTCGCTGTGGCTGCCGCTCGATGCGCGCGTGAGCGCGGACAGCGCGATGACGAGCGTCGCCACGCTGAACGCGCTGAACGCGCTGAACGCGGGCATGGGCGCGCAGGCGACGGCGGAAGCGCCGTTGTTGCGCACGCCGCTCGACACCGCACCCGCCGCGGTGATCCCGCCACCGAATGGTCTGGCAAGCCGGGCGCCGCCCACCGCGTCGCGCGAAGCCTTGCTGCCCGGCGCCGCCCAGCCCGCCGCCGCGTCGATAGCCGACGATCGCGACAATCGCACCCGCGCGGGCCGTCTGATCGTCGCGGTCGAAGACGATCCGCCGTTCGCCGCGATTCTGCGCGATCTCGTGCACGAACTCGACTTCGACTTCGTGCACGCGAGCGATGCCGCGAGCGGCCTCGCGCTGGTGCGCGACATGCGGCCGGCCGCGGTGCTGCTCGACGTCGGTCTGCCGGACCGCTCGGGCCTCACGGTGCTCGAATGGCTGAAGAACGATCCGCTGACTCGCCACATTCCGATCCATATCGTGTCGGCCACCGATCACGCCGACAAGGCGCTGCACCTCGGCGCGATCGGCTACACGCTGAAGCCGACCGCGCGCTCGACGATGGAGGCCGCGATCCGCCGCCTCGAAGCGCGGCTGCAACAGCGCCTGAAGCGCGTGCTGGTGATCGAGGACGACGCGCCGATGCGCGAAAGCATCCGCGCGCTGCTGCAAAGCGAGAACACCGGGATCGTCGTGGTCGCGACGCTCGCCGAAGCGTTCGAGCAACTGTCGGCGCTGACGTTCGACTGCGTCGTCACCGATCTCGCGCTGCCGGACGGCACCGGCTACGATCTGCTCGAACGCCTCGCCGCGAACAGCGCGCATGCATCGCTGCCAGTGATCGTCTACACGGGCCGCATGTTGCCCGACGAAGAGGAGCACCGGCTGCGCCGCTACTCGAAGTCGATCATCATCAAGGGCGCGAAATCGCCGGAGCGTCTGCTCGATGAAGTCACGCTGTTTCTGCATAGCGTCGAGTCGTCGCTCGCGCCGGAGCAGCAGCGCATGCTGCGCACCGTGCGGCAACGCGACAATGCGTTCGAGGGCCGCACGATCCTGCTCGCCGAAGACGACGTGCGCAACATCTTCGCGCTGTCGCACGTGCTGGAGCCACTCGGCGCGAAACTGCTGATCGCGCGCAACGGCCGCGAGGCGCTCGACCAACTGGAGAACGGGCCGGAAGTACATCTGGTGCTGATGGAAATCATGATGCCCGAGATGGACGGCCTGACCGCGATGGGCGAGATTCGCCGCAATCCGCGCTTCGCGCATCTGCCGATCATCGCGCTGACCGCGAAGGCGATGGCGAACGATCGCACGCGCTGCCTCGAAGCGGGTGCCGACGACTACGTGTCGAAACCGATCGACGTCGACAAGCTCGTCGCGCTGTGCCGCGTGTGGCTGCGGCAGCGCTGACGGCGCGAGCGTTGGCACGGAAGCGAGAAACGCGATGAAACCGTCCGCATCTGAGGTACCGCACCGCATCAGCGATTTCGACATCGAGCTGCGGCTGCTGCTCGAGGCGATCTATCTGAAGTATCAGCACGACTTTCGCCACTACGCGATGTCGTCGCTGCGCCGCCGCCTCACGCAGGCGCTCGATGAATTCAACGTGGAGACGCTGTCGCAATTGCAGGACCGCATCATGCGCGACGGCTACGAGTTTTCGCGGCTGTTCCGCTACCTGACCCTGCAGGTCAGCGACATGTTTCGCGATCCGTCGTATTTCCTCGCGCTGCGCGAGCACGTGCTGCCGCGTTTGCGCACCTACCCGTCGATCAAGGTGTGGGTCGCCGGATGCAGCACCGGCGAGGAGCTGTGGTCGCTGAAGATCCTGTTCGACGAGGAGGGTCTCACCGAGCGCACGCTGTTCTACGCGACCGACATCAACCCCGACGCGCTCGCGCGCGCGGAGGCGGGCATCTACGCGCTCGAACGCATCCAGGGTTTCACGCAGAACTATCTGGCGGCGGGCGGCACGCGTTCGCTGTCGGATTACTATCATGCAGCGTATGGCAGCGCGCGCTTTGCCGGCTCGCTGAAAGAGCGCGTGGTGTTCGCCGATCACAGCCTGTCCACCGACGAGGTGTTCCTCGAAGCGCATCTGGTGTCGTGCCGCAACGTGCTGATCTATTTCGATCGCGGCTTGCAGGATCGCGCGTTGGGGCTGTTCGAGAACGCACTGGTGCGGCGCGGCTTTCTCGGCCTGGGCAGCAAGGAAACCCTGCGGTTTTCACATCACTACCCGGCGTTCGACGAGTTTCGCGCGGCCGAACGCATTTATCAGAAGCGTTAGCGAGGTCGCGATGCCACGCTCGACCAGTGAACCCCCGCCCACCCAGGCCGCCGACGCCAGCAGCGCCGCGCGGGCGCACGCGCGGCGCGGCTATCAGCTGGTCGTGATCGGCGGGTCGGCGGGCGGCATCGAGGTGCTCAACGTGCTGCTCGCCGCGCTGCCCGCGCGCTTCGCGGCAGCCGTGATGATCGTCGCGCATCTGCCGCCCGATTCGCCGAGCTATCTGGTGCCGGCGATCGCGCATCGCTGCGCGCTGCCGGTGCTCGAACCCGATGCGGGGGAGCTGATCCTGCCGGGCCGCGTGTACGTCGCGCCGCCCGGTTATCACATGCTCGTCGAAGTGGACCGCACGGTCGCGCTGTCGACCGCTGAGGCGGTGCGCTTCTCGCGGCCGTCGATCGACGTGCTGTTCGAATCGGCCGCCGCGGTGTACGGCGAGCGGCTGCTTGCGATCCTGCTGTCCGGCGCCAACGACGACGGCGCGCACGGGCTCGAACGCGTGCGCGCGCTCGGCGGCGCCGCGTGGGTGCAGGACCCCGGCAGCGCCGGTGCACCGGAGATGCCGCGCGCCGCGATCGAGCGCGGCGCGGCCGACGCGATCTACAATCCCGCAGCCCTGGCGAAGCGCCTTGCCGCGCTGCCGCCTTCCCTCTGATCCGGTGCCATGACGAACTCACCTGTGAACATCCTGATCGTCGACGACATCGTCCACAACATCACCGCGCTGGAAGCGTTGCTCGCGCGGCCCGAGGTCGCGGTGCTGGTCGCCGACTGCGGCACCGCCGCGCTCGATCTGCTGCTCAAGCACGAAGTCGCGCTGGCGATTCTCGACGTCAATATGCCCGGCATGAACGGCTTCGAGCTGGCGGCGCTGATGCGCGGCAGCCCGCGCACGTCGCAGGTGCCGATCATCTTCCTGACCGCGACCGCGCAGGACGCGTCGCGCACGTTCCGTGGCTATGAGGCGGGCGCGGTCGACTTCCTGTACAAGCCGTTCGATCCGCGCATCCTGCAGTCGAAGGTCGACGTATTCGTGCAGCTGGAGCAGCAGAAGCGCCAGCTCGCCGCGCAACTGGTGACGACGCGCCAGATGCTCGAAGCGAACGAGATGCTGATGGCGGTGCTCAGTCACGATCTGCGCACGCCGCTCGGCGCGGTGCTGGCGTCGGCGGAATACCTGATGCGCACGGCCGCCGACGAGCAGGCCGCAACCGTCGCCGCGCGCGTGAAGAACAGCTCCCTGCGCATGGCGCGGATGGTCGATCAGCTGCTGAACCTCGCGCGCCTGCAAGGCGGACGTCTGCCGTTGCAGCCGCGCTCGATCGAACTCGCGACGCTGTGCCGCTCGGTCATCGACGAATTCGCATCGCGGGAGAGCGGCAAGCAGATCCTGTTCACCTGCACCGGCAATACGGCCGGCGCGTGGGATACCGATCTCGTGTGGCAGGCGGTGTCGAATCTCGTCAGCAACGCGCTGCATCATGGGGCGCCGGAGGGCGATATCGGCGTGGAGGTCGATGGCGACGCCGAGGATTGCGTGCGCCTGAAGGTGTCCAATCGCGGCACGATTCCGGCGGAGGTGTTTCCGCATCTGTTCAAGGCGTTCGTGTCGAACGGCAACGGCGCGCGCTCGCGCGAAGGGCTCGGGCTCGGTCTGCATATCGTGCAGCAGATCGCGCGCATGCATGGCGGCGACGTCAGCGTCGTATCCACGGACGAGTCCGGCACGACCTTTACGATCGAATTGCCGAGGACGGTGGCGTTGCAGCGGGGGTCGTTTACCCGGCGATAAAGCATCGCCGGGCCAGCGATCACACCGGTAGGCCAGCGCCGCGTGCCCGCTGTGCTACGCTTGCCGCAACCCAATTCACGCAGCGCAAGCACGAATCCCCATCATGCGTTCCTGGCGCCTCGCATCACCGCAGCGCAGCGGTCAGATCAGCACCGCGCTCGCCACCGATCTCGTCATGGCGATCTCCCACCCGGATGCCGACGCGCTCGCCGCGAGCATTCTGCTGACGGTTGGCGAATCGTTGTCGCTGCCCGTCTCGCAGTGCACGATCTTCGCGTATGAGTTCGACGCGCGACCCCATACGGTGTCGGCGGCCGACCATCGCGGCGGGCATTTTCTGCGCGACGTCGCCGAACGCTACGCCGCGCATTTCTATGCGCTCGACGGCAATCGCGCGATCATCGGTCAATCGAACCACAGCCGGCGCACCGCTTCGCGCGATGCGCTGGTGCTGCATCAGCAGCGCGGCGACGAAATCGAAAACGAAGCGTACCGCGCGGCCTGCTACGCGCAGCCGAACGTATCGGACCGGCTGTCGTTGCTCGTGCAGCCGGCGGATAGCGTGTGGCTGTCGATCAACCTGTATCGCGACCGCGCGTACGGCGTGTTCGCGCCGGGCGAACTGGAGCGGATCGAAAGCGTCGCGCCGCTGTTCGCGCATGCGGCGAAGGGCCAATACGCGCTGAACGGGCAACATCAGCAGGGCACCGGTGCGGCGATGCTCGCGCGCGTGCGGCGCGCATGCCCGACGCTGACGCCGCGCGAGCTCGACGTGTTGCGTGGCACGCTCGATGGCGCGAGCGCGGCCGAGATCGCCGGGCAGATGGGCGTGAAGCCAGCGAGCGTCGTCACGTACCAGAAGCGCGCATACGCGCGGCTCGGGATTTCAAATCAGCGGCAACTGTTCGCGTTGTGTATGCAGCCCTAGCTGCACATCTGTCGAAACTCGCGCCGAAGCGCGCCTCGCATCGCGCTTCGAGTCCGCTTCAACTCCGCTTACCCCGCGCCTCGGCCTGCGTCTCCCGATCCCAGCGTTTCAACCACGGCATCACGAAATCCGCGAAGCCGTCGGCCGATGGCGACAGCGCACGCTCGGTCGACCGATACACGCACACCTCGCGAATCGTTTCAGGATCGACGATGCGCTTCATCACGAGCCCGAAGGTCCGCGCGAGCGGTGCGACATAGGCTGGCGCGAGCGTGACCGCCAGCCCTCGCGCGGCGAGGCCGAACGCGGTGGTCACGTTGTCGACGACATCGACGGGAATGATGCGCGCCTCGACCGGCAGATTGGCGAGCATCTGGTCGACCGCGCGCTCGTGGTCGCGGCCGGTCGCGACGATCGGCACGTCGCGCAGATGCTGCCACTGCACGCGGCGGCGCGCGGCGAGCGGATGCGCGGCCGAGCACCACATGACCCACGGACTCGCGAACGCGGGCTCGGAGCGCACGCGCGGCCCGCTTTGCCGGTCCGGGCCGATCGCGAGATCGATGTCGCCGCTCTCGACGCGCTCCACCAGTTGCTCGACCACGGTATCGCAGACGCGCACGACCACCTTCGGCTTGTCGCGCGCGTATTCGGCGATCGCCGCGGGCAGCGCCGTCGACGCGATGACGAGCGGCGCGCCGACCCGCACGATGCCGGCCGCGCGGTTGCGGATATCGTCGGCGGATTGGGCGGCTGCGCGCACGTGGCGCAGCACCGATTCGGCCGACGCCAGAAAGTCCTGCCCCGCGCTGGACAGCGCGACGCGCCGCGTGGTGCGATCGAACAGCCGGAAGCCGAGCTCCGTTTCGAGTTCGGCAAGCAACTGGCTGACCGCCGACGAGGTCAGTCCGAGCCGCTGCGCCGCCGCGCCGATGCTGTGCATATCGACGATGGCGAGGAACGCTTCGAATTGACGGATCGTGACGCGGGTAAGAGGCATACGATCGATTCTAAAGAAAAACTTACGAATCGTGAAAAATCGATTGATTGTGTGCGGCACGCCGACGACCGACACTCGTGCGGGTCGACTTGGCCCGGCAAACCCGCTTAGACTCAAGGTTTGCCCTGTCGTCCCGCGGCGCGCGGACGACCGCTACAACAGGCCTGCAAAGGCCGTCTTCAAGGACCCGTCATGTTCGACCATATTCCCGCCTATCCGGGCGACCCGATTCTGAGCCTGAACGAAGACTTTCAGCTGGACCCCCGGCCGAACAAGGTCAACCTCAGCATCGGCATCTATTTCGACGACGCCGGCAAGCTGCCGGTGATCGACGCGGTGCGCCGCGCCGAAACCGCGCTGCTCGACGCGATCGGCCCGCGCTCGTATCTGCCGATGGCGGGTCTGCCGCTCTATCGCGACACCGCGCAGGCGCTCGTGTTCGGCGCCAACAGCGCGGCGCGCGCCGAAGGCCGGATCGCGACGCTGCAAACGCTCGGCGGCTCGGGCGCGCTGAAGGTCGGCGCCGATTTCCTGAAGCGCTATTTCCCCGGCTCGCAGATGTGGATCAGCGATCCGAGCTGGGAAAACCATCGCGTGGTGTTCGAAGGCGCGGGCCTCACGGTCAACACCTATCCGTACTACGACGCGCAAACGGGCGGCCTGCGCTTTGCCGAAATGCTCGCCGCGATCGACGCGCTGCCGGAAAAGAGCATCGTGCTATTGCACGCGTGCTGCCATAACCCGACGGGCGTCGATCTGAGCCCGTCGCAATGGGCGGAACTGGTGCCGGTTTTGCAGCGCCGCAAGCTGATCGCATTCGTCGACATGGCCTACCAGGGTTTCGGCGCGGGCCTCGAAGAAGACGCCGCGCCGGTGCGCCTGCTCGCCGACGCGAACGTGCCGCTGATCGTCGCGAACTCGTTCTCGAAGAATTTCTCGCTTTACGGCGAGCGCGTCGGCGCGTTGAGCGTGGTCTGCAAGAGCGCCGACGAAGCGGCGCGCGTGGCGGGCCAACTGATGTCGGCGGTGCGCGCGAACTACAGTAATCCGCCGACGCACGGCGCGCGCCTCGTCGCCAACGTGCTCGCCGATGCGACGCTGCGCGCGTCGTGGGAAGCCGAGCTCGGCGCGATGCGCGAGCGCATTCTGGCGATGCGCAAGGTGATCCACGCGGGGCTCGACGGACGCGTCGATGAAGTGATGCGCGCGCGCTATGTCGCGCAGCGCGGCATGTTCACGTATACGGGCCTGTCCGAAAGCCAGGTCGAGCATCTGCGCAACGAATACGCGGTGTATGTGCTGCGCTCGGGCCGCATGTGCGTCGCCGGGCTGAACGCGCGCAACGCGGACTATGTCGCCTCGTCGATCGCGGCGGTGGTGTCGGGCGCCTGAAGCGCTCCGGCGCTCGGGCCGCTGTTGCGGCACGCGTGAATATGATGGGCGGCGCGCACGGGCGCGCCGTCACAACGACAATCCTGGAGACACCGACTATGGCCACGACCCTCGAAGCGCAACCGGCGAGCCCGCCCAGATCGGCCAAGATGCATCCGGACGAATGGCAGGCGCGCGTGCAACTTGCCGCGAGCTACCGGATTTTCGATCTGCTCGGTTGGACCGAGATGATCTACAACCACATCACGCTGCGCGTGCCCGAAAGCGTCAGCGGCCCGGAGCGCCAGTTCCTGATCAATCCGTTCGGGCTGCACTACAGCGAAGTGACCGCGAGCAATCTGGTGAAGATCGACGCGCAGGGGCGCGTGCTCGACGGCTCGCCGTATCCGGTGAATCCGGCTGGCTTCGTGGTGCATGCGGCGATTCACGAGGGCTTGCCCGACGCGCACTGTGTGATGCATACGCATACGACAGCGGGCGTCGCGGTCGCCTGCCTCGAAGAGGGCCTGCAGCAGACCAACTTCTATAGCGCGCAGTTGCACGACCGGATCGCGTATCACGACTTTGAAGGCATCACGATTCATTCGGAAGAGGGGCCGCGGCTGCTCGCGCATATCGGCGACAGACAGGCGGTAATCCTGCGCAACCACGGTCTGCTATCGTGGGGCCGGACGTTGCCGCAGACCTTCGCGATTCTGTGGACGCTGAATCGCGCGTGCGAAGTCCAGGTGGCGACGTTTTCGATGGGCCGCGCTCGGCCGGTGCCGGAGGAGGTCGCGATTCGCTGCTCGCGCGACGCGCTGCAGTTCGATCCGCGCCACGGCGCCGGGCAGGACGTGTTCGATGCGCTGGTGCGGCGGGTCGACCGGATCGATGCGAGTTTCCGGCAATGATTGAAGCCACGCGTAAAAGAGCGCGACAATCAACGCTGCAATAATCACAGCAACAGGCAAGGATTCAGGCGATGAAAGTAGCGATCTACGGCGCCGGCTCGATCGGCGGCTGGATGGGAGTGAAGCTCGCGCAGGCGGGCCATCGGGTCAGCGTGGTCGCGCGCGGCGCGACGCTCGACGCGGTGCGCCAGCATGGTCTGCGGCTGATCGAAGGCGGCGTGATCTACGCCGAGCAGGTGAAGGCGAGCGACAAGCCGGCCGATCTCGGCGTGCAGGAACTCGTCGTGATCGCGGTGAAGGGCCCGGCGATGGCGACCGTGGCCGCGCATATCAAACCGCTGCTCGGCCCCGAGACGATCGTGCTAACGGCGATGAACGGCGTGCCTTGGTGGTTCTGCGACGGCCTGGGCGGCGAACTCGCCGGCCAGCGCCTGAAGACGATCGATCCCGACGGCGCGATCACCGCCGCGATCCCGGCCGCGCAGACGGTCGGCTGCGTCGTGCATGCCAGTTGCCTGATCGACGCGCCCGGCGTGATCCGGCATCACCAGGGCAACGGACTGATCGTCGGCGAGGCGTCGGGCAAGCCGAGCGAGCGTGTCGGGCTGCTCGCCGCGCTGTTGCAGGCGGCGGGCTTCCATGCAACGGCTTCGGCGCAGATCCAGCGCGACGTGTGGTTCAAGCTATGGGGCAACATGACGATGAACCCGGTCAGCGCGATCACCGGCGCAACGACCGACCGGATCCTCGGCGACGAACTCGTACGCGGTTTCGTCACACACATCATGCTGGAGGCGAAGGAAATCGGCGCGCGCTTCGGCATCCCGATCGACCAGGCGCCCGACGACCGTCACGCGGTCACGCTGAAACTCGGCGCGATGAAGACGTCGATGTTGCAGGACGTGCAGGCCGGCAAGGCGGTCGAACTCGATGCGCTGGTCGGCGCGGTGCGCGAACTCGGGCAACTGACGCGGGTGCCGACGCCCTATACGGATGCGTTGCTCGGACTCGCGCGGCTGCATGCGAGTACGTTGGGCTTGTATCCGAGGCAGTGAGGCCGGTCTGCCGGCGCCCGTTTTGTTGCGATGGCTGTAATTCCCTCGCACTGCTGCGGCATTGCCGTTACCGCCTCTAGCGAACCGCCTCCAGGGAGGCGGCTTGTTTGCCCGCGCTAGGCCGTGGCGGCAACCGGCAGCTTCGCCGCTTCGATCAACGACAACGCGCGCCGCGAGTCGTCGAGTTCGGTCAGGCACAAGAGCGCGAGACGCGCGAGATACAGCGACGCCTGCGCCTCGCCTTCGTGGGTCAGCGTGTTGCACAGCGTCGTATAGACGAGGTCGAGATCGGAATCGGTCATGATGTCGAAGGTCCTTGCGCGTTAATTCTGCTGTGTCAGCGTGGCATCGAGCGCGCGCAGAACGGCCGCCACGCTGCCGTTGCGCCAGCGCGCGAGCACGTGGCCGTCGGGGCGGATCAGATAGACGGTGCCGGGTTGTGCGTCGAGCATGTCGTGCAGGCGGCCGGTTGGGTCGATCGCTCGAGGGCTGTTTGCCGATTGCGCTTCGGCCGTGACGATATCGATCACGTTGAACGGAACGCCTTGGTTGGCTAGCGTGCTTTGCAGTTGCCGCCACGCGTCACCATCGTTCGCGAGGTCTGCGTCGAAGCGCAGCGCCGTGAAGCACGGTCCGAGCAGATCGGTTAGATGGATGCCGAGCCGTGCGCCATCTTGCGATTGTTTGAGCAGCCTGCCCTCGGGCAGCACGGTACCCGGCGCGGGGCCGCGATCGAACGCATCGGCTCCGTCGCCTGCGAAGTTCAGCGGCGATTGCCGATACGCGATTGCATGCGTCTGGCGCGGATTGATCAGCGGCCGCACCGCCGCATGCCGCTCGGCGAGCCCGAGCACGGCCGTGCGCAGCAAGTCGAACGCGAAGGTCGGCGGCGCCATGAACTCGGTACTTTTCATGCCGTAGCTCAGGTTCTCGCGCGCCGCGTACACACGTTCGTCGCTATAGCTATCGAGCAGCGCTGGCGACGCGCTCCCATTGATCACGCAACCGAGCTTCCAGCCGAGATTGTCGGCGTCGTCGATGCCGGAGTTCGCGCCGCGCACGCCGAAGATCGGCACCAGATGCGCGGCGTCGCCCGCGAATAGCACGCTGCCATGCCGATAGCGTTCGAGCGTCAGCGCATTGGCCTTGTAGATCGTGATCCAGATCGGCGACCAGGCGCCGGCTTCGCCCATCGAGTCGAGCAAGTTTTGCACGCGCGGTATCACGTTCTCGGGCAGCACGGCGGCGTCGGGGTCTTCGTCGTCGCGTAACTGATAGTCGATGCGCCACACGTTGTCAGGCTGCTTGTGCACGAGCACCGTCGAGCCCGGATTCGACGGCGGATCGAAGTACGCGAGCCGTTCGGTCGCGCGCGTGCTGTCGAGTTCGATATCGACGATCACGTAGCGGCCTTCGTAGGTCGTGCCTGTGAGCTTCAGCCCGAGCAGGTCGCGGATCGTGCTGCGTCCGCCGTCGCAGGCGACGACCCACGCAGCGTCCATCTGCCAGCTTTTGCCTTGCGGATCGGCAGGATCGGCGCTGCGCAAGGTCAAGGTCGCGCCGCCCTGCGGCCGTTGCTCGAGGCCCGTCACACGCGTTTGCCAGCACACGTCGATCAGATCGACGTGCCGTTCGATCTCGTCGAGCAGCAACTGCTCGATCTGATACTGCGCGATATTGATCATCGGCGGCAGCGACTGCTCGTCGTCCTGATGCATCGCGAAGCGGAACACCTCGGTGTCGCGATAGAAACTGCGCCCGCCGGTCCACGCCAGCCCCTTTTGCAGAAAACCGTCGACGACGCCGAGCCGCTTGAAGATTTCGAGGCTGCGTCGCGAGATGCAGATCGCGCGGCTGCCGGTGCACACGGTGTCGTCCGCCTCGATCAGCACCGAGCGCACGCCCTGGCGCGCGAGTGCAAGCGCGAGCGTCATGCCGACCGGACCGCCGCCGACGATCGCGACGGCGCGCGCTTGTGGATCGCGTCCGTCGATGAGCGGCGGCACCACGGCCGGATAGCGGCGCGGGGCGAACGGATAGGGCTTGAACGGGCGGGTCATGCGTGTCTCCAGTTTGCTTGCGTTATCGGTGCAGTATGCGACAGCGTTCGCGCGCGGCTGTCCTCATTTTGGGTACAGCGCCGCGCGCGAGCGTGAGGAATGGTGGAGACCTGGACCTTCGCCGCTCGTTAGCCGTCCAGACAGGCGCGCAAGCTCCGTGCGAGGTGGCCCGCTTCACCTGCATTGGCGATGTTGGCGAAGCCCATCACAACGCCACGCGGCGTGCTACGCGTGCGACCATTCGCGTACCAGACCGAGAGCGGCAGAACGGCGAGCCCCGCTTCGCGGGCGCGCGCCGCAACCGCGACGTCGTCGACCGGGCCATCAGGGCCCTCGACGAACTGTGCCGCGAACTGGATTCCCCCTGGCGGCAGTTCGACGATCAGCCGTTCGCCGAACGCCTGCTCCAACGCGCGCACGATCAGCACGCGCCGCTCGGCGTATAACGCACGCATGCGCTTCAGATGTCGCGCAAAATGCCCCCGCTCGATGAAGTCGGCCAAAGCGGCCTGCAACAGGGTTGGCGATCCGGCGTTCATGCTGCGCGCCACCCGCCCGACGCGCTCGACGGCCCGCTCCGGCACCACCGCATACGCGAGCCGCAAGCCGGGAAACATCACCTTGCTGAATGTGCCGCAGTAGATCACGTGATCGCGACGATCGAGGCTCTTCAATGCCGGCAATGGCCGGCCCAGATAGCGGAACTCGCTGTCGTAATCGTCTTCGACGATCCAGCTGGACGCTTGCTCTGCCCAGCCCAGCAACGCCATGCGTCGGGGGAGCGATAACGTGTGCCCGAGCGGGCTCTGGTGCGACGGCGTGACCAGCGCGAAGCGCGCCTGCGCATCCAGCCGTGTGCCGTGTTCGACGTCGATCCCATCTTCGTCCACCGGCACTGCGACGAGCTGCACGCCGGTTTCGGCGAGAAAACCGCGCGCGAGCAGATAGCCCGGATCTTCGTACCACACGCTGTCGTTCGGGCGGGCGAGACTGCGCAACACGAGCTCGAGCGTCGCACGGTAGCCGCCCGTCACGAACACCTGGTCCGGCAGGCAGGTCACCCCGCGCGACAGCCCAAGATACGTGGCGATGTGTTCGCGAAGCGGCCGGTAGCCGACAGGATCCGGGTACGCGAGCATCGCGTGCTCGCCGCTGCGCGCGCGATGCGAAACGAGGCGATTCCAAACCTTGAGCGGAAACGCGTCAAGCGCGGGCAGCCCGGGTTGCAACGGCCGGGGCTCGCCGCTCATGGCGGCGGCAATGGCAAGCTGGCGCGGCGCCGGTCGAGCGCCGTGCGATTCGCCTGGCGTCTGAGCTGCGGTAGCCGCTTTAACGCTCTGCGTGCCGTTCGAACTCTTTGTGCTTTGCGTACGCGAGCCCGTCACTGAAGCTGGCAGCGAGGGCGACACGAACGTGCCAGCCGCACCGCGCATCTGGAGGTAGCCTTCGTCGACGAGGACCGTATACGCCAGTTCAACCGTGCCGCGCGCCGTGTTCAGTTGCGTAGCGAGGCTGCGCAGCGCGGGCACGCGATCGCCTGGACGCAGATGCCCTGCCGCGATCGCGGTTCTGAAGCGCGCGCAGATCTGCAGGTAGATCGGCAACTGGAGCTGCCGATCGATATCGACGGTGAATTCGGTAGGCGATACGGTCATCACGGTCTTGCCGGCAAGCAGACCGGAATCAGGATGTCCTGGTCCGATCGACAATTCATGGCACTTTTCGATAGTTCATGATGTTCTCACAATAGCCTCACACGATGCGACGGCGGCGAGTTCTTTCCCGCGATGCAACGGCCGCGAGCCGCCTGCCCGTGTCAACTGACTCTCATCTGGAGAATGTGCCATGAAGATCGTCGTAATCGGTGGTTCCGGCCTGATCGGCTCGCGCCTCGTCACGCTGCTCGGCGAGGCGGGTCATGAGGCACTTGCTGCTTCGCCGCGTACCGGTGTGAACGCCGTGACGGGGGAAGGTCTGAGCAGCGCGCTAGCCGGCGCGGACGTCGTAGTGGATGTGGCGAACGCCCCTTCCTGGGAGCCTCAGGCGGTGCTCGACTTTTTCCGCACCTCGACGCGCAACCTCGGCAAAGCCGAAGTGGCTGCAGGGGTACGCCATCACGTCGCGCTTTCCATCGTCGGCTGCGACCGCACGCCGGAAAATGCGTATTTCGTTGCCAAGGTCGCGCAGGAAGAGGCGATTGAAGCGGCGGGCGTGCCCTATACGATCGTGCGCGCGACCCAGTTCATGGAATTCATCGGCGCGATTGCTGATTCCGGCACAGTGGGCGGGACGGTGCGCGTTGGGGACGGACTGTTCCAGCCGATAGCCGCGGACGACGTCGCAGCGATCCTCGCGCAGGTCGCTCTCGCCACGCCACTGAACGGCACAGTCGATATCGCGGGCCCGGACCGTGAACCGTTTGCCGCCATCATCAGACGTTATTTGAAGTCTGTCGGCGACCCGCGCCCTGTTGTGACGGATCAGGGTGCGCGCTATTACGGCGGCCGCGTCGAGGAACAGTCGCTCGTACCGCTCGGCGACGCGCGGATCGGCCGCGTGAGCCTGGGCCAGTGGCTGGCGCAAACTGACAAGGGGTGATTTCAGGTCGATGCGAAACCAGAATCAGCATGTTTGCGTTTTGCCTGGCGGTTTCAAGAGTGAAGCGCAACAGCGGGTTTAATGTTTAGAGCCTTTAGGGAAAGCGCACCTGATGACATTCTCACTGCTCCCAATTGGCCCACTGAAGCCGTTGAGTAAGCTTTTGAATTCGCCTTCCCCCCAGCAATGAAGTGCAATTTACCTGGCGCAATTTCGCACTAAACGGGAACCACGATCATGTTCAAACCTGTAACGAAGACGACAGTCTTCTCCGCGGTAACTGCGGGCATTTCAGCATGCAGCATTGTGCCCACGTCATCCTCGTCGGCGCCGAAGGTCGAAGTCGGCGAGGTGCAGGTCAATCCTGACATCAAGCTGCGTCATATGGTCTATCGGCCCGCGCATCCAAAGGGTACGGTACTGTTCCTGCACGGCTTCCCGGAGACGATGTACGCGTGGAAGCCCATTGCCGAGTCCCTGTCCAGCGACTACGAGGTGCATGCGTTTGACTGGCCGGGCTACGGACAGTCCTCGCGTCCAGGCGCCGATCGCTTTTCCTACGCGCCGAAGGATTATGCGCATGTGCTGGAAGACTATATCCGCACTTCTGGCATCGACAGTTCGAAGCTGTTGATTTATGCGACCGATATCGGGGCCTTGCCTGCGCTGCTGGCAGCATTGGAGCAGCCGAATATCGCCAGGCAAATCATTGTTGGCGATTTTGCCCCGTTCAACCGCCCGCAGTACATGTACGAAAGCCTGCAGGGCCTGAAGTCAAAGCCATCGTCTGACGCCGTGCATGCCGCGATGAACCAGAACCGCGACGAAATCCTGGCAAACACGTTCTTCCGCGGCATGTCGGCGAAGGAGCGCTACGCGTTGTCCGAGGAGTTCAAGGACGATATGGCGAAAGGGTGGGGCGGTGATGTCACGTCGGCCGACGCCTTCTTCCACTACTACTCGTACTTCACCCGCGACCAGGACTACTTCGAAGCCAACATGGCAAAGCTGAAGATCCCCGTGAAGGTGGTGTGGGGCGAGCAGGATTTCTATATCAAGAAGGAAATGGGCGTTGAGTACGCGAACCGTAACGGTGTGAAGCTTTCGATTTTTCCTGAACTCGGCCATTTTCCGCATCTGCAAGCGCCTGAACAGACGGTGAGCGAAGTTCGGGCCGCGTTTAGCGCGGGCAATCCTGTGAGTGACTAGAGCGAGTGCGCCGTCGATGCAGAGGTGGTTTCCGATGGTTCGACTATGGTTGCCGTCGACGATGATGCCATTCAGGTATCATCGAAAACATGGATATTGGCGGCTTTGATCTCAATCTACTGAAGGCGTTCGACGCGCTTTATGCTGAGCGTCATGTAACGCGCGCGGGACTGCGCATTGGTCTCAGTCAATCGGCGATGAGCGGAGCGCTCACCCGCTTGCGGGAACTGTTCGACGATGAACTGTTCATTCGCGCGCCGTCGGGCATGCAGCCGACTCCACGTGCGTGCGATCTTGCCGTTTCGATATCCGATGCGTTACGACTGATACGGGGGACGTTGCGGCCCGACGAATTCGATCCGGCGACAGCCGATCAGGTGTTCACGATTGCAATGAACGACTATTCCGCTTTCGTTCTGCTGCCGCTGCTGCTGGCACGCCTGAGCATCGAGGCGCCTCACGTTGACGTGCGTGTGCGCGGTACGTTCGGCCGGGATGAAGCGGTGGAACTGCTCGACAGTGGCGAGGCGAGTCTCGCGATCGGCTTCCCCGTCGAAGTGTCGGCGCGCATCCTCACGCGCCCCTTGCTACAGGAAGATTTTTCGTGCATAGCTCGTCCAGGGCACCCCGCGTTTGCGGACGGTGCCAGCGTTGAGGACTTCGCGGCTGCGTCGCATCTGCTGGTATCTCCCGAAGGCGATCGAGCGAGTCTGGTTGATCGCGAACTCGCGAAGCTGGGGCTCGAAAGGCGCGTGGCACTGAGCCTGCCGCAATTCCTGGTTGCCCCCTTCGTCATCGCCGAGACCGATCTTGTCGCGACGGTGGCTTCTCGTGTGGCCCGACGCTTCGCGACGAGCGGGCTCGGCATCGCCGTACATCAGCCGCCGATCGGACTGCCCCACTGGACGCTCGCGATGCTGTGGCATCGACGCGCCGACACTCACGCACCCACCCGTTGGATGCAGAACGTCATAGCCGAGGTTGCCGCCTCGGCATGACGTTATCGCTGCGAGCGATATCGACACATCAGAACTTGCGATTTCCGTCGAAAATACTTGTCCGCTATTCTCTGCCTCAACGGAATTTGAAAGAGGTTACGGAAATGCGAGTGCTGATCACGGGAGCAACAGGGTTGATCGGCGGGGCTGTAGCCCGTCGATTGAGAGCGGGTGGGCATGACGTCGCAGGGTTGGCCCGTTCGGACACCAGTGCGGGGAAACTCGTTGGCGAGGGCTTCGACGTCATACGAGGCGACCTCGCCGACTCGGCGAGCATCGCCTCCGCAGCCCGTACAGTGGATGCCGTCATTCATGCTGCCTCGCCGGGCGACCGGAATACCGCAACTTATGACATGGCCGCGACCCGCTCGATCATCGAAGCCCTGCGCGGCACCGACAAGCGGTTCGTCTACACGAGCGGCTGTCTGATTTATGGGCCGACCGGCGACACACCTGCAACCGAAGACAGCCCGCTGCACCCGCTCGAGCTCGTGCGCTGGCGCGAGCAGCTTGAGGGCCAGGTCCTCGCGGCTGCGACCGAAGGTATTCACCCGAGCGTGATTCGGCCAGCCTGGGTTTACGGTAACTGGGGTGGAACCGCAATGATGATGTACGGTGGCGCCAAGGAGCACGGTGTCGCGCGCTACGTCGGTGACGGACGAAACCGCTGGTCTACCGTGCATGCCGAGGACCTCGCCGATCTCTACGCTCTCTCGCTGGAACGGGCTCCAGTGAGCTCAGTCTTCAACGGCGTCCACGGCACGCCAACACCACTTATCGAGATTGCTCGCGCGGCGAGTAACGCCGCCGGAGCCGAGGGCCGAGTAGCGTCATGGCCGCTCGACGATGCACGCCAGTCGCTCTGGACATTCGCCGACGCGATCGCCTGCGATCAGGTCGTATCCGGGGAAAAGGCGAAGCGCGAGTTAGGCTGGCGTCCGTCGCAACGCTCTATCGTCGACGAGTTGCACTCTTACGCATCGGTTGCACTCTGAACGCATTGCGCCTCTTGAGGCGCCTGCCCAGTTGCGGCGGAGTTCACTTAACCATGGGTTCGCAGGCAAGAACTAAAGAGTCTCGAAGACTTCTACGTTTTCGTCAGCGTGGGCGAACCTGACCCAAGCACCGAGCTTGCGCGCTCGGTCAATATTTGAGAGTTGCTCCATGCTGCATACGCTTTCGATCTGGTTTCTCGTCGTCGCATTTTTCGGTGCCGGGCTACGGCGGTCTGGACCGTCTTGCGTCATCGTGAGCTTTCCCATCTTGCTCCGCTCGGAGTCTTCTTCGTTCTGATCACGCTGGCGGGATTCACGCTACAGGGTCGTGACGCTCGCCACTGCCGAGAACGGAAATAGCACCCGGCGGTTTCGTTATCACCGCCGAGGCAGATATTCGCGGAGCGGTCGCGACAACTCCCGCCGCAGGTGACTTGCACATCATGATGGCTGCCTTTACATCCGGTATCCGGGTTTCTTGTACAGCGTTCGAGAGCGTGCCTCGATGTCTGGACGATAAACTTCTTCTTTCCATCGCTCAGACGGAATCTCCTCAAATCCGACCGAGACCGACTCTTCTCCATAACCCAGAATATCCATCACATCGCGGGTGATTGCCTCTGCCAGACGTCGCTTCTGTTCCTCCGTCTTTCCCGGCCAGGCTTTAACGATGACATGCGGCATGGCATCTTTCTCCAATGATTGAAAGGCCGGGCGGGCGAGAAATACACGGCCGGTCGTCCCAGCGCTCAATATGCCTGGGTAGTGGGACGGAAAAGCACTTCGTTGATGTCGACGTCATCGGGCTGGCTAATGGCGAAGGCCACCACGCGCGCAAAAGAGCTGGCTGGGATCGCCTTCTCGCACGTCCTGGCCATGCCCGCGGCGACGTCCTGATCAGTAATCGTGTCGATCAGTTCGGTCGCGACTGCGCCCGGCGAAACGATGGTCGTGCGGATGTTCCAGGGTTTGACCTCCTGGCGGAGTCCTTCCGAGATTGCTCGCACTGCCCACTTCGTGCCGGCGTACACCGCGCCTCCGGGACCGACCTTGTGGCCAGCGACGGACGAGACATTGATGATCTGGCCGGCTTTCTGCGACTGCATGTGTGGCAGCGCGGCCGCGATGCCGTACAAAACGCCCTTGATATTGACGTCGATCATCCGGTCCCACTCGTCGATCTTGAGCTTGTCGAGCATCGAACTCGGCATGAGGCCGGCGTTGTTCAGCATCACATCGACGCGGCCGTGCAGTTCCACGGCACGATCAACCAGCGCCTTGACCTGGTTGCGGTCGGTGACGTCGGTCTGCACGATCGCCTTGGCATTGAGTCCCAATTCGCTTGCAAGCGCCTCTAGCCGATCAAGGCGACGCGCGCCGAGGACAACTTTGGCACCCTGTCTGGCAAGGTGGCGCGCGGTTTCCGCGCCCAGACCGCTGCTGGCGCCCGTGATGACGACGACCTTGCCGTTGATGTTTTCGCTCATGACTTCCCTCACTGATGTTTGTTCGAGCTTCCACCTCGGTTGGAAAAATGCGGCTTCCCAACCGGTGGACGATCCGGCATCGACGTTTATGCCGCTCGCTTCGCGAATACATCCTTGAACACGGGCATCGCCGAAAAGACGTTCGGCCAGCCTGCGTAAAAGGCGAGCTGCGTCAGCATTTCGGACGCCTCGTCCTTCGTCAGACCGTTGTCCATGGCACGGCCGAGGTGATACGGAATCTGCGCGACCTGACCGCTGGCAACCAGGGCGCTCACCGTGACCAGGCTCCGGTCGCGTGGAGCGAGTCCTGGACGCAGCCAGAGGTCGCGGAACAGCACATCGGTCGTGTACTGAACAACGCCGGGAGCGACCGACCCGAAGCTTTGCTCGACCGCCTGCGCACGCAGTTGCTCTGCGACTTCGTTCAGTGGTAGCGGCTCGACATCGGCCCGAGGGACCTGATCGATACCGATGCCACGTTCATCGAAGATACACTTCGCGACGACAGCCGCTGCGGTCGCATTTCCCCAGCCGGAATAGAAGGCGAGGTGCGTGATCATTTCCGAAATCTCGGCGGGCTTCACACCGCTATCCAGCGCCAACCGGAGATAGAACGGCATCTCGATGGTCTGGTTGCGGGCGATGAGCACCGACAGCGTCACGATGCTCCGGTCTCGCGGTGACAGTTGCGGCCTCTTCCAGAGGCCGCCGAGCACGGTCTGGTTCGTATAACGCGCGAATGCCGGAGAAACGGGAGTGAGATCAACTTGTGACAATGGATCTTGCATGTTTCCAGTCCTTTCCATTGAGGTACAGGCAGCGAAGATAAGCGCCACGCCTGTCGCCGTAACGACGCGCGCCAGCAGCCGCATTCTGGATTCGCGGCGCACAAAAGTGTACGCCTGCGGCCTCATGAACCGCATTACACCTGCTCGCCGCTGCCGAGGTACTGCTCGTCCGTGACCTTCTCCAGCCATTCGACGTTCTTGCCGTCGAGCGCTTCCTGAATGGCGATATGTGTCATCGCGGTCGTCGAAGTTGCGCCATGCCAATGCGTGTGGCCAGGCGGGCACCAGATCACGTCACCAGCCCGGATTTCGACGCGCGGCTCGCCTTCGCACTGGGTCCAGCCACAGCCGGCCGTAACGATCAAAGTCTGGCCGAGCGGGTGGGTATGCCAGTTAGTCCGCGCTCCCGGCTCAAAAGTGACGCTCGCGCACGAAACGCGTGCCGGCGGAGGCGGAGCGTTCAGCGGGTCGAGCCGCACCGTGCCCGTAAACCATTCTTCAGGGCCTTTCTTCGAGGGCTGGGAGCCCGCACGTTTCAATTCCATGACTGTTCCTCGTCGGTATCGTCGGGGCGATATGCCACTGCTGTTAATCTAACTCCTGGCAATTGATGCGACTAGATCGCAATATCGGGATGCCCTTATGCTGTGGAGCATTAATTGAAAGAGGATTTCAACGATCTGGTCGGCTTCATGAACGTCGCGCGTGAGCGCAACTTCACGCGGGCGGCCGCGCAACTGGGAGTCTCGCAGTCGGCCTTGAGCCGGACGGTTGCCGGCCTTGAAAAGCGGATGGGCCTTCAGTTACTGATGCGCACTACCCGGAGTGTCTCGTTGACGGAGGCAGGCGAACGGCTACTGGCGGCGATCGCACCGCGTTTTCAGGAAATCGAAGCGGAGGTCGATTCTTTGCGCGCGATGACGAGCCGACCAGGCGGAACTGTCCGGATCACGACCACCGACTACGCGGCAAACTCGTACGTTTGGCCGCGTCTGCAACCGTTGCTGCGCCAGTATCCGGATCTGAAGATTGAATTGCTCAATGACTACGGGTTAGCCGACATCGTCGCGGATCGGTACGACATCGGCGTGCGGCTAGGCGACCAGGTGGCCAAAGACATGATCGCGGTGCGAATCGCGCCTGACATGACGATGGCAATCGCGGGCTCTCCAGGCTACCTGCAATCGACCGCACCGGCGAAGACGCCGCAGGATCTAACGCTGCACAACTGCATCAATCTCCGATTGCCAACGCGAGATTCACTGCTCCCGTGGGAGCTACGGAAGGGGCGGCGAGAACTGCAGGTGCGGGTCGAAGGGCAGCTCACCTTCAATAGTGTCTACCAGATGATGGACGCAGCGCTTGGCGGGTTTGGGCTCGCGTACGTGCCCAAAGACCTGGCTGAGGTGCATGTCCGGGCCGGGCGCCTGAATTGGGTGCTGGAAGACTGGTTTCCCACGTTCGTCGGACATCACGTCTATTACCCTGGCCGCCGCAAATCATCCCGGGCAGTCGAGCTTGTAGTGGACGCATTGAAGAGCGGTTATCAGCGTCGAGCGCAGTGACCGGCAAATGGCGATCACGACGCAGATTTTCACCACTCCGGTCACGGCGTCAGCCTACCCAGCCTCAGCCGGCGCTGGCCGTCTGCGACGGCTGCCGCATCGGCTGCCCAGCCGTCGCCGCGTGACATGCCTCGATCATCGCGCGGAACGTCGGCGACGCATGCAGCTCCCCGCCCGCATCGAGTTCGACGCTGCCGTCCGGCGCGTCGCCGACGCCGACGCCGACCACCAGCGTCGCGCGTGGCCGCCATTCGCGCGTGCGCCGCAACATGTTCCGCAGGTACGGCGGCGACTCGGGCGCGTCGAGCGACACGATGCAGATGATCGACGTGTCCTTGAAGCTCGGCTCGTCGGCGCGTGCGCTGCGATAGCCCGAGTGCGTCGCCATCAGCGGCGCGAAGCCCTGTCGGTTCAGCAGTTGCACAGCGATCGCGGTCGTCACTTCGTCGAACGCGCCGCGGCCGGGCACGCACAACACCGCTGCTTTGCCCGCTCCGTCCGGCTGTTGCGAGCGCCTGAGCAGATCGCTGCGGTGTCGCTCCGTGGCACCCGCGCCCGGCGACGCCAGGTCCGGCGCCCCGGCAAGCAGCGCGTTACCCGCGTCCGCCGGTTCGGCAGGCGACAGCGAATCGCGCAGCCCTTCGGCGATGTCGAGGTTCTCGACGATGTCGACGAGCGCGTCGTTGATCCGCTGCAACTGGTCGGGCATCAGCACGCCGCGCTGCGCGTCGTTGCGCGCGAGCCGCAGGCCTTCGAGTGCGACCTTGTCGTAGTAGTCGATCAGCGACATCTCGCGCAGCAGCCGTTCGGCCTGCACGATCGCCTCGTGCGGATCGTCGGCGAGCAGGCGCTGATAGAAGTTCTGCGCGGACGTCAGCGCGGGCTGATCGCCGAGCAGCACGGTCAGGAAGTTGAGCCGGTCCGCGTAGCGCCCGAGCGTGACGACGCACAGCGTGAGCGGCGTCGACAGCACGAGGCCGATCGGCCCCCACAGCCAGCTCCAGAAAATCGCCGCGACCACCACCGCGAGCGGCGACAGGCCCGAGCGATGACCGTACAGGAGCGGCTCGGCGATCTGCCCGGCGACCACGTCGACGACGATGAACAGGATCAGCGTGAGGACCGCCATCGTCCATTGCGGCTGGATCGCGGCTGCGAGAAAGAATGCGAGGATCGCCGCGATCCAGATGCCGATGTACGGCACGAAGCGCAGCAGCGCAGCGATCACGCCGAACAGCAGCGCCCCTGGTACGCCGATGATCGCGAGCCCGACCGCGATGATGCCGCCCGCGCTCAGATTCACGCCGAGCTGCGCGACGAAATAGCGTGACAGGCGCCCGGCGGCGTCGTTGATCGCGGTTGTCGTGCGGTGCAGGTCGCGCGAACCGAACAGGCTGATCAGACGGTCGCGCAAATCCTCGCGCTGCAACAGGATGAAGATGGTCACGACGAGCACGATGAAGGTCGTCTCGATCGGCGCGATGGCCGGCGTCAGCGCGCGCTGCGCGAGTTGCACCGGTGTCGGCGCGGGCTCGTGCACCTCGACCTGTTGCGGCACCTGCGGCGCGTTGCGCGCGGCGCGGCCGGTCGGGCGCGGCGGCGCGGGGCGCGATGGCGCCACGCGCTGCAGCGCGCTGGCAGCGCTGCTCATCAGGGCGTCGGCGCGGCCCACGGTCTTTTCCTGCACGGTTTCGATCTTCTGCTCGATCGCTTCCTGGTACTGCGGCAGCGCGTCCGCGAGCTGCACGAGCTGCGCGCCGATCAGCGCGCCGACCGCGAGCAGCGAGGCGAGAGCGAACAGCACCGCGATGAAGATCGACGGCAACTGGCCCATGTGCAGACGCCGCAGCATCTGCACGAGCGGCGCGAGCAGGAAGCTCAGCAGCACCGACAACGTGATCGGAATCAGTATCTCCCGCCCGAAGTACAGCCCGCACACGACCACCACGCCGGTGATCAGCGACACGAGGCCATGCAGGCCCGGCGTGCCCGGCGGGTAAACGCGGTTGGGCCGCCCTTGCGGCGGCGGTAGCGATATTTTCATGTAAGCAGAATTCCGGTTGGGACGCGTTGACGACCGAGCGGAGCACTGGTCGTCAGCAAGACAGATGCCCGAATTGTAGGCGGTTTGGTGGGAGGGGCTCACGCGTGGCTGCGCGTTGAGTCGCTCAATGCGCTCGAGTCGTCAGCCGACATGCACCCGCAGCATCTCCAGCCACAGCGAACTCACATACAGCAACAAGCCGATAAATCCGCCGACGATCGTCCCATTGATGCGGATGTACTGCAGATCCTTGCCAATATTCATCTCGACCTGGTGCGACATCTCGTGCGCGGGCCAGTTCTTCACCGTATCGCTGATATGGCGCGTGAGGAACCGCGCGAAATCCGGCGCCATCGCGCGCGCCGCTTCCTCGAGGTGATCGTTCAGCGATTGCCGCAGCGCTGGATCGCGCGCGAGTTCGCGGCCGACCCACGCGCCCATCGCGGCGACACGCGCATGCAGTGCCGAATCGGCGCTTTGCAGATCGCGCTTGAGCCACGCGCGCAGCTCGCCCCACATGTCCTTCACGTAGCTGCCGAAAGCCTCGCCTTCGACCAGATAGCGCTTCAGTGCTTCGCCTTGCTGCAGGAACACGGGATCGGTCTTCAGCCGCACGATCAGCTTCTGCACCGCCTGATCGAACTTGTCGCGCAGCTCGTGCGTGGGGTTCTGCGCGATCTGTTCGAGCATACGGTTCGCGGCGCTCGCGATCGCCTCCGCCCCCTTGTCGCCGAGCCATACCGACGGCAGAAACTTCTCCATCGTCGGATACTCGCTTTTCACCCAATCGACGATGCGCGCGGCAATGAATTCGCGCGCTGGCGCCTCGCGCAGCACCGCGATCACTTGATCGATCGCGGTGTCGAGCAGTTCCTGATGGCGGCCGTCGCGCGTCAGCGTGTCGAGAATCGCGCCGAGCGATTGCGACAGATCGACTTTCGCGAGCACGTCGCGCAACCCGTCCCTGATGAAGTTCTGAATGCGCGCGTCGTCGGCGACGTCGAGGATGCCGCCGGTGAGCCGCACCACGTAGTCGCCGAGGCGCGCGGAGTTGGCCGATTCGCTGAGCCAGGCGGTGATGGTCTGCGCCGGATCATGCCGGCGGATCAGACCGACCAGCGACGGCACGTCGAGAAACTTGTCCTGCACGAAGTGCGCGAGGTTGTCGGCGATCTTGTGCTTGTTGCGCGGGATGATCGCGGTGTGCGCGGACACGAACGGAATCGGCACACGGCGAAACAGCGCCGCGACCGCGAACCAGTCGGCGAGCGCGCCGACCATCGCGGCCTCGGCGACGGCCTTGATGCCGTCGACCCACAGGCCGCGCGGCAGGAATGCGGCGACGACGAAAACGCAGGCGGCCGCGAGCAGCAGCAGTAAAGGCGTGCGCTTGGCCTTCTTCAGTTCTGTGGTCTTGTCCATCGGGCGCGGTTGATCGTGTCGGGCGGGGGCTGGAAAGTCGGCGGGCTCGGCCGGTTCGGTTGCAATGATGCGGTACGGCCCGCGCCCGCGTCCAGCCTGGATACGCGCGCGCAATACGCGCCGGCGCTTCGGCAAGGTAACATTCGCGATTGGGCTCCTCGGCGAAACCAGCGCAAGAGGACGCAACGCAATCGCAATGGAGGCACAGTGATCAGGTTTCTGCACACCGCGGACTGGCAGATCGGCACGCAATTCGGTCAGTTCGAACCGGACGAGGCCGCGCATCTCGCCCAGGCGCGCTTCGACACGGTGCGCCGCATCGCCGAAGAAGCGGCCGCGCGCAACGTCGACGCGGTGCTCGTCGCGGGCGACGTGTTCGATCTGCAGACGGTGTCGGACACCGTGATCCGACGTTTGTTCGCCGCGCTGCAAGCGTTTTCCGGAGCGTGGATCATGCTGCCGGGCAATCACGACGCGGCGCTCGTCGAAAGCGTGTGGACCCGCGCGCAGCGGCTCGATTGCGTGCCGCCGAACGTGCGCCTCGTGCTCGAAGCCGGCGTCGTGCTGCTCGACGCGTGCCGTTGCGCGCTGCTGTGCGCGCCGCTCACGCAGCGCATCACCTACGACGACACCACCGCGTTCTTCGATTCCACCGATGCTCCGCCCGGCTATCACCGCGTGGGGCTCGCGCATGGCAGCGTCGGCGGCATTCTGCAAGACGGCATCGATTCGTCGAATCCGATCGCGCCGACGCGCGCCGCCAGTGCGCGGCTCGATTATCTGGCGCTCGGCGACTGGCACGGCCATCTGCGCGTCGACGAACGCACGTGGTACGCGGGCACGCACGAGCAGGACCGTTTCCGCGCGAACGAGCCGGGCTTCGTGCTCGACGTTACCGTCAGCGATCCCGGCGCGGTGCCGCAGGTCGACGCGGTGCGGGTCGGGCAATACCGGTGGCATCGCTGGGACGAGACGATTTCGGTGCCGACCGATGTGGATGCATTGAAAACCCGCCTCGCCGAACTCGGCGCGAATGACGTGCTGCGCATCGAGGTCGGCGGCACCGCGGCGCTCGCCGATGCCGAGGCGCTGCATGTCGCGGTCGAACAGGCGCGCGCGCGCGTGCGCGCGTTGCGTGCCGATCTGGGCAGTCTGCACGTGCTGCCGACCGCCGACGATCTCGCCGAACTCGGCGCGCAAAGCGGCTATCTCGCGAAGGTGGTCGCGCGGCTGCGCGGCCTGCAGGAAGACGCGCAGGCCGATCCGCAAGAGGCGCGGCGCGCGGCCGAGGCGTTGCTGCTGCTGGCGCGTTTTCAGCGCGAACAGCGGCAACGCGATTCCCAGGCCGCACCACCCGCGCAGACGCGCGAGCGGCAGCAACCTGAAGCGCCGCGTGAAGGAGCCCCCGCATGAAGCTGCAACGTATCGCGATTCAGGAATTCAGGCAGTTCGGCGGGCAGATCGTGATCGACGATCTGCAGCCCGGTCTCAATCTGTTCATCGGCCCGAACGAGGCCGGCAAAAGCACGATTGCCGAGGCGGTGCGCACGGTGTTCCTCGAACGCTACAAGGCGTCGCATCTGAAAGACCTGTTGCCGTGGGGGCTCGCGAGCGGGCAGCCGTCGGTCGAGGTCAGCTTCGAACTCGATGGTGTGGCGTGCAGTCTGTCGAAGCAGTTCGTGTCGCGTCAGCGTTGCGAGCTGAGGATCGGCCAGGCCGTGTATGGCGAGGACGAAGCCGAAGACAAGCTCGCCGCGCTGCTCGGCTTCTCGCGCGCGGCGCGCGGTCCGATGAAAGCCGAGAACGCCGGCGTGCCGGGTCTGTTGTGGGTGCAGCAAGGCGGCACGCAGGAGATGCGCGATTCGACCGGGCACGCGGCGCAGTATCTGCGCGACGCGCTCACGCAACTGTCGGGCGGCCGCGAAACGGGCGGCGAGGACGCGCTGATCGCGGCCGTGCAGCGCGAGCTGCGGCAACTGCTGACCGCACGCACGCAGAAGTCGACCGGGCCGCTCGCCGAGGCGGAGCAGAAGCTCGCCTCGCTGATCGCGAGCCGCGACGAGCTGCAACAGCAGCGCCAGCAGTTCGACGACAACATCGCGCGCCTCGCCGCCCAACAGCAGGCATTCGACGACGCCGAGCGCAGGCGTCCGTGGGAGCTTCACGAGCAGAAGGCCGCGCTCGCGCAGCAACGTGCCGCGGCGGTCGAACAACTCGAACGCGGTCTCGAAGGGCTCGCGCAGTCGCTGAAGATTGGCGAGGCCGAACTCGCGTTGTCGGTGCAGCAGGAGCAGGGCGCGCTCGAACTGGAAGCGGCCATCGCGCGCGAACGCGAGCAGCTCGACGCGGCGCGCGCCGAGGTCGCGGCCGCGCAAACCGCGCATGCGCAGGCGCAAAGCCGTGTGGCGCAATTCGAGCAGGCATCGGCCGAGGCGAACCGCGCGCTCGAACTCGCGAACGCGGCCGTCACCGCCGCCGATCTGCGCAGCCAGGTCGATTTCTATCGGGCGGAGGGCCAGCGGCTCGAAGCGTCGATCGGCGAGGCGGACAAGGCGAACGCGGCGGTGTTGCAGGCCGCGCGCGACGCGGCGGCGCTCGAACTCGACGACGCGCAGTTCAAGCGCCTCGTCGCGCTCGACGGCGAATTGACCGTGCTGCGCGCGCGGACCGAAGCGGCGATGACGCGCATCGAGTACAGCTTGAATGGCGAATTGAGCGTCGGCGATCAGACGATCAGCGGCACGGGCGTTCTGCATGTCGACGATGAAAAACGCATCGGCCTCGGGAAGCTCGGCGAATTGCGCGTGATTCCGGGCGTGTCCGATCTGTCCGCGCGGTTGTCGGAGCTGGCGTCGCTCGAGGCGAAGCACGCGCAGTTGCTGCGGTCGCTCGGCGTCGCGTCGGTGGGCGATGCGCAGGCGCGTCACGAGCAATGGAAAACGCTGGTCGCGCAGCAGAAGAGCCAGGCGAGGATTCTCGAGGTGCACGCGCCGCAAGGCATCGATGCGTTGCGCGCGGCGCTGGCATCGACGGCGGCGCGCTTGCAGGCGTCGAGCGAGCGCCTTGCCAGTCTGCCCGATGTGTCGGCGGCGGCACCGCTCGACGACGCGCGCCGCAACGCCGACATCGCGCGCGACGCGTTGGAGACCGCGCGCAAGGTGCTCGCGCAGGCGGCGGGCGCGCAATCCAGCGGCGTTGCGAAGGCCGATTCGCTCACGGCGCAGTTGCAGCGTAAAGAAGCGCAGCTGCACGACGAAGCGTTTCGGCGCAACCGCGCGCAGTGGCAGGCGCATATCGTCGAGCAACGCATCAAGGTCGATGCGCTGAAGAACCAGCGCGGCGAGCGCGAGCGCGAACTCGATGCGGCGCGTCTGGACGACCCCGTGGCGGAGGCGAAGCGCTATCGCGCATCGGCGGACCTCGCGCGCAACGAGCAGCACGAGCGTCAACTGCGGATCGCGGAGCTGCGTAGCCAGCTCGAAACGATGGGCGCATCGGGCCTCGGCGAACGGCTTGCCGCGCTCGAAGCCCAGGTTGAGCAGGCCACCCGTCGCAAGGACGAACTGCGCCTGCGCGCGAGCGCGCTGAGTCTGCTCGACGAAGTGCTGGTCGACGAACGCGACGCCGCGCTCGCCCAACTGCGTGCGCCGTTGACCGAGCGGGTCGGTCACTACCTGAAGCGGCTTTTTCCGCAGTCGAGCCTCGCGCTCGGCGACGATCTGATTCCGGCGATGCTCGATCGCGACGGCCGCGCGGAACTGCTCGATGCGCTCAGCTTCGGCACGCGCGAACAGCTCGGCATCCTGACGCGGCTCGCGTACGCGGATCTCTTGCAGGCCTCAGGCCGGCCGACTCTGCTGATGCTCGACGACGCCGCGGTACACACCGATGCCGCGCGCCGCGACGCGCTCAAACGCGCGTTGATCGACGCGGCGACGCGGCATCAGATTCTGGTGTTCACGTGCCATCCGGAGTTGTGGGACGACCTGGGCGTGAGGCAGCGGGCGGTGCAGGATCTGAAGGTGGCGTGAGCGGGGCGGGCCGGTACCACCCGGTACGGTCCGCTTACTCGTACCACCGCGGCGTGTACACCCACTGCGCGCCGTGATGGCCGCAAGCGAATCTTCTCGTCAGCGACGACCCGACGATCACCATCGTGCGCATATCCACATCGGCCGAGCGAAGCTCGCCGAGCGTCAGCGTGCGCAGCGTGCCGCCGGGCCGGCCGATATCGCGACCCAGCACCACCTGGGTCGATGGCACGCGATACTGCCGCACGATGTCGAGTGCCTTGTCGAGTTGCCACGGACGCGCGCGCGAAATCGGGTTGTAGAACGCCATCACGAGATCGGCTTGCGCCGCATGGCGCAGGCGGGTTTCGATGATCGTCCACGGCTTCAGGTTGTCCGACAGCGACAGCATGCAGAAGTCGTGGCCGAGCGGCGCGCCGGCCTGCGCGGCGGTCGCGAGCGCGGCCGACACGCCCGGCACGATCGATAGTTCGACGGCCGCCCATGCGTCGTTCCGGGAAGCTTCGAGCGCTTCGAGCACGGCGGCCGCCATCGCGAACACGCCGGGGTCGCCCGACGACACCATCACCACTGAGCGGCCTTCGCTCGCGAGCTCGAACGCGTGCCGCGCGCGCTGCATTTCCTCGCGATTGTCGGTGCCGTGCACGCGCTGACCGGCGCGCAGCGGGCCGGCCATTTTCACGTAGGTGTCGTAACCGAGGATGTCGGTCGCTTCGTTCAACGCGGTGCGCGCGGCCGGGACCATCAGCTCGGCCCGGCCGGGGCCGAGGCCGATCACGGTCAGACGGCCGCGGGCACGGCCGAGCGTCGCGGGGTCGATGGCGAGCGGGGAGAGGGCGAGCGCGACGTCGGGGTGTGCGTCGTCGTGCAGCGTTTCGTGGGGGACGCGTAGCGCGGTATGCAGCAACCTTGCGGCACTCGATTCGCCCTGTTCGGCGCTGGCATCGGCGAAGCGCAGCGGCACCTCGAGAAGCCTTGCCGCTTGCGCGAGCGCCGGGTCGGCCATGCTCGTCGATGGCGCGAGCAAGGCCGCAAGCGAAAGCATCGCGAGACCCTGCGCGTTCAGTGCCGCGCGCACGCGTGCGACGATCGCGTCGGCGGCATCGGCATCGTCGCTGGCGACAGCCGCCACCACACTGCGCGGATGAATCACGAGTTCGTCTTCACGCCCATCCCACGCGCGCGGCGTCACGCGAATCGCGAGACGCGCCGACGCCGAGCGCGGCAGTTGCGCGTCGTCGAGCCACGGCGCGTCGCCTTCGATGCGCGTGCTTTCGCCCGCGAGCAGATCCGACACGAAGCGCTTGCCGAGGCCCAGGTCGGCGAGCGCATAGCCATCGGGCGGATTGAGCACGCAGGTGCCGAAGCGCAGCTCGCCGCTCGTCGTGATCGCGGGCCGCACGGCCAACGCCGCGGCGATGTCGCGCGCCATCACGTTGACGCCCGCGAGGCCGCCGAGCAGCGGCACGACCGCGCTGCCGTCCTCGGCGACCGCGAGGACCGGCGGCTCGGCGCCTTTGTTCGACAGCAGCGGCGCGAGGCAGCGAATCACGATGCCGGCCGCGCACAGCGTGACGATCGGCGTGCCGCGCGCATACAGCTCGCGCAGATGCGCGCCGAGTTCGCTGTACGAGACGTCAGCGTCGACGCGCCCCTGCAGCGCATGGACCTGGCAGTCCGTGGCAACGCCGGCCGCGGCATGCGGGCCACGCTCGACATACGACGCCTGAATCCGCCGCGCGGTCGCAAGCGCGCCCGTGCCGAGAATCACGATGGCGGGCGCGTTCATCCTTGCCATTTTTGCCCCGGCACGACCAGCAGTGAGAAATACGGCGACGCCATCGGATCGACTTCGGCGAGCGGCACGATGCGCTGATTTCGCATCGTCGCGCGTTCGACGTACAGCGCGCGCTGCGCGAGTCCGAGTTCGTCGAGCACGCGCCGTACCTTGTCGAAATTGCGGCCGAGTTTCATGATGACCGCCGCGTCGGCGTCGGTCAGGCGGCGGCGCAATTCATCTTCGGGCAGCACGCCCGACAGCACCGACAAGCTCTGGTTGCGATACACGAGCGGCGCGCCGAGCACCGCCGCGCCGCCGAGCATCGAGCACACGCCGGGCACCACCTCACTGTCGTAGCGCGCCGCGAGCCGGTCGTGCAGATACATGTACGAGCCATAGAAGAACGGATCGCCTTCGCAGACCACCGCGACGTCGCGGCCCGCGTCGAGATGGCCCGCGACGATTTCGGCGGCGGTGTCATAGAAGTCCGCGATGATCGCTTCGTACGACAGCGGCGGTTCGAGTGCTTCGGTGGTGACCGGATAGACGAGCGGCAGATGCTGCTGCGCGTCGTGCAGATACGCCTCGATGATGCCAAAAGCGTTGCCCTTCTTGCCCTTCGCGACGAAATACGCGACCACCGGCGCCGCTTTGAGCAGCCGCAGCGCCTTCAACGTCAGCAATTCCGGGTCACCGGGACCGACGCCGATGCCGTACAGCCGTCCGCGACTCGTTAGCTGGCTCGCCATTTATTCGACCTCCGTCGCAAGCGCGTTGACCGCGGCGGCGGCCATCGCGCTGCCGCCGCGCCGTCCGTGCACGACCACATAGGGGACGCCGCGGCTGTTTTGCGCGAGTGCCGCTTTCGATTCCGCCGCGCCGACGAAGCCGACAGGAAAGCCGAGAATCAGCGCCGGCTTCTGCGCGCCGGCATCGAGCATGTCGAGCAGATGAAACAGCGCGGTCGGTGCATTGCCGATCACGACGACGCTGCCCGCCAGATGCGGGCGCCACAATTCGAGCGCGGCGGCCGAGCGCGTGTTGCCGATTTCGCGCGCGAGCGCGGGCACGTCCGGGTGCGTGAGGGTGCAGATCACTTCGTTGTTCGCGGCCAGCCGCGCGCGCGTGATGCCTTGCGCGACCATGCCCGCATCGCACAGGATCGGCGCGCCTTGCGCGAGCGCGCGGCGGCCCGCGCTGCCGGCGCCGTCGGAGAACGCGAGGTCGTCGATCACGTCGACCATGCCGCACGCGTGGATCACGCGCACCGCGAGCTTTTCGAGGTCGGCGGGGATGCGCGCGAGGTCGGCCTCCGCGCGGATCGTCGCGAACGATTGGCGATAGATCTCCTGACCGTCGCGAATGTAATCAAGCATGTGGAGTACTCCGGGCGAGGCGCGCGAGCAGCGCGGCGGCCTCGTCGATCGTCAGTTGGGGCGCAACGCATTGGCCGAAGCCGGGGCGGCCGTCGCGTCGATAAAGGTCGTAGAGGCCGGGCGCGGCGGCGAGCAGCGTGTAGGGCGCGCGATGGGCGGCCGCGCAGGAGCGCGGACAGCCCGTCAGATGCACGTCGACGCCGGCGGGTAAGCGCTCGGCGAGTTGCAGCGCGTCGGTCTTGGTGTCGGCGAGGCCCTTCGCGCAGCCGGCCGAACCGGCGCAGGCGATCACGTGCGTGATGGCCTGCGCGGGATCGCACGCGAGACCGAGTGCGATCAGCTTCGCGAGCACGGCGGGCACCGCCGTCGTCGCGATGTCGGGCAGCAGCACGCTTTGCCATGGCGTCGCGTGCAACCTGCCGTTGCCGTGTTTTTGCGCGAGCGCAGCCATGGCGCGCAGCGTGGCCGCGTCGATCCGGCCGAGCGGTGGATGGCCGCCGACATGCGACGTGCCGTCGCCGCGCTGCGCGTGCGCGCCCAGCCGCAGCGATGGGTCGGCGGCGATGTGTCGTTGCCAGTGGCTCAGCGATGCGTCGCGCGCGAGCGGGAAATCGACGTAGCGCTGCGCGTGCCGCAGCAGCGCGTCGGCGCAATGCGTGGCGAGCAGGTCGCGCATGCGGGTCGCGTCGGCTGCGGCGAGGTCGAGGAACGTGTGCAGCAACGCGCGCAGGAGCGCGGGCACGCGCGACGGCGGCACCGCCGCGAGCGCGCCCGTGCCGTTGGAATCGCGATGGTCGCGCGGGTTCGAGTTCTCGCCTGCCGGAGCCGGGCACCCCGCGAGGCCGAACACGAAGCGCACGCCTTCTCCGTCAGCCGACGCCGCGAGCCACACGTCATGCGGATGATCGACCCGCGCAAGCTGTTCGCCGCCGTCGAGCAGCAGCGCGAATTTCGGCGACAACGCTACGAAGCGCGCATCGCCTTGCAGCAGCGTCAGCAGTTCTCCGCACAGCGGCGTCGTGTCGATCAGCGCGTGCGGATCGCGGCCGGCGGCCGGGCTGATCATCACATTGCGGACGTCGTCGGCGGAACTGAGCGCGCTGGGTCCGGAGGTGTGCGGGTAGTTTGCAGCGGTGGCTTGCGAAGCGGAATCCGAAGGCGAAGCAACTGCGTAGGCGGAAAAGAACGCGCCGGCCGGTCCAAGCCCCGCGCCGATCAGCGCCGCGCTCAACGCCGCTTCGTGTCCGTCACGAACGCCGCGCAGTTGCAGATTCGCGCGATTGGTCAGCTCGGCGACGCCGTTCGCGTGCCGCGTGCTGGCATCGGCGATCGCGCGTGCCTGCGCCGCGCTCAGCACGCCGCCGGGCAGTTTGATGCGGCAGATGCCGCCGTCGCGCGCGGGGACGATGCGCAGCAACCCCGGACATGCCGAGAGCCGCGGTGTCGTGACCGCGTGGGACGAAACGGTGGGAGGCGAAGCTCGATTCAAAGGGGCACCGGGTTTAGCGTCGCGCGACGGCATGGCTGCGGCCTCGCTGCATGCTGCCCGACGAGGGCCGGCGTGAACTGTGCGGCCGAAAAGCGCTTCGCGCCGACCGTGGGCAATGAAAGCGGCCATTATATCTTTACGCTGTAGCCGCAGCGCCTGTTTGCCGGCCATCGCGCGATGCCGGTGATCGCGGCAGCATGGCGCTCCGCCGCGAACCCGCGGGCCGCATGGCGGCGGTATCATGCGGACTTTCGCAACCCGCGCTCCGAGCCTGCGCAAAGCCGCATGCGTGAGCCGGTGCAATCGCTAAAGAATCGACGCAACTGATGAGGATGGATGCATGCCGGCATGGCTGACCGTAGTGGGCATTGGCGACGACGGCTTCGCCGGTTTGGGGCGGCCCGCGCGGCGTGCGTTGCTGGGCGCGTCGGTCGTGTACGGCGGCGAGCGCCATCTGGCGATGCTGCCCGCGCGGCTCGCCGCGCGCCGTGCCGCGTGGCCGCGTCCGTTCGATCTCGCGCCGTTGCTCGCCGAGCGTCCGCACGCGGTGTGCGTGCTCGCGAGCGGCGATCCGATGCTGTTCGGCGTCGGCGCGACGCTCGCGCGGCAGTTGCCGGCCGGCGAGTTGCGCGTGCTGCCGGCGCCGTCGTCGTTGTCGCTCGCGGCCGCGCGGCTCGGCTGGCCGTTGCAGGATGTCGCGACCGTCTCGCTGGTCGGCCGACCGCTTGCCGCGCTGAATGCGCATCTGCGTGACGGCGCGCGCCTGTTCGTGCTGAGCGCGGACGGGCGCACGCCCGCGGAACTGGCGGCCTCGCTCGATGCGCGCGGTTTCGGCGCGACTGCCATGACCGTGCTCGAACATCTGGGTGGTGCACGCGAACGGCGTGTCGATGGCCGCGCGGATCAATGGCCAGCCGGCGAGATGGCCGCGCTCAATCTGATCGCGCTCGAGTGCCGCGCGTCGGCGCATGCGCCGCGTCTGCCGCTGACCTGCGGTTTGCCCGACGACGCCTTTATCCACGACGGCCAGTTGACCAAGCGCGACGTGCGCGTCATCACCCTCGCGCGCCTCGCGCCCGCGCCCGGCGAGTTGCTGTGGGACGTCGGCGCGGGCAGCGGTTCGATCGGAATCGAATGGATGCGCGCGCATCCCACGTGTCGCGCGATCGCGATCGAAGCGAACGAAGCGCGGCAGCGCTTCATCGAACAGAATCGCGATGCTTTGGGCGTGCCCGGACTGCAACTCGTGGCCGGCCGCGCGCCTGACGCGTTGCGGGGACTGCCGGGGCCGCACGCGGTGTTCATCGGCGGTGGGGTGACGGAGCCTGACGTGCTCGACACCTGTTGGACACAACTGCGCGACGGCGGCCGGCTCGTCGCGAACGCGGTGACGCTGCAAGGCGAGGCGATGCTCGCCGCATGGCGCGAGCGGCATGGCGGTACGCTGACGCGCATCGGGCTCGCTCACGCGCAACCGCTCGGCGGCTTCGATACGTGGCGCCAGGCGTTGCCGATCACACTGCTCGACGTGACCAAACCCGCCAAACCATCGGCCGATTCGTGATGCGCGACGAGACTCCCGAACAGCCGGCGCCGCTGCGCAGCGGCTATACGACCGGCAGTTGCGCGACCGCGACGTCGCTCGCGGCCGCTCGTCTACTGCTGGCGGGCGAGGTCAGCGAGGTCGCGGAGATCGTGTTGCCGAAGGGCCAGCATGTGCCGATGCGGCTCACGTTCTGCCGCCTTGCCGCGACGGACGGCGAGCGGATCGCCGAAGCCGGCACGATCAAGGATGCCGGCGACGATCCCGACGTGACCCACGGCGCGCTCGTGTTCGCGCGCGTACGCCTCGTGCCCGAGCCCGGTGTGATCTTTCGCGCGGGGCCGGGCGTCGGCACGGTCACGCGCGCGGGGCTCACGCTGCCGGTCGGCGAACCGGCGATCAATCCGGTCCCGCGCCAGATGATCACGCAGCACCTCGTCGAACTCGCCGCGCGCCACGCGTATCGCGGCGGCTTCGAAGTGACGATCAGCGTCGAAGGCGGCGAAGCGCTCGCGCTGAAAACGATGAACCCGCGACTCGGGATTGTCGGTGGGCTGTCGATACTCGGCACCACCGGCATCGTGCGGCCGTTTTCGTGCTCGGCGTACATCGCGTCGATCCATCAGGGCATCGACGTCGCGCGCGCGAACGGCTATACGCACGTGGCCGCCTGCACCGGCAATGCGAGCGAGGACGCGATGCGCGCGCACTACGGCCTGCCCGATATCGCGCTGATCGAAATGGGCGATTTTGTCGGCGCGGTGCTCAAGCATGTGAAGCGCGCGCCGGTCGAGCGACTGAGCATTTGCGGCGGCTTCGGCAAGCTCAGCAAGCTTGCGGCCGGCCATCTCGATCTGCATAGTCGCAACTCCAGCATCGATCTCGAACAACTCGCCGGCTGGGCTGCCGCGCATGGCGCCGACGCCGCGCTGCAAGCGGCGATGCGCGCGGCCAACACGAGCCAGCAGGCGCTCGCGCTCGCTCTCGCGCGGCAGGTGCCGCTCGGCGATATCGTCTGTCAGCACGCTTTGGCCGTTGCTCGCGATATCGTGCCGCCGCAGGTCAGCGTCGAAATCTTCGCGATCGACCGGCAGGGCAACATCGTCGGAGTCGCGCGATGACGCGCATCCTGCTGCTCGGCGGCACCGGCGACGCGCTGAAGATCGCGCGCCAACTCGGTCCCGCGCATGTGTACAGTCTCGCGGGACTCGGCAAGGTCCCCGACGACTTGAAGTGCGCGGTGCGCGTCGGCGGTTTCGGCGGCAGCGCGGGTCTGGCGCGTTACCTCGCGAGCGAAGCGATCGGCCTCGTGATCGACGCGACGCATCCGTACGCGGCGCGGATCAGCGCGAATGCCGTAGACGCGTGCCGCGCGGCGAAGGTGCCGTGCTGGGCGCTGCGGCGTCCAGCGTGGCAGCCGCAAGCCGGCGACGACTGGCGCATGGTCGATGACTGGAACGAACTGATCGACACGCTCGCGCCGTTCAGGCGGCCGCTTTTCACGCTCGGTCGCGAACCGCTCGCGCATCTCGATGAGATTCCGCCGCATCAATTCTGGACCGTGCGCGTGCTCGATTCGCATCCGGACACGGCGCGCTCGCGCGTCCTCGCGGCGCGCGGACCGTTCACGCTCGACGGCGAACGCGCGCTGTTCGCGCTGCAGGCGTTCGACGTCGTCGTCAGCAAGAACAGCGGCGGCGGCGCGACCGAGGCGAAGCTCGAGGTCGCGCGCGAACGTGGCTTGCCGGTGATCATGCTGCGACGGCCGGTGTTGCCCGAGGTCGATCGCGAGTTCGCCAGCGTTGCCGATCTTCTCGATGCGTTGCCCGTGCAGGCGAATGCGGATTCGGGTAAGCGAGCAAATAATTGGAGTACTGAATGACAGTGTTTTTTATCGGCGCGGGTCCGGGCGATCCGGAACTGATCACGGTCAAAGGGCAGCGTCTCGTGCGCAGTTGTCCGGTGATCCTGTATGCGGGGTCGCTGGTGCCGGCCGCGGTGCTCGAAGGTCATAGCGCGGAACAGGTGATCAACACCGCGGAGCTCGATCTCGACCAGATCGTCGGGCTACTCGCGGCGGCGCACGCGAAGGGCCAGCATGTCGCGCGCGTGCATTCGGGCGATCCGTCGCTGTACGGTGCGATCGGCGAGCAGATCCGCCGTTTGCGCGAGCTGGCCATTCCTTACGAAATCGTGCCCGGCGTGACCGCGACGGCCGCATGCGCGGCGGCGCTCGGCTGCGAGTTGACGCTGCCCGGCGTGTCGCAGACGCTGATCCTCACGCGCTACGCGAGCAAAACGTCGATGCCCGAAGGCGAGCAGTTGGGCGATGTCGCGCGGCATCGCGCGACGCTGGCGATTCACCTCGGCGTGCGGCATCTCGCGCGCATCGTCGATGAGTTGCGGCCGCATTACGGCGGCGCGTGTCCGATCGCGGTGATCTATCGCGCGAGTTGGCCCGACGAGGAAAAGGTCACTGGCACGCTCGACGATATCGTCGCGAAGGTGCAGGGCAGCGCGATCGAGCGCACCGCGCTGATTCTGGTCGGCCAGGTGCTGGCCGCCGAAGGGTTCGCCGATTCGACGCTGTATGCGAAGGGCAGTTGACGGCGCCGTGAAAGCCTTTCTGGCGTCAGGAAGCCGCGTGAGTTGTCGATCATAATGTGACGCAGCGCGCGAGCCTGGCCGCCCGTCTGCTGGCAAAACGCGAAGCGCGAAAACGCGAAAATCCGCAAGTTCTGCACCGCCTCGCGGCGCGCAGACCGCTATCGTGGCGCCATGATGAAGCCCAGCACCGAACGTGATTACCGTCGACGGATCGCTCGCGTGGTCGAGGCCATTCTGGTCGACCCCGGCGCGCGACACACGCTCGACAGCCTCGCGGCCGTCGCGCATATGTCGCCGTATCGCTTCCACCGGATTTATCGCGCGTTGATGGGCGAGAGCGTTGGCGACACCGTCAAGCGTCTGCGGCTCGCCGAGGCGGCCCAGCGATTGACCGACGCCGCGCAGGTCACCGCGGTCGCGCACGACGCCGGCTACGACAGTCCCCAAGCATTCGCGCGCGCGTTTCGCGATTTCACCGGTGTGTCGCCGAGCGAATTCAGGACCCGGCAGCGGCATCTGGTGGCGAATCCGGCGGTTTCGACAGCTTCGGCGCGGACGCTGCGAACGGCGCAAGCGCGCATCGCGCAGCGAGGCGACGGCGATGGCGCCCGCATTCACGATGGCGTCGACGGTAACCGTGACGAAAGCACCGAAAGGCAAAGCCCGCCCGCGCTGCCGTCCGTCGAAGTCACCGAGCTCGCGCCGCTCGACGTGCTATGCCTTCGCCATGACGGCCCGGTCGCGACGATCGGCCAGACCTTCCACACGCTGATGACGACGCTGCGCTGCGACGAGAACCCGCTGTTGCAACAGCGCGTCGGCATTTGCGCGCGCGATCCGTCGATGGCTGGCGGGTTTTGCTATCACGCGGCAATTGTCGCGGGCTCGCAGGCGGCGTTGAGCGGTGCGATGGAGCGGCTCGACGAAGCCGCGCAACGCCCGCGTGTTGCCGGGCGCCCGCCGGGCATCGAGCCGCTGCGGCTCGAAGGCGGGCTGTATGCGGTGCACCGCCTCGTCGGCCCTTATGCGCTGATCTCGCCCACTTTCAGGGCGCTGTACAGCGGCTACCGGCGCGATCAGCGGCCGGGGTTGGAACTGTATCGAAGCACGCCCGATCGCGGCGCGCTAGATCCCTGCGTCACCGATCTGATGATTCCCATTTGCGAGGGCTAACCATGTTGCGTCGAGGCTGGGCCGCGCTGTCGAGCGCGGTGGTGGTGTCGTTGAGCGTGGCGTTGTCAGGGGTGCTGTCTGGCGCGATGTGGGCTTCGTTGCCGGCGAACGCCATCGCGCAAACCGCCTCCGCCGGCTGGCATGTCGGCGAAACGAGCCGCGTATTTCACCCCGCCGTGGCCCGCAACTGGCGCGGCGCGCAAACGCAGGCGCTGATCACGCGCATCTGGTACCCGGCCGATGCGGCGCAACCCGAGACGCCTCACGATATCGGCGCGCCGGGCCATCCGATGTTCGTCGGCCACGCGGCCGCCGACGATGCGCCGCTGTCCGTCGCGCAGCCCAAATACCCGTTGCTGCTGCTATCGCACGGCACCGGCGGCAGCGCGGACAGTCTCGACTGGCTCGCGGCGTCGCTGGCCGCGCAGGGCTATATCGTCGCGGGCGTCAATCATCCGGGTAACAACGCGCTGGAGCCGCGCACGCGCGAGGGCTTCATCCTCTGGTGGGAGCGCGCGACCGATTTGAGCGAAGTGCTCGACGGGGTGCTCGCGGACCCGCGTTTCGGTCCGCGCGTCGACACGACGCGGATCGGCGCGCTGGGCTTTTCGCTCGGCGGCTATACGGTGCTCGAAGTCGCGGGCGCACGGACCGATCGCGCGGCGCTGGAGCGCTTCTGCACGTCGCCCGAAGCCGATGCGATCTGCTCGCCGCCCGAAGCCGCCAATCTCGCGCACGCGCCTGGCACGCCGGCGCTGACGGTCGAGGGGCTATCGGCGGAAACGAACGCATCGCGCGCGCGCTCGGGCGACTCGTATCGCGATCCGCGCGTCAAAGCCGCGTTCGCGATCGCGCCCGCGCTCGGCGAGGCATTCAACAGTTCGTCGTTCAAGGAAGTGACGATTCCGGTCGCGCTGCTGGCGGGCGAGGCGGACACGACCGCGCCGGTCAACACCAACATTCACCGCATCGCGGGCCTCATGCCGCAAGCGACGGTGACGATGGTGCCGGGCGCCTCGCACTATACATTCATGGATGTGTGCGAGCCCGAGGCGATGGAGCGTCTGGCGCCGATCTGCAAGGACGGGCCGGGTGTCGATCGCGCCGCGATTCATGCGCGAACCGCGGCCCAGGTGCGTGATTTCTTCGCGGCGACGCTGCCGGCGGGCGGCTCATAGCGCTCGCGAACGCAAGTGGTTCGCGACGCCGCGCGACTCAGTCCTCGAGCGGCGACAAGGCCTTGAGTGGTGCCGGCTTGTCGTCGCCGAATCGGATCGTTGGCACCAGCGCGAGCAGCACGACCAAGAATAGCGCGATCACGAACATCGACACGAAGGTCAGATGCAGCGAATGGTGCAGCACGAGCCGGACCAGATCGCTGTCGCCGAGATCGGCGGCGCGGTTCTGCAGCAGCGCCTTCAGCTGATCCGACGTGACCGTCGCGACGCCCTGCGAATGACTGAGCCCGAAGTTCAGCACCGCGCCGAACAGCGTCGCGCCGAGCGTGCTGCCGAGATTGCGCGAAAACAGGTTCGACGCGGTCGCACTGCCGCGTTCGTCCATCCTGACGATCTCCTGGATCAGCACGAGCGAACTGACGCTCGACGTCCCCATGCCAAAGCCCATGATCAGCGACGCGAACCCGGCGACGAGCGGTGACGCGCCCGGCGACAGCAACAGCAGTAGCACCGCGCCGAGCGGCACGAACGCGCTGCCGCAGATCAGGATGCGCCGCAAACCGAGCCGGTGAAACGACTTCGCCGCGAACGTCGCGCCGGTGGGCCAGCCGACCATCATCATCGTCAGCGCGAGGCCGGCCACCACGGGCGAACGATGCAGCACGCCCTGCACGTACATCGGCAGGAACGTGGTCGCGCCCATCAGGATCATGCCGGCCAGTACCGTCGCGCTGTTGCATGCGGCGATCGGGCGGCGGCTCCATAGCGCGAACGAGATCATCGGTTCGGCCGCGCGACACTCCTGCAGCACGAACAGCAGAACGCACAGCACGAAGACGCCGCCTGCGAACGAGGCTGGCGCCAACGCGTCGTCGCCGGCGTAGGTCAGCGCCATCATCAGCGCTGCGATCGCGGCCATGAACAGCGCGGCGCCGGCGAAATCGATGGACGGCCGCGCGCGCCGTTCCGATTCGCGCAGGAACGCGATGAAGCCCGCCGCCGACGCGAGCCCGATCGGCACGTTCATCCAGAAGATCCACGCCCACGACAGGTTGTGAATGATGAAGCCGCCGACCATCGGACCCACGACCGCCGAAATCGCCCACACGCTCGCGAGATAACCCTGCACTTTGCCGCGTTCGCGCGCCGGGTACAGATCGGCGACGACGGTCAACGTGACCGGCTGGATCGCGCCCGCGCCGATCCCCTGGATCAGGCGGAACACGATCATCGCCGGCATCGACCACGCGAAGCCGGCGAGCACCGAGCCGACGAGAAAGATCGCGATGCCCGCGAGAATCACGGGCTTGCGCCCATAGAGGTCGGCGAGCTTGCCGAACACCACGGTCATCGCGGTCTGCGTGAGCAGGAACGACGAGAACACCCAACTGTATAAATGCAGGTCGCCGAGTTGCGAGACGATCTGCGGCATCGCGGTCGACACGATGGTCGCTTCGATCGCGACCATCGCCATCGAGGCCATCACGGCGGCGATCACGAGCGGGCGCGAAGATTGAGTATTGCGGGACATGAAGGGCGTAGTATCGATATGTTGAATGCGTCGACGGCCCGGAGGAGGCCTTGCTGCGACGCATCGGCGCGGCCGCGCGTGGCGGCCGGTCAGGAGTATGCACCTTGCGGAGAATGCGTGCTCGCGCCCGGGCAGCCGGCGAGCCGGCCGGATTGGGCACGACCGTTGCGTATTCGGATTTCCCTTTGACACACGGAGGACAATCATGAGGATCGAATTCACCGGACGCCGGGAAGTGGTGGCTGCTGCGCGCGTCGCCTACGAGGCCAATGTGGACGGGAAGGACGTATGGTGCAGCGTGTCGCTCGATGCGCTCAATGACCATTTCGGCAATGGCAGCCTCGGCAACGGCGCCCCGTCTGCTCACGATCTGGTGGGAGCGTTCGAGGCGAACCGCGCCCGCATTGAAAATGCTACGCGGCGGGTGCTCGAACGCAACGGGGGACGGTCCGTGGAGCTCGAGACGCGCGACTTCGATTGAGCGACCCGCTTGCTTGTATCGGGTCAGGCCATTCGTGCCGGTGGAAAGGACTCTTCCATCGCGGCGACTAGATCCGCGACGCCGGCGCGGCTAGAGTATCGATGCACACACCGCTTAACGCGTGTGAGCGAGAGAGTTGGACCCGGCTGCCGGCAGCCGGGTCTTTTTTATGGCGCGTGCAAGCACGCCATTATTTCGCAGGCAATTCGCCGCAGGAGCGTCCGACGATTAGCACGGTGATTCGCGCGACGATTGAAAGGCTGCGGTATAGTCGCGGCAACTTTAAATCCGTCTCTTCCGATTCTCTGGAGAATATCGTGCAGGAAATCATCGAAGGTCTGATCCGCTTTCAACGCGAGGTCTTTCCACAGCAAAGCGCGCTCTTCAAGCGGTTGTCGACGGCGCAGAATCCCAGCACGCTCTTCGTGACCTGTTCGGACAGCCGCGTGGTGCCGGAACTGCTGACGCAGACCGAACCGGGGTCGCTCTTCGTGATCCGCAACGCGGGCAACATCGTGCCGTCGTACGGCCCGGAGCCGGGCGGCGTATCGGCAACCGTCGAATATGCGATTGCCGTGCTCGGCGTGACCGACATCGTGATCTGCGGCCATTCGAACTGCGGCGCGATGACGGCGATCTCGAGCTGCACGAATCTGGAGCACATGCCGGCGGTCGCGAGCTGGCTGCGTCACGCGGATGCGGCGAAAGCGATCAACGCGTCGCGCCACTACGGCTCGGATGCGGAGCGGCTCGAGGCGCTGGTCAAGGACAACGTGATCGCGCAGCTCAGCAACATCCGCACGCATCCGTCGGTGGCGGTCGGACTCGTGAACAAGACGCTGCGGCTGCATGGCTGGATCTTCAATATCGAAAGCGCCGAAATGCTTGCGCTCGATGGCAAGACCGGTAAATTCCTGCCGCTTGCGGATAATCCGGAAATTTATGCGAGTTGAAGTGGCATTAAAACGGGTTTTTAGTTTGAGGGATTAACACCTTGGCTTGCTAAAAGCCTTGCGAACGCGGCGCAACGGATTGTTCCGGTGCGCCGCGTTGTTTTTTCGGGTTGGCCGGCGCGGCGACGCGGCTTCGATCCCACCGCGCCGCCCGGCACAACCACCTCTATCAGCTCGACGTCACCAGCGAATCCGACGGCACTGTTCGGTCTGTTCCCGGCCGTCGCGATGTGCCTGCGCGGCAAGCCGCTCGCCACGCGCTTGCGGCAACTGGACGTGCGCGGGCAGACCCTGCGCGCGCTGACGCTGCTCGGCGCATCGGGCCTGTTCTTTGCGAGGCTGCCGTATATGCCGCTCAGCGAGGCGGTCGCGATCGTCTATTCGGAGACCTTGCTCGTGATCGTGCTGGCGCCGCTGCTGTTGCACGAAACGCTCAAGCCGCGCGACGCGCTGGCCGCGGCGGTCGGTTTCGCCGGCATGCTGCTCGTGGTGCGCCCTGACGGCTCGCATGCGAGCTGGCTCGGGCCTGCGCTGCTGATCGCGAGTGCGTTGTGCGGCGCGCTGTCGATCATCCAGATCAAGCGCATCAAAGCCAGCGACGATTCGGGCACGACCGTGCTGTACTTCACGCTGGTCGGCACGGCCGTCATGGGCGCGTCGCTGGTCTTCGCGTGGCGCACACCGTCGTTCGATGCGCTCGCGATCATGGCGCTGCTCGGCGCGCTTGCGACGGCGGGCCAGTTGCTGATGACGATGGCGTTCCGCGATGCCGATGCCGGCGCGCTCGCGCCGTACAACTACACGAGCATCGTGTGGGCCGCGCTGTTCGGCTACCTGGTGTGGGGCGAGACGATCGGCGGAATATCGATGCTCGGTATCGCGTTGATCGTCGGCAGTTCGATCGCCGTCGCGATGCGCCGCAAGCCCGAGGAAGGGCCGCTCGTTTGAGCTGCGCTTGCGTCGCTGAAAACAGGGTCGAAGGCGGCGCGGGAAGAATCGCTTGGGACTCCGATCAAGGCGCGCGTTTGAACGGAAGAATACCCGTCGATTTCGGACACATCCCCGACCAGATCCGCCGATTCGTCGGTTGTTAGGTCTAAAAAGGAAAACACTGTCATTCGTATCGCCCACACTTTGACTAATGGGTCGGTCGATCGGTTGGAATGGGGAGCGTGCCTTGTATAGCGAACCGAGAATGATCGTGTTGATGGGCCTCGTCTTCGGCGCGGTGACGATTGGGGCCTATGTGTCGCAGCTGGACAACGACTGGTCGTCCGGTCGGGACGTGAGTCTCGTCGCCGACGGCGAACGGGGTGTCAGCGCGACGGGGGCGGCGGCGGGGCAGAGCGAAGGCCGGCCCGGCGCGGCGACGGTCGCGCCGGCAACGCGCCGCCATGCGCTGCGCGACGACGTGGCCGCCTTGCGGGCTCCGCCGGCCGCGTCGATTGGAGCGCAGGCGGGCGACGCTCTGGCCATCGCGGCGCTACAGTTCGCGCGGGAGTCGAACAAGGCGCAGCAACAGCAGCAGCCGCACCCGCAGCCGCAGCCGCAGCCGCAGCCGCAGCCGACGAGTTTGCCGCCGCAGCCTGCGGTGACGTCGAACCGGACCCCGGCGCCACCCACGGCAAAGATCGGGCACGCCCACCATAGCCGCGTTGCGTCGGGTACCACGACGAAACCTCGCTCAGCGCAAAGTGTTGCGACGACATCGGGTAGTCATGCGCGGGGCGGCAGCCACCGGAAAAGTTCTACTGCTGAGCGGTCTGGGAAGAAAGCGGCCAGCGTCGTGCCAGAGGCGCGGCCGTTGCCGCAATATGCAACGCAAGGCGTCGAGTCGCCATGGTCGATGCCGCGCGCGGGGCTGACCAGCCAGTCCGCAACTCAAGCGGTCGTCAGCAACGGCCCCAAAACCCGCGCCGAAGTAGAGGCCGAACTCGTGCGCGCGCGTGAGAACGGTACGATGCCCGCGTTCGGCAGACCCGAGCCATCGGGACCTGGGGCACACTGAAGCGGGCCTCGCGCCGCGTCCCCGGCAACCGTTAGATCAACGACGCGGCGAGCCGCGCGAAGGTGGCTTCGTCGGTGCGATCGAACGCAAGCGGCGTGACCGATACGCGCCCCGCCGCGACGGTTGCCGTTTCGCTGTCGGCATCGTTCTCGCGCGGGCCACGATCGAAGCGCAACCAGTGATACGCGATGCCGCGCGGGTCGACTTCCGGCAGCACCTCGATGTCCCTGACGAGCCCGACGCCCTGGCGCGTCGGCGTCAGCGGACCTGCGTCGGCGGCATCGACGTCGGGGAAGTTGATGTTCAGGCAGGTCGGCGCCGCATGCTCGATCGCGAGCAACTGACGGATCACGCCGGGTGCGAGCGTGCGCGCGGTGTCCCAGCGCACGCGCTCGCGATCGCTGAACGCCTGGCTCAGCGCGAACGACGGCAGCCCGAGCAGCAGACCCGTCATCGCCGCGCCGACCGTGCCCGAGAACATCGTTTCGATGCCGAGGTTGCCGCCGCGATTGACGCCGGACAGCACCAGCGACGGCGGCGCCTCGCGCATCAGATGACGCACGCCCATCACGACGCAATCGCCGGGCGTGCCGGTCACGCCGAAACGGCGTTCGCCCTGGCGGCTCACGCGCAGCGGCGAATGCAGGCTGATGGAATGCGACGTACCGCTCTGGTCGTGCTCGGGCGCGACCACCCAGACTTCGTGCGCGAGCTCGGCGGCCACGGCTTCGAGCACGGCGAGGCCGGGCGCGTCGATACCGTCGTCGTTCGTCAGCAGCACTCGCGGCAGCTTGGATTCGTAAGCGGACATCGCGTCAATCTCCTGTGGCTCGGTGAATGATTCGTAGGGAAGGGACGCCCATTATCGAGCTTTCGTCGGACGCGCGTACGATGACGGTGAGCCGCCAATGACCCAGGACGACCCCCATGCAGATCGACCCGTTTGAGATTGCGATCGCCGATCAGGACATCGACGATTTGCGCCGCCGCATCTACGCCACCCGCTGGGCGCCCACGACGCCCGCGCCCGCCTGGCAGCAGGGCACCGACCCGGCCTGGCTGCGCGAACTCGCGACCTATTGGGCCGGGCAATTCGACTGGCGCGCGGCCGAACGCAGATTGAACCAGCTGCCGCAATTTCTCGCCGACGTGAACGGCCAGACCGTGCACTTCGCGCTTCGGCGCGCCGCCAGTGTCGCGCCCGGCTTTCAGGCTTATCCGCTGGTGATCACGCACGGCTGGCCCGGTTCCTTCTTCGAGTTTTACGCGCTGCTCGATCAGTTGTGCGATCCGGTCGCGTTCGGCGCCGATCCCGCCGACGCCTTCGACGTCGTCGCGCCGTCGCTGCCGGGCTTCGCGTTTTCGCCTGAGCCCGCGCAGGCCGGCATGTCCGCGTTCCAGGTCGCGGACCTGTGGGTGTTACTGATGCGCGGGCTCGGCTACGAGCGCTTCGGCGCGCAGGGCGGCGATCTTGGCGCGGGCGTGTCGATCGCGTTGGCCGCGCATCATCCGCGGGTGGTCGACGGCATCCATCTGAACTTCCTGCCGAGTTCCTATGAGCCCGCGATCGGCGCGGCGCAGCGGGAGCTGACGCCGGGCGAGCAGGACTATCTGCGCGAGAAGAACGACTGGGCCGCACTCGAAGGCGGTTACGCGCATCAGCACGGCACCAAACCCCTGACGGTCGCCGCGTCGCTGAACGATTCGCCGGTGGGACTCGCCGCATGGATCGGCGAGAAGTTTCGGGCGTGGAGCGATTGCGGCGGCGAGGTGGAAAGCGTGTTCTCGAAAGACGATCTGCTGACCAATATCTCGCTGTACTGGTTCACGCAGTGCATCGGCCCGGCGATGCAGATGTATTGGGAAAACCGCCTGCAGCCGATGCGTTTCTCCGACGGCGAGCGCATTGACACACCAGTCGGCTTCGCGCTGTTTCCGAAGGAGATCAATCATCCGCCGCGAAGCTGGCTCGAACGAACCTTCAACGTCGCGCAGTGGAGCGAAATGCCAGCCGGCGGGCACTTCGCGGCGATGGAAAAGCCCGCGTTGCTCGCGGCCGAGATTCGAAAGTTTTTCAGGCCGTTGCGGCAGAAAGCGCGCTAGGCAGCGTCGATCACTAACGGCGAAGGCGGCTCATGCCGCCTATTTTATTCATTCGGCGCCAGCAGGAATATGCAATAGAAATGAAATGCCCGAAATGATCACCGTCAAGGTTTGTCAAAACCGGCTTATCCCGATCTAAAGCTGTTGACCGTGGTCATTTCGGCGGCGTTCGGCGCGGCGAAGCCCGCCTCGCAAACCTATCTGCGCTGCGTCGAACGCCTCGGCGCGGCCGTAACGGACACGCTATTCATCGACGACAGCCAGGCCAGCGTGGACGGCGCGCTCGCGGCCGGTTTCTAGGGCTTCCGGTTCGTCGACGCGGCGAGCTTGTCGATCGAACTCGCGCGGCGCGGTGTGTTATAGCAGTTGCGATGACGGTCGAACTTTCATGCACGAGGGCACCATACACGCTATGGCACATTCGTCGAACCACGATCACCGCCGCCGCTTTCTGCGCACGGCGCTCGGGCTGCCGGCAGCGCTTGCGCTGTCGCGCGTCACGTCCGCGCAAACTGAGGCGCACGCGCAATCCGGCACCACCTTACCCCGCATGAGCCGCCGCGCGATCCCGTCCACCGGCGAAGCGCTGCCGGTGATCGGCTGCGGCACGTGGCGCACCTTCGACGTCGGCGACGATGCCGCCGCGCGCGCCCAACTCGCCGAGGTGCTGCGCATCCTGTTCGAAGCGGGCGGCTCGGTGATCGATTCTTCGCCGATGTACGGTTCGTCGGAAGCGGTCGCGGGCGCGCTGCTCACGCAGCTCGACGCGCATTGCAAGGCGTTCGTCGCCACCAAGGTCTGGACCGAGGGACGCGAGGCCGGCATCGCGCAGATGGAGGAATCGCTGCGGCGTTTTCAGCAGCCACATGTCGATCTGATGCAGATCCACAATCTGCTCGACTGGCGCACGCAGCTCGCGACCTTGCGCGACTGGAAAGCGCGCGGCCGGATTCGCTATCTCGGCATCACGCATTTCACGTCGAGCGCGTTCGACGAAGTCGCGGCGGTGATGCGCAGCGAGAAGCCCGACTTCGTCCAGATCAACTACGCCGCTGACGATCGCGCGGCCGAGCAGCGCATCCTGCCGCTCGCGGCCGATCTCGGCATCGGCGTCCTGATCAATCAACCGTTCGGCGGCGGCGGTTTGCTCGCGCGCGTGATGAAAATGCCGTTGCCCGCATGGGCCGGCGAAATCGGCTGCACGAGCTGGGCGCAGATTCTGTTGAAATTCGTGCTCGCGCAGCCGGCGGTGACGGTCGTGATTCCGGGCACCGGGCGGCCGCAATACATGGCGGACAACGTGCGCGCGGGATCGGGACCGCTGCCCGACGACGCGATGCGCGCGCGGATCATCGCGGCGGTCGGCGGCTGACGCGATGCGCAATCCAGTGCGCAATCCGCCATGGCGACTACTTGCCGCTTTCTATTCGCATACAGGTGCCGCCTCCCACGAACGCCGCTCGACACGGGAATAAAACCCGCCACACGCCAGTCATGCCTCACGAACCGGGTTCGGTTCGGCGAATCCCTATCGTGAGGTCATCATGTCGTCACATCATTCATTCGATCCGGCGCGTCGCGGCGCGCTGAAGTGTCTTGCGTTCGGCGGCCTCGGCACCGTGTTCATGCTGTCGGGCGGCGTGCTGACGCCGGTCGAACTCGCGCTCGCGGCCGACTCGAACACCGCGGCGCCAGCGGCTGGTACGCCGCTTTTCCTGCAGATCAGCGACACGCATATCGGCTTCAACAAGGAGGCGAATCCCGACGTCGCGGGCACGCTGAAACAGACGATCGATTACATCAACGCGATGCCGGCGCGTCCGCCGCTCGCGATTCACACCGGCGACATCACGCATCTGTCGAAGCCCGCGGAATTCGATCTGGCCGCGCAGCTGATGTCGGGACTGAAGATCACCGAGCTGCACACGGTCCCCGGCGAGCATGACGTCACCGACGGCCCCGGCACGGAGTACTTCAGCCGCTTCGGCAAGGCTTCGGATAACCGCGGCTATTACAGCTTCGATCACCAGGGCGTGCATTTCGTCGGGCTCGTCAACGTGATGCATTTCAAGCCGAACGGCCTCGGCGGTCTCGGCGACGAGCAGCTCGAATGGCTCGAAAACGATCTGAAAGGCCGCTCGTCGAGCACCCCGGTCGTGGTGTTCGCGCACATGCCTATGTGGACCATCTACGAGCCGTGGGGCTGGGGCACGGGCGACGCGGGACAGGCGATGAGCTATCTGAAGCGCTTCGGTTCCGTGACGGTGTTGAACGGCCACATTCATCAGATCGTGACGAAGGTCGAGGGCAACGTGACGTTCCATACCGCGCGCTCGACCGCCTATCCGCAGCCGACCGCCGGCCAGGGCGATGGCCCTGGGCCGCTGAAGGTCGCGAGCGACCAGCTGCCGAAGATGCTCGGCGTGACGAGCGTCAGCATCGCGCGTCATCCGCTGAAGGCGACGCTCGACGACACGACGCTCGCCTGACGACACGCGCTACTTTTACGCTCGAGGAGATCAATGATGCTAACCAATATGATGGGCCGCGCGCTCGCGATTCTGCTAGGCAGTGTCGCGATTCTGGCGGTGTCGGCGGGGCTCGGTTTTGCGCAAACGACGATGCCGACGCAGGTGCAGAAACAGACCGTCGCGTCGACGCCTAACGCGATCGTCATCAAGAACTTCATGTTCTCGCCGATGGAACTGACCATCAAGGCGGGCACGACGGTCACATGGAAGAATCTCGACGGCGAGCCGCACTCCGTGGTCAACGACGCGGGCCTGTTCCGCTCGGCCGCGCTCGATCAGGACGACACCTATCAGTTCAAATTCGATAAACCGGGCGTGTACAAGATCTTTTGCGGCATCCATCCGAACATGAAGGCGACCATTACCGTGCAATGATCCAATTGCCGCCAAGCCCTTGCTCAGCAAGGGCAGTTCGGATTTTGCTCCGAACTCAACCCTGGATCGCGAGCACCGTTATTCCGTAGGCGGCTTGGCCTGCCCCCAGTCGACGGGGTGGTGCAGCGAAATCTGCAGACGATCGCGCAATTCGGGATGGACAGACGCCTGGTTGAGAACAGCCATGCCTCCGATTTGACGCAAGGTTTCGTCCGTGATCGGCGCGCGGCAATCGTCCGAACCCAGAGGCACAGTCATTGCCATTCCGCGCGCTATCTGCCGATCTATTGCCCCCTCGACTTCCTCGCGCGACACGGTACATACCTGGATTTCACAGGCATCCTCGTTATAAAAAATCACGGTGGCACGCTGGCGCTTTGTCATCTCAGAAACCTCTGCAGCTCTGGTAATTTTGAAATGCCGTCTGTTTGCACATGGCATAAGCACGGGGGTCTTGGGTCATCGCTCGTACGAAGTTGCATTGCTCCAAATCAAATTCGTACTCGGCAAAACAATTTGCCTCATGCACTTCACTGACGCCACGCGCGGCCAGTTCCTGTACATCGCCGAACTGCGGATCTTCAGTGTACTCAAACGGCCGCTCATTGCCGAGTGGCGTTGATACTGGCGTAGCGATGGTTCCGTCCGGCAGCACGTCGCCGGGGCGGGCATACCAGATCGCCAGGCCATCTTCGGCTGGCAGCCGTGGCAATTTGGGGCGCTCGAACGAGCGCGCGGCACGCACTACGGGCAGTGCGCTTCGCACGAGCTGTGACGGCGTGATGGTTGGGTAGTACGGCCGGATCTGCTGTTGGATGGGTGCGTTCCCTCCGCGCGAGGTGCGGAGCGTGGGCGCGACCGCAATCACATCGCCGCGCTCGACGGCGGTCTGTAGCGTGCGGGCGATCTGCTCCGGAGCAGCGCCGCTCGCATATGCGCGGCCCGGCGAATTGCGGATGAACTCGGCGAGCTGCGCTAGCTGGCGCGTGTTGTGTGTAAGCTCCCATGAACCTGCCGAGATAATGAGACGGCGCCCGGTACCCACCTCGTCGCTAAAGACGTTGCCGCGATATTCCTGCCGAGTATGGAGCGTGCAGCTCCGGTGGTTTCCGACTTTGAAATCGATCGCCATCTGTCTTTCATGTACATGTCAGATCAGCCAGCGAACCTATCATGGCGCCGAATTGCGTACCGCAAAAAGAATGAGTCCCTGAGGCCGCCGTGAATGCGATAGCAAGGCTTGGCCGGTACGGGAAGGCACCGCACGACGAATTCCTGCACCCTGGAATATCGTGGAAAACTGTCAACACAGGTAGTGCGCGACTGGAAGTTGTCCATCGTGCATCGTGTTGCGGTCCTGGTAGTTCCGTGCGGAACGTCGCTTACGCGGTATGCAGCTCGCTCAACCGGCACAGCAGAATCCCATAGCCGGTCAGATGCCCGAGGTACACGCTCGTAAACACGTCCGACGCGGGCAGGTCCTCGGTCAGCTGACGCAGGTCCTCCATATGCAGCGGCGGCGCGTCGAGCGGCGGACGCTCGACGCGCAGGTCCGCCGCCTCGGCCAGTTGCCGGTGCGCGTTGACGAGCCGCGCGAGCCGCGCGAGAAACATTTCGCGCCACGCGGCGTCGAGCGCGGCGAACTGATCGTGAAACGTGTCCATCGTTTCAAGAAAATTGACCAGCGAATCGAAGGTCTCCTGATAGCTCGCGAACACCGGCAGCCGTGCCGCGTTGCGCTTCAGATGTGGCGACACCCACGCCTGCTCGAGGTCGGTCTTCAGCAGCAGGTGCGCCTGCTTCAGGTTCGTGCTCAGCGTGCGCAGCCTCGAGGCCGCCGGCTTGATCTGCGCTTTGTCGAGCTGGCCCGCGGCCAGTTGCGCGACGACATCGGTGGCCTGTTCATTGCCGTCGTTGACGAGCGTGTTCGCCCAGTAGCCGTGATCGGGCGGAAACGCGATCTGCTGGATGACGAAGCCGAGCAACATGCCGAGTACCACGCCAATCAGGCGCTGTTCGAGCAGCGGAAGATGTTCGCCGGTGTAGAGCACGAGCGTGATCGGCACCGTGATGCTGGTCATCTGGAACAGCGACGGCCGCAGCGCGACGATGCTGAAGATCACGACCGGCAGCAGCGCCGCGCCCATCCACAGGTGCGGCGCGGTCAGCCAGATCAGCAGCGTGCCGAGCGGCATCGCCACCACGTTCGAAAACACCCGCTTGTAGAAGTAGCTTCGAGCCGCCGAAATCGAGCTACCGAGCGCCAGCGTCAGCATCGTCGAACCCGCGAGCGGCACGGCCGCGTCGGGAAAGCCGAGCAGGTATGGGATGCCGAAACCGATCCACAGGCCGAGCGTCAGCTTCGTGTACTTGGCGGTTTCCGACAGAGAAAAGCGCGCAAGCGCGCGGCTCAACGGCGTGAGTGGTTGGTGCTGATACCTGTTCGACATGATTTTTATGCTGACCGATGACGTTGGGCCGGGCACCGTTGGGCCGGGCACGGCGCGGCGTTCGCGCCCATGCGCGCACGTGACCCTACCATCCGGCGCGGACGGCTTCGGGAATTCGCACGGTAGCAGTTCGCGGAATGCTGCTCGAGGCGCGCGGCGCGCGCAGTCCAACGCGGTTTCAAGCGGCGGTTTCGGCGTCGCGCGCGCGTTCGCCGCCAGGCCCGGTTGTTGCATGCGAAACGGCGACCGCGTTGGCGCGTTTCGCAGAATCCGCGTCGCATCGGGCGTAGCGGCCTACGGCAGGCGCACGGCTGGCTGTCGGGCTCTTTGCCGGGTTGGAGTTTTTACCGGCTTTGCACGCTTTTTTGCCAACTCACCGGGCATCTGGCGGCACCACCAAAGCGAGGCGGAAACGCAACGCTGCTGTGTTGTCGGCCGTTCGCGACAGGATTACATTCATTGAGCATTGCGTGCAGCGGCAGCCCGCGAGCTCGGTTTACGCGCCGGCTCGTCAGCGCGCCAGCTTGTCAGCAGAAAGTGGCATACCCGGAGCGTATTGCGATGGCTACCGATCCCGACGATATCGACTTGCGTCATTCCACAACGGACGGCCGGTCCTCCTTCGAACCCGACGGCCCGGACGAATCGGGCGTGCCGCCCCCGCGCTTCGGCCGCCTTGCCCTGTGCCTCGCGGCGGCCGGCGCGCTGACCTTCGGTGTGATGGGCACCGTCGCCTACGGCGTCTGGTTCAACCAGGATCAGCAGACGTACGCGGATGCCATTGCGGGCGCGCGCCAGGCGCTCGGCTCATCGGCATCGGCCCGGGTGCCGACGGTGGCCGTCGCGCACGCGCCGGAGGAGGCCGCCGCGCCCTTCGCCATGCCCTCAGCCAGGCCGCCCGCCACGCCAGAGGTCGCGCTCGAAGCGGCCGGCGCGAACGGCGGCTTCGAGGACACCAACCCGGCCGTGTGGTCCGGGCAGATCCACCCGAGTACGCCTGACCCGAATCTCACCGCCACGCTGGCCGATACGCCGGTCGATACCTCGGCGGATATGTCGGCGGATATGTCGGCGGATATGTCGGCCAACCCACCCACAGCGCCCATCGTTCCCACGCCACCGCCGGGCTACACGCGGCACGTCGCCAATGCCGCCAATTCCACCGCGAAGCCCGCGGCCGGTCACGACGCGAAAGAAACGCGGCTCGCACAGCAGGAGCGGCGCGCGTCGTCGCAGCACAAGGGCGGTCTGTTTGCGCGGATCGGACAGTTCTTTCGACGCGTGAGCTATCGTCAACATGACAACGGCCGACAGCAACAAGATACCTACTCCCATCCCTGAGCACGCGGTCGTCGGACCAGCGGGGCGAGCAGGGCTGCGCGGCGCCGCACGCGCGCGCGTGCCGGTGTGGCGCTTCCGACCGGGGCCTGCGAGCGTCGGCGTGGCCGCGCTGTTGTGTCTGCTGTTCGGCCTGCTGTATGTGGCGATGCAGATCCGCACGGTGTTTTCCGATCAGTTGAAGCAGGAGTACGCGGGCCTCGTGCTCGAAGCCGCCGGGCGCGTCGACAGCGCGCGCGAGCAGTTGGCCGCGTGGCAGCGTATGGCCGACACCCCGGCGAGTCACGACGCGTCGTTCGTGCCGGCCTATGACGCGGCGCGCGCCGAACTCGCGGGGCGTTTCGCGTCGCTTGCGGCGCTCGTCAACGCGAGTCCGTCGCCGGCGCCGCCCATTCCGGCGATGTCCACGGCGCAGCCAACGCCCGAAGCCGTCGCGGCGGCGCTCGGCAGCGTGTCGGCCTACTGGCGCGCGCAACGCGACGCGTCGAGCGCCGACGTGCGGCTGCGCGTCGCGCACGTCGCGCGCACGTTGATCGCGCTCGCCGCGCTGCTGTTCTGCATGCTGATCACGGCGCTCGGCATGTACGCGAAGCGCACCCGGCAGCTCGCGGGGCAGTCGCACGAGTTCGAGCTGGCGTCGCTGCACGATTCGCTGACCGGCCTGTCGAACCGCCGCAAGCTGCTGGCCGCGCTCGACGCCGCCGCAAGGACCGCGCGGATCGCGGTCCACGAGCAGCGCCTCGCGGTGCTGTATATCGACCTCGATGGCTTCAAGCAGGTCAACGATTCGTTCGGGCATCGCACCGGCGACGAATTCCTCGCCGCGGTATCCGCCCGGTTTCGCGCCTCGGTGCGCAAAGGCGATCTGGTCGCGCGCATCGGCGGCGACGAGTTCGCGGTGCTGGTGCGCACCTTTGCGGGCGATGACGAACTCGCCGAAATCGCGCGCCGGCTGATGGCCTGCGTGGTCGACACCGACGAACAGATGGGAATCGGCGGCGTGCGCGCGAGCGTGGGCATCGCGAGTTATCCCGACGACGTCGACGATCACCGCCGTCTGGTCGCCGCCGCCGATGCCGCGATGTATCAGGTCAAGCGCGACGGCAAGAACGGCTTCGCGTTCGCGGCGCAGACGGGCAGGGAAGCGACGTTGTGAACCGCCTGAACGTCACTGGCCTTCGTTGCGCCACTCCGTCAGCTTTTCGCGCTCGTTGAGTTCGATGAACGCCGGCCCGTGCGCGCAGCCTGCGGATATAGCTCGCGAGATGCGGCCAGCCCACCGTCGCCGGGTGGGGCATGTTGCGGGTCCAGCGCATCAGCACGAGCGCGAGCAGATCGGCGGTGCTGAGCTTGCCGCCCGCGAGGTATGCGTGGCCGTCGGCGAAATGCCTGTCGAGCCGCGCACACGCTTCTTCGATGCGGCGTTGCGCGAGCGCGCGCACCGCCTCGGCGCCCGCGGGGTCGCCGTCGCTGCCGGCGTAGAACCAGTCGCGCATCGCGGGCAGCAGCGTATTCGCGAGGTAGATCATCCATTCCAGCCATTCCGCGCGTCCGGCCGAGCCGGGCGCGGGCGCGAGGTCGGCCTCGGCGTGGCGCTCGGCGAGCAGCATTAGCAGCGCGGCCGATTCATGCCGCGGCACGCCATCGACGACCAGCGTGGGCACGCGCCCGGCCGGATTCAGACGCAGATACTCGGGATCGCGCTGCTGGCCCGCGTCGATATCGACGCGGCGCGCTTCGAACGGCACGCCCATTTCGAGCAGCATCCAGTGCACGGGCATGCTGGCCGCGCCGGGCGAGTAGTAGAGAACGTAGGACATTCGGGGTTCCGTGGATCGTTGAGAGCGCGATCGAGCAGTGAACAGAAAGAATAAGGGGCTGTCGCCGAAACGAACAGCCCCTTCAGATGCGTCAGGCGCCAGCGTACGCATGTGCGGGCGCTCGAAACAGCAAGCCTCGAATCACGCCCGCGGCCAGCTCTTTCAATGCGCCGACGCGTGCTTCTCCTGCTCGGCTGCGCTCGGCTGCGTCACCGCGCTGACGATCACGAACACGATCACGTTCACCGCGAGCGCAAGGAAGCCGATGTTGACGTCCTTCAGCGCATCGGGCAGGAACGGCATCAGTTGACCGACGCTCCAGTGCAGCGTCGTGGTCAGCGCGACCACCGCGACACCCGCGACGATGCCGCAGAACGCGCCTTGCCTCGTCGCGCGGTTGTGCGGGAACAGGCTGCAGAGCACGGCCGGGAACAGTTGCGTGACGAAGCTGTAGCCCATCAGCAGCAGCGCGACGATGGTTTCGCCGCCGTTCAGCGTGAAGGCGACCGCGACCAGCGCCACGACCGGTACGAGGAAGCGCGCGATCACCGCGACCGACGCATCCGACGCGTTACGGTTCACCATGCCGCGATACACGTCGTTGGCGAGCAGCGTCGACGCCGAGGTCAGGATCATCGAGCCCGGCACCAGCGCGGTCAGGATACCGGCCGCGCCGATCACGCCGACGAACCACGGATCGAACGTCTGCAGCGACAGGCGGAACAACGACAGGTCGATGTCGGCGCCCTTCAGGCCCGGCACGCGCAGCGTCGCCGCGAAGCCGACGAAGAACACGAACAGCAGGATCAGCTGATAGAGCGGCAGAATCGCGGCATTGCGGCGGAAGATTCGCTCGTCCCTCGCCGTGAAGATCGAACCGAACGTGTGCGGCCACATGAAGAAGCCGAGCGCGGTCAGCAGCACCGTCGACTGGAACCACACGACGCTCGAACCGCGCGCCGGGAAGGTCAGGAAGCCGGGACGGGCGGCGTCGATCGTGCGGAACATCTCGCCGAAGCCGCCGTAGTAATGCAGCGGCAGATAGATGCCGAGGAACAGCACGATCGCGAGAATCAGCAGATCCTTGGCCACCGAGTTCCAGGCGGAGCCGCGCACGCCCGACACGATCACGTAAGAGGTCACGACGATCGCGCCGATCCAGATCGCCGCCGTCGACGAGATCGCACCGTACGACGCGGTCGCGACGATGATGCCGAGGCCCTTCAATTGCAGCACCAGGTACGGGATCAGCGCGGCCACCCCGACCAGGGCGACCAGCGTGCCGAGCGCCGGGCTCTCGTATTTGCGCGTCAAGAAGTGCGGCTGCGAGACCAGGTGGTGCGTCTTCGCGTAGCGCCAGATCGGCGGCAGCATCCAGTACGACAGGATGTACGCGAGCGTGCCGTACGCGAGGATGTAGTAGACCGGCGCCCCCTTGCCGTACGCGAAGCCGCTGCCGCCGAGGAACGTGAAGGTCGTATAGATTTCGCCGGCCATCAGCAGGAACACGAACGCGGTGCCGAAGCTGCGGCCGCCCACGCTCCACTGCTCGAGGCTCATGTCGTGGCCGCGCCTTGCGCGCACGCCGAGGAACAGCGCGAATAGCGTAACGGCGGCGATGATGACGAGTGCGCTCATGGGCGAACCTCCTCGCCATCGGCGACGACGTGTCGGTTGGACGGATCGAGGTTGTAGATGATCGCCATGATGATCGCGCTCAACACCACCCACATGACGATCCAGGCCAGCACGAACGGCATGCCGAGCACGATCGGCTCGACGCGATTGACAAACGAAACGCCGACCAGGATGCCGACGAACGGCAACGCGGCAAGTACACGAAGCAGCATGTGGACAACTCCTCGAACCAGTAGGGATGTGTCGTTGATATTCCGGCTTCGCTGATGACTGTATGCCGGATACTTCGGTCCCGTAAAGCAGGTCAAAATAAATGTCAGAGTTTCGACCGTTGCAATTGCATCTTTCCAGCCCGGATTGCTGCAGTGCAAAGCGGGGTGCGCCGTGGCGCGCAAGGTGTCGCGCGGCTTTTCTGCAGGCCGACTGGCGCGCCGCGATATGATCTGCGAGCATTGAAGCATTTTCCGGACCGCGCGATTCCGCCCGGGTTCATGACCGGCAGCGCGCCCAGGCGCGAACTCGCGCGAGCACACGCAGACAAGCAGACACACGGACACGCACATGGTCGAAAGTCTGATCTCGGACATCATGTTTGGCTTTATCGGCTTAATCAGCATCATCAATCCGTTCAGCGGCGCGTTTGTGTTTCTGGACCGGACCGCGTCGTTGACCCTCGACGAGCGCACCCTACTCGCCCGCAAGATCGCGATCAACGCCGCCGTTGTGCTGCTGGTGGCATTCTTCATCGGCACGCCGATCCTGCATTTCTTTGGTATCTCGATGGAGGCGCTGCGCATCGGCGGCGGGCTCGCGCTTGCCGTGGGCGGCTGGCAAATGCTCAATGCGCCGGACACGCCGGCGGTCGAGCAGACGGAAGTCAAGCGCGTCGACGCCGAAACCGCGAAATCGCGCGCGTTCTTTCCTCTGACCGTGCCGCTGACCACTGGGCCCGGCTCGATCGCGACCGCGATCGCGCTGTCGGCGAATCGCACGCACAAGCTGTCGGCGTTCGTGATGTCGGGTATCGCGTCGGTCGCCATCACGTTCGCGGTGGCCATCTGCGTGTATCTGATCTACAGCCGCGCAACGATCCTCGCGCGCTATCTCGGCGTCGAGGGCACCAAGGTCGCGTTGCGGGTGTCGGCGTTCCTGCTGCTATGCATCGGCGTGCAGATCATTCTGACCGGCGTGTCCGAATTCCTGATTCCGATCGCGACGATGCGCCCGCCGGCGGGCTAGCGCCGCATGCCGGCGCCATGCATGCTGTGGCGGCGGCGCCGCAGGTGGATCGCCTTCGGGTGGTTCGTGCGGAACGTCGACCGGATCGTCCGGGATCGGATCGGGGTCGATCTTCGGCGGCGGCGTGTTCGGCGCGATGTCGGGGTCGACTTCGGGCGGCATCGGCGCATGCGGATGCAGCGGCAGCGGCAGCGACTGCAACGAAATTTGCGCGTGGGTTGGCGCGTTCAGGTCGAATGTGCCGATTGCACTGGGCGCTTGCCGGCTCATATCAGGTAAATCCATCAGTCCTCTCCTAGTCTTCGTTCAGACGCGCAATGCTCGTGCCGCATGTCGACGGATGTCGTTCGCGTGGAACGTCAATTGCTGGAACCCGGCACGCGCGCCGCATCGCGATGACCGCGCGCGCCCGGCTCACATTGGACATCGCCCACGCAAAGCACAGGACGAGGAGCGCATATGGCGCGACACAAGGCCGACGTTGCCGACGACGACTTCGAGATTTTCGCCAGCTATCACGGAACAGGCGACGGCCGATACATAGGTGGACTGAAGGTTGTGAGGAAAGCGGACAGGCGGATTCTGTTCCCGTTCGAGGGCGCACCGCAGATCGGCCCCTATGCGACCGCCGACGAAGCACGCCGCGCCGCGATTGCGTACGGCCGCAAGCTCGTCGCGGCCGATCGTGCCGCGCCCGAAGGCTGAGCGGGCGCAGCCGGTTTGGCAGTGCTTCCGTGAGAGGCGCAGAGCCATCAAGGCAGACCGCCGAGCGACGGCGAAATCGTGCTGCCGCGCGCGGGATCGTCCGGATGTTCGTCGGGCACGGTGGGGCGCGCCGACAGCGGCGGACGATCGCGATAGCAGGTGTCGACCGAACCGTCGACGAGGCAGTTCTGGAACGCATCGGCGTCGCTCTTTTGCGCGAACGTGTACAGCGTGCGCTCGACCTGCACCTCGGTTTCGGATACGCGAATTGTCGTAATGCTCATGAGGTTCTCCTTCGGGGGCGCCTTTTTTACAAAGCGAACGTGCCGTGCTACCGCCTTCGAGATCGCAATGGCCGTGCCTGTTGCGCTGCGCGCGGACTTCTCCGGCAGGGCTCGAATGTTGCTGCATGAACCAGATGCCCGTTCGAGATGGCGCGTGATGACGCGAATCGACGGCAGAACAAACGAGGAGGGCGCGATGCAAGATCCCCAATCGACCGACACCCCGCAGCAGAGCGCGACGCCAGGCGGCGAGCAGTCCGCGAGGCCAGATAACCGCGCCGCGCCCACGATGTCCGACGAAGTCAAAGCCCGCAACAAGCCGAGCGGCACGCACTACGTCGAGCCGAGTCCGCTCGGCATCGAACCGGTCGTGCAGACCGGCGTGGACAAAGCGACCAATCCGCCACGGTCGAGCGAGCGGCCGCGCCACGGCGCCGAAGTGCCGCTCGGCACCGGCGAGCACGCCGAGCCGCCGGGCGGCGGCGGGCGCGAATCGCATCACAAGCAGCCGGGCGAGCAATGACGCTGCGCGTTGCGTGCCAGCCCGCGCCTCGAATCCGTCAACATCCAACCGGAGAAAGCGCATGCAACCGGACCATCCAACCGAATCGATGAACCCGGGCGACGAAGCGCCGCCCAACACACCGGGCGCTGGCGAAGACCTGTGCACCGCCTGCCACGGAACGGGCAAGGTCGAGGGCGCTCGCTGCGCGGTGTGCGGCGGCACGGGCAAGGTGCTGCAGGGCATCGGCGGAGGCTAGCCGGCTGCTCGTCCGCAGGTTAGCGGCAACCGCATCACAAGCCAGGAGCAACCATGTTCAACGAGTCCAGGCACGGCTTCGACGCCGCGCAGACCGAATACGAAGCGTTCATGCTGGAGCCGCACGACTGGGTGCCGAACAACAGCAAGCTGCCGGTCGTGCTGTACCGGCGCGCGCTGTCGCCCGGCAGCGGCAATCTGCCCGCCGCGTTCGAAATCCTCTTCGAGCGCAATGCATGGCCCGCGCAGTGGCGCAACAGCATCTTCGACTTCCATCACTTTCACGCGACCGCGCACGAGGTGCTCGGCGTGACAGACGCGAGCGCCCAGGTGATCGTCGGCGGGCCGGGCGGACGCGTGGTGACGGTGCACGCGGGCGACGTGCTGCTGCTGCCGGCCGGCACCGGCCATTGTCTGCAATCGTTCGAGCGGCATTTTCAGGTGGTGGCGGGCTATCCGTTCGGGCAGCAATGGGACATTCGCCGCGAAGCGCTGACGCCGCAGGAACTCACCGAGATGCTGGCGTTGCCGTTTCCGCCGCTCGATCCGATCGACGGCAAGCATGGTCCCGTCATCGAGTTTTGGCTGCAGTCGGCCTGAACTTCGTCGTTCGCGAAGCAACCGACCTGCGGCGGCGTGGCGTGCAGAGTTGCGCGGTTAGGCGCATCATCGGTGGGCTTCGCCGCGATTTTCCCGCGCGCTTTCGGCGGTGACGCTGGCACGTGGGTGGTTCCACGTGCGGCTTCGCGTCCTTATCGACATGCCCGGACGCGCGCGATTCCATGTCGACACGATGCGCCGATCCGTCCGCGCGCTCCGCGGCGCGCGTCGGCCGTCTTCCGAATTGCCGAACAAGGAGCGTCCCATGCAAAACGATTCCGCCCTCGATCAGTTGTGCATCAACACGATCCGCACGCTGTCGATGGACGCCGTGCAGAAAGCCAATTCCGGCCACCCCGGCACGCCGATGGCGCTCGCGCCGGTCGCGTATCACCTGTGGCAACACCATCTGCGTTACGACCCTGACCAGCCGCTGTGGCCGGATCGCGACCGCTTCGTGCTGTCGGCCGGGCATGCGTCGATGCTGCTGTATTCGCTGCTGCATCTGGCCAACGTGAAAGCCGTCGACGAACACGGCAAGCCGACCGGCGCACCGGCCGTATCGCTCGACGACATCGAGCATTTCCGCCAGATCGACAGCAATACGCCGGGCCACCCCGAGTACCGGATGACGACCGGCGTCGAGACCACCACGGGACCGCTTGGGCAAGGGCTCGGCAATAGCGTCGGCATGGCGATGGCCGCGCGCTGGTACGAGAGCCACTTCAATCGTGCGGACGCGCCGCTGTTCGATTACCGCGTATACGCGATTTGCGGCGACGGCGACATGATGGAAGGTATCTCGCACGAAGCGGCCTCGCTCGCGGGGCATCTGAAGCTGTCGAACCTGATCTGGATTTACGACAGCAACCGCGTGACGATCGAAGGCCATACGGACCTCGCGTATAGCGACGATGTGGCAAGCCGCTTTCACGGCTACAACTGGCACACGCTGCACGTCGGCGATGCGAACGACACCGCCGCGCTGGAAAAGGCGCTGGTCGAAGCAAAGAGCGTGACCGACCGGCCGACGCTGATCGTGGTTCACAGCGTCATCGGTTGGGGGGCGCCGAACAAGCAGGACACCGCGTCCGCGCATGGCGAAGCGCTCGGCGTCGAGGAAGTCGCGCTGGCCAAGAAGTTCTACGGCTGGCCCGAGGACAAGTTCTTCTACGTGCCCGAGGGCGTGCACGAGCGCTTCGCGCAGGGCATCGGCGCGCGCGGCAAGGCGGCGCGCGAACAATGGCAGGCGAAGTTCGACAGCTACAAAAAGCAGTATGCGGAGCTCGCGCGCGAATTCGCGCAGATCGAGGCGCACGAATTGCCGCAGGGCTGGGACAGCGACATCCCGAGCTTCAACGCGGACCCGAAGGGCATCGCGACACGCGAATCGTCGGGCAAGGTGCTCAATGCGATTGCCGCGCGTGTGCCGTGGATGATCGGCGGCGCGGCGGACCTGTCGCCGTCGACGAAAACCAACTTGAAGTTCGAAGGCGCCGGCAGCTTCCAGGCGGATAACTATGCCGGCCGCAATCTGCATTTCGGCATTCGCGAGCATGCGATGGGCGCGGTGGTCAACGGTCTTGCGCTATCGAATCTGCGCGCGTACGGCTCGACGTTCCTGATCTTCAGCGACTACATGAAGCCGCCGATCCGCCTGTCCGCGATCATGGAAGTGCCGGCCATCTTTGTGTTCACGCACGATTCGATCGGCCTCGGCGAAGACGGTCCGACGCATCAGCCGATCGAGCAGCTCGCGTCGCTGCGCGGCGTGCCCGGCCTCACGGTGCTGCGTCCCGGCGACGCGAACGAAGCGGCCGAGGCCTGGCGCGTTGCGCTGACGCAGCCGCATCGGCCGGCGTGCATCGTCTTGTCGCGCCAGCCGCTGCCGACGCTCGACCGGAGCCGCTATGCGCCCGCGAGCGGCGTCAGGCGCGGTGCGTATGTGCTCGCCGACGCCCCCGCTGGCAAGAAGCCAGAGGTGATCCTGATGGCGACCGGCAGCGAGCTATCGATCTGCGCCGACGTGTACGAGAAGCTGAAGAGCGAGGGCATCGCGGCGCGCGTCGTGTCGATGCCGTCGTGGGACATCTTCGAGCGCGAGGACAGCGCGTATCAGGAGTCGGTGCTGCCCGCGGACGTCGAGGCGCGCGTCGCGGTCGAGCAGGCTGCGTCGCTCGGCTGGGATCGGTATACAGGACGGCTCGGTGCGCAGGTCGTCATGCATACGTTCGGCGCGTCGGCGCCGATCGCGGATCTGAAGAAGAAATTCGGTTTCACGCCGGAAGCCGTGTATCAGGCGGCGAAGCAGCAGATCGAGCGGGTGAAGAAGGGGAAGGGCACTTGAGCGTGCGGCGCTCGACGACGTCGTGAACGCTTGATGCGAAAAGCGGTGGGCCGGCGGGATCTATCCGTTTCGATCAGGCGTGCGGCCACGGTTTGCGGCCGCTTGCCGGCCTACTCGGTCGCGAGGCGGATGCCTCGCCGCGCCATGAAAGGAGACTTCAAATGGCCGAGATCAATAAGGAAGACGTTGTTGCGGTGCTGAACCGGATTCTCGAATCCGAGTTGGCCGGCGTCGTCCGATATACGCACTATTCGTTCCTTGTTTTCGGATTCGGACGCATCCCGATCAGGTCGTGGTTGCGCGCGCAGGCCGATGAATCGTTGTTGCACGCACAGCAGGCCGGCGAATGGATCACGACTCTGGGTGCCTATCCGTCGCTTGCGATCGGTCCTCTGCTCGACTCGCACACCTTCGATATCTCTTCGATCCTCCGCGAGTCGTTGCAAGCCGAAAATCTTGCGTTGCATTTGTATCGCGACCTGCTGGCGCTCGTCGAGGACCGCTCGGTTGCACTCGAGGAGTTCGCCCGTCAGATGATCCACGTCGAGGAGATGCACGCGGGCGAAGTCGACAAGATGCTGCGCCGCCCTGGGGAAATGAAGACGTCGGAGGACAGCTAGTGCTGATGCCGATGATGGATATCGGGGAAATGCGCGTGCGAATGTGTAATCGGCAGATGCACGTGGGGGTGCGCGTGCGGCTCCTCACCGGCATAAGGAAAATCATGCGCGTGCTGATGGTGCTCGTCATGGCGATGCCGGTGCGTGTGTTGAAGAAACTCATGACTGTGCTCATGCTCGTGCCGCTCGCGCACATGTAGCCAGATACCCAGCGCCATCAGGGCGGCGGCAATCCAGAAAGACAGATTGGGTAGCGCGGGCCATATGATCAGCGAAAGCATGACACCGAAAAGCGGCGCAACGGAAAAGTACGCGCCTGTACGCGCCGTACCGAGATGGCGAAGTGCAACAACGAACAGCACGAGGCTGATGCCGTAACCGCCAAGCCCGGTCAGCATCGCTGCCGCCATGGTTCCTGCTGACGGAAGCGAAGCGCCCGCCGCGATCGCAATGCCGAGATTCACGGGACCGGCCACCATCCCTTTGAGACACGCGATCACCATCGCGTCGTTCGCCGAGACCTTGCGCGTCAGGTTGTTGTCGATTGCCCAGCACAGACACGCGCCGACGATCAGTAACGCACCCACCGGCACGCCTGACTGTCCCGGATGCCACGACAGAAGCACGCCACCCGCAACGATCGCCACCATGCCGAGAAAAACCTGAATGTCGACATTTTCCTGGAAGACCACCCAGGCAATCACTGCGGTCAACACACCCCTCAAGGTTGAGCAATAACGAACTCGTTGCCGCTGGTGTGGTGGACAGGCCCAGCATCAGCAAGGCGGGGCCGGCGACGCCACCCATCGCTATCGCCCCGATCAGCCAAGGCAACTCGCCTTTGGTGATACGGTGGTCCGCGGCGGACTGAAGCCCGCGCGATCGAAAGGCACGCCACGCGATGCCGACGCCAAGCCCCAGGCCGCTACCGAGATAAAACAGTCCCGCGAGCATGAAGGGGCTGACTGAGCCGAGCAGCGCCTTGGCCAACGGTGTCGCGGCGCCGAACAGCGCCGCGGCGATTAAGGCGATGAATATCGCCCCGTATCCTGATCTCACAACTCCAACCTCTTGTCCGCAGCAGAAGGGACAGTTTACAGACCGTCGCTGGGGTGACGGACGAAATTCGCCGAGCGCAGCAAAAAGTTAACTTGTAGACGGATTGTCCACAAACGATCATTTCGGCGCGCCGGCTCCGATGGTCGACAATCCGGGGAGCCCCGCCCCGACGCCGGACATGTCAACGGCCTCCCCAGAGATGGCGCCGACTGACGCGGCGCGGTCAACTGGGCGCACGCGGCGGCTTCGCGGTCGCGCCTACCGGCCGAGTTGCCAGCGCAGAAGCGGATGGGACAGGCCGGGCAGCATCATCCACACGCCCGTCGGACTGAAGTCCCACGATCCGTCAAAGCTCGACGGCGTGCTCATTTGCGCGGTCGCAAAGCCGTTCGATGCGGGCAGCTGGGCGCCGGTTCCGGCGCTTGCGGTTTGACTCGTCGCTTGTGCGTCCCAGTAGACAATTCGCCGGAATCGTCACCACCGGCGCCTCGCCGCTGGTATCCGCTTCCGCGAGCGCCATCAGATTCTGCACGACCGAAAGGGCTATTTCCGGGAAGCGCTTCAACAGCGTACTTAAGCAGGCATCGACGCTCACCGAAACATCAGGCGTGGGCGCCATACTCTTTTTGTCCATCTTCCGGACGCTCCGATAGATTACGGCGTCCCGAGCTGGATCGAGTTCGATAGCAATGTCGCGTTAACGGTTTGCTCTACCCAGCTTGCACGCGATGTCATCCCGAGTGCGATCACACCGGCGAGGATGGCGATTCTGTAAGTGACATACATGGCTGCCTCCTTTGCATCGAGATATCGTGCGTGCCTGACGTCGAGCGATTGCCGCGCATAATTCTTCGGGCATGCAAATGCCCCTGCCTCAGAACCTGTCTTTCGAACGGTTCACCATATCCGCGCGCGCTTGATGCAACAAGATCCGAAGGCTGTCAGCGGACAGGCGATGTGACCCACGCGAACAATCGATGTGAGTACCGCGCGCTGACCAGCAACAGCATCGCCGCGACGCCGAAATTCCAGACCAGGATCATGACCGTCGCGTCGAGCGGATGAAACATCGACAGTGCCACAGCCGTGAGCGCGGCAACGGCCAGGCTGCCCGTCATCACCACGGGAGCTGGCGCGAGCCGCGCCACGTGACGCAGCATGATCAGCAGGGCGAGCGAGAGCGGAATGCCCGTGAGGCCGAGCGTCGCAAAACAGCGCGCGGTTTCCCCCAGCGACATGCCGTCCGGGCCGATCTCCACCCAGTTTGTCAAGCATCCGTAGCCGATCGTCGAAACCCATGCCACCAGCGCGGGCAGCGGTAACAGTAGCCAGCGCAGCGACCTTCCCGGCACGCTGGCAACGAACGACGCGACGGCAGCGAGAATGCCCGTCAACGCGGCTGCCGCCACGCCCGTCACGAACACCGGCTGATGGAGCTTCGCGGCGAGGTCAGGCCGCATGCCGTGCGCCACGCCGACCAGAGTGAGCACGAGTGCTGCGAACAGGAGCCAGCCGACCGCCCGCACGGCGGGCGGGCGCAGCGGGCGCACCGGGTTCGCATCGGCAACCAGCGACTCGATCAGATCGGAGGTCGGACTCATTTGCGGACTCATTTGCGGTCTCCCTGCGTCAGGAGCTTGTGCAGGCCTTTCAGCCCGCGATGCACAGCGACCTTCAACGCGGCAACAGTCATTCCACTCGCCACAGCCGCCTCTTTCAAAGACATTTCCTCGAGTTTGAGCATACGTATCGCGTCGCGCTGCCCGGGCGGCAAACGCTCGATCGTCTCGCGCAGCATGCGCGCATCGGTGGCCTCTTCCATCAGATTCGCTGTGGGGTCGGCCAAGGTTTCATGTTCATCGTCGAGCGGCACCTCGCGGGCGTCAAGACTCCCAGCGTGGCGCAACGTATCGACGATGCGGCGCATGGCGACGGTCAGCAGCCAGGGGCCGAACGGTCGCGCGGGGTCATAGGTATGGCGCACGCGATGCACGGTGGCGAGGACGTCCTGCACGACGTCCTCGACTGCGTCGGGACGGACCCCATGACGGTCCGCGAGGTTGCGCAGATACGGTGTCATGCTCTGCAGCAGCCGGCGGTAGGCGTCGCGATCGCCTTGCTGCGCGCGCGCCATCAAAACGGACCAGTCGGGCGTGCCGTCGGGCCGCGTTGCGTCATCCAGCGTGGCGCTGCGCGGTTCCCCGCCAGCCGGTGTGGACCGCTCGGGCAGCATGCGCGCGACGCTGCGGTGTCGATAGTCGGACATCGTTGCAGTCAGTGGAAGAGGCGATCTGCGCAAAAAAATAATTGGTGCGCGACGTAACCTTTGGCCGCGCCGGACCGAATCTGCTTAAGAGATCGCAGCTTCGCGATCCCAACCCTCGGAGAAGATACTATGAGCAAGTCCGCTTTGACCATTTCGTCGCTGTCCGCCGCGGTCGGCATGGCGCTTGCAATGCAGGCGTTGCCCGCGCAGGCGCAGGGTATGGGCAACCCGCCGCAGGTCGTGAAGGACAACATGGCCAGAATGGCACAGAACCACCTCGAAAAGTGCTATGGCATCAACGCAGTAGCGAAGAACGACTGTGCAGAAGGGGCGCACTCGTGCGCCGGCCAGGCCACTCAGGGGCGCGACCCGAAGTCATTCGTGCTGTTGCCCGCGGGCGATTGCAGCAAGATCGCGGGCGGCCAGACGAAGGCAGGCTGAGGGGCGCTGCGGCCATGAGCGCAACCGTCGCCCGCACGCGCGCGCCGGCCAGCCCGATTCCTTCGAGGGCCGGCGTGGGACTGCGTTTCCGCCATCATCGTGCCGTGCTCGACGAACGACCGGCCGCGGCGTGGTTCGAGGTGCACACTGAAAACTACATGGGCGGCGGCCCCGCTACGCGCTATCTGGATGCGATCCGCCGCGACTATCCGGTCTCCCTGCACGGTGTAGGCCTCTCGCTAGGCAGCGCCGATGGGCTCGACGCCGCACATCTTGCACGCGTGAGCGAGGTCGTCGCGCGTGTACAACCCGGCCTCGTCTCCGAGCACCTTGCGTGGAGCGTGACGGGCGGTACGTATCTCGCCGACCTGCTGCCGTTGCCGATGACCGAAGAATCGCTCGACGTCGTGTGCCGGAACGTCGATCGGATGCAGACGGCACTCGGAAGGCGCATTCTCGTGGAGAACCCGTCCACTTATCTTCGCTTCGCGCATTCGACAATACCGGAGTGGGAGTTCCTCGCGCATCTCGCACAACGCACGGGATGCGGGCTCCTGTGCGACGTCAACAACATCTACGTCAGCGCGTGCAATCACGGATGGTATCCGCACACGTATCTCGACGCGCTGACGCCGGCGGCCATCGGCGAAATCCATCTTGCCGGCCACAGCGTGAGGCAACTAGAGGGCGGCCAGGTCTTGCGAATCGACGATCACGGCTCACGCGTCGCGGCGCAGGTGTGGGCGCTCTATGCGGCTGCGCTGCAACGCTTCGGGCCGGTGCCGACACTGATCGAATGGGACACCGACGTGCCGCCGCTCGACGTTCTCATGGAGGAAGCCGCAATGGCGGAATCAGCACTGGAGGCGGTTCGCCATGAACATGCACACGCCATCGCTGGCTGATCTTCAACAGGCCATGCGCCGCAGCCTGCTCGAAGGCGCCAATGAAAGCGCCGCCGCCACCGTGCTGGCCGATGGTGTCGATCCCCAAGCACGCCTGAACATTTATCGGAACACAGCGGAAGGTGTGCTGGTCAATGCGCTGCGGCTTGCCTTTCCCGCCGTGCAGCGACTGGTCGGCGGGGACTTCTTTGAGGGCGCAGTGCGCCTGTTCATGCATGCTTCGCCGCCACACAGCGCATGGCTCGACGACTACGGCGCACAGTTTCCGACCTTCCTCGCGCGGATGCCACAACTCTCATCGGTACGATATGTGGTCGACGTCGCGCGGTTCGAATGGCAGGTGAATGGCGTGCTGCACGCACCCGACATCGCGCCGCTCGATCCGGTACATCTCGCACGGCTCGACGAGGGCGCGCTCGGCTTGCTGCGGTTATCGCCTCATCCGGCGACGCGGTTGCTGCGCTGCGACGCTCCCGCCGACGCGATCTGGCGCGCCGTGCTCCAGCAGGACGACGCGGCGCTGCGCGCAATCGACCTCGCGGATAAGCCTGTGCATCTGCTCGTGCAACGTGTCCATGAAGACGTCGATACCCTGCGCTTGAGCGCTGGAGAGTGGCGCATCAGCAAGGCGCTTTTTGCGGGCAAGGCGCTCGGCGCGGCGCTGGCACGCGCGCCGGAAGCGGATGGTCTTGCACTCATTGGCGCCTACCTTGCACGCGGATGCTTCGCCCAGACGTCGCAGATTGCCAGCCGTATTCGGATCGACCAGGGATCATCGACATGACTCGCCTCTCCAACCCTGCAAACGGCCGTAGCGTATTTCAGTGCGCAGTTCAGTTGCTGGACAACGTGCCTTACTGGCTGCTGGCCATTCCGCTGCGCCTCGCGGTTGCAACGATTTTCTGGAATTCGGCCATGACCAAGCTCGCGAACTGGGATGCGGCGCTCGAACTGTTTCGCGACGAATACAGGCTGCCGTTGTTGCCGCCGGATGTGGCAGCACACATTACCGTATCGATAGAACTGAGCATGCCGGTGTTGCTGGTACTCGGCCTGGGCGTCAGGCCCGCCGCATTGGTCCTGCTCGGGATGACCTCCGTGATAGAGCTGTTTGTGTACCCGCAGGCGTGGCCGACGCATATTCAGTGGGCAGCCATGCTGCTGGTCCTGTTGTGCCGGGGCGCCGGAGCCTTGTCGCTCGACCATCTGGTACGTCAGCGACGGTGGAGCGTTGCTTCGTCGGACGGCGTCCGGCGTCAGCGCGGTGATGGTTGATTTCGACAGGAGGACCGTCACCGTGAGCAATGTCGTTCTCGCATCTGTGCTGACCTGCCCGCAATGCGGGACCGCTACGCCGGAAATCATGCCCACGGATGCATGCCAGTTCTACTACGAGTGTCCGGCCTGTCATGCGCTGCTGCGTCCGAAGCCGGGCGACTGCTGCGTGTTCTGTTCGTTCGGCGCGGTACCGTGTCCGCCTGTTCAGTACAGGCGCGCGTGCTGCGAACCTCAGACAAGGTAACGCTACGACGAAAGCATCGATCTGAACGCACTGAGGAAGCGGGGCTCGCCCCTTCCTGGAAGCCTCGCGCTTCCCCCTCGAAACGCTTGACGGACTGACTCAGGGTGTGAAGCGGCCTTACGCGCTAGTGCAAGGACAACGACCGTTTCCAAGGTACATCGGTCGTTCAACACCGCCTGGACGAAATGATAGGGGCATACGTCGACGCACTTCGCACATGTTCGGAGCATCGAACTGTCGGCACGCCGCAGACATTTCGCCGCGAGGCTGTCGGTGCGCCACCACCACTCGCGGATCGCCTTCATGCCCGCGGCTGCCGCGGAAACCGATTCGATCGCGCAAAGCCGCGTGCCGCCCGGGGCGCGGCACACGGCGCGAACATGGCACACCCTGTGCGCTAGAGACCGCGGGTCCGCAACACTCTGCAGTTCAGGGATCTGCGGCCTCGCTCGATATGCTAAGCTGTCAGGCAGTGCTCCGCACAAACGTAGCGCACGATCGATTGCTTTTCTCGGATGTGTAAAGAGGAGAAGCGACCATGAAAATCCTATGGGTCGATGACCACGAAATTCTTTGCGTTGCTCTTTCCGAATATGTCCAAACACACGCGTCGGAGCTGAGCGCAGCCCCAATCGACATCACGCCCGTCTTTACGCTTGCCAGCGCGCTTGAAGAAGTCAACAAGACACCTCCCCCGGACCTGGTATTCCTGGATCTTAATCTGGATGGTGAGAATCGTGGCGCCGCGACACTTGAGCATTTTCAGGCTGGAAATCCATCCAATGTTCCCGTGGTCATCTGCACAGGACTTGCTCCTGGAAACGATCATGAAGTTGAAATTTTGCGAATGTGCATGCGTGACTACGCCGCTCGAGGAATCCTGTTGAAAGGAGGCGCGCACAAAAAAATGTTCATTGGACTGAGCAGGATCTTAGGAGGTGAACTCTGGATTCCGGAAGAAGTCTTGCTCCGCTTTGCCTGCTCGACACAAGCGCCCTCAGCTAGCCGGAATCAGCATCATCTTGGGCTTTCTCCGCGAGAGTGGGATTTGGCGCGTTGCATTGCACGTGGCCTCTCAGGTAAACAGATCGCAAGAGAGCTTGGCGTCTCCGAGGGACATGTCAGACAGGTTTCTTGTGTTATTTACGACAAACTTCAAGTCAGAAACCGCGTTGAAGCTGCACTTCGAGTCAATGCCGAGCTTACCCTTGGAAGGGGGGCAGCAGATACGCGACTGTCGTGAAGATCTCTGCTACACCGCTCTTCATTGTTTCCCTGCCATCACTTTTAACCGCCTTCGGCCGACGTTTTTGGCTTGTGTTTTGCAAGTGTGGTCAATAAGGTTCGTTCAGAAACCGGTTTCGACAAAAGCTTGATGCCACTGACGGCTACTTTTTTGAGCACAGCTGACGAGGTGTCTCCCGACCACAGGATCGCAGGGATCGAGGCGTCGGTAGCAGCGCGGACCGCCGTAATCGCCGCAATGCCGTCCTCGTTTTCCAGCCGGTAGTCGGAGAGGATGAAGTGCGGACCGCTTGCCAAAGCCTCAATGCGCAACTGCTCGATGACGTCGGATGATGATTCCCCCGCCACGACGTAGCAGCCGTGCTCGATCAGGCGCATCGATATTTCGATTCTTAAGTCGCTGTTGTCCTCGATGATCGCCACGACCATATTGGTCAGGTCCGGGTCGCCGTCTTCAACCGTTTGAACCTCGCGCAACTCCGGCGGTATGAGTCCGATGAACGGGACCGTAACCGAAAAACGCGATCCACGTCCGGGTGTCGAGTCCACGTCCAGTTTGTGACGAAGAAGGTTCGCGAGACCCTGGACAATGGACAGACCCAGGCCGAACCCTTTTTCCCGATTCCTCTCGGGATTATCGACCTGTACATAGCTTTTGAAGATATCCGCCTGTCTATCTTCAGAGATACCGATCCCATTGTCCCAGACGCTTATCTTTATGCGGCTGCCTCGCCTCTGGCAACTCACCAGAACATGTCCCTTCTTGCCTCCCTGCTCGGAAGGCGTGTAACGGAGCCCATTGAGCACCATATTCCGGACGATCCTGTCCAACGCATGTCGATCCGTACGGACCAGATAGGGGCGACTATGGAGTCTTAACTTCAGCCCCTTCGTCTCGGCCAGCGGCTGCATATCCACGACTATGCCGCGTAAAAGGGAAGGCAGCGCCACCTCCTGAATTTCTACATTCCAGGTGCCGGACTCGAGGCGGCAGATATCCAGTGCCCCGTTGATCATCCATTCCATCGCATCCACTTGCCTTTGCGCAATCGAGACGTCTTCGACCAGATTGGTCGATTTAATGCTGCGCTCGATGAAATTTAACTTCAGGCCGAGCGTGGTGAGCGGTTGGCGCAAGTCATGGCTTATCGCAGCGATAAGCAGGTTCTTCTCCGCCTTTGCCGCTTCAGCCCGCTCTCGCGCCTCATCGAGAATAATCTCTTTAACATATGCGCGTTTCTGACTGTAAAAAATAAACCACGCGAGAAAACAATAGCCAATCAGTTGAGCCGTATAGAAACCCAGCATTGCTGGCCGGTAAATAAATAGAGGTGGTCCCAAGCTAAATCCGAACGGGATAGCGCCGAGCACGAATGAACCTAAATTCGCACGAAGACTCGGTGCGAGCAGCAGCAAGGTAAATGTATGGCTGATTAGCGTGTACTCAAGGAAGCCAGAGCTGGCCAATTTGACGTAGGGAGCATGGCCCGAGAAATCGGGTGGGGTTAGCCCAAAGCTACCTGCCGCCCACCAGAACGATGTCAGTGTGACGACTGCAGCCCATGTCCAGTGCATCTGCTCGACCGCGTCGACGCTGGCGTGCTTCGGGAGCGCCATGGTCTTTTTCAGCAAGTATGCTGCCATGGGAGTGGCTATCCCCCACAGTCCCAGGATCCAGACGACACGGAACCAACGGTAGCTATCCGACGTTTTGATCCACGATCCATATAAGCATAGCAGCGAGGCTCCGACCGACACCAGCACGGTCCAACATACCGCTCGACGGGACAGAGATTTCAATAACTCACGTTTGACATAGAGATTCTGCTCGGTACTGAGTGCCGCAACCGGTCCCAGAAAAGGATTCACAAGTTCAGCGAATACGCGGCGCTCGATTGTGTGATCCGTTTCACCCATGCACAATGATGTTCTGGCCCCGGGCTTCTCGCCCGCGTCAGAATCACGTCGTGTTTGAATACGGGACGCCATAGCAGGCCTCCGAGAATCAAGTGCAGCTACGCTCCGTTGTGCCAGCTTTGTGTTCCCTCGCCATCTCTTTCACCCGCCTTCGGTCAATGTTTTTGGCTTATGTTCTGCAAGTATGGTCAATAAGGTCTGTTCAGAATCCGGTCCCGACAAAAGCTTGATGCCACTGACGGCTACTTTTTTGAGCACAGCTGACGAGGTGTCTCCCGACCACAGGATCGCAGGGATCGAGGCGTCGGTAGCAGCGCGGACCGCCGTAATCGCCGCAATGCCGTCCTCGTTTTCCAGCCGGTAGCCGGAGAGGATGAAGTGCGGACCGCTTGCCAAAGCCTCGATGCGCAACTGCTCGATGACGTCGGATGATGATTCCCCCGCCACGACGTAGCAGCCATGCTCGATCAGGCGCATCGATATTTCGATTCTTAAGTCGCTGTTGTCCTCGATGATCGCCACGACCATATTGGTCAGGTCCGGGTCGCCGTCTTCAACCGTTTGAACCTCGCGCAACTCCGGCGGTATGAGTCCGATGAACGGGACCGTAACCGAAAAACGCGATCCCCGTCCGGGTGTCGAGTCCACGTCCAGTTTGTGACGAAGAAGGTTCGCGAGACCCTGGACAATGGACAGACCCAGGCCGAACCCTTTTTCCCGATTCCTCTCGGGATTATCGACCTGTACATAGCTTTTGAAGATATCCGCCTGTCTATCTTCAGAGATACCGATCCCGTTGTCCCAGACGCTTATCTTTATGCCGCTGCCTCGCCTCTGGCAACTCACCAGAACATGTCCCTTCTTGCCTCCCTGCTCGGAAGGCGTGTAACGGAGCCCATTGAGCACCATATTCCGGACGATCCTGTCCAACGCATGTCGATCCGAACGGACCAGATAGGGGCGACTATGGAGTCTTAACTTCAGCCCCTTCGTCTCAGCCAGCGGCTGCATATCCACGACTATGCCGCGTAAAAGGGAAGGCAGCGCCACCTCCCGAACTTCTACATTCCAGGTGCCGGACTCGAGGCGGCAGATATCCAGTGCCCCGTTGATCATTCCTTCCATCGCATCCACTTGCCTTTGCGCAATCGAGACGTCTTCAGCCAGATTGGTCGATTTAATGCTCCGCTCGATGAAATCTAACTTCAGGCCGAGCGTGGTGAGCGGTTGACGCAGGTCATGGCTTATCGCAGCGATAAATTGGTTCTTCTCCGCCGTTGCCGCTACAGCCTGAGATCGCGCCTCCTCGAGAACAACCTCTTTCACACATGTGCGTTGCTGATCGTTGCAAATGAACCATGCGACGACACAATAGCCAATTATTTGAGCCGTATACCAGTCAAACATTCCTGGCCGGGCAACAAAGAACAGTGGTGCCATGTTAAATCCGAATGGGATAGTGCCAATCACGAGTGCGCCTAAAGCCGCCCGAAAACTGGGTGCGAGCAGCAGCAACGTAAATGCCTGGCTGATCATCGTCAGTTCCAGAAAGCCATACCGGCCGAATCTAAAGTAATAACCATGGAGGACCACGAATTTGGGTGGGATTAGCCCAAAGCTGGCCGCCGCCCACCAGAACGATGTCAGCATGACCAATGCAGCCCATGCCCAGTGCATCTGCTCGACCGCGTTGACGCTGGCGTGCTTCGGGAGCCTCATGGTCATTTTCAGCAAGTATGCTGCCAACGGAGCGGCTATCCCCCACAGTCCCAGGATCCAGACGACACGGAACAAGGGATAAATATCCGATGTTTTGATCCACGATCCAAACACGAACCAGAACGGGCTTCCGACCAACAGTAGCGCGATCCAATATACCGATCGGCGGGACAGCGATTGCAATAACTCGCGTTTGACGAGGAGATTCTGCTCAGTACTGAGTGCTGCAACCGGTCCCACAAAAAGATTCATAAATTCAGCGAATCTGCGGCGCTCGATTGTGTGAGCCGTTTCACCCGCGCAGACTGATGTTCTGGCCCCGGGCTTTTCGCCCGCGTCGGAATCACGTGGTGTTCGAGTACAGGACGCCATAACAGGCCTCCGGGAATCAGGTGCAGCTACACGCCATTGTGCTAGCGGTCCGCCAGCAAGTCGATGGACAAGTGTTCTGTTTTTTGCCGAACAAAAGTTCGTGATCCACGCAGGTGGTCCCTGCCTGAGATTTGTGCCCGCTGTGCCGAGCGTTGGGTGGAAGGCCGTCAAAGCTGCTGAACGAGGGTAAGTATGAGGCTGATCTCTCGCGCTGCGCAGTATCAGTAACTCGCGGTTGTCCTGATCAAGCACGGCTCGCCAATTGCGATATTGGGTGCTCGCTCCGTGTGTGCCGCGTCGAACTGCATCCGTAACCAGGCGTGCGCCGTACTCTCAAGAAATCACTCTAACGAATAATCGTAATGCGACACCGAACATTTATTCTCCCGAAAAGGAACATTTAATGCCGAACATCAAATTATCGACGTAACTACAACTGACACGATTACACGGCGCAATAATGCAACATAATTCGATACAAGGAGGGCGTCAATCACCGCACAATGGCCCGCGTTCTTCTCTTGTCGAATGCCAGTTACGAGTACGGCTCTATAACCGGCCGATGCGGAAAACGCAGTGCGTACATGCGCGACGTTTTCCACCTCACTTTGAGGGAGATTGACATGATCCGCAATACGCCCCCGAGTTAAGCCAGCTGAGTCGCGGACGACTCCACACCCCATATCAACCACAACTTCCAGTTTGTCTGCAGAACTGGCTGCAGTGTGCCATTAGGTTTCCCGATTGTTAAGTTAGCCATGAATCAAGGAGCTCCATGATGAAAACCCTTGCATACCTTGTCCTCGCCAGCTGTGCGCTTGGCAGCCCAGTCGTCAGCTTCGCTCAGAGCACCACGCCCGTCACCCGTGCGCAGGTGAGTGCGGAACTGATCCGTCTCGAGCAGGCCGGCTATCACATGGGCGACGGCGACCAAACGAAGTATCCCGAGCAAATTCAGGCTGCTGAAGCGAAGATCGCTGCACAGGACAGCCAGCAGCCGGGCAACAGTGACGTTGGCGGCACGACGACCAACGGCACCGCAGCTTCCGGCAGTGTCCAGCATGTGTCAAAGCCCTCGCCATCGTCGTGCGTCGGACCCGCAAGTTACTGCAACCTTTTCTTCGGTAATTGACCGCAGATGGCTCGCCCGACACCGCCCCGACGATCCGGGTCACGTGCCTGGATCGTCTGGGGGCGTCCTCACCGGTGGCGTCCGAATCTTCGGACCCTGCGCAACGAATTCCAGGTGAAATGATGAACCCGCGGTCGATACGCATCGCCGGCCACATGGTGTTGACCTCGTTGACACTTTACGTCGCCGATGTATTGCTGCGCACTAACAATAGCGTTGCAGGCGCGATGTTGCTGATCCTCGGGACGTTGGTCATACATCTCCTTCGCCCCTTAATCCATTCGAGCATCGAGCCGCCTTCGATGAGCTTTCGCGTCTGGCTCAACAAATCCTCGCTGCGCAAGCTGATCGCGACACTGGCTGCGGCTCGACAGCCTGACCACGAGCGAGCGCGAAGACCACTAACATGATCACGGCCGCCCAGGTAGGTGGATGTCGATCGACATGATCGCGCGCGTAAGTCCGTCGTTTCGGGCCGAGCGGACGTTCGACCGTCAGAGTGACGGTCTGGTTGAACGTCTCTGGCTGGCCGTACTGAGTCCGACAGCGTCCGGCTCAGTACGGCCCCGAGCCGTCGTTCGGTGTGTCACGAATAAAGGGCTGCTACGGATTGCCAACGGCCGCGGGATACGGTTCCCGACAGATTCTCAGCCTCGGCGGTCATCAGCCGTCCGTCGAAACGGTGGTAGCCTCCCATGCATCGATTTCCACGTTCAATGCCGACAACTTGTCTCGAACGAGCCCGAGTGCGTCGCTACCGAGCAAAAGACGCGTGGGCGGATGATCCCCTGCAATGGCGGCCAGCATTGCGCGCGCCGCTTTCCTGGGATCTCCCAATTGCTTGCCGCTTTTTTCCTCGCGGGCCTGGCGGATGGGATTGAAAATATCGTCGTAATCCGAAATCGAGCGGGGGGTCCGCGTCATCGAGCGACCTGCCCAGTCAGTGCGAAATGAGCCCGGCGCCACGGCCGTCACGGCAATACCGAAGGGCTTGACCTCTTTGCCAAGCGCCTCGGAGATGCCCTCCAACGCAAACTTGCTCCCGCAGTAATATGCGATTCCCGGCATCGTGATGTAGCCGCCCATCGATGTGATATTCAGAATGTGGCCGCGGCGGCGCTCACGCATGAACGGCAGGACGGCCTTCATCATGGCGACCGCACCAAATACATTCACATCGAACTGTCGGCGCATATCCGAGAGCGGCGATTCCTCCATGATGCCCTCGTGGCCGTAGCCGGCATTGTTGACCAGCACATCGATTGGTCCGACGCCAGCCTCGATTTCCGCCACGACGCGGTCGATCGCGTCGAAGTCGGTCACGTCGAGCACACGTCCCCAAGCGGCATTCGCGGATGCGGACTCGAATTCACGCTTTGCCTGGGCACTTCTCACCGTACCGACGACCTTGTGACCCACCGCCAGCGCTTCCTGTGCGAGCGCGCGGCCAAAGCCGCTGCTGACGCCGGTGATGAGCAGAGTTTTGCTGGTTGCCATTGAAGCTTCTCCCGAATGTCAATTGGAGAGTGCATACTAATCTGACCAGAGAGGCAAATTAAGCCGAATTCCGCTGATTTTCTTGCATAAAACTATGAACACGATACGCGCTTTGGCCCAGCATCCAGCTCTATCCTCTCGAAGCCAGAAACGCATGATTGTCCTGCTACGCGCGTTGGCGCCCGACGAGGGCTACAACCTGACGGCACTGCCGAGCGTCCGCATCTTGCGGTCGAACCGGGCGCTATCGCGCACGCCCGTTCTGTACGACCCCGGTATCGTGATCGTCTGCCAGGGCCGCAAGCGAGGATATTTCGGCGACCAGCTCTACCTGTACGACGAGCGTCACTACCTGGCCGTGTCCATGCCCGTGCCGTTCAGCATGGAGACCGACGCAACCGAGGAGCGCCCACTGCTCGCGCTGTATCTGCACCTCGATTTCGCATTGGCCGCCGAACTTGCGGAGCGGATCGACCGCGAAGGCGTGGGGGAGTGCGCACCAGCACCTCAAAGCATGATGTCCACGCCGATGGATGACGCAATGCAAGCGTCCGTGCTGCGCTTCCTCGAGGCGATGCATCGGCCACTCGAATCTGCTGTGTTGGGCGCCGGGCTGCTGCGTGAACTGTATTTCCGGGTGCTCACCGGAGCCCAGGGAGGCTCGTTGCGCGAGGCTTTGGCGATGCGAGGACAGTTCGGCCAGATAGGCCGCTCACTCCGCCTGATTCATGCAAGCTATGCGCAGCCCCTCGACGTAAGGCAACTGGCCGACGAAGCGGGTATGAGCATTCCGAGTTTCCACAGCCACTTCAAGGCAATTACGCAGGTGTCGCCGATGCAATATGTGAAGTCGACGCGCCTTCATCAGGCTCGCCTGTTAATGGTGCGCAATGAGCTAACCGCGGAGGCGGCGGGACACGCTGTGGGTTATGCGAGCCCGTCCCAGTTCAGCAGGGAATTCAGGCGTCTGTTTGGCTTGACGCCTGCCGCAGAGGCTAAGCGTATGCGCGAGAGCTTCGCGATCCCGGCAGTATTCGCTGATACAACTTATGTCTCGTCGCACTGAATTTGCCGCGGTTCGGTTCGATCGTAGATCAGTGATCGGACATCCACGATGTGTCTGCTAGACGGTGAGAAGCATGCGCCCACAACGTCGTCATGGAGGACGGTTACCGTTGACGAGGGAGGCTTTCAGCGCAGGTTGAAACCCGCCGCGAGTAACCGTCTTCGCTGGCCACGGGTAGCCAGACCGCCGGCCCCGCGTCGTAATCGAGGCAGCGCTGGATCACAACCGGCACCGGTGAGCGCGAACGTTCGATATCGCACCGATTGTCCGAAAGTTAGGGGGGATACTGGGACGGTGGCCGTTTTCAAGCGGCGGTGCAAATCACCGAGCCAATGGATCAAGTGACTGCATGAAGGACTCAATCAACAACACACCGCTGGTCGCTCGGCTGCGCGACGTAGAAACCAAATGGAAACGATCCCATGCCCAAGATCTTTTTCGAGCGGCCTGGTAAAGGCCCCGTGTTGACCGCTTCTCTTGACGACGAATACACAATCGCGGTCACGCGCCCAGATGGCTGTGCGTGTGTGAATGACGAAGCACGAACTCGTCGGGCCATGTGCCTGCGTGAGGGTTCGCGAAAACGTCGCAAGACTAAAGTTCTTGCGCAGCAACGACTCGAAACCCGCGGGCAGATGCGACTGGTGGAATGACTATCGCTCCCATGCGCCGGAGTCTTCTTGAATCGAAGCCTGCGCGATAAACGCAACTCAGCTATGTCTGACTGCGCGAGAGCAGCTGCGGCCGGAGTTGTCGAGGCGCTGCGGCCGGGTCAAGCCACTTTCTCTTCTACCGCGATGCAGTAACGTCGATCTCATTGAGCATGAGGCATCTGAAACAATAAACCGGGTAACACTGGTCGACAACCCAATGAGGCGGCGTCTGGATGGCTTTCCAATCTCCTGTCGCCGAGACGAGACTCTTTTGAAGGCAGATCTGGCAGAGATGAGCGTACCAGCGGACACAGGATCCATCCCGCTTTGCCGAGGTTCGGCAAAGCCATCCCCACGCTTGTTTCCGATAGCATGCCTGCGCTCACCTGACACGGCGCCACGACACGCCCCAACCAACTGCCAATCGCGATCCAACGTCGCGCGAGACTTGATGGTTTTTGGTTTTGACGACGGCAGGTTTCAGATCGCGACACAACCCCGTGCCCGCTCCCGCTGCTGAAACTTTATAACTAAAAAATTTGGAGAAATTGCAGAATGGACCGTTTCGATACAGCAATCCAAACTTTCCTGACGCACATTGCTTTGAGTTGCGCCATGTTGAACCACGCGACAAGAATCATCGCGGACCTATACACATTCAAAGGTTTGGTGCTCATGCCCGTATTGTGGTGGATATGGTTCAAACCCAGCCAGCGTGGAGAATGGGAGCGTGAAATGGTCGTCGCGACGATCGCGAGCGGCCTTCTTGCGCTCGCAATATTCAGGCTCGTTGCGCATTATTTGCCATTCCGTATGCGGCCTCTCTTTAATCCTGAACTGCACTTGAGTTTTCCATCGGGTGGTCTGGAAGCGGCCGTGCTGCCAGCCTGGAGCTCCTTTCCGAGTGACCACGCAATGCTATGGATTTCGGTTGCAACGGGGATCTTTCTGGTTTGGCGCGGCGTCGGCGTGCTCGCACTTTTATACACCGCGATCTTCATTTGTCTGCCGCGCGTTTATCTCGGCTGGCACTATCCGACCGACATACTTGCGGGGGCGACGATTGGAGCGACCATCACCTGGATCATGACTCGGGACCCCGTTAGAACGCGTTTTTCAGTGCCGATTCTGGGGTGGATGCACAGATTTCCCGGGCCCTTTTATACCCTGTTGTTTGCCTTGTGTTTTGAACTGGTAACCCAGTTCAACGAGTTACTGGTCCTGGGGCGGTCGGTATTACAAGGCCAATGATCACGCGGGGAAAGCGCGCGCGCCAGGCTGAGATCGACCAAGCGTATCTGATCGATACCGCCAGTCCATTGTCATTTGATGGGGCGCAGCAAGTGCTTGATAGTCGGCAAATCGCACAGGCTCGTCATGGCGTGACGGTTTTGCCCGACGTGTCGACCTCGATCCTCCAGTCGCCCTTGCTCGAGCCAGTCATCACCGAGCAGTTCCGCCGGATGCTGGGTGCGGCTCCGCCCGTTCGCAGCCGTCGTGTCGGACACTGCGACGGCCTGGCAGGAGCTTCACGGGCTTCTGCATCCCGGCGAGCGTTGACCGGGCCGATCACCTTGAGCTCCACGGCCACGATGAACAACGAATAAGAAGAACATCATGCGTAACATCCTTACCATGCGTACTCAGCGCCGCGCAAAATCGATGAAGAAGCAAAAGGGCGCGGTGGCAATCATGGTCGCGCTGCTGCTGCTTATGCTCCTGAGCTTCGCGGCGCTCGCGATTGACATTGGCAACCTGATGCTCGCCCGCACTCAGGCACAGACTGCCGCCGACGCTGCTGCGCTTGCAGGGGCACAGTGCCTATATGCCCAAGCCAACAACCCTGGCTGCAACAACGCGAACGCCGCCAATCCGGATTGGAACGACTCGCAGACCGAGGCTGTTTGAAGTTGACCCGCGAAAACGGACACCTATGCTTTTGATCAGGAGGTGTCGAAAATGGGCAGGCATCGTACCCCATACCCTGTGGAATTCCGGGCTCACATGGTCGAGCTGGTTAAGGCCGGAAGAACGCCTGAGGATCTGGCGCGCGAGTTCGAGCCGACCGAACAGACGATCAACAACTGGGTCGCGCAGGCCGATCGCGATGCGGGTGTGCGTCACGACGGGCTGACCACGGCCGAGCGGCAGGAACTCACACGGTTGCGTCGCGAGAACCGGCAACTGAAGATGGAAAGGGACATTCTCTCGCAGGCCGCGGCCTGGTTCGCGAGGGAGACGGGAGCCGTTCCGCCGAAGGGCGGTACGGATTCATGAGAGCGAACCGGGCCAGGTGGCCCATTGCCACGATGGCACGGCTGCTCAGGGTCTCCGCGAGCGGCTACTACGCATGGCTGGTGCGTGAGCCATCGAAACGCTCGTGTAGCGATGCGCAACTGCTCGAGCGCATCCGCACGCTGCATGCGAATTCACGCGGCACATATGGGGCGCCACGTATCCATGCGCAGCTCGCGTGGGAAGGCGTGCATGTGGGATGCAAGCGGGTCGCACGTCTGATGCACCTGGCCGGCCTGCATGGTGCGAGCCGGCGGCGCTGGCCACACACCACGCGGCAACGCGCGGGGGCTCGGCGCGCTCCGGATCTGGTGCGTCGGCACTTCTGCGCGGAGGCGACAAACATGCTGTGGGTGGCGGACGCCACCTACATCCCGACTGGCGAGGGGTTTCTGTATCTGGCCGTAGTCCTCGACGTGTTCAGTCGCCGAATTGTAGGCTGGGCGATGTCAAGCCATCTGTACACCGAACTGATGCTGCGCGCACTCGATATGGCGTTGCTGCAGCGACGCCACGAGGGCGTAATTCTACATTCGGACCAGGGATGCCAATACACCTCTATTGCATTCGGACGGCGCTGCCGCGAAGCCGGTGTGCAACCGTCGATGGGGACGGCCGGCGACGCGTACGACAACGCGATGTGCGAATCGTTCTTCGGCACGCTTGAAGCGGAGCTACTCTCGCGAGAACTCTTTGCGACTCGTGAACAGGCCCGGCAACGCATCTTCTGGTTCCTGGAGGGCTGGTACAACGTACGCCGCTTACACAGCGGCATTGGCTATCGTTCGCCGCTTGAATTCGAAAACCTCAACGTTAAAAGGCAAACCGTATCGCCTTGCGGGTTGTCCACCGGCGGGCAGCGTCATGGTCGTGAGAGGCGACCCGCCGCCCGCCCGTGGACAACCCGCGACTCAACACTCAACGGAGGTTAGATCGCATCAAATCGCAGGCTGCAAATCCGTCCGTCGAACCGGGTCAACCTCAGTTTCGTTCGGACCGAATAACAACGTCCAAGGGGCCGCCGTGCAACTGCATCCGTCGGATGTCACTACCGGCTATGCGAATGTCACCGATGCTGCGGCTGGTGTATCCCAGGCAACCGTGCCGGTAGCAAGCGGAAACGTCGTGCCTGCGGTCCAGGTGACGGTCCACAAGGACGGGACCGACTCTAACGGGGTCGTTCCGGTGTATCTGGCACAAGTGCTGAACATCGCATCGCTGAAAACGAGTGCGACAGCGACTGCGGTCGTGGCTAGTCCGGGAACCGCTGAAGTTGGGGCACTGTTCCCGATCGTGATGTCGCGATGCCTCTACGACACCTACTGGAATTCGGCGACCAATTCACCCGATCTTGCTACCAGTACAACCGACCCCCAAGCGGCGAACAACGGCACGCCAATTCCGCAAACGATCGGGCAACCGTACATCTTTGCGATCAGAGCGTCGTACCAGGCCGCCAATTGCAACGCAGGGCAGTGGACTTCCCTCTCATCGGCGAACAGCCAGCTTGGTTCCAGCAACATAGTCGGGTTGATGATGAGCGGAAACGCGAGTCCGATGTCTATCGGCGAACCGATCTATCTTGAAACGGGCCTAAATAGCAATGCGTTCCACAGTGTTGCAACGTGTAGTCAGACCCCGGCGGGTTCGGCGGGGAGTTGTGCCTGGGTGACAGTAGCTGTAGTGAGTAACGTCACGGGGGGACAAGGGAGTACTCCGCCGATAGTCGCATTCGGGTGCCTGCACATCCTGAACGAGACGGGCAACGGCTCCAACGCAGTCATCACCGTTCAGATGGGCAACGATCCCAACTACTGCAAAAACAACCAAACGGACGGCATCGGGCCCAACTATGGGACGATCATGATGCCCCGGTTGGTTCAGTAGCTTTGCAATCGAGACGTCGTGGCAATCAGGGCCGACACGTTGGGGCGAACTCGGCCTTCTGGCGCGTTATGACCGGCCAGTCACACCAACTTTTTTCTACCGTCGCGACCTGTGTTGCCCGTCGCGGCTATTCGGTCACGCTACGCCCGACGAAATTGAACCGCCTGATCGCTTTGCGCTCATTTGCGCCCGGTTGCCAGCCTTGATTGCTCTCATTGGTCTCCTGGCGACTTTGTGGTTGGGGTCGCCAGCGAGTTGTTAACCCCGTAAGCGGGGGGGCGGGACGTCGAGCTACTGTTCGCGCTGTTCGGCTGGCCCGAGGTCGGCGACCCGGCGCCGCTGTCCGTGCTGGTGGCACCAGGCGTGCCGTAGCCACTCGTCGCAGCGGCCGGCGACTGTGTGGTCGGAGTCGCCAGCGTGTTGTTGCTTTGTGCATATACGCCGCCCGACAGCGTGAGTGCGGCGACGGCCGCGATCAATGTGCTGGTTGCCTTGTTCATGACACGCTTCTCCTTGGTTGGACTGCGATTTCGACGCAAACGATGCTTTCGTACTGTTTCCGTCGTGCTCGCCCAATGCCAAGTTTAGGAAAGCGGTGGCTGATAGTTATGCGCATTATTCACAATTGTGAATATCGATTTTCGGCGCTAACCGGGTAACCTGACGCGCGCTGGTCCCCAATCTGAGGCTATCAGTCACCGCGCGCAAGACGGCCACTGCGGCCGCCATTATTTCTGTTCCCGCATCCACGGCGTAAACGTGATTCCGACCAGCAATCCTTCCGGCCCGATGAAACGACTGACCGTCTGGCCCCACGGCTCATTCCGGTTCCTGACCAGCATCCGATACCCTTGCGATTCAAGTTCTGCCGTCGCCGCCTGGACGTCATCGACATCAAACTCGATCCAGGCTTGCGGGATGGGTACGTCGCGAGGCCACGAATCCGTGCCGAAGCACGACTGGGAGGCGTGGGAGAGCGGCCACAAGGCGAAAGAGTTTGCGCCGTTCAGACCCTCCGTATGGAGATAGCCGCCGTTCTCTTCCTTGAAGGGGATACCGAAGGCCCGACCGTAGAGATCGCGGCTTGCCTGGGCTTCAATCACAATCGGGCCAAAACCTGCGATGAACAAGGCCGTGGCTTTTGGGATCTTTTCCATGGCTTCTCCTTTGCCGCGAAAGAGCGGCGCGATGAAGAACGAACATGTTCGCCACGCCCATCGAACTGCTCTGGCGGCGAGTTTTCCGGTACCGCGGGGCATGGCATGGTTGAGTGTAGGCTTGTTTCGGGTGGCCGGCAGGCATCCCTGCCCGTCAGCGAATGGCGATCGGGCCCGATTGGCTTTTCATTCACTCCTCAATTCGCCGGAATCGTCACCACCGGCGCCTTGCTGCTGGTATCCGCTTCCGCGAGCGCCATCAGATTCTGCACGACCGTAAACGCGTATTTCGAATCGAAGTCATTGCGCTCGACCCAATACACCGAAGGCCCATACGCGATCGACACATACGCGTCGTCCGGCGCGGCCTTGCCCGAGTGCACGATGATCGTCGGCCGCGTCTCGCCGCCGATCAGCCCGACGGTCGGCTTCGTCGAACCATCGCTGATGCGCCCCCGCGGCACCTGCACCTGGGCGCCGAGATCGCTGAGGATGCCGAGCACCGAGCGCGTAACCATCGGAATACGCTCACCCTTCTGAGACGTCGACGAAGGCCCATACACGACCTCATAGCTACGCGTCTTCGCCGACAGATGCAGCAGGCTGCGCACGCGCGCGACATCGGCGGCGGTGCTCGGCGACTCGCCGCTCGCGGTCGCGCCGATCGACAGAAACACGGCCAATGCGGGGCTTCGGCCGCCTTTGAGATCGGCCTTCGCATCGAGCTGACGCGTCTCGATGTTCAACTCGCCAGCCATTTGCAGACGACGCAAGGCCTGCAGCAATTCGAAGAAGCCCGGGGCGCCCGCGCTGTTGTCGCCGCCGAGCGCATCGCCGTTGCGCAGCCCGCCGATCGATTGGGCGGTAATGCGCAACAGCAGATCGATCGGCACGCCGCCCTCGGCGAGCGGCAACACGAGTGCCGGCGCGAGCGGCCGGATATACGCGGACGCGAACGCTTCGCCGGTGGTCGGCGTGAACGTGAAGGTCGGCCGGTTCGCGTACGACACGCTGCCGGTCGCCTGCGCGTAGTTCGGCATGCTGCCCGAGCCGGCGTTGACGGTCGCGCCGCCGGTGGTGTCGAACGTGTAGGCGGCGATGATGCTGCTGACGGTCAGGAACGCGGGCGCATCGCCGTAGCGCAGACCGATCACGGCGGCGAGGATCGCGCGCTTCTTCGCGTCGCCGAGCGCGCGCGCATAGTCGACCTGGTCGGCCTTCAGACGCGAGGGGCCGATATGCACGCAGGCGGACGTGAGGCAGGCCGCGCACAACGCGGCGGCCACCGAAGCGGTTCTGAGCATGGGCAGGTGCGAGCGGAAGCAATCCGCTGAACAATGGAGTTTGCGCTCGGCGGTAGCAGAACCCATTCCCGCGCAAGCGGCGGCCCGCCCCCGGGGCCGCTTCGTTGTCGGTTCGATGCATCGCGCGGCGCCGTGGCGCGTACATCGACGCGCAACGGCGTTGGCACGCTTTACCGTCGCTTTGCAAGAATTGCAGAAATTCGCGCGGGTCCGATGCCCGGCCATCAAGCCTTGGCGTTGATGCCGTCTTGCGCGTTGTTCTCGCCGCCTCGTTCAAGCGTGCTGCGATATGCGCGCGACTGCATCCCGGCAAGCCGGCTCAGCGTACGCGACAGATCATGCGCGCCTTCGAGACCGATCAACGCGGTCTCGATCGGCTGATCGGAGGCGATGAAGAGCGCACGCTTGCGGTCGTAGAAGATGTCGATCAGCCAGACGAGTCGCTGCAGCATATGCGGCTGCCTCAGCGCTTCCGTATGCAGACGATCGACGATCAAGCCTTGCCATTGCCCGGCGAGATCGAGGTAGTCGAGGTGCGAGCGGCTTGCGACGCACAACTGCTCGAAGTCCGCCCACAGCAGCGCGCGGCCGGCTGCCCGCGCTTCGAGCGGCCGGCCCGCCGCGCTCAGCCTGATCGGGTCGATCGCAGCGTCGCGTTCATGGCTCGTGAAGATATCGCGCAACGCGGCCTCGCTCGATGCGTCGAGCGGCGCGAAAAAGCACGGCACCTCGGCCGCTTCGCCGCCGAAGCGGTAATCGCGCACGCCGTCGAAATGGATCACCGTGAAGCCGCGTTTGATCTGCGCGATGGTTGGCAGAAAGCGCTCGTGAAACTCGGGGTCGGGCAACAGATCGTCCGGTGCGTAGTTCGACGTCAGCACGATACGCGTGCCCGGGTTGATCGCGGTGTCGAGAAAGCGGCCCATCAGGAACGCGTCGGCGATATCTTGCACATGGAATTCGTCGAAGCACAGCAGCTCGATACCGTCGAGCCATTGCCGCGACACGTCGCCGAGCCGGTCGTCGCCACGCGGCGCGTGCACGAGCCGGCGGTTCATCTCGCGCAGGAACTCGTGGAAATGCAGGCGCCATTTGCGGCATGGCGCAAGCTCGAACAGCGTATCGACGACGAGGCTCTTGCCGCGGCCCGGCAGTCCGTGACAGTAGACGCCTTGCGGCCCGAACGCGGCGGTGGACCATGCCTGCCGCGCGCGCTGCTGCGCGCCGACCAACCCGACGAGCGCGCCGATGGCCTCGCGCTGCCGTGCATCGGCAGAGATGCCGCGCGCGGTCAGTGCGCGCGCGATGCGGGTTTCGTCAAGCATGGGCAAGAGCGTCCATGCCTGATGACGCGAATAATGCGACTTGCGCGAATGACGCAGTGTGGGCCGCCGCGAAAACGACGAGGACGTGTGTGAGCATGAGATAACGGCCGACGTGATGGCCTGCGGCGAAGCTGACCCAATGAGCGCGTGCACGGAGCGCGCGCCATTTTATCAGCCACGTTCTGCGTCGAACGTTGGCGCGCACAGGCGTCGTCGAGCCGCTACCGCGTCATTTGTCGTGATGCCCCGGCAGCACGGCACCGAGCACCTGCTTCGCCGTTTCGACCACCACGTTGGCCTGATCGGGGTCGCCTTTCATCAACGTCTCGACGAACGCTTTGGCCTGCGCGAGCGTGACATGCGGCGGCAGCGGCGGCACGTTCGGATCGGCCTTCACCTCGATCACGACCGGACGATTCGACGCGAGCGCGTCGTCCCAGGCGGTGGCCATCTCATCGGGATTGTCGACATAGATGCCCTTCAGACCGATCAGCTCCGCGAAGCGGTGATACGGCACGGACGGAATGTTCTGCGAGGCCTCGAACTTCGGATCGCCTTCCATCACGCGCTGCTCCCATGTGACCTGATTCAGGTCGCCATTGTTGAGCACCATGCAGATCCAGCGCGGATCGCTCCAGCCTTGCCAGTACTTCGCGACCGTGATCAGCTCGGCCATATTGTTCATCTGCATCGCGCCGTCACCGACGAGCGCGATCACGGGCCGCTCGGGGTACGCGAACTTCGCGGCGATCGCATAGGGCACGGCCGCGCCCATCGACGCGAGCCCGCCCGACAGCGAGCACATCATGCCGCGCTGCACTTGCAGATCGCGTGCGTACCAGTTCGCGACCGAGCCCGAATCGCTGGTGACGATCGCGTTCGAGGGAATGCGCTTCGACAGCTCCCAGACCGAGAGCTGCGGATTCAGGCCATCTTTCGCGGGTTCGTGCGCGCGTTTTTCGAGCGTCTTCCACCAGTTGGACACCCAGCCTTCGATGCGCTCGCGCCACAGCCGATCCTTCTTTTCCTCGAGTAGCGGCAGCAGCGCGCGCAGCGTCTCGGCGCTATCGCCGACGAGGTTAACTTCCATCGGATAACGCAGGCTCAGCATGTCGGCCTTGATGTCGATCTGCACGCCGCGCGCGTCGCCTTCCTTCGGCAGAAATTCCGAGTAGGGGAAGCCCGAGCCGATCATCAGCAACGTATCGCAATGGGTCATCATGTCGTAGCTCGGCTTCGTGCCGAGCAGGCCGATCGAACCGGTTACCCACGGCAGATCGTCGGGTAGCGCGGCCTTGCCGAGCAGCGCCTTGGCGACGCCGGCGCCGAGCTTCTCGGCGATCGCGATCACTTCGTCGGTCGCGTGCAGCGCGCCCGCGCCGACCAGGATAGCGACCTTGCGGCCCGCGTTCAGCACGTCGGCGGCCTGGCGCAACTGCTCGTCGCTCGGCACGATGCGCGGGCGCGCGTAACCGATGCCCGAATGCAGCGTGCCATGCGTGCGCCCCGGCGGCTCGTAGGACATGTCCTGCAGATCGTTCGGCAGTATCAGCGCCGTGACCGCGCGCTCGGCGAGCGCGATGCGCACCGCGCGATCGACCAGATGACGGACCTGCGCGGGCATCGTCGCAAAACCGACGAACGAGCCGGCCACGTCCTTGAACATCGCGGGCAGATCGAGCTCCTGCTGATAGTGTCCGCCGATCGCCGCGCGTGCCTGCTGACCAGCGATCGCGAGCACCGGCATGTGATCCATGCGCGCGTCGTACAGCCCCGTCAGCAGATGCGATGCGCCCGGCCCCGAGGTGGCGATGCACACGCCCAACTCGCCGGTGAACTTCGCATGCGCGGCGGCCATGAAAGCGGCCATTTCTTCGTGTCGAACCTGAATGAATTCGATCGGGCCAGGCTGATCCGTGCTTTTGTGGCGTTTCTTCGCTTCGCTCTGCGCGCGGTTCAACGCGCCGAACACGCCGTTGATGCCATCGCCTGGATAGCCGTAGATACGCCGCACGCCCCATGCATGCAGCCGCCCGATGATGAAATCGCCGACGGTTTCAGCCATGATCCTCGCTCCCTCGATGGCCAGTCGATGCCGCCGCGCGAAATGGGCGGCTATGGTCGGTATCGAGCGAGCAAGGGTTGTTCCTTGCGACTGGCTTGCTTAGCCGGTCTTGATCCTCGGTTGCGGCGCGTCGAGCGGCTCGTGGCCGAAGCGCTCGTATTGCGATATCACCTGCGCGCCGAACAGCAGCAGTGTCGCGAGCCATTCGAAGCTGAGCAGGATCACGATCGCCATCGTCAGCGAACCGTAGACGACGCTGACCTGCGACAGCGTGGCGAAATACCAGACCAGCACGTGCCGCGTGATCTCCCACAACGCGCCGGCCACCACGCCGCCGATCAGCGCGTGTTTGAGCGACGGCCGTCCCACCGGCATCACCAGATACACCGAGGTCAGCACGAAGATTTCGCCGGCGAGCCCGAACAGATACAGCATCACTCGCGAGAAGCCCTGCAACGACACGTGCAGGCCGAACAGTCTGAGTCCTTCTGCGCCGATCGTGTCGAGCGCGCTCGACACGAACGTGACGAGCAGCAGCCCCACGCCGAGAAACAGGATGTAGCAGTATGGCAGCAGCGCCGAGATCAGGAAGTGGCGCCGCTTCACGACGACCCGATGCACGAAGATCAGCGACATCGCGTTTTCGAGCACGGTGAACGCGAGCGAGCTGAAGAAGATCATCGTCAGCAGCAGCACCCAGCCGATTACCGCGCGATGCAGCAGGAAGTTCGACAGCTCACGCACGAGCGCGGCCGATTGTCCGGGCACGAGCCAGCGCAGCAGATGCGCAAGCGCGTCGAGCACTAGCTGCTGCGGCACCACGCGCGACAACACGATGACGATCAGGATCAGCAGCGGCACGATGGACAGCAACGCGTAGTACGCGACCGCGCCCGCGAGCAGCAGCCCCTGGTTCGCGCGAAACGCTTTCAGCGTTTGCAGCAGGAAGCGCCAGGGATGTCTGGCGATATACAGCGCTTGCTGGTCGAGCAGGATCGGCATGAGGCCTCGCGTTGCGCGCCGGGCACTGCCGGATGGCAGCCGCTCTCGACACGCCTGTGTGCTTTATATACCGTAAGCAGAAACGGGGCCATCAATGGCGGGGCATATAGTTTGCTTGGCCGCGTTCGGGAGATCGCGTTCCCTTGCCGAGGACAGCCGATGGATCAGTCGCCGCGTCAGACCGACACCGCGCCGCAAGCCAACGATCTGGTGATCGCGCGGCCGGAGGGACTGTATTGCCCGCCGGGCGATTTTTACATCGATCCGTGGCGGCCGGTCGAACGCGCGGTGATCACACATGCGCATTCCGACCACGCGCGTTTCGGTCATCAGCGCTACCTGGCCACGCGCGCGGGCGCGAGCGTGCTGCTATCGCGGCTGCCGGGCATCGCGCTGCACACGCTCGACTACGGCGAGCCGCTGACGATTGGCGCGGCGCGCGTGTCGCTGCATCCGGCCGGGCACGTGCTCGGCTCGGCGCAGGTGCGCATCGAGCACGCGGGCCACGTGTGGGTGGCGTCGGGCGACTACAAGCTCGAAGCCGATCCGACCTGCGCCGCGTTCGAACCGGTGCGCTGCGATACGTTCATCACCGAATCGACGTTCGGTCTGCCGATCTATCGCTGGGATACGCCGCAAAGCGTGTTCGATTCGATCGATTCATGGTGGCGTCACAACGCCTCCGAAGGGCGCGCATCGGTGCTGTTCTGCTATTCATTCGGCAAGGCGCAACGCGTGCTCGCGAGTGTCGATGCGGCGATCGGGCCGATCTTCTGCCACGGCGCGCTCGAGCCGCTCAATCGCGCGTATCGCGACGCGGGCGTGCGTCTGCCGGCGGTCGGTCTGGTCGGCGAGATTGCCGCGAAAGACAAGGGCGTATTCAAACAGGCGCTGATCGTCGCGCCGCCGTCCGCGCAGAACAGCGCGTGGCTCAAGCGCTTCGGCGACTACAGCGATGCGTTCGCGTCGGGCTGGATGCGCCTGCGCGGCGCGCGTCGCCGGCGCGGCGTCGATCGTGGCTTCGTGCTGTCGGATCACGCGGACTGGCCGGGTTTGCAAACGGCGATACGCGAGAGCGGCGCCTCCCGCGTGATCGTCACGCATGGCTCGATCGAACCGATGGTGCGCTGGCTCAACGAGCAGGGCCTGCACGCCAGCGCGTTCGAAACGCAATACGGCGACGATACCGTCGAAGCCGACGCGGCCGGCGCCGACCAGGCGCCGGCGGCGAGCGAATCATGACGGGCACCGTATGAAACGCTTCGCGGCTCTCTACACCGCGCTCGATGCGACCACGTCGACGCACGACAAGCTCGCGGCGCTGACCAGTTATTTCTCGGTGGCCGACCCCGAAGACGCGGCATGGGCGTCGTATTTCCTCGCGGGCGGCAAGCCGCGTCAACTCGTGCCGACGCGTTTGCTGACCGAAATCGCGCGCGAGCGCGCCGGCTTGCCCGAGTGGCTGTTCGAGGAGTCGTATCACGCGGTGGGCGATCTGGCCGAGACCATCGCGCATATCCTGCCGCCCGCGTCGCGCAACTCCGAGCTGGGTCTCACGCAATGGATCGAGCAACGCATGCTGCCGTTGCGCGGCCTGCCGCCCGACGAGTTGCGCAGGCGTCTGCTCAGCTACTGGGACGAACTCGACTGGGGTGGTCGTTTCCTGCTGACCAAGCTGATCGGTGGCGGCTTTCGTGTCGGCGTCGCGCGGCAACTGGTGGTGCGTGCGCTCGCCGAAGTGGCCGGCGTCGATCACAAGCGGATCGCGCAACGAATGGTCGGCTGGACCGATTCGCAACAGAAGCCCGATGCGGCGCGCTATCTGCGTCTGATCGCGCCGCAGACCGACGACGATACGCAAGCGCGCGCGCCTGAACACGATAGCGACCTCGGCCTGCCGTATCCGTTCTTTCTCGCGCATCCCTTGCAGACCGATCCGGCGACGCTCGGCGATCCCGCGCACTGGCTGATCGAGTGGAAGTGGGACGGCATACGCGCGCAACTCGTCAAACGCGGCGGCCGCGTGTGGTTGTGGTCGCGCGGCGAGGATTTGATTACCGATCGTTTTCCCGAAGTCGCGGCATTGGGCGAGTCATTACCCGATGGCTACGTGATCGATGGCGAGATTCTCGCGTGGGAGCCCGGCGCGGCAGCGCCATTGCCGTTCGCGCGGCTGCAACCGCGCATCGCGCGCAAGACGCTGACACGCAAGATACTCGCGGATTCGCCCGCCGCGCTGCTCGCATACGATCTGCTCGAAGCAAACGGACAGGACCAGCGCATGAAACCGCTCGCTGAACGGCGCGCACGCCTCGATGCGCTGGCCAGCTCCGTCGATGGCACGCTCGCGCGTGGTTTGCTGCGCATATCGCCGCTCGTCTTTGCAGCGGACTGGACCGCGCTCGCGGCGTTGCGCGACGAGAGCCGCGCGCGCGGCGTCGAAGGTTTGATGCTCAAGGAGCGCGAGTCGATGTACGGCGTCGGTCGTACCAAGGCGTCGGGCACGTGGTGGAAATGGAAGATCGAGCCTTATGCGGTGGACGCTGTACTTGTTTACGCGCAGCGCGGTCATGGCCGTCGCGCGAGTCTTTACACGGACTACACGTTCGCGGTGTGGGACGAGGCCGACGGCGTGCGCACGTTGGTGCCGTTCGCGAAGGCCTATTCAGGGCTCACAGATGAAGAGATGCGTCGGGTCGATGCGATCGTGCGCAAGACCACCGTCGATAAATTCGGCCCCGTGCGCAGCGTGACGCCAACGCTCGTGTTCGAGATCGGCTTCGAAGGGATACAAGCGAGCTCGCGTCACAAGTCCGGCGTGGCCGTGCGTTTTCCACGCATGCTGCGCTGGCGTACGGACAAACATATCGACGACGCCGATACGCTTGCGATGCTGAAAGGCTTCATCGATAACCGTGCGGGATAACCCGCAGAGCACAAACCCCTAACATGTCGGGCATTTTTTTATCGGCATCGTCGCTTATTCTTTGTTAAGACCGCGTCATCGATTCGCGCCATAAGTGCGCAAGCGGCATGCATTGCGTGGCCCCCCAATCCGTTGAAATTACCGATAATCTGCGACGCCCCGGAACGAGGCGGATAGCACAAAGACAGAGCGTCAATCGATGTTGCGCAGCGCGCACATCGCAGGCGCCGTCATTCAAACGTCGTGATGAATGGGCACGCTGAATCCCGCATTCCAGCTGATTGAAACGCTGGAATGCGCGACGAGGCGTGCTGGCCGCGGCATCGTCCGATGCGAACCGGGAATAACAAAAAGCCGCTCGTAGTCCGGCAAAAGCAATGGGATCGAATCTTGCACGTGTGGCGCGGATGCCCTTCAGGGCCAATGTAAAAGGGCGAGAAACAATGACTGTGTTCAACGACAACGTGGACAGCAGCGACGACGTGCTCGTATGGCGACCGATCCGCTATGCGATGGCCGCGCATCGTCGTGTGCTGGTAGTCGACGATTACCGGGAAGCGGCCGATGCGCTGCAAATGCTACTGATGGCCGACGGCTTCGAATGCCGCGCGCTCGACGATCCGTTTGCCGTGTGCGAGACCGCGCGCGAATGGCAGCCGTTCGCGGTGGTGCTCGACATCAAGATGCCGGGACTCGACGGGCTCGAACTCGCGCGGCGGCTGCGCGCGCATCCACAGACTTCACATATGCTGCTGGTCGCGTGTACCGCGTTTGCGTCGCGCGACGATCGCGCGCTCGCGAAGGCCGCGGGCTTCGACGCGCATTGCGCCAAACCGTTGACGCCCGAGCGTCTGCTGCGCGTGCTCGAATCGGCGGCGGCGTTGCACGCGGCGGAGCCATCATCTGAATCACGCTGTTAGCGAAAACTTCCTGACAGTTCTGTCATTTCTGCACGGTCGTCGGCAGGAAATCGCACTGGTCGCTCCGCGAATCCGTTTGTCATCAATCTGCCATCTGTCCGCCACCGTTCTGTCCAATGCAGTTTCTTAAGCCATGTGTGCGCCTGCGCCGCCCGGCGCGCAGGAGTTTCCGCTCGCTATTGCATGCAGGCCCACTCGTTGCTGAAAGACCGATGATGCGGCGCGTTCGTGCGCGCCGCCCATGGTCATTCGCATTGAGGGAGATCCGACATGAGCGACACGCAACGTCCGGCACCGCCGTTTCCTGAACAGCAGCAGGACCAGAGGCCCGGCCGCACGGCCGACATGAACCCGCAACCGGATCACGGCGAGAAAACCTATGAAGGATCGGGGCGTCTCGCAGGCAAGGCGGCGATCGTGACCGGCGGCGACAGCGGCATCGGCCGCGCGGTCGCGATCGCGTTCGCGCGCGAAGGTGCGGATGTGCTGATCGCCTATCTCGACGAAGACGACGACGCGCGCGAGACCGCGCGCTGGGTCGAGGACGCGGGTCGCAAGGCGGTGCTGGTCGGCGGCGATATCCGCGATCGCACGCATTGCGATGCGATCGTCGACAAGGCGATCGAGGCATTCGGCCGGCTCGACGTGGTGGTCAACAACGCCGCGTATCAGATGAGCTATCCGTCGCTCGATGCGATCAGCGACGAAGAATGGGACAAGACCTTCGATACCAACATCGGCGCGATGTTCAGGATCACGCGCGCGGCGGTGCGCCATATGAAGCCGGGCGGCGCGATCGTCAATACGTCGTCGATCAATGCCGATCATCCGAATCCTGGCCTGATCGCGTATGCGACCACCAAGGGCGCGATCCAGAACTTCACCGGTGGCCTCGCGCAATTGCTCGCGGAAAAGGGCATTCGCGCGAACTGCGTGGCGCCGGGACCGATCTGGACGCCGTTGATTCCATCGACGATGCCGGCCGACAAGGTCGAGCAGTTCGGCAAGCAGGTGCCGATGAAGCGCCCCGGCCAACCGGCCGAACTGGCCGCCGCGTACGTGATGCTCGCGTCGGATGAAGCGAGCTACATCTCGGGCGCGACGATTGCGGTAACGGGCGGCGCGCCGATTATTTAGGTTGCCGAACTGATGGCGGCATGGCCGCCTGCGCTCACGTACGAGGTTCGCGCAGTGGGTTTTCATAACGTCATAAGGGAGAGTGCCTTGAAGATCGATGTATCCGTCAAACTGGCTGCCGCGCTCGTTTCAGGCTGCCTCGCGCTAGGCTTTGCGCAGGCGGGCTTCGCGCAGACCGGTACCAATCCGTCCATGCAAAACAGCAAGTCTGCCGCGCAACCCGGCGCAAGCCAGGAAGAGTCGCGCACGCCGGATACGACCAGCGCGAACAACGCGAACGGCAATGTCGGCGAATCGGGGGGCGCCACCAATGGCGTCGCCGGTGGCGGCAATGGGAAATCCACCAACAGGCGCTTCAAAGGCGCGACGCCGCCGCACGCGGGTAGTGGGGCGGGGCAATAAGCGATCCGTCGAGCGCGTCGGCCTGCTCGCGACGCGCCGGACGCCGCGGCGGCATCGCGCTCGCGCGCTGTCGCCGCTTTGCATGGGTTTGAGTTGCGTTGAGTTCCGTCGCGTGTCGCATTGCTTGCGCGATGCCTTGTGAGGAGGAAATCTGATGGCTACCCCCGATGCTGAAACCGCCCGGGCCGACGCGCCCGCGTCGCATGCATTGACGTTCGAGATCAACGGCGAGACGCGGCGCTTCGACGTCGAAGCGTGGACCTCGCTGCTCGATCTGCTGCGCGAGCATGCGCACCTGAGCGGCACCAAGAAGGGCTGCGATCACGGTCAATGCGGCGCTTGTACGGCGATCGTCAATGGCCAGCGGATCAATACCTGCCTCGCGCTCGCGGTCGTGTACGACGGCGCATCGATCACGACGATCGAAGGTCTCGCGAACGGCGACACGTTGCATCCGCTGCAGCAGGCGTTCATCGATCACGACGCGTTCCAGTGCGGCTACTGTACGCCCGGACAAATCTGCTCGGCGCACGCGATGCTCGAAGAAGGACATGCGCGCTGCGCGGACGATGTGCGCGAGCAGATGAGCGGCAATCTGTGTCGCTGCGGCGCGTATCCGAACATCGTCGCGGCGATTCTCGACACTGCGCATTTCGGTGACGATGACGCAAGGCAAGACAGTGCGGTCGCGAATAAATCTGGAGCGCGGCCATGAACCGCTTCTCGTACACGCGCGCCGATGCGGTGCAGGATGCGCTCGAACGGCATCGTTCGGACAGGGGCGCCGCGTTCCTCGCGGGCGGCACGAATCTCGTCGACCTGCTGCGCGAAGACGTGGCGCGCCCGGCTTTGCTCGTCGACATCAACCGTTTGCCGCTCAGGCAGATCGAAGCGTCGGCGCAAGGCGGCCTGAAGATCGGCGCGCTCGTAACCAATAGCGCGCTCGCGTATGACGATACCGTCGCGACACGCTACCCGCTGCTCGCGAAAGCGATCCTGGCGGGCGCGTCGCCGCAGATTCGCAACGTCGCGACGGTCGGCGGCAATCTGCTGCAACGCACGCGCTGCTACTACTTCTACGACGTGGGCACGCCGTGCAACAAGCGCGAACCCGGCAGCGGCTGTCCGGCGCTGCACGGCGTGAACCGCATTCACGCGATCCTCGGTGCGAGCGAGCACTGCATCGCCGTGCATCCGTCCGATATGTGCGTCGCGTTGGCGGCGCTCGGCGCCACCGTGCATCTGATCGGCAACGACGGCGCACGCACGCTGCCGTTCGCGGATTTTCACCGGCTGCCCGGCGATACGCCGCATATCGACACCAACCTGCGCGACGACGAACTCGTGACCGCGATCGAACTGCCGCCGCAAGGTTTTGCCGCGCATCACGCGTACGTGAAGGTGCGCGACCGCGCATCGTATGCGTTCGCGCTGGTGTCGGCCGCGGTCGGTGTCGAACTCGATGACGAGTCGCGGATCGTCGACGCGCGTTGCGCGCTCGGCGGGGTCGCGCACAAGCCGTGGCGCGATCCCGCCGCCGAAGCCGCACTGCGCGGCGCGACGCTGAACGCGCGAACGTTGCGCGATTTCGCGGCTACGCTGCTGCGCGGTGCGCGCCCTCAGCGCGACAACGCGTTCAAGATCGAACTCGCGGCGCGCGTGATCGTGCGCGCCTTCGGCGAGGCCACACAACGTTCGTTCGAGGAGGCCGCGCGATGAACCGTGCCGAAACCTTGCCGTCGACTGGCAGCCCGAAGCCTGCCACCGGCGTGCCGCATTCGCGTGTGGACGGGCCCGTCAAAGTGACCGGCGCCGCGCAATATGCCGCCGAGTTCTGCGTCGAAGGGCTCGTGTATGGCGTCGTCGTGTCGGGCACGATCGCGACAGGCAAGATCGTGTCGATCGATACCTCGGCCGCCGAGGCGCTGTCCGGCGTGCTGCTCGTGCTCACGCATCGCAAGCGCCCGGCGCTGCCGTCGGACGTCGACGCGTTCAAGGACATGGTCGCGCCCGGCGGCACGCCATTGAGGCCGCTGTGGGACGAGCGCGTGTGGTACAGCGGGCAGCCGGTCGCGCTGGTGGTCGCGCAATCGCTGGAACTGGCGCGCTACGCGGCGTCGCTGGTGCAGGTGCGTTACGAGGCCGGCTCGCACCAGACCGATATCGAAGCAGAGTTGACGAGCGCCGTGCCGCCGTCGGCCGAGAAGGGCGGCTTCGATCCGCCTCCGCCCGAGCGTGGCGACCCACGCAAGGCGTTGGCCGCTGCAAAGGCGCGCGTGGACGCGTTCTACACGACACCACCGGAGTATCACAATCCGATGGAAATGCACGGATGCACCGTGGTGCCCGATGCGCAAGGACGCTTGACCGTCTATGAAAAGACTCAGGGCGTCGTCAATACGAAGGGCTATCTGACGCGTGTGTTCGGTTTGAAAGACGACGAAGTGCACGTGGTGTCGCCGTTCGTCGGCGGCGCGTTCGGCTCCGGCTTAAGGCCGCAATATCATCTGGCGCTCGCGGTGATGGCCGCGCGCGAACTGAAGAAACCCGTGCGCGTCACGCTGACCAGGCAGCAGATGTTCACCTTCGCGCATCGTCCGCAAACGGTGCAGCGCGTCGCGCTCGGCGCGTCGGCGGATGGCCGCCTGCAGGCGGTGATCCACGAGGCGGTGTCGGAAACCTCGCGCTACGAGGACTACTGCGACGTGGTGGTCAACTGGGCGGGGCAGCTGTATCGATGCGACAACGTGTCGATGGGCTACAGGGTCGCGAAGCTCGACGTGCCGACACCGGCCGACATGCGCGCGCCCGGCGCGACACAAGGACTCTTTGCTCTCGAAGTCGCGATGGACGAACTCGCCGAGGCATTGCGGATGGACCCGCTCGAATTGAGGCTCGTCAACTATGCGGAGCGCGACGCGAACAGGAATCTGCCGTTTTCGAGCAAGGCGCTGCGCGACTGCTATCGCGAAGGCGCGGCCCGCTTCGGCTGGGCGGGGCGGCCGCTCGAGGCGCGCGCACGCCGCGACGGCAACGAGTTGATCGGCTGGGGCATGGCGACCGGTGCGTGGGACGCGATGCAGAACGAAGCGGCCGCACGCGCGGTGTTGACGCCCGATGGCCGCGTCAGCGTGTCGAGCTCGACCGCCGATATCGGCACCGGAACCTACACCGCGATGACGCAGATCGCCGCCGACGCGCTCGGCGTGCCGCTCGGCGACGTCAGCTTCGAACTCGGCGACACCCGGCTGCCGAGGGCGCCGATCGAGGGCGGATCGTGGACGGTGTCGTCGGTGGGCAGCGCAGTCGATGCCGCGTGTACGCGCCTGCACAATCGTCTGGTTGAACTGGCGCGCGAACATGGTGGGGCACGGTTCGCGTCGGCGACTCGCGAACACGTGCGGCGCGAGCGCAACCGGCTCGTGTGCGGGCCACACGCGGACGACTCGATCGCGATTGCGACGCTGTTGCAGCGCGCCGGGCTGGACGAACTCGAAGAGCAGGCCAGCGTGAAGCCGCACGAAAAGCAGCAGGCGTATTCGATGGGCACGCATTCGGCGGTGTTCGCCGAAGCGCGCGTCGACGACGCGCTCGGCACCGTGCGGGTGACGCGTGTGGTTAGCGCGGTCGCGGCAGGACGCATCGTCAATCCGAAGACGGCGGGCAATCAGGTCGCGGGCGGCATCGTGTGGGGCATCAGCATGGCGCTGCACGAGCACGGCCAGTTCGATCACGCGCTAGGACGCCAGATGAATCACAACCTCGCCGAATATCATATGCCGGTGAATGCCGACATTCACGAGATCGACGTGCTGTTCGTCGACGAGCGCGATGACATCGTCAATCCGCTCGGCGTCAAAGGTGTCGGCGAAATCGGCGTGGTGGGCGTGGCCGCGGCAGTGTGCAACGCGATCTGGCATGCGACCGGCAAACGTATCCGCGATTTGCCCATTACGCCCGACAAGCTGCTCGGCTGACTACGCCCCTGAACGCATGTGCATGGATGGCCCATTGCCGCGTCGATCGATTCGACGCGGCAACGCCGCGCTCAATCCGCGTACTTGAACTCCGGCAACGCCTCGAGCGATTTCTTCGTCGCCTCGGGCAGCACGACGCGCCGGTTGTCGATCTGCAGATCGTTGAACGGCACGGCGACCAGATGCTTGCCCATGCCGAGAAAGCCGCCGACCGACAGGATCGCATACGTGGTGCGCTCGGTGCCCGGCGAGACGATCAGATCATCGAGCGTGCCGATGTTGTCCTTGTTGCGGTTGTACACGTCCGCGCCCGACAGCTTCGACGCGCGATAGCCGCTCGCGAGCTGCACGACGTCCGTGCGTTTTTCGGTGATCGCCTGCGGCGCGCCTTGCGCGAATGCGCTGCCGCACGTGCCCAACGCGGAAATCAGCGTAATGGCGGCGAGAAGCGATGCGGAAGCGGCCAGCGGTGTGATCTGCGTCTTGCGCATCATCTGTGTTCTCCCGATTTGGTGTCGTGGCGTTTCGACGGCGCGCAATGCGTGCGCCTTGCCGCTATGCTGCAAATCTCATGCCGCGACTTTGAGCTGAGGAAAGCGAGGCGGATCAGGCCCATAAGTTGCTACACCCACCGGCCCGCTGCTTGCGCGCGGTGCAATGTCCGGCGCGGGCCTCGAATGCCTACACTGGAACAATGAGCAGCAAAGAACCCGTGGAAAGGCAGTTGAAAAAAACACATGCATGGACCCTGAGATACCAACCTCCTCGCAGCCACTGAGAACACCTATGTCATCCCCAGCCAGCTACTCGACGCGCATCGCCGAAGGCACGCCTTTTCCGCTCGGCGCGACATGGAACGGCAGTGGCGTCAACTTCGCGTTGTTCTCCGCGCACGCAACCAAAGTCGAACTGTGTCTGTTCGATGAAACTGGCCAACACGAACTCGAACGGATCGAGCTGCCCGAATACACCGACGAGGTATGGCATGTGTTCGTACCGAATCTGAAACCGGGTGCCGTCTATGGATATCGCGTGCATGGTCCCTACGAGCCCGAAAACGGGCATCGCTTCAATCCGAACAAGCTGCTGCTCGATCCATATGCGAAGGCGCACATCGGCGAGCTTAAATGGGCGCCGGAAATCTTCGGCTATACGCTCGGCTCGGAAGAGCTCGACCTGTCATTCGATGAACGCGATAGCGCGCCTTTCGTGCCGAAGTGCAAGGTGGTCGACGCGAATTTTTCGTGGAGCCATCCGGAGCGCAACGCGCTGCCGTGGGAGCGCGTGATTCTCTACGAGACGCACGTGCGCGGCTACACGAAACTTCATCCGCGAGTGCCCGAGCGTCTGCGCGGCACGTTCGCGGGTCTGGCGCAGCAGCCGGTGCTCGACCATATCCGCAGCCTTGGCGTGACCTCGGTCGAGCTGATGCCGATCCAGACTTTCGTCAACGACAGCCATCTGCTCGACAAGGGTCTCACGAACTACTGGGGTTACAACACGATCGGCTTTTTCGCGGCCGATCCGCGCTTTTTCGCGTCATCGACCGAGTCGGTCGGCGAATTCAAGGAGATGGTCGACCGCTTTCACCAGGCCGATCTCGAAGTGATACTCGACGTCGTGTACAACCACACGGCTGAAGGCAACGAACGTGGCCCGACGGTTTCGTTCAAGGGCATCGACAACGCGTCGTACTACCGGCTGATGCCCGACGAGCCGCGCTACTACATCAACGACACCGGCACCGGCAATACGCTGAACCTGTCGCATCCGCGCGTGCTGCAGATGGTGACCGACAGCCTGCGCTACTGGGTCACCGAAATGAAAGTGGACGGCTTCCGCTTCGATCTCGCGACGATCCTCGGCCGCGAAGATCACGGTTTCGACGAGGGCGGCGGCTTTCTCGACAGCTGCCGCCAGGACCCGGTCCTCTCCAGCATCCGGCTGATCGCCGAGCCGTGGGATTGCGGCCCCGGCGGCTATCAGGTGGGCGGTTTTCCGCCGGGCTGGGCCGAATGGAACGATCGCTTCCGCGACACCGCGCGCGCGTACTGGAAGGGTGACGAGGGCACCGCCGCCGATCTCGCGACGCGCGTCACCGCGTCGGGCGACAAGTTCAATCATCGCGGCCGGCGGCCGTGGGCGAGCGTGAACTTCATTGCCGCGCACGACGGCTTCACGCTGAACGATCTGGTCTCGTACAACGACAAGCACAACGAGGCAAACGGCGAGGACAACCGCGACGGCCATTCGGACAACAAGTCGTGGAACATGGGCGTCGAAGGACCGACCGACGACGCCGACATCCGCCAGCAACGCGAGCGCCAGAAGCGCAATCTGCTCGCGACGCTGCTGCTGTCGCAGGGCACGCCGATGATTCTCGCCGGCGACGAATTCGGCCGCACGCAGCAGGGCAACAACAACGCGTATTGCCAGGACAACGAGATCAGCTGGGTCGATTGGGATGCGATCGACGACGACGGCCGCGCGCTGACCGAGTTCGTGCGCAATCTGACCACATTGCGCCACCGTTTGCCAGTGCTGCGGCGCGGCCGTTTTCTGACTGGCGAATACAACGAGACGCTCGACGTGACCGACACGCGCTGGCTATCGCCGGACGGCACCGACATCACTGACGAGCAGTGGGCCGATCCGGCGATGCGCTGCTTCGGCCTCGTGATCGACGGCCGTGCGCAGGCGAGCGGCATTCGCCGCCTCGCGTCCGACGCGACCTTGCTGCTGGTGCTGAACGCCTATCACGACGTGGTCAACTTCACGCTGCCCGACGTTCCCGAGGGCGAGCGCTGGACCTGCCTCGTCGACACCAACATGCCGGTGCGCGCCGAGCTGCCGCAATTCAGCGCGGGCGATGCCTACCAGGTGACCGGCCGCTCGCTGCTGCTGTTGGCGCTCGAAGCGCCGAGCCGCGCGACGCAGCGCGTGTTCGACCGCCTCGAAGAGCAGTTGACTTCCGACGAAGGCGACTCCGCGCCAGGCTAGTCCAGGCTGGCGAGCGACGCCAGCCCGTTGCAAAAGCGGGCCGCACCACAGGTACAAGGTTTGCTCCTTCTGTGGTTGACGATACGCACGCGTCTCCTATCTTCGCCACGGCAGGCGCGCGCACGCAAACGGCCAGGCTGGGGTGAACAAATGGAACATGAACCGAGCGTCGACGAGCAGATCCGCACGCGCGCCTACTATCTTTGGGAGCAGGCGGCCGAGCCGAAGGGCACGCCCGAGCAATACTGGGAGCAGGCCCGCAGTGAGATCGAGAAGGAGGCACCACCGGTCGAGAGCGGGCCGGTGTCGGGCGATACGATGAAATAGACATTGCTCAACGGTGTTGAGCAATAAGACTCCGAGCCGGCGAACCGCGTGCGGCTCAGGGACCGTTTTCCCATGCCCGATTTTCGCTCCGCAAGATGAACGACACACCCGAGCCGCGCGGCACGAGCCCCGCCGCGCGCATTCAGGCGGCCTCCACCGCACTCGGTATCGAGGGCCTCGTCACGTTCGGCGTCGGCGTGATCGCGGTCGCATGCCTGTACGTCGCGAGCGCGGTGATGATTCCGATCACGCTCGCGATCCTGTTGAGCTTTCTCGTCGCACCGCTCGCCGATGCGCTGTCCCGGCTCAAACTCGGCCATGTCGCGTCGGTGTGCGCGGCGGTCCTGATCTCGGTGTCGGTCATCGCGCTGCTGTGCGCGGTAATCGCCACACAGCTGACCGATCTCGCGGCCGGCATGCCGCGCTATCAGGCGACCATCCAGCACAAGATCGACACCGTGCACAGTCTGACGATCGGCAAGCTGAACCGTTTCGCGAGCGAGGCAGGGCAGGCATTGCAGCGCGCGATGATCGAGCCGCCGCAGCCGCGAGCGTCGAACGGCGCGGCGGCCGCGGCGAGTCCGCAGGCGTCGACGGCGGTGCCGGTGGAAGTGCGCGAGCCGGTGCCCACGCCGTTCGAGCTCGCGCGACGCGTGCTGTCGCCGGCCATCAGTCCGTTGGAAACCGCGTTCATCGTTTTCGTCGTCACGATCGTGATCCTGCTGCAACGCGATGACCTGCGCGATCGCGCGATCCGGCTGTTCGGCTCGCGCGACCTGCACCGCACGACCACGGTGATGGACGAGACCGCGCGGCGCTTGAGCCGCTACTTCGTGTCGCAACTCGGCGTGAACACCGGCGTCGGTGTCGCGATCGGGGCGGGGCTGTTTCTGATCGGCGTGCCGAGCCCGATCCTGTGGGGCATTCTCGCGGCGCTGCTGCGGCTCGTGCCCTACGTCGGCATCTGGATCGCGGCGATACTGCCCACCGCGCTCGCTGCGGCGGTCAGTCCCGGCTGGGCGATGGCGATCTGGTCGCTGGTGCTGTTCGTGGTCGCGGAACTGGCGGTGGGGCAGGTAGTCGAGCCGCTGCTGTATGGGCGCAGCACCGGCCTGTCGCCGTTTTCGGTGGTGGTCGCGGCGATCTTCTGGAGCTGGATCTGGGGGCCGATCGGGCTGATCCTGTCGACACCGTTGACGCTGTGTCTGCTGGTGCTCGGGCGGCACGTGCGGCGTCTCGAGTTTCTCGACGTGCTGCTCGGCGATCAGCCCGCGCTGACGCCAGTCGAAAACTTCTATCAACGCGCGCTCGCCGGCGATCCGGATGACGCGATCGAGCAGGCCGAAGTGCTATTGCGCGACTGCTCGCTGTCTGCCTATTACGACGAAGTCGCGATCCAGGGCTTGAGGCTCGCGGCCAATGACCTCACGCGCGGCAGCGTGACGAGCGCGCAACTCGCGCGCATCGAGTCGACGACCAACGACCTGGTCGACGGCCTCGACGGCTACGAGGATCGCGAGCCGGCGCCGCTCGCGATGCAGGCGAACCCGGGCGCGGTCGGGCCGCGGGCTCCCTCCGACGAAACGCCGGCCGCGCGGGCGATGCCACGATCGCTCGACGCCGCGAACAGTGGCATCGGCACCAGTACGGTCACGCCCGAACAGATCGACGGCCAGCATCATCAGGGGCCGATGGGCCAACCGTCCGCCGCCGCGCCCGTGTTCGCCTGGCATGCGCCGACGAGCCGGGTGTTGTGCCTGCCGGGCCGTGGCCCGTTCGATGCGCTGGCGACGGTCATCCTGCTGCAGTTGCTCGGCAAGCACGGCTTCGCGGCGCGCTCGCTGCCGCACGAGGCGGTGTCGCGCGCGTCGATCGACAGCCTCGTGGCGGACGACGTGGGCATCGTCTGCCTTCTGTATCTGCAGATCGACGGCATTCCGTCGCATCTGCGCAATCTGATCCGGCGCATCCGCACGCGCTTGCCGAAGGTGGCGATCGTGGTCGGCCTTTGGACACCCGAGGATACGCAGCAGTGGAGCGCGGAACAGCAGGAATCGCTGGAAGCGGAGTGCTCCGTGACATCGTTGCAGCAGATGCTGGCCGCGTGCCGTCGCATCGATGCGACGCGAACGGTGATTGCGGAGCCGCAGTTCGAGGATGGCCGTTAGGTGGTTTTCCTGAACAATCGTTGCTGATGCGTCCCGGCATCGCGGCTTTTATCCGTCTATTGACCGGCGGGCTTGTCGTGCCCGCCCTTTGACTTGTCCTGCTCCGGCTCGATCTTCGTGGTGCCGCCCGTCGAAGGCGGGTCGCTAGCCGGGAAGCTATCTTCGACCTGCCTGTCGATCTGCTGCTCGCTCTTTTCCGAGTGCGGATGCTTTTCCTTGTTTGTCGTCATGGTGGCTCCTTGCTCCAGGTTGAACGTCAAGACATCGGATCGCGCGGGTCCACGTGCGCATCGTCACGACGCCGCCGCTTCCGCCGCGCCGATGATCGCGAGCGCGTCGGCCCGCGACAGCCCGCCGCGCATCGCGTCGGAAAGCCGCGCGGTCAGCGCTTCGCGCTCGCAGGCGAACACCGCGTCGACGTGGCCGTCACGCACGTACAGCGCGATGAACTGGTGACGATCGAAGTCGCCATCGACGACGATCTCATCCCACTCGCTCGCGTGACCGAGGTATTCGAAGGTCTTGCCGTAGTGATAGGTCCAGAAGAACGGCACGTCGACATAGCGATTGCGCAAACCGCACATGTTCTGCGCGGCGATGCGCGCATGCTGCTGCGCGACGCGCCAATGCTCGATACGCACCGGCTCCTGGTTCTCATGCAGCGTGAACACGGCGATATCGCCGGCCGCATACAGACCGCACGCGGCGTTCATGCCGGCATTGACGACCACGCCGCCGTCCTTCTGCAACGGCAGTCCTTCGACAAACCCCGTAGCCGGCGCAACCCCCGTGCCCAGAAGCACGACATCGGCCGCGATGGCCTCGCCGCCGGCAAGCATCACCGTATGCACATTGCCTTCCTCGCCCTCGAGCGAGGCGACCTTGGCGTCGAGATAAAACTTCACGCCATTGCTTTCGTGCAGCGCGCGAAACATCCGGCCCGCGCGCTCGCCGAACTGCTTCGCGAACGGCACCTTGTCGCGCGAAATCACGGTGACGGGCACGCCGTGCTTGCGCAACGCGGACGCGACTTCGAGGCCGATGAAGCTGCTGCCGAGAATCGCGACGCGGGTTTGCGATGCATCGTCGCCGAGCGCGTCGATCAACGCGGCGGCATCGTCGAGGTGTCGAAGCACATGCACGCCGCCGAGTTCGCAGCCGGGCATGTCGGGCACTTTCGGCACGCTGCCGGTCGCGAGCAGCGCGGTGTCGTATTTCAGCGGCTCGATGCTCTGCTCGCTACCACCCGCGCCGGCTTCGAAATGGATCGTGTGCGCAGGCACGTCGAGCCGCGCGACCTTCGCGACGATGCGCTCGATGCCGTGCGTGTGCAGCCAGTCGGGCGGCAGCAGCGGCGGCACGTCGGCGGGCGTCATTTCAAACGAGGGGACGAATTTGCTCAGCGAGGTGCGGTCATAGGGCGCGTGCGCTTCGTCGCCGATCAGCGTGATGCGGCCCTCGAAGCCGAACTCGCGTAACGCGGCACAGGCAGCGGCGCCGGCCGCGCCCGCGCCGATTACCACGTAGTGCTTGTCTTGCGCGGTGGCATCGGGCGGGGCTGTGTGCGCCGCCGGTGCCACCGCTGCGATTTTTTCCGCCGACACGAGCACGTCGTCGCCATCGAGCGTGACCGGGTAGCGATCGAGCGGCAGCAGCGCGGGCGGCTCGAGCACGTTGCCGGTCGCGACGTCGAACGTACCCTTGTGCCATGGGCAGATGATGCGGCCGTGGCACAGCGCGCCCTCTTCGAGCGGGCCCCCGGCATGCGGGCAATCAGGCGAGTACGCCCGCGCGGTGTCGCCATCGCGCACCAGCAGAATCGGCGTGCCGTCCACGATCACGCGCACCGCGCGGTCCGCTGGCAATTCCGAGAGCCGCGCGACGCGGCGGGCAGTCGTGGACATGGTGAGGCCTCGCGCAAGAAAGAGCTCGCGCAGCGCACGCAAACGCGTCGCGAGCGGTGACGGAAGTACGCTTGCCATCAAGCAGCGATAAGGCAGCAATCGTCGTGCCCGGACGCGTCGGCGGAGTGATGCCGTGAAGCCGCTTGGGAAGATAGGCCAAGTTGCGGTAAATTTCGAGACAGGGGAATTAGCGCGCGAACAGCGGCGTGCGAATTCCCAGGCAATGCCTTCCCTGACCGTATGCAACTTTGATGGAGCAGGTGACCGTGCAGCGTGCAGAACGTGTCGCAGTGGATGTGCCGATGCCGTCACGCAACTTCGCGGCGACGCGGCGGATGCTGCTGATCTTGCTGGCCGTGTCGATCGTGTTTCCGTTGGCCTGCCTCGTGGGCTATGGCTACTTCGACTACCAGCGCCGCATCTCCGATGCGAACGATGCGCTCGACCGCCTCGCGCGCGTGGCGCAGGAGCAGGCCGTCAAGGTGCTGGATTTGAACCGGCAGATGGCCTCGCGCGTGATCGAGCTGCTCGGCAATTCCGACGACGCGCAGATCCGCGCGCGCGAGCGCGAATTGCACGAGCGTCTGCAGAGCATCGGCGGCGACTTTCCGCAGGTGGCGTCGATCTCGCTGCTCGGTGTGAACGGCCAGTTACTTGCGTCGAGCCTCGCGTATCCGGCGCCGGCGATGACGATCGGCTTGCGCGACGACTTTCTCGCCGCGAAGTCGATGCGTCCGCAGCCGTATTTCTCGCTGCCCATGTTCGGCGCGCTGTCGAAGATCGACGTGTTCACGACCGCGATCGGCCGCACGGGTACGGACGGTCAGTTTCTCGGCGCGGTCACGGTGGCGCTGCGCAACGAATATTTTTCGCGCTTCTATCGCGAGCTGACCAACGGCGATCCGTCGCTCGCGCTCGCGCTGTACCGGCAGGACGGCAATCTGCTGGTGCGCTATCCGCCATGGCCGGCCGGCGCGCGGCCGTCGATGCACAGCGCGTTCATGTCCGCGTTGCGCGACAAAGAGCTGTTCGGGCACGTGCGTCTGAATTCGACCGTCGACGGTGTCGAGCGGCTGCTCGCGTTTCGCCGCGTCGGCGACTATCCGTTGTATGTGATGAGCGCGTATTCGACGTCGTCGATCGTGGCGGCGTGGCGCGCGCACTTTATGTTCATCGCGGCGCTGACGGCGGTGCCCTGCATCGCGATCTGGTGGCTCGTGCTGTATTCGCTGCGTCAGCTCGAGGCGGAGCGGCGCGCGTGGGAGCGGTGGCAGGGCGAGGTCGCGATGCGTCTATCGGCCGAGGCGTCGAGCCGGCAACTGCAGCGCATGGGCGCGCTCGGCAATCTGGTCGCGAATGTCGCGCACGATTTCAACAACCTGCTGATGGTGGTGTCGGCGAACACCGAGCTCGCGCGCCTCAAACATTACAACGATCTCGAGAAGGAAGTGCATGCGGTCGAGCGTGCCACGGCCACGGCCGAAGCGCTGACGCGGCGTCTGTTGAGCGTCGCGCGCAAGCAGCCGCTGAAGCAGGAGCCCGTCGAGCTTGCGCGCTGGCTGCCGGCCGCCGTGCCGCTGATCAACGCGGCGCTCGGCGACACGATCGAACTGGCGTTGCGGATGCCGGAGAACCTGTGGCAGGTGCTCGTCGATCCGACCGATCTCGAGTTCGCGATCGTGAACATCGCGATGAACGCGCGCGATGCGATGCCGCGCGGCGGGCGCTTCGTGATCCGCTGCCAGAACAATCGGCTGGTCAACAGCGATACGCTGCTGCCGGACGGCGAGTACGTGCTGATCGCCTGTTCCGACGACGGCGAAGGGATGCCCGAATCGGTCGCGCGTCGTGCGTTCGAGCCGCTGTTCACGACCAAGCTGCGCGGCTCGGGCACCGGCCTCGGGCTCGCCCAGGTGCTGTCGATGTCCGAGCAGGCCGGTGGCACCGCGAAGATCGACAGCGTGCTGGGCAGCGGCACGACGGTGCGGATGTTTCTGCCGCGCTATCGTGAGCGCGCCGCGCTGGCCGGCGCCGATGCGCGCCAGCCGCTGCCGACCGCGGCCGGGGCCGTGCTGCTCGTCGAGGACAACGAGGACGTCGCGGCCGGCGTGACCGCGGTGCTCGAAACCTTCGGCTGCGAGGTGCACCACGAGCCGACCGCCGACCAGGCGTTCGACGTGCTGAGCGCCGGCGAGCGCTTCGAGCTCGTGCTGTCGGACATCCAGATGCCGGGCAAGCTGAACGGTATCGACCTGGCGGAGAAGATCCGCAGCGCGTGGCCGTCGCAAAAGATCGCGCTGATGACCGGTTACGCCGACGAGCTCGACCGCGCGCGTCGGCTCGGCATCGCGATACTCGCGAAGCCGTTCAATATCGACGAACTGCATGCGCTGGTGGCTTGCGGCACCTGAAGCCGCGGCACCGTTCGTCTATCGCGTCCATGGGCTTTTGCTGGCGTGCTGTGCTGCGGCACAGCCCTTGCTGAAAAGAGCGCGAGGTTTGCGCACGCGGTCACCGCGCGCCCACTTCCTTTCGACACTCTCGACACCCAGGAGAATCGCCATGAAGATCAGACACGCAGTGCTCGTTTCCACCTTGCTCGCGGCTTCGTCGCTCGCAATGGCGCAAGGCGCCGGCGGTGGCGCAGGCGGCGGCGGGGGGCCGGCCGGCAACGACCCGAACAGCAACGCCGCGACCTCGACACGCGAGGGCGGCGATGCGGGGCCGACCGGGGCGACCACGCCTTCGACTCACCATCACATGAAGAAGCATTCGAAGTCGAAGAAGCCCATGACCGACTCGACGAATACGCCGGGCGCCGACGCGAGCAGCGATACGAAGGGGCAGTAAGCGCAGCGTATCAAGGCAGAAGGGCGGCTGGAGTCGCGCGTCGAGCATCGTCTGGCGCGTCGGCTCCGGCCGTTTTTCTGTGCGCCGCAGTCCCCGCCAGAGCCCGGCACTGTCGGCAACGGGGGGGAGGGTTTTATGAGATGGTGCCATGTTGCACAATCGGGCCTCGTTAATTGACTGTGAGGCACGATGACTTCACTTTTTCCCGCTCCTCACCTCGACGTCCGTGAAAGACGGCACGGACATTTCTTCTGGCAGAGCGTTCGCAAATCGATCTACCTTCACATTGAGTCGCCCCGCATGTTTGACGCGGACCGCTGGTTTCATTTTGCCCTGCCCGCCGGCGCACCCCGCGCGGGAAACGACGACCTGGCGCAAGGGATGGAGGAAGCGCGCGCAGCGTGGCTGCAACACGCCCCCTCGATGCTGCTGTCCCTCCAGTCGTACGAGCTGCGCGACGTGCTTGGCCGAAGTGACAACCGATTCGATATGCGCCGGATGGACGACCATGAGGTTGCAAAGGCCCTTTACAACGAAGTGCAGAACGGTGGCCTGCTCTTTGTGCCGGAGCGGCAGGATATGCGCAAGTGCGTGCAGGCGATACAGGAGCAGCGAGACAAGGATTCCAGGCAAGCGCTCACGCGCGCGCAACAGCCAGCCGACGCGGACATGGCAAAGCTTCTTCCTAGCAACAGCGCGCGCGTGCCGCAGAATCTCGCCAATGTAAAGCCGTTCGAGTACACACCGGACGCGGCAAGTGGCGACGTTGAGGTACTGGCGGGCTCCGAGGGAATGCCGGGTAATAATCAGGCGCAAAACAGGCAGACTCGTGATGTAGCAACTGCCTTGGGCCTCAACAAAAATCAGGCGCAGCAGCTTCATCGCGAAATTGGCGGTCAACGGCTCGGCTATCACGAAATAATGGAACGCGCCAAAGATATGTTCAACTTGTGGTAACGCGGCCAACAAACAGTGGAATTACCGAATGATTAACACAAGAGACGAGATTGAGCGCCGCCTGTCAGCTGTTGAAGGACTGCCGATAAGTGCGGTACATCATGCAGCAGGCACACTGACGATGCAGTTTGGCTCCCTAAGACCGGTAGCCAATTTCAAAGGTGCGATCAGGCACGTTGGGGAGTGGTCGTTACACGTCCAATGCAACTGGAAAATAGAACAGGCTGGCAGTGCGATTGCAACGCAAGATGATCTTTTCGGTCCCGATGAAAAGGCACACCGTTCGGCTCAGCGCATTGACGATTTGCTGGTCAAACAGGGCCCTGCCATTGTGACAGCCGTATCGGGAAGCGAAGAAGGCGGTGCAGACATTTTACTGTCCGGTGGCTTGCGGCTTGTCATCAGCCCGAACAGTGCACCTGACGAAGAAGACTGGCGCTTTTTTGACCCAACCTCCGATGCGAAGCACTTTATCATCGAGGGCGGCAAGGTTGATCCCTGGTCTTTATCGTGACGAACGTCCGCAGGAAAAGGCAAATCTCGGCGTTGGATTACCTGCAAAGCCCGTAACAATCGCTGACGGGTCAATTCGTACTGTCGGCTGTGATATGTGCAGGATGGATGTTATGCGCGGACGGGATCCAGAAGCCTTTTTCCACAGCTCCCGGGTTGCCTGCGCCCGCGCCCGGGTTCCATCCCTGGGTTCAATCCTTTTCCATCGCCGCGTCGTACTTGCCGAGCGCGGCCGCGCCGTTCAGACGCGCGCGCTTGAGCAACGCCTGCTGCGCTTCCTTCACGTTGGCCGGCTGTCCGCGCCACGCATTCAACGGCGGCTCCTGCAACGCGCGCCCGTACGAAAAGCTCAGATTCCACGGTAGCGCGCCGAGCCGGTTCATCGCACTGAGATTGGCGGTGGCCTCCTCGGGCGACTGTCCGCCCGACAGGAACACGAGACCGGGAACCGAAGAGGGGACCGTACGCATCAGCACGCGCACGGTCGCCGCCGCGATATGCGCCGTGCTCGACTGCTGCTGATGCTCGGAGCCGGCCAGCACCATGCTCGGCTTCAGCACGATATGTTCGAGCACCACGCGATGCCGATGCAGCGCATGAAACACCTCGTGCAACACGGCCTCGGTGACTTCCGCGCAACGCTCGATCGTGTGCTCGCCGTCCATCAGCACCTCGGGTTCGACGATCGGCACGATGCCGGCTTCCTGGCTGATCGCCGCGTAGCGCGCGAGCGAATCGGCGTTCGCCTCGATCGCGAGCCGGCTCGGCAGGCTCGCGGTGATGTTGTAGACCGCGCGCCACTTCGCGAAGCGGGCGCCGTGCCGCTTGTAATCGACGAACCGTTTGGCGAGACCGTCGAGGCCTTCGGTGATCTCGTCGCCGGGAGCGAGCGCAAGCGGCACCTTGCCGAGGTCGACCTTGATGCCGGGCACGATGCCGTTTGCCGCGGCCACCTGCGGGAACGGCGTGCCGTCGTCGGCTTTCTGGCCGAGCGTTTCTTCGTAGAGGATCACGCCGCTCACGAACTCGCCGAGGCCGGGCGTCGTCAGGAGCAGGTTGCGATACGCGCGACGGTTTTCCTCGGTCGATTCGAGGCCGATCGTCTTGAAGCGTTTGGCGATGGTCGGGCCGCTTTCGTCGGCGGCGAGAAGACCCTTGCCCGGTTGAACCATCGCCTTGACGGTGGCTTGCAGCTCGCTACGGGTGTCCATGAGGTGTGCTCCCTTGGGTAGGTTCCGTTCGATGCGGTGTGCGGAGAAGTGCCGGTGACAGTTTCCTTTGCGTGACGAGTGGGTGCGAAAGCGGACTTTCATTCGCCGAGCAGATGCAACACGATATCGCGCGGCTGCGGGTGACGCCGATGTTCGAACAGATACAGCCCCTGCCATGTGCCGAGCACCATCCTTCCATGCTCGACGGGCACGGACAACTGCACCTGGGTGAGCGCCGTGCGCAGATGCGCGGGCATGTCGTCGGGGCCTTCGGTGTCGTGCTCGTAGCGCGTGTCGTCCTCGGGCGCGAGGGTCTCGAAGTAGCGCTGCAGATCTCGCCGCACGGACGGATCGGCATTCTCCTGAATCAGCAGCGACGCCGACGTGTGCCGGCAAAACAGCGTTAGCAGACCTGTACGGATGTCCGTATCGTCGACGAAGCGGCGCGCGTCGTCGGTAAATTCGACGAGGCCGCGGCCGCGGGCCTGGACACTCAGATGATGGATGACCTGGCGCATGACGGAGCTCGAATCTCAGAGCGACGCGAACGCGTCGTCGATATCCTCGGCGCTGTGTGGCCGCACCACGCGCGCAACCTCGGCGCCGTCGCGCATCAGCACGAGCGTCGGCCACAGTTTGACCTTGAACGAGCGGCCGAGCGGGCGGCCCGGGCCGTCCTCGATCTTCAGATGCCGCAGGCCCGCGTGCGGCGCGAGCGCCTGCCGGATCGATGCCTGCGCGCCCTGGCAATAGCCGCACCAGTCGGTGCCGAATTCGACGACGGTGACGCCGGGCAGCGAGTCCAGCTCGGCACGGGTCGGTCCTTTCGGGGAATAAGCTGTCGGCGAGGTCATGCGTGCTCCGCTGCTGATCGTGATCTGCCAAGCGTAGCAGCTATGTCGCGGATCGTCAGCGCAGCGGCCGTATGCTGCCGATGCGCGCGGTGTCGCCGCGGTATGTTAAAAAGCGGTGCGCGCGTGCTCGACCGATCGACGCGCCGCGTCATCGCACAGAACCTCGCAAAACATGAACACACGAATCTATCTGCAACATCCGCAACACAAAGACGCTATCGCGGTCGCGACCGGCTTCAGCTGGGGCGCGTGCCTGCTCGGCTTCATCTGGGCACTGTCGAAGAGAATGTGGTTCGCCGCGTTCGTGATGCTGGGCATCAACGTGATCCTGCTTGGCATCGGTCTGTGGGGCGAGACGGCCGATCTGATCGGCTTCGTGCTGTCGATCGTGTTCGCGTTCGCATGCGGCGCGTATGGCAACCGGTGGCACCGCTGGACGCTCGAACAGCGCGGCTACGTCGTGGTGTGATGCGTTCGCGCTGGAGCGGGGATTGCTGCGCGCAGGAATGTGATCGAAGCTGAGTTCAATCCGTCATGGAGGCGTTTTATGCTCATTGCATCGGCAATCGCTGGTCTTTTCGCTGATCGGCTTTCGACGCTCGGCGCGCGGTCGGTCGCGCTGGCTGCATCGTTGGTCATGTTGGCCATCGCGCCGCTCGCGCACTGCGCCGACGCGGCGCCCCCCGCCACGATTGCGGCCACCCCAGCCACGGCAGCCTCCGCCCCCGCCGACGACACCTTCCTGCTGACGATCTTCCTGCGCCACGACGAATCGAAGCCGCTGCCGAAAATCAACGATCAACTGCGCGAGCAGGGCTTCTTCAAGACCTTCCCGCCGCCAGGCATCGAAGTCGTGTCGTGGTACGTGATGATGGGCATCGGGCAGGTCGTGACGCTGCGCGTGCCCGCGAGCCGGTTGCGTGAAGTGAACCGCGCGATCGAATCGACCGCGTGGGGCGGCTATCACACCGAGTTCTATCCGACCTACGACTACAAAGCGCAGGCGCAGCAAATGCGCGCAACTGAGGGCAAGTAGCGGTGAGCGTGCCAGCAGCTTGGCGCTAACGGCACGCATCGGCGCGGCGCGGCGCAAGTAACCGGATGAATCCGCAGGCTTCTCACGGATTTGGGACAGCTCTTAGCGGGTTTACGCGAGCCGCGCTCCGGGTCGATAATGCCCCGGTCGTTCCGGCCCCCTGCCTGCGACGCCTAACGTGCCTTCGAGCGCTTCGCTGCGTATCGAGGCCCGCTCCACCTGACCCACCGTCCCCGTGTTGAAAACTGCGCGTTTTTTCGACCTGCTTCGCATTCCTGGCTTCAAGCCGCTCGCCGCCGCCACCCTGATGCTCGGTGTGGCGATGTCCTTCACCGCACCGTATCTGTCTTTGTTCGGCATCGAACGCGCCGGCATGACGCCGTTCCGGCTCGGCGTATTCATGACACTGATCGCCGCGAGCGGCGTGCTCGCGAGCACGGTGGCGGGGCGCTGGAGCGACCGGAGCGGGCGGCATCGACCGTTATTGCTGGCGGCGCTCATCGCTGCCGCGCTCGGCTACCTGTGTCTGTGCGTGGTGCGCGATTACCGGCTGCTGCTCGTGGTCGGCATCGTGTTCATCGGCGCGGGCGGTTCGGCGATTTCGATGGTGTTCTCGTTCAGCCGCGCGGCGCTGCCGGTGCCCGACCCTGCCGAGCGCGTGTTCGCGAGCGCGACGCTGCGTACGATCCTCTCGGCCGCATGGGTGTTCGGGCCGGCGGTCGGCGCTTTGGTGCTCGCCGCGACGAGCTTCACCGGACTCTTCCTGTTCGCGGCCGCCAGCTTCGCGACCTGCGGCTTCATCGTCTGGCGCATGCAGGAGCCGCAGAGCCATCTCGGCGATCACACGGTCGAGGACACCGCGTCGGAGCCGTCCGCGTCGATCACGGTGCCGCCGCTGAGGCAGCCCGGCGAGGACGCGCACGAAACACTGCCGGTCGCGTCGGCGAACGACATCCTGCGCTCGGTGACCGCGCTGACCTTGCTCGGCCTCGCCGCGAACGCGACGATGATCGTATTGCCGCTGTACATCGTGCACGGGCTCAACGGCACGCATCTCGACGTGTCGGTGATGCTCGGTCTCGGCGCGCTGACCGAGATCCCGATGATGCTCGCGCTCGGCGCGAAGTCGTCGTCGCTGCACAAGCCGAACTGGCTTGCCGCGTGCGCGGCCGTGCATGCGGTGTACTTCGTCGCGATGTCGCTGGCGGGCAACGTCAGCGTGCTGATCCCGATGCAGATGCTGAACGCGTTCGTGGTCGCCGTGACGTCGTGCCTCGGCATGACCTACGTGCAGGACCTGATGCCGCATTCGCCCGGGCGCGCGACCGCGCTGTTCTTCAATGCGGCGCGAGTCGGCTCGATCCTGTCGGGCGTGCTGTCGGGGCTGCTCGTGCAGGCGTTCAGCTATCGCGGCACGTTCCTGTTCTGCGGACTGCTGGGGCTGTGCGCGCTGGTGCTGTTCGCGGTGCCCGGCTATCGCTATCCGCTGATGTGGCGCGCGGTCAAGCGCTTCGCGGCCGAGCAATACGCGAAGCTGGCCGCCCGCCGCGGCACGCGCGTGCCCGAGCGTAGCGAATGACACGTGGGCCCGCCGCGTTCGCTTTCGTGCGGATGCGGCGCGCCTCCTGTTGCGTGGAACTTTGAGCCGCGCTGCGCCTCTGCAAAAAAGTGCGGCTTGCTTCGGTACATTCGGCGTAGCTCGCGACACAGCGCCTATGCTTAAGGGCAGCCACGCCGCCGCAACACGACGACCGCAAAATCGGGCGGCGCAACGCAGCATCTTTCGGAGCGAGCCATGCAGCTAGGCATGATTGGATTGGGACGAATGGGCGCCGACATGGTGCGGCGCCTGACCAGGGGAGCTCAGCAGTGCATCGTCTACGACGTGCAGCCGGCGGCGGTCGACAGGCTGAAGCAGGAAGGCGTGACCGGCGCGAGCTCGCTCGAAGACCTCGTCGCGAAGCTCGACAAGCCGCGCGCCGTGTGGCTGATGGTGCCCGCCGCCGTGGTCGACGCGACGCTCGACAAGCTCGTGCCGCTGCTCGAGCCGGGCGATGTCGTGATCGACGGCGGCAACTCCTACTACCACGACGACATCCGCCGCGGCCAGCAACTCGGCGCGCGCCAGCTTCACTACGTGGACGTCGGCACGAGCGGCGGCGTCGCGGGGCGCGAGCGCGGCTACTGCCTGATGATCGGCGGCGAGGCTGAGGTCGTCAAACGGCTCGAACCGATCTTCTCGACGTTGGCGCCCGGCGTGGGCACGCAGAGCGCGACACCGGGCCGCGCGGCGGGCGCGAGCACCGCTGGGCAGGGCTTTCTGCATTGCGGCCCGCAAGGCGCGGGGCATTTCGTCAAGATGGTTCATAACGGCATCGAGTATGGGCTGATGGCCGCCTACGCCGAGGGTCTGAACGTGCTGCGCCACGCCGACGCCGGCCGGCACGCGCGCGAGGCCGATGCGGAGACGTCGCCGCTGCGCCGTCCCGAGCTGTATCAGTACGATCTGAATCTCGCGGATATCGCCGAGGTCTGGCGGCGCGGCAGCGTGATCGGCTCGTGGCTGCTCGACCTGATCGCCGGCTCGCTTGCCACCGACACCGAACTGAAAGGATATGCGGGCCGCGTATCGGATTCGGGCGAGGGGCGCTGGACCGTCGCGGCGGCCATCGACGAAGGTGTGCCGACACCGGTGCTCAGCGCGGCGCTGTTCGCGCGCTTCAGTTCACGCGGAGAAGCCGATTTCGCGAATCGCGTGCTGTCGGCGATGCGGCACGATTTCGGCGGCCACGCGGAAAAACCTGTCGCGCCGGACGGCGGGCTGAAGTAGCCGAGGCCATCCACGCGTCCGCTATCACGCCGATCCGCCGAACCGTCCCGCCGAACTTGCCACAAGGAACCCCGATGCCAGTCACCTCCATCACGCCGCACGACGTCGTGTTTCTGTTCGATTGCGACAACACGCTGCTCGACAACGATCACGTGCTGCAGGATCTGCGCGCGCACATGATGGGCCAGTTCGGCGAAGAGAACAGTGCGCGCTATTGGGAAATCTTCGAAAACCTGCGCACCGAACTCGGTTACGCCGACTACCTCGGCGCGCTGCAGCGTTACCGGACCGAGCATCCACGCGACACGCGCCTGCTGTTGATGTCGTCGTTCCTGATCGAGTATCCGTTTGCGAACCGGCTCTATCCGGGTGCGCTCGACGCGCTGCGGCATCTCGGCAAGCACGGGCCGACGGTGATCCTGTCGGATGGCGACGTCGTGTTCCAGCCGCGCAAGATTTCGCGCTCGGGCCTGTGGGACGAAGTCGACGGGCGCGTGCTGATCTACATCCACAAGGAGTTGATGCTCGACCAGGTGATGGAATGCTATCCGGCGCGCCATTACGTGATGGTCGACGACAAGCTGCGAATTCTGAGCGCGATGAAGAAGGCCTGGGGCGCGGAGCTGACCACCGTGTTTCCGCGCCAGGGACACTATGCGTTCGATGCGAAGGAGATCGCGAACAATCCGCCCGCGGACGTGACGGTCGGGCGGATCGGCGAGTTGGCGGAGATCGACGTGGAAACGCTGTTGCGTAGCGCGAAGGGCAACTAGGCGGCGCCGCGCGCGGTGTGCGGGCGCCGTTTCATGGGTGAAATCGCGGGCTCACGCGCCCAGCGCTTTCAGGCGCGCCTGGGTATCGGCCGCGCCCATCCGTGCGGCGGCATCGGCCGCGCTGACGCCGTTCGCGTCGCGCGCATGCGGGTCCGCGCCGTGCGCAAGCAGCAGATCGACGATCGCGGTGCGGTTGAACATCGCCGCGATCATCAGCGCGGTACGGCCATCGGGCGATACGCCTTCGACGTCGGCGCCATGCGCGAGCAAGGTTTCGATCACCTTGTCGAAGCCCTTGAACGCGGCGCCCGCGATTGGCGTCTGGCCCGCGTCGTTGCGCAGGTTCGCATCGGCGCCCCGGTCGAGCAGCGTGCGCACCGCGTCGACGTGGCCGTGGTAGCTCGCGAGCATTAGCAGGCTGTCGCCGCGCTCGTTGCGCAAATTCGGCGGCACGCCTTTTTCGATGACGGCCGCGAGCATCGTCGCGTCGCCGCGCCGCGCGAGGTCGAAGACTTCGCGCGCGAGCGCCTGCAATTCGGGATCGGGTTGCGATGCGTGCGGGTTGTCGGTGTGGTCGGTCAAGGCACTCTCCTTTCGACGAATGAGCGGCGTGTTGCCAATGCCGCGCCCGGTCTTTCAGCGAGCATACACATTCCGTGGCGCCCGCGTTCGCGTGCTGGCAGCCGCGCCGCTGTGCTAGACGTGGCCGAACAGCTTGACCAGCAGCCCGAATATGCCGATCGGTATGGCGACCGCCAGGCATGTGAACACGAGCGTAAGGACCAGGACCACGAGCACTTTGAGCGCACTGGGAGATGTCGACATGGCGGCCATTGACCTGAGACGGAAAATCACGAAAAGAAAGCAGACAGCGCAGGGAGTTGCAGCGCGAATGCCACATTCAGCGCGACATACTGGGAGGGGTAGAAAGCATCCGCCCCCGTATGAGCAGCTTAGTACATTCGACTCGCACCGCCCGGCTTCGTTTCGAGTGCGCCGCATCATCCGCCAACCAGCCTGACAGTTCTTTTCGAGGAGTGACGCCATGGCCGAAGCAACCTCGCATCCCACCCCACCGCAAGTTCTGGACCCCGATACGCTGCGCAACCTCGATCGCTACTGGCGCGCATGCAATTACCTGTCGGTCGGCATGATCTATCTGCGCGACAACCCGTTGCTGCGCAAACCGCTGAAGGCCGAGCACATCAAGAACCGGCTGCTCGGCCACTGGGGCTCCGACGCCGGCCAGAGCTTCGTGCTCGTGCATCTGAACCGGCTGATCCGCAAACACGATCTCGACGTGATCTTTCTGTCCGGCCCCGGTCACGGCGCCCCCGCGAGCCTCGCGCACTGCTACCTGGAAGGCCACTACTCGGAAATTTATCCGGACCGCAGCGAGGACGAAGCCGGTATGCGGCGCTTTTTCCGGCAATTCTCGTTCCCGGGCGGCATCGGCTCGCATTGCACGCCCGAAACGCCGGGCTCGATTCACGAAGGGGGCGAACTCGGCTACAGCCTGTCGCACGGCTACGGCGCCGCGTTCGACAACCCCGAGCTGATCGTCACCGTGATGATCGGCGACGGCGAAGCGGAAACCGGCCCGCTCGCCACGTCTTGGCATTCGAACAAATTCCTGAACCCGATCCGCGACGGCGCGGTGCTGCCGGTGCTGCATCTGAACGGCTACAAGATCGCCAACCCGACGCTGCTCGCGCGCATTCCGCGTGAGGAACTCGAAGCATTGATGGTCGGCTACGGGCACAAGCCGTATTTCGTCGAAGGCGACGATCCCGACACGATGCATCAGCAGATGGCCGCGACGCTCGAACAATGCATCGGCGAAATTCGCGCGATCCAGCAGCATGCGCGGCAGAACAACGACACGACGCGGCCGCGCTGGCCGATGATCGTGCTGCGCTCGCCGAAGGGCTGGACCGGGCCGAAGGAAGTCGACGGTCACAAGGTGGAAGGCTCGTGGCGCTCGCATCAGGTGCCGGTGGCCGATGCGGTGAGCAATCGCAAGAGTCTGCAGATCGTCGAGGATTGGCTGCGCAGCTACGGCCCCGAAACGCTGTTCGATGCGAACGGCCGGCTCGTCGAAGAACTGCGCGCGCTCGCGCCCGAGGGCGCGCGCCGCATCAGCGCGAATCCGCACGCGAACGGCGGGCTGTTGTGCAAGATGCTCGACATGCCGCCGTTCCGCGACTACGCGGTGGCCGTAAAGAAGCCGGCGGCGGCGTACACGTCGCCGACCGCGGTGCTCGGCACGTTCCTGCGCGACGTGATGCGCAACAACATGTCGAACTTCCGGCTGTTCGGTCCCGACGAAACTTCGAGCAACAAGCTGCACGCGGTCTATGAAGCGTCGGGCAAGACCTGGCTCGCCGCGCTCGAACCGGGCGACGCCGACGGCGGCGAACTGTCGCCCGATGGCCGCGTGATGGAAATGCTCAGCGAGCACACGCTCGAAGGCTGGTTGGAAGGCTATGCGCTGACCGGCCGTCACGGACTCTTCGCGACCTACGAAGCATTCGTGCACGTGATCGACTCGATGTTCAACCAGCACGCGAAGTGGCTCGAAAAAGCCAAGCGCGAGCTCGGCTGGCGGCAGCCGGTGCCGTCGCTCAATCTGCTGATCACGTCGATCGTGTGGCGCCAGGATCACAACGGTTTCACGCACCAGGACCCCGGTTTTCTCGACGTGGTCACGAACAAGAGCCCGGACGTCGTGCGCATCTATCTGCCGCCCGACGCGAACTGTCTGCTGAGCGTCGCCGATCACTGCCTGCGCTCGCGCGACTACGTGAACGTGATCGTGTCCGACAAGCAGCCGCACCTGGACTATCTCGACATGGACGCGGCCGTCACGCATTGCACCAAGGGCATCGGCATCTGGGACTGGGCGTCGACCGATCAGGGCGTCGAGCCCGACGTCGTGATCGCGTGCGCGGGCGACATCGCGACGATGGAAGCGCTCGCCGCCGTGCAGATCCTGAAGGAGCGCTGCCCGACGCTGAAGATCCGCTTCGTCAACGTGGTCGATCTGTTCCGCCTGATGCCCGAGCATGCGCATCCGCATGGACTGTCCGACCGCGATTTCGATTCACTGTTTACGACCAGCAAGCCGGTGATCTTCAACTTCCACTCGTATGCGGCGCTCGTGCACAAGCTCACGTACAACCGTCAGAATCACGGAAACATGCACGTGCATGGCTATAACGAGAAGGGCAACATCAATACCCCGCTCGAACTCGCGATCATCAACGGCGTCGACCGCTTCACGCTGGCGATCGATGCGATCGATCGCGTGCCGTCGCTGCGCGGCGTCGGTGATCATACGAAGGAGTGGCTGCGCGGGCAGATCATCGAGCATCTCGCGTATGCGCACGAGGAAGGGATCGACAAGGAGGAAATCCGCAACTGGACGTGGAAAGGCTGAGCGAGGAGGCGCCATGCACGACCACGATCAGGAACGGACGATCCTCGTGCTGAACAGCGGGTCGTCATCGCTGAAGTTCGGGCTGTTCGCCCACTCGGCCAACGACGAAACACTGCTGCTCGAAGGCGCGGCCGAGGGCATCGGCCGCGACGACGGCCGCCTGCGGATCAGAGCGGCCGATGGTCGCGTGCTTTTGCAGCAGGAGCACTTGCTCCAATCGCAGACCGAGGCGTTGCAGGCGCTCTCGCAGGTGCTCGTGCAACAGCATCATGCGCGGCCCTCGGCGGTGGGGCATCGCGTCGTGCATGGCGGTCCGCATCTGCGCACGCACCAGCTCATCACCGACGCCGTGCGCCGTCAGTTGCGCGACGCGCTGCACTTCGCGCCGCTGCATATCCCGCCGGCACTCGCGCTCATCGATGAAGCCACGCAGATCTTCGGCGACGCGCCGCACTATGCGTGCTTCGACACCGCGTTTCACGCGACGCTGCCGCCGCGTGCGGCGCAGCTCGCGTTACCGGGCCGTTACGCGGACGCAGGTGTGATCCGCTATGGCTTTCATGGACTGTCGTACGAATCGCTGGTCATGCAGCTCGGCGCGGCGTTGCCGTCGCGAGCGGTGTTCGCGCATCTCGGCAATGGGGCGAGCCTGTGCGCGCTACTCGACGGCCGCTCGGTCGATACGTCGATGGGCCTGACGCCGACCGGCGGCATCCCGATGGGCACGCGCTGCGGTGACCTCGATCCGGGCGTGCTGCTGTATCTGCTGCGCGCGGAACGGCTCGACGCCGATGCGCTGGAAGCGCTGCTCAATCGCCGCAGCGGGCTGGCCGGTTACGCGGACGGCGAAAGCGACATGCAAGTGCTCGAAAAACGCGCGGCGGCCGGCGACGCGCGGGCGTCGCTCGCGCTCGATGCCTTTGCGACCGCGGTGCGCAAGACGATCGGCGGGTACGCGGCACTGCTTGGCGGCATCGAACTGCTCGTGTTTACCGGCGGGATCGGCGAGCACAGCGCCGAGGTTCGGCGGCGCGTATGCGATGGGCTTGCGTTTCTTGGGCTCGTCGAAAACGATCCGGCGGGCAAGGTGAGGGTGTTGCACACCGAGGAGGAAAGGCAGATCGCGCGGCATTGCCGGCAACTGCTGCAAGCGGGCGGAAGTTGACCCGCCTGACTGAGGTCAGCCCTTGCGGACGACGGTCCGGTCCGCGACTGAGGTGACGCCGAACAGACGCGTGACGTCTTCGAGCATCGCGGCGCGCTGTGCTTCGCGCTGAAGCTCGCCCGACAGCGTGATGCGCCCCCGCGCGACCTTCACGCGCACGGCGCGCGGCGGCACGGCCGAATCCCACGCGAGACGGCGCGCCGCTTCGGCGGCGATCTGCGCGTCGGTCAGGCGGGCAGATTCGCTCGCTCTCGAGCTTGTGGACCGCATGGCGTCTCCGCGAAACAGAATGTCGATCAACTCACACTAGCAGATGTGGCGGGTTTTGCCGGCGTGCGCGCTTCGCCGCTGCCGACGCTGCCGCCGCTGGATCGCGGGTATGCTCACGATTCGTTCCGACCCAGGCAAGGCCCGATTCATGTCCGACTTTCCCATCGACAACCCGTTTCTCGAATCGCTCGGCGTGCGTCTGACCCAATGGCGCGACGGCTATGCCGAGCTGTTGATGCCGATCGACGCGAGCAAGCTCAATCGTCAGGGTGTGCTGCAAGGCGGCGCGATCGCGACGCTGCTCGATGCGGCCGCGGGCTACGCGGGCCTCTATGCGCCACCGGGACAGCCGGCGCGGCATGGCTTCACGCTGTCGCTGACCACGAACTATCTGGACAAGGGGCTCGGCGCGACGGTCACCGCGAAGGGCTTTCTCGAACGCGCGGGCCGCTCGATTTTCTTTTCGCGCTCGGAAGCGTGGGTGGACGGCAAGCTGCTGATCGCGAGCGCGCAGGGCACGTTCAAGTATTCGAAGACGGCCTGACGCGCGGCAACGCCGGCAGCGCGGATTCGCTCGCCGCGCCGGGCTCGCCACGTTTATCATAGTGCCCACCTGACAGAACGCGCCGTCCAGCCGCGAACGGCGCGCGCATCTTCCACGAGACCTCGCAATCCCATGAATTCTCCTCCCGACGCTCCTTCCCGACCCTCGCTGCGCGCGCTGACCGCGCTCGAAGGACGTGTTCTCGGCGTGCTCGTCGAAAAACAGCACACGGTACCCGACAGTTATCCGTTGTCGCTGAACGCGCTGACGCTCGGCTGCAATCAGAAGACCGGCCGCGCGCCGGTGATGAGCGCGACCGAGGCCGAGGTGCTGACCGCCGTCGACGGCCTGAAACGCCTGAGCCTCGTGTTCGAGGGCAGCAGCAGCCGCGTGCCGCGCTTCGAGCACAACATGAACCGCGTGCTCGGGCTGCCGGGACAGTCGATCGCGCTGCTGACCACGCTGCTGCTGCGCGGCGCGCAAACGGCCGCCGAATTGCGCCTGAATAGCGCGCGCCTGCATGGCTTCGCCGATATTTCGTCGGTCGAGGCGTTCCTCGACGAGCTGGCCGCGAACGATCCGCCTCGCGTCGTCCGGCTGCCGCGCATGGCGGGCGAGCGTGAGATTCGCTGGATGCATCTGTTGTGCGGCGAGGTCAGCATCACCGAAGCCGCGCAGTCCGCGCTCGCCGAGGACGACAGCGTGCCGCTGTCGGCATTCGAGGCGCTGAAGGCCGAGCAGAAGCGTCTCGCCGATGAAGTCAGCCGTCTGCAGGCCGTCGTGCGGCGCATGGCGACCGAGCTGGGTATTAGCGCGGACGATCTGTGATCTGAAACGGAAACGAAGGCGAAGGCGAAAGCGAAGGCGAAAACGCGCCCGGCCGCCTGTTTCACGCATCACGCCGACGCGGCCCGTCCGCCAGCAACGTGCGCTGCGTGCGATAGAAGATCCGCGGCGGCACGTTCGGCGAGTCTTCGGCGAGACGGTCGAGTTCGGTACGGATCCCGGTGAGGTAGTGCGCTTCGCGCGCATCGGCGTCGCCGGCAAACACCGCTTCGAGCCGCCGACGCACCGCGCCATAGCGCGCACCGGCCGCGCGATGCTTCTCGGCACGCTCCGCATAGCGCAGGAACGTCTGCAACGCGGCCGACATCGCCGCCGCCACGCTGACGAGCCCAACGACTATCCGCATCTCGATCGACACCGGCGGCGCGCTCAACGACGCGAACACCGCCGTGCCGACGAACGCGGTCAGCGCGGTCACGAGCCAGCCCATGCGGCGCTCGCGCGCCGACAGCAGATCCGCCATGTCGTAATGGCTCATCTGCGATTCGCGCGCGCGGCGAATCCATTTCAACAGCAGCTCGGTTTCGTCGACGGGCGGCTCGTAGGCGGGCAGGGTCGTCATCGCTCAGCGTTCGGCACGCGCATCAATCGTAGGAAAACGAGCTGCCGAACTTCTCGATCCGTTCCAGCGCCATGCCCGAGCCGCGTACGACGCAGGTCAGCGGCGCCTCTGCAACGAACACCGGCAGGCCGGTTTCCTCGGCGAGCAGACGGTCGAGATCGCGCAGCAGCGCGCCGCCACCGGCGAGCGTGATGCCGCGCTCGGCGATGTCCGCGCCGAGTTCCGGTGGCGTCTGTTCCAGTGCGATCTTCACCGACGACACGATCTGATTCAGCGGATCGGTCAGCGCTTCGAGGATTTCGTTGCTCGACACCGTGAAGCTGCGCGGAATGCCCTCGGACATGTTGCGGCCTTTGACTTCCATCTCCATGACCTCGGAGCCCGGAAACGCGGAGCCGATTTCCTTCTTGATCGCCTCGGCGGTCTGCTCGCCGATCAGCATGCCGTAGTTGCGGCGGATGTAGTTGACGATGGCGTCGTCGAACTTGTCGCCGCCGACGCGCACCGAGCCTTTGTACACAATGCCGCCGAGCGAGATCACGCCCACCTCGGTGGTGCCGCCGCCGATATCGACGACCATCGAACCGGTTGCATCCGACACCGGCAGGCCGGCGCCCGTCGCCGCGGCCATCGGTTCCTCGATCAGATAGACCTGAGAGGCGCCCGCGCTATGCGCGGCCTCCTTGATCGCGCGGCGCTCGACCTGGGTCGAACCACACGGCACGCAGATGATGATGCGCGGCGATGGCGCAAACAGCCGCGACTCGTGCGCCATCTGGATGAAGCGCTTGATCATTTGCTGGGTGATGTTGAAATCGGCGATCACGCCGTCTTTCATCGGGCGGATCGCCTCGATGTTGCCCGGTACCTTGCCGAGCATCTGCTTCGCTTCGCGGCCCACGGCGAGGATGATCTTCTTGCCGTTCGGCCCGCCTTCCTGGCGGATCGACACGACCGACGGCTCGTCGAGAACGATGCCCTTACCGCGCATGTAGATCAGCGTGTTCGACGTACCGAGGTCGATTGCCAGGTCGTTGGAAAAGTAGCCGCGCAGAAAGCCGAACATGCGTATTCCTGTCTTTGCGAAGGCGTGCGCGTGAGCGCCGCCGGGAGCTTGTCGGGGTCTGCCGCTTGCACGCGGCGGGCGGCCAGAGCGGCCGCGCGACAGCAAGAATAGCAGTTTATCGACGGGCGCGGCCGCACTATCGTCCGCTATCTGCCGCTCGGCGGCCCCAGCCGCGCCGCGATCGTGCGGCATGCCGCAAGCAACGGCTCGATGTAAGTGGCTTGCACATCGTCGCGACGGCGGAAGGTCGGCATGCTGATGCTCACGCAGCCGGCCGCGCGGCCGTCCGGGCCGCGAATTGCGGCGCCGTAGCAGCAGATCGATACTTCGTTCTCCTCGCGGTCTTCCGCGTAGCCGCGCTGCTCGGTCGCGTCGAGCTCGCGGCGCACGGCGTCGAGGTCGGTCAGCGTGTGCTCGGTGAAACGCTCCAGCGGCGCGTTCTTCAGCAGCGCCTCGCGCTCGGCCACGCTGAGTGTCGCCAGATACGCCTTGCCGACCGAACTCGACGTCAGCGACACGCGCGTGCCGATGCGCGATGCCATGCGCACCGCGTGCGGGCTTTCGAGCTTTTCGATGTAGACCATCTCGCCCTGGCTGGGCACCGCGAGGTGGATCGTCTCCGATGTGAAGTCGCGCAACGCCATCAACGCATCGACGGCCGCGAGCCGCAGATCCGAGCGCTCCCAGCTATGGCTCGCAAGGTTGATCAGGCGCGGTCCGAGGCCGAAGGTGTTGCCGCTGCCGCTCGCGACGATCATCCCTTCAGCCTGCAAAGCCGCTACGATGCGATGGACGGTCGGGCGTGGATAGCCGCTCGCCGCGCTCAGCTTCGCGACGTTGGGCGGCGTTGGCGCATCGGCGATCAGTTGCAGCACCGCGATGAACTTCGAGAACGCGGCGGTGCCGGCGACGGCCTTGGAGTCGGCTTTGTTGTCGGCGTGCCCGACAGCATCATGGCCGGTGGCGCCAGCGTGGGAACGGGGTTTGGAAGCGGAACTCGACATCACACAGAGGCAGGGCAGAGCAGGGGTACGCAATTATGCCTTTATCGATGGCGTCGAACGACGGCGGCGCCGCTTCACGCGCCGACTCGATCACGCGACGAGATATCCGCCGTCGACCGGCACGATTGCGCCCGTCATGAACGACGCCGCCGGCGAGCACAGGAACACCGCGACCTGCGCGACTTCTTCCGGCGTGCCCCAGCGATGCAGCGGCGTTCGTTCCAGAATCGCCAGCGAGCGGCCATCGTCGTCCTGCAACGCCTGTGTGAGCGGCGTTGCGATCCAGCCCGGCGCAACCGCATTGACGCGAATGCCGTCCGTCGGCGGCATAGGCGATCGCGAGCGACTTCGTTAGCTGCGCCACCGCGCCCTTGCTCGCGCTATAAGCGGGCACGAGACCGCCGCCGAAAAAACTCAGCATCGACGCCGTATTGACGATGCAGCCCGCCGACGCCTTCAACGAGTCGCGCGCGGCGGCGCACACGCGCATCGTGCCGTTGAGATTGATATCCATCACGCGTTCGAACACGTCTAGCCGATGTTCTTCGACGCGGCTGATCACGCCGGCGCAGTTGACCACGATGTCGAGACGATCGAACGCGTTCACCGCGGCCGTTACGGCGTTGCCCGAGCGGACATCCAGCGTGACGCGCGCAATCTCGCGATTGAGCGTATCGGGCGTGCCTTCGGGCAGCGGCAAACCAGCCGCCACCGTGTGCGCGCCAAGCTGCGCGAGCGTGTTGGCGATCGCCGCGCCGATACCGGACAAGCCGCCGGTCACGAGCGCGGTCTTGCCTTCGAGAAGCTGGTTCTGGAATGTCATGGGAGAAGCCGCCTCAGGTGGGTTGGGTCTCGATCGAGCTCGCGAGCGGCGCGGGCGCCACTTCCTGGACGACGAACAGATAGACGAGCGCCGCCGCGAACGCGACGGCCGCGCTGATCAGCAGCGCGTTGACGAACGAATGCGTCCGATCGACGACGATGCCGGTGATCACCGGCGCGAACGAGCCGCCCAGATAACCACCGAAGTTCTGCATGCTGCCGAGCGACGCCACCAGATGTCGCGGCGCGGCGACGCTGACGAGCGCCCATGCGCTGCCGCTCGACAGGTTCACGAACAGCATCGCGAGCGACACGTAGACGATCGCGAGCGTCGTGCTCGGTGTGTAGGCGGCCGGCACCGTGAATGCGGCCGCGCCGACGAGACCGACGCACAGCGGCCACTTGCGGCTGCGGATCGGCGCCATGCCGCGCTTCAACAGATAGTCGGCGATCACGCCGCTGCTCGCCATGCCGATCGTGCCGAACACATACGGAATCGCGACGAGCCAGCCGGTATGCGCGATGCTCAGATGACGCTCACGCTCCAGATAGCCGGGCAGCCACGTCAGATAGAGCCACACCATGTAGATCACGCCCATGAAGCCGAAGATCATGCCCCACGTGTTGCGCAGCTTGAACAGCGCGCCCCATTCGGACCAGCTGAGGCCCTGCGGATTCTCCTGGCCGGTCGCACCTTCGTTCAGATGCGCGGTTTCTTCTTCGGTCAGCGCGATTTCGCTGCGATTGCGATAGACGAGGTACCACGCGAGCGCGACGACAATGCCGGCCACGCCCATGATGACGAACATCGTTCGCCATCCGAAGGAAAGCATCAGCACCGTGAGCAGCGGCGGTGCGATCATCGGCGCAATGGTGGATGACGAGATGAAGGTGCCGATCGGCGTGCCGCGCTCGCGTACCGCGAACCATTCGCTGACGACTTTCGCGCCGGCCGGAAACAGCGGCGCCTCGGCGATGCCGAGCACGACGCGCGCCGTGAGGAAGTGATTGAGCGTCTGGATGAAGCCGCCCGCGACCTGGGCGATCGACCACACGAGCATGCCGAGGCCGAGCATCACGCGCGATCCGAAACGGTCGAGCAGCGCGCCAACCGGCAACTGCGCGAACGCATACGACAACGAGAACGCGGACAGCAGCAGCCCCATCTGCGAAGCGGACAGATGCAATTCCTCGCTGACCAGATGATTCGCGATCGACAGCGTGCTGCGATCGAGATAATTGACGATGCCCGCCACCGTCAGGAAGACGACGGCGACCACCTGGATACGTTTCAGACGCTGCGACTTCTGAAGCATGTTTGTCTCCTGCGCAATGGGTTCTGCTGCGTGGGAATGGTGTTTGCGTGCCTGTCGGTATTGCGGTGTCCTGGCTGTTGGTTCTGTTGGGGGCTTGCGCGGCCTTTTACCGGACGAACTGGTCGACGTAGTCTTCGCCGAGGCCCACCGCCGCGTAGTGCTTGCGGCACATGTCGATCTTCGTGAATACGTCTTCGTAACCGGTGTAGTTCCCGTACGGATCGCAATAGAACATCACGCCGTTGACCTGGAAGTACGTGATCATTTCCTCGACGTCCTCGGGCACATACAACGTATGCGTTTCTCCCGGCGGCTCGTACACGTAGCTGCCTTCGGTCGCGACCCAGTCATGCTCGAGATAACGCCAGCGGCCCTTGAGCACCATGCCGTGCACAGCCTGCGGATGACGATGCCGACTCAACACGCCCGAGCGGCGTACGCGCAGCAGATTCATCCAGTATCCCTGCGACGCATTCAGGCACAGTGGGCGGAACGACACGTTTTCTGCCTGCGGGACCCACACGCGTTCGTCGGTCGGAATCGCGAAGGGCACGACGATTTCCTTTTGCGCTTCCTTCGGGAACGGTAGCTGGTACGGCGTCAGGTCGGATTGATCGGCCTCTGGCATGGGAAATTCCTCACGAAGTGTGCAGAAAAAAGCAATGTCCATATTGTGGATAAAGAGTCCACAATATGGTTATTATCGGAACCGCTTTGGGCGGGGTCAATCCTGGGGAAATTACTGGTCAGGCACGATAAAGCGACGCCGCACTCGTTCTCGAATCGCGCGAAAGATGCACGTGTTGCTATCTCATAAAAGCCGCACGACACGCAAAAAGCGCCTAAAACAAGGCCTGCGCGCGCATTCTGATCGAACACCATCTTTAAGTCTGCTTTAAGTGGAGGCCACTACATTACGCATCCACCACGTAACCCTCCGCAACACTCCCTGACTATGACCACCAAAAACTATTGGCGCGGTAGCGCCGCGATCTGCGCCGTCCTCGCAATCGGCGGCGCGTATGCGCTGAGCCATCGCAATGCCGATGCGTCGGTGAACGACGCGCAGGGCTCGACGTCGTCGCTGCACGCGGCGGCGGATATCGTCGGCTCGCGCTCGTCGGCACCGGACTTCTCCAGCATCGTGACGCGCTATGGCCCGGCGGTCGTGCATATCGGCGTGAAAGAAGCCGCGTCGGTCGACGAGAACGGTCAACGCAAGAGCGGCGGCGAAGCGCTCGGCTCGGGCTTCATCATCAGCCAGGACGGGTACATCCTGACCAACAATCACGTTGTCGACGGCGCGACCAGCGTGACCGTGAAGCTCACCGACGGCCGCGAATTTCACGCGCGCGTGATCGGCAAGGACAAGGCCACCGACGTCGCCGTCGTCAAGATCGACGCGACCAATCTGCCGACCGTGAAGATCGGCAACCCGGACAGCAGCAAGGTCGGCGAATGGGTCGTGGCGATCGGCTCGCCGTACGGCTTCGACAGCACGGTGACCTCGGGCATCATCAGCGCGAAATCGCGCTCGTTCTCCGACGATAGCCCGATCCCGTTCATCCAGACCGACGTGCCGGTCAACCCGGGCAACTCGGGCGGTCCGCTGTTCAACCTGAACGGCGAAGTGATCGGCATCAACTCGATGATCTACTCGCGCACCGGCGGCTTCCAGGGACTGTCGTTCGCCATCCCGATCGACGCTGCGATGCACGTGAAGGACCAGCTCGTGAGTACCGGTCACGTAAGCCGCGGCCGCATCGGCGTGGGCGTGCAGCCGCTCAGCGCCGACAAGGCCAAGGCGCTCGGCCTCGACTCGACGGGCGGCGCACTGGTCGGCTCGGTCGATCCGAATGGTCCCGCGCACGCAGCCGGTCTGCGCCAGGGCGACGTGATCGTCGGCGTGAACGGCAAGCATATTGGTAACACTACCGAATTGATCGGTCAGGTCGCGCAACTGTCGCCGGGCAGCAAAGCGACGATCAGCGTGTGGCGCAACGGCGGCGAAAGCAGGCTGGCGGTGACGGTGGGCGCGCAGCAAGCGTCGGACATGGCGTCGGCCGCGCCACGCGAAGAGCAGCAGGAGCAACCGCAGCAGCAAAACCGTCCGCGTCTCGGCGTCGCCGTGCGTGCGCTGACCCAGGACGAACAGCAGCAAGCGCAGCTGCCGGGCGGCGTGGTGGTGCAGCAGGCCACCGGTCCGGCCGCCGAAGCCGGCATTCAGGCGGGCGACATCATCGTTGCCGTCGACGGCAAGGTGATTCACGGCGTCGAGCAACTGCGCCGCATGATCGCTCAGGCGGACGAAAGCGTGTCTGTCACCGTGGTGCGCGATGGTGAACAAGCATCGGTCGACGTAACGCTTGGCTGATGAGTAGAACCCGCCGGTGCAATGCCGGCGGCGGGCACGATGCGCTGCTGTGGCGCGCGTGCCTCAGTTGGACGGGTGGACCCCCTTAGCGTGAGACGTGCTTTGCGTGACGTTCCGCGGCTCGTCGGGCCCGCCCCCCAATGCGACGTAAAGCGACACCCCGTTCTGCAAAGCCGTCGCCCGAAGCTGGATCAGCTGCTGCTCGGCGGCAAACTGATTGCGTCGCGCATCCACCACCTCGAGATAGATCGAGATCCCGTTTTCGTAGCGCAGCTCCGCCGTTTCGGCGAGTTGCCGCTGCGCCTGCACCGCCTGTTCCTGCGCCGCGATCTGTTCCTTGTAGCGTTGTCGCGCGACCAATGCGTCGGACACTTCACGAAACGCGTTCTGCACCGTGCGCTGATAATCGGCGACCAGTTCGTCGCGTCGCGCGCGCGCCTGCGATAGTTGCGCCTGGCGCTGTCCCGCATCGAAGATCGGCATGCCGACCAGCGCTCCGAACGACCACGCCTGCTTGGCCGGCACGAACAGATCGCCGAGTTCGGGCGACACATATCCGAAGCTACCCGTCAGCGCGATGCGTGGAAAAAAGTCCGCGCGAGCGGCGCCGATGTCGGCATTGGCTGCGCGCAGCTGCTGCTCGGCCTGCTGGATGTCCGGCCGGTCGATCAGCAGTGCGGAGGGCAGGCCGGCATCGAGCTCGCGGAACTGCGCGGCGTCGGCGATAGGCGGCGCCGGCGGTAGCGACCCGCTGAGCGGCCCGCCGATCAGTACCTCGAGCAGATGGCGCTGCTGCGCGGTGGTCCGTTGCAGCTCGGCCAGCTGAGTCTGCGCCTGCGTAACCAGAATGGCGGCCTGGTCGTAATCGACCATCGACGTGACGCCCGCGTCGAGCCGCATCTTCGCGACTTCCAGCGCGTAGCGCCGACTGTCGAGCGTCTGTTGTGCAAGCTCGATGCCTTCCTCGCCCGAGCGGATCGCGTAGTAGTTCGACGCGACATTGCCGATCAGCGACAAACGGAACGCGTGCTGCGCGTCGACGGTGGCCAGATATCGACGCCGCGCGGCTTCGCTGGTGTTGCGCACGCGCCCCCAGAAGTCGAGTTCGAACGACGTCACTGCGGCCTGCACGTTGTACTGGTTGAACTGGACCGAGATGTCCGTGTTGTCGAACTCGGGATCGATCGAACCGAGCGGCGCCTTGGTGCGGGTCGCACCCGCGTTCGCATTGACCTGCGGCAAACGCGCGGCGTTCTGGATGCGATAAAACGCGCGCGCCTGCTCGATGCGCGCGATCGACGCGGCGAGATCGCGGTTGTGCTCGAGCGCCGCCTCGATCAGCAGCTTCAGTTGCGGATCGGCGAAGAAGGTCTGCCAGTCGACTTCGCTTGCCAGATGCGCGGTGGCCGGATTGGCGGTCTCCGTCGTGTCGAAACGATCGGCGATCGGCAATTGGGGCTGCTGATAGTTCGGCGCAAAGTTGCAGGCGGCGAGCGAGCAGCAGAAGAGGGGCAGCACCAGGCGCACATGAAGGCATTTAGGCATCGCGCTGCCCTCCACCCGAATCGGGCGGCATGGCCGTCGGCAGATCGTCATCGTCGAGATCGATGCTGCGTTTCTTGCGGCTCAGCCAGCGTCGCGCGGCGACATAGAACAGCGGCGTAAAGAAGATGCCGAACAACGTCGCGGTCAGCATGCTGCCCATCACGCCGGTGCCGACCGCGCGGCGGCTCGCCGCGCCCGCGCCGGTCGCGAGCACGAGCGGCAGCATGCCCAACACGAACGTGACGCTCGTCATCAGAATCGGGCGCAGACGCTGCTGTGCGCCGCTTTTGGCGGCGGCTAGCGCGTCCCTTCCTTCGGATTCCTCCTTGATCGCAAATTCGACGATGAGGATGGCGTTCTTCGCGGCAAGGCCGATGATCGTCACGAGGCCGATGTTGAAATACACGTCCGCGGACAGTCCACGCAGCATCGTCAACAGTACCGCGCCGATCACGCCGAACGGGATGATCAGCAACACCGCGACCGGAATCGCCCAGCTCTCGTACAGCGCCGCGAGCAACAGGAACACGACCACGAGCGACAGCCCGAGCAGCATGCCGATCTGGCCGCTCGCCTGTTTTTCCTCGAGCGCGGTGCCGGTCCATTCGTAACTCAGGTTGCCGGTCAACACGTGCGACGCGATGCGCTCCATCTCGGCGATCGCCGCGCCGCTCGAGCGGCCGGGCGCGGCCTGACCCGACAGCGTCGCGGACGGAAAGCCGTTATAGCGTTCGATCTGCTGCGGTCCGGAAATCCAGCGCACACGCGTGAACGCCGAGAACGGCACCATCTCGCCGCGGTTATTGCGCAAGCGCAGCGAAGTCACGTCCTCGGCACGCATGCGTTGCTCGGCGTCCGCCTGCAACAGCACGCGCAGCACGTTGCCCTCGAACACGAAGTCGTTCACGTAGTTCGCACCGAACGTCAGCGCAAGCGCCTGGTTCACCTGACCGATTTGCAGGCCTAATGCGCGCGCCTTCACGCGGTCGATCTCGACATACAGTTGCGGCGCTTCCGGCATGCCCTCGGCGCGCACGCCCGCGAGAAGGGGGCTTTGCGACGCCTCGATCATCATCCGCCGCGCGGCCTGTTGCAGCGCTTCGCCGCCGACGCCGCTGCGATCCTGGATCTTCATCGTGAAGCCGGTCGCGTTGCCGAGCGACGGAATCGGCGGTGGGTCGAGCGCAAAAATGATCGCCTCGGGAATCTGCCGAAACGCCGCATTCGCGCGACGCACCAGCGCGCTCGCCGAATTGGCCTCGCCCGAGCGCTCGTCCCACGGCTTCAGATCGACGAACGACAGTGCCGCCGATTGCCCCTGGCCAAAGAAGCTGAAGCCCGTCACGGACGCGACGTTGCGCACTTGCGGCTGGGTTCGCAGAAACGCCTCGACCTGGTCGATCGCGCGCTGCGTGCGCTGGTCGGTCGAACCCGGCGGGCCGGTATACGTAATGAAGATATGCCCCTGGTCCTCGGTCGGCAGAAAGCCGGTCGGCAGCCGCGTGAAGAAAAACACGGTGATCGCGCAGGCCGCGACGAACACCAGCAGCCAGCGCAGCGGCGAGCGCAGCATCGCATCGACGCCGCCGATATAGCGCGTGGTGCCCGCATCGAGCCCGCGATTGAAGCCGTCGAACACGCGATGCAGCATTCGTGACGCCGGGTTCTTCGGCCGCTCCCTGGCGGCCGCCTCGCTACGCAACATCGCCGCGCACAACGCCGCGCCGAGTGTCAGCGCCAACATCGTCGACAGCAGGATCGACACCGCGAGCGTGACCGAAAACTGCCGGTAGATGCCGCCCGTCGAGCCCGGAAAAAACGCCATCGGAATGAACACCGCGACGAGCACCAGCGTACTCGCGATCGCCGCGCCCGATATCTGCCCGATCGCCTTCACCGTTGCGCGCGGCGCGCCGAGCCCTTCCTCGCGCATGATGCGCGCGACGTTTTCGACGACGACGATCGCGTCGTCGTTGAGGATACCGATCGCGACCACCATGCCGAACAGCGACAGAATGTTGATCGACAGCCCGAACAGATAGAGCCCCGCGCACGTGCCGATCAACGCGATCGGCACCACGATCGTCGGGATCACGGTCGCGCGCCAGTCCTGCAGGAACAGGAACACCACGACCGTCACGAGCAACAGCGCCTCGACCATCGTGCGGATCACGCCCTGCACCGAGGTCGTGATGAACGGCGTGGTGTCGAACGGCACGGTCCACGCGACGCCGCGCGGGAAGATCGGCTGCAATTCGGCCATGCGCTGGCGCACCGCGTTGGCGACTGCGAGCGCGTTCGCCCCGCTCGCGAGCTGGATCGCGATCCCGGCCGACGCCTTGCCGTTGACGGTCAGGCGGTTGCCGTAGCTGTCGTTGCCGAGCTCGACGCGCGCGACGTCGCCCACCCGCACGGTCGAGCCATCCGGATTCGCGTGCACGATGATTTCGCGGAACTGCTCGGGCGTCGTGAAGCGGCTTTGCGTGACGATCTGCGCGGTGAACTCGGAGCCCGGCGCGATCGGCTGATCGCCGAGGCTGCCGCCCGCGGTCTGGCTGTTCTGCTCCTGGATCGCCTGCAACACCTCGCTGGCCGACAGCCCAAAGCCCGCGAGCTTGCGCGGATCGAGCCAGATCCGCATCGCGTACGACGAGCCGAACAGCTGCACGTCGCCGACGCCGTCGATACGGCGCAGCTCGTTGACGATGTTGTTCGACGCGAAGTTGCCCATCGCGACGGCGTCGGTGGTGCCGTCGGTCGCCTGCAGCGCAAGCAGCATCAGAAAGCCCGACGACGCCTTCGTCACGCTCAAGCCGATCTGACGGACTTCGAGCGGCAGGCGCGGTTCGACGCGGCTCAGACGGTCCTGCACCTGAGTGCGCGCGATGTCGAGATTGGTGCCGGGCTTTAGCACCACGGTGATCTGCATCGTGCCGTTCGAGCGGCTCACCGACGACATGTACAGGAAATTCTCGATGCCGTTCATCTCGTCTTCGACGATCGACGTGACGGTACGCTCGAGCGTGCTCGCGTCCGCGCCGCTGAAGACCGCGCTGATGGTGAGCGACGGCGGAGCGACGTCGGGGTACTGCTCGACCGGCAGCAGCGCGAGCGCGATCGCGCCGAACAGCACGATGAAGAGGGCGATGACCCACGCGAAGACCGGCCGGGCGACGAAGAATCGATTCATCGGCGAGCCCGTCAGTGCGCGGTCGAAGCGGGAGCGGGGGACGCGGCCGAATGCGCCGCTGGCGACGCATCGGGGGCGGGCCGCGCGTCGACCCGCTGGCCCGGCTGCACTTTCTGCCAGCCATCGACGATCAGGCGCTCGCCGGGCTTCAGACCGTCGCGCACGGTCCAGCGTCCTTCGCCCTGCTCGCCGAGATAGATATTGCGGCGGACCACGGTGCCGTCGTCGGCGACCAACGCAACGCTTGCAATGCCGTTGTCGAGCTGCACCGCGCGCTCGGGAATACGGATGCCCTGCACATTGCCCGCCGCGATGATGCGCCCGCGCACGAACTGCCCCGGCAACAGCGTGCGGGCCGGATTCGCGAACTGCGCGCGCACCGTCTGCGTACCGGTCGACGGATCGACGACGAGATCGGCGAAGTCCAGAAAACCGCGCTCGTTGTAGACCTGGCCGTTGGCAAGGATCAGTTGCACCTCGACGTGCTTCATGCTGGTCGGCTTGCGCGCGCCCGACTGGATCTGCTGCTCGACGTCGAGCATCGCGGTATTCGACTGCGTGAACACTGCGTTGATCGGCGTCAGTTGATTGACCTGCGTGAGCAGCGTGGCGGCGCCCGCGCTGACGAGCGCGCCTTCGGTGACGAGCGCGCGGCCCGCGCGCCCGGCGATCGGCGTGCGCACGATGCAGCGATCGAGCCGCAATTGTGCAAGCGAGACCGCAGCTTGCGCATCGGAGACATTGGCCTGCGCCTGCTGCATCGTCGCAAGCGCGGCGTCGTATTCCTGCGCGCTGACTGCATGACGGCCGACGAGCGGCTTGAACCGGTCCACCACCGACGCCGCGTTGTCGCGCACGGCGGTCGCGCGCGTGAGCGCTGCCTGCGCCTGCTGCAACTGCGCGCGATAGTCGCTCGCGTCGATCTGGAAGAGTGGGGCGTTGGCCGGCAGGTCCGTGCCTTCCTGATAGAGCGTGCGCTGGACGATGCCGTCGACGCGCGCGCGAATTTCGGCGGTGCGCACGGCCTCGATGCGGCCAGGCAACTCGACGACATCGGCGACAGGGGTGGTGGAAACCGTTTCGACCAGCACGGGAACCGGCGGCATCGACGCGGCGGTGGGAGTCTGCGGCCGGTCGTTGCAGGCGGCAAGCAGGAGCGGCAAACCGGTGATCAGAAGCGATACGGCACGACTACGCAGGCGGAGTGCGGAGCAAAGCAAGAGAAACTCCTTTGATCAAGGCAGTCTTTTTTGCGCGTGAGATCGGTGACGGTTTTAACGGTTTGCGGTCGAATTAACTATTCAGAACGTGTGTGGGTGCGTTAATGCGGGGAAAAGATTTCTGTTGATCCTACCGTGTCTGGGTGGCTTGTCAATTTGTTCTTGGTGGTCGCGAGTGGCATGGACTCGCAAGGACCAGGCGGCGGACGCGGTGGTCACGACCGGGGGATTCCCGCTCGCAGACGAGATCTTGAATGGTATTTGTCAATTACATGTCACTTGCCATCCAGCAATTGCCGCAATTCAAAGGCATGCAATTGTCATCGAAATCGATGCGCCTGAAAAAAATATTCCGAGTCGCCACACACTCACGTACGTTTGCGCTCCGGATGCCGCAACACCGAATGGTTGCGGCCGTATGACAGATAAATCGTCATGCCGATCACGAGCCACACGACGAGCCGCAGCCACGTGACGAGCGGCAAGCCGACCATCAGCAGCAGGCAGAACAGGATGCCGAGCACTGGCACGACCGGCACGCCGGGCGCCCGGAATGGGCGCGTCGCCTCGGCGTCGCTGCGCCGCAGATAGATCACCGCGCCGCACACGAGGACGAACGCGAACAGGGTGCCGATGCTGACCATCTCGCCGAGCACGCCGATCGGTGTCAGCGCCGCCACGATCGCGACGACGGTGCCGATCAGGATCTGACTCAGATAGGGTGTATGCAGACGCAGATGGACCCTCGAGAAAAAGTGCGGCAACAAACCGTCTTGCGACATCGTGAAGAAGATGCGGCTTTGTCCATAGAGCAGCACGAGTATCACGGTGGTCAGCCCCGTCAACGCGCCGATTTTGATCAGGATCGAGAACCACGTGAGCCCGATCGCGTCGACGCCCTTGGCGATCGGATCAGGAACGTTCAGCTCGGGGTACGGAACGAGGCCGGTCAGCACGCCGGCGACGAGGATGTACAGCACCGTACAGATGATCAGCGAGCCGAGAATGCCGATCGGCATGTCGCGCTGCGGCTGTCGCGCTTCCTGCGCGGCGGTCGACACCGCATCGAAGCCGATGAACGCGAAGAACACCACGGCCGAGCCGCGCAGAATACCGCTCATGCCGAAACTGCCGAACTGGCCGGTATTGGCAGGAATGAACGGATGCCAGTGTTCCGGCTTGATGAAAAACAGGCCGATGGCGATAAACGCCACCACCACGATCAGCTTGATCGCGACCATCACGTTGTTGAGCCGCGCCGACTCCTTGGTTCCCAACACGAGCAACGTGGTCAGGATCGCGATGATCAACACCGCCGGCAGGTTGATGACGCCGGTGACTGTCGAGCCATCGGCCAGTTTGACGATGGTGCCGGGGGCGGCGGCGAGGGTAGGTGGAATGTCGATGCCGACGTTGCGCAACAGGCTCACGATATAGCCGGACCAACCGACCGCGACGGTCGCGGCGCCCATCGCGTACTCGAGGATCAGGTCCCAGCCGATGATCCACGCGAAGATCTCGCCGAGCGTCGCATACGTATAGGTGTAGCTGCTCCCGCACACGGGCAGCATCGCCGCAAGCTCCGAATAGCACAGGCCGACGAACGCGCACGCGATGCCGCCCAGCACGAACGACAGCATGATGGCCGGCCCCGCGAACTGCGCGGCGGCGGTCCCCGTCAGCACGAAGATGCCTGCGCCGATGATCGCGCCGATGCCCATCGCGGTGATACTCGTCGCGCCCAGCGTTTTCGACAGGTGACGGCCTTCTTCGGCGTCCGCGCTGGCGACGATATCAGCAACGGTTTTGCGTGCCATGTAACCGGTATCGGCCATGATGAGTCGTCCCTTTTCAGTGTTGATCAGGCACGAACCGGTTAGGCTGCCATCGGCTCGTGGAGCACGACAAAAACATCCGTCGCCGTGGACGGCAACGGCCACGGCAAGTGCGGATAAAGCGTCTAACGGCAAATTCAGTCTATGCCGGATTAAAAGCAAAGTGAAATCCGCTTGCTTTGTCGGGGCGATAGGGCAGTGCGATGGCTGGCGCGCGCAGCGCCGGGCGTGCCGCGGGCGCCGTGATGCATTTGTGCATTGCGATCGCAAGCAAGGCCTCTCGTTCGATTCAGGATGACTTACGATGTGCGATTGCGGAATCGGCAAGCCAACGTGGACGATTTCAGGCTTGCGGGGCAGACCTCAGCCGATCCGTCCGCGCCGCAGCACGCTGCTCAGACCGAGCGAGTGGCCTGGGTCGTAGTAGTGAATGAGGAGTGTGCGCCGCTGTCCGTTCTGTACGTCGAGGTTCGCATGCTGAAGTGCGAAGCCGTTGAATTCGTAGACGCTGCCCGGCTTGACCGGAATGCGCTTGCAGTTGCCGACACGCAGATCATGCAAGGTATGCCAGCTGCGCCAGCTGAGCGGCAGGCTTTGCAGGAAGCCATGGCGCATCTTGCAGATCACGTTGGTCAGCGTCGTTACGGACAGGCGCGGCTTGCGGTACATCACGAGGTCGCCGTTGTGAACTCCGTCGGGTGCGAGCTGAAGCGGAATCAGCAGCGTCAGCAGGTGCGAGTCGTAGTGGCGGCAGTGGCTCTCGGCCAACGAAGTCTTGCTCGCACAGCGCAGTACGTGGAACGGTTCAGTCGGTAAGTTTGTCCGACCGAACTTCGCGGCCATCGCGCGCGCATTCGCGCAGATCGACTGTTCGAGTTCGCGAAATGCCTGACCGCGACGCAGCATCTCTGCAATCTCTGCGCCGGACTGCGAGCGCGGTGCCGTCGTGCCAAACAGGTGGTCGATGAACTCGTTGATTTCGACGATCGACTCCTGCGGAATCACGTTATCAAAAGAGTTCAACGCGACGCTTTTGTCGATTCGAATCCGCTTAGTCTCTGTATGTCCACGCACGTCTGTCAGGGTGTCCATAGCCCAAATTTCCATTTGCTTTTTGTTCTACGACCGTATTGAAAAATATTCCCTCCGAGGCGGGCACAATGTGCGCCAGCGTACATAAAGCCCTCAGGCGATTGAGCTCGATCATTAAATCTAAAGCGATTTCTCTGACAGCTTTTGTAAATCTCGTTGGACCGATTTGGAAAATGCTGCGACTGCGACGATGCACGCTGGATTTCGGCGCAATGCCCAGGTACGACATTTCTATAAAGCTACTACAACCAGCTTGGGTGATAATTTATCTTATGTCAAATTGCGAATTCTTCGGAAAAGGCTTCCAGTACGCATCGCACGTGCCACCGTCGATGCGCGTGCCGCGTGTCGGCCCTACGCCACAAGCGATGCACACCGATGCCCGGTGACGATCGCGAATCGTCCGAACCGCGACTCTTTCGCCTACCACAACTGACGCCGGGCGCAGCCCGATTCAGTGACCAACAAAACTGGCGCGGCAATTCAATTTCAATTTTTATGGCGGGCCCAATCAGAGCCCTCACGAATTAAGACGCGGCCGTGCGTACAGATTAATTTATGCACGCCACATGCCGAAATTAGACAACTGTTAAATACTGCTTTGCGCACCACGAGAATAAGCTTGGTAGCGAAAGCCAATGCCACTATCGCAGCTCGCGCGGATTTTTTATCATCTGCTATTGCCTTGTGGCTTAGAGACGTTTCGCATTTTTCTCAACCGGCGGGCGTGTCGTCGTTGAGCGGCTGTGAATGGGCTACGTGCATTTCGACGTGGCGTACGGGCGCAACGTGTTCGCCGCCCTCCCACTTGCCGCGATCTGAGATGCATGTTCGAACACGCGCAGACGCTCGGCATCCGCAATCAGTCGCTTCTTCGGCATCGAGCGTCCCGCCGATCCGAAGCCCATCACCTTTTCGTACTCACGCGGCCTGCCGTGCCTGAAGCGATTAAAGAAGTCATCGCCCGGCAGGCCGTTGTCGAGGCTCATCAGGCAGCCGTAGTCGAGCGACGCGCAATCGCTCAGTGAGCGCGCCGCGTCCTCCAATGCGCGATAGCGGCTTTGCAACGGTTCGTCGCGACCGAAAAGCGCGTGCAGTTCCTGATAAGTCACGAGTCTTTTGCGTTTCGCGGCACGCAGTAGCATCGCGGCAATATCGCGGGTCCGATCCATGTTCATGTCGTTCTCCTTACCGCCTGCTTGCAAGCGCCCAATGGCAACCGATGAATGCGCTGTCAGCTTTTATCGCGGTTATGCGTATCGAGTGGGAAACTGCCCGGCATAAAATATTTCCGGTATTGAACGACGCAGCTAAAATTAAGCGGGTGGTTACTGGATTCGGGCTTCACAACGCCACTCTGCGCGAATGCCCCGTTTAGCTATAATCCGCCGGAAAAACGCCGCGAAGGGTTTTCAAGCTTCAGCAGTTTTTTCGCAGCTGTCCGGCGAATCGCCACTCTGCATCGAAAAATGCATTCCAATTAGATTCGCAAAACAGGAATCCGCGCACTCAAACGGTTCAGTCTTCCGACCTGCCGCCCCGCACTTAAAAGCGCCCGACGTCAAGCCGGATGCGGCCTGGCGGTGTCCGGGCTGCCAGAGCGAGCCGAGCCGGATTGACGGCTTTGAATCACGTCAATCAGGTTAGCAAACGTTAAATTCAATCGCAAGAGGGATATTTAAGATTTTAGAAAGAAAACATCATGTAACCGCCTTACGTGAGGATTGCGTGATTTTCTATCAGAGGAAAGGCGCGATTGATTTTTTATTCTTTTGGACACAACGGGCGAGTTTTCGATTATCTGTAGGTGACGCGCCCTTCTCACTGTCTACCCCAGTAACCGATTGCAGTCCGGTCAGCGACCCAACGGCGGAGTTCTCCGATGCATCGACCAAATGACGATTTGCCGACCGTCGCGCGGCGTCTCACGGCGGGCAAGAAACTGCTCGACGGCGTCGCTGCGGCCGAGGTCGCGAGACAGATGGGCATGGCAAAGACCACCGTCGAGCGATATCGCAAGCTATTGGAGCAAGGCGGGCTCGAGGCGCTGAGAAACATGAGCGTCGGCGGCCGCCATTCCGCACTCGCGGTGGCGGATCTGGACTGGTTGGCCCAGGCGCTGAGGGCCTCGCCGCGGGACTACGGCTTCGACGCCGACGGCTGGAGCAATGCGCGCATGCGCGAGCTGATAAGCCGTCAGTTTGGCATTTCGTACTCGCGAGTCTATGTATGGCAACTGGCCACCAGACTCGGCGTGTCTTATCGGCTCGGCCGGAATGCGCAGTAAAACGGCGGCCGTACCCAGCTAAAGCACGCGCGTGCGCATCGGCTCAGGCGATTTCTCGAACCTTTGGCAGAAACTGCGGCGCCAGTTCGACCTCCGACCATTGGAACGGCAACGCGCCGCGACTGCGCCGCACTTCGCTCACATGAAACCGCACGAGCCGCTGCGCGCCCGCAAATGCCGCGAGTTCGTCGCCGTCCCAGATGATCTCTGCTCGCACCGCCAGATAAAGCAGATCGCCGGTTGCGAAGTCGATAAACAGCAGACCCGCGCGCGGATCGTGCACGAGGTTGCCGATCGTGTTGAAAAAGCGGTTGCCGCTGTAGTCGGGCGTGGTCAGCGTAGTTGGGTCGTCCACGCGCACGAAGCCCGGCGCACCGCCGCGATGGGAAACGTCGATCCCCTTTCCCGGTCCCGCTTCCTCGCTCAGATTCGCGCTGGCGATAAAGAACGTGTCCGCGCTCGCGAGCAACTCGCGGTCGGCACTGCTCAGAAGCGTGGCGATCTCGGGCTGCGCGCGCGTCGCGGCCACGTCCCGCTCGATGAAAGACGGCGCGCGGCTCTGGATATACTTCGGGCAATTGCCGAAGCTCTGCGTGACTTCGATCTGCAACGTGTCGCCTGCCACGGACCGGACGACGCCATTTGCCCGATTGCGCCGCCGCGTACGCGGCTCGATGCCCAGCGCACCAAGCTGCGCGCCTTCCCGCCAACCCGCGGCGAGCGGATCGCCAGCCAATGCGCCACCTTCGATGCGCAATGTCCGCGCATCCGGTGACGAGACGAAACCCGGCGCACCCGCACGCAGCGTCGCCCACGGCTGAGCGCTCGCATCGACGCCGCCAATCACGACGAACGGCTGCGCGGCAAAGAACTCGCGATGCTGCGCAGGCATGAATCGGCGAATGCCCCGACGTCCCATCGACTCGGCCACCTCACGCACACCCGCGCGCTGCTGCGCATCCTGCTCGCCGGCATGAAACGGCGACGCGTCGCTTCCCCAGTTATTCAACGGGACGAACTCGGACATGATCGGACTCCTTTGCAAGATCTGACGCAGCCGTCAACGCGTATCACGCCGCCAGCAAGCCCGCCTTCGTCGAAGGCATCGCGATGAAACGCGGCAGTGCCTCGACGCGCTGCAGCCACGCGCGAATGTTCGGATACGGCTGCAACGACACGCCGCCCTCGGGCGCGTGAGCGATATACGTGTGCGCGGCAATGTCGGCGATCGTGACGTGTGCGCCAGCCACGAACGGCTTACCGGCAAGCTCCTCGTCGATCACGTCGAACAGCTTGACGGCGATCTGCTTCGCACGTTCGTGGTCGAGCGGCGCGCCGAACACGGTCACGAGCCGCGCGGCGCACGGCCCGTAGGCGATCTGGCCAGCCGCGAGCGACAGCCAGCGCTGCACCGCCGCGGCGCCGCGCGGATCGTCCGGCAGCCACGATGCGTCGCCATAGCGCTTCGCCAGATAGACCAGAATCGCGTTCGAATCGAACAGCATGAGCTCGCCGTCCTGAATCGTCGGCACCTGACCGAATGGGTTCAGCGCGAGGTACTCGGGCTTGCGGTTGTCGCCCGCCTTCATGTTCAGCTCGACGACCTCGAACGGCAGATCGAGCAGCGTCAGAAACAGCTTCACGCGATGACCGTGGCCTGAAAGCAGCGTCGTATACAGCTTGATAGGCTCGGCGGGTCTGGCAGCGGGCATGGATGGCTCCGGATACGTTGAATGACACGCCCAGCATAAGGCGTAGGCACTGTCGCGCGGAAGCCCGATAATCCGGGAAACACAGTCAAGCGAGAATGGACAATCGATCATGGCCGATGTGCGCAACGTGAACCTGAACCGCCTCGCGATCTTCGTCGCCGTCATCGACGCGGGCTCGCTGAGCGCCGCCGCGACGCGGCTCGGGCTCGCGAAGACGATGGTCAGCACGCACATGCAGAGGCTCGAGGCGGAGGTCGGCGCGAGCCTGTTGGTGCGCACCACCCGGCGGCTCGGCGTCACCGAGGCGGGCCGCACGTTCTACGAGGCGAGCGTAAAGATTCTGCGCGCCACCGAGGACGCGCTGAACGCGCTCGGCGGGGAAACCTCACCGGTGCGCGGCACGCTGCGCGTCAGTGCGCCGAACGACTACGGCACGCTCGTCGTCGCGCCCGCGCTGGTCGAATTGCGCCGCACGCATGCGCAGCTCGACGTCGAGCTGCTGAGCAGCGACCGCTACGTCGATCTGATCGCCGATGGCATCGATGTAGCGATCCGGCTTGGTCGCCTCGCGGATTCCAACTATCGCGCGGTGAAGCTCGGCAGTTTCGTCAAATGGCTCGTCGCGAGTCCGGAGTTCGTGCGGACGTGGGGCGCGCCGGGCACGCCGGCCGCACTGGAGACGCTGCCCTATTGCGCGTTGTCGGTGCTGCCGCATCCGCTGACGCTCGACTTGCGGCACGTCGATGGCAAGATCGCGAGCGTGCGCTGCGCGTCCGCGTTGCGCGTCAACACGGCCGATGCCTGCCGCGCGGCGACGCTCGCGGGCGGCGGCATCGGCCTGTTGACGGATTTTTCGATCGCGGACGACGTCGCGGCGGGACGGCTGATCCGGCTGCTGCCCGAATGGGCGAGCGCACCGGCGAGCATTCAGGCCGTATTCCCGCCGACGAGTCACCCGCCGGCGAAGGTGCGCGCGTTGATCGATACGCTGAAGCGAAGGCTCGCGGCGGAACCTGCGGATTAGCACGGCAGATCCTTCTGGCGCTCCCATTCCAGCGCAACGGCGGTTAGCTTCTATCCGCGTTATCGCCCGATTTGCTCTACTGCGACGATGCGCGCCGCACCCCGCGGCCTCGCCTGATCGTCAATGTGGAGAGCTTATGTCCGCCATTTCCCGTGCTGCTCAAGGGGTTCTCACCGTCGCGTGTCCGAGCGCGGCGGGCCAGGTTGCCGCCGTCGCTGGCTTTCTCGAACGGCATCGTTGCTATGTCGACGAACTCACCGTATTCGACGACGAACTGAGCGAGCGCTTTTTCGTGCGCTGCGTGTTTCACCACGTCGATCGCGACGATGCGCTGCAGATCGCCACGCTGAAGCAGGAATTCGCGCCGATCGCCGAACGCTTCCGGATGACGTGGGCGATCCACGATCTGTCGAGCCGGCCGAAAGTCCTGATCATGGTTTCCAGGCTCGAACACTGTCTCGCCGACCTGCTGTTTCGCTGGCGCATGGGCGAACTGAAGATGGACATCGTCGGCATCGGCTCCAATCATCGCGATCTCGAACCGCTCGCGCGAGCGCACGGCCTGCCGTTCCATCATCTGCCGATTACAGCCGACACGAAGCCACAACAGGAAGCCGGCCTGCTCGAGCTGTTCGATACGTCCGGCGCGGAACTGCTGATTCTCGCGCGCTACATGCAGATCCTGTCCGCCGAAACGAGCCGGGCGATCGCCGGGCGCGCGATCAATATCCACCATTCGTTCCTACCCGGTTTCAAGGGAGCGAGACCGTATCATCAGGCCCATGCGCGCGGCGTCAAGGTAATCGGCGCCACCGCGCATTTCGTCACCGACGATCTCGACGAAGGTCCGATCATCGAGCAGGGAGTCGAACCGGTCGATCACTCGTACAGCCCCGAACGGCTGCTGACGACCGGACGCGACGTCGAATGCATTACGCTCGCGCGCGCGGTCAAGGCGTTCGTCGAGCGGCGTGTGTTCATCAACGGCGAGCGCACCGTCGTGCTGCGGTAAACAGAAAAACGCCGCTGAAAAGCGGCGTTTTCGTGTGCTGCGCCGACGCCTGGCCGAGTTACTTCACCCAGCTATCCACCCGGTCCGAATGCGCGCTGACCCACGCGTCGGCCGCTGCAGCCGGCTTTTCGCCATTCTGCGTGGCCAGCATCACCGTGTCGATCTCGCCCGGCTTCCATTGGAACTTCTTCAGGAATGCGACCACTGTCGGCGCTTTTTTCTCGAGCTCGGGATTCACCACGCTATCCACGTGCTCGGCTTCACCGAATACCTTCTTCGGATCGTCGAGGAACTTCAGCTTGTACTTGGCGAACATCCAGTGCGGCTTCCATCCGGTCACGATGATCGGCTTGCTGGCCGCCTCCGAGCGCGCCAGTTCGGCGGTCATCGCGCTTCCGGAACTCGGCATCAGCTGATAGTCGAGCCCATAGGCCTTGATCGCCTCGCTGGTTTTCTGCATCACACCCGCGCCGGCGTCGATGCCGACGATGCGCGCGCCGAACTCGGCCTTCTTCGCCTGCAGATCGCCGACGCTCTTCACGTCCACGTTGTCCGGCACGATCAGACCGATCTTCGCGTCGTTGAAGTTCGGCCCGAGGTCGACCACCTTGTCCTTGAAGCTGTTCCAGTAGGCGCCGTGCGTGACCGGCAGCCACGCGGACAGCGTCGCGTCGAGATCGCCGCGCGCCACGCCCTGCCACATCACGCCGGCCGCCACCGGCACCAGTTGCACCTGATAACCGAGGCGTTTTTCGATCACCTCGGCGGCCACGTTCGAGGTCGCCACGCTATCGTCCCAGCCCTCCACGTAACCGATCTTGATGGTCGGTTTCGAATCGGCCGACACGCCCGCACTGACCGCCGCCAGCATCACCCCCAACGCGCTTGCCACCACTATCTTTCCGATCAGTCTCATCGACGTTCTCCCGTTGATCCATTTGCCCATTGACGCGTTTGCCATCGAACCGCACATCGCGTATTTAGAATCGCCAACCAGAATTGCCGGGTAGCGTTGTTTTTCGACATGCAGTTGTCCGCATGCGACATCCACGCAAATCCGCCCAGTGTTTGCCGTGTTGTTGTGGTGTGATCAGTCGTATTACTTGTCGACGACGAGATCGGTCAGCGGCTTGCTACAGCACAGCAGCACCATGCCTTGATCGATCTCGCGCTGACGGATACCGCCCGCGTGCTTCATCGCCACTTCGCCGGACACGAGCTTCACCTTGCAGGTGCCGCACATGCCTTGCGTGCACGACGCCGGTAGCCGCACGCCCGCCTGCTTCGCCGCATCGAGCACATGCTGGGCGCCGCCGCACTCGATCTCGCGATGACTGCGCGTAAAGCTCACCTTGAAACGCGTGGCGGTTTCGGCCGGCGCGGACGCATCGTTCGGCGCGTCCGCGACATGCGCTTCGGCCAATTGCGCGGCCACTTCGCTGACGGTCTCGAACGAGAAGCTTTCCTCGTGATAGTGCTGGCGATCGAAGCCGCCTTCATCGAGCAGATTGCGCACCGCCTGCATATACGGCGCGGGGCCGCACGTGAAAATCTCGCGCTCCAGAAAATCTGGCGCAATCAGTTTCAGCAGCGGCAGCGTCAGAAAGCCGGTGATGCCGGGCCAATTGGTGCGCGTGCCCACGCGTTCGCAGACGAACGCGGTGCGGAAACGCGCCTGATTGGCGGCGATCAGATCGAGCTCGCGCGCGAAGACGATGTCGTCCGGCGTACGCGCGCTGTGCACGAAGACGATATCGCTGTCCTCGCCGAGTTCATGATGCGCGCGGCTCATCGACATCAGCGGCGTGATGCCCGAGCCCGCAGACAAAAACAGCAACTTGCGCGCCGGGTGCCGCGCGCAGGTGAATTCGCCGGCTGGCCCCAGCACGCGTACCTGCATACCCGCATGCAGATGGTCGTGCAGCCAGTTGGACACCTGGCCGCCCGGCACGCGCTTGACGGTGATCGAAATCGTATGCGGCCGTGTGGGCGCAGACGAGATCGTATAGCAGCGATTGACGCGCTCGCCGTCGATCTCCAACTCCAGCGTGATGAATTGCCCCGGCTCGAACACGAACGCCCGACCGGATGGCGCGCGGAAGAAGAAACTCTTCACGTCGTGCGTTTCGCTGCGGACCTGGCAGCACTCCAGCGTGTCGTCGGCGTCGCTGTTCCAGCGCGCCGGCAGCGCGTCCCAGAAGCGCGGCAGCGTGACGCGGCTCGGCGCGTCAGCTGGATTCTGTGAAGTCTGCTCGATGTCCGGTTGAAACATGGCCTGATCGCGCATCATGGTTGTCCCCCCGCTCCTCATTGCGGTCTTGCGCTCAGCGCACGAACGACACGACTTTCTCGTCGTGCACCGCCCGTGGGTTCGCGTCGTAATCCGCGAGACGGCCGATATACCACTCGCAGAACTTTTCGACGAGTCCTTCGGTGAACGGCGAATAAGGACCCGGCTCATACGCGCTGCTCGTCGCGCCGCGCTGCGAATATTCGACGAGCGCGCGATCCTGGTCGTTGGTCGCGCGCCACACGGCGGTCAGATTGTCGACGTCGTAATCGATGCCTTCGCGCGCGTCCTTGTGCACGAGCCATTTAGTGCGCACCAGCGTCTTGCCGGCCGACAGCGGAATCGCCGAGAAACTGACGATGTGGTCGCTCATGAAGTGATGCCACGAATTCGGCTGGGTCCAGAACGACAGGCCGCCGAGATCCGCATGCCTGAAACCGCCGAGCAGCTTCTTCGAGGCGACCTTCGCGTCGAGCGTCTGCGATTCGCCGTCGCGATCGAGCGGCAGACGTTGGGTACGAAACCCGGTGACCAGGTCGGCGAGCCGCTCGATTTCCGCCGAGGGCAACTGCATCGCCTCCCACTGCGCGGTGCGGCGCGCGACCGTCGTCTCGAACGCGGCCATGCCCTCCTCGTTCGCCGGCGTGCGCTGATAACCGAAACCGTATTCGTACAGCGAGATGGTCAGCTCCGGATGGTTCGCGACGCAGTGATAGCACTCGCGATTGTTTTCCATCGTCAGCTTCCAGTTGCCCTCCTCGATGATGTCGATCGACGCGGCGATCTTGCAGCCGGCCAGATCGTGCGGCAACAGATACGGTTCCATCGCGGCGCGCATCACGGCGAAATCGGCGGGCGGCTGCTCGGCGAGGCAGATGAAAATCAGTCCGGCGAGATTTTCGACATGCACCGCTTTCAGACTATGTTTGCAGCGCTCGAACTGCTCGCCCATGTGCTCGGCGAACATCAGGTCGCCATTGAGGCTATACGTCCAGCTGTGATACGGACAGACGATATTGCCGAGCGAGCCCTTGCCGGTATTGCACAGACGCGCGCCGCGGTGGCGGCATACGTTATGAAACGCGCGCACCCGCATGTCGTCGTCGCGCACGATCAGGATCGAATCGTCGCCCATCTCGACCGTCACATAGTCGCCCGGCTCGGGCACGTCGGGCTCGACCGCGACCTGAATCCAGTGCTGGCGGAAAATCGCGTCGATGTCGAGCGCGAAGATGTGCTCGCTGGTATAGAACGGCGCTTCCAGCGTGTAATTCTGCTTGCGGCGTTCGATCATTGCGCGAACGTCTGCGGAAACTTTCATTGTGTGCTCCGTTGCGTGTCACGTCTGGCGCCGCGCCAGGCCCTCCTGGTCGCATGCTGGCCCGAGCCGGAATTCAGTAATCCACCAGTTGATGCTCGCGCAAGTACGCGAGTATCACTTGTGCTTTTTCGACGGAACTCCCTTCAATTACGACGCTGCCGCCGCGGCTCTCGGTCGTCGTCGCCGACAGCATGCGCGCGTGGCCTGAGCGCTTTTCGGCGGCGGCGAGGCGCACCGGTTTCGCTGTGGCGGGGCCGATCGTCCATACGGACTGTTCGGGAGTGGTGCCGTGCCGCGCGTCGGCGCGCTCGATCGTGCCTTCGCGCATCCGTGCATACGCGTACGACGTCGCGACGTTCGCGAGCGGATGCACGGCAACCAATGCCGGCAGCCGCACTTCGACGCGCCGTCGTAGGCCCTTCGGCATGAACTGCCGGACCTGCGCTCGACCGTCGCGCAGCGCCAGATCGACGGCGGCGCCGACGAGCGGCACCGCCAGCGCATGCGCGACGCGATACGGCAGCATGCCGCTATCGAAACCGCCTTCGGCGCGCGTGCCGGTCAGCACCAGCTCGTAGCCACGCAAACGCCCGGCGAGTTGCGGCGCAGGATCGGCGTCGGGCGGCATCTCGAGCACTTCGACCGAACGCGCGCCGAGCGCCAGATACTCTGTTCAACGCGGCGTTCGACGGATCGCCCGCGTGCAGCACGTCGAGCGTCGCGCCATGGGTTCTGACGAGCGACAGCGCCAGCGTCAACGCCGCCGCATCGTTGCGGCTGTAGCGCGCGACGCCGCTGACCGGGTGACGTCCGACTGAAACCAGCACGGCGATCTTCATGCGAGCACTCCTTCGGCAAGCTTGCCCGGCCGCAGCACCGCGGCCGAGGTGGCGCGGGCACCGCGCGCCGCGGCCGCCGCCTCGTTGAGCGCCGCGATGGTTTCCTGCGCGTCGGCGATCACGGTCAGATTCGCGCGCTTCGCGATCGGCGCGCTCGCGTCGAGATTCACCGCGATCACATGGCGGCAATCCTTGATGCCTTGCAGATGCTGCACCGCCCCCGAGATGCCGAACGCGATATACACACTCGCCTCGACGGTCTTGCCGGTCGCGCCGATCTGCTTGTCGCGCGTGAACTTGCCGTCGTCGACGGCGACCCGGCTGGCACCGATCGCCGCGCCGAGGGTCGTCGCGAGTCGCTCGAACGCGGGCACGTCGCTGACGCCGTTGCCCGCCGACACGATGAAGTCCGCCTCTTCCAGCGCGACCTGCGCCGCGTCGATTTCGTCGATGCCGAGATCGCATATCGAGCGTTGCGCGACCGTGCTGTCCGCTTCGCGGTCGAAGCGCCACGCGACCCGCTCGCCCGCGCCAACGAACGGCAGCTTCGGATCGACCGCATTCGGCTCGAGCAGCACGACCTCGGGCAGCGCGCGGCTGGCGAGCGCCGTATCCGCGCGAATATAGGTGCACACGTGCCCGGCAGCGATCTCGACGACGTGCGTCGCGACGCTTGCATCGGCCACCGCCGCATAGCGGCGGCCGAGGTCGCCGTCGCCGGTCGCGTTGTCGGGCAGCAAGACATGGGCTGGCGCATAGGCCGCGACGCAGGCCGCCAGCGCATTCAGTTCATCGTCCGGCGCGTACGTGCGGCGATCGAACATCGGCAATTCGATCAGCTTGTCGGCGCCGAGCGCGGCGGCATCGCCGGTGAATTCGCCGAACACCAGCAGCACGACTTCGCTGTGCGTGTCCGCGATCAGCGCGGCGGCCGCGAGCGTCTGGCGCGCATGTTCATCGAGCGCGCCGCGGTCCGCGTGCGCCGCGACCAGCAGCACATGGCGCGGCGCGGCCGTCGTGCGGCGCGGCTTCGGCTGTTCGCGATGCGCGGCGTGACGCGCATCAGCCAGCGACGCACTGCCGCCCGCGTCCGCGATGCCGACGACGCCGAGCGTGATGCGCCTGAGTCCCAGTGCCGTCACCGTGAACGGCCGGCGCGGATCGATTCGTTTGAGCGTATTCATCATCGCGTTACTCCAGCGCCGCGGCGACCAGTTCGGCCACGTCCAGCACTTCCGGTCGCGGCCCCACCACCCCTTCGAGCATCGCGGTGCAATTCGGACAGCCGACCGCGACGATCTCCGCGCCGCTCGCGCGCGCGTCGTCGATACGGATGTCGGGAATTCGCCGTTTGCCCGGGATATCGGTCAACGGTGCGCCGCCACCGCCACCGCAGCAGCGTCCGCGCAGGCCGTGACGCTCCATCTCGACCACCTTGATGCCGATGCTCTTCAGCACCCGGCGCGGCGCTTCCGTCTCGCCGTTGTAGCGACCCAGATAGCATGGGTCGTGATACGTGATGTTGCGCTCCGCGACGGCGGCGGCCGCGCGCGGCGACAGCTTGCCGCTCGCGATCAGTTCGTCGATCAGCGCCGTGTGATGCTGCACCTGATAGAACCCGCCGAGCGCGCGATATTCGTTGCGCAGGCTATGCAGCACGTGCGGATCGGCGGTAACGATGCGCGCGAACGAGTACTGCGCGAGCGTCCCGATCAGCGTACGGGCCAGTTGCTGGAACGTCGCTTCGTCGCCGAGCCGCCGTGCGGTGTCGCCGGTATCGGTCTCGACACCGCCCAGCACCGCGTAATCGACGCCCGCGCGGTTCAGCACCTTGACGAGCGCGCGCAGCGTGCGCTGATAGCGCATGTCGAACGCGCCTTCACCGGCGATCAGCAGCACGTCCACGTGACGGCCCGGCTGCGCGACCTGCACCTGCAGATCGACGGCCCAGTCGTAGCGCGCGCCGATGTCGTAGCCGTTGAGGCTGCCGGTTTCGCGCAGATTCGCGAGCGTCACCGGCCCCTTGCCCGGCACGCTGCCTTCGACGAGCGTCTGATTGCGGCGCATGTCCACGATCGCGTCCACGTGCTCGATCAGCATCGGGCACTCCTGCACGCAGGCGCGGCAGGTCGTGCAGGACCACAGCGTGTGCGCTTCGATCAGCGTCGAGATCAGCGGCTTGCCGGGCGCGCCCGCGTGCTTGCCGACAGGGATGCCGGGCGTCGGGCTGCCTGCGTACTGCGCGTCGGTGCCGCCGACCATGCCGGTTACCAGATCCTGAATCAGCTTCTTCGGATTGAGCGGCTGACCGGCCGCGAACGCGGGGCACGCCGCTTCGCATTTGCCGCATTGCACGCAGGCGTCGAAGCTGAGCAACTGGTTCCAGCGGAATTCGACCGGCTTGCCGACGCCGTATTCCTTCGCGTCGAGCAGCGGGGTTTTAAGCGCGGTGGGCGGCACGGCATCGCGAGCGTGACGCGCTGCGGTGGAATCGGCAAAGCGCTCCTGGCGCGGATGAAACGCGAGATGCAGCAGTCCGGCCAACGCATGTTTCATCGGGCCGCCACGCGCCGCGCCGAACGTCATCGTGAACGCGCCCGCCGCGATCAACAGCGCGACGATCACCGCGAGCGCGCCGGACATCATCGTCGCCGGAAGCGCAATGAACAGCGCGAGACCGAGCGCGAACGCGCCCAGTAGCAACGGCAACTGATCCCACGGCCCGCGCGAGAGTCGCGCCGGCACCGTCTTCGCGCCATGCCGGCGGCGCCACACGAACACCGTGCCGATCAGCATCGCCAGCGCGGCGAGAAAGATCAGTTTGTCCAGCCACGGCGAGTAGATCGCGAGACCGTAGTTGACGAACACGAGCGCCATCGCGAGGATCGCTCCGCCCGCCGTGGCAACGTGCGTGCGGGCGATATACGGATCGCGCGCGACCACATGATGCAGGTCGACGAAGTAACGCTTCGGGATCGCGAGCAGATTGGCCCAGCCATAGGCGCCCGCGACGGTCGCGCGGCCCTCGCGCCAGTAGGCGGCGCGGCGCGCCAGCGCGAACGCGAGACCGGCCATCGACACCCACAGCAGGGCGGTGATGACAAACACGGGGCTCATCGTCAGAAATCCTTGCAAAGGCGCAGCGCGTCGTAGATCGCGCCGTGAATGTTGTGCATCGAGATGCAGTCGCCGACCCGGAACAGCAGGAAGCGGCCGTCGCCGAGCTGCTCGTCGAGACACGGCTGCGGTTCGGACGCGAACAGTTTGTGCACGTCGACCTGGCCGCGATTGACCGATTCAGGCTTCAGCTTCCAGTAAAGCCGGTCGTTCGGCGTACTGCCGTTTTCGATCACCACCTGATCGACCGCGCGCTCCTCCTGCTCCTCGGTGTACTCGTTGCGGATCACGGCGATCTTCTTGCCGTCCTCCTCGTACACCCTGTCGAGCCAGTAATTGGGCGTATGGATCACGCCTTGCGCGTACAGACGGCGATAGAAGATCGGGAACGTGGTGCCGCCGACGTCGTCGGCGACCTTCACGTCGGGCGTGACGATCTCCACGTTGGCGCCGCGGCTCGCGATGAAATCGGCGACGCCCGCGCCCGCATGCGTGCTGACGCCGTCGTACACGAGCACGTTCCTGCCCGGCTCGACCTTGCCGGCCAGCACGTCCCACGAACTGACCGCGAGCCCCGCGTCGACGCCCCACGCCGCGACCTGCGACGTGAACGCCGAACCGCCGGTGGCGAGCACGACGATGTCGGGCTTCTCGGCCATGATGGTCCGCTCGCCGGCGGCGACACCGAGGCGGCGGTCCACGCCGAGGCGCTTCGTCTCCATGTCGAACCAGCGCACGATGCCCGCCATCTGCTCGCGCTGCGGCGCTTTCGCCGCCAGCATGATCTGGCCGCCCACGTGATCGTTCTGTTCGAACAGCACCACGTCGTGACCGCGCGACTTGGCGACGCGCGCCGCTTCGAGCCCCGCCGGCCCCGCGCCGACCACCACGACCTTGCGCTTCGGCCCGCGCGACCTGGCGATCACGTGCGGCATCGTCGCTTCGCGCGAGGTCGCCGCGTTCTGCACGCACAGCACATCGAGCCCGTTGTACTGACGGTCGATGCAGTAGTTCGCGCCGACGCACTGCCTGATTTCGTCCTCGCGGCCATCGCGGATCTTGATGACCATATGCGGATCGGCGATCTGTGCGCGCGTCATGCCGACCAGATCGACCATGCCGCTCGCGAGCAGCCGCTCGGCCTGGCCCGCGTCGCGAATGCTTTGCGCGTGCATCACCGGCACCTTGACGACCTGCTTGATGCCGGCCGCGAGATGCACGAACGGCTCGGGCGGCAGCGCCATCGGCGGCATGCAGTTGGCGAGCGTATTGTGCGTGTCCGCGCCGGAACCGATCACGCCGAGATAGTCGATCAGACCGGTCTCGCTCATCGCCTGGGCAATCTCTTTCAGCTGCTCGTGATCGAGCCCATCTTCGTGGAATTCGTCACCACACATGCGCAGGCCGACGCAGAAGTCGGCGCCCACCGTCGCGCGCACCGCCTGCAACACTTCGACGCCGAAACGCATGCGGTTTTCGAGCGAGCCGCCCCATTCGTCGGTACGGAAGTTGGTGCGCGGGCTCCAGAACTGATCGATCAGATGCTGGTGCGCCGCCGAGATCTCGATGCCGTCCATGCCCGCATCCTTCACGCGCTTCGCGGCCGCCGCGAAGTCGCCGATGATGCGGCGGATCTCTTCGACCTCGATGATCTTCGCGTTGCCGCGATGCACCGGCTCGCGTACTCCCGACGGCGACATCAGATGCGGCCAGTGCTCGCCGTGAAACGCCGAGCGGCGTCCCATGTGGGTGGCCTGAATCATGATTTTCGCGCCATGCGCGTGCATCGCTTCGGCGAGCCGCGCGAGCGGATCGACGATCCGGTCGGTGGCGAGATTCACCGACTTCCACCAGCCTTGCGGGCTGTCGATCGACACCGGGCTCGAACCGCCGCACACGGCGAGTCCGACTCCGCCCTTCGCCTTTTCCTCGTAGTACCGGATATAACGGTCGCCGGGCAGGCCACCCGGCTCCGCATAGACCTCCGCGTGCGCGGTACTGACGATGCGATTGCGCAGCGTCAGCTTGTTCAACGTGAGCGGCTTGAAAAGGTTCGGGTAACGCATCGCGATCGACCTCGGAATGCCCGGATTAGATTGACGCGAGCGGCGAGACTTCGAACACGCAGTGCTCGTGTCCCTCCGCCGCGCAGCGTGCTTCTTTCGACTGCGACGGCGGGCCCTTGCGCGCGCCGTCGGGCGCGGTATCGTTGACCCAGTCCATCGCGCCCGCGAACCAGCCGGCGAACATGTAGCAAAGCTTGCCGGTCTTGCCCGGTTGCGCAAGCACGAACGACGAGTGCCGCAATTCGATCCGCGCATGCGAGCTGGCCGGATCGGCTTCGATGATCCTGAAGATGCCCCAGCCGCGCTGCGACAGACGGTTCAGGTAATGCTCGAATACCGCCATGCCGGCAAGACCATGTTGCTTCGCTTCCTTCTCGCACCAGAAATAGGCGGACTTGTGACCGGCCTTGTAGAGAATCCCGGCGTACGTATCGCGGCCGAGCGCTTCCTCGACGGCGACGTGGTTGTTCGTGAAGAAGTGGCGCGGCACGTACAGCATCGGCAGCGCGTCGGTGGTCCAGACGCCGGTGTCCGGATCGACGTAGATAGGCAGTTGCGGTTGCATGGGAAGGCTCCGTTTTTATCCGCTATAAAAGAAGGGGTAAAGCTCACACCGTCCAGACTTCTCCGAACACCCGTACCCAGTTTTCGCCCATGATCTTGCGGATGCGCGTCTCGCTCCAGCCGGCGCGTTCCATCGCGGCGGTCAGGTTCGGAAACTCGCCGATCGTGCGAATGCCTTCGGGATTCACGACCTTGCCGAAGTTCGTCAACTGGCGATAACGGCCCTTGTCGTGCGTGATCCAGTCGAAAAACTCGGTGCTGTAGCCCTGCGTGAAATCCGTGCCGATCCCCACCTGGTCCTCGCCGATCAGGTTCACCACGTACTCGATCGCCTCGATATAGTCCTCGACGGTCGCCTCCGGTCCGCGCTTCAGGAACGGCGCGAACATCGTCACGCCGACGAAGCCGCCCGCATCCGCGATCTCCTTGAGCTGCTCGTCGGTCTTGTTGCGCGGATGCTCCTTGAGCCCGGACGGGCAGCAATGCGAATAGCAGACCGGCTTCTTCGACGCCGCGATCGCCTCCGACGACGTCTTGCCGCCCACATGCGACAGATCGACCATGATGCCGACGCGGTTCATCTCCTGAATCACTTCGCGCCCGTAGCCGGACAGACCGCCGTCGCGTTCGTAGCAGCCGGTGCCGACCAGGTTCTGCGTGTTGTAGCAAAGCTGCACCACGTTGACGCCGAGATCCTTGAACGCTTCGATATAGCCGAGGTTGTCCTCGAACGCATGCGCGTTCTGGAAGCCGAAGATGATGCCGGTCCTGTTCTCTTTCTTGGCGCGGAAGATGTCGTCGGTGGTGCGCACCAGCGTGAGGATCTCGCTGTATTGGCGGATTTGCTGCTTCATTTCGGCGATGTTGTCGACGGTCTTCTGAAAACTCTCCCAGACCGACACCGTGCAGTTCACCGCGGTCACGCCGCCCTTGCGCATGTCCTCGAACACCGAGCGCTCGAACTTCGAAATGTTCAGCCCGTCGATGATGATGCTGTTCTCGTGCAGTTGACTCATCGTTTGCTCCACGCGTACTCAGTAAATGGGAAAGCGCTCGCACAGAGCGAAAATCTCGCGGCGCACGCGTTGTTCGGTTGCGGCATCGCCTTCGGGCGACACGCGCAGCGCATCGAGCACCTCGACGATCAGACGCCCGACCTCGCGAAACTCGCTGACGCCGAAGCCGCGTGTCGTCGCCGCCGGTGTGCCGAGGCGGATGCCGGAGGTGATGGTCGGCTTCTCCGTATCGAACGGAATGCCGTTCTTGTTGCAGGTGATGCCCGCGCGCTCCAGCGCCTGTTCGACCTGATTGCCCTTGAGCCCCTTCGGCCGCAGATCGACCAGCAGCAGATGGTTGTCGGTGCCGCCCGTCACCAGATCGACGCCGCCCGATTTGAGCACCTCGCCCAATGCCCGCGCGTTCGCGAGCACGCTGTCGATATAGGTTTTGAAGCCCGGCTGCAGCGCCTCGCCGAATGCGACCGCCTTGCCGGCGATCACGTGCATCAGCGGGCCGCCCTGCAAGCCGGGGAACACGGCAGAGTTGATCTTCTTTGCGATCTCCTCGTCGTTGGTCAGCACGAATCCGCCGCGCGGACCGCGCAAGGTCTTGTGGGTGGTCGACGTGACCACGTGCGCATGCGGGACCGGAGTGTCATGGCGGCCGGCCGCGATCACGCCGGCGATATGCGCCATGTCCACCATCAGCTTCGCACCGGCGCCATCGGCGATCGCGCGCAGCCGCGCGAAGTCGAGCGCGCGCGGATAGGCGGAGAAGCCGGCGATCAGCAGCGTCGGCTTGTGCTGTTGTGCCAGTTCCTCGATCTGCTCGTAGTCGATCAGCATCGTGTCGTGCCGCACGCCGTACTGCACCGCGTTGAACCACTTGCCCGACAATGCGGGTTTCGCGCCGTGCGTCAGATGCCCGCCCGCGTCGAGCGACATGCCGAGCACCGTATCGCCCGGCCTGGTGAGCGCGAGCATCACCGCGCCGTTCGCCTGCGCGCCGGAATGCGGCTGCACGTTGGCGAACTTCGCGTCGAACAGTTGCTTGATACGATCGAGCGCGAGCGTCTCGATCGCGTCGACGTATTCGCAACCGCCGTAGTAACGCTTGCCCGGATACCCTTCCGCGTACTTGTTGGTCAGCACCGAGCCCTGCGCGTCGAGCACCGCGCGCGACACGATGTTTTCCGACGCGATCAACTCGACTTGCGACTGCTGACGCTCGAGCTCTTTCAGAATGGCGCCGCGCACGGCCGGGTCGCGCGCCGCTAGCGAGTCTTCGAAGAAGGGATTCGGGTTCGACATGGAAGGTCCGTGAGAACGTTGACCGGGAGGCTGCTGCGGGTTGCCGGCGGGATCGCGCTACCGCTTTGCCTTGGGTCTATTCTTGACGGTCATCCGGCGCGTCTATTTACGAATTCAGACGCGTTCTTTGCCTTTTCCGCCATGCGCAACCTTTTTCGACAAGTCGGCACGATCCGCGCGCTCAGCGCTGCACTACGACGCAGTATTCCTGCGCCGATCGGGTGCGCTGCAAGGGCGTCGCCGCGCTGTTCCGGTGCCGCGCGGATGCTTTCATCAGTCGATTGCTTAGCTATTCCAGGCTTTGTGCGCAGTATCCAAGGGTTTAGCCTGATGGCACGTTAGTTGCCCTGATACCCAGAATTCAGATAGTCGCCCTCCCCACGGCGACGCGACATTTACATCAGGAATCACCGTTCCCATGTCCACCGATCGCACGGCATCGTTGTCGCATTTCGCATTCATGCCGGTACCCAACTTCACGATGATCGCCTTCTCGAACGCGATCGAAGTGCTACGCATGGCGAACTATCTGACGGGCCAGACGCTTTACCGCTGGTCGATCGTGAGTCCCGCCGGCGGGCCGGTCATGGCGAGCAACGGCCTATCCGTCGATACGGGTCCGGTCGAATGCGTCGGGCAACCCGATATCGTGTTCGTGGTCGGCGGCATCGACGTGCAGCGCTCCACCACCGCCGAGCATCTGTCCGCGCTGCGCCGTTTCGCGCGCATGGGCTGCGTGCTGGGCAGTCTTTGCACGGGCACCTATGCGCTCGCGCGCGCCGGCCTGCTGGCCGGTTATGCGTGCGCGATCCATTGGGAAAACATGTCGGCGCTGAAGGAAGAGTTTCCCGATACGCGCTTTCTGAAAGAACTGTTCGTGATCGATCGTGATCGCGTGACCTGCACCGGCGGCGTCGCGCCGCTCGACATGATGCTGAACCTGATCGCGCCGCGCGTGGGTACTGCGCGCGTCACGCAGATCGCCGAGCAGTTCATCGTCGAACACGTGCGCGACACCAGCGCGCAGCAGAAGATGCCGCTCGTCGCGCGGCTCGGCTCGGCCAACAAGTCGCTGTTCGAAGTGATCTCGCTGATGGAGAACAACATCGAGGAGCCGCTGTCGCGCGAAGAACTGGCGCGGCTCGCCGGCATGTCGCAAAGGCAGTTGCAACGGCTGTTCCGCGAACATCTGGGGATGACGCCGACGCACTACTATCTGACACTGCGCCTGCGGCGCGCGCGCGAACTGCTGTTGCAGACCGACATGTCGATCATGCACATCACGATGGCCTGCGGCTTCCAGTCGGCCTGCCACTTCTCGAAGAGCTATCGCGATGCGTTCGGCACCGCGCCGACGCGCGAGCGTCGCAAGCAGGTGCCTTCGCTATCCGGTGCGCCAGTGATGGCGGCTTGATCATTGAACAGAAGCGCCGCGTGCCCGGCAGGCCACGCGGCGCTTTAGCGGCCAACCAAACTCAAGCCGCCTTCAACAACCCGTGCGGGTCGATCACAAACTTCTTCGGCGCGCCGCCGTCGAATTGCCGGTAGCCCTCGGGCGCATCGTCGAGCGACACCACCGTCACGTTGACGATATCGGCGATCGGCAAACGATCCCAAAGTATCGCCTGCATCAGATCGCGGTTGTACTTCATCACCGGCGTCTGCCCGGTATGAAACGAATGCGACTTGGCCCAGCCGAGCCCGAAACGCAAGCTGAGGCTGCCCCGACGCGCGGCGGCATCGGTCGAGCCCGGATCGTCGGTCACGTAGAGTCCGGGGAATGCCGATCGCGCCAGCCGCCCGAGTGATTTCCATCAGCGAATTGAGCACCGAGGCCGGGGCTTCCTCGTGTGAGCCGCTGCTGCCATGACCGTGCGCTTCGAAGCCGACGCAGTCCACCGCGCAATCCACTTCGGGCTTGCCGAGAATCTGCTCGATCTGTTCGCCGAGCGTCGCGTCCTTCGACAGATTGATGGTCTGGAAGCCCATCTTGCGCGCATGCGCGAGGCGTGCCTCGTTCATGTCGCCGACGATCGTGCAGGCCGCCCCCAGCAGGCGCGCGGACGCGGCCGCCGCCATGCCGACCGGTCCGGCGCCCGCGATGTAGACGGTCGCGCCAGGCTTCACGCCGGCCATCACCGCGCCGTGATAGCCGGTCGGCAGAATGTCGGACAGGCACGTCAGGTCGCGGATCTTCGCCAGTGCCTGCGCGTGGTCCGGAAATTTCAGCAGATTGAAGTCCGCGTACGGCACCAGCACGTATTCGGCCTGCCCGCCGATCCAGCCGCCCATGTCGACATAACCATACGCGCCGCCCGCGCGCGACGGATTAACGTTCAGACACACTCCCGTATGCTGCGCCTTGCAAGTCGGGCAGCGTCCGCAGGCGACGTTGAACGGCACCGACACGGCGTCGCTCGCGTTGCGGCCTACAACTTTTTCTTTACCCCCGCGCAACATATCCTCGTTTGCCAGCGGTTCGCAAAAGCCCGATAGTGCTGCCTCAGCCGAATCGCCGATCCACCGATTCACACTCCCCCGACCGAGGCCCCGTTTGCCATGAAGACCCGAGCGCTCAAACTGATAACAACCGCCACGTTCGCGCTGTTCACGCTCTGCGCGATCTCACCCGTCGGCCACGCGGCCGAGCCCACCGCCGCGCAACTCCAACCGACCATCGATGCCGCGATCAGGCCGCTGATGGCGAAGTACCATATCGCCGGCATGGCGATCGGCGTGATCGACAACGGCAAGCCCTACGTCTACAACTATGGCGTCGCATCGACGCAAACCGGCAAGCCGGTCACACGCGATACGCTGTTCGAACTCGGCTCGGTCAGCAAGACCTTCACGGCGACGCTCGCGTCGTATGCGCAGCTCGACGGCAAGCTGTCGTTGTCGGACGGCACGGAACGCTATCTGCCGACGCTGCGCGGCCGCCCGTTCGGCAAAGTCAGCCTGCTGAACCTCGGCACGCACACGCCTGGCGGTCTGCCGCTCCAGGTGCCGGACGACATCCATAACGACGCGCAATTGCTGCGGTACTTCCACGACTGGGAGCCCGCTCATGCGCCCGGCACGTTCCGCACCTACTCGAATCCCGGCATCGGCACGCTGGGCCTGATCACCGCGAAGACCATGGGGCAGGATTTCACCGTGCTGATGCAGCAACGCGTGTTTCCGGCGCTCGGCATGAAGAACAGCTACATCGACGTCCCCGCGGCGAAAATGCCGGACTATGCGCAGGGCTATGCGAAAGACGGCGCGCCGGTCCGTCTGACGGGCGGCGTGATTTCCGCCGAAGCCTACGGGGTGAAGTCGACCGCCGCGGATATGCTGCGTTACGTGCAGGCCAACATGAACCTGATTCCGCTCGACAGTCAGTGGCAGCGCGCGATCACGGACACGCATACCGGCTACTTCCAGTCCGGCGTGCTGACCCAGGATCTGATGTGGGAGCAGTACCCGTATCCGGTCGAGTTGCGCACCTTGCAGGCGGGCAACTCGCTCGAGATGGCCCTGAACGGCACGCCGTCGACCGCAATCAAACCGCCGCTGCAGCCGCAGCAGAACGTCTGGATCAACAAGACCGGATCGACGAACGGCTTCGGCGCGTATGTCGCGTTCGTGCCGCAAAAACGCATCGGTATCGTGATGCTCGCCAATCGCAATTTCCCGAACGAAGCGCGCGTGAGCGCCGCGCATCAGATCCTCACGGCGCTGGATGGCGGCAAGCCCTGATACGGCGTGGACTTACGGGCGCAGCCGCGCACGCGCTGCGCCGGCGATCCGCGCGAGCGCATCCGCGCTCAGACGGGCCGCGATTTTCTCGACGTACGCATGATGCCGCGCTTCGAGCGACGCACCGAGCTCCCGCGCGAGCAGATAGCGGATCAGCGCAATGCGCCGATGACGCAGCGCGATACTTTGATCGAGCAGCGCGAGCGCGGCGCCGGCATCGCGCTCATCGCACGCGCGTGCCGTGAGAAGCGAGGTGGCCGCGCGTGCCGACGTCATGGCGAAATCAGCAAAGCGAACCGCGCGTCGCTCAGCACATCAACGGCTCGGCGGCGTCGAGCATGATCCTGACGAAATAATCCGCGAAACTGCGACGCACGACGATGTCGAAACTGTCGGCGCCCGTGGGCAGCAACGTGATCGACGCCTTGAAATAGTGGCTCTGCGCGCACTGCCCCAGGCCGAAAAGTTTGGGATGCAGATCGAGCGGACAGCCGCGCGCGAGCACGTCGCGCGTCCGCGTGCCGGTGATTTCAAGCACCGTATAGCCGCTGCCCACATCGACCGCCGATGCGAACACGCCCTCGAACGCCGCGCCGAGCTTCGCCTGCAACGGCGCCGTGCGCGTTGCATCGTGCGCGGTCTCCGAACGCACGAGCCATTCGTCCGGGCCGAGCCAGACCATGTCGTAGCCGTTGCCGCGCGCGACGGTGTTCGGCTTCTCCGGCGGCTTGCAGCCGATCACCTGTTCCACCGCGCGAATGAACGCCGTGTCGCGCGTATCGCCGCGCACGTTCACGAGTTCGAGAAATGGCCGCTCGCCGAGCCGGAACGCGGCGGTCGCGTTGGCCTGATGCCGTTTCAGCAGCCCATCCACACCGATCAGCGGCGACTCCTGCCACGCGCCGTTTTGCCGCCCGAGCGTGCGGTCCACGATGGACACCGTTCCGCCAGTTTCATTCCACATGTTGACGTGCTCCTTCGCTGTCGTAGAACACCGGACTCGCGATCTTCGCCGCGATCTGTTTGCCGCTCGCGAGCGGAATCGTGACGGTCGTGCCGATCTTGTCGAGACCGCCTTTGACGACCGCCATCGCGATCGAGCGTTGCAGAATCGGGCTGTAATAGCTCGACGTGACGTGCCCGAGCATCGGCGCGGTGTCGCCCTGGAACGGACCGGCGACGATCTGCGAGCCCTCGGGTATCACGAACGACGCATCCTCCGCGAGCAGCCCGACCAGCTGCTTACGTCCCGCCTTCGCGGTGTCCGAGCGGGCGAGCGAGCGCTTGCCGAGAAAGTCCTTCGACTTCGCGACGAGCCCACCCATGCCGAGGTCGTGCGGCGTCATCGAGCCGTCCGTATCCTGGCCGACGATGATGTAGCCCTTCTCCGCGCGCAGCACGTGCATCGTCTCGGTGCCATACGGTGTGATGTTGAACTCCGCGCCCGCGGCCATCAACGCTTCCCACACCGCGCGTCCGACGTTGGCCGGCACGTTCACCTCATACGCGAGTTCGCCCGAGAAGCTGATGCGCATCACGCGCGCCGCCGCGCCCGCGACGGTGCCCTCACGATACGTCATGAACGGAAACGCCGCGTTCGCGAAGTCGATGTCGTCGCAGACCCTTTGCAGCACCTTGCGGCTCATCGGACCGACTACCGCAAAAGTTGCCCAGTGATCGGTGACCGACGCGAGCCGCACGCGCAGGTCGGGCCATTCGGTTTGCAGCCAGCGTTCGAGCCACGTGAGCACACGCGCCGCGCCGCCGGTGGTGGTCGTCATCATGTAGTGCTGCTCGGCGAGGCGCACGGTCACGCCGTCGTCGAAGATCATGCCGTTTTCGTCGAGCATCAGGCCGTAGCGGCACTTGCCGACTTCGAGCCTGGTCCACGGATTCGTGTACACCCAGTTCAACAGTTTCGCGGAATCGGGGCCCTGAATATCGATCTTGCCTAGCGTCGACGCATCGAGAATGCCGACGCTCGTGCGCACCGCGTGCGCTTCGCGCGCAACCGCCGCGTGCAGATCCTCGCCCGCTTTCGGGTAATACCACGGACGCTTCCAGTTGCCGACGTCCTCGAACGCCGCGCCGTGTTCCACGTGCCATTCGTGCACCGCCGTCTTGCGCACCGGATCGAGCAATTCGCCCAATTCCCGGCCGGCGAAAGTGCCGAACGTGACTGGCGTGTAGTTGGGCCGGAACGTCGTCGTGCCGGTCTCGGGAATGGTCTTACCGAGCGCCTGGGCGAGAATCGCCATGCCGTTGATGTTGCCGAGCTTGCCCTGGTCGGTGCCGAAGCCCATCGCGGTGTAGCGCTTCACGTGTTCGACGGATTCGAAGCCTTCGCGCGCCGCGAGGAAGATATCGGCCGCCGCGACGTCGTTCTGGAAATCGACGAACTGCTTGGGCCCGCGCGTGGCCAACTCGCGTCCGCCGACGAGCCACAGCGGTTCCAGCTTCGTTTCGCTCAGTTCGGCGACCTGCACCGGCTTTGGCCGCGCGACGATGTGCCCGGCCGCGCGCGCCGCTTCGACGCCGGCGTCGACCGCGAAGCGGATGCCCTGGCCGAGCGTGAAGTCGCCCGCGCAGGCGCCGACGCTGGTCTCAGGCTGGACCGCCTTGCCCGGCACGAAGCAGGCCTTGTCGTCATGCCAATGGGCCTTGCCGCCCGACTGCGCGAACAGATGCAGCACTGGGCTCCAGCCACCCGACATCGCGAGCAGGTCGCACGGCAGTTGGCCCTGCTGAGCGGTGATTTGCCCTTTCGCATACGAGGCGAGCGACACCGACGCGACGCGCAGCTTGCCATGCGCCGCCGTGACGACCGCGCCGTTCAGCACCTTGATGCCATGGCGGCGCGCGAGCGCCGGCAGCGTGCCCTTCGATTCGCCCGCGCGCGGATCGATGACGCTCACCTGCGCGCCGGCCGCTTTCAGGTCGAGCGCGCATTGATAGCCGTCGTCGTTGTTCGTGAACACGATCGCATTGCGACCCGGCAGTACCGCATACCGATGCAGATAGCTAGACACTGCCGACGCGAGCATCACGCCAGGCAGATCGTTGTTGCCGAACACGATCGGCCGTTCATGCGCACCGGTCGCGAGAATCACGCGTTTCGCGCGGATCTTCCACAGCAGTTCGCGCGTGCCCTTGCGCTGCGACACGGGCAGATGATCGGTCAGGCGCTGCGTGACCGTGACGAGATTGTGGTCCTGATAGCCGAACGCGGTGCTGCGGCTCAGGATCTTCACATCGGGCAACTGCCGCAATTCGTCCTCGATTTTCCGCACCCACTGCAGCGCGGGCTTGCCGTCGATCTCCGCGCCGCAGGACAGCAGCGAGCCGCCCAGCTCGGGCTGATCGTCGACGAGCGTCACCCGCGCGCCGGACAAGGCCGCCGCGTGCGCGGCCGCGAGCCCGGTCGGGCCGCCGCCGACCACCAGCACGTCGCAATGCGCGAAACACTTGTCGTAGCGGTCCGCGTCGCGCTGTCGCGGCGCGGTGCCGAGGCCGGCCGCGTCGCGAATCGCTTCCTCGTACTTCGGCCAGAGTTTGCGCGGCCACATGAAGGTCTTGTAGTAGAAGCCCGCCGGAATGAAGCGCGCGATCTTCTGGTTGATCGCCATGCGGTCCTTCTCGATGCTCGGTTTCGCGTTCACGCTGCTCGCGACGAGCCCCTGGTACAACTCGACCTCGGTGGCGCGCGCGTTCGGCACCGTGTAGGCGCCGGTCTCCAGTTGCACGACCGCGTTCGGCTCCTCGACACCCGCGGTCACGATGCCGCGCGGCCGATGATATTTCCAGCTGCGCGCGACGAAATGCATGCCGTTCGCGAGCAATGCGGACGCGAGCGTATCGCCTTGATAACCCTGATACTCGACGCCGTTGAACGTGAAGCTCAGCGCGATCGCGCGATTGATGCGCCCGCCGGTCGGGAGTCGGTCTTTCTGGCTCATGATGCTTTGCCCTCCTGTGCCTTTACCTGTGCGTTTGCTGCCTGTGTATCGGTACTGTCCAGCGCCAGCAACGGACGCTCGAACGTCTGATAGCCCTGGAACGCATAGCTGACGGTGTCGCGCTGCGCCTTGAACCAGCGGCGGCAGCCCTGCGTGTGAAACCATTGCTCGCGATGCACGCCGCGCGGATTCTTGCGCATGAAAAGGTAGTCGCCCCATTCCTTGTCGGTGAGCTTGTCCGTGTCGAGCGGGCGGGCGATGTCCGCCTCGCCGCCGCACGTGAATTCGGTTTCGGCGCGGGGACCGCACCAGGGGCATTCGATCAGCAGCATCTGTGTCTCCTTGTCGACTAGTGGGCCACGGCGGCAGCGCCATGCTCATCGATCAGATGACCGGTATAGAACCGGTCCAGCGAAAACGGCGCGTTCAACGGATGGGGTTCGTCCTTCGCGATCGTGTGCGCATAGACCCATCCCGAGCCGGGCGTCGCCTTGAAGCCGCCCGTCCCCCAGCCGCAGTTGAAATACAGTCCCTTCACATCGGTCTTGCTGATGATCGGGCACGCGTCCGGCGACACGTCGACGATGCCGCCCCACTGCCGGTTCATCCGCACGCGGGAAAACACCGGGAACATTTCGACGATCGCCTCGAGCGTGCCCTCGATGACCTGGAAGCTGCCGCGCTGCCCAAACCCGGTGTACTGATCGACGCCCGCGCCGATCACGAGATCGCCCTTGTCGGACTGGCTGATATACGCGTGGACCGCATTCGACATCACGACCGTGTTGACGACCGGCTTGATCGGCTCCGACACCAGCGCCTGCAACGGATGGCTTTCGAGCGGCAGCCGCACGCCGGCCATGTCGGCGAGCGTCGACGTGTTACCGGCCGCGACCACCGCGACCTTCTTCGCCTTGATGAAACCCTTCGTCGTGTCGACGCCCGTCACCTGGCTGCCGTCGCGGCGAATGCCGACGACCTGGCAGTTCTGCACGATATCGACGCCGGCCTGATCGGCGCCGCGCGCGAAGCCCCACGCCACCGCATCGTGCCGGGCCACGCCGCCGCGCCGCTGGATCGATGCGCCGAGCACCGGATAGCGGCTGTTCAGATTGATGGTCGGCTCGAGTTCCTTGATCTGCGCGGGCGTGAGAAATTCGGCGTCGACGCCGTTCAGGCGGTTCGCGTTGACGCGGCGTTCGGTGTCGCGCACGTCCTGCAGCGTATGCGCGAGATTCATCACGCCGCGCTGGCTGAACATCACGTTGTAGTTCAGATCCTGCGCGAGCCCTTCCCACAGCTTCATCGCCTTCTCGTAGAGCGCGGCGGATTCGTCCCACAGGTAGTTCGACCGCACGATCGTCGTATTGCGCGCGGTGTTGCCGCCGCCGATCCAGCCCTTCTCGAGCACCGCGACATTGCGCACGCCATGCTCCTTCGCGAGGTAGTACGCGGTCGCGAGACCGTGCCCGCCGCCGCCCACGATCACGACATCGTATTCACGTTTAGGCTCGGGGCTGCGCCATTGCCGCTCCCAGTTCTCGTGATACGACATCCCGTTGCGTAGCAGGCTGAATATCTGAATAGCGGCTCATCGTCGGTCCTTTGCGGTTTTGCAGATGCGGTGTAGCGGTTCAACACTCGATGACGTTCACGGCCAGTCCGCCGCGCGACGTCTCCTTGTATTTCGTCTTCATGTCGGCGCCGGTTTCGCGCATGGTGCGGATCACACTGTCGAGCGACACCACGTGCTTGCCGTCGCCCTTCATCGCGAGGCGGGCCGCGTTGATTGCCTTGATCGCGCCCATCGCGTTGCGCTCGATGCACGGAATCTGCACCAACCCGCCGACCGGATCGCAGGTCATGCCGAGGTTGTGTTCCATGCCGATTTCGGCGGCGTTCTCGACCTGGGTGGGCGTGCCGCCCATCACGGCCGCGAGCGCGGCGGCGGCCATCGAGCAGGCCACGCCCACTTCGCCCTGGCAGCCCACCTCGGCGCCGGAGATCGACGCCGTTTCCTTGTAGATGATGCCGATCGCCGCGGCGGTCAGCAGGAAGTCGACGATGCCGGCGTCGTTCGCCGCATGCATGAATTTCACGTAGTAGTGCAGCACTGCCGGGATCACGCCGGCCGCGCCATTGGTCGGCGCGGTGACGACCCGGCCGCCCGCGGCGTTCTCCTCGTTGACGGCCATCGCGTACAGGTTGACCCAGTCGAGCATCGACAGCGGGTCGCGCAGCGATTCCTCCGAGCGTGCGCGCAAGCGCTCGCACAGCTCGGCCGCGCGGCGCTTCACGTGCATCGGGCCGGGCAACTCGCCGCGGACCTTGCAACCGCGCTCGACACACGCGGCCATCGTGCGCCAGATCGCCAGCAGGCCCTCGCGCACTTCGGGCTCGGGCCGGGTCGCGCATTCGTTGCGCAACGTCACTTCAGCGATGGACAGGCCGCTTTCGCGGCACACGCGCATCAGATCGTCGCCGGTGCGAAACGGATACGGCACCTCCGCGTTGGCGCGCCGGCCGTTCACGCGGTCGCCGTCGCGATTGACGACGAAGCCGCCGCCGATCGAGAAGTACTCTTTTTCGACGAGCAGTTGACCGTTCTCGTCGAAGGCCTGGAAGCGCATGCCGTTCGGATGCACGACGCCCGAGCCCGGCGCGCCCGGCATCAGCTTGCGGAAGAAGCCGACATGTTCGCGCTCGTCGAACGCGACCGCATGCTTGCCGAGCAGCACGAGCTGGCGGGTCTCGCGGATCGCGCGCAGCCGCGGCTCGATCAGCTCAGGATCGAGCCGGTCGGGCAGATTGCCTTCGAGTCCGAGCAGCACCGCCTTGTCGGTGCCGTGGCCCTTGCCGGTCGCGCCGAGCGAGCCGAACAGCTCGGCTCTGACGCGCCGCACGAAGCCGAGCAGATTCGCGTCCTCGATGTGCGATGCAAAGCGGCATGCGGCGATCATCGGCCCGACCGTGTGCGAGCTGGATGGACCGATGCCGATCTTGAACAGATCGAAGACGCTGACGTTCATGGCGTGCCTTGTGCGTTGTGTCTTGCGTGTTGCGATGGCCGGAAGCGCTTCGACTCGACTCATGCGCCCGGATGGAATGTGCGTCCATTGCACCGCACGCCGGGCCGGATCGATAGAATAAAAACGGCATCGCAATGGGATGGCGTCGTCAAGTGAGCCGCCACCCGGGTCTCCCGGCGCATTTGCGATGACTTGGGACGCATTTGCGACAGGCGGCCCGATTGCGGCGCGCAATGCTGAAGGTCTGTGGTGCTATCCTCGGCTTCACCGTTTCGGTCAACGTTCGTTCCTCTTTCGCCGTTCTTTTCACCGACCCGCCGCGCGTATGAATTCCGCTGAAACGCTTGCCCCTCCCTCACTCGACACAGCCACGAAGCAGCGCATCCGCTTCGGCATCATCCTGCTGCCGAACTTCACGCTGACCGCATTCTCGGGTTTCGTCGACCTGCTGCGTCTGTCCGCCGACGAAGGCGACTTCAGCAAGCCGGTGCGCTGTTCGTGGAGCGTGATCGGGGAAACCCTGGCTCCGGTGCGGGCGAGTTGCGGCATCCAGATCACGCCGTGGGAAACCTTCGAGACCGCCGAGAAGTTCGACTACGTGGTGGTGGTCGGCGGACTGCTGCACTCGGGGCCGGCCGCGAGCGAGGCGACGCTCGCGTTCATCCGCCGCGCCGCCGCCCGCGACGCGACGCTGGTCGGCATGTGCACCGGCGTGTTCTCGCTGATGCGCGCGGGCGTGCTCGACGGCCATCGGATCTGCGTGAGCTGGTTTCACTACTGGGATTTCATCGAGCGCTTTCCGTCGGTCGACGAACAGATGCTGGTCGCCGACCGGCTGTTCGTGATCGACCGTCGGCGCATCACGTGTTCCGGCGGCCGCGCGTCGATCGACGTCGCCGCCGCGATCCTGCTGCGTCATTTCGAAACGGCGACGGTGCAGAAGGCGCTGCGCATCCTGCTCGTCGACGACCTGCAGAAAGGCAACGCGCCGCAGCCTCATCCCCCCGGTCTCGCGCCGGCCTCGCATCCAAAGGTCAAGCGCGCGATCCTGCTAATGGAGCAGCACGTGGGCCGGGCGCTGCCGCTCGACGAACTGGCGGGCAAGCTCGATCTGTCGCCGCGTCAGCTCGAGCGGCTGTTCAAGGCGCAGACCGGCAAGGCGCCGCAAGCCTACGCGAAGCAGGTGCGCCTGCGCACCGCCGCGTGGCTGTTGACGAGCTCAGACAAAACCGTCGCCGATATCGCGTCGAGCTGCGGCTTTTCGGACGCCTCGCACCTGGGACGGGAATTTCGCAAACAGTTCGGCGTGCCGCCGATGATGTATCGCGAGCAGCGCGGCACGGCGGAGCAAGCCGACGACGGCTCGTGCTACGACGAAACGTTTCCGGGCCGCGCGCAGGCGATCTGAATCCGCGCGGCATGCGAGGCCGCGGCACCCGCTACTCCGGCATGCGCCGCTCGACGCTCGGCGCATGTCCGAATTGCGCGCGATAGGCCTTGCTGAAATGACACGGAGAATGAAAACCGCACACCGTGGTCACGCGCGCGATCGACGCGTCGGTATTGCGCAGCAGATCGCGCGCTCGGCGCAGCCGCAAGCTCAGGTAGTAATGCGTCGGCGACACGTTCAGGAATAGCTTGAACATCCGTTGCAAATGACGCTGCGACAGGTTGACGAGCCGGGCGAGTTCGTCGAGCGATAGCGGCTCCTCGATGTTCGCTTCCATCAGCCGCACCACTTCGATCAGTTCGGTGCGCGACAGGCCGACCCGCGCGTCGACCGGAATGTGCTGGTAATCGGTCGAGCCGCGAATCCGCTCGACGATGAATTGCTCGGACACCTGCGCGGCCACCGCGGCCCCCAGCCGCATGCCCACCAGATGCAGCATCAGATCGAGCGGCGCGGTTCCGCCGGTACAGGTCAGCCGGTCGCGGTCGATCACGAACAGTTCGTCGTCGAAATGCACGTGCGGATAGCGCTGGTGCAACGGCGACATGTCCTCCCAATGCACGGTCGCGCGATAGCCGTCGAGCAGCCCGGCCGCGAGCAGCGCATACGGACCCGTGCAGATGCCGCCGAGCGGCACGCGGTGCGCGGCCGCCTCGCGCAGCAGCGCGATCACCGCGTCGTTCACATACTCGCGCACGTGCCAGCCCGCGCACACGAACAGCAGGTCCGGCATGCCGGCCTCGGCGAGCGTGGTGGTCGGTTTCACCGTGATGCCGTTGCTCGCGCGCGCCGGCTCGCCGTCCGGCGTGATCACCGACCACCGGTAGTGCTGCGCGCGGCCCACGTAATTCGCCATGCGCAGCACCTCGACCGCGCTCGTGAACGCGATCATCGAGAAATTCGGCAGCGTCAGGAAGCCGACGTGCGCGACGGCGTACAGCCGCGCATCGGCTTCGGCGGAGGCGACTGCGTCGCGCTTCATGGACGTCTCGAATCAGGCCATCAACCGTGTTGCGCCGCCGGCTCGCGGCGCACTTTCATCGCATTGCGCAAACCGGCGAACAGGGGGGCGCGTACCTTGCCCGGCGCCCGGCCGAAGCTCTCGGTGATGCGGTCCAGAATGATCGCCAGCATCACGACCGACATCCCGCTTTCGAAGCCGAGTCCGATATCAAGCCGCTGGATGCTCGCAAGCACGTCGTTACCGAGGCCGCCCGCACCGACCATCGACGCGATGATCACCATCGACAGCGCCATCATGATGGTCTGGTTCACGCCGGTCATGATCGACGGCAGCGCGTTCGGAAACTGCACCTTGTACAGCAGTTGCCACGGCGTGCAGCCGAACGCCTGTCCCGCTTCGACGATTTCGCGATTCACGTGCTTGATGCCGAGCGCGGTCAGACGCACCGCGGGCGGCATCGCGAAGATCACCGTCGACAGGATGCCCGGCACGCGGCCGAGACCGAACAGCATCGCGGCCGGAATCAGGTAGACGAACGCGGGCATCGTCTGCATCAGATCGAGCACCGGCCGCACGATCATTTCGACGGCGCGGCTCCTCGCCATCCAGATGCCGAGCGGCACGCCGAGCACGAGACTGATCACCGTCGATGACAGCGTGAGGCCGAGCGTGATCACCATCTGATCCCAGAAGCCGGTGCCGTAGATCAGCAGCAGCGCCGCCAGCGTGAACAGCGCGAAGCGCCAGCCGACGCGCCACAAGCCGATGCCGACGAAAAACGCCATCAGCGCCCACATCGGCACGGCCTGCAAACCGTGCTCGACCGCCGCGGCGAAAGTCTCGATGACCTTGCCGATCGTGTCGAACGTCTTCGCGTCGTGATCGAGCAGGTAGTGAACGCCGTGATCGACCCAGGCGCCAACTGGAATGACTTCAGACATGGGAACCTCGATGGCGCGTGAGAACGTTCAGCACGTTCGTCTTGTTGACCGAACCGCAGTAGGAGCCGTCCGCTTCGACGACCGGCAGCGGCGCGCGGCTCGCCACCACGCGCGCGACCACGTCGTCGAGCGGCGTGCTGCGGCGGATGCATTCGATCTGGTTGAGCTTCGGCGACGCGCTGCCCGTCGCATCGCGGCACACGAAGCCGCGAATCCGGCGCTCGCTATCGAGCACGAACGCGTAGTCGGCGCTGCCGTTGAGCGTCGCGGCGACGCTCGACGCGTCGATCTGCGGCGCGTGCATCAGCGGCACGTCGTCGGTCTGCATCAGATCGCCGGCCGTCAGATAGCGGCTCGTGTCGATGCCTTCGAAGAACGCTCGCACGTAGTCGTCGGCCGGGTTCTTGATGATTTCCCGCGGCGTGCCGATCTGCACCACGCGCCCGCCCTCCATGATCGCGATGCGCGTGCCGATGCGCATCGCCTCCTCGAGATCGTGCGACACGAACAGGATCGTGCGCTGCTGCTCGCGTTGCAGATCGAGCAGCACGTTCTGCATCTCCTTGCGCTTGAGCGGATCGAGCGCGGAGAACGCCTCGTCCATGATCATCAGCGACGGGTTGACCGCGAGCGCGCGCGCGAGCCCGACGCGCTGCTGCATGCCGCCCGACAACTCAGCCGGCAGTTTCTGCGCGAACGGTGCAAGGCCGACCTGTTCGAGCACCGTCAGCGCCCGCGCCTCGCGCTCCTTACGGCCGACGCCCGCGACTTCGAGGCCGAACGCCGCGTTGGCCAGCACGTTGCGCTGCGGCATCAGCGCGAACGACTGGAACACCATGCTCATGTCCTTGCGGCGCAGCGCGGTCAGCTCGGCGCGCGGCACGCCCGCGACATCGCGCCCGTCGATCAGCACCTTGCCGGCGCTGGGCTCGACGAGCCGATTGATCAGGCGAATCAGCGTCGACTTGCCCGAGCCGGACAGGCCCATCAGCACGAAGATCTCGCCCTCGCGAACCTCGAACGACGCGTTGTGGACGCCGACGATCTGACCGGTGCGGGCAAACACCTCTTCTTTCGTGGCGCCGCTGGCCAGCATCGCGAGCGCCTGTTTCGGGTTGCTGCCGAACACCTTGCACAGCCCTTCGACCACGACCTTGGGGGAATTCATCGAGTGCTCTCCTCGCTTGCGGACGTCCGTCCGCGCTGTGCCTACATAGTTGCCAGAAAAAAGTGCGGCTAACCGACTAATTCCGACAACCACATGAGGAAATGCGACACCCGGCCATGCCGTGGACGCTCGGCGCGGCGAGCAAACCCTTGTGGGAGAAAGGATTGACGCGGGTTCGCCCGCGCGCGGAGCGTGTCGCAACAGAGCAAGCGGCGCTCCCGGACGGCGGCGAGCGCGAGGCGCCTGAGAGGCGCCCGGTTCAGGAAATCGACACGCCCAGCAAGCGCCCGACGCCGAACGTGAACCCTGCCGCGATGAGCCCGATGACGATCTGGCGCAGCGCCGAAAACCCCGCGCCGCGTCCGTTGAACAACGACGTGAACACGCCGATCGACGCGAGCGCCAGCATGCTCAGCACGACACACTGAACGATTGCGCTGACGCCGCGCGTCCACAGGAACGGCATCACCGGGAAAATCGCACCGAGCGAGAACAGGCAGAACGACACGCCCGCCGCCGACCACGGATTGCCGCCCAGTTCCGACGGATCGAGACCGAGCTCCTCGCGCGTGAGGGTGTCGAGCGCCTTGTCCTTGTCGCGCATCATCTGCGAGGCCACGCGTTTCGCCTCGCTCGCGTCGAGCCCTTTCGCGCGGTAGATCAGCGCGAGTTCGTGCTCCTCCGCTTCGGGCTGTTCTTCGATCTCCTCGGCTTCCTTGGCGATCTGCGTGCTCGCGAGTTCGCGCGCATTGGTAACCGACAGCCATTCGCCGAGCGCCATCGAACAGGCACCGGCGATCAGCCCGGCGAGGCCGGTCAACAGGATCGCCTTGTTGCCGGTGCCCGCGCCGGCGACACCCATGATCAGGCAGAAGTTGGACACGAGGCCATCGTTCGCGCCGAGAACCGCCGCGCGCAGATCGTTGCCCGACGCGACGCCCTTGTGCCACGACTCGGCCGCGGCAATGCGCGCGCCGGACGACAGGTTGGCATTGCCGGTGCTCGCGAGCGTCTGCACGACGGCCGCGTGATGATGTTCGTCGGCCGACATGTGGCCCGCGTCGCGTTGGCCTTGATATTTGTTGCGGTCCGCGTATTCGGCTGCGGCGAGCGTCGGCAGCACGAAGTCCGCGCCGCACACGCGCACGAGCCCCTTCATCAGACGCGTTTTGACCGCGTGTCCACGGCCCTTCGGTTCGATGCCATTGGCTCTGAGCTTGTCGGCCCACACTTGCGCGTGGCTGTGTTCGGATTGCGCGAGATCCTGATAGACCTGCTTGCGGGTCTCGTCCTTCTCGACCTGCGCGAGCGTCTCATAGAGGGCGGCGCTGTGCAGTTCGTCGGAGAGATTCGCCTTGTAGCGTTTCACTTCATGTTTCGTTGCCATGATCGCGCCTCGCAACTGCCCGGCGCCTCATCAACGATGAATGCCACGCCGGGCGTCCGGTGTCCGTTACTGGCTGGCAGGCGCACCAACGCCGGCCTTCTTCTGGGCTGCCTGCAGCTTGTCCGGATAGTTCGGATCGTTCTGCGCCGGCTGGTAGCCCGCGTCTTCGAGTTTCTTCAACTCGGCGTTCTTTTTCGCGCGAGCCTGTTTGCGCTCTGCCTTGCGCTCGGCCTTGGTCGGCTTTGGGGTGGTCGTCGTCGCGCCTTCCTGGGCTGCGGCATCCGTCGAGCCCTGCGCGACCGCGAGCGGAATCGTACCGGCCATCAGTGCGACGGCCGAAACGCCCAGCATGATTCGTTTAATGGCGAAGCTCTTCATCACTGATATCCCCTGAAAAAATTGGCAATAACGTACGAGTTGCGTCTGCGAATCGTGAACCCCACGCCGGGTCGCGCAGCCTCCACGCGAACCCGTCAACGGGAGCTTACAGCCAAATGGCGGGAGGTGGGTCGGGAGCGTGAACGGCTGCGGGCGGCCTCGCTTTCAGAATTCTCCGGGTTTTGCCGAGATTGACTCATGAACAATAGTGGCGCGGATCGATTTCATCATCTACTCGGACCGTCGCTTCGTTCCACTCTTTCCGCCGATCGTGCTCTATCTATGAAACGCATCTCTACGCGTGTCGCATTGTTCGCGGGTCTCATCGCCGTGCTTTATCCCGGCCTGTTCGACCGTACTCCGCAAGGAAGCGAATGTCGCCATTCGGCACCTGCCCACGGCCTGTACACGGCAGAGCTTTGCCTGTTGCGATGGATTCCGGGCCGTAGTGGAAGCCCTGAATATGTCGGCCGGCTATTCGATGCCAGGAGTGGAAAGCTGCTTGCACAGCGCACTTTCAGCACGCCAGTCCCCGGTCTCTTCTGGTCAACGGGCCTGCGATACTCGCTCAATCCGTACTCGCCGCCCGGTTATCTCGGTCCGTCCGTCGAATTTTCCCGCGGAGATGGCGGTAAAGGAGATTCGAGTATTTCGTTACCTCCGTCGTTCTGGGACAAACTGGTCGCCGCTCGTCCGCGCTTGTAGTCAACTGCCTCGTATGCACGAGCCCGCACCTCGCGCGACAGCATCCAGGCCACGAGCATTTCCCTCCGTGATTGAGTCTCTTTGGCAAGGCCTCCCAGCCAGGAGTATCGTTTAACCGCGCCGGAAGCGCCAACACCACCACTCCTCTACAAGACAGGCGCTTCCCAGAGTCCAGACCTGCTCGACAAAGCGCGGCGTTTCTAACATGCAGCGAAGCGACATCATCTTATCGAGGAGGTGAAACCGTGAAAACAGTCAATCTTTTGAAGGTGCTCGGTATGGCATTGTGCGTGGCAACCGCAGCCAGCGCCTATGCCCAGGCAAGCGACGCGCAGGCGCCCGCCGCCACGGCAGCCGCGCCGGCCACGACCGCCCAGTCGACGCGTGCGGCGGATCGCAAGCTCGGCCGCGACGTGCGGCGCGCGCTCGGTAAAGCGCCGGGCTTCAATGTATCGAACGTGTTCGTGCGGGCGCGCGGCGGCGCGGTGACGTTGACCGGCTCGGTGCCTCAGGGCGACATGATCCAGCAGGCCGGCGATGTTGCGAAAGGCGTGCCGGGCGTGACCTCGGTGACCAACAGACTCTCCCTGAACCTGCCATCCCGCGGGAGTGGCGGGAGCTGAGTACAAGCTGGACGAAACTCAGCGCCGCACCAACCCCACCACATATCTGCACACCTCGGTGCCCGCATTGAAGAACTCGCATTCGACCGGCGCACCGAGTTGCAAACAATCCCCCGCTTCGAGCCGGTGCGTCAGCGCGCCCTCGCGAAACGTCAGCACCCCTTGCGTGACCCAGATCTGCTGATGCTGAAACACGAACGCATCCGACGGATAAGGCACCCTCACCCCAGTCGGCAATTCGATTTCGAGCAGTTCCAGCACGCCGCCGGTCGGCGGTGAAATACGCCGCCGCGTATAGCCGGTTTCGGGGTCCTCCCACAGCGACTGGTCCGCATGACGCACGAGCCGCTCGCCGGTCTGCTCGGCGAGTGCGAGCAACGTGGACAGCGTCAGCCCGAACGCGCCCGACAGCCGCCCGAGCACCGTCGCGGTCGGACTCGCCTCGCCACGCTCGATCTTGCTGATCATCGCCTTCGATACACCCGAGCGCTCGGCCAGCTCGGCGAGCGACCAGTTGCGCGCCTCGCGCTCGGTCTTCACGCGCGCGGAGATCGCCTGGGTCAGATCGATGGCGGAAGTTTCGGACATGGCGGGTTGTCGGTGCAGAGGTGAGTACCGCGAAATTATATCGATGCGATGCGGCAGCAGGCGTGCAAACGGCGTTCAACGCGCCCTCATCCACGTCAGCGAATCATGTCTTGCATAGTGATTTTTCGTCCACTATATTAAACGCAACACCATCGCCCGAACCCGCTCGTCAGCAGGAACACACCATGCCGAAGGAAATCGTTCTCAACGCGTTCGACATGAACTGCGTAGGCCACATCCAGCAAGGGCTGTGGACCCATCCGCGCGATCAGTCCACGCGCTACACGGATCTGCAGTACTGGACCGACTACGCGCGCAAGCTCGAAGCGGGCCTGTTCGACGGCATCTTTTTCGCGGACGTGGTCGGCGTGTACGACGTCTACGGCGGCAGCCCGGACGCGGCAATCGGCGGCGCCGTGCAGGTGCCGGTCAACGATCCGACACTGCTGATTCCCGCGATGGCCGCGCTCACGCGGCATCTGTCGTTCGGCGTCACGTCGAATCTGTCGGTCGAGCAGCCGTTTCTGTTCGCACGCCGCATGTCGACGCTCGATCATCTGACGCGCGGCCGGGTCGGCTGGAACATCGTGACCGGCTATCTGGACAGCGCATCGCGCGCGATCGGCCTGAGCGGCCAGATGGCGCACGACGACCGCTACGATCTCGCCGACGAGTACATGGAGCTCGTGTACAAGCTGTGGGAATGCAGCTGGGAAGACGGCGCGGTGCTGCGCGACAAGGCGCGCGGCGTCTATGCGGACGCGTCGAAAGTCCACGTGATCCATCACAAAGGCAAGCAGTACCGCGTCGATGCGATGCATCTCGCGGAGCCGTCGCCGCAGCGCACGCCGGTGCTGTATCAGGCCGGTTCGTCCGCGCGCGGCAAACAGTTCGCGGCGGCACACGCTGAGTGCGTGTTCGTCAACGGCCAGGCAAAGCCGGCGGTCAAGACGATCGTCGACGACATCCGCGCGCACGCGGTCGCCGGCGGCCGCCGCGCCGACGACATCAAGGTACTGCTCGGCCAGACCGTGATCACGGGCCGCACCGATCAGGAAGCGCGGGAGAAATTCGAGGAGTACCGCCGCTATGTGAGCTCGGAGGCGGCGCTGGTGCATGCGGCCGCATCGCTTGGCATCGACTTCGCGCGCTACGACCTCGACGAGCCGATCGAAACGGGCAAGAGCCAGGCGATCGTGTCGAACGTCGAAGCGATGACGCGCGCGGCCGGTCCGCAATGGACGAAGCGCAAGCTGCTCGAACAGATGGTGCTCGGCAGCCGCCAGCAGCCGCTCGTCGGTTCGGCCGACAAAATCGCCGACGATCTGATCGCGTGGACCGGGGAAACCGGCGTCGATGGCTTCAATCTGTCGCGCACCGTCGTGCCCGAGTGCTTCGACGATTTCATCGAACTGGTCGTGCCGCTGCTGCAGGAACGTGGCGCGTACAAGCGCGCGTATCGTGACGGCACGCTGCGCGAAAAGCTGTTCGGCCATGCGCGGCTGCCTGAGAGCCACACGGCGGCGCGCTTCCGTTCGCCGGCTTGCGCGGCGGCGCCGGACGACGAGGCTCGCGGCTAACTCGACCACCGTTGTTTTGGCGAACCCGACTTCCAGCAGAGGCCCCCATGCTTGACAAGAGCACGTTCCGCGACGCGATGGCCGGGCTTGGCGCGGCCGTCAACATCATCACCAGCGACGGCGAAGCCGGCCTTGCGGGCTGCACCGCGTCGGCGGTCTGCGGCGTCACCGACGAGCCGCCCACCCTGCTCGTTTGCATCAACCGCAGCAGCCGCAACAACGCGGCGTTTCGGAGCAACGGCAAGCTCTGCGTGAACGTGCTGAGCGACCGAGCAGCAGGCGCTTGCCGCGCACTTCGCCACGAGCGCGCTCGCGATCGAAGAGCGCTTCGCCGCCGCGCAATGGGACGACCTCGCAACCGGCGCACCGGTGTTGCAGGACGCGCTCGCGTCGCTCGACTGCGAGATCGAGTCGGTGACCGAAGTCGGCACGCACACGGTGTTCTTCTGCGCGGTGAAAGCCGCGCGCACGCAGGGCGCGGGCGATGCGCTGATCTACTACGGCCGCCGCTATCATCGCGTCGGCGAGCGCTCGGTTCACGCGACGCCCGCCGCTTCACCTGCCCCGCCCCAGCCTCGCCAACGCCCCGGCCGCGATCGTCCGGCCGAATAGCGCGGCCGCGGTGCGCTCCGGATCGAGCGCAATACTTTCGCTCGCTGCACCGACGATCAACGCGTCGAGCAAAGCAGTCAGCGTCGGCTCACGCGACTCGCCATGCCGATGCGACGCGAACCCCCGTCCGCCGCGATCGCACGTCGCTCGCCCACGGAATCCTCGATCGCCCATTACGCCTCCGTGCCATCGTCATTGCACGCCGTTGTGCGACCAACGCGTCACGCCCGCACGACGCCCGTCATCGGTCTGCCCGCCATGGTCCGGCCAAACAGCGCTGCCGCCGTCCGTTCGGGATCGAGCCCGAGACTTTCACTCGCGGTGCCGGCGATCAACGCATCGAGCGAGGCGGTCGGCTTCAGGTCGCGCGACTGATACAGCTGATGCGGCGCGAGGCCCGGCCAATCCGCAATCACGCGTCCGCCCTGCACCGACCCGCCGAGCACCATCGCGACCGAGCCGGTGCCGTGATCGGTGCCGCCCGTGCCGTTCGCGGCGGCGGTCCTGCCGAACTCCGTCGCGACCAGCACCGTGGTCTTGCTCCACGATGAACCCATGCCGTCGCGCAATGCCGCGAGCATCGTGTCGAGTGCCTTCAGTTGATTCGCGAGCCGGGCGTTCTGCGCGCTGTGCGTGTCCCACCCGCCGGTCTCGATCATCGCGATGCGCGGACCGTCGTCGCGCGCCAGAAAACTGGCCGCGAGCTTGCCGAGGCTCGCCGGGTCCTGGCGCGCGCCAGCGTCGCCCGCAAGGCCGCGCGCCGCCATCGCCGATTCCCACAGCGGACGCAACTGCGCGTCCTGCTCGTACAGTTGCGACACGCGCGCGAGCAGATCATCGGGCGCCTGCGGCAAGGCCGACGGTGCATACGAGGTCACCGTCGCGGGCCCGCGCAGCGCCATCGGCACGGTCGGCGCGAACGCGATCGCGTTTTCGCGGGTGGCGGGCAGTTGCGCGGCGAGCCGGTTGAGCCAGCCGTCCTTCGTCTGATACGGCGACGTGCCGCCGGTTTCCAGCACGTTCTGTCCGTCGAAATGCGAGCGGTCGCGATACGGCGAGGCGACCGCGTGCACGAACAACGCCTCGCGCTGCGCGTACAGCGTCGCGATCTGCGCGAGCGCCGGATGCAGCGCGAACGTGCCGTCCAGATGCGGCGCGTTCGACGCATCGATCGCGAGCGGCCCGCGCAGCGTCGCATACGCGGGGTCCGCGTACGGCACGACGATGTTCAGCCCGTCGGCCGCGCCACGCTGGATCACGAACACGAAGCGGCGGTCGGTCGCGACATGCGCGAACGCAATCCGCGGCGACACGAGCAGTGCGCCGGCACCGGCGGCGGCGACGCTCAGAAACTTGCGACGTGACAGCATGGCGTTCATCTCCGTTGAAAATCGGGCGATACGAGCAGCAGCGCGATCGCCGTCGATGCGCTTTCCGCGCGCGACACCGCCGTGGCCGTCGGCTCGCTGAGCGAGCCAGCCAGCAAGGTCTGGCCGAGCGAGCGCGCATCGAGCCGGTCACCCACGCGCGCGGCGAAACGTTGCGCGACTTCGACGCGGCGCACGAGCGCATCGGGCGCGGCCCAGCTCGCGGCGATATCGTCGTAGCCGGCGGGTGAACCGGGCCGCCACACCGGCTGGCCAAGCTGCGTGAGGATCGGCGCGCTCTGCAGATTGCCGGGCTCGTGCCAGCCGAGTCCGCGCATCGACGAGATGGTCCACTCCCACGGCGTCTTGAACTTCACCGCGGCCAGCGACCACGCTTGCGGCGTATCGATCAACGCGCGATAGACGGTCGGCAGATCGCCGTCGCTGCGCGTGAACGCATCGGCCAGACGTTCGCTGACGCCAGGTGGCGGATTGTCGGCGACGAAATGGCGCGCGAGCTTCGTGCCGATATGCTGCGCGGTGGCCGGTGCGTGCGCGAGGTCGTGCAGGATCGCGAGCGCCTGCTGTTCGCCGGCTTCGTCGTAGCGGCGTCCCATGATCGTGCGCGAGCCGGGCTCGTGCAGCGCGGGACGAAACACGAAGCTGCCGGGTTCGCCGTTCTGTTCCAGCGCGCGCCGGTTTGCATTGGCGCCGCCGTTCCCCGGATTGCCGACGAGACTCCAGCCGGTCAGCGCACGCGCGAACTCGGTCACGTCGTCCTGGCTATAGCCGCTGCGCACGCCGAGCGTATGCAGCTCCATGATCTCGCGCGCGAGGTTCTCGTTGAGTCCGCGTTTGTCGTCCGGATTTCGCTGCGCGGCGCGCAGCGCGGCCATGCTGTCGGGACCGACCGAGCGGTTCTGGTCGAGGAACAGCTGCATGGCCGGATGACGCTCGACGGCCACCAGCATGTCCTCGAAACGGCCGAGCACGTGCGGGCGAATCGCCTCCGCTTCGAACGACCCGGCGAGCGCCGCGACGCCGGGCTTTTCGGTCGACACCGCGAAGTGATTCGCCCAGAAATGCACGAGGCGTTCGATGAACGGCGTCTGCGTGGTCAGCGCGCTTGCGACGCGCGCATTGACCGACGAGCGGTACATGTCGAGTATCTCGACGCGCAGTGCTTTTCTTTCGGCTTGCCTGGCGGCTTGCGCGTCGGTCTGGCTGGGTGCTGCGGTGTTGCTGGCGCTGTAGTTTGCGCTGTTGTTTGCGCCGTGGTTCGCATTCTGGCTCGGGTTGGTCTCCTCACCCGCCTTCTGTTTCGATTGCTGCTCCATCTGCATGCGCTGCTGCACGAGCTGCGTCGACAATGCGATCGAATCGGGCTGGCTCGCCCACGCGTCGGGCCGCGGCTGATATTGCTCGAACTGCGCGAGCAGCCAGCCCTTCGGATCGGCGGGCGGCGTGTCGTCGGCGCGCGCGCCGAGGCCGAAGCGGTTCAGTGCGATCGCCGCGGCATTCAGGTTCGGTGAGTTGGCCATACGATCCTCGTCGGCAGGTAGGGCACCTGCATGTCCGTTAAACGGCCGACACGCTGAAATCCGTCGCCATCGCGCGCATTTTTTATTCGCTCGATGCGGCATTCGCCGCCGGTTTTTTCGCGTTCGGCGCCGGCTGCGCTTCGCGCCATTGCCCACGCAACTTCAAACTCTCGGCGAATTCGACGCGCTCCTCGGGCGTCAGCGTCGCCGCGAAATCGGCGACGCTCGCTTCGACCATCGCGCGCAGGCTGACGTCGGCCGCGCGCGTGCGCGCGAGCGCCGCATCGAGTGCGGCGCGATCGAACTGCGGCGCGGCCAGCAGACGCAGCACCTCACGACGCCCTTCGCGAGCGTCGCGCGCATACTGGCGCCCGTCGCGCCGCGCGCTCTTCAGGCCGTCGATAAACGCCTGCCGCTGCTGCGCCGACAGCGGCTCGGCGGCGAACCGCAGCGCGCGCTGGTCCTGCGCCGCCGGCGGATTCGCACCGTGCGCGGCGAACCATTGATACGCGCCGCCGGCGATCGCGCCGAGCAGGAACACGTTGAGCACCGCCGAGCCCAGCAGGGCAAATTTCCACGAGCGCCCGTTCATTCGCCGCTCCAATCGGCGGAGCTGCCGCCGAAGCTCGAAGTCAGATACGAGGATTCATGCACGACCGGCGCGTTCTCGGTCAGCACGAAGAACGACACCGCGAACGCCCCCGCCACGCCGCCGAGCAGCCCGACACCTGCCACCGCCGCGCCCGACCACCACAAACGCCAGCGCGCGGCTGGGCGTCGCGACGGCGCGCGGTCGATGATGCGACGCTGCAGTTCGAGGCTCGGCGGCTCGAGCTCGTCGGCGGCGAGCCACGCGTCGAGGCTGGCCGCTTCGCTCAACGCCGCATCGGCTTCGTCGCGATGTGCACGCGCCCACGCCTGCGCGGCTTCGCGTTCGCGCTCCGGCCAGCGGCGCGCGTCGGCGCCGTAAGCTGCAACGATCTGATGGAATCTTTCGGGCGTCATGACTTGTCCTTGCTAAGGCCGCTGCCGGCCAGTTGGGCGCGCAAACCGCGGCGCGCGCGGCTCAACAGACTCTCCAGCGCATCGACGCTGACGCCCATCAAGGCGGCAGCGTCGAGGTTCGACATCTCCTGGTAGTAGGTCAGCACGAGTGCCTCGCGCTGTCGCGCCGGCAGCGCGGCGAGCGCGGCGCGCACGCGCGCCTGGTCGGCACGTGCTTCGAGCCGCGCTTCGGGCGGCGCGGCGGGATCGGCCGAATCGGGCAGTTCGTCGCTCGGGTCTTCGCGCTGGCCGCGCAGACGGTCATAGCAAAGATTGAGCGCGACCCGATGCATCCACGTGTCGAACTTCGCTTCGCCTTCACGCCAGCGGGCCGCCTGTTTCCAGATTCGCACGAATACCTCCTGCGCGACGTCCTCCGCTTCCATGCGATCGCCGAGCATGCGCGTGGCGAGCGCAAGTAGCCGCGGCAGCTTGCGCGCGACCAGCGAGCGGACCGCGCCGGGCTCCGCGCGGCCCACCCGCGCGATCAGCTCGGCGTCCGGATCGGGTGGTGCGTCGCTCAAGGTGTGCGGCTCGGTCGCGACATCACGCGCGCGCTTTCGCGTGAGGACCGCATCACGGGATCAACGTCGTTCACTTGCCGCCGCTCCTTCAGCTGTCGTGTCGTTATGTTGTCGTGCCGCTACGCCGCTATCCGGCCAGGTATCACGTACGCGGTCAATATACGACGACCGCCGGCCGGTAATAGGCCGGGCGTGCCGGATAGACCACACAGCCGGCGAGCGAGCCGGCCAGCAGAATCATCACGAGTGTTTTCATCGCAAGCCTCGTTCAAGCCCAATGACCTTCGATCCAGCGCCAGTGCGGCCCACGTTGCGCCCAATGCCCGGGCACCCAGTGATAGCCGACGCGCACCGGCTGCCAGTGGCCCGGCACCCACACATAGCGGCCGTGCTCCCAGCGCCAGCGGCCCTGATCCCACACATAGCCGTCCCGTGGCGCGGGCACAACTTCGACGCGCGGCGGCGGCGGTGCCATCGGCGCGATCATCACTTGTGCGGAGGCGGGCGCGGCCGTCAGCGTGGCCGCGCAGCACAGCGCGGCGATCAGCGTGGAACCGAGCAGACGAGTGATGCGGTTGCTGTTCATGTCGATTTCTCCCTTCAAAGCTGGAACAAGTCGGCGCCCAGGACGGCCCCGTTTCTACTTGAACGCGGCAGCGGAAGAAATCCGTCGCGCTATTGGCAAAAAAGCACGAATACAGTCGGGCTCACGAAAGGCAATAGTCGGCGTATTGCCCGAAAATTTTCACTTTTTGATGGTCCAATGCACGGGCTGCAACCAATGGCGTCGGCCGTTACGCTTCTAACAACAATTTCCAGCACCGTTCATACCTATCGATGGAAGGGCTGGACCGCGAATGTGGAGCCACCAAAGAATGTTTCGTAAAGCCCTTTTGCCCATTCCGTTTGCCGCCGCACTGTTCGTGCTGAGCGCATGCGGAAGCAGCAGCGTCAGCTCTCCTTCGACTGCATCCGCGCCGGCCTCCACACCGGCTGCTACCGTATCCGCCCAGGACGCGTTGGCCACGGCAACGCCGATCAAGCACCTCGTCGTGATCTTCGGTGAGAATCGTTCTTTCGATCACTACTTCGGCACCTATCCGAACGCGCAGAACCCGGTCGGTGAACCGGCGTTCACGGCGGCGAACACGCCGGCCCAGATCAACAATCTGAATCAGAATTCGCTTCTGACGAGCAACCCGAACTTCCTGAACACGGCGAACAACGCGGCCTCCGCAGGCAGCGGCATCAATCCGTTCCGCCTCGACCGCAGCCAGGCCAACACCAACGGCCAGTCGCACGACTACATGAAGGAACAGCTCGCCTACGACAACGGCGCGGCGGACCTGTTCCCCAAGTACACGGGTAACAACAGCGCCGGCAGCGGTTCGACGTTCGGCACGCCGGGTCTCGTGATGGGCTATTTCGACGGCAACACGGTCACCGCGCTATGGAATTACGCGCAGAACTTCGCGATGAGCGACAACATGTACACCGACACGTACGGTCCGTCGACACCGGGCGCGCTCGAGGTGGTTTCCGGCCAGACCAACGGCGTTATTCCTGCGAACGGTGCCGCTCAAGGCGACAACGTGATTGGCGACGGCGCGGGCAGCTTCACGATGAACGGCGATTCCGACCCGACCGGGGACGTGTGCAACACCTCGACGTCGAGTGGACAGGCCACGCTGAGCTCGAATAACAAAAACATCGGTGACCTCCTCAACGCGAAAGGCATTACGTGGGGCGGCTTCATGGGCGGCTTCGACCTGAGCGCCACCAACTCTAACGGCACCACGGCGTGCAAGCGCAGTAGCTACTCGTCGGTCCTCGGCGCAACGAAGACGGACTACATACCTCACCACAACTGGTTCCAGTACTACGCTACGACGGCCAACCTGGCGCACACGCGCCCGACGTCGACCGCGCTGATTGGACAGACCGACCCGCTCGATTCGACGGCTACGCCAGTGCACCATCAATACGACGTCAACGACTTCTTCACGGCCGTCTCGGCGGGCAACTTCCCGTCGGTCAGCTACCTGAAGGCACCGGCCGTCGGCGATGCGCACCCGGGCAACTCGGATCCGATCGACGAGCAGGCGTTCGTCACGAAGGTCGTCAACTTCCTGCAACAACAGCCGGACTGGAAGAACACCGCCGTCATCATCACGTACGACGATTCGGATGGCTGGTACGACCACGCTTATGCGACGCCGACGACTTCGTCGTTTGACGCCACCGCCGACCAGCTGAACGGCGCGGGCACCTGCAACGCAACGGGCGCGAAGCAAGGCGTCGGCGTGACAGGCGCGGCTGTCAACGGCCGTTGCGGCCCGGGAACGCGTGTTCCGCTTCTGGTGATCTCGCCGTACGCACGTAGCAACTACGTTGACCACACGGCGATCACTCAGGCTTCGGTTGTCAGGTTCATCGAAGACAACTGGCTCGGCGGTACCCGCATCGGCAACGGATCGCACGATGCGACGACGGGGAACATCACGTCGCTGTTCGACTTCACCAACGGTGGCAAAACGCCGGCGTTGTACCTCGACACGAACCTTGGCACCAAGCTGTCGGCTCCTCCTGCGACGAACTAAGGAGCCACCCGTTTATCCGTCCGTTCTGCCGCACAGAGAAGTACGCGGTGTGACGTTCAGGGAACGGAGCTGTTGATGCCCGTCAATCAGTGATGACGTCGAGCCAGCCGGTACGGTGGCTCGACGTGCTTGTTTGCAGTTCAGCTTGACTATCGCTATCGCCATGAATCGTCGTTCGAACGCCACCTTGTCTTCGCAACTACCCACCGGAAGCGGCCCGTCCCTTCGCGCTGCGAGCAGCACGTGGCGTCGCCTGATCCTCCGGATAGTGCTGGGCATCGCGCTCCTGGGCACCGCTCTGGTTGGCTACGCGCTGATCTATCCCGAGCGTATGCCCGCGGCGATCGGCGATACGGTCGAGAATCTGACGGGCCTCAACGCCCATCCGGTCAAGCTCCTGCGTCCCCCCGTCGCGCCCCTTAGCGCGGTCGCGGTACTCGGCAGGGACCTGTTCAATGATCCGTCGCTTTCGGCGTCGGGCAAACAGTCGTGCGCGTCGTGCCACAGCGCCGCGCACGCCTTCTCGCCTCCCAACGACCTGACGGTACAACCAGGCGGCCTTCACATGACGGAAGCGGGCTATCGGCCGGTGCCATCGCTCGCGTACCTGTATCGCCAGGCGCCGTTCAGCATCGGTCCCGATCAGGGCGATACCGACGCCGCACCGGTCAGCCTCGATACGCAGGCATCGGCCGCGCTAGGCGTGCAGCGCGCCCAGAAAACCGCGGGCGTTGCGCCTGCCGCGCCGGCTATGGTGCCGCAAGGGGGACTCTTCTGGGACGGCCGGGCAAGCACGCTGCAGGACCAGGCGCTTGGGCCGCTGACCAATCCGGTCGAGATGGCGAACCCCGATCTGGCTTCGGTTGCCGACAAGCTAAGGCACTCGAAGCACATCGATACGCTGAGACAACTTTTCGGTCCGCACGTCGTCAACGATCCTGATCTGCTCGTGTCGGAAGCCATGTTCGCGATCGGTCGGTATGAATTCGAAGACCCGGCGTTCCATCCATTCTCGAGCAAATACGACGCCTGGCTCGAAGGACGTGCACGCCTCACGCAAGCCGAACTACGTGGCTTGCGTCTGTTCAACGACAAGGACAAGGCCAATTGCGCGGGTTGCCACCTGAGCCAGCCGACGTCGGACGGCCTTCCACCTCTTTTTACCGACACGCAGTATGAAGCGCTCGGCGTGCCGCGCAATCGCGAACTTGCGCAGAACAGGAATCCGAAGTTCTACGACATGGGCATTTGTGGGCCATTCCGGACCGACATGGCCAGGGAGACGCAGTATTGCGGCATGTTCCTGACGCCGACACTGCGCAATGCCGCCGAACGCAAGACGTTCTTCCACAATGGCGTGTATCACGACCTCAAGCAGGTGTTGGACTTTTACAACCTGCGCAATACGTCGCCGGACAGAATCTATCCGCGCGATGCGTCGGGCAAGGTGCAGAAGTACGACGATCTGCCGCCGCAATACCATGCGAACGTGGATGTCGCCGATGCGCCGTTCGACCGCAAGTTCGGCGACCAGCCCGCGATGACCGATCAAGACATCCAGGACATCATCGCGTTCATGAAGACGCTGAGCGACGGGTACAAGGACTGAGCAGCCGCGCTGGACGCCGCCGCTGCAGATTCCAGGCTGCGGCACGCGGCCCGGTGCGGTATCCTTGCCGGTCCGCGACCTTATCCCTACCCTCCCCGATGGCCGATTTTCCTTTCGACGCCGTGCTCTTCGACTGCGACGGCGTGCTCGTCGATTCCGAACCCATCACGAACCGCGTGCTCACCGAGATGCTCGGCGAGCTCGGCTGGCATTTGAGCGTCGAAGAGACGATGCGCATTTTCGTCGGCAAGATGGTCAGGGACGAAGCCGCGTTGATCGAGGCGCGCACCGGCTTCGCGATCACGGCCGAGTGGCTGGCGCAGTTCCGCGCGCGTCGCAACGTGGCGCTCGACAATGAGTTGCGCGCGATCGACGGCGCGCCTTTCGCGGTCCGCGCGCTGCAGCAGAGGTTGAATGGACGCATCGCGGTGGCGTCGGGCGCGGATCGCATCAAGATCGAATTGCAGCTCGTGAAGGCCGGCCTCCTCGACTGCTTCGATGGACGCATCTTCAGCGGCCACGACACGCCGCGCAGCAAGCCGTTTCCCGACGTCTACCTCGCCGCGGCCGCGGCACTCGGCGTCGAGCCGACACGCTGTGCGGTCATCGAGGATACGGTGACGGGCGCGACCGCGGGCGTCGCGGCCGGCGCGACGGTATTCGGCTATTGCCCGACGCACCTCGGCCATAGCAGCGCGACCGCGTTGCATGGCGTGGGCGCGGTGCACGTGTTCAGGGAGATGGCTGAGCTACCGGCGTTGCTCGCGGGATGGGCCACGCGCTGATCGACCGACGTGTTGGCGGTTGAACGACACCGGCTTGCCGCAAGTTGGCCAACGCCGATCAGTTTTCGACTGCGCAGATACGGTCGATCAGCGCTCGAGCCAGCACAGACGTTGAATCCCGCCGCATGGCATGGCGCGTGCAACTGGAACGCCCGAGCGCAAAGCATTTGCGCGCTCTATGCCCATCCAACGTTGCCGGAGATTCATCATGTCCAACTTGACCCTTGCCGACCTGTCGCGCTGCGACGACCTCGACCACGCGGCTGCACAGTCCGTGCGCGGCGGCCACTCGTGTTTCCCGCACGAATACCCGCCTTCGTGTTACGGCGAAAAGCCGCCGGCTCGCGGCCCGTCGTACTACAACCCGCCCTCCTACAACCCCTGCCAGCCCGTGCATTACGGCTGCGGGCCGGTCTACACCCCGGTCTGCCATCCGGAGCCGGGCAAAATCGTGCCGCTGTAAGCACGAGGCCCAGCGCCGTTGCGTACGACGGCGCAATCGCGCATGTGTTGCGGGCCGGGTTGGCGCGATCGGGCCGCATCGCGCGCTTCATGCTCTTATTCGAAGGCCCCTTCGCGTGCGGTAAGTCGGGTTCCGGATGCGCTCACGCAAATGAAAAAAGCCACCAGTCCTTCGACCGGTGGCCTTTGAAACACGTCGCCGAGGCTAAACGTCGACGGCGTTAAACCTTCGCCACACGCCCGTACGTATCCTCGAACCGTACGATGTCATCCTCGCCGAGATACGCGCCCGACTGCACCTCGATCAACTCGAGCGGAATCTTGCCGGGGTTCAGCAGCCGGTGCGTGACACCGAGCGGAATGTAGGTCGACTGATTTTCGGTCAGCATGATTTCCTTGTCGCCGTTCGTCACGAGCGCGGTGCCCTTCACGACGATCCAGTGCTCCGCGCGATGATGATGCATCTGCAGACTCAGCTGCGCGCCCGGATTGACGACGATGCGTTTGACCTGGAAGCGCTCGCCGCTATCGATGCCTTCATACGACCCCCACGGCCGCACCACGCGACGATGCGTGACCGACTCGTGACGCCCCATCGCATTGAGCTGCGCGACGATCTTCTTCACGTCCTGCGCCTGATCCCGATGCGCGACCAGCACCGCGTCCGCGGTCTCGACGATTACGACGTTCTCGAGCCCGATCGCCGCCACGAGCCGATGCTCGGCGCGGATGTACGAGTTGCTGACCGCCTCGGTCAGCACGTCGCCGATCAGCGCGTTGTTCTGCGCATCTCGCTCGGCGATGTCGGCGAGCGCGGTCCACGAACCGATGTCGTTCCAGCCAAGATCGGCGACCGCCACGACGGCCGCGCGCTGGGTCTTCTCCATCACCGCGTGGTCGACGGAAATGTTCGGGCAGGCGGCGAACGCCTCGGCATCGAGACGCACGAAATCGTAGTCCTGCTGCGCGTTCTGCAGCGACAGCTCGGCCTGACGCGCGATCTCCGGCTCGTAGCGGCGCAGTTCGTCCATATAGGTCGACGCCTTCAGCATGAACATGCCGCTATTCCAGTAGTAGCGGCCCTCGTCGATGAAGCGCCGAGCGGTCGCGGCATCGGGCTTCTCGACGAACGAGTCGACCGCGAACGTCTGCGTGCCGTCGATCAGCGCCGCGCCCGCGTGGATGTAACCGTAGCCGGTATGCGGCTCGGTCGGCGCGATGCCGAACGTGACCAGACGCCCGTCCTTCGCGATCTGCGCCGCCGCTTCGACTGCCCTGACGAAGGCGGCCTCGCCCGCGATCACATGATCGGACGGCAGCACGAGCAGCAACGCGTCGGGGGTGTCGCGCAATGCGAGCAGCGCGGCCACGGCGATGGCCGGCGCCGTGTTGCGGCTTGCCGGTTCCAGCACGATGCTTGCCGACCCGACGTCGACCTGGCGCAGTTGCTCGGCGACGAGAAAACGCTGCTCGTTGTTCGTGACGACGATCGGCGCGGTCACACTATCGATGCCACGCAGCCGCAACGCGGTTTGCTGGACCAGCGTGTGTTCGCCTGTCAGTGCCAGATACTGCTTCGGATAGCCGCCGCGCGACATCGGCCACAGTCTCGTGCCGCTGCCGCCGCAAAGAACTACGGGATGAATGTGCATTTCTTCAGGTCCTCGTTTGTGTTTTATCAATCGACTGTATCGCGCGTTTGCCGCGCGTGCGTCGTATGTTTCGGCCGTCTTTTTGCGTCCGCCCCCGTTTATGCCTTCCCAACCCACTCCATCCGCACCGATTCGAGCTCGCGCGGCAGGCGCGCGGAAACCAGCGCCCGGCGAGGCAATTCGACGAACCCAAGACGCCGGTACAGCGCGTATGCGCGCTTGTTGCTGACCAGCACGTCGAGTACGAGTTGCCGCCGATCGTGTTCGCCGCGCGCCGCGCGAGTCCGCACACTCATCAGCTCTGCCGTGCGCATCGCATCCGCGAAGAGCGTGCTGAAAACACCCGTGCCGCGCAGGTGCTCATGCGTCGCGCAGTGAGCAATCAGCGTCTGCGACGATTTCGGCGCAGGCAATTCGCTTTCGAGCACGAGGCCGCGCAATAGCATGCGAACCGTGCGGCGCACGCCGAAGAACAGCAGCAGCATCAGCGCGACATGCGGATCGTCGAACCATGTGCTGCGTCCGTCATGGAGCGCTAGCACTGCGACCGGCTGGTCGCCTTCAGTCACGGCCACACGGTGGCGTCGATACGAAAAGCGCCCGAGCTTCGATGCAAACGCAAACGCGAGAAACTCGGTGCACGCATCGGCTGGCTCGCCGAGAAAGAAACCGAATTCGCGCACGCCCGATGCGAAGATCAGCGGCGCGCACCCTTCGGCATCGCCGGCGCGCGCGGCACGACAGCGCAGCGCGGGCGGTTCGTGTTCGCAATCTGGCGAGTCCGCGCGCGCGGGATCTACGGCATACATGACAGGCTGCCCCGTGTTTGCGGTGTGGTTAGCGAGCGATGCGCCTGAGCGCGACGATCGTGCGGCTGATCTGTTCGGGTTCATGCGTCGAGCAGATGAAAAAGCGCAGGCGCGCCGCCTTTTCCTCGACGGCCGGGTAGAAGATCGGCTGCACGTTGATGCCTTCGGCGAACATCGCGTTCGCCCATTGCGCGGCCTTCAGCGTGCTGCCGGAAATGATCGGCACGACTGCATACCCCGCGCTCTTGCCGGTATCGAGACCGGCGGCACGCGCCTCGTCGATGAACTGCCGCCCGCGTGCGCGCAAGCGCGCGACCCGCTCGGGTTCGGCGATCAGACGCTCGAGCGCCGCGAGCGACGCCGCCGCCAGCGCAGGCGCGAGCCCCACGCTGTACAGGAAGCCCGGCGCGAGATGCCGCAGGATATCGATCAACGCCTGGGTGCCGGCGATAAACCCGCCGCAACCGGCCAGCGTTTTGCTGAGCGTGCCCATCCAGATATCGACGTCGCCGCTCGCGACGCCGCAATGCTCGCGCACGCCCTCGCCGCGCTCACCGAGCACCCCGAGCGAATGTGCCTCGTCGACCATCAGGAACGCCGCATGACGGCGCTTGATGTCGACGAATTGCGCGAGATCGGGAATGTCGCCGTCCATGCTGTACAGGCCTTCGATCGCGATCAGCACGCGCCGGTAGTCGTGCCGCACGCGCGCGAGCAGTGCGTCGAGCGCCTGCCAGTCGTTGTGCGGAAAGCTCAGCCGTTTGGCGCCGCTCAATTGCGCGCCCTGCACGATGCTGTTATGCGCGAGCGAGTCGTGCACGATCAGGTCGCCAGGACCGAACAGCGAGCCGATCACGGTCACATTGGTCGCGTGGCCGCTGACGAACACGACGCAATCGTCGACCTCGTAGAACGACGCGAGCGCCGTTTCGAGTTCGCGCTGCACGGGCCGCTCGCCCGCCACCATGCGGCTCGCGGACGCCGACGTGCCATAGCGGTCGATCGCCTCTTTCGACCGCGCACATACGTACGGATCGCCGGCCAGACCAAGATAGTTGTAGTTCGCGTAGTTCAGATACTCGGCGCCGCCGATGCGCGTCGTCGCGCCGGCTACGCCTTCATGCACGCGAAAAAACGGTGACTGCACCTGCAGCTTGTCACCCATCTGTCGCAAGATCTCGACCTGCTGATAACCCGGCATGCTTTCGAAGCTGCATAGCTCGGCGCGCGCGGCGTCCTGCGCCGCGCGCGTGCCGTTCGACGCGAGCGGCGCGCCTGGCTCGCGCGCCTCGTCGGACACGCGCTCCAGCTGCCTCATCAACGCCTTCGCGGCGAGTTGCTGGCGAAGGTGATCACCCAGTCCCATAGTGTTTCGCTAATCCTGTACGTTCAGCTCGCGAATTCCGCCCATTCCCACGCGTCGCGATCCGCGAGCAGCGCGGCGACGAGCCGGTAGTTCATTTCGTGACTCGGCCGCAACGCGCTCACGCGGCCCAGCAATGGCGCGCCGGCCATCGCCATGTCGCCGACCAGATCGAGCACGCGGTGCCGCACGAACTCGTCGGGCACGCGCATGCCGCCGAGCACCCGATTGCCGACGATCGCCGCCGTGCACGACAGGCGCGCGCCGCGCAGAATAGGCGTGCCGCGCACGTAGCCCGCCGCGATCGCCGGGATCGCCCACTTGACGCGTCCATACGAGCGCGACGGCGCGATCTCGCTGGCAAAGCTCGCCGGCGTCAGCGCGCCGTCCCAGCGCAATTCGCCGAAGCCCTTCAGATCGTTGCGCACACTCAATTCATAGGCGGCTGCCGGTTCGATCGACATGCTGCGTTCGTCGTGCGTGCCAGCGCCGTCGGCAATCTTCACGGGCCGCAGCACGCGAATGAAGCGCTTAGCATGCGGTAGCTCGAGGCGTCCGCACGCGCGAATCTCGTCGAGCCAAGGTTGCGCGCTGCCGTCGAGAATCGGCACTTCCTCGGCGTCGAGTTCGACCGTCGCGCGATCGATTTCACACGCAAGCAGCGACGCGAGCAGATGCTCGACCGTGCGCACGCGCACACCATCGGCCGATTCGAGCATCGTGCACAGCGGCTGCCCGCGCCGCAACGCGGGACTCACCGCGAATTCGGCCAGCACGCGACCCTGCTGCATGCGCCTGAACACGATGCCGCGCGGGCTGTTCGCCGTGCCCGGCAGGATCCGCACGTTCACGCGTCGGCCCGTGTGCAAGCCGTGACCGCTCACCGTCAGCACGCGTGCGAGCGTCCCCTCCCGATGACTCCAGCCCGCGGGCGCGCGCATTAGACGGGCTCCGTCGCGCACGACTGAGCGGACAGCGCATCCGCCACATCGGCCAGCGCGTTGGCACCCACATCGAGCGCATGTTGCGCGGCAACTGCCGCGACCTGCGCCGCCATCTGCGCGGCGGCGCCGTTCGGCTCGGCAGCCTCATCCTGCGTCTGGATCGACTCGACGATCCGTTGCGCGAGCGAATGCACGGTCGCGCCCTCGGCCATCGTCATGATCGACAGCTTGACCTCGAAGCGCTCTTCGACGGCCATGCCGAGTTCCATGCCCATCAGCGAATCCATGCCCATGTCGAGAATCGAGCGGCCGGTTTCGATCTTCTCCGGCGACATGTGCAGAATGCGCGCGATCTGCGCCTGCAGCGTCTCCTCGACCAATCGCCGCGCATCGTCGAACGCCATCGCCGCGATCTGCTCGCGCATCTGCACGCTGCCCTGAGGCGCCGGTTCGTGACTGCCGCGCGTCTGCAGCTCGGTATAGCGATGCGCACGCGCCGCCGGCATGCCGAGCGCAAGGGCGTGCCAATCGAGCCGCACCACCGCCTCGCCCGCCTGCATCGCGACGAGTGCGCGTTCGAGCGCGGCCATCGCTTCGGCCGAGCTGATCGACATACCGCCGATCCGCGCCTGCAGCGCTTCACGTGTTTCCGCGTTGCGCGCGAGGAAGCCGACGTCGTCGAGCGGGCCCCATGCCATGCAGGTGCCCGGCAAACCGGCCGCGCGCCGCTGCGCGATCAGCGCTTCGAGGAAGCTGTTCGCCGCGACGTAGCTCGACTGCCCCGGATTGCCGAGGAAGGTCGTCGCCGACGAATAGACCACGAAGAAATCGAGCGGCAGCTCACGCGTCGCGCGATGCAGGTTCCACGCGCCCGCCACCTTCGGCGCGAGCACGGCGGCAAAGCGCTCGTCGTCGAGATTGCGCACGAGACCGTCGTCGATCACCATCGCCGAATGCAGCACGCCCTTCAACGGTGTGCCGCGTTGTGCGAGGTCGGCAAGCAACGCATCGAGCGCGGCCGCGTCGGTTACGTCGCAGGCGACCGTGCGTACTTGCGCGCCGCTGCTTGCGCGCCAGCGCGCGATTTCTTCGGCCAGTTCGGGCGCGAGCGTGCCCGAGCGGCTCGCGAGCACGAGATGACGCGCGCCGCGCGACATCATCCAGCGAGCGGTCGCAAAGCCGAGCCCGCCCGTGCCGCCGACGACCAGATACGCGGCCGCGGGGTCGAGTTGCAGCGTGGCATCAACCTGCGCCGATCTCGCCGGGCTCGGCGTGCCCGCCGGATACGTGACGAGAATCTTGCCGATCTGCCGCGCCTGCTGCATATGGCGGAACGCTTCCTCGACGCGCTCGGCCGGGAACGCGCGATACGGCAGCGGATGCAGCACACCGTCCGCGAACAGCCGCATCACGTCTTCGAACAGACGCGCGGTCAGCCCCGGCAACGCGCTCATCAACTGGTCCGCATCGATGCCGAAATAGCTGATGTTGTTACGGAACGGCCGCAAACCGATGCGGCTGTTTTCATAGAAATCGCGCTTGCCGAGTTCGAGGAAACGACCGAACGGACGCAGCGTGTCGATGCTGCGCACCATCGCTTCGCCGGCCAGCGAATTGAGCACGATGTCGATGCCGGCGCCTTGCGTGCGCTCGCGGATTTGATCGGCGAATGCGAGGCTGCGCGAATCGAACACATGATCGGCGCCGAGCAGACGCACGAACTCGCGCTTCTCACGGCTACCCGCGGTCGCGAACACTTCCGCGCCGAGATGCCGCGCGAGCTGGATCGCCGCAATCCCGACGCCGCCCGCCGCGCCGTGCACGAGCACCCGTTCGCCACGGCGCAGACGCGCGAGCTCGCACAGCGCGTAGTACGCGGTGAAGAACGTCGTCGGCACGGTCGCCGCTTCCTCGAACGTCAGACGCGCGGGCTTGTGCGCAATCGCTTCCGCTTTCGTGCGCACTCGGCTCGCGAACGACGCCGGCGCGAAGCCGAGCACCGCATCGCCCGCCGCGAAACGCTGCACGTCGCGGCCGACGCGTACGACGCGCCCGGACAGCTCCATGCCGACCGTCGCGCCCGCGAAGCCGTTTTCGACGGCCTCGTCGGACAGCAGGCCCATCGCGTACATCACGTCGCGGAAATTGAGGCCCGTCGCGGCCGGTTCGATCTCGACCTCATCCGCAGCGAGCTCGCTCTGCGGCAGCGGGAACCATTCGAGGTTGCGCAACGAACCCGGCGACGCGAAACCGAGCACCGCCGCTTCATTGCGCGCACGCAGCGGCTCGGCCACGGTGTCGCGCAGCGCCGCGTTCGGGGTGGGCAGCATACGCGTCACGTAGCGGCCACGCGGCGTCAGCAGCACTTCTTCCTCGCCGTCGGACGCAAGCAGTTCGCGCGCGAGCAACGCGCCCGCGTCCGCTTGCGTCGCGCACACATCGATCAGACGGCACGATAGTTCGGGATGCTCGTTGGCCAGCACGCGCACGAGCCCCCACAGCGCGCCCTGCTCGGGACGCAGAGACGCGGCATCCACGAACGGCGTCGCGACCGGCGCGCCGCCGCGCGTGACGATCCACAGTTGCGGGCGCATTTCGTTCGACGCCGCCGCGAGGTCGCGCACGAGCTGTGCGAGCGCGAGCGTGGTCTGCCGCTGCGCGTGCATCACTTCGGCGCCGTCCGCGTCGGCGGACAACGGCTGATCGGGCGCAACGAATACCACGTGATGCGCGATGTGCTGCCCACCCCCGGCCGGCGCGGCCAGTTTGCTCATATCGTGATGCAATGCCTGGAGCGTCGTGCTCGACGTCGTGTGGCCGGCGGCTTGCAGCGCTGTGCTCAGCGTGTCGTCGATCGCGTCGGACGTCGCGTACAGCAACGACCAATGCGCAGGCGACGTGCTCGCCTGAGTCGTGCCCGCCGCATCGTTCCCAGCCACTTCAAGCGGCGCCCGCGCTACCAGCAGCGTCGGCGCGCCTTCGAGATCGATTCCCTGCTCCGTATGGCGCGCGACCTGTTCGAAGCCAGCCTGTTCGAGCAGTTGCGTCAGCGCCTGCGGCGACAGCCACGCCGCGCGGCGCGCGTTGGCATGCGCGGCGTCCGCGTCGAGATCGAACACCAGATCCGCGAAACGGCTGTTGCGCGGTTCCGCGATCACGACTAGCGCGCCCGGCGCGAGCCAGCCGCGCAACGCGGCGAGCAGCGCGCGCGGCTCGCTTTGCCCGGCGAGCACGTGACTCGCGACCACGACGTCGTAGCGCTCGCCCGCGTCGACGCCAACGAGGCGCGGCGCATCGCCGAATTCGACAGTCGCGATATGGAGCGACGGATGCTCAGTCGTGTCGAAGCCGCTCAACTGCTCGCGCGTTCCCGCGATCGTGTAATCGCAACGCGAGACCGGCACGTGGATCGCGAGCGGTTGCAGCACGTCGGTGAGCGGCGAATCGAGTTCGAGCACGCGCAGACGGCGCGGCTCACTCCAGCTTTCGACCGCGCGATGCAGACACGCACCGCTCAGCGCATTGGCGTGCGTCCACGTCGGCGACGCTTCGAAGAAATGCTCGACGAGGCTGCTGCGCGACGGCGGCAGAATCTGCGCGCCACTCACTTCGCCGCGCAGCACGGCAGGCAACGCCGCGCCGCAATGCGCGAGCAGCGTCAGTTCCGCCACATGCGCGGGCGATTGCGCGAGCAGTTCGCGCCACAGCTCGTCGATGGCGGGCAGGTTCGCGCAGGCGTCGTCGTCGCGCACGAGGCGGGTGCCCTCGCGACGCGCGAGACCATCTTCGACGACGATCTGCACGAGCCGCGCAAGCAACGCCGGATGCGCGCAATCGGGCAGCGCAGGCTGCGCGAACACGTCGAGCGCATCGAGCGCCTGCAACGCGTACGCGCCGGCAAGCACGTCGAGCAGCGGCAGCATCTCGGTCAGATGCGTGTGCCGGCGCGCTTCGTCTTCCTGCACGGCGAGCGCGCTCGCCGCATCGGCCAGCAACGCGGCGGCCGTGGGCAACGCGTGCGCGTTGACATCGGCGGCGAGCGGCTTCGCTTCGACGATATACGTATAGCGTCCAGGTGCCTGCTGGCGCCGGCTCAGCAGATCGACGCGACGGAACCGGCAGGCGCTCAGACGCGCGACGACCGCGCCCCGCGCGTCGGCGAATTCGAACGATGCGACGACCGAATGCGGGCTGCGCCGCTCGATGCGAGCGAGCACATAGCGGATCGCGTCGCCGCGCAGATAGTCGATGCGGCCAAGTTGCACCGGCACGTAAGCCGCATGCTCGATCTCGCCATGCCGCGGCGAAGCGAGCAGCGCAAACAGCGGATGAAAACCGCTGTCCATCAGCGCGGGATGCAATGCGTAGGCGTTCGCGGCGTCGGCGGACTGCGCGAGCGCCGCGGGCATGTCCACTTCGGCAAGCGCCATGCCGGCGTTTGCGTCGACGTGGACCGCTCGCACCCAACGGAACGCGGGTCCGTAGTTCAGGCCGATCGCGGCGGTGTTCGCGTACAGCGTGTCGCCCGACATCGCAGGCTGCGCGAGCAGGCTCGTCAGATCGAAAAGCGGCAAGTTGGCCGCCGCGTCGCCGAGCGCGCAACCGCTCGCGAGCAAACGGCCGGTCACGTTCAGCGACCACGCTTCGTCCGACATGCGATCGCGCGTTTCGATCGTGAAGTTCGCGGTCCGCACGTCGACGGTGAAGCGGAACAGCTTCGAATGCTGCGGCTGGAATACGACAGGCAAACGGATTTCGACGTTCTCGACCGCGCAGCTCGCGGTGCCGAAATGAACGCGCGCGGCGGCCAGTGCCATCTCGACGTAGCCGGCGCCCGGAAACGCCGCGCCACCATCGACGACGTGGTCGGCCAGCATCGGCAGCCCCGCCGGGTCGAGCTGGTTTTCCCACGCGAGCGCATGCTCGTGGAGACGATAGCCGAGCAGCGGATGCTCGCGGCGGCGGTACACGAGGTTGTAGGCCTCGGCGGTCGGGCCGAGCCAATGGCGTTCGTGCTGCCACGGATACGACGGCAGCGCGACACGCTGGCTCAACAACGCACGCGGCGCGAAACGATCGACGTCGACGCTCGCGCCGTTTGCGATCATCGCGTGGAGCGCGTGATGCAGCGTCTCCGCGTTGTCGTGATTACGCTTGAGCGTCGGCAGCGAGCGGCCCGCGATGCGCGCGTCGTCGAGCGTTTGCGTCACGTAGGTGCGCAGAATCGAATGCGGGCCGATTTCGAGGAACAGACGCACGCCGTTCTGCGCGATGCGCGCGATCGCGTCGCCAAAGCGCACCGGCTCGCGGATATTGCGCCACCAGTAGCGCGCGTCGAGTTCGGTGCCCGCCAGCTCGTCGCCCGTCACCGTCGATACGAAGCCGCGCGTCGTCTCACCCGGCGCGAGGTCTGCGAGACCCACGAGGACGTCCAGCTCGATCGGGTCCATCTGACAGCTGTGGAATGCGTAGTCGAGGTCGAGCATCTGGAAGAAACGACCGCTCGCCTTGACGGCCGCTTCGAGCGTTTGCAGCGCGTCGAGCGGACCGGCGAGCGTGACCGCCTGCGCACTGTTGACGCCAGCAACTTCCACCGTCGCGTCGAGATCGTGTTGCGCGATCGACGCGCGGATCGCCGCTTCGCCGAGACCGGCGGCCGCCATGCGGCCGGTGCCGCGCGTTTTCGCCTGCGCGCGGCTGCGGATCTTGATGACGCGCACGGCCTGCGCGAGCGTCAATGCCCCCGATGCCCACGCCGCCGCGACTTCGCCGACGCTGTGGCCGACGCACACGTCATATGTGACGCCACGCGCCTCGAGCACGCGCACCACACCGACCTGGATCGCGAACAGCAGCGGCTGCGAATGCTCGGTGGCCGCGAGAGTCTCGGCACTCACGCCTTCGCGCAACATGTCGAGCAGCGAGGCGCTGCCGTCGGCGCGCCACAATGCGTCGATCTCTTCGAGCGCGGCGCTGAACACCGGCTCCTGTTGGAGCAACTGCTTGCCCATGCCGGCCCACTGCGAGCCGTTGCCGGAGAACACCAGCGCGAGACGGGCGTCGTCGGCTGGTGCTTCGCCTTTCACTAGCGCCATGTCCGCGTGCTCTTGCACCGACGTGGCCAGCTCGACGAGTGCCGCGCGCGCTTCGGCGGGCGTCGACGGTGCGACGATCGCGCGATGCTTGAGCCATTGCCGGCGATGCGCGGCATTCGCAGCCAACAGATTCCACGACGCGCCTTGATCGAGCGATGCCAGATAGCGCGCCGCGAGGTTCGGCAATGCGGCCGCGGCGCGCGTCGATAGCACGAGCGGCGTGAGCGGCGTGGTTGCGTCGCCGCTTTCGGGGCGCGGCGCTTTGGTGACGCTAGAAACCGGCGCCTCGCGCAGCACGACGTGCGCATTCGTGCCGCCGAAACCGAACGAGTTGACGCCGACTACGAGCGGCGCGTCGGCGCCATCGGGCGATTCAAGCGGCGTCAGACGATCGACGACACGCAGCCGGCCGCCGACGAAATCGATCGCCGGATTCGGCGTTTCGAAATGCAGCGTCTTCGGCACCGCGCGGTGCTTCAGGCACAGGATCGCCTTGATCAGTCCGGCCATGCCCGACGCCGTTTCGAGGTGACCGACGTTGGTCTTCACCGAACCGATCAGCAGCGGCCGATCGACGGGGCGCCCCGCCGACGCGACGCTCATCAACGCGCGCGCCTCGATCGGATCGCCGACGGCGGTCCCGGTCCCATGCGCTTCGACATAAGCGAGCGAGCGCGGATCGACGCCCGCGCGTTGATAAACCGTGCGCAGCAGCGCGGCCTGAGTTGCCGCGCCCGGCACGCTGATGCCGCCCTGCGAGTAGCCGTCCGAGTTCACGCCCGAACCGGCGATGACCGCGTGAATCGTGTCGCCGTCGGCGAGCGCGCGCTCCAGCGTCTTCAGCATCACGAGCGCGCCGCCTTCCGAGCGGACGTAGCCGTCGCCGGTCGCGTCGAACGCACGGCAGCGGCCGCGCGGCGACAGCATCGACGCCTTCGAGAATGTCACGAAGCCGAACGGATGCAGCAGCAGATTGACGCCGCCCGCGAGCGCCACTTCGGCGTCGCCTGCCTGCAGCGCCTGACACGCCTGGTGCAACGCGACCAGCGACGACGAGCACGCGGTATCGACCGATACGCTCGGCCCACGCAGGTCGAACAGATACGACAGACGGTTCGACGCGATGCTGAGCGTGTTGCCGGTCGCCGAATACGGGTCGACCGCGTTCAGGTCGTCGACGAAACGATTGCCGTAGTCCGGGCTCGCGACACCGACATAGACCGCGCAGTTGCTGCCTTCCATGTCGCGCGGGCGTACGCCCGCGTCCTCGAAGGTTTCCCACGCGAGTTCGAGCAACAGACGCTGCTGCGGGTCCATCTGCTGCGCTTCGCGCGGCGAGATGCCGAAGAACGACGCGTCGAAACCGGCGACGTCGTCGAGCACGCCCGCGGAGAACGTATAGCTCTTGCCCGCTTCGCGCTTCGACGGATGCTGGTAAAACTCCGTGCCGAAACGGTCGGCCGGCACTTGCGTGACTGCGTCTATTTCATCGCGCAGCAACGCCCAGAAATCTTCGGGGCTCTCGACATGGCCGGGAAAGCGGCAGGCCATCCCCACAATCGCAATCTGTTTCGTCATTGTTCTTCTGTTCGGTGCAGCGTGCGCGTCGGCGTCTCACGCGATACGGCCGGCGCGAGCGCTTCTACGAGGGCGACGCCAAGTTGCGCGGCGTAAAGATCTGTTCGGGTAGCAGGCGCATCACCATAGTTGCGCCAGATACAGTAGTTGCTGTGTGCGGGTTCGTTATCGAACTGCGCGTATATGTGCGACAGCGCCGGCACGTGATCGCCATAAAAACACAGCACCGTGTCGCGGCGCCGCGCGCGCAGCGCGGCGAGCAGGCGGCCGAGCATCGCATCGGCGTTTGACAGATGCCGCAGATAAGCGGTCAGGTCGCGCCATTGCTCGTCGTCGCCGAGCGAATGGAAAGCGGCGGCCTCGCCGGGTCGAACAGTTTCCAGATGCAGCGGGCCGTGGTTTTCCATCGTCATCGAGAAGATGAACGCGGGTTTCTCGCGCGGTTCGTCGAGCGCTTCGATGATCGCGTCCGCGACCGCCATATCGGCGACGTACGGGCCAGCGCGCGGCGCGTCGGCGAATGTCTTGATGTCGATGAAGCGGTCGATCTGCAGATGTTTGAAGGCCCGCTCGCGACCGAAGAAGTCGGCGTAATACGGGTGAATCGCGAGGGTCTGATAACCGCCTTGCTTGAACCACGACGCGAGCGACGCGCACGCGCGCCGCACGAACGCATATGGATAGAAACGCGCGTAGCCGAGCTGCGTCTGGTCGATGCCGGTCAGGACCGCGAACTCGGTGCGCATCGTATTCGCGCCCCACGCGGGCACCGTCAGCTCGCCATGCTGGATCGACTCGCGGCGTGCGAGATCGAAGTTGCGCAGGATCGACGGATCGATCGAGATGGATAGACGCCGCGCGTCGAAGAAGGACTCGCTCTGGATCAGGATCACGTCGGGCATCGTCTGCGGTTTGCCGCTCGCAAACGGACCGGCGGCGAGCGCGGCGCGCAATTGACGCACGGTCGCCGGATGCGTGCCGTTCAGCAGATACGCGATGAAAACCGCGAAGAAACCGTGGCGTTGCTGATCGTCGACGGCGCGCAGTGTCAGTGGCAGGTGCACGGCGCAAGCGTAGGCGGCTGCGAGCGATGCGCACGCGGCGAGCAAAAGCGCGGTGATGGGCCGATGCGCCACGGGCGTGTCCGCGACAAACGCCGCGACGACCACGACGATGCCAAGCACGATCGCGATGACGGTGCCCACGCTCAGGAACGGCAGATAAAGACGCGGATGCGCGAATAGCTGGCTGAAGAGACTCAGGTCGGTAAACACGAATGGCTCGCGCAGCGACGCGTATTTCGCGTTGCTGACGGCTGCCAATAGTGCGACCAGTGCGATCGCGACGAAGGCGGAAAAGCGCACGCGCCCGGTGATCAGCAACACGCATACGCAGAGGAACACAATCGCCGCGACGTGCAACGCGAACGCCAACGGCGAGCGACGCAGCGACGCGCGCGGCTGCGCGAGTGCTTCCGGCAGAAACGCAAGGCCGGCAGCGGCCGCGAAACTGAGCGCGAGCGTCGCGTTCACTCAGTGCTCCTCGCGCGGAAGATACGACAGGCCACCGAGAATTGCGTCGGCGAGGACGGCGGGCAGCAACGGCAAGAGCCGCATGCCGAACGCGAGCAGGCTCGGGAACGCGATTTCGGCGCGGCCTGCTTTGAGCTTGCGCTGGATGTGTTCCGCCGCTTTGTCCGCGGACCAGAGGAACGGCTTGTCACCGGGGAACACGTCGCTCATTGCGGTCTTCACGAAGCCCGGCAAGATGATCGACATGCGAATGCCATCTCGTGACAGAAGAAAACGGACCGAATCACCGTAAGCCTTTATCGCTGCTTTGCTCGCACAATAGGCCGGCGAAATCGCCATGCCGCGCAGCGCGGCGAGCGAGCTGATCAGCGCTACGTGGCCGCGTTTGCGCGCACGCATGCGGGCGATGACCGGCAGCACCGCGTGCATTGCGCCGTAGAAGTTGGTGTCGACGATCGCAGCCGTGCGCGCCAGGTCTTCCCAGTCGCTTGTGGATGCGAGCGTGCTGGCGGCGCCGGCGTTAGCGACAAGCAGATCGATTGGATGTGCGTCGTCGAATTCTTGCAACCAGGCTTGCATGGCCTGCGCGTCGCGCACGTCGATCAGGGCGGTCTGCACGCTTGCGCCTTTTGCGCGGCAGGCTTGCGCCGACGCTTCGAGGCGATCGGCGTCGCGGCCGATGAGACCGAGCACGACGTGCGGCGCAGCATAAGCCATCGCGAGCGCGCGACCGAGACCGGCGCTCGCGCCGGTGATCACGACGTGGCGTGGCGCGGCTTTACGCATGCGCGGCCGCCTCCAGACGTTGCACCGCTCCCGCTACGGCCATCTCGATGCCTGTCCGCGTGTAGAAGTCGCCGTTGATCTGCGTGTGATGGATCACGTAGTCGAGAAACGCGTAATAGAGATTCATGTCAGGCCCGGCGGCCTGAGTCCAAAAGTCGTTAAGATCGCCTTGCCAGGTCATCCCCTGCATATCGTAGATCGCGTCACCAAGCGCGATGAGTGGGCGCCGATGATGCAAGGCGGACAGCCCCACTGTGCTGTTCACGACCACCACACCGCGAGCATGCTCGAGCAGGGTCGGCAAGTGGCCGTCTTCGAGAAAGATAAGCCGGCCTGCAATATCCAGCGCTTCAGCCAGACCCTGCGCGAAGCGGCGATACTCAACGATCCCTGTATCTAGTGGATGGTTCTTGATCACAAGCGCGGCAATGCCCGGCGCATGCTGCGCAAAAGAACGCGTGACCCGCTCGATCGCCTCGCGCACGCCACAAAAAGGCGAATGAGCGACGATCTGCGAGTCCGAGTTCAGCTGAAGAGGAAAAAGATAGTACGGGCGCCTTGATTTGAGCAGCTGCGTGGTAGCTCGCGAAGCTTCATCACGATGCCGCTTCTGGCGCGCAAAACGCTTTGCGAGTGCTGCATATTCCTTCGCCCCGTTGTAAGGGCGGTGACTCCGGTAGCCGGGAAAGCGGGACGCAAAAAGTGCGTTGCCCATGCGGTACCGAATGTCGTGCCAGGCGCGTTCATACAGGTTATATCCCGTGGCCAGCCCCGGCGAAGGCACAGGCGCTCGATGTTCCAGATACCATGCCGGATCACGCGGCAGCAACGATCGCCCGTTGACGCCATGTCTTTCGAGCGTGAGCCAGTGAGGGCGGACATAGCCCTCTTCAAAAACATGCACCTCGACGCCGAATTGTCTCGCGATGGAATGCACCGGCTGGTGAATAGCGCGGCAATCCCCGAACATCAGAACATCGGTGAAGCCACCAGATTTAAGCGTTTCCGAATACCAGCCTGCGAGATCCGAAAGCAGCCCGTCGTAATTCTGCAAGTCCGCCTTGCCAGCATAAAGCAGGTCCCCGCCGCAGAAATTAATTCGGCGCACTGAATGGCCACTGCCGATCAAGCCCGAGGAAAGTCGCGCGAAGAAATGCGAGGCCGTGCCTTGCAACGCCAAGAATGATCGGGGCATCGAGGGAAAGTGAGAGAGTCGCCTTGTTTTGCTGCGATAGCCAATAAGGCGAACGGCAGGTCTTACCGTATATTAGTAACGAATTGTGAGATGATACGGCATCGGCGACAATAACGCAGGTCCTTTCTTAAATTGACGTTGCGAAATCCACACGCACTTTCAAATTCTTATATAGAAAATCGAGTGCCCCGCTACAATCCGGCACGTCTCAAAAGCCCGTACGTCGAGGTTCGTGCCTAAAGTGCTGTTGTACCGGTCGGGAGTACCGTTATAGCCCTCGCACTGCATGTTTTTTCGTAAAAAAACAAGTCCCAAATGCCACAATTTGCAAATCGGGGAGTGGTGTTTTTTGCTCACTCATTGCGGGGAAATCCATCCTCACGCCGATCTTTTAGCGGCGCCCACCTCAAGATTGGCAGCCCAACATCCAGCAGCAGTTGCGCGCCAGCTCGGACCGACCCTCGAATGCAGTTGGTGGCTCTCCGATTACTCGAAAAACCGATGTCTCGACGCGCGAGCAGCAATCCACGACCGTCCGCGTCTTCGCAGTGAGGCGCACGCCAATGGCGAACGCCTGCCACGTTGAATAGCCCTTACGAATCAAGCATATGAAACGAATCATCATGGACCTGGATGACACCATTTGCTCGACGAGCAATGGAAATTATGCAGAGTCGACACCAAACGGCGAGGTCGTTGAGAAGTTGCGCCAGTACCGCCAGATGGGGTTTCAAATCGCCATCTCGACGAGCCGAAACATGCGGACTTATGAGGGCAACGCCGGGAAAATCAACGCGAACACCCTGCCGATAATCATTGAGTGGCTCGCGCGGCATGACGTCCCGTACGACGAGATCTACACAGCGAAACCTTGGTGCGGCACCGAAGGCTTCTATGTGGACGACAAAGCCATTCGTCCAGACGAATTCTCTAAGCTCAGTTACGAAGAAATCAAAAAGCTGGTAGGAATCGAAGATGCTGATCATTAACTCGGGCGCCTACGTCACCCCGGAATTCCAGGCCGAATTTGGAAAAATTCCGCCTTGCATGCTCCCTATCGGGAACAAGAAGTTGATCGAGCATCAGGTGCAGCGGCTGCGAGCAGCGCTTCCGGGTAGAGACATTTTTCTCACACTTCCCAGCACATTTACGCCTGCGATCAACGAAAAGGCGCTTTTGAATGGGCTTGGAGTTCAATGCATTCCGGTGCCGCCGCATTTCCGCCTTACCGATTCCATTCTCTACACGCTCAACATTCGGGAAACCGAAGATGACTGCGTCGTCTTATTACACGGCGACACGCTGATCGACGAGTTGCCGCAGGATCTCGATATTATTGGAATCGCGGAGACCGACGACGACTATCGGTGGGAACTGGAGCTCATGCCTGACAATAGCCAAATGGTCTGGTGCGGCTATTTCTCGTTCTCCAACGTGCGTACGTTGATTCGCGCACTCACCCTGTCGGAAGGCGATTTCCCCAGCGCGGTTCGCCAATACTCAGAAGTCCGCGACCTGCAACGACGCGTCATCCCGACATGGCACGATCTCGGGCACGTCAATACCTACTTCAAGTCCCGCGCAAGCATCACGACGCAGCGTTCATTCAATTCCCTCGATATTCAATCCGGCGTTCTGACCAAGCGCGGCGAACCGAGCATCAAGATTGAAGCGGAAGCGCAATGGTTCAAGAATCTTCCGACCGCCATGCGCCGCTTCACGCCACAGTTGATCGACTCCGGTTCCGGAGCGGACGGGAAGCCGTACTATTCCCTCGAATATTTGCCCATGAGCCCTCTGAACGAACTGTTCGTTCACGGCCACAATCCGCCTTTCTTCTGGGGGCGCATTCTGAAGTTGATTCAAGACTATCTGCAGGAATCTCGCAACAACCTGCCGCCCGAAACTGACATCGAGAAAATCTCGGAAGACGCGATTTCGCTGTACAAGGATAAAACGATCGCCCGCCTTCTGGCATTTTCGGAAGCCAACGATTTCGACCTCAAGAAGAAATTGCGATTCGATGGCCGGACGCTACCATCCACCATGGCAATCGCGGAGCGATGCATTGATCTCGCGACGAAGTCGGTCTGCACGCCGGCCATCGCGCATGGAGACCTGTGCTTCAGCAATGTCCTGTTTGATTCGCGTGGCGGCCATATCAAAGTGATTGACCCGCGCGGTCTGAACCAGAACCAGGAATTGACGATCGTTGGCGACCAGAAGTACGACCTCGCGAAACTTTGCCACTCCTTCATCGGCTTGTACGACTTCATCATCTCCGGTCGCTACAATCTCACCGAAGACAGCAACGGTTTCCACCTCAGCTTCGACCTCGATGACCGACTGAAGTCCATTCAGCAACTCTTCGAAAAGACGGAACTGATTCCGGGAGTCACGTTCTCGGACATCATTCCGCTAACAGTTCTGCTGTTTCTCTCGATGCTTCCGCTGCACGCGGACCATCCGCAGAGACAGAAGGCGTTGTTTGCGAATGCACTGCGTCTCTACAGCAAATATCTGTAAGATTTGGAGCCTTAATCTTGATCATTATTCCGATGGTCGGTTTGAGCAGCCGCTTCTTCAAAGCAGGCTTCACGAAACCGAAATTCCAGCTTGAACTTTCAGGCGAGACTGTTTTTTCACGAGCGGTCCGCAGCTTCGAGCACTACTTCGACAGCGAGCGCTTTCTGTTCATCGCGCGCCCGGATTACGACGCGCCGTCATTTGTCGCCGCCGAACTCGAGAGACTTGGCATCGCCAATGCGTCTGTAACGACCATTGCACACGACACCCAGGGGCAGGCAGAAACGGTGTCGCTTGGCCTCAAGGACGCGCCGGGCAGCGAACCGCTGCTTATTTTCAATATCGATACCTTCAGGTACGACTACCGAAAGCCCGATTTCATTGATACGTGTGACGGATATCTGGAGGTCTTTTCCGGCGAGGGCGATCATTGGTCTTTCGTTGAACCCGGCACCGGGAACAGCGTGCTGCGCACCACCGAAAAAGAACGCATCTCGTCCCTGTGCAGCGACGGCCTCTATTATTTCAGGACGCGCGATCTTTTCGAGACAGCCTTAAGCGAAGCGCGAGCAAAAAATGAAACCACCAAGGGGGAGTTTTATATTGCGCCGCTTTATAACACGTTGATCAAGTCCGGAGCTTCGATCAAATACGAAGAAATAGCGCTTTCCGAAATCGATTTCTGCGGAACCCCCGGCGAGTTCCAAGCACTGCAGCAGAAATTCCAGAAATAATTGACTTGAAATACCACCAGTCCTCATGATTTCTCCGTCCGACATTACCATCGTCTTGCAAGGCAGTATTCCGACCGTCAGAGATGCAAATGGAGAGTCATTCCGGGACTTGCTGACCAGGACGCGGAGCACCTTGCCAGGCGCCAAGGTCATTCTCTCGACCTGGCGTAACACCAAGGTGTCGCGTACCCTGCCGATCGACGAAATCGTACGTTCCAGCGATCCCGGCCCCCTGCCGCCGATAAAGTTCGACAACGTCGGGGCCAACAATATCAATCGTCAGATTGTCACGACGCTGGCTGGCCTGGAGAAAGTGCAGACCAAGTACGCCATCAAATTACGGACCGATGCGTGCCTAGAGCACGATGGCTTTCTCAAGCATTTCGAAAAGTACTCGGCTGCATTCCCGACGGACAACGCGCGGATCCTGACAAATTGTTTTTTTACGATTGACCCGCTCGTACTCGAGCATATGCCGTTTCACACCAGTGACTGGTTTATGTTTTCCACAACGGAACGGCTGATCCAGTATTGGTCTCGTCCGCACATCAGTCTCGAGGATGCCGCATACTATGAGATGCATCCGCATGCGAAGCATTCATCCTATCTGGACAAACAATTTCGCACCAAGCTGGCTGTTGAACAGTACCTCTGCACGGAGTTCGCAACGAAATTGGGATATGTGACGCCCGAATATCACAACGACACCAGAAGGGAGGTCATTTCTGCCTTTCATGACTTTATGGCACAGCAGTTCATGGTGTTGGATCCTTGGCAGAGCGGCCTGAAATTCGCGAAATATCGCTCGGTTCACAAGTCCACCATGCAATCCATGAATTGCATGATGTTTGTCGATTGGTATAAATTATGCGCCGACAGAATCCGCGGCAATATCGATCCCGAATTATATGCAGCGGCGGAGAAGCGCGTCCGTCAGAAGCAACGGGTAACAATTGGCAGTATTCTACTCAGCCCGATTGCGCCGATCATCTATTCACATAAATTCACTCCTATCGGCGTCAGGTTGCTGAAAATTGCGATGGCCACGCGCAAAATACACGCGGGTTGATCGTCTACGCATACTCCATACCCCCCGAAAAAATGGGCGACTGCCCCTGTTAATTAGTCGGCCCCGAAGAACTCGAAGTGCCTTGCGCAACAAGGCTTTGAAGCGGAAAGTGGTTGATGCATTTGCAGGAACCTGGCAGATTATGGGTGGTTTCCTGCAAATTCTGTTGAGGTGGCGCTGTCGGATGAATAATCCCTTTCGTCGAAGTAAAAATCCCCAGTTGGTTGAAGGATGACGGCGCATGCAGTGCATACAGCTCGTTCCTGTCCTTCTGATTCTGCAATAGGATTCGCTTCGTTCGGCCAATCAGGTCTTCCAACGTGGTTCGGCTTTGCTGCGTAACGCCTTCCAGTTGCCGCTCGACGTCGCGCATCACGCGGCCTACGCGCAAACGCAACGTCCGCAACGTTTTTTCATCCGCTTGTATTGCTTCGCATGCGCGCAACGGCCAATCTGGTTCGCAAGCCTCGGTGCTTCACGGTTGTAGTTCTGCCGCAGCTTCAGGCCGTGCCGCGCGGGCGCCTTCACCAGATGTTCCCGGCCGGAAACCGTTCGGATGGGCGATTGCCTTCTCCATGACCGTCGTATCAACAATCACGCGTTTCAGGCTCGCGCTCTTGATGACGTTGGCCCGTTTGGCCGCCTCGATCGTCTCGACCAACGTTCTTCAACGCCGGCTTCGCCCAGCCGCTTACGCCAGCGCGTCAGGCTCCACGGATCGATCGGCGGCCTGGTCTGCAAGTACGTCTCGCCGGTGGACACCTGCCAGTACAGGTTCTCGAGCCATTGCCAGACCACGTCTTCATCCGCCAGGTCAAATGCATGCTGCCAGTACAGGAAGCCTGCAATCAAATGCGGTGAACTCACCGGGCGCCCGCGGTGCGAGACGAAACTCGCGCTCATCGCCGTGCCAAGTCGATCCCAGTCGATCAGATCGGTAAGGCGAACCAACGGATGCTTCAAGTTGATCTGCTCGCGCAGGGGTTGGCGGAAGAAATCTCCCTCTGTCACCGGCGTCTTCGGACCCATCCATACCTCGTCGGAATTTGCAGGATTCACGCACCAATATGCCAGGCCCCTGCAAATCCCACAACACCATTTGGACTTCGGCGCCTTACTGCATAAGTTCTCGCGGATTGTTCAGGGCCGACTAATTGGCTGGGATTCAAAGAGGTTCATGTCGCTGCCAAGACATTGCAGAAGTTACGTGCCGCCCGTCACGCTGGAAATTGTGCATAAGCCGTTGCTTTTATGGATCAGACACAAAACTTACCAAGACCATATCTTAAAGATCGGCCATCGCATCTACCTCACTAACAAAATTAAAAAATATCAAAAAATATAATACGTCCAAATATATACGACAATATAATTAAATTTTTAACATAATTCGCAGATAGCATCAATTCTCTCAGATAAAATATCGCTGACATCACCGTGAATTTTATTGTCTGACCTCTTGGTAAAAGACTCACCCTCAAGAGCCACCCTCCGGACAAGTTCTGACCAAAAACAAATCTCTGCCTCCGCGTGCTCACCGCCAAAAATATAATTCAATATGGGAACACACGCCCCCCCATTCACTACAAACAAGCTATCGAAATCAACATGAATATCAGAGCATTTAGACCAAAGATCTATTGAATCCGACTGAACCCTATATTCTCTAAATAAAAAATCAATTTCCACATCAAACATTCCATTCGATATTAGATCACATATCTCAGAATTCTTGTATCCAGATATTATTTTATTATAAATCCTCCCTTTCATATCGCTCGCTATATAATTCTTATATGACAAAAAATCGCGATTCAGGGTGATTATCGTGAACTCCTCAGTTATGTTTTCCGCGGCCCAATCCGAATATATAAGATGCGAGTGACTGAATTGCCCCGGCAAAAACATCTTGTATGCAGCAAAAAGCGGAATGCCTGTCGGAAACTGATGTATCAGTTTTTGCGACTCATCGAGTCTGTAGCAGTATGTGTCCATATGATCCAGGAAAACACATACCTGCTGCAAACCAATAGCTTTTAATATATTTGACACGATATGCGTCCCGCTTCTCGGCTTACTTATAACCAAGATTGGCTTTTCAGAAAGCGTCCCAGACCTGTGATCAAAAACAACTTTTTTACTTTTATTTTCCATAAAAAGAAATGAAGTTGTGACATTTGTGGCCAAATCACTAACCTGGAGTATTTCTCTAAGGGACGCTTGGTCGTGAAAAATCAACCTTGTAAAGCCGTGATCATAATCATATATTGATCTGTAATTCTTTGATTTATCGACAAGAATACATGCCGGATGGAATCTACGCTTATCACTCATACCTTACACAACCCAACAAGAAGATTCCACAAATTTCCCCTGACACCGACGCCGCGATACTATATTTATTGCGAAAAATTATCAAACAAAATAATTTCGCCAATCGGATCTAAACAACAATTTTTCACTAGTTACCGACATTAAGGCATCAGCTTCGTCCAGTCGGCCGCGCAAAAGTCCGATGTGCTCATTGGCGTGGCTCGCAAATTCCGAGAAAACCTCTCAGATCAACGTCGATTCTGAGAGTTCGCGGAATCACGATTTCTTTCCAATGCCTTAGCGAACTGTATCGACAACATAAAGCGCGGTACCGCGCTAACCGAATTGTTCAAGGCCGACTAATTGGGAAAATTCGCCGATTTTTTAAATCGTCAATTTCGTCGGAGATCTAGTCATTGACTGTCGCTTTCCCTCCGCACGGAACACATAAAATGCATAGGCGCAACGCATTTGCGCTACTCCTATGCCGGGACATCAATTCCAATACGCTGCGCTTACCATATCCGAGTCGATTTCGATCGACTTCGGGCAGAACACCCCTTCCCTATCAGCCCATTCCACCAAGACGAATCTTCCAGTATTGTCTTTGTAAAAGAAGACATATCTGTTCTCACAATTACTTGGCACTAGCTCACCAGTCTCGCCAGACAACATTACCTGCTGACTCGTCGGAAAGACGATCGGACTGGGACTTCTATCGCCCACGGCAACCATGGTAAAACTGGCATTCGGGTTACCTTCTCGCCAACTCAGCAGGGACACGTTAAAACTCTGGTTCGAAACCTCGGATCTGGTTCGCAAGAATATGTCCGAGAGCTCCCTCCCGTTGCCACAAAGAAATTCAAAGCACTTCAATTTATCGTGCAGGAAGTTCTTTGCGGATTTGTACTTCAGAAACCTATCCGCGCCGCACCTCCATCTCCCGTCTGCCGCCTGATCGGAAAATTTCTTGGCCACACTCTCCCAACCGAAATGATCTTCACCATCCATGTCAGCATAATGAATATCCATCGGGATTATCTCGACATCACTGGAAATTAGATTTCTTAGCAGCCCGATTGCTTCACCCAAATATCCGGCCGCCCCTCGACGCAAGACGTCCGCGTACGAATGCATGTACACCTGCATCGCCTTCCACCCACCTAGGGCGATGTGCCGGTTCAGTCCTTCAGCATGGTATTGCAGAGGAACGTATATCGCATCATCATTGACATCTCCCACCAGCGTAATTCCGCGAAGAACCTCATAAAGCGAAGACTCAAGGTATAGATTAGGAATGAGTCTCAAAACGAAGTCGTAGTTCTCCCCGGAGCGCTCCACCAATTCGAAACATCTTTGCATACTATGCAAATTGCCCAATCCGTCAACCACTTCGTCCAGCTGAAGATAATGGCTTTCCCCGCGAACATTCGAGGCGATGGCATTCAATATCTCTTTCGGTTTCTCTTCGAAATTAAACGCCTTCGGCTTTAACGCATTCAGAATCATTGCCTCGTCAGAATTACGCCAGCCATGGACAAATATATCGCAATCGCAGCCAGTGAGGAAGCCCACTAGACTCTTTATCCACCCCAATGGTCCGATGAACCTCGATTTCGAGGCGCGAGCAAAATCCCCGCTAATGCATATGGCGATTTTTTTTTTCAACCAACCCAGATGAGCCGACGAAGTAAATGCCACAACACCAGGTAGATTTTCATACCCAGCAACTTGCTCTCCGTTGATATAAAGTGGCTCGATTCGAAAAAATGGAATATCGTATTCCTCAAAAAATTTCGAAATCAATCCGACATCTTCAGCCCGAAGAGTATATGTAAGATGGTCGGCGCCCAAAAATGACAACAACGGTGCCCCGAGATCATAGCGATCTGATATCTCAGCAGGCACGAGTCGTTTCCACTCAGCCTCAAAATCCAAGAAACGATATTCTTCCGAATATTTGTTTTCCAGAAAAAGGTAATATAAGATATTCTCAAATATCGGATTATTCAGCGAAGGATTGGTCAAAAAATCCTTCAATCTGGGCGACAACAAAGACATCAGTTCCACGACTTTGCTGGACTCATAGAACCAGGTATTAAGTTCCATATATCCGCGATCGCCTGCGGAAACTCCTAAAAGGTTCCCACACTGCTGCGTGACGAGGTCGACCAACCCCCCCGCCCAGCCGCCGCCCCGGCGACAGGTTTTAGAGTAGAAAACATATTTTTTCTCTGCATACTTCTTTACGATGTCTTCGATATGGAACTTTTTAAAAAATAATGTTTCGCTATCGAGAACGACTGACCACTCCGACTTGGCACTCAGCAATCCACCGACCTTCTTTATCGCCTGAAACGTAAATTTCCCGGCAGAATGTAAAAATTGTGAAGATGATTCAGCCACGTCGAACTGACGCAGCACATCCTCCGTCGTCACAACAGAAATCTCGACACCGCGTCCCTCGAGGACATCGCGAAATAAATCAATATTCGTCTGTTCAAGAACGACAACAATCCTTAGTTTTGCTACATCAATGCAGTAGCGCTCGATCGAAGCGATCAGATCGCGAAACTGCCTGTAGTGCGCTTCATATGATGGGACGACTACGGTGTACGAACCCTTATCAAACTCGCTCTTCATGATTTTCAGCCGCAGTAAGAGTTAATCAAGCCGCCATCTTTTTGACGCACGCCTTGATTGACAAATTCTTATAGATGCTTTTCAAAAAAATTGTCACCGGATTTTTTGCGTCGACGAAAAACCAGTTGGCGCGCTCCCTCATCTTCCTGGAAATCCGCCGCCCGAGGAAAAGACCATACAGAGAAAGAATGCTCTTGAAATACAAGGGTAACTCGTGAAACCCTAGCCCATTGATCAACAGAAAATCTCCGCCTCCGCCAATAACGAAAGAGCCATGCTTCGTTCCTTCGGCAGTAGTCGCCGGGCGGTTTTCCAACGGGGCCGCCGCTTCATTTGACTGAAGCGAAGTGCCGCGATAAGCCTGATCAAATCCCGGAGCAATCGTGAAAGAAGTTTCTCTTATTTCCCCCATTTCGCTTTTTCTTCTCAACAAGGTAGAACTGGATTTATCGTGAATTACGATGTGCTCCACGGCCATCTCATGCACACCACGGACAATCTCGACGATAAGTTCTAGGTCACATCCAACTTCATCCGCAACAGAAAATGGCAACAAGATCGACTGCTGCCTCAATTCCGCGTGCGACAAATATCTCTCAGCAAGACACGTCTTTCCGTGCTCCAAGGTCACCCTTGCAACGACCTGTGGATTGACTCCCTCGATTGTTGTAATCAGAAATTCAGCAACGTACTGCCCGCGAGGCAGATTTATATACGGCCCATGAACCAAGACTCCACTCGTATCACGGTTAAATGCAGGCAAAACCACTGCGCCATTCAGTTTTACGCCGGTTTTCGTGGAGAGTTTGTAGGCATCGAATTTCTTTGGGAATGCATATTCCTCATACCCGAAAGAACCCCACGGTCGATACAAGATATCGCTAGATTTTACTGCCCCGTTTGAAACCAAAGACTTCCACGCCGTCCGGTTGATGAAAAACCAGTAAACTCGAGCCTGGTCCCGGCCCGCGACAGCATATTTTTCAAATACGAAACCAGCTTGTTCCTGGTCACACACCGAGAAGTTATCCTTGAGTATTTCGATACTCAGCTCTCGACTCGACGTATCGTTGTGATACTCAAGCCGCATTTCCGGAAAGTCTTTCGAAAATGCATTAAAAATCAAATGCTGTTCGATGGCGACGCGTCCGTAGTGATTTCGCTCGATATCGCGAGATCCAGCAACATGCGTATTGTATTTATAATAATGAATATCTTTTACCGGATAGCTTGGAACATCCCAGATTTTGCGGACATCCACCAGCAATCCGAAATGGAGCCAGTCGTTATAATGAAACGGATAACGCTCCACTCCATACGGATTCATTGTAAACGTACTTGCTATCAGAACCCGTTCCTTAAGAACGGCGGCTTTTCCACGAGGATATAAATTCGCCTCCTCATATTGCGCAACAAAGTCATCGGTCGCGAAAAGGATATCATTCCGGATTCGCAACACATATTTTCCCGTCGCCAGTGACAGCCCTTTTTTGGCCGCCGCCAGCTGCAAATTCGCGTTAAATGTGTTGGTTCGACCAATGACGTTGGCAGGCAGAGGGAGCGCGGCATCCGCAAAGGCGATTCTATCGCAAGTCGCCTCGAGCATTTCGAGTGCCGAACCTACGTCCCATTTTTTTCGCCCAGCCGCATTCAGCCTGACAGGGTCGCTGCCGCGCAGAAAAATATCACTACTGGTGACAACACAGATAATTTCTGAAAGCGGAAATAGGCTGCGCCAGTGCGTACATATATTCGCGACCTCGACTACATTTGACTCTGAAACCCCTCCCTGCACTACAATGCTTAGCATCCCCTCAGCGCACATTTTCTTTTGCAACTCACCGGCACCGGCAGCCGCAGTCACCTGACCCGTCGTATCCAACTTATTCTCCAAATTCATATTAGACATTCGCATCAGTAACGATCACAGTCAGATGGGAAATTCACCGATGCGTGGATGACTGCCGCACAAAAATCTGCCATCACGTCAAAGCGACTCATAAATGCAAATCGCTTCATCAACCGTTTCGCAAACCTTAAGCGCGCCGTCATGCAGGATCGCAGCCTTGTCGCAGTGATTCCTAATCAAATCCGTCTGGTGAGCCACGATGATCATCGCGCGATCACCGCGCTTTTCAAATAATTCCACGTTGCACTTCTGGTGGAACCGATGATCACCAACCGACATTCCTTCATCGATAAGAAAGCAGTCAAACTCGATGGACATTGAAATAGCAAACGCCAACCGCGAAGCCATCCCCGAAGAATATGACTTCACAGGCTCATCCAGATACTCCCCCAGTTCAGCAAAATCCTCTACCAGTGCCAGCGCCCTTCTATAATCCACGTTGTACACGCGAGAAACCAGCCGGACATTGTCTTTTCCAGTCAGGCTACCCTGAAATGTTCCGCCGAATGCCAGCGGCCAGGAAACCGACATATTCTTGATCACATCGCCAGAGTGCGGATGATCTGAGCCACTAATAATACGGATCAACGTGGACTTCCCGGCACCGTTCCGCCCGAGGATGCCCCACTTTTCTCCAGCCTCAACCTTTAGATTGACGCCTTTCAGGATCTCGCGCTCCGACCGTCCGTGATGAATAGGGTAGCGCTTAAAAACATTACGCAATTCGATCATTATCCACTCTCAATTCAATTGTACGCGCCGAATCGCAAAATGCGAAATCGAAAGCGAAAAAAGAGTAAAGAACGAAAGCACTGCCACGGTATAATCCAGATGATATAAAGTCTCCATTCTCGAACCGTAATACCCGTGATGGAAATATTCAACGGCATCGATCAATGGAAAATAAGTCAACATCTCTCCGATATGATGCGGTAACAAATACGTCGGGAGAAAAACCCCAGTAAACGGAAGCATCAAATACAGGATCAAATGCGAGATCCGCTCAACCGTATCACTCAACTCCGACAACGCCGCCATCAAGACCACAAAATTGAATGAGAACCACACTACCAAGAAGAATCCCAGGATCATGGTCAACAAATCCGCCGGAGCCTGGCAGATACCTATCACGACGAGAACCGTGTAGAGCACAAAAAAGGAGGCTGTTGCACCCGCGAATTCCAGAATAATTCTGGAGTAAATGATATCCATCGGGCGAATCGGCTTGTAATGCAGAAGCGAACGATTATATTCAATCGCTTTCAGTACCCGACCAGTACTGTTTCTCCAAAAGAGAATGGTCGGGTAGCTTACCGCCAGATACTCCGCGACGTTATATTTCGCCATTCTTTCTGTCTGCGAAAAAATAACCATCACGCCCACTACGAACATCGCGGGCTCGGCCATCATCCACAGCACGCCCAGCCCTTCCCGGCCAAAGCGTGTGATCATTTCCCGCATAACCAGCGCCCATAGAACCCGGCGCTGAATACCCAGTTGTTTCCAGAAAGTCGGCTGTTGTTGCTCAACGGTCATAGTGCTCTCTCACTCCACCAATCACGATCGTCAACACGCCCCAGAGAATCAAACCCAACAGGAAGGTCGCCAGAATATTCCGGCCCCGGCGAGGCGCCATGGCGCGATCGGGCAGGCTCGGATCCGAAATGCGCTCGAGATAAAGCTGCTTGCGTTCGGCCTCGACTCGAGCCTGCTCCAGCGAAGTAATCGCGCTGGCAAGAATCTTGTCCGCGAATTCCTTCTCCAGCGTCAGTTGCTGGAACGTTGCGGCCTTACTGGCCAGAGAATGTCCCGGCTCACCAGCAATGTTCCGGTTGATCTTATCGATTTCCTGCTGCAGGACAGTCGCACGCTCCTGCAGGCTAGGCAGCCCCGGATTCGCAGGAGACAGTCGCTGCATCTCCGCAATCTGCACACGCGTGGCAATCAGATCGTCCTGAAGCTTGCCGACTTGCTGCAGTGGAACGGACGACTGGCGTTCGGGGTCGATCACACCTGCGGAATTACGATAGCTCGCCAGTGCCAGGGTGGCGACACGATCATGTTCCTTTGCAACCTCCACATCACGCTGCGCGGCGTTCATCAGATCCTGCCGCGCACGCTCGTTCATCTGATTCACGATCTGCTCGCTCAGGTCGAGCAATTGCTTATTCATACGCCAAGCGAGATCGGCGTCAAATGCATCCGTGCTCAGCGTAACGATGGAGGAACTGCTATCAATCTCGGCCGTTACAATTTTCTTGCCGTAATAACGATAAAAATCCTCCATGCTGTTTTCTCCGCCGAACGGCGAAAACCGGTTCACGAGGTCGATCGAATCCTTGCCGAAGGCGTCCTTGATATGCAGGCGATCGTCCAGCACCTTCAACGCATCACGGGACTCGATATAGTCCTTAACCGTATAGGAATCGTTATTCGATTGGGAAAACCCGCTCACCCCCTTGAGCAAGCCGCCGAGCGCCGAGGTATTGTTGTTTTCCGGGCTACGAATCAAAAAACTGCTGACCGACGTATATTGATCGCTCGCAACAAGCCCGAAATAAATGATCGAGATGGCGGTAGGAAGTACGACTGTCAGCAGGAACAATCGGTTGATACGCTGAAAAAATTTCATAACCATTCGCAAAATTCTTTTTTCAAGGTCCCGGCTCTTTTATTTAAACGTTTGAACGCCGTAGACCACCGGATAAACCAAGGAGAACACTAGGTTCAGCACCTTCTGAGCATCGGCAACCGGTGCATCCGAGATGTATAAAACGTCCTTGTTCTCCATCACGAAACTCTGGGCGACAAAAAACGCATCGGGGTTTTTAAGGTCGATCCGATAAACGACCGGAACCTTGCCTTCTGCTGTGGTACGCACCGGCTGACTCGGCCAGCTCAGCGCGTTCGCGTCCTCGAAACGAAAGACATAAACACCCTTGGCATCCGAGCGGTTATCATCCAGACCGCCGGCGCGCGCCAAGGCCTGGGCAAGATTGATCCCTTGCGCCTCAAAATTGACTTCCGAGTTCTTGCCCGCTGCGCCAAGCGCCGTAAAGCTGTACGGCTGGAACAGCGCTGTCACAACATCACCCGCCTTAAGCGGCACGTTCTGGCGCGGATTGCGAATCACGGTCTGCAAGGGTTCCGAGGCAACCGTATTACCACGAGTCACCTGGATCATGATCTTGTCCACGGGCTGTTTTACGCCGCCGGCGGATGCAAGCGCGTCCAGCACGCGCTCCCCGCGTGCGCTGAGCGGCATGCGGGTGCTATTGGACACGTCACCCACGACGGTCACATAAGACGTTTCATTATTGATCAGGCGCACCAGCACCTGAGGATCATGCGCCAGCGGTTTCAGACGCACTGCGATATCTGCCTGCAATTGGGTGGGGGTACGGCTGGCAGCCCTCACTTCGCCGAGAAACGGCACGGAGATATCGCCATCCCCGTTCACTACCTGTTCAGGTAGCGTGGTTACACGCGCTCCGCTCGGCACTCCGGACACAGATATTTCGGCTGCACCGCCACTAAACAACGTAGCAGGAGGCGCTTCCCAGATAGAGACGACCACTCTATCGCCCACACCTAGCTGCTGCTGAAAAACATAATTGCCTCCGAGAACGGCCGCGAAGTCATCTTTGCCCCGTTGCGAAAAAAGCCTACGGGCAACCTGGTCGGTCACATCGACAATTTGGATCCCGTTCTCGTTATTCCGCGCACCAGCCTCATCGACCTGTGCGCGGGATGGCCCCGCCGACGGAACCCACGCACAAGCCCCCAAACCCAACATGCTGCCTACGGCAACTGCCAACCACGTACTACGATAGAAGCTCAACATATTATTGTGATCCGTTCTTTCAAAAAGCCGTTTCCATTGCTTCGCGATGAGGAATCAGCCCATTTCATTGTTGATGCCGTTTACCACAGATAGCACCGATTTCCGCATCCTGTTGTACGAGCAAGTCCTGCCCACAATACTAAAAATTACGTCAAATATTTCCGGGTGGTCCTGAGCAGCGTCCGCCTCGCGTTGCTTGCAATTCGGTGGAGCACGGCGGCCTCATGCAGATACCATGCACGCTACGTGGTCGCTGCACCCGATGGGCCTAAAGTCTGTTGACAAATTCAAATTAGCCATATGAACGCGGCAGCGAGGGCGATGAATGCCGAGTAACGCTCGGATAGTTTGTCGGATCGCATGGCGATTCGACGAAATTGCTTGATGCGTGCAAAGGAACGTTCCACCAGATTACGGGAGCAGTACAGATGTTTGTCCAGATCACGCTGTTCCAGTCGACTGGCGCGACTCGGAATGACGATCTGCACCTAGAGCGTATGCGGATGTGGTATCAGCGCGTCCGCATCGTATGTTTTGTCGACCTCGAGGATGGCAGGCATCACGTCTCCCGGCAATGCCATGGCTTCGGGTTAGTCGCCAGCTTGACCGCCCGTGAGGCGGAATTTTGCAAGCATGCCCAAGCCATCAACCAGCGCGTGAATCTTCGTGCTGAGCCCGTCGCGAGAGCGACCCAGTGCATGATCTCCCCTTTTTTGGGTGTGCCGGCAGCATCAGTTAAAACAATACGAGTAGACAGACGCGACATTTGTTGAAACAGCCGGCAAAGTTAGCAAGCAAAACTTTCGGCGCGAATTGTCTCATGCACTCGGGTAGAATGGCACGCTGTGATTGAAAATCAACACTAGCAATTTCAAAAAGTTCCGCGCGCTAACTCACATATCACCCAACAATCTCGTGTCACCCCTCTTTCTGGACATTTCGCGCTTGCTCACGCGCCTTTACGACGGGCTTTTGCCAACGGGCGTGGATCGGGTAGGCCTCGCGTATATTCAAAAGTACGGCGCGAGAGCGCACGCCGTTCTCAGCGAACGGGGCTTTTCCACGGTTTTAACTGAACGAGACTCGCAGCAAACGTTTGCATGGCTTCTCTCATCCACATGCAATCGAAATGCAATCCGTGCACTTGTCGCCCGTGCGTGCCTTAATCGGCTGCGAGAAACAAAACTTCGCGGAATTCTGTTGCACACTAGCCACAATGGGATGGAATTTGGACGTTATTACAGGGCAATGACAAGGCGCCAGATTCGCCCCGTCTTCATGCTCCACGATTTAATCCCTCTAACCCACGCCGAGTACTGCCGCCCTGGCGTCGACGCAACACATCGGTACCGCGTTCACACCGCACTAAGGCATGCCAGTGGCTTGATCGCAAACTCCCAAGCCACACTAGACTCGCTCGCCACCGAAGCGCAAAGCGCTAATCTTTGGCTGCCCCCCACCGTTGTCGCGCGCCTCGCCTCGGGCGTCGCCGCGCGCAAGCTCGCGCCGCGCCCGCTTCTCACCCCTTACTTCGTCATGCTTGGCACCATCGAGCCGCGCAAAAACCACTGGTTTATGCTTCACGTCTGGCGCCGCCTCGTTGAACAACTCGGCGCAGAAGCACCAAAGCTCGTGGTAATCGGCCGCCGCGGTTGGGAATGCGAAAATGTGATCGATATGCTGGAGCGTAGCGAACCGCTAAAAGGCGTCGTAATAGAAGAAGCCCACTGCTCCGACGAAAAGCTGCACGCGTATCTACAACACTGCCAGGCGCTGCTCTTTCCGTCGTTCGTTGAAGGCTACGGCATGCCACTCGCCGAAGCACTCGCGCTGAAAGTACCGGTACTCGCGAGCGATCTCGCCGTCTTCCACGAGATCGCCGACGACATTCCCGACTATCTGGATCCACTCGACGGCCCCGGCTGGCTCGCGCGCATTCAGGCCTACGCACAAGCGAATAGCCCCGAGCGCGACGCGCAGCTAAGCCGCATCGAACGATTCCGAGAGCCCACGTGGGCCGAGCATTTCGAACGCGTCGACGCCCTTCTGGAAACGCTGCGCTAAATGGAGCAACGCGTCATCGCCAACGAACAGGCATCTGGGAACCTCGCAATCGATCTGCGCAGTCTGACGCGCGGCTTTCGTCTCTGGAGCGGACTCCGTCAACGGAACGTCGAGCATGTATGGATCGATCGTTGGTATGGGCGTATTGCATTGTGGGTCGCATGTCTACTCCGCAAGCAAATCAACGCCGCGTGGCCCGGGCCGGTCTGGTCGCGTGGACCGTCCGGCACGCCTCTGTTGTCATGGTTTTCGATGCCGCTTGCCGATGCCAGCCCGGAGACATTCGCCACCGCGCTGAACGAAGCACTCGCGAGCGCAACAGAACGGAATCGCAGTTCCCAAACCGCCTTCCAATCGCAACGGTTGATGCAACGGTTCGCGCGCAGTCACGCATCGGCAATACGTGACTCGCAATCCTGCTGCCCCGTCGCGCTACTCGAACCACGAAGCAAGGAACGCGTACTGCTGATCGACGAACGCATACGCTCAAAAGGATCGAGCGCAACCGCGGCGCGCTATTCGCCCAAAACTTTTGCGCGAATGCTGCAATCCGCGATGAGCGCTCATCCACACGCCGAATTCTGGATTGCTCAGTCGAACGATCCAGGACGAGGCCGCTGGGTGTCCACATCATCGGAACCGATGCTGCCCGTCGGCACAAGACGCCTCGCCGACCACGAATCCCTGTGCGCCGCTCTGCCTCACGTCGATCACGTCTACACGCTCGGCGCGTCGGAAGGCATGCATGCGCTGTTGGCCGGCGCACGTGTTCACGTATTCGGCGCACCGTATTACGCGGGCTGGGGCCTGACGCACGACGATCAGCCCTTGCCAAACCGCACCGCGCGCCCCACGCTCGCCACCTTGTTCAACGTGGTGTTCGTCCGCTCGACGCGCTATCTGAATCCGTCCACGCATGCTGCCGGCACGCTCGACGATCTGCTCGACAGCATCGAGCTGCAGCATGCAGTCCAGCAACGCTTCGCCGATCTGCACGCCGTAGCGGCACTACGTTTTCAATGGTGGAAGCGCCCGTTCGCGACGCCATACATCACCGCGGGCAATTCGGCATTACGGTGGACCGCCGAACCGCAATCGGTGCAAGCCCACGAGTGCGCGGTCCTGTGGGGCGCGCGCAGCGCAGACGGCCTCGCGCCGGAAATTCGTCGCGTCCGAATCGAAGACGGCTTCTTCCACTCGACAGGTCTCGGTTCCGACAGGATCGCGCCGCGCAGTCAGGTGATCGATCGCCGCGGACTGTACTTCGACGCCAGCCAGCCGAGCGATCTCAGCGTGCTGCTCAACGAAACGGTGTTCAGCGAAGCAGAGTTGGCGCGCGCCGCGGCACTTCGCAACAAGGTCGTGCAACTCGGCGTCACCAAGTACAACCTCGGCCGCCGGCGCCCTGCATGGACCGCAACGTCGGGCAAGCAAATCGTGCTGGTCCCCGGCCAGGTCGCGGACGATGCATCGATCCGCCTCGGCACGCGCGCAATCGGCACCGCCGATGCGCTGCTGCGCGAAGTCCGCCGCCTGCGTCCCGACGCATTCGTCGTCTACAAACCGCATCCCGACGTGCTATCAGGCAATCGCAATGGTCTGATCGACGCGCAGCAACTCGCCGACGTCGTCGATACCGAAGCGGACCTGCTGTCGCTCGTCGATGCGGCTGATGAAGTTCACACGCTCTCGTCGCTTGCGGGCTTCGACGCGCTGTTGCGCGGCAAAGCGGTGTTCACCTACGGGCTGCCGTTCTACGCGGGCTGGGGACTCACCCACGACGCGCTCGCGCCGCTGCCGTGGCGTCATCGCACATTGACGCTCGACATGCTGTGCGCGGGCGTGCTGCTGCGCTATCCACTGTACTTCGATTGGAAAACCCGTCTCTTCACGACCCCGGAAGCCGTGGTCGAACAACTCGCACCACAAGCCGCACGGCCGCTCGAAAAAGTACGCGGCAACCGGATGCGGCCGCTTCTCAAAGCTTTTCGCTGGAGCCGCAATGCAATTCGCCACGCCATATGGCGCCTTCAGCAAAAGCGCGCGCCACGAGCATAGTAAAAAAACAACCGTCCAGACAAAACAAAAGCCCCGCAAGATCGAAATCTTGCGGGGCTTTTTTCCGAGGCTGACGCTAAAGCGTTATCCGCCTAGCGCGACATCATATTCATGCTGACGTTATGCAACACCCACAACGTCCCGCCAACGACGATAACAGCGGTCAGCACGGTGAACGCAAACGCCGTCACGTTCCAGCGCTGCGACGACGACGTGTTCATGTGCAGGAAGAACACCAGATGCACGAGGATCTGCACGAACGCGAGACCCGCGATCGCGAGCAACGCGCTCTGGCCCGTCAACGTGCCGGTCATCACGAGCGCGAATGCCGCGACGGTCAGAATGACGGAGAGCACGAAGCCCGCCGTATAGCTGCCGAAGCTGCCGTGACCGCCTTCCGAGTGTGCGCCATGGGCGCTATGACTATGGTCCATTTAGATCACGCTCGCAAGATAGACAAAGGTGAAAACGCCGATCCACACGACGTCGAGGAAGTGCCAGAAAAGGCTCAGGCACGTCAGACGGATCATGTCGCGTTCGGTCAGGTCGCGATGACGCATCACCTGCAGCGCCAGCACCACCATCCAGATCAGGCCGAACGTCACGTGCAGACCGTGCGTGCCGACCAGCGTGAAGAACGACGACAGGAACGCGCTGCGGCTCGGACCCGCGCCTTCGGCGATCAGGTGCGAGAACTCGCGCATTTCCAGCACGAGGAACGCGAGGCCCAGCAGGAACGTCACGCCGAGCCAGCCGAGCAGCACGCCCTTGCGGTTCTTGTGCGCGCCGAGCATCGCGAAGCCGTACGTGATACTTGAGAGCAGCAGCATCGTCGTTTCAAGTGCGACGCCCGGAATCTCGAACAGGTCCTTGCCGCTCGGACCGCCCGCGAACTGGTGGCTCATCACCGCGAACACCGCGAACAGCGCCGCGAAGAGGATGCAGTCGGTCATCAGGTACAGCCAGAAACCGAACACCGAGTGCGACGGCACATGGTCCGGCGCGAGTTGCGGCTCAACCGCAATTGTCTTCTGTAACATCAGTCCACCTCCAGCGCGACCTGCTTGCCGGCGCTTGCGCCGACACCGGCCACGGCACCAGCACCGCCGTTGCGATTCTCTTCAATCAGCGCGACAGTGTCGGCAGGAATGTAATAGCCGTCGTTGTCCATGAAGCTGTAGATGATCACGGTGGCGATCGCGCCGACCGCGCCAACGATCGCAAGCCACCAGATGTGCCACACACCGGCAAAACCGAGCACCAGCGAGAACAGACCCACCAACAGACCCGCGGACGTATTCGACGGCATGTGAATGTCGCGATACGCCGGCACTTTCACACCGCCCTTGCGCGACTTCATTTCGGTGAACGCGTCGAGCGAGCGGACGTCCGGGATGTGCGCGAAGTTATAAGCCGGCGGCGGCGAACTCGTCGCCCATTCCAGCGTATGACCGTCCCACGGATCGCCCGTGAGGTCGCGGTTTTCCTTCAGGTTGCGATCGCGGATGCTGACGACCAGTTGCAGCAGTTGGCAAGCGATACCGATCGCGATCAGCACCGCGCCGAACGCGGCGGCGATCAGCCACGGATGCCAGGTCGGGTTGTCGTAGTGGTTCAGACGACGCGTCATGCCCATGAAGCCGAGCACGTACAGCGGCGTGAACGCAACCCAGAAGCCGATCTGCCAGAACCAGAACGCGGCCTTGCCGAGCTTCTCGTTCAGCTTGAAGCCGAACGCCTTCGGGAACCAGTAGTTGAAGCCGGCCAGATAGCCGAACAGCACGCCACCGATAATTACGTTATGGAAGTGAGCGATCAGGAACAGGCTGTTGTGCAGCATGAAGTCCGCGCCCGGAATCGCCAGCATCACACCGGTCATACCGCCGATCGTGAAAGTGATGATGAAGCCGATCGTCCACAGAACCGGCGTCGTGAATTGCAGACGGCCCTTGTAGATCGTAAACAGCCAGTTGAACACTTTGACGCCGGTCGGAATCGAAATCACCATCGTCGCGATGCCGAAGAACGCGTTCACGTCCGCGCCCGAACCCATCGTGAAGAAGTGGTGCAGCCACACGAGGAACGACAGCACCATGATCGCGCAGGTCGCCCATACCATCGTCTTGTAGCCGAACAGCGGCTTTTTAGCGAAGGTCGCGACGACTTCCGAGAAGATACCGAACGCCGGCAGGATCAGGATGTACACCTCGGGGTGACCCCATGCCCAGATCAGGTTCAGGTACAGCATCGCGTTGCCGCCGGCATCGTTCGTGAAGAAGTGCATGCCGAGGTAGCGGTCGAGACCGAGCAGCGCGAGCGTGACGGTCAGGATCGGGAACGACGCCATGATCAGCACGTTCGCGCACAACGAGGTCCACGTGAACACCGGCACCTTCATCCACGACATGCCCGGAGCGCGCATCTTCACGATCGTCACGAAGAAGTTCACACCGGTCAGCAACGTGCCGATACCAGAGATCTGCAGGCTCCACAGGTAATAGTCGACGCCTACACCAGGGCTGAACTGCAATTCCGACAACGGCGGATAAGCGAGCCAGCCCGTCTGTGCGAATTCACCGATCACCAGCGAGATGTTGATCAGGATCGCGCTGACTGCCGTCATCCAGAAGCTCAGCGAGTTGATGAACGGGAACGCGACGTCGCGCGCGCCGATCTGCAGCGGCACGACGATGTTCATCAAACCGATCATGAACGCCATCGCCATGAAGAAGATCATGATGACGCCGTGCGCGGTGAAGACCTGGTCGTAGTGATGCGGTGGCAAAAAGCCCGGGCTCAGGTACGACAGCGCCAGCTGCATACGCATCATGATCGCGTCGGCGAAGCCGCGCAGCAGCATGATGAACGCAACGAAGATGTACATGACACCGATCTTCTTATGGTCGACGGACGTCAGCCATTCGGTCCACAGGTAGCGCCATTTGCCGAAATACGTGATCCCGGCGAGCACCGCCAGCGCGGCGAGTACCATCCCGCCGCCCGCCGTAACGATGATGGGCTCGTGATACGGAATCGCATCGAGAGTTAGTTTTCCGAACATGAGTTACCCCTTAGGCGCACAGTTGGCGTCTTTCATGTTGTCGATGACGTTGCCGTTGTTGTAGCGGGCAATGATGTTGTTGAAGAGCTTCGGATCGACCGTCGAGAAGTACCGCACCGGGTCCTTTTCGCTCGGCTCGGACACCGCGTGATAGCGGTCCATGTCGAGGCGGTCCGACGAAGCGCGGACCTTCGCAACCCAGGCATTGAAGTCTTCAGGCGACGTCGCGAGCGTGCGGAACTTCATGTCCGAGAAGCCCTTGCCGCTGAAGTTTGCCGAGGTGCCCGCGTAGTCGCCGGCGTGATCGGCGATCAGGTGCAGGCGCGTCTGCATGCCCGCCATCGCGTAGATCTGGCCGCCCAGCTGCGGGATGAAGAACGAGTTCATCACCGTGTCCGACGTGATCCGGAAGTTCACCGGCGTGCCGACCGGGATCGCGAGCTGGTTCACCGACGCGATGCCGAGGTCCGGATAAATGAACAGCCACTTCCAGTCGAGCGCGACGACTTCGACGTTGATCGGTTTGACCTGCGACTCGAGCGGACGATACGGATCGAGCTCATGCGTGCTCTTCCACGTCAACACGGCGAGAAACAAAATGATCAGCGCCGGAATGGTCCAGACGGCAACTTCGATCGCGGTGGAATGCGTCCAACCTGGACGGTATTCGGCGTTGCTGTTCGATGCGCGGTAACGCCACGCGAAAAACAGTGTCATCAGAATGACCGGCACCACGACGATCAGCATGGCCCACACCGAAGTCGCGATCAGATCACGCTCCGCGAGTCCCACACTCCCCTTCGGATTCAGAATATCGAGGTTGCTGCAACCCGAAAGCAGCAATATGAGGCTGGCGGAAATGAAACTTGCCGGCCTTCTCAGCGTCCGTCCTTTCATATCCACTGCCTCGTTTTTTTGACTTCAACGAACGTCATTCGACGGCTCTCCATTAATAAGCGCTCGCATAATAGGGGGGCATCGGATGCTAATAAACACTCCATTTAGCAACGATCTATTGCGTCGCGACGCAGTGCGACACGTTGCCGCATTTCCCCGCACACCCTATTCACCAGCGTCGTTTGCGACGCTTCGAAACGAAGCATCGAAAAGCTGACGCATCGCAAAAGTCCCCTGAAATACGCGCTAAAAATCGCTGGACGCGCAGCGGTTTTTCGACGTACTGCAACACGCATGCATTCACAAAGGGATTGATAACGACGCGCAAAAGCGCAAGAGCGTCGCCGCATCCTGACGCGCGAATGCGACAACGACTCTTGCGCTCTGTTCTGTTAACCCGGCGTGTGCATGGCGACGGGAGCCGGTCCGGGCGCCGCTGCCTGCAGATGCTCGCCGCCCTCCGTCGGCACGGAATCCGAAGGCAGCGCCGAGCGTTCCGATTGCGCGAGCAGCGTGCCGACCGACGGATCGATCGCATCGGTGAAAGGCTTCGGGTCGAGACCGATCGCGAGCACCAGCAGCGCCAACGCACCGAGCAGCGCGAACTCGCGCTTGCCGAGGTCCTTCAGCTTCGCGACGCGCGCGTTGGCGATCGCACCGAAGATCACGCGCTTGTACATCCACAGTGTGTAGGCCGCGCTCAGGATCAGGGTGGTCGCGGCGATCGCACCGATCCAGAAGTTGAAGCGGATCGCGCCCATCAGCACCATGAATTCGCCGACGAAACCCGACGTGCCCGGCAGACCGATGTTGGCCATCGAGAACAGCATCACGAAAGCGGCAAAGCGCGGCATCGTGTTGGCGACGCCGCCGTATTCGGCGATCGACGCGGATTTCGTGCGGTCGTAGAGCATGCCGGTGCACAACAGCATCGCGCCGGACACCACGCCGTACGAGATCATCTGCACGATTGCGCCGGACTGGCCGAAGCGGTTGAAGACGAACAGACCGAGCGTGACGAGGCCCATATGCGCGACCGTCGAATACGCGAGCAGGCGGCGCATGTCGGTCTGCACGAGTGCGAGCAGGCTCGAATAGATCACCGCGACGAGCGACAGCGTGATCATCATCGGCGCGAAGAAATGGCTCGCTTGCGGCGCGATCGGCAGCGCAAAACGCAGCAGACCGTAGCCGCCGATCTTCAGCATGCCGATCATCACCGCGGCGCCCGTCGGGCCGTCGAGGTGCACGTCGGGCAGCCACGTGTGCAGCGGCCACATCGGCACCTTCACGCCGAACGCGGCAAGAAAGCCGAGGAAGATCAGCGCCTGCGGCACCATGTCGAGGTGCGCTTCGCGCCACACGGCGAGGTCGAAGCTGTGCGTCTGGCTATACAGGTAGAGCAGCGACATCAGCATCATCAGCGAGCCGAGGAACGACACGAAGAAGAACTTCACCGCCGCGTACGTGCGGTTCTTGTGACCGTAGATGCCGATCAGCAGATACAGCGGGATCAGCGTCGCCTCGAACGCAATGAAGAACATCATGCCGTCGAGGGACGTGAACACACCCTGCATGAAGCCCGACAGCATCAGGAACGCGCCGAAGTACTGGGCGGTGCGCTGCGTGATCGACTCCCAAGATGCGATCACGATGATGATCGTCGTCAGCGCGGTCAGCGCGACGAGCCACAGCGAAATCCCGTCGATTCCCACATGCCATGCGATATCGAACGTCGGCGACCAGCGGACGTTCTCGACGAACTGCATCGAGGTCACGTCGTTACGGAAACTCGCCACGAGCGGGATCACCGGCAAGAAACCCGCCACCGCGCCGATCAGCGCGAGCCAGCGCGTGCGATTACGCGCCGCGTCCGACCCGGCGCGCAGAACCACGAACCCGGCGACGATGGGGATCCAGATGAGAAGACTTAGGAGAGGCAATGGCATGTGCTCTGTCAAAACTTGAAGTACAAAACGCCCCGTCAACGCCCCTGAAACGAACAGGCATTGAAATGGAAATGTAAGTCGGAGTTCGCTGAAATTGACGCGTGGAGGGGTTTCCCGCTACACGTTTACCCGCTGCCGACTGACCAAGGTGGGAGATTACCAAGATAAGAATAATTTTGCATCGCAACAGCCGCGAAATCCGCGCCACAATACATTGTTGCGACGTGGGCGCTTGCAAAAGGCATCGAAATGTGCGCTTGCACATTGTTACAAAGGCGTCGTTAGGCCTCGGCAGTTTGGCAGCAAAAGCTGGCAATTACCCGGAGGTTGGCCGCTGTTAGACATTCGCTGTTTATGGGGCTGGTTCGACTGGAACGGATCGTGCTGTCCAGTGCTTTTTGACGGTCGGGGACGAGCGGCAACCAACAAAAATTTGCCTCGTCGGCGATAAAAAAATTTTTGTACGGGCGGTCTAAACCGACCGGCGAGGAGGTCGCTAGCGGTGCCGCGCGCCTCGATCAAGGTGCGCGGAAAATGTTCCACTCCAGGCGCACGAATCTTCCGTTTTCCTTACACAGACCAGCGCCGCGCCATGGTAACTGCTGCAGAAACTCGCGCGGCGAGGCACACTCAATTCGCGCAGCGGGCTCCCCTCGCCCGACTCCTTTTCCGGACCTCCTCGCATGGCGCTTCGTGACGACGTCGTACCCGCACTCGAATGCCGTGGCTTGAGCAAGCGGTACGGCACCGGCCGCATCGTGCTCGCGCAGCTCGACTTCACACTTGCAGCGGGCGAGTTCGTCGCGATCATGGGCGACTCGGGCGTCGGCAAGTCGACATTGCTCAACCTGATCGCCGGGCTCGACCGCGCCGATAGCGGCAGCGTGCTAATCGACGGACGCCCGGTCGAGCAACTCGACGACAACGCCGCGACGAGACTGCGGCGCCAGAAGCTCGGCTTCGTGTTCCAGGCGTTTCACGTGCTGCCGCATCTGACGCTCGCGCAGAACGTCGCGCTGCCGCTGCTGCTCAATGATCTACCGACGGCCGCCGCGCTCGACATGCTCGCGGCGGTCGGCCTCGGCGGACGCGGCGACGACTTTCCGCGCGATCTCTCCGGCGGCGAGTTGCAGCGTGTAGCCATTGCACGCGCACTCGTGCATCGTCCGACGCTGCTTCTCGCCGACGAACCGACCGGCAACCTCGACCCTGCCACCGCGCGCGACGTGCTCGGCCTGTTCCGCGCGCAAAGCAAGGCAACCGGCGCGGCGACGATCATGGTCACGCATTCGGAGGCCGCGGCCGCCGTGGCCGACCGCGTGTTGATCCTGAGCGAGGGCGACTTGCATGGCGCGCGCGATAAGGCCGCGAACGTCGCCCACGCCGCGGCCCGCTCGACCCACGATGGCCGTTGATCTTCGTCCACTGCCGCGCGCGCCGGGATATCGTGTTCTCGCGCGCTGGCTGATGGTCGCGGAATGGCGCAGTCATCGCGGACGCGCACTCGTCGCCATCGCGACGATCGCGCTAGGCGTCGCGCTCGGCTACGCGGTGCAATTGATCAACAGCGCCGCCTTCAACGAATTCTCGGCGGCCGCGCGCAGTCTGTCAGGCGAAGCGGATTTGCAGGTGCGCGGCGCGCAGCCTTTCGTCGACGAGTCCCTCTATCCGCGACTCGCCAACGAACCGGGCGTGGTGCTGGCTAGTCCCGTGCTCGCGCTCGACGTCGCGGTGCCGGGCCGCACCGGTGCACTGCCCGTTCTCGGCATCGACGTCTTCAAGGCGAGGTCGATCACGCCCGATCTGATCGGCGTGCCCTCGCCCGATCGCCCGTTCGACACGCTCGCCTCCGATGCGATATTTCTGTCGACGGCCGCGCAGCAATGGCTGAACGTCAAGACCGGCGACGACGTCACGCTACGCAGCGGTACGTCGGACCTGCATCTGCGCGTCGCGGGTGGGCTCGTGCGCACGCGGCCGGGTCAACGGCTCGCGGTGATGGACATCGCCGCCGCGCAATGGCGATTCGGCAAGGTGGGCAAGCTGACGCGCGTTGACGTGCAACTCGCACGCGGCGTCGATCGGCAACGCTTCAAACGCGATCTGCAACAGCAGCTCGGCAGCACATGGGTAGTCGCCGAGACGCGCGACACTGAGAGCCGCACCGATCGCCTGTCGCGTGCTTACCGGATCAACATGAACGTGCTCGCGCTGGTCGCGCTGTTCACGGGCGCGTTCCTCGTGTTTTCGACTCAGGCACTCGGTGTCGTGCGACGCCGATCGCAATTCGCGATGCTGCGCGTGCTCGGGCTCACGCGAGCTCAGCTATTGCGGCAGATCCTGCTTGAAGGCGCGCTGCTCGGGTTGCTCGGCTCGTTGTGTGGACTTGCGCTCGGCTACGCGATGGCCAGCGGTGCGCTGCGCTTCTTCGGCAGCGATCTCGGCGGCGGCTATTTTCCGGGCGTGCAACCGCGAGTCGGTTTCGAGCCGCTCGCGAGCGCGGTGTTTCTCGCGCTCGGGGTCGCGGTGTCGGTGTTGGGCAGCGTAGCGCCCGCTATCGACGCTGCCCGCGCACGGCCTGCCCCGGCACTCAAGGCCGGCGCCGAGGAAAGCGCATTGGCGCGGCTCGCCACGCCGTGGCCGGCGTTCGGCTGTTTGCTGGCGGCCGCCGCGCTGACGCGCGTGCCGCCGTGGTTCGATGCGCCGATCGCCGGTTATCTGGCGGTCGCGTTGCTGCTCGTCGGCGGCATTGCGCTGATGCCGCGCGTGACCGCGCTGATATTCGGCGCGGCAGGCCGCGCGCGCGGCACGCGACGCCGCGCGGGCGCGACGGGCACGCTCGCGATTGCGCGTCTCGCGAATGCGCCGGGGCAGGCGTCGATCGCGATGGGCGGCGTGCTGTCGAGCTTCGCGCTGATCGTCGCGATGGCGATCATGGTGGCCAGCTTCCGCGTGTCTGTCGACGACTGGATCACGCATCTGCTGTCCGCCGATCTGTATGTGCGCGTAGCGTCGGGCGGCAATAGCGGCGACAGTGGCGGCTTGCGGCCCGACGAACAGACGCGCATCGCGACGGTGCCCGGCATCGGCAACGCCGCGTTCGCGCGCATCACACGTCTGACGCTCGATCCCGCGCGCCCGGACGTCGCGCTGCTCGCCCGCGAAATCGATGCGACCGATCCGGGCGCGACTCTGCAGATGACCGGCGCGGTGCTGCCGCCGTCCGCGCTTCGCGCCGGCGACATACCTATTTGGGTCTCCGAAGCAATGATCGACCTGTATGGGTATGAGTTAGGTCAACATGTGCGGTTGTCGCTCGGCGAGCATGGCCAGACGTTCGTCGTAGCCGGCGTCTGGCGCGACTACGCGCGGCAGAGCGGCGCGATCCAGATACGGCTTGCCGATTATCGGCGGCTGACCGGCGACTCCACCGCAACCGATGTCGCCGTGAGCGTCGAGCCGGGCGTGAATGTCGAACGCGTCGTCGCAAGTTTGAAGGCGCTGCCGTTCGGCGCTTCGCTCGAGGTGTCGCAACCGGGCGAGATCCGTGCGCGCACGCTGGTGATCTTCGATCGCAGTTTCGCGGTCACGTATCTGCTCGAGGCGGTGGCGATCGTGATCGGATTGTTCGGCGTCGCAGCGACGTTTTCCGCGCAGACGCTCGCGCGCGCCCGTGAGTTCGGGATGTTGCGCCACGTCGGGGTGACGCGCGCGCAGATTCTCGCGATCCTCGCTTCGGAGGGCGGTCTGCTCACCGCATGCGGCATTGCGCTCGGTTTCGCGCTTGGTTTCGCGATCAGCCTGATTCTCGTGTTCGTCGTCAATCCACAGTCGTTTCACTGGAGCATGTCGCTGCATGTACCGTGGTTCGTGCTGGGCACAGTCGCGTTGGTAATGCTGGTGCTGTCGTGTACGACGGCGGTGGTCGCGGGACGCGGCGCGGTGTCGGTGGATGCAGTGCGCGCGGTGAAGGAGGACTGGTGATGCCAGCTGCACGGCGTGCGTGGAAAATTCGGTTGATCTGGGATAGCGCGGCCATTCGCGAGGTTTGCTCTGCGCTTGATGGCTGCGCAACGTGCATCGCGCGCCGACACGGCGGGTCACCTCCGCGGCGCCTTCAGCTCTTTTTCCGATGGCTACTTTGGATTGGCATAGCCGCTGTGTCGCCCTCTTTCGCCGCTAGTAGCGACTCCACTGGATCCACCCCGGTCGTCTTCGCGGCAGTCACGCCAGACCATCCGATCTCGTTTCCGCGGGACAGCGGTGCTCATCCGGCTTTCCGCACCGAATGGTGGTACGCGACAGGCTGGCTCACGACGCCCGACAACCGACCGCTCGGATTCCAGATCACGTTCTTTCGTACGGCGACTGGTCACGATGCCGCCGATCCAAGCGATTTCGCCCCGTCGCAACTGATCATCGCGCACGCTGCGTTGAGCGATCCGGCCATCGGACACCTCGTTCACGATCAACGCATCGCTCGGCAGGGTCTCGGGCTCGCCTACGCGAAGACCGCCAACACCGACGTCAAACTCGACGCCTGGAAAATGATTCGCGCCGCGGACGGCCACTACGACGTCACCGCCGATGCAAGCGGATTCTCGCTACACCTCCAACTCGCGCCAACGCAGCCTCCGCTGATTCAGGGCGAGCGCGGTTACTCGCGCAAAGGACCGCGGCCCGAACAGGCGAGCTATTACTACAGCGAACCGCAACTCCGCGTGACGGGCACTGTGGTGCGCCCAGCCGGAGGTGAAGACGACACGACGCGCGATGCAGCAGTGACGGGGACCGCATGGCTCGATCACGAGTGGTCGAGCACGTTGCTCGACGCCAATGCGGTCGGATGGGATTGGCTCGGCGCCAATTTGACGGACGGCTCGGCGCTAATGGCATTCAAGATCCGTAGCCGCGACGGACATGCAATATGGGCCCACGCGACGCTTCGCAGACCCGATGGTCAGGTAACGAATTTCGACCCCGGTGAAGTCGACTTCACGCCGCGTCGCATGTGGCGCTCGCCGCAAACGAATACTTTGTATCCGGTCTCGATGACGGTTAGAGCGGGAACGCTGACATGGCAACTCGATCCGCTAATGGACGATCAGGAACTCGACTCACGACAGTCGACAGGTGCCGTGTATTGGGAAGGCGCGGTACGGGTGAGTCAACAGAATGCGGATGTAGGGCGAGCCTATCTGGAACTGACGGGTTACGCGGATGCGTTGCGGATCGGAAAGTAGTGAAGCGCGCAAAGTCGGCCGCGTAAACGCAAAAACCCCACCGCGGCGGGTGGGGTTTCTGACTGGGGAGGAGCCTGACGATTACCTACTTTCACACGGGCAATCCGCACTATCATCGGCGTGGAGTCGTTTCACGGTCCTGTTCGGGATGGGAAGGGGTGGGACCGACTCGCTATGGTCATCAGGCATGACGGGTTGCTGCGTCGCAGGGTTGGAGTCAACCGGTTGCGCCACAGCCAATCGGGAAGAAGCGTAAAGGATTCGGGTGGGGGTTGTGTTGTTTCTGGCACAACACCGATCTCAACCGTGTGCGTGTTCCTGCCCCCTTCGGGGGTGGGGTCCGGGTAAGAGCTTTGCATGGGCCCGGAGTAAGTGCTGAAGCACTAACTCCGGCCGACAGCTGAAGCGTTCACGCTGACCGCAAAACACACCGGTTATAGGATCAAGCCTTACGGGCAATTAGTATCAGTTAGCTCAGTACATTACTGTACGTGCACACCTGACCTATCAACGTCCTGGTCTTGAACGACCCTTCAAGGGGCTCGAAGCCCCGGGGATATCTCATCTTAAGGCGAGTTTCCCGCTTAGATGCTTTCAGCGGTTATCTCTTCCGAACATAGCTACCCGGCGATGCCACTGGCGTGACAACCGGTACACCAGAGGTTCGTCCACTCCGGTCCTCTCGTACTAGGAGCAGCCCCCTTCAAATATCCAGCGCCCACGGCAGATAGGGACCAAACTGTCTCACGACGTTTTAAACCCAGCTCACGTACCTCTTTAAATGGCGAACAGCCATACCCTTGGGACCGGCTACAGCCCCAGGATGAGATGAGCCGACATCGAGGTGCCAAACACCGCCGTCGATATGAACTCTTGGGCGGTATCAGCCTGTTATCCCCAGAGTACCTTTTATCCGTTGAGCGATGGCCCTTCCATACAGAACCACCGGATCACTATGACCTGCTTTCGCACCTGTTCGACTTGTCAGTCTCACAGTCAAGCACGCTTATGCCATTGCACTATCAGCACGATTTCCGACCGTACCTAGCGTACCTTCGTACTCCTCCGTTACACTTTGGGAGGAGACCGCCCCAGTCAAACTGCCTACCATGCACTGTCCCCGACCCGGATCACGGGTCAAGGTTAGAACCTCAAACAGATCAGGGTGGTATTTCAAGGACGGCTCCACGCAGACTGGCGTCCACGCTTCATAGCCTCCCACCTATCCTACACAGACCGGTTCAAAGTCCAATGCAAAGCTACAGTAAAGGTTCATGGGGTCTTTCCGTCTAGCCGCGGGGAGATTGCATCATCACAAACACTTCAACTTCGCTGAGTCTCGGGAGGAGACAGTGTGGCCATCGTTACGCCATTCGTGCAGGTCGGAACTTACCCGACAAGGAATTTCGCTACCTTAGGACCGTTATAGTTACGGCCGCCGTTTACCGGGACTTCAATCAGGAGCTTGCACCCCATCATTTAATCTTCCGGCACCGGGCAGGCGTCACACCCTATACGTCCACTTTCGTGTTTGCAGAGTGCTGTGTTTTTATTAAACAGTCGCAGCCACCAGTTTATTGCAACCCTTTCACCCTTCTGGCGCAGGCCAGTCAGGCTATGAGGGCGTACCTTATCCCGAAGTTACGGTACCAATTTGCCGAGTTCCTTCTCCCGAGTTCTCTCAAGCGCCTTAGAATACTCATCTCGCCCACCTGTGTCGGTTTGCGGTACGGTCACTGTGAAACTGAAGCTTAGAGGCTTTTCCTGGAACCCCTTCCAGTTGCTTCGTCGCCTGAGCGACTCGCCTCGCACCCTTGAATTCCGCGCCCGGATTTGCCAAAGCGCCTTCTCCAATGCAAGGACCGGGACTTCCAACACCCGGACAACCTTCCGCGATCCGTCCCCCCATCGCATTTCACAATGGTGCAGAAATATTAATCTGCTTCCCATCAGCTACGCATTTCTGCCTCGCCTTAGGGGCCGACTCACCCTACGCCGATGAACGTTGCGTAGGAAACCTTGGGCTTACGGCGAGGGGGCCTTTCACCCCCTTTATCGCTACTCATGTCAGCATTCGCACTTCCGATACCTCCAGCACACTTTCCAGTGCACCTTCGCAGGCTTACGGAACGCTCTCCTACCATGCACATTACTGTGCATCCGCAGCTTCGGTATATGGCTTAGCCCCGTTACATCTTCCGCGCAGGACGACTCGATCAGTGAGCTATTACGCTTTCTTTAAAGGGTGGCTGCTTCTAAGCCAACCTCCTGACTGTTTTAGCCTTCCCACTTCGTTTCCCACTTAGCCATATTTGGGGACCTTAGCTGGCGGTCTGGGTTGTTTCCCTCTTGACACCGGACGTTAGCACCCGATGTCTGTCTCCCGTGATTGCACTCTTCGGTATTCGGAGTTTGCTATGGCGTAGTAATCCGCAATGGACCCCACAACCATGACAGTGCTCTACCCCCGAAGGTGATACACGAGGCACTACCTAAATAGTTTTCGGAGAGAACCAGCTATTTCCAGGTTTGTTTAGCCTTTCACCCCTATCCACAGCTCATCCCCTAACTTTTCAACGTTAGTGGGTTCGGTCCTCCAGCACGTGTTACCGTGCCTTCAACCTGGCCATGGATAGATCACCTGGTTTCGGGTCTACACCCAGCGACTGGACGCCCTGTTCGGACTCGCTTTCGCTACGCCTGCCCTAATCGGTTAAGCTCGCCACTGAATGTAAGTCGCTGACCCATTATACAAAAGGTACGCCGTCACCCCTTCGCAGAGGCTCCGACTGTTTGTATGCATGCGGTTTCAGGATCTGTTTCACTCCCCTCCCGGGGTTCTTTTCGCCTTTCCCTCACGGTACTGGTTCACTATCGGTCGATCACGAGTATTTAGCCTTGGAGGATGGTCCCCCCATCTTCAGACAGGATTTCACGTGTCCCGCCCTACTTCTCGTACACCCAGTTCTTCCATGCTGTTTTCGTCTACAGGGCTATCACCTGCTATGGCCGCACTTTCCAGAGCGTTCGACTAACAATACAGATAACGTGTACAGGCTGATCCCATTTCGCTCGCCACTACTCTGGGAATCTCGGTTGATTTCTTTTCCTGCGGTTACTTAGATGTTTCAGTTCACCGCGTTCGCCTCACGCAGCCTATGGATTCAGCTACGGATACTCCATTAGGAGTGGGTTTCCCCATTCGGACATCTCCGGATCAATGCTCGTTTGCCAGCTCCCCGGAGCTTTTCGCAGGCTACCGCGTCCTTCATCGCCTGTGATCGCCAAGGCATCCACCACATGCACTTGTTCGCTTGACCCTATAACGGGTGTGTCTCTGTCGACCAGTGTTAGCGCTTTAGCGCTTACACTGGTCCCATCCCCGGAGGGGACAGGTTCCCGAAGGAGTCGACCATTCACGTTCCGTTACAGGTTGAGTATTCGTGTTGCGCCGTATTCCAAGGCAATCTTTCGATCACCTTTAAAATACATCGATACAATCACAACCCTGATTCACCTACTCACACACCCATCTCCAGGTATGCTTTCGTGAATCTCTTTACTACTTCTTCCTGATTGTTAAAGAACGGCAGCCGGTATGAAGCCTGTGCCTCATACCGCTCTGACTGGCTCAATCGCCAATGCGCAACGCTCTGCCTTCAGGCAGAACCCTGCGCATTGAGGATTGGTGGAGGATGACGGGATCGAACCGACGACCCCCTGCTTGCAAAGCAGGTGCTCTCCCAGCTGAGCTAATCCCCCAGTCCCACAGCTATTCCAGCGGCCCCAGCCCTTCAGCTCACCAGACAAGACCGTGGTGGGTCTGGATGGATTCGAACCATCGACCCCCGCCTTATCAAGACGGTGCTCTAACCGGCTGAGCTACAGACCCCTGATGTCTGTCTGCGTTGCTTCCATTAACCACAGCCGATAAGCGTGAGCACTTGAGTGCAGTGAATGCACAGCTCTGGAAAGGAGGTGATCCAGCCGCACCTTCCGATACGGCTACCTTGTTACGACTTCACCCCAGTCATGAATCCTACCGTGGTGACCGTCCTCCTTGCGGTTAGACTAGCCACTTCTGGTAAAACCCACTCCCATGGTGTGACGGGCGGTGTGTACAAGACCCGGGAACGTATTCACCGCGGCATGCTGATCCGCGATTACTAGCGATTCCAGCTTCACGCACCCGAGTTGCAGAGTGCGATCCGGACTACGATCGGTTTTCCGGGATTGGCTCCACCTCGCGGCTTGGCAACCCTCTGTTCCGACCATTGTATGACGTGTGAAGCCCTACCCATAAGGGCCATGAGGACTTGACGTCATCCCCACCTTCCTCCGGTTTGTCACCGGCAGTCTCCCTGGAGTGCTCTTGCGTAGCAACTAGGGACAAGGGTTGCGCTCGTTGCGGGACTTAACCCAACATCTCACGACACGAGCTGACGACAGCCATGCAGCACCTGTGTTACGGCTCCCTTTCGGGCACTCCCGCCTCTCGGCAGGATTCCATACATGTCAAGGGTAGGTAAGGTTTTTCGCGTTGCATCGAATTAATCCACATCATCCACCGCTTGTGCGGGTCCCCGTCAATTCCTTTGAGTTTTAATCTTGCGACCGTACTCCCCAGGCGGTCAACTTCACGCGTTAGCTACGTTACCAAGCCAATGAAGGCCCGACAACCAGTTGACATCGTTTAGGGCGTGGACTACCAGGGTATCTAATCCTGTTTGCTCCCCACGCTTTCGTGCATGAGCGTCAGTATTGGCCCAGGGGGCTGCCTTCGCCATCGGTGTTCCTCCACATCTCTACGCATTTCACTGCTACACGTGGAATTCCACCCCCCTCTGCCATACTCCAGCGCTGCAGTCACCAATGCAGTTCCCAGGTTAAGCCCGGGGATTTCACATCGGTCTTACAGCACCGCCTGCGCACGCTTTACGCCCAGTAATTCCGATTAACGCTCGCACCCTACGTATTACCGCGGCTGCTGGCACGTAGTTAGCCGGTGCTTATTCTTCCGGTACCGTCATCCCTCACGGATATTAGCCACGAGGTTTTCTTTCCGGACAAAAGTGCTTTACAACCCGAAGGCCTTCTTCACACACGCGGCATTGCTGGATCAGGCTTGCGCCCATTGTCCAAAATTCCCCACTGCTGCCTCCCGTAGGAGTCTGGGCCGTGTCTCAGTCCCAGTGTGGCTGGTCGTCCTCTCAGACCAGCTACAGATCGTCGGCTTGGTAGGCCTTTACCCCACCAACTACCTAATCTGCCATCGGCCGCCCCTTGAGCGCGAGGTCTTGCGATCCCCCGCTTTCCTCTCCCGAGCGTATGCGGTATTAATCCGGCTTTCGCCGGGCTATCCCCCACTCCAGGACACGTTCCGATGTATTACTCACCCGTTCGCCACTCGCCACCAGACCGAAGTCCGTGCTGCCGTTCGACTTGCATGTGTAAGGCATGCCGCCAGCGTTCAATCTGAGCCAGGATCAAACTCTTCAGTTCAAACCTGTTACTGTTTTCGGGCTCTCTCGAACCCGGTCGCTCACTCAACGTACTGACGATGATTGATCCGTCTTCCGACAGACAAACCTTCCTCCAATACTGTGTGAGGCTTCTGATACTTCTGCCTGACAGCAGATTCCACAGAATCCGCCGCCGCATTCCGCATCAAGCGCCCACACTTATCGACTGTTAGTTTTTAAAGATCGGTCCGCCAGACCCGCCGCGCCTGAACCACCACTACCCGGCACCGCTTCGTTTGCGTCGCTGCGTCTGCAGCAGAGAAGCGAGATTATGGAGAGCGGTCGACAACACGTCAATACCCTTCTGCGAATTTCTTTTGGGAGCAAAGACTGCCATCTCCATCGCATTGCCGCCAGCCCTCAAAAGAGTCAACTCTGGCCAGACCAAAAAATCAGCGAATATAGTTAGTCATCCGATTCAACGCGCCGAAGTCCTGATACCGGCAAAACAAAGTAGTCCGAGCACGGCTCGAACTCACCACCGCTCCCCAAATTAAAGTTCTACCCTTCCCCGCCGTCAATCAGATCATCCCGCCACTTAAACTAGCTGCCGACTATGGACAATCTCGTCGACGCACACGTCGAGGACACCCAGCCCGCCGCGGCATCCCCGATGCTCGAGGCTGATACGGTGCCGGTAGGCATGCCGCTGCCATGGCCGATCGTCGATGCCGACGGCACGCTGCTCTTCGCAAGCGCGACGACGCTCGCGACCACCGACGAGCGCGCCTTTCTGTTTCAACACTTCCGCCCGCAACGCGGCGACCTGTTCGACCTCGGCGCACAACAACCGCCGGCGCCAACCGCCCAGCCTGACCACGCCGGTGAGTTGACGCTGAAGGACATGCACCTCGAGATCGGCGCATTGATCGGCATGCGTTCGCAATTCGGCAGCGGCGCGCCGATGCAACCTTGCCGCATCATCGGTTTCGCGCCGAATCATGCGCTGTTCGTCACGCCGCCGATGCAGCAGGGCCAACCGCTGCCGCTCACGCCCGGCGAGAACGTCGAGGTCGTCGCGATCGCGAGTCAGGCCGTGTTTCGTTTCGTCTGCACGGTCGAAGCAGTCTGCCGCGTGCCGTTCGACTATGCCGTGTTGTCGAGGCCCGGTATGGTCCGCCGGCTCCGTGAGCGCAAATCGATCCGCGTCCACGCGCACCTGCCTGTGCGGTTTGGCATCGGCGGGAGCGGTGACACTTACGAAGGCCTTGGACTCGCCAAGGGCATCAGCGCGCTCGGCATGTCGTTGAGTGCGTCATGGACACTGGGCGAAGTCGGCGAGCGGCTGCGCATCGCGTTCCGGCTGAAGTCGGCCGAATACGATTCACAGATCGAGACGTCGGCGGTGATCCGCAACGTTCAGAAGGGCAAAACGCCTGGCGAGCCGTCCATGCATGGGCTCGAACTGGATCAACTCGATTCCGTTCAACAGATGGCGATGAAGGTGTTCGTGTTCGATCGTCAGGAGGATGTTCAGCACTGGTCCAACGGACTGAAATAAGCGGTACGGCCACAAAAGCAACGCGCGTGCGGACACAGCAGCGTCGACCTCGCTGCGCACACATCGATCAGCCGAGCAACTCTTCCGGCGTCAACCGCCGCGCTCCCCAGGCATTGGCGAGCACCTCGCAACGACCGAGCCGTATCGCACCACGCTCGAAATCGACGAACACGACTTCATCGACGCCGGCCGGCCGCGCGGGTTCGTCGCTCGTGCGGCCGTCGGTCAGAATCCATAACCAGCGCTGCTGGGCCGGCCGTCGCCGCGCGCAGCGTTCGAGCAGTTGCGCGGCGCTGCGCACGCCCGACGCGAGCGGCGAACCGCCGCCTCCGCCCACGGGCGCGAGCCATCGCTCGTTCCACCAGCGCGGCACGGCGGGGCCGAAGCGCACATCCGCTCCCGCACCGCCGAAGCAGATCAGCGCAGCCTCGGCGCGCATCGCACTCGCACGGTCGAACAAGGCAGTCAGTAGACCCTTCGCCAACGCGAGGCGTTGGCCCGCCAGCATCGACCCGGAGCAATCGAGCACGAAACAATGCAGCACACCGCCACGCGGCACTTCCCGTACGAAGCGCAGATGCTCACGACGCAGCGTGTGCTCGCGCATCGCGGCGAGCGTCGGCGGCCATGCAATGCGCCTGCCCGGTTCGCCGCGCGACGTGTCGCGCGAATCCGCCCCCACGCCTTGTCGCCATCGAAAACCGCTGCGCGAGTCAGCGGCGGCGCCTTTCCGATGGCTCAGCGTTTTTTTGCGTCGAGCGCAATGACGCCTTTGACAGGCAAAGCCGCGGCCGGCTCGGGCGGCAGGTAGCCCCACTCGGAGTCGGCGGAAGGTGTCGTGGATCCATCCGTATCGCCAGACGCACCCTCAGCGACGTCCCGTGCCGGCGCCTCGCTTTCTGGCCGGCGCTGATTCGCATGTTGCGAATCATGCTGACGCCGCCGATGAAGCAGCACCGGATCGGCAACGCGCTCCACATGTCGCACCGTCACCGCACCTGCCCGTTCGAATGCGGCCAGCGCGCGCGCCGCGCGCAGCATCACGAGGTCGGCGCGCAGGCCGTCGACGGCCGCGTCGATGCATAGCGCGCTCACGCTCGCATGGACGGTGTCATCGAACGACAGCAGCGGCAGCGCCGCGCGCGCCGAGCGAATTCGCTGCACGTATGAAGCTTGCTGCTCCGCGTAAACGGTACGAAACCCAGCGGGATCGAGATCGAACGCGAACCGCGCTTTGACGATCGCCTGCCGCACCTGCGGCTCGAACGCGTTCTGCAACTCCACCATCAGACCGAAGCGGTCGATCAATTGCGGCCGCAACTCGCCCTCTTCGGGATTCATCGTGCCGATCAGCACGAAGCTCGCGTCATGACTATGCGACACGCCATCGCGTTCGACGGTATTCACGCCGCTCGCCGCCGCATCGAGCAACGCATCGACGAGCGCATCGGGCAGCAGATTGACTTCGTCGACGTACAGCACGCCGCGATGCGCCTTCGCGAGCAGCCCCGGCGAGAAGCGCACCGAGCCGTCGCGCAACACGCTTTCGATATCGAGCGTGCCGATCAGACGATCCTCGCTCGCGCCAAGCGGCAGATTCACGAACTCTCCCTGCGGCAGCAGTTCGGCGAGCGCGCGCGCGGCAGTCGACTTCGCGGTGCCACGCGGCCCGCTGATCAATACGCCGCCCAAGCCCGGATCGATCGCCGCGAGCACCAGCGCCTGCTGCAACGAGGCCTGGCCGATCAGCGCCGCAAACGGAAAAACGGGCCGCGCCGCCGTACCCGATGCACAGGCTGAGCAACCTGCATCGTCCGCTCCTCGCATCGCTCCATTCATGTTTGTCTTCCTTCGATCTGCTGTTCGCTCGCAAGCAGATGCGTTTCCACCTGCGCGCGATAGTCACCCGGCTGCTGCCACAGCCCCCGCTGCATCGCCTCGAGCAAACGCTCGCAGATCGAATGCAGCGCATGCGGATTGTGCCGTTGCATGAACGCGCGCGTATCGGCGTCATTCAGATAAGCATCGGCGACGAGCGCGTATTGATGATCCGCGATCACGCGCGCGGTCGCGTCGTAGCCATACAGATAATCGACGGTCGCGGCGATCTCGGCCGCGCCCTTGTAGCCGTGGCGCTTCACGCCGTCGAGCCATTTCGGATTGACCACGCGCGAGCGGATCACGCGCGCGATCTCCTCCTGCAACGTCCGCACGCGCGGCGCGGCCGGATTGGTGTGATCCGCGTGATAGACGCGCGGCTGCTGACCTGCCAGATGCCGCACCGCCGCGACCATGCCGCCCTGAAACTGGTAGTAGTCGTTCGAATCGAGCACGTCGTGCTCGCGGTTGTCCTGGTTCTGCAGCACGAGGTCCATCGCTGCGAGGCGCATGCCAAACGCTTGATGCGCTTCCTCGCCCGCGCTCTTCTGCGCGTACGCATATCCGCCCCATGCCTGATACGCGTTCGCGAGATCGGCGTCGGTCTGCCATTGGCGCGAGTCGATCATCTGCTGCAGACCCGCGCCGTACGTGCCCGGCCGCGCGCTGAACACGCGCCAGCCGGCGCGCTTGCGCGCTTCGAACGGGTCCATGCCGCGCGCGATCAACGCATCGCGTTCGCGCTGCACGCGCGCGCGAATCGGATTCAGCTCCGCGGGCTCGTCGAGTTCGGCAACCGCTTGCACGGCCGCGTCGAACAGATGCATCACGTTAGCGAAGGCATCGCGAAAGAAACCGGATACGCGCAACGTGACGTCGATACGCGGCCGGTCGAACGCGTCGATCGGCATGATCTCGAAGTCCGTCACACGGTGGCTGCCCGGCGCCCATTTCGGCCGCACGCCGAGCAGCGCGAGCGCCTGCGCGATATCGTCTCCGCCGGTGCGCATCGTCGCGGTGCCCCAGACCGACAGGCCGATCGCGCGGGGATAATCGCCGTGCTCCTGCAGATGCCGCTCGATCAGTTGCTGCGCCGATTTCAGGCCGAGTGCCCACGCGGCTTGCGTCGGCACCGCGCGCGTGTCGACCGAATAGAAGTTGCGGCCGGTTGGCAGCACGTCGGGCCGACCGCGCGACGGCGAACCGCTCGGACCTGGCGGCACGAAACGTCCTTCGAGGCCGCGCTTCAGCTGCGTCATTTCCTGCGGGCCGCAGGCGTCGAGACGCGGCAGCACGTCGTCACGCAGGCGTGCGACCACCTGTGCCGCTTGCGGCAGACTGTCGTCGGCTACGGGGACGGCCTGCGAACGATCCGCGTCATCGCAATCGACACCGCAGACGCCGCGCAACAGCTCGCCCGCGAGCAATTCCAACCGCTCGCGCGTATCGCCGTAATGTCGCCACGGCGCATCGCTGACCCGCTGCAATACATCGGGTCGCGGGCCGTCCCATGCGGCGGCCCAATCCACCGTCAACGGGTCGAACCGATGATCGATGCGCAGATCGCGCGCCAGCGCGTCGACGAGCCCCGCCTTGCCGCCCTGCCCATCGCCGACCGGAAAGCGCCCGAGCGCGAGCAGCGTGTCGCGCCGCTGCACGCCGCGCGGCGACTGCCCGAACGTATGCAGGCCATCGCGAATCTGCGCTTCCTTGAGCTCGCACAGCCACGCATCGACGCGTGTGAGCAGCGCGTCTTCATCGTCCTGTCCGTTCGGCGCCGCGAGACTCAGCTCTTCGTGCAACCGATGCTCGACGATCGTCGCCAGAATCGTGCGACGCAAGAGCTTCGCGCGACGCGAATCGACCATCAATGCCTCGTAGTATTCGTCGACCTGGCGTTCGAGGTCCTGCAGCGGCCCATAGTTTTCGGCGCGTGTAAGCGGTGGCATCAGATGATCGATGATCACCGCCTGCGCGCGCCGCTTCGCCTGGCTGCCCTCGCCCGGATCGTTGACGATGAACGGATACAGATGCGGCATCGGTCCGAGAATCAGATCGGGCCAGCACGCGTCGCTCAAGGCGACGCTTTTGCCCGGCAGCCATTCCAGATTGCCGTGCTTGCCGACGTGCACGACCGCGTCGATGCCGAACTGATGGCGCAGCCAGAAATAGAACGCGAGGTAGGCGTGCGGCGGTACGAGCTCCGCATCGTGATAGCTCGCGTAGTCGCCATGCTCGCGCGAACGCGCAGGCTGAATGCCGACGAACACCTGGCCGCAGCGCCAGCCGGCGATCATGAAGCGGCCGCGCCGTAGCGTGGGGTCCTGCTCGGGCTTGCCCCAGCGAGCGTTCAACGCGTCGCGCACGCTCGCCGGCAACGCGTTGAAATGCGCGAGATAGTCGTCGAGTGCGAGGCTTTGCAGGGCCGGACGCAGATCGCGTACGACCGGATCGTTGGTCACGCCTTCGGTCAGCCTGTTCAACAACGCGTCGCCGTTTTCGGGTAATTCGCCGACACGATAATCTTCATCGCGCAGCATCGACAGAATGCCGACCACCGACGCCGGCGTATCGAGCCCGACGCCATTGCCGATGCGCCCTTCGCTCATCGGATAGTTGGCGAGAATCAACGCGACTTTCTTGTCGGCGTTATCGAGCGAACGCAAACGGCACCAGCGCCGGCTCAGCTCGGCGAGAAAGCGCACCCGTTCGAGGTCGGGCTGATAGCGGACCACGTCGACCTGCGTATGCGCACAGCGATACGCGAGCCCCTTGAAGCTGATCGCTCGCGTGATGATGCGCCCGTCCACTTCGGGCAGCGCGATATGCATCGCGATGTCGCGCGAATTGAGGCCGTGGTTGTCCTTCAGCCAGTCTTCGCGATTGCCGCCGCTCAGGATCACCTGAAACACGGGCGCGTCGCCGGCGAGCGCGAGCGGCTCCGGGTCGTCGATCGCGGAAGCGGCGAACGCGGTCGTGTTCAGCACGAGCGCGACACCATGTCGCGCGCACAGCGACTGCACGACATCGCGGCTCACCGCATCCTTCAGCGACGTGATCGCGAGCGGCAGCGGATTGAGCCCTTGCGCTTCGAGCGCGTCGATCAGCGCATCGAACACCGCAGTATTGGCGGCCTGCAGATGCGCCTTGTAGAACAGAATCGCGACGACCGGCGCGTCTTGCCGCCAACGCGCCTGCCAGTCGGCGACGATGGGGGTATCGCGCTCAGGGTGATACAGCGACGCGGCCGGCAACGCGCGCGGCGGATCGGGTTCGCGCCCCCAGTCGAGCGCGCGATACGCGATGCAGCGCAAAAACGCCTCGGCGTTCTGCGGACCGCCCTCGCGCAGATAGCGCCACAGCTGCTGACACAACCCGGCGCTCGCGGTGCTGCGCGCGAGCAGGTTCGGGTCTTCCTGCAGATCGCCGGAAAACATCGCGAGCGTTTGCTGTTTGCGCTGCGCGAGCGCGACCACCTGCTCGATGCCGTACGGCCAATACGCTTCGCCGCCGAGATGATCGACGACAACCACGCGCGCATGCTGCAACACGTCGTCCAGATAGAAATCGACCGAGGCAGGCTGACGCAGATACGTAACGTTCGCGAGCCGCACGCTCGGAAAGCCGTCGCCGAGACGCGGCACCACGCTCGCGAGCAGCGACAGCGTGGTGTCGGCGGAACTGAGCACGACGATCTCGGCGGGCTGCTGATCGATGCGGATCACGCCCTGCGTATCGTCGACGAAGCCGCCCGGCGTCGTGCGCAGCAGATGCATGCTGGTGCGCCCGTTTATGCCGTCGCGTTCGACGTCGCGTCGAGCGCTGCGTCGAACGCCTGTTGCAGCGCGTGTTGGTCGAGGTCTGCGCCGATCAGCACGAAGCGGCTCAACGCGCCGTCGCCATTTTCACCCGCTTGCCAGCGCCGGTCGAAGTAGCTGTCGAAGCGCCGGCCCACGCCCTGGATCACGAGACGCATCGCCGCGCCCTGCAGTGCCGCGAAGCCTTTGACACGGTAAATCGTGTGGGTTTCGACGAGCGTCTGCAAGGCGGCGAGCGCCGCGTCGCGCGACGGTACGGATGCCTGCACGACGACCGCATCGAATTCATCGTGGTGATGATCGGGGTCGTCGGCGGAACCGTGGTGGTCATGACGCAGGTGGATCGTCTCTTCCGACGCCGCTTCGAGGCCCAGCAGCGTATGCAGGTCGAGCCGCCCCTGCTGCGCACGTACGATCTTCACCTGCGGCGGAATCTCCGCGCGGATCGCGGCTTCGACCTCGTGCTGCCGCGCGTCGTCGATCAGATCGGTCTTGTTCAGAATCACCAGATCGGCCGCCGACAACTGGTCTTCGAACAGCTCGTGCAGCGGCGACTCGTGATCGAGATTCGGATCGGCCTTGCGCTGTGCATCGACGGCGAGCGGGTTATCGGCGAACTGGCCGCTCGCGGCGGCCGGGCCGTCCACCACCGTCACCACCGCGTCGACCGTGAAGCCATTGCGGATCTGCGGCCAGTTGAACGCCTGCACGAGCGGCTTCGGCAACGCGAGCCCCGACGTTTCGATCAGCACGTGATCGAGTTCGTCGCGGCGCTCCGCGAGCTTTTCCATCACCGGGAAAAATTCTTCCTGCACGGTGCAGCACAAACAACCGTTCGCGAGTTCATACAATTGCCCTTCGGTCTCGACGCCGTTTTCATCGCAACCGATGCCGCAGCCTTTGAGGATTTCGCCGTCGATGCCGAGCTCGCCGAACTCGTTGACGATCACCGCGATGCGCTTGCCGCCCGCATGCTGAAGAATGTGCCGCAGCAGTGTGGTTTTGCCGCTGCCGAGAAAGCCCGTGACGATCGTGACGGGGATCTTGCGCAATTGAGTTTGCATCGTGAGGTCCATCCCTTGGCGTTGATCGGTATGCCGGAAAGTCCGCGCGTGGGTCCGCGTCGGCTGGCGAATGGAGCGAATGAAGCACGCGCAGCAGTACCAGCGATCACCAGACACGGGGACGAACGACGGCATTGCCGCGACAACGGAAATACAGAAAGCGGAACTGAGGTCATGAACGCGCCGCCGCATCCCCGCGGCGGTCGTTCTGCTTCTTTGGGCCGGTATCCGGGCTGGCGAAAGCGCCGCTTCCCCTTCCCGGCCGAGTGGTTTCTCGTCCAGTGGTGAAATGTCCACGCGACCTTGCGCGAGGACATCGAAGCCGGCACTGCGGTGCCCGGCTATCAAGCCGGAACCGCTTTTCGCTTACCGTTGCGGGGACAGCACAGGTTAGCCGCTCCAGAGCAGGTGGCTCCCTGTTTCCCGTTTAACTGCATGCGCACGAGCGCGCACGCGAGCACCCAAAGTGCGTGCGAGTGTAGGCCCGCGGCCTTGCGCAGTCAAGGAACGCACAGAGCCGGAAAGCGCCGCCCTGGCTTATCCGGCAAGGCGCCATGTGCTATCGTATGCGCGCGTTTGGTGCCCGCACATGCGCTCGCGTGTGCAGTTAAACGGGAAACAGGCAGCGCCTCGCGCGTTCAACCTGTGCTGTCCCCGCAACGGTAAGCGACCTGCGGCGCGCGATTCGATTCGCCTTCGAGTCCGACGTGCCGCGCATGCGTTTTTTGATGCCACTGTCCCGCGAATCCACAAACCGGGACGGGAAGGCGAAGCGCATGAGGCCGCCAGCCCGGATACCGGCCAGACGCGGAGGCGGTGCCGCATTGCATCCGTGCATCACGCGGCGCCGCCGGCCGCCGGAATCCGCGGGGAACGGATGTGAAGGCGTAGCAGCGCGGCATCGCGCGTGCCCGGATTCGCAGTTCCGCATGACCTCTATATTCACCGCCGCGCGCGCTGTCGCACGCCGTTTCTCTTCTTCCATCACCGCATGGCGCGCGCCATGCACGCCGCGATGACGCGCGCCTGGCTGATCGGCGCCGGTCCCGGCGACGTCGAACTGATCACGCTGAAGGCCACCCGCGCGCTCGCGCAGGCCGATGTCGTGCTCGTCGACGATCTGGTGAATCCCGACGTGCTGCAGTTCGCGCGCACCGACGCGCAAATCGTGTACGTCGGCAAACGCGGCGGCCATCCGTCGACGCCGCAAGCCGACATCGTCGCGCGAATGCTCGGGCATCTGCGCGCGGGGCGCAGCGTCGCGCGGCTCAAGGGCGGCGATCCGTTCGTGTTCGGCCGCGGCGGCGAAGAGTTGCAGGCGCTACAGGCCGCGGGTATCGAAGTCGACGTGATCAACGGCATCACGGCCGGCATCGCGGCGCCCGCGGCGCTCGGTATCGCGGTCACGCATCGTGATCACGCGCAGGGCGTCGTGTTCGTCACCGGCCACGGCGCCGGCAGTGGCGAACCGGACTGGGCCGCGCTCGCCGCGACGCGCATGACGCTGGTGATCTACATGGGCATGCGCCGGCTCGGCGAGATCGCCCGCGCATTGCTGGCTGCCGGCATGTCCGCCGACACGCCGTGCGCGGCGATCGAGTCGGCGACGCGGCCTGAGCAGCGTCATGTGCTCGCGCCGCTTCGCGAGTTCGCCGAGGCGGTGGCGCGCGCGGGGCTCGGCTCGCCGGCGATCGTCGTGATCGGCGGTGTGGCGTCGCTCGCACTGGCGCGTGATGCGGCCAAACGCGACGCCGGCTTTGCTCACGAACTGGGAGCGAGCGCGACACGACACGGACTCGGACGCGCGATCAAAACGCTGAGCGTCGGCATCGGTTGCCGCTTGCACAGCGAAGCCGCTGAGATCGAAGCCGCCGTCCGCGCAGCGCTCGGATCGAATACCTTCGAGCAGATCCGCGCCATCGCGACGATCGACACCAAAGCCAACGAAGCCGGTCTGCTCGAATTCTGCTCACGTCATCAGCTGCCGCTGCAACTGTTCAGCCGTGAGCAGATCGCCGCGGTACCAGTCGCGTCGCCGTCGGCGGCGGCACACGCGCATCTCGGCGTCGATGGTGTGTGCGAGCCGTGCGCGCTGCTGGCGGCAACGGCGCCGGACTCCACCACAACCGCGCAAAACGCGCGTCTAATCGTACGCAAGACCGCGCACGCCGGCATCACGGTGGCGATCGCAGCGGCGAACAACGCTGCCCTTAGCGACGCGCCCCCATCCCATCCCGCCTCTCAAGACCAGGACCCTCGATGAAAACCGATCCGGAATCGCATCAACGCATGACCGAACGCCGCCGCGAAGGCCACGAAAAGAAGCAGGCCAGCGCGACCGTCGAAAAAGGCCTGCTGATCGTCAACACCGGCACCGGCAAGGGCAAGAGCACGGCCGCGTTCGGCATGGCCGTGCGGGTGCTCGGCCACGGCATGCGGCTCGGCGTCGTGCAGTTCATCAAGGGCGCGCTGCATACGTCGGAGCGCGATTTCCTCGGCGCGATCGCGCAATGCGATTTCGTCACGATGGGCGACGGCTACACATGGAACACGCAGAACCGCGAGGCCGACATCGCGACCGCGCGCAAAGGCTGGAACGAAGCGCGGCGGATGATCGAAAGCGGCGACTACCAGATGGTGATCCTCGACGAGCTGAACACCGTGCTGAAGTACGAATACCTGCCGCTCGACGAAGTGCTCGCGGTGATCAACGCGCGTGCGCCGATGTTGCATGTCGTCGTGACCGGACGCCATGCGCCGGACGCGCTGATCGAAGCCGCCGACCTCGTCACCGAAATGCGCGCGATCAAGCATCCGTATCGCGAGCAAGGTGTGAAGGCGCAGCGCGGCGTGGAGTTCTGAGCGATGTCGGCGTCCTCCAACGGGGCTTCGTCCGGGGCGCCCCCCAAGGGGACTTGCTCCGCGGCGTCCCCCCAGGGGACTTCCTTCGGGGCGTGCCCCGCGCTGTTCATCAGCGCGCCCGCGTCGGGACAAGGCAAAACCACGATCACCGCCGGTCTCGCGCGTTATCACCGGCGGCTCGGACGTCGCGTGCGCGTGTTCAAGACCGGACCGGATTTTCTCGATCCGATGATCCTCGCGCGCGCGAGCGGCGCGCCGGTGCTGTCGCTCGATCTGTGGATGGTCGGCGAAAGCGCATGTCGCAACCTGCTCGCGCGGGCGGCGCAAGAAGCCGATCTGATCCTGATCGAAGGCGTGATGGGCCTGTTCGACGGCACGCCGAGCAGCGCCGATCTGGCGACCACGTTCGGCGTGCCGGTGCTCGCGGTGATTTCCGCGCAGGCGATGGCGCAGACCTTCGGCGCGCTCGCATTCGGCCTTGCGCGCTTCAGACCACAACTGCCGTTCCACGGCGTGCTCGCGAATCGCGTCGGCTCCGCTCGGCACGCGCAGATGCTGCAGGAAGCGCTGCCGCCCGGGTTGCGCTGGTGCGGCCACCTCGCCGCGAGCGACGAGATCACGCTGCCCGACCGCCACCTCGGCCTGCACCAGGCCGATGAAATCGACGATCTCGAAGCGCGCCTGGAACGCGCGGCGGATACGCTCGCGTCGACCGCGCTCGCCGAACTGCCGCGCCCGGTCGATTTCGGCGTGCCCTCGCCCGAAGTGCTGCCGCGTCTGCTCGAAGGCAAGCACATCGCGATCGCGCGCGACGCCGCGTTCTCGTTCATCTATCCGGCCAACGTCGCGCTGCTCGAAGCGCTCGGCGCGCGGCTCAGCTATTTCTCGCCGCTTGCCGACGAAGCGTTGCCCGCCGGCACGCACGCGCTCTATCTGCCGGGCGGCTATCCCGAGCTGCATCTGGCGACGCTCGCGGGCAACTCGACCAGCGCGGCATCGATCCGCGCGCACGTCGAGGCGGACAAACCGGTGGTCGCCGAGTGCGGCGGCATGCTCTATCTGCTCGACACGCTGACCGACGCGCAAGGCACTAGCACGCCGATGCTGGGCCTGCTACCCGGTCACGCGACGATGCAAACGCGCTTCACGTCGCTCGGCATGCAGCAGATCGATGGCGTCCACGGCACGCTGACCGGCCACACGTTCCACTACTCGAAGCTCGCGACGCCGCTTGCGCCGCAGCGCTTCGCCACGCGCGCGCACAGCGACGCGCCCGGCGAAGCGGTGTTTCGCGTGGGCCCGATTGTGGCAACCTATATGCACGCTTACTGGCCCTCCAACCCGGCTTTCACGGCCGCCCTCTTTTATGGCGCAACCTTTTGACGACTCCGAGCGCGATGCGGTCTATCGCGCGATTTACGAACGCCGCGACATGCGCCACTTCGTGCCCGATCCGGTCGATCCGGCGGTGCTGCGGCGTCTGCTCGACGCGGCGCATCACGCGCCGAGCGTCGGCTACATGCAGCCGTGGCGCATCGTGCGCATCACCGACGCGGCGCTGCGCACGGGCTTGCGCGACATCGTCGAGCGCGAACGGCTCGCCACCGCCGATGCGCTCGGCAAGCGCCGCGACGAGTTCATGAAGCTGAAGGTGGAAGGCATGCGCGAATGCGCGGAACTGCTGGTGATCGCGTTGATGGACGGGCGCGAGCGACACGTCTTCGGCCGTCGCACGCTGCCGGAGATGGATCTCGCGTCGGTCGCGTGCGCGATCCAGAACATGTGGCTCGCCGCGCGCGCGGAAGGACTCGGGCTTGGTTGGGTGTCGCTATTCGATGTCGACGCGGTGCACCAGCTACTGGCGATGCCGGAAGGCGCGCGGCCGGTCGCGATTCTGTGCCTCGGCCACGTCGCTGCCTTCTATAGCGAGCCGATGCTCGAAACGGAGCGCTGGGCGAGCCGTCTGCCGCTCGCCGATTGCCTGTTCGAAAACCGCTGGCCGCGAGACGAGCCGGCGCAGGAATAACTGATACTCGCGGCCCCGGCGATCCGAGGCGGTGTTTTAACGCTGCAGCGGTTCCATCGAGTCGATGTTCGGCACACCGCTCGTCTTGTCGATGCTGAGCTTCACACGCCAGTCGGCTGGCGCATCGAACGGCAGCTTCGCGAGCGCGGTTTTCACGAGCAACGGCAGTGCATGCAGCGGGTCCGCATCGCGATCCATGAACACCGCGCCGACCTTGTAGCGCTCGGCGCCGCTCGCGTAGTCGAAAAATCGCAGCGTCAGCGCGTGCTGATACTTGCGCCCAAACAACAGCGCGCCTGGACCGTCGCTGCCCGCGCCGCAATCGGCGGGCGCGCAATCCTCACCACCGATGCCGATCGACGCCGGCCGCGTGCTATACGCCATCGACAGCAGATAATGCGCGGGCTTGCCCGCCGTATCGACGAACCCGTGTTTCGCCAACTCGTCGCGCAACAGCTTTTCGACTTGCGGATGGTCGACGCTGTCGTCCTGCGGCTGCGTGCGCGCGAGCCAATAGGTCTGCTCGCCTTGCAGCGCAACGGCGCGGTCGGCGCCGTTAGCGGAGACGGTGTGCACGTCGGCGCTCAGGCCCGCGCAAGCGGTGAGGCTCGCCGCGGCCAGCGCGGCACAGAGGTGAGCGATCTTTGCCATTTTTTGTTTTCTCTCTAGTACATCGAATACATCAAAGGCGCATCAGACGCGCGGTCCGATCGATTCGTCGAGGGGCGCGTCGTCGAGCGCGGGCAGCCAGATCGTGAAGGCCGTCCCCTCGCCGGGCGCGCTGACGACTTCGACGCCGCCACCGTGGCGCGTGACGACGGTTTTGACGAACGCCATGCCGAGTCCCGCGCCGCCCACTTCCGGCCGCTCCGCCGCGTGAAAACGGCGAAAGCGCTCGAACAATCCCGCTTGCTGCTCCTCAGGAATGCCATAGCCCTGGTCGCGGATCGTGCACGACACGCGCGGCGCCTCGCTGCCCGCGCGCCTTGCCGCCGGCTGGCCAGCGAAGCTGCATACGATGCGCGTGTCGGGCGGACTGTACTTGACCGCGTTGTTCAGAATATTGACGAGCGCGCGTGTCATCAGCGAGCGGTCGGCGCAGATCCAGGGATCGTGGTCGGCGTCGTCGCCGGATTCCGTATGCAGCGCGATGCGCTTCGCATGCGCCTGCGGCCAGACCTCGTCGCTCGCATCGATGACGAGTTCGGTCAGACTCAGCGGCTCGAGCACATAGGCCTGCGATTCGGCGCGCGCCAGTTGCACGAAGTCGTCGGCAAGCGTGAGCGCGCGTTGCGCGTAGCGTTCGATGCGCTCCAGCACGCTGCGCGCGAGCGCAGGCTCGGTCCGCGCGCGCTCGATCTCGACCAGCGCAATGATCGACGCCTGCGGCGAGCGCATGTCGTGCGACAGCAGCCGCAGCGCGTCTTCGCGCTGACGCTCGGCCGCATGGAGCGCCGACACGTCGACGAGACCGGCGATCCAGCCGGTCGTCTCGCCCTGCGCGTTGGTGCAGGTCGCATAGCGCAGCAGATGGTCGCGCTCGTTCGCGTCGCGCACCTCGACGCCCTGCGCCATCAGCGCCGCGAACTCGCCGCGCGTCGGATCGAGGAGCGCCGGCCAGTGCGCGTGCGCGGACAGATTACGCTCGTTGTCCGTGGCCGCGCCGGTGTCGATCGTCTTCACGAGCGTGAGACCACCGAGCACGCTCTGCATCGGCTGGCCCTCGGGCATCGGCGCGCCTAGCCGAGCGAAATGCGCTTTCGCCGCGTGATTCGCGATCAGCACGACGCCGGCCACGTCGCTGACGAGAATCGGCTCCGGCACGCTATCGAGGCTGTCCCACACGAAGCGCTTCATGTCCTGCACCCGTTGCGCGGCCTGAGCCATCAGCGCCATGTGCTGCGCGAGCACGTCGCCGCCGAATTCGCGGCGGCGCTTCGGCGTCTCGGGCAGCAGATGCGGCTCGTCGGCGAGACGTTGCAGTTCGCCGCGCAGATACGCCATCGTCATTTCGAGGCGTCGCCAGTTCCAGATCGGATAGACGATCACGACGCCGAGGATCGCCGGCACCGGCGAGATCCACAGCCTGCCGCCGTACAGCAGCAGCCCGCTGCCGATCGCGGCGAGCAGCACCAGCGCGCCGGTCAGCAACAACGAGCGGCGCGGCGACAGCACGAGGAAGCCGGCGAGCAGCGCGGCGAGCGGCCCGAGCGCCGCCGCGAACACGATCCACAGCGCGACCGGCTGGATCTCGCGGCCGCTCAGCAGCGTGTCGAGCACGCTCGCGTGGATGTAGACGCCGGGCAGCGGACCGAGCTCGCCCGATACCGGTGTCGCGAAGCGGTCGTACAGACCCGACGCCGTCACGCCGATCACGACGATGCGCCCGCGCAACTGATCGGCCGGCACCTTGCCGGCGAGCACGTCGGCGAAACTGAGCTTTGGGTAGTTCGCGGCGTTCGGGCCGAACGGAATCAGGAAGCGCTCTTCGCCGCCGTCGTCGCTGCCGCGCGCGGGCTCGTTCGAGGGGCGCGGCGGCAGCTTGCCGTGTTCGACCGCGTCGGCGACGAGCACCGTCAGTTGCGGCCAGCGCGAGCGCTCGTCGCCCTGGAAGCGCGCGACGCTGCGCACGATGCCGTCGCTGTCCACTTCGAAATTGATGTGACCGAGCCCGGCAGCAGCCTGCGCGAGCGGCGCGACGGGTTCATCGACGGTGCGCTTGCCGCTCGCATCGGGCGGCGTCAGCAGCACGGGCAGATAGGTCGGGCTCAGCGCAATTGCGTGGGCGAGCTGGGCGTCGTCGACATTGGGCTCGGTGAACAGTACGTCGTAGATCACCGCGGCAGGTCTGGCCGCGGCGATCCGCTCGAGCAGCCGCGCGTGCACGCTGCGCGGCCACGGCCAGCGGCCGAGTGCGTCGATGCTCGCGTTGTCGATCTCGACGACGACGATGTCGGACAGCAGCGGCTGCTCGCGCAGCTTCAGAAACTGGTCGTACACCAGCAGATCGATGCCGGCGCCGACGCGCCCGAACGACGTCAGCAGGATCACCACGAGACCGAGACAGCCAACGCTGACCCACTCGATCAGAAAGCGCCGGCCCGCCCGCCGTCCGAGACGGGCGCGCGGATCGAGGCTCAGTCGCGTAGAAGTGGCGGGCACGGGACGATGGAGTCGGGAACGGAAGGACGGACCGGCCAGCAGGCCGGCCCCGAGAATCTACCAGCGTCAGCGCGCAAGCGTAAAGGAGCGGACCGGACTGCTCTTTTCGTAGAAGCGGCCGTTGTCGAACTGCTCGGCGACGATCGTCCAGTAGTAGACGCCCGGAGGCAGATCGCTGATCACGAGTTCGCCGCCCGGCAGATCGGGGCGATCGATTACCGGATGGCTCAGTTCGGCCGTGTTCGCGAGCAGGAAGCGGAAACGGGTCGGCACGTTGCTGCGGCTGACGAACCAGCGGAACTCGTAGTCGCGGCTACCCGCGCGCTGCGCGGCCGAAGCGTCCAGCCCCAGCTGGCGGCGCTCGAACGCGTACACGTTCGGCAGGCCGTCGAGACCGTTGCTATCGGTCGACGCGACGCGCACGAAGTACGTGCCGTCGGGCAGATCGCCGAAGTCGGCATACGGCGCGCTCACGCGCAGGTCTCGCACCAGGTCCAGTTGATCGGCGTCGTGCGAAATCTGCAGCCGATAACCGACCGCGTGCTCGGCCGGGTTGACGTCGAACGCGACGCTCTTGCCGTCCTGCACGCGCGCCGGCCGCGCGAGCGCGGGTGCGGGCAACAGCTGGACCGGACTGCCGACCGCGCCACCAGAGTGCGTGACGTTGCCGAAGCTTGCCTTGACCAGCCGCTCGGACGCCTGCAACGGCCTGCCTGGCGCCGGCGGGGCGCTCTGGCCATGCTGCGTGGCCGGATCGACGCCGACCGCGCCGTCGAGCACCGCCACCGCGGTGGTTTGCGTGTCGCCGTCGTAATCGACGCGGAAACGCGTGCCGCGCACCCCGGCGACCACCGAAGGCGAACGGATCTGGAAGCGATCTTCGCGTCGCTTCGCATGCGTGACCTGGCTCTCGACCTCGCCGGCGCGCAGCTCAAAGATGCGATCGGCGACGCCGGTCAGCGTGACGTGCCGCAGTCTCTCGATATTGAGTTCGCCGTTCTGCGCGACCGTCACGTATGAGCCGCCGGGCAGCTCGAGCGTCGTGAACCCGTTCGCGCCGGTGCGCAAGCGATCGCCTTCGGCAAGCGTTTCACCGGTTTTCAGCGGCAGATAGGGGCTCGAGTCGAACGCGTGCTCGACCGGACCGCTGGTCGCGACCACGCGAGCCGTGTCCCGATCCTGGCGCAGCCTTCGGGACGGCAAACGCAGCACGATGCCGGCCGCCATGCGGCGCGGCGCGGGCACGTGATTGAGGCTGCTCAACAGCGCCCAGTCGGTCGGATCGGCCATGTAGCGGGCGGCGATGTCATACAGCGTGTCGCCCTCGTGCGTCGTGTACGAAGCGTAGACCGGCGACGCCTTCGCTCCGGTCTTGCCGCGCGCGGGCTGCGCGTGCGCGAGCGCGCTCCAGCCGGTCGCGCCCGTTGCAATCAGACAGGCCGCGGCAAGCCACGCGGCGGCGCGGCGGCCGGGCATGGCGGCGCTGCCCGATGCCGCCCCATCCACGCAGACCGTCACGCTTCCCCCGCTTCTTCAGTGGGTTCGTCGTCGGCGGTCGGTGGGGTGTCGGTTTCGATCCGCTCGAGGCGGTAGCCATAGCCGTAGATCGGCGTGAGCCGATAACCGTGCTCGGGGCGCAGACCGAGCTTGCTGCGCAACATCGACACATGAGTGTCCATCGTGCGCGACGGGATGTCCGTGGCCTGCTTCCAGATCACGTCGAGAATGTGTGCGCGCGACAACGGCCGGCTCATATGCTGGAACAGCAGCAGCGCGAGTTCGAACTCTTTCTGCGTAACGGAGACCGGGGTGCCGCGGACCACGACGTGCTTGACGCTCAGGTCGAACTCGAAGTCGCCGAATACTTCCCTCGTTGCCGGCGGCTTCAGGTAATACGCGCGCCGCAGCAGCGAGCCAACCCGCGCGAGCAGCACGGCGCCCGACACGGGCTTGACGAGATAGTCGTCCGCACCGGTATTCAGAATCGAAGTGATGTCGGTTTCGCGGCCGCGGCTCGTCATGAACAGCACCGGCAGGCGCTCGGACAGGCTTTCGCGCACCCAGCGAAGCACTTCTTCGCCGGACATGTCGGGAACGTTCCAGTCGAGCACGAGCAGATCGAACGTCTGACGACGCAACTGGCGCACGAGTTCGCGCCCTGCGCCATACGCGTGACAGACGTGTCCAGCGGCGGACAGCGTTTGACACACAAGGTCGGCTTGAGCCGAATCATCATCGAGGACTGCAATTCTCATAACACCCCACAACGCAACAGCGCCTTCATGGCTGACGGCCGGTATACCGGCTGACGACCGGGATGACGGCGCAGCACCGCCGATCCGGCTTTCCAAAAAATTCCGGCTGCCACTTTCTGATCAATGGTCCCTCGCCGTACCCCGCCATGACGCCGCTTTCATGAAGCGGAAATCAGCGCATAAATGTAATTTCCATAGCGATTATGCAGGGCAGATCATGATAATCGAAAACCTTCTTTCTTCCCGTTTGCCGTGTACCGGCAATCCGTCGCGAAAAACCCTAATCAGAAACGGCTGACGCGCTTTTCAGGTTTTTCTGGTCTGCCACCACTAGCCGGCGCCCGGGAGGAAGTGACACTGCGGACGGCAGATCCTTGCTGGAGCGGCTTTTTGACCACGCCCGCTTATCGGCCTTAAGATTCCCTTCAGGTACTCTTATTTAACAATTGCGTATTCAGTATAAGAATAATCTCAAAAGAAATCGTTTAAACATTGTTAGATTTTGTCCCGGTCGAGTTGTCATTCGAGGCAGTCGGCTTGGTCGGGCGAGCGACTTAAAGCCGTCTTTTTGCATGAGGCATTCCACTGCTTCACATTGTTGGCCGACGCGATGACGCGCCGCGAGGCGGACCGTCAGCGGGTGATGCGCAGCGTTAGGGCCGCCGGCAAAAAAATGCGGCGCTGCCCCTGTCGAAGCAACGCCGCCCATAAACACTACACACGCTCGCCGGGGGTCTAACCGCACGAGTAACGTCAAGTTAGCTCGGGAAAAAGCCGTGCTCAAGATGAAAGAACTTCCTTTGTAACCGTTGGCGAAGTAGTTATTACGAGCCGCACCAGCCGCGCGCGACGCGCAAGTCCTACACAGCGCGAGTTCAAAATTGGTATGAGTTGAAGCCCTCATCGACGGTAATTTACATACACAGACGCTTTGTTACAGTGTAGCCCCCATTGGTGTTGCTGCTGCGCGTCAGATTTCCCTTGCGTGTCTGCGTGGCCCGTCTGCGTTGCCTCGTTCGGTCGCTTGCTCGCGCGCGTTCAACGCGCGCCTTCGATGTCCGGCATAGGCGCGAACAGCGCGTCGAGATCGTCGTCCGAGAACTTTGCGGCGCCGGCCGCATCTTCCGCGAGAATGCTGTCGGCGAGCCCGGCCTTGTGCTCCTGCAACGCGACGATCTTTTCCTCGATGCTGCCGGCCGCGATCAACTTGTACACGAATACCGGCTTGTCCTGTCCCAGCCGATGCGCGCGGTCGGTCGCCTGGTTCTCGGCGGCCGGGTTCCACCACGGGTCGTAGTGGATCACCGTGTCGGCGGCGGTCAGGTTCAGCCCCACGCCGCCGGCCTTCAGGCTGATCAGGAACAGCGGCACCTCGCCCTGCTGGAACCGCTCGACCGGGCTCACGCGATCGGCCGTGTCGCCCGTCAGCATGACGTACGGGATCGCGGCTTCGTCGAGCGCCTCGGCGATCAACGCGAGCATGCCGGTGAACTGCGAGAACAGCAGCACGCGGCGTCCCTCCTCGATCAGCTCGGGCAGCATCGACAGCAGCAGATCGAGCTTGGCCGAGCGCATCGCGCGCTCGCCGCTGCCCGTGGCAGCGCCGTCCACGATACCGCTGGCGGTGCGCACGAGCCGTGGATCGCAGCACACCTGGCGCAGCTTCAGCAACGCATCGAGCACGATGATGTGGCTGCGCGCGAGCCCCTGCGCGCTGACCGCCGCGCGCACCTTCTGCTGCATCGCGGTGCGCACGGTTTCGTACAGGTCGCGCTGCGCGCCTTCGAGATCGACCGGACACACGATCGTCGTCTTCGGCGGCAGCTCCTTCGCGACCTCGTCCTTGCGACGGCGCAGCATGAACGGCCGGATGCGGCGCGCGAGCAACGCGCGGCGCACGTCGTCGCCGTTCTTTTCGATCGGATTGCGCCAGCGTCGCGTGAAGTCCTTCTGGCTGCCGAGAAAGCCCGGCAGCAGAAAATCGAATTGCGACCACAGCTCGCCGAGATGATTCTCGAGCGGCGTGCCCGTCAGGCACAGCCGATGCCGCGCCCGCAAGCCGCGAATCGCCTGGGCGGCTTTGGTGGTCGCGTTCTTCACGTACTGCGCCTCATCGAGAATCAGCAGATGATAGTCGTGCTCGGCGAGCACCTTCTGATCGCGCCACAACAGCGCATAAGTGGTCAGGATCAGCTCGGCTTCGCCGATCTGCTCGAAACGCTCCTTTCTCTGCGGCCCGTTCAGCACCAGCACTTTCAGCTCCGGCGCAAAGCGGCGCGCTTCCTCGCGCCAGTTGTGCACGAGCGTGGTCGGCACGACGATCAGCGCGGGATGCGTGAGCCGCCCCGCTTCCTTCTCGGCGAGAACGTGCGCGAGCGTCTGCACGGTTTTGCCGAGGCCCATGTCGTCGGCGAGCACGCCGGCCAGATCCTGTTCCCGCAGGAACTGCATCCAGTTCAGGCCCTGGTGCTGGTACCCGCGCAGCTCGGCCTTCAGCCCGCGCGGCACCGGCACTTCGCGCAGGCCCGGACCGGCTTGCAGACGGCGTGCGAGCTCGCGGATCGAATCGTCGCCGCTGAACTGCCAGCGGCCGGTGTCGTGCAGCGCGTCGAGGCGACCCGCATCGACCGCGGGTACGCGCAGAGGCGCGCCTTCGGCAAGCGCGCCGCCTAGCGAATCGAACAGATCGACCAGCACGCGCACCACCGGCTTCAGACGATCGGCGCGCAACCGCAGGCGCTTGTTCTCCTCGGTCTTCAGCTCGATCGGCTCGTCGTCTCGAATACGCTCCAGCGCGCCAGAGAGCCAGCGCCGGTCGCGCCGGAACAGATCGGCCAGCAGCGGTTCGAGCCGCACGTTGCGCTCGCCGACGCGGATGCCCATCTCCAGATCGAACCAGCCGTCGCCAGCCTGCTGCGCGGTGCCGTCGATCGCGTCGATCTCGATCACGTTGTAGCGGAACTCGGGCGCCATCCTCACGCGCCAGCCCTTCGCGACCAGATCCGGCACCGCGTCGTTGACGAACTCGGACCACGCGTCGGTGTCGGGCAGACCGAGCATCGTGTCGGGCAACAGACGCGACGCATGCAGGTTGCGCGTCGGCACCTTTTGCAGACCGGTCTTGCGCAATTCCAGCAGACGCTTTTTCTCGGCGTCGTAGCGCCGGCGGATGTGAATCACGTCGCCGCCCGGCAGCGGCACCAGGGTCACGCTGCTGTCGGCGTTGATGCTGACACCGTCGTAGTCGAAGCTCGCGGCGGCCAGTTCTACCGCGGCGGACTTGCGCTCCGCGGCCTTCGCGGCCTTCGCGGTTTTCGCCGTTTTGATGCCCTTCCCCGCGCCGGGCAGCGCATGGCTGTTCAGCGTCAGCACCGGCACTGGTTCGACGTCGATCACCCGAATCGCGGGCGCGTCGTGGGTCGGCGGCAGTGGCAACTCGGGCGCGATCTCGCGCAGCACCGACGCGACGAGCGGCGCCTCGGCGAGCGAGATCGGCGGCATCGCGAGGTAGTCGGGCAGTTGCTGGAACGGCAGCGACAGTGGCACGACGCCCGCCTCGTTGGCGACGCCGTCCACGTACCAGACCGGTTCGGTCGGCAGCACCATGCTCGCGCGCGGTTCGGTGCGCAGTACCGGGCGCAGGCGCTCGTCGGCGAGCGGCTCCCATTCGATGCGCCCGAGGCGGTCGGCGGCGCGCGCGAGCGGCGTCGGTCCGGCCTGGCCCGGCCCGATCCCGAAGTCGAAGAACAGGCGCCCGGTCGCGATCAGCTTCTGCAGCGTTTCCGCGCCACTCGTGCCTCGCAGCACGAACTGGCCCAAGTCCTCGCGCGAGCGACCGAGCCATAGGCCGCGGAGGATCGACAGGTCTTCGTCGGACACGAAGCGCGGCTGCCTGAGCAGCGCGCCTTCGACGTCGCCCCAGCTGTCGCCGACTTCGGCGATCGCGCCGTCCGCGTCGCAACGCGCGCGATGCAGCACGACTTCGTGGCGCATATGAAAACGCGACCAGTTGAGGCGATAGGCGAGCGTTTCCTTGCGCGCGGCGTCGAGCTTCCGGGTGGCTTCTTTTTCGGCGGCGTCGGCCGCGCGGGCGCGCGCGCGAAAACGCTCGAGCCAGCTGACCAGTTCGGGTCGCACACCTTGAGATGAAGATGGAGACGGTGATGGCGCCGGCGGCTCGCCCGGCACCGTAATCGGTCGCGCGATGAACACCTCCGACGTCGCCGGGTCACTGCCGTCCTCGACCTGCGTGATGTGATCCATCTCGTCGTGGTAGTCGAGTTCCGCGAGCAGCAGCGCCGCGACGTGCTTGCAATTGCGGCCGACCGGGCACGTGCATTTGCCTTCGGCCGACGGCGAGCCGCCATCGGTGCGAAAGCGAACCCGCGTCAGGTACGGCCGCGGCTGCGAGCCCTGCACGTCGCCCGACAGCGTGTCCCCCTGCCATTTGACGTTGCTGACCGCGCCCACCGAGCGCGCCTTGGCGACGGTGCGCTCACCGAGCCATTCCGCAATCCTTTGCCGATCGAAGAAAACTGATGACATCCGCGTGCATTCCTGTTCAAACCGGCGAAGGCAAGCGCGCGTGGACCATGACGGGGCGCCGCGCGACGCCCGGCCGATTCTGTCCAGTTGCGATTTGCCAGTGATAACCGGCCATTTTACGCGTTGGACGAAAATCGCCAGGGCGGGCGATCTGGACAGTTCGGGAGCAACCCGGTCAAGCCGCGGTTCGACCCATATTAGCGTCCGCCGCGGGCCATGCTGCCCCACACCCCGTCGCGCAGGATCAGCCCATGCAACAACGCCGCCGCCAGATGCAGCAGCACCGTCGCGAACAACGCGAACGCGAGCCACGTATGTAGCGCGCGCAGCAGCGCGAACAGCGCGACGTCGTGCGGTGCGATCGGCGGCAGATGCAGCGGACCGAACAGCGTGACCGGATAGCCGGCCGCCGATAGCATCGCCCAGCCGATCAGCGGCATCGCGAGCATCAGCCCGTACAGCACGAGGTGCGACGCATGCGCCGCGATTCGTTGCGGCTTCGACATGCGCGCAGGCAATGGCGGACTGCCGCGCATTACGCGCACCGCGAGCCGCACCAGCACGAGCAGCAGCAACGCGATGCCGAGCGGCCGATGCAGCGCGACCAACGCATCATGGGCACGCGATACCGTCGCCACCATGCCCACGCCGATAAACAGCATCGCGACGATCAGCGGCGCCATCGTCCAGTGCAGCAGCCGCGCGAGCGGACTGAAGTGAGTGCGGGTGCGCGTCATGAAGGCTCTCCGTTCGGCTGGGTTCGATGGATCTCGGGATGCAGCGCCTCCTCGCGCGTGCGGCGTTGGAACGACTGTGCGTAGGCCGCAGAGCGCGCGGCGAGCAGCGGATCGTCCGATGGCGCGATGCCGTCGGGCACGATCGTCGGATCGAAGTTGATGTCGCGGCAGGCGCCGTCTTCCTGCGACGTGGTGCGTTCGATCACGAGCGTCCCCGCGTCGACGCGCTGGCGGTCGTCGGGCCACTGCAGCGTCGCGTCGCTGGTCGGGTCGCCCGGTTGCGCGACGGTCAACAGCAGATGCCAGCGCAACGGTCCGTGTTGCAGACGCTCGTCGAGATCGGCGGCGAGGAAGTTCTTTTCGGCCTGCTGCGCCGCGGTGATCGGCGCGTAAGGCGTGTCGGGCACGACGGCCCAGCGCACGGCCCGCGTCGTGCCGTGGGCATCGGTAAACAGAAACGCGTCGATGCCGTAGTATGCGGCGTTCGCGAGGCTCGACGAGGGCGCGTGCGACTTGACCCAGCGCTGGAACGGCTGCGTCTCGGGATTGGCCGCGTAGAACGCCTTCAGCTTCGCGGGGTCCGGTTTGCCGGTCGCAGGGTCGGGCTTCGTGGCCAGCAATTGCTGATAGAACTGCGCTGGCGTATGCACCGCGAACACCGGCGTCGAGTTCATGCCGGTACGCCACTGTTCGCCATCGCGAAGCCGGAACTGCAGCGCGAGACTGCGCACCGGCGAGCTCGTATCGGGCGCGGACGGATTGCCGCCGGGCACCGCGAAGCGACCCGACACCGGCGTGCGGCCCGGCGCGAACACTGCCGCGTGCGACAGCGCCGCGCCATTGCCGTTGCTGTCGAAATAGCCGTCGATGCATAGGCCCTTGGCGTGATTGCGTCGATAGCCGGGATGCGGGCCCGCGACCGCCTCGAACGTATCGATGATGCGCGGGGCGGTCAGACGCGCGGGCGTCAGCCACCCCGCGGTGTAGGCGAAGCCGCCCGCGAGCGCGAGCGCGACCGCGCCGATCGCGGCGAGCCGGCATGGCACGCAGATCGGCCGCGGGTCGGAGCCGGCGGGGTTGGGTTTGGATTCGAAGGGTGGTGTCACGGAAACTCCTTGCCGGATGGATCGATGATTCGATCGATGGGTCGATCGACTCATCGACCAACGTACGGGCGAACACGCCTCGCTACGGTCTATTCCATCCGGCCCCGGCGCGCACATACAAACCCATTCGCGCGCCAGTGGCCGATGCTGCTTCAATGGGTGCCAGCGGCCGGCGCGCCCGAGTTCGCGACGTGGCTCGCGGCGACCGCCGCTTGCGCGGCGAGCGCCTGCTTGCGCTGCTCGACCTGACGTGCGAACACGGGACTGACATCGGGATATGACGCGTCGGTGATGTAGTCGAGACCGTTCTGCTGCGCCTCGATCAGTTCCTGGTACACCTGAGCACGTGTCTTGCCCTGCGCAAACGCGCTCGACGAAGCGGCGAGAACGACGAACGACAAAGCAACGAACGAAAGCTTTTTCATGATCGACTCCTTGGAGAGTTGTGCGGGTTCGCACCAGGGAGAACCACGGGTGGGCAGCGTTTATTCCTGTATTCGCGGCGTGAAAAAAACATCGCCGGCGCGGGGAATAAATGTCCCCGCCGCCGTGTTTGCCGTCCGATAGCAGCAATCAAGACCGCGCATCATCATGACCTCGACTCACCGCCCCTCCGGCGCTCCGCCCTCCGAAGACGACATCCAGGCCTATGCGGACGGCACGCTGACGCCCGAGCGCGCCGCGTCGCTGCGCGACTATCTCGGCAAGCATCCGGCGGAAGCACGGCGTGTCGCCTTTTACGACCGCTTGAACGCACAGATCCAGGCCACGTTTCAGACCGCCGAGGAGCCCGCGCCTAGGCACCTCGGCGGATCGCGCCCGCTGCGCATGCGCCCGCAACCAGGTGGTCGCGCACGCCGAACGCTCGTCGCGCTCGTCGCGCTCGCGCTGATGCTGAGCGCCATCAGCGGTTGGCTCCTGGCGACTCAGGTGTCGGCACGAGCGCTCGATAATGCCGCCGTGATGGCGCTCGCCGAAGTCACCGCACGGCCCTTTTCCTCGGCATCGCCGACGCGCGTCGATCCAGCCGCGCCGGATCTCGGCGCGATCGGCCTGCGCCTCGTCGAGCAACGCGTGCTGCGGCTCGGGCCATTGCAGCGCGCGGACGAACTCGTCTATCTGAACGGCGATCAGCAACCGGTGGTCGTGCTGTCGGCCGCGGCGCCGTTTGCGCGGGAAGAGCCACAGTGGGCCGCGCGCCGCATCGGCGAGCTGCGGCTGTTGACGTGGACCGCGCGGCGGCGCCGTTTCGTCGTCGCGGGCAATGCGCGCACCCACGGCCTGATGCGCGCCGCCGACGTGATGAGCGCGCGCTGACGCCGGTGCGCGCGGCCCTCGCGGAATAAAATGCGCTGACAGGTGTTTGCAGTTCGAACGCATCGTGCGACGGAAACCTCCGCGACCGGCCCGGCGCGTATCGATACCGACGCGAGTGAAGCCGATGCCACCCCCACGCCCCTTGACCGGGATCAACCATGGATGTCCGTGACGAGCTGATCGAGCACGTGCCGCGACTGCGGCGCTATGCGCGAGCGCTGATCAACAATCGAGAGCTCGCCGACGACCTCGTGCAGGATACGCTCGAGCGCGCGCTCGGCCGCACCCGTCTGTTCCAGCCGGGCACCGATCTGCGCGCGTGGCTGTTCACGATCATGCACAACGTCTTCGCGAATCAGGCGCGCAAGGCGTCGGCGCGCGCGGTCCACGTCGCGGTCGACGACGACAGCATCGCCGAAAGCGAGCTCGCGGTGCCATCGGGCCAGACGCGTTCGCTCGAAATGCGCGACCTCGACTACGCGTTGCAGCGGCTGCCGGTCGAACAGCGCGAGGTGGTGCTGCTGGTCGGTCTCGAGGAGATGAGCTATGCCGATGTCGCGCTCGCGCTGAACGTTCCGATCGGCACGGTGATGTCGCGGCTCTCGCGCGGACGCGAACGGCTGCGGGCTTTGATGGCGGGCGCCCAGCCCGGTGCGAAATTACAGGTGGTGCGATGAGCGAGCCGCAAATGCCGATCGGCGAAGAAGACTTGCACGCGTACGTGGACGGCACGCTGTCCGGCAAGCGGCGTGACGAGGTGGAGCGCGCGCTCGAACAGAATCCGGAGCTGGCCGCGCGCGTCAGCGATTACTTTTCGCTCAATGGTCTGCTTCACGAGCGCTACGACCGCGTGCTCAGCGAGCCCGTGCCGAAGCGTCTGCAGACCGGTGTGCCGCGCCGCGCGCGAGCGGCCGCGAACTGGCCGCGTTTTGCCGCGCAGTTCGCGGGCATGGCCGCGGCGCTCGTGCTCGGCGTGGGCATCGGCATGCACAGGAACGATCTGATTCCACCGGTTGCGATCGATCGAACCGACCCAGGGGCCGAAACGCAAGCCGGAAATCGTCCGGTCAGCGCGGACAGCGCCGAGGGTTTCGCGCGCCAGGCGGCGCTCGCGCACGTCGTCTACATGCCGGCGATCGACCGGCCGGGCGACATGAGCGCCGATCGCGAGCAGGACTTCGTGCAATGGCTCGCGAACCGGCTCGGCACCGAGGTCCATCCGCCGATGCTGTCCAGGAGCGGATTCATGCTGTCAGGCGGCCGCCTGCTGCCCGGCGACGACGGTCCGACGGCCCAGTTCATGTATCGCGGACCGAACGGCGAGCGCGTCACATTGTGCATCTCGCATCGTCGCGAGAACGCGAATACGACCGCGTTCAAGCTGTATCAGGCGGGGCCCGTCAACGTGTTCTATTGGGTCGACGGCGATTTTGGCTATGCGGTGTCGGGTGGGATCGATCGCAAGGAGCTGCTGCAGCTCGCGCATGATGTCTATGCGCAGTTGACGGGGGCCGCGCCCGGTTGAAGCGGATGCGCTCCGCGCCGCGCGGTTCGCGCATCAACGTCGTGTCTTCTCCTGCCCCGACATGGCCGCGTCATCGCGCGCGGCGCCGCGCAGTTCACGCGGCGTTGCACCGAGCAAACGCGACATCCAGTGCGCCATATGGCTCTGATGCGCAAAGCCCGTTTCGAGCGCGATCTGGCTTGCGCTGAGGCGTCCTTGCAGCAGCAGCGTTCGCGCGCGCTCGACCCTGCGCTGTACCACGTACTGATGCACGGGCACACCGAGCGTTTCGCGAAACAGCGCCTTGAAATGCGGCACGCTCAGTTGCGCCTGCGCGGCGAGCTCGTCGAGCGTCAGACGCTGATCGAGATGCGCGTCGATAAACTCGATCACACGTGCGGCCGTGCGCGGCGCGAGCGTACGCCGCCGGTTGTCCGGCATGGGTTCGACGCCAATCAGACGCACCAGCATCGCCGTACACAGACTTTCGGCGTAGAGCGGATCGGACGCATCGTCCGCTTCGAGCTCCGCGCGCAGCGCCCAGGCGAGATGCTGAAAGCGCGGATCGCGCATCTGGAAGCGCGGGCGCACCTGCGCGTCGGCCGAGTTCAACGCGAGTTGCTCGACGGTCCGTCGCGCGAAGTCCTCTGCAAACCAGACGCTGAAAATCGTGCAGGCGGCGTCATCGTTCCACTGACCTTCGAGCCCCGCGGGGATCACGTCGGCGTCGCCGTGCGAGTAGCGGCGCGCATCGCACAGACAGCGCGCAGTCACCGGCGCGCCAACGTGCACGCCCACGCGATGATGGCGAAACGCGGACATCCGATGCAAACCGGCCGACACGTTGACCAGCTCCGCACCGAAGCCTTGCCAGCCAAGCGCCCTGCTCGTGCGCACGGCGATGCGCGAGCCGCTGTGCGGCGCAGGCGCGGGAATCGGGGTGACGGCGTTCATCGCTTGTCTCCTGAATGAGCTGAATGACGGCGAGATGCCTGCATTGTGCGGCGTTTTTGGCAGGTTCGCCGGCGTGACGGAATTTCGTAGCTCGCGATCAGCCAACGCGATTCGCGCGACCTGTGCGGCATCGGATTAATAAATCATCCAGATCTGCGCAACGTCATCCAGATCTGAGCGCCTCGCGAGCACCGCGTCCCTACCATCACGTCATAGCGATCCTCAAAAGGAGCACAACGTGTTCGTTATTTTCGGAGCGACCGGTCACGTGGGACACGCGAGCGCAACCGCCTTGCGTCGCTCGGGCCACCAGGTACGCGCGGTGGTGCGCGACGCAACGCAAGCCGAAGCGCTCGCGGCGATCGGCTGCGAGATCGCGATCGCCGACCTGAACGACCCACAGCTGGTCGCGCGCGCGATCGACGGCGCGCAGGCAGTGCAATGGCTCTGTCCGGTGCCGGGAGCGCATGACGATCCCGCGGCCGCCATGCGGCGCATCATCGACGCGGGCGTCGCGGCTTTGCGCATCAGCGCGCCACCGCGGCTCCTCGCGCTATCCGACTACGGCGCCGAGCACGCGGATGGCACCGGCATCACGACGCTGTTCCACTACCTCGAAACGCAGTTGCGCACCGTCGCGTCGTCGCTGATCTTGTTGCGCGCCGCCGAGCACATGCAGAACTGGGCACGCGTGCTGCCGGTCGCGCTCGGCCGGGGCGCGCTGCCGAGTCTGCATGATCCGCTCGACAAGCTGTTTCCGACCGTCGCGGCGCAGGACGTCGGCGAGCTTGCCGCGCAGTTGCTGCTCGATGAAGGGCCTTCGCGCGCGACGCCACGGGTGGTCAGTATCGAAGGGAAAGAGCGGGTAAGCGCGCTCGACGTCGCGCGTACCTTGGCGGAACTGTCCGGGCGGCCGGTCATCGCCCACCGGGTGCCGCGCGACGAATGGAGTGCCGTGCTGCGCGGCGCCGGGCTCGGCGAGCGGCACGCCCAACTGATCGTCGATCTGTACGACGCGCACAACGCTGGACGCATCGACGTCGAGGCGAATATCAGCGAGCGACGCTTCGGCGCCACCACGTTGCGACAGGTATTGAGGGCGCTGCTATCGGGCGTGGCCGGTACGGCAGCGGCGGCGCGGTGATCCGCGTGGATGTAGGGCAAGCGGACGGCGCGGCGCGGCGCGAACAGCGTCGAAGGCGTTCAACACTGGAGAGACAGCATGCAGACCTGCCCGTTGCTTCGCGCATCGATCGACGCCAGATCAACGAAAAACGCAATGCGACGGATGCAGTGCGTAGCGTCAACACCGTCAACACCGTCAACGCACCCGAGCTCACGCGCCGAGCGCTGGCTGCGCATAGCGATAAGGCTAGCGAGCTTCATGGGCTGGCGCGCGCTTGCCAACCTGCTCGCCGCCATTCCCGACAGCAATGACGATTTCGGCGTGTTCTAGGGCCTGTTCACGCTAATAACGGGCTTGCGAACGTGCCTTTCCGCGCGTAGTGCAAGGAGAGAGGAGCGCCGTTTGGCCGAGCCAAACAAGCGACGACCGACGCCGCAATACGGGCGGAAAGGCACGTTCCCCTGTTTTAAAAAAACCTTCAAGGGGCTGGCCGCCAGAAGGGCCGAACGCAAGGATTGCGACGCAACGAATACCCGACGTATTCGCAAGGAGTATGACGCGGCGATCGGCCCTTCTGGCGGCCAGCGCAAGCCCGTTATTAGCGTGAACAGGCCCTAGGTTCTCAGTCATGAGCCGCGGGCGGGTCAAGCGGCGCTGAAGGTCCCGGCCTGGTGGCAAGCACCGCGCCGCAAGCCGCCACCAACCCGCTTATCGAGCGGGTTTACTCGTTCTCGTCGAAATAGTGACGCGGGCGATCCTTCTCGTACAAACCTACGCCAAAGCTTACGCAGGACCACTGAGAGGTTGATACCGTCAGCGATACCGTCGGGTCACGGCCTTTTTCAACGCGATCAACCCTGAACCACGGTTCGAGCTTCTCTGACCACAACGACGACTTTTAAGGTACAACCACGCCACTTGCCTAACTGAGTCGGTCGACCGGTGGTCTTGAGGTTTGTTCGACGCCTGCCCATCTCCGCGGGCTCACGAGCGCGTGAAGTCGCACGTTGGTTGTATTGAAGGTTCAAATCGGTGAGATGTGTCTCAACTGCAAGGGCACTCGACGTAGCGATCGCCGATGCGAGCGACTGGACGACCGCCACGACCGGACGGATCACGCCGCCCCCGAAATAGGTCGCGTCCATGACTTCTGGCACGCCATGCCCTTTTGCTTCCGGTGCGAAGCGGCTTCCCAGCCACGTGACCGCGAAGCCGCCGGGCTCGTCGAGCGTCGCCCCGACGCTTCCGACCGGCGACTCGTGCAGGTCCATCTGACGGAAAAAGACGAGCGGTGCCTGCTGAAGCTCGCGATGCTGCATAAGCGGGAAATCGAGTCATTCGGTTGGGCGCTGGGGCAGTTTCAGGTTCAACAGACGCCACTGGTTGGCGGAGCGACCAAATCGCCAGATTGGTGATCATGCAGCGGCGCCAGGGATGAGCATCCGTCGACGGCCGGCGCGCCGGCGACGATCTCCGCGTGCCAGCCCTTTAGCCCGTGTCCGTACGACCCATTCTCAAGACATCCCAGACCGCTTGGGCTAATGGGTGATTACCCTCGCACGGACGCGCCACAAGCTTTCAGGCCTGCCTTAATTGGGGCGATCGTTCTTATCATGCCAGGAGCGGCGACTGTGGCGCGAAGTCCGCTGGATGACATTTTCCGATGGACGCGAGTGGCTCGACGCCCCTCAGCGGCCACCGCTCGCCGCTTCGTGCGGAGCCGCACTGGACGCGCCTTCCGATTCGGCGGTACGTTCGACAGGTAGCTAAAGTGCCTTGCTAAATGCCCTATCGTGCGCTAAAAAACATCTACTTCCTTCGCGTGTCTACTGGCCGTCCGGCCAATGCCATGGACGCCTCCACCCAGCGAGCACGACTGTCCATGAGTCTTCTTGAGCTCAGAGGCGTTTCCAGGCATTTCGGCGCCATTCAGGCCCTGACCGACGTGACGCTCAGTCTCGAGCCAGGTCAGGTCGTGGGGCTCATGGGCGATAACGGGGCCGGGAAATCGACTTTGGTGAAGGTCGTCGCCGGCAACTTTCCACCTTCGCACGGCGAAATTCTCATCGATGGAAATCCCGTGCATTTCAACAAGCCGGTCGACGCGCGCGCGCGCGGCATCGAAGTCGTCTATCAGGATCTCGCGCTCTGCGACAACCTGACGGCAGCCGCCAACGTTTTCCTTGGCCGCGAACTGCGGGTCGGGTTCGGGCCTATCCGCGTGCTCGATCACGCGACCATGTATCGGCGTGCGGGTGAACTGTTCAAGGCACTGAAGTCCGAGACGCGCCCGCGCGACCTCGTCAGGCAAATGTCGGGGGGACAGCGGCAGGCGGTGGCCATCGCCCGCACGCGCCTCTCGGAAGCGAGGCTCGTTCTCATGGACGAGCCGACCGCCGCGATCAGTGTGCGCCAGGTCGTCGAGGTGCTCGATCTCATCAGACGCCTGTCCGAACACGGTATCGCCGTCATCCTCATCAGCCACCGCATGCCTGACGTATTCGCCGTCGCCCACCGGGTGGTTGTCATGCGGCGCGGGCGCAAGGTCGCGGACAAGAAGGCCGAAGAGTCCTCCCCGGAAGAAGTGACCGGACTGATCACCGGCGCCATCGCCGCTGCCTGAACCTGCCTCGCATTGGAGCCACCACATTGAACGACGCGCCGCGAAGGCCCCCTACAATGCCGCCATTGCTCGATGATCCACAGTCCGCGAGGACGCATACTCGCTGGTCGGGATTGCTCGCAAGCCAGGTGTTCTGGGTCGTGCTGGCAACGATCGTCGCCTGTATCGCCCTGTCTTTCGCGACCTCGACCTTCGCGACCTCCGAGAATCTTTTCAACGTTACGCGAAACTTCGCCTTCGTCGCCATCGTGGCGCTGGGAATGATGGCGGTGATCGTCACGGGCGGCATCGACATTTCGGTTGGCTCGACGATCGGCATCAGCGGTATCGTGCTCTCGGTCGTCATGAACGCGGGCTACCCGATCTGGGCCGGTATCGGCATGGGACTACTGACCGCCGGGCTGGTCGGCCTCGTCAACGGCTTGCTCATCGCGTATCTCGGCATGCAGCCTTTCGTCGTGACGCTCGCCATGCTGAGCGTCGGCCGCAGCCTCGCACTCGTGATCTCCCGCAGCCGGACCATTTTCGATTTCGGCCCCGACGGGAGCAAGCTCCTCGCGCTCGGCGGCGGCGCGACGCTCGGCGTCGCCAATCCGGTGTGGTTCCTGATCCTGCTTGGGCTGCTGTTCTGGTTCGCGTTCGGCTGGACGCGCTGGGGCCGCTACGTGTTCGCGATCGGCGGCAACCGTCATGCGGCGACTCTCACCGGCGTACCGGTGCGCCGCATCGTTTGTTCCGTCTACATGCTCTGCGGCCTCATGGCGGGCGTCGCGGCGATTCTCGAAGTCGGCTGGCTAGGCGCGGTGACGACAGGCCTCGGCACGGGCGACGAACTGCGCGTGATCGCTGCTACCGTGGTCGGCGGGACCAATCTGATCGGCGGGGTTGGCAGCGCCTTCGGCACGATCGTCGGCGCGGCGCTCATCGAGGTCATCCGCAACAGCCTGATCCTGCTCGGCGTCGACGCGTTCTGGCAGGGCACGGTCGTCGGCAGCTTCATCGTCGTCGCGGTGCTCTTCAACAGGCTCGGTGGCGAGCGGCAAGGAGATTGAAATGTCGTTGGACGCGCCGGCCGCTTCCCGGCCGGTGCCGCGGGAAGCGGGTGCGGCCGGATTAGGCGCGGAACTGCCGCACGCATGGGTTCACAAGACCGCGAGGATCCGCTCCAAGGCCGAGTTCCGATTTCGGGCCTGACGCTGGATCGTTATGAAGACTGTGCAGGCCGACATGGGCACCGTAGAGCCGGCGCCGAACAGGAGGAAGCAATGAAGAAACTGTGGATGTGTCTTGCTGCGGCTGGAGGACTCGCGATGCTGGCGTCCCCGGGCTTCGCGGCCGATAAGACCCTTGCGCTGGTGGTGAAGGGTCTCGACAACCCGTACTTCGACCTCATGCATCAAGGATGCGAACGGGCGAACAAGGAACTCAACAAGCAAGGCTACAACTGCTACTACACCGGTCCCGCGACCGCCGCGGACGAGAGCGCGCAAGTGCAGATCATCGACGACCTGCTGACCAAGGGCGTCGCGAGCATGGCGATCTCGCCCGCGAACGCGCCGGCTGTGGGAGAGGTGCTGCGCCGCCGCGGCGGATCGGTCCCGGTCATCACCGCGGATGCCGATCTGCTGCCGAAGGATGCGTCACTGCGCAAGAGCTATGTCGGCACCGACAACTACGAACTGGGCGCCAAGCTTGGCGAGCAGTTGAAGATGCTGATGCCGAAAGGCGGCAATGTCTGCCTGGTGATGGGCAATCCGGCAGCGGAGAACATCAACCAGCGGGCCCAGGGCGCGCGCGATGTGCTCTCCGGGAAGAAAGGGATCACGAAGCTTGCTGGCGAGAACGGCTGGCATGAGATCAGTGGCTGTCCGCTTTACGTGAACGACGACGCCGCCAAGGCGAACCAGATGATGCAGGACACGCTGACCGCCAACCCTACCGGTCTCGACGCCTTTCTGCTAGCGGGCGGCTGGCCTCTCTTTGCGCCGCAGGCCTTTTCGCAGGTTGTCGCGCCGATAATGGACAAGATCAAGAACGGCAAGTTCGTGATCGTCTCGGCGGATACGCTCGGGCCCGAACTGCAAGCGCTCAAGGACCGCAAGGTGAATGTGCTCGTCGGCCAGCGGCCCGAGGAAATGGGCTACCGCGCCGCGATGGTCATGCGTGACCTCGCGGAAGGGAAGTCGGTACCTCAGGTCATTCACACCGGACTCGACGTCTGCACATGGAAGAACGCCGACACTTGCCTGAAGCATTGAAGGCCGGCGGCCCTGATCCAGCCGCCGTCGCACAACGACCTCGGCGCGCCCTACGCGCGGCACGCGCAGATCCGTTGCTCTCTCGTTATGAAGCCCCTTGGTCTTTTGTTTCGGGATCGTCCACCAGAGACCGTCCGCTTCCTCCGCAATCTCCGTGCTCTCCATAGCGACGATCTCGCCACCACGCGTGCCGGTCCGAAGGTAGAGCGTCAACGCATCAGCCACAGTCAAACTGAAGTTCGGCAGCCACCGGATCAATGTACCCAGTTCATCTGCTGATAGCACTCGTTTCTGGGTCCCGGTGTATTTGCCCTCGACCTTGCGCCGTTTGCTCTTCAGTCGCCCTCTCAGAACTTCCCTCCACCAATTCGCGGTGTTTTCAGGAAGACGACCAGCATCAAGTGCGTAATGCCGGGCGCTACCCAGTTCCATGCGAAGGCGCCGGCGTCGACCGGTACGACTCGAGGAAATCGAAAGACTCGGCGTAGGTTTCTGCACAACGGCACAAAAACCTACGCCAGCATCACAAGTTTGGGGTAAGCGAAGCGTTAATATTTTCTTAAAATTCAGATACTTGTCGTATATCCTGGAAGCCTTTTGGCTTACCGGGACAAGCCTGAAAACATGGCTATTCGTTCTCGTCGAAGTAATGCCCGAACTTCAGCTGCTTCGTGCGGATATACCGCTCGTTTTCCTCGCGCATCGGAATCGCGAGGGCGACACGCTCGCACACCGGAATGCCGTGCTTCGACAGCGTGTCGAACTTTTCGGGATTGTTACTCATCAGCCGCACCGACGTGACCTTCAGCGTGCGCAGGATGCCCGCGGCCGAATCGTATTCACGTGAATCGTCGGGCAGGCCGAGATCGAGGTTGGCTTCGACGGTATCGCGCCCTTGCTCCTGCAGCGCATACGCGCGGATCTTGTTCGACAGACCGATGCCGCGTCCTTCGTGGCCGCGCAGATACAGCAGTACGCCGCAACCCTCTGCCGCGATATAGCGCAGCGCGAGATCGAGCTGCTCGCCGCAGTCGCAGCGATAGGAGCCGAGCACGTCGCCCGTCAGACATTCCGAATGCAGGCGCGTCAGCACCGACGACTGGTTGGCGACATCGCCCATCACGAGCGCGAGATGTTCGGCGCCGCTGTCGACCACGCGAAACACATAGGAAGTGAACGTGCCGTAGCGCGTGGGCAGCGTGGCGGTGGCGTCGAGCACGACGCATTCGCCGGTGACGGCGCCGTCCGCTGCGGGCGATGGATCCTGAGACGTGAGCATGGCGTTGAACAATGGTGCTGGCATGAACCCGGTCGAGCCGGGGATAAGGTGTGGACTGCGAGTTTACCGCTAATCCGCATGCAGCACGCGGATGCCCCTTCGCTTGCACGGGACGCTGCCCCGCGACAAGCCGCACCAGACACGCGCATCAGGCGAAACACGACCCCGAGACCCGAAACAAGCCGACGCGGACCGCGTCAATCCAGCGCGCATCGTCCGGCGCGCCCGAGGTATTCCCGGTGTACCGCGGGCGCGCGTCGCGCCTATACTGGTATCGCCTGTCCCTCACGACAGTGCGCCACTTCGGCGTGCTGCATTGCGAAACGGAGCCGCTCCATGACAAGCGTTGCACAGCTTCTTAAAACGAAACCGAACCCCTCCGACGTCTACACGATCGGCGCCGACGATTCCGTCTACGAGGCGATCCGGTTGATGGCCGAGAAAGGCATCGGCGCGCTGGTGGTGACGGACGGCGACAGCATCGCCGGCATCATCACGGAGCGCGACTACGCGCGCAAGATCGTGCTGATGGACCGATCGTCGAAGGCGACGCCGGTGCGCGACATCATGAGCAAGGCGGTGCGCTTCGTTCGTCCGGACCAGACGACCGAAGAGTGCATGGCGCTGATGACCGAGCGGCGCATGCGTCACCTGCCTGTCATCGACAACGAGAGGCTGGTCGGCATGGTGTCGATTGGCGACCTCGTGAAGGACATCATCGCGGAACAGCAGTTCACGATTCAGCAACTCGAGTTCTATATTCACGGCGAACGGCTCTAACAGGCAGCACGGTTTTCGCTTAGCGACACCGCATCGATCATCCGCGCGGGACCAGACGCAAAAAAAGCCCAAACCTCTAAGAGCTTGGGCCAAGCTACCTTGCGGCAGCGGAGGTTCCTTCGGAAAGAGGAACGCAACGCGCGCGGATCACACGCTCTCGGGCGCATGAGTGCGGCGCGCTCGTTTGAAACAGTACCGGGTATGAAACGCTGTGTGCGCAGTCAAACGACGCGCACACAGATTCTGCTGCCTGCTTAGTTACCGAAATAGACGCTCTTCGGGCCGCTCATCGGCTGCTTCATGCCGCCCGCCTGGGTCGATCCGCTCATCGGCGCGCCGTAACCGCTGGTATCAGCGCTCGGCTGGGTTTGCGCGACGGCCGGATTTTGCGCTTGCACGCGCTGCTCGGCGGCCTGGATGTCGGCCGGATAATTCGGGTCGCTCGAGGTCGACGGGTTGTAGCCCGCGTGCTCCAGCTGGATCAGTTCGCTGCGGACTTCCGCGCGGGTGACCGGCTGCTCGCTCGACTGCGCGAACGATACGACTGGCGCGGCGACAAAGGCCGCAATGGCAACTGCCTTGATCAGCGATTTCATGATGACTTCCCTCCAATGTGGTTTTATCTGCATCGCCGACACCTCGGTGTCCAGCGAATGACTTGAGTCTAGTCACCGCACTGCCAAGGGAAAACCCTTAATTGCGAGATAGAAAATTGCTCAGTTCGCAACGATCTCGGAAATATCGTGGAACCGCCTCCGTTAGCATGATCTTCGGGGTAACAATTGCCCGGATCGTCACCTTTGCGTCTGATGTTTCCGAAATACGTCTGATCGAAGAAAAAATTCGCCCGCACGCACGCCGAAACGTCTGAATCGATGTACGCGCGTAGCTGCGACGTCATGCGCCCGAATGCGGAATCGTCAGTAGCTTGCGCGGGCCGCTGACGAACGCGCTGCCCGGCTCGAAAAATCGCAACGGACGGTGCATCTCGCGCGACAGGCCGATGCGCGTCGTCACGCCGATCGGCGCGTCGCCAGTCTCGATCACGCCGATCCATAGCCCCCGCCCCGTACACAAATCGCGGCCGTCGAACGTCTGGCCGATGCCGAACGCCACCGTCAGCCGGCCGGGTCCGCGCGCGAGATCGCGCAGCGGCACGCCGGGACGGCGCGCTTCCATCAGCGCGAGTCCTTCGAGCGGTTCGATCGCGCGCAGCAGGATGCCGGCGCCGACCTCCTCCGCTTCGGACGACATGTTGAGCATGTAAGACACGCCGTAGGTCAGCCGCACATAAGCATGACCGCGCGCGAGGAACATCGACCCGTTGTACGGACGACGTCCGATGAACGCATGGCTCGTCGAGTCGCCGAGCGGATACGCCTCGGTCTCGACGATGCGTCCGCTCAGGCGTCCTTCGGGCAGATCGTGCACGAGATATTTGCCGACCATGAAGCGCGCGAGTTCCACGGTATCGGTCGGCAGATCCTCGCGGCGCAACGGTCGGATCGGAAGAGCTTCGTTTCGCATGCGCTGGGTTTCCTCGAGTCGGTGCTGAAATCGGTGCTGAAACCTACGGCCTCGCGACAAGCGCGCAGTCGCCCCACTCCCACGTCATCGACCGGTTACGCTCGACAAATTCGTTGTACCGAAGCCTCATTTTCTGCGCCATGGAAGTCAACATGGCACCAATTGTTGTATTGTGTGCATCCGGCCGGTCACACGGCCGTTTGCATGTTTCGGCGCGCGCTTCGCGGCTCGCTGAAACCGCGTGTCGGCTGAAAGCGTTCGCAGACTGCTGTGCCTGTTCCATTGGCATTGAATCCCGCTGTACCCGCTGGTGTATAAAAATCGACCCCATCCGGGGATCGACGTTCTACGACAACAGGAGATGGTTGAATGAAAGCATTCTCGGCAATCAAGGTGATCGGCGGCGCGCTGGTCGTTCTCGCTTCCCTCAACGCGTACGCGCAAAGCAGCGATGCGGCCGCGACCGCAGCGCCGGCGGCATCGGCACCGACCGCCAAGCAGACTCGCGCGGCTAATCGCGCGCTGCAGAAGAAGGTCCGCGCGGCGCTCGCGCGTACGAAGGGCCTGACCGTCGGCAATATCACCGTGCGCGCACGCGACGGCGCCGTCACGCTGGAAGGCTCGGTGCCGGAACAGGCTCAGATCGAACTCGCGACGAACGCCGCTCAAGGCGTGGCAGGCGTGACGTCGGTGAAGAGCGCACTGTCGATCCGCGCGATGGGCCAGTAATCCGGTCGAACGGCCGAAGAAGTTGCGGTAACAGCAGCAAGCTGGCGTCGACGGCGGAAAGCTCCGCCGCGACGCCAATTCCCCCTCCGATGCAGCGCTCGACACTATTGCCTCACGGTGCGGCCATCGCACCATCCGACGCGGCGATTCCCCGCGCCCCCGAAACCGCGATATTTTTAATGCGCTACGCGCGTCGCGATGACGACCCGACCGCGTGGCGACGGCTTCTCGTAACGAGTTATCCCCGATAATTTAATAGCTTAACGTCACTTGTTAAGATATTACTTCAGGTTCACACACGCACCGAAAGGAAGGCCGGATGACTGCGTCCGTGACCGTCTTGCCTCGTTGGACTCTCGTCGCGCCGATCGTTAGCTGGATCGTGCTCGCCGCCGCCTACGCGATGCCGGGCAACACGCTGCTGCTCGCACTGGCCGGCATGTCGCTATGCGCGGCCGTGTTTGCCGCCGTGCATCATGCCGAAGTGGTCGCGCATCGCGTCGGCGAGCCGTTTGGCACGATGGTGCTCGCGGTCGCCGTCACGGTGATCGAGGTGGCGCTGATCGTCTCGGTGATGCTGACGTCCGGTCCCGAGAAAGCCGGCCTCGCGCGCGATACGGTATTCGCGGCCGTGATGATCGTCTGCAACGGGCTCGTCGGGCTGTGTCTGCTGGTGGGCGGCATCCGCCATCTGGAACAGGACTTCCAGAGCCGCGGCGCGGCGGCCGCGCTGGCGGTGCTCGCGTCGCTGTCGGTACTGACGCTCGTGATGCCGAATTTCACGACCACCAGCCCTGGGCCTGTCCTTTCGCCGTCGCAGCTCGCGTTTGCCGGCGTGTCGTCGCTGGTGCTGTACTGCGTGTTCGTGTTCGTGCAGACGGTGCGCCATCGCGACTACTTCCTCGCCGGCGTGCCCGACGAAGACGTCCATGCCGAGCCGCCGGGCGCGCGCCTCGCCGCCATCAGCGGCGTGCTGCTGCTCGTGAGCCTCGTCGCGGTCGTGCTGCTCGCGAAAGTGCTGTCGCCGGTGGTCGAGTCCGCGGTGCTGAGCGCGGGCGCGCCGCCGGCGGTGGTCGGTATTGTGATTGCGTCGCTGGTGCTGTTGCCGGAAGGGCTCGCGGCGCTGCGCGCAGCGCGCGCCGACCGCCTGCAGACCAGCCTGAACCTCGCGCTCGGCTCGTCACTGGCGAGTATCGGCCTGACTATTCCCACCGTCGCGGGCGTGTTCCTGTACATCGGTCGGCCTATCGTGCTCGGCATCGATGGCAAGGACATGGTGCTGCTCGCGCTCACGCTGGTGGTCGCCACGCTGACGCTCAGCACCGGGCGCACGACGATTCTGCAAGGCGCCGTGCATCTGTCGCTGTTCGCGGCTTATCTGTTTCTGTCGTTCGCGCCGTGACGCGATGCCTTATCCGACACGGGTGGACGGCAACCTCACTCTTCCCAATGCTCGGCGATCCAGTCGCGGAACAGATTCAGCTTCTGCTGTTGCGCGACTGAGTCCGGATACACGAAGTAATAGCGCCAGCCGGTCTTCAGCACGGTATCGAACGGCCGCACGAGGCGCCGGGCGGCGACGTCCTCGTCGATTAGCGCGAGGTCGCTGATCGCGACACCGAAGCCCTGCGCGGCGGCGTTGGTCGCCATGTCGAGCGTATCGAAGCTCGGGCCGAGTTCCGCGTCGATCGTCGCGGCGCCCGCCGAATCGGCTTCCGCGACTTTCGCGAGCCACATCTTCCAGTCGCGGTGATCGCGCGTCGGATGCAGCAGCGTGTGGCGCGCGAGATCGGCCACCTGCGCGAGCGGCTTGTCCTTCAGCAGCTCGGGCGTGCAGACCGGCGTCAGACGCTCCTCGAACAGCGACACCGCCTGCACGTCCGCACCGGGCGACGAACCGTAGATGATCGCCGCGTCGAACGGCTCGCTCTGGAAATCGACGTCGTGCTGCCAGGTGGTCGTGATCTGCACGTGCAGATCGGGATAGTCGGACTGGAAGCGCATGATCTTCGGCAGCATCCAGCGCATCACGCAGGTCGGCACCTTGAGCGCGAGATCGGTGCGCTGCCTCGTCAAGCGCAGCGACATTTCCTCGATCCGCGCGAAGCTCTCCTTGACCGCCGGCAGCAGCATTTCGCCCTCGGCGGTCAGCGTCAGCCCCTTTGCGTGACGCCTGAACAGCGGAAACTTGTAGTACTCCTCGAGCGCGATGATCTGCCGGCTGACCGCGCCTTGCGTCAGGCACAGATGATCGGCAGCACGCGTGAAGCTGCGATGGCGCGCGACGGTTTCGAAAATCTGCAGCGCGTTGAGCGGCGGTAGGCGTCGCATCGGATATCCAGGATCAGAAAAAATCATTGCGTGGCTGCGGCAGCGCCCCTCGCCGCCCTGCCTGTCACGCCCACAGCATACGCGATCGGCTATGCGCGCACGAGTGGGCGCGCGGGCAAACCCGCATGCGTTCGACTCATGGCATGCGTGCAAACGCCCGTACTGAAGAATGTCGCACCGGCGTGGTGCAAAAAAGCCTTCAGCAATCGCACCAGAACCGAGCTTTCCTCATACCTCGACGCACGCTGGGATTCCTCAGCCAGATATGGACGTTAACCCGCATAAGCCATCGCCCGTAGCTTCCCGCCGCGTCGTCGAATCGCTCGCCCCCGTGATCGCCGGCGGCGAGCCATGAGCGTACGTCATGCCATCCATGCGCATATTTCGATTGTTGCGTGATTTTGGCAAACCTACAGTGCATCCACGCACGGTATATCCGGCAGCGGTCACGGCGAATCATGGGCAACGGGCGTTCAACACAGGAGACCGCCATGCAGCAGATCAAACGGGGTAGAAGGCAGGCCATCAAGATGATCGGTACGGCGCTCGCGGCATCCGCGCTGCCGATGCCGTTCCTCAACCTGCGCGCGCAGGAGCACAACTTCAGCGGCAAGACGCTGCGCATCCTCACGTGGTCGGACGATACCGGCACGGCCGCGCTGCGCAACATCGCCGCGACCTTCACCGCGAAGACCGGCGCGAAGGTCATCGCCGATCGCGCCGACGGCACCTCCGGCATGGTCGCGAAAGTCAAGGCAGCGGGCGAGCGCCCCACCTATGACGTGATCACGCTCGCCGGCGTCGGCGCCTCCGGCCTCGCCGACGCGGGCCTGCTGATGAAGCCCGACCTCGACCGCCTGCCGAACCTGAAAGAAGTCGCGCCGCCATACCGCACCGGCGCGAACGGTTTCGGCGTCGGCTATCTGCTGTGGTCCGACGGCCTCATCTACAACACCGCGACGGTCAAGACGCCGCCTTCGTCGTACGAGGCGCTGTGGGACCCGAAATACACCGGCCGCGTTTTCCTGCCGCCGCCCGAGTGGGCCGAAGCGGTCGATCTCGCGATCATCGCCGCGAAGATGAACGGCGGTTCGCAGCAGAACATCGAGCCCGGCTTCAAGAAGCTCGCGCAACTCAAAGACCACGTGATGACGCTCGGCGAGAACCCGAACCAGGTGGCCGACCTGTTCCGCACGGGCTCGCTCGACATCGGCGGCATCTACTCGCCCGCGTTTTTCCCGGGTCAGATCCGCAAGCCCGAATACAAGATGGGCGTGACCTACGGCATGAAGGAAGGCTTCGCGACGCAACTGATGTTCACGGTGATTCCGAAAGCGCATCCGGGCGACACCGACCTGATCCACGCGTTCATCAATCACTCGCTCGACGCCGGCGTGCAAGGCCGCATGGCCGCCGATGTGCTGAACGGCCCAGTCAATTCGAAAGCGATGATTCCGGCCGAGAGCCGCGCGTTCGTGCCGAGCCCGCAGCAGATCGCCGAGAAAGCCGTGCTGCATGACGACAAGGCGCTCGCCGCCGTGCAGCCGGCATGGATCAAGCGCTACACCGAAATCTTCTCGGCGTAACCACGATGCTCGCGCGCTTCCCGCGGCGTGCCGCGATGATGCCGGACGAAGCCGCGCCGGGCCCAGCGCCCGGCGGCGGCGCCTCCGCTTCCGCAGTTGTTGCGACGGCCGCGTCCGACCCCGCTGCCGGCGCAACGACGCTCGCGAAAGCCCGGCCGTGGCTGCTGCTCGCGCCGATCCTGCTGTTTCTGGCGATACTCGGCGCGGCCGCGCTGGTCGTGCTGCGCATGAGCTTCGGCACGTCCGGCAACGAATGGCGCAGCTTCACGCTGCAGAACTACGCGGACCTGCTCGACGGCTACTTCCTGAAATCGTTGTGGCTGACGCTGCGGCTCGCGTTCCAGAGCATGCTGTGCGCGGTCGTGCTCGCAATTCCGGTCGCGCTCGCGATGGCGCGCACGACATCGCGGCTCGCGCGCCGGCTGCTGCTCGCGGGTGTGCTGCTGCCGCTGCTCGTCAATCTGCTGCTGCAAGGCTATGGCTGGCTCGTGATCCTCGGCCCGGCGGGTCTGCTCAATCACGCTCTGCTCGCGAGCGGACTCGTCGAGCGTCCGGTGATGTGGCTGTATCGCGAGCATGGCGTGCTGCTGGGGCTGATCCAGACCGCGTTTCCGCTCGCCGTGCTGCCGCTGTCCAGCGCGATGCGCGCGGTGTCGATCTCGTACGAGGAAGCCGCCGCGACGCTCGGCGCGACGCGCTGGCAAACGCTGCGTCACGTGCTGCTGCCGCTCGCGATGCCGGGCCTCGTGTCGGGCGCGCTGCTGGTGTTCGCGTACAACGCGAGCGCGTTCGCGGTGCCGCTGCTGCTCGGCGGCCGGCGTGTGCCGATGCTCGCGGTGCTGGTGCACGATCAGGTCGCGCCGCTGCTGAACTGGCCGGCCGCCTCCGCTTCCGGCCTGGTGCTGATGATCGCGACGCTCGCCGTGATGGCGCTGTCGCAACGGCTCGTGCGCCGCACCCAACGTCTGACCGGGGAGCCTCACGCATGAGCACGCCGCTGCCGAGTTCGCGCCTGCCGCGCACCGAACCTCAGACGCCCCGCTTTCCACGCCTGCCGCAGACGATGCCCGGCCAGCTCGGCCGCGCGACCGCGCTCGTCGCCGGCGTGGTGCTGTTTCTCGCCGCGCTGCCGATCCTGACGATGATCGCGATGTCGTTCAGCGCGGCCGACACGCTCGAATTCCCGCCGCACGCGTACAGCCTGCACTGGTACCGCGCGGCGTGGCACAGCTTCGTGTCACCGGACGCGACCGATACGCTGTCGATGGGCGCCGCGCTGACCACGAGCCTCGTCGTCGCGCTAGCGACGATGCTGATCGCGACGCTGGTCTCCGTGCCCGCCGCGTACGCGCTGTCGCGCTACCGTTTTCACGGCAAGCCGGTGGTCGAGCAACTGGTCGCGCTGCCGCTCGTCTATCCGCTCGTGATGCTCGGCCTGTCGCTGCTGCTGGTGTTCAACGTGCTGCCGGTCGAGCTTGGCGTCGGCCGTCTGATCATCGCGCATGTGATCCTGGCGCTGCCGTTCACGGTGAAGAACTGCGCGGCGTCGGTCGCGTCGATCGGCCCCGAGTTCGAGGAAGCCGCGCTCGTGATGGGCGCGAGCCCCGGCCGCGCGCTCATCGACGTGGTGCTGCCGCTGATGCGCCCCGGCATTCTCGCCGGCATGCTGTTCGCCTTCATCGTGTCGTTCAACGAGTTCACGGTGACGTTCTTCCTGTACAGCATCGATACGATGACGCTGCCGGTGTGGCTTTATAGCCGCACGGTGTCGTCGCTCGATCCGACCGTGTTCTGTTTCGCGGTGGTCATCGTCGCGATCGACTTCGCGCTGATCTGGCTGCTCGAAAAGCTGATCGGCGACGAAGGCGTCGCGCTGTGAACCCGTCACCTTGCTGGAGCTTCCGATGACCCATCTGACCTTGCAGGCCGTCACGCGGCGCTTCGGCGCCGTGCATGCCGTCGACGACGTCGACCTGAGCGTGCCCGACGGCAAGCTCGTGTGCTTTCTCGGCCCGTCCGGCTGCGGCAAGACCACGCTGCTGCGGATGATCGCAGGCCTCGAAACGCCGACCGAGGGCAGCATCCATTTCGCCGGCCGCGACATCACGCGACTGCCGGCCAATCGGCGCGACTTTGGGATGGTGTTCCAGTCGCTCGCGCTGTTTCCGCATATGACGGTCGCGCAGAACGTCGTGTATCCGCTGAAGCTGCGCAAGGTCTCGAAAGAGAAGCAAACGCGCCGCGTCGCCGAGCTGCTCGAACTGATCCAGCTGCCGCACATGGCGAACCGGCCGGTCACGCAACTGTCGGGCGGCCAGCGCCAACGCGTCGCGATCGCGCGCGCGATCGCTTCGGAGCCCCAACTGCTGCTGCTCGACGAACCGCTGTCCGCGCTCGACGCGAAGCTGCGCGAAGCGATGCAGGTCGAAATCCGCCTGCTGCAGCAACGCCTCGGCATCACGACGATCATGGTCACGCACGACCAGCGCGAAGCGATGACGATGGCCGACGAGATCGTCGTGATGGAGAAAGGCCGCATCGCGCAGGTCGGCAAGCCGCTCGACATCTACCGCGATCCGGTCAGCGAGTTCGTCGCCGACTTCATCGGCCTCGGCAACATCCTGCCGGTGCGGTACGACGGCGAGGGCATCGTGAGCCTGCCGGGCGGACGGCGCATCGCGGTGACGCCGAACCCGAGCGCGCCGCTCGCCGATGCGCGGCAGCCGGGTGCGGCCGGCGACGCGATCCGCCTGCTGATTCGCCCCGAGGACATCTGCGTGAAGGCGGCCACGGAAGCACCGAACGCGAACCGGCTGCCCGGTACCGTCACGTTCATTCGCGACGTCGGCGCCTCGCTCGAAGCGACGATCGATTGCGTCGGCTTCACGCTGACCGCCGCGACCACGCCGCGCGAAACGCCCGGGCTCGCGCTCGGCATGCCGGTGCTCGCCGAGCTGCCGCCGCACGCGTGCAAGCTGATCGCCGCGCGCGCCGCCTGATACCCGAACCCATCACACACGCTTCGCTTCGATAAAACCGCATGACGACAGAGGAACAGATGATGAACCAGCGCCCCGCTCTCCAATCGACCCGCCGCGTGTTCGCGACGCTCGCCGCGACGCTCGCGATGACCGCGCTCGGCGCGCTGTGCGCGCTGCCATCGGCCGCGCATGCCGACGCGCTCGACGACATCGCGAAGTCCGGCACCGTGCGCATCGGCGTATTCGAGGACTATCCGCCGTTCGGCTCGATCGGTCCGGACATGAAGCCGGTCGGCTACGACATCGACGTCGCCAATCTGATCGGCAAGGCGCTCAACGCGAAGGTCGAACTGGTGCCGGTCACCGGCGACAACCGCATGGCCTTTCTCGCCGACCGCAAGGCCGACATGTTGCTGTCGGTCGGCCAGACGCCCGAGCGCGAAAAAGTGATCGACTTCTCGCAACCCTACGCGCCGTACTACCTCGCGGTGTTCGGCCCGAAGTCGCTGCCGGTGAAAAACGCCGCCGACCTCGGCGGCAAGTCGATCTCGGTCGCGCGCGGCACGCTCGAAGACCTGAGCGTGACGAAGATCGCGCCGCCGTCGGCGAACATCAAACGTTTCGACGATCCGAACGGCGCCATTTCGGCGTTTCTTTCTGGTCAGGTACAGTTGATGGTGGTCGGCAACGACGTCGGCGCGACGATTCTCGCGCGGCATCCGGCGAACGATCCGGAGCAGAAGTTCGCGCTGTTCAGCTCGCCCGATCACGTCGGTCTGAACAAGAACGAGCCGCGCCTGAAGGCGAAGGTCGACGAAACGATTGCCAAGGCCCGCAAGGACGGCACGATGAACGCGATTTCGCAGAAGTGGCTGCGCGCGCCGCTGCCGGCCGATCTTTGAACCCTGTGGCGTGGCGCCGTGAAGGCCGCGCCGCGATCTGATCCTACGATGGGCAAGAGGCCATGACTTACGCGTTCGATTTCAGCGGCTTCGGCCTGTATGCGGGGATGCTCGCGCGCGGCGCCGCCGTGACGCTCGGCCTCACGGCCGTGTCGACCCTGGCGGGTGGGCTGGTGGGGATCGCCGGCGCGAGCATCGCGGCGGCCGGGCCGAAGTGGGCGCGCTGGCTGGTCGCGAGCTACGTCGAGCTGATCCGCAACACGCCTTTTCTGGTGCAGTTGTTCTTCGTGTTTTTCGGCCTGCCGAGCCTCGGCATTCATATCGACGAGATCCAGGCCGCGATTCTTGCGATGACCGTCAATCTCGGCGCGTACGCGATCGAGATCGTGCGCGCCGGCATCGATTCGATTTCGCGCGGCCAGGTGCAGGCCGCCCAGGCGCTCGGCCTGCATGGACGCCAGGTGTTCCGCTGCGTCGTGCTGCCGCAGGCGCTCGCCAACGTGTTTCCCGCGCTGCTCGGCCAGGTGCTGATCGTGATGCTCGGCTCGGCCGTCGTGTCGCAGATATCGGTGCCCGACCTGACCTAT
>NZ_JBNPVY010000001.1:0-267025 GCF_050434105.1 Paraburkholderia sp. 40 | reverse complement strand
GGCCATGACGCCTCTCGGACGAATCGGGAAACCTCAGGACGTGGCCAGCACGGTTGCATTCCTCGCATCGGATTCGGCGAGCTTCATTACTGGCGGTGAATTTGCAGTAGATGGCGGTATGGCCTGCTGACGTGCTGCGCGGCCTTACTGGTGGCTTCAAACATTCATTGGAACGGAGCGGTTATGGAATCAAAAATTCGACCTGACGAGGCTGTTTTGATATTCGGTGATCTTCAGGTCGGGATCGCGGAATTACCTTTGACGGTTTCAACCGAGAGTCTCAAACGATCTGCCTGGGGATTAGCCCGACTCGGCGAAATTTTCAATATACCAACGCTGGCCATGACGATCCCGAAGAGCGATGGCGGGCTACCTGAGATCATTCCAGAAATTGATGGCACGCGCACTCAGTATGACAAGTTCCTGCGCACCACGCCAGATTCATTCGCAAACGAAGCATTCCGTAGAGCGATCGAAGACACTGGTCGCAAGACGTTGATCGTTTGTGGCGTGGCGACGGAAATCTGCCTGTACTGGCTTGCCCTGTCCGGAATCGCCCATGGCTACAAGGTCTATGTCGTGGTCGATGTTTGCGGCGGGCTTTCCGTTCGTTCCGAAGATGCAGCGTTCCGTCGCTTTGAAGCCGCCGGCGCAGTGATGACATCTGTCGTCTCGTTGGCTGGCGAATTGGCAGGGGACTTCACGGAGCCGCCCGGACGCGATGCCGTCGAAGTGATCTATAAAATGATCGGCGCTTGAACGCTCGGATGGATCTTTGACTACGACTGGTACACGGAATTGGGACGCTAAATGAGACCGGCATCCTTCGACTACGTGCGGCCGGCATCTGTCGCTGAGGCATGCGAAGCGCTCACGGCAGGAGGGACGGTGCTCGCGGGAGGCCAGAGCCTGGTCCCGCTACTCAAGCTGCGCATCGTGCGGCCCAAGCGGATTATCGACCTCAATCGAATCGACGAACTCGCGGGCATCACGACAAATGAGGCGGAGGAGTTGTTCATCGGAGCAATGACCCGCCACCAGGACATCGCAGACCATCCACTCGTTCAATCCAGAGTCCCGCTGCTCGCCTGCGCAGCGAGACGTCTCGGCGACATTCAGGTGCGGGCCCGGGGCACCATCGGCGGGAACATCTGCTTCGCGGATCCACGAGCCAACCTGGCCACGGCGCTCGTTGCACTGGACGCCGTGGCCGTGTTGGTTCACACCGGCGGCGTTCGCGATTGTCCGGTAGCGGACATGTTCACGGGCTTTCGTCAGTCGAGCCGGCGAGCGGATGAACTTCTGATTCGATTGCGTATCCGGCACACGCCGGAACACGCGCAGGGGGTCTATCTCGAGCTCGCGCCCCAACTCAACGGAACACCGATCGTGAATGTCGCCGTTGTGCCTGGCGCGGCGGGTCGTGAACCTCGAATCGCGGTCGGAGGTTTGTTCGACATACCATGGCGTGCAGTGACGATTGAGGAGCTTGCGCGCACGGGGCGGGCGACCGAACACCGCATCCGTCAAGCGATCGACGAATTCCAGACGGATTGTCTACGGTTCGAGGATCTTCGAGGTGATGCGGCGTACCGGGCGCGCATTGCCTCGGTTCTTATCGCCCAGGCGCTCGACCGGTGCGCTACGGGGCGCAGTCCCGAAGCGCCAGCTCAGGAGGAATGACATGCCATCGCAGGTCGAGATCGAAGCCTGTGTCAACGGCAAGCGGGGGCGTTGGCAGATTGAGCCGCGGTTGTTGCTGGTGGACTTTCTCCGTCGCGACCTCGGGCTGACGGGTTCTCACGTCGGATGTGACGACGGTGTGTGCGGGGCATGTACGGTGCTCTTCGACGGGGCGCCGATCAAGAGCTGCCTGATGCTCGCGGTGCAGATCGACGATGCCGATGTGACCACCGTCGAGGGGCTCGGCCAGCCTGGTCGCCTTCATCCGGTTCAACAAGCCTTCATCGACGCGCAGGCGGTCCAGTGCGGATACTGCACACCGGGCTTTGTTGTCGCGGCGGCGGCCATGATTGAGCGCGAAACGCCGTTGACGGACGAAGCCGTGTGCCGTGGCCTGATCGGGAATCTCTGCCGATGCGGCTCGTATGCCAACATCGTGAAGGCTGTGCGCAGCGTTGCGTCTCAGCGCGCTGCTGGAGCGAGCGACATTGGGGACGGGTGCGATGAGCGCTGAGCGAGTGAAGCGGAGTTGGGTAGGCCGGCCGATCCCTCGGCAGGAAGACGAGCGGCTTGTGACTGGCACAGGTCTCTTTGCGGACGACGTCGAGCCGCCCGGCGCGCTGCATTGTGCGATTTTGCGCAGCCCGCACCCGCACGCGCGCATCGTCAGTGTCGACGTATCGCGGGCTCGGGCGATACCGGGTGTCGCTATCGCAATCAGCGGCGCAGAGGCGCGCGAGCATTGGACGCCGTTGCCCGCCACCTTCTCGCTCCCTGGCATTGTGATTCCCACGGTCTATGGACTCGCTGTCGACAAGGTCGTCTACGAAGGAGAGCCAGTCGCGGCAGTCGCCGCCATCGACCGCTATCTGGCCGAAGATGCCCTCGAGGCGATCGAGGTCGTCTATGAGGTGCTTGAACCTGTCGCGCTCGATCCGGAAGAGGCCATCGATTGGGGCAAGGGTCCGTCACCAGTATCGACGAAGGTCTACGAGAACTGGCCGGACAACGTGCAGCTTCGTTACGACTTCTCCATCGGCGATGTTGACGGGGCCTTTGCGCGAGCCGATACGATCGTCAAAGCGCGCGTCGCCGTCCATCGCTACAGCGCGATGCCACTCGAGCCTCGTGCAGTCGTCGCGGAATTCGAACCCGCGAGGCGCTCGCTGACCGTGCGCCTTGCCACTCAGATCCCGCACCAGATGCGTTCGCTTTTTGCGCAGATGTTCCGTCTGCCCGAGTCATCGGTCCGTGTGCTGGCGACTGATGTCGGCGGCGGGTATGGATCGAAGGCACAGCCTGATGCCGACGTTGTCCCGATTCTGTTGTCGATGCTGGCCGCTCGCCCCGTGAAGTGGGCAGAGACGCGAGAAGAATGGCTGCTCGCGGCACCGGTCGGCTCGCGCAGCTACGTGCATCGCGGCGAACTCGCGCTCCGCTCGGACGGGACCATCCTCGGCATGCGCGATCGCCTGCTGATCGATCTCGGCTGTGATGGAGTCGCTCGCGCTAACGGTGCGGCAGGAGCAATCATCGGCGCCATTTACGCACCCGGGCCGTACCTCGTCGACGCCTACGAAGTGAGCGCTCGTGGCCTGCTGACGACGAAGGCTCCCTACGGTGCCTACCGAGGGATGGGCAAGGACATCGCCAACCAGGTCATCGAACGGTTGATGGACAAGGCGGCCGCTGCATTGAACATCGATCCGGTCGAGCTTCGCCGCCGCAATTTGCCGGTGAGCTTTCCTCATCAGATCTGTACCGGGCCGGTCATCGAAAGCGGAAGCTTCGCGGCATGCCTCGACCTGTTGTGTAAACGAATGTCGTTGCCTGACCTGCGCGAGCAACAGCAGCAAGCCCATGCAGAAGGGCGCTACCTCGGGTTTGGCGTGGTCTCGACGCTCGAACCCTCGGGTGGCGCTATCCCTATGTCAATCTTCAGCGGGATAGAGAGCGCCACCGTGCGGCTTCATCCCGATGGCACAGCGACTGCTCTCACGGGCATGCAGTCTATTGGGCAGGGTATCGAGACGACCTATGCGCAGGTGGTCGCTGATTGCCTCGGGCTCGAGCCGGGCGACGTTCGTATGCGCTGGGGTGATACCGAGTCTGTTCCATATGGCCAGGGCGCATTTGCGAGCCGCGGCGCTACCTTCGGTGTCGGTGCCATCCATAAGGCGGCCACCGAGGTCAGACAGAAGCTCGCGATGGCGGCCGGCATCGCGCTCGACGCGGCACCGCAGCACATCGAGCTGGCTGATGGCGTGGCGTGGGTCAGGAATACCGACAAGGCGATGCGGATCGCGGAAGTAGCGAGGCGAACGTACTTCGAGCCCGGCCCTTACGCCATGTTGCCGGGCGTATCTGATCCGTTATTGGAGGCGAGCGCCACCTATGCGAGTCCGGATGTCAACTGGGTCCCTGACGAGTTTGGGCGGCTTCGGCTCTATCCGACGCACGCTTGCGGGGCCATTGGCTGTCTCGTCGAAGTGGACGCACGCACGGGCCAGGTGGAGGTGAGGAAGATCTGGGTTGCGCATGACGCCGGGCGGCTCATCAATCCGGGCATCGTGGACAACCAGCTACGAGGCAGCGCGGTTCAGGCTCTGGGCGGCACGCTGCTGGAACAGATTGTCCATGACGAAGCTTCGAGACTTCTGACTCGCACCCTTGGCGACTACCAGATCCCTCACATCGCGACGGTGCCCGAGATCGATGTTCTGCATATCGAAACCCCATCGCCACTTACGCCGCTGGGCACGAAGGGCGTGGGCGAAGGTTGCCACATCGGCCTTGGCGCAGCGTTGCTTTCGGCTGTGGAAGATGCGCTTCGCCCCTTCCGGGCGGAAGTGCTCGAGACCCCGCTTACCCCGCCTCGCGTGTTAGCGCTGATCGGCCACGCGGTGGAGAACGGCTCCCCAACAGCCAATGTCGCAGGAACCTGATCGGTTCTGCTGTTGGCATGCGCTACAGGTTTTGAGGCCGGATTACCGGTCGGCGGGGATGCCCCTTTGGCATCAGGTCGGTACTTGCAAGACGGAACGGACGAGATGGCCCGCGTCAACGCGCGGTTACGCGTGCGCGGCGTCGAGCGGCTCGGGTGATCGGCGCCACCACCATGTCTCGGATTACGGCAGTGAACACGAGCGCCCCCGCAATGATGACCAGCGAGGACGGTGCGGACATGATGCGGCAGCATGCGAGGCTGCGACGGTTGGTTTCATCGTGAACCGACGTGCGGTACGTTGCTGTGGCGCAGCCGCGCTGGTCGTCCATGACAACCCGGTAGACGCATTGCACGCATCCGCCCATATAGGATTCGCAGGCCGAGAATCGCATCTTCCAAATTCGCAACTTGGATCTGGAGCTTGAATTTTCTACGCTGTTCATCAACGACAGATCAAACCTGATCGACGTAAAAACCCAGGGAGACGACATGCGGCTGAACTTGTCCCATGCTCCTATCGCCACCATCGCCGATCCATGATGCTTCCCCCGAGCTCCATCTTCAATACTACGAAAGGAACCTAAGACATGAGCAAGACCAACAACCGCATCGACCAGACTTACGACGAGCTCGAGGTTGGGCAAGTCTTTCGTTCGGGAGGCCGAACCGTGACGGAAACGGATGTGGTCAACTTCTGTGCGTTTACCGGCAACTGGATCGAGATCCATTCCAACGTCCAATACGCATCGAAGACTCGGTTCGGCAAGCGACTGGTGCAGGGATCGCTCACATACTCCATTGTCACCGGCCTCATTCAGTTTGGCCTCGGGATCCAGGCGAATTACGGCATCGACAACATGCGTTTCCTCGCGCCGGTCTTCATCGGGGACACCATCTACGCAGTATGTGAAGTCATCGGCAAGAAGGAGAAGGATGACAAGTACGGCGTGATCAAGTTTCTGATGAAGGCGGTCAATCAGGAGGGAGTCGTCGTCCAGAAAGGTGAGTGGAGTCTGCTGATGCTTCGGCGCCGCGAGGACCTCGATGCGCTGGTCAGCCTTTCGCTGCCTGAAGTTAAGGACTGAGGGGCCGACGTATGACACCCAAGCCACAAGCCGCGATCGTCGGGATGGGAGATGCTTACGCATCCGTGCGCGAGCGCAAGGATCCCCTGCAACTTGCCGCCGAAGCCACGCACAAGGCGCTCGCAGATGCGGGCATCGGGAAAGGCCAGGTTGATGCGGTGTTCACCGGGCGTTCGCCCTGGGCCGACAAGCGCTCCCAGTGGAGCAACATCTTCTGCTCGCACATGCACATGCCAGTGACGATCACCAGCGAGATAACGATGCACGGTGCAGGACTGAATGCAACGGTTGCGATGGCGTCGCAGATGATCGCGGCAGGTCGTGCCCAGTACGTGCTGTGCCTGCAAAGCGACGCCACGGAGCTTTTCGTCGATGCCGTAGCAATGGGCGCTGAGGCGGATGCCGATCCGCAGTTCGAGATTCCCTACGGTCCGACGATCCCGTCGCTCTATGCGCAGGCCGCTTGCCGCTACTTCCATGAGTTCGGCGTGACAGAGGAGGATCTTGCCGACGTCGCGATTGCAAACCAGAGGTGGGCGGTGCATCACCCGCATGCGGTCAAGGCCCGGTTTGGCGAGATCGATCGCGCCAAAGTCCTGGGTTCACCGTATGTGGCCACACCTTTGCGACGCTGGATGTGTTCGACCTGGGGCGGCGGCACGGGGGGGGCGTTGGTGGTCACCTCCGTGGAAAACGCGAAGAAGGCCCGCGATGCGGTATACGTGATGGGCTACGGGTCAGCGACCACGCATGAGTACCTTGGCGATCGCGTGAACATGCCGCACTGTCGATATGAAGCGCTCGGCCCATTTCCGAATCTCACCTACACAGCCACGGCCGAAGCTGCACGCCAGGCATACGCGATGTCGAAGCTTGCTCCCACTGATATCGAGATGGCGCAGATATCGGTCAACTTTGCGCACATGGGGCCAATCATCATGGAAGACCTCGGTTTCGCGAAGAAAGGGCAGGGCATCAGCCTCTACCGGGAAGGACGCACGGGCGTCGACGGCGACTTGCCGACCGACACGAATGGAGGCTGGCTGTCTTTCGGTCAGCCAGGCATCTCCTGCAATATGGACAGCTACGTCGAGGCCATCCGTCAACTGCGCGGGCAAGCACTGGGCCTTGTACCGGGCAAGCGCCCGCGCACCGTGCTGGTTCAGGGCTCGGGCGGCATGCTGGCCGCCGGGAGCGTGACCATTCTTTCTTCCAACACGTGATCGGCCCGCGAACAAGGAGCACAGCGTGAGCACTGAAATGCATTCCACCAACGGCTGGCCCCAGCCCTACCGCCTGCTCGATGCACAGCCCTACTGGGAAGCGCTGCAGGAAGAGCAACTCAAGTACCAGCGCTGCGCGAGCTGCGATCAACCTGTTTGGCCAGCGCATTGGTATTGCCCGCATTGCGGATCAGGCTCGCTCGAATGGAAGGATTCGAGCGGCCGCGGAACGGTTTACTCGTTCAGCACCGTCATGCGCGGTCCAACGCCGGTCTGGGCCTCGATCGTGCCGTACACCGTCGGCTTCGTGCAGATGGTGGAAGGCTATTTTCTGTTCACCCAGATCGACGGAGCTCCGGAGTCAATCGCAGTAGGCAAGAGCGTGCAGGTGCACTTCATCAGGCGCGGCGAGCAGACGCTTCCGGTTTTCTCACTGGTGCCGTGAGCTGACCGATGCCGCTGGTGCCATCCGTCAAGTTGAAACTGGAGTAATGAGAATGTCCGGACCACTCTCGGGCGTACGCGTTCTTGACCTGACGTCCAACATCATGGGTCCCTATGCCTCGCTGTTGCTGGCCGACATGGGGGCGGACGTGTGCAAGATCGAATCTCCGGAAGGTGATTCCACGCGCTCGGTCGGACCTGGGCGCAACAAAGGCATGAGCGTCACCTTCCTGCACGCGAACCGTAACAAGCGCAGCGTCGTGCTAGACCTGAAGAAAAACAGCGGTCTTGCTGCCTTGAAGCGCATGGTGTCGACGTCGGATGTCCTCATGTACAGCCTGAGGCCGAAGACGATGGCCAAGCTCGACCTCGCCTATGAGCAAGTGCGTGATGCGAACCCGCGCCTGATCTACTGTGGTGCCTTCGGCTTTGGCCAGCGCGGGCCATATGCGGATCGTCCCGCGTATGACGACCTGATGCAGGCAGCGGTCGGCATGCCCCTGCTGCAGGCACGCAAATCGGGTCCGCCGCAGTATGTGGCAGCTGCCTTCGCCGATCGCGTTGTGGGCATGGCGATGACCCAGGCGATTGCCATGGCGCTCTACTATCGGGAGCGGACAGGCAGCGGGCAGGCCGTTGAGGTACCCATGTTCGAAACGTTCGCGCATTTCGTGCTGGGCGATCATCTGTACGGCCACACATTCGTACCGCCCATTGGCGACTGGGGCTACGAACGCATGATGAGCCCTGAGCGCAAGCCGTACCGCACGCTCGATGGCCATGTCGGCGTGAGCGTGTACACCGACCGCCATTGGCAACGCTTCTTCGAGATGGCCGGCCGGTCTGAAATGGCAGCCGATCCCCGTTATGCATCGCTGGCCGCGCGGATGCAGCACGTCGTCGAGCTGTTCGAGTTCCTTGCGCAGACCTTCGAGACCAGGTCGACCGACGAGTGGGTAAAGCTGCTCGTAGAAGCCGACATTCCCATTGTGAAGATGAACACGCCGGAAACGCTTCTGGACGATGAGCACATGAAGGCAGTGGGGTTCTTCCAGATGCAGGAGCACCCCACCGAAGGGCCGATCCGTACGCTGGGGATCGCGCAGCAATGGAGCGAGAGCAAGCCTGAGGTGCGGTATCCCGCGCCGCGCCTCGGCGAACATACTGTTGAGGTACTGCTGGAATACGGGCTCACGCAGCAAGAGGTCGACGCTGCCCTCCGAGACGGCGGCGCTCGCGCAGAAATCCAAAATTCGAACCAGGAGTTGAATCATGCATGATGAGTTGCCCCTGTCCGGCGTTGTCGTCGTCGAGTTGAGCGACAACGCATCGCTGCCGTTTGGTGGCCAGACGCTCGCCGGCCTCGGCGCGCAGGTGTGGAAGGTGGAGCGGCCCGGTGGCGATGCATCCCGCGGTTGGGGGCCGAGCAAATGGAACGGCAGCGGCGCTGCATTCCATGCACTCAATCGCGGCAAAAGCTCGATCTGCATCGACATCAAGGATCCCGCGCAACTGGCAATGCTCAAGGACCTGATATTCCAGCATGCGGATGTATTTACGCACAATCTGCGGCCGGGCTCAGCGGGTCAATACGGCCTGGACCCCGAAAGTCTGCGGGCTCGCAAGCCGGAACTCATCTGCTGTGAGGTCGGTGCGTTCGGGCATGTCGGCCCGATGAACAAAGAACCCGGCTATGATCCGCTAATGCAGGCTTTCTCCGGGATCATGAGTCTCACCGGCGAGAATGGGCAAGCTCCGTCACGTGCCGGTGTTTCCATCGTGGACTTCGGAACGGGTATGTGGGCGGTGATCGGTATCCTCTCTGCGCTTTACCGCCGCAAAGTCACCGGCAAGGGCGCTACCGTCAATTCCTCGCTGCTTGAAACGGCCATTGCCTGGATGTCGGTCGGCATCGCGAACTACGCCACCGACGGCGAGCCAGGCAGTCGCCACGGCTCGGGTATCGCATTCATCGTGCCGCATCGCGCATTCACCACGAAGGATGGCTATCTCATCGTTAGCTGCGCGAATGATCGCCTGTTCGGGAAGCTGAGCGAGGCACTCGGTCACCCTGAATGGGCAACGGATCCGAAATTCGCGACGAATGCGGCGCGCCTGCAAAACCGGGCGGAGATCGATGGACTCATCGGCGATCGGCTTGCCACCGACACGCGGGCATACTGGAAGAAGCAACTTGAAGCCTATGGCGTCGCGTCGGCACCGATCCAGACCACGGCCGAACTGTTCGCGCACGAGCAGACGAAGGCGCTGGGGATCCTGGGCAAGCCGTCGCCCGACGAGATCGAGTGCGTGGGCGTGCCGTTGTCGTTCGACGGCCAACGCCCGCCGCCGCTCGCGTCCGCCCCGAATATCGGTCAGGACAACGACCGGATGCATGCACTGCTGGAAGCGGCGCGGGTGAAGTAACGGCCTGCATACCTCTTCAATTTCAAGCGAGGATTCCACATGAGCAACAACGAAGCTCCCGACGCGAGCCGCCTTTTCGCCGAGTTCGTTACTACGACGCGCTTCGAGGATCTGCCGGCCAAGGCGATTGCCAGCACGAAGCGCTCCATTTTCGACACGGTGGGCGTCATGCTCGCCGGCGGCGGCCCGGACGCCAACGCGCAGCGCATCGTGCGGATGCTCTCACGCTGGGGCGGCACGCCATCCGGCACTGTAATCGGGCACGACGTACGCCTGCCGGCGCCTCACGCCGCGTTCGCAAATGCGGCGATGGCCCACCAGTATGACTTCGACGATGTGCATGACGAAGCGGTGGCGCACCCGACGAGCAATTCGTTCGGCGGGGCGCTGGCCGCGGCAGAGGAAGTACCCGGGTGTACGGGACGCGAGCTGCTCTCAGCGGTCTTGCTGGGCAACGAAATTGTGTGCCGGGTTGGGCTCGCCATCAAGGGATCGCTATATGACTATGTCTGGATCTGGCCGGCAGTGGTGGCGATCTGGGGTTCGACGACGGCATCCGCGCGGGTGATGGGCCTTGATGCAGAGCAATTGCAGTCGGCCTACGGCCTGACGCTGCACCAGACCGGCACGACCTTGCAGTGCCATCACGGCCCGGGCTCCGACGTGCGGGGGTTTCGTGACGGCTTCGGTGCGCGCAACGGCGTGACCGCTTCCTATATGGCCAGGGCTGGCCTGCGCGGCGACGCCGCCGCTTTCGAGGGCAAGTACGGCTTCTACGGCGCCTTTTTCCGGGGCGAATATGACCGCGAGCGCCTCGTAGGCGAACTGGGCCAGCGCTACACGGCGGAGCGGATTTCGATCAAGGCGTGGCCATCGGCGCGCGAGACACATGCGACGCTGCAGGCACTGATCGAAGTGCGCGAGCGGCAGAGCATCGATCTCGATTCGATCGAAAAGGTAGTGCTTCACGTGGGCGATACGAATCTCCGATTCTGCGAACCGGGCGAGGCACGGCGACGCCCGACCGTACGGATGGACGCGCTATGTGCGCTACCCTTCTGCGCCGGTGTTGCATTGGCCCACGGCAGTGTGCCTTTGGCCGCGTTCTCCGATGAAGGCATGCGCGACGCACGCGTCCTCGCGCTGGCCGACCGTGTGACCTGGCAGGCCGACGAATCTCTGTCCGAAGGCACGGTCGAGGGTGGCGACGTCGAAGTGCATCTGAAGAACGGCCAGAAATTCCGTCACCAGGTGCGTCACGGCATCGGGCATCCAGACTTCCCGATTTCAGACGAGCTCCTTCTGCGCAAGTTCATCGACTGCGCGGCTCTGGCGCAGCGCCGCCCGAGTGAAGTCGAGGTGCGCAAGTTCTGGGACGTCGTGCAGAATCTCGAGAACGTTGAAGTTGGAGAATTCTCCGCGGCTATCCGCTCGCTTGCAAGCGCCTGACCGCCGTGGCTTGAAGTTGCCCTGAAGGAACCTTGTGCGCCGCCCGCGCTTGCGAGTGGCGCACAAGGTTTCGTAATATCGTCCGCAGTGGGCTCCCAACAGTAAACCCGCATTGAACCAAACTGTGGCGGTCGATGACTGACGTCGCCTCAGCGTACGTATGCGCCACCGTTTGACCCGGCGCGTACGACGAGAAACCTACCGGCGTCCGCCGACTGACTCCTGTGCCTCGGGAACGATGCGGCACCCGCATCGACTCCTACACGTGATTGGCGTTAGAGATCGCGCTCGCGAAGAAGGGAAACAGGCAGGCAGTCGTTGATCAGTTCGATTGTTCGAACGTCGAGGTACGCGACAGAACAGGCGGCCGACAGAAGCCCGAGTAGATACCAGCAAACATCCTCGCTGATCAGAGGACGCTCGGGCCGCCGGTGCCTCGATTGTGGCTGGTCGCGATTGCTCCTGACGTTTGTGGTGCTATGTGCCGAGTCGTTCATATCTACTCCGAACCAGCTTTCATTGTGAAACGGCCAACTGAAAATAGCTGCGACAAAGTGGATCCGATATGCGATCGGAATTCGTTCTCGATCGTCGAGGGTCGCTGATGCGGATCGTTCGTTTCCAAAGGCCGAGGCCGCCGAGGCAGCGCACATTGCGGTCATCTTGGCGACGCTCATATGCGACTCGGGGTTTGCGGGGTGCTCTGCAGCAACGGCTGTCTTTCGTTTGAATGTCGAGGGTATCGTCAGTCAAGCGGCTTCGAAGATCGCCGCCAGCCCCTGACCACCACCGACACACATCGACTCGAGCCCGTAGCGCCCGCCGCGCCGACGCAACTCGTAGAGCAGCGTGGCCAGCATTCGCACGCCAGTGGCGCCAATCGGATGGCCTAGGGAAATGCCGGAGCCGTTGACATTCAAACGCTCCGGCTCGTTCCAGTTCCAGCCCTTTAGCACGGCCAGGACCTGCACAGCAAATGCCTCATTCAGTTCGACCAGATCGATCCGGTCGAATGAAAAGCCGGTACGTTTGAGAAGACGCTCGACGGCGGGAACGGGTCCGATTCCCATCTTTGCCGGCTCACAGCCGGCGGCGGCCCAACCGACGAGATAGCCGAGCGGTGACAGTTCGAGTTCGTCGAGCTTGTCCTCGGCGACGACCAGACAGGCTGCTGCGGCGTCGTTCTGCTGACTGGCATTCCCGGCCGTGACCGTGCCGTCTTTAAGAAGTGGCCTGAGCCTGGCCAGCGTGTCGGCGGTAGTGTCAGCGCGGATGCCTTCGTCTCTCGTGAATGCGATGGGTTCGCCTTTCCTTTGCGGCACGGCAACGGGCACGATTTCCTCATCGAATTTCCCTGCCTGCCATGCGGCAGCCGCGCGTTGGTGACTAGACGCAGCGAAGGCATCGGCTTGCGCACGCGTGATGCCGTATTCACGAGCGAGATTTTCAGCCGTCTCCACCATCCCGGAGATATAGCCGAAACGTTCCTCAGGCTGAGATCGCTCGCGGCCGCGCTCGAGACGGTCATGTAACCGCACCGATCCCGAACGCTTGCCCCAGCGCATATCCGTCGTGTAATACTCGATGTTGCTCATACTCTCGACCCCGCCGGCGAGCACTACATCGGCCGCGCCACTTTGTACCATCATCGCTGCGGTCACCACGGCCTGCAGTCCACCGCCGCAGCGTCTATCGATCTGGAAGCCCGGCACATTGATCGGCAACCCGGCATGCAGCGCTGCCCAGCGCCCAATGCAGGGCGTCTCGCTGTTGGCATAGGACTGGGCAAAAACCAGGTCGTCGACGCGAGACGGGTCGATCCGGGTGCGCGCAAGTACGGCCTTGATGACGGAATCCGTTAGCGCTTCGACTGGAACGTCGCGCAGGCTGCCTCCAAAACTTCCGACTGGCGTGCGCACGGGTGCCACGATCGCTGCTCGTCTCATCAAATCTCCTCGCTTCTTCATTTATCGACGTATGCCTCAATCCGTTGACCGTGACCGAAGATCTGCTGCTCAGCGCGACCGGCTTTGTGGACGGCATTGAAAGATTGCGAAATGATCAACATCCGGTCAACGCGAAGAGCAAAACATTTCCGTACTCTGACAGCATCTTTTTCGGTCCTCGGGTGATCCCTTATGCGATGTCGCCGAGTGTTGTGCCTCCGCGTCCCAGACCGGCCGATTCCAATTGTTTCTTTGTACGGAACCTGCTCCGGCGATGCGTTGACTTGCCTATGCCTGGAATTCACGATGAGTTAGAAGTTGACTAAATGCGGGACGGAGGCAATGCTTGTGTTGCAACAGTCAACCAGCGTTCTCTCTCGTCCGTGCACCGAGAACATCTATCAATCTGCGCGGAACATCGATGAGTGATCTCATGAGACATGAATGGCAACCAACGGCCGATGATATCGGCTCCGCGAACGTGAAGATTTTGCTCGAACGATTGGGTCTTGACCACTATGACGAGCTGCTAGCGTTTTCGAACGACCAGCCCGACGCGTACTGGAAAGCCGTTGTCGAGTTTTGCGGAATCGTATGGGACGTTGGCTACGACACCTTTCTGGACGCATCCGCGGGGCCGGAGTTTCCAAAATGGTTTCGCGGCGGACAATTGAATTGGGTGAACTCAGTCCTCAAATGGGCAAGCGATCCAGACACCGCAGGACAGCTTGCGGTTGTCGCCGAGCGCGAGGACGGTTCGATAGAGCAGTTGACCTATCGCGACCTCGCAAAGCGGGTCGCGTCATTCGCAGCGGGCCTGAAGGCAAAGGGCGTACGGCGAGGTGACCGTGTCGGCCTGCTGATGGAGAACGGCGTCGAGGCAACCATCACGTTGCTTTCGGTCGCCTGGCTCGGTGCGATCGTGGTGCCACTGTTCAGCGGCTTCGGTGTCGATGCGATCGTGTCACGCCTGTCATCATGTTCCGCTCGTGTGCTCATTGCGACAACCGGGTTTTCGCGCCGCGGCAAATGGGTGGACACATGCACGCTCGTCAACGAGGCCACCTCGCGGCTAAGTGCGTTGGAAATGGTCGTCTGGAAGGGCGCGAATGAATCGCTGACGTTCAACGACAGCGTACTCGACTGGCATGCCGTCGCCGACGCACAACCAGCGGTCGCACCTGAGCGCATGTCGCCCGAAGACCCTTTCATGGTCATCTATACATCGGGTACGACGGGCAAGCCTAAAGGTGCGGTTCATACGCATGGTGGCTTTCCGCTCAAGATTGCGCACGACTCAGCGATACATTTCAACGTCAAACAAGGCGATGTTTTTTGCTGGCCAGCCGATATCGGCTGGATTGCTGGGAGCCTCGTGATGTCGAGCGCGCTGCTGCGCGGGGCTACACTGGTCTGCTACGACGGCGCGCCGGATTTTCCCGATTGGTCGCGTATGTCACGGCTGATTGAGCGTCATCGCGTCACGCACTTCGGCTCGGCGCCGACGCTGATCCGCGGCCTCTCTGCCAATGCCGGACTCGCCACGCAAGGCGATCTGTCCACTGTGCGTCTTTTGATTACAGCGGGAGAGGGTATTGATCCGGAACACTTTGTGTGGTTCCAGCAGGCGTTCGGCTCGGGGCGGCGTCCCGTCATCAACTATACAGGCGGCACCGAGGTATCTGGCGCGCTGCTATCGAGCGTCATCGTCAAGCCGATAGTTCCGAGTGGCTTCAATACGGCGTCCCCATCCGTTGCGGTTGATGTCGTGGGTCCAGTCGGAGAACCGCTGATCGGTCAGATCGGCGAACTGGCTGTTCGGAAGCCGTTCGTCGGCATGACACAGTCGTTCTGGAAGGACGACGAGCGCTATCTTGACTCCTATTGGCGGACCGTACCCGGCATCTGGCTGCACGGCGACCTCGCCATGCATCGCGAAGACGGTCACTGGTTCATGCTGGGACGCTCCGACGATACCATCAAGCTGGCCGGGAAGCGGGTGGGGCCTGCGGAAATCGAGGAGGTCTTGCTCGAATTGGCGCAGGTTGCTGAGGCAGCAGCAATCGGTGTCGACGACCCGGTCAAGGGGCAGAAGCTCGTCGTGTTCCTGGTCTGTGGGCCCCAGGCGGCCGGCTCTCTCCCGCAACTCGAAGAAGCGGTGGCGCGGCACGTGGATCGGCGGCTCGGGCGTCCGTTCCGGCCGTCGGCGATCCATGTGGTCGGGCAATTGCCGAAGACGCGCAGTTCGAAGATCATGCGACGCGTCATACGCAGTGTGTACTGCGGCCTGCCGCCTGGAGATCTGTCGTCGCTCGATAATCCGGCCGCAATCGATGAGATCCGGATGGCAGCGCAGGATTAAGCGCACTTGTCACGTAGACCGCAATGAGTGTGTCACCGCCCACGGCGCGGTGGCGTGCGGTAAAGCGCCGTCGCGGTGACACTTTCGCTTCCAGTGCGAACGAAATAAAAGTGTCACCCATTGAAAGCCAGGGGTGGACGCCAGGCCGGGATCCATGGACGACAGCGGAGCATCGCAAGGCGTTCACGCGGCAGTATTTCCAGCGATATTTTGGATGAACAGTAGCGGATACGCGATGTCCGGCACGGTGGCCGTTCGGGTTAACTCATGCCGATCGTCTCTGCACGAAAATGCGCTCGATCTGTCGCGTACGCTGAACTTCGTCGTGATCCAGGTAGATCGAGGTGGTGGTGATCGACGCATGTCGCAGCGCGCGGGCGAACTGGACGTCTCTCGTGCCTTCACGACCGGCGATCCCCTGACCGTCAAACCCGCGAACGGATTCGCCAGCGCATAGCGCTGTGCCGCGCTCGACAATCGCCCACAGCAGCAACCGTTCCGCTTCCCGGCGATAGGTACGCCGGGTCTCCACCGCTTCGTGGCGTTCGAGCCAGGCGTTGATTGCCAGCCAGTCGTTATCGGCCTCGATGGCGCATACCTGCTTCGGCGCGCGGAAGATTCCGCATGAACCGTCCACCTCGTGCGGGACGAGGATGTTTTCCCATGGCGTAACGGGGGAGGCCGCTTCCGTGACGATCAAGGCGCGGGCGCGCTCGGGAGCGCAGGATGTGTGGCAAAGAACGCTTCGATCCGCCGGGCACTACGTTCACCGAGACCGGGGATCACGACCCACCATCGCCGGCGGCGGGGAACTCGGACAGTCAGGTCGGCCAGCGTCCGGATGCGGTGCCGATGCAGTACCGGAATGTCCCGGGGCGGGAGCCAGGATTCGACCGCATCGCTCACAAGTGGTCGCGGGACCGGAAGTAACGGCAGGACGTCGAGCGCCCGGATCGCATCACTGCGGTGACGAGTACGCTCGCCCGCCACGCATTGAAACGGCTCCGCGAGATCGGCGCGATGGCGGCTGAGGGCGAATCCGACCACCTGCCGGCGAATGCGACCGATCGCACCGCGCGTCGAAGGGCTGCCATCGAGCGCCTGCGGACAATATCGCAGGATCGCGTCGCGCGCGCGAGCGCCGTCGTACCACGCGCGGAGAGGGAAGCGGTGCCGGGTTACGATGGTGGTATGGAAGAGTTGGGCATCTCCTCAGCATAGGTAACGGCTTATGGGATGACGTGAGGCTTGGTGTGACGCGTTTTCCAGGCTGCGCGCTTGAACGAAAAACGCAGCTATATCGCTAATACCACATAGCGAGTGGGCCGCAGCGCGTGGGCATCAGCCAGTCGCGCTAGGTAGCAGGCGGCAGCGCACGCGTGTCAACGTCAGTCGGCTGTCGAACTGTGTCCACATAGTTCGTTGATTGTTATCGCAAAGTCCAGCGGGTCCACGCAGCGACCGTCGTACGGCTTGTTGCCCTTTATCCCCGATATCTCAAGGCGTCCACGAGAAGCCTGAAAGCAGGCGATGCATGGCGCCGGTGGGGATAGTAGAGATGGTATCCCGGCAGGTCGGGTGTGAACCTTCCCAGGACCCTCACGAGCCGCTCGGCGTCGAGACAGGGCTGGACCTGGTCGAGCGGCAGATAGGCAAGGCCGTGGCCGTCGAGCGCCGCATCAAGGATGAGATCGATGGTATTCAGCACAAGCTGACCATCAACCCGGACACGTGCTTCGCGACCTCCGCGTTTCAGTCGCCATGCGTTTACCGTGCCCGACGTTGGCAGGCGTAGATTGATGGCCCGGTGGTCGATCAGTTGAGCCGGTGACGTCGGCATTGGGCTGTCGCGAAAGTATTCCGGCGAACCGACGATCGCCATCGGAATGTCGGGGCCAATCCGCATCGCGATCATGTCCCTGGCGATCTCCCCGCCGAGGCGTACTCCGGCATCGAAGCGGTCGGCCACGACGTCTGCCAGCCCGTAATCGACTGTGACCTCGACGTTGATGTCCGGGTTTCCAACAAGCAGCCGCCGCATTGCCGGAATGAGGATTGTTTTGGCTGCGTGTTCCACGGTTGTGAGCCGAATGGTGCCAGACGGACGATCACGCAGGTCACCCAATGAGGCGATTGCCGCGTCCAGGTCGTGCAGCATGGGGCCGAGGGTCGCGAGAAGCCGCTCACCGGCTTCCGTGGGGGCCACGCTTCGGGTCGTGCGCGAGAGCAGGCGCAGGCCGAGGCGCTCTTCAGTGCGACGCACGATCTGGCTAAGCGCAGACTGTGCCATACCGAGGCGGGTGGCCGCCTTCGTGAAACTGCGCTCTTCTGCCACAACTACGAACACCGTTAGATCCGCGATCTCGTCCCGCCGCATAAGGTTTTCTCCCGCATCGAATTGATTTATCACAGGCATGATAGGCCCCATCGATATTGGGCGTCTAATCAATCCAATCCTTCTGGTCTACATTGGATGGCGTCGGTCCTGAACCGAAGCGCCGGTCTAGATTAAGAGGAGCCTGATTGTGGGCAAAGTCACGTTCGCCAATTCGTGTAACAAGGCGATCGCCATGTCGGCGGTGGTCAACTTTCCGGAAGGATTCGACGAGAACCGTGTGTATCCGGCGATCGTGGTGTCACATCCGGGCGGCGGCGTGAAGGAGCAAACCGCGGGCACCTATGCGAAGAAGCTTGCGGCGCACGGTTTCGTGACCATTGCCTACGACGCGTCCTATCAGGGCGAGAGTACCGGCGAGCCGCGCCAGCTTGAAAACCCCTACATCCGTACCGAGGACATCAGCGCGGTGATCGATTACCTGGCGACGCTGCCGTACGTCGACATGAATCGCCTCGGGGCGATGGGCATCTGCGCGGGAGCCGGATATGCCGCCTGCGCCGCGATTCAGGACCGTCGGATCAAGGCCGTCGGCACCGTGAGTGCCGTCAACATCGGTACGCTGTTCCGCAATGGCTGGGACAACAGTGGAAAGTCCATCGACGCATTGCCAAACATCGAAGCGGGCTCCAACGCCCGAACCATGGATGCCCGCGGTGCGGCTTTGGCCACGATGCCGCTTGCGCCCCTGCGGGAGCAGGACGCCCCGAACGAGGAGATGCGTCAGGCTTGGGAGTACTACCACTCGGTCCGCGCGGAGTGCGCCACGGCGCCGGGTTTCGCCACGCTACGCAGCCTGAACCAGATCGTCACCTACGACGCCTATCACCTGGCCGACATCTATCTGACGCAACCGCTGTTGATCGTTGCGGGCAGTGAAGCGGGCAGCAGGTGGATGAGTGAAGAACTGTTCGATCGTGCTGCAAGCAAAGACAAATCTTTTCATGTTGTCGAGGGCGCCAATCATATGGACCTGTACGACGTGTGCAGGTTTGTTGAAGAAGCTGTGTCGGTGCTCGCACCGTTCTTTTTGAGCAGGCTGCCTGTGATGGAAGTGGCGAGCCGGGCATCGCGGGGAGAGGGCCACGTCAGCCAGATCCCCAGAAGGCGCTTTCCGTCGACCGCACGAGGCGGCAGACGGTCTGCAACCAATATCTGAGTCACAGGAGAGTTTAATGACCAGGACTGTTCTCATTACCGGCGCGGCGTCGGGGTTTGGCGAAAACCTCGTCCACAAGTTTGCTGAAAAGGGCTGGAACGTCACTGCCACGATGCGGGATATCAACAAGGCGCCGTTCAGCTTCGCGAAGCTGTCCAACGTCCATGTGACGCGACTGGATGTGCGCGATGAAGCGAGCATCCATCAGGCACTTGCCAGCAGCGAGCAGCGCTTCGGTGCGCTCGATGTGCTCGTGAACGCGGCGGCCAAGGTGCTTGGAGGCACCCTCGAGGAACATACGATCGACCAGGTCAGGGACCAGTTCGAGACCAACGTGTTCGGAACGCTGGCCGTGACCCGTGCTGTCCTGCCCGGCATGCGCGCGCGGGGTTCGGGCCACATCCTCAACTTCTCGTCTGCCGCTGGGGTGATCGCCATGCCCCTCATACCCGCATACGCGGCCTCGAAGTTCGCGATCGAGGGCTATAGCGAGTCTCTCGCCTTCGACCTTGCGCACCTTGGTGTCATGGTCACGATCGTCGAGCCCGGCTACTTCGAAACGGAGCTTGGCAGCAAGGCCGAAGCCCCGGCACAGAGGATCGAGGCTTATGCGCCTGCCGCTGAGCTGCGTGGCGCGATATTCGACTACACGCCGGGGAACCTCGACGGCGCCAGTGAAGCAATCGTATCCATCGCGGGCTCGAAGGACGCACCTGTGCGCCTCTATGTGGGACACGGTCTCGACTCTGTGCGCAAGCGCTATCAGGAACATCTTGATGCGTGGAAGCAGAACGAGTCCATTACCCGCTCAACCCTTTGACCTTGGGAAGCTCACCAATGAAGACCTGGTTTATTACCGGAGCCAGCCGTGGATTCGGCCTTGAAATCGCCCGTGCTGCCCTGGCGGCGGGGGATCAGGTCGTTGCCACGGCGCGCAAACCACAACAGCTCGAATCCGTCCTCGCCGGAGACCGACTGCTGGTGCTACCGCTCGACGTCACCGATGAGCTTTCGATCCGGTCCGCCGTTGACAGGGCTGTCCAGAAATTCACGCGCATTGATGTACTCGTCAACAATGCCGGCTACGGTCAGCTGGGAGCATTCGAGCAGCTGTCGGCCGCAGCAATCGACAGGCAGTTCGCCACGAACGTCTTCGGGGTGTTCGCCGTAACCCGGGCGATCCTGCCGGTCATGCGCGCGCAGCGATCGGGCCATGTGCTCACAGTGTCGTCTATCGGCGGCCTTCTAAGTACGCCGGGGGCGTCGATCTACTGTGCGTCCAAGTTCGCCCTGGAGGGCTGGTCGGAAGGGTTGAGCGGCGAACTGGAGCAGTTCGACATCAAGGCGACGCTGATCGAGCCAGGTGCCTTCCGTACGGACTTCCTTGATGCCACATCGGTTTTCCATGGCGATGTCTCAATTCCCGACTACGAAGCTTATGGCAATACCCTACAGGTCAGGTTCGACGAGGCGAACTACCGGCAGCCCGGAGACCCCGCCAGGCTCGGCGAGGTTGTGGTGGCGCTGGTGCAGTCGAAAGAGCCGCCGGTCCGCCTGGCTGCCGGGACCGATGCTTACGAAGGCGTGATCAGGCGCGCAGGTCGGGACCGCGAACTGGCCGACGAGTGGCGCAGCGTGTCGGTTTCGACTGACTTTTCAGAATAATCAGCAATACGAAATCGTACGAATCGGCCAGTTGCTCAATTGGAAGCAAAACGTGCACTGGCCGAGGAGTCATAGCGGAACCTCTGGAGGATTGTCGTCAGTTATATCCAGAGGCCGCCCGCGATACCCGTTTGATCCGTTCAACCACGAAGGAAATCTGTCATGCGACACGAAGTCAAATTCCCCAGCAGCGGCCTGAGCATTGCCGGCCATCTCTATGTTCCCGAAAACGCATCCGGTCCTCTGCCGGGCGTCGTCATCAGCCACCCTATGGGCGCGGTGAAGGAACAGAGCCCGTCCAACTATGCAGAGCGCCTGGTCAAGCAGGGTTTCGTCGTTCTGACTTTCGATGCGGCCTATCAGGGTGACAGCGAAGGCTTGCCTCGCGGGCTGGAAGATCCGACCCAACGCGCCGAAGATGTCAAGAGCGCGGTTTCTTACCTCTCGATCCGGCCGGAAGTCGATCCGCAACGCATCGGCGCGCTCGGCATCTGCGCATCGGGTGGCTACGTGCCGTTCGCGGCTCAGACCGACCACAGGATCAAGGCCGTTGCCACCGTGGTCGGCGCGTGCGTTGGCATCCTCTGGCGTGACGGCATGGACGGAAAGCAAAGCCCGGACGTGCTGCAGAAGCAGCTCGACGAGGCGGCTGTCGATCGCACCAACGAAGCGAAAGGCGAGCCGGTCCGCATGGCTCAGGTCGTGCCGGCGACCGACGAACAGGCAAAGTTCTTCCCCGAGAGGAGCATGTTCCGCGAGGCCTACGACTACTATCGCACACCGCGTGGCCAGCATCCCCGCTCGACCAATCAGTGGGTTCCGCGCAGCGTCGACAAGATCGCGCAGTACGACTCCTATGCCCTCGTCGATCTCATTGCGCCGCGTCCGCTGCTGATGATCACCGGTACCGAAGCCGATACCCAGCGCTTCAGCGTCGAGACGATCGATAAGGCCAAAGGGCCGAAGGAGCTGTTCTGGATCGAAGGCGCGTCACATGTCGACCTGTACGACAAGCCCGAGTATGTCGATCCCGCCTCCGTGAAGCTCGTTAGCTTCTTCAAGCAGCATCTCAGTTAAGCGGACCGCGCCATCGCAAAAGTGTTCCAGGGTGGCGCAGGCTCCTCTTACTATCGTCACCATGCCGGCGCGGTTGTTCAACCCGCGCCGGCATGGTGAGTGCCAGTCCGCTTCGTCCCGGTTGCGATTCACGGAGTAGTTTCATGCTTAAAGCGCAAGACATCGCCTTTCTATTTCTCGATTTCCAGATCGACGTCATCCCTGCAGCGAAAACTCTGCCGCTGGAGCGCCTTCAAACATCGGTGGGCGCATTGGCAACGCTAGCCAGGGATTTTGGCGCACCGGCATTTATCTCGACCATACCGACCGGCTCGGAGACGAAGCTCATCCCCGAACTTGAGGTCGACGGGCTTTCTGCGACGATGGCCACCCGCAATGGGCCGCATCTATTTGGCCACGCGGAGTCCGTTCAACATATCAGCGCGCTGAAGAGACCGGTGCTCGTGGTCGGCGGTGTCCTGACCGAAATCGTTGTCCTCAATGCTGTTTTAGGTGCACGAAACGCCGGCTACGAAGTGCACGTAATGATCGACGCTTGCGGTGGATGGAGCGAGCGCACCGAAACTGCGGCCATCGAACAGATGCGCGCGGCCGGCGCGGTTATCTCCTCGACGCTCACGCTCTCGACGAGTCTGCTCGAGACATTCTCCTCGCCGGATAGCGCTGCTGTTTTGAAGGCTATCGGTGCACTGCTCGGCTGAGCGCTTGCGCCAGGCCCGGGCGCGCTGCGACCGTTGACCGCATAGATGGCATCACATAGATACGCAATATTATTTTCAGGAGTTTCCCTCATGAACAAGCTCTCAGTCGCGCCGTTGTTCCAGCCGTTCAAGCTCAAGTCCCTGACGTTGAAAAATCGCATCGTCATGGCACCCATGACGCGCTCATTCGCTCCCGAAGGAGTCCCTGGCGAGAACGTCGCGGCCTATTACCGGCGCCGCGCCGAAAACAACGTGGGCCTGATCCTTTCCGAAGGCACCGTGATCGATCGCCCCGCGTCGAGCAACGACCCGAACATCCCTCTTTTCCATGGGACGGCGGCACTGAACGGCTGGAAGCATGTGATCGACGAGGTCCACGCCGCGGGCGGAAAGATGGGCCCGCAGATCTGGCACGTCGGCTCGTTGAAAAGCCCGATGACTGCATGGGAGCCGGGCGTGCCCGTGGAAAGCCCGTCGGGTCTGGTCGGCCCGGGCGACAGCCGTGGCAAGGCGATGAGCGATGAGGACATCGCCGACACCATCGCCGCTTACGGGCGCGCGGCGGCGGATGCCAAACGTCTGGGTTTCGACGTAGCCGAGATTCATGGCGCGCATGGCTATCTCATTGACCAGTTCTTCTGGGCCGGTAGCAACCAGCGCACCGACAGGTATGGCGGCAGCACCATCGAGGAGCGCTCGCGCTTCGCATCGGAGGTGGTGAAAGCCGTGCGTGCAGCCGTGGGCGAAGACTTCCCGATCATCCTGCGCCTTAGCCAATGGAAGCAGCAGGACTACTCGGTGCGCCTGGCTGACACGCCCGAGCGCATGGGTGCGTGGCTTACTCCGCTGGTCGAGGCCGGCGTAGACATCCTGCACTGCTCGCAACGCCGTTTCTGGGAGCCGGAGTTTCCCGAAATCGACGGCGAGGCAGGCCTCAACTTTGCGGGCTGGGCCAAGAAGCTCACCGGCGCGGCCACGATCAGCGTTGGTTCAGTCGGGTTGGGCAGCGATCTCACGGCCTCCTTCAGCGGCGAAACAGCGGCGCCGGCGAGCCTCGATGCCCTGGTGCAGCGCATGGAACGTGAGGAATTCGACCTGATCGCGGTGGGCCGTGCGCTGCTCGGCGATCCGCGGTGGGTAGCGAAAGTGCTGGGCGGCGCACACGACGAGTTGAACAGTTTCAGTGCGGCCGCGCTGGCCGAGCTGGTCTGAACCCGTACCACGACTGGACGACGCACCACCGTGTTCTGACTCCGGCGCCTGGCTTGCCCTGAAGCTTGCGGATCGAGTACATCCGAAAGCACTATCGGGTGTACTCGATCCGCAAGCTCCGGGAAAGCCCCCTCGCTGCAAACAATCCAACTGGATCTCGCACGGTCCGCCGACGCCGGGTATAGGTTCATTCGAACCTTACGCGGTAGCCACGGCTGGTTGTCGCTGATCATAATCAAATCGACTCTTATGACGCAACGAACATCGCCACTCTTCCAGCCGTTTGCATTCGGGAACGGCGTTGCCCTTCGCAATCGCTCCGTCATGGCGCCAATGACGACCTGGTCCGCCAATGCCGACGGCACGGTGTCCGATCAGGAGGTGGCCTACTATCGCGCCCGAGCCGAAGGCGTCGGCATGATTGTGACCGGCTGCACCCACGTGACGGCAAACGGCATCGGGTTTACCGGTGAATTCGCTGCTCATGAGGACCGGTTTATTCCGAGCCTGCGCCGTCTCGCGCAGGCGGCGAAAAGCGGTGGTGCGCCGGCGATCCTGCAGATCTTCCACGCTGGCAACAAGGCCGTGCCGCATCTGGTTCCGGACGCTCGGGTGGTCAGTGCCAGCGCGCTAAAGGCGCCTCCTGGTCCATTCAACGACGGCGAAGTGACCAGTCAGGCCCTCACTCACGACGAAATAGTGGAAATCATTCGTGCGTTTGGCGAGACAACACGCCGCGCCATCGAGGCAGGGTTTGATGGCGTTGAATTGCATGGCGCTCATGGATTCCTCATTCAGAATTTCTTTTCGCCATTTTTCAACCAGCGCAACGACGAATGGGGTGGCTCTCTGGAAAACCGCATGCGCTTTCCACTCGCGGTCGTGCGTGAAGTGCAGCGCGTCATCGCGGAACATGCCGGGCGGCCCTTCCTGCTTGGTTATCGCCTGTCACCTGAAGAACCAGGCGAAGGCGCACTGCGGATGGACGACACTTATGTCCTGATTGACGCGCTGATCGAGAGCGGTGTCGATTACATCCACGCCTCGCTCTTTGATATCCCGAATGCCAGGCCGCTGGACTATGCGGGCGAGCATACGACCGCCGAGTTGATTGTTGAACATGTCGGTGGCCGCATACCTCTAGTTGCAGCTGGCTTGGTCCGAACGCCCGGTGAAGCCGTCAAATCGTTGGCATCGGGGCTGTCGCTGGTCGCAATCGGACAGGCGCTGGTGATGAATCCGGACTGGATCGAGCTCGCGAGCGATGGCCGGGCGGCGGACATTGCCACCACACTGGATCCGTCGCGAGTGCCAGAGCTGGCGATTCCGGACAAGCTGTGGGAAGTGATTCAGGCAACGAAGGGTTGGTTTTCGCTCGATACCCAAGCGGTGGTTGCTGAATGAGCTGACCAGGTGTCTGGGAAGGTTCGATGACGTTCGCCAGGAGAGTCTTGACGAGCCCTCCCGGCGCCAGGAGCGAGAAGGCCGGAGCTCAAACTCCGGCCAGCACGCCTAACCTTTACATCCTCACGATGGGGAAACCGAGCTCCTGGAGGAGCAATACTGAAATGAAACCGCTGTCATTGGTTAGCCATCACCTGTGCCCTTTCGTCCAACGTGCCGCAATCGTGCTGGGGGAGAAAGGCGTAGCATTTGATCGGGTCAACGTTGATCTGTCAGAGAAACCCGAATGGTTTCTGAAGAAATCTCCAACGGGCAAGGTACCTCTTTTGATCGCGTCGCGCCCCGACGGTGGTGAAGCTGTTCTCTTCGAAAGCACGGCGATATGCGAGTTCCTTGAAGAGTCGCAGGAAGGTCCGCCGATGCACCCATCAAATGCCTTTGACCGCGCGCGCGATCGAGCATGGGCGGAGTACATCTCATCGATGTACGCGGACGTCTGGCTGATGCTCAACGCGAACGATATGGAAGTTTTCGAAAGCAAAAAAACCACATTCCGTGCAAAGATCCGTCAGATAGAGGGCGAAGTTTCCTCTGGACCGTACTTCAATGGCAAGTTTTTCAGCATGGTTGATGCTGCCATGGCCCCACTGAGTCGTTTTTTCGATTGTCTCCCTGCGGATCGTACGTCAGTATTTTTTGAATACGCTCCGAAGATTGAGAAGTGGCGACAAACGTTGAGGTCCCGACCCAGCGTTGCAGCAGCGGTGGGCGCCGACTACGCGGTCCGTTTTCGGGAACAGCTTTCCAGGCAACATGCGCTGATCCTGCAATAGATGCGTGGCTCTCGCCAAAACTCCGCAGCTTTGATTCAGTCGTAGATTGCGGGGACGAACCGAAAAATCGGATGCGCCCTCATGAGCATGAAAGTTTGGCGCGACTGGAGCGGATGCCTGAGTGTCAGTTTGGACGCGATGCGGTCGGCCGTAGATGGCCGAGGGCGTGTGGAAACTCCATTTCTACCGCTGAGGGCGACGTTGCGGGTCGGATCGATCAGGTTAGATGCGTCGAGCTAGCGCTAATCGAACATCGCGGCCGTAAGAAGCCCCTCGGGGCCTCAGCTGGTAGCCAGCTTCATCGCCTTCATCATTCCGGCAACCCCCAGTATATTGATGACGCGCTTGAGGTTATAGGCTAGCACCTGAAGGCTCATTTCGGTGCTCACCCGTCCCAGCGTCCGGGTCAGGAAGTGGGTGGCCCCCATCCAATGCTTCAGCGTGCCGAAGACGTGTTCGACCGTGCTTCTTCGAATGGTCATTGCATCGGGCATGCGCTCGAGTCGACGCTGCATGGCTTCCAGTACATGTTCGTGTTCCCATCGTCGGATGCGGCGGTAGTCGCTGGGGGAACATCGCTCCTTGAGATGGCAACGCGGGCATGCGCTGGGCCAGTACACGCGCAGGTTCATGTCTTTCTCAACGGTCTTGAATCGAAGAATTGCGCGCTCACCAGCGGGGCATCGATACTCATCGTTCCTGGCAACGTAGATGAAGTCGCGCTTGGTAAAGAGCCCTTTCTTTCTTGACGCCGAGGTGAGTGGTTTCGGGACATACGTGGTGATTCCCGCCAGTGCACAGGCGCGGATGTCCGGACCGCTGTAGTAGCCTCGATCAGCTAGCACCTTCAGCCCCGACTTGCCCATCGCCTTCTTCGCTGACACGGCCATCCTGCTGAGTTGCCCGTGATCGCCTCCGATATTCGTCACCTCATGTTCCACGATCAGATGGTGCTTCGTATCCACGGCGGTCTGCACGTTGTAGCCGACAGTTCCGGTTCTTTTGCCACCGCTGGTCATAGAGCGGGAATCCGGGTCGGTAAGCGACAGTTGTCCGTCAGGTTCTTTCTTCAGCTGCGCTTTGATTTGCTCGAGCTCACGCATCCGCTGGCGCAACAGAGCGATCTTCTCGTACAGGCGCACGGTCTTCACATCGAAACCTGTCGGACTGGTCCGGTCTGCGGTTTCAATCATGTCGAGGTATCGCTGGACGCTTTCCTCAATCTGTTGCTGACGCTTGTCGATCTTGCCCGCCGTGTAGTTCCTGTCGCGGCTGTTCACCGCCTTGAATTTGCTGCCGTCGATGGCGACCATGTCGCTCGATAGCAGCTTCAGTCCTCGACACAGCTCGACGAAGCGACGGCATACGTTGCGAATGGCCGGCCCGTTGTCGCGGCGAAAGTCGGCGATCGTCTTGAAGTCTGGCGCCAGACGTCCTGTCAGCCACATCAACTCGACGTTGCGTTGGCATTCGCGCTCAAGACGCCGACTTGAGGGTACCCGGTTCAGATACCCGTAGATATAGATCTTGAGCATCACGCCAGGGTGGTAGGACGGGCGCCCGGTGATTGCGGGCGTGGTGCCGTTGAAGCCGAGAGTCGTGAGGTCCAGTTCGTCCACGAACACGTCGACGATTCTGATCGGGTTGTCCTGGCCGATGTAGTCATCGACGCATTCGGGAAGTAGTGCGACCTGCTTGCGGTCATCGCCTTCAACGAATCGCTTCATGAGTCACCCGGTCTCAATGAGTTGATTCAGTTTAGGCGATGAGTGCGTTTTCACACACCCTCGGCCGACTACGGCTCATGCGCTTTGCACTGTGGCGGGGAGCATCGTAGCGCGGCGCCCAGCAGAGTGTGGCCGAGACCGACGATTCGCAACCGGCCGAGCGTTGCGACACATTTACTGTCGCAACAGTGATAGATTTAATGCGGTCTACGTGTCAGTCGATCTCGGCCTCGCCATTCATCAGCACGACGACGTTTCGCTCGACGGCGCGCGAGCGGAAATAGACGCGGCCTTCGGGTTCGTCGAGTGTCCATATCTCGGTGCGTATGGTTTCGCCGGGAAACACAGGTGCGGAGAACCGTGCATAGAGCATCTTGAGACGTCCGGGGGCATAGCCGCAGACGTCGCGCAGAATTGCATGCCCTGCAATACCGTACGTCGCGAGGCCGTGAAGGATTGGCCGCTCGAAGCCGGCGGCCCGCGCCACTTCGGGATCGACGTGCAACGGATTAGGATCTCCATTGAGCCGGTAAAGCAGTGCAGCCTCGGGTCTAGTCGGTAAGTCGCAAACGATATCAGGCTCTCGTTCGGGGACGTTCGGCACGGGCGGCAGAGGGGGGTCGCCTGGCGGACCGTTCTCCGCAAAGCCGCCATCGCCACGACAGAAATTCAACTGCTCGACCTTTGCGAGGAGTCTGCCGTTGGTGGCATCGATGACATCCCTCTCCATCAGTACCTGTGCACCCTTGCTGCGCCCCTTGTCGACGATCGCTTTGACGCGTGTGCGGCCGATAATCGTGCCGGCTGGCGGTAATGGGGCGTAGAGGCGCACGCGCTGCTCGCCGTGCACGACCTTGACCCAGTCAATGCCGCTCTCGGGATTTCTCATCCACTGTCCCGGAAAGCCGAGAACCGCAGCCAGAGTCGGTGCGACCGACAGTGATGGGCCGAACGTATAGCTAAGCGCTCGGCGATCGAGCGGATCGACTCCGAAGCCGACACTGAGGGCATAAAGTACCGCGTCGCGTTCGCTGTAGTCCTGTCGGACATCGTCGAATCGCCAGGCTTTCAGCCCGTGATAGTCGATGGCCATGTCAAACTCCGTTGCCGATCGCCGTTGGCCTGCGCGGTATGGCCATAGCGAGTGTCATACCGGGTCCCAGCTGAATACATCGCCTGAACGCTCCATCGGAACGAATGAGGATTTGAGCGCCGGCATGCCGTGCTCGGCGATTGTCTCCGGGCTCCATCCTTCGCTGCGATGCACGGAACGCAGTGGGCGAGGCTGGCTCATCAAAAAGATTTCGTTGTTGCGCACGGTGAAAATCTGTCCGTTCACTTCACGAGCGGTGTCGCTTGCGAGGTAGACGGCAAGCGGAGCTATCTTCGCTGGCGTCATTTGCTTAATCTTTTCCACCCGCGCCGCTTGCTCCGGCGTGTCGGTCGGTATTGAGCTGATCATGCGGCTGAAAGCGAATGGCGCAATGCAATTCGAGCGAACATTGAATTTTTCGAGGTCGAGCGCGATCGATTTCGAGAGCCCCGCAATGCCCATCTTCGCGGCGTTGTAGTTGGCCTGTGCGTAGTTGCCGATGAGCCCCGAGGTGGAAGTCATGTGCACGAATGCTCCGCCTGCCTGATCCTTGAAGTACGGAGCGGCGGCCCGGCTGAGACTGAACGTGCCGTAAAGATGCACCTTCAACACGGCATCCCATTCCTCGTCCGACATCTTGTGGAAAAATCGATCGCGAAGAATGCCGGCATTGTTGACGACACAGTCGATTCGGCCGAATGCGTCGAGTGCCTGCGATATGATCCGTGCACCCGCGCCCTGGTCGGCCACGCTATCCGTGTTGGCGACTGCTTCACCGCCGTCGGCGCGAATCTCTTCAACGACGCTTTCGCCTGGCGTCGTATCGCGCCCGGTACCCTGAAGCGAGGCGCCGATATCGTTCACCACGACGCGCGCGCCATACCGTGCCATCAGCAACGCGATGTCGCGGCCGATGCCGCCGCCGGCGCCGGTGACGATCACCACTTTGCCAGCCATCAGATCTTTGTTTGTCATGCATGTCTCCATAGAACTGTCAGTGCCACAGGTGTGATGTGCGGGTGCTGCTACCTGCAGCGGGATCATCCATCACAATGGAGCTCACGGACGTTCGCTGTCAACGCGTGAGGCAAAGCCTTTCCGTACTTCAAAAGTGCATTGAGCGGGGCCGGAACAACAGGCGGTCCGGCGCCGAGGGATATTGGCGCTGTCGTCGTTGATGTCAAAGTACGGAACATGCCTGCAGATGTGATTGACGCTAACTCCTTTGAATCGGAGCATGAAGTCGTCAATGGACCCACACGAGCAACGACACCACCATGATTCGAGACATCGAAACGATGAATGCTCTGCGCGACAATATCGCGCGATTCGTACGAGAGCGCCTGATCCCCAATGAGGAACGGGTGGCCGAGACCGACGAGATTCCACAGGACATCATCGAAGACATGAAGGCGATGGGTCTCTTCGGCATCACGATTCCCGAGGAGTACGGCGGCCTGCAGTTGACGATGGAGGAGGAAGTTCTTGCGATGTTCGAGCTGGGTCGCGCTTCGCCCGCGTTCCGCTCGCTGATCGGCACGACGGTGGGCATCGGCTCGCAGGGGATTCTTCTTGACGGTACGCCAGAGCAAAAGGCGCGGTATTTGCCCCGGCTGGCTACAGGCGAGTTGATTGCATCGTTCGCGTTGACCGAGCCAGAGGCCGGTTCCGATGCTGCTTCATTGCGGGCTACCGCGATTCGTGATGGCGACGATTACGTCGTCAATGGTACGAAACGATTTATTACCAACGCGCCGCAGGCTGGCATTTTTACGCTTATGGCCCGGACCAACCCCGAAGACAAGCGCGCAAGCGGCATTTCGGCATTCATAGTCGAGGCAGGCGCGTCGGGCATCAGCTTCGGCAAGCGCGACAAAAAGATGGGGCAGCGAGGCGCACACACCTGCGACGTGATATTTGAAAACTGCCGCGTACCGGCTGCCAACCTGATCGGCGGCATTGAAGGTAACGGATTCAAGACGGCGATGAAGGTGCTGGATAAGGGCCGGATTCATATTGCTGCCATATGCGTGGCCGTCGCGCAGCGGATGCTTGACGATGCGTTGCGCTATGCGATGGAGCGTAAGCAGTTCGGTCAGCCGATCGCTGACTTCCAGCTCGTACAGGCCATGCTGGCCGATAGTCAGGCCGAGCTCTACGCGGCGCGCTGTATGGTACTCGACGCGGCGCGGCGTCGCGACGAGGGGAAAAAGGTCAGCACCGAGGCCTCCTGCGCGAAGCTCTTCGCTTCGGAAATGTGCGGGCGTGTGGCTGACCGGGCAGTCCAGATTCATGGCGGGGCAGGTTATATGAGCGAGTACGGCATTGAACGCTTTTATCGCGATGTGCGGCTCTTTCGCATTTTCGAGGGAACGAGCCAGATCCAGCAACTTGTGATTGCTCGAAACATGATCCGGGAAGCGGAACATTAATCAGTTGGAGCCGGCATGGCCGGCGATGCGTGCCAGGCGGAAACGGAGCGGGCGGGGCGGCAGCCCCGAGCAACCGAATGGTTTCCGCGGCGGTGGAGATGCAAATGGAAAGCGCGAGAAGGTCGTTACGTGAGGTAGTTGAAAGTTGGCTCTCACCGAACAGAGCGATTCCGGTCCGAGTACGTTTATTCAGACTTTCGAGCTTGGCGTGCGGGCGTTACGTGCGCGTCGAAGCGAAAGCGGCAACGGGCCTCGTAGCCATCTGTTTCTTTCGGCACGAGGACGGCTCCTGGTGCGTGTTCCCGCCAGGACCGCGGCGCCCGGCCATGCGGGTTTCCTAGCCGGGAACGCTCCGTCAGGAAACGCCGGAACATCTGTTCCGCACTCGGGCGAGAGAACGGCAAGCGCTATCAATCGTTTGCGACGGAGCGGGCACGGGTATCCCCGAATGGCCAAGGCCTCGCATAGCGCGATACTTCCGATGTACGGAACGTTGACGCAAGATCATTGACGAGCTGCGCCATCGATTCGTTAGATGCATTGTGTTGAACACCGAGTACCGAACAGGTTTTCTGCCCTCCGACCCGTATGCTTGTTACGGCATTCGCTTGACTATAAACGGGGTGATCAATGTCATTGCGCACACATCATGGCGACGCAGCTGTCGCCGCGCGCGAAGAGGCGGGGCTGGATGCCGCAGCGATGGAACAGGCGGGGGCTAGTGCCCACGGTGCCTGTGGGGGAGCGATGGTCGTGCCCCTGGCACGAAGCATCGCGGTTCTGGCGGCCTTCAGGCCGCAGGAGCCATGGCTCGGCAATCAGGACATCGTGCTCGAGACAGGCATCCCGGCGCCGACCGTCTCCAGGATGCTGCGCTCGCTCCTGACGCTGGGGTACCTGCGCTATTCGCCGGAGCGGCGCAAATATCGTTTGTCGGCTTCCGTCTTGTCCCTCGGATACGCGGCAATCGCGCATTCGAACGTTCAGCGTCTGGCCCGTCTCGGAATGCAGTCACTAGCGGATGCAAACGAAACGTATGTGGTGCTTGGTACGCGCGACCGTCTCGACGTGATCGTACTCGAAACATGCGCGGGCAAAGCGGCGTCCGTTGACCTTGGACTCTACGTCGGCACGCGTCTGCGTATCGCGTCGTCACCGATGGGATGGGCGTTGCTTTCGGCATTGCCTGAACTGGAACGCTTCTATCTGCTTGGCAATATCGAGCGCAAGGCGGGGCGCGACTGGCCGCACCTGCGGCACCGCATCAGCGAGGGAATTTCGCAGGCACTCAACACCGGTTATTGCGCGTCGCTGGGTGAATGGGAGCCTGAGCTCTCGATCGTCGCTGCACCGTTGACCATTCCTGACCATGCTCCGCTCGTGCTCGCATGCATCGGTCATAGCGCACGCATGGGGCGCGCACGATTGGAGCGCGAATTGGCGCCTAGGCTTGTCGCCGCCGCACGTTCCCTGCAGGAAAAGGCGCTATTTGTTGATTGAGGAAAATATGACAGGCGCGAGCGATTCGCAAAACGTCACGCTCACCGTCGAGCGCGGCCTGGAAGTCCTGTGCGCATTTCGCGCGGAGCGAGCCCCGTTGTCAAACGCGGAGCTCGTCCGTCGAACGGGCCTGTCTAAGGCCACTGTGTCACGGTTGACATCGACCTTGATTCGCATCGGCTTTCTACGGCGAGTCGGAGGCGGTCGTCAATTCGAACTGGGACCGGGAGCGCTCAGCATCGGCTACGCCTATCTCGAGGCGAACCCTATCACGCACTGCGTCAATCCATTCATGCAGGAACTAGCCGACAAACTTGATGTATGCGTTGCGTTGGCAGTGCCCCACCACCTGAATATGCTTTACATCGCTTGCCGAACCAGTGCAAGAATCGCCACGCTTCGGCTCGGCGTGGGCACGGTGCTTCCGATGGAATCGACCTCCGTTGGTCGTGCTTATCTCTATGCGCTCCCACCAGACGAGCGCCGCGCTCGCATGACCGCTATCCTGAATGCAGCCGGCGGCGCCGCGGCAACTGTGCGCAATGGTATAGAGGTGGCTTTTGATGATCTTCGGGAGTCGGGTGTATGCATGTCGGTCGGGGAGTATCAGCGCAACGCCTATGGGATAGCGCTGCCAATCCACGTCGGGCGGTCGCGCACGTTGATGGCGTTGAGTTGCGGCGCTGTAGAACTCGAACCACATATGGCGGCAATTCGTAAAAAGGTGATACCGGCGCTGAAGTTGGCCGCGCATAAAGTCCCCGAATTGCTTGCTGACATCGACTGTGAACCTTGACACATATCGTGTGTCGCGCGCTGTTAGCGCACGAGATATCAGGCCGCCGGCTGCATTGGGATTAACGCCCATGGCGATCGAGCCGGCCCCGGCACAAACTAGCGGAGACAGGGCAAACTAGGCGACAACATCATGATTCCCTCTGCGTTAATGATTCCACGGCAATGAGCTCTTTTAACAGACTTTATTTCATCCGGCAGGTTGATCTCTTCACGCTGCGGCTTTTCTTGTCGGCCGTCGAAGAGCAGCAGATCGGGCGTGCGGCAATCCGGGAGAACATTGCTGCCTCGGCCGCGACGAAACGAATCCAGGACCTCGAAGAGATCGCGGGCGTAAAGCTCCTCGAGCGCAGCCCGAAGGGGGTGGTACCGAGCCCGGCGGGCGAAGTACTCCTGCGATACATCCGGACAGTTTTTTCCAAGCTCGATGATACGAGAGCGGAAATTGCCGGATTCTGTGAAGGGGTGCGTGGCGCCGTAACCATTGCCTCCGCGCGTTCGATTATTGCTCCGTTCCTGGCCCGGGAACTGGGCGAGTACGTGCGCGAATTTCCGCTCGTCGATCTGGTCGTGCATGAGGTCGAGAATGCCCGGATCGTGCAGGATGTAGCTCAGGGTGAAGCCGACATTGGTGTGTTCGCGGCGGCGCCTGGGCTCGAACTGGACGGCCTCGAGATCGTCCCGTACCGCAAAGACCGCATGGTCGTCGTCGTACCTGCAGGGCATCCGCTAGCCCACCGGCAAAGCGTCACATTCGAAGACCTACTTCCGGAAAATGTCATCGTCGCCGGCGCGATGCTGAGCGGTTTTCGGGAAGCGGCGAAACGGCTTGGGCGCGAATTCAAACCAAAATACAGTGTGCAGAGCGCGGGCGTCGCGATCAGCCTGGCGCAGGCAGGCCTCGGCGTGACTGTGCAGCCTGAATGCCTGCTCGACTTCAAGCTATTTAATGAAGTTGCGGCGGTGAACTTTGCGGAGCCGTGGGCCACCCGCTCGATCCACATCGCGACGGCGAGGGGCCGCGCGATCGGACCCGCAACCGGTATGTTGCTCAAGCAGTTGCTGGATCGGCCCCCAGAGGTGCCTGCCGCCGCTCAAAGATAACTCACTGACGAAGCGTAGCGGCATCGAGCACACGCATTCGCCGGCAGCGAATCGAAGCTTCGTAAATCTCAAGTTGGCGCCCCTGACCGAAGCGCTTAGGCTTCGAGTCAATGTATGGCGTTAAAAGAGAGAACGAGGAGACATCAGATGAAGCTTCGAGCCAAGCTGGCTGCCGCGTTGCTTGCCAGCACAATCGCAGGGCCAAGCCTGGCCCAGTCGCCGCAGCCCTGGAAGTTCGCAGCGTTGTTGCCCCTCACCGGTGTCAACGCGGGGTACAGTCTCGACCTCAAACTGGGTTATGAGATCGCCGTAGAAGACATCAATCATAGCGGGGGGATCTTGGGGCGGCCCGTTCAGTTGACGATGATGGACACACAAAGCAACCCCGGACAGGTTGCCACGTTGATCAGGCAAGCCTGCAATGATGCACTGATCGTGGTTGGCCCTGCCTTGTCACATGAGGCACAGGTAGGTTTCCCGGTCGCCAACAGCATGCAATGTCCCTCGTTCGCGCCCGCAGCTCCCGCTATCGGTCTTACGGCATCTAACCGCCCATGGGCATTCTCGTTTGCCACGCCTGTCAACGTGACCACCCCGGTCGCGATCGACTTCATCACGAAAAAGCTCAAGCCAAAAAAGGTGGCGTTGATTGTCGAGAAGGAGGACAACGCGGCGACCTCTTACGCTCAACTCATCGTCAAGGCATTGGCACACGACAGCATCCCGGTCGACACGCTGTCCGTTTCGAGTAAGGACGTCGATTTCGGGCCGCAGATCAACCGCGCGGCGAGCGCCAACGCCGACCTCTTGATTCTGGCCACACTTGATCGATCGGCCGTGGGCCTGCTGAAAGAGTTGCGCAAATCCCGCTCAGGCGCACATGTGATGTTGACGCAGTCTGCATACAACGCGCTCGTAGGCTCATTGCCCCCCGATATCCTCGAAGGTGTCTACCGGTATGCCCAGGCGGATCTGGCTAGTTCGCCCGACCCGCGCGTGAAGGCGTTCATCAAAAAATACGAGAGCCGATCGGGCGGTCGCGCGCCATCATGGGTCGCGGCACTGCCCTACGACCTGATGATGATGACGAAGACGGTGATGGAGCGTGGCGGATTGAAGGGCGATGCCGCAAATCGCGCCTCGGATCGAAAGAAGTTCATTGAGACGCTGGCCGCGGTTCGTGACTGGACGGGTCTGACGGGGACCGTTTCGATGACGCCTGAGGGCTACGTCTTCAAGTTGCCTCAAGTGCTGGTATCGCACGGTGGCAAATGGGAACTGGTCAAGGACTGAGGGGAGTGTCATGATGGGCGCGTTAGGCCAGAGTTTCATCAACGGCATCACAATCGGCAGCAGCTATGCGCTAGTTGCAGTGGGCTTCACCCTTATATTTGGAGTACTGCGGGTAGTTTACCTGTCACATGCAGCTGTGCTCGCGGCATGCGCTTATATCGGATACGGCGTCATCGAAGTCACGAATAGCGCAGTCGCTGCAATTGTAGTTGCGACGCTTGCCGGAGCTGTCTTGGGTGTGGTGATCGAACGGATCGCCATCCGCCCGGTTCGAGGTCAGAATCACTTGATCCCGATGGTGACTTCAATATCCGTCGCAATCATCATCGAAGAAACGCTGCGTCTGACGGTGCTCTCCGGCCAGCCGATTTCCTACCCAGACACCTTTGCATCGACCGTCATTCGCCTGCACGTGGGCGGCGCAGAACCATACTTCACCGTCGGCCAGGTATTGATTTTTGCCCTGACACTCGCGCTCGTCTTGACGCTCAGGGTTGTCGTGCAGCGTACTTGGGTCGGCCGTGCGATGCGTGCCGTCGCCGATTCTGAAGATGTCTCCTCGCTGCTTGGTGTGCGCGTGAACGTCACCTCTGCCAGGACGATGGCGCTGGCTTCGATGCTTGCAGGTGCGGCAGGCGTCCTGCTGGCGCTGTCGATTGGAGCGATCGATGCGCATTTCGCCGAGCCGCTGCAATTCAAGGCATTGGCGATCGTACTCTTTGCTGGGCTAGGCAGTATTCCGGGCGCGGTGGTGGGTGGCTACCTGCTAGGTTTCGTCGAGGCGTTCGCGGCGGGCTACCTGGATACGTCTTATCGCGACCTCTTCGCGTACGTTTTGATGATCGCCATCCTCATGATGCGGCCACAAGGGTTGTTCGGCCGACGCCTGACACAACGGGTTTAATATGGCCGCTTCCGCCTTCGAGGCTTTCGTCACGCTCCAGTGCATCCTGTGCATTGCCGCGCTTGGCCACTACTTGCCGCTCTCGATGAAGCAGCTCGATCTTGGCATCGCCGGGTATATGTCGATCGGTGCGTATACGAGCGCTCTCCTGACTCGCGATTACCACGTCACGTTCGAGCTTGCGCTGGCGGGCGGGGCGGGGATGGCCGCCGTCGGCGCGCTCGTCGTCGACTCGCTGGCGACGCGCGTCCGGCTGAGCGGATTTGCCTACGCCGTCTTCAGTCTTAGTTTCGCGGAGTCACTGCGCATCATTTTGAACAACACAGAAGCGGTCGGTGCGACGCTCGGCTTCGCGCAGATCCCACCGAACACGACGCTGGCACAGTCCGCCGGCATTCTCGCCCTGATCGTAGCAGGGTTCTGCGTGCTCGATCGGACTCGGCTCGGAAGACTGAAGACGGCGATTGCGGATGACGAATTCATAGTGCCTCAGCTTGGTATTCCGGTCGTTGCGACCAAGCTCACGGTCTTCGCACTGGGTGGCGGCTTGGGCGGGCTCGCGGGCGGCCTTTACGCGCACTACGTGCTGTTCATGCGTCCGGACGATTTCGGGTTTGCGTTGCTGATAGCGATTCAGTTGCCGATCGTCTTTGGCGGTCTTGATCGTTTCTGGGGTGCACTGGCCGGTACGCTGTTGCTCGCGGCGATACCGGAACTCCTTCGCGAACTCGGTCAATTCCGACTGCTTTTCACAGCCGGCGCGACGCTGTTGTTGCTGATCATACGTCCAGGAGGGTTGCTGACGCACGGCGCGATCGCGTCACTCTCGTCTGTTGTCGAACGAGTTGCATCAGGGATATACAGGCGGCTTCACACGAGAGGGGAACCCCGATGACGACTTCTGCATTGACGCCATCCATTCCGCTCGATACGTCGGTGACTTGCATGGCTAGCCGCTCCTTGCTCTCGATCGATAAGGTTAGCGTCGCATTCGGCGGCGTGAAAGCATTGTCTAACGTCTCGATCGACATTCCTGCCGATCGCGGCATCGACGCCATCATCGGGCCGAACGGGGCCGGCAAGACGACACTGTTCAACGCGTTGACAGGCGTGGTGCGCCCGAACCAGGGACGCGTCCTCCTGCAAGGAAACGACATCACTGGCCTGCGCCAGGACGATATATACCGGCGTGGGCTCTCGCGCACTTTTCAGGGCGTCCGGCTCTTCGAGCATCTCAATATCGAGCAGAACGTCTTGCTCGCTGCGCGGTCCGTGCGCGGTCAGCAAGAACGCACCCGAGGGAAGCTGTTGCCGGAATGGTGGGAGTCAGCCGAAAGCCGCGAGCGAGCACACGGAGCGCTTGATCGTGTAGGCCTCGCGGTCGCCATGCGCAGGCGTCTTCCCTCGCAGCTCACGCTCTGGGAAAGCCGGATGGTCGAAATTGCACGCGCCCTTAGTTCTGAGCCGGCGGTATTGCTGCTCGATGAGCCGGCTGCGGGTCTGAATGCTGTGGAGAAGGCGCGTCTCGGTGACCTTCTGCTGCGTATCGTTGCGGAAACCGGGTGCCACCTCGTCATAGTGGAACACGATATGACCTTGCTCATGTCCATTGCCGAGCATGTCTGGGTGCTGAATTTCGGATCGCTCCTTGCGAGCGGCACCCCGGCGCAGGTGCAGGCTGATCCGCTCGTTCACGAAGCCTATCTCGGCAGCCCGAAGGAGGGTGCGCGATGACGACGCTTCTCGAGGTGGATGACCTCCATTGCGGCTACGGTCGCGCAGACGTCATTCACGGAATCAGCTTAGAAGTTCATGCCGGCGAGTCCGTCTGCCTGATCGGACCGAATGGCGCAGGAAAGTCGACCTTGATGAAGGCGATTGCCGGCGCGGTTCGACCGAGATCCGGGCGCATTGTCTTCGCGCATCGCGATATCACGAAGGCACCCACGCATGAGCGCGTGGAAGCGGGGATTGCGCTCGTGCCCGAGGGGCGTGGGCTCCTGCCGTCGTTGACGGTCGAGGAGAACCTGCTGCTCGGGGCGTATGTCAGACGCCGCGATTCCGATGTGCGCGACCATATGCGGCAACTGATGGACCAGTTTCCCGTGCTTGGTGCTCGCCGCTCACAGACGGCGACCACGCTGAGCGGTGGCGAGCAGAAGCAACTCGTGATTGCACGTGCGTTGATGAGCCGCCCTAGCATGCTGATTCTGGATGAGCCGTCGTTCGGCGTAGCCCCACTCATCGTGGCTGCGATCTTCCGTACTATCGAGGAACTGCGATCTGCCGGCATGACAATTCTGCTGGTCGAGCAGAATGCAAGCATAGCGTTGCAAGTGGCCCAGCGTGGATATGTGATCGAATCCGGCCGCTGTGCACTGTGCGGCACCGCCACGGAACTGCGGGACAGCAGCGTCATACAGGAGGCGTATCTTGGCGCAGCGACATGATGTGCGCGGGGGGGAATCGCTAACCGGCATTCCCGTCGCTCTGGGCTTTCAGGTACGAACCGTCGTTCCTGCTATCGAGCAGGCCGTTTTGCGAGTGCGAGGAAAAAGGCAAATTGCGCAGTCGCCGTCGCGATGACGAGGACCAATAGCGCTGAAAACGCGGGGCTCGGGCCAAGTGCTGCGACAGTAGTACACACCGCACCCACCGCATATTGGATGCAGCCGCACAATCCTGCTGCTGAGCCAATTAACCGGTCATTGACGCTCAGCGCATTCGCGAGCGCGACGGGATTCACCATGCCAGAGCCGCAGGTGAAGAGGACGATGCCGCAAACCACAGTCCGCACATCGAGCCGGCCAAGCAGCAGGATACAAAGGAGCGTGAAGGCACAGACAAAACTGATTGTACAACCCACGCGCATCAAGGACACGGGGCATACGCGTTTTGCCAGCTTGACTGTGATGAGGTTGCCGATCGCCATCCCGGCGATCATGAGCCCCATGTAAATCCCGACCAGATGCAACGGAAGATGTAATTCGTTGACAAGAATGAACGGTGCTGCCGACAGAAACGCATAGATCGAAAACGTTGCGAGGCCGTTACCGACGGCGAACCCCAAAAATCTGGCGGACCCGAGCAGTGCGCGGTAATCGGCCACAAGATTTGCCGCATCGGTTCGGTGCGCGGCACGGCGCGTTTCGGGTAATAGTTTCCACGCAACCCCAAGCGTGAACGCCCCAGTAAGCGACAGCAGGGCGAACATGATGCGCCATCCCCACGCCCCGGCGACGAAACCCCCGATCATGGGAGCGAAGCCGGGACTCATGACGACCATTAGATTGAGCAGTGCAAGTTGCGATACTGACGAGCCGCCGTCTGACGTATCGCGGACAATCGCGCGGCCCAGCGCCACGCCGGCGCAGCTGCCAAGGGCTTGCACCAGGCGTCCAAAAAGGAGGCACGAGAGATTCGGGGCGAGCGCGATGATCAGTCCGCCCACGACGTACACGGTGAGCCCGATCATCAGCAGCGGACGGCGGCCGAACGAATCCGATAATGGCCCGTATATGAGCTGGCCTACGGCCAGCCCGATGATATAGATGCTGATAGCCATCTGCATCTGGCCCGCTTGCGCGTGAAGCGACTGAGCGGCATCTGGCAACGCGGGCACGAACATGTGCATGGCCATGGTTCCACCCAACGCGATCAGTACCAGCACCCAGAAGGGCGGCGCTATCCTTGGAATTGAATCGACGCACTCCGAACTCATTGCAGTCCTTTTTCGTTGCACCCGGCTTGTACTTCGATAGGAAGCCACCGTTGAGAATTGCGGTGTGGGGTCCCGGAGTCAACCGGGCGGTGCGACCTGTTCCGTACTCTGGAGCAATAGGCTCTATGACGGATTACTTTATGTTTTGGCGCCCGCCGTTCGCAGCCAGCGAATTGCGGATTCGTCATTCTCAAATTGGCCCCGGATGTCCGAGCGCCTACGATTGCTCTAATGGGTGATGCCATTTGTTGCACCGAAGCGTAGCCCAGCGTTAAAAAGTGAGTGCCAATTTTCCTCTTATTGCGACATTTATGCGGCAATGATCGTAGGTAATCCCCATCCATTCATCCGTAACCGAGGATTTAAATGACAAGCACGCCGACGCCTGATGCCAGCCGGATTCTCGCGGACTATGTGGCCAGCACGCGGTTCGAGGATTTGCCGCCTGCCGCACTGAAGAGCACCAAGCGATCCATCTTCGACACGGTAGGTGTGATGCTCGCGGGCGGTGGTCCGCATGCCAACGCGCAACATATCGTGCACATGCTCGCGCAATGGGGCGGCACGCCGAGCGGGACTGTTATCGGGCATCCGATGCGCCTGCCGGCTCCCCACGCAGCGTTCGCCAACGCATCGATGGCACATCAATATGATTTCGATGACGCACACGATGAAGCCGTGGCGCATCTCACTGGGACTACCCTCGCCGCCGCGCTGGCCGTGGCGGAGGAACGACCCGGAACCAGTGGGCGAGAACTGATCTCCTCGGTACTTCTTGGCAACGAGGTCATATGCCGCGTCGGCCTGGCAGTAAAGGGATCGCTCTATGACTACGTTTGGCTATGGCCGGCAATCGTCGCGATCTGGGGCGCGACGTCGGCCGCGGCGAGGGCGCTGGGATTCAACGCCGATCAGTTGCAATCCGCCTACGGCTTGACACTTCACCAGACAGGCAGCACGTTGCAATGCCTTTACGGCCCGGGGTCGGATGTGCGTGGTCTTCGGGATGGTTTCTCCGCGCGTAACGGCGTCACCGCGGCATTCATGGCTGAGGCTGGTCTACGCGGAGACCCGGACGCGCTTGACGGTCGATTCGGCTTCTTTGGCGCTTTTTTCCGCGGCGAATACGACCGCGCACGCTTGCTCGACAGGCTAGGTCAAGTCTACAAGACGGAAGGGATCACAATCAAGGCTTGGCCCTCAGCTCGCGAGACGCATGCAACATTGCAGGCACTCGTCGAAGTTCGCGACCAGCACGGCGTCGATCCACAAGCGATCGAAAAGGTCGTCTTGCGTGTTGGAGCGACCAACCTGCGATTCTGCGAACCTGCCGCGCAGCGGCGCCAGCCCACGCTCAGGATCGATGCGCTTTGCAGCCTCCCGTTCTGTTCTGCTGTGGCGCTCCATCATGGAAGCGTGCGGCTCGGGGCGTTCTCGGAGGAGGGTATGCGCGATCCGCGCATACTGGAACTTGCCGAGCGAATTACGTGGGAGGCAGATGACGAGCGCTCCCATGACGGCACAATCGAAGGCGGCGATGTGGCTGTGTACCTGCGCAGCGGTGAATGCTACCGGCATACTGTCCGCCATGCCATTGGCCACCCCGATTTCCCAATCTCAGAAGAACTGCTCGTGCACAAGTTCATCGACTGTGCCGCGCTATCGGCGCACCCGCCGAGCGAAGCGGAGGTACGCCGGTTCTGGGAACTGGTGCAGAACCTCGAAAACATCGAGGTTAGCGAATTTTCTGCAGCGGTTCGTTCGCTGAGCACCGCCTCCCAGCCGGTTTGATAATCCGGTCATGCTTTCGCGGCTGCGAATATGTCGCGGCCACGCAGGCTGCCATTCCAGAATGGATAAGCATGAATGTGAACATGAATCACATGATGGGCCGCGATTTGCAAGGCCGAGGCAAGGTCCCCGATGTGAGGGCCGTCGTGGAGGACCCGCAAAGCGTCTATACGGCGATCGAAACGCGCTTTTGCTGCCGTGCGTTCTTGCCGGAGCCAGTGGAGCGGGAGACTATTGAGCGCATCTTGCGCGCTTGCAGTTGGTCGCCATCGGGTTCCAATACTCAGCCGTGGAAAGCCTACGTCGTGCGAGGTGCGAGCCGCGATGCACTCGTAAGCAAAGTGTGCGCCGCCCACGACGCGCTACGCGACGATCCGTCGCTCGCTTCGGTTTACCAGGAAGACTACCCCTACTATCCGTCTGAATGGACGTCACCGTACATCGAGCGGCGGCGTGCGACAGGTTGGGGGCTCTACGGCGCGCTGGGTATCGGGAAGGGCGACCGGGACAGAATGCACGCTCAACACCAGCGGAACTACAAGTTCTTCGACGCACCCGTCGGCCTCTTCTTCACCAATGAAAAGGTGATGGCCCAAGGCGCACTTATGGATACCGCGATGTTCGTGCAGAGCGTGATGATCGCCGCGCGCGGGGAGGGGCTGCACACTTGCGTGCAGGCGGCATGGAATCCATTCTCGTCAATTGTCCTGCCGCACCTCGGTGCGATCGACGAGCGGCTGGTCTGCGCGCTTTCGCTTGGCTACGCAGACGTCAATGCGGCCGTGAACGAGTACCGTCCTCAGCGGGAGGATCCGAGCGTCTTTTCGCGCTGGCTGGATTAGGAGCGAACCAGGGGGCGCGGCGTTGTGCTCTGCGCCATCTTTGCCGTGTTCGCGACGGTCGTTGCGGTTTGCCGGGCATCGCCGAACCGTCTATCGCCCGGCTACGCGTCCGCGCTGCCCGTTTTTCACGCGCAGTTCATGAGCATGCGAGCCTCACGCTCTAACGCGTCACGGTGTAGAGGATCGGCGATGGCGATCATGCGTGGAATGCGCTGGGCGATCGACAAACCGCGCAGGTCGGCAATTCCATGCTCGGTCACGATCACGCAGGCGTCGCTGCGAGCCACGGTTACCGGGCCTGACAGCGACGCAACGACACGGCTTCGCGTCCCGGCGGTCGAAGGCAGTGCGACGATAGGCACGCCGCCGCGGTTGCGTTGCGCGGCGCGCAGGAAATCCCCAATGCCGCCGACGCCACCCACGTAGGTCGTACCCGCGACTTCCGCATTGATTTGACCGGTGAGATCTACCTCGATGGCCGAGTTGATGGCGACGAAGCGTTCTATGCTGGCCAACACTGCCTGATCGTGCGTATATTCCGTTCCCCGCAGTTCGAGAGAGGGATTACGGTGGGCGAAGCGGTGCAAGGCGGCTCCGCCGATCAGCACGCCCCCGATCGTTAGACCCGCGTCGATGCTTTTGCAAGCATTGGTCACGACGCCGGCTTCGCATAGCTGAGCAAACCCTTCGCCGATGCTGCCCGAATGCACGCCGAGTTCACGATGATTTTTCAGATTTGCGAGCACGGCGTCCGGAATCGTCCCGATACCGGTCTGCAGCGTGGCGCCGTCTTCAACGAGGCTGGCGACATGCCTTCCAATCTCCGCTTCGACGCGGCCCGGCAGCGGTCGCGCAGACGAAGGCAGTGGCGAAGTCGACTCTACGAGTTGGGCGAAGTCTTGCTCGCGCAGATAGGGTCCACCGTACGTCCACGGGACATCCGGATGTATCTCGCCGATGATGCTCCTCGCATGCCGGACAGCCTCGACGAGATACTCCCGTGCGAGTCCCAAGCTGTAACGCCCCAAGCCATCCGGTGGGGAAACCTGAACAAATACGACATCGGCGTGCAATTCGCCACTGCGAATCAGCCGCGGCAGTTGCGAGTAGTGGACGGGGAGGATATCGAGCACGCCAGCCTGTGCAAGCTTGCGGTTTGCGCCCGTCCCGCAATACGCAAGGAAGTCGAAGCTGTCGGCATGCGCTGGCTGCAGAATGTCTGCTGCCCCGATGCCGAGAAACAAACGCAGCCGCCCCAACGCTCGTCGTTGCTCGACGAGCGCGCGAATGAGCGTTACCGGTTCGGCGTGCGCTTGCCCCCACAGCAGGGTGTCGCCGGGACGGATTGTTGCGCTCAGGTCTGGGAGGGAGCGGTGCAGGTTCACGGCGGTTTTGGCGGGTTCCATTGCCAGCCAATGTAGTTCGCGTGCGACGCCGCGCCAAATGATCAATTTCGAACCAACACTTCTGCGGCGGCGAAGTTCGGATTCGGCCACCAATCGGGAAGCACCATTTTCGACGTACGGAACGTGGCTGCGATCGCGTTGACGCGATGGATGGGGGGCTCTCAGAATGGCTGTCGGAGCCGTCATGTTGCATGACGCTTACATCCGGCGCACGGGGCGCATTGATGTCATCAGGACTACTCGGTCGATCGGCCTCGTTAAATGTCGGCGCGATCGCCGCCGGTAGACGCCTGCATCAGGCTACCCCGTCAGTTAAATCGAAGTAGGGAGAGGACCATGTCGGATCAACAGACAAGCCTGGAGGCCTATACATCGTACTCGAGCCTGGCGTTCGATCGCCCGGCACGTGGTGTGCTGCGTATCACCTTGAATCGCCCAGATAAATTGAATGCGCTGGATGCGCGCGGACACGATGAACTCGCTCGCGTATGGCGCGACGCTGATGCAGACCCCGACGTCAGCGCCATCCTGCTTTGTGGGGCAGGGCGAGCATTCTCTGCTGGCGGCGATTTCGACGTGGTCGAGCAGATGATCGAGTCGTTCGATGCCCGCGTGCGAGTGTGGCGTGAGGCGAAAGAACTCGTCTACAACATGATCAACTGCTCAAAACCGATTGTGTCCGCCATCCACGGTTCGGCAGTGGGCGCCGGCCTGGTTGCCGCGTTGCTTGCCGATATTTCCGTCGCCGCTCGTTCGGCGCGTCTTGTTGACGGACACACGAGGCTGGGTGTGGCCGCCGGTGATCATGCCGCCATCGTCTGGCCGTTGCTCTGCGGCCTCGCGAAAGCGAAGTATCACTTACTGCTTTGTGAGCCGGTGAGCGGGGAAAAGGCAGAGCAGATGGGGCTCGTCTCGATTGCCGTCGAGGACGACGAACTGCAGGACAAGGCACTATCGATCGCCACGCGCCTCGCAAACGGCGCGCCCACGGCGATTCGCTGGACGAAATATGCCTTTAACAACTGGCTTCGCCAGGCGGGGCCGATCTTCGACGCATCGCTTGCACTCGAGATGTTCGGTTTTGGCGGTCCGGAGGTGCGGGAGGGCGTCTTGTCCTTTCGCGAGAAGCGGCCACCCGAGTTCCCCACGGCGACGCCTGTTTCGCCGACCGCCAATTCATAGACAGGAATATTGAAATATGCCGAAGGTTCTCGAAGGAATCCGTGTCCTTGATTTTGGTCGGTACATCGCGGGTCCGTTCTGCGCTGCATTGCTCGCCGACTTCGGCGCCGACGTGATTCGCATCGATCGGGTAGGCGGGAGCGAAGACCGGTTCGTCATGCCGGTGACGGAAACAGGCGAGGGTGCGCTATTCTTGCAATGCAACCGAAATAAGCGATCGCTGACGCTTGATATCGATCGCCCCGAGGGGCGTGAGGTGGTTCGACGGCTCGTCGGCACTGCGGACGTCGTTATCGCGAATATGCCGCCGGCGACCATGACGAATCTGGGCCTCGACTATGAGTCACTGAGCGCACTCAAGCCCGACATCATACTGACGGCTTCCTCTGCATTCGGGACTCATGCCGACGCTGTCCACCGGCTCGGCTTTGATGGTGTCGGCCAAGCAATGAGCGGGGCAGTCTACATGTCAGGCACGCCGGACAATCCGGTAAAGTCGATGGTGCCAGTCGTTGATTTTGCTACCGCATTGTCATGTGCGCTGGGCACGGTCATGGCCTTATATGAGCGTCGCAATAGCGGGCGTGGGCAGGTCGTCGAGGCCTCTCTACTGCATACAGCTCTGACGTTTGCAAGCGGTGTGCTGATCGAGGAATCGGTCCTTGGTGTCAACCGGCAAGCGACCGGTAATCGGAGCCCAATATACGGTCCATCGGATATCTTTCGAGTCACGGATGGATGGATCATCGTTCAGGTTATTGGGCAGTCTTTGTTCAAGCGATGGTCGAAGATGATCGGCGCCCAGGAACTGCTCGAGGATCCGCGCTTCAGCGATGACCTGCTGCGCGGGCAGAACGGGGAACTGCTGAGCCAGATGATGGTGCAATGGTGTGCGTCCCGCTCGCGCGAGCAAGCGTTGGCTGAACTCGAAAAGGCCAAGATTCCGTCGGGCCCCGTCTATTCCCCGCGTGAAGCACTGGAAGACCCGGTGATTCGTGCGTCGCGTGCGTTCGACTGGATCGACTATCCCGGTCTTTCCCGTTCGGCTCCGGTCGTACTCTCACCGGCAAGATTGTCGCGTACGTCCCCCACGGTCGAATCGCGGCCTCCTATGATTGGCGAGCACACCGAAGAAATCTTGCTCGAAGCCGGCTACACGATGCCGGAAATTGCCGCGCTTCGCGAACTTGGTGTTGCCTGAGGCGGCAATTGCACCACGAACATCGACATGGGGAGCGGCACGCGCGTTTGGCGCCGATGACCGTCTTCCCGTGGCCACATACTAAAGGCATTCCCGCCCATCTGTGAGCGCTTGGCTCAGTCCACTACAAAGCACCATCTCCTCCCACCTCTTGTTGTCGGATTACGCGCCCGTTTAAAGAGCGGGCTAAGCGTATGACGACCGCCTTGGATCTACCGTCCTTGTGGGGCACCGCAGATCGATCGCCGATAAGGATGGCCCTTGGCGCGTGCCTTCGCGGAACGTTCGACGCGAGGAGGTCTTTGCTTCACGGGCAAGGATCCTTGTCGCCCAACTCCGTATGCAAGCACTCGGTCACTTCCTAGAATTCTCCATATCGGTGCAGGTAATCAGATGCGAACACGGTAGTGGTCGGCATGATGCATACGCCGCTGGTGGAGCACCACTTGGTGAAGCAGTGTGGCGCTGCTGGTGGTGAAGAACCGGTGGCAAAGCGCAACGGGCTGATTCCGATGGACCGCATGGGCGCCGTTTGGTAGTCAATCGAAAGGAGTAATTTTATGCCACGACTGGAAATGCCAGCGGAAGAGGCCATGACCCCTGAACAGGCAGCTGTTTGTGCAGAAGTGATAAGTGGGCCACGCGGCAAAGTGCCCGCTCCGATGATTGCCTGGTTGCGAAACCCGGAGCTCGCAAGACGCGTGCAGAAGCTGGGTGAGCTGCTTCGCTATCAAACAACGCTCGAGCCGCGGCTCAGTGAGCTCGCCATTCTCGTGTGCGCCCGGCATTGGACTGCGCACGTGCAATGGAACGCGCATAAGGCAATAGCGCTGAAATCGGGACTCGACCCGCAGGTTGTCGAGGCCATCGCGGCGCGTCGCGCGCCAGCCATCAGCGAAGACCGAATGCGCTCTGTCTACGAGGTCTCTTCGACGCTCCTCTCGACGAGCCGGGTGCCTGAGCAGCTTTACGCACGCGGCATCGAGCAGCTCGGCGAGCGCGGGATGGCGGAGCTTGTCGCAATTCTGGGCTACTACTGCCTGGCATCGTTCACGCTCAACACATTCGAACTCGGCCTGCCGAGCAGCGTGGCGCCGGAATTGGAGGATCCGGACTATCTGGAGACGAAGACCGGCAGTTGAGATGGCTGGCGGTAGCGCGGACCCATCCGGGCCACGTGCAGATCCCGGCTCAAGCCGGGACGAACATTCCAAATACGTAGGGAGACATTCATGAGATCTTCGCGCATGACCCGCCGTGACGCGTGCCTCGCGCTCGCTGGCTTGTTGGCCGGCGGACTCACACCGGGTCTCGCGGCGGCGAGCGAGTTTCCAGGCAGGCAGGTGACGTTGATCGTTCCCTATGAGCCTGGCAATACGGCAGACCTTTGGGCACGGATGATCGCGCCGAAGCTTTCGGCGCTGTGGAAGCAGCCGGTGATCGTGCAGAACATGCCAGGGGCGAGCACCATGATCGGCGTTGCCTATGTCATGCGTTCGAAGCCTGACGGTCACACGTTACTGCTCGGAAGCCTTAGCACCAGCATGGCCAAGCTGACCAACGCGAACGTGCACTTCGATCCCCAGGTCGAACTCGCGCCCGTGCTCAAGTACCTCAAGTTCAAGATGGTGCTTGCCACGAATGCCGTTACATATGCCAAGGCAAAAAACCTCCACGAACTTGCCACGCTCAGCGAATCTGCACCAGGCGGAATTTTCTACGGTGGCACAGGGCCAGGGACCGCTTTCAATATGAGCGCCGGGTTTGTTTTCAGGGGGCTCGGCGTGAAGTATTCCGAGGTGAATTACAACGGCACGATGCCCATCATGCTCGCACTGATTCGCAACGAGGTGCAGGTACTCGAGAACACGCCTGCTGCGCTGAAGGGACATATCGCCGACGGCAGCATCTACCCCATCGCGGCGTTCGGCGAGGAACGCTTCCCCGAGTTGCCGAGTGTCCAGACGGTGCGTGAAGCCGGGTACAGGGGGTTTTACCCGGTCCTCTGGAATGGTGTGTTCGCGCCAAAGGGCACGCCGTCAAGCGTGCTCGACCGCATCGCCGCGGACATCTACGCGGCGTCAACGGCACCGGATATAAAAAATCGCATCGAATCGACTTTCTCCGGCTTCATACCCAAGTCCAACCCACAGCTTTTTGCGCAGGAGATCGAAACAGAAACAAAGCAATGGCGCGATTTTCTTGCGAGTATCCATTTCAAGCCTCAGTAACTGTCTCTGAAGGAGAACCCAGTGAAGATCAATACCACCGAAGCCCACGGGGTGGCGGTCGCCTTCCTCGTGCGGCGCGGCATGTCCGAGGAACACGCACGAATGGTCGCGGACCACCTCATCTACGCAATGCTTGCCGGACATGCGTACGCCGGCCTGCCGAGGCTGATTCCCATGGCCGAACGGCTGCGCAAGACCGGAACGGGCGGCACAATCCGGACCGTGAAGGAGACAGATAAATCCGCGCTGATCGACGGGGCGAATGTCAACGGCTATGTCACATCTGTCATGGCGATGAAGAAGGCCATGGCACTTGCCAAGGCGAGCGGCGTCGGCATTGTGGGCGTGAACAACAGTTGGTTCTCCGGCCTGCTTCGCTATTACGTCGAGCCTCCCGCAAACGAGGGCTTCATCTCGATCCATGCCGCGAACTCGACGGCTCGAGTCGCGCCACATGGCGGCGCCGACAGTTTGCTGGGAACGAACCCGATCGCGTTTGCATTTCCCGGTGACCCCTCGCCACTTGTGATCGACTTCGCCACCTCCCAGCTCATGTGGGGCGACGTCATTTATCACGGGCAACTCGGCAAGCCGCTTCCGCCTGACTGCGCTGTTGATCCGCAAGGGCGGCGGACCACGGACCCTGCTGCGGCGCTCGCAGGTGCTATTCTCGGTTGGGGCGGTGCGCGCGGTTTTAGCGTCTCACTGATTGTGCAGGCACTCGGCATTCTTGCAGGTAGCGATCCCATCGTAGGTGAGGCGGGTAAGTGGGGGTATCTTTTCATGACGATCAACCCGGAACTCTTGATGCCGCTCGACGAATTCAAGCAGCGCATCGGCGTCTTGCGTTCGTCCATCGAAGGCTCCCGTCCCATCGAGGGCGGCGGTCCCGTGAGGGTGCCTGGAAGCGCAACCGATGCGCGCCTGGCCGAAGGGCGCGCGCGTGGATGGATCGAGATCGAAGACGAGATCTACCGCCGCCTTACGGAGGAGTAAACTCGCGAATCGCGAGGGCCATCGGAGACTGTCATGCCGTCCAGCAAAAACGCTGGACGGCATTTTTGCTCAGGATTCGTGCCTACGCAATGGAGGCAGGAGTCAGGCGGGGACGGACAGGACGATCTTGCCGAAATGGGCGTTCGAGCTCATACGGTCAAGGGCCGCGGCGGCCTGCTCGAGGGGGAACACGCGATCGATCGGCAGCCGCAATCTGCGATCGGCAATGGCGGCCGACAAGTCACGTGCCATCAGTGCCGTGAGGTCGCGAATCTCATCTACTGACCGCGTACGGAAAGTGACTCCCATGTATGAGATGCGACGCAGCGCATGCCAATTGAAATCAACAACACCCTCACTGCCTCCGAGCCGGCCGACATTGACGATGCGACCAAGCTTGGCGCAGGTCTTCATGGTCTGGTTGAAGGCTGGTCCGCTCACCTGGTCCACTATGACATCCACGCCCTTTCCGGCAGTTGCGTCAAGGATTTTCTCTACCCAGTCGGGCGCGGACGCATCCAGCGCATAATCCGCGCCGAATTCCTGGAGCCGGCTACGCCTTACGCTGTTCGTCGAAGTGCCGATCACAGCGCCTGCTCCGAGAAGTTTCCCGATCTGCATGCCCATGAGGCCGACACCGGAGCTGGCACCGTGGATCATGAGTATCTCGCCGCGTTGCATGCGGCCTGCAGTAACGATTGCGTTGTGCATGGTCTGGCACGCGAGCATGAGGACCGTTGCCTCCTCGAAAGCGATGCCGTCCGGGATACGCATGGCGCGGCCCCGATCCGTGACGGCGTATTCCGCGTATGCGCCGGTCCCTGTGCACATCACGCGGTCGCCAGGTCTCCATTCGGTCACGGCAGATCCTACCCCGGCGATTTCGCCGGCCCACTCCATGCCAATCACCTTGCCATCTTTCGCTGCTACGCCTGAAAGATCGGCGCGGTTCAGACTTGCCGCGCCGACACGCACGAGGATCTGGTCGGGCTCAGGGCACGGCACCGGGGTGTCGCCGGGCTGTGCACCGGCGGGCGTTGCAAGTATCGCTTTCATGACGGGTCCTGTCATTGTGGAGTCTCATCGAGGGATCTAGCTGCCACCCGCCGCTTGGTGGCATTGCCGGTATAGAAGGCGGCGCGCGTCCCGCCGTCGACAGGGAGCACCGTCCCGTTAACGTACCGAGCCGCATCGCTAAGGAAGAACAGGATGACATCGGCGATGTCGTCCGGTTCGGCGATGCGGCCTAGCGGCGATTCACCGGTCGGCTTGTACAACGAAGTGACATCGGTTTTGGCTGCGCCCTCCAGCATCGGCGTTGCCACGGTTCCGGGCGCGACGGCGTTGACGACAACGCCGGAGGGTCCCAACTCGACGGCAAGCACGCGGGTGAGCAAATGGAGTGCTGCCTTCGTCGCCGCGTAGAAGCCCGAACCAGGCTTGGGCCGGATGCCGGCACAGGAGCCGACCATCACCACGCGCGCTGGATGGACAACACTTGACCGCTCGCGCAAAAGCGGAAGCGCTTCGCGCACTGTCAACCATGGACCCTTGACGTTCACGCCGAGCAGCAGATCCACATCTTCTGGCGTGTGCTCTTCGAGCGCTCCGACGCGGATCACGCCAGCGGAACAGATCAGGGCGTCGAGTTTCGCCGTTTGGCGGCGGATGGTCTCGAATGCGGACCGGATGCTCTCGACGTCGGCCACGTCGCATTGGAGGTGACGCAGTCGGTTTCCCGAAGTCTGCAATGGCGCATACTGGTCCAGTGCATGTCCACAAACGTCCAGGGACCATACGGTCCAGTCTTCGGCAATCAGGCGTTCGACAGTGCGCCGCCCGATCCCGGACGCGCCGCCTGTGACAACAGCAGTTTTGTTGGTCATGATTTCTCCAGTGGCTCGGACGAGCTTAGGAGTGCGCCATCAGCAAAGTCAACGCACGAGTGTGCGAAGCTGCTTGCTCGCGCTCGCAAAGATGAGCGGGTACGGCAGGCTCTCCGAATGTCTTGCCGCCGCGCGCAAAACTGCTTGCCGGCCGGGCGCATAGATCGGGCGCCGAGTGAGTCATACACTACTCTTGCACGATCATCCGGCTACCAGAGTTCACATAGTAAATATCGGAGACAAGGCACGACTGAGTCCTGTTCGCGAGCTGCCTTTATGTTCGAGGGTGATCGGCGATCACGGGTTCGGAAGCTGTCTGGCAATTGGAGGAAGGACGAATGCCGAATCCATTGGTTTCGCTACCGAAGGACTATCTTGGTGGCGGCTTGATGATACTGATTGGTGCGAGCGCAGCTGTCATGGGCGCGACATACAGTGTCGGAACGCTGCGGCAAATGGGGCCGGGCTTTTTCCCGATCGCGTTGGGGGCCTTATTGATGCTTGCCGGCACGGCCATAGCCGTTGCGGCTTGGCTCGAGCATGCGCCTGCAGCTGTGGTTAATTCGAAGACGTTGCCGCCAGAGTGGCGAGGCTGGGCGTGCATCGTTGGTGCGTTGATCGCATTCGTCATTCTGGGCCGTTATGGGGGCTTGTTGCCCGCCTGCGCCGCGGTCGTTTTTATCGCGGCGATGGGTGACCGCGACAACAAGCCGAAGGACGGCGTGCTGCTCATGGCGATCATGCTGGTATTTGCGGTGGTCGTGATATGGGGCGTGCTGCGAATGTCCTTTCCGCTGTTTACGTGGGGAGGTGCCTGAGCCATGCTGACCGATTCGCTCACAAACCTCTGGTACGGCTTCGAGATTGCGCTGCAACCTCACAACCTTTGGTGGTCGTTCGTCGGTGTTCTGATAGGCAACTTGATAGGTGTTTTACCGGGGCTCGGCGCACTGACGGCCATCTCGATGCTCCTGCCGATCACCTATTCCATGCATCCGGTACCCGCCGTCCTGATGCTGGCCGGGATCTTCTACGGATCGATGTATGGCGGCGCGATAGGCGCGATCCTGCTGAACCTGCCATCGCACCCGCCGCATGCGGTAACCTGCCTCGACGGGTACCCGATGGCCAGGGCTGGAAGAGGCGGAACCGCGCTGGGCGTCGCGATGTTTGCATCGTTCTTCGCCGCATCGTTCGGCATCGTCGTGATGATCATCGCTTCGCCGCTGCTAGTACGAATCGCCTTCAAATTCGGACCTGCGGAAATCTTCTCGATCATGCTGCTCGGCCTGCTGGCAGGCTCGACGATGGCTCGCGGCTCACCGCTCAAGGGCGTTGCCATGACCACCGTGGGATTGCTCCTCGGCATCGTCGGCACGGATGTTACCAGCGGCGTGCAACGGTTCACGTTTGGATTTCTGGAGCTCTCCGACAAGATCGAACTCGTTGCGCTAGCGCTTGGCCTTTTCGGTGTGGCTGATTTCCTCGTCAGTATCAACCGCATGCACGCGGTCACGTCCAGCAACAAGAAGATGGACGTCGGCTTCAGGGATATGCTGCCGAGCAGGACGGACATCAAGCAGGCATTCTGGCCAACGATCCGCGGAACGTTGGTAGGTACGGTCTTCGGCGCAATGCCGGGGACCGGTCCGACGGTAGCGTCGTTCGTAGCATATGCATTCGAGCGCAAGGTATCTCGCAAGCCCGGTCGCTTCGGTCATGGCGCACTTGAGGGCGTTGCAGCTCCGGAAGCCGCATCCCATTCCAAGACGCAGGTCGATTTCATCCCGACGATGAGTCTCGGCATTCCGGGCGACGCGGTGATGGCGCTCATTCTTGGCGCGCTACTGATTCAAGGCGTTCAGCCGGGCCCCCAAATGATCAGGGAACACCCGGACATCTTCTGGGGCTTGATCGCAAGCTTCTGGATTGGCAATGTGTTGCTGATGATCATGAACCTACCGATGATCGGCATCTGGGTCAGAATGCTGAAGGTGCCTTACCGCTACCTTTTGCCGTTGGCGATGGGCTTTATTGCCATAGGGGTGTACTCCACGAATAACTCGCTTTTCGAGGTTGGCGAGGCGCTCTTCTTCGGCGTAGTCGGCGCGGTCCTTCTCGCACTTGACTTTCCCGTCGCGCCGATCCTGCTCGGCTTCGTGCTCGGGCGACCATTCGAAGAGAACTTTCGCCGGGCACTGCTGCTGTCACGCGGTGACATGATGATCTTTGTCGAACATCCGATCAGCGCCGTGCTGATCACGCTTTGCGCCTTGTTGCTGCTGGCTCAGCTCTGCTTCGGCCTTCGGCGTGCGGTGATTCAAAGACGAGTGAGCGCTGCCGCGCAGACGGGCCAGGCCCATCAGTCGGAACCGTTAGCTCAGGGCGGCGCTGAGCCGATCAGCGTTCCCGCCGCGCAAACGGCGAGCCGCCGCCTGTCCGACACGTGAGTCCACGCATTTGCCTGCTGCCGACCCTACATTCATCGTTCATATTTGCTCATCAACGCCGCCGCAGCGGCAATGGAAAGCGAGGGACAAAAGATGGCTTCTCTTTGTACCGATACAGTCACCGCAGATTTCACTTGCCTGGACGAATTGCTGCGGCGGCGCCACAGCTGCCGAGCCTTTCTGCCGCGGCCAGTGTCGCGAGACGTCATCCGGCGAATTCTGGAGACGGCGCAGCGCACTGCATCCTGGTGTAATGCCCAACCTTGGCAGGTGCACGTGATGAGCGGCGAACCGCTCGAAAGCCTTCGAAGCGATCTGATTGCCCGCGCCTCAGCGAACCTCGCCCCATCACCCGAACTCGATTGGCCGCGCGAATATCGCGGCGTTCATCAGACGCGCAGGCGCGAAAGCGGCTGGGCCCTTTATCATGCCACCGGCGTGCAGAAAGGCGATCGCGAAGCCGCGGCGAGACAGGGGAGAGAGAATTTCAGGTTATTTGGTGCTCCGCATCTGGCGATCGTGTGCAGTGACGACTCCCTCGGCACTCACGGCGTCATGGATTGCGGCGCCTGGGTGTCCAACTTCCTGTTGGCAGCCACCGCGGTAGGCGTCAGTGCAATCGCACAAGCTGCACTGGCCTCATGGCCTGATATCCTGCGCAAGCACCTCGACATTGGCGCCGAGAATCGCATCATCTGCGGCATCTCCTTCGGATTCGAAGACACGGAGCACGCGGCCAACGGTTTCCGCACGTCGAGGGCGCCGATCGACGACGTCGTAGCATGGGTGGAATGACCATCGCGGTGCGCCAAAAATGCGCGGTTTCCGGCGCGATGCGCTCGGCGTTGCGCCAGTGTCTTTTATAGGCAGATTCTGGCGCAGACGCCACGGCGGCGGCAGCTGGACACCGTACGACGCAGCGACTGGTCGTAGGTGGCCGCGCGGTTCGTCAACTTTTGTAGAACAAGGCTTCCGTACCGAGGATGAAGGTTTCGAGGCCCGTTAGCGCGACCAATTGAAAGATCGCGAGGAGCTCTTCCCGCGTGGCGCCGTGCTGCAGCGCATGACGTATATGAAGGGCAAGGCCCGCGCCATACATATGAGTCACGGAAGAGTCGATGGCAACGTAGATCAATTCTCGCTCTTTGGGCGTCAGCGAACCATGCTTCCACGGCTCGGTCGATAGTCCCGACAGCGCCTTGAAGTAATCCGGAAGCAGCCGCGCGATAGCATCGCGCTGTTCGTTCCAGAATCCGCGCGTCTTCACGAAGTCCTGTCGTATTTCTTCGATATCAGAGCGCGCAGCTGGCAGATCGGCGGCATCCTGCCCGCGCGTCGCTCGCAGTTCCTCGATGAGGATCGGCACGGCGAAGTACAGCGCATGATTACTCAAACCGACGATAGACAGCAGGACGTCCAACACGTCCCGCTCGGATGCGCCTGCCGCCCTAGCCCGTCCGACGTGCCGCCTAATAGCCTTCTCGTTCAGAGCCGTCGCTGATGCATGCAGCGCAAGCAGCACGAGTTCCTTCATTCTCGGTGAAAGGTGCTCGTCACCAATAACGGCGCGCCAAAGTTGGGAGGCGGCTTCGAATGACGTTGTGGCCGTCAGCCGCAGATGTTCCGGCACGCGCGGGTCATCGAAGGTGCTGTCGAGTTGATCAAGTTCGTAATGCACATCGTCTCCTTGCGTCGGTTGCACCGGCGAGCTGACTATTGATAGAACGAATATGTCCGTAGCAACACAGGTCGCCTCCCGCTTTGAAGGTATCGCGATCAATCCATGCCGCAGGACGTGAAAATGGCGGGGACCCCGGACTACGCATGCTTATAAAAAAGAATAGGCGTGGGACTGAAGGGGCATCCAGCGTTTCTTAAGCGAAGCTCATTTGCGCCAGACAGAAAATCGGAGTAGGCATTGTCGCGTCGTGCCGCGATAGATGTGCGCGGGCCAATGATTTTTGCGGCCTGAGCAAGAGTCCTAACCGCGTCCGCAGATGGCGGGCGGCTAGCACCGCTACTACAATTTGTTCACAGGGGCAAACCTGGAAAGGTTGCTTTGCCAAGCACAAACAAGGAACGGACGTTATGGAAGAAGCTATCTCTAGCATTGCCGAAAGTGTGGATAGTGAGGCAGACCTGGTTCAAAGGTGGCTGTCCCGTTTCGAGCAGGCGCTGAAGTCGCTGAACCGGGATGCATTGGGTCAGCTTTTTGCCGACGAATCCCACTGGCGCGATTTGCTGTCGTTCACCTGGAACATCACGCCGCATCAGGGGCGCGAGAGCATCGTTAATGAGCTGATAAGCAGACAGCACCAAATCCAGGCGCATCGGTTCGAGATCGCCGAAAAACGTACGCCGCCCCGCCGCGTCAAGCGTATCGGGATTCCGGTGACTGAGGCTATTTTTACTTTCGAGACAGCCGACGGCCGTGGTAGCGGCGTCGTGCGGTTGTTGGAATGCGACCCTGAGAGGGCGTGGATTTTCATGACGTCGCTGCAGGAACTCAAGGGCCATGAGCCGGCGGTGGGCGAGCGGCGTCCATCGGGTGCGGAATACTCGCGCCAGTTCGGCAGCCAGAATTGGGCGGAGCGTCGTGCAAAAGAGCAAGCTTTCGAAGATCGCGAGCCGGCCGTACTGATCATTGGCGCCGGCCAGACCGGCCTGTCCACAGCGGCGCGGCTCCGGATGATTGGTGTGGACGTGCTATGCGTGGAGAAGCTGCCTCGAGTAGGAGACGTGTGGCGCCAACGGTATCACTCGTTAGCGCTGCACAATCAGGTAGCGCTAAACCACATGGCATACATGCCGTTTCCTCCAACCTGGCCGAAGTACCTTGCGAAGGACATGCTGGCCAATTGGATCGAGAACTACGCATGGGCGATGGAATGCAATGTTTGGACAAGCACGACGTTTGTGGGCGGGGAATACGATGAGGCAGCTGGCCATTGGCGTGCGAAGGTGCGTCGTGCCGACGGGTCCGAGCGTGTGCTTCGGCCCAGGCATATCGTGTTTGCCAACGGCATCGTTGGTGCGCCCAAGCGGCCCAAGTTGGCAGGGCTCGAGGACTTCAAGGGTGAGGTTCTGCACACACATGACTACAAGGACGGGGCCGCTTGGCGCGGAAGGAATGCGCTGGTGCTGGGCGCAGGCACGAGCGGCCACGACATCGCGCAGGACCTGCACGGCCACGGCGCGAACGTCAAGCTGATCCAGCGTGGTGCGATCGCAGTGACGAGCCTTGATGCGGCATGCGTGACCTATACCACGTACTACGATGACGGCTTGCCTATCGAGGATTGCGACCTGCTTGCGTTGTCCGCTACGTACCCGATCGCAGTGCGAAACGCGCAAGCCGTGACGAAGCGGCAGCAGGAATTGGACAAGCCGTTGCTGGACGGGCTGCGCGCTCGGGGCTTCAAGCTGGATTTTTGCGAGGACGGAACCGGGTACATGATGAAGGTTCGGCGTACGCACGGTGGCTACTATCTGAACTGCGGCTGCTCGGAATTGATTGTCAATGGTCAGGTCGGCCTGCTTCACTTCGAGGACATCGAACGCTTTGTCGAGGATGGTGCGCTGATGAAGGACGGGCGCGTGGAGAAGGCGGACCTGTTGGTAACCGCCACGGGCTATCAGAGCCAGCAGAGCGTGGTAAGGGAACTGCTGGGTGCCGCGGTGGCCGAGAGAATCGGCCCCATTTGGGGAATCGCGAAGGACGGCGAACTCAACAACATGTACAGGCCCACAGCGCAAAAGGGGCTATGGTTTCTCGGCAGCGGGTTATCGCAGGCACGCATTTACTCACATTACGTCGCCTTGCAAATCAAGGCCCGCGAAATCGGGCTCATTGCCTGAGCCGCGGTCGCACTGGCGCAGGAGTTCGTGCACAGCGGCGAGGCGCTCTTAGGAATCGCCGCCCTGATCGCTTATAGACTCAAAAAGAGGATACGAGACATGCTGGATCTGACTGGAAAGGTGGCTTTCGTCGCAGGCGCGGGTTCATTGGGGGAAGGCTGGGGCAACGGCAGGGCCACGGCGGTGCTGATGGCTCGGCAGGGCGCCAAAGTGTTCGGCGTGGACATCAATGAGCAAGCGTTGGCTGACACGGCGGCGATCATGGAGCGGGAAGGTCACAAGAACTGGGCGTGGCAAAGATGCGACTTGACGTCGAATGATGACGTCAAGGCGGCGATCGTCGCGTGCGTGGAACAGTTTGGGCGGATTGATATCCTGGTCAACGTCGTCGGAGGGAGTGTCCCGGGGGATCCCGTGTCGCTCGGCGTCGACGCATGGGATGCGCAGATGGACCTGAACCTCAAGACGGCATTTCTGGGCTGCAAGCACGTGCTTCCCGTCATGGTGCGGCAGTTTGAGGCTGAAGGTAAAGGTGGCGCAATCGTCAACGTCTCGAGCATCGCGCACATGAGCCATCAGGTCGGCGGACGCGTGCACGTTGCCTATGCGGCTTCAAAGGCTGGACTTATGGCGTTCAGCCGATCGACAGCCATTGCCTACGTGAAGAAGGGCATACGAGTCAACACAGTCGTGGTCGGCATGATGGACACACCAACCGTCAAAACACGGATCACCAAACAATTGGGCGTATCCGCCGACGAATTGAATGCCAACCGCAACGCTATGATTCCTATCGGTCATATGGGCGACGCGTGGGACATTGCGAATGCCATAGTGTTTCTCGCAAGCGACGAGGCGAAGTACATCACCGCGACGCAACTCGTCGTGGATGGCGGCGTGACCGCAGCCAGGTAAGCGCGACGACAAGGGGGACCCAATGACTCATGGTGCCTTTCAGCACAACCCGATCAGGCCACAGTGGCTCGCCGCGCGCACCGAAGAGCCACTCGATCCTGCGCTCCCGGTCGTCGACTCGCACCACCACCTTTATCAACGTCCGGGTCTCAAATATCTATTCGATGACATGCTTGCCGACCTGCGATGCGGTCATGACGTGCGCGCTACCGTATACGTGCAGGCGCGGACGATGTATCGGGTCGACGCGCCCCCGGCGATGCGCCCGGTCGGCGAGACGGAATTTGCCAACGGAGTGGCAGCGAAGAGCGCTAGCGGTCTTTATGGCGATGTGCGAATGTGCGCGGCCATAGTGGGTTTCGCGGATCTGCTTCTCGGCGACGACGTCCGTCCCGTGCTGGAACGCCACATCGCAGCGGCTGGCGGGCCAGTGTCGGAAGGCGGCAGATTCCGCGGCATTCGCCAGTCTCTCGCCTGGGACGGCGACTCCGCGCTGTTCAATGCTGCAGCCTACGCGACCACCGAAGACATGATGGATTGCGCGTCGTTTCGCGCAGGTTTTGCGCATCTGGGTGCACTTGGCTTGAGCTTCGATGCCTGGTTGCTTTTCCCCCAGATACCGCGACTGACGTCGCTCGCGCGCGCCTTTCCAGAGACGCCCATCGTACTGAACCATTGCGGGGGAGTGCTGGGCATCGAGCGTTTCACAGGTAAGCAGCAGGAAGTTCTTGCTCAATGGAAGGCTTCGCTACTTGAACTTGCCAAATGCCCGAACGTGATGGTCAAGCTCAGTGGCCTCGGTATGCGGTTATCCGGCTTTCGCTTCGAGGACCGGGACCGGGCTCCGTCGTCAGCAGACCTCGCCGACGCATGGCGTCCCTGGTTCGAAACGTGTATTGAAGCTTTCGGTGCGGACCGTTGCATGTACGGTAGCAACTTCCCTGTCGATAAGGGAAGCTACAGCTTCGGCGTTGGACTAAACGGCCTCAAGCGGATCGCCGCCGGTGCGAGCGCCGAGGAGCGGGCTGATTTGTTCTGGCGAAGTGCGACGCGGTTCTATCGTCTTCGATCGGACATAGCTTCTTCGTAGCGCGTAGTATTGGAAACCGGGACGACTGCCGAGACCAGCAAGTGCTTTTGGATCACGACACATTCAATTTGGATAACTGATGTTTCCCATAAACTTCCTGCGCCGCTCGGCGCTCACCTGCCCGGATTCAGTGGCGGCGGTCGACGATGATAGTCGTCTGAGCTATAAGGAATTGATTGATCGAAGTGATGCTTTCGCGGCAGGGCTACAGGACCTGGCGGGCAAAACACGGCCGACTGTCGCGCTGCTGGGCCCCAACAGTGTCGAGATGCTGGTAGCGTTGATGGCGGTCCACGCCAGCGGAGCGATTCTCGTGCCGCTTAACGGACGTAACGCCAAGCCCGAACTCGATGCACAGATAGGCCGTGCCAAACCGGACGTGCTCGTCGTTCATCGAGACTATCTGGACAAGTTCACCGCTGGTGATCGCCGTGTGTCGGTCGTCGATGCAGACTTGGGCGACGCGCGCGCCATGACCCGGCTCGAACGCAAGTATCGGGGGCAACGCGCCGAATGGAGTGCCAGCCTCACGGATATCAACGCCATCAAATTTACAGGAGGCTCCTCCGGCGTGCCCAAGGGGGTATTGCAGTCTTTCAGGTGCATCAACGCGCTAGTCAGTGCGGTCGTGATGACGTTCGAGCTGACGCCGAACGATCGCTATCTTTGCGCGGCGCCGATGACTCATGGCGCCGGGGCGTTCATCCTGCCGACGCTATCCAGGGGCGGCTGTGTGGTGCTGACATCCAACGCGGCGCCGAGGCACCTCCTCGACCTTATGCAGCGCGAGCGCGTGACGAGCACCTGGATTCCGCCGACGCTCCTTTACAAGCTGATCGACGAGCAGAAGGCGCGGCCGCGCGAGCTGCCCCGCCTGGCCCACCTTATCTGGGGCGGAGCAGCTGCATCACCGGCCCGTCTGCGCGAAGCGCTACAGGTGTTTGGTCCCGTGATCGAAACGGCTTATGGCCAGACGGAAGCGCCCCTTATTCTGTCCGCGGCGCGCGCGGGCGACATCACGAACGAAAGGCGGCTCACGTCGGTTGGTCGAGTCGCACCTCTGGTGGATGTCGCGATCCTGGACAAGGAGGGAAAGCGGCTCGGCCCCAATGAACCGGGAGAGATCTGTGCGCGCGGAGATCTCCTGATGAGCGGGTACCTTGACATGCCGGAAGAATCGGCGAAGGCGATCCGTGACGGCTGGCTCTGTACGGGCGACCTGGGCCTGATTGACGAAGACGGGTTTCTGTACATCAAGGACCGGATACGCGACGTGGTCATCAGCGGCGGGTTTAACGTCTATCCGTCTGATGTGGAAGCTGTGATCGCGCAGCATCCGGCTGTGTCTGAGGTAGTGGTATTCGGGGTACCGGACGACCACTGGGGCGAGCGCGTCGAAGCCGCCCTGGAGTTCCGTGCCGGCCAGACCGCCACCGAGGATGAGCTCATCGCATTCTGCAAGGAGCGCGTGGGGTCCGTGAAGACGCCGAAGCACATCAGAATCGTCAAATCGCTGCCACGCAGCCCGGTGGGGAAAGTCGTTCGTCGGGAAGCGCGGGCGATGGCAATATCGGGAGGCAACGCATGATGGCTCTGAGACCCGGTAACGCGACCTTTCTTCCCCGTACCTAAACATCGCTTAGGACCGGGTTCATGCGGAAATGCCATGAATCCCGGCACCGAAAAGTGAAACAGGAGATACTAGATGAATCAGCCCGTTCGAACGCTTGATGTTCAGTCGTTTATCGATGGTGAGCGATTTTCGCCCTGCCAATGGTTGATACTGGCCCTATGTTTTCTCGCCTTCGCGGCCGACGGATTTGACAACGCGGCGATTGGCTACATCGCGCCGGCGCTGATACGCGATTGGGGTGTGGCACGCGACGCTCTGGGATCGGTCATGAGTGCGGCGCTGGTCGGCGTCGGGATCGGAGCGCTCGCCGCCGGTCCGTTGGCCGACCGCGTTGGCCGCAAGACGGTGCTCGTCCTGTCCATTGCATGTATTGGTGTCTGGAGCCTTGCGGCGGCACAGGCACATACCATTACCGTGCTGCTTGTGTTCCGCTTCCTGACGGGGTTGGGCCTCGGTGCCGCGATGCCGACTGGAATAACGCTCACGTCGGAATACGCTCCGGAGCGCATACGCGGTGTCGTTGTCAACAGCATGATCTGCGGTTTCTCATGCGGAATGGTCGTTGGTGGCGCAGCGTCGGCCTGGCTCATACCGCATGCAGGCTGGAAGAGCGTGTTGATCGCGGGCGGCGTCGGCCCTTGCCTGATCGCGTTGCTGGTCGCTGTCGCGTTGCCGGAATCAGCCCAATTTCTTGCGGTGCGCCAGGACACGCATGCGCGGATCGCTCGCATCCTCAAGCGCATTGCGCCGCAACAGCAATTCGACAACTACAGGTTTGTTGCCAGCCAGCGTGGCGAGCCCGCGCGCGGCGCGGCGCTTGCGCTCGTATTGTCCCCACGCTATTTACCCCGCACGCTGCTGCTCTGGGCTGCATATTTTTTGACGCTTATAGTCTATTACCTGCTCGTCAACTGGATGCCGACGCTTTTTCATGATGCGGGGTTCGACGCGCAGCGCAGTGCGTTGGTGACGTCGCTGTTCCCGCTTGGCGGGGTTATCGGTACCATCGTTACCGGCTGGTTAATGGATCGTTTCGACGCGAACCGCACGATAACGTTCGCATACGTGCTGGCGGCCTTGCTGGTATTCATCGTGGGGCGGAGCGTCGGTAGCGCGCCGGTGCTATTTGGTATCCTGATTTTCCTTTGCGGGATGATCCTCACGAGCGCGGCCACTTCCACATCTGCTTACCCGGCAAGAGTCTATCCGACCGAGGCGCGCGCGACGGGCGTTGCATGGGTCCTTGGCGTCGGTCGAACCGGCGCTGTCGCGGGCGCGTTCCTGGGCGGTGAGCTCCTCACACTAGGCTGGCGGGCTGCAGACGTGTTTGGCCTGCTTGCCGTGCCGACGCTATTGGCTGGTGGGGCTGTGTACGCGGTTTCGATCTGCTTGTCGCATGCAAGGGGCGGGGAAGAGTCAACGACTGCAGCGGTGAAGCACTCCTAGCAGGCCGAGCCGGCGTCTTCACGGTACGCCGTCGCGTAACAACGCATGACGGCTGTCCAATAGTCGTGTCCGGAGAACAGTTTCGCAATGGACGAGTTCACGCGAATCCAGACGTTTATAAAGGTGCTCTCGAAGATGAACTCGGTATCAGGCTTCTGAATCGTTCTACTCCCAGTCTGGCGTTGACTGAGCCGGGACGAACGTTTCATGACCGCGTCAGCACGATCGCCGGGCAGCTAGCAATGCCAAATCGGAGGCGGCTTCATTCCGGGAAAGTGCAAAGGGGGTGGCGAGGGTATCATTGCGCGTCGCGACCGGCACAACGATCATCATACCGGCACTCCCTCGCCTGCTCCAGCGATACCCGGACCTGGGCTTTGACATTTCGGTGACTGACGAGCGAGCGGGTAGACCTCGTTTCGAACAATAATGACGTGGCCATCTGGGCGGCCGACATACCCGATACGGAGCTGGTCGCCAGGCCTATTAGTCCGAACCCGGACGGTCAGTTGAAACTCCCCCACTTATGGTCGCGCAAATTCCCCCACCCTGTGAAGCAGGACTAAGGGTTATTTAGCTGGTTTTCGATTTCCGTGCAAGCGTTTCAGCGGCTTCCTTGAGGCGGTAGCTGCGGCCGTCGAATTCAAGCAGGTGGCAGTGATGCATGAGCCGGTCGAGGATCGTGGTGCTCATCGTGTTGTCGCCCAGGTATGCGCCCCAATCCTGCACAACGCGGTTGGACGTGACGACAACGCTTCGATGCAGTTTGTAGCGTTGATGGATCAGCGTTTGCAGCAGTGCGCCAGCGGCGTCGGGTATCGTACGCGACAGGAACAGGTCATCCAGCACGAGCAGATCGCTCTCGAGGATGGCTCGCAGCCGGGCTTCGCGCTGGGCAGTCGGGCTCAGCGCGTAACGGTTAAAGAAGTCGTCGGTCTCAAGATACTGCACCTTGTGGCCTTGCAGGACGGCCTGGTAGGCGACGGCCTTCGCAACATGCGATTTGCCGGTGCCTGGTTTACCGATGATCAGCGCGTTGTCGCCGGCGGCGATGAACTTCAGCGTGTGCAGCTGGAAGCAGGCCTGGCGAGGCACTTTGGGATTGAAGGCCCAGTCGAATTCGGCGAGCGTGAGTTTCTCTTCGAGGCCGGAGAGCTTGTAGCGGCGTTCGATGAGCCGGGACTGGCGGCGATCCAGTTCGTCCTGCAGGATCAGTGCGAAGGTTTCAAGGAACGGCTGCTGGGAGCCCTGGGCCTGCAACACGCGCGTTTCGAGTGTGTCGCGCACGCCAGACAGGCGGAGCTGTCCGAGAGCCCGTTCGATTTCCGGTAACGTCATGGTCATGCCTGTGTTTCTCCAGTTGGAGGTTGAGGTTCGGCGCCGTGCTGCGCACCGAGGGTAAAGAGTTCGCCGTACTCGGCGGCAGGACGGATCAGCGGGTGATCCTGCGTAAGAGGTAGCTCTAGCTGCGGTGCCTGATCGAGACGCTCGAGTGCCTGTTCGAACAGCCGTTCGACGATCGCGCGCACCTGTTTGTAGCGGTAGACGTGATGACGCAACGCGTGATCGCAGGCCTGCTCGACGAGCCGGGCGGGATACTTCTTCGCCAGACCCACGATGCCCCACATGGCGCGATGGCCGACGCGACCTTCGTTATCGAACATGTGCTGGCACAGCGCCTTTGTTTGTGGCCCGATGTCGCCGGCGCTCGCGAGCAGGAAGGCGCTCTGGCGGGACGGATTGAACGGGCGTTCGTCTTCGGGCAATTCAAGCGAACCGGCCTGCAGGGCGCGAGGATGGGTGCGCAACAACGCCTGCGTACGGCGATCGCGAATCTCGATGGTGGAATCGTATATGCGCACTGAAACGAGACTGCCGATCGGTGCAGGTCGTGCCGCATAGTTGCTGCGATCGATGTTGACAGTGGTGTCGTCCCAGACGGTACGCACGACCTCCGTGAAGTAGCGAAAGCCGGTGGTCGGCAACGGCCGCAGATGCGGCCTCTTCTCCTGGAACATGGCCTCGACCTGTCGCCGGGTGCTGCCATGGATGCGTTTGGCCGCCCAGTTTGCCTCCCAGTGCATCAGGAATTCGTTCTGGGCTTCGAGCGACTCGAAACGGCGGCCGGCAAGCGCGGTGCCCTGCGTATGTTGAATCGCGTTCTCGACGGTCCCCTTTCGATTCGGGTCCCGCACACGTGCCGGATCGGCGACGACACCGTAGTGCTCAAGCATCGCCTCGTAGAGCCGGTTGATCCCGGGTTCGTACAGGTCGGGCGTGATGACGCCCTCCCGGAGGTTGTCGAGCACAACGTAGCTGACCGCTCCCCCAAAGTAACGAAAGGCTTCTTCGTGAAGCTGGGCCCAGACCTGCTTGCTGGACTTCCAGACCACGCGCCGGAAACTGCGCCGCGAGTACCGCAGGGTCATCACGAACAACCGCGGGCGTCGGTAGCGGCCGGTCTTCGGATCGCGGGTCAGTGCACCTTCGCCATAATCAACTTGAGCTTCTTCGCCGGGGGCGAACGCGAGACGGTCGAACTGCTCGGGATCAGTGTGGCGCAAGGCGCGCACGAAACGCTTGACGCTCTCGTAGCTCGCGGTGAATGCGAACTGATCGACCAGATCCTGATAGATCGCCTGCGCGTTGCGCCTCAGGCGGACCTGCTGTTCGATCCACTCGCGATGCGGTTCGCTTGCGGAGCGGGCGAAATTGAACGTTGTGGTCTTGCTGGAACCGTCGGTAGCCGGTGGTCGCGGCGGTGGGGGAGTTTGCGTGACGGCCGTTTCAGAGCCGGTGGTCACCATGGGGGAGTTTGCCGAAGCGGACTTCTCCGACTCGAACATCGCCTGATAGCGACGAATCGTCTTGCGGTCGATGCCCGTGAGCCGCTGGATCTGGCGCTGGCTCTTGTTGCGCTCGAGTAATGTGAATACGGTGCTTTGCAGGTGCGGCTTCAAGACGTTCACTCCCTGAACTCCTTCTTGTTCGAAGGAGACGAAGATAGACGTCCTGCAACACCTCTCCCGGCGGCTTTAGTGGCTCAGCCGACGGTCGTCAGGTGGGGGAGTTTGAAGTGACCATACCCGGAGGAATTTGACCGACCGCCGGGGGTCCGAACCGCCGCATTGTTTGCGGCTCGCCAGAATACTTTAGGCGACGAGGCGCTCAGAAGACACCTGACGACCTACGGGATCATGTCTGTCTGCTCTATGCGGCACGATCGTACGGCAATGTATGGGGATTTTCGAGGGATGGTGCACGACAGAAAGTTGCTGTCCACGGGAACCTGCGGTCCGACGATGGCCTGGTCTTACTCTCCGCCGCGTTGGCGGGCGCCGGCATTACCATGGTCCACGAGCGGATGGTCCGGCTGCCAAATATTAGGCGGTCAGCTGACGCGGGTGTTAGATGGTTATGTCGTCAGTCCGCGCGCTGCAGACTCGGAGTTGTATGCTGTTTGTCCAACTGATCGGGGTCTTCCACGGAAGGTAAGGATTTTTATCGACTTCTTGATCGAATTGTTCCAGCCAGTCAGTATGACTCCCCGTGAGGTGAGGCTAGCCGCCGTGCGGATCTAAGCGCGGGTTAGCATTGCTGCCAGAGCCGCATTGAGTGGGGACGGACCGCCACTCAACGGTCTGTTTCCGGCACGGAGGCTAGTATGCAAGACGATAGCACGTTGTACGTAGGGCTCGACGTTCACAAGGATTCGATCATGGTTGCCTATGCGGTCGGTATGAGCGACGTGGAGCTGCTCGGCAAGATCGGCACGACACAGATCGAAGTTGATCGCCTATGCAAGCGACTGCAGTCCAAAGCTCGACACATCTACGTGGTGTACGAAGCAGGTCCCTGCGGTTACGGCCTGTACCGACGGCTGATTGACAAGGGCTTCGACTGTATGGTGTGCGCGCCATCCCTCATCCCACGCAAGCCCGGCGAGCGGGTTAAGACAGACCGGCGCGACGCCATCAAGCTGGTGCGTTCGCTGAGAGCCGGTGATCTGTCCGCCGTGCACGTCCCCACGGTGGAAGATGAAGCATTTCGCGATCTGGCCCGTGCCTGGTCGTCCGCGAGAGAAGACCTCAAGCAGGCGCGATGCCGGCTGAAATCGTTTCTGCTCCAGCATGGTGTGAATTACCTTGGCCGCGCGGACTGGGGACCAACCCATCGACGCTGGTTGAGCACATTCGCCTTCGACAGCGGCTGGCAACAACTGGCATTCAACGAACACCGCCGTACGATCGAGGATCGCCTGGCGCAATGCGAACGACTGGAAACCGCGCTGCGTGAAGCGGTTGCAGGCTGGCGTTTTTATCCTGCCGTACTCGCTCTGCAAGCAATGCGGGGCATCAACTTCACGTCGGCTGTGGGCCTCGTGTCTGAGCTGGGCGATCTGTCGCGCTTCGAACACCCGCGGCAGTTGATGGCGTGGCTTGGTGTAACGCCGTCAGAACATTCGTCAGGAGGCAAACGGCGGCAAGGAAGCATCACAAAGACAGGAAACAGTTACGCGAGAAAGCTGCTGGTCGAGTCCGCGTGGAGCTACCGGCATCCGGCGCGCGTGAGCATCGATATTCAACGCCGGCATGAAGGTATTCCAAAAGCGATCATCGATCGGGCGTGGGACGCGCAATTGCGCCTGTGCCGGCGATACCGGAAGCTGCAGGCCAGGGGAAAGATTGCCCACGTTGCCATCGTTGCGGTCGCACGAGAACTGGCCGCTTTTATCTGGGACATTGGGCGGCTGGGCATGGCCTTGGCAATACCTCACTGTGGTCAGCTAGCCTAACTTTCTGCGAAGCATGTACCCGGTTCAACGAAAGGAGAGTTTCCTGAGGGCGGCGCAGCCCGGTATTCGAGCAACCCGCGTCCTCTTTTAGCAACGGCATCAGGTCGACTTGCGAAGCAAGTCAGCGGCAGGCTCATGAGACGGACCACAGTAATGCGGTATCCAACCCGCGAATATCAGATCCTATGAGCGAGGCCCTCGACAAGCTGACGCCTAAAATCAGCTTGCTAAGGTTTGCTCACAGGAGAACATCATGCGTACCAATCAGGCATACACGGGTAGTGGTGACGTACCGGTGCTGGCAGTATCGCTGGAACTGGCGGCGGCCAAATGGAAAGTCGCGCTTCACGATGGCAGGCGCGAGAAGCCGGCCGTGCACACGGTCGCACAGCCGCAGGCCGCGGCGCGTCTGCAGGCGGTGCTGGACCTGATCGAAACGCACAAGGAGAAGTGGTCGCTGCCGGCCGGCGTGCGCATCGTCGTGAGCTACGAGGCCGGACAGGACGCATTCTGGATCTATCGCGCGCTGCAGGCGCACGGCGTCGAGTGCTATGTCGTCGATCCGGCCAGCATCCCCGTCGAACGTCACAGGCGGCGCGCGAAGACCGACCGGCTCGATGTCATCAAACTCGTGGTAAACCTGCGCGCGTGGCTGCGCGGCGAGCGCGACCGCATGCACGTGGTGCATGCGCCGTCACCGGAGGACGAGGCATCGCGCCACCTGATGCGCGAACGCGGGCAACTGCAGAAGGAAGTCCTGCAGCACCGCGACCGGATGCGCAAGCTGCTGGCCACGCTCGGCTGCTGGGATGCGGTCGATCACCGGGCCTTCGCCGACCGGCTCGAGCGCGAAGAGGTGCGCTGCCACGACGGTGCGCCGTTACCGCAGGAGATGCGTGAGCGGTTACTGCGCGAGTGCGAACGGCTGGCACTCGTCGAACAGCAACTTGCCGCGCTGGAGAAGACGCGACAGACAAACGTACCAGCTCCGGCGCGCCAGCGTTGCGATGCGCTGGCGCGCCTGAAGGGGATTGGCGAAGTAGGCGCTTCGCGCCTTGCCCTCGAGCTGTTCTGGCGCGACTTCAACAACCGCCGCGAAATCGGTGCGTGCGTCGGGCTGGTGCCGCAGCCCTACGACAGTGGCGAAAGCCAGGTCGACCAGGGCATCAGCAAACAGGGAAACCGGCGGGTGCGCGCGCTGCTGATCGAGATGGCGTGGACCTGGCTTCGCTACCAGCCTGGCAGCGCATTAGCGAAATGGTTTGATCAGCGCACACAGGGTACGGGACCGAACCGACGCGCGCGACGGATCGCCATCGTCGCGGTCGCGCGACGTCTTGCCATTGCGCTGTGGCGCTATCTGAAAGACGGAGTCATTCCCGAAGGCGCGCACCTTAAGTCAGCTTGAGTCGATCTGGTTTCGCAGGAAGGAGGTAAAGGTTCGGCTAGGCAGTTACGCAGCAAACACGGTTGGAGTGAACATGCCCGTGATCACACTGGGTTGCTGAAGCAACCGAATACTTTCAGATGGGGCATGTGTTCCCGGGATTGATTCCGGCGTAACGCGCATGCAGGATAAGGCTGGTGACACGCCAGCGGATAGAAGGCGGTGAGATGCTGGTTCTTCTCACGAGCGCAAGGGCGGCTTCAGACCAAACACAAGGAGACACGTTATGAAAACTTCGCAAAAACGATCTTGAGCGAGTCCGGACATGAAGCATGACACGCACCGTAGCAACGGTTGCCTTAAGGGAGAACCTGTCTCGTGATGGCCGTGGGCCACAGTGCCAATCCAAGGAAAGCCCTTGACAATCTGATGCTCATAGAAGCGTGATCCACCGTCGAGAGTTACTGCTGCGCCGCCCTCAGGAAATTCGGAACGAAAGTGAACACCAAGTTCAAAACCAATCCCGATTGACACCGGGAGTCATATCAGAAGAGGCGACTGCCAGAGCAGCCGCTGTACTGGGGCCGGACTCCACGCATGGCAGGTACCGCGGGCCATGAGGGTCGGCCGCAAAATCGTGCTTACGCCAACATATCATGTGGGGTGACCGTGCCAATTTTCGTGGCACGGGTCACTAGGTCTTAGACGAATGGAGCGATATCAGGTCGCGGAGCTGGCTACTTGATCAGAGGCCCGAGCACGTGAACAGCCGTGGCGGCATCTTCGACGCCAAGCAATCCACCCCCATTTTCGATGATGCCGAAGCGAGCGCCTGCCACTTGCCCGGAACCCGCTTCACCACGAAGTTGTGTCACTACGTCGTGGATCATCACCAGCCCGGTACCACCAATGGGATGTCCCTTCGAGATGAGGCCACCTGATACATTGATCGGGATTCGGCCACCCAGTGAGGTTTGACCGGAAACGCCCAGCGGTCCACCTTCGCCACGGGCGCAAAACCCCAGGTTTTCGGATTGCAACACCTCGGCAAACGCCGTTGCATCATGTAATTCGGCAAGGCTCATGTCTTCCGGGCCTACACTGGCTTGCTCATAAGCTTTGCGTGCGGCGATCAGTCCCGAGTGGCGTTCATAATCGTCCGGATCACGATCCGAGCTGCTTACGATTACGGAAGCCGCCACCTTGACCGCGCGGCGTGAACCGAGTTGCTTCAGCGCCTTTTCACTAACCAGCACAGTGGCGGCGGCGCCGTCGCTAATGGGTGAGCACATTGAGCGCGTGAGGGGCCACACGACAGGAGCATCGTTCAGAACCTCCTCGGTTGTCATAGGCTTGCGATACTGAGCGCGCGGATTATGAACCGAGTGGCGGTGATTTTTGGCAGCGATTGCGGCGATCTGCTCAGCAGTGGTACCGAATTTTGCCATGTGCTGACGCGTCAGGCCGGCGTAGATATCCATAAAAAAGCTTCGTCCGGGTGCGCCGATTCGCATGTCGTCTTCCACCCCGGGCGGCACAGCCGACTTGCCGAGATTTGCCAGGCGCTCAAACGTTTCATTGACGAGATGAACATCCGTTCCGCCATTGAACGCCTTGAACATTGCTTCCTTTTTGTCGGGATAAAAGAGCTTATCTGCACCCACAGCGAGCACGACGTCATGCTGGCCGGCCAAGATGCTCATCATGGCTTGGTTGAAAGCCGTGCTGCCGCTGGCACATGCGTTCTCCACATTGATAATGGGAATGGTTTGGACTCCAATAGCCTTCAAGGCGCATTGGCCACGGATAGAATTTTGTCCCTCCATTTGACCTTGACGAGCGTTGGCAAACCACGCGCCCTGCACGTCTGCGAGTTCCAACTGGGCGTCCCGCAGTGCTAAATTGACCGCTTCGCGAACGAGATCTTTGACCGACTTGTCCACGAACTTCCCAAGGTTCGTCATTCCGACGCCCACCACATACACACTAGTCATTGGTATTCCGTCCTTTCATATGGACCAAGAAGTCGATTTCTCTGAGCTATTTCGGGAGAAGACGTTAGCTGTTAAGAGACCGCTGCGCTTCTGCGGCTTAAGACAACAACCACGCTTCGATTTTAGGCGCCTGCTGTCGGGGTGGGCCGCCCATGAGCTGACAAGGTTCTTTGTCCTCGATGCAAAGCCGCCTATGGGGTGAAGAAGCTAATCGACCGCGTCGCGCAGGCGCGCGAACCTTCTGTCCGGATATCGGCCCCTCGTTGTCAGAACTTGTGCCGAATCGCGACTCGAATTACCGCCTGGTGATTGGACGTAGAAGGTGTGACGGTATTAATCGACGCGACAGCGCTCTTTCCTGTGGAATCGGTGCCGCTCGCCTTTTGATATATCGCCAGAGCGTATACGTCCGTCCGCTTAGAGAGGAAGTAGTCAATGCCGAGCCCACCCTGGTTGTATGTCGCATGATCTGCTCCGTTGGCGCCGCTATTCCGGGAGTAAACGTAAGATGCGCCAGCCAGCAATGCAGGCGTGATTTGGTATTTGAAGCTCAGTTCGGCATTATTGAAGGTGGCGGTGCCACTGATACCGCTTGCCGGAACGGGACCTGATGATTTATCCCCGAGTGACATGTACTTTGCGTTTGAATATGTGGCTCCAATGGTCGCTGCTCCCAGTGTGTATGCCGCCCCTGCGGCAATGACTTGCTGTGTGTGCGCCGACGCATACGCGGAAATAACAGGCGATGACCCGAAATTCGAACCGGGTACACCTCCAACGGTCGCTGCGACTGTACCGCCGGCGCCATAGAACGATGTGTTCGGATTGCGCACGTTGAGATATCCAACGCCAAGTTGCAATGGCCCGTTTGAATACCCGGCTCCGAGAGACCAGATCTGATTGCGACTAACGTTGCCAGCTACACCTCCGACTGCATACACACCACCGAACCTGAGGCCACCAAAGCTGTCGCTCGTGTATTTGATGGCGTTGTTTGTTCGATTGGTGTTGTTGAAGTTATCGGTATCGCCCGGGTGCGCGAGGAACGAACCACCCCATTGCTCAGCTGCGCCCAGGGGGCCGACGTAATCCACGACTGAATCATATTGGCGGCCAGCCGTCAGTGTGCCGTATGGGCTCGACAAGCCTACATAGGCTTGTCGTCCGAACATAAGGCCCCCTTGTCCAAGTTTGCCAGTGTTGACGTCATACCCGTTTTCCACGACGAAGATCGCCGAGATGCCGCCGCCTAGGTCTTCTTTTCCACGCAGTCCAAAGCGGGATCCCTGCAACTCGCCGCTCGACAGATAGTATTGACGCTTCCCGTCCGAATTGCTGTTGAAGTTAAAACCCTCGTCGATAAGTCCGTAGAGGGTTACGCTGCTTTGCGCCAACGCAATACTGCTTGTCATACCCAGCAATACTCCCGCAGCAAGACGCTTTTTCATGCTTGATCTCCATTGACTTATAGGTTTGACGCGATCTCCCTATCGTTACGGAGTCGACAGAGGAGAGAAAAGAGTGCTGCGCGGATGCAGACAGTCGAACCGAGGAAGAATGAGATACGCGAAAAGGCCGGCAAAAGTACCGATTCCAACCGCGCATGGGGAGATGCAAGCGGTCCATTGCGAGGGACGTCGCTGTGTCGCCAGCAGGTGCAGCTGGACGTTGTCTCCAAATCATTTTGATATCCTTAATTGGACGGCAAAGGGACAATACGCAACGGAACGCTCTCTTTGGCAGCAGGCTCTCGCCTCCGCAAGTCGATTAAATGCATCCATTCCGACGATGCAATCACCTGAACTTTCAGCGGTGAGTTATTGTCCAAACCGGTACTGACAAGCTTACTAGATGATCGACGATTGGTCTTTGCGCTATGCGGCAAGGTTCTTATCAGGAATCGAAGTGTCGGCGGGAATATCGTTCTCGCCAGCGCGATCCAGTGATGGGAAGCCTCGCTAAAAGTCGGTGTTCTCGCTCGTCGGGAAGAACCCTTTTCGTCGCCATGGAAGGCCAACTGCGCGATTTTGCGATGGAAAAGGTTTTCTGACCGCGCGCCGTGTTGGCCAACGGCGAGCCAACTGCTGGAACCTTTCGCGGTTAGCAATTCTTGGAAGATACCGCCTGATCACGGCGAAAGGCGCTACAGTAAGGGCAAGGCTGGGGGTGGGCGCCGGGGACGTGAAGAATGAACCCAAATCTGGAGATGGCGTTTCTGGGTTGCAGGCATTCCCCAAGGGCGATGGAGTGGGCCGGCTGATAGGAGGTTCGCTTTGTTATCCGTTGCAGAGGTGCTTCTCAGATCAATACGTTTGCGGATGAGTAACCATTTGGAATCACTATTGACTCAATTTGGCGGACCGTCGGCCAACAAGCGAGGAGCTTCGACTAAAGAATCCGCGCCTTTGAACAGATGGACAAGAAAGTCGACAAAGATGCGAACCTTGCGTGAAAGACCGCGGCTGTTCGGATATACGACGTACAATTCGGAATCCTCTGCTCGTGGTCGCACGGTATAATCGCCCATCATCCTGGCAAGTTCACCTCGAGATACTGGAAGCCGAACCGTCCATTCCTGCGCTACGAGGATACCGATGCCTGCTATAGCCGCGGAAATCAGCACCAGACCATTGTCCGATCGAAGATTGCCGTTGACCTCGATATCTTCCCGCGTGTCGTCCTTTGTGAACTCCCATATGTTGCCGTAAGAGCGCGCTGCGTAGAGCAAGCAATTATGGTGGCGCAGGTCTTCTGGTGTCTTGGGAACGCCGTGGCGCTCAAAGTAGCTGGGCGAGGCACAGACGATCCGTTCACTGCGAGTCAGGCGCCTCGCGACAATTTCCGCGTCCGGTATATGGCCCATCCAGACAGCGACGTCTATATTGTTTGCTATAAGATCGGGTCGCTCATCCGTCAACGAGATATCGAAACCCAACTCCGGATACTGATCGACAAGACGGGGGAGGGCGGGAACGATAATCGTGGTGCCCGTTGAGACTCTCAAGGATACTCTCAGGACTCCCTTGACGCTTTCCTGGAAAGACGTAGCTTCTGATTTCGCGTTGCTCAGGTCTTTCGAGATGGTTCGAACGCGCTCAAAGAATATTCTCCCGGGCTCGGTCAGCGACAAACTGCGTGTGCTGCGGTTAAGAAGCCGTATGCAAAGCTCTTCTTCAAGCGACTGGACTTGTCTTGCGACAGCACTGATGGAGGAGTCGGTGCAACGGGCGGCCGCCGAAAAACTTCCGGCTTCGACCACTTTGATAAACGTTTGGATCCGTGTGAAGTCGTCCATCATCCAGCCTGGATGTCCATATAGAAGAGATTACTTGTCAATGAAGCGCAGTCGCGAATGGAAACGTTTCCGCTCCGACTTGCATTTCATTTCGACAGCAGACCTTCATCACCGCTCCTTGTCAACGGGGACTCTCCCTATAAGCCGGGCCGTCGTAGGCGGGGCGGGCAATCCAGACGACGCTTCAGGCGGGGACATCGCTTGAAGCATGACAAATGGTGGGGTTCGTCTTTAGACGTGCGCGCGTCCTGACACGAATGCTTGCGCGTCAGACGCTCCTTGTCGCATTCGTGCGGCCCTGTCCCAGCCTCGCGCCGTATCGCTGCCGCGATATCGCTGACGGACGTCGATAGCGGCAGAGGCTGCCGCTTCGGCTGGGCAAAATTGCGATGCGCGCGCAACTTCCGGTTGCGGCAGATTATTGCGGCGCAATAATGACGTCGGACGAGTTCGCTTATGACGCGGGCGATGCGCGGCTGGCATCTTCTTTTTCGCGGGTGGTTGGAGCGAAAGCTGCGCATGGGCGACGCGGGGGTTGGCCGGATTTTTGCGATAGATGACAAGCACCTTGGCCGGAAAATCGCTGCGAGATTCTGGACTCAGCCGTAGTGCATTGGTACGCTGTTCTGAACAGCAAGAGGCTATCTGTTTGTAAGAACCGTGATGCAAATGCACCATTTGTAGGCGATCGGTGAGAAGCGAAGCAGGGACGAGTGCCTCGCGCGCGTGTTCCCGACCATTAATGGGTTTTGGGGCCTTTCGGGGCGCGAGACGCGTCGGATCAAGAGTTTTCTCGTGCTGCCTCGCTTTTTCGAGGAGGCCGAGCAACCTGGGGACCGGGTGATGGCAGGTTTGTTTTATGAAGAGTTCGAAGTCGGCCGGGTGTTCGAGCATGCGTGGTCTCGCACCGTGACTGAAATGGACAACGTTCTTTTCAGTTGTCTGACGCTAAACGTCCAACCGCTACACATCGATTCAGACTTCGCGGCGAAGACAGAGTTCGGTAAGCCCTTGGTCAACAGCCTTTTTACACTGGGGCTCCTCATTGGCATGACGGTCAACGACACGACGATCGGAACGACCGTTGGCAATCTGGGAATGCGCGAGGTGACGTTTCCAAACCCGGTATTTCACGGCGACACAATCCGGGCACGGACCACTGTGCTCGATACGCGCGAAAGTAAATCCCGGCCCAACGCCGGACTCGTCGAGTTCGAGCATGTGGCGGTCAAACAGACAGGGGACGCAGTGTGTCGATGCGTTCGCACTGCGATGATGCGAAGGAAAGCGGAATGATTCGCTCATTCATGTTTGTGCCGGCCGACAGCGAACGAAAACTCGAAAAATCTCTCGCAAGCGCGTCCGACGCGTTGATTTTCGATCTGGAAGATTCTGTTGCCACTAGCAGGAAGGCCGAGGCAAGGTCATGCCTGCACAGATTTCTTTTGCAGCACCGGGGGCGAATCGACAAGCCCGTGTATGTTCGGGTTAACGATCTGACCTCGGGCATGACAGTGAATGACCTCGCAGCGGTCATGCAGCATCGGCCCGATGGTATCGTCCTGCCGAAGTCCATAAGCGGTGAGGACGTTCGATGTCTTAGCTACTACCTGGACGTCTTTGATGCGGTAAATAGCCGGACGGGATCACCGACAAGGATTCTCCCCATCGTCACGGAGACCGCTTCATCACTCTTTGAATTTGGGTCCTACAAGAACGCGTCGCCTCGACTCATGGGCCTGATGTGGGGGGCCGAGGATCTCTCGGCCGACATAGGCGCGACGCGCCGAAAATCGAGCGGGCGCTGGACAGGGGCGATTGCGCATGCGCGATCGCTCTGCCTGATCGCGGCGGCGAACGCGGGCGTACCAGCAATCGATGCAATCTCAGCGGAGATTGCGGATTTGCGGGTCGTCGAAAGCGAGGCGCTGGAAGCCAAGCAAGACGGATTTGCAGCGAAGGCCGCCATTCATCCTTCTCAGGTCTTCCCGATCAATGATGTGTTCACGCCGTCCGACGAAGAGCTCCGGTGGGCACACCGAGTCATCAGCGCATTCAATGATGGAAGCGGCGTTGCAACGCTAGACGGGAAGATGCTGGACCGACCGCACAAGAGGCTCGCAGAAAGGCTCCTCGCCGCATGCTCAGGGCAGCAAATCGATGTCGCACACCAGCGACCACGAACTTTCGCAGACGAGAGTATCAACGCGACTGACGCTCCGCACAATCGACCTGTCAGTGGTCTGCGCTGACGCAGACCGGTTGCCGTCCAGATAACGAATGACATTTCAAGCGGGCCGCACGTGAACGGCCACGACACGATCCAAGGAGTTTTAGTTTATGAACTTCGATCTTAACGAAGATCAGTTGTCAATTCAGTCGTCGATCGAAAGGATCTGTGAGGAATTCGACGATGAATACTGGCTGGAGCGCGATCGCAACGGGGGCTTCCCTCATGAGTTTTACCGAACGCTGGCGGAAAACGGTTGGCTCGGCATTGCCATGTCCCCCGACTACGGCGGTGCGGGACTGGGCATGACGGAAGCGGCCTTAATGATGCGAACTATTAGCGCGTCGGGGGCGGGCCTATCGGGAGCTTCGGCCGTACACATCAATATTTTTGGTCTTAACCCGGTGCAGGTGTTCGGAACCGACGAGCAGAAACAAAGATTCCTGTCTCCGCTCATTAAAGGAGAGGACAAAGCCTGTTTCGCAGTGACAGAACCGGACGCCGGACTTGATACAGCCCACCTGAAGACTCAAGCAGTGCTAGACGGCGATCACTACGTCATCACGGGAAGAAAGATCTGGATTTCGACCGCACAGGTGGCTAACAAGATGCTGATCATTGCGCGTACGACCCCGCTCGATCAGCTCGCGAAACCGACTGACGGGTTGAGTCTCTTTTACACCGACCTCGACCGCAGTCGTGTGGAGGTTCGGGAAATCGAAAAGATGGGCCGCAAGGCCGTCGATTCCAATATGTTGTTCATCGACGGATTGCGGGTTCCGAAGGCGGACTTGATCGGCGTCGAGGGACAAGGCTTCAAATACTTGCTGCACGGGCTCAACCCCGAACGCATTCTGATTGCAGCAGAAGCCATTGGTCTCGGGCAAGCAGCGTTGCGGCGCGCTACTCAGTACGCAAAGGAGCGGGTTGTATTCGGTCGTCCAATCGGGCAAAACCAGGCAATTCAACATCCCCTTGCACAAGCGTGGATGCAACTGGAGGCGGCCAACCTGATGGTGTTGAAGGCCGCGACCCTGTACGACGCAGGGAAGCCCTGCGGTGCGGAGGCGAACAGCGCCAAATATCTCGCTGCTGAGGCGGCTTTCCAGTCCTGCCAGACAGCGATCGCTACGTTGGGCGGAATGGGGTATGCGAAGGAATACCATGTCGAGCGTTACCTCCGGGAGTGCATGATCCCTCGGCTGGCGCCCGTGAGTCCCCAAATGATCATGTGCTTTATAGCCGAAAAAGTGCTGGGTTTGCCCAAGTCCTACTGAACTTAGTGAGCCCGCCATACCTCGACGAATTCCGCTGGCGGTAGCGGAGGTCTCGTCGCGCTTGCAATGTTGAAGAAGCGTCCAGCACGCGCAAGCCATAAGAGTAGGTGGGCGGGGGCAGTGGTCAGTGGCGACACTGAAACTTACCGTTTCGGCTTACCGATGATGCTTGGCAAGCTACCGTAGGGCACGGCCTTGAAGCACGGGCAGCGGTGCGAATCACGCGCGCGCGGATTGGGTGCGGACGCGGACGCGTCCCGGGCCGCAACCGCATGGGCTACGCCGCGACCTGATATTAATTGCGGCGCAGTTATCGAGCAGCAGGCGCGTGCTTGTTGGGACCGTCTTTACGTCGGTGAGCGACGGGTAGGGGACTTTGATCACGGCCAGTGCCTCGCCGCGACCGACGCGCTTACACGCGTTTCAGTTTTGCTCGGCCTAGCATCCGGTGGTCCACGTCGGTGCCGCGCCCTTCCGTCTCTATCCCGGTCTTCGGTTTGCCGACGACGAATTCAGGCCTGAACACGTAGACGAGCGCCGGCATGATGAACAGCGCACTGAACGCCGACACGAACAGCCAGATTCCCATCAGCAGGCTCATCTCGGCCTGGAAGCGCAGGGACGACATCGACCAGAGTCCGACCGCGGCCGTCAGCGTCAGCGCGGTAATCAGCACGCCCTTGCCCGCCGTGCGGATCGCGTGCTCGATCGCACGCTTCAGGTCGTTGTGATGATGCAATTCCTCGCGGATTCCGTCGACCACGTAGAACGTGTAGTCGACGCCGAGGCCGATCCCGAGCGCGGCGACCGGCAGCGTGCTGAGTGTCATGCCGATGCCTTTCCATGCCATGAAGCTGAACGTTACTGTGTTCGACAGCATCACGGGGATCATGAAGAAGATGCCGGCACGCGGCGTGCGATACGCGACCGCGCAGCAGATCACGAGCCAGAGCAGCGCGAGCGCGACGCTTTCGACCTGGCCGGACAGAATCACTTCGTTCACTGCTGCGGTGACGCCGATTATCCCGCCGGCCAGCAGATACTTGCCGTGCTGTACCGGGTTGTCCGCGATGAATTCCTTCAGCCGTTGCATCGCGGTCCGGATCGTATCGCCGCGGTGATCCTTGAAGTAGAACGTGACCGACCCTTTACGCGCCTGTGGATCCATGTAGCGTCCTGCCTCGCCTGCATCGGGGCCCCACATGTAGATCAGCTCGCCGTTCTCATTGCGGGTCTTGCCGAGCCGGTCATAGCGCGGGTTGTCCTCGTGCAGGATCTGGTTCACGGCTGGCAGCACGTCGGCGATGGACAGGCTGCCACCGATCTCCGGTTGCGCGCCCATGTAGCGCTGCATTGCCTCCATGCTCTGCAGAACCGACGGCTCCTTTATCGCGTCCTGGCCATCGCCCTCGAATACCGTGTACATGCGATCGGTACCTTGGAACTTGCCGTTGATCGCAGCCGAGTCGACGTTATAGCGCGACTTCTGCCACAGGATTGGCGAGCCGGCGTCCGCATCGCCGACGTGCAGGTTGAACGCATAGACGCCCGATACGATGAAGACGATGGCAGCCAGACCGATAATCCCGTAGCGAAGCTTCGAGGTTGCGACCGACACGCACAGATCGAGCACGCGATCGAACAGCGGCAGCACGTCGAATGGATGAGCGTGACCTTGCGGCTTACGAACCCACGATAGCAAGATCGGCGTCATCAGGCACGCGGTGATCGCGATCGTGAGCACCCAGACCGTGCCGACGATCGCCACCTTCTGCATCAGCGGAATCGGCGTGAGCACGACGACGATCATGCAGCCCGCATCCGCTATCACGCCGAGCATGCCGGGCTTGAAGAGCTGCAACATCGCGGAGTGTGCGGCCGCCTGGCTCGAGACGATGCCGGCCGCGACCTCGTCGCCGAATCTCGAAACGAGTTGAACGGAATGCGAGATCGACCGCGCGGTGATCAGGAACGCGATCACGATCACGAGCGGATCGAAGTTGAAGCCGAACAGCTTTGCCGAGCCGAGTGCCCAGATCGCGCTCGTTGTGCCGGCCAGCAACGGCAGTATCGTGCCGCGCCAAGTGCGCATGATGACGAACAGCAGCGCGGCGAGGAATGCGATCGTCATCAGGAAGATCTTTAGGGTCTCCGGCACGTAGTGCGTGACCCAGCCGAACAGGATCGGCTCGCCGACGAGGCTCACCTTCACGGAGCCGCCCTGTACCGAGTTCGTCAGTTTGTATAGCTGATCGTAGATCTGCTTGTAGTCAAGCTCGCTCTCGTAGAAGTCGACAGTGATCAGCGCGGCCTTCAGATCCTGCGAAACGTATGTGCCGTAGACGAGCGGATTGTTGAGGACGGATGCCTTCAACCCGTCGAGGGCCGCCTGCGTCTGCGGCACATCCGGGAACATCACGGGCTTCGATTCGATCGAGTCGGTCGAGCCGCGGATCTCTTTGAGCTTCGGCGACGCGATCGAAATGATCTGCATCGGATTGACGCCCCGAACGAGCGCCAGGTCCGTCGTGATCTTCTTGATCTTGTCGAGCACGTCCTTCTGGAAAATCGTGCCGTGATCGGCTTCGAGCATGATGCTGACGACGTTCGATCCGCCGAACTGCTCCTTGAAACGCTCATGCACCTTCACGTATTCGTGCGTACGCGGCAGCAGATCGTCGAAGACGGTCTTGATCTCGATCCGAGACGCAAAGAGCGCCATCAGCGCCGTCAGGACCACGTAGATAACAGTCACTGCGACGCGGCGGCGCAGGCAGAACGCCACGAACCTCTCTAGCTTGGAAAAGTCTTCGTCTTTCATGCGTGCTCTCCAGCTTTTTCAGACACGGCCGCCGATTTCAGGCCGTTCATCGGGAATGAAACGAAGCGGCTGCCGGACAGCAGATACCGGCCGCGATACGGCACGATCGCCGTATACCAGTGCCGATCGTCGGGTGTCAGGCGCGTCCCGCGCCAGTGGTCGCCATCGGCATCCCCGACCGCGATGACGCCTTTCGTGCCGGCCGCGATCCACCGTTCGCCGTCCCAGACCACGCACAACAGATGCTCCGTTCTGCCGCGCTGGTAAAGCGTCGTCGATCCATCCGACGTCTGCGGCGAGCCGCCGGCTTGGGGTTGATCGGGCAGCTCGAACGGCTTTTGCACCCACGTCTGGCCGCCGTCGTGAGACGCGAGAATCACGCCGTTTAGGCCGACGGCCACGCCGTCCTTCGCGCTCTTGAACGACACCGACATCAGGCTGCTCTTGAGCGGGCTCGTGACCTCGCGCCACGACCGGCCGTCGTCGTTCGACAGGAGGATGCGGCCGCGTTCCCCCACGATCCAGCCGTGTCCGTCTCGCAAGCCGACGTCGTTCCAGGCCTCGTCCTCTTCAGACCGCACCGAGACCCAGTGCCGGCCGTAATCGGTCGACCTCACGATGACTCCGCCCTCGCCGACGGCGATCGCGTGCCCGTCGGGTTCGGTTTTGACCCGCATCAGCTTGTTGGCGATCTTGGATTTCGGGGTATCGACGGGCTTCCACGACTTGCCGCCGTCGTCGGTGATCAGTGCGACGCCGTCGTCGCCGACGGCGATCGCACTCCGGTCGTCCCATGCCGCCACGTCCTGCAGCGCGACGCGCGCCGGATCGTTCGCGTATTGCCAAGTGCGGGCGGCATCCATGCTATCGAGAATCTTCCCGTTATTACCCACGAGCCAGATCTTGCCGTCGGGTTGAACCGCGGTCCCGTACAGGCGATCGCTTCGTTCAAAAGGGGGCCGTGGGACGGCATTACCCTTCGGCTCGGGCTTGATGAAGAGCCCCGCGTAAAGCAGCCCTCCGATGATGATGAACGGAGAGGCTGAGCCCGCGAGACGATACAAACGTCGCATAACCATCATTCACTTGCTCCGGATAACAACGGTGACTCCGGTTTCCCGGGTTACTGGTAGGACTCCAACGCGTTGGGCGCGTAATCGCTCCCGCTGCGATCGCGATCAAACACCGGATCGACGACGAAGAAGTCGGTCGCATGATGCGCCTTGTAGTCGACGAACGTACCGATCGCCGGCGACATGTACTTGATGCCCGACTTCTTGCCGACCACCTGTCCCGCGCTTTGCATGAAGGTGCGCCACGGTTCGCCCTTCTTGTCGTACACTTCGCCGCGATACGCGATGAACAGCTTCGAGTCGACGTACACCACCTTCTTTCCGTACGGGTGCTCGGCCGGCGGCGTCGCTTCGATTACGTAGACTTCGCGCGGCGTCATGGGCGTGACGACGTTCCAGTACGGCGCTTCCTTCGAATCGATGTTCGGCCACTCGCCTGCCGTCCCCGACTTCGACGAATCGTGTTGCACCTTCGTATCGAGGCCGGCGAGAATCCAGCGCTTACCAATCAGCTTGTTGCTTACGTATTGCGACGGGCGTGCGTTGTATACGTAGATGTCATCGTCGAGGAAGTCGAAGCCGCCGACCGGATCCATCCACGCGTTACCTGACAGGCGGCGTACGCGGCGTGCCGACTTGATGTACACGAACTGGTCCTCGAGCTTGCCGTTCACGTCGTAGCGCGTCGTGAAGGTGCCGGTGCCCTTGATGTCTTGCGGCGATGTCGCGACGAAAATCGTCTTCGTGATCCAGTCGTCGTTGTCGAGCGTCGGGGCGTTGCCCAGGCGGCCGCGATTGCGCAGGCGGTCGAACACCCAGTCCTGTGACGCCTCGAAGCCGCCGGAGTTGAACGTCACGAACGCGACGTGCGCGTAGAAGTCGCGCGGATAGGTCGGCGAGCCATAGTAGTAATCCCACATGACCTTCTCGCCGGCGTCCGCATCGCTTTCGCTGATGGTCGGGAACGGCACGCCGGCTTTGTAACCCGTGACGGTGCGAGTCTTCGGATCGTATTGGACGCTGCTGGAGTATTTCTGTGTTGCTTCCTTCCAATTCGGATCGACCGAAGCATCCGCTTTCGCCAGCGGAATTTTTACGTTCGAGTTGCGAATTTCCCAGGCCATCCGGTCAGTGAGCAGGCTCTCGATGGTGTGGCCTTCGAACGTGTCGTTCTTGATCTGGTCGAGGTTTGCCTTGCTGATGACCGTGCCCGCCGGCAACTCGGCCGCGAGCGCCGTCGAGCCCGTCGCGACGAACGTCGTGGCGATCAGTGCGGCGATACAGGAAGTCATCGGCCGTTTAATGGATTTCTTCATGATGATTCGTCTCCGATTTTGTTCGGGTAGGTTAGAACTGGTACGTTGCTCGGAACATCAGCTGGTCGTTGTTCGCGAAACCGGCCAGCGCGTAGGTGCTCTGGCCGGGCTGAGCGGGCGAGCTGCGCGGATGCTTCGCGAGAAATATGTCGGCCTCCACGAGGAAGCGCCAGTGATTGCCGTATTGGAACGCAACGCTCGGGATCACGAACGCATCGCCGGTACTGACGTCGACGCCACCCGCGAGTTGCGGATTCAGGCGGCTGCTCATGTAGTTCAGCGTGATGAACGAAGTCAGGATCGTGTCGTGCCGCTTCGCCGGCGCGCTCCAGCCGACCTGCGCGACGATGTTGTCGCTCGACCTGAAGTGCTGGATCCACGTGTCGAACATCTGGAACGAAAGCAGTGACGGTGCGTTCGTTCCGAGCAGCGATTGGAGGCTCAGTTTCTGATCGAGACGAATCGTCGTCAGGACGACGTCCTTTCTGACAACTGGCCCGGTGCCTTGGGTACCGACCGGTAGATTGGTGCCGGTGTTGAAGTAGCGGTTCGGCTGATACGCGATTTCGAAGTTCGCGATCGTGCCGATGCCTGGGATCTCGCCGTTGACGCTCGCGTCGAACACGTTGATCGTCGGGAAGAACCAGTCGCCAAGCGCGCCCGAGGGCGCCTTGCCGATCGGATTGGCGGCCGGATTCAGCACGGGATCCGGCGTGAACGTGCGCAAATACGAGAACGCGTAATTCAGCGGGCCCGCCATGCCGGTCCAGCGGGCGCCGCCCGTCACCGAGCTGGCTTTGCCGTACGGATGGTCGTAATCGTAGAACGTGATGCCGGACAGGAAATCGACGCCCTTGAATGGCTGCGGCATCCAGCGGCCGCCATAGAGATCGTAGGAATTGCCGATGTCGCGTTTGCGATCGAGGCCCGGCCGAATCACGAGTTGCAGGTCGCCGTTGGCCTCGGGCACGCTGATGGTCGCGTTCGCCATGATTAGCGGCTTTCTCAGCTCGTCGCTCTCGGGCTCGAGGAACGAGCGCCACCGATAGTCGTAGCCTTGAATCAGATCGGTCGGGTGAAAGAAGTCCGTTTCACCCCAGACGATCTGCTGCTTGCCCAAACGCAGATGCACACGGTCGCCGATGTCCGTGTCGACGTAGAATTCACGGAGCTCGTTCTGATCGTACTGCGAAAGCAGGCTGCTGCCCGGGCCGCCAGGTGTGTGCTGACGCGCAAGCTCCTGCAACTCCTTCTGGTACGACGTCAGGACTTCGCGGTCGAAGCGGCCGATCGCCGTCCACTTGAACGGGCCGGTCTTCAGGCCTGCATCGAGCTCGAGCGAGCTACGCAGCATTTGCAGATCGCCGGCGGAGTTGGTCGGCGTTTCCGGGTGGTTCTGCAGATTGAGCGACGCCCACGTGCGCACGAAACCGCCGAGTGTCAGGTTGTTCCGCAGGCCGGCTAGGCCGGCGAACATCGAGCCCGTCGTGGCCGGCGTCTGGCTCGTCGCCGCACCCGCAGCCGAGGTCGAAGTCGAAGTCGTCGCGTCCGAAGCGGACGCTGACACCGGAGCCGTATCCGATGCGGAGACCGTGGTCACAGCCGTGTCCGCGGCGTGTGCGTCACACGGGTGGTCGAGAAAGATCAATAAGGCCGGTATGGTTGCGAGAAACGCCGTGCTCCCCCGAGCGCGACGAAGTAGCACTCGCCTCTTTGCCTTTTTCAGAAGCGCTTTCATAATGTTTGTCTCCTCCAGAATTTACTAGTTATGCGAAGCGTTTACCCTAAGTCCCATCCCATCCGTCTTTCTGGGCCGTCAATTCCAGATCGTCCGCGTCGAGGAACGAATCGCAATCCGATGCATGTGCGCGCGGCATGTCGTTACGTCGATGCTGATCGACGCACCAGCTTGTTCGAGCCGCTGCGCGAGGCGCCGAGGTGATCTCGAACCCGGTGCGGAACGGATTTCGCAAAAGACTGCCGTCTCCCTCTCAATTCATATCGTCTTGGGTAGGCATTAAAGCCGCTTGAAAATCGCAGCGTCAATTCACCGCTTCAGATCGTTCCGTACGTTGACACTCGGGGTCTGTTCTCAAAAGGTCGCGGTCGCTGATTGGCATGTACTTAGGGATCGGGGAAACCAGAGAGCAGTCCGTGAACTCGGCGCACGGCGCTACCTAAGATGCTGAGACGAACCGGCCAACGGGAAGTCTTCGTCAACATCTAGGCGCGCGAGCTGACCGCCGAACACGCGATACCGGGCAGGCGATCGTTCATCGAAGCCCTGTTGTGCCGAGCTGCTAACAGCGACGACAGTGTCCACTTGAACTTCGAACGGCACCCCGAGGGTCACAGATCCCTCGGGTGTTTTTTTGAAAATGCACAGAGCGAGCGAAGCTACTGCTATGGAAGACCATGGGGCAGCTCGGGCTGAAGGCCGTGGCTCAACGTCTCGACGTGGAGGTTGCGTTGCGCCTCGGGAAGCACCCGGGGAAGACATCTTGATTGCGTAAGGCGTGAAGGCGAGGATTGTATCGATTCGCAGTCGGCAAGCAGAGCCATCTCTGCACCCATGGTCCCATGTCAGCGACCTGCGCAAGTGTGGCGGCAGCGGCGCCATCAAGGCAGCGATTGCCACTCTGACCGCGTCAGCCCGTGACCGGCTAGCGCTGGTCCATTTTTCTCTCGAACCTGTCCGTCTTCAGCCATGCGGGGAACGTGCAACAGCTTGGCAAAGCGGGTCGCGCGCTCTACGAGCGTTCCGATTGCAGAGCCTCCCAGCCCAATGATCAGATCGCCTTCCCAGTGGCCTGCTACAAGGCGCTGCTCGACTTCCGGGGGGCAGCTTGCTGATCATTATTTCGTGTGTTACAAACTTCCTGCCTCGTTCGTGGGCACGGGTGCGAAGGACGCGTATCCATCAAAGGGTACCTCTATACCGATCAGGAGATAGCATCGTGTTGCGAGCGGGTTCACGATTCACCGCTCTCGAACTTTCTCGAAAAAGCGGCAGACTGGGAAGTCGAGGGCTCTGTCACGTTCGTTGAGCCGTGGGCTAAGATGACGTCATGAAAAAGTCGAAATCGCTGTATCACGGTCGTCGGTTTCCGGCATCGATGATCAGCCACGCCGTTCGCTGGTAGTTTCGCTTTCAGCTTAGCCTTCGCGATATCGAGGAGCTGCTGTTCGAGCGCGGCGTGGTCGTTAGCTACGAATCGATCCGTCGGTGGATAGACAAGTTCGGCGCCGATTTCGCGAATCGTGTGAAGGCCGTTCGTCGCATGCCGGGTAGTACGTGGCACCTCGACGAGAGGTTTGTCACCCTGCGTGGCGAACCGTACCTTCGGTGGCGTGCAGTCGACGAGCACGGCGTCGAACTCGACGTCTTACTGCAAAAGCGGCGCGACAAGGCCGCCGCCAAACGTTTCTTCAGGCGTGTGCTGCGCGCTAACCCGGTGCCACGCAAAATCGTCACCGGTCAGTTACGTAGCTATCCTGCGGCGAAAGCCGACATCCCGGAACTGGTCAACGTGAAGCACGTGTTCGTCAAGGCTGCGGCCCGCGTCAACAATCGTGCAGAGAACAGCCATCAGCCCACGCGTGAACGCGAGCGGGTGTCGACTGCCATGTACCGTTCGGCGGCCGGAAGGGTTCAAGTTTTGGCCGGCGGGAGCAGGGCAGCCACGCGAGAGAACTGTACACGGTCGTCAAAGCTGCTTACATCAATCCGCTTGGCTAAGCAAAAATGGGCGCAGGCAGCGCCGTTTTGCCGCCTCGACCCGTGAATGGCCGCGCCAGAAAGCGAGCGCTGCCGTTCTAATTTTGCTATCGCGAATGTTCCTAGCGTGCCAACACCCTATGCGTGCCAGCTCGATCGCAACCTTGGTGCGCAGATCTGAGGCGTATGTAAGCGCCCCGCCATTTCTCCAATTACGAATCGATGCTTCGTGAATCTCAAGTTGGAAATGTTGGCCGCCGCGCATAGGCTGTTTGCGAGTGAGAAGTGTCCGTGCTCCTTCTCGCAAGTTCTAAGACATTGCGTTGGTGGAGGTCACAGCGAGAGTTTGATTCGCTCGTATCCTGCATCACTACGCATATCCCCGTGGCGTCTAAATCGACGACTCCGATGGGTCTGTTCCGGTTATACACGTCGATGTACCCGCCGATGGAGTTCGGGCATGACTGACCGACTCGTAAGCTTTCAGATTGACATTTCCATATTCTAGATCGCGCCGCAGGTTAGCGCGCGCCGACGTCGCCACGCGGACTCGTGACTGTTTTGGCGCACTACGTACGCGAGTATCGGCGGCGCGGTAAAGGCAAGCTTGGCCTGCGGATCGCCGATCCGTCGCAGCAGCAACTGATTGACTGACTCACCTGCTGCGATCGACCGTACCGAGCCGATCGCGCAACAGTGGCCGACAGGCCGGCGCAATCAGGAGTTGGCATGAGCAAAGTTTGGCTTATAACCGGTGCAGGCAGCGGCATTGGGGCGGGAGTGGCTAGGGCTGCGTTGAAAACCGGCGACGGTGTAGTTGCGACCGGTCGCAGCGTAGCCAAGGTTGAAGCTGCTTTGAGCGAGGTAACCAGTGACAACTTGTGATTACAAGAATGAAGAAAATCCGCCACGAATGATGGAATCGATACACGGAAGACAGGCGGGAGACCCGGACGGGCTCGGTGCCGCGCTGGTTTCGATTGCGGCGATGGGAGATCCTCCGAGGATCTTTGCCGCGGGAAGTGATTCGCTGACGATGATCATTCCAGAGCTCGAGGCGCGGTTGACGGATATGAAGATATTCGAAGCTTTAACGAAATCAACGGACGGTAATTACTAGCGGCGCTTCCTGTCGGTTAGTGCGGAGCGCACATCAGCCCAATGACTAGGTAAGGAAAGCAATCATGCTAAAAGACGTAAGATTTCCAAGCAGTGGCTTAAGCCTCGCGGCCCACCTTTATGTTCCTGAGAACGCGTCGGGCCCCCTTCCGGGTATCGTCATTGGCCATCCCATGGGCGCGGTGAAAGAACAAAGCCCGGCGAACTATGCGGACCGTCTTGTTAAGCAGGGCTTCGTCGTTCTTACCTTCGATGCCGCCTATCAAGGAGATAGCGAAGGTAATCCCCACGGCCTTGAGGATCCGTTCCAACGTTCCGAGGATGTGAAAAGCGCGGTGTCCTACCTCTCCGTCCAGCCAGAAGTTGACCCAAAGCGCATTGGCGCGCTCGGCATATGTGCTTCGGGGGGATATGTGCCGTTCGCGGCTCAGACCGACCATCGCATCAAAGCTGTCGCGACTGTGGTAGCAGCTTGCGTGGGTATTCTTTGGCGCGACGGGATGGATGGGAAGCAAAGTCCAGCCGTGATTAAGAAGCAACTCGACGAGGCGGCGGTGGATCGTACCAACGAGGCCAAGGGAGAGCCGGTACGAATGAGCCAGATCGTTCCGGCGACCCCTGAGCAGGCAGAGCACTTTCCGCCGAAGAGCATGTTTCGGGAGGCCTACGACTACTATTGCACCCCCCGTGCGCAGCATCCCCGCGCGGCCAATCGGTGGGTCGCGCGAAGTGTGGACAAGATCGCTCAGTATGACTCGTACGCGCTTGTCGAGCTCATTGCGCCCCGGCCGCTGCTCATGATCGCAGGCACTGAGGCCGACACACAACGCTTCAGCGTCGAAACGATCAACAGGACCAAGGGGCCGAAAGAACTGTTCTGGATCGAAGGCGCTACGCACATTGATCTCTATGACAAGCCCCAGTATGTCGATCCTGCTTCTAAAAAGGTCGCTGATTTCTTCCATCAGCATCTTGGTAGCTAACTCCATTTCGATGAAAACATCTTAAATCGCCCGCATGCCGCCACCTTTCAATATGGCGGCACTCGGCAATGGTGTTCCCAAGAGTGCACGAAACGTCCATCGAGCAACCATTTTTTCCAAGGTTTCTGCCATGACCTCGCTGTCCCTCTCACCAGTGTTCAGGCCGTTCAAGATCAAGACCCTCACCCTGAAAAACCGCATTGTGATGGCTCCCATGACCCGCTCATTTTCGCCGGAAGGCATACCTGGCGAAGACGTGGCGACCTACTACAAGCGACGCGCGGAAAACGAAGTGGGATTAATTCTTTCCGAGGGGACGGTGATCGACCGTCCTGCCTCGCGCAACGATCCGAACGTGCCGTTTTTTCATGGTGCTGATGCGCTCAACGGCTGGAAACACGTGATCGACGAAGTCCATTCAGTTGGCGGCAAGATGGGACCGCAGATCTGGCATGTGGGTTCGATGGAAAACCCGATGACCACATGGGAGCCGACGGTGCCAGTAGAAAGTCCATCCGGTCTGCTCGCGCCTGGCAAGCCGCGCGGCAAGGCGATGAGCGAGGAGGACATCGCCGACACCATTGCAGCGTACGCGCGCGCAGCGGCGGACGCCAAACAGCTAGGCTTTGACGTGGTAGAAATCCACGGGGCACATGGCTATCTTATTGACCAATTCTTCTGGGCGGGCACGAACCAACGTAGCGATCACTACGGCGGCAGTACGATCGAGGAGCGCTCGCGTTTCGCCGTGCATGTAGTAAGAGCCGTGCGGCAAGCGGCGGGCGAAGACTTCCCTATCATCCTTCGTCTTAGCCAGTGGAAACAACAGGATTACACGGTGCGCTTGGCCGACACGCCCGATCGAATGCGAGCTTGGCTTGCCCCACTGGTGGAAGCCGGCGTGGATATTCTGGATTGCTCGCAACGCCGCTTCTGCGTGCCGGAGTTTCCCGAAATCGACGGGCCCGACGGCCTTAATTTCGCCGGCTGGGCCAAAAAACTTACAGGTGCAGCGACGATCAGCGTCGGCTCGGTGGGCTTGGATAGGGATATCGCAACGTCCTTCGAGGGTGAAACATCTGCTCCTACTAGCCTTGACGGGTTGATACAGCGAATGGAGCGCGACGAGTTCGATCTGATTGCCGTGGGGCGTGCGCTGTTAGGCGATCCTCGTTGGGTGACTAAAGTGCTTGCTGGGGATCCAGAGGCACTGAAGCATTTCAGCCCGGAGGCATTGGCTGAGTTGGTCTAGATCGATTGCGAGGCGACACCCGTCCGAACACTTCACTCTTGCTTAACGGGTGCGGTTTGGGAAGAGGACGAGATGTTGAATATGCTGCAGTTAGAAACATTTGCCACCGTTGTCGAGCATCGGCATTTCACACGCGCCGCAGCCGCGTTGAACATCTCACGTGGTGCGGTTTCACGTCGGGTAAAGGCCCTTGAGGAAAGTTTAGGGACATTGCTGTTGAGGGCGCTGTCACATTGACGATTTCTGGGCAAAGCGATGGCAGGTGAAGGGATCGCTCAGAAGACCGCAGACGGAGTTTGGGCGATGCCAGTGAAAAGCCGCCATGAGTCAAATCGTGCGGCGAGGTGCTTGCGATAGAGAGAAGCGCGCAGCAGTGCCGCTTGAGTGCGAAGTGCTGCTATATCGGACCGAAGCTCGACAGGAAAGCCTGAGTGCGCTTTGGATGGCGAAAACCTCGCATGCGCCGCTCGCGTTCACGCGTGGGCTGATGGCTGTTCTCTGCACGATTGTTGACGCGGGCCGCAGCCTTGACGAACACGTGCTTCACGTTGACCAGTTCCGGGATGTCGGCTTTCGCCGCAGGATAGCTACGTAACTGACCGGTGACGATTTTGCGTGGCACCGGGTTAGCGCGCAGCACACGCCTGAAGAAACGTTTGGCGGCGGCCTTGTCGCGCCGCTTTTGCAGTAAGACGTCGAGTTCGACGCCGTGCTCGTCGACTGCACGCCACCGAAGGTACGGTTCGCCACGCAGGGTGACAAACCTCTCGTCGAGGTGCCACGTACTACCCGGCATGCGACGAACGGCCTTCACACGATTCGCGAAATCGGCGCCGAACTTGTCTATCCACCGACGGATCGATTCGTAGCTAACGACCACGCCGCGCTCGAACAGCAGCTCCTCGATATCGCGAAGGCTAAGCTGAAAGCGAAACTACCAGCGAACGGCGTGGCTGATCATCGATGCCGGAAACCGACGACCGTGATACAGCGATTTCGACTTTTTCATGACGTCATCTTAGCCCACGGCTCAACGAACGTGACAGAGCCGTTTGTAGCGCTGTGCCTGTTATCGGATATGCATGTCCGACGCTTGTGCATTGGACATCAGTGCTGCTGTCGTTTCTATTCGTTAAGCGATCAATCGGTGGACCTGGTGCGTCAGGTCTGTGGGATAACTTGTCTAGAATTGGGCAACACACTGATAGTTTTGGGCAAGACGCAGTCTGCTTTTGCCTTATAGACTCTGCGATAGGCCGAATTCGACCATGCTTTCTCATCCCAGCAATGGACGTCAGAAAACTTCCATAGTTTCGAGCATGAGAGAGCTCATTTCCTGATAGTGCCCCAGAGGCTCGTCGCATGACTGCTGGCGTAAAGGGCGCGGCACTCAATCTAAGGTGAAAAGCGTGATCAACATTAGTGTGAATGGTGAGCAGCATATGTTCGACGGTAACGCCGAGATGCCATTGATGTGGTACTTGCGCGACGAGCTTGGGCTCACTGGTACCAAGTTCGGCTGCGGCATGGCGCTATGCGGCGCCTGCACTGTGCATCTGGACGGCCGGCCCGCGCGCGCCTGTATGACGCCCATCGGCGCAATCGAAGGCCGTAAGGTCACGACGATCGAAGCCATTCACGAGCAGAAAGTCGGCGCGGCTGTGCAGGCCGCGTGGATCGAGAAGCAAGCACCACAGTGCGGCTACTGTCAATCGGGGCAGGTGATGTCGGCGGTTGCGCTCCTCACGACGAAGCCTAATCCCACCGATGCCGATATCGACGACGCCATGAGCGGCAACATCTGCCGCTGTGCGACCTATCAGCGGATTCGCGCGGCGATCCACGAAGCATCGGAGGCGCTCAAACATGCGTGATCCGAAACTCAACGAAAGCGCCGCGGCGGGCGCAACGCTGTCGCGCCGCCAGTTTCTCGCGGGCATGTCGGCGCTCACGCTTGCGGTTGGCTTTCGCGGCGGACTGGCGGTCGCGGCGTCGCTCGACTCCGCCGAGAAACTAGGCACAGCGTTCACGTTTGAACCGAATGCGTTTATTCGCGTGAATGCAGACGGCTCGGTCACGGTCATCGCCGAGTATCTGGAGATGGGCCAAGGCACCTTCACGGGCCTTGCGACGCTGGCCGCCGATGAACTCGATGTGCCGCTCGACCGGATCACGGTCGAAGCCGCGCCCGCCGACGTCAAGAAATACGCGAACCCGATGTTCGCTTCGTTCGGCTGGACGATGCAGGCCACGGGCGGCAGCACGGCGATGGCCGGCGCATGGAAGCAGATGCGCGAAGCCGCCGCCGCCGCACGCATGATGCTGGTTGCCGCCGCCGCCAAGCAATGGAAGGTGGACCCGGCCAGGCTGCAGGTGGAAAACGGCGTGATTGTCCACGAGGCTTCGGGCCGCCGGGCGGGCTATGGTCAGTTCGTGGCCGCCGCCGCGCGCGAGCCGCTGCCCGCGAAGGTGGTCGTCAAGCAGCCCGCCGATTTCAAACTGATCGGCAAGCGCGAGTCGAAGCGCGTCGATGTCCCGGCGAAGGTGAACGGCTTGGCCATCTACACGCAGGACATCAAGGTGCCGGGCATGCTGGTGGCCGTGATTGCGCATCCGCCGCGACTGGGCGGCAAGGTGCGTCACGTCGATGCCAGCAAGGCGAAGGCGATTCGCGGCGTGGTCGCGGTCGTGCAGATTCCAGGCGACGACGAAGTGCAGGGCGGCGTGGCCGTGCTGGCGCACAACACGTGGATCGCGCGCCAGGGCCGCGACGCGCTCGCGATTGCGTGGGACGACAGTCACGCGTTCGCGCTCAGCTCGACGGATATCTTCAGCCAGTTCCGCACGCTCGCCGATCGGCCGGGCAATGTGGCCGAGCAGCGCGGCAAGGTGCTCACGAGCGCACCTGAGGGCGGAAAATATATCGAGGCTGTCTACGAGCAGCCCTATCTCGCCCACGCGCCGATGGAGCCGATGAACTGTCTGATCAGCCTCAAAGGCGACCGTTGCGAGATCTGGAATGGCGAGCAGTGGCACACGGCCGATCAGGCGATGGCGGCGAAGGAACTCGGTCTCAAGCCCGAGCAGGTGACGATTCATCAGCTTTATGCGGGCGGCAGTTTCGGCCGCCGGGCGAATCCGCATTCGGACTTCGTGCGCGAAGCGGCGCGCGTGGTGAAAGCCGCGCACGCGCAGGGCGTTGACGCGCCCATCAAGCTCGTGTGGATGCGCGAGGACGACATGCGCGCGGGCTATTACCGCCCGCTCACGGTGCACAAGGTGCGCGTGGCCGTCGACAAGACGGGCAACCTCGTTTCATGGAATCATGATGTGGTCGGCCAGAGTTTCATGCAGTTGCCGAAGCCCGATTCTATCGATCCGGTGCTGATCGAAGGCGCGGCCGATATCCCTTACGCGATTCCCAATTTCCGCGTCGCGCAGCACAAGGCGAAGCTGCCCGTGCAGACGCAGTGGATGCGCTCGGTCGGGCACACGCACTCGGCGTTCGTCGGCGAAACTATGATGGACGAAGCCGCGCGCGCAGCCGGTCAGGATCCCTATGCATTCCGTCACGCGCTGCTCGCGAGCATGCCACGCCATCGCGGCGTGCTCGAACTCGTGGCGCAGAAGGCGGGCTGGTCCATGCCGCTCAAACCCGGCCCGCAGGGCACGCGGCGCGGGCGCGGCATCGCGCTGCAACTGGCGTTCGGCACCTATGTCGCGCAGGTGGCGGAAGTGACGGTGCAGCCCGATGGCGCGTTCACAGTGGATCGCGTGGTGTGCGCGGTCGATTGCGGCATGGTGGTGAATCCGGACATCATCGCAACCCAGGTGGAAGGCGGGATCGGCTTCGGCCTCACGTTCCTGCGCACGGCCATCACGTTCGACAAGGGCCACGTCAGACAGGGCAATTTCAACGACTACCCGGTGCTGCGCATGAGCGGCATGCCGGTGGTCGAGGTGCACATCGTGCCGTCGAAGGAAGCGCCGACCGGCATCGGCGAGCCCGGCGTGCCGCCCGCCGCGCCCGCCGTGGCGAATGCGCTCGGCGCCGCCACGGGCGCGACGATCCGCGCGCTGCCGCTGGGTGATTCGCTGCGCCCGGCTTGATTGCGTGGACTGATCGCCTGGCTTGCGTCGAACCGACAACACTAATAAGCACCCACACATCGTGAAAATTCGCAGAATCATCGGCTATACGGCGCTCGCGGCTGCCGTGGCCGCCGCCGTCCTGTGCGGCCGCGCCTGGCTCACGCCGGCAGGCAGCGAGCCGCAACCGCCCGTCGCGGGCACGCCCGCCGATCTGGCGGCTATCGTGGCGCACGGCGAATACCTCGCCAAAGCCGCCGATTGCGTCGCCTGCCATACGGCGCAAGGCGGCACGCCCTACGCGGGCGGGCGGCCGTTCAAGCTGCCCTTCGGCACGATCTACTCCACCAATCTCACGCCGGACAAGGACACCGGCATCGGCAACTGGAGCGACGACGCCTTCGTGAACGCCGTGCGCGCGGGCATCGGTTCGCACGGAAATCTGTATCCGGCGATGCCCTATACCTCGTATACGCAGCTAAGCCGCGACGACGTGCTGGCGATCAAGCAGTACTTGCTGACGCTGCCCGCCGTGCATCAGGCGCCGCCAGCGAACGACCTGTCGTTCCCGTATAACCAGCGCTGGGGCATGGCCGCCTGGAACGTGCTGTTCTTCCGCGAGCAGCGCTTCGTCACCGATCCGGCGAAGAGCGTCGAATGGAATCGCGGCGCGTATCTCGCCACGGCGCTCGGCCATTGCGGCGAGTGCCATACGCCACGCAACGCGGGTTTTGCGATGAAGTCGCGCGATTATCTTTCGGGCGCGGAAATCGAAGGCTGGAAGGCGTACAACACGACCTCGGATCAGAGCTACGGCATCGGCGCGTGGAGCGATCAGCAGGTCGCGCAGTATCTTTCGCGCGGCCATGCGCCGGGGCGCAGTTCGGCGGCGGGGCCGATGGCCGATGTCGTCGAACATAGCCTGCAATATCTGACGCCCGGCGATATCGCGGCGCTCGTCGCCTATCTGCGCAGCGTCGCGCCCGCGACGGGCGCGCAGACGAACGAGGCCGCGACGATCACGCTCGATCCGTCGGCGGCGCGCGCATCGAACGCGGTGCTGCCGGGCGCGAGCGCCACGACGCCGGCGCTCGAACGCGGCCAGCGTCTCTTCGCAGGCGATTGCGTGGGCTGTCACCAGTGGAACGGCGCGGGCCGCCAGAGCGACTATGCCTCGCTCGCGGGCAGCCACGCGGTCAACGATCCATCGGGCGCGGCGCTCGTGCAGGTGCTGCTCAACGGCACCTCGCTCACGGTGAATGGCCGCTTGCAGCAGATGCCGGGTTTCGCGGGCGCGTATGGCGACTCGGATATCGCGGCGGTCGCCAATTTCGTGCTGAGCCATTTCGGCTCGAAGGAGGGCACGGTGACGTCTGATCAGGTTCGCGCACAGCGCGCTGCAAAGTAATCCGACGAGCACCCGCTACTTGTACTGAGCTCCCAAGTGAGCTCTCGTTCGTCGGCGTCCGCAGCTTGAATAGTGTCCCAATAACAATTATCCGGAGACTGGCAAGGACCAGACGGCGATCGCGGAATTAGACCCACCGCGCGGCGGACTGCTCAATAGCGTCCACCAGTTCACGCAGGGCGACCGCATCTCGGAACGATGGCGCCGCGCGCGTGCGATGACGGATATTGTCAGCCAGACGGGCGCAAATTCGCGCGACATTACGTGCTCTTACTTTTTGGGCTAGACAGTATGACTCCGTGAGGCAAAGGCTGGCCTGCCGCGAGGAGTCAAACGCGGGTTAGCATTGCTGCCAGAGCCGCACGGTGCGGACAGGGTCGCACCCGGCGATTTCCAGCTTGGAACACAATATCACGTTGTACGTCGGTCTCGATGTACACAAGGAATCGATCACGGTCGCGTATGCGCTCGGCTCCGGCGAAGTCGAACTGCTGGGCAAGATTGGCACGACGCAGGCGCAGGTAGAAACGGGCTACGATGCTTGCCCATAATCGGCACCTCCTTGTCCAAAGGATAGATGTCCGTTTTTCTGGGTCAACTTCAGTCCTCGGGTTTGATCACCTGGTCCGTTGAGACACAACCGGACATAAGGCACATGCAAATGACCGACGGCATAATCGCGGGTCGCAAGCGTTTCATACTTTGTTTCCTTCGTCGAATGCCTGGGTTGACTAGATGCACATCGATGACCGGGGGTTTAACGTGGGGCTGTATGAATACCAGAAGAGAAGCCCACGACGAGCGTGACGTAGGCGATGCCGGACAATAGTCCGGCCAGCGTGCCGAACACGTTTCTGGCGACCGCGCCGCGTCGGAAATGGACTGGAATCCCCACCAGAAGGTACGCGATCGCAAATACGATGCAGACCATCAGAGGCGGGGGTGCAAGCGGGACAAGCAAGTCAGCTAGAGCACGCATGAGCAAACCTCGGTGAAGTCCGCAGCGGCCGCCCTCTCTGCACAGCCGGCTCCGGTGACTCATACGGTGCAGACGCTGCCCGCGAGGGAAAGACTTCAGCTGGCGCGGTTCCGCGAGTCGTTTTAGTGAAGCTGGGCGACCAGCGCGTCAGCTCCCTTGTCGATGCCCGTCTTCGCCGCGCTCAAAGAGCCGAAGGCTGCAACGAGGTTCATCGCATTAGGATATTGCTTGGACACGTATGCCTTCAGCAGTTGGCCGTTGCCGCTGTCATAGATTTCCACGGCGTAGGAAACCGAGCCGCTGAAGGCTCCCTGGCCGCCGCGGACCGACTGCACGCCGTTATAGAGATTGCCTGCCAGGTCGAAATGCATGAACTGGCCAACCAGCGCCGTTGTTTTTTCCGCACCGGTCAAGGTCAGCTTGATGCGCAGCGTACTAGGGCCCGGCTGTTGCGCGGCCTGGAAGCGAGCGGCCAGTTTTTCCGAAAACTTCTTTCCCATGTAATCGGCAAGCTCGGTGCGGTCCTCCGCCTTCATCTCCCCGAACTGGTTGTCACTGCCCTGATAGACGACGACCGGGTCCACGAGAACCCGGGTGTATCGCGACCAAGCCGCGGGGGCAGTGTATTTGTACGGCACCTTGCCGGCATCGTCATCGCGGTTGTGCTGCAACTGCGACGACGACGAAATACCCGCGTAGGGCAGAGGCTGCATACCGGCGCATGCCGACAGGGTCAACACCGTGACCGCGGTGAAAAGAAGCGGGACGACGTTTTTGTTAAGCATTTGGCGTTCCTCGAAGGAAAGTTCAAGCGTGGCAAACCCTCTGTTCCGGGCGGATTCGACGAGACCGGACAGTAGCACTGCCGTTACTCTTTGTAAACCGTCTAGACGGATTGTTTTTGTGTAGGCGCGACAGTATAATTCCACCGGTCGGCTCCACCAGCCGCAACGCCCCGCCGCAAACATCGCAACGTCATCGATATCGACAATGGACAATCAGACCCGCTCGGAGATTTCCCGCAGAAAGGCAATTGAAGCCGCGCTTACTATCCTGACGCGGGATGGTGTCGGTGGACTGACGTTCGATTCGCTGTCGCGCGAAAGCGGCATCAGCAAGGGGGGGCTCCTGCATCAGTTCCGTACGCGGCACGGGGTGCTGTGCGCGCTGCTCGATTATCAGCAGCAGCAGTTCGAGCAGATTTCTCGTGACTATCTGAAGAAGGAAGGCTCAACCAAAGCCGAACCGATCCTCGCCGCCCGGATCGCGATTTACCGCGAAGCCATCAAGCAGCCGAATTCCGTGGCGCGGGCCAGTCTCGCCGCGCTGATCGAGAGTCCGGCCCTGCTCGAAGAGATCAAGACGACTGACGAAGCAGTCATGCAGGCGGTGCAAGATGGCGCGGCTGACCCGGACTTGTCGCTGCTGCGGTATTTCGCTGCCAGCGGTATCGCATTTCACGCAATGCTGGGCATGTCGACGTTGAGCGAATCGGCTCGCAAGCGACTCTTCGAGAGGCTCCTCGACGAAAAGAGCTGGGAGTCGCGGACGTTGTCTTCAAAACGTCGTTCCGCGCGGTCCGCAGGCTGACGTCATGCTGTGAGTTCACCGCCGTTCTAGCGCAGCTTCTCTCCCGATGACGCCCGGCGGGCGATGTTCGGTCGAGTTCAGGGATCGAATTCGGACCAGAATTTTTGACTAAAAACAAACCGTCTATACGGTATGTGAGACTTCGTCTAGCAGTGTGAGTCGGGCGCCTGGTAGGAGGTGCCCAGAGTAGGGCGAGTTCGAAACTGGGATGTCAAAGATGGATGAAGCCAGGCTTATCGCGTGTCACGGATGTGATCTGCTCCAGTGGAGGGCGCCGCTATCCGAACGCGGTACCGCGCGCTGCCGACGTTGCGATGCGGTCCTCTATCGGAGCCTGCCGGCGACGTACGATCGCGCGTTGGCGCTCACCCTGGCTGCGGCAGTTCTGTTCGCGGTCGCCAATTGCTGTTCGATCGTCGAGCTTTGGGTCAAGGGCGCATTCGTCGATACGACGTTGTTAGGCACGGTCGCATCGCTGTGGCGTGACGGAATGTGGCCGTTGGCAAGTCTGGTCTTCGTGACGACGATCCTGACGCCTTCGTTGAACATCGCGGCGGTGATCTATCTGCTGTTGCCGTTGCATCTGGGGCGTTCGCCGTACCGCCCCGAACTCGCTCTGCGCGTGCTCAGACAGGTTGCGCCCTGGGGAATGGTCGAAGTGCTGATGCTCGCCATGCTGGTCGCGCTCGTCAAACTCGAGCATTTCGCGACCGTCGTTCCCGGTTTCGGGATCTGGGCATTCGGCGCGGTGATGGTGCTGCTCGCAGCCGCCGCTGTCTCGTTCAATCCGGCCGATATATGCACGCGTATCGACAGCGGGCCGGATGACAATGTCTTGTCGCTCGTGCCGGGAAAAAATGAGGCAACGCCGACCGCGGCTCGCACCGGTCTATTCAGATGCCATGACTGCGGCCTGGTGTCGAAGCCGTTCGCTCACTTCCAGGGCGGGATATGCCCACGCTGCAACGCAGTGTTGCATCTTCGCAAGCCTCATAGTCTTGCCCGTACCTGGGCATTCCTGTCGGCCGCGATGGTCCTCTACATCCCGGCTGTTCTGTTGCCGGTCATGGTCACCAGTACGGTGTTCGGCACCAAATCCGACACGATCCTGAGCGGCGTCGCGTCGCTCTGGACCTCCGGTTCGTGGGTGCTTGCCATCGTCGTGTTCATTGCCAGCGTTGTGGTGCCTATGATCAAAATCCTGTTGCTCACCTATCTCGCGTGGAGCACCCAGTTGCGCTCTTCGGTCGTCCCGCGAATACGAACGCGTATGTACCGGGCGTTAGAACTTGCCGGTCGCTGGTCGATGCTGGATATCTACGTCATCACCATGCTGGTTGCGCTCGTACAGTTCGGTTCGCTTGCTACGATCGATGCCGGTCCTGGCGCGATTGCATTCGGAGCGGTGGTCGTGTTGACCATGCTTGCCGCGTTGTCGTTCGATCCCCGGCTTATCTGGGATGCAGTGGAGTGGGAAGGTGAATAAGTTGTCGGGACAGAAAGACAGGGAAGACGCGGCCGATTTTCCGACAGCAGTCGCTGTGAAGCCGTCGAGACGGCGCGTACAGATTGTGTGGATCGTTCCACTCGTGGCCATCCTGATCGCGGGCGGCCTGCTCGTGCAGTCGATCATGCGAACAGGGCCGACCATCACCATCAGCTTTGCCACCGGCGACGGCATCGAGGCCGGCAAGACGAAGATCAAGTTCAAGGACGTCGATATCGGCGTGATCAAAAGTCTGGCGCTTTCCGACGATCACAAGACCGTGCTTGCCAGTGCCGAAATGACCCGCAGCGCGGCCAGCATGCTTGTCGACGATACCCGTTTCTGGGTCGTTCGGCCACGCATCGCCGGCGGCACGGTGTCGGGCATCAGTACCTTGATTTCCGGTTCCCACATCGGCACGGACATCGGCACGTCGCGCGAGGCTCGACGCGATTTCGTCGGTCTGGAGTCGCCGCCGGTCCTCGCCATTGGCACGCCTGGGCGCGAGTTTGTGCTCACAAGCAAAAATATCGGCTCGCTCGATATCGGTTCGCCGATTTTCTTTCGGCGACTTCAGGTCGGGCAGATAGTCTCGTACGCCCTCGACCCCGACGGCGCCGGAATGACAATACATGTCTTCATCAATGCGCCTTACGATAAATACGTGACGAATGACACCCGCTTCTGGCATGCGAGCGGCGTGGACGTTAAGTTGGACACGACCGGCGTCACGATCGACACGGAATCCATGGTGTCTATGCTCATCGGCGGCCTTGCGTTCGAGAACCCACCAGAATCGACCCGGGGCACGGAAGCCGACGCGCTGCACGAGTACGAACTTTTCGCGGCACGCGTCGAGGCGATGAAGCCGCACGACACCATCATCGACAAATACGTGTTGAACTTTAAGGAGTCGGTGCGGGGGTTGATGGTTGGCGCTCCGGTCGACTTCCGGGGGATCGTCATTGGCGAGGTCACCGCGATCCGCGCGCGTCTCGATCCGGCGACCAGGGAGTTCAGCATTCCCGTCGATGTGAACATTTATCCGGAGCGTCTGATTTCGCGCGATCACTGGGACCGCAACGCTGGAAACACACCGGCGGATAGAAAGCGGTTCGCGGACTACCTGGTATCGAAAGGGCTGCGGGCACAGCTAAGAACCGGCAGTCTTCTTACCGGACAACTGTATGTCGCGCTCGACTTCTTTCCAGGCGCCCCCAAGACGGCGGTGGACTGGAGCAAGAGGCCGTCGCAACTGCCGACGGTGGCGGGTAATCTCCAAGGCCTGCAGCAATCCATCACGAGTCTCGTCGCCAAGCTCAATGCGATCCCGTTCGAGGGGCTCAGCACGGACCTGCGCAAAACGCTCGGCGATGCCGACACGCTGCTGAAAACCATCAATACCGATATCGCGCCGGACGCCAAAGCGACCTTCGCCGCGGCTCGAGACGCACTGTCGACGGCGAATCGCGCGTTGCAAAGCGACTCGCCCTTACAGCAGGGCACCGCCGGGACGATGCATGAACTGTCGCAGGCGGCGGCCTCAATCCGTTCGCTGGCTGAATATCTCCAACGGCACCCCGAAGCGCTGATCCGCGGCAAGACTGAGGACAAACCATGAGCCTGTATCGAGTGCTCGCCTTCGCGACAATCGTTTTGAGCGTCTTCGCAGTGGGATGCACGACGTCGCCCACCACACGTTTTTATACGCTGAGTCCAGTCCAGGTTGGCGAGCCGACGCCGGCTGTCAAGCCGATAGCGATCGCGATCGCGATCGGCCCGGTCACGGTTCCCGATCTGGTCGATCGCCCGCAAATCGTCTCGACCATCGACGCGAACAGAGTGTCCATCGACGAGTTCGCCCGATGGGCCGATCCGCTGAAGAGTCAGGTTGGACGTGCACTCGCCGAGGATCTCACGCAACGGATCCCAGGTTCGGTCGTGTCTGTCTATCCGCAGCGTACGACTGGTAGCGGCTACGGGGTGTCCGTTGATGTGCAGAGCTTTGATTCACCGATAGATGGTGATGCGGTGACATTGGCCGTGATCTGGTCGGTGCGACCGCCGAAGGGGAATTCGATTGACGGACGCAGCGTTGTACACGAGGCCATACGGGGGCCTGGCTACGATGCGCTCGTCAACGCACATAGTCGAGCCCTCGCGTCCGTGGCAAAGGATATTGCTATGGCGACGCGGTCCGCTCTGGGCCAGCGAAACTGATATGGAGCTTGTGATGAAATCTTCTGTTTATGCGGCGTTAGCCATTCTTTGCATCACGCTGGGCGGTTGCGGCCTGGTTGCCGCGCCGTGCCGTGTGGCGTCGGCGGGGTTGACGGTCGTGCCGGTCGTTGGTCATGTGGCAGCGGCGCCGACGGATGCTTGTGCTGCGGTTATCGATTGATCTGTGCGCGACGAAGTCGGCTTCCGCTGGGACAAGCTTTTGCCGGACATTACGTTCAGGTTGCCAGGTATGGCTACGTGAAAATGGCCAGTAGCTCACCCGCCCAATCGGAAGTTCAATCGCTCGAATTGAGTGCTGCTCTGAGATGTATGCAGGTGTGCAGCAAGACAACGAGCCGATCTTGCGCGACGAGACGCGTTTGAAGTGCGAGAAGGTCCGCAGCATCAGCGGCGACACAGATTCCGCTCGCTCGTGAACCAGCGCCTCGACAATTCCGCTGCTCGGCCTTTCCTCAAGATCAACCGACAGACCGGGGTTGGCCTCGAGCAAATGTTGTCGCCACGGCGGTACATACGCGACCACGGAGGCTGTATTGGCGAGTAGCCTCACACGGCTCCTCATCCCCCGCGCATAGTCCTTGATATTTTCCGTCATGGCAATTCCCCGCACGGTCTCAATCAATATCTGCCGCCGGGCGCTTCATGAGAAACGCGGGCCGATCCGCGGCTGGAACGGTACCCTTTCGGCCGCTGGATTCCAGCGCTCAGAGCTGCGATGGATCGTAGCCCGGCTTCTGATACAGCGTATCCCACTTGTCGCGGATGTCGTGGTTGTAGACATCCTTGACCCAGGCCGATGGCTGCACAACCTCGATGCCAACGGAGACGGACTCCTTGCCATAGCCGAGGATGCTGGCCACCATCTTCGTGATGCCATCGGAAAGCTGTTGCTTTTGCTGTTCCGATTTGCCGGGCCACATCTTCACAATTACGTGCGGCATCGATGACTCACTTTTAGCGTGCGGCAACGGAGCCCGGATACTGTTCGTCGGCAACGTGTTCGAGCCAATCGACCGCCTTGCCATCGAGCGCCTCTTGGATGGCGATATGCGTCATGAAGGTTTCGGCCGATGCGCCGTGCCAGTGCTTCACGCCCGCCGGGACCCACACAACGTCGCCTGGCCGGATGGCCTCAAGCGGGCCACCCCAGCGCTGCACGTAGCCACTGCCGGCCGTCACAATCAGGGTTTGGCCGCGTGGATGCTCGTGCCAGGCCGTACGCGCACCCGGCTCGAATGTCACACTGCCGCCCGACGCACGAGTCGTTTCGTTCGGCTGAAACATCGCGTCTATACGGACGGTACCCGTAAACCAGTCGGCGGGTCCCTTGACCGAGGCAACGCTGCCGCAACGCTTGACTTCGATTTCCATTTACTGCTCCTGTTCAGAGGTTCGCCCGTGGCACCCATATGCGCCACGTGGCCGTTGACTGAACTTTACTGCTCACCCGGCCCCACCGGTAGCTGCTAGACTTCGCTAACTGATATGAGCCGGATTCATAATGCCGAACGTCGACCTTAATGTCCTGCGAGCCTTTCTCGTCGTCGCCCGCGAGCGAAGTTTCACCCGCGCTGCCGCTCAACTCGGCGTATCGCAGTCCGCCTTGAGCCATTCGATGCGTGGCCTCGAGGAAAAGCTGGGGCTTCGCTTGCTGACCCGGACGACGCGCGGCGTGTCACCCACCGAAGCGGGTGAGCGACTGTTGACAAACGTCGGGCCGTACTACGAGCGGATCGACGCCGAACTGGAGTCGTTGAGCGCATTGCGGGATAAGCCGTCGGGCCTGATCCGAATCTCGGCTCACGATCATGCGGCCGATACGATTCTCTGGCCGAAGCTCAAAGAGCTGCTACGCAGTTATCCCGATATTTCGGTAGAAATCAACATTAATTACGGCATGGTCGACATCGTTGCCGAGCGATTTGATGCGGGCGTGCGAAGCGGCGACCTCATCGCGCAGGGCATGATTGCCGTGCGGATAGGCCCCGATTTCAGAATGGCAGTCGTGGGTTCGCCGGCTTATCTTGCGTCGAATGGACATCCGGCGAATCCACGCGATCTGGCCGCCCACAGTTGCATCAATCTTCGTCTTCCGACGCGTGGCGGGTTATATGCATGGGAATTCGGGAAGAGACGGGACACGCTGCACGTGAATGTACATGGCCAATTTATCTGTAACACGACACCTCAAATGCTCGAGGCCGCGGTGGAAGGGTACGGACTTGCTTATCTGCCGTACGATCTCGCGGAACCTCATATCGCCGACGGTCGTCTTGGCAGTGTCCTTGACGATTGGTGCCCGATGGTGCCGGGGTACCATCTTTACTATGCGAGTCGTCGGCAAACGTCGCCCGCATTTGCCTTGATTGTTGAATCGTTGCGATACGGCAGCTAACGACTGATACGACCAGGCTATGAGACAGCGACGGAGATGCGGCTATTTGCTGCGCTCTTCAGCGCCGGTAACCGGACTTGAGCGCGTCGACCACCAGTTCGACGGCCCGCGATTGCCCGACAAACGTCGGAAACCAGTCTTCGAGTACCCAACTCAGGCGCCTAGCCTGAAACTGCGTCTCAGCGAGATGCTTCGACACATACGCTAGTCCAATGCCGCAGAGCGCTGCGTAGATCATTTGATAGACTTATTAACAGCGCCTTGAAATACTGCTCGCCACGCGAATGTCGCCGGCGCGCAACTTCACCAACCGAAGCGTGACCGCGTGTCCGGTCATGCAGCGGCAAGTCCAGTGCATTGGTAACGACCACCCACGTCGGTCCGGGCGAACCGGAATCTCGCCCAGTGAATCGATTCCGGATTTGACATAATTAAGATTACCAACAGAAGTGAACTATCCAGTTACTTTACGCGAAAGGGGCGATCGGCTGTGGGCTATCCGCCCCTTCATTGCCGGCTAGGAGGGGCGTGGAACGAAGGGCATGAAAGTTGTGGCTTTCATACCCTTCATTTGCCGCCCCTCGAGAGGAGGGCGCAAATTCGTGCGGACCACAGGCGGCCAACCCCAATACCTGCGACGTGCTCTCTGTCCGGCCGTGACGCGCAGGCAGCGCGGAACGGAGATCGACGCATCTCGGCAGATCTCCGCCTGCCGACGGCACATGGGACGACACGCGCAGGGGCTTGGCGCAGAGGCATGCCGCGAGCCGCGGCGCTGTCCTCGACGTCACTGACAGATGCCGGCCGACGCCAGGGTGCAGCATTTACCGGTCTCCGCGCTGGCGTGTCGAGCTCCGCATTGAATGCAAGCGACACCTGTCGTATAATTAGACGACAGATGACGGAAAGGAGTCCCGTATGGTAGCTACAGTCGAGAAACCCCTAGGAGCACCTTCTTCCCTCGGAGCGGCGCGCTTCGGGAAGTTACTGCATGAAATCGGGCTGTTGATTCATTCGCGGGGCGAGTCACGGCATGATGACGTGGAGCGTGCGAAACCGTCGGATTCGCACATCGACCGCCTGGGCGCGAAAGGGCTCGAACGGTTCGCCGACATGGAGCCGCTCCTGGTGCACGATATGGTCACCCGCGGTCTGCCGGTTCTTCTCGCGCGAACCATGATGGATTCCTATGAACTGGTCCAGAAGGATGCTGTTCTGCAGGCCATCGGCGTAAGTGAGAGAACGCTTCAGCGGGGGAAGGACGCGGACCGGCGGCTCGACAGCAACGCCAGTGATCGACTGCTTCGGCTCGCCGCTATAACGGAGCACGCGATCGACGTGCTTGGTTCCCAGGAGGAGGCCGAACGCTGGCTCCTGAAACCAGCCTTGGCGCTGGATCAGCGACGGCCGATCGACCTGCTGCAAAGCTCCGAAGGAACAGAACTCGTCAAGGCGTTGCTCACCAGAATGGACTACGGGGTTTACGCTTGACGCCGCTGCCGGCTGCTTTGGGCAGCAGCGGTTTCGCCGCCTGGCGACTGGAGCGCGAAAAGTACGTGCCCACGTGGGACACAGCAGAAGGCGCCTTTCAGGTCGGAGGTCGTTGGTCCTCAAAGGGGCGACGTGTGATTTACGCGTCGCTCGACCCGGCCACCACCATCCTTGAAGTGGCCGTGCACAAGGGTTTCAATGTGCTGGACACAGTCCCGCATCGACTGCTGGAAGTGGAAATTGATGCGGCACCTGTCTATGTGGTCCATAAATCGGCCATTCCCAATCCTAACTGGCTTCAGTCCGGCACCGTCAGTCCCAATCAGCAGGCGTTTGGTGACGCACTGTTGTCCGAGCATCCGCTGGTCTTGATCCCCAGTGTTGTCAGCGGCCATTCGTGGAATCTTCTGATCGACACCGCGACGGCAGCCGGAACTTTCAGGCTTCGAAACGACGAGCGGTTTGCCTTGGATACGCGTCTGCTACCCGGCGCGCATCCTTGAGGTGGGGCGAACGGGAAAGAGATCGCAAACGGCATAGCCGCTCGCCTCATCGTTGCATTGTCGTATTGATTGGCGCTAACGCTTATGCGGCCCACGGGCGCTATTTCGACCAGCGTACAGACGTCCCCGTCACCGGGTGACAATCAGCCTGCAGGCTGCCAATGACCGTCAACGAGCGAAACGCCCTGGTTCGCTTGACCCTTGCCGGTTACGTCGGTGCCAAGTACGCGGAACGACGTTTGAAGTTGCTTATTGTCCGCCCACTTCGGCACGTCGACCATCTCGTAGGAGTAAGTGACGGTTGTGACGGTTTCGCTGCCGATTTTCGTGGGTTCGTCCCACTTCAAAACCTCTATGAGCTTCACCTTTCCATAGCAGAATCGGCCGTAATCCTTGCCCGGGAAAGGCTGGCGCTTGTCCAGGACCAGCTGCTTTTTGCCTTCATCGGTAAGCGCGAAAATGGCCTTCTTGCGGAAGTTGGTGGAGTAGTCTGGGCCTTCCTCTTTCATCGTTGCAATGCCCGCCTGCACGAAGCCCACTCCCGCGTCGTAAAAAGCATAGGGGTTGCCGTGATCGGCGGGCTCGGCCGTCGCGGGCCAATCTGTTGGTGGCAAGCAGCGAACGGGGTTGGCCGCAAGTTTCTGGTTGACGGCCGCAGCGAAGTTTTCTTCATTGGGCGTCGACTTGCTTGAGCACGCAGCCGCCAATACGGCCGCAGCAAGGAAACAGAGATGGGACAGGGGGCGGATTTGCATGTTCGAATCAGACCAACTCAATGTGATTGCACGCGCGAAATGTTACATGAAGCTCGCGAACTAGCGCGCGAGGTACGCCGCATCCATCACGCCAGCCATTGAGGTATCGCCGACTTTCGCTTGTTATGAGATCGCGAGACCGCGGTCGTACGCGGTTAAGTCGAGTCCACTTTCTCTACTTACCCGGATCCTTACTGGGAACTCAGTTAGCGCCGCGAAATAAAGTCGAACCGGATCGGATGTCTTTAGCTGAAAGCAGTGTAGGAACTGCATCGGTGCAATGGCCCCGAGTGATGTGACCCCGAAATTGCAAACAAACCGCGCTGCCGTCCAGGATATACTGTGTTTTTATACAGGTGCGACCTGCAAAGTCGCTATCGCAACTGTCCTGCCGATAGCATCTGGTCGGACAGGACCTGCTGTTCTGCCAGCAGTAGCCTACTTGATCGTGCGTCACTGGTAACGGTGGGGTGCGGAGCTTCAAGGACAACGACCGAGGCGTTAAGCCTAGCTGGAGCTGCGAGGCGAAAGCGACACCTGCAAGCATCGATGCGGGAAGCGGAAGGGCTCGGATGGCGTGGCTAACGTAAGTGAACTCTCGCAAGCGTCGTGAAAACAGTCCAGCCAAAGATGCTGACAGGCTGAGGGCAAAAGCTAAGCGACCGGGTGCATTCAGTCTGTTGGGGATGCACGCAGACACTGCGTCGTCGGCGTAAAGAGGGAGCCGCTGCCATCTTGTGGTGATAGCGGAACAGGGTAAGCCCATCTCGCCGCCCTCCGGGGCAGGCCGACCGCAAGGGAGGCTGTTGGCGAAGTGGGTAAAGGAGGTTGGAGAAAGCGAATGCCAGACTGTAATGGCCTGGATACGAGCTGGAACATTGCTCGACACGAAAGTGGGCAGACTTCCAACTGGTCTCTCATCACGAGATAGCTTGCGTAATCTTTGAAGGCGAGAAAGCAAATGAACGGGCAGTCAACGTGTGCGCTGGCCGACCGGGGCGCGTCGTGGCACAGCATCGACTGGGACACCGCTCACGCCACGGTCAAAAGAATGCAGGCACGTATCGTGAAGGCAACACAGGAAGGTCGCTGGAACAGGGTCAAGGCCCTGCAACGGCTGCTGACCACCTCGTTCTACGGCAAAGCTTTAGCCGTTAAACGGGTTACGGAAAACAAGGGCAAACGTACACCGGGCGTCGACAAGGTACTCTGGTCGACACCGGATGCCAAATACATGGCGATAGACTCGCTAAAGCGGAGCGGCTACCAACCGATGCCGCTTAAACGTGTCTACATCCCGAAGAGTAATGGCAAGCTGCGCCCACTGAGTATCCCTACGATGCGCGACCGGGCGATGCAGGCCCTACACCTGCTCGCCCTCGATCCCGTATCCGAAACGATCTCAGATGCGCAATCCTATGGATTCCGCAAAGAACGATCCACACACGACGCGATAGCACAATGCTTCCTGAACGCCCGCTACCACGGCAACCCAAAGGATCGGGGCGCACGGGTTTCGGCACAGTGGATCCTTGAAGCGGACATCCGCGGCTGCTTCGACAACATTGACCATACGTGGCTTCTACAGCACGTGCCGATGGATAAGGCCGTGTTGGCGAAATGGCTTAGGGCCGGTTACCTGAAGGACGGCACATTCGCGAAAACAACCGAAGGCACACCACAAGGCGGCATCATCAGCCCTGTGCTCGCCAACTTCGCGTTGAATGGGCTGGACAAGGCTATATCGTCCGCCTTCAAGAATGCATCGCAGCGTGCGGCCCACAAGGTCAATCTCGTGCGATATGCCGACGACTTCGTCATCACTGGTTTGAACCGGGAAGTGCTGCAAGACATCATCACACCGGCTGTCACCACGTTTCTCGCATCACGGGGACTGGAACTCGCTCCAGAGAAAACGAAGATCACCCATCTCACAGAAGGTTATGACTTCCTTGGCCAGAACATCCGGCGATATGGCGACAAACTGCTTATCAAACCGGCGCGGAAGAATGTGCAGTCCTTCCTGCAAAAGGTCCGGGACGTCATTCGAAGGCTATGGTCAGCGCCGCAACACTCGTTGATCGACGCCCTCAATCCAGTGATAACAGGCTGGGCTAACTACCACCGCCACATTGTTGCGCAGGAAACCTTCTCCAAGGTGGACAGCCATATCTGGTACGCCATATGGCAATGGGCGAAGCGACGCCACCCAAAGAAGCCTCCAGAGTGGGTTATGCGACGTTATTTCCACCAGATCGGTCTGCGGCGCTGGGTCTTCGGCGCCTCTACCGAACAACTGGACGAAAGCGGACGCCCCCTGCTCCGGATACTTCGGACGGCAGCTAGCGTCCCCATCGAACGGCATCCGAAAATCCAGTCGGACGCCAACCCATACGATCGTACGTGGCACCCCTACTTCGCGCAGCGTGCTGCGATCCGAAGCCGGGTCTCCCGCGCACGGCGGACGGGCCACGGCCGCAGCTAGACCGCGCGCTGTCATGACGCAGGTACAGAAGGCCCTGTCGGTACGTTGTGCCGCCGGGTTAGTTCAACCACTGGCCTTACAGAGGCTTGAGCCGTATGCGGGGAAACTCGCCCGTACGGTTCTTAGGGGGCGGCGGCGCAGCAATGCGTCGCTGCTACCCGACTATTTTGCCACCGGAGGGAGCCATGAATGCCGTTATGCTGCCCGAGACGATTCACCCGGATCTCTGGCGCGGCAATCAGCTGGCGCACGCACGGTCGCGCGTCGTTGATTGCGGCGACGAGAACCTCGCGCGGGAATTGCCTGGCGGTGGCTGGCCACGCGGCGCACTGACCGATCTGCTTGTGCAGCAGACGGGCTGCGGCGAATTACGACTGCTTCGTCCTGCATTCGAGCAGTTGTCGTCCAGGCCTGTTGCCATGCTGCAGCCGCCTCATGACCTTCAGCCGACGGCTCTCGCCTGGTGGGGACTCGATCCTTCAAATGTAATGACGGTCAAGGCGCCCCGCACGGCCGATGCGCTGTGGGCCGCGGAGCAGATTCTGCGCGCAGGCACATGCGGTGCTTTGCTTTTCTGGCAGAACCACGTGCGGCCCGAATCGCTGCGCCGACTGCATCTGGCCGCACAGGCGTCCGAGTCGCTCTTTTTCATGTTGCGACCGCTTGCGACGACGCGCGACGCCTCGCCGGCGCCGTTGCGGCTTGCGATACGTGCAGCGAAGGATGGTGTGAATATCCAGTTCCTTAAACGCCGCGGCCCCGCACGTGATGAGCCGCTCTTCGTCCCGTTGACGCCCTCTCCGATCCTCAACGTAAAACGCAATGCAACTGTGGTTAGGCGTCCATCTCCCGTCACTGTGCCTCGAAGTGTTCCGGCCGAAGTGGTCGCGTGAAACCTCGGACGCAACCGAAGGCATTGCCGTGCTCGAGAAAGAGCGCGTCATCGCCATGGACGCGCGTGCGCATGAAGCAGGCGTCTGTATGGGCATGCGCCGCAGCGGCGTACTCACGCTTGCGCCCGCTACGGTCATGCATGAGCGTGACAGCGCGGCCGAGGTCAACACGGTGCGCGCAGTCGCCACAGGCCTATTGAATCTTTCGCCGCAGGTGGTCATCGCGGAGGAAAGCACTGTGCTCGTCGATGTGTCAGCAAGTCTGCGGCTCTTTGGGGGCATCCGCTCGTTGCGCCGCATGGCGCGTCGAGTGGCGGATGCTATCGGCATGACCGCGACCGTCAGCGTTGCACCAACGGGACAGGCGGCATGGTTGCTCGCGCGCGCTCGCGGCAGTGTGGCACTGTCGCACGATTCTCTCCACCGCAGGCTGGCCGGATTACCCGTGGGCCTGCCGCCACCCGCGCGTCGCCATATGGACTGGCTCACTGGCATCGGCTGCGAAACGGTTGGACAACTGATGCGACTCCCGCGCGCAGGATTGAAGAAGCGTTGCGGGACAGCGTTGCTGGATCTGCTCGACCGCGCCAATGGAGATGCACCCGAAGTGTTCGAATGGTTTGAGACGCCGCCGACCTTTCAGGCGCGCGTGGAACTGCCGGATCGCATCGATCACGCGGAGGCCTGCCTGTTCGCGGCGCGCCGGCTCGTGGTTCAGCTAACCGGCTGGCTCTCGCAGAAGCAGCTTGCCGTGACGCGCATCGTTCTGCTGCTCGAGCACGAACGCGGTCGCGATGCAATCGAGCCGACCGCGATCGAAGTCTCGCTCGCGGAGCCGACGTGGCGCGAGGATCACCTTTTACGGCTGCTCAAGGAAAGGCTTGCGCGCGTGGAACTCTCGGCCGCGGTCATTGCCCTGCAACTGGTTGTACAGGAAGTGAACGAAGCGGAAGCCGCGTCGGATTCGCTCTTTCCAGAGCCGGGCGGTACCGCGTCCGATCACGCGCGGCTGCTCGAACTGCTGGTTGCGCGCCTCGGCGCGGAAAATGTGCTGCGCCCGGCGCCGGTTGCTGACCACCGGCCGGAAGTCGCCGCGCGCTGGGTGTCCGTGACGGACAACAAAACAAAGTACGTGCCGCCGGCGAGCGATACGCCGCGTCCGACATGGTTGCTGGAACAGCCGCTGAAGCTCCTGATGCGGGGCGAACGGCCCTTCTATGGCACGCCGCTGCGCACCGTGTCGTCCGGCGAGCGCGTTGAGGCGGGGTGGTTCCAGGGCGAGCCGGTCACACGCGACTACTTCGTCGCGGAAGCCGACGATCACATCTGCTACTGGATTTTCCGGGAACGCATAGGTGCGGTCGACGAGGATGAGCCGCGCTGGTATCTGCATGGTCTCTTCGGATAAGCCATGTCGTATCCGTCGTTCGGCCTGCCGGGCTATGCCGAGTTGCAGTGCTTCTCCAACTTCACGTTCCTTCACGGCGCGTCACATGCCGAGGAACTGGCCGCGCGCGCGGCGCAACTCGGTTATGAGGCGATTGCTGTCACCGACGAATGCTCGCTCGCTGGCATCGTGCGCGCGCACGTCGCGGCGAAAGAGGCGGGCATCAAGCTGCTCGTAGGTGCGCATTTCCGGTTGACCAATTCGGACGGCTCCCCTGCCCTTGCCTTCACGGCGATCGCGCAGAATCGTGACGGATACGGCAACCTGTCCGAACTGATTACGCTCGCACGCACGCGCACGGCCAAGGGCACGTACCTGCTCTATCCGCACGATCTCGACCATCCGGACCCGCCATATGCGCACCTGCGCGCCCTGCCCGACTGCCTGATCATCCTGACGCCGGAATTCCCGGCGAAGGAAGCGCGCCTCGACGCGCAGGCGGAATGGGCAGCGCGCACGTTTGGCGAAAATCGTTGCTGGATGGGCCTCACCTTGCACGCGCGGGCGCTGGATGACATTCACCGCAATGTCGTGCTAGACGTCGCAGAGCGACATGGTCTGAGCGTCGTTGCGACTGGTCAGGTACTTATCCACGTGCGATCGCGCAAGCCCCTGCAGGACACGCTCACCGCCATCCGGCTTAACCGCCCGGTCACTGAATGCGGCTTTGAACTCGCGCCCAACGCCGAACAGCATCTGCGCTCGCGTTTGCGGCTTGCCAACGTCTATCCAGCGGAGGCGCTCGCGCAGACGCTGAACATCGCCAATCGATGCTCGTTCGCGCTGGACGAACTGCGCTATGAATACCCGGACGAACTGGTGCCGCCCGGCACGACGCCAACCGCCTACCTGCGCGGCGAAACCTATCTGGGGGCGCAGCGCCGCTATCCACGCGGCATTCCGCACAACGTGCAAGTGCAGATCGAGCACGAACTCGCGCTGATTGCGGACCTGAAATACGAGCCGTATTTCCTCACGGTGTACGACATCGTGCGCTTCGCGCGCAACGAGGGCATCCTGTGTCAGGGGCGTGGATCGGCCGCCAATAGCGCGGTCTGCTACGTTCTGGGCGTGACGGAAGTCGACCCTGCCCGCAGCAGCATGCTGTTCGAGCGGTTCATCTCAAAGGAGCGCGGCGAACCACCTGACATCGACGTGGACTTCGAGCACCAGCGCCGCGAAGAGGTCATCCAGTACATCTACCGGAAGTACTCCCGCACACGCGCGGCGCTCGCGGCCGCGGTGACGACCTACCGGCCCCGCTCGGCGATCCGCGATTCAGGTAAGGCGCTCGGCATCGACCCCGTCATCGTTGACCGCGTCGCGAAGGAACATCACTGGTTCGATTCGAGCGCGGATTTAATACGGCGATTCGTGGACAGCGGCCTCGATCCCGAGACGCCGATGATCCAGCAGTGGGCGACGCTTGCCGCGCAGCTGCTCGGCTTTCCGCGTCATCTGTCGCAGCACACGGGCGGGTTCGTGATCGCGCGCGGCAAGCTGTCCCGTCTCGTGCCGGTGGAAAACGCGTCGATGCCAGATCGCACTGTGATCCAGTGGGATAAGGACGATCTGGAAGCGCTCGGCCTGCTGAAGATCGACGCGCTCGCACTTGGCATGTTGTCGGCGATCCGCCGGGCGCTCGAGCTCGTATCGCAGCAGCGCGGCGAGCCGTTTGAAATGCAGGACATCCCGCCCGAGGACGAAGCGACTTACGACATGATCTGCGCGGCCGACACCGTCGGCGTGTTCCAGATCGAGTCGCGTGCGCAGATGAGCATGTTGCCCCGTCTTAAACCACGCGAGTTCTACGATCTCGTGATCGAGGTTGCGATCGTGCGGCCGGGCCCGGTGCAGGGCGGCATGGTGCATCCGTATCTGCGCCGGCGTCAGGGCATCGAGCCCGTTTCCTACCCGAGCCCCGACGTCGAGCAGGCGCTGAAACGCACCCTCGGCGTGCCGATCTTTCAGGAGCAGGTTATGCAGGTAGCGATGCTCGCGGCGGGTTTCAGCGCCGGCGAAGCCGATCAGCTACGCCGCGCGATGGCGGCATGGAAGCGCAAGGGCGGCCTGCAGCACTACCATGACCGGATCGTCGAAGGCATGCTTCAGCGCGGCTACGACCGTGAATTCGCCGAGTCGATCTTTGCCCAGATCCAGGGCTTCGGCGAGTACGGCTTTCCTGAAAGTCATGCGGCAAGCTTCGCCCTTCTCGTCTACGCGAGCTGCTGGCTCAAGCGTCACGAACCTGCGGCGTTCCTTTGCGCGATGCTCAACAGCCAGCCGATGGGCTTCTACTCGCCTTCACAGCTTGTGCAGGACGCGAAGCGCCACGGCGTTGGCGTGCTGCCGGTCGATGTGACCATCAGCGAATGGGATTCGGCGATGGAAGGCGATGGCAGTATGGCGCCCGTGCGGCTCGGCTTGTCCGTCGTTCGCGGCATGCGCGAGGAAACAGCCCGGCGCATTGAGGCGGCACGTGCGGTCAGGCCGTTTCGCGACGTCGCAGATCTTGCCAACCGCGCACAGCTCGACCGCCACGACCTGCAGGTGCTGGCGGCAGCGAACGCGCTCAAGCCGCTCTCCGGGGACCGCAGACAGGCACTGTGGGCGGCGGTCGCCGCGGTGCCCGACAAGGATCTGTTACGCGCAACGACACGCGAGGAAGAGGCGCCGGCACTGACGGCTCCAACGGAAGGACAGGATCTGATCGCGGACTACCGCTCGACTGGCCTCACGCTCGGCCGTCACCCGATTGCGTTGCTACGCGAAAAGCTGCTATCCATGCGGCTGATGCCTGCTGAAGCGTTGATGCGTTATCGCAATGGACAGCTCGCGCGGGGATGCGGGATTGTGACCGTGCGGCAGCGCCCCGGCACCGCGAACGGCGTGATGTTCATGACGCTGGAGGACGAGACCGGGTCGGTCAATGTCATCGTCTGGCAGTCGGTGCTCGAGCGGCAACGTCGCGAGGCGCTCGGCGCATCGCTGCTCGCTGTGTATGGTGTGTGGCAACGCGAAGGTGACGTGACGCACCTCGTCGCCCAACGGCTCGTCGACGTGTCGCATCTGCTTGGCGAACTGCCGACGGCGAGCCGCAATTTTCACTGAAACAACGAGGAAGGAAACGATGGCGAACTACAACGTCCTGTTTGACGCGCAGGCGGCCGCTGAGGAAGTCATACCGCGCGTTGTCGAGCGTCATCGCTCGAAAGGCGTCCTGACCTGGAAGCTGCTTCATCAGATGGAAGAGGAGGTGCTGGCCGAGGTAACGGCTGGCGGCAGGTTCAGTGACCGGTTGCTGCAGATGATCTGTGCGCCTGCCGTGCTGGAGTATCCGAACGACGACCGGCCCGCCTCGTTTGAGGGGCACGATTTTGTGCCGATTATCTTTGGCGCTCTGGAGCGCGCCTGGCGGCAGGTCCACTAACAGCGAGTCGCAAGCGTGCGCCGGCGGGAGCTTCCCCATGAAGTACCCGTCTCGCATGCGACGCATTGTTTCCCACCCTTTCTTTCCCTATTCGCTGTCACCGGGAAAGGCGGCCTCTGCATACCTGTGATGCAAGCCGCAAGTACCGGCAAGCGCGTGTTGCGTGGTTAGTCGGTACCAGTATCGACTGCGCCTTCGATGCGCTGGAGTAACTTGCTCGCCGTGCCACGCGCGAGAAACGGCATTGCAGCATCACGAACGAACGAATCTACGTCGCTGCGTAACACGTTCCACGCTACTCCGCGCAGGTTAAACACGTAGCACTTCCGATCTCTCTCCCAGGCAACTGCGATCCATCCGTTGCGAAGCTCGAAACTTGGACCGACGACAGCAAGAGGGGAGGCTCCAATCTTCCTGTCAATCTCTTCGACCGCGGTCACCATCGCTTGTAGCGTTGCGCGGGTCATCGACGCCGAGACCGGCCCGATCGTCGCGATGCATCCATCGTGCGACTGAGAGATGATCTTGCCCGGTACATTAATTGATTCCATTCTTGTTACTCCTCCGTGGTTTGGCGTTTTCCATACCAGCTTGCGGGTGAAGACGACGGGTTACTTCGTTCAACGTTCCGCATGAATAGCCGACGGCACGAAAGTCCGGAAAAAAAGCCGACCGCAGGGGTCGGCTAAATGTTCTGCCCATTTTTAGGGCCGTGGCAGAACCTGAGAGTCTTCGTAAAGGATAGCGGCGCGCGTCGGGATCAAACCATCAATAAGAGGCCAAAGGGCCGCTCATTTCGCAGCAACAGGAGCCCGGGCGGGCTTCGCTGCTTCCTTTCCCAGGTCTGCGGAAACAATGCCGGCGACCGGCAGAGTCACAAAGTTGGCTCCGCTCGCGCCCCAGGAACCCGCCTTGCTCGGTTCGGGAAGGACAGGACGGGAGGACGCCATGTGTTACGGGAAGCCTGATGAGTTGCTCCAACTTGTGATCGGGAAGCGCGATCTACCAACAAACGATCTCGGTCATACACCGTTGGACGACTTCGAGCACTTTTGCGCCTATACGGGCTGCGCTGAGCAGGAACTTGGTCCACGGGCCTTTGCGTTCGTCAGACTGGCATATGTGACCGCAGGATTGAGCCGTCGCGAATACAAGCGTGCTCCGCTCGGCGCCGAATTGGAAAGGGCCTGCGCAAACATTTCCATGCTCCTTCGCGACCGACCACCAGGAACCACTGCCGACATTACCGGGGATAGCGTGCTGTACTGGGACGGCGTTAGGTTGAACGGTGCGCACCTCTCTACGGACGAGCCGGGGGGCGTCGTGGATCCGTTCGAGCCTGAGGACCTTCTGCCGCAAATGAGGGAGAACGTTGCAGCTTGGATAATGCGCCCTGCTTTCACTTTTCGGCCGTCGCTGCTCGAGTGGCTCGACGACGCGCGTGCGCAGGAGCCATCGCGGTGAGATTCGTTCTGCGGCTGCGGGCTCGAACAACGGGGGAGGGAAAGTGGACTGGCTATGGACTTGGGGTGGCAAGAGCTTCGGCTATCGGGACGGGGACGACCTGTGGGCGCGCGATGGCCGTAACGTTGGGCGCTTCCTGGGGGACGAGGTGTTCGCCGCGGACGGCACATACTTGGGCGAGATGATGGGCACTAGCCGACTGATTACTTGCGAAGCGAAAATGGGCAGGAGGACAACCGGCTTTCATCCGCAAGACCGTCGGATAGTCCATACCACCTATCCTGACCACAGCGCCTACCCGATGGACGCGGGTTACCAGGATTTTCCGGCACCCGACGCGCTTGCATGAACGGCGACGAACTCATTTATGAACTCGCGGCGTCGACCCGTCAGCTACATTCGAGCTTCGGGTCGCAAATGTCCGCTGATCGCAGTTGAACGGACAGTCACGTTCGCAAGGCACGTGGGTTGTTACGGACGCTCACCAATGCAAGACATCGTCAATGGCGTTGCCCTTGCTGGCGCAACCACTGCGTCCCGGGCCAGCCCCCGTATCTAGGCAAGCGCGTTCGAACGGGTCAGCAGCTTGATCGGCTGGTATTGTTTTTCATTACCAGCCGAATACATGTTGATTGTCGAGCAACCAAGGTGTTTCGCCTCTGCAGTCATTGCGGTGCCACGCCCAAGTCTTCAATGAATCTTCTGCTTCTCGGGTTGAGCAAAGGGGTCACCTCATGAAAGGTGTTGGCAATCTTCTGTATGTAGGAGGCAGCGTTCGGGTCATGGATCGCTTGAAGCAATCCGATAGCACGTAATGCGGCGCGCCTTCCTTCTCGAGCGAGGCGGTCTCGGAAAAGGATATGATCCGGCGACCCTGGGACGAGCGTGGTCTCGGCGACGAGATCGATGGCCTCGAGACGAATCGTTTCCAGCTCCTTATCTCCGAGCAACCCAAAGTTTTCTTTGATTGACTCCGTCAAAGCATTCAGAAGCTGGATCATCCTCAGCACGCCGGGCGGATGCTCCCTCCCATAGGCCGCCTCCCAATCAATACGACGCGGCTTGATTACCGAAAGCGCCATGAGTGCACCAACGCTCATTACGAAAGCAATAATCCACTGATAGGAAGCTCGTTCCTGGGCTGAATACTCTCGCACGTCCCAATGTCGAGACAGCCATCCAATCATCGCAACCCGTGCGACCATCACCCCGTAACGATCCGCCTGAAATTCGAGAGCCTGTTTAGTCAATTTCGAATCAACATTCGGAGTTGAATTCTGATCGGATACCTCTGCATGTGCTCCATTTCGAAAGTATCCGTCGTGACCGAGAACGTGATGCCCAGCCTCGTGTCCGACGAAGAACGAAACCGCCGCAAAATACAAAAATGACGCCACGGGTGTATCGAGCCCGGTTAGCGTATCAACCTTCTGGATGCTCCTGAGCAATTCTGTCTCGAGTATCCATGACTGCTCGGACGCGAGCTTTTCCGCTACCTGATTTGCCTTTGACTGCAGGGCGAGTAAAAGCCCATCACTCAAAACAATCCAGTCGCTTTTCGAGGATCCCCAAACAGCAAGAGCGTTCGCCACACTAGACGGAGAAATTAGCAACATCAATCGCTCCGGATTTTTATCGTAATCACGACGAGCAATTTTCAGTCCCCACTTCGCCAACTCATGTGCATGTTCAATACGAGGCGACACGATTTGTGAGCATAAGTCAACGGTCTTAAACGTGGTAAGCACCGCCTGTTTTAAGAGAGTGTCAGTAAGGGCAACATCAAGGGCACTGTCAGGCCTTTGGTCATTTGGCGTCATGTTTTTGTTCGTTTCTGACTAAAAAAGAGCTTCAAGCGAACGGTTCCCCTAGTCGACGATTCTGCGAGTCGTGATCTGCATCCGGCTAGACATTACCGGCTTTCCATAGGTCATAAACGTGGGCAGCGTGGGGATCGTTGTCCCTTCGTGATTATTGAACTGATTGAAATCCAGCACGATGATCGTCTGCGTGGGAAGGCGAGATGTGACCGCTATCTCCAACTGCTTTCGAACAAGTGCAAAACGGTTTTGCGGAACGCAGATCGTGGCTCCTATTAAGTCTGCACGGTTGTACTCGTTGGCACCATGAAATTGGATCATCGCGTGAACCTTCCCCGGGGCTGCGCGCACGGCTTGGTAGAGACCAGAGCAGCGGGGTCAAGACTGGCATCGGACGACGCAGGCGTGCGAATCGACCAGCTAGCAACCGCGTTTTTGAGCCGCGACGGGATCGGCGTGCTTAACTCGTGCTCAAAAATAAAACTTGAAGCATCGCCGTACACATACTCGGCACCGTCGGAATCAAGTCCAAACCCTATCGAATGGTTGTCGTCCACTTGGAATGACCACGACATATTCGCGCTCTCCTGTTACTGTGCGTTAATAATACTATGCAGATAACATTCTGCTCCAAAGCCGGAAAGGCTGATTGTGCGACGTGATAGGTGGGCGAAGTAACTTCACCGCCTTGCATCGCATAGCATATATTGATCAGCTACGGTTACATTGGAAGGAAGTATGCTTACCCCTACGGTCGCTCGCTGAGCAGCAGGGTCATCATTCCCGCGTTGCGCTGTGCGACGTCCCTATAGCAGTTGTTGAACAGGACGTGCGTGCGTCCGACGTTCTTCGCAATCGCCTGGATGTCCGGCGCGAGCGAGCGCAATTCGTCCTCCGAGTACTCATAGTTGAAGCGATCGGCGGCCGATTCGGCGCCCGACCACGTGTCTGCATTGCGGCCGTGCAGCCGTACGATCGCGAGTTCCGGAGAGGTCGCCTCCCAAACGGTGTGTGCGCGTTTTGACACTCCCTCCGGCGCATCGACAATGACGTGCACAATGCCGCGTTCCCGCTCCATTGCGAGCGTCGACTCCCGGTGCTTTTCGCCCAACCAGCTCTCATGCCTGAACTCAAATGCGGTGAGGAACGGATGCATGCGCTCCGCACAGTGTTCAACGTGCTCCCTGGCTTTCGGTACCGCGGTGATCCAGTGAGGAAACTGAAAAAGCACCGAGCCTAGCTTGCCGGCCACATGTAACGGCTGCAGCGCCTCAAAAAAGCGGGCCCACAGTTCATCCAGCACCGCTTGCGGGATGTCCTTGTAGTAGAGGTTCTTCTTGCCGGTGCTTGGAAGGGCTGCCTGAAGATCTTTCGGAAAAAATCGCGGCTCGGTCTGGTGGCCGGTGAACAGCCGGAAGGCCTTCACGTCAAAGACGAACCCAGGGGGTGTGCGCTCAACCCATAGGGCACTGTTGGTCGCGCTCGGCATCGCGTAGTACGAGGAATCGACTTCGACCAGGGGGAACACGCTTGCGTAATACCGCAGACGAGCTTCTGCGCTATTGCAGCCGGGAGGATAAAAGGCGCCCGACTCGACCAGCGTCTTGTCTGTCCACGAAGCAGTGCCTACCAAGATCGACATGCCAGTCTCCGTTGAGATCAGGGCAATCATTCTGCCACCGGCTATGCATCAGATGCAGAGCGCGGAACCGTCGGCTCATACGTGCCCGCGAGCTTCCTGGGGAGCGCGTCGCTATTCGCCGCGTTATGGGCTTTTCCGCCCATGTCAGGCGGCAGATCGGGTTCCCGGGCTTGGCCCCCTGACCGTCAGGACATTCACGCCCGTCAACCCGACTGCGACTGCTGACATTCGGTCTGAAACCAGTAGTCCACGAGGCGCTGTGCCGCTTGCAGGTCATCGGGGTAATACGGATCGTCATACCAGGGCGACGGATCGTAGCCGGCTTTTCTGAGCGCGGCCAGTTCACTCTGATGCTGCGCCATGGTCGGGGGCGCGCTTGATCTTAGCGCCGCGAGGTCACGGCATTCTGTCGGCGTCAGGTAAGGGCCGTTATACGGCATGCTGCGGACCGCGCAGCCGAGCAGAAAGGTCGAAGCGAACATTGCCGCCACGACTGTCCATCGTCTGGTCATATCGCCGCCCTCCCGGCAACGCCGAACCTGGCTACGCGCCCGCACCGATCAACGGCCTGCCGCGCTGCACCGTTCCCTCAACGCGGGCCATCCGGGCGTTCCATAGCCTCGCTAATTGTCGCCGCTGCCAAGCTCGCTGTGCTTATGCGAATGCGTCGCGCCGTGGACCAGTTCATAGTGCGCGCCTTTGCCCGAGCGGGTCGGCGGAAAATGCTCCCCTTCGACACAGGTGACCTCGAATTCCGGGCCGCCTCCACCCTCCTTCACTACCTTGTAAATCCCGGATGTCTTAACGGTCTCGCCGGGTTTATGCTGGTCTGCCATAGGTCCTCCTTGTTTCACGAATTAACGACGCTGGAGCAAATAATGGGCCTGTCGGCGAGTATGCGTACTGCTAGCCTGCTGTCGCCCGCTCCCGACGCGAAGCGCACTCAGCCACGGAATGCCTATCGAGGAGACGGGCAGGGTCGACGAGGCGATGAAGGCGTATGCGCGTCGCTTTCTATCGGCCCGGCCAACGAAGAAGCGTTGCGCCAGCTTCCGCTTTTGCGTGAGCAGAAGGGCGCCCCCCGAGGCGTCGTCCGACATCCGGGCGCGCGAAGCGCTACATTGTCTGAACGAGCATCTCATACGGCGCCCCGGACGGGGCGCGTCCGATCAGGCATTAACCGGGCCAAAATCGGCCGTTCGACATCACGCCTCAGATCGCTGACAATGCCCATTCCTCTTCAGGCTCCTTCCATCGAGCTGCTCAACAAGCGGTCACCAAGGATGTGTCATGCTTGAGCCACCGCTTCGTCTATATGCTGATGCGCAGTTCGCAAGCCCGTACGCGATGTCTGTGTTCGTAGCGCTTCGGGAGAAGAAACTAACATTCGATCTGCTTGCGGTTGACCTTGGACGCGGCGCTAATCGTGAACAGAGTTACGCCGTCGAATCGCTGACTCAGCGCGTACCCACGTTAGTACATGGCGATTTTGCGCTATCCGAGTCATCGGCAATCACTGAGTATCTTGACGATACTTTCCCTGAAACCCCCGTTTATCCCCCTGACCGACATCTCCGGGCTCGGGCGCGCCAACTCCAGGCGTGGCTCAGAAGCGATCTGTTGCCGATTCGTCAGGAGCGCTCCACGGAGGTTGTGTTCTACAAAAAGGAGGCTCCGGCTCTTACAGCCGCAGCGGAGTTGGCAGTGCAAAAGCTGTACTTCGCAGCCGACAGGCTTCTCTCCCAGGATGCATCCCACCTCTTGGGCGATTGGTGTATCGCCGACACGGACTTGGCGCTGATGCTAAATCGCCTCGTCATGAATGGCGACGACGTTCCCGCGAAGTTGGCATCGTATGCAGCGCGTCAATGGGACCGGGAGTCCGTGCAGCAGTGGGCCAAGCTGGGCAGGCCTCCGCTCTGAACGCCGACACGAAGCCATATCTTGCCTGCGGGACGGCAGCCGGCCAGGAGCGGCCACTCGACGCGGGCCTCTCAACCGTTGACAATCCCTATCATTGACATTTGCGACAGCCACACTTGGAAGAGACCATCGAGAATCCCGGGTTGTCGAGCGCCATAACAAAGGACCAGAATTGAGGCTGCGTACACTGTTTGTCGCAACGGCATCGATCGCTTGCTGCGGATGTTTGCATTCACCACCGAGCTATCCAGGCGCAGGTGGCAAGAACCTCGAACCTGCGTCGTACGCATCAAGCGTATGTCCAGATCTCAGCGGAAAATATGAGGGACGTGGGTTGCTGGTGGACGGCGATGCTGTTGCCCGGCAGGCTCAGCAGAGCCTGCGTATCGACTATGCCTTTCCTTTCAGAGGCGCTCTTGAGGTTGCTGAGCTTCACGCAGCGGAAACGGGCAGATACCCTCAGTCCGGAGCAATCACCTGGAACGACCGGAGGGCGACTGTGACGCTTGCCTTTCCTACTGGACAACCTGTCGAGTACATCTCTTCGATGGAGGACAAAGGCCGATTCGTGTGCACGGGCCGAAACGGAAAGATTGCATGGGGTGGCGCCAGTGGGACGGGGCGCTCCGAGTTCGGCCCGAACAGTACAGACTCGTCGGCCGCGCTTTACCTCGACGAGCATGGCGACCTGATGGTTGAGGAACACATGCAAGTTCACATGAATATGCTGTTTGGTGCAATCCCAACGGGAACGGCAAAGCATTACGCGCTCTATCGATTCAAACGCATATCGGACTGACCGGCGCAATTTGCGGCTACTACTTCAACTGATTGTCAGATGGAAACGCAAGAATTTCTTGCGTTCGTTTGTCTCGTGAATGTCTGCTTTGGAGCAGATCGAAAGTCCACCTCGGGTTGGAGCCTGCCTATCGCGATGGCATGTCCACTTCATGATGGTTGCGTCCCGGTCGCCGCGCGTCAGCCGTTCGCCGCGGCCAAGCGTACTCAAGCCAGGCCCACTGCGCGCCGCATGGCTGCCGTGATGCCCTGCCGCGTCTGCCAGTAGCCCTGCCACGGGTCTTTTTTCAGCGATCTCTGACGCTCGACGGTTTTAGTCATTGTCCACTCATCGCCGCGGCTAATTTCCCCAAGTTCGTCCCAGGAGACAGGCATTGAGACACCCATGCCGGGGCGGGCGCGCACGGAGAAGGCGGCAACTGTGCTCGCCCCACGGCTGTTGCGCAAATAGTCGATAAAAATTTTTCCGACGCGATTCTTAGGGCCGAGCACTGCCGAAAATCGCTGCGGCACGACGTGCGCGATATGCTTCGCAACCCCGTGGGCGAACGCCTTGGTTTCGCTCCATCCCTGTCGGCGAGTGAGAGGCACAACGATGTGAAAGCCTTTGCCGCCGCTCGTCTTAAGAAAGGAGTGCAGGCCGATCTCGTCGAGCACGACCTTCATCAAACTGGCGGCTTCCAGCATCGCGGTCCATGGCAGCGCAGGGTCCGGATCGAGATCGAAGATGATGCGATCGGGATGCTCGAGGTCCGGTGCGACGGCGTTCCACGTGTGGATCTCGATAACGCTCATCTGTGCCAAGCCAACGAGCGCCTGTTCGCTGCCCGCGACCAGTAACGGAGGGTGACGTGGATGCAACTCGGGAGGCAGTTCGACGACACCCGGAATGCGGGCTCTCTCACTGTGCTTCTGGAAAAAAAGCTCGCCCTTGATTCCTTCCGGGGCGCGAACGAGGGCGAGCGGACGGTTATGCAGATACGGCAGCGCCCACTCAGCGATGGCTGAGTAGTACTCGACCAGTTCCCTCTTTGTGTGGCCGGTGACTTCGTCCAGAACACGCTGCGGATTGGTGATCCGGATGCCGCCGATCTTCACTGCGCCCTTGGCGCCCGCCACTTCCCGTGTAGAGCCGGCGTCAGCTTCCACTGGCTCGTCGCACTCTACGGTCACCATCGGCTCTTCGCTGACTGCGGACCCGGGCTTGTCGTCGCGCACAGCATGGAAGACGGGGTGACGCACTTCGCCGCCCGGCGTCCATTCGAGAAACGAGCATTCAACGACGATCGACGGATCGAGCCACAGATAATCCCGTTCCTTCTCGGGCTTCGGCGGGTTGTAGAAGGCAGTGGCCTCGCGGCGCACGGAGTCTGCTCTCGTCAGGAAGGCGGACGCGGCGCGGGATGAAAAGTACGGCCTCACGCTGCCCGCGTAACGCAATGAACCGTCCTTTTCATGCACGCCAAGCAGCAGCGATTGCACTCCCGCCCGCGCGCCCTTCGCCCGCGTGAAGCCGCCTACAACGAACTCCTGCCTGGCCTGGCACTTGAGTTTGATCCAGTCCGTCGAGCGACCGGAACGGTAAGGCGCGTCCGCCCTCTTGCCGATGATGCCCTCAAGCTTCATCTTGCATGCGGAGGCGACAAGAGACACGGGGTCCTGCGGAAAGTCTTCCGAAAAGCGTATCGCGTCGGATGTCGCCTGCTCCATCAGTTCGCGCAGGAGCGCGCGGCGGGAACGCAATGGCTGCTCACGCAGATCGACACCATTCAACCAGAGGATGTCAAATACGAACATGACAATGTCGGCCGTGCTGCGCCGGTCGAAGGCATTCTGCAGCGCGTTGAAATCGGGGCGGCCGCCCGAGTCGAGTACGACCGCCTCCCCGTCAAGCCAGGCGTCGTCAACCTGTAGGGCGTTGCAGGCATCGGCTATCCGCGGCATGCGCGCAGTCCAGTCGTGTCCGTTGCGGGTAAAAATCTGGGTGATACCGCGTTCAATACGCGTCATCACGCGATAGCCGTCGAATTTTACTTCGTAGGACCAGTCGCCGCCTTTCGGGGCGCGGTCTACGAGTGTGGCTAGCTGGGGCGAAATCAGCAGCGGCAGCGCGCCCTCTTCCGATTGCAACGGACTGGCAACTGCTTTTCCACGCCCGCGACTCCAGCGCCCCATTTCACGCACCGGCCTCGTGCGGCGGAGCATCTCTCAGCCAGAGCTCAACCTCCGGGCTGGCGCTGAACACGGGCCGTGCAAGCCAGTTTTCGAAGGTTGGCCGCCAGTCTTCCCAGACATAATCGTCAATGTCGAACTCCTCCTCTACCGCTCCGGTCCCACGCTCGCAAAGGAAGGCGAAGACGACGGAGTGCCCGTTCCAGTACGCCACCATGCAATCGCTGAGCTCCGCAGTAACGCCACGCGGCATATCGCGAAGCGTCATCGCAAGCTGACGAACAAAGTCCTGATGAGTCATGGAATCTCTCCCTTCTCCGGCCAGGGCGGTCGTTGGCGGAATTGTGCGAGGCCCGGCCGTCGCAGTGGTTCCAGCACATTCCATACCGTCGCCGGCGTTTGTCTACGCTCTCCAAAGCAGCGGACATGGCCCCGCCAGGGAAGCCGGCCAGCTAAAGCGCCTCCCTGCGACACCCGTCCCGCCGTCGACGAACTCAAGGTTTCGCGGGACGCGGCCGATAACACAGAAAGCCAGGCCTTTTGATACTCACCGCTACCGGAGCATCTTCGTCTCACGACCGGCGTCGGTGCTTTCTGAGAAAACCTCAATCAACAAAGGACAAAAATGCGTTTATTGCTCGCCCTGATTTTCCCATGGCTTCAGTTCTTCACGATCGGACGGCCGTTCGCGGGAATAGTCTGCCTGCTGCTTCAGATTACGCTGATCGGCTGGATTCCTGCCGCAATCTGGTCCGTCTACGCACTGAGCCAGTACAAGACCGATCAGAAGATCGAGCGCGCCCTGGCGAGCCGCGGATGAGCATCTACGTTGACTGATTAAGGCCCGACAGATCATGTCAGCGGTTGCGGTCTTCGATCTGAACGGCGCCGCGGTGGCGAACTGTTCCTTATCGCGGGCGATTGCGCTGCTCGAGAAGGGGGCAGCCGAAGTCATCCGCATGGAGCCGATGGCGATCAGACTTCTGCGGCCGGCGGGAAACGGTACTTTACCGTCCGCGCCGCGATCCCGAGATACCGCGAACCCGAGCCAGAAGAAGCGGGCGGCACGCCTGAAGAGCTTGCGAGCGCGCGACGGGGACAACTGCTTTTACTGCGGCGTTGCGCTTGGAACTGGCGACGTGACGTTGGAACATCTTTTGTCAGAAAAGGACGGCGGCTCCTGGCGACTCGCCAACCTGGTGCTGGCTCACAAAAGTTGCAATGAGCTTGCCGCAGACTTACCGGTTGTAGCCAAGGTCCTACTTCGTGAACGCCTGCACGCGCGAAGGATCGCTACGCTTTCGAACGAAAAGCCATAGGAAAGCGCTTCCTGGATGCATCGCCGCGTAGAGCAAAGCGTTCAGCGCGGGTGACCGTTGAATATCGGACGGACCGACTGTCGCCGTTACAAGGCACGCAGCCGGAACGCTACCGCTGCGTCATCTGCGGCCGAGCATGGTTCCGCGACAACGACGGTGACCGCAACGGCATGCGTACTGCGCTCGTACCGATGCCGAAGCGCGGCCTTCTGTCGTCAGTCCATAGCTGATAAACAGTTCCTCGCCGGCCCTGATATTCGCGAGTGCGTGTATGAGTACTCTCCCCTCGGATTCGACGGCTTCACAGTTCGCGACGCACGCATGGTTGATCCATCGTGCGCTGTTGCCGCCGATCGAGCCGTCGATGACCCGACCGTCGGCAAGCCCGAACAGGAACGTATGTCCCTCAGTGCCGAATTTCGCATGGCGGGTTACCGCGCGTTTCCAGCTCATAACCGTACCGGTGTACTCGATGATGAGTTCACCTGCGCTAAGCGGCTGCAACGCAAAGACGCCGCGACCATGAACGCTCGAGCGACGGACAGAAATTCTTTTCATCGATAGTCGTTATTGCAAATGTGAAGTTGAGCCGCCGCTGGCGAGGACCGGAGCGAACATCACATCTCCGCCTGCGAGTCAGGGATGGGCACTTGACAGCGATTCGGGCCTGGTAGAATCGTCCATCATCCACAACGGAAATTCAAGACGATGGCACGATACAAGGAACTGCTCGCGGAAAAAGAAAAGCTTGAAAAACTCATCGCAGAGGCACGACAGCATGAAGCTGCGTCCGCGCTCGAAAAGGTCCGCGAGACTGTGGCGGAGTTCGGCTTTACGCCTGACCAGGTGTTTGGCAAGCGGCGCAAGGACGCGGGACGCCCGGTGGCCGCAAAGTACCGAGACCCCGAGACTGGCGAAACGTGGAGCGGGCGCGGGCGGGCGCCGCGATGGATCAAGGATCAGGACCTCGCACGCTTTCGCATCCCCGAATGACTGCGGCACACGACGGCGCCGGAAAGGCGCGGATCTATCTCGCGGGTTTCGACGTGTTTCGCCCCGACGCACTGGAATACGGTCGCTCGCTGCAGCGACTTTGCACCAGCCTGGGATTCGAGGGGCTTTATCCGCTCGACGCGATCGCGCCGGCGAACCTGTCGCCTCAAGACAAGGCCGCGTGGATCTATCGTGCCAACGCGGCCGCCATTCGCCGCGCCGATATCGTGATGGCCAATGTGGCTGACTTTCGTGGCGTTGGCGAGCCGGATAGTGGCACTGCATTCGAGATCGGGTTTGCGGCTGCGCTTGGGAAGCCCATTTGGGCTTACAGGGAGGATGTCACGGAGTTGCGCGAGCGCGTGCCGTGCATTGCGACCGCGCTCGGCGATGTTTGCGAGCGCGGCTATCTGGTCGAGGACTTCGGGCTTTCCCTCAACCTGATGCTCGCGTGCGCTGCAAAGATCGTCCCGGGCGGTCCGCTTGCGTGCCTGCGTGCGATCTGCGACGCCTATGGGGGCGGCACGGTACGCCCCTCTTCCTGGAGGCAAGATGGCGGATCGGAGATTCGCCAGGTGTAGGGATGACGCTAGTTCAGTATATAAGGTGATCAATGCCATGAACGAGTCGCACCTGTGGAGTGCCGAGCCGCACTCCGCCTATCTCCACTGGCAGACGACAGAGGCGGCCGGCGCAGACCGCCGCCGGTTCTCCCAACGCTCGATCGTGCAGCACAAGGCGATGTTCGACCGGTTCCTACGCCATCTGCTCACCCGCGGCGTGGCACTCGCGACGTTTGGGCCCGAGCACCTTGAGTCATTCTTTGGCGACGTCGAAAACCGCTGCGCGCCGGGCACGACCACACGCCTGCGCTACGTCAAGCTGATCGATCGACTATGTCGCCACCTCGTCGACGTGGGTCTGCGTGACAGCAATCCCGCCGCACCTTTTGCACTCTCGGCCGCCTGGCCAGAGGATGAGCCCGAACCGCTCTTTCTCGATCCGGCCGCCGACGCAATGCTGCAGGCTTACGCTCAACCCGACGCCGGCGACGACGCCCGCCTGTGCCGCAACCGGGCGGTGGTCGCGCTGCTGCTCGGCGCAGGACTCACTGCGGCCGAACTTCGCGGCGCTCGCTGGCGCGATATCGTTATCGACGACATACGGCCGCAGGTGCGGGTTCCAAAACGGGGCGCACGCCTCGAACGCACAGTCGCCCTGCCCCCGTTCTCAACGCCTCCGTTAGCCGCGTGGCAGCGGGCGCATCCTGCGTCGGATGGGACGCTCCTGTTTCCGGCTCCGCGGACCGACGACAAGCCCATCAACGACGTCCTGCTCGGTGCGATCGTGCGCGAAGCACTGGACGCTATCGGGTTCGTCGCGCCAGACATGAGCCCGCGTGTGTTGCGCAATACCTTCGCGCGTCGCCAGTTGCTGTCGGGCCGGACCAACGAGCAGACGAGCGCGTTGCTCGGTCTCGCCAGTCAGCGCACCGTCACGCGACTTCGCGCCACCATCACCGCGCTGACGACTTGACTTCGCACCCCACTCCGTAGGCTGGTTGTGCCGGTTCATCGGTTCCGGCGCAACCTTTGTTCGGAGTGCTACATGCCTTACAGAACTGCTTTCATGGACATGGCCTATCCCGATGAAACGGGCCGGCCATGCGCGCTACAGTTCCGCATTGCCTTTACCGCAGCGACGGAACGTCTGGCCGTCGTCCATCTGCTTGAAACGAGGGTCGACTACCAGGGTCCGATGGAGTCGTCCATCGTCCGTGACCAGATCCTCAATCGCATCCTCGACATTCACCTGCGCGGCGTGCCGCTGAACGCCATCCGGCTCGTCGTCGAGAGCGGCGGTGAGTCGTCGCTATTTCCAATCGATTTCGATGTGGGGGATTACATCAAGCGCGGCAATCCCTACGAGGCGACACATGTCACGACGGGCCGCGGCCTGTTTCGCGAACGGGTCGCGATCCGGTCCGAGTCGGTTGTCGCCGGGCGCACCCGCGTTCAGACGAGCCATGCCGAGCCCGTTCCCGTCCCGCGCGACATCACTAACGCACTGCGCTAGACGTGTGACGAGGTCGCCCGGCTCGCTAACTCGAAAGGCGGTGCAGTTACGCCGTCTTTCGCCTGCGGGTGTGCACGGCGACCTGCCAGAATGTTTGACAGTATTAGTACCGATGACCTGCAACGCACATCACACCCGTTGGTTGTCCACCACTCCTCGATAGAGCATGAAAATTCTCAAGCCGACTGACGAGCAGCTCGACACACTCGAGACGGTGGCCTCAGGCGCGACGGTAAAAGTAAAGGCGTACGCCGGCGCCGGCAAGACCTCGACGCTCGGGATGATTGCAGAACGGTTCAGCACGAAGCGTGGCCAGTACCTCGCTTTCAATAAGGACATTGCGGCGGAAGCCAGGCGGAAGTTTCCGCGCAACGTCATGTGTCAGACGGTCCATTCGGTCGCCTTCCGGGCCACCGACAAGGCGCTGACCGCGCGGCTGAATCTCCCGAAGGAGCCGCCTCACCTGCTTGCCGCCAGGTACGGACTCGGGCCCATCCGCGTTCCCACGATTATCGGCAAGAATGTCGAGCTATCCGCCTTCCAGGTTGGCCGGCTCGTTGCCGACGGCGCTGCTCGCTTTTGCCGGTCTGCTCAGGACGAGCCGCAGGCGTGGCACATTCCAGTCGACGAGATGATCACCGAGCAGTCGGCCGACGAGTTGCGAGCGATGCTGTTGCCCTTCGTGGAGCGCCACTGGAACGAGAGTATCGACCCGCAGGGAAAGACCGCCATCACGCCGGACACGTATCTGAAGACGTGGGAGCGGTCGCGGCCGCAGATCGGCGCGGATTTCATCCTGTTCGATGAGGCGCAGGACAGCGACGGTCTGATGCTGTCGGTCCTGCGTCGCCAGGAGCACGCGCAGGTCATCTATGTTGGCGACCCCTATCAGCAGATCTACGAGTGGCGCGGCGCGGTCAACGCGATGGAATACATCAAGGCGCGTGAGTGCGCGCTGACCGAGTCGTTCCGCTTCGGTCCGCACTTTGCCGCGCTGGCGTCGCGCATCCTGAAGCTGCTCGGAGAGCCCGTACCGCTTCGCGGCCAGGCCAACGTTTCATCGACCTTCTTCGAGGAGCATGACCCTACCCGGCGCTTCGACGCGATCCTGTGCCGCAAGAACGTGACCGTCATCGGGACGCTGGCAAACGGACTGCAGCGTGGACACAAGGTCGCCGTGCGGGCGAACGTGGAGGAGATCCTTGCATTCGCCGACGGCGCAGATCGCCTGATGCGGGGCCAACGCACCTTCAGCCCGGCGTCGCTCGCGCTGTTCGAAACATGGCGGGATGTCCAGCAATACGCGGCGACCCACGCAGGCCGCGATCTGCTGCCGGTCGTTCAGCTTATCGATCGGGAGGGCACCGCATATCTGCGCGACCTCCTGTCGCGCGCCTCGCCGGAAGCAGAGGCGGACTATGTGGTTTCAACAATTCACCGCGCCAAAGGGCTTGAATGGAACAGGGTGAAGGTCTGCGGCGACTTCCGGTTCAAGACGGAAGACGACGGCCGCACTACGATGACCGACGAAGAGAAGCGCTTGCTCTATGTCGGCCTGACACGCGCCCGGAATGAAATGGACGTGTCGGAGTTGCGCAACGATCTACTTAAAGTTTTCACGGATGCTGCCGAAAGCTGATGAGGCTGTCGACAAAATGCGAGAAGGGAACGATGAACGGGCTAACGGTACAGCCAGACGAACGCACCACCGAATTGGACGCAGCGCTCGAGCTGACACCCCCTGCGGGAGAAGATCTTATCGACCATCTGGGACGCATCCGCTGCGCTTCCCGTTACCACATGGAGGCGGGCAGAGCCATCCTCCGCGTCGTCGAGCGTTACGAAGCAGCTTGTGTCGACAGGGACGGAGACACACCCGCTATACGGCAGCAGGCAAGGGGTACCGCCTATCAGTACATGGCGGACGTGGCCAGCCTTTCTCGCGACACCATTAAACTCTATGCCCGATGCTATGAAAAATTTGGCGATAGCTGGGACGCCATCGTGCATCTGACGCTGAGCGATATGCAACTCCTGTTGCCGGCTAGCGTGGACGATGACCTCATCGCACACATCGTCGAAGCCAGGAAGTTCGATCCTAATCTTCGTCGGGAAGAGGTCAAAACAATCGTGCGGGAATGCCGCGCGGGGCGCCGTTTGACTAAGGGAACGTCTTGATGCACTTTTCCGTCCTCGTCCGAATGCAGACCCATTCGCCCTATTTCCAGGCGGACTTGGGGGCACGCGCGCCTTGACGCCGCGGCACCCGAGCGCAGCGGTAACCGTCCCAACTTCAAGCACCACGCCCATTGACCGGACGCGCACCTAGTACCCTTTACACTCACCGCTCCAACTCACATCGTCAGAACCCGATGGCAGGTCCGAAAGCTCATTCCACCAAGCGCCCGGGACGCTCTCTTAGCCCCCAGGCTGTCTTCGACGCGCACGAGCCAATCACGCACGGCAGAGCGCGGGAGTACGGCGACACAGAAAATCCCGCCCTTACCGCCTTCGTCGGTAGCCTCTGGGCGGAGCTCCATTCGGCTGACGCGACTCCGGTGCCGCGTTGCCCGCATTGCGCGAGCGCGTGCAGCCGCCTGCACCAGCGGGCGAATGAGTATCATGCAGTGCCGTATTTTCGGTGCGTCGACTGCCGTCGTTTGTATACACGACTGACGGGCAGCCCCATTGCCCGCCTCCGGTTCGCGAAGAAAATGCCGGAGTTCTTCCTGCTCCTGTCCCAGCCGGTGCCGCTCGAGGAGGTATCGCGCCGTCTGGGCGTCGAATACGCCGCCATCTCGAACTGGTTGATGCGCTTCCGGCAACTGATCGCGCTCCACGATCCCGAGGGTCATTGGACGCCGCTCGTCAGGCTCGGCCTGAAATATCGGCCGCACGGGGAGTGTCCGAAATGCGGCCATGATGGACAACTGAACAACGGCGGGTTCACCGCCGACGACCAACGGCGGGCGAAGTGTCCGTCGTGCGCTTACGTGTGGCCGCTCGACGCTGGCACGACCGGAGGTGACATACCAGTCATCGTCGCCACTGATCTCGCGCTCAACGCGGCGGAGCGCCGCCGACGCGCTGGACTAGAGGCCCCGGATCTGCCACGTGTCGAATCCGCTTCCGTCAGAACGCAGCCCCGCATAGCATCGGTGGCCGTGCCGACGCCGGTTCTCTCACCCCTCGACGCAGGCCGGTTTGATTTCGGCGGCCCGCTGCGTCACAACAGTCCTCTTCCGCGGCGCCACGTTGAGGACAAGGAACTGACGCGCTTTCTGAAAAGCCACGTCGACCAGATCCTCTCCGACAACGTAGAACCTCCCCCGTGCCCGCATTGCGGCAGCGACAACACTCGACTGGTCTCTGCAAAGCGCGCGCGCTCGCCTTTGCCTCAGTTCCAGTGCCGTGCGTGCGCACGCTTATATTCGCGGGCGACCCGAACGCCGCTGGCGAACATGCTGCGCAAGGACATCCTTTATCGATTCCTGCCTCTGCTTTCGCAGCAACGGCCGCTTGCACATGCCGCAGCTGGACTCGGGACGACGCCTGAAATCGTAAAGGCCTGGGTCAGGCGATTCCGGGAGTGGCTGTTGGTCCTGGATCCGGCCGGCGATTTTGAACGGCATGTGCGGCTTGGCCTCAAAGCTCCATGGCCATTGATGGACTGCCCGCATTGCCTGAAGGAGGTAGAGGCGCGACCGCACGGCTTCAAACGGACAAGGAAGCGGACGGCGGCCGAACTCAAGCGGCGCCTATTCCGCTGCACCGGATGCAATGGCTTCTTCGACGTCGGCATCGACGCCCTCTAGCTCGACAAGCGCATATCCGCCAGGCACAGCCGCTGCCGTCCCGCAAGGACCCTCAGAATCGAGCCTTACCTGACAGTCGCACCACTGGCGCCCGGCCGGATGGTCGAAATCGATGCGGCCAGCCTGCTTTCGCGCCAAACCTATCGCTATGTTGCCTAGCCCCGGTTGGCCGTAGACGGACCCATAGGAGACCCTCGACTCGCCCAGTAGCGGTCGTTCAAATGGCGCATCACCGTCTGCGTGTTGGGACCAAATACAGTTGTAAGCGCTCCGGGGGATAATGGAGGGCCAGTTGACCAAGGGAAGGCGATGGAGAACTGGGTACGGTTCATCGTAGACTGCTGCGACGGGAAGGATCCACAGACGGAGGGCCGGTCGAACGTGGTTCCGTGAGGAAGGCAAGCTGACACATCTCGGATCGAAATTGAATAAAGCAAAAACAGCCAAGACGCCGTCTCTAGTGGGGCAATGGACCGGTAGCTTTCAAGCAACCGAAATTGAGGGAACGCTAGTAATCGATCTTGAGGAACTGTCAGGCCAGACAGTGGGCAGCGTCATTATGTTTCCCAAGACCGCTACACCTGTCATGGTCGGCAAGATATGGTCCATCTACGCGGCACCCGATCGGGCATTTGCCGCCATCTCCCTTAACCCAGTGAATCCTCAATTTCAAAACTTGGTGATGTGGGAGCAGGTATCCCAAGTATTTCCTAACATAGAAATCGCCAAGAAGGCACAGGCCGTACTGACCTGGACAGACTCGAAGATGGAAGTGCATTGGCATTCCGACATCAACCGACAAGGCAACGCCGCGCTCACTCGAAACGATCCAACTCGACCGTCTGAGTTGCCTACTCGAACGATGAATTGGGCCGAGTTTAAGACCCATGTTACTGGGCTCCCACCACGAAAGTACGTCTTCCGTGGTCAACAAAGGCCTTGGCGTTTGCGGTCTCACTTCCATCGAACTGGTCGATCGGATCTATTGCGTTACACCCTCGACGATCTTCCGACGTTACACCGCCATTTAAGCGCACGCACGCGCCACATCTTCAACAGGCAAATTAGCGACGAGAACGGTGCGTTCCTGCATCTCGCCCAACACCACGGCTTTCCTACCCCCTTAATTGACTGGACCTACTCCCCATTCGTTGCTGCGTTCTTCGCCTTTAGAAAAATAACCATCAGTGACTCGAAGAAGCGCAACGCCGGCAATATAAGAATATTTCTATTTGACCAGGCACAGTGGCGCGATAGCGTAGTTCCGATCTCAATTACGGCCCCCGCCCTCCCGCACTTTTCTCTGATGGAGTTCCTGGCGATCGAAAACGAACGGCTCATTCCTCAGCAAGCGCTCTCCGCGCTCACGAATGTCGATGATGTAGAGTCGTTCATTGATTTTGTCGAGAAGCTTCACGCCAGGCGGTACCTGACCGCTATCGACATCCCGGCGAAGGAACGAGAGACCGTGATGCGAGAATTGGCCCTGATGGGCATAACTGCCGGTGCGTTGTTTCCCGGACTTGATGGTAGTTGCGAGGAATTGCGCGAGCGATTGTTTCCTACGTAAATTGGAAACGATCAGGGCAGCCGAACAACCGCCACGCGAATTAGGCAGTACAACAACCATACGAGAGATAAGCATGCCGACAATTGAGTTGCAGATTTTCAGCCCGCGTTGGGGCCATGACGACACGTACGAGATCGAACTCGAACGGGACCACATGGAGATCACTAGGGGAGCGAACACCGCCCGTGCTGATTGGCAGGGCACCGCGGATCCTACATGGAGCGGCTGGACGGTTGAGGGCATGATGGGGAATGACAGCATCCACCCGCCTGCCGTCGCGCAGCGAATGTTCCAGAGGGTTTGGATGGCTTGGCGAGGTGGCGAGATAGACACCGCACAGGCAGAAGCGGAGCTGCAGGCGCTTGCTGACTGGATCAATGCGGTCACGCGCGCTAAGCCGCGAACTGACTTCTGGAGGGCCTACTTCTAGCTCGTAGATAGGGTGCAAATCGGAGGCGATTGTGAGACACACCACGGCTTTCAATCCGTAGGTTAGCCAGCGGCTGCCTTCGCTCTGGATCGCGATTGTCTAGAATGCAAGGTCGTATGTCGACTGACGTTCCTGGCCGGTCTCTGTCGCTAAAGAATCTACGTCATGCTGGGCGCATTGATAACGCAGCGGGTTCGCGACCTGCGATTCCACCGACTCGGGCTTGGCTTATTGCTAACGCCTCCCGAGCCAGGTGGACGATCGAGTTCGAGTGCATGCGAACGAGGGTATGCGACGCTGCCTGTCGTAGACGAAAAAAAAGCCCGGGGTTCCAGAGGAACCCACGGGCTGATCAAGACACTATTGGCGCTCACCTGTTGAAAGCAAGGCGGAACTGATCGCCGACCCCTGGCGCGGCCCGCCGCGACGCACTTCTCATCCAGCGATCCATCTCGGCCGCACGATGAGCGATGGTGTTCGACGTCCCTGCCTGCCGCGCCTTGACCCGCGCAGCAAAGTCCGGCGCCATGGAATCGACGCTGGCGACCCAGTCGTACATCTTGACGCGCTCCAGGGCCTGCCCTTTCACGCCAAACAGGTGAAGTTTGGCTCCGGTCGGCAGGTGCGCTTCCAGCCCTTCCAGGACGGCGAACAGCCCATGCCGGGGATCCGTCAGGTGCCGTCGGCAGACCGAACCGAGGCCGATCAGAACCGGCGCCGCAACCCACGGCATCCACCGCTGCCACACCTGCAGCAGCAGGTCGATGCTTCGCCGATAATCGTCAACTGCCCACCCCTGCGCAACGGGCACCGGAATTCGGATGGTGTTCTGAACGGCCTCCGCGCTGCAAGTTGCCGCAAGCTGGTCCTGCCACGCATAAACCACTCGCAACATGCCTTCCAGCAACGTCGCCGTTGCATTCACCCGATAGTCGATCGCATCCTGATTCGCAGCAAGCTCCGGTTCACAGCACATGTCCGGCTGTGCCACCCAGGATGCCCCGGAAGACGACGCCAGTTCGACGTACTGCTCCATGGTCCAGGGATAGACGCCCGCAATCCCGCTTTGGCCACCCTTTGACTGAAAAAGCTTCATCGCCGAGAACCCCGCGCTATCAAGGGCGAAGTCGATTTCCGTCAGATCGGTCGCTCGCGGGATACGAAAGCGGCCGGTCTTCCGGTTCCAGAAGGCAGACGCCGACACCATCGCCGGGTACCCTTCGTTGAAAGCGTGAAACGTGAGCCGACCGCCGCTATGAGGGATGCCCACTCGAACGATCAGTCCGTCATCTACATTGGCGTTTTTCTGCAGCGCCGGCATGCCGGGCATGCGTGGCCCTATAGTCATTTGCTACTCCAAAAAAAAATGCGGAGCAGCTCCTCGCGGGCGTGCCCCGCAAGGGATAGTGAAAAGAGTGGGGATCACGCCCCTGCGGGAGCGAGCCCCTAGGGCAATCGTGCAGGCCAGGAAGACTCCACGACCCGGATATGCGTCATCCAGGTGACGCCTGTCGGAAGACGCCTGATGAGCGCAAGTAGACCTGCGTCATCGTGATTCCGCGCCTCGACAAATGTGTCGTTAAGAATCGCGGCCTGGAGGTAGAACAGAAACGCGAGCGCTCCGGTGCCATGTTCTTCGGCTACGGTGCCAGGGGTTTCAACTTCATCCAGAAGCTCACGGACGAAATTCGAAGACAGGCTCGCGCGATGCATCGTAACGATAGCCGCCATCGCCAGATCCGCGGCGGCGCCCAGGTTGTTCTCCGGAACTTCATCGGTTGCGATTGCGCCAGAATCGGCGAGACACCGCATCACGTCGTCGAAAAAATCGGTGCAAGAGTAAGTCATTTGGCCTGCTCCACAAGAGGATTGCTGGGGCAGGCTCCCCGTCCGGAGGCTTGCCCCGGCGGGTGAGTAAAAGGTGCGTCAGAGGTTAGGTCGGCACACAGTCGCCGTGACGCGAATCGCGTCGCGTGCCCGTGGACACGGCTACTTTCAGTCGCCGGTCGAACGGCGACTGGCTTACGCCAGGTGCGCGTGTCGCTTTGCCTGCAGTTGCGGACAAAGCGGCCGCCGACTGCTGCTCCCAGAACAGGCATGCAATGGCAAGCAACGCGCCAATTGCAGCCGCGGTAGTGATCTGCTTTTTCATGAAGGCTCTCCCATGCGAAAGGCCCCGACACTCTTTCGAAGTCGAGGCCTTGCGGATCAGGAACAGGTTTTCGGGTGCGCGACCGGAAAAACCAGCACGCGACCATCGTTGCAAAGAATGAAGTCGCCCGGCTCATCTCGCGGCTGCTGGATGACAATCGTCGATACGTGCCTCGACGGCTGAGGCTGGGCCTGCGGTTGAATCGTGCAGGCACACAGCGTCGAACTGCCTGCTGCCAGAAGCAGCATCATCAGGTTTTGCATTTAGTGAACTCGGTATGAAAAGGAAGGCCGCTTACGCGGCCCGCGATTCGAAAGGGATGCTGGCGTGGTGCGTTACCCACCTGCCGTCGACGAGGACGTCACGCAGGAGCGTGCCGTTCAGGACGTAGGTGTGAACAGTGCCCGTGCGCTGCATTGCAGGCCGAACCGAGACGGTGACTGCTCCGGCTCGTGCATACATGTCGTACTTCTGTTTCATGGCGTTCCTCGTTGAAAAAAAGCGAGGGAACGCCCCTGTGGGGAGCGATCCCCACAGGGTTGAAAGATAAATTGACGCTCAGACGGCAAGCGCCTCTACGTCGATAACGGCGTCAGCTTCGGCAACCAGATCCGGCGTTTGCGAGATGAAAAACTCCCGCTCGTAACCGCCCTGCCGCAATACCTCCCGCTTCATCCGCATGAACTGCAGCTTGCGCTGCGGATCCAGCGGACCATCGGACTCATCGCTGAACAACGTCTGATACGGCTGGCCCGCATTACTGGCCAGATACAGCGCAATGCCGCGCGTCAGACATTCGTTGATCCAGACCTTCTGGCCACCCGACATCACCGTCACTGCCTTGGTGCTGTCGATATCAGCGTCGTGCACGAGGATTTCAAATCCCTCGCGCAGTTCGCCGCTTGCCAGTGCGCGTTGAGTCTGGATCTCGACCGTGAAGCGCATGCCATAACAGGCAAGCAACAGGTCGTTCACCATCTTCGTCAGCGCCGGGCCTGCATCGTCGATCGTCAGGGCAATCACACCTTCATTGCCCAGACCCTTCGCTAGCAGCTTCCAGCTGGCGATCTCATCGGAGATGCGGTTCGCACGCGATTGCGTCGCGTCGAATCCCGCCAGCTCGTTTGCGATTGCCTGCCGCTCCACTTCACGCGTTGCCTGTGAACGGATCAGCGATTCGATCCGCGCATCGGCTGCGGTGATGCCGTCGCGACACTGCGTCAGTTGCCGGTCCAGATCAGCAATGGCGGCCGTCACGTCTTCGACACCGAGCCGCGCAACCTCTGCGTGGAGCTCGCTCGCCTGCAACGACAGGCTCTCCTGCTGTACCTGTCGTCGCTCGCGAACAGACTTCGCCTCGGCTTCCACAGCGTCCAGTTCTTCACTGGCCTTGCGGACGCCTTCGGTTGCTGCATCAAGCAATGGCTTGCGCGCCGCAAGATCGAGCGCCGTTTGCAGATCACGCCGCGAGGCTGCAATCTCCCCGGACAGCGTCTTGAGTTCGGCCCGTCGCGTTGCAAGCTGCTGCACTTCGGGCGTCAGACGATCCACCGCTTCACGGCTCGTGCGAAACGCCACACGAAGGTTGTTGAGCGAAATGCGCTGCTCGGGAACCTTCCCATCGGCTTCACGCGCCTGGGCAAGCAGAGGGCACGTGTTGTGCATCGCGTGACCCGCACAGGGAACGGCAGCGACCACGCTAGCCTGCAGTTCCAGAGACTTCAGCAACGACGCCTTCGACTCACCCTCGGACGTCAGCCCGTTGATGCGCGAAGTGGCCGCGGTCAGTTCCAGCTGCTTGGCCTCCAGTGCTGCGATGGCCTGCTGGATGGGCTCCACACGCGCTTCGAGGCTCGCCAGACGGGCCTGGGCACGATCGCGCGCGGCGGCGGCACCCAGGATGGCGTCACGCTGGGCAATCACCGCGTTGTGACCGGCAATCGACTCGCGTAAGGCCGACAGTCGCTGCGCAAAGCGGCCATCGTCAGCCACGCCGTCATTCACCAGTGCCTGCAGTGACGACGCGATCTGACTGCGTCGTCCGGCCAGTTCCCTCAACCGGGCCTGCGCATCCGCGTTCGCAGTCTGTTTTGCCACCAGAACTGCGCGCTGATCGGTCAGCGCGGCCGCACGTGCATTGAGTGCCTCCCGGCTCTCCCGAGCCGCGGCGACTGACTGGACATCCGAAGCGATGGCCTGATCAATCTGCATAACGCGGTCGCGCTTCGCCCCGAGTGCAACAAGCTGCTGGTGTGTAGCATCGAGCGCGCGACCGAGAACCTTCACGACGTCGCCGGCTTTCGCCGACAGCGCGCGCAGATGGTCGATATGCAGAAGCTCCGCGAGCAGCCCTTTGATTTCACTTGCGCCATAGGACGCGAGTGGTCGGCGGTTCTGTGCGGAAAATACGCTGGTGAAAAAAGACTCCAGCGAGCCGCACACCGACTCGACGCACGCATCGTAGGTTTCGGCTTTCCCGTCAGACACAGTGCCGTCTCCGGTCTGCATCGGTTGCCATGTGCCGCTCGGGTCGCACCATGCAAGGAAATACTCAGCCTTGCCGGTTTTCCCCGGTTTGCGGAATGCGAACGACGAGCGGTAGTGGACGCCGCCGTGCTCCCATTCAAACTCCTTGAGCGCGTGCGTTCCGTACAGGTGGTCCCAGTACGAGAATCCGTCGACAGAAAGCTTGGTCGCCCGCGAAGGCATGATCCGGTACGGATGCAGGTTATCCATGATTGTGGATTTCCCCGCGCCGTTCGGACCTGTCAACGCGATGAGGCCCGTCGGCAGCGACGCGAGATCAAGTGAGACGCTCTCGCGTTTCATACCGTCGCGCACACCGATGAAACCCGTCAGGGTCAGCTTTAGTGGGCGCATGAGGCGACCTCCGGATGCGGTGCATCGAAGAGATAGTCCGACGGCAGCCACGGCACATCGTCGTCGTTGGCGTACATCGTGCCGGCAACGGGATCTGCTGGGCGACGTGCGTCAGCCACTTCTACCGCAGCCGCCTTCTCAGCGGCGAGCTTTTCAGCGGCCACCTTCTCGTCCACCTTCGCCTCGAGAGTGCCTGAGACAGCTTCCTCAACGAGGTTGCAGGCGTGTGCGTAATCGGCGCTCGCCTGCCGCAGCAATGCATCCCAATTGTCGCAACCTGTCAGCACGCGGAGCTCGCGCGAGCCCCACTGATTCGCATAACCGCTGTTGAACGACCACAGCAGGTTCTGCATCTGCACGTCCGGCACCAGCGCAAGATCGGCACTGACTGAGTCAATGCGTTCCGCGAGTACCAGCAAACGACCCTTCTGCGCGATTACCGCGCCGCGGCTCTCACCGAAGGGCTGATGGAAAATGCCTGCGCTGAATCCGGCGTGGACCGTGAGGACCTTCTGGATGTCGCGAGGCGCACGTGCTGCCGAAAAGTGCCGGACCCATCTGGCGCCGGCTGGATAAAGACCAAACATGAGGACACTCCGAAGAAAAATCGGCGGAGTGCATCCCCTGGAGGGATGATTCCCCGCCAGGGTTAAAAGAAAAAAATGGATGCAGCGAACTGCGATCGATGCGTCAGAGACGCGGGTAAATCCGGTTCCGGTAACACGCGGATGACGTGCTACCGGAACACGACTCGTGTCCCGCGCGGGAGCGCCTTACAGGCCACTCCCGCTAGATGGCGGCTATGCCGCAAAAAGATCGTCATTCAGCCAGTCCAGCGTTGAAGGCTCAGTGCCAGCGGGCGCCGACGGCACCGCGGAAGCTGCCGGCGCATCTGCCGCGATGGCACCGACCGCTGGGTACGGCAGCACGGTTGCAAGCGTCTGCGGATCAGACCGCTCGTCCGGTTGTGAGTCGATGCGCGCCAGAACATCTGATGCGATCGCCTCCACCTCTGACGAGACCAGCAACTGCAAGCGCTCCTGAAGCGGACCGACATCAACGACAGTCAGTTCGGCCCAGCGTGCGAGCTTTCCCTCCACCGTCGTCTCGAGACTGATGCCCTCGGCGCGACTACGCACGATGGGAAGGACTCGCGATTCGACCTTGAGGCCCGCAGCGCCGGAAAACAGCGCCTTGATGGCTTCGCGATCGACGGCCTGCCGATGCTCCTCGTCGACCTGCCAGCGCACACGCACGAACTTGTCGGTGGCGTCAGCGGCGATTTCAGCAAGGCGCGCCATATCGGGCGGACCGTCGAAATCGATACAGACCGTCTGACGCGATGGCGTCGCGATGAGCGTTGCGCTCGCCAGACCGGGTTGCACGTCCCACGCTAGATAGCCTTTTTCGCCCTCTTCGCCGTAATGAAACCGGCCGATCGAGCCGGGATACGCAACCAGTCTTCCCTCGCGCGCCCACTGCTGCGCCTTGTGGATATGGCCGAGCATGAACCCATCGCATTCGGCCTCGAAGAGCGCAGTGAGCGAGAATTCATGATCGAAGCCCGCCATCACCACGCCATGCTCCGTCGTGCAGCCATTGACGGTGCCGTGCGAGACACCGACCGTCGGGATACCCGCCGCCCGAAGCTGCGTGTTCACGCGGCCTGCCGCCGCCAGATATGCGGCAAGCACATCGCCAAGTTCCGTACCGGCAGCGAGCGCGCCAACGCTCGCGGCCAGTTGGCCTTTGTTGACCGTCGGAAGGCACGTGAACACGATTTCAGGCTTCACGGCGATGAACTGCTTCAACTCGACATCCGAAAAGACCGGACCTGTCGAGGGCCAGAAGCGGCCGTCGATCAGCGCGACCTGGGAAACGCGGTCGGCAACGTGCACCTGATGAGCGCCGCCCATCAACGCAAAGTTGTCGAGCGTGCCCGGAGGTTCGTGAGAGAACGTGCCTTGCAGCATCAGCACTGGCATCGCGTTAGCGAGCCGGTGCACCTGGGTAGCAAGCGCGTGCAGGGACGGTGCATGAGCGTCGAGCCGATGATCGGTCGAATCGCCGGAAATAACACCCACCTGTGCGCCGCCCGCGATCGCGTCGCCCACCGCAAAGCTGAAGCAGCGTTCCGATTCGGCCAGATTGTCCGGAGCGTAATGCAGGTCAGAAAAATGAGCGAGTTTCAAATTCGCCTCCGTAAAAAGCACAAAGGCCACCCGAAGGCAGCCTCATGGATGAACACCCGCGAGGGTGTGAAGAAAGGAAGATCAGTTCATAGCGAGCGCATCGCGAACCCGCATCAGCGTGATGCCGAGCAGGTTCTGTCCACGCCATTGCGACCGGTCAGTCAGCCGTGGGTCGCGCTCGCCTATGCCGATGCCCCAGATCAGATCGTAGGGACTGGCTTCGACAAGTTCGGTCGGCGCCGTGGCAAGCAGGATGGATCTGAGCCCCGGGTTCTGCGCGAACTTCTCGCGACATCCCACGAAGACAATCGACTCGCGCTTCGCTACCCAGATTTGCTGATCAAAGCCGGCCACCTTGCGGCCTATCATCTTCTGGGTCATCGGATCGCGAGCGGCGAGAATCCTTGCAGTCGACTTCTCGTCGCTGAAGAGCTTCGCCTTGGAGAACATCATGAACTGTTCAACGCTCGTGAACGCAACGTCGTGATAGGTGAAACGGCAGGGATGCCAGTTGCTGAACACATCGTCCGCGCCAAAAAACGCGGTGAAATTGCCGATCTTGCGCACAGGACGACTCCTTGAAAACCAGACAGGAAATGGGCCGCCGGGGCGGGCTCTTTTCGATGCGCAGTTGCGCGGTCGAAAGCATTTGAGCAAACGCGGGCTTGCTGAAATGTTCTCGCAATCGAAACAGGAAAGAAGCAGGAAGGAAGCCAGCCCCGAAGGGCTGGCAAGGATTGAAGAAACGTCAGGTCAGTCGAGAAACGTCGGCTGTCTGGCCGCGCCGATCTCGCGATCGAACGCTTCACGGTCGGTCAGTGCCTGCACGAGTCGCTCGTTCATCTGGTCGACGTCCTGCTCGCGCTCGGTCCAGCCGCGCCCGAACCTCGTATGGGCGTAGATGCGGAACTCCTGTTTGCGATCCTCGGCGCTCAGGCCAAGCCGTTGCAGCAGGTCGGACATCCGGTCGCGCTTGTCTGCAAGCGTTTCCGTCGATCCGGCAGTTGCCGGCTGTGCGGCAAGCACGTGTTGCAGCAACGGACCGGTGGTAGCCGCAGTGTCTTGCCCCGCTACAGGAGACGCGGTGGAAACCGCCGCTGCAGCTTCGGCTGCGCCAGCGTCCGTCGCACCGACAGCAGCACCCGCTTCCGTTCCCGGCTCGCCCGACGCGTCCATCACGGCACCTTCAGCAACCGCGTTACAAATCGCCGCATCGACTTCGCCGCCGAGCCGCACGACATTGCCGCCTGCTTCGATCAGCGCTACCGCCCGGCTCGCCGTTTCCAGCGCGGAAGGCGCATCATCGGCTGCGTCGAGCAACGCACCGATATCGATGTCTGCATCGAGTACCGTGAGCATCTGGCTCGCTCTCACTGCCTCGCCGTGCTCGTTGATCCGCGTAATATCGAACTCACGCTTTGTGATCCAGAATCGCGTGCCTGTCAGTTTGCCCCGAGCAAGCTGCACGGTCTGCATCGCCGAGTAGGCCTTCTGCAGAACGTAGATTGAGTTCGTCGGCAATTCAATAAGGCCGAGCCCTTTGATGTCCGGCACTGCGAACACGAAACTCGCAGACAGGTTGCAGTGTCGCGCCTGATACTGCGGGCACTGTTCCGGATCGCAGATGCCGTCCGGAATCGCCTCGTCCTGACGACGGATGACGGTGCGTCCGCCGAAGTGCCGGACGGCACGTTGCGCACGCGGATCGCGCTCGATCTTTGCATATGTCATGCAATAGCGGATTCCGTCGCGCTCGTACTGGGAGAAGAACTTCCGACCATTTGTGCCGTATACGGTCATCTGGTTCGGCAGGTTCTGCATCCAGTCATTGAACGCGAACAGTACGGGAAACCGGTAGAGCTTCACGCCGTCACCGCGGTCCTCGCCGTAGAGCCGGAGGATTTCGTCGGCCACGTCCGGATTATTGAAGTCCGAGCGGCGGCAGGTGAAATATGCGGTGTTCTTCGGCACGAGCGCGTTTTTCAGGTTGCATTTCGATTCGAGCACGGAAGCGATCGTATCGAACGAATCACCTGCTGCGACCATCGTGTTGTACAGATCGACCGCACGCGCGTTGCCACGGGCTTTCGATGTGAGGACTTTAATGCCCGGGCGAATGTGCCCGATCACCGGCGGACGCAACGCCCGCTCTTCAACGACGCTGCGAACAGGGCCGTTGACCAGATTGACTACTGCGTTCATGAGGGTTTCCTTGCTAGAAAGAAAATGGCCGTGGTGCGCAACTCGCTGGCTGAATGCTCCAGTTCGTGTGCTGCCGCCTCTCCGCGGCGTTCGGCAATGTGGGAAAGAAAGACGCGGCGATCCGGATCGCTGTACTTCGCGATCTGGGCAACCTCGCACCGTGCCCGCCATGCGGGCGACGCGGTATCTGCAGTGGTGCGCTCCTCTGCAATCGTGTGGCTGATCGCTTCGGCAATGCGCTCATCAAGACGGTCTGGAAGCAAGATGACCTCCTTCGGGACAGGAACGACAGGACGAAAAAAAACGCGTCCCTCGGAGTGAGGAACGCGTTTCGGGATTCGATGAAAATGACCCGAGCGCCACAACCCTTCCGGGGTCGTGGCGCTCAGGGAGCCGCAAGGCTCAGATACGAGGGCGTAAGTCGCCCTCGCGCAGCATGGTCACGCTGCGCAACAGCCCATTGTCGGAAAATCAATTCCGCCGCAGGATCACGGTTCAGTCGACTACGATCGTTCTACCCAGACTAGGCTCTGGAGAGAGAACACCCGATGTCCGGGTCCGAACGATGTCGCGGCGCAAATGAATGCGGCCGGCAACGAGTTTTATGACTGAATGAATGGGGAGCGCGGGCTAGGCGCTCATCAGAAGAAAATTCCACACCAGTGGCCAACCGGTCGGAGCATGCACAGGGCACGGCTTGTACAGAAGATGGACTCCGGGCTAGCCGGGGTCATGTCGATGCGTCAGAGACGCGAGAAGTAGAGTCAGTATTGCGCAAATCGCAGGCCGTGTACGTCAGAAAGGTGACGAAAACAGCGCAGCTTTTACCCACAAATCGTCTGACGTGCGCGAGCAAAATGGCCGGTGAGAGAGACCACCCGAAATAATCATATGGCCGCCGTTCTTGAACAGACACCGGAGCCGGACCCGCATCCAGCGCCAGGCGTCGCTCCACAACCTGAACAGTCCATTGCCGCAACAGCGGGCAGTGGCCTGAAACCCATTGATCGTCTGACCAGCGATTCGCGACTATCGCGGATCAACCCGGAATCAGACGCAAAGACCGTCCTGCGTTATTCGTCGCAGTTCGCGCGCAACTACATCCGCTCGGACTACAACTTCTGCGCCGCAAAAATTGCCGTCGCACGCGGCGGTAAGGTTCGCGCGCTGGAAACGGCATTGCGCGAGACCTCCGATTGGCTGCGCAAGACCGAGCAGTGGTTACTGCGTCATCAGGTCCGTCCGATTGAATTACCGCACGATCTGATCGAACTGACCATCACCCGTCCCCTGGCGGGATTGCTCGTTCGCTGTCTCACGCAATACGACCGTGTCTACGCTCGCGCGACGGAACGCATGATGACAGGCAAGATCACGGGCGAAGACCGCGCGCGCATCCTCGACAACGCTGAACGCCGATTGAAGCAGGTCGTACAGATCTGCATGCCGGACAACGATCAGTACGACTTTGACGGCGAGCGACGCGAGCAATAACGCCTCGCCGTTTTCGGCACACGACGACAGTTCCCCGCGCTACTTGACATCGCCCCGTGATGGTTACGCTCGAACTGTCAAAGGAGAGACTATGGACCTCAGGGAAATTCAGGCATTGCACGCGCAATATTCCGCGCAACCGGTGATTATCGACCTCGCCAGCCATACAGCGGCCATGCCCGCCCTGCCCGCCCCCGACCGCGGCGGGGCGGCCGGCGCTCGAATCGATAAATTCGTCGGCAAACTGAGCAAGGTCGGGAAGCCGACGCTTGTTGCGCTCGCAATTGCGGCGGTAGCCGCAGTCGGCGGCATGAGCATCGCGCGCATCTGGCACGCCATGCATGAGACGGTGGCAGCGCCGACATCTTCGGCAGCAACTCAAGCGCCGGTATCGGCCAGCGAACCAACCCGCGACAGACCGATCGACGTCAACCCGGCGCACCCGCTCACTTCGAAAGACCTCGACTCCGTTGCGCCCGTCACCCATTCGGCACTTTCGAACGTCGACGCACGCTCGCTGGCTTCAACGACCTCCGCTCCCGTAGTGGACCGGACGGTACCGACGACACGGCCTGCCGCGGAGAATGTCGCGGCGGCGTCACCGATCCGCATCCAGCGGCCGGCAGCGGCCGTCTCGCCCGCGACAGTGGCCTCAGCAGCGCCGGCGCCGCAAGCCGTCCCTACGGCGGACGCGCAAGTGCGATCGCTACCGGCGCCAGCGCCGGTACCACAACAGTCGCCCGTCCAGTCGAAGGCGCCCGTCGCGACACCCGTACAGGAAGCGGCAAAGCCAGAGACACGTCCCGCGTTGCGTCCTCTGCATCATGTCACACGTCACCAGGTGACGACGCCAAGCAATGAGGCGTCGCCCGAACCAGCAGCTCCCACACAACCCAAAGCGCAGCCCGGCAAGACCGGCGACGTGCAACTCTTCTGATGAGGCTCTACCAATGAAGCCCCAACCGCTTAACGTTACTCTGCTGGCAGCAGGTCTCTCGATCCACGGCAATGTCATCCTGGACCACGGCGTCAGCAGCTTTGGGATTGTGGACGGCAACATCGTTTCGAATGCCGGTCTCGTGCACATCGGACAGAGTGGCATGGTAAAAGGCCAGGTGGAGGGAGAACATGTGCGCGTCGATGGAACGGTGGAAGGCGACGTGCACGCACGTGGCGTCCTGGAAATCAACGGCCGCGTAAAAGGCAACGTCTACTATTACGGGACGATCCGTCTTGGCCCGCGTGCCTCCCTCGAAGGTCAGATCAAGCGTAAGAGCGATATGACCATCGAAAACGCCACGAGCAACGTCCAGCAGTTGTCCCGCACGGCCGGGACCGCTTGACACGCTCGCGTGCGTACGAAAAAAGGGGCGCTCAGCGCCCCGTTTCTTTTCCGTTTGCACTGTTATCGATAGTAAAGCGCCCGGTAGCCGGGCAGATAGCCCGTATTCTCTTTTCGGTTCACCTTAGAGCGCGAGCCTCTACTGGATGGAGGATTCGATAAGAAAGCGGGAAACGGGATTTTTTTTGATTGTCGCGATGGTCAAACCGTCCCGCGCGCGGGTCATCGCCACGTAAAAGAGGCGGCGTTCCTCGGACTCCGTGCTCTTCTCGTCAGGTACGACGCCCTCTTCGGCGCGTGAAATCCACACGTGGTCCCATTCCAGCCCCTTCGAACTGTGCATCGTCGTAAGCACCAGCGCACCATCGGCCGGTTTGTTGTTATCGCGCTTGAGGTATTCGATGCGCTCCGCAAAGGTTCCGCTCAACCGCGACAGCACATCGTAGGTGCCCTGTATCGCGCGGATTGCCTGATCATTCTTTGCATAGGTCATCATCAGCTCGTGTACGCCGTCCAGTACGAGCGAGTAGAAGCGTCGCTCACACATCTCCTGCCATTCAGACAGACGCTTCATGAAACTGCGGTATGCCGTCGCCGTGTCTTCTGGCAGACCAATGTCGACGAGATCCTTTTTCAGGCGCTGAACAAGCACCGGCCCCATGTCGCGATGAAGGGCGCCGAGCAGCGGTGTGCTCATGCCCATGTATCCAAGCACTGCGTCTAGACCGTTCTGCTTGCGCCCTTCCGCGACTTGCAGCAGGTTGCACATCAGCGCCCCTTGAGGCCGGTTCAGGACAGAACTACCCGAGGCGCGGAAATACAATACCCCGTGTGAGCGAAGTACAGCCTCGATAGGGTCGAGAATCCGGTTCGTGCGCGCGAGGATCGCGCACGACTTCCCTGCACTGAGGAGCGGATGCAGTGTCTCAACGGCGGCGACAGCGTCCGCGTATTCGTCGTCGGACCGCTTTGTCGCAACTGTGCCGCCGGGGCCACGCTCTGCCAGCAGAATCTTGGCGATCCGATCGGTGTTATTGCGGATCACCCGATCGGCGGCGGAAAGGATCTCGCCGCGGCAACGGTAGTTGCTGCCGAGCACGACACGTTGCGCGTTAAACGTCTCCGCGAAGCTTTCCATTCCCCTGACGCCGAGCGCAGCGCGAAAGCCGTAGATGCTCTGATCGTCGTCGCCGACAACCGTGACCTGCGCGCCAGCGTTCGCATGCAGTTCGACCCATCGGTATTGCAATGGGTCGGTGTCCTGGAACTCATCAACGAGCAGATCGGTGAACTGATACGGTGCGATCTTGCCCGTTTCCATGCCGGCAACGGCAAGACGGAGCATGTCCTGAAAGTCGATTTTTCCGTTGCGCTCCAGCGCTGCCTGATAGGCCGCGTAGATCTGCGCGTCAGGCGTGCCCGCCTCGACCCGACCGAAATTAGTCTTGATGCGCTCGACGACGGGTACCACCTCCTCGGGCTTCCAGTTCAGTCCGAGCTCCGCGATAACGCGCGTAATCAGCCCCAGACGATCGCCATCCGTCGCAATATCCCGCTTCCCGAGTTGCTTGAACGCGAGCGAGTGAAATGTCCCAGCAATCAGGCGCTTTTTAGCGCTGTCGCCCGCGAGCGCAAGGATTCGGTCCCGCAACTCAAGCGCCGCGTCCTTGCTGAACGTGACGGCGCCGACGATCGCGGTCGGGTTGGACAGCAACAGCGCAGCCTTCGCCGCTATGGTTTTCGTCTTGCCTGCACCTGGGCACGCGATCGCGACACAGTGGTGGCGCAGTTCTGCGACCTCACGCTGCTGCGGATTCAGCCCGTCGAGCATGGTAAAAGGCCCTGTTAGCGGCCGCGGACGGTCGTCATCAGGCGCAGGTGGGTCATGTAGCCCCGCACGCCGACAGGATGGAATTTGCGCAGGAAGCGGGTCGTCTCCTCGTCGACGTCGGACTGGTCGCGCACGCCGTTCCACACCAGAAAGTCAAAGTGATCCATCACCTTGTCGAACTTCATCAGCAGTGACAGAAGGCGCATCGAGAACCGCGAGTATGCCTCTACGCCGATTTCCAACGAAGGTTTGGTGACGCTTGGGGCAAAGACGATATCGCCCTGCTCGCGCAGGCGTGTCTCGGTCTTTTCACGGAAACCCTGAGCGACGCTCAGCTGCTCTTCGACATACGCTTCGAGTTCGCCGACCTGTTTCTCGAAGAACGCTGTGACGGCGCCCTGATCCTCCGCGCCGAATGTTGAGCGTCCGAAGCGCTGCATGTTGATGCTCATCCGGTTCAGGTACGGCCACCATTGCTCGAACAGCGGTTTGAGGCGAGTGTGATTCAGGCGGACCGCAGCCTGGACGACGGCCGCGCCCGACAATTGGCGGTTCATGAGTTCGCGGCCGATCTCGCGGCGACGCTGCACGATCGCTGAGCGTTCCGCCGGCGACAGTTCACGGAACATCTTGCGCGTGCGAGCCACTTGCTCACGCTTTTCTGTCGCTTCCGCCTCGCTGATCATCCCTTCTTTCTGAAGGGTGTTCGCGGCATCTTCCATCTGTTGTAGCTCGAGCTCGATCTCCCCACCATCCGCTCCGTCGGTCGTAGCCGGGCCATCGGCAGTGGGGGGCGTCTCCGCAGCGCCAATGGCTGCGTTGGGATGGGCGGTCGCAGAATTACTTGCAGCGTCGAGGTTCGTCTCTTCCGTGATGGTCGTCATAGTGGGTCCCTGTGGAAAGCACGCGCGAACGTGCGCGGTACGACCTTATTGTCACGAGGGCCGCAGAGCGAGATGCATCCAAAACATGGACGATTTCAATCTGCTTTTGGGGGTAAGACTGATCCGGTTCGACCAACTTCCGTCGGCGGACGTCGAGAGAGTAGGAATAGGCGTCGCGCACGCGCACTGAAGGTGGCGCGTATGGAGGAACGGGAGAAGTTGGGACCAGCATAGCGCGAGAAGATTCGCGAAAGTGCCGGGAGCCGGCTCAGGGTGCTAACCCGGAAAGCTATGTGGTTTGCCGCAGCTTTCCGGGGAATATGTTACTGAAATGAGGAAGCAGCCTTCCACAGCAGCGCACCCAGAATCGCCGCCACCGCGATCCAGTACTGTGCGAGAACAGGGATTGGGGCAGCCAGAACCGCGAAGGCGACCCCGAACACGAGCAGGATGCCGTGTCCGGCAAGGTGGAACGAGAGCGGGCTGGCGAAGCCGGCAGCGGACGCCTTGATCTTGCGCCTCACGGAGCCGTCAACGAACGCCGCAACACAGAAGACGAAAGTCCCGGTGAGCCACAGCTTCATGACGCTCGCGCGATAGATTATGCGGTAGACCTCGAGCCAGAAGTTGTGCACCCAGGCGTGTGCGAACTCCGAGACACCCGCCTCACCGATTTCGCCCGAACCTGACGCATTGAGTGTTGCGCGGATAATGCCAGAGTCCACAAACCAGCGACGAAACCGCGCATTGGTCAGCGTAACCACCTTGTCAGCGTGTTCGACCCCGACGACGGCCTGTACCGAGTCCACTTCTTCGGGCGGCACCGAAAATAGCGACCTGTCCGGAAACGCGGGCATGACGAAGAGCGCCAGCAGCGGCACGAGAAAAAACCACCACTTGACGTGGGAAGCGAAGCGACTACCGGCCATAGGCTTGCATCCCCCATTCAATCAGCACCGGCACCACTCGGGACAGCATGTACAGCGGGAAAAGGATCAGCCCGAACATTCCAACGTAGAAATGGACTGGCATACGGGCAATGTAGAGCGCCATCCCGTATGCTCTCGCGCCGTCGCCACGAGAAAACTCGTCGGGACGCGACTCATCCATCACGTCCTGTGCGCGCGCCGTCGATAGAGCGCGTCGCGCGAGATCCGGATCAACTCTCGACAGCTTCGCTATCAGGAAAGGCGTGAGCGACATCGTAGTCCTCGAAATAGAGCCGGAAGTTTTCGCCAGTCAGCGCGCGCGCGGCTAGCTGGAAGGCAACAGAGCGCTGCGTGACCACCTCGGGACACCGCTCCTCGACCATCTCCGTCGCTCGGCCCGCATGGCGCGCCTCGAAATCAGTGACCGGTTCGAGCATCGTAGGCCACACGTGATAGCGCTCGCCATCGCGCGCAATATAGCGCCGTGCATACAGCCGGTGCGCGTGACTGAACAGTCCCTGCATGAACGCAATGTGCGGATTGCCCGTCTTTCTCGTGCGCTTGAACTCGGCGATCGCTGTGTCGAGCATCTCTTTCACGAGTGGCTCAGCCTCACCCATGAACTTCTCCCCAATAAAATCGGCCACCCGCGCGCAGGCAAGCTCAAGCTCCGGCGCCAGCGTGAAAACGGGAATCAGGCGGGACGACAGCTTGTGTTCGCGGATAATTTTTTTGAATACGGCAGACATGCGTAGGTTTTCAGCCTTGAAGGATTGGAATGCGGCCCTGGTACACGGCGGCGCCCGATATGCGCATGAAATATTGCAGGTTGGGCAGGCTGTGAATCAGGCGGGTTGGAATCAGCGGCGCTTTCTCCAGTTGAAGCGAACGCGAGACGCCTCCGGTGAATTCGCCGATATGGGCTTCGGTGCCGGTACTCGTACTGCCGGTGATCGTGATGTTGCGAATTGCTGTCTCCCCGACCTTGTCCGAGAACCACTGTGCCGTATCGGTATCTTCGAGTCTAAGGATGATCTGATTATTCAAATTGCCCAAAACCTGCAGCATTTTGGCGGCGTTTCCAAGCTTTGCCTCAAGGTCAGCGCGCGTCTGGAAAGCAACGAATGCCTTGAAGCCCGCCCCGCGCCCCTTGTTAAGGATCTGGATCACCTGTTCGTTGATCGCCTCAGCCACCTCGTCGATGATCAACACCACGTCGGGCGGCGTCTCGTAAAAGTTGTAGATCGAACCGCAGACCGCAGACACGTCTGCGAGCAGCATCGACGCAATAGCCTTGGCCACAATGCTGTTAGACAGCGAATCAAGGCCAATATGCAGAATCGCTTTCTGGCGGATCACCTTTTCGATGGTCCACACTTCGCGCTCATCATCGAAGTCATCGACCTTCGGCGCGAGCATAAGACCCGTCTCGCCCGTCGCCAGCATCTGAAGCAACGGCAGCGCGGACGCGATAATCCGCATGTAGTGCTCCCGGTCATGCGTGTGGGTCGCTATCAGGCCGTCAATCGCTTCGTGACCCTGCTCCTGCGAAGCGAATCGTGCGCTGTAGAGCCCGATCATGCCGTCGACCAGCGTCGCGGCATTGTTGCGCTGACTTTGGCGGGTTGCTTCTGTAGCAACCTGCTGTTCCCAGTCCGTCAATCCCTTTTCCACGAAAAACCGCCGCAGCGCCTTTTCGAGCAATGGGGCGATACCACCCTGCGCGTACTTCAGGATCGAGCGCAAATTCGGCTTGTCACCGATGTACAGCTCGCCGTTCACCGAGCGGCTGATAAACAGGTAAGCAAAATCCCGGAACGGCCCCTCTTCCATCAACTGTGCAATCCGCGCGGGGATTTCAGATGGCTGCGACCAACTGTCGAGCGGCTCGAGTCGCACAGACTCCGACGGCTTAGCCTGATTGAAATACAGGAATTTCCGGCCGGTGCGAGCAGCTTCCTTTTCCGCACGCAGCTTCCAGTCCTTGTCGTTTTTCGGATCGACGTTGATCAGCACGTCGCCCAGGTGAATGACCTGCGTCGAGATGACTTCGTAGGTGCGCGTCTTGCCCGAGCCCGTCGTACCGCCTACCGCCGTGTGTCCTCCCATCGACTTGTAATGGAAAGGCACCAAGGCTTTTTTCGGCTCCAGGCCGTGAATCCATGACGCGCCCTGCGGCATGCGATCCCGGATGCTGTCCTTGGGCGCGAACAGGCCCTCGATCGCGTCCTCAATCTTGCGGCCCGTCTTGGTCTTGTTGAGCCATTTTGGCAAGCCCGGGATATCCGTCGTTGGCATGCGCAGGATGTCGTGGGCAATCTGGCAGTGCTTCTGCGTCCATTCGAACCCGATGCCGAGGTACATCGAATTCGCCTCCTCGCGCATGCGCTTCTGAATCTGCAACAGCTTGGGAATTGGCAAGGTCGTCAGCCACTTCGTGGAAATGGCCATGCGAAATTTCAGCGCGCGCCAGATCTGGAACGACCGCACCAGAAGGAATGCGAGTCCGACGAGTGCAAAAATCCAGGCGTAGGGCATGCCTGAGAGCGGCAGCATGACAATCGCAGCGAGCCAGAAGACGGCCGCGCGAAGCTCGTAGATAGGACGGAAATGATTGATATACGGAGTAATCATGCTGGGCGATCCAGAATAAGTTGGCCAGCCCGCGGCGTAAGCGTGATTTGGCCCGCTTCGTCGGCAACCATCAGGCTGCGCTTGCGCATGTGCTCAACGAGCGTGCTGCTGCTAACGCCGTAGCCCCCGACGAGTCGCTTGGGCAAGACGAGACCCTGGTCACTCCACTGGACCGATGCTTTCCCCGCCGCGACATCCTCACGCAATGCCTGAAACAGTTCGCGCACGAGATTTGGTACTCCCTTGAGTACCTCATCAAATGCCGCGGGCGGTGCCGATTCGCGACGATCTGCAGTCGGCTGGGAAGGAGACTTCATCGCGGACGGATCGACGGCGGGTTGCGAGGGTGCCGCCGGCGCGGTTTTCGTAGCCGGCGAGATCCCCAGCGCCTCGTGCAATGGTTGCGGCGACGCCTTCGCGCTGCCTGCCGACGGCTCAGGAAGCAGTTCGGCCGTCGTTCCGGAAGGAGCGGCCGGAACGCTTACCGGGCTCACTGGCGCGGGGGCCGGGTCACTTACCGATTGCGGCGCCGCCGCGGTCGATGAAGCACCGGCCAGTGTCGACTGGCCGACCGTAGCAGCCGATGGCGAGGGCTGATCCGGGACGGGCGCAACAGCAACCACCGGCTCCAGCTCGGCAGCCACATGAACGGCCGATGGCACGTCGAACTGAACTGGCGCGAACACGGCGCGTTGCGCCTTGCGATCGAATTCGTCGGCGGTGCTCACCCCTTGGCGCACAACCTTATGGAGGAGCGATTCCGCTCCCAGAGGCTGCATGTTCGGGTTGATCGCTCCAAACAGGTCCGATTGCACCTCGCCATCGAGCTCGGAAAGGAGGCCAGAGCCAACGAGAACCTGCGCCAGCATGCCCGTGCGCATCCGCTCGACCGCCAGCGGTTGCGCCCGGCGTGAAACGCGATATTCAGAACCGCCCAGCCACGGCCCCACCGCGCCATGAACTGACGGATTCCAGGCCTGCTGATCCCTGTCACGTTCGATCACGAAATATCGGAACGGCTCGTCGAGCCGGGAACAGACAGCAGCGAGGAAGACTGCGTAGTTGTATTGCGGCTCGATGCGCCGGCGTTGCTCGGATGGCAGATTGGTACCGAACTTCTGGCCACCCGCCAGGCGCATGGAATAGAAAGCAGTCTCCACGGTGCAACGGAAGGCACCGCCTGGCTCACGATAGAGATCGGGGCTGAGCGGCAATGAGGAAAACCACGCCGCGCACGATTCCAGCACGGTCATCCATTTCCGCGAGAGCTCGCCTTTGCTCACTTCGTTGGCGCATTGCGCAATAAGATCGACGCGTCGCTGATGCTGTGTCATCAGCGCATCGCTCGTCGTGGATGCGTGCAGCGTCATACCACTCCCGCCGTCGCTGTCTTCGCGACCTTCCCGATGATCGCGCCGCTGGCGTTTGCACCGCCGCCGAACATGCCTGCGATCTTGGGAATCTCGAAGGAGACAAGAAATACGAAGAATGCGAGATCGAACACCTGGGCAGCAGCTCCCGAGGTTGTCAGCCCCAGTGCTGCTGCATCATGAACGGCGTCCACCATGCTGTGCGTAACGAGTCGCATCAGGATGGCTGCGACGACGATATACATCCCCGCGCTGACCATGTAGTCCAGCCACGTCTTGAAATAGCCGCGCGTGAACGAAGAGAAGCCGAGTGCAAACGCGATCTGGCCCATCACAACACCGGCCGCGAACTGCAATTGTCCGATGTTGATGAAGAACACGAATATGATCGAAGTTACCGACAGTAGCGCCCAAGCCAGAAACAGCGGAATCGTCGCGATCACGATGTCAGGAATCATGGTCAGGTGAAAACCAATTCCGGACCATGCCTGCACTGCGGAATCGAAGACCTGGCCGGCAGCGTTACCCATGATACTCAGCGCGCTGGTCATGTTGGCGCCGCCTATGTCGTTGGCCATCGAAACGAACCACTTGTAGAAGTTCGGGGCCCAGCTCGCGAAACCGACATAGATCGACGCGAAGATGCCGAGAATACCGAGCTCTTCAAACAAGGCGACCCACGCGATTACCGGGTCTTTTGTCGCGGCAAACCGCACAGCCGCGAGCACGATGGTGATGACCGCAAGCCCGCTGGCGAACTTGTCAGATTCCTGCTGAATACTCTGCGAGGCGGCCACAGCCGTATTCATGATCGACGAAAACAGCGCGGTAATCTTATCGATCGCGCGGGCGTTACCAGCTGCCGTCTCGCCCGCGCTCACATACGGATTGGCAGTTGTTCCGCTGGCGGCCGCCAGCGCCGCCGTGTCAGCGAAGGCCGGCGGCGCTATGACCGTGACTAGCGCCAACAGCGAGAGGACGACCAGACATCTCAGCTTACGCAACATCATGGTTGACTCACAAATCCATTAATTGCCGTAAGCGGCACGCTCGGCGGCCTGCTGATCGAGGAACGCTTTCGCGTTCGCGGACCGCGTCTTGTCTTCTTCGTTGTCTGCCGTTTGCTGCTGCGCATCTTTCTGTGCCTTTCCGGCCGTCATCTGCAACAGATCGCTCATCTGGCTCGACACGATGTCGAGGTAATGCGTCGTAAGCTCTGCCGTCGCCTGCGCCGTGGGGGTGAGCGACATCTGCGACTGCAGATCCTGCCGTCGTTTCGCCAGGTCCTGCACGTGCTGCAGGACGTTGTTCCCGGTCTGCATCAGCTGAGTCGCCTGCTTGTCCCGCTGGGTGTACAACGTGCCCATGTCTGCGAACCATTGGGCATTCGATTTGCCCGAGCGCGAAATCATGGTCTGGACATGCGACAGCCACTGATTGCCGTCCTGCAGGTCGCCATAGAGGCTCGTTGCGTTATCGGCGAGTTGTTTGTACTTGCTGATATCCCCGGTAATCTGGTCGTACTGTGCCTTCATGGCAGTTGGATCCAGGTTGGTAGCCTGGAGCAACTGGTTGGCCATCATCTGGTACTGGTAAGCGATGTTGCTGTCCTGGTAGACCTCGGTCTTGACGGCTTTGAGGGCCGTGATGGTGTTCTGGATCAGGTTAGTCGGGTCAATGACCGTCAATTGCGCGTGTGCGGCTTGCGACGCGAAGAACGTCATGCCGACGGTCAGGGCAAGGCGTGCCAGAATCTTTGTCATGTTGGATATTCCCGTTAGAGATCAGTCGAGTGTCATCATTTCGGCGAGATACCCTTCCCGCCAGTTAACGGCGCCCGACGTGTAGTGCTTGTCGAGCACCGCCTGCGCGCGACCGTCGGAGCGCAACACCGCGAGCGTTTCCTTCGGAAAGCTCGCCTGAAGCATCCGTGTCTGCGATGGTGTGACCCACAGGTAGTCGCGATTTGGCGCGGCCTGCGCGATCATCTCGATCTGGTCGAGCGTGAGGCCGAACTTGTCGCGATACAGATGCAGGTTGTTTTTCGCATCCGGATTGGGCAGGTAGATGATGTTCGGGATGTTTTCCTTGAGCACCTCGAAGTCCGCGATACGGGCGACCTGAGCAAGCGATTGTGTCGCCATCATCAAGGTAGCGTTAAGCTTCCGGATGGTCACAGCCCAGATTTCCAGCCGCCTGTAAAAGCGCTCGTTCTGAAAAAAGAACCCGGCCTCCTCCACTTCGATCACGGTGTAGCGCTTGCCGTCCAGCCACTGCGCGATCCGGTAGAACGCGTAATCCATGAAAAGGGCGGCGGCCACCGGGAAGTTGTTGAACAGGTCGCCCATCTCGATGGAGATGTCGTCGGACAGCGTGAAGGCGTCGTCGACGTGATCGAAGAACCGACCGTTTTTCTCGCCCTTGGTCCAGACCGCGAGACGGTCCCGTAGCTCGGCCGGAAGAATCGTGTTCAGGAACGAGAGCGTCCAGAACTCCGGGCCGTAGCCTTCGCCGAGCGTGACGACGGCCTCGAAAATCTCCCGCTCGTTTGCCTTGCTGCAACGGAACGAATCGTCTTCGATCGCCATCTGCACCCATTCGGCGACATAGGGGAAATGCTTCTTGTCGCTCAGGAGGGAAAGCGGATTGACCGACGTTGCCGCCTCGAAGCGTCCCGTCGCATCGATGAAGCGACCACCGGCCAGCACGGTCGGGATGCGTGTCGAGCGGTCCTTGTCGAAGCGCACGCGCCGCGCGCCGTGACGGCCCGTCTGTGACATGAGGAAGTTGAGCATGATCGACTTGCCCATGCCGATCGGCCCGAGCACCAGCAGGTGCGAAGCGCCGCCGGGCCGATGCAGGTTCACACGCTGCAGCGTCTTGTGGCGCGTCGGGAGCATGGTCAGCGGCCCGGTCTTCTGGCCGGACTGTTGCGTCAGCCAGTCGTTGACGGTACTGCCCTCAGCTACGCTGCGCACGGGCGCGATATCCGACACCGCAGGCGTTTCAACGAATTGCAGACGCTTCTGCTTGTCCCAGCGACCCGGGAGCGTGGTGTTCCATGCAGCCGCAAGATTGTCTCGCTCGAGAACTACCCCGAAACCGGCATTGCCGATCTTGCCAACCACTTCGCTGGTCGCGTCGTCGCACTCTTCTGCGGTATTGCCGTAGACAATGACCGACACGTTGGCGAATCCGTACTGCTGTCCCTCTGCCGTGATTTTCGCGAGCGCTTCTTCCGCTTCGTCCGCAAGCATCATGCGGCCCTTCTCGTTTTTCTGCTCTTCCTTGGCGAAAAACCCTTTGATAATCGCCCACGGATTGAACGCTGCGATCTTGTAGAAGCTGCGAATCTTGTCGATGTACTGCTTTGCCTTGCTGGTGTCCAGAAAGCGGAACATCACGCAGATATCGAGTTCTGCGTCGACTTCCGACAGCACGTCGAGTGCCGCTTCCTGGAAACCCATCCATTCCTTGACAGCCACGATCTTGGCGTATCGCACGCCGTGCGCCGACTCGAACATCAGGTGTTCGGCACCGTAGACGACTGTGCTTTCCGTCAGGTGCGTATCGAGCATCGTGACCGGGTAGCGTACGCGACGCGGCGGCACGGACGGATTGGCCGTCTGATGCAGGTACGCGAGTGCGATCTGCAATTCCAGCCGCGTTGCCTTCAGACGCGTGATGCCACCCTTGAACGCATCGAGAATGGACTCGAAACGCTTGATGTCGGACGTCATGCGCTCCAGATCGAAGACGAACGCACTACGGGCGAAGAACGTGTCTTTCGCCGTCTCCACAAGCGCCGACACCATCGACTTGCCGCCCACCGTCATATGGTAGGCGACCTTGTCAAACACCTTGTTGATGCCTGTTTCCGGCGTGTAGGCGAGCGAGAGCGAGTGGGTATTGCGGAAGAACTTTCCGCTGCTTACGTGATTGCGGTTGATCTTGTCCACATACGCGTCGATGTCCGCGGTGAACTCACCGTCAATCGCACCGCGCACACGTCGATGGGAAAGCCGCCACCACGCCGTGATCCGATGATCAAAATTCTTGCACGCGTTGTCCAGATTCGTGCGCATCGACGAGATGTCGTCGGCGTTGGGCGAGTCGGCATCGACCCCTTCAAACGTAAAGCAGGTCAGCAGCGACCCGTCCTTGTCGAGGACGAGTTCGGGCGTGACCATGGTTGCCCACGGTGCAATTTCCTGCACCGGCCGGCGCACAATTCTTTTCAGCATGGAAGATCCTGATCGAAACCGTAAGGCCGCTTGAATCGCGCGGAAAACTTCGCGGACGGCAGCGGCTCGTGCAGGTCGGGATAGTGGTTGTAGACGAGCATCACGTCGCGCCACCACGGGTCGCGGCTGCTTTTCCAGCGAAGCACCCAGTGGATGACGATACCCACGGCGAGAAACGCGAGCGTCATGCTCGAATAGCAGAGCAGCAACGTAAGCGTTCCGTTTGCGATGGCCAGCCCGCGATCCGCGCCACCCATCTGGCGCGGAAGCGACAAGCCCCGGCTGACTTTGGTCTGTTTACGCACAGGTGTACGAGATGCCGAGGTGGTTCTTCACGATGTTCACCGCACAGGCAGCGAGGCCCAGGCCGACCAGCACCGACGAGATCAGCTTTCCAATCGTGCTTTCCGAACTCGCGATCGCAACAGCACCAACGATGATGAGCACGATGCCAATCCCGTACAGCCACGGGCCGCTGATGTATGCCTGGATCAGACAGATGACGTCGGTTGCGGCGCCGAGGTCGCTGAGGCTCACCGCCGATGCGAACGGCGTGAAAAATGCGAGGCTCGCCGCGACGATGGTCGAGCGGATCTCACGGCGGCTCAGAAAGCGCTGATATGTCGCGGCCGAAAGGGCTCGCAGACGCGACTTCACAGACCTGAGGGACTTCTTCATGACACAGCTCCAGTTAATTTAGAAAACGCGGTTGAGGACATAATCCCCATCCCTGAACCCCTTGATCTCGACGATCTCGGAAACGTGACGCAACTCGCCGGTGCGGCGCAGATGGATGACGTAGTGGAAGCAGTCGGCGATGGCCTTGCGCATGTCGACAAGGTCCCACCGACTGCCAGGAGGAATCCCCAGCATCGCGAGGCTTTCAAGACGGCTAAGACCGCCGCGCGCGTCGTTGGAGTGAATGGAGCCCAGACCGCCGTCGTGGCCGGTACTCAGTGCCTGGATGAAGTCGAACGCTTCTCCACCGCGTACTTCGCCAACGATGATCCGGTCAGGACGGAAGCGAAGACACAGCGCGACGAGCGCCTGTGTGGTGACACCCTTGTCCGGGTTCGACAGAAAGCGCACGAGATTGGGCACACGCAGCTTCAGCTCCATCGTGTCCTCGATGGAGATGACGCGCTCGTTGCCGGGTATAGCTTCACCTAGTGCGTTGAGAAACGTCGTCTTACCCGTCGACGTGCCGCCCGCCACAAGCACATTCTTTCGCCGGACGATCAGCTCACTGACGGCGGCCATCAGACCTTCGTTTTCGATGCCTGGGTAAAAGAGTTTCTCGTCGTTGTGCTCGTGTCGCGCGTTGACACGCGAGAAAGCGCCCATCGCGACGTAGTCGAGGAGACTGAGTTGCTTGTCGCTGTGCTTGCGGATCGACATCGCGTGGCCATCGATCGCCGTCGGACGCATGACGGCTGCGATACGCAACCCCTTGTGCCCGGCATTGATGATTCCCTGCGCGGTGCCCGCCTTAGCCGACTTTTCAACTGAAGCGGCGAGCGAAAGAATCGCGCCGTTCAGCGTCGCCTGGTTCAGCGTCAGATCAAGGCGATGCATTTCCCCGCGTCGCTCCACCCAGATGTTGTCGAAATTGTTCACCATGATTTCGGCCACGTCGTTCGCCTCGAAGAATTCCTTCAGCGGGGCGACGGACGCAAAGAACATCTGCACCGCACTCTCTTCGAGCGGGCGCACCTTGAGCAGGGGATTTTCGGTAGCTTCAGACATGCTGCTATTTTTAAGTCTTGGACGACCTGTAGCAGACCGAAAGGACGATCAAATTAAGGAGCTTTTGCCAGTCGGAGGGGTGCGGCTCCATCTGAATATGTAGAGCGACGTTGCCACGCTCCACCGAGTTGCGTGAGCCGGCTCAGGCTCCTAACCCGGAAAGCTGCGTTAAAACGTATAGCTTTCCGGGCTGCGGCGCGCGCTCTACCGTGGTGTAGGATTGTGCCGCGACGCGTTATGAGATCCATACAGACAAATGACCCGAACGATTCCGTTTCCACGCACAGCCCAGGCTGCGCGTGCCCGCCGAAACAAAACCCTCCTGTTGCCCATGCCCCGCACCGAAGTTGACCGGCTAGCGCTGCAGGTTCATATTGCGCTCGATGCCATGCGCCGCGAAAAGGGCAATGCCGATGCGGCGCAAACGCTCTGTCAGGCGATGATTTTGACGGGACTGCTGGCCGAGGCGGGTTACGGTCAGGCAACATTCGAACAGATGCGCGACGCCGAAAAAGTAATCGCGGATGCCTTTGATCGCGGCCGGGATTCCGACACATGGTCGCTGGATGAAGACGGATTCGCGCAATTCGCGATCATCGTCACCACCTACGACCAACAGTTGCGGCGCGCCCCGCTTGCCGCAGTTGCAGAGGCGAGCGACCGGCTCGAACGTTTCCGCGCAGGAGGGTCATTTGGCGAGACGGTACGCAAACGCGCTTAGGAGCTAACCGCCCATGAATGGCAGAATCGTTAACGGGGAAGCTCGCGACCGATTAATCCTGTGGATCCGGCGCAGGATGGAAGAATTCGGCATCACACCGCAAACCCTCGCGGACTCCATACAGCGTGATCTCGACCAACCACCGCTTTACCGCGACGCCCGGGGCAATGAATCGAACCGTGTCGGCGACCCGCCTCACTGGCTTTGTGCCGCGCAGAACGCTGGCGTCGATCCTGGCTTTTTCCGGGTTGGACCGCCTCTTGCACCCGAGCTCACGACCGGCCGGGCTGATGGCAAAGAGCTTGATCCCCGCCAACTAGACCTCTTTGCGTAGCTGAAAATGCTAGCTTTTCGCCCGAATTCCGGCAAAAGTCCTCGCGTCAATGGATTCGTTTCTTGCAGCCAGCGTGGTTCTTCTAAACCAAGAAAACCAACGGCTGATCGATGCCTGATTCGTAAAGATCACCGGGAAGATCTTCGAAAGCGCGCATCTTATTTGCAGAAATCGCAATAGGAACCTGAGCCGGATCAGGTCACTATCGCCACAGCGGCGATCGCGGTCGTAGCACAAAGAAAAATAATTTCCTGATTTTGCAGGCAAATTTTTGCTAGCCGCCGAAAATTCCACCCGTAGCCTGTCGTGCAAGCTGTGCAATCAATCTGTTGGCCAAAAAAAACCCCGGCACTTGGCCGGGGTTTGGATTAGAGAACTGGACAACTGCGCCCACTAGCAGATCACTTCGACCATCTCGCCGAATGGTGCCTTCTTCGCCCGTTTGAGCGGGGTCGTTGATGCCCACAGGACCGGATAGTCTGGCGGGTCGTCTGGAAAGCGACCGTCCATGTCGGTGAGATAAACCAGGAACGCGGGACGGATGCCGTCTTTCGCTAGCCGTTCGAATGGCTCAACGAACGAAGTACCACCGCCGCCGCGCACCGGCAGCAGATCGAATTCGACCGCGTCACCGCGCTCGAATATCTGCACCTGCGTAACGTGCGTGTTGCAGTCCATCACGATCAGGCGACGGGGTTGCACACCGGCATTCACTGCGATGATTTCTGCAGCAAATTGCGCCTGCGTCTCATCCCACACGGAACCGCTTGAGTCGCGAACGAAAACGGCATCGCCAACGGCTGGCTCGTTCAACGACGGTAGATAGAGTCCCATGTGCAGATAGCGGCGATTCGGCATCGCGAAGCTGTAATCAGTCGGCGACGATTCCTGCGCAAAACGATGCAGGATCGGCCGCCAGTCGACAACAGGCTCAACGGCATCCGTGGCCATCGCTTCCAGAGCACCCGGCAGCGCGCCGCGCATTTTGGCTGCTTTCGCGGCCTGCAACACGGCTACTTTCCAGTCAGCTTCCTTCGAGGCCTTGTCGTCGCCGGTGTACTGGCGGACCTCGCCACAGGAGGGAGCGGCGTCAGGAGTTGCGCCGGGTTCGGGATTGACGGACGGAGTGTTCGCGCCGTTCGCGTTTGAGGACTGCGGCGGGCTACTGCCCCCGGGCACGCCGTCTTGCTGCGTCGGCTGTGAAGCCGATTGCTGGCCTGACTGTGCGTCCGGTTTGCCACCGTCCTGCTTGCCCTTGCCCTGCTGCTTCTCCCTCTGCCGCTTCTCCTGCGCGAGGATGCCGTAGATCTCCTCGGCCGACTTGCCCTTGAACCGCGCATCGACCAGCACACCCTTTGGTAGCAGCATGCCGGCGTCCAGCACGATCGGATTGATCGCATAGTCACATGCGTCGTTCCAGAGCTTCGGATCGCGGTCGCCCTGTCGCCAGCAGTGACCGTTGGCCACGTGCAGAACTTCATGCGCCAGCACGCCACGCGTCTGAAGATCGTTCAGGCCGCCGAGATACGCCGGGTTGTAGCCCAGCGATTCCCCATCCGTCCAGAACGTCTTGCATGACGCGTCTTCGACCACCTTCAATCGAAGCGCGAGCGCGCCGAAGAATGGCTGATCGAGTACGAGCGCGGTACGCTGTTTAGAGATTCGCGGGTCCATGGCCACCTCAGGCAACGAGACGCAGCAAGGGCGTCAGCTCCGGCTGGACGATCGTCTCGAACGGTGCAAACGCCGGTCCACGATCAGCCATCGGTTCCGGCGCTCCGCCCATGAACGCGGCCATCAGCCCCTCGATTTCCGAGGCTTTGGCAGCTACCTGCGAACGCAGCACGTTCGACTCCTTCAGATCGGCACCTGTATGCACAGCGAGATGGCGCTTCGCCTGCTCGAGGATGTGGTTGAGCTTCGGATCGTTCGAGAAGTTGAGCTTGGGCAGCAGATCGCACAGTTCGCGCACGTTGTTAGTAACGTCCAGGCGAACGTTCGTGGCGCCGTAGAGCCGGTCCGCAAGCTTCGAGACCGCTTCGAACAGACGGCCGACCAGGTCGCTGTTGGCCGTCGAAATCGAGGCGAGTACGTGCTGATCGATTTCCGTTCGCAGATCGGACAGAACGTCGGGCGGCAAATCGACGCCGAACTGGCTGGCATCCGGGAACGGCAGCACCGCGAGCTTGACTCCAAACTTGCCTGACATCGCGGCGAGCGTCGGATAATCCGCCTCGTTGTACAGGTCCTTCTGCTCGTCGCGCGCCTTTTCCTTCAGGTCCAGATAGTCCGTCAGGAAAACGGACACCGCCAGCTCGAACTCGTCTTTCATCCTGCGCAACTGATCGGCGACGTCCATGTAGATCATCGTCGGCAGCAGACGCACGCCCAACTGCTCATACTGCAGCGTGTGGGCGTAATAGTACGAGCGGATGCGATTGCCGATCGAGATGACCTCGTGATAGCTCGGCGCGTGTTCCGGCAACAGACGCTTGTTAAAGCGCCCGATGCCCTTGGTCTGATGCTTCGCCTCGACAGCTTCGGTCGCTTTCATATCGAAGCGACGACCCTGCCAGGCGGAGACGGTGACAGACGAGAGCATGACTTTCGACTTCAGTTCAGTGATGTTCATGGATAACTCCAGAAAAGATAGGGAATGGATTCGGCAGGCAGAAAAAAGCCACGGTCCGCGCGGGGCGAGCCGTGGCAACAGAGAGACAGGTAAAGCGGGAAGGACGCGCGCTTACTGGCCGCGGATGATTTGACCGAGCGGGCCACCCTGCGCACGAATGAACGCATGGGTGTTTTGCAACTCCGGCGTGCGACGGACCGCATCGCGCGCAAGCAGCGCCGCAAACTCGCGGTAGCCCGCGTCGATAAGGCGATCGTTGTACGTCAGCACCCGGTCGAAGTTGCCTTCGGTCGAGTGCGCGGCGAGCGCCGTGCTAATTGCGTAGAGCGCAGCGGGCGTTTCGGGAATCGGCGCACTATCCGGCGAAAGCAGAATGGCGTCCGGCGAGGGCAGTTGACGGTAGATACCGAGAAAGCTGATCAGTTCGCTCGCGGCCGCTTCTCCAACCGATCCTGCATAGGAGATCAGTTCAAGCTCCGCCGGTACGACGCCCATTGTTCTCGCGACGAAACCCCAACTGCGGGGACTCGGCGCATTCTCGATATCGCGCGACTTCTTCTGAACGGACAACAGATCAGGCCGGAAGCGCAAGAACGCAATCAACTCCGGCGACACGTTGTTACGCACCGCCCAGGCAGTCCAGTCGTCGATCGTCGGCTGCAGCTCCACCACCGTTGCGAAACGGGAGATGACAGGATCGAGAATGCCCGTCACGCCGGCGTTATCGTTGCGCCGGTTGGTGGCCGCAACGAAGGTGACATGAGGTGGCAAGTCATGTTCGCCGATGCGACGTGCAAGCAGCAATTGCATCTTCGCTGCCTGCACGGCGGGCGACGCCTGGCCCAAATCGTCGAGGAACCACACTGTCGGCGACTGCGCGTTGATGGCGCGCTCCAGATCGCCGAACGGCAGGAACTTCGCAGCACTGCCGTCAGGTGACGGAAACGGAAGCCCTTTCGAGTCCGTGGGGTCTTCGACGACGGGATGGCTGATCAGCAGTTCGTGGCCCGCATCGTGCGCAGCTTGCGCGACGATATCGCTCTTGCCGATACCCGGGCTGCCGGTAATGAGAACCGGAAGGCCCTTCGGGATATAAGCAGAAAGCAGTTGACCGAGTTGCGAGGGATTGATTTTCATGGGGTACCCTGAAAAGGAAAGGCCCCACGAAACGACGCCCCGAGGGACGTGGTCCCAATGGGGCGATCTGAGTGTGCCGCTTACGCGGCGGTTCGATGCGTCGATTGACGCGAGAGAAAGCGGTTGTGTGTTACGCGAGCGCGCCGGTCAACGCCTCAAGTTGCGCTTGCGTCAACGTTCCCCGCGAGACCGAGGATTCGCGAGTAAAGATCATCTCGCCGTACAGATCAGCAAGACAGCGGGCTTCGGCGCACAGCACCAGCACATCCGTTTCGAACATGGAAGGATTGCGGTTGCGCCATACGTTGATCGCGTCTTCGATCTGCGCGATCGAGACGCCATCGCCTTGAGAAGCCGATTGTTGTGTCATGGGGTCCTCGTAGAGTGGTACCCCGGTGCCGCCCGTAAAGGGATGACGTCCCCCAGGGCAGAATTGTTGCCGGAATCCGGCGGTTCGATGCGTCAGGGACGCAGGTGATGAATAGAAGTCTACGTCGCCGCCGTGATGCGACATGACAGAATCATGCGCAAAACAACCCCGCTTAAGCAGATAACGCAAACCGGTCGACGAAAAAAAACCGGCGCTGGGCGCCGGTTGTAAGTTAATAAATGTGACCGTCAGAGCAACGACGACTGAGCAAGGCGCGCTGAATCGATTCGGGCAATCATTGCCGCTTCCCTTTCACGATGCCGCCGCGACTTCTCTTCGCCGATGCCGTTGTGCTTCTCGATAACGTAGGAAAAACAGACAGGGTTGGCCGGACCGCGCCAAGCCTTCCAGTCGTTCACGATCCGCTCACGCACGTCGACCGAACACGCAAAGTATTCGCGCCGCAAGCGACGCCATTGGCCTGCAACCAGATCCCGCATGCGTTGCTCGCTGCGGTCATACATGCGCTCGCGGCGCATCCTCTCTTCCTCAGCCGACAACGCGCGGGGCGGTGCAATCTGATCGGAGAACAGCGGATATGCCTGAGCGATCTTTTCGGCGGCACGGTCCTGCCGGCGCAGGTGCAGCGTTTCCATACGCGGCGTCCACCGATAGCCTTCGCACCGGGGGTAACGATCAAATCGCATAGTCGCCCCCTCACGCGGCCAGACGTTCGAGCATGGCACGCGCGTAATCGAGCGTCCCATCTTTCGCACGCAGCGTTCGCGCCTGACCCAGCTCGACATTCACGAGAGCGTACTGCTTGCTCGCTCCCTTGCGCCAGTCACGGATCTCGCGGAAACCCTCCTGAATCGCGGTCTCCACGTGTGCGGCTCCATCAATGACAACGCCATCGGGACGCTGATACTGGGCACGCTGTGCGACTTCTTTAGCGTGTCGAGCGTCTTCAGCCTTGCGCGCGGCCGCCTTGCGCTCAGCATCCGCCGCTTCCCATGCCGCCTGTCCAACTTCATCCATCCCGCACAGGCCGAAGATGGCACGACGACGGCTTTTGGCATTCATGCCGCGCAGCTTGATGCCGTAGTGCTCTTCCAGCGCGCGCTTGCTGCTGCGGTTGCGGGTGTCCGGACTATCTAGCACTTCAAGCAAAAGCGGCAGGTCATGCTGTTCGACGGCGAGAGCCATGCGGTTGGCCCATTCGAAGGTCTCACGACCGTGCGAGAGTTGTGCCATCTCGCGCTCCAGCCTGTGCCTGCGCGCAGTCATGCGCCCTTGCGTACGTTCCATGTCCGCGCGGTCCAGCGACTTGTCCCGGCGCGAGTCGGCCAGGATCTGGCGCAGCCGCTCTGCAAATCCGTTCACAGGCGTGCCCAAGGCTATCGGCTCGTTGAACATCGGCGGTAGTGCGTCGACGGACAGGATGCCTGCAGCGAAGAGCGCATCGTCCACGTCCACGAAGTCACACGCGTCCGGTACACCACTGACGGCCGCCACGATTGCGTCGACCGTTTCAGCGGTAATCGGCTGCTTCGCTGCGCGCATCACGGAGGCGACCCAGCGATGTTTCTCCGCAGGAAGCCTTCCACGCAGCTCAACGACGTCGAGAAGCGGCTTCGCCCACTCCAGGTCGTATCGGAAGGTGCGGTCCATCTTGCGATAGTCGTCGAGGACACTATCTGGCACCGGCTCGTTGCGCAGAAGCGCATAGGCGACGTGCACTTCGTGCCTGCAGCTCACACCCCCGCCCGGAGCCGCCGGCCCACCAGCGCCGAAGCCGAGTCGCTCGACCGCTACGCTCTGAAACAACGGAGAGAGGTTGAAGAACTGGCGAGCATCACGCGCCGCTGCTCTTTCGGCGTCGATCTGGCTACTGGAGAGGAAGCTTTCCGGGGTCCGCGCCAGATCGAACAAGCCGAACAGTTCACCCCAGTGCGCCGGACGGATCCGCCAGGGTTCGGGAGCATCGCCATATTCGGACAGCCAGTAATCACGAACTTCGTTGAACAGTGCGGCCACCACCTGGGCCGCAGCGCCCGGATGACGGAGTGCGAGGGTACCGTTGTACCGCGTCACCGTTGCGACGCAGGCATCACCGTCGAGCGAGATCGAGGCCGTTTCGGTTGCCTGAACGCGTTCATCGCGAAAGAGAGCCAGCACGCCAGCGAGCGTTGCGGCGAAGAACTTTTCACCGGGAATGGTCAGTGTGTACATGAGGAGTTGGTTCCACAAAAAATTGGGCCAACACCCCAGCTGGGGACGGTGGCCCCAAAAGGAGTTGAAGGAATCAGGTTGGATCAGTCGACGTCGAGCATCCACGAAACGATGGCGGCTACCGACCATGTCCGGGAGCGCGAAAGGCTTTTGATGCGTATCAGCCCGCGGCACTTCCAGAACTGCGTGTCGCCGTCGCCGACAAGCTCTACAAGGTCGACGCGGATAATCCAGCCTTCAGAATTGCCACGTTCCACCGAGAGGCTTACCCGCCTCGTCGGACCGACTTCCGGCCATGGCGTACTGCCAAGCAAGCCGTATAGATCGGTGTTCGCATCTTCGACCAGGTTCGCCCGCGACAGCCATTCCGGTTCGTTTTCAGTCTCGCGCAGTGTGAGCTCGACGTGCGACACAACTTCATCGAGCGACTTGCCTGCGGGATGAAAGCGAGCAGTTGCCAAGGCAGCTGGGAAATCAAGGGTTTTATACATAGGGCGTCCAGAAAATGAAAAAAGGCCACACCCGAAGGTGCAGCCTTTCATGAATGCCGGGCCGAAGAAAAATCCGGCCCGAGACGATATCAGGTGCTTAATGCGAAATGCGCGTTAACCGCCGCTCCCGCTTGGCCTTGCGCGCGTTGTGCTCCATCAGCGAGCCAATCCCGCACATAGCAACTGCGAAGCCAATTACCAGAAAACTGATGTCCATGCTCATTCTCCCTTGATGGAAATCATGCCCTGAACGAACGTTAGCATAAAACTTGCGACCAGACTGACTTCCAGCTTGATGTCGGCAGCGGTCCAGGCCTGTGTCGAATGCCAGACTCCGACAGCGCCCAGGAAAGCAGCAGCGGCAAGTGTGTGACAGAACCGGCCGAACTGCTGTCGCTGGTCATTTGACGGGTCAAGAAACGGCTGGAGCAGAACCTTGACAGCGCTGTCCCGCCCGGTGGCGATCTCGTCACCAACCGAAAACGTCCCGTCAATCCTGCTGTCAAGCTGCATAGTCGTGCCATCGATAACGGCCGACACTGCTGGCGGAGCTTCGCTGACGCTGAACTCCCGAAGCAGTGCCTGCAGACGCTCGGATGGATACACCTGACTGGCATCGCGCATGTAGCTGGCGCGATCGCTGATCGTCATACCGGATGGGTACTCGACGAGGATATCGACGATTTCCATCGAGCCTCCTATCGACGTTCGTTATCGAGTCCACCCGCGAGGCGCAGCCCGCCAAGCAGCGTGTCGTACCCATCGCGGGACGATAGTTGCTCGAGCGAAACGGCGTTATCGGCGCCGCCAGACATATCTGAGCGGCCGCGACGCGTGCGAAACGACACGGCGACTTTCCGACGCGCCGGCGTGTCGGCAACTTCCAGCATGATTGCCGGAGTGCGAAGCGTGACGCGGCAGCCGCGTCCCCGGCGTGCCGGCTCGGCGACGATCTCGTGCTCGCCAGCGCGAAGACGAAGGTCGCGCGCGACACGACGCAACATCTGCGTCGCGTGATGGGTGATGGCAGCGTCCGATGCGGCACCCGCGCTGCGGCGGTCTGCATGGAACACCTTTGGGATCTTGAACATTGATGTCTCTGAAAAGAAAAAAGCGAGGCGCCCTTTCGGACACCTCGCGATTAAGGAATGCGCCGGCGGCGCCGGCGTTGGGAGAAGCGGATCAGTGCGTAACGCGCAAACCCGAATTGGTGGAGACGAGCAGCACATGCTCGCCGGGAGCAAACTGCTGGTCATCGGGTTGAGCGATGACCACGTTGCCGCCAGAACTCTTGCGCACGATGATCTCGAGGCCAGCACGATGCGACAGGGCCTGCGAAACCTTCTGCGTCACGAAGCCGGATGCAGCCCCCGACAGCGCGCCAGCGATATAACGGCCAGAGCCGTTACCGATAGTGCGGCTACCGAGGAATGCACCGACGCCAGCGCTGATCAGCGAAGTCAAACCCGAGTTATCCTGGCTGGCTTCGATCGTGATCGCGCGAGTGCGGATAACCGTTCCCTCTTCGACCGTTCCCGCGCGCTGTACGTCATAGCGTTGGTAGGTATTCGGCGAGCCGAAATCAACACCGGCACAAGCCGACAGCATGGACGCGAGAACGAGACTGACGATGATTTTTAACATTTGATTGCCTCAACGAGAGAGGGGCAACCGTCCCGTCAGGGAGGTCGCCCTGACGGGAAAGAAAAGGGTTTTTATTCAGTGAACGGCAAGGCGAAGCCGCGGGTTCGTGCTCCGATCGCGAACAGCAAACCAGCGCGCTGCGGTGAGCAGCACGACCGAAAGCGGTGCGAGAACGAAGACAAACCAGAAACCGACGCCTTGCACGAACGCGCCGTACGCGTAGCCGTGTCCCGTAACGGACTCGACCAAGAGCGCAGCGAAGGACAGTTGATGCGAGCCGACATGCGCCAGGTAGGCCTCGAGGGCTGCAGGACCAGATGCGCGCAACAGATCGAGCTGACCTTGCGCTTCGAACGCGCAGCCAAAAACGACGAGCGCACAGCCAGTGAGAGCCAGAATACTGGCAACGAGCAGGATCGACTTGATCGAGACGACTGCGATCATGGTATTGCGATTCGACATGGAAAGCTCCTCAGAAACCGGGAGCCGGTCCCGTTGGGATTGGCTCCCAGCAGGATTAGCTGTGTGTGCTTCAGGTGGCTTTCACCTTAAGCACCGGACAGACGCGGTTACGACGATATGGGGGTGAGGTAATGCAGGTCGACGCGGCCGCAATTGACGAGCTCACGCTCGGCGTCAAAAGGGATTTGAAAATCAAACTTCACAGTGGCCGTTCCATCGCTCCACAGATACAGAATGGTGCCTTGGAACTGCCGGATGGGCAAAGTTGTAACAGCTTGCGCGGAAACGCGTTGGTTCTCACGAAAGCCCCACTTTTCCGAGATCCGCTCAGGGCCGTTGGCGATTGCCAGGAACTTGACGAGTTCTGCGGATTTGGTGACGTGCTGCAGCATGGTGCGGCTCCAAAAAAACGGGAGCCGGTCCCGTTGGGATGGCTCCCAACAGGGTTGATAGACGGATTTGCTCCGTCGTGGACGACCGACATTAGCCGGTCAAAGGTTCGAGCACTCCAGCAAGCTGAAGTGTTCTTTCGATGCGCAGAAGCGCGGGTGATACGGTGATTTTAGAGCCGCCGCCAGTCATCAACGCCCGGAAACATCCGGAAAACCACCCTTCTTTCGCCGCGTTAATCTCGCGTACTTGACTTCCGTGTGCAGGTGCGACGATGAATAACCGGCTTTGGTCTCTACGCAGGTGTCGCCTGCTGCCAATTGGCGGCGTCCCTCTTCTGTACCTTCAGAAGCATGTGCCGCATGCCGTTACACCGGCTAACTTTCCCTTAATTTATGAGGTCAGTAAGATGCATAACCGCGATGACGGCCTAGTGCCCGCGATCATCATTTTCGTCTTGGTAGTAGTTTTCGGAGGCGTCCTCGTGGTTTCCCGCTCGATCGGCGCAAGCTTTGCGTCCGTACTCGCAACTGCCACAGGGCTTCTCATCATTGCCAGCGTCCTCGGCGTCGCCTGGTACTTTTTTAAGAAGTTCGGGCTGTCATTTTTCGCTGCGTTTTTCGCCTTCGGATGGCCGGCGACGTGGCCGGTTCTGACCAGCATTGCGAACGGCGGCAACGACCCGGACTCTTCGTTCCGTCCCTGGCATGACGATTCATTCATTAACGGCGCATGGATGACGTGGGGCGTCGAATTCATTTTCGTTGCCCTGCTCGTTCTCGCTGTAATCCACCAATATCGACGCCATCGTTACTACTGGTGAGCACATTTAGCAAAAAAAAGCGCCGCTCCCGAAGGTTGCGGCGCTGCTTGCCATGATATGAGAGCCCTAAATGCCGGGCACTTCTTCCAGATTCCGCTCCGCCGCCAAAGTGTTCTGTGCGTTATTCTCGGCGATACCTAGCAGACGCACTGAATACGCTCCCGCAACCTTTTGTTCCATCTCGCTGACGAGCACCGCGACAGTTTCCCGGATTTCCCGGTCGGCCATGTCGACGGGCAAAATCGCGTAGCTGCCCGCGAGGACATTTTCGCCGGCGCTTGTGAAGTGACCGTCGGTGAGCCACCATCGATTGCCTTCCTGGTCGAACCTCAGCCAGATGCTGGCCCGCTTCGGCGCGACAACAGTCTCGAACGTCTTGCTGAACGCATCCACGATCCGGTCCTTGGCCCACCCGTGTTGCGTCAGGCTATCAACAATCTTCTGTTTCATGATTCTCCGGTAAAAAAAAAGCCGCTTCCCGAAGGAAGCGGCATATCAGAGTGCGGCGGATTTCTTTCGACTCTTGCGAGCCCTCTTCTCCGCCGGTTTCGGTGCTTCGTACCCGAAGCGCGCCCATGCCGCAGGATCAGTGGCAACCGGATTCGTTCGCCCCGTTGTGAGGTTCACGAATACGGCCGACCAGTCCAGCGACCCGGTGCGAAAGAGCGTCCACAACAGATTGAACGCCTGCACCGAAATCGCCTGGTTGATGACCAGCGACTGCTTGCGCAGTGCGTCGGCCATCGAACAGGACGGCGCGTCGTCGCCTTTGTCGTTCTTCGCGTTCAGAAGGTCGGGAAACAGATCGCCCACATGGGGCAACCTGTCATGCCGTGCCTTTCCAAACTCGCCGAGAATGACCTGGCCGCGATCCGTCTCATTGCCGCAGTCGAGGTAGTAACGGCACGAGCCGCGCTTCGCAGACTGCACGATCGCATGGCGCGCACGCCGCGTGTCAACACATCCGATCACGAGATCCGCGTTAAGCCGGACACTTGAATCGACACGACGCGCCTCCGCAACCCACCGCGTACCCATCAGGTTGTTCAGCCGGTTCACCAGCAGCAACGCCTTGTACTGACCCACGTCGTTCGGGTAGAAACCCTGCCGCCCGACATTCGTCTCGCTGACCGTGTCGTCGTCGTACACCGTGCATTCGATTCCACCCGGATGTCCGAGCTCGATCATTGCGTGGTGCAGCCGCGCGAGGCTGGGCAGCAATGCACTGCCCGTGCCGCCAGCGCCAACGACAACCACCCGCCAGGCCTGCGTGAGCATGTGCTGTGGAATGCAGTGTTTGATGGCGGTACTCATGCCGTCACCTCCGCATCCAGCGCCGCCTGCCACGTGCCGGGGATACCGTCGTGCTTCTCGAATATCCCCTTGGCGCACAGTCGAAGCGCGACCGATGGTGCACGGTCGCAATGCCCGAGCACCAATGCGAGTTTCACGTCATGCCGGTCGTCATCGTTGTCCGTTCGCGAGAAAAACGCGGCGCCCGAGCCATGCGAATGACAGTCCAGCACGACGCTTTCGCCGTCACGCAGAATCGGCCGCTCATAAACGAGATGACCAGGACCATGTGACAACGAAGGCAACGCCACGATCCGGAATTCCCGCGTGTGGTTGTTCCAGACGATCCAGGCCCCCGCTTCGTTCGGCAGAGCAGCGCGTGCCATCCGGTAGAACGCAGCCACGTGCTCTCCCGGTACAGCGCCGCACAGCAGTTCCGTTGATTCGGCAACCTCGCCGTACGGAATCGCCGTGCGCACGTCGTAACGGGCTATGCATCGGACCACCCGGATCCATGGACGGATCACTTCCAGCCAGATGCCGTTAGCGGCGATGAGCAGCCGCTCGCCCGCGACCGTCAGCGGCGGCACCGCCTCACTGCGCGGGACCATCACGGACGGAAACGACTTCTGCAGTACCGCGTCGAGGGCGTTCATGCTGCACCTCCGACGCGACCGCTCACCAGCGCCTGCACCGTGAATTTCGTCGGCACGAGGCATTCGAGCGGAAACGTCTCGCCGAACTTCCCGTCGAGCATGTCGCGCAAGAAGGCGTATTCACCATCCGTATAGCTCACGCGCTTGCCGCCTGCGTTGGGATGGGTGAAGGCCGACTCAAAGAAACCCGCTTCCCAGCGGGGGATCGATGCGACATCGACGCGTTTGGGAACCCGCGCCGTTCCGATGCAGATTCCGCCCTGATCCCACGTGTTGAAGTACGGCGGCTCAAACAGCTTCGTGCCCGCCGTGGGCCGCTCTCCATCGGCGAGCGCAAAGACGCGAAATCCCAGATTGGACGCCTGGAATACGAGTCCCGGATGCGGCACGACGGCGGAGCGCTCACCAAGGTCAGAGCATTTGAAGAACACCCGGCGCATTCCGCCCGGGCACCACCACGTCACAGCCGCCGACGAGACACCTAACACCGACGGCGGCAGGAACTCCGCCTTCGGTGCGGCGTGCTCCGCCAGTTTCGTGAGCGCAGAAATCAGCGCGTCGCGCTGCAGCGGCCGACCAGCGCCGACCGTAGGGCGCCCGTTCGCCAACGCGATCGGGTGCGCCGTTGCAAACACCGTGCTGTCATCCTTCGTGCCGTACAGCAGCAGCGCCGACTGCAGTGCAACATCTGCGCCGGCGCGGCCAGTTGAGATACCAGACATAAAAAGACTCCTAGATGATGTGCGTCACCAACGCCAGCAGGCGATCGAGACGCTTCAGAATGGAAAATGCGAGCTCCCAGTCGGCGTACTGCCGGCGGATCGCGCGCGCGTTGGCGCCCAATGCGATGAAGCCGTGATAGGTCGTGGCCTCGCCGCTTTGAGCCTCGCTGTCGAAATGAGCGTCGAGGATGTCGCCGATGAACTCGTTGCCGTCGTAGACGATTCCGCATCCCGCGTAGACGGGATTGGTCTCGTAACAGGCGTCAAAGAGCCTGCGCCGGCGGGTGCCGTGCATCAGCCGGTTCAGCCTGAGCAGTCCCGTGCAAACGCGGCGAACGGTGCCTCTGCTTCTGGAACGCAGCGCAAGCAGCTCGTCGTCCGTCAATGCCGGACGAAGCCGCCAGCGGCCGCCGGAGAAAACGGAAGCTTCAGCGTCCTCCGGGGCCAGCATGGGTCTGACGACCGAGGGCAGATAAGCCTTGCGCGCCTCTTCGTCTTCGCCAAACCGCTCCTTGAGCATCTCGTCCGCTTCCGCGTCGGTGATGCGCTCGTCCCCGTCCCAGTACCAGCATGAAAATTCATACATGAACCAGTCGGGGGTTCGCAGCCAAACCGTACGCAGGGAGGCCCGATGGATGACGGACATGACCGTGCGCAGAAGCAGCGGATGCGCGGCGCGCAACTTCGCGGCCGTCGCCCCGAATGAGCAGATCCATTCTTCTGGCGACTCCAGAGCGAAGAACAGTGGCGAAGGATCTTCGTCATTGCTCGCCGTTCCGGTGTACCGCAGGACGTCGCCCACCGCGTGGCTGTCGAACAGCCGCGCCTGCACCGTAATTCGCTCGAGTCGGCATGTGTGGCGCCTCGCCCAGGCAAAGAACGCCTGCTGGAAGGCATCGCCAGCGTCGACCGGTTCGTTCACGTCTGCCGCTCGGAGCGGTCCATACAGGAAGTGCTTCGTGACGAGAGACGCGAGCGACACGTCCTCGCGCCACTTCACGCGTGCAGCGACGGGGACGTCATTTGCGACGCTGGGCAGCGTCAGAAAATCAGCGGCAGGTCCACGTCGGGCAACGGCAGCGCGTGGCGGTTGCCACGACCCACCGGCGCCGAGAGTGAAGTGCGAATCAGCTGTTGAAGGATCGAAGAGCATGAGCGGGCTTCCTCGTCATAAAGAAAAACCGCCCTTTCGGGCGGTTCCTGGTTGAATGCCGTGTCCGAGCCGGACAAGGCTTTGAGCAAAGCGTCCTTACGCATGGGAGCCCTTGGCACCCGCCGCGCGGACGAACGTGTAGCGCATCACCGTGTCCTTGATCTCGGGCCCGTCTACGGCGGCCGTCGTCAGTTCCGGATACTGCGCGCTGTAAAGATCGCGAACCTGGTCAGGCGTGAACGCTGGCCCGGGATCGAGCAGGTTCATCCCGTTGTAGGCAAATTCGCGAATTACCGCTGCGATGGAGATCGACATGGCAGTCCCCTTATCCGAGAAGCGAAAGAAGGTCCGTGCCTTTCGGCTCGGCCGGCACGGACGGGGACGGCGCTACAGCGGGTGCGGGAATCGATGCTTGCGTATCGTCATCCTCATCGCTGTCATCGCTTTCCTCGGACCCGTTCGATGCTGGCGCGGGAAGCGCCTTCTTCGAACCGCCCTGCAACGCCTTCTGCGCCTTGCCGACCTGCGACTTCTTCGCTTCGTCGAGAATGGCCGCGGTGACCGCGACCTGTTCCTCGAGCGATTTGTGCGAACCCGCGTAGGTCAACAATGCATTGGCAAAACCCTCGTCGAGTTCGGCCGCCGTCGCTGTAAGCACGAGCGGCTGTCGCAACGCCGGGTCCGTCGCGCCATGCGGCACGACAAACACCGACAGTTGGTCGCCGGACGCCTGAAGGGTCATCACAACCTTGCCGGCGGAGCGCAAGAGTGCTTCCAGTTGCTGAAACATGATTGACTCCAGAAAAGAGAAACGCCGCGCGATGGCGGCGTATACATATAGTGGGAATGGGACACAGAACGCGTCCCCTTTTTTCTCAGAACTTCAGCACCTTCGGCAGCTTGCCCGCATAGTCAAAACCTTCGACCTTGAGCAGTGCCTCGATGAGTTCGGGTTTCGATTTCGCGAAAACCTTTTTGAAGTTGTCGCCGAGCGCAGCGCGAATGCCGATCTCGTCGGCCAGCACCAGCATTTCGGACTTCGTGATCAGCTCCAGAAACTCCTTGTCGAGCTTCCAGTGCTTCTTCAGGTCCAGCTTGTGCGACTTGCACAACTGCGTGAGCCGCGTGACTTCCAGCCCCTCGATCGCCGCAAACAGCATGGCAATCATGAGGTCCGCCTGAACCTTCTCGCTGGTCGCCTGAACAGCGCTGACCGACTTCGGAAGATCCGCCATCGGCAAATCGACGTCGCCACCGACCATGCGCTCGAAGAACTTGCGGAACGCACCGTCCTCAATGTGCCGGGCGTTGCCGCTTAGCACGACTGCGATCAGATACTGGCGAGCCAGATCGTGATCCATGCCGATGTCCATGCGTAGCGCCTTGCGCCAGAGCTTCACGCGATACGCCTTGACTTTCTCGGACTCGGCAATCACCGTGACCGACGGGTTCGTCGACGCCGGCGCGCCTGCAGACTTGCTCGCGGTGCCGCTCGCGCTCTTCACCGCCGGCGCCGACTTCGCGCCTTCGGCCTGCTTCGGCTGCTCCGCGGCCTTCTCCGCCTGAATGCGAGCCGCCACCTTCTTCATGTTGCAGACGGTGTCGAAGCATTGACCGCGATAGGCCTTGCCAAGGGATTCTGGCAAGCCGCTGACAGCCGCGCCGTAGTTCGCACAGGCATGACAGGCTTTCGCCTGTTCGAGCCCGACGCCTTTGGGCCCGTCTACCGCCAGTTGCACACGCGTGTGGTTGTCGCCAGCCCGCACGATCCGCACCGTCTGGAACTCATCGCGCAAAGCCGCGGCTGTGGCCTCAAGCTGCTTCTCGGTTTTATCGTTGAAGCAGCTACGGTTCGTGCAGTTGCCAGTACCGATCGCTTCGCCAAACATCTGCGCTTGCGTCGACGAGTTGTGCGGGCAACCCGCGCAATCCGCCTTGTCGAAGATGGCTGACGCCAACGCGCAGGATGCCGATTCGACCAGCTTGCGCACGTCAGCGACCGTGCGCTTTTCGGCGACGACGACAGGCAGGACCTTGTCCTGATTCTCTTTCGAGAGCGCTGCCAGCAGTTCGGCATGAGCGATGTTGATCTTCCGCTCGCTTAGTGCATCTAGCACCGCATTCGAACAGTTGAGCAGCGCGAGGCGGTTATCGAGCGTCGAGCGTGACCAGCCGAGGATCTTGGCCGTCACGTCGCGATCGCCGCCCTGCAGCCCGAGTAGCTCGGCAGCGTCGCGGGCTTCTTCGGCGGGAGAAAGGTCTTCGCGCTGGATGTTCTCCATGAGCGCAATACGCCGCGCTTCGACTTCATCGACGTCCTTTACAACGATGGGCATCGGAAAGTCTTCACCGTGGGCTTCCATGGCGCCGCGGTAACGGCGGCCACCGGCAATGACCTCGTAGTCGAAATCGTCGTCAACGACCGGACGCACGATGATCGGTGTGTCCACGCCGTGCTGACGGATCGACTCGGTCAGTTCCGCAAGCGCCTTCGGATCGAAATACGTGCGGGGGTTCCGACCGATTCTGATGCGCTTGAGAGGAGCAGTAAGTTGTTGTTGCATTGCAGGTTCTCCAGAGAGGGAACCTGCCCCCTGTTGGGAGTGGTTCCCGATGGGGTCAAAGATGGGCGCCTGAATACGGCCATTCAATGCGTCAGCGACGCGTAAAGTGAATTCTCAATGCTCAAGGTGCGGGCAATCCCAGATTTGGTGACCCTTGAAGCAGAATGAGCACATGCCTGACGTCTCGTCTTCTGCCGCGTCTTCTGCTTTGTGCGTCTCTGTACCGAGTAACCACGACTCAGCAAGATTCGGCTCATCAGCAAAGAATGTTGGCACGTTCAGTTCGCCGTCCCGTGCATCGGCCGCGTCTCGCAGACCGAGCTCGAAAGCGGCGGTCATCGGAACAATAAAACCGTCGTCTTCGGGGAAGGCGATGTTAGTGATCTTCGCGAGCGCGAACGCGACGCGGATATCGAGATAGCTGTTTGACATGCAGGCTCTCCGGAGAGGGAACCTGGCCCGTTCGGGAGTGGTTCCCGAGGGGTCAAAGATGAAAAGCCGGATAGAGCCGGCAAGGTCGATGCGTCAGAGACGCGGTAAGTATTTGAACGATACCGCCAGTGACGCGCGTCGCCGCAGTGAAAAGGTGCAGAAATCGTATCGCCTTTTGCCTTCAGCGGACGAAAAAAAACCCGGTCGCAAGACCGGGCTTTCTACATACATCGCTTTCACCGGGCGCTGCCACGCGGATCGGCGTGAAAGAAGAGTGATCCATCAAAACAACGTCATCTGGCCGATACGATCGAAGATCGTGGGCTCAGTGCGCTTTGCCCCTGGCTCCTTTGTCACCTGCTCAAAGAGGTCCGCAAGCGACGACGCCACGGTCAGCGGCGCGCAACCGTCGCTTCGATCCTCTACCGCGACGGCGATATCGGATTCTTCACAAACAGCGGTATCGCCAGCGTGCAGCCGAAACGAGCCTGAGTCTGTTTCTACGTCATGGGTCTCCGCCTGCTCAGGTAACTCAAGACTGGATTGCGGCATCGCCGCCTCATCTGCGGGGGACACCTCAGGCTCAACAGGCAACTGCTGCCTGCTACGCCTGAGCTTCCTGTTCCAGCCTACGAGAACGTGGGCCGGCGTGTACCACACTGACCAGACCTCGAGCGACAGCGCGTTACCGTGCACGACGACCGCTGGGATGCCCATCAACGATAGCTGCACGTACGCCATATGCACGCACCGCGGGTCAATGTCGACGCAGGTCGCATGGAGGGTCTCAGGATAATTCAGGCCCGCCTGATGCATGGCCTGTGCCGTCGCCACCACCATGCCAGCCGAACCGCAGGCCGGCTCCTGCAGGGTCACGAAGCCCTGCTCGCGGATAGACGCGCCATCGCCTACGGTCATCATGGCCATTAGCAGCGACACGCTATAGGGCGTGAAAAACTGCCCTGCGCGGGCGTTCCCAAGTTCTAGCGCCATGAAAATCTCGCCGAGAACGTCACCAAGTCCGCTGGCCGGCTCATGACCGGAGCCCGGGTCCCCGATCGCATCGATGCGCGTGCTGTAGCACATCTGCAGTTCCGCAAACATCGTGGCAAACCGGCTAACTTCCTCCCGTTTGTATTTGCCGACGATTTCGAGGTAACGCTTCTCGCGTGCATCGAACTGCGACTGGTCGACCTTGCTGCTAATGGCGATCGCGCTTACTTCAACGAAATCCGCGAACACCGTGTACGGGTCGTGCGAATGCGTGAACTCGCGCATCAGCTTGATAATCGCAGCCTTGTGCGGATCGCCACTGCTCGCGGCACGCTCCTTCCTCTGCTGGCGTCCCATTAGCGTTCCCCTGCCGGGGCACCGATATTGCCCAACTGCGATTCGAGCACCGTCCACAGGAGGTCGAAGTCGGGCACTTCGCCAGCCGCAAGGGATCGCTCAATGTCGAACCCCGCCTGCCGATACACCTGCGTGCGACTGACCGCCGGACGCGCGCGGCCCACAGAGAACCTGTCACGCGCCTTCTCGATGATCCTGAGCGCGAGGGCCTCGTATGCGTGTCGGAGTTCTGCCTCAATCTGCAGGGTCCCGGGCACCCGAACCGCTGGAGTATTGGTGTCGCCAAACAGGCGCTTCTCAGTCGCCGCGATCGCGCTGTAGTGACGCCATGCTGCCGTCTGCGCATCAATGAACGTTTGAATAAAGTGATTGAACATGCCGGATTCCGTAAATGATCCGGGGCGCATCCCCAACGGGGAGGCCCCGTTGGGTGAGTGAATGTTGCTGCTAGATGCCGTAGTAGGCACGAACGCGCCGGCGCCGCTCTGCGAAAGGACGGCCACCGGTCACCGCCAGCGGCGCATCCATTACGAGATGGCGAAGCGCTGCCGCGCGGAAATGTCGCGAATAGCGTCTCTTCGCCTTTACGATCCGCAGCAGCTGGTCGTGAGAAAGACCATGCGTCTGCCAGACCATCAGTCCGAAAGAGAAGATGCGTTGACGATTCATGCGAGCTCCAACGGTTGGACGGGAGCACGCCCGCAACGGGTGTGAAACCCGTCGGGGTGAATGAATGGCGCGCTGCTGTCTGCAGGCGTCTGATCGATGCGTCACTGACGCGAGTGTTGAACCGATATTAGCGCGGACGACTCGGCGAAAAATTCGTGAATGCACAGGCAATCTATATCGCTTTCGGGCGCCAGCCGCGCGCCGGTCGACGCATGCTTATCCACAGATTTTCTGGATAACCCTGTGGATAGTGTCGCGGCAACCCTTGCCCATAAGGCGTTCGGTTGGTGACTCATCAGCGAGTTGGCAGGTCCGGTCGCGTGAGCCGGCTCAACCACTTAAGCCGGAATGCTCCAGAAAACCATATAGCTTTAAGTCGGGGACGGAAACCGGCAAGCGGTGACGATGCGCCACTAAGACGCGTGAATCCATATCCCTTTCAGGCGCTTGACTTCCCTCAGACCACCACAGAATCGGTGTGGGCGCGATTGCCCTGATGCTTACTTATCCGAGAACCAAAATGCTCAAGACATTCCTCGCCTGTTCGATGACTGCTGCCCTCGTTTCTGGCGCGAGCGCCGCCCTCGCTGCCGACCCCGCGCCAAGCTCATACACGGTCGAGTTCCGGCTGTCTGACCCGACGGGCCAGGTAGTAGGAGCGGGACGTACCACCCTGTCACGCCGCAACCCAATCAACATCGATACCACCTACGTGCGTGTGAGCTACGTCGATTCCTGCCGCCCGGACTCGGGCATCGTCAGTAATGAGCCAAAGTGCGACCTCGCCACGGTCGATATCGGAAACACGCTACAGCTGGCGCTGGACGATGCAACGCCCGAGACAGTGTCGCTGACCGCATGGGTAAACCGCGAGACGCTCGACGGCATGCAAACGATCCAGCACGCGGGCTTCGCTACACAGCGCCCACTTTGGCACGGCTGGAGCGACAGTAAAACGGTAAAGGTCACGCCGGGTGACTCCGTCGCCATTGCGCTGCGGGACCAGTACAAGCTGACGCTGCATCCCCTACGCACGACGGAATGAGAGTCGGGGTATGCGGCAGGCTTCCTCGATCAGAACCTGAAAGCAACGGAAAAGGTGGCGTCTTTTGCTCTCCGCGGCGTGCCATCGGGCGGGAGAATGACCTATACCCCCGCACACCAACATGATTGCGAAGTCCAGATCCAATGCCGCAGGCCTTATCCCAGTCGAAGGGGGCACGTCGCTCTGGAAGCGACGCGTGCGTTACCCGACCGGGAACGCGCGGCTCCGGGACGGCTTCGTCACCGGGCATGACCCGATCACACGAATGGTGATCGTGCTTGACGATTCGGACGGCACGTTCTGGCGCGGGCCTGACGCTGACGTTGAAGTCATCGTGTGAGCGTGCGGTTCTTTACTGAAGCCCAATTAGACACAAACCACTGATACCCTATGTCAAACGCGAACTACCCTGTGAACCCAACTGGCAGCGCGGCATTCGTCACGACCGTTTCAGCATTGGTTTTTGCATTTCTTGTCCCGATCTGCAGCGCAGATGGAGTCATTCAACCCGCTATTGTTGCCGTCCTCGCCGGCATCTTCGCTGAGATGTCGCGGCGCCACACGGTTCGTAAGCTCGTCGCGAGTCTGAACGCGACAGGCGCCGACGCGTTTCTTGACGTTTATATCAACGGTGCGCAGGTCGGCACCATCGCGTCGATCGACGCTATTTCGCTGAAGCTCGACGCTCTCCGTGATCCGCGAAACTACGCGGCCCAGTTCGTGAACATCCTCGGATTCGCAGGTCGCGGCACCCTTGCCGCGCTCATATTGGTGCCGCTGATGCTGTTCTGGACGTACGTGGTCTCGGCGTGGATGTCCCCCGCAAGCCTGCAGGCGGCGATATCGATGATCGCCGGTCTACAACCGGCAGACCTCGCGCGAGTGGCCATTCAGATTCTCTATATCGCGCAGATTGTATTCATGCTCGTGATCGCAAGCAGCCTCAGCTTCGGCGTTGACCTCGGGCTCGTCAACGTCTTTCGCAACGCCGTTCACCGCCGCATCCGACTCAAGATCAATTGCGCCAGCGACGGCACGCTGCAATTCGTTCCTGCGACCCGCAATGTCGGTCGCATCCAGCCAGCGTGAGGCGTCGATGTTCGTTGAATTCGTCATCGTGCCGATCGTCGGTTGTCTCCTACTTCTGACCGCCGCGTGGCGCGCGTTGAGCGCTGTGGCGTCTGCCCTGCACTGGTCATCGTGGGTGCCGGTCGCTGTTATGGCGGGTGCCGCAACGACTTTGTTGGCGCTAGCGCTGCTGCACTCGCTTCGGAAAGAGCTTCGCATGCGGCGCGAATGCAGGGAAAGGTCAGCGATGGAGCAGCGCTACCCCGGCTGCCACGTGCTCCGACTGTCGAACGGAAACTGGTTTCTGACGGACAGATCTACGGGCCGCGAGTACGAGCCGACCGAGGAAGCTCACCATTCGTTCACATTCGGCAGCACGCGCGACGGCTCGAGCAGATGGCTGCAACAGGTCTCCGAAGATGTGCGTGCCTCCGCGGAAAACCGTTATAGCCGCTGACTTAGCCCAATCCCATTCAAAGCCATGTCCGCCCTTGCGGCCATTTTCTATGGTGCGAAAACATGTCTCTCGTCTCTTTCGATAACGGCACTTTCCCGTTGGCCGACGTGCAGGACAATCCGGCCCGTTACGTCAAACGGCTCGAACGCGCGAAGGTCTCGCCCGGCTACGCCGTCTGCATGTGCGCGAGTCACCAGACACCGCTGCAACTGGTCATCAGGCGATATGGAAGCCTGCTACATCTGGCGGGCTGGCCTGAGGACGGGCACCGCCACAAGCGGGATAGCTGCCCGTTTTACAAGGACCCGGATGCGCCGCGTGCAGCGCGCGGCGGCGACAGCAAGGCGGCGATCATGGCGACGCCCACGGGACTCAACGTCAAGCTCGATGCGGCGCTCACGCTGCGCGAAACCGCTACCGGTTCCCGCGGCCCTGCTGCGCAGCCGACCAGCCGCACCAGCCGCCGCTCGGCCAGCCTCCTCGCGTTTCTCCAGACACTTTGGTCTGAATCTGCGCTGAACCAGTGGACAGGCACCGCCACTGCGCGTCACTGGGGCCAGTGCAACGCAATGCTACTCGCAGAGGTTGGTACCGCCTTGATCAATGGGTCCGACGCCCAGAAAGTTCTGCACATCATGCGCCGTTACGAAGAGGCCGATCGGACCGCCATCAATTCAGAGTTCGACGTCTTTGTCGCGCGACTGGCTACCAGCGCCAACGGCGCGACACATCGCGGGCTAGTTATCGGGGAAATCAACGAGGTCGTGCCGACACAGTTCGGACACGCATTGAGCCTGCGGCAGAGCGCACGAAAATACTACGCCAGCGCCACGCTCATCGAGCATGCGTCAAGGACATTCGCGCACGCATGGAAAGCACTTGGCGTTCGCACCGCACGCGTCGTGGCGATCCTCCTCGTTGAACGGACTGCGAAGGGCCACCTGAAGCTGATCGACCTGGCGGCGATGCTGTGCTCGTCAGCGTTCGTACCCTGCGACTCGATGTATGAGGTTGCGATGGCAAACCGTCTCGTCGCCGAGCGTCGGGACTTTCTTAAACCGGTCCGCCTGTCGCCTGACGACGACATGCTTCCGGACTTCGTTCTTCGTGATACGGATGTGCCGACACACATCGAGGTGTACGGGATGAACGGGCTGGCGTCCTACGAAGCGAGGAAGGATCAGAAGCGCGCACTCAGACTTTCGCGACGGATCCCGGCCGTCGAATGGAACGCCGATTGTGAGCCGCTGGAGGCTGTCTCACTCCCGGCATCACGAGATCGCAGCCTACTCACTTGACAGCAGTGTCGCACAACGCTGCGCGCTTCAGTCGGGTCGTTAGCTTGACTTCCGTCAGTACGCGGCATGATGACCCCAAGCCCTATTTATGGCATTCACTCGAGGAAGCATCTTGCACGACAAGACTTTTTTTCTGGACCGCGCGATCGCGCGTTCGCTGGACTGGGCGGGTCAGTATCCGGCGCTGAGTTACGCCGCGCACGATTCCCAGTCCCTCTCAAACGGCCGACAGGTGGTCGCGGCCGCGATCTCATCGACCGGCGTGCGTTGCGTCTTCTTCAGCGCCATCGGGTCTGTGCTTGACTTCACCGCTACGTGGCATGAGCTTGGACGTGCGAAGACGTGGTGGTATTTCGTACAGCGCTGGTATTTCTGGATTGTTCCCGATCGCCAGACGCTCGACCGCCTCAACGTGACCGGCCTCGCGCTTGACCATCTGATCGTACCGGCGTGCGTCGGCGATCTCGAGCCGGGGGCGTATCGCACCTGGCTGGACGCTATCGAAGCGCGCGCCCGGCTGTGCGGATCGCTGGCCTCCAGCGCTGTCGACGTCTAAATCGCTGAAGGAGCCTTTGCTATGGGTACGAGTACTGCAATCGAATGGACGGATATGACGTGGTCACCCTGGGAGGGCTGCCAGAAAGTCGGACCGGGCTGCGATCATTGCTACGCAGAGTCGATGAACCGATGGCTGCGTAGCGGCAGCAACTGGGGCCCCGGCGCACCGCGGCGGACCTACAGCGACGAGCACTGGAAAAAGCCCCTGCGCTGGGCCGCCGACGCCGCGAAGACTGGCCGCCGCCGGAAGGTTTTCCCGAGCGTCTGTGACCCGTTTGATAACGCCGCTCCTGAGGGACAAAGGGAGCGCTTCGCGGAGCTCATCCGATGCACGCCGAATCTGGTGTGGCTCCTGCTCACCAAGCGTATCGGCAACGCCGGGCCGATGCTGGCAGCCATGTTTCCGGAGAACACACCCGCGAACGTCTGGCTGGGCGCAACAATCGTCAATCAGGCGGAGGCTGACCGGGACATTCCCCGACTGGTCGATGCACCTGCCAGCGTCCGCTTCCTTTCGATGGAACCATTGCTTGGCCCCGTCAATCTGTACGACTGGATCGGTCCATGGGGCGGTCCGACAGAGCTTCAGGCGCCGCCGATGATCGACGGTGTATTCGTTGGTGGAGAAAGTGGACGGGGAGCGCGCCCGATGCATCCGTCATGGGCGCGATCGCTGCGCGACCAGTGCTGCGACGCCGGGGTCGCGTTCCACTTCAAACAATGGGGCGAATGGGCGCCGGGAAATAGTTGCGCGGGCAACGATCTGATTGACCGGGACCGGCAAAAGATCGGCAGCGGATTTTTTGACTACAACGATGGGTGGAATCCGCTGGGTCCGAACGCCTTTCGTCAGACGATGGACAAAATCGGCAAGAAGGCTGCGGGGCGCCACCTTGACGGCCGTTTGCACGACGATTTCCCTGAAATGACGGGCGAGCACTGAGCAAGTTGCTTTCCAAATGTAAATTCGGCTTCTCCCGCGCCCGGTGTCCAACGATAATTCGAACCAAACACCGCGCGCAAACCCCAAATGTACGAACAGCTCTATCCCTGCGACCACTGCGGTGGGCGCGGCACCGTCGGCCGGTCACAACGCGTCGTTGCTGAAATCGGGCAATCCGGTTTCGATTACGGCCAGTTTGGACGCCACGCCGGCCCTCCCGTAGTGGGCGACACCATGCGCCGCCCGCCATTTGCTCCACAGACCGAGCGGCTTGCGTGCATCTATTGCGCCGACTGCGGCATGTCTACACCCTGGTTTCCCTATGCCCAAGATGAGCGCGAAGCGTTGACGCTGGCTGCGCCGGTCTGGAACCGCCGTTTGACCCGACCCCAAATCACCGAAGGCGATCTGCGAGACCTCATCGAGAAAGAGATCGGGGCATGCGACGTGCAAATGGTGATTGATATGCTGGCGCGTAACGACGACGACTGGGAGACACGTGGCCCACTGTTTGCGATGCTCGCGCAACGACTCGTTGACGCTTCCATATCGACAATCGACAGCTGGCCGATCGAACCGGTGCTGCGCGATGCCGCCCGCTACCGGAAGTTGGTGCAGCTTGCAAAGTGGGTCGATATCGATGGAGAACGCTACATCCAGTTCCCCAAGATCCCTACGCCGCCGGAACACTCGGATCTGATGTTCGAGGACCGGATCGCCCTCGCGATCGACGGCATGCCAGATCGCGATCGCTGGTAGACGTCTGCAAATACAAGCCTGCGCCGTAGCGCTGCGCCGGCTTGGGGCTGGCAGCCGTGGCTGAATGGGGGAAAAAAAAGCCGACTCAAACGAGTCGGCTTGCGAAAAAGTTCCGGCATATTTCCGAGGGCCGATGCCAGAACCTGAGAGATGCTTCATTGTGCGGTTCGGCTGCCCACCGCGACGAGGCATATGACCCACAATATCGCGCATCATTTCCGCGAAAGTCCGAATCCTAGCTTCCCCTGCCTGCACTTCCAAGAATCCGGTAGAGCGCTTGCCGTGAAATACCCAACGCCTTAGCCGCATGGCTCTTGTTTCCGCTAGCCGCCGTTAGAGCGCTTTGCGCGTCGTCTATAGTCGGAAGCTTCTTCTGCATTCGGTCCTGCGTGGCGAACGTAGAGAGGTACGCTCCTGACTTGTTCAGGCGGGAGTGCCCTGCCGCTTCGACAACCCGGCGCATCGCTTCTTCATGCAGTTTTGGGTCCGGGCGCGCGTCTGCGCGCTTGATCGGCGCCGGCACGCCCGTTGTGTCCTTGTACAGCATCTGTAAATACTCATGTCGCAGGCCGTGGCTCGTGATGCCCATCCCCCGCTTGGTGATACCGTGCTTCTCGAGCACGTAGTAGTACCAATCGCGCCATTGACCTAATGTCCGATCGGCAGGCACCGTCGAACCCGTCAGGCCGTTACTGAGGCCGGCGGCCTCTTCAAGTATTCCAATCTTCGTTTCGATGGGGACCTCGCGCGGTCTACCACCCTTGGTGCCACGCGTCACAGCCAACAATCTCGGGCTTCTCGCAGCCTCTGCCGGTCGGAGCATGAAACTCTCTTCGATGCGCAAACCGAAGGCAGCCTGCAACTTCAGCTGTACCGCCGTATGCGGACACGTCTGGGCAATCTCGTCGATCTTCGCCACCGCATCGACACCGTGTGCCGACCATGACTTGTCCTCAGTCGCCACGTAGCTACGCTTCAGGCCGAGAGCCTGCCGGTCCACATAGTCGTCGAGCGAGCCAATGAGATTCCTCTTGCCCATCCACTGAGCGAGTGCGCGGAGGTACGTCAGCTTGTTCTCGATCGTGCCGCCGCTTTGTCCAGCGGCCACCCACGACTTGACCAGAAACGTTACGTGTTTGTGCTTGAGAGACCATGGCGAGCGCAAAAAGAAACCTCCGTCCAGTAGCTCCCTGAAGGCCTTGCACAGTTTGGCCACGCGATATTCCTGCGTTTTGATCGACAACGCCCGGCCACTGACTCGCGTAGTGCTATGCACCCGCGCCACATTCTCGTCAAACAGATTGAGCATCGCATCCCGGAACTCGGGACCAAAACCATAGCTGTTGACGATTGCCCTTACGTTGAGAATTGCCGCCATCCGAAATCCCTTGCAACGCTGCCGCGCTGCCTCTCTTTGCCGTTATCCGGTCCGATGGTCGCAGCATCCCTACCTGACGCTGTCACCCGACCATCGGGTCCGCCCTTCGTTGCTCGCCCTATGGCGGCTGCGCCGTATCCCCGTCGCGTGGGTCCTGCCTTCCGATCCTTTAGCGATTCCATCCGATCGACCAGAAGCGTGGGAAGAACACCCTTCCGACCGTCCAACCTGCTGCCTGTCGGAGTGAAAGGCGCTTCGCGCAATTCATCTCCGACGTTTCGCGCTTTGCCTCCCGGCAGTCGCGGTGTGCGGATTACTCCGCGGATGCAGCTTCGTGGCTACCCTGCCAGCACTACCGTTTTTCGGTGTCGTGCTCCTGCCGGGCAAATCCCGTTACGCGTTCTTGTACGGCCGCGGTACGCCGTGTCCTCTTCCGTCAGGGAATCGCGGTTCTCCGGTCTTTCCGGTCCGCAAGACTTCCCCCGCCCCCAAGTCGCTCATCTCCGCCGCGGTGTATCGGGCTTCGTGAGTCGCACCCAGCCGAAGCTGTAAGGGCGTGTTCAGACGCTGTCGAGACGTGGAAAGTGTCCGGTGTCCGGCATCTCCACATGTCCTCAACGCGTCACAACGCGGCAAACCGCCGCCAATCGTATGGATATCGCAGTGTCCGGGTGTCCTCAACGTGGATCACCATGGACTTGATTTGCTTCAGAAAAAGGCCGCATCACTGTGCGGCCCGGTCATTGGGGTACTTCTGGCCCGTTGCGGGCGTGGGGTACAGACGTGCGTGTGCCTTGCACTCGCATTTCGATGCGTCAGGGACGCGGTAGGTACGCCAAGAATAAGGCCGCTTGCGCAAGCGTCGCACGTCGAAAGATGGTCAGAACCGGTCGGCTTTCGTTAGCTTGACTTCCCTACGCGCTAGCTAGACTGAAACCAGGCAGAACTGACAGAAAAGTGTCAGTTCTCTCCGACAGATCCGACGCGACATCCCAACTGACACTTTTCTGTCAGATATTTGATAGTTCGTCGGCCCCGCGCGACCGAAGCAGATCGAACTGATATTTTTCTATCAGTTTTCTGTCACTTCGGACCGCGGATCACTTAACGCATGGAGTCATCTTGAAAACCTCAGTCTTCGCTATCGACGTCGGCTACGGCAACACCAAATACGCTCATCGTGCTGCGAGCGGCACCGTCGCAACGGGCATGTTTCCCTCGCTCGCACCGCTCGCCGCCAGCCATGCTCTTTCCGGCTACGGCGATAGCGTGCTCGCCGCGCGCAAGGTCGCGACGATCGTCATCGACCAGGTTGAGTACGAAGTTGGCCCTGACGTGTCGCTCACGGCCGCGTACGGCAACACGGGCCGCGCGCTGTCCAATGATTTCGTGCTGTCCGACAACTACGCAGCCCTGCTGTTCGGCGCAATCCATTTCGCAGGCATGAGCCACATCGAACGCCTTGTGCTCGGCTTGCCCGTTCATAACATGAAGAAATATTCGGGGGCGCTGCGTGACCGCTTTACCGGCACATTCGATTACGGTCCGGGTCGCATCACGATTGACAGGGTTGTGGTGATACCCCAGCCCCTCGGCTCGCTCGTCGCAGCGTCGGCTAACCGCCAGAGCGAATTCGGCCGCGACAGCGCGCACCTTGTGATCGACGTCGGCTACTTCACGACCGACTGGGTCTATGCCAACGGTTTCACCATGGACGACAAACGCAGCGACGGCATTCCGGGCGGCGCATCGCAAATTTATCAACGCATTGCATCGCTTATCTCACGCGACCAGGACGATCAGGTCGAAGATATTGAACTGATCGACAAAGCATTGCGCGAGCGCAAGCCGTTCTTCTTCTACGGTAACGATATCGACCTCGATCCCTATCTCGAGCAGTCGCAGCCGGTCATTGCCGGCGTTGTCAAGGAAATGCAGAACAACGTCGGCCAGCTCACCAACGTGCGCTCGATCATCCTGTCGGGCGGCGGCGGCGCCCTGTATGCGCCTGCAATCCTCAGGGCCTTCCCACGTGTGAAGCTCGAAGTTATCGACTCGCCTTGCACGGCCAATGCGAAAGGCTTCCTGATCGTTGGCGAGGCTGGCCTGACCCGCGAGCGCGCGACCGCGAAAGCATGAGCGACAAGTTTGACATGAAGCTGGTCATTGACCCGGTGACCACCCCTCTCCTGCACGCGAGACTCAGTCAGGCCGGCTCCGCACGGATACGCGCGGCACTCCTCAGATCTCTCGCCGAAGCAGCGCTTCGAGGGAGCGTCGTGGCGTCCGCGCCGGCGTATCAGATCGATGCCCGCGATATCGAGCCAGCCGGAAGCGAGCGCTCTAACGTTCAGCCGACGGTGCGCGGTCAACCTGCGCCGGCGATCCGCGTTGATCAGAGGTCAGCGACCGACGCCACGCAGAGTCTTCTGGTCAACGAGAAAAGTGAGGCTTCCGCGCACGATGTCGACCAGATCGCTGATGCTTTTGGCGGCTTTTTCTGAGTGCCCGAAGCGCGGCTTGACTTCCCTACAGAGATGCGAAGATGGGTCATGGCTTCGGTGTTCACCGCGCGGGGCGCGGTGCATCGGAATCATCAACTGCCAAGGTGGATATATGCTTGAACTGATCGAAATCGTGCGTCACGGCCTGCCGCTATCTGAACTCCGCACCTGGCTCTTTTTTGCGGCGCTCGCCGCATCCGGTATGGCAGGCTGGTACACCCTCAACGTCATCGAAGATTTCAAGAACAAGAAGGCGGAGGAGTAAATGAACGCTGTTGACCGACTGACATCGTATTACTCGAAATTCATGGCGCTGCCCTTCTTTACGCGCCGAGCGATCATCTTTGTGGCGTCGCTTGTGCTGTGGTGGTTCGCTGCGATGCTCGCGAGCATGCATGTGAATAACGACCTATGCGTTGTTCTGCTTCTCACAGGCGCGGCCGGTGCGCTGTGGTCCAGCGGACTGTGGCGTATGTGGAAAGTGTTCGCGATCATTGTGGCGGTCTGCCTGGCGATCATGCGATGACCAAGGCGCGCAAAAAAAAACGGCACCCCAAGATTCTGGGGTGCCGTTTTTCATTACGAGGTCAATGCGACCGAGGGGCCGCGGTAACGAGGAGACGATGCGCGCAAAAATCCCAGGCATCAACAAAAGACTGATCGCGACATGCATACGCGGTATTGCCGGGAGCCGTGCGGTCAATCACGTCGAAGGCGACGGCCTCAGACTTTCCCACCCGCTGACGCCCACCTTCTACGCCGTTGGTTGCGACGATTGCAAAACCACCTACGAGAACCTGGAAGGAAGCCATTTTCTACTCCGAATGAAATTGGCCCGCGCGAGATTCCCCGATGGGGATAATCCCCATCGGGCAAGTTGAACAAGTGCGGTTGTAGCCGCGTTAAATAGAAGCCGCCTAAGCCGCGGCCACCAGCTCTGATCGAACAGCAGGCATACGCGGCGCCGCCACAGCATCCACACGATTCCCTGAACGTGCGCACCACTGATCCGCAAAGTCTGTCCCCCGGACGCGGGGACGATGGACTAGCACCGTGAAGCCTTCTGCCCGCAGGCGCTTGGCCAGCTCGAGCCCGCCTGCCACGCCCACCGACTCTCCGGTCTTCGGATTGATCTCGTCGAAGTCAACGAAGATGTGCACGACCCGAACGCCCAGCCCTTCCGGTACGACGAACTGGCGCAGCAGCCCGATATTCAGGCAATACCACATCGGGACGCCGGATTCCATGTATGCCCCGTACGCCGATTCAAGACCCTCTGCCACGCCGATTTCACCATTCACCGGTTCCATCAGCCGCACCGCACCGCCCCGGAGGGGGCTGAGTGTCATGTCATTGAGCTTCGGGTCAAGAATCTCGCCGTCATCCGAAACGATCTTTGCCTTTGAGGGCGCCGATCGTTCCAGATAGGTGCGATGCAAGGTTCCAAGCCGGCCATCCGGCAGTTCAAACCGCGCGAGGATGCCGGGCCAGCTGCCAATCACTTTCCTGTCGTGCCAGTACTCCAGCATGCCAAGCCGCAGCGCTTTCGACGGTGCAACGCCAAGCCCAGGCACACGGGCGCCGAGGTATCGCATTGCGAGATCGCCGGTCGACACGGGCTTTGCTGCATCCCACATCGACGTAAGTCTCTTCGCAATAAACTTCGCGTCAGGCTTACGCTTCGGCTTCGGCGCGTTGGCTACATCAGCACGACGCGTCGGCCGCGGCACGTTGCCGCCGTCCAGTTCGCGCATCAGTCGATACAGCCCTATCTTGTTAAGACGCGTGATCAACTGCAGGCCGTCACCAGCTGCGGGCTTGCCGCTGTTGCATTGACGGCAGACCCAATCCCCCCGCCCACGCTTGTTATCGTAGGTAAAGCGATCGGTCCCTCCGCACATCGGGCAGGCGCATGCATTGCCGGTAAGACGGTCTGCAGGCACCCCGTAGCTCACCAGAAGCGAAATCCATTGCTCCGGGGAACGCGAGAACCCGGCCAGCGCGCGCCGAAGCCACGCGTATTGATCTGGCGTCAGCTCTTTTGCTCGTACAGTCATGAATCACTCTCCTTGAAGTGAGTGGGTTTGGTCGATGCCTGAGACAGGCGTGAAAACGCGTGCTCAAAAAAGCGGTCCGCGAGAGCCGGCGGCTTTTTTCAGCAAACGTGATGTTGGATCAGGGAGAATCGGCGCCAGCGCTAAACGAAAGGACATCGCTCGACACACCCTAGGGTGTGCCGGCGAAGGTGAGGTAATACGGGAAGAAGGAAAACTAGCGGTGAGCCTTTCCGGGAGGAGGCCGCATCCTTGACGACGCCGCCATCTATTTGGATATGGCCCAGAGCCACTTGTCCCACATGACTGGCTTGCCATCCTTCAGGATCGGAGTTCCGTCCGTCCGGATTGCAGGAACCTTGACCTTTCCTGTACGCCGTACAGAAACGACATCGCCCACGACACAGCTGCATTCCGCGATCGCTTCTTTCAGGCCTTCGCCCTGCAGGGTTCGGTCACCGTCACTGGTATTGATATGCATCGCAAAGGACTTATAGAAGCGCCCCGGTTTCTTGCGATCGGGAAAGCTTTCTTCGCCCCGCGAGGCTATACGGCCAACCACGTTCGACGCGTCGGCATTGTGGGCACGTCGCGGCCGCGAAGACGCGGTTGATTCGGGCTCAGACGCTTCGTCGGAACCACCAGGCGATTCACGGGCGCCGCTGTCGACCTCTTTTCCACGAGGCACATTGACAGGCGCAGGCTTGCCGTCCTGACGGATGGCGGCGGCGACCGCTTCCTTGAGCGGACAACGATGAACGGAGCGCTGCGACCAGTGCGGAATCAGATCCGGGAGGATCTTTACACCGAATTCCGTTTCTTCGGCGTGGTCGTCAAACGCTGGACTGAACTGGACAACGTGATCGCCTTCATCAACGAACAGATGAGGGATATCGCCGATTGTCACGACGGTTTCGTTCGACGCCCCTTGTCCAACAACGGTAGTGGTGACCGAACGCGCATCGGTATACGCGCGGTCTGCGGTAGACGCCATAGGAGCAGCTTGTGGCGCAGAGGGTCCCGCGGACGGTTGACCTGATGGTTTGCCGGCGAAGACGTCCGCCATGACGCGGGCGAAGAGTGTTGCTGCTTTCGGCATGATTGCCCTCCTACAGCAGCATGCCGAAGCACACGCGTTGAAGTTCGCGAACATCGTGCGCCAGAAGTGGCGTGCTCAGTATCGCGTCCTGCAGGATCTCCGGATCGACTCCGTTGACCTTGCAAACGTATACATATGGCAGTGCGCCGTCCCAGTAACCCATGATCCAGCCAAGGGTCGCACGGTAGTCTTCAACGTCGATCTTCCGGTTGCGTAGCCGCTCGGACAAAAGGTCCGCGCAGTCCATCAGGGACTCAGGCATGCTGTCACCGCGGCGGCTGTCGCTCGCGAGCGAGATCAACGCGTCGACCATTTTTGTGCGCACCGATTCGCTCCAGAGATGAGGATCGGGCAACGGGTCGGGCTTGGGGGATGTGATGATAACCGGCGAAGATTCGCCGAACATGTCCAGCTGCCAGGCAGCCACATGCGTTTCCATGGGATTGCTCCGGTGGTGCCGGGAAATCGCATGGCCCGTGTCCGGGAATGGATTCCCGGCAGGGTTAAGGTGCCGTCACCGAGGGCAGAAGCCCGGGTGACGGTAGGTGGTAGCAGCAGCCCGATTAACGGGTGCCGGTCTTGAACGGAAGAACGACGGCTGACTTCGCGTATTGCTTTGTCGCTGCCGGTTGCACACTGCTGTCGTTGGCGGCAGGGGTTACAGCGGCTTTCACCTCAGCTTTCACCTCAGCTTTCGCTTCTGCCCCGGCGCGCGCAGCGAGCTTTTCTTTCTCGATGCGAGCAGCCTCAGCATCCGCTTCAGCCGCGAGGATTGCCTTGCCCTTCTTCTTCATTTCCTTGACTACCCAGTGGATAGCCAGCAAAACGAGAAAGCCCAAAACAACAAATGAGATGGTTGCGAAATAGGCGATGAAACACAGGGCCAGCACTTTGGCCGGCGACTTGATTGCGTCTTTGAAGAACACGATTAGCATTTTTCTCTCCAGAAAAATTTTTCAACAGGGAATGTCCGGACCCTTGTCCGGTGGTTTCGATGCTCGATGAGCAAGGAAACACGGCGCGAAGCGCTTTCGTCTGCGCCCGCACAAGGCGCGCACGAAAGCACTGGCATTAGAAGAAATACAGAGTGGGAAACGAGGTCGCGCGCGGTCAGTTGCGGCATGTCGATGCGTCCGGAGACGCAATGGGATAGAGCAAGCTTAGCGCGCGGGACGCGACCCGACGCGAGAAATGCTCGCCAATCTCATGCAGCTTTGGAATCCGATGCTGCATGCCCTGGATTCTGGTTCACGGAGCCGGCTCAGGGTCCTTACCCGAAATGCTCGACAAAACCATATAGCTTTCTTGGATTTCACGAAGCTTGAATAACGCTTGGCTTATCCGGCGCGAAAACTTGACTTCGTAATAGGCCTGGCAGACTGAATCTCGTAAAGCCAAACGGGAGCGCACATGTCTATCTGGTTTCTTCTCTTCGCCGCTGCGGCGGCCATCTATGCCGCTAAACGTCAGAAAATGCGTTCCGTCGCCAGCGCTCATGCTGGCACGTTGCCTGCCACACGAAGCGAGCAGCGCGGTGATGAGGGCGAGGCCATCGTCCATAGCGAACTTCTGACTGCACTGAGTTGGCTATGTGGCGAAGACTTCTATCTTCATCCGGGCGCATTACTGCTCAACCATGCGCCGGGCACAGATTTCCCGACAGCCGAAGTCGATCACCTTGCCGTAACGCCGTTTGGCATTTTCGTCGTCGAGACTAAAAACTGGACGGGTCGTATCGAACCTGAGCCGACAAGCCAGAGTGTCGTCCGCATCGGTATAGACGGCCACCGGGAAATGCGCCGCTCTCCGCTGCAGCAGAACCGCTCCAAAGTAGCTTTCCTACGGGCGATCCTCCCGGCCAACTGGCCGGTGGAAGGAATCGCCGCTTTTTCGCATCAGCATACCGATCTGTCGGCAGCACTTCCGCTCAGCCTGATGCGCGCCAGCGACCTGCGCCAATGGCTGCGCGGCCGCAAGTCGTGGCACGCGTCAAGAGGCGGCATGCCGATAAACGTGCGGCAGGCAAAGCGGGCAATCCTCGCGGTGTCGGAAACGGCGGCAGACGCGATCGACCGGCACCGATCAAAACTGAGGGAAAACCCTAAAAAACCTACCGACTTTGCCTAAAGGTTCGGCAGCGATTGCCGATTAAGTTAGCCAAACGTTTGCTTCTTCGGCGGCTTCCCACCTTTCGCGACGCTAAAGCTGTATGAAACTGCGCGTCTTTCGGGCGGAACGGCGGAGAAACGGCGCGTAATCTGAGATGTCTCTCCCCGTGGAAGAGTCGACAGCTCACAAAACCAGGCGTCTGACCAAGCGTCTGGCCAAATCACCACGACTAGCTGGAGTTTGTGAATGACTAAAAATCAGAAGAAGTCGCCTGCGTCAAACGAAGACGTCAGCGAACAGAACCGAATCGCTTCGGACGAGGGCTCTAAAGGCACCGCTACGCGCGGTGGACGAAAAGGCCGCAATGCGTCAGAGGCTCCAGGGCCAATGTCGGAATACCTGCTAATCGGCCAGTACCTTTCGAACATCGTTGAGAAAGCGGTCGCGGCATATACGCGTGAGAACGGTGATACACCACAGAACCGGCATCGCGCTCTGGACGCTACCTATCTGTCTCTCGAAAAGGAATCCGGTCGTAGTCGTGCCGTAGTGCGGCTTTACATCCGCTGCTATCAGAGATTCGACGCACTCGCTGAGAACCAGACCCTCTCACTGAAAGAGATGGTGATGCGTCTTGGCCGTGGTCCGGCTCCGATCTGAAACTCATAAGACCAACCGATAAATACGAGAGCAATATGAGCAAGCGAAACACCACTGCGCCCGAAGCGGCAGACGACGATTTCGACCCGACCCGGCCTGAAGGCAACGACAGCAATCGGGACGATAAGGCGATTGAGCGCGACCTCCCCCTGGCCTTCGCACATGTGCCGTCGAACCAGGAAATTGGACTGAAGGTAGCCGAGTTTTTTGGCGGAGACGAGATCCCGGAAGCATTGCGCGCCTCAATCGCCGAGGAGGCCGAGGAAGTCGCACACTCCACCCGGAAGATCCTTCTGGAACACATGCGCATTGGTGGATCGTTCTATCACATTCGCACGCGCATTGAAGGACACTTTGTCAGTACATTTGGCGACACGACGCCAGTCCGCCGCCGCGCAGCCGAGCTGGTGTACAACTTCATCGAAGAGACATTTCACAAGAAGCGTGACTCGGTTCGACTCTACATCCGCTGCTACGAGCGCTTCAGCACGAACAGCGGCGCCGTGGAAATGCTGTCCATCAGCGATATGCAACTGCTGGTGAACAAGAGCGATGAAGTCGTGGAAATGGTGCTTGGTGCCAAGCGGGAGAAGCCGGACTTGAGCAAGCGCGACATCAAAAAAATCATCGACGAGTACGAAGACCGTCTTGCTGAGAAGGAAAGTGCGCTTTCCACCGTGATGAGTCAGCTCCATGAGACCTACGGACAACTCTCAGACGCGACGAGCGACAACGAGCGGCTCACCGCGGAAGCGGATCGTCTGGATCGCGAAGTCAAGGACGACCGGGAAAAGCTAAAGAAGACGCTGGTCGATCTAGCCGAGGCGGAACGCGCTACCAGCGGTTTGCAGAACACCATTGCGAACCTCGAACGGGAACGTGATGCGATGCACCGTGAGCTCAAGGAGGCCCACGAGAAAGTTACGATCAAAGAAGTCGAAGTTGAGGTCACGCCCGAACACCTGCGTAATCTGGAAGCCGCCGCGCAAAGCCGGCTCAATGAGCTCAGCAGGCTTAACGCTGAATGCGACGATGCGAAAAAGCGTCTCGAGGAACTGTCCGCCCTCAAGACCAGGCAGGAAGCAGAACTCGAGCAGAAGGTAGCCGTCGAAAAACGTGTGGCCGGGCTTGTCGAGCACTTTGGATCGTTCATCCAGGAATTTCATAGCGTGCAGCTTCTGGTTACAGCGGACGGCACACTCAGCCGGTTCAAGGGCCTACTAACGGGTCTGGCCGACCTCACGGGCAAGTTCCATGGAGAGTTGCAAGCCGCAGTACGGGCAGCCTGACGCTACAAACAAGTGTTGAGAGATAAGGAAAGAAGCAGTGAACAACAAAGATAATTATCGGGCGATCGACCGGCTGTACGTGCCGGAGTGGCTCACGGATCAGATCCAGGTGGCGAACTTCAATCTTGTCGACCACATGAAGTGGCTCCTCAAGCAGGACGGCCGCTTCAACGAAGTTTTTAACGTCGAGCGCAAGGAGATCGAGCAGCTCCAGCTCAATCAGTCCTCGCTTCGCAACCTCCTTCGCGCCCCGTTCCTGATGGTCGAGCCGACCTTGCAGACCGTCGAGGACTGGCGGTGCTTCGTTGACAATACGGCGACGACCGTGGCCGTCGACGTGCTTCGCCGCAAAACCCCCCCGCTCGATTCGCTGACAGCCTATGCAGTGAATCAGCAGAACTCGGTCTTCGTCTCGCTCGTTACGCAGGTGCTCAACATGAGCGTCATGAGCGCGCCGCTACTCGGCATCTCGACCGACGTCGCGAAGTATCTGTTGTCAGTTCCCACGCACAAACTTAGCGTTGCGCTTGGCCGGATGAAGGAACTTCCGCTATTTCGCTGGCGGTTCAACAGCCCAACGTTCTGGTGGGAATTTCGCGGCAGCACCCTGACCGACGAAATGATCGCTCACCAGATCATGCTTACCTCGCCATCGCGTATCGGCGACCTACCCTACACCGCGCAATGGGGCGAATTACGGCTGGGCCGACTGAAGAATGAGGCGTTTGCGAGTGCCATGATGTTTTATGGTTTGCGCGCGTCCACCGCAACCAATCTGTTCGGTCTGAACCAGCATCAGATGAGAACGCGGTATCAGGAAATCCACGGGAAAAGTTCGCCGATGGGCAACACGGCGACCTCGCTGACGTGGTTTGTAGAGACCCATGTCCATCGGCTTCATGCAACCGTCTATACCTGGCTCTACCGCTCGGCGACAGCGATGGGTGCCAATCCTGCGGAGGCACTATTAGCGACAAACGACGTGTATGACAGGCTCTTCGGCGGCAACCGGCTCATCAGTCCGGACCGGGGTTGGAACCTGATCCGGTCGATGGCTGCGGACGCCCGCCTGACCGTAGCTCCATGCAGGACCTGCAGCACACACTACGTTGTGTCGAACAACGACGCGAAGATTGAAATGCACAGCCGGTTCACCTGCCCGGCCTGCAACCAGCAACTCGTAGCCAGGAAGCGCGCGGCGCGGAGGTCAAGCGGTGAGAGCTGATCCGGAGCGGCACATTCAGGAACTGCCCGCTGGACTCGTGATCTTCGACCGTGACGGTCGTGCCCAGTTTGGCTGGCAAAACCCGGAAACGGGTGCGTACTACGCAGAGGCGGACGGAAGCGTCATTGCTGACGCGGTCGGCGCGGTGGCCTGGCATGCCGGCCGCATGCATTAGCGAGGCACTCAGATGGAAGACTTTGCATATCTGGCCAAGGAGAGCAACGCAGCGTGGCTCGATGGTCGCGGCGATGGTCGCTTTGAGCAATACGAGAAGTTCTATCAGAGCGAACGTGAAGCGGATTCGGCAGGCTTCGATCTGGAGAGGGTCAACGAGGGTTACGGCAGTTTTGCGGGTGAAAAGCCATCATCGCTCCTCTCGCTCCTCAGTGCGCCATGGGTCGGGCGTGTTGCTATTTCCCTTTTCGCTCTCTACATGGGCACGCGAATCGTTCCTCAACTGGCAAAGATCGGGCCTGCCGTAACCGGCATCGTCCTAGTCGTTGCCTTCGTCGGTTTGCGCGTTTTCCACCGGCGCCGCAAGCGTCGCTGAAAGCCAGCGACCCGGCGGGGTTTTTATCGCTTAGGCGCGTAGGGCTAAACCCCGGCCGGAATTTTCCGTTAACCCATAGAATGACGGCCGAAATTCGACATTGGAACTGACGCGGGCCGCAGTGGGTTCGCAACCAGCGGCAACTTGACTTTCGTTGCCGCTCTATAAGATGAAATCAAGGTCGCGCAAGGGGCACGGCCACATGAAAATCGAGGACCAGAATAATGAAACACAAGAATATTTCAGCGTTGACCGCTGTTTCGTTCGCTGCTGCAGTGGCTCTGTCGGCATGCGGCGGTGGTGGCGGCGGCGGCAGTAGCGCGGCCGGCGCGGCAGCGCCCGCGAGCGCGCCGGGTTCCGCCAGTTCTCCCAGCTCGGCTAGTTCGCCCGTCACCGGCACGCAACCGACGCCGCAGTACGCAGCGAACAGCGCCACGCTCGCGATGTTTAATCAGGTGAACGCCTACCGTCAGCAATGCGGCTTCCCGGCTGTTCAGGAAAACACGGTTCTCGACCAAGCCGCGCAAGCGCATTCGATGTGGCAAGGCTTGAACAACACGGTGGCCGACAACGAAACGGCTGGTCAGCAAGGCTTTACCGGCGTGACCTACCTTGATCGTGCTGCGCATTTCGGATTTCCGTCTGCGGCTGATGGCGCATTTGCTGGCGGCGTGAGTGCGGCGCACTGGACTGCCGCAGCGCTTTCGGAAACGCAGTACGGCCAAATTCTAGCGGCCCAATGGTTTACCGGCGTGTACCACGCCCCGATCGTGCTCGCGCCGATTACGAAAATCGGCATTGGTGAATATGAAACGTCGCTGAACGGTTTCCCGGCTGCGTGGGGCTCGCTGACACTCGCTGATACGTCGATGCAGCAACTCACGACGAGCGGCCCGCTTACGTTCCCGTGCCAAGGCGTTACAGGTCTTGCGCCCAAGGCTCATACGGAAACCCCGACGCCGCCGAACACTTCTGGTCCGTGGGGCACGCCGGTTGTCGTCATGGGCAACGCGACCGATACGCTTACGCTGACTTCGGGCACGATGACCGATCCGTCCGGCAACGTCATCAACCTGCAACTGCTTTATTCGGCCAACGATCCGAACAAGGAGCTTCAATCGTATCAAGCTGTTGCCTACCCGACGACGCCGCTGGCTGAGAACACCACGTACACGGTGAATGTCTCGGGCACGCAGAACGGCACGCCTTTCACGAAGCCGCCGTTCACGTTCACGACCGGGACTATTAACTGGTAACACTGCCGCAAAGGGCTCGCGTAGCCCTTGATCGAAAGCCGCCAGTCATCACACTGGCGGTTTTTTATTTCCGAAAATCGTTTTTCCCGAACATCAATAAAGAAGGGGTGCAGCCCGCAAAGGCTGCACCCCTTTTTCCCTACAACCTGTCTAGGTCAAGTTTAATTTGGCCCTCCACAAGCCGCAGGCCCCGGCGACGTTGTATTTCCCGAGAGTTGCCCCATCGCGCTTCCGTCCGTTGGACTGACAGGGCAGTACAGGATGTATGTGTTGCCGGACGTGCCGCAAGTGTCGGTCCAGGTGCCTCCGGTTGCGCCATACTGTTCGTTGTAGTAGGTGCCATAGCCATACGAGCCATCGAACTTTGTGTAGTACCCGGTGTATGGTCCCTGCCTGCCAAAACCATTCGTTAATGTATATCCCTGCGCCTGCGCTTCACTGGCACACGTTACCGTAGGCGTTGGAGGCGGTGGAGCGTTACAGGCGTATGTCCATGAGCTACCCGTCCATGTAGGGCCACTAGAAAAGCCATATTGACAAGGATTTGTCGGTGGCTGCGGTATCTGACAAAACGGACCTGTCCACGCGCTACCTGTCCAACCTGGGGATGCTGTTGTTTCCCATCCTGTCGGGCATTGCGGAGGCGCTTGGTAATTACACTGCGGCGACGAGAAATGAGAACCTTGCCAACGTGCGCCTGCAATCGTCGTCCATCCTGCCGCAGTAGAACACGCTGGAGGCGTCTGCGCAGCAGTTGCGATCCTGGACCCGCAAGATGAATCCTGGAAGCCGTAGGAACAGTGTGTATGCTGTGCCTGAGCCCACACCTGACTACCGATGAAGAGACCCACACATAATATTAAATACTTGAAAAGCTTTTTCATCGTGATAACTCTCCAAACCTGTTGAAACTTATTAGGAAAAAAGCGCCTCTGCGGGCGCTTTTCTTACTGCTGGTGCTGCTACTTCAGTTACTCGAATACCCTTGGCAGAACGACCAGACCATCGTGCGGTCTTCCATGTACTGATTGCCAGTTGCGTTGTCGAAGAAGCACGCATACTCGTACTGAGTGCCCCCGTTAGGTCCGCCGCCCGCGTAGTAAGGACCGTTGACGTAGCACATTGAAACCTGTGTGTAGCTGCCAATTTTCGTTGACACCGCAGACAAACCGGCAGGGACACTGTAGCCAGCCGCTACAGCATTCGCTTTGCAATGCGACACAGGATCGGTCGCAACAGGCGGCGGCGGTGCATTACAGGAATATGACCACGAACTGCCGGTCCACGTAGGGCCACTAGAAAAGCCATATTGACAAGGATTTGTCGGTGGCTGCGGTATCTGACAAAACGGACCTGTCCATGCACTACCAGTCCATCCCGGCGACCCCGTTGTGTCCCATCCTGCCGGACATTGCGGAGGCGCTTGGTAATTACACTGCGGCGACGAGAAATGAGAACCTTGCCATTGCGCCGCCGCGCCGGTCGTCCAACCCGGATCACCTGGGCATTGCGGAGCCGCTTGCGCGTCTGTGCTGATGGTTGGCCCACACGACGAGTCCTGATAGCCGTACGCGCAGTGTGTATGCTGTGCTTCTGCCCATGCGTGACTCCCGGCAAAGAGTCCCACGCACAGGATCACGAAATTTAAAATTTTCCTCATTGATATATCCGTTTTTAATAGGAGCAGTAAGTCTCAACTTCACCTGTACCGATAGCGCTGCCATCAACGTTTGATGTACCTGAGCCTGAACCGTTTGTAATTGAAATCGTCCACGGTCCCGAACCAGGGCCAACGAAATTGACCGCAGCAGTGGTATCGACCCGGAAAGTCTGCGGCACCAGTCTGATTTGCGGATACCCACCAGCAAAGCATGAGGGGGCCGGCACTACCGAACCGTTCACCACCTGATAGAAGTTGTACGCTTGCGTAGGACCGCCGACCGGCATCCAGATCGGGCCCGCGCCATCATTCAGGTTCTGGCAGGAAAGCTGTTGTCCTCGCCCGTCGCTATTCGATGCAATCGCACCCAACGGACTACAGGACGCACGCGGCGCACCTATTGCCCCAGCCTGGATCGTGCGCGCAACCGTGAGCGTTCCGCCGACCGTGGTATTGCCCGTAGTGTTCAGCGTCGTGGCCGTCGCCGTGCCGAGACTCGACGTGCCAGAAACAGTTAGCGCCCCCGTGCTAATCGTGCCCGTCGCGTCTAAATTCTTGACGTTGTGCAGCGACACACCGTTCACGTTCTGGTCGCCGGTCCACGTCAGTGCACCATCGCGTCGGATGTATACCGAGTTGCCATCCGACGACGGGCCGTTCGTAGCGAGGACGGCGCCTGCCGGACTACCCGGTAGCGGATTGGTCGCGTTCCATGAACCATTGAGCGCCGTTACGATCCCGGGATTCGGTAACTTCGAAAAGCCGAACGCGTTGCCGCCCGCCTGCGCGATGATCGACGCCCCGATGATGTCCGGGTTTCCACCGCGGGTTACTGGCTTCGACGGATACAGGACATAGGTGACGTGGCAGTCCCCTGTACCGACGGAACACGTCGATGGGCCGACGCTCATACTGATAACGTATGTGCCGCCCCAGAATGGACCGTTCGCATGCGGCTGCTGCAGGTTGCGCTGCGTGAACAGTTGGTTGAGTGTGGGCAACTCCGTTGGAGGAACCACATCAACGGGGCCGTTCTGCGTGAGCGTCGCGTAGTTGTTGGTCACCCAGTTGCCAAGCGCCGCGTTGATTACCGCCTCGTTCTGCCCTTCGGCCGTCAGCACCTGTAACCTGCGCTTCGCGGCATCTTCCTTGATGCCGACGACCGTCATCAATGCCGCAGCGACCAGCACAACCACCATCTCAACGATGCTGAACATGCCCCGGCTTCCTTAATTGTTGTGCGTGGCGTACATGCCGATGCTGGCCGTCGCACCCGCCGAAGCGCATGCCGTACCAGCCGTCGCACCACTGAACGGCGTATTCGGGTCGTACACTGTGGTCCCGTTGACGGTCACCTTCGCATAGGCGCCGGCGACGGCACCGATCGACAGCGAACACACAGTACTTGGCACCGGATAGGTCACAATCATGGCGTCGTCCGTCGACGCGATTGTTCCGGGTACCGCGGTCACTGCACCGCCAAAAATGCCGGTAAGCGCCCCGGTGGAGGTGTTCACGCGGGAATTCGCCGAGTCAAACGCATGGTTCTTTGCAAGCGTCTGCTGTGTCTCGCTCGAGAAATCGACGTCGCTCGAGGTGGCGTCCTGAATGCCGCTTCGAAAAAGCTGCGCTTCACTCTTGAACTGATGCGCATGGATACGATCCATCACGAAGGATCGGCCTTGATAAACAACAAGCGCGAGCAGCGCCGCGCCAGCCATCACGGCCGCTCCCTCGATGAGCGACAGCTCGCCCGACTGCCGGCGGCGGCGGCCCATCCTGGTCAGCGACGATTTGCGCCCAGCTGAGGCCGATGAGGTCGCCGCCGTTGAAGCGTTTGTCTTTGGCATCGTGTTGTTCATGTTCATTTTTTCCTCAGTAGTTGGCGTCAGCCGACGACGACGAATCGAAGCTGACAGCACCGGTCGCAACGTACGACCCGATGCCGAAAACGAAAAAGAGTGAAACAGCAAATCCGAGCAGCACGTAGTGCGTGATGCGAGCGTTGCGGCGGACAGTCGCGACCACGCGGTCCAGCGAGTTCCGACCGAGCGACTTGATCGCCTGCACGAACTGGTCACGACCGGCCGCGTCGGCGATGGTGTCCATCACCGTCTCGGAGAAGATGCCCGTGTCGAGCGCGCGCATCGTCTCATCCGGACGCTGGGTGAGCCTGCGACCCATCCGGTTCAGGTGCCACTTGAGCCATGGGTCAGCGGTTTTCGTCAGCCGGTCGAGCGACGCGCGCAAGGTGAGGTTCGAGTCGAAGAGGCCCGCAAGCGAGACGATCAGCAAAGCGGCGCGCAGGTCCCGACGGTTGCGCCACATCAGTGGCATTGCATCGACCCGGTTACGGAAATGGCCGGTCCAGCGTTTCAGGCTGTGGAAATACCCAAAGACGATCCCGGCGACGACAGTCCCGCTCAGCCACCAGTAGTGGTAGGCGAAAGAGTCGAATGCATACAGCGCCTGAGCAAATGGCGACCATTCCGAGACCGGCTTTGTATCAGCGACAGCCGGAAAAATCGTGCCCCCGAACAGCATCGCGTACAGGTACATGTAGACGATGAGCAACGCCGGATAGGCCATCTGCAGGGAAGTGGTCGTCGCGAGAACGGTCTTGGCATTCGCCGCCATTTCGGCGAGCTCGAGGCCCCGGACGGCCGCGTCCTGTTGAGTCGATGCACCGGCGATCTCGAGTAACGCGTACTCATCGGTCGGAATGTATGGCCGGATTGCGCTCGCAAAGTTGTCGCCCGCCACCATCCGTTTGGCGATAGCCTGGAACACAGGCCATGCCAGTCCCTTGCGGTTGCGGTGACGCTTCTCGAGCGTCGTGAGCCGCTCAAGCAGTGTCTCGCGATTGCGCAGGCCTTTTGCGGCCACATCAAGCCGCGTTTCGCGGTAGAAGTTCTCCCGCAACTTGCTGAAGCGCCACGTTGCTACCCGCATGCGCTCCTTGTGCGGCAGCATCATGAAGAGCGTATAGACAAGTCCCTGGATCACGACGGCAACCTCCCATCGCGATCGGGGAATATCCTGTACTCATCGAACGACCGCATCGCCGTGTCGATGAAGCGGGGGTCGATGATCCCTTCCGAGGCCTTGTAGAGCGCGTGCTCATAGATGGTCTTGCCCGTCATATCGTCACTGGCAAAGCCGGCTACGCGCGTCGAGCGCCACACCTTCTCTGCACCACGCCAGTCCCGCACGGCCACACGGTCCTGGAATTCCAGCGTCGGCCGGAAAATCTCCATCGCGAGCGTCTGGCCCTTCGTGCCGGCCGCCACCTTTCCCGCGCGCGTGAACAGGCCCTTGAGCCGGCAGTGTTCGCAACCGGCTTCGTCCCGGCACGCCATGGTGGACGTGTCGAGCCCGAACTTCTCTTCGAGCGTCTGAACCTGATGCGCTGTCAACACGTCACGCGCTGGCACCTTGCAGTGCGGGCACAGCAGCGGGATCAGCTTCTGGTTGGCCACAGCGTTGACGAACTTCTCGGATGAGACCTCATCCATCGGCAGTTGCAGACGGCCGCCCGCGAGCCGCATGAATGCCCCGATCGCGCTGTCGGCGTGCAGTGTTGTTCTGACCGGGTGGCCGGTCAGTGCCAGTTCGGCCACAAGCGCCGCCATCACCCGGTCACGGATTTCGTTGACGGTCAGGTCGTCCGGGTCCATGCGCATGAGCGTGCGGATGACCTCGGCTCCTTTGCGGCTGGCGTCCTCGTCGGATTCGTCGGGCCGACGCGGAATCGAGATCTCAGAAAGCCACGGATGCGGGTACTCGGACGGCTCGCTCACAACATACTGTTTGCGCAGATCGCGCGACGAGAGCATGTATGAAAGCGCGCGCAGTAGCGTCGATTTTGCCGACCCGGTTTCCCCGGTGAAGATCGATACCCCGCCGCTGACGTTGCACAACGTGTCGAGGATCTTCAACTGGCTGCGCGTGAGACCCATCTGGTCCGGCATCAGCAGCTTCAGGTTGCGGAAGTTGCCATCGAGCAGACGCAGAGCGACGTCGAAGCCGCCGACGAGCGGCGAGCTCTGCCAGCGGATGTTGAGAATGTCCGTATGAACGACGAGCGGAATCATGGCCGACTGCGGCGCGCTCGGCTGGAAGGTCTCGCCGGAGTTGGTATTGCGTGCGACAAGATCCTGATAGGACGCAGACAGAGCGCGACGCACCAGCGACTTTGACAGTTTGCGATAGGTGTAGAGATCACCGTTCACGCGAAACCGCACTTCGACGTCGTCGTTGAAATCGCGATACTCGTAATGGATGTCGCCGGCGCCGTATTCGTGGGCCGCTTCAGCGACATCGCGAAACGTGCCGATCGCGCGCGATGATTCCGGCACGATGGCCGCCGAACGATTACGCTCACGAGCGTAGATCGCGGCTATCACCGCCTCGGCGGCGATCATCTCTTCATGCACCTTGATGTCGGCGCGCTCAAGATCCTTCAGGTACGTCGGATAGAGCGCCGACTCGTGAAACGCCTGCGTGGTCACGACGATCGCCATGCCGGCCTGCACCTCCACCGCCACGAACTCGCGGCGCGCCGCATCAGTGATACGCAACGTCGCATCGGCGCCGCGCTCGCTCAGAATGCGCTTGAACGCGAGTGCATTGGCCGACGGCAGTTGCGGTAAGCCAACCGGAATCAGCTCGGGCTCCTGCATAGCGACGGGTTCGTTATGAGCATGCGCTTCGTGCACCCGGTCTGCTAGCGATGAGGCGACATCCGAGTTATCCGGCGCCACCGCCCCCTCTTCCGCTTGCAGGTTGTCCGTGCGATTCATCGGGCGAAGCAACCCGTCGTTCGCGGATTCAGCCGCGGCATAGAGGTCGCCGGCCGAGCTCGCCGACGGAGCAACGTCAAAGATGCCACTTCCTGTCGCCGTGGGCCCGTCCGCTGCTTCCCCGGGTATCGGGTCGGCCATTTGCGGGGCGCTTTGTACGAACGGCTTCGGCTCTGCGGACCGCGCGAATTCCGTCTCTCCTTCCTCGTGCACATCGACGTCGCTGATGTCGGCCATCCGCAGTCGCATGCCCAGCGTCATCGGCTGCCCCGGCTTCGCCTCGACCGCTTCGGCTTTGAGCTTCGTGCTTTTACCCGCGAAGCGCGGCTCACGGTCACCCGCGTCTAATTTCTCCACGCCGGCTATCGGCATCGAGGCGGACTCCTCCGAAAAACCAGCGCGGAACGCACGGAAGCGCCCGAAGATGCCGCCAGTGGACGGCTCGTTCTTTTCAATGCCAGAAAACATGCTCATGATTAGCTCCCTGTGTTACCGGCCGACAGCGGATAGGGGCATCGACGGCGGCAGCGGGCCGGAGAGATCGGGCAAACCGCGAAACGCCAACCCGCCGACCGGCGACTGCTGTGTGTCACGGGCGGGGGTGCCACCGCTGATCGTCTCCGTCCAGGTACGCGCGCCCTTGCCCGTCCCTTCTGCAACGGTCACCACGAAGCCCTCGACGCGCTTTACGGTCCAGCCGTTGAGCAGCTTTGCGCCCACGTGCGCGGGATATGATGCATTGCGGTATTCGTAGAGGACCGACTGTCCGCTCACGTCGCTGAAGGCGCCAACGAAACGCACAGGCTCCGCGTGATAACGGACAGGCGCCGGTTTGCTGCTGGCCGCAGGTGCAGGCGCACTGACGGGCGCAGCAGGGGCAACCCCATTGAGCGCGACACCGGAAGGCAGCGCATCGCCGTTGCCCGCCAGTTGGCGCGCGATAGACGATCGCGCAATCCGGTCCACGTCCTCGATGGAAAGGCGGGGCTCTGACGGCGTGGGCGCCACCGAAGGCACAACGGACACAGGCGTTGCGGCTGCGGACTGGGTAAGTGCAGGCTGCGAGGCTGCACTCGTATGGGCAGCCCCATTGCCCGCTGGCGACTCCGGGCTGAGATCGAGGTCTGCCGATGGCACCTGTGAACCGGCCACCTGTTGATGTGTCGCTCGCGCTTTGGGCTGCGCATGGACCGCGACCGAAGCAATCATCAACGCCCACGCGAGCGCCGGCAGGACTTTAGTTGAGCACATAGTATTTGCCCCTGGCAGTGAAATGGATACCGTTCTGGACCTGCGTGCCACCGTCCTGCGTTTTGCTCGCACCGGGGTCTCCCAGCTTCAGCTCGACGGTCATCGTGTCCAGAGTCATGTTCGAAGGCAGCCGCGCCAGTAATGGCGACTGCCACCGATAGCCGTTGATCGTCCAGTCGCCCATGCGGATCATCTGCGCCGGGCGCGGATCGTTGGTGCCCATAGGAACCGTGAGAAGTGGCTTTGGAGGTTCGAGATGCACCGTGTAGCCGTAGCTGTCGAGATCAAACGGCTTGGACGAGAGCTTCTGTGGCGGCGTCTGCAAGGCGTCGATCAGGCCCTGCTCCGTGGGCCAGGCTTTCTGGTCCCGCGCTTCGACGAACGCGACAGTGGGTATCTGTGGTCCGCGCGCGCCCGCATGCAGACCATCGGCATCGAAGTGCAGCGGTCGCAAGGTCTCGGGAGCCAGCCGGCGAAGATCATCGAAGCTGCCGCCGTTGCGGCGCAGCGTCTCGGCGCAATAGCCATGCGCGCCACACACTGCTTTCTCAAAGATAAAACCTGCGACCACGGTTTCACTGTCGCCGAGCTTGTCGAGCAGTGCCGGCGCGAGCAGATTCGCCCGCGGCATCCTTGCGTCGAACGTCTTCTGTACAAGGGCGGCGTACTTCTCCTCGAACGATGGTTCCCTCGGTGCCGGCGGCGGAGGAGGATTGAGGACATCGGCCAGTTGCATCCCACCAAAAACGAGCGCTGCGGCGATGACGAGAATCGGCACAATCGCAGGAACGGCGGCCGGCACCTTGCTGATCCGGGCGCTTCTGCGTGCGTCGAGAAGCGCAGCCGCACCAAAGCTCTCGTCCACGTCCCCTACCGCCGCGCCGGAGCCGAGCGTCGTGAGCGCCAGGTTCAGCTTCAGGCACTCCTGCTCGATGGCGAGCTTTCTGTCACGTGCTTGCGGGACCGTTAGCACCTCATCGCTGCGCACGACCCCGCGCACAATAAAGACCACGTGCACGCGCTGATCGTCCTGCAGGAGGACGACCACCGCGGCTTTGCCCTTGACCCGGTCATGCTGTGCAATGCGCGCCGCGCCCGAGTAAAGTTTCGCGCCCTTGAGTTCGGCTATTTCGGGCGCGCAGAAGCCACCGATGACGTCCTTGCCGATCCTGTACTCGACGTAATGGGTCGCGCCGAAGTCATCGGCATAGCGACGACGCTCCGCCCGCATCTGCCGCGACGGATACGCACGCCACTCCAGCCCGAAGACGAGACGGGCGTTCTTTTCGCGCGGCAGTGGATCGGTAATGTGCATGCCCGGGCTCACATCGACGGGACGACCGAAGCCGTCAGCATGATCACCTGGAAGGTCTTCGCCTTGTTCCAGAGCCCCGTGATACCAGCGATGCCGCCGTTGGTCGTGCTGTCAGCGTGATCGGTCATCTCGCCGTAGAGCACGACCGTCTGTCCATCCGCGAGCGCGACGATCTGGTCGTCCTTGCTGCCGACCGTGTGCGCCAGCTGGATGGTCTGCTGCGTCTGTCCGGAGCCGACGGACTTCTCGGTGAAGGGGCCGTTCAGCTTCGAACTGTCGCTCCAGTAGGCGAGCACGATCTGGTTGTGATCGTTCACCGACGGCAGAATGTTGACGAAGTCGCCCGTCGTCACCGTGCCAGGATTCAGCCCGGGTACACCACCTGACGTTGCCGTGAGGCTGCCGGCGGAGGAACTTGTCGAGCGCAGATAGTCGTCGCTCTGGAATGACGCGATGGACACCGGCAGGCCGTTGAGCGTGAGCTTCGTCTGGGTGTTGTCCTGCACGGTGCGACCGTACTGGTTCAGAGCATTGATGACGGCGTTCGTGCCCGAGAACGGCGCATTCGGCCGCAGAACCGACATACCGAGCGTGCCGCCACCAGACGACAGCGACGTGGGCGACGTGAAGCTGATTGCGTACTTGGCCAGACCGCCCTCGATGGCGTTGAACACGACGTCGGCATTCGCGCCGGCCTGGCTGCCGCGATTGAGCGCAATCTGCAGGGTGCGAACGCGGATCGCAACCTGACGCGTCGAAACCGCGTTTTCCTGCGCGAGCAGCTTGCCCATCGCATCCGCTGCCTCGCGGGTGTCATGAACCATGACGAGGCGGCTCTGCGGGTTCACATTCACCCGGCCCATCGGCGAGCGCAATTTGTTCAGCGCGTCGGTGATCGACTGGATCTGGTCGAACTCGCCCTGACGGCCGGTGGAAGTCTGCGCGGAGAACGACCCCGTGTCACCGCTCCCTCCTCCACCGCTGCCGTTGGCCTGATTGCCGGTGGACGTGTCCATGCCTTTGGACATGGTCGACTTGATGGAGACCTTGCCCGGGATGGCGGCGATCTGATACATGCGGGTCACGAAGCGCGTGATATTGATCGTCGAACCATCGAATGACCAGTCAAGGCCGAGATCCTGCGTCATCCTGGTCAGGTACTCGCCCGCCGATCCGTCAAAGACCTGGTCATAGTGTGGCTTTTCATAACTGCTGCCGCTAGCGCCCCCTGACGGTGCCGACGATTTGCCGTCGGAGGAGCCGCCCTCGCGCGGCACCAGTGAACTGCGCGGCACGAACACGTCGGGGCTCAGATGAACGGCATAGCCAGTCGCGCCCGAGACGAGGTTCGCGATCTGGTTGATATCTAGGTTCGCCGGCATCGTGATGCGCTTTTCACGGAACGTCGCCGGTAGCGTTGCCTCATAGGCGACCGGAACGAGGCGATCGCCAAGGAACGCCGTGGGCACATCTTCAACCAGCGCCATAGAGCCGGGCAGATTATTCATGGCAGCACTCGCCGTGCTTTTTGCCGAGTCGTAGGCCGAATTGACATCGCCTTGCGTGACAGCGCAGCCGGCGATGACAAGCGAGCACGCAGCCGCTATAGCAGTCCTCAGAATGAAAGCGTGGCGCATCGGTTACTCCTGACAGTTGGCCGCGCGTGCCACGACGCGGATGACGTTGTTCGAATGACGGCAAATGCGCGTCGGCACCCGCATGTGGTTTGTCGCTTTCATGACCTGAACAAGGACCGACGTGAAGTCGCCCGTGAACGTCGCGTTGAACTCAAGCGGCAGATCATCGTCGACCTTCCACGCGAGTTGCCATCCTTGCGTCTGTAGCCATCGGTCGAGCGCGTTGCGCAGGTTGCGGTCGGAGGGCGACACAGAAAACGCCAGCGCACCGCTCGAAGCCGTTGTCGCCGTTGGCAAAACGACCGGCGCCACGGCCAGCGACGCCGGCGAGGCAGTGACGGGCGAGGTCGAAGCGCCCGCGGCTACAACAGGTGGCTCACCGGACGTGGTGCCGGGCGGAATACTGGACAGGACCTGCCAGCCGTCGCCAGCGGACGCGCCGACGCGCGACGGGCTCGGGTCGTTCGCGGCATTCGTCCACGCGGGCTCGGCCAACAACAGCATTGCTGCAAGAACGCGCGCGATCACGCGCACCCGATCATTACGTTCGATGGTCACATTCATTGTTGTTGCCCCAGCCGCTGCAGGCGGCGATAAATGGCGTTCGCGTAGATCAACTGTTTCTGCGTCGAAACGGCGTTATAGGCGCCGACGGCCTTCCATGTCGCGCCGAACTGCCGGATGTTCGATGCAAGAATCCACGTGCCGACATAGCCGTTCACGCACGCGTTAAAGAGGTCCTGTCGGCGGATTCCATACCGCGCGAGTCGTGGCAGCCACGATGAATTGATCTGCATCAGGCCGATGTCTTCAGTACCGTTGCTGTTCACGTTCACTGCGTTCGCACGCATCCCCGATTCGTGCTGTGCAATCGCATGGACAAGCTGCGTACTCACGTGCTGGTACGCGGCAGCGTCATCGAGGCAGTCGGCGTGCGCGAGCGGACCGTACAGTGCAGGGACCGCAGCGACGAGAACAGGAATCACGCGCCTCATGATTTCGCCGCTCCGGATGCAGCCGACGCCGTTGTCGGTGTGCCCGCTGGGGGACGTTCGAAATACTTCACGTCGTGACGGCGCGTGACATTGACACTGGTGCCATCGGCCGTCACGATGAACTGGTCGGCAGTGCCGTTGAACATGTAGTAGCGGCCCTTCTGCTCACCCGAACCGAGGTGTTTAACGTCACTCACATGGACCTGCACGACCGAGTCGGCGAACTTGAAGAATGTCTGGCCGTCGCGGTCGAAAACCGCCTCGAGATGCGCTGCGCTCGCCGCGTCAAAGTCGTACACCGTGCCCGCTGACCGGCCCACCTCGACCACTCGCTTACCGTCGGAAACGAGCATGCGTTCGGCGCGCTCGACCGTCACGACAGGAGCACCGTCGTCCCATTTCGGATGCAGCGACCGACCCTCCGGCGTCTTGAACGTCAGTTCGATTGCAGGCTTTGCCGCAAACCGGATCTGCGTGTGCGTGTCGTCGCCGTCGCGGATAGCCTGTGCGCCGAAGTATTGGGCGAGCATTGAAGGTTGTGGCGCAACTACGACTGATCCGCTGGCCGCGTCTTCCTTCGTTGCGCCCGTTTGCGCCATCGCATCTGCTGGTGGTTTCTGGCCTGCCGCGTAATTCAGCGCGCCGGACTTCGGCGCGTCACGATGCAGCCTCACGTGCCGTGACGTGAAATCGACGTCGGCGTAAAGGCCGCTTTGCGCCATCAGGCGGTCGAGCGCCTGCATCCAGTTCTCGCCCGCGCGCGTGGAGAAGCTGCTGCTGTCAGTAAGATCCACATCTTTTTGCGCAGCTCCGGTCCAGCCTTGCGGCACCAACGCCTTGACGATCGCGGCCACCGGCATCGAGCCTTTGAGTGCACGCACCGGCTCCAGCGACCCGTGGGAGCCGATCAGCACAAGTCGATTCGTGAAGCCGTCGAAGGCTGCTGGCTGATCATCGCGCAACGAAGCGAGCGGCCCGCGTGCGCCGACACCGATAAAGGCGTTGGCTTTCGTCCAGCGCGCTCTGGCCGAGCGACCGGCCACCGTGTAGGTGATCGTTTCGGGCGTACCGTCAACGACGACATACGGGCCTTCCTGATGACCACCCGCCGCTGTGATGACCTGGCCCGCGCGCGGCTGGATATACGTCTTTGCGCCGTCGTTGAAAATGAGCGCGGGGCGCTCTGCGATGCCCCCGGCGATCTCGTAGTCGAAGTCGAACGGATCGGTGTTCGCAGCGTGCGACGTCACAACCACGGACAGCGTGGCGCAGGCGAAGGCCGTGCGGAAAATGGTGTGCTTCATAATCCGGCCTGAATCTGGTTGAGGTGTTTCGCAAAGCGCGCGAGATACGCCTGGCCCGGAACCGGATTGGCGCTATGGTAGTAGGCGATCGCCTTGGCAACCGAATGCGTCTTGCTATAGTTTTCGTTGAGAATTTCTTCTGCGACGCGAATACTTGTCGCCGGCGCCAGCGCGTCCCACGGCGAAGCAAAACGGCGGGCGTGATACGCCCAATTTATTTGCATAATGCCGACGTCAAAATCGCTGCGACCGTGCGCAATCAGCGACTGCACGACGCGATAGGCGTCTTCGCGTGTCTTGAAGAAGAAGCCTCGCCCGGCGATATTCAACGTCCATGGCCAAGCCCGACCATTGAGTCCTGATTCGTTCAGCGCGATACCCGCGAGCACCTTCGGGTCGACACTGTTATGCATCAGTTCAAACGGGGTTGCTGCGCTTGCGCATGCCCAGCCACCGCGGCCCTCGGTCATTGCCGCCTGCGCGTCGTCGTCAAACACGACAGGCTGCAACCAGCCCTTGCTGACCAGCAACTGCTCGAGTGAAACGTCGTGTGCGTCGACGGTCACGGTGATGCCTGCGTCGGGGTTACTCGCGACTTGCTGGCCGAGAAGCGGCGTTGCCCAGGTCTCGAACGCTTTCAGGCCGCACCAGAAAACCGGCTTTCCGTCCAGAGTGGCGAGCGAACGGGCATTGCCCTGCGCGAGAACGATGTTCGTCGGGCTGATCACTTCCGCAATCGTAGCGGCGCGTGCCAGGTGAAAATGCGCTGCAAGCGCGGCCACTAGCAGGCCCATCATCCAGCGGTTTGCCATCCGGTTATTCATCGCGATACGGCTCCAGCACGATGTCGCGATTGACCTTCAGCATGAAGCGACGCTGGCCCGGATCCGAGGTGATCGTCGGAGGGATGTTCTTGTAGCGCTCGAGAATCGACTGTGCGGTTTGTGCGGCGACCTGTCCGCCCGTGCTGCTTACCTGGGTGACGCCGAGCGGACTGGAAGTCGTCGTGGCGTCGCTGTTGTCGTATTTGCGCAGCAGGATCGCGACGAGGAACGAGGTACCGAAAATCTTGAAGAAGTGGTTGTTAACGTCACCCGAAAAGCCCGCAGCGCCGTCACCGTCCGCGCCCTGTGCGCCAAAGAGCGGCACATGTTTTCCGTTGGGAAGGCGCAGTTCCGTCGCCGCCACGAGAATGCTTTCCTGCCCCGGCTGGATGTCCGAGCTATACGGCGCGGTGATAAAACTGCCTTTCGGGATCATCAGACAGTCGCCGTGAATGCTGTCGTACACGTCTTTTTCGACCATCAGCGAGGCGGTGCCGGGACGATCGGAATTCAGACGCTCGGTCGACAGCACGCCAATGTGATGCGGAGGCGACAGCACACAGCCGCGTGCCTGACCGACGAACCCGGCACGCGCGAAGTCCTGACCGCCAGACTGTGCGGACACGTTTTTGATAAAGGCCGAATCGTGATCCTGAGTCGAATACGGACGTGCGGATTGTGGCTGACTGCCGAAGCCCGCTCCGGCAAGTGCTGCCGACACCCGGTCGCCGACTGACCCGGCCGCTGCCTGCTGTGCGGCTGCCTGTTGTGCTGCGACCTGGGCCGGCGTCAGTATTCCTGCAATCTGGTTCTGCGGCGTGGGCGCTGTATCCTTGACCTTCAGGCCCGGCTTGAAAATCGGCGACGCGAAGATGGCGTCTGTATCCGACTCAGCCTTAATCTGGCGCGACTGCTGATCGTTAATGAAGCCGTCGGCTGTGAGGGCCGGCGCGGCATTCGGTGTTGCTCCCGTGGACGGCGCGCGCGCGGCGGCTGCCGCACGTGCCTCGGACGCAGCGGCCTTGCGCGCCGATTGCATCTGGTCTTCAATTGTCTTGTCGAGATCCTGCGGATTGTTCGACTTGTCGACGACCTCCGCTGCCTTGGCTTTCTTCCGGAGCGCCGCTTCTTCGTCGACCTTCGCGCTCTCCTTGACCTGGTAGTAGAAGCCGAGCCCCGCAATCACAATAGCCGCGACGCCGCCCACCGCAAATAGCGCATTGCGAGGCGATTTACCCTTGAAGAGGGTTGCGCGCTGATTGTTCTGTTGGCCGTTCGGTTGGTTCATGGTCTCTTCCTCAGAATCCAAAGAGACCCGCACGGCGACGCGTGATGGTCACTTCCTCATTCGGCGCACGCAACACGATCTCGTTGGCAATCTCCTGCACAACGATGTACTGGCCACGGCGGATGAAGTTGGGGCTGACGTAGTCGCCATGGTCCTTGACGACGGGGACGGCAAAAGGCGCGTCGGCGGGCAAACGCAGCCATATCGCCTTTCCATCATCGAATACGGTTTCGGGCTTGAAAGAAGCGGAGCCAGATACCTTGTAGTCAAAGTTCAGTTTGTCCGGCGAGACGCCGATTGGGCCTGAGTCTGTCTGCGTACCGGCGTCATCCCCTTGCCCGCCACGAGCGCCGCCGCTCGCCTGCTCCCGCGCCCGAACCTTAGCCATGACAGAGCCGGGATAGTTGAAACGCACCGTCTGATAAAACAGCCCACCCATCGGCGACGACACCAGCGTCATGTCGTACTCGCGCAGATTTGTCGTCAGATGCAACGTGTTGACGAGGCCTGGCTTAACCGGCTTTACGAAAACGTGGTTTTCGCCGTCAGTGTCGATAACCCACTGAACGGAATCGCCCATCGCGGGGTCGGTCGTCAGGCGCTCTCCCTTCGCCAGCTCGATCGTCGTGTTCTTGAGCGGCGCAGTCATGACCCGGTAGATCTGGTCGCGGCTATAGGGAAACACGACCATCCGGGCATCGCCCGGCATAGTGATTGGGTCGGAACCGGCGTTATATGGATTCACCGGGCTCATCGGATCGCTCATTGCAGTGGCGATATCGAACGATGCGGCCGAACTGGGAGTGGCTTGCTTCGCGGCATACACAGACGGTGATACAACTGCCGCGCATGCCAGAGCGACGCACCACGAAGCGAGCGAGCGAGAGACGATCATCATTGGGTCTTCTGGATCGAGAACAACGGATAGAACATTCCGAACGGGTTAAGCCCAAGAGCGTCTTCGGAGGTCGGCGGGATGATCTGGTAGCGAACCGTCAGGGCGTATTTCTGGACCACAGGTCGATCAGTGGGCGACTGCGTCGTACTGGTCGTGAACTCGACCACGCCCGTGGAGTCTTCAAGCAGCGCGACGTTGGTGACGCGCACTTCACGAACCAGCTTCGGGTTCAGCGTAATGGCCTGAAACGGCGCGTCGCTCTTGATCCAGTCGCCAAACTGATTGCGCGCGTTGCCGACCATCATGGCCTTGACGCCGTTGATGTTCTTGGCCATCCGCGAAGTCTGGATGTTGTCGGTGAGAACCGGCTCAATCGTCCACCAGCGCTCCACGGATTCGCGCAGCGAAGTGCGTATTGCCTGGTCGTCCGGCTTATAGGCAGCCAGCTGTGTGACAACCGCGTGGCCGTTGGCGTCAGACGAGACGCCGTATGCCTTGACGACGGAGGGGGGCGGATTGCGCGAATACACCGCTCCGGCTGCGATAACAGCCAGGATGAAGCAGAACGTTTTCCAATAATTTGCTTCAGTGCGCAGACGCGCGCCCATATCGAAGATGATCTTTTCAGGGTCGTCTTCTGAGTAACCGCCGGGCGCGGTTGAGAGAGCTATCTGCTTTTTGCTGCGGAGTAAACGCATGACGGTCGATCCATTTGGGCCGACTCAATTGAATCAGCCTTGAGGAGAAGCCAGTCATGCAAAAGAGAGGCGATTTGCGACCGCTTTTCCGCGAGAGCACTGTCGCTTAGCCGGCTCAATGTCCTAACCCTAAATGAAGCGCAAAAACGGATAGCTTTCGGTGTATTGGCGCTTCCCAAAAACCGGTAGAGTTGTCCTACGCGCGTTTCACGCGTTCCACAGCAGCGACCGCGGCTTGCGGGGCTTCCCTGAGCGCCCTCTTCCGAGTTTTCCCCTTTAGCCTCCGAGACTTAGCTGCCCCTCGCAACGCTGTGCGGACGATAGCTCAAAAGAAAAGAGACCTGATCCGGCTCAAGGTCCTTTTACTGAAATCGCAACGGAACACGCGGTTGCCGCTGAAAAGATGCCGGATTATTACAGGATCTCAATCGATGTTTGCGCTCGAAGAAACTTGTATCGACGACCGTGAAGCTGCTGCGGAACTTCATGAGTACGCGATCCATTGACGACACCCCTCAGAGTAAGGGCGCGGTTCTCATGAGATGTGTTACAGGGCTCAGTCAGCGGAGATCGATGGGCATCTTCCAGGGCAAGAGCGCGTCGTAGTCGTCGACGGTCTGTGCCAGCGGGAGACGCTGTAATAGCCAGGTGAGATAGCGATACGGATCAATGCTGTTCGCCTTGCAGGTTTCGACCAGTGAGTAGAGATTGGCGCTCGCGTTTGCGCCATCGACGGTGTCAGCAAACAACCAGCCGCGGCGTCCCAGGCAGAACGGGCGAATGGAATTTTCGCAAGGGTTGTTCGATATGGGCCAGTTGCCGTCTTCAACGTAACGGATCAGCTTCGGCCACTGCCCGTGCAGATAGGTCAGCGCCTTGCCGAGCAGACTGTTGGGCACGACGCCAGGCGAGTGCTCAAGCATCAGCTTTTCGATAACATCGAGTACGCACGCGCTGTATCGTCGTCGCAATCGCTGTCGTCGCCCAGCCGTCCACGTCTGGCTTCGCGCTTCGGCCGCGAACAGTTTTCCGATCAGGCTGATGAAGCGTGTCGCGAGCAGATCGGGCGGGCGCGCTGCTTTGGGGACATTGTCTTCCGCCTTCACAAAGTACCGTCTTGCGTGCGTCCAGCATCCGAGGTGCACGAGCTGGTACTGTTCAGCGATGCCGTTGTAGGGTTCGTATCCATCGGTCATCAGGGCGGCACCTTTACGGACACCGGCAAACAGCCTGTCAGCCAGCCTGGCGCCACGACCTGGCGTATAGGTGAAGCAACGGATGGGGATGCCCGAACCGGTCATCTGCGCCCACAGATAGCTTTTCGTTTGCGGCTTTCGCCCTTGCTCCTTCAGGACCTGGAACGTCGTCTCGTCGCCGTAGATCAGTTCGGCATCGAGCAGCGCATCGCGCATCAGGTTGATGACGGGTTGCGTCGCAAGACCGACGCGGACCATGCTCGCGGCAATCGTGTTCGACGAGATGTCGCCGCCGAAGCGACGCAGCAGACCGGCCTGGCGATAGAGCGGCATGCCGAACTGGTACTTGCCGGTGGCGATCCACGCGAGCGCCGATTCACTCAGCAGCCCACGCGGGATGATACGGGGCGGTGCCGGCGTAACCTTGATGCCGAGATCGCAACATGGGCAGGCGTACTTGATACGCTGATGCTGGGTGACTCGCAACTGCTCGGGAATGACATTGAGCTGCTCACTGATCTCGACGCCGATCTCGACGAGCGCGTGTCCGTCGTGATCGCAGAAGCGCTCTGCCTCAGGGAGTTCGTGTCGCACGACATCACGCGGCAGATTGGGATCGAGAGGCTTGCGGTGGCCGCGCTTCTTGCGCTTGTGGGCCGCGACCTCGGTTCCGGGGGTATCTTCCTGCGCGGGAGTGGCGTTCGCGCCGAGCGCTTCGGCTTCGTTGAACAGGCCGAACTGGTCCGAGGCGCGCGCTTCGCTTTTCGCGCCAAACAGTTCGCGACGGTAAGCGCGCAGTCGTTCCTCGGCGAGATCGCGCTCAGCTGTCACGAGGCGCAGTGCGCTGCGAACCTCCTCATGATCGCGCTGAAGCGAACCATAGGCCTCTCGCATCGCGAGCAGTGCCTTGAGTTCGTCGGCGTCGATGATCACGTTGATCGGCATACCGCTTAGACCGGCACGCCGGTGACGTGTTCAGCTCACGCGTGCATAATTTCGACTGGGATGTCGCTGGACTGCGGCAATGTCGATGCCCTCGATAAGCCAGTGCAACTGCTCGACGCTCAGTGTCGCGACCCGGTTCGCGCTGTCAGGCCACACGAAGCGATCGTTTGCCTCGAGTCTCTTGAGCATGAGCCAGAAACCGTTGCCCTGCCAGCCCAGGATCTTGATGCGATCGCATCTCCGGTTGGTAAACACATAGAGCGAGGAATCCATCGGGTTCAAATGCATGGCCTGCTCCACGAGAATCGACAGGCTGTTCATGCCATACCGGAAGTCGACGGGTTCCCGATGCAGGTAGACCTTCAGGCCTTCGTCGAACCGGAACACGGCATCCTCCCCAGCATCTGGACCACGGTGGTCAGTTCGTCGATGCTCGCCTCGCCGAGATCAAACTCGACGCCGTTGGACAGTCGCACATGCAGTGCGAGCGTCAGCGATGGCGATGGCGATGGTGACGGCGGTGCGGTTGGCAGTGCTGGTGGTGCTGCAACGACAGGCACGAATGCCGTGGGCGAGGCGACAGGTGGGGAGCGTTTGCGCGAACCCGGGATGTCAATGGGCGCGCCATCAATCACCGCGAGCGCGCCCTCCAGTACGATTTCCTCCGGGGCATGCGGACGTTCCTGTTCGCCGGTAGCATCATCCTGCGATGCCGGCGAGATGCCTTTCTCGCGCTCCAGAAGGTACTTCGTGATCCACTTGCGTAGCAGGTTGGCGTTGATCCCGTGCTCCTGCGCCAGGCGGGCAACCGACACGCCAGAACGCAGCGCTTCCTCAACGAGCGCACGCTTGCCTTTATCGTCGTAACGACGGCGACCGTCGCTGCTGCGTCGAACTACTCTTAACTCTGGATCTTTGTCAGCCATAGGTGTCCACCTCCGGATAGGTGGACACCTATGCTCCTCGCTCCTGTCCCCAGCGGCTAGACGCCGAAAATGGATCGCTTACCTTCATGAGAGGCTACGCGAACAAAGCGCGCCGCTCCTCGCAATGGGGAAGTTCTATTTGTCGTTGTTATCGCGTGGTCTCTGGCCCAGCCAACGAGCCGTAGCAGCCGATCTTGATGTCTCGCTATCACAAATGTCACGGATGGTTGCTGCAGCCAGACTGCCCGAAGCCGTGCTTCGTCTTTTTATTGGCCGGGCTCTCTCGTTCCGGCAAGCTGACACCCTTCGAAGGTTATCCGCACAGCTAGGGGAGACTGAGATCGTCCGTCGAAGCCGGTATGTCTCTGATGACTGTTCGTTGGAAGATGTATTCGGCGTGCTGACCACGGGCCATCAAAAAGAGCAGAAGGGCGTGAGATTGAGCCTCGTGCACGGACAAAAATATCTTCGTCTCGATGTGCCGGACTTCGAGCGAGTGGCACCCCGCATAGCCCAACTGGAGCAGCTCCTCAACCTTTTGCTCTCGACGCGTAATGGCAAGGACTGGAGCGGAGGCTTTGAAAGAACAAGGAAAAGCGGTGGTTGATTATGCGCTCTATCGTTGCGGGTACCGCAGGCGCTAATCGGCCGCGATCTTGGCGCGAAGCCACGCGGTGTACGCGGTTCTCTCCAATGCATTTTTGAACGTGCCGATGTCGTGCTGATACGTGTTGCCCTTTCCTCCGTGGGCCATGTATTCGGCAGCAAATTGCTGCTTTTCAGCCAAAGACAGAGCTCTGATCTTCTCCGACGTGCGTCGTGCTCTTTCGTCTGCCGATGTCTGGTCGCCAGTGGCAGGTGCCGGTGCGGGAACCGCTTTCAGATGGTTTCGCGGAGGCTCAATACTCGAGCCCTTTTCGAAGACTGTCCTTGCGTAGCCGCCGGCGTTGCCTCGAATCTGTTTTCGCTTGGCACGCTCCTCGACGTAGAGCGCCGTCTGAAGCGCCCTTTCGGGCTCCTGTTGAATCCAACTTATTGCAAGTCGATCTCCAACGCCCAGCTTTGTGAGGCGTTTGAACGCCTCAGAACCTCGGACCGCCTTCTGGTCTTCATCTTCTTCATTGTCCAGCATTGAGCGTTGAGGATTATCGTCAACAAGAAAACGGATTTGAACCACCCTCCTCGCCTCTCTCTTGTATTCAGGGGTGACGATGATATTGGAGACTTGGTTTATCTCCTTCACAGCCTTCTTGATGACCTCACTTGAAAAATGCTTGAACTCGTCGTACATGCTCGCGTCGGCGCCAAGAAGTCGTCGCCAAGTCTCGACTGAGATCCAGCCGGTTGATCCCGTTCGTTTGAAGCGAAGGCAATTTTCGTACAACGCGAGCGCGTAACCGCCGCTAAATTGTCGCTGAACGTTGATGTTTATTAGCGTATAGATGTCAGGATTTGCAAGTTTCTCGGCGAGCCAGTCGCTGTATTCGTAAGCACAAGTGCCGCTCTTGATGCTTGCGTAGGCGATAAGCGGAGAGGCCTCCCAGTCTGTCTTACCGCCATCGTGAAGAAGGTCGAACGAGATTGGCGTCGACATGACTTTTAGCAAGGCTCGCTTCAATGCGTCGTGATTTTTGCTATCGAAGCCCAACATCGTGCATAGAATCCCGACCGGCAGGGTGTGACGTTTTTTTGTCAGAAGCTCGTCGTATGCGTTCAGGAGGAGCACATTCACAATCTTGCGCTCGAGCAACGATAGTTCACCGCTGACGTGAACCGTAGCGACATGCTTCTTCAGTTCGCTGGGTGGAAGGTTGAGCGGCTTAAGGTTTGCCATGTGTTCTCCATTGCTGCGGCGATTTTATGTGGAGAAGGTCATGTCAGCAACCCATTTGGCTCTGACTTTTGAGACGCCACCTAATGACGGGCTGCCCCTTTGCCCCATAAACCATGACTTCTCTTGTTTGCCACTCACTTCGCGCCGCGTGCGAAGGTACGGGTTTGAAAACGAATATGTCGAGGAGCAACGCCTGTTTGTTGGTTTTTTTAAAAAACAAACACTTTAACAACGTTTACAGCCGGCGAAGCCTTAGTGGATAGGGCTTTCGGCTCGGTTCGGTCAGGTTCCATGGGGCGAAAGGTCAGGGTTTAAGGGCATCAGGAGGTCCTTGTGGTCATGGTTTATGGGTCAATCGGTCAGGGTCTATGGGGAAAGTCAGGTTCCGTGGGGCACCTCACGAAAGCCACTGCAAGTGATTGATTTATAAGTTGGTTCTGCGGAAGTTCGGTTTCCACGGGTCAGGGTTTATGGGGCGGAGTTCCGGGCTGCACAGTAACGCGGCCAATCCCCCATAGACCCTGACTTCCGGCGCGTCGGTTTGGCGTGGCGGGGTCAGCCGGGCTCCGTCGACCGCAGCGGCTGTATGTTGAAGTCCGCAGGTCGGCACCGGTGCGGAGGCCAATTCTGGGCTGACATCGGCGTTGGAGTCGCATAAAAGGGCGTCGGTCAAAGCTATGCGCCGGTCCGACTCGCCCATAAAAGATGACTTCTAGCAGGAGCCAGTCTTTAAAGCTCCCCACAAACCATGACCTTTGGCCGCCCGTCAATTTGAAAAGCTCCCCACAAACCATGACCTTTCTGCATTTCGGGCTAGCCACGGTTGTCCTACGTACACGAAGTTACACCGCTTTGGGGTGTTTTCGTTGGCCGACACACCGGCGTGACGCGTCAATCAGCGTCGAACGTTTATCGTGCGCCCAGATCTTTACCGAAACTTCTTGCAAGCCCTAGTTTTCCTAACTAAGCTCCGGCAGAATTCAACACGACTTGCTGATTTACGCTTTACGTGTTGAAACAACCATACGGCGCCCATAGCGGTGGGCGTTACTAAAACCGGGAGCTTTTGATGAATACAGCAGTGCGTGCGCGCTCTGAAAAACCAAAGATGTCAATCCAGCTGAAGCATGCTCCGAAACCGTTGCCACTGTCGGCGATAAAAGCTATCGCAGACAACGCGAGCGGCATGCTTGTGGATGTTCGGGAAAGCATGCTTGCTCCTCACCCGCGTAAAAATCCCCCCGTGTTCACGACCGCACAAGTCGGGGACCTGTGTCGAATCGATAGGCAGCGAATGAATTATCTAACGCGGTCCGACTCAGAATTGCCGCAAGGGACCTTGCGGCACAGCCGAAGCCGGGAGTTCACTCTTGAGGAGGCACGGGTATGGATCGACCAGATCGCGCCGTTCGCGAAGCGTCCTGCAGGGGTGAAGGGAAAGAAAATTGCCATTGGAAACTTCAAGGGCGGCGTTAGTAAAACGACTACAGCCATGACGCTTGCGCAGGGCTTGTCGCTGTTCGGCCGTCGGGTGTTACTCGTTGACCTTGATCCGCAAGCGTCCTTGTCCGCGCTCAACGGAATACTAGCGGATAGCGAAGTTTCTGACGAGCAGACGGTTCTTCCGTTGATTTATGGAGACGTGGACGACCTGCAATACGCGGTCCAGTCGACGTACTGGGACGGCGTCGATCTCATTCCCGCAAGCGCCGCATTGTTTGGTGCCGAATTTTTTCTTCCATTCAAGCAATCGAAGGACCAATCATTCCAATTTTGGAACGTGTTGAATCGGGGGCTTGAGCCGCTCTTGGACGAGTATGACGTCGTAATTATTGACACCCCCCCTGCACTCTCCTATCTGACAATCAACGCCTTCATGGCTGCGGACGGGCTGATTGTACCGACGCCGCCGAGCGCACTCGACTACGCATCTTCCACTCAGTTCTGGAGCCTCTTTTCGGACCTATCAGAAAGCATGACACAGGTGGCGCCTGAGCTCGTCAAAAGCTTCGATTTTATTCATGTTCTTCTGGCGAAGGTCGATCAGAGTCAAGCGGCAACGCCTATCGTACGAGATTGGATTAACAAGACATATGAAGGCTTGGTGCTTCCGATCGAGATTCCGACGACTGCGGTTACGCAAACCGCCGCGGCGGAATTCGGGACCGTTTACGACATTTCGAGATACCAAGGCAGTCTGAAAACCTATCAGCGGGCGCGCGAGGCCTACGATCGGTTTGCCGAGATTATCGATCAGCAACTTGTTGCGTTGTGGCACGCGGGCCAGGAGGCCAAATGAGCATTAAAGACCGACTAGCAGCAAAAGCCGCTTCCATAGGATCGTCTCCACGCAGTCCAAAGGCCGGAGACGATCCCTCCGGACGGCCGAAAACGGCGCCTGGGCAATTGATGGCTTCCTTTCCGCTACTTGCTGAGAAGGAGCGAGAACTCCAGTCGGCGATGAAACGAATTGAGGAGCTTGAAACCGCCGGAGTCGGGTCGTCTCAAGAAGTCGCAATCGAAACTCTCGTCGAAATTCCGGGCCGGCGACGAGTTCTCTCTGAGGAAGAGTACAAGGAGCTTCGAACAAACCTCGAACGCAATCCGCTTGTGCACCCTATTGTTTATCGACCGCTGGGCGATGGTCGGAACGAGATCATTTCTGGAAATAACCGAGTAGCGATTTACCGCGATGAGTTAAATCGCGCGACCATTCGTGGTGTACCGTTCAACGGAACGGATGCTGAAGTAGAGCTAGGTGCAGCGTTCTCCAATTTGCTCGCGCCGTCACTTCCAGACTTTGAAAAATACCGGCAATTCAAGAGAATTCAGCAGAACCTTGGTCTGTCTCAGGCAGACATCACTCGTATGTCAGGGCTGGCGCAGAGCCACGTGGCTCGAATTCTGTCGTTTGAGAACTTACCGGACGCTGCGAAACAAGTTGTCGCGGCCAGACCTCACAAGCTGGGTGGCACCGCTGCCGCGAAGTTCGCCTCGTTGGCACAGCAAGGGCGAGTGGAAGAGGTGACGAAGGCAATCGATGCTTTAGTTAATTCAGTCGACATGACGCAGGAGAGGGCTCTGGCATTAGCCTCCCCAGCTCGTCCGAAAGCGGCACGGCCGTCGGTAATGACAATTAACACTGGCAAGCGGAAGTTCTGTGACGTGTCAGTCAGGAGTGGGGTCGTCGGTCTGCGCTTTCCGGGAAAAGACGGAGAGGCAATCGCGGAAGAATGGGCGCGACGAATCGCCGAGTTCATCCAATCTGAGCTCGACAACAAGTAATGGCGCTGAACATCCAAATTGGAAACTCAATAAAATCAAAATGTTAGCCGAGATGGCGCTGCTCTGCTGCGGCCAATCCAATTTGGATATTGAATAGAATCAGGCACTTGGGTACTTGGGATTGTTTCGGCACTGGCGCGGTTCCGCTCGGGGCGTGGGAACTCGATTTTGAGCGTCGCCGGTGCGCCAGTTTCCCCAGGTAGAGTGGCAAGGCGGCCAGGATGCTGCGGCGGAAGCTTCGTCCACGTCAAGCCGCCAATAACGCCGGGCACCACATTCCTGCGTTGTCTGGCCCCAGCCGTTCGTGACCTTTGCCATCGTAACTGGTGCGGCTGCCTTATATACTGAATTGGCGCTACCGATGGCACGGTGGCGCTTCGCGCTAAACTGCGCGCTCAGGGGGCTCCCATTCTGATAGAAAAGTGTCAGAAGAGTGCTACGGGCTGTGTGACGTCAAAGCAGAACTGTCAGAAAACTGTCAGTTGACAATGCCTTCGGGTAAAGCGCCAAGCGCAGTCACGATGCCGGCTCTCAATCGATCGGTCGGGGCAGGGACCGGGGAGCGACAGGTGATTCCCCAAAGTCGCGCCCGCCGTTTGTCATTCATTCAAATCCGGCTCGCTGGCGTAGAAGCGCTCGAATTCGTGCGCCATTCGACGTTGCTCCGCTTGAACGTAAATCGAAGTTGTCTGCATGCTGGCGTGTCCCAGCGCCCGCTGGATTACGTCGATCGGCACGTCCTCGCCCGCAGCATGTGTCCCGAACGTGTGGCGAAACGCGTGCGGCGACGCCTCATGAAGCACCATCCGCTCTGCTTCCGACAGTCCGTCCATACCTTCCAGCAAACCTGTCATCGCCCACCGGACCAGTTTCCAGACGCCGTGTGTGGAGTAACCCTGGGGGGCATCAGTATTAGCATGCTTGGCCTCGGCAACCCTGAAATTTGGCACCACGAGTGGCGCGAGCAGCGGAATGGACAGTGAAGCGGGCGAGTGCGGGCCGTCAAAAGGTTCCCCTCTGTCGCGCCAGTGGGCGCGCAGCGCGGACACCGTAGCAGGACTGACTGGGACGGTGCGCTCCCGGTTTCGCTTGCCAATCACTGTTAGTTGCCACACCGGATGCACACGTGTGCTGTGCGGTGAAACCACCAACCGGGCACGCACCGCGCCGGCCGCCTCTTCCCGCCTGAGCCCCGAGGCCCCCATGAGGAGGAGCAGGGCGCGAGCGATGCGCCACTGCTTCGCGCCGACGGGTCTGCATGCCCCGTCCATGAACGCCCGGGCGCGCTCCCATAGATCTCGAGGAAGTGCCCGATCGATGCGGATGCTGGTCTCCCGTTTGACCACCCGCGGATCGTTCACGGCCTTCCACGGGTTGCCGGCCAGATACCGGACATCGACCAGCCACGCGAACGCCGCACGTAGCGCCCGGGTCGCATAGCGCTGCGATTCTGGTGTCAGTGCGTCGGTCGCAAAAGGTCGCCAGCGCGGCGAGCTGCGCGGCGCCCTGGGCCCGACAAAGGAAGGGGAGGGGAGAGCGAGGAAGTCCTTGTAGGCTTCACAATCCTCGACCATCAGCGCGCTCATTGGCTTGCCCCTTACGGCGACTGCCCACAAGAGAAAGCGTTCCAGCTCCTTCGTGTAAACCCGCAGCGTTTTTGGCTGGTCCCGATAGCGGTTAAGGTAGGCGCGCACCGCGTCCAGATCGTTGCGCGCTTGGATGAACGGGAAAGCGCTAGACCGGTTAGCGCCAGTTGTGCCGGAAAGAGCGGTACTGACGGTCATCCGTTCGAGCGGCACAAGTGCGCTGCGCGGCCCATCAACGACCACCAAGTCGGCCGCGACGAGGGGGTCCTCGAGCTCCACATCATCGACTACCCGCTCACCAATCGACGCCTCATGCTGCCGTAGCCACGCGACGATGTGCCGGGCCCGGCTCGCACCGATGCGTGGCACCGGCCGCCACCAGCTGCCTCCGCGCCGGTTACAGAACGCCACCAGATCGCCCAGCGTCCTGATCCCTTCGCCCTTCAGCCGGAGTGACACGAGCGGACGGAACCACATGCCGACCGGATGCTGTGCATCGGGTCGCGCTACTGCAAGCGCTGCCGCTTGCTCGACCATTTTCAGCGTAACCGCGGTGAGCCGTGCGCTGCCGTGCGCACGCGCCGACGCTTTGAGGTGGTCGGCGAGCACGGGTGATCCATGCTCGATCGCGAGGTCCACCAGATCGGCCTGCATCTGTCGCAGATACGTGCTGACCCACCCGGCGGTGGGCGCATTGCCATCGCGGTCCTCGCTGAAATACAGGCGCGCGATGGTCGCCGGCGGCACCCGCTGCACGAACGCACGCAGGGCGGTGAAGTCGGTGCGGCTATAGGCGCGCGTGAGGGTGATAGGAAGCGACCGGTTGGCCATGCTGGGATGAAAACGGAAAACAAGTGGCTGGAAAGCCCGCAGGGCCTGGAGTCGAGTGCCACGACCCCGGATTTAGGCATTAAACGCAGTGGCGATAATAGCAGTTATCAAAACTGCGCGGGTGACGCCCAGCGCCAGGTCGCGCGGCGCTTTTCGGCGCCGGGCGCCCGTGGGGAGCCCCCTCAAGTGGGTTCGGCACGCGAACTGCTGAGCCTGAGGGCACGGCGAGCGCGACGGCGGCCAACGCACGGATCGGAGCGAGGACGCCGGTCGCTGAGGTGCCGTCAGCAGGAAGGGAGGGAGTGGAAGGAGTTCCGTCGCTCCAATTGGGATATTGCATGCCGGGCCAACGGATTCGCGCGCGCAACGTGTGACGGCTGCATTGCGGGGTGCACGCGTGGTGAGGGTGCGCCGTTCGTGATCGCCGATGAGCGACGGCATCGCTGGCACCGGGGGATACGGGCCGCCCCACAAAGGGTGACCTTTCGTGGCCATGCCGTCAGTGGGCAATCTTGGCTGAATGACGGCCAGTCCATCGGCGCCGCTCTGAAGCCGGTTGCGCACCGGTGCGGGAATCGGGTAGGGTGCGGCATTCCAACCGAACCTGAAGGACATCACCATGAATAAGCAGGACCTCGTCGACGCCGTGGCCGCAAAAGCCGGCACCAGCAAGACCCTCGCCGCCGAAACGCTCGACGCGCTGCTCGGCACCATCACAGCGGCTGTCACGAAGGGCGACACGGTGCAGCTGATCGGCTTCGGGTCGTTTTCGACAGGCGCCCGTGCCGCGCGTGTTGGCCGCAACCCGGCGACCGGCGCCGAGATCCAGATCCCGGCCGCGAAGACGGTCAAGTTCACCGCGGGTAAGGCGTTCAAGGATGAGGTGAACGGCGCCTGACGTCCTGCAACCCGTTCGCGCGGACAGGGCCGACCGTGCATGGTCAAGCGATATTGCGGCTGCGGCGTCTGGGCCCGGTCGGCGTCGCCTTGTAGCATCAGTGACGTCGTGCAGCGGAGGGCAACGACAGCCGTGTCCATCCGCTTGAGTCTGCTGAGAGTCTGCCATTTCAGAAGCAATGGAAAACAGACGATCACGACGCCAGTGGCACCGTCTGTGTCCACACATCGGCGGCCTGTTGAGTTACCACTCGCGCATCCCGCGTTCGCGTGAGCGCTAAGGAGCGGGGCACCCCGCGATGATCGAGTGACGTGATTCCCGTGGCCGGACTTTCGTCAGCACGGTGAGGTGGGGAAGTCCGCGCGAACTTGGGGCGCAGCTTTTCTGAATCTCTACGATCTTCTGTCGAAACGCCGGTCCCGGCAGGGTATAAAAGTGGTGGCTTTCATACCCTTCATTTCTGGACTCGATGACCATCCATCAGCACGTCATTCGCGCCGGCCATCTGCTTGAGAAAAAGACGGGAAGGTGATCGATATAAGATGGCCGGCAACGCGATGAAATACCATACGGTCGCATAGGCCACGTCAGTAGGCAAAAGCAGGGTTTCATTCAGCGGGAACCTGCGTTTGACTGGTCCTTCGACTGCCGCACTGCGCCATGTCTCCAGCCGCGCCTCTGGAAGTGGCGCGCGGGGAGGCGGAGTTAGAGGTGTCAGCCTGTGCACTTGGGCACAGGTTGATCCACCTCGACGCTTCGAACCTGCTCCGCGTTGAGGCACGCGATCCATCACGTGCGGGCAATCATGGATCAGCCAGTCACAGTCTTTGGTTGAGCGGCTGTTCGCGAAAGGCTATTCACCGCGCCCTGTAACGCCGGGTTGATATGGAAAGGTCATGATGGAAAAGACTCAAGGTGAGGGTGATGACCCTGGCGTCCCTGATCAACAGGGGACGAGTACGGCTGCCAGTGGACCTGCTGGAGCGCATTTTGAAGGGCAGGTTGCGGCGTTCTATCTGCTTGCCATGCTCTGCGGGGCACCGCCACGTGGTCTTCCCGGCACAACGATCGACCGGATTGCCCTTCAGCAGGCGAACACCGGGCGGCCTCTCGACGACGTGATCGTTCATGCAGTCGATGGTTCCGGCAGACCTGCGGTACTGGAAATACAGGTCAAGCGGACTATCACGTTCACCCCGGCGGACCCGGTTTTCAGCAATGTTGTCGGCCAGATTGCACAGGCCGTGCGGCGCGCGGACTTCTGGTCAACCCGGTACGGCCTGGCAATCGCCACTGCCAGAGGGTCGCGCAAGATCGATGGTCCCTATCAGGAGGTGCTCGCACTGGCGCGGCAGATCGGAGATCCGCAGACATTCGTCTCACAACTCAGGCTTCCTGGTGTCGCGAACGACGACATGCGCAGTTTCGTGAAAACGTTCCAGGTGCACCTCGAGGAAGAGGGGGCACCGCACGATGACGAAACGACCTGGAAATTGCTACGCCGGCTTCAGATTCTCACGTTCGACTTCACAGCCCCTGGCTCCGTATCGGAGGATCTCGTCCGGGAGCGGGCACTCCGGACGTTGCATGCTGACGACGCGTCGCGAGTGGATGCGTTCTGGGCGAACCTGGTTGAGCTGGCGATCAGTGTCGCCAGGAGCGGCGGGGATAAAAATCGCACAACGCTACTGGAGTCCCTGCATCCTCGCGGATTTCGCTTCGCCGAAGACCTGCGGCACGCAGGCGCACGGGCGGCCGTTGCTGAACATGCCCGCCAGGCGCTCGCGGACATCGACAACCGTGTAGGTCAGGTCATCCTTGCGCGACATGAGCGCGTGGCAGAGGTACATGAGGCCTTCGATGCTGCACGTTATGTCGAACTTCGTGGCGACGCAGGCGTAGGCAAGTCCGGTGTCTTGCGTCAGGTGGCCGAGTCCTTGCAGACGGAGGGGCAGGTTCTCGTCCTCAGTCCTGGTCGTTGCGTTCCACGCGGCTGGACAGCCATGCGCGCGCAGCTCGGCTTCGAAGGTACCGCCCATGAGCTTCTGGTCGAGCTTGCCAGCAATGGCGGCGCCATCCTGTTTGTGGACAATCTCGACTCTTTCCGCAGCGAGGAACGTCTCACGGTCGTTGACATGCTCCGGGCCGCCGCGGACGTGCCTGGCGTGTCGGTTCTCGCCACTGCCCGAACCGGGTTCGGCGTGGAGGAGTCCAGCTGGTTGCCGGAAGATGCGCTCGACAGACTGAAGCGGGCGCCGCCGGTGATGATCGATGCGTTGAGCGAGGCGGAGATCGAACAGCTCGCGAACGGGGATCCTGCGTTGAGCCCGTTGCTCAGCGATAACCATCCTGCCCGGCAGGTGACAAGGAACCTGTTCAGACTGGCCCGCGTCGCCAGTCAGCCTGCGGCCGACCCTTTGCCGCACACCGAAGCTGAGATGGCCAGCCAGTGGTGGTCCACAGCCGACGGCGAGCGTGACGCTGGCTGGCGGGACCGGGCTCGGTTGCTGAATGATCTGGCGTGGCAGACGCTCACAGGAACAGATGGTCTTGATGTCAGATCACAGCCGTCGGAGCCGGTTGACGCATTGGTCCGCAGCGGTACATTGCGCAACCTTGGCCCGAATCGCGTCTCCTTTCGCCACGACGTACTGCGCGAATGGGCGATTGCCAGCGCACTGCATGCTGAGCTCAGCCTGATCGACCGGCTGGACCTGAAGCGCCCCGCGGTCGCAACGCTCGCGCGGGGCGTTGAGCTCGCTGCCAGGATGATCGCGGAGCGCGCAACCGATGGTTCGGGGTGGAACAGCTTTGTGGACCGCCTCAGCGATAACGACGCGCACAGGTCGTGGAGGCGAGCGGCTCTGCTTGCACTTGTCCGCTCCGAAGCGGCCGCGACCATACTGCAACGCGTCCAGCCCGTCCTGTTTGCCAATCAGGCGTTACTGCTACGCGAGCTCCTGCGCACGGTCATGGCCGTCGAAGTTGCACCGGCTTCGGCGGCCTTCGCCGCTGCTGGCGTCGATCCCGATCTCATACCGGCAGGCATGACAATACCGAAGGGTCACGCCTGGCCCGTCCTCGTCCTGTGGCTCCTGGGCATCGGCGAGAACGTTCCGGCCGAGGCCATTCCAGAAGTGGTTGACCTGTATTCGGCCTTCTCGACCGGGACGCTTGGTCTCACGGACATCACGCCGCTTGTGACGCGACAGCTATACCGATGGCTGAGGCTGATGGAACCGGACGATGGTCTTCCCGGCCCGAATGGTGCGCCCCGTTTCTGGGAGGGCTTTGAGCGCGATCAGGTGCAGTCGATTCGGCGGGACCTCCACAACGGATTCATCATGTTCGCCCGCACCACCCCCGATCTGGCCGCCGAATATCTCCGGGCTGTCGCGCGAGCTGAGCGCAACGAAGACCTGATCGGAAGCATCCTGAAGATGCGTGGGACTTTGGCGCAAGCGGCGCCCGCCGAGCTGGCCGCGCTGACCGCGGAGGCATTGATTGAAAAACCGCGCCCTAGTCATCGCCGGTTTCATGGCGAACGTGACGAAGCCTTCACATTCGTCGACCAAGGCTTTATTCCAGCATCGCCGGCGCAAGGCCCGTTCTTCGAACTGCTGTTGCATTCGCCCGCAGACGGGCTCGCGCTGATTCATCGCCTGGTGGACCATGCCATCGCACACGGCAGCCGCGGGCGTGATGCCGGCGACGACGGGATCAGCCTAGCGTATGCGGACGGCCCGCGTTTCTTTCCCTGGACCGGCACCTATTTCTGGTCCAGGGACAGCGACCATTACTCCATCACGTCGGCGCTGATGGCCTTGGAAGCTTGGGCCCATCAACGTATCGAAGCCGGTGAACCCTTCGATGTCGTTCTGAAAGACGTGCTCGGCCCGCCAAGATCATGTGCGGCCTACCTGCTTGTTGCGGTCGACCTTATCATCTCGCACTGGCCAAAGTCAGCCACATCAGCCGCGGAGTTTGTTGGTTGCCCGGAGCTGCTGTGCCTGGACCATTCGCGTCAGGTTCACGATCGGTTCGGAACTCCGGATTTCTTCGGGATGAAGGCACTGCAGACCGAACCGCGCTGTGCGGTCAGTGCCGCCGGGCTGAAGAAACGCCCGTCCAGGCGCATGACGCTCGACGGGCTGATTGGCAGCTACGCTGTGCCAACCGACCCAGAGCAACTGCAAAAGCTGACGCAACTGCTACGTGATGCGGCCGATCGCCTGGGACCAGCCGGAACTCGTGCCAATCTCGGCGACCCGGAGTTCATGGTCCTGCATGCGCTGAACCTCGCCGATCCGGCAAACTGGCATGAGGTCGATGCGCAGCGTGAGGATGGTTCAGTCGTGAAGGCTCGTCAGTACCTGTCGCCGGCTGCGGAACAGAATCATCTGCAGGCGCTACGGGACGCTGATGCAGCCAGATCGTCTCACCTCGCGATGCAGAGCGCTATCATGGTCGCCTTCGACGATCCTTCTCGTTTCTCGCCGGATCAACTTCGAGTCGCGGTAACCTGGGCGAGCAGCCCCGTTCCGGACCCCGGGATGTCGACGGACAATGATGGCGGTGACACGTCGCAAAAGATACGGCGCGAGGCCGTGGTTGCCACCGCGATGATGGTCATGCGGGACGGAGATGGCAGCTTGCTGGATGTTCATGACGACTGGGCACGTGCCCGGTTGCAGGACGCGCTCACGTCTGATGGCCACGACCCCGTGCATCAGGTGCGAGGTGGACTTCGCTTTAACCCGGTTGCAATTGCCTTTGCCGGACTGATCTACGGCCTCGTCCACTGGAACACTCGGGAAGAGGTGAGAGCCTTGCTCGCGGTGGCGGCAGAAGGTCACCATGCAGCGGCACACGGCTTGGGCGCCGCAATCGGGGCGCTGTCGGGAGTTGACGAGCGCCTGCCGCGGGCACTATTACGCTGCGCGCTTGTTGCCTGCATCGTTCCTGTCCGCAAGTGGGATATTTCTGTGGAAGAGGAGGCGGCCCGTGGCGAGCGGCGGCGGGCGGCTGCAGTAACCGCGATTGATGCGGAAATGGCCTGGCTGGAGGGAGCGGGGCCCGAGCCCGCCTGGCCTATTTTTCCCCAGGAGCAAATCCGTCTCAGACGACATCTTCGATTACCTGTGGCTCCCATGCAGTTTGAGGATCCGCCCGAAGCTGAAGCGCTGCCGCCGGAAGAGGAGGTTTACCATCAGACGGCGGCGCTATGGCTGCGCCAGGTGCAGGGACTAGGCAACGCGGACAGGTGCCCGTGGCTTCGCGATGTCGCCGATGCCTACATGTCGTGGACGATTGGCGCGAACGGCGGTGAACTCGTTGACGGGGAGGAAGCTGACGATACACCGTCAGAATGGAATAGCGTCTTCTTTGCGCTGACTGCTCGATGCACGGTCGGTCTTGCCGCGAATCAGGTCGCAGATCTCCTGAGACCGATTGCAGCACTACCGGAGCAGAACTTCTTCGACGTTCTCGCCGACTTCCTGCGAAGCTTCGACGCGGTCTACTTCGATGGCGGCAATGTGGACGCTTCTGTTGCTGTTGCCGTTCGATCGGGGTTCGCCGATCGCATGATGGAAAGCCGCGGGTGGAAGCGTCTGGTGGGCACCAGGAAAACGTCCATTGAGATGCACATAGCTCCGGCGATCGCCACGCTGTTCCTTAACGACCACAACTTTGGCGGACTTACGAAGAGCTATCTCCTCGAAAGGGGTGTGGAGAGGCTGGAGCCACTTCTGACGGTTCTGGCCCGGCTCACGCTTTCTGGACCGTCGCCCTTTGTCGCCCTTGTGCTGCTAAACCTTCTGGAAGTTTCTCCGCGCGCGCAACATCTTCGTCTACTAGTTCAGGCAGGCAATATCTGGCTCTCAACGTATCCCGACTTTCGGTCATTCTGGATCGATCTCGGGTTCGGCAGGCGGTGGTGCGAGATCGTCGAAGCGATTCATTCTCTGTACCCTGTCGCAATAGACGCCGACGCGGCAACCCGTGCGGAGGTGGGCAGTGTCGTGGCAGAGCTTGTTAGTCTTGGCGTTCCCGAGGCTAACAGGCTGGAGGAACGACTCAACGGTCCACGCGGCCGTTGAACTTCCGGCTTTCCTGCAGGCAGGACGGCGGATGCGCTCACACCGGGTTCGCCGATATGAAAGCGCGTGATTTCGACACCTTGATCGACCGCAGGGAGGGGTGTGCAGACCGGGGACTTGTCGGCATGCATTCGATCTCCGCTGTGCAGAAGAAGGCGTAAGAGCATCAACGGGGTGACTGTCCAATGGACTTTATCGAAAAACAGATTCCACCACCAAAGTCGTGGGAGAGGTTCGAAGATCTGACTCGCGCACTGTTTGCCGCAGTGTGGAAGGCGCCTGTTGCGCAGAAAAACGGGCGATCTGGCCAGCAGCAGCACGGTGTCGATGTCTATGGGGCGCCCGAGAGCGCGCCAGGCAAGAATTTTGGCGTGCAGTGCAAAGGGAAGAACAATGGCTACGGAGCGAAGGCGACTATTGCGGAGTTCGATGCAGAACTTGCCAAGGCGGAGAAGTTCAAACCTGCGCTTGGACATTGGACGTTCGCGACCACGGCTCCCAACGACGCAACACTTCAGGAACATGCCCGGCTCGTGTCCGAACGTCGGGAGAAGGACGGCAAATTTCCCGTTGTCGCCATCGGCTGGGACACGATTCAAGGGCTGATGTCCAGCCATCAGGCAGTGGTGGAAGAAATCTATCCCGAGTATGCAGGTGATCTGCCCGGGATCATGGCAGCACTGCGTGCATTGCCACGAGCTGACGAACTCGACCAGATCCGGCAAGGCCTCATGGCGCTCTTGCCGCGATCAGCGACAGTCGGGACCGGCGTGTCCGGGTGGTCGGAGGTCCTGTTCGAGGTGGCGCGTGACCTTGGTCCTGCATTGATGGGTCGCTCGCTCGGGCCGGCAGATGTCGCGGCGTGTCCCACGCTTCCGGAGGTAGCCCTGCTGACTGTCGATCTGGAGCGGGCTGGCTCTGCCCGCCTCGCGGGTGTGCCCGGAGCTGGGAAGTCAATCTCGGTTCTGCAGGTGGCGCGCCAGATGCACGCACGCGGCTGGCGGATTCTGCGGTTGGCTGATCCGATGGGAAGCGTTCCACCCTTTGATGAGAGTTCAAGGCCGACCCTCTATATCGTCGATGACGCGCATCTGACCCGTCCCGCGTTACTTCGCGAACTGGAAGAGCGGGCGACCGCATCGCGCTGGGTGTTGAGCGCGTACACGATTTCTGACGACGAGGGTGGCTTTCCGGGCGCCATCCAGCTCGATGCCAGACGCGCCGTCCGGGTCATTGCGGACGGCTTGCGGGCTTCTCCCGAAGTGACGCTTGCCGCCGTTCGTCGCGCCGATGACCGGATCGGCGATCGCCCAGTAGACGAGCGGCTCGATGTGCGCCTCCAGCAGGCGGAGCAGGCGCTCTACCCATGGCAATTCTGTTTCATCCTTGGGGGAGGGTGGAGACGGGCAAGCGCATTGGCAAGTTCCGCTCGTGCCGCCGGGGCGGAGCTAGTGCTTGCCGTTGCGGCAATCCGGCAGCTGGCAGCCCGCGATGCACACTGTTCGCGCGACGCGTTGCTGGGACTGGTTGGAGACGCGTTGCCGATCGCCAAAAGCAATGCTGCAATCAACTGGCTGGTAGCGCAGCGGCTCTTGCTGCGTGTTGATGATCTTCGCTGTCCGCACCAGCGTCTCGCCAGTGTTCTTCTTGCACGCATTCTCCAGGGGCAGACGGCCGGGGAGCGCCAGATCGTTGCCCGTGTGCTCAGGGCGGTGCTCACTGATGGTGCGATGCCGTTAGGTGGCCTGGCTGTGTTGCTAGGTGAACTGTCGACGGTGGACGGTTATGGGCAGTGGCGCTGGCTGGTCCAGCAGGCCTGGCTGACGCCCGTCGTGGCGCGATGCTGGGCCGCGAAAGACTCGCTCGACATTCGACATGCGTGTTGGGCACTCAGCAATCTGCACGGTTACCTGCCGGAAGAGATGAAAGAGATTGCCGGCCACAAGGAAACGCTTGCGCAATGGATGGAGGCGGCACCCGAAGGCGCATGCTACGCGATTGCCCGCGTCATCAATCATGTACTCAATGCAGACAGGACGCTTGGCGAAAGCATCCTCGCGCTAGTTGATCCATGCACCGTGGCTCGGGCTATCAGTGCCGCAACTCCCTTGCACGCCGGCGAGATCGCCAATCTGCTTTCCACGACCGGGGCTGGAAAAGATGAGGGGTGGAAGGCGCGTTATCTCGCGCACATTGACCGCGACGCGTGTCGCCGTCTGGTCTCAACCTGGCCGCAGGACGCCTATCTGTCGGTCGTGGCCGATTTCTGCGAACATTTTTGCTACCTGGAACCAGAGTTCGGATTCACGCTGATTGAAACACTGATCCCGGCAATCGCTGACCGGCTGCGAGCTGATCCTCAGGGTGCGTTCGACGAGCTACGCGATATCGTGTGGAACGCGTTGAGGCTCTATGACCCACTCCACATCTATGTCGGCAAGCTGGCACCCTCTCGGCGCATGCGGCAGGTGGGGCGAAAGATCTGCGCCTGCTGGTCGCCGAAGGAGCTTGCAACCAGACTTTCGCGCAGCACCCATCGAAACTTCCAGGCGGCCGCCGGACTCCTCAGCTTCATGCAGAAGTCGTCGCCAAAGCAGTTCGAGGCAACCGTACTCAGCCTCGACTGGAACAGGATCGACCAGACAATCGGTACAGATTGGGAAGACGGAATCGGCGATGCGAGAATGCTGCTCGGCGTCGCGCATGCCGTACCTGCAGCACGTCTGGAAATCCAGGCGATGGTTGAACGCAATGAGTCGCGTATCGCCACCATGTCCACGCATCTTGCGGCGATCGCTCCTGCCAGCGCGTTTCGTCATGTAGCGGCAGGAAGACGCATCGCGCTCTGCCAGGGGACCCACGTCGACTGGCAACTGGGAGTATTGGTGCTGGTAAGGATAGTTCAGCAGGAACCGGCACTTGTTCCAGCTTTACTCGAACCGCACTACCATGGATTGGCGCAGGCGCTTTCGCAGCGTAGCCCGTCTTTCTACAAGGAAGGCCTCCTCTTTCTACGCCTCCTCGTGCAGCTCGAGCCTGGCGGGTCGACCCGGGTGCTGGACCACATTGATGTCGAGAGCGCCCGGATTGGCTGGCGCAACGCGATACGCGGACGTGAGAAGAATCGCGAGCCTGGCGCAAAGGCGCAGGCGCGGCAGGTTGCTGCCTTGCTGATCCAGCAGGCGCTTGATCGCAGCGACGCTGTCGGCGAGCTTGCGCGTCAGCTACGGCGTGAGTTTCCTGGTCAGTCCGTACCCCTGGCGAAGACTGTTGAGGCGATTGACCTGACTGAGCCGATAGGGTGAGCACGCCGACAATGGCTGGGGGCATTGGTGCAGGCGCCATGATGCGGGGCAGATGACGCCTAGGTGACGCAACGCGCGTACGACGCCGCGCCGGCCACTCACTACTGCTGATCCCGCAGGGTTCGCGCGATCAGGCCGGGCTATGTTGTTCGACGGATAGTTGTATTCGTTGCGCTTGCTTCGATCCGCGTGCCTGGAATTGCTCAAGCCGCGTTCGAATAAAATAGCGCTTGAGGCGGACGGGGGCAACTATGCCCTGGGAGTAACTCCGATAACGAATCGAACATTTACGGCGCACGCTATCGAACGACTGCAAGACTATATCGTCGGCGTAAGCAATCCGCTGACTGCTCCTTTGCTTACGTGCGCCCGTTATTGCTCTTAAAGTAAGGCGACAACCGCGCCCCGGAATGAGTGGCCTGCGATGCGCTGGATCACGGCTGGCCGGACATGCACAATGCCGCATGGTCGGCCGCCAGCGCCTGCGGAACGACTTCCCGAAGGAAATCTACGAACGTCTTGATCTTCGCATCGAGGTACTGGCGTGACGCGTATAACACATAAGCGGTCAGCTTCTGCAACTGATAGTCGGGCAGCACGTGGATTAGCGCGCCGCTGCGCAGCGCCGGCAACGCCGTCGCCATGGGGAGCGAGCCGATGCCAACGCCTTCCCGCAGCGCAACGCTCAGCGCTTCGATAGCGTTCACCTGAAGGTCCGCTGGCGGAAATTCAAACGTTTCCCTGCCATGCGGTCCTTCCAGATGCCAGCGATCGCGCGGAAACACGGACGCGACGATCTGTAGACAAGCGTGCCCCCGAAGCTCTTGCACGGAGCGCGGCGTGCCATGTTCTCTCAGATAGGCTGGCGCCGCGCAGAGCACACTGGGCACTTCGCCGAGCCGATGCGATACGAGGCCCGAATCGGGCAGATCCGTCATAGTCAGTTGAAGCGAGACGTCATAGCCTTCGTCGAGGAGGTCCGGAACGTGCTGCGATAACGTCAGCTCGACAGATACTGCAGGATTCTGTTCCCGATAGCGCAAGACCTCCGGTAAGACGTATGTCTGGCCGAAGCTCGATGTCGCATGCACCCGCAACTTTCCGGACGGCCGGGCGTGCGCATCAGCGGCTTCGGCCTCGGCCTCCTCGACATAGGCGAGAATCCGCTCGCATCGTTCAAGATAGCGCTGCCCGGCCTCGGTAAGCGCGACGCGGCGCGTGCTGCGGTTGAGCAAGCGTGTGCGCAGATGCGCCTCCAGTTGCGCGATCGACCGCGACGCATTGGCGTTCGTGATATTCAGGCGTTGAGCTGCCTCCGTGAAACTGCCCTCTTCTGCAATACGAACAAATATCCGCATCATGTGTAGCGTGTCCATTGACCATTTTCCCTGCGATGAGTTCGCCCCGCGCGCGGTCACGTGCAAGATGTCTAACGGTCCCGACCGAGACTGGTGTGGTGTTGCAGCACCGCGGTCTCGGTGTCGACCGCTGTTTCGATCTCCTGGGTCCGCCTCCAACGGGACGATATGAAGTGCGCAGGACACTACCCGAGCGCTCCGGGCGTGTCCAGCGAACGGCTCGTGCCGCGCGGCCCGCGACTCCCATCTGCCGGACCCCTGCGCAATACCCGATCAACGACCGCCCTCGATCCGTCAAAGTACGGAACAGTGCGATCGCCTACGTTGACACATTTGCCGCCACCGGCGAAGTTTGACGAGGGCGCGGAGAACGCCGCCCGACAATGAAACAGGAGGCAAGCGTGAGCATAGAGAGTGAAACCATGCGCGTGATCGAGGTGCGCTCCAATAGTATTCACGATTTGAAGATCACTGAACAACCGATTCCTCGCCCCGGCCGAGCGGAAGTCTTGATCCGCGTTCGGGCCGCGAGTCTCAATTATCGAGACTTGGTGATCGTCAAAGGGACCTATAGCTCGGGAATCAAGTACCCTTTGGTACCACTATCTGATTGCTGCGGCGAGATAGTGGAGGTTGGGGCAGGTGTTACGCGATTTGAGCTTGGAGAGCGGGTCATACCGACGCTGATTCAAGGTTGGCTCAGCGGAACTTTCGTCGGCAAACGTCGAATGCTCGGATGGCCGCTTCCGGGTGTGTTGCAAGACTACGTTGTGGTCCCGGCCGAGGATGCAGTAGCCGCCCCGCTCAGCCTGTCGGACGCGGAGGCGGCAACGCTTCCCATCGCTGCGGTAACGGCTTGGATGGCATTGGTCGAAACTGGCGCCAAGGCAGGCGAGTGGGTGCTCGTAGAGGGTACGGGCGGCGTGGCGCTCTTTGGCTTACAGTTGGCAAAGGCAATGGGAGCGCGGGTCGCAATCATTACTTCAAGCGACGAGAAAGCGGAGCGTGCGATCGCGCTGGGTGCCGATCATGCAATCAATTATCGCACGAGAGCGGACTGGGACAACGCCGTGCTGGAGGCGACAGCCGGCCGGGGCGTGAACGTAGTGGTAGAGACCGTCGGGTCGACCATACCGAGGGCACTGTCGGCCATGGCCTCGGGCGGACGCGCCGCCATCGTTGGATTCCTTGGTAGCACAGAGACGAGCCTTAACATCGTGCCATTCCTTGAAAAAATGGTCAGCGTCCGAGGTATCGCATGTGGGCCGCGCGATCAGTTCGAGGCTATGAATGCAGCCATCGACGCATGCGGTATTAAGCCGGTTGTAGGAGCCGTGTTCCCAATGGAGCGGGCCGCCGAAGCATTCGCACTGATGGAGCGCGGCGGGCACTTCGGCAAGATTGTGATCGAGATGTAGGGGCACCCGTGTGTGCCTGGCGACGCGAAAGAATTGTCGCCTTCGGAGCTTTTCGCTAACGCGCACAGACGCGGCACCCGACTAGGTGTTCGTATGGAACGGGAGCCCTTCGCAGTTGACCACGTGCGGCCGCAACGCGCGTATTGTATCCACCATCCCGCCATCAACCGCTTGCTGGTAAGGACACACAATGCATCGCCACATGCTGAAATCGAAAATTCACCGCGCGGTTGTCACACACTGCGAACTGCATTACGAGGGCTCGTGCGCCATCGATGAGGATCTGCTCGAAGCCGCGAATATCGTCGAAAACGAGCGGATCGACATCTGGAACATTAACAACGGCGAGCGCTTCTCGACGTATGCGATCAAGGGGGAACGCGGTAGCGGCATGGTTTCGCTGAACGGTTCAGCTGCGCGTCGTGCGCATCTCGGCGATCTCGTGATCATTGCAGCATTCGCAACGGTCGACGAAGCCGAACTGAAGGCCCACTGGAAGCCAGATTTGGTTTTCGTCGACGGGGACAACAAGATCAAGGGCAGCCGCGATTACGTGCCGACGCAGAACTGGTCTTAGTTGGTAGGTGAAGCGCGAATTCGAGTTCCTCGACGGCACCGTGTAAGCAGCCTCTTCGAGGAGACAATACGGCAAAGCGACCGGTAGGGCGCCGGCCACTTATGCGAGCCTCCAAGGCGCCGCTGTTTCCTGCCGCGCTGCTACGCGCAACGTCGCTGATCTCGCCGGACTACGCACCTTAGCCTACGCCACTGATTGCAGTGAGGCTATCAACTGCGGTGAGCACATTGTAAATGACTAGTTCCGTGTCGGATGGTTCACGGAAACTCAACTTCTCGACCGTGCGCAGCACCTGCGTCTCGCAATAGACGGCAGTGTGATAACCGCGGTCCCGCAGGAAGATGTGCCCAAGTTTGAAGTTATCGCGGGTCGCGTCGAATCTGATGGGATAACGGCGCGACGATTCGCGTGCGTACTCCAGCGCCCACGCCGGACACCCGTGCCGTTTCGCTGCGGCACTCGACCAGTGTGGTTGGGTTCGCTCTGCGATCATTGATGTGGTCACAGATGGTCCTCGATGCGATCGCTAGTAACGTCAGTGGCACCCTGCGTCGCACCGAGGCTTATCGATTGGCTTAACATCGGCATGAAACTTCACTTTGTGCGGTCGAAGCTCTGAGCCTACACATTCCCTCTGCTTCAGCGACCCATGATGATGGCACTATGCGAGCGACTATCAATTGTGTACGCGATAAGCCATGGCGTGGCAAGGAGTGGCGCGGCGATCGAAATATACGCCCGCTTATCACTTCTCTCAAATTCGAGATCGGCTCTTTGCCAAAGTTCTATATCTTTGCGAAGGTACTGCGTTTCGTAAAGCCGCTGCAACAGCAGGGAAACTGTTGACGCTGTTCGTGTCCCCTCGCAACAATTTGCGATAAAAGCATCATAGCTGGCGTTGCGACCGGAATGGTATGCCGACCGTTCAGGCAATGCCTGGACCTGCGCGATCATTGCGTCACGCAGCCACAAGCATGGCATTGCGTGCTATTGCACCCAGCAACAGTCGTCCGAAGGCTGGATGAACCTCTCGCAGGCTGCGGGTCATCTCGAGACCATGTGAAAGTTTGCGGGTTTGCCTGACCCATCGCACCTTGTGCCGGGACGCATCAGTCAAATATACGGAAGTAAGCACCGCTCTCTGATTGTCGGGGCCCCGCGCACTTGTGCTGCATATGATACCTGCCGCGCATCCGAAGTACGGAACGGCCTGTGGCGAAGCGTTGACCCTCGTAGCTCCCCTCTGTCTAATCGCTAGCAGGCTGTTGAAGCACCTCGCGCCGCGGTCATCCAGCCGGGAGGGATGGTACGCCGCACCCTGAATTGAACTCGGTATCGCGCGCTATCTGAAGTGAGACAGCCGAAGTTGCCGAGCGCCGGAGAGGAGAAAGTCAATCTTTACGAGCACGGAATGCGGCGGATTGGGCGACGGATGTCGTCGCGTGTTCGAGGGTGCGCAACGCGAGGACCCCGGCGGGATGAAAGCCTCGGTCGTCGTTCAGAATGGATCGCCGAAGTCGAAGGCGACATTGTCACCAATGGATGGGAGAGTCTGATGAAAGTATTGATTGTTCACGCGCATCCGGAGCCAAAAAGCTTTAATGGAGCTCTCACTGAGAGGGCAATACAATGCCTGGAATCGACTGGGCACGAGGTCGTCGTTTCCGACCTCTATCGGATGACATGGCAACCGCGCTCTTCGCGAGAGAACTTCCTGACAACAGCCAACGCCGACTTCTTCAAGCAGCAAATTGAAGAGGACTATGCTTCGAACAACGGTGGCTTTGCGCTCGATGTTCAGCAGGAGATCGACAAGCTATTTGCGTGCGACGCTTTGATTTTCCAGTTTCCTCTCTGGTGGTTCTCGGTCCCGGCGATACTGAAGGGATGGGCTGACAGGGTATTTGCTTTCGGAAAGGTCTACGGCTACCAAAACATGCTGGAGACAGGCTGCTTGCGCGGACGTAGAGCGATGGTTTCGGTAACCACCGGTGCTGTTGAATCACTGTACACCAGCGACAAGAGCGGCCTCGGACACATCGAGGATATTCTGTATCACGTAAATTTCGGAATGTTCCGATTTACTGGTTTTGACGTCCTTCGGCCGTTCGTGAGTTGGGGGCCGAGCCAGAAATCATTTGAAGAACGACAAGAGATGTTGGATCAGTATGAAGCCCGGCTGAGTCGGATGTGGACAGAGGAGCCCATGACGTTTCGGGAGCGGCGGGAGAACAAGTTGCTCGTAAAGGTTTGAAGAGCGGCTGACGAGGACGACCGCACGTGCCGAACATCGAACGCCGCTTACACTGCCCTTCGGGTCTGGCATAGGCGTGACGTCGAACGAGTCCCACGGGTCGTCGTCGGCACCGTCAGCCACCGCTTGAAGTCCGCTGCCGTTCCGTGTTTCGCCTCTGTTCGCCGTGCTTCGCCAGAATCGAAGCTGCATTTCGCAAACTATCAGTTGAGTGCTCCTGCAGGTAGGACGTAACCTGAGTTTTGATCCGTCGTCGGCCTTTTCGGTTTCTTTGCCCCTGTTAGGTGGCGATCAGGAGACGGGTTACTCGCTCAGTTCACAAACAATTCAGGCTATTGGGAGGGGTCGATGACAAGGGAAGTCACCGGGGTTACTTACGTCGGCAGTCCGGCGCCCAACCAGCGAGGCGCAGCGCAAGTTTCGGGACAGGTCCAATATACGGATGACTACGTCTTTCCCCGCCAGTTGTACGCACATTTCGTACGCAGTCCGTATGCCTCGGCAACGATCAAGTCGATCGATCTGTCGGGGGCGCGGCGCGTGCATGGTGTTGTCATTGCAATGGATGGAGAGGAGGTCTCCGGTTTGATCGGGCCGGTGGGGAATCCCTTTTTGCCTTCAGGCATCGGCGGCAAGGATGTCTCCATTTATAGCCTTGCGCGCGACTACGTGACGTTCGAGGGGCAGGCTGTCGCTGTAATCGTCGCAGAGGACAAGGATACCGCCGCGCAAGCGGCAGCCCGGGTCAAGGTCGAATATGAAGTCCGCAGGCCCGCCATCACTCTTGAAGAAGCACTCGCACCCGATGCGCCGCACGTGATTCCGGAATGGGATTCTAACGTCATGGTCTCCCTAGCGCTGGCGGACGGGGACTCTGACGGAGCCTTCGGATCGGCCGCCCATGTTGTGAAGGCGAACATCGCTGTCCACCGCCATTCTGCTCAGCCCATGGAAACACGCGCTTACAACGCCGTGTGGGACGGGGAGGACAAAATGGTGACACTCTACGCCGCGACACAAGCGCCACACCCTCTGCGTTATCTTCTTGCCGAGTCGTTGCGCCTTCCGGAAAACCGGGTCCGGGTTATTGCACCGCTCAATGGCGGAGCGTTCGGATACAAGATGTACTCCCACACCGAGGAGCCGTTGCTGTGCTTGCTGGCGATGAAGACACGGCGACCGGTTAAGTGGGTAGAGACGCGCGAAGAATGCCTGATGACCGGCAGCCGCGAACAGCAGCACAGCATTGAAATCGCGTTTTCCGAGGATGGTCGCATGCTTGCCGTGCGCGATCGCATTCGCGCCAACGTTGGCGCGCCGGCTCCCAATCTCGGCTGGCCAATGGCGGTCGTCACGATGATGACTCTTCCCGGTCCATACGATGTCTCGAACGTCGATCTCGGGCTCGAGGTAGTCGTGACCAACAAAGGTCCGTGGAATCCCCTACGGGGATACGGCAAGGAGGGCGCTGCCATCGCATTGGAATTTGCCATGGATAGAGCAGCTCGGCAGCTCGGCATAGATCCGGTCGAACTGCGCATGCGCAACTTCATCGATAGCGACCAGTTTCCCAACAAGCGCCCTACTGGTCAGGTCTTCGACTCCGGCGACTACTCGGGTGCGCTCAGTAAGGCTGTCGAAGCAATCGACTATGCGGGCATGCGCGCCAAACAAAATCAACTGCGACGTGAGGGGCGCTATCTCGGAATCGGAATCGCTTACGAGGTTTGTCCCGAGGGCGGCGGCTTTCCAGCTACTCTGACTATCGGCTACGACGCCTCGACGGTCAAAGTCGATGCGAGCGGACAGGTGACAGTCAGCACCGGGGTGACCGATCCGGGTACGGGCAACGCGACGGGGATTGCGCAGATGGTTGCCGACGAACTCGGCGTAGCGATAGAAGACGTGCGTGTCGTGCAGGGCGATACCGAGCGGTGTCCATTCGGCGGAGGCAACTTCTCCAGCAGAAGCCTTTGCCTCGGCGGGGCTGCAGCCGTGACTGCTGCCCGTCAAATACGAGACACGCTGGGCAAAGTCGCAGCGAAGCTACTAGAGGTTTCCGATGAGGAGGTGAGGTTCGTGGATGGCCGGTTCGTAGCCGAGTCCACGGACAACAGCGTAACGCTGCGGGAGGCCAGTTGGGCCGCCTATACGCATAACAATGACGCGATCGGCTCGATGGTCACTCCACCGCTGGAGGTGACGGCCACCTGCCGCGCCGACGCGCTTAACCACAACCCGGATGAGAAAGGGAGAATCAGCAATTTCAACACGTTCGCTAACGGCGCCTATATCGTCATTGTTGAGGTTGATCCGGAAACTGGCAGCGTCACTCCATTAAGTTCTACCGCCGCACACGATTGCGGAAAGACTATCAATCCATTGCTCGTCGAAGGCCAACTAAATGGTTCGCTCGCCATGGCCTTGGGCGCCATGTTGAGCGAAGAGCAATGTTACTCCGAGACAGGGGGCATGACGACACGCGGTTTCGCGGACTACGTGATGCTGCGGGCCTTGGACGTGCCACCCTTAACCCTGATCAGTCATGACTCGCCCAGTCCGCATACGCCGCATGGTGCGAAAGGTGCCGGTGAATCGGGGGCAGGCGGTTTCTCGATCGCGCTGGTCAATGCGGTCAACGACGCTCTCGCGCCCTTGGGTGCAGAATTGACCGAGTTTCCAGTTTCCGCGCCGAATGTTTGGAAGGCGATCCAAAAAGGGAAGCAGGCGCATAAAGGTGGAGGTGAATCATGATCGGCGTTCAATACGCCAGGCCCAGGAAGTTGGAGGACGCAACGAAGCTGCTGGCAAGCTTGGGCGCTGGCGCCTCCGTGATCGCCGGCGGCCAGGAACTCATGCCGACACTCAATTATCGGGTCTTCGCACCGTCAGTCCTTGTAGACATAAATGGTCTCAGGGAACTCAAGGGTGTCGAATTCGAGGGAGAATCGCTGTCCCTAGGCGCGCTTTGCGTCCATCGCGAACTGGCGCACGATCCGCTCGTTTCGGAGCATGCACCCCTATTAGCGTATGCACTCTCCCAAATCGGTGGCGGTTGGCAGGTGCGCAATCGCGGGACGTTGGGTGGCAATATCGTCTCTATGCATCCGCTCTATGACACCCTCCCGCCGCTGCTCGCCCTTGGAGCATCGGTTGTAGTCGCACGCGATGGCGATGTTCGGACAATGCCATTGTCAGCCGTGGTTAGCGACAGCAATCACGGCCTTGGCAGCGATGCCATTTTGACGCGCGTGCTCGTGCCGAGGCTGTCTCCCGTGGCAGGTTGGGGCTATTACAAGTTGAAGAACACGCATGGAGCTTATGCCTCGGCAACAGCCGCAGCGCTGGTCGAGCTGGATGGCGATAGATTGATGGAAATCAGCCTCGTTATAGGATCGGTCGAGCCCCTTCCCCGTGACCTGCGCAAGGACATGGCCGACCTCAGAGGCCTGCCTGCCGACGGTGACCTGTTGAATGCGATCGAGCGAATCGCCACCGAGATCGTGAGCAATCCGATTTCTGACCAGAGGGGCGATGCTGACTATCGTCGTGCAATGAGCGGCGTGAGTGCACGGCGAGCTGTCTCGCAAGCCATTGAAAGGGCCCGCCTAGGAGGCGGATTGATACGGAGCGCCACGCGATGACAGATAACGTTGAGGAAATGTTCGAGGATTCGGTTTCTTTGAGTTGCCGGCTCAACGGGAAGCTTTGCGAGGAGCTGATACCCCCTGAAACGTCCCTTTTAACCTTCGTGCGCGAGATGCAGGGGTTGAAGGGCACACATATGGGATGTATGACAGGTCACTGTGGCGCGTGTACGGTATTGATCGACGGCAAGGTCGCCAAGTCCTGCATCACTTTGGCCGCGACCGCGCTTCGTACCTCGATCACAACTATCGAAGGACTTGCTCACCAGGACGGTACTCTTAATGAGATACAGACCGCATTTCGCGATGCCAGTGCTTTTCAATGCGGTTTCTGTGCTCCAGGTATGGTCCTAACAGCAGTAGAACTGTTGTCTTCAAACCTCGATCCGAGCGAAGAGGAAATTCGCGAGTCTCTCTCGGGAAATCTGTGCCGCTGTACCGGGTATCGAAGCATAGTTGCCGGCATCCAGCTCGCCGCGGAGCGGATTAGGAGTCGAAGAGGCGACCGGGTAGAACTTAGCACGGCCCAAAATGGAAAGGCTGCTCCGAAGGGCGAGGATTGAGCCCGGTACGACAGGAACAGAGATAGGCAGACAACGCCGCCGCAGCCAATCAGCGGCATCAAGGCCGAGGGGGCGCTTTGAGTCAGTCAAGGGTGACAAGACGATCAGACGATCGCGGAGATCGCGGAGAAGCGCGGCGTGCACCCGAGCTAGTGTTCCGTCCCATCGTTAACTCGGCTACGTGCGCGTAGCATGATGGCATCACCGGAACCGGCGATGCCGTCATGTCGTTGGGACGATCGAAGGCGCAACTGGTATTGAGTAAAGAGGAGCGTTCGCAACTGACTTCGATAGCGAGTTCGCGCTCGATTTCGGCGAGTTCAAGGAGTTGTGCCCCCAATGAGATCCTGAAGCTGGCGAACGCGCTTTTCTTCCAGGCGGAACTCGACTGCCGCACGCAGTCCTGAAAGCCCTCATTGATCAGCATCGCGATACCTTGAGAATCGAGCCGATATGCAAAGTTCTGGCTGTGCCCCATTGGGCTACCCGCGTCATGCCGCACGCGCCTTCTCAATCCGTCGCAGCCCTGTGCCCGTGCGACGCTCTATGGCCGCAAACCGAGTGCATCTGGCGGGCCAACGTGCGGGTCTACGGGTGGGCAATCTGCTCGGCCACAGCGCCCCAGTAGAGAGAGTGGCCTTTCGTTTCCGGCGATCTCTTTCATGGTAGTCGCCATCGCGGGACAGCGCCGAGCGGTCGGACATAACCATAATACCTTTCGCCTTGAAGTGCTCCAGAGATTAACTGCCCCGGTCCAAAGGTTCAATAAGCTGATTGCGCACTTAGCAACGCGAGCCTGTCGCGTTGTCTTCGCTTAGATGCGGTTCACCTCCTGCGCGAGTTTCGTATCAGCGCTACTTTTTGCCTTGCGGCATCCACTGTTTTCGCTGAGGGGCGCAGAGCATGTCTAACACCCGGCACTTCCGGTGTACGGAACGCATCAGCATCTGTCCTTGATCTCGTCAGTCACGGCTTATTTAATGAAGCCATATTTCAAATTAGCGGAGACAAGGGCGCTCGCCCACCAACTGAGTCGGCAGACTCATACCCTAAGAAGACGGTCTCTGAGCTGTCTTGCGGCGTGCGATAAGCCCATAAGGCGCACGTCCTTTTGCAATCAGCGATTTCGTCTTTCAGGTGATCCAGAATTGCTAAATTACAGGCGCTTCTTGTTTTTTGCCAGACCGTACGGATAGCGGCGGGGATCAAGAAGACCGATATCGGAGGGGACTATGAAGAGACGGCGTGTGCGAATGCTTGGTATGGTGGGCGGGATAGGCGTTGCGATGGTCGTGGCTGTCGCCTGCCGCGCTTGGGGCGAGCCCGATGAACAGATATCCAGAGCACCCTGCGTTTATTACACGGGTGGCTGTACGATCCTCGTCTCGTACCCCGCTGGCAACGTTCGTTTGATCCCGTGAGTTAACTGCAAGTGATTTTGTCATTGCTGGCGATGCGCCGCTCGGGATCACAGCCTTCTTTACCAGATAGGATGCATTGTCCGGTGTCTTATGCGTCTGTTGCGCCCGAAAGCGGTGTCCCTGGGTGCCTGGTACCAAGCACCGATCTTTCGCTCGCGCTTCGCCCCGCAGCGTGTTCCTGGTCACGATGGCCTTGATCGTTTGGAGCTGCAATAGGCATACCCTATGCCGGCCAGAACTAATCGATAGTTGTACCGCACAGCATTTGTACTTGTAATGGGTTGTCATGTCGCAGGGTGCGCATGGACTCGTGGAGGAGAAAATAGTGAAGATTCTAGTCCCAGTAAAGAGAGTGATCGACTACAACGTGAAAGTCCGGGTGAAGTCGGACAATACAGGCGTCGACATCGCGAATGTAAAGATGTCGATGAACCCGTTCGACGAAATTGCCGTGGAAGAGGCGGTGCGCCTGAAAGAAGCCGGTGCAGCGACCGAGGTGATTGCCGTGTCGGCGGGCGTCGCGCAATGTCAGGAAACGCTGCGCACGGCGCTGGCGATTGGCGCGGACCGCGCGATCCTGATCGAATCGGATGAGGACCTGCAGCCGCTGGCGGTCGCGAAGCTGTTGAAGGCCGTGATTGACAAGGAACAGCCGCAACTGGTGATCCTCGGCAAACAGGCAATCGACGACGACTCGAACCAGACGGGCCAGATGCTCGCCGCCCTAGCGGGCCTGGCGCAAGCGACCTTCGCCTCGAAGGTGGTAATCGCCGATGGCCACGTCACCGTTACGCGAGAGGTGGACGGCGGTGCGGAAACGTTGTCGCTGACGTTGCCGGCGGTGGTGACCACTGATCTGCGCTTGAACGAGCCGCGCTATGTGACGCTGCCCAATATCATGAAGGCGAAGAAGAAGCCGCTCGAAGCGTTGAAGCCTGAAGACCTTGGCGTGGACGTCGCGCCGCGTCTGAAGACGCTAAAGGTCGTTGAGCCTCCGAAGCGCAGCGCCGGCGTGATGGTGGCTGACGTGAAGACGCTGGTCCAAAAGCTGAAGACCGAAGCCAAGGTGCTGTAAGAGACGCGGAGACGAGAGAGATGACGATTCTGGTAATTGCGGAACATGACAACGCGAGCGTCAAGCCCGCGACCTTGAGCGCGGTGGCGGCTGCCCAGAAGATCGGTGGCCAGATTCACGTGCTGGTGGCCGGCCACAACGCGCAGGGGGTGGCCGATACAGCGGCGAAGATTGTCGGCGTGGCGATGGTACTGCTTGCCGACGCGCCGCAGCTCGAAGTTGGCCTGGCGGAAAACCTTGAGGCGACGGTACTGAATATCGCGAGAGACTACTCGCACATCCTTGCGCCGGCCACGGCCTTCGGCAAAAACGTGATGCCGCGCATCGCTGCGAAGCTCGACGTGGCGCAGATCAGCGATGTCATCGCAGTGGACAGTGCTGATACGTTCGAGCGTCCGATCTACGCGGGCAACGCGATAGCGACCGTGCAATCGAGCGATCCGATCAAGGTGATCACGGTGCGCACGACCGGCTTCGATGCAGTGGCAGCAGAAGGCGGCAACGCTGCCATCGAGAAGATCGTGGCGGCGCCTGACACAGGCATCTCTCAGTTCGTAAGCCGCGAAGTGACGAAGCTGGACCGTCCCGAACTGACGAGCGCAAGCATCATCGTGTCAGGCGGCCGCGGTCTCGGCAGCGGCGAGAACTTCGCATTGGTCCTCGAGCCGCTGGCCGACAAGCTGCAAGCCGCGCTGGGCGCATCGCGCGCTGCGGTCGATGCGGGATTTGTGCCGAATGACTATCAGGTCGGCCAGACCGGTAAGATCGTCGCGCCGCAACTGTACATCGCGGTCGGCATCTCGGGCGCGATTCAGCATTTGGCCGGCATGAAGGATTCCAAGGTAATTGTTGCGATCAACAAGGATCCGGAAGCGCCGATCTTCACCGTGGCCGACTATGGTCTCGTCGGTGACCTGTTCACGCTCGTGCCCGAACTGGCCGCCGCCCTCGAGTAAGCGATCATGAGCGAAACGGATATGAAGCGCGACTGCGGCACTGCGGGCCATGCATCGGCCGAGCCACAGTCGTATCTGTTCGTGCCGGGCAGCCGCGACGAGCGGTTTGAACGCGCGTGGACGAGCGGCACCGACGCAATGATTGTCGACCTCGAGGACGCCGTCGAGCCGGGCGCGAAGGACGCCGCGCGAGACGCCGTCACGGCGTGGGTGTCGCGCAGCCGTCCGGTGCTCGTGCGGATCAATGGTCGCGGCACGCCGTGGTTCGAACGGGACGTGATGCTGGCACGCCTCGACGGCGTCGCCGGCATTGTGTTGCCGAAGACCGAGCGGCCGGACGACGTCATCGCGGTGCTGTCGCTCGCAAAGCGCAAGATCCCGGTATTTCCGCTGATCGAGACCGCGCTCGGCATGTGGTCCGCGGCCGATATAGCGAAGGCGCCGGGCGTGAGACGGTTGATGTTCGGCACGCTCGACTTCGTCGCGGACATGGGGACCGACGACGACCGCGACGCACTCAATCCGTATCGCGCTCAACTAGCACTTTTGTCGCGGATCGCCGGGATCGAGTCGCCCATCGACGGCGTCACGCCTGACGTGCATGACGTCGAACGGCTTGCGGCGGATGCGCGCAACGGTAAGCAGCACGGTTTCGGAGGGAAGCTTTGCATTCATCCGAAGCAGATTGCGGTCGTGCATGAATGCTACGGTCCGAGCGCGGGAGAAATTGCGTGGGCCGAGCGGGTCGTTGCTGCCGTGTCGCGCGCCGACGCTGGCGCGATTGTTGTCGACGGCAAGATGGTCGATCGTCCGGTCCAGCTGCGCGCGCAGCGATTGCTCGCGTCTGCCACTCGTCGCGGGGGGGCCGTGCGCGATTGAATTCCTGTTTGATCGACAGTGAACTGGACGGTTACGCTGCGCTGCTGAAAGTCCGCGGGGCGGATGACCAATCTGTAGAGCGACGGCATACATCGGCACGCGTCCTTGCTGTGAATGTTTTTTACGACGTAAACAGGAATTTGTAAATGTCTCAGACGGACCTCGTTGCTCGCCATGGTCGGCGCGAGTCAATGGAATACGACGTCGTGATCGTTGGCGGCGGACCGGCTGGCCTGTCCGCGGCGATCCGCCTGAAGCAGCTGGCGGCGGACAAGGGCGTCGAGCTTGGCGTGTGCGTACTGGAAAAAGGCTCGGAGGTCGGGGCGCATATTCTCTCGGGCGCGGTGATGGACCCCCGCGCGCTGAATGAACTGATTCCAGACTGGAAAGCAAAAGGCGCGCCTTTGGACGTTGAAGTGACCGAAGACCGCTTCCTGTTTCTGTCCGAAACCGGCTCGAAGAGCGTGCCGAACTGGGCGCTGCCGGATAACTTCAGGAACCACGGCAACTACGTGATCAGTCTCGCGAATGTCACGCGCTGGCTGGGGCAGCAGGCCGAGGCGCTGGGCGTCGAGATTTTTCCGGGCTTTCCGGCCGCTGAGGTGTTGTACAACGACGATGGGTCGGTCAAAGGCGTCGCGACTGGCAACCTCGGCATCGGCAAGGACGGCGTGCCGACCGAGAACTTCCAGCTCGGCATGGAACTGCACGCGAAGTACACGCTGTTCTGCGAAGGCGCACGCGGACATCTGGGCCGCCAGCTGAACGAGAAGTTCGAGCTGCGCGACGGCGCCGATCCGCAAGTGTACGGTATCGGCATCAAGGAACTGTGGGAAATCGATCCGGCGAAGCACAAGCCGGGTCTGGTGATGCACACCGCCGGCTGGCCGCTGGAGAACGACACGTACGGCGGCTCGTTCCTCTATCACATGGACAACAACCAGGTGGTGGTGGGGTTCGTGGTCGGTCTGGGCTACACGAATCCGTACCTGTCGCCGTTCGAGGAATTCCAGCGCTACAAGACGCATCCGGCGATCCGCGCGATTCTGGAAGGCGGCAAGCGCGTGTCGTACGGCGCACGGGCGATTACCGCGGGCGGTCTGATGTCGCTGCCGAAGCTGGTGTTCCCGGGCGGTGCGCTGGTGGGCGACGATGCGGGCTTCCTGAACGCCTCGCGGATCAAGGGTTCGCATGCGGCGATCAAGACCGGCATGCTGGCGGCTGAGGCTGCTTTTGAAGCCGTGCAGGCAGGCCGCACCAGCGATGAGCTGACGGCCTATCCGGAGTCGTTCAAGACTTCGTGGCTGCACACGGAACTGCATCGCGCGCGCAATTTCAAGCAATGGATGAGCAAGGGCCTATACCTGGGCACACTGATGGTCGGCATCGAGCAGAAGCTGCTGGGCGGCAACGTGCCGTGGACGCTGCATCACCAGCACTCGGACCATGAAATGCTCAAGCCGGTGTCGCAATGCACGCCGATCAGCTATCCGAAGCCCGACGGCAAGCTCACCTTCGACCGCCTGTCATCGGTATTCATTTCGAACACGAATCACGAGGAAAACCAGCCGGCGCACCTGACGCTGAAAGATCCTTCAGTGCCGGTGAACGTGAACTGGCAGACCTATGCCGGGCCGGAGTCACGCTATTGCCCGGCCGCGGTGTACGAATTCGTAAAGAACGACGACGGCAGCGAGCGGCTCGTGATCAACGCGCAGAACTGCGTGCACTGCAAGACATGCGACATCAAGGACCCGACGCAGAACATCGTGTGGGTCACGCCTGAAGGCGGTGGCGGTCCGAACTATCCGAACATGTGAGACGACTTAAGAGCCGGCCGCTTTCACACGATCCGGAATCGGCCGTTTTGTCGTAGCTGCGGCGCAAGGCGGACGTTTAAGTCAATCCGTGCGGACCACGTTCACTTTCCACCGCGCAATTTGCAAGGCGTGCCCGTAAAGCGAAAGTTCACACATGTCGAGAAATTCCGCGCATGCGATTCCTACCGCTTCAGCCAAGTAGAGACTGAAATGGCGCCGACGGGCGCACTGACGTCTCGTCAGACGGCGTCAATTTCGTGGAAAGTGTCGATCTGGTCATCGCTATAGCCGAGCTCCCGCAGGACCGTGTCGGTATGTTGACCAAGGGCGTTTACCGGGTCCATGCGCGCGTCGTCCGCGGGATTGATGCCCGGCGGCCGAACGGCAGGGATGTCACCCGCGGGGGTTCCGACCTTGGTCCACCGGTTGCGGGCGGCGAGCTGTTTGTGCGTCCAGACTGAGTGCATGTCGTTCATGCGTGCGTTCGCGATGCCGGCTTGCTCGAGCCGCTCGATGATCCGGGGCGCCGACAGCGTCGAAAACGCTTCCGCGATAATCTGCGCCAGTTCCCCGCGATTCGCGACCCGGCGGACGTTCGAGCTGAATCGGTCTTCCGTTGCCGCTTCCGGCTTGCGGGTCACGATTGCGCAAAAGTTTTTCCATTCGCGTTCGTTTTGCACGCCCAACATGACGGTCTTGCCATCGCGGGACTGGAATTGCCCGTAAGGAAAGATTGTCGAGTGAGACGCCCCGGTCTGGCGGGGCGGTGTCTGACCGTCGATCGCGTAATAGAGCGGGTAGCCCATCCATTCCACCATGCTTTCGAGCATGGACGCCTCGACGTGCCGCCCTTGCCCGGTACGCCCGCGCTCGATCAGCGCCGCCAGGATATTCGTGTAGCCGTACATCCCCGCAGCAATATCCGTGATCGAGCAGCCTGCCTTGGCCGGCTCGCCTTCCGATCCGGTAATGCTCCGAAAGCCGGACTCCCTCTGGATCAGCAGGTCATACGCCTTTTTATCGCGGAACGGACCGTCCAGACCGTAGCCCGAGATGTCGCAGACGATCAGCCGCGGGCAGCGTCGGCGAAGGGTTTCGTAGTCGAGGCCCAGGCGCTGCGTCGCGCCGGGGGCAAGATTCTGTACGAACACGTCGGCGTCTGCGAGCAGCTTGTGTACCACCGCAATCGCGGACGGCTGTTTCACGTCTAGCGTGATGCTTTCCTTCGACCGGTTAGTCCATACGAAATGCGACGCGAGTCCCAAGACCCGTTCGCCTTAACTGCGCGCGAAGTCGCCGGTGCCGGGCCGTTCCACCTTGATGACACGGGCGCAGAGATCCGCAAGCTGCCGTGTGCAGAACGGCGCAGCGATCGCGTGCTCGAATGTGATGACCTTGATGTCTTGGAGCGGGCGCATGTTCGGCGCTCCTAGTCAGAACGAGCGGGGCAGACCAAGAATGTGCTCGGCGACATACGAGAGGATCAGGTTCGTGGAGATTGGCGCAACCTGATAGAGACGCGTCTCGCGGAACTTTCGCTCGACATCGTATTCACATGCGAAACCGAAGCCGCCGTGGAACTGCAGGCACGCGTTCGCGGCTTCCCACGACGCGTCCGCCGCGAGCAGCTTCGCCATGTTCGCCTGCGGGCCGCACGGCTCGTGCGCGTCGAACCGGCGTGCGGCCTCGAAGCGCATCAGGTTCGCTGCTTCGACGTTGATTAACGCGCGCGCGATTGGGAACTGCACGCCCTGGTTCTGGCCGATCGGTCGGCCGAACACGACGCGATCCTTCACGTATTGCGACACTTTGTCGACGAACCAGTAGCCGTCGCCGATGCACTCGGCTGCGATTAGCGTGCGCTCCGCATTCAGGCCGTCGAGGATGTATTTGAAGCCCTTGCCTTCCTCGCCGATCAGGTTCTCGGCAGGGATTTCGAGGTTGTCGAAGAACAGCTCATTTGTCTCGTGATTGACCATGTTCGGAATCGGCCGAACCGTCATGCCATTGCCGATCGCCTGACGGAGATCAACGATGAAAATCGACATCCCTTCGCTTTTCTTCGTGACATCCGCAAGTGGCGTCGTGCGTGCGAGCAGGATCATCAGATCGGAGTGCTGAATGCGCGAGATCCACACCTTCTGCCCGTTGATGACGTAGCGGTCGCCTTTGCGCACGGCGGTGGTCTTGATCTTGGTCGTATCGGTGCCGGTCGTCGGCTCGGTTACGCCCATCGACTGCAGACGCAGATCACCGCTCGCGATTTTCGGCAGATACGTCTGCTTTTGCTCGGCCGAGCCGTGACGCAACAGCGTGCCCATGTTGTACATCTGGCCGTGACACGCCCCCGAGTTGCCGCCGGCCCGATTGATTTCCTCCATCACCACTGACGCTTCCGTCAAGCCGAGTCCCGAGCCGCCGTATTCCTGCGGAATAAGTGCAGCCAGCCAGCCGGCCTTCGTCAGCGCGTCGACAAAGGTCTCCGGATAGCCGCGTTCCTCGTCGACCTTACGGAAATATTCCGCAGGAAACTCGTTGCAGAGGTCGCGGACGGCTTCGCGAATATCCCGGTACTGGTCGGATGCGTGGTTCATGGAATATGTCCCTTGGATCGTGGCGGATTTAGTTAATCAGGCGAGGGTCGCACAGCCGGACATCGTCAGCCAGCCTTCGTGGTCTTTTGCCCAGAGATCGATTGAACGGCCGTCGTTGGCGAGGCGGCCGCATACGAAGAACGCGTTGCCAAGAAAGGTTGGCCGTATGGCCTTATACGTGTATTCGCGGACGGACGCGCCGGGCAGTGCATGCGTCACGAGGTCGAGCAGCAGAGTAGCGATCAGCGGACCGTGGACGACCAGATCCGGATAGCCTTCTGCCTGCTGCGCGTAGGCCCGGTCGTAGTGAATCCGGTGACCGTTGAACGTCAGCGCAGAGTACCGGAACAGCAGCACTTCGCTTGGCGTGATTTCGCGCTGCCATCTGGCGTCGCCGGGCGCCGCATTCGGAGCGGGGGCGGCCACGCCGGGCTCCGCAAGGCCGCGATAGACGATGTCTTGTTCCTCGCGGATCGCCAGGACCCCATTAGATTCGACCCCGTGCTCGAGCGTGACGAATCCGAGTTGGCCGCTTCGTCCTTCTTTGTGTTTGGCCGACAGCACCCGGGAACTGCGTGTGGCGATTTCGCCGATCGTCAGGGGGGCATTGAAGAAGAGGCGGCCGCCGGCCCACATTCTGCGCGGCAGGCCGAGATCCGGAAGAAAGCCGCCTGTGCGGGGGTGACCGTCGTTCCCGAGTGCCGATTGCCGACTGACCGACCAGAAGTACAACCAGTGCCAGAGCGGCGGCAGCGCATCGCCGACTGTGGGAGTGTCGCCGTGATCGATCGTGGCGGCGAATGCAGCGGCTCGGTCGACCGAGATCACGTCGGTGGCCACCTGCTCTGTGCGGTGTCCGTCGCTGGGCTGCGGATGGTTCATTGTCGTTTCCATGGCAGAGCCGGCGAGTTAGCTGTTTGGACCAAGAATGAGGCGACTTTATGTGAAACGGCCGCGCAGCGGAAATACTGTTTGAATGTGCCCGCCATAGGGGTATCTTATGGCTTCCACACCCATTCAAATTGCCATGGACGTTCGCCAGCTTCGCTACTTCGTCAGCATCGTCGAATACGGGAGCCTGGGTAAGGCAGCGGAAAAACTCTATGTTGCACAGCCATCGTTGAGTCAGCAGATCGCGAAGCTTGAAGGGGACCTCGGCGTGTCGCTTCTGCTCCGTAGCCCGCAAGGGGTGAAACCGACTGCTGCTGGTCAGGCGCTCTACCGTCATGCGAGGCTCGTGCTTCGACAAATGGAGCAACTGCGGCAGGACGTGCGTGAGGGCGCCGGAGTCGAGTCCGGGACGGTAGCTATCGGATTTCCGACGACGATGACCTCGATTCTCGCCGTTCCCGTGTTCGAACGGGTGCGCGCGAGCTATCCTGGCATCCGGCTGCAATACTTCGAGAGCATGAGTGGCTTTATCAACGAGTTGCTCGCGAACGGACGTCTCGATCTAGCTATCCTTTTTCGGGAGTCGAACACGACTGGAATAACGGCATGGCCCCTTTTCGACGAAGGGCTGCATCTGCTCGGCGAGCCGGGAGGCGCAGTATCGTCGCGCGCACGCACATGCAGCCTTGCAGCACTCGCCGGTGTACCGCTGGTGGCGCCAAGCGCGTCAAACGGGCTGCGCTTACTGCTCGAGCGCGCATTCGCGCGAGAGCAGGTACCGCTTAACATCATCGCGGATATCGATTCGTTGCCGACCTTGCTTTCGCTCGCGCAGTCGGGTGCGGCATGCACGATCCTGCCTGCGTCGTCGGTGGCACTGCGCGAGTTATCGAACCGCCCCAAGATGCGCCGTATTGTTGATCCAGAACTCTGGCGACCGGCGAGCCTGTGCTGGTCGAATACGTTGCCCGTAAATTCGGCGGCGCTGGCCGTTCGGCGCACGATTGTCGAGCTTATTGGCGAACTCTCCGCGAGCGGTGCATGGGCCGGAATTACATTGCGGACGTCCGAAGCGTCGCCATCGTGACGCACACCGCGTGGCGGACGGGTCGACAGTCCCGCGTGTGCTCGGTCAGTTGCCGCGCTCGAATGTGAGCATCATCTCGAGTACAAGGTCCACGAGACGGCGCTGGTGGCCCAAGGATCCGACGCGTGTTCGACAATGCGAGCACGAGTGCGCGGTGCGGTTTCAGGGCCGCTCGACGGCGCCGCGCGAAGCTGCTCCCGTCTGGCCAGCGAGCGGATCGTTACGCTTGCATTTAGTGCTGCGTACGGGGCCGAAAGTACGGACGAGCCGCGCGAAATCTTGGTGTAATCCCCCAGCATGCTGAGGGCGGCATATCGGACATTCCTCACGACCTCGGCGGCTCAGGGTATGTCCGCGATGTCCTCACCCGAGGACATGCCCGACGACTTGGAAGTATGCGGCGGATGGACAGGTGCCGTTCCCACAGGGACGCTGCGCCTGAGAAAATCCAGAGTCGCTTGTCCGAAGACGTCGTTTCTGTCGCCTGCCACCATATGCCCGGCCTCAACGACGTTGACGTATTCGGCATGCGGACAAAGCTCGAGGAACGCTTGGGCACCCGCTTCACTGACGACATCGGAGCTGCCTCCACGAACCAGCAAGGTGGGCAGCGTCAAACGGCGTGCGCAGGCCGAGAGCCGCTCGTGACGTCGTTGAAGATCGCGCGGGCTAGCCAGATAACGGGGATCCCAATGCCATCGGTATCGCCCGTCTTCGCCGAGCCGCACGTTCTTGGCAAGGCCATCGAGATTCCGCGGGCGAGGGCGTTGGGGACGATACTGACTGATGGCTTCCGCGACTTCTTCGAGCGAATCGAAACCGTCCGGCTTTTGCGACATGAATGCCTGAATCCGGGCGACGCCGGCGGGTTCGGTGTAGGGGACGATATCCACCAGGACAAGTGCGGCGGCATCGACACGATCCTCTCCGACCGCGACGAGACTGGTGCCACCACCCATCGAAGCACCCACCAACACCGGTCGACGTCCGCCTAGTGCGAGCAGGACGTGCCCAAGATCGCGCACCATCGTGTCCTGGCTGTAATTGCCCTCTGCGGACCAATCGGAATCGCCGTGACCGCGTGCATCAAAGGCCACAGCGAAATATCCGGCGGCGCCTAGTCGTTCCCCGGTACCCCCCCATGCGTGGCGAGTCTGACCGCCGCCGTGCAGCAAAATGACGAGAGGGCCTTGGGGAGAGCCCCACGAATCGCCCGCTAGCCGGATACCGTCTGCGCCTGTCCATGTGTGCATGGGATCGGGGCTGCCAGGAAGACGTCTGCCTGCTTTCATCAGTGCCTCGTTGAAAATTGCTTGGCCATTCTGCATCTGCTTCGTTAGGTTCTTCGCGAACGACTGTTTTCGTCAAGGACGTAGTTTCAAGTGTTCCGTACTGCGAGCTGTAGCCCGAGCTCGCTCGACCAACAAACTCGGAGCCGGCGACCTGGAGTTCCAAGCATCGGCCCGAAGTACGGAACATTTCGTCGCACTGCGTTGACCGTCGAAATAGCGCTCGCTTAAAAGAGTGGAAAGGGCACAAACATAAGCGCTACAGATGCGCTCAGAGCGAAATCCAATATGGAGACACTGCGATGCATTCGCGCCAGGAGCGTTCCAGCTCCTTCTCTCATCATCCGGTTCTCTACCGATATCGCGATATCGATTATGCCGAGATTCCGTGCCTTTCAAGGTCATGTTTTTCATGAGCAGAAAAACATCGAGAAACGCGGGATCAGGCAAGTCGAACGTCTGGCCAAGCCCGCGGTGAGCCCTTTTTTTTCCGGCGAATGCATGTATTGGCCCCGTGTATGCATCAGTCCGTTCGATGCGGGAAAGGAAGCCATTGTCATCGCTAACGACAGGGAGTGGGGCTTGTTGTCAGGTGGAATTTATACGACCGATGTGAGCCGTTAATTTGGCGTGGCGCGAGCCACTCGGACGATCGCTATCAACGGAAATTCGGTGATGAGGAATTCGCCGGCGCTTGGTGTCAAGCGATCGGGAATTGATCGGGAAGGTGGTTGGACTGACCAGATCGTCAAGTGGACGAGCGCTGCAACCGTGCCAGAAGCGCTTGCTTGACCGACCGGCCTTGGCATGATGAATGTAATGGATGACATGATGAATGTAATGGATGGCATGAAAGTTCGTGTTGCTGCCAAAGCCGTGGAGGCCGTCGACATCTGCAGTTTCGAGTTGGTCGCGCTGGACGGCAAACCGTTACCGGCATTCTCCGCAGGTTCGCATATCGATGTCTGCACGCCAGGAGGAATGACCCGGCAGTATTCGCTATGCAACGACTCGTCGGAGAGTCACCGCTATTTGATCTCGGTGCTGCGAGACCCCAAGACGCGCGGTGGCTCGGCTGGCATGCATGATCGTGTGCAGTTGGGAGATATCCTGACAATCAGTGCGCCGAGGAACCACTTCCAGCTCGCACACGCGGCAAAGCGCAGCCTATTGTTGGCCGGTGGTATTGGCGTCACACCTATCCTATGCATGGCGGAGCGCCTTTCGCTAACGGGGGCACCGTTCGAGATGCACTACTGCACGCGCTCACGCGAGCGCACGGCATTTTTTGATCGCATTCGCGGTTCACGATATGCGAGCAACGTGCTGTTTCATTTCGACGATGGCGCGGCAGATCAAAGATACGACATTGCGGCAGCGCTCGCACACCCCGAGGCAGACACGCATCTCTACGTATGCGGCCCAAGGGGTTTCATGGACGCCATATTGAGCGCTGCCCGCGGTGCGGGCTGGGCAGAGGCACATCTGCACTATGAGTTCTTCTCAGCCGACCTTATACCGTTGGAAAGCGACGGACGTTTCGAAGTGCAACTCGCGAGTTCGGGCCGCGTCGTCCCGGTTGAAAAGGACCAGAGCGTGGTGCAGGCGCTCGCAGAGGTCGGTGTCGAAATACAGACTTCATGCGAACACGGCGTCTGTGGCACGTGCGTGACACGTGTACTCGAGGGCGTGCCTGACCATAGAGATGTTTTCTTCACGCCCGACGAGCAAGCGGTAAATGATCAATTTACGCCTTGTTGCTCGCGTTCGAAGACAGCGCGACTGGTCCTCGATCTCTGACACGTGAAGTGAATTCCGGCGCTGCCCGCGAATGCTTCCTACGCACCAGGCGCGAAACTGAGGTCTGCTACTTGCTCGGGATCGCCGCTCATCCAGAGGCCTTGAGCGCGGGCAATACCCGCCGCCCCCGGGACGCGCACTGAAGGCGGCCTCGCGGGCGGTCAACGCTCCCCCGAGGTCGGACGACCTCCGAGGCCCATATAGAGTTCAAGCGATTACGCGGGTGTGTGCGGGACGCAGTGACCGGCGGACGACAGTCGCTCACTGGGCCAACCGGACCCGCTTCCTGACCCAGCGTGCCGCTGCGCAGGCACTGGCCTGAAAATCCTCGAAAATCATGGAAATAAAAGGAAACCGCGCGTTCACCGTGACACGGGAGCATGCCTGGAGAGCACTTAACGACCCACTCGTGCTCGAGGCCTGCATTCCCGGCTGCGACAAGGTAGAGCCGATCGACGAGAACCGATATCAGATCGGGTTGACGGTAAGGATCGGCGCTGTCGCGGCGAGGCTCAAGGGAAGCATCACGCTGACCGATATGGACCCTCCGCATAGTTACACGATCAGGTTCGAGGGGCAGGGCGGACAGGCTGGCTTCGGCAAGGGCGATGCACGGGTGAGCCTGGCGCCGCAAGGCGCGGGTTGCGAGCTGACCTATGCCGCGCAAGCGCAGGTGGGCGGCAAGATCACACAGGCGGGCCGCCGGCTCATTGACGGTGTGGCCCGATCCATGGTCAATGATTTCTTCCGACGCTTTGAAGCGCAAATGCAGCGACAGGACGCCGAAATCAGAACCGCCAGGACTGAAGTGCGGTTGGAAGCGCAGGGGCGGGCGCGAGAGCGTGTCGCTGACGGCTCGTCCCGGGGCACAACCGCTCTCTGGACATGGATCGGTGTGGCCGTGTTTGGAGGGGCCGCGGCCGGGCTGATCCATTTGCATTAAAACAGTACCAGGGAGCAGCCGAGAGGCTCCGTTGCTGGCGCGAGCATAGACTCGTCGCGGCCACAAGGTCGCCGGCAGGCATGGCGCCGCCGGAATCGCCGTAGAAAGCTAGGAATCCCGAAGTACGGAACGCGCGACAGACTCGCGTTGACATCGACTGGTGCTACTTATGTAATCTGCAAACGGCAAAAACGTATCGCAGTTCGACAATATCTAGTAGATCAGTAACTGCATAAAAAAATTCAGCGGCGCGTCTGATTATCCGAAAACAGACCGTCGACATTGCCCTAATCTGGAGGAGCACCATGACTCACGACACGACGCCCGATTCCCGCCGTCTGCCGGAAGGTTTCGAGGATCTCGATCAGTTTCTCGATCGCTGGAGTACGCCGACGTCGCACGAGCGGTGGATTTGCCGCTCGACAACGCCTTATCCCGAGGTCCTGCGATTCTACGAGGCTATGTTTGCGCGCGCCGAAGAGGCGACTGTGTACCTCGAGCGTTTCCCGTTGGACGACATGCCCGAGCCAGCGGTCAATCTGTTTCGCCTGCTGCTCGCGATGTGCCATGCAGGTGTTTCGGTGGAGATCCATCAGTCGCCGGCTGTCCGGCACGCACCGCCGAAACACGCTCTTCAGATACTCACGGGTTTTCAGCCACATGGCTGAACACACAGCTGGCTCGGCCACGATTGCTTCCGATTTTCACGCATTGAAGGAGTTGGCATGAATAACCCCATCGATTTCCAATCCAGCTTGACCGAGTCAGTCGGTCTATCTACCGGCCCAATGCCGACCTCGCTGTATACCGATCCTGCGCAATTTGAACTCGAGCGTGAGCGGATTTTCCGCCGAGCGTGGCTAATGATAGGACGCGTGGAGCGAATTCCGAAACCCGGCGATTTCTTCGTCAAGGAGCTCGCCCTCTTCAAGGCATCGGTGATCGTCGCTCGATCGGAGGACGGGAACATTCGGGCGTTTCACAATGTCTGCGCTCACCGTGCCAACGTGGTCGAGCATCGTTCGTGCGGCAACGCGAAACGTTTCGTCTGCCGTTACCACAGCTGGGCATACGACAATGCGGGCGAATTGGCGAACGTGCCGGATGAATCGGGATTCTTCAATCTCGACAAGAAGAAATGCGGGTTGACGCCCGTCACTCTGGACGTCTGGGATGGATGGATTTTCATCAATATGGCGCCAGCGCCGGAAGTCAGCCTCGTGGAGTTCCTGGGGCCAATGGCAGACGCGATGGCCAACATCGATTACCCGAATCCGGACCACCCAATCGTCATGCGCGGCGAGTTCAAGGCGAACTGGAAAGCCGTAGCGGATAACTTCAGCGAGGCCTACCATGTTGCCTCGATTCACCCCCGGACGTTGGCGCCGATTTACACGGGGAAAGGCAATCCATTCTGCCGGCCGATCAGCGCCAATCTGTACGGCGCGCATCGCTCCCTCTCGCTGTGGCTCAACCCGACCTATCAACCGTCGGATAAATCGAAAGTCAGCCGATGGCTCTTCGCGGCAGATCAGACCATCACGGGCACTCGCGAGGACGGGCAGATCAATGCGATTGTCGAGCACAAGGGCGTGAATCCGACGAAAAACGAGAACTGGTCGAGTGACATCAATTGGTTCTTCCCCAACTGGCATCTGCAAATTTCGGCGAACTTGTTCTGGACGCACGAGTTCTGGCCGACATCGTCGAATACGACCGTCTGGGAAGCGCGTTTCTACAAGCGAAAGCCGACGACCGTGCGCGAGCGTCTTCAGCTCGAGTATTTCACCTCCCACATGGCCGATACCATGCTCGAGGACCTTGGGAACATTGAGAGCACACAAGTGGGCATGGAGTCTGGTGCCAAACCGTTCGTCGTTTTTAACGAGAGCGAGATCTTGTGCCGCCACGGGCTCGAACAAGTCATCAAGTGGACGGCCGCTACGCGCGTCAACGATGCGCTGGCGCAATCGGTCTAGATGCAGTTTCTGAGCAGGGTTCGCGCGTGAGCCGCGCGGCTGGGATGCAAAAAATACTTAATCGGAGACGATGAAATGGGATTACTGGATGGCAAGGTCGCGATTATCACTGGAGCGGCGTCGGGGCAGGGTGCGGCCGAGGCGCGAATGTTCGCCGCGGAAGGTGCGCGGGTGGTTCTTGCGGATGTGAATCCTGCGGGCGCTGAAGTGGCCGCATCGATTGGTGGCAAGGGTGTCATCTTCAAAAAACTGGATATATCCCAAGCTGATCAGTGGCAAGAAGTAGTCGCTGGCGCGTTGAACGCCTTCGAAAAAATCGACGTGCTCGTTAACAATGCCGCCCTTAACGACAATCATTTGCCAATAGAAGAAACGGAGTACGAGCACTTCGAGAAGCTGATCCGGATCAACATGCTTGGCACGTTCCTTGGAATGAAGACGGTACTGCCCGCAATGCGAAGCGCCCGTTCCGGATCGATCATCAACATCAGCTCGACGGCTGCCTTGCGAGGCATGCCCAGCATTTTCGACTACGGCGCTACGAAATGGGCCATTCGCGGCATGAGCCGTCATGCCGCTTTGGATCTGGCCAAATATGGCATCCGGGTCAATGCGGTTTTTCCGGGCATTATCGACACACCAATGATGGAAGCGGTCACAACGCCGGAAACCCGCGCTGAGTTTGA